>CBDCWO010000001.1:0-7218 GCA_965223405.1 Saprospiraceae bacterium
TCTCTCTTAATATCAATTTCTTTCATTTGTTTTGGTTCCCCTTATCTGACAGCATGCCGTCATGAGCCCATGTTACAGTGCGTTGATTTTCACTTACTAGGCAGTGAGATACGATATCTTGTATCTCTTTAAAGATCGATTATCATCGTGATCAATTGGTCAACAAGCATCTCAGTATCAATAATATTATCTTTGAAAGACCAGCCTAATATTTTGCTCTGATTGATATCAAATCCTATATCATGACGCTCAATAAGTTCCGTTTCTATGCAATGAGGTCCACATCTTTCCAATATGATTCCCATAAATGTATCCCTGGCTCTATTGTTTATTCTGCTGAAGCCATATCGTAATCGAAAATTCCTGAAGTATATTTCATCTCTTCGAAATATTATTTGAATATGGTCATTGAATTTCTCGCATTTTTGCCTTACTTTTTCTCTGAAGTCTTCGAACATTTTGAGACATCTATCATATGCCTCCAGTGAATTTAAATATGTATCACGCTCTCGCTTAAAATCATCTTCTTTCTTAATCTTACTAACTCTATCTTCTAGGGTGTACGGATTGATATCCGCTCCTAATTCTCTCAACTTATACTCTATGATGCTAGCGATTTGATCGGCACGATGTTGCTTGGGATCCACGTAGATATGAGTTGATGGATACCAATCGGGAATCGGCTTCTCCATCGGAACCAGTATAACAAATTGCCACCCAAATTTAAGTGCTCTCCCAGCAATTGCATTCTTCTCTACAGCAGTATATTGCGTCTCTCCATATTTCTCTCTATATAATATAACCACCAATTGCGCTTGGCTGTGAAATGTCTTTGCAAACATCGCTGGACCATCACGTGCTGCAAGAAGTTCTTGTCTATTAGCGTAGATAAATGTCTCTATTGACTCCGATAGGTTCTTCTCCACTTCATAAGCGAACGATAAGTCTTCGTTACAGAATGAAAATGCCACGTGATATTTGAATTCAACATCTGTCATTTTACCAACTCTTTTGAGATTTGATTTGAACATGATCCATTGCCACCTTCAATAGACTTATATTCTCTTTCATTTATCGGAACAAGAATTTGCAGTTATCAAATTTGTTCGAATTCTCGTCAGGTACTACTTGGTTTTCTAGTCTGTGAATTAGATCCGTATATTTATAATGCTTTGAAATAGGAGATCTGTCTCGTATCTTCCGAAGTAACTGAAGTCCATTATCTATGTTTATTTGGTTGTCATAGCCGTACATTGTAATTGGGTTTAGAATGAGATGTCCATCGAGATCCAAATCAAACCACATATGTAAATACTCCTCGAACTCGGCATTAATTGACGGACGAATCATCCGAATGAGTTCCTTAACATGATTCGAAAAGACGACTCTGGAGGTATTTGCAATATAGGCCTCAATCTAGTACGAGTTGATAAATGCAGGTCCGACAATATTGAGATTTGACCAATAAATATCACCATAGTCAATCCCAGCTCTTATGGTAAATCCCTCAACAATACAGGTCCTCCATAGCTCATATAAGCTACCGCTCATGCTAAGAATCTTTGTTAGAATCTCGTCTGGCTTCTCTTCCTTTTCAAGAGGGATCATTATCGTGAATGAATCAGAAATTGTGATTACCTTTCCGTATGATTGCTCATCTAGCAATACTTGATCATAGTTTGTGAACTTGTGATAGAACTCTCGGTTCAATGATTCCACAATAAATTGGCCAATCTTTTTCAATCTTTGAAGAGGGTGTTTTGCCTCGTCTTGTTCTTCCCAACTATTAATAATTTCAGATGAGAATCCGAGCAAATCTATAAAGGCCACTAATCCGCTCCCTTTATATTCTTCAATCATTTGTGTTATTGATTATTAATGCACTGTAACGGTTAGCATACCTGACGGCCGACCAAAGGAAGGCTGGCATGGTCATGCATTGTTATGCTGCGTATTCATTTGCTTAGTATTCTCTTCCACCAAGGTTTACGTTTCAATTTAAAATTTACTTTTTGAATTTTGGCACCTCCAAAGGCCTCTTTATATATTCTTGGAGAATTGATGTGGCCTTTTTTCGTCGTTATTCCTTTAATCCCCTCTATGTTTGATTGAATTTCAATGAATTTTCCAAGTTCACACATTCTTTCCAAAATTTGGTTTCCATCTCTATACAGGTTGTATAGTTTTACATCATGATTAGATAATTCTGGGGAAGTATTGATGAAATTACTGAAAAAATATGGGTCTAATTCACCAAACTCTAAACCATATGTTAATGGTACTTCCATAGTTTGACCTGATATTAGATTTTCGAAACAACAATGAAATCCATGGAAATAGTACTTCCAGTCATCAATTTTTCCATGTGATTCGTAAGAAGTGTTTTTCCAGGGATTAAGAGTTTTTAGAGGGAACCCTTTGAAAATTTCAATTCCTAAGTGTTTAGCAAGCTTATTTATTCTAATAGTTGCCAAATTTCTGTATTGAACTGCGCAGTTTTCGAAGTACTCCCAATTCTCATCCATTTCTTTGAAGGTTATGAGCTTGTGAATATTTATTTCGTCCTCCACTAGATGGATGCCAATACTATAATTTGGAAACTCTTTCTGCCAACTTTCACCAATATTTTGTCTCTGATTTTTGATCCTTCTTCCAAAGATTACTTTGAGATTTATTCCTCTTTCTAAATCAGAAATAAAATTACTTGTTGGTAATTCATGAATTGTATTACAGCGATATGTCTTTTGATGTAATTTCATATTTATGCAGCATAACGGTTCCCGGCTAAGCGGCTGTGGTGTCAGGCACTCACAGGACCCATCTTTATGCCAGTCTCTGATAAATATAACAAACTTAATACAGTAGTTGACGTAGGGGAAGGTGCCTGTCACTATGCCGTCTTGAGCCGGTGTTAGTGAGCGTACTTACTTATTCATCTTGACTACCCTCATCCCTCCAAAATACTTTACACCATGACTTTGTCTCAATCGTATCAAATAGGTTGATGAAGGTAAATCACCTAAATTCAGAATCATTTTCAACTCGTTCTCGGGCCAGGTCTGCTGATGCTGGATCTTACCCCATTGATCAAGCACATTAACACATCCATTCCTAATGGGTTCTGTCAGCTCCAGAGTTAATTCGTCTTCGAAAGGGTTTGGGAACGCAGTAATTTGATAGGATAGATCTTTAGCCTCAGTTGTGGACACCGTCAGGCAGTCCATGTCAGTAAATTTGATAGTGGGAAAACTTGGGGCCGAAAAACATCTAAGTGGATCGCTATATTTATCATCGCAGAAACCTGTTCCGTCACTGAAATGAAAAAAATTACTAGTGTTCCCGATATCCTCAATTATTATATCATTTGATTTCTCAAAGAATATTTGCTCGTCATGTCCGATCGCATAGGATATACTAAATGATTTAAGTTCGACATCGTTTGCAAAAAACTTCCCGATAGAATCTATTCGTATATAGTGAGTTCTCCTTCTCAGGTCCCAGGAATGAATTCCAGTTTCGTATATCATAGTATCACCAACCTCCAGTGAAAAGTTATACAAAACCTTGAATGAATCGTCGTCTTCATCAAAGAAGTAGATCGTATCATCCTCCTTATAAAGATAATTCCTCTTCGGCCTTCCATTACAGGTTGCATGATCCTGTATATATATAAGACAAACTCGATTCTGAATTATAGTATCACCCTCAATATAACAACGGTTAACGCCAATGTTTGGTGATCCAAAGCAAACGAGTCTATAGTGCCATTCAGCCCCGTCCACAAATAAATCCTGTGCTTGGAGAAGTAGAATGCTTACTACCATTAGGAAGGTAATTCTAAATCTTAGATTCAGCATTATTCAGAATTTATGCTCACTAACGCTCCTGGGCTATGCGGTCGTGCTGGTTAGCGGATCTGAAAGCACTCCCATCATTGCCACCTCCCACAATTTAACAATTCTTACACATCTTCTCAAGAACTTAGATAGCTAATGCCAGCATGACGTCATGAGCCCATGTTCTCGGCAGGCTTGCATCAATCATTCCCATAGTCAAAATCCGGCTCAAGATTATGTAAATAGTAGTCCATGGGATCACTGTAATTCTCAATTGCAAATTGTCCACCTAGGTCAGCAATAATTAATTCGCCATTACCTTCCAATTTCAGATTGCAACAGAAACACCGAAATTCGATAGGTAATAAGTTGTGGTGGATCAGTATCTCATCATCCACAACCTTGGGTTCAGATTCTGAAATATAGCGGCCAATCAAAAGTGCTTCATTCTTGCAACTGGGGCATAGTTCAATTTTATGGTTCGATCTAATATCCTCAATCCGAATGAATTCCTCAATTTTTTGATGTGAAGTATCAATGCGATCTTGTCTTATCTTTGAGGTCAGTTTTCCGAAGTTAGTCCTGTAGTCACTAATCCTCTTTTTGATTTGAGATTCAAGTTCTTTCATTCCCTCGACGATCATATGCTCAGCCACTTCCGCCTCCTCAGAGCCGAAAAGATCTTGCAGGCTCCTCTCTTGAAACTCTAGTAGGATTTTACAGGAATGATAGAAAGATGTCAGCCAGGAATTAGTTGATAAATCTTCAAAAATTGGTGTCCCACTATGCAATTCCTCATTACGCATATTAATAAATGATTGACAGAACTTATCCTCTGCTTCATTGAAATCAGGGACAATTGTTTTGAGTCTCACAAACACTGTCTTTGCACCTATCGTCTTTGCATTCCCTTTTTTACTCGGAAAACCAAATGCATGTAAAATATTATTGCCTTCCCTTGGATCAGCTATGAGTACTGGATGAATACTTGAAAGTGTTGCCCGGCCGATAAGCTCCAGTGTAAGTGATGCCCAAAAGGGAAATAAAGAACTGTTTCGGTCTGATTGCAATGCTCTTTCACTGTAGATTTGAGCTTTAATGAGAAGAGCATCCTGAGACCAATCTGAACTAGTCATTTAAATAACATTTAATCTTTGGAGAATTCTAATCTCTTTTTCAAAAGTGGATATCCGCGGTCGAAAATGTAAGCACGTCCAATTATTGATTATTGCTACTTTATTTTTCTCCCAGTGGATCTTTTGTCGATTGGCTTTTGCCAGTATCTGTTTCATAAGATTTTCCCTATCTGACACGAGACTCATGACTTCCGAATCGTATCTTAACATTCCTCTGTCAAGAATTTTACTATAGAATTTTCCTTTCGCTCCTCTTACAATCCAAATGGATCTCTGTAAAAAATCTAACTCCTTTTGATCAAGTGATCCTAAATTCAAACTGAGAATAATCGTAGGAGCTACTTTCTCGCCCTCACCCACATATCTTAGCAATATAAATCTAGGTGGCTTTCTAAGATATGCGCAGTCCGTATGAGCTGGAAATTCTTGTAAGCCAAATCTTCTTGAAAGTGAATCTCTTGTCGCATGATTTTTTGCTATTGGCATCAATACATCCAACAGTTTACCTCCGTTCCTAGATGTGATTAAGGAGCCTAAGGAAGTTCCCAGATTTAGAAATGCGCTAAGGCTATTGCAATATGTTTCCTTACAGATCATTCTATTCCTTTTGCTTGCCGAGAACGGTCTGGCGATACCCAGCGGCCATCCCAATAGGGTGGCTGATGTGGTTATCGCCTGTTACCTCTCGTATTCTTCTTCAATATTTTTCTTTAAACTGTTCAACACAAACTCGTGTTCCTTGTCAATTCCATACCTCTCCAGAGGTTCCCAGTACCATCTTGGTCTTAAGATAGATTTATAAGAACTTGTTCTCGTAATTCTCGTATTCTCTCCATTGCTTTCAAATGCATAGCTAGCGTCTATAAATTCAAACCAATGTCTTCCCGTCAATGTATAATCAACGACCTCCATCTCTAATATCACTCCACTTTCATATTTAGTTATCTGAGTAACAATTTCCCCATTCTTAAATATACAATGTCTCAAGGAGCCTATCGTATCAGATTCAAGTTCACATCTAATTGGAGTCGGAAGTCCCAGTTTCATCAGAATACTTTTCTTAGCATCGAGCTTTTCCATTGATTTCACCTTCTGAAACAAGATTTCTGGATCATAATCCAATACTTGCCTTGTCTCAATTTCTACCTTTTCTGGTTCAAGATCAATTACTTTTTCAATTTTACCTGCGACAAGAAGTATAACCAAAGGAAGAATGGAGATAGCTAATCGTTCTGGATCCTTATTTACTTTAATTCCTATTTTCTTGGAAATAAAATATCCTAGCCAAACTGTGAATATGAATATTGGCAAAAGCATCAAAACGCATACAAATCCTTCAATTCCAAATACTAACAATGCCGATGAGCCAATAACAATTCCTGCAGTCAAATAGAGAATCTGAAGCCCCTTACTAAAAAGTGTTCCAATGGAAAAACCCAAGAAAAGAGGAAATAGTATGAAAAAGGTATACCCATAATCTACAAGATCTACTTGCATCATTACGAATCCTGTCACAAGAATAATTGCCGTTAGTAACCAAGAGTATTTTGTAAGTGGTATCTTTTTCAAGTACTATAGTCTTTTGATTATGAGAGGTAACGTTTAGAGCATAAAAGCAGTAGCCGTTACTAGTCTGCTGTTATTGGTCTTTGTGAAATCATTCATTTTATCTTATTTTCTGTTTGGTATCAGGCGTTGGCTATTGCTTTTTATGCTATGTTAGATGTAGTACCTTTCTTTCCTTTCACTATTTATATAGAATTTCAACATTTCTAATTCTTTCGTTATAGTTATTGAAATCATCACTTCCGCAATTTAGTTCTTCTTTTTTAATCATTCTCCATCTTAATTGATCCATTTTTGATTCTTTACTATTTGATTTCTGAATGGATTCCCTGTTTTTTCAGTACTGGACATACTAATCCCTATCAATGTCCTTATGCTACTCTTTTGTATTTGGTGTACCACTTGGTCAGGTCAGTTGATTGATCGCTTTTAGGTCTTCGGTTTAAGAAGGTGTATACATATACCCGCTTCTGGTGGCATATTTCACATTGATTATTTTCTTCCTCTAGCTGAGATCCCTGGTCGTCTGTCTCCGCATTTAGATATTCCGGTGCTATATGACCATGATTAGAATATAATCCATAGTATCGAACAACCCGAAAATACGGCGGTGGTACATGTTGCAGAAGCCGGGGAAAAAACTTCCGATAATGTAATGTCAATTCTTTTATTTTCGGATT
>CBDCWO010000002.1:0-7673 GCA_965223405.1 Saprospiraceae bacterium
TCTCATTAAGTATGATGAAGAAATTATTTCCATTGGCTCTAATTAACATTGGATTCTTGATGATTTCATCATGTGGACTTGAAAGATTCGACTCCAAAGTATGGAACCAAAAAGGAGTCGATTGGTGGGTGACTGATATTCGGGAAAAAATGGTTGACGATTTAATTGAAAGTGATACTTTAATCGGAATGAGTCAAGAAGAGGTGATTGAACTATTAGGACGACCACAATCTGAAACTCAAAGAGAAATCGAATATCTCGTCAGAGAAAAGTACGGAAATAATGTTGATCCGGAATATATATCGAATTTGGTAATCGAACTAGATGATGAAGGTAGGGTAAAAAAATGTAAAGTGAAAAAATAGAACCGAGAGCTAACAAGCGCTGCACACATTTCATAACTGAATAAATTTTGATCAGGAATATGAAACTATCCATTGGAAGTGAAGATGAACTTAGACTGCTGGTAGTTGGGAAGTCGCTTGCGATAGAAAGTGAGCTTTCGAAGGTATTAAGGATGTTCTTTAGAATTGATCATTCAGACAGTAAAACTCTCGGATTCAAAGGATCTGCCCTGTCATTTAAAAACAAGATTGATATCTTATTTGATTTGGGATTTATTGATAAAGTCTTGTACCCTAAATTCCAGATGTTCATGGAACTTCGGAATCAGATAATGCACAATATTGAGATTGACTCAATGACGAAGGCATCACTTCAGAGTCGAACTCGTAATAAATTAGCAATTTTGTTAAAGGAAACAAATTCAATAGATCAAGATACTGATGTTGAAGAATTATCAGAAAAGGATTTAAGGAGCGCCTTCAAAATTCTATCTCTTGACTTGGAAATAAAAGTTGCTGAAATAGGACTCAGCGTTATGAGAACTCTTGAAGCACAGGAACAAGCACTGTTGGAATCTACAAGATACAAAGTAACTGAGGAGAATTTTCTCCTGCTACTCGAATCAATTAGAGAAGCATCCAAAGAACTGAATAGTACATTGTCAAACAAAGATTACAATAGTGAACTAGGTGAGATTTTTGGAATGATAATATTAGAGAAATATAGGATGAAAGTTGGTTATAAAGAGAGAACAAATACCAACGAGAGCTAACAGGGTACGATGACACCATCCCGCCCTCGACTGAAAAGACAATGGGAATATGAAGAGAATTTGTGAGTTAGGAACAGATTTTAGAACCAAAGAATAGAACTCGGCGGGACGGTGCATGTACCCGGGACGTTAGTGAGCATAAATTCTGAATAATGCTGAATCTAAGATTTAGAATTACCTTCCTAATGGTAGTAAGCATTCTACTTCTCCAAGCACAGGATTTATTTGTGGACGGGGCTGAATGGCACTATAGACTCGTTTGCTTTGGATCACCAAACATTGGCGTTAACCGTTGTTATATTGAGGGTGATACTATAATTCAGAATCGAGTTTGTCTTATATATATACAGGATCATGCAACCTGTAATGGAAGGCCGAAGAGGAATTATCTTTATAAGGAGGATGATACGATCTACTTCTTTGATGAAGACGACGATTCATTCAAGGTTTTGTATGACTTTTCACTGGAGGTTGGTGATACTATGATATACGAAACTGGAATTCATTCCTGGGACCTGAGAAGGAGAACTCACTATATACGAATAGATTCTATCGGGAAGTTTTTTGCAAACGATGTCGAACTTAAATCATTTAGTATATCCTATGCGATCGGACATGACGAGCAAATATTCTTTGAGAAATCAAATGATATAATAATTGAGGATATCGGGAACACTAGTAATTTTTTTCATTTCAGTGACGGAACAGGTTTCTGCGATGATAAATATAGCGATCCACTTAGATGTTTTTCGGCCCCAAGTTTTCCCACTATCAAATTTACTGACATGGACTGCCTGACGGTGTCCACAACTGAGGCTAAAGATCTATCCTATCAAATTACTGCGTTCCCAAACCCTTTCGAAGACGAATTAACTCTGGAGCTGACAGAACCCATTAGGAATGGATGTGTTAATGTGCTTGATCAATGGGGTAAGATCCAGCATCAGCAGACCTGGCCCGAGAACGAGTTGAAAATGATTCTGAATTTAGGTGATTTACCTTCATCAACCTATTTGATACGATTGAGACAAAGTCATGGTGTAAAGTATTTTGGAGGGATGAGGGTAGTCAAGATGAATAAGTAAGTACGCTCACTAACACCGGCTCAAGACGGCATAGTGACAGGCACCTTCCCCTACGTCAACTACTGTATTAAGTTTGTTATATTTATCAGAGACTGGCATAAAGATGGGTCCTGTGAGTGCCTGACACCACAGCCGCTTAGCCGGGAACCGTTGGTGGCAAGCTATGAAAGAAACTGAATCTGCTATGGAATCGTTATATTGTCAATCTAAGACGGGGAGATGGACGTTAAACAAGAAATAACAAAAATCCTAGAGTCATTACCTGAATCGGTATTGCCGGATGTTCTGACCTTTATGAAAGAACTTGAATCTGCATCAAGGGATGGGGAACACACTGCCTTGAACCTTCGAAGAATCTTGAAGGAAGATCATGAGCTCCTTCAAGACCTAGCAAAGTGATCTCCAAGGAACAAGTCATCAAAATTCATCAGATTTTAATCAAGAGATTTGGGGGAATTCAAGGTATCCGAGATATAGGAATGCTAGAATCCTCGTTAGAAAGACCTAAATCTGGAATTAGTAATCAAGAATTTTACCCAACTCCAGAAGAGAAAGCCGCAGCAATAATTGAAAGCATAGTGACAAATCATCCTTTCAATGATGGGAACAAAAGAACAGGTTTTGTTTTGATGAGATTAACCTTGCTCGAGCAGAACCTAGATATAGAAGCCTCCAGATCAGACAAATACAAATTCGTAATGGATATTGCGGCGGGGAACAGAGACTATGACTCGATTCTAAACTGGATTCGAAGCAGAATCAAGAAGATTTAGGCCAGCCACCAACAAAGTGCATGACACCATGCCGCTTGGTTGCATCTCTTATCGAGTGTATTTCTGAGATTAAGTAGCGGAAATGTTCTAATTTGTGGTGAGCGGCACAGGCGCATGCACCAGGACGTTGTGTAGCATTGCAATGCTAGGAAAGAATTTTTTCAATAATGCATGATGAGATAAATCTTTATGAAGCCCTCATCAACGGTCAGAATTTCATGTTGGAGAGAGATCAAGGGGTTCAGAAGTTTGGATTTTATATTGTTAGAACAATGAAGGCAATTTCAGAACCATACGCAAAACTCAAAGTTCTTGAAATAATAAGAACGGATGGAGAACTTATGGATAAGATTCTGAATTGTTCGACCGATCCACCAAGAATAATTGTAGAAGAGATCAAGTTAATCGAACATAATTAAGCTCATAACGATTTGGGATATGCATCCTACAGTGAGAACAATTGAACTCCGATTAGCAACCCTTATTTTGGTACTATCTGCTTGCTCTCCACCTAAATCTGAAATTATTGAGAATTTGGAATATCTCGGATTTGAAATAATGGATGGGATTATAGAAAAGGAATGTAACACTCAAACAGCTATTGGCGATTTTGTAGCGGATTGTATATGTCGACTGTCGGTTTCGGATTTTTACCTACTGGAAAATCAAATCAGAAATAAGGATTCTTGGATTGATGATAAACTTAGAGTTGACCACAATATTTTTGATTTTATTGAAGATCCAGATAGCACACTATCTATAGCCTATGAAAGTGACCGAGGTTTAGTATTTGAGCACTATAAACCAGAGAACGGCTATACGCATTATATCATCAGCCTAAACAACGAGAACAAGACCATGAGATATCTCTATGCAAATGAATAAACGCCACACAACAATAGCCAAAGACGGCATATTGGCAGCGCACTTCTTAAATTGATTATTTGTGCTTAATTTGTTAAACCGAAAGGAGTCAAAAGGTGAGGTACTGATGGAAAGCGCTTGCCAAGACGCCGCTTGGCTCCACCGTTATCTGGGATAAAAAATCAAGCACTTTGACGATGCGTACAACCCTTTGATAGGAACTAAAACAGCTATTGAAGTGTTGCCCCATAGTGAAACTTTCTGTATATTAGATTTGGGGGTACTAGGAAGTACAGAAGAGTCCTTAGATATAAGAACTACTTCAATGAATTCTTCAATAAGCAAAGAACAAAGATCAAGCAAAAGATCATTTGGACCTTGGAACTCATTGAGGATATCGAACATGTTCCTGAGAAATCTCTGAGACATCTAACTGATACGGATGGATTGTATGAAATCAGAATCAAACATGGATCTGACATTTTCAGAATCTTCTGCTTCTTTGACTCTGGGAACCTGGTCATTCTGATGAATGGATTTCAGAAGAAGACGCAGAAACCCCCAAAACAATGATTATGAAAGCTTTGTCAATAAAGAAGGAATATGAGCAAGAAAACAAAAAATGAAGAATTGGGAACACTCGATGAACTAAAGGAAGAACATTTCGGCAAACGGGGAACAAAAAAGAGAGAGGAACTTGAGGAAGGATATAAGAATTTTAAAATCGGTGTCCTGCTCCAAGAAGCCAGACTAAGAAAGGGCATGACACAACAAGAACTTGCCGATAAAGTTGGAACGACTAAATCCTATATTTCAAAGATCGAGAATAATGTTAAAGAAGCTAGGATATCAACACTCCAGAAGATCGTTGAGCTAGGATTTGGCGGAGAATTGGAATTCTCAATTAAAATTTGAAAAATGGGAACCCCAGATAACAATGCATACCATGCCAGCCTCGCATTCGCATCGGCCGGTCAGGTATGCTGAGCGTTGGTGGCAAGTGAAAAATAGATAATTTGAAAGAATATCATTGTAAGATCTGTAAGAGGCAACATAAAGTACTGTACAAGGCGTCGTACCCGATACCTGAGCAAATTCTTGCTTTGATAGAAGACAATGACCCGAGGATAGTTGAACTTGAGGGCACTTATATACTCGACAAATCAGAAATCATTTCAAGGGGTAGGTTGTTGCTAGGTGTTGAGGAATCAGATAGCATTGAATTGGAACTGTGGGTGAAATTTGATGGAAAACAAATGTATAAGAATAAAGATGCTGTTGATCGAAGTGAACCAATCTTCGTACCGGGAACAATTATTAATGAATTACATCCCTTCTATTTGAAAACCCAGGGAGCTCAAATTGAAGTCCTTTTCTCCGAATGGAGTTACGATGAGGAATTTGTTGAATTTATAGCAATCAATCACGAGGAACTAATGCAAGATCAAAAAACTCCGCTTGGAGAACATCGACTACTGGAAATGATGGAAAGACTGTATCACCCTGAATTTCATGAAAATGAAGAATTAAATCGCAGCGTAAGCTAGCTAATTTCAAAGACAGGAACTTGATCTTAAATCGATAAAAGGAATAAAAAGAAATATAGAAATGAGCACCAGCCACCAACACGGTGCTATGACACCATCCCACCCTCGCATGATGAAAGAAGATAAGCCATGAAGGAAGCAACAAGCATTAAGAGAATTGAAATCTATAAATTAGAGCTCGGGTGGGACGGTGCATGCACCAATCGTTGAGAGTCATAAAAAACAATGATCGATAGGAATTTGGATACCATTAGAAGAATTAAAGAGCTGAGGCTTGATCCAGATATCATCGAATTGAAGGAACTAAGAAACTTTCGATTAGGCCTTTACCCATTTAGAAATAATTTCAGGGCTTTAAAAAGGACGATTCGAACATATGAGAATCCGGAGAATCGGGATAGAGTCTGGGACAATATCGATAACAATTATCGATGGAACCTGCAGAAGGAGATAAATCGGAATATCTTGAATTTTCTTTCCTCAGCATATTCCCTAAGAGAATATACCTATAAAAAAGTAAAGGCTCTATCCAAAGATTTTACTGGACTGGCGAATCTTTACCAAGAAAAAATCACCGAGACTTACGGTAGTGATCCAGAATCAAATTTTGTTATGGATTTACGTCGATACTATATACATTATCACTTTCCACAAATTGGAGTTTTTCTTCACTTGTCAAACCAATTTGATGGCCAGGTTTGTTATCCTTATCTTCATAAAAGTGAACTTTTCAAATTTGAAGATTGGAATGCCCGGTCTATGGAGGTTCTTGAAAGATATGAAGAGAAAGTGGAGTTTGAACCAATTATGGATGCTTATTTTCAAAGGACATTGGAATTTCAAGATTGGTTGATATTGGAAATTTTTCGGAATAAGAAGAAGATGATACAAAGATTGATTTCTAAAATGGAAATATTTCTCAGGGAGGGAGGAGATTTCGCCATTTTTAATACACCTTTCAGAATTGCGTATCCAAGATATTTAAGAATTATAGACAATAAAATCAAGGAGGAAGTGTGAGAAATTAACGACTCTCAACATGGCGCCATAACGATCATCCCGCCTAGAATAGGGTAAGGAAATTCGAGAGAACGACTAAAATTGCCCTCAAGTTCTGATATGCACCTTAGAATCAAGGGGCGGGACGACGCATGCGCCAGAAGCGTTGGGCACAATCATACGATTCAATGAGAGTGATTTATCTATTTCTATTTTGCATTTCTACAAATGTCGCTCTCCCGGCACAACCTAACGCAAAATGGAGTCTGCAGGACAGCACCACATATCCATTATCAGAACTAATTGATTCGATTTGGAATGATGTGGTATCCTGGGATAGGGACAGTAGTATGATTGCTCTTCAATTACGGGAAGAATACTCTCTACGTCTTGATCAATTTGGAGAACGTGGCTTAACGTCAGATCACGACAAAGCACTTTTGTTCTCATTCTTCATCCGACTTAGAAACCACGATTATACCCGAATTCTTGAAAGATTTTATGGTATAGAAAGTCGACCGAAATTATTTGCAGATGTCTATCCAATCTTTAAGAAAGCAATGATAAGTGTACACGGGGAGGAAGTAGCGTATTACAAACTCGACAGTTTAGCAAATAGCCTCAATTGCCCTAGTTGTAAAGTTAAAATTTGGAGTGACTTAGGAACATCAATCTTCTTTAAAGATGGCAGCAAAAAATCCAGAGAATACTTTATTAAGGCTATTACGACCTCAGACCAGGAAAATTTGCCTCCAAGTCGTGATCTCATAAGAGCTCAATCATTTTTAAGAAGAATAGACGAACTCAGTATTGGAGATCTGATGAAACCATTCGCAACTAGGGACATTAATGGTAATCCAGTCGAACTCACTCCGCAAGACAGTATTGTTACTTTAATTGAATTCTGGGCCACCTGGTGCTCTCCTTGTCTGGCTGAACTTCCAACACTAAGAAGAATCTACAAGAAACATGGTAATAATCCAAGATTTAGAATCATCGGTGTGTCCCTTGACAAAAACATTGATGACCTAAAAGACTTTGTTTTTTCAAAGGATATCCCATGGCGCCAAATCTATGAGGAAGTAAAAACTGGAAAGCAAAGAGATGGAGTAATCGTCACCCTATACAATGGGTACGCTCTTCCGACATACTATATCATTGATAAAGAAGGATTCATTCGATACAATTACGATAGCAGGGAAAACGAAGTTGATATGGAGACCTTAATCGACGAATTGCTCTCGAAATAGACTGTGCCCAACAATGTGCATGAAGCCAGTCCAATCAT
>CBDCWO010000003.1:0-53623 GCA_965223405.1 Saprospiraceae bacterium
TCTCTGGAAATTCTTCCATAAAACAATTAAACTCGTTTAACAATCTGGTACGATCGGGCAACAGGCTAATGTACTCCTCTATTCTCACTGGATTCTTGGGTCCCATTTCAAGAAGTTCATTAAATTGTTTGGAAACCAGATGGTTTATTAAATTGAGATAGGAAGTAATTCTTTTAGCTCGGTAATCTTCCATTTTATCCGTTATTTCCTGATAAAAGAGATTATACCTTAAGCAATACATTTTTCTTAGCCTTTCGAGCAGGCCGTCATCACATAAAGAAATAACGGAATCAATCCCAAAGCGAGCCACTTTTAATGGAGTATCTACGGTAAATCCAATTCCCATTACTGGAATATGAAATGTATGTCTTTTCATTGGTAATCTATTTTTGTTTTTAAATTGTATAGATCAATATAAGTTTGATGATTTCTGTTTTAATTTATTTCTTGATTGCCTAAATGTAAATTAATTGTACTATTCATTCCTACATAGAAAACAAACAAAGGGTGGTCGAGGAAACCACCCTGTAAAGTCAAACGGGTTAAACATGCTCAAAGATCCTTGCCAATTGATTCAGTTGTAGAAAGTATATTTTAGAACTAAAAACTTTCTTCAAGCTCTTCTTCTTTCTTTGCACTTGGTTGAGTTTTAGCTTCTTCAAATGTACTCGTGACATTTGCGATTTGCACACTCTTTTTAAGTTTCAGTCCTTTTCTAACGATAAACCAAGTCAAAGGGAGAACACCACCGAAAAAGAATACTGTTGCACCAATTCCTCTCATCCAGGTTAAAGACTCGAATGCACTTCCAGTTATGAAATCATTTGATCTGGCAAACCATAGGCCCTGATCTAAAACGGTTTTGAACTGAATGGCTCCCGCTGGGAATAGATCCAGTACCACCATTAGCATCAAACCTGCATTGATCGACCAAAATCCAAATTTTACCGTCTTCAGATTCCATCGGTGGGGTTTGAACATCAGCTTTGAGGCGAATAACAAGGCTGCCAGAGAAATATTTCCATATACTCCCATCAGCGCCGCATGGCCATGGTTAATGGTAAGATATGTCCCATGTTCAAAATAATTCATAATAGGTAAATTGATAATAATTCCCATTACTCCAGCTCCGAAGAAATTCCAGAAATTTACCGCTATTAAAAAGGGAAATACTTCCGGAAACCCAAAATCCGATGATACTTTTGAATGTCCGTTCACGGCAAAGTTGGGCATATTCTTAAATCTCCAGGCTTCTACCGTAAGTAAAATCAAGGGTACAAACTGTAGAGTTGAGAATACACTGCCCAGGGCCATTGTGGCTACAGGCTTAGCATTCCAATAGAAATTGTGAGAAATACCCAATAATCCGGTGCCCAGAAATAAAAGTGTGGCAATGTAAACTACCCGTATAGCAGCTCTACGACTAACCAATCCCATCAAGACCATTAAGTAGCTAACGATTACGGTAATGAACACTTCAAAAAATGCCTCAACCCACATATGCACAACCATCCACCTCCAAAAATCGGCAATTACAAAATTGGTTTCCGGTCTCGCTACAAATCCTGAAACGAACAAAAGTGGAATTCCGATGACAGAATAAACAATCCAATTGGGTAAATTCCAAGGTTGAGAGCGAATAAATGCAGGTTTGGCACCACGATAAACTATAATAGCCCACAAAACAAAAACTCCCATTAACAAGAATTGATAAATCTTACCAAAATCTACAAATTCCCACCCCTGATGTCCAAGTAAGTGCCACCAGGAACCTAACAGGTTTTTAGGTCCCATTACCATACCCACTAATGAGCCTGCCACAAGCACAAAAATCATCCCAAACAAAATATTAATTAAGGTTAATTGTCCTTTAATTTCCTTTTTTGACAGAATTGGCAAAATAAAAATCGAAGAAGCTATCCAGCATGCTGAAATCCAATAAAGTGCCATCATCAAATGCCAACTCCTGGAAATAGTAATCGGGAAAATACTCCTTATGTGCACCCCTATTAATCCTAAAAAATCTATAAATTCATTCAGGGTTAAAATACCCATCAATACCTGGAGCATGAATAAAATTATGGCCACATAAAAGAACTTAAACGATGCTTTCTGAGTCCTGGAAGGAGCGTATTGGGATACTTTCTCTATAGTCAGCATTTTGGTTGAACCACGCTTAAAAAACTTATTTGGCAATTGATTATACTGTCCAATAAAATACAAGACAATTCCACACCCTAACACAAAAGCCAACAACCCCAGTACGCTCCATAGAATTACTGGAGAGGTCGGTGTATTTCCGGCCATTCTGTCATAGGGCCAGTTATGAGTGTAGCTAAATGGACTCCCTGGTCTTTCTGCACCACAAACCCAGGCACCCCAAAAAAAGAAACTTGAAAGATTATCAATCTCTTCTTCATTTTGAATGTAACCGGGGGTCGGAAACCCTCCTTCTCGATTATTAAGAAAAAGCTCTCGATAATAATTTTGTAGTTGAGTGTGAGCAAAGATCTGAGCTTGCGTTAACTCCACCCTATCTTCTGTTTCATTGTAAGTATTTTGCTTTATTTGCCTTCTAACTTGTTCCTGAATTATACTAATTTCTGCTTCGGAAGGAGTTCTGTTTTCTTCATTAGAAAAATTATCAATGTAATAGTCTGCCATATACTCAGATATCAAATGCAGGGCCTCTGCAGTGAAATCTGGTCCACGTTGGGCACCATCACCAAAAAAAGATCCGAATTCCATAAGAGCATATTTATGAAACACTTTTTGCCCTTCTTCAATTTGCTTTTGTGTAATGACATCTTCTAAATCGTCATCGACAAAACCCGACATGGGTGGAGCATCATAATACGTCTGGAACCCAATCATACCAACACCTGCCAAGCTTATAACCAATATAAATAATAGCGGACCCCACCAATTTTTGGTATTCATAAAATAATTAATACTGCTTTTTATTCTCATTCCTGCTTTGTTTTGAACGGTCAATTTTGTTTACAAAGCAAAAAAATGAACATTACTTAGGGTTGATTGTGTTGCAGAACACAATCAGAATATGTTTTATAACAGAAAATATTACCGCGAGGAAATTCAAGTCATTTAAAAACTAAGCTGAATATTAAAAATAACTTTCTCGATCTAGCTACTAACTCAGCAATCCCGCACAACCATGAAATTAAAATCTATTAGGAAGATTGTAGTAAAAAAAAGACAAGATGAATACCAAGAATGTTTCAAAAATAAATTGTTTAAAACGAACAAGAGATGTTATCCCATGAGGCTTATATTCTGTAATTTGCTGACATTTTCAATGCGAATTCTTTTTCCATCAACCTGGATCAAACCTGAAGACTTAAAATCTGAAAGTACCCTGATCGCATTAGATGTATTCATATTTGACATAGCGGCCAACTCCCTTCTTTTTAAAGTCAGATTAAGCCATTGTTCATTTTGGCAAGTTCCAAAAGTATTTCGAATAGTCAGTAATGAATCAGCCATCCGTGCACGCATGTGTTTTTGAGTTAAGCTGATAATCCTTTTGTTGAGGTTTTTAATTTCAAGAGCCAAAAATTGGTTGATTTTGTTGGCAAAATCTATGTTCGAATTGATTATTTTATGAAATACATTTGAATCAATTATGCAAACTGTTGATTCTTCCAGGGCACATGCTGTAAAAGAAAATTTGCTATTAAGGATTGTTTCACAAAATCCAAGAAAATCCACCGGCTTGTGAAGAAACAAAATCTGCTCATTCCCACTGACGCTGCTGTCAATAATTTTGACCTTACCTTTGGAAAGGCAAAAAAGACCATTGGACCGCATGCCAGCCCTAAAGATATATTCTCCAGTTTGAAAATGTAGTTGACTTCTGGCGGCATTCAATTTTTCAAGTTCGGAATAACTCAACCCATCCAGCAATGAATATTTCTTCAGAGGACAATTGGCACAAGATTGTTCATTGCATACATTGGAATTATTGTATCCCATCTCCTTTACAAATTTTGCCTCAAAATTAACGCATAATTAAAAAAAACCATACGTATAATCATATGTTATACAACATATTGATTTAATACTCATTCAAGGAAAAATTAGAACTACCTTATGATGATTCTGTACCCATTGGTTACTTTTTCCCAACCATATGGATTTTGCAACTTCACCTCGGTTTCAAGATTCGGATAGATAAGAGTTTTTATAGAGAAACCCAAATAAGAAGTTTTATTTTACAAAACCCACAAGTCAAAAATGGAGCATTCTGACCCAAATTTGAAATAAGAGTTTCATTTTCTTGCAAAGATTCTACACTATTGTTTGGTTTGAACAAATTAAACTCCCTAACTTAGATGCAAAGGAAGAATATATGGAGATTATTCAGTTTTTAGGTCGTTTTCATCCCCTGGTTTTGCATTTGCCCATCGGGATACTTGCATTTACTTTCATTCTGGAATGGATCGATCGGAAGAACCAGGAACCCAAGTATCAGACGGCCATCAAGGCAGGACTTTTTTGGGGTATGTTAACCGCTGTAATTACCGCATTATTTGGTTGGTTTTTACATTTGGAAGGCGGATACAGTGAGGATGTTCTGGAATGGCATAAGAAACTAGGGATAATTTTAACTGTCTTTAGTGTGATCTTGTATTTGATAAAGGGAAGAAATTTTGCAAAAAAAATATATTTTCCCGTATTTGGAATAACCGTTTTGCTCTTAATTTTGGCCGGTCATTCCGGTGGGTCGCTGACCCATGGTAGTACCTATCTAACGGATAAATTACCTCAGCCGGTTCGATCACTTTTCGGTATGCCTCCAATACAGAAGAAAGCTGCTCAATTGGAGGATATGACAGATATTGAAAACGCCATTGTATTTGATGATCTGGTCATGCCAATTTTGGAAAACAAGTGCAACTCTTGTCACAATCCGGATAAAAAGAAAGGCAAATTGGCCCTTCACTCCATCGAGGCCATCGAGACCGGAGGAGAATCCGGGGCTGTATTTGTTGCAGGAGATCCTGATAACAGTTTGATCATCCAAAATATCTGTGCCCCAATGTCAGATGATACTCACATGCCTCCGGACGGGAAAAGACAACTCACAGAAGATGAGATCGAAATTCTTAAATGGTGGGTGAAAGAACATCAAGGCTATGATCTTAAAGTGAAAGATTATGAAATGACCGAACGAATTGATCGTATCTTCCAAAAAGAAAAAAAGGTCATAAATCCTTTATATGCATTAGATATATCCGAGCCCAAAGAAAGTAGGGTTAACAGTATCCTGAACGAAGGAATTCGAATTACTAAAGTCGCCCAAAATGTACCTTATCTGGAGGTACAACTCTCCAACCGCAATGATATTACTCAGTCCATGTTAAAAACATTAAAAAAACTGGATGATCAGATCATTTCGTTGGATCTGGGTAATACCAATGTGGATGACAATATGTTAAGCCACGTCAGCGGTCTAAAACATTTGGTCAAACTATATTTGGATAAAGATTCAATTACAGATGCAGGATTGAAACACCTTCAAGGACTGGAATATCTGGAATATTTAAATCTGTACGGCACCGAAGTAACAGATGAGGGGATTCAACAATTGGCAGGGCTTAAAAATCTGAGAAAATTGTATTTATGGCAGACAGAGGTAACGGAAGCTGGAGTAAAGACACTGAATGAACAAATTCCGGCATTGGAAGCAGATTTAGGTTTGGATGCCGCTGAAATGTTTTCCAGCGCTTCACTCCGACCGCCACTAATTGAGGCTGAAAATGAAATGTTTACCGATTCCATTGAGGTTTCCTTTACCTTAAATTTGAGTGATGTAAATATTTATTACACCTTGGATGGATCGGTTCCTGATAGTACATCCATGGTCTACAATGGTCCTTTTTATGTAAACCGGACTTGCAAGGTCCAAGCATATGCCAGTAAATCAGGTTGGGGAAACAGTGAAATAGCATCAAAGCAGTTTGTACTGGCAAAATACAATGTGGCAAAGGTTACCCTTACTCCAGCTCCTAACCCAAAATATAAAGGCAATGGCAGCAAATCCTTGATTGATTTTAAGAAAGGGACAACTACTTTTAGGGATGGCGATTGGTTAGGATTTGAGAAACAGCATGCCACAGCAGTGCTAGATCTTGGAAAATCTGTTGAAATCAACAATGTCACCGTAAGTGCATTAGAAGCGAGTGGATCTTGGATATTTTTTCCAAAGGGTATGCAGGTATGGACATCCAGTGATGGAACCAATTATGAGAAAGTGATTGACAAAAAGTATCCTACTGCCAAGGGGCCAACTCCTTTAAGAACCAATAATTTTACGGAGACCATGGATCCGAAGAAGGCCAGGTATGTCAAAGTGAAAGTGCTTAGCAATCTTGTAAATCCGGATTGGCATCCCAACCCCGGCGGTCCTTGTTGGTTGTTTATTGATGAAATATTGATTGAATAAGCAAGGAGAGATTGACTTGGCTTACATCGTGATCAATAATTTTCTAACATCTCAATCGATTTAAACAATACCCCGGCAGATCCTCGGAATGTTCCCGAACCTGTCGGCTGTTTATCAACAGTGTACCACTCATAAAATCCTTGATTCTCTTTAACTCTTCGAAACATTGGAAGCATCTGTTCATAAGCATCTACCACAAATCCATACCGAATTAGTTGTTGTATCATGCGGCCTCCAAACCAGGTCCAATCACCACCGTTTTGATATCCAAAGGGATACATTCCTTTACCTTTAAAAGAACCTGCAGGGTACGGAGGATACATCGTCAATCCTATTGAACCGGCACCACTTTTGTCTACATTTTTTATCATTTTTTGTAAAGAGGTCGCGATTTCTTCTGTTGAAAGCAATCCAGCCTCAATGGCTACTGCAGTACCACCATGGTAATAGATTTCATTTTCGTTCAGATCATCCGGAAACGGTGATCCATCCAGATAAATATGTGGTATGAACTTTTGATTTTCACTATCCCATAAGTGTCTGCGGGCATTGTCAAACAATTGATTTCGAATGGGCAACCACTTACTTCTTTTCTCCGGAACCAACTCAATAAAATTGTTGAGAGCAATAATTAACATGGCATTGTCATAGATATCGATCGCATAATGCGTATCATCGGTAAGGAAAACACCCCAATCGTGCTCAGGTTGCACATCGCCCCAATCCGCAGTGGTGGCTCCATAAATCAATCCGTATTGGTCACTGTATCTTTCTTCCATCAACCATTGGAGCGCCTGTTCCATTCGCTCTGCTATGGAATGATCTCCAATTTTTTTAGCCAAGAAATTCCAATCTTCAGATTTCATAACATACTTATAAACCGCTTGAATAAGAGAAGATTCCTGATCTGTCTCAACCGTATTTTTATGACCGGCATACCTGGGTTCTAATCCGGAATACCGATAATCATACCCCCCCTCGGAATCATCAGCCTTCGATTTTGGAATAAAACCATCCAGGATGTCACCGGTTTCTCCCTGCATCCTAAAAAAAACGAGTAAATTCTCTTTAATCTCATCTGAATCATGTACTTCCATTGCCAATTCTATGAAGGTATTGTAATCGCGTATCCATACTTCTCCATACCCATCTCCTGCATTAAAACCAGTACCCACGACATCCAGGGCTTTTTGTTTTACGTATTGACAAAGAGAGTCTGCCTCAATGGTAGCCTTAATATTTCTTGGAAGTAGATGTTCATTACTCATGCTGGGTGGAGGCAAAGCAATACCCCAATCGGTATTCGGCAACGTATCCAAAACAATATCCAGGATACCTCCCTCCACCAGTTGATCGCGGTACATCCAGCCATTCTTCAACTCCATTCCATCGAAAGTTGCGGATTGGATATATTGATATTTACCGGAATGTTTCGGCTGGCCATGGATTTTCAACGTCTTATCCCCTGGCAGGGATATCTCCACTTTATCAAACAACGGGGTACCTATCTGGAAGGTAGGATCTGATGACGTATGGCCCTGCACATCGAATAATCCGATCGAACTCATGACATACCAAGCTCCTAACTGACCCTGATCTTCATCCTGTCCGTATCCATAACCGTGCAAAGGTTCCGTACCGTAAAACTGATCACAAATAGCTTGAACCCACTTTTGCGTCAGCCAGGGTTTACGACTGTAATTAAACAGCCACGGTTGAAATAAACATGGTTGATTACCTTGATTGTAAAGTTTTTCCAATCCGGAAAAGCTATCCAACTCTTTACCTCCTCCAAAGATCGAATTTTCACTTTGCGTGAATGCCTGATCCAATCGTTGATTAAATAAGTCAAGGCCTAATAGTTTGATTAATGATGCCGGATCATGAGGGGCATACCAGGTATACTGTGCGGCATTACCTTCCTGAAAACCTCTCCACGGTTGCATCGGATCAAAATCTTCGATATAGTCTCCATTAGCATATCGCGGGCGAATGTATTTAGTCTCAGGGTCAAACAGATTTTTCCAATAGTTCGCTTGATTGCTTAATTGCTTAAATTCCTGGATTTTTCCCAAAGATTGCGCCATACTTGCTACAGCATAGGAGCTGAATGCGAATTCGAGCGTATGAGATGCCCCAAAATTAAAAACCCAACCATTGGAGAGTGTAGTATCGTACGAATGGATATAACCTTGATTTACAAAATATCCAAGGTCATATCGACCGGAACCAAAGTCCCGGTTCTGGTATTTTGTCTCATTTTTATAGGCAACCTCAAATACTTCTTCCCACTCATCATACAAGTTGATTTGACAGTGATAAGCCAGAGCCAACATCAAGCCAAAGAAGTTGGTTTGAACTCCATTGGTATAAACACCAGAAGCGACACCATCGTGTAACCAACCGGTAACTTTTTGAAAATCCAGATTGGATTGTAAATATTCCTTTAAATATTCAGGATATACCAATGCCCACAATTGACCCAGATTCCAAAACCCACCCCAAATACCGTCAGTATTATAATGGTGATACTTAGGTGTTCCGTCAGGTTGCTTCGGAATTTGACCGATCGTTCCATCATTCTGTCGATAAGTCCCTCCAATATCCGAAGCTAGGCCTCTACCCAGCAAAGCATGATATAATCCTGTATAAAATTTAATCAGTCTTGATGTGTCTCTGGACGATACTTTGATCCGTCCCAATTTTTCTCTCCAACTATTTTGTGCCTGTTCTTTGGCCTCATCAAAAGTGATTTCCTTGGCCTCGCCATCCAAATTGATCCGCGCTTGTTCGACCGATGTATACGACAATCCGATCTTCAACTCAATGATTTCATCTGTTTCCGTTGAAAACCTCATATACATTCCATTTCCTACACCTCGGGTATTTCTTTGACCTTTATAAAGTGTATCTTCAACAAAGGTACCGTAGTCAGAAACGGGCTTTGATAATCTACCGCTAAAAAACATTTTGACATGATTACCTTTGTCGCAAAATTTAGCATATTCCGGATAAGTACTCAGTTCACCATTAAATTCATCATCATCAATCATTTCCATTTTGGCCAGGACCACATCGCTACTTTCACCCTGCTTATGGCCGATATCAAAAATTAATTGGGATTCTTCACTTTCGGGATATGTAAACCGATAAAACGCTACTCTATCAGTCGAAGTAATCTCCGTTTTAATTTGGTAATCCTTCAATCGCACGGAGTAATATCCGGGCTGAGCCAATTCCTCATGTTTGTCGAATCGGGATCGATAACCTTCATCGGGATTTTCAAGACTTCCTGGTAATGTTTTCAAATCTCCTGTAGTAGGCATAACCACTACACCTCCGATTTGAAATTCATGAAACTGACCAAATCCCTCAATCGAATTATGCCGGTCATCATAGCCTCCTGGAAGCCAACTTCCTACCGCATTATAGGCGTTGGTATGGGGAGCCGGCTTTGCCATTCCATAAGGGTTGGCTGCTGGAGTATAGAAAAACCAGCGAGCGTGGACAGATCCTAGATTCGGATTCACCCATTTTAATGGATCGAAAGACGTTGCATCTTCTATATTTGAAGTACAATTGGCATGAATCAGCAGAAACAAAATACTAATTAAATACATCCAGCGTAATTGTGAGACACAATACCCTGTGGTTTCAAAATTGTCTAAAAAGAATTCTGGCTGAGGTCGTTTTTTGATATTCATATTGCTGTTTAATCAATTCAGGATGAAATTAAGTCCATTTTGCCAACCTTTTAAATTTTCTCGTCTCCAAAATCTATTTTCCAGGGAAAAATTTATCTACAATACAATCCATAAGTCCATTTCAAATGAATCCATTATATTGCGTAAAGTAATGAAGTGATTTAAAAACCAACAAATACAATCAATGAAGAAATTACGAATTCTTTTACCTGTCTGCACATTACTAATCTCCATGTTAGTCCTTTTTGCATGCGCCAATATTCCAAAAGATGAGAAGGTCTCTGAAAACTGGATTGAACTTTTCAACGGAAAAGATTTAGCCGGGTGGACCCCAAAATTTGCTGGCCATCCCTTAGGAGAAAATTATAAAAACACCTTTAGAGTTGAGGATGGTTTACTGAAAGTGGACTATGCTGAATATGATTCTTTCGATGCAAAATTTGGCCATTTATATTACACTTCACCATTTTCCAGATATAAACTGAAGGTAGAATATCGTTTTACTGGCGAACAAGTAGCCGGTGGTCCGGGCTGGGCTATCCGAAATAGCGGTGCCATGTTGCATTGCCAGGATCCTACCACTATCACTTTGGATCAGAACTTTCCCCACTCGATTGAAGCTCAATTCCTGGGAGGAAATGGGGTAGACGATCGTAGTACTGCCAATCTTTGCACTCCAGGTACTCATGTTGAAATGAATGGAAAACTAATCACCAATCATTGCATCAATAGTTTATCCCAAACCTATCACGGCGAACAATGGGTCACGATTGAAATGGTCGTCCTGGGAGATGAAGTGATTCATCACATCATAGGCCAGGATACTGTTCTTACTTATAATAAGCCTCAGATTGGAGGCTTGGCTGAAGATGATCCCTACTCGGAATCTCACCCAGATGGCACGCCCATTCAATCCGGTTATATCTCTTTGCAAAGTGAAAGTCATCCCATTGAATTCAGGAAAGTATCTTTATTAGATCTCAGTTCTGAAAAATAATTGGTACCTGTTTGCAACGAATACAGTGTACTATTCGTCATTATTAAAATTCATGTTATGAAAGCTTTCAGAATCTCATTAGTGACTCTATTTTTTATTTCTTTATTTTCACCATCGTTGTATTCTCAAATAGATCGCATCAATGTTGTAGTCAAACGTCCGGTATCGGAATCCCATATACGGTTTTTGGCATCGGATGAATTAAAAGGACGAAATACCGGAACTGCCGAATTAAATATTGCTGCAAGATATGTAGCCGAACAGTTCAGATCCTATGGCTTAACGCCAAGAGGGGATAATGGAAATTTTTTGCAAGAGGTCAAACTCCATACTACGACCTATCCATCAGAAGCGACTGCCATTATTACAGATAGAGAATTTTTAATCCATGATAATTCAATATTTATAGGGGGAGTGGATACCACAGTCAATGGTGACTTATATTTGGTGGAGTCCTTTGATTCCCAAAGCCTGGAAGGTGTCAAAGGCAAAATAGCCATTGCAAGGTTGGAAGATTTAATAGGAGCAGTCACCAACCTTGGCAGGGTAAATGATTTGTCCAAGGCAGGGGCGATCGGACTGATCGAGGTTTATACCCCCGGGCTGCCTTATCCCTGGAAAGTAGTCTCACATTATTTATCCCAACAGAGCATCAAATTAGGTGCGGGAGGTGATATTTCAAGGATCCCTCATTTATGGATTAACGATAGTACCAATGCAATCATCCAAGGCATAAAACAAGGAAAGGTTCCAAACGCCAATATACACATGTCCGGTATTCATAGGAATAAAATCGAAGCTTATAATGTTGCTGGAAGTATTCAGGGAACAGATGTGAATCTGAAGGAACAATTTATCATAATGAGTGCACATTATGATCATGTAGGTATTCAACAAAACAACACATCTGATACCATATACAATGGTACCAGAGACAATGCAATCGGGGTTACTGGAATTCTCAATGCCGCAAGATATTTCAGTCTTTATCCTCCAAAGAGATCCATTTTATTTATTGCTTTAACCGCCGAAGAAAAAGGGCTCTTGGGGAGCCAATACTACACCGAACACCCTACCTTACCCTTAAAGAAATGCGTATTTAACCTCAACATTGATAATTCCGGCTATAATGACACTTCAGTCATAACCATTGTAGATACCGGTCGCACGAATGTCGATCCTTTAATCGTAGATTGCGCCCGTCAATTAAATCTCGGCGTTATTGGAAATCTTTTACCCGAAGAAAACTACTACGAAAGATCAGATCAGGTCAGCTTTGCTAAAAAGGGAATACCTGCAATTGCTTTCAAGATGGGGATGACTGAAATGAATGCTCAAATCACCGACTATTACCATCAACCCAGTGATGAAGTGGATAATGTCGATTTGGATTATATCGACAAATATTTGCGTGCTTATATTCTTACAGCAGAAACTATTGCTAATTGGGACCATACTCCGTACTGGATACCTGGTGATAAGTTTGAACTCATAGGCCAGGCTCTGTATGAATCGAGATAAAATTACTTAGACACTTTCCCAGGCCTTGATTGATCCTGAATTACCTTATCTTATTAAGGTGATCGTGCCAAAATCAGTCGCCTGATATTGTTCTCCATTGGATCGAAATGCCAGGTAAGTCATTTGCCAGGAATACACTCCTTGTTCGGCCTGGTTTCCATTGACCATCCCATCCCAGGGATTGTTGACTCCTAGTGACTCGAATAGTAGATTTCCCCATCGATCAAATATCTGCAAACTCATTGATTCAATATCTACGGTTTTTGGACCAAACGAGTCGTTGATACCATCACCATTTGGAGTAAATACATTGGGCATAAAGTATTGGGTTGGGCATACCCGAGTAAGTTCTACGCTATCTCTCCCCTGACAACCGAATTCATCCATCACATCCACCCAATAAATACCTTCCACCGTTGCCAGGTATCCTGGATCGACACTTCCATTCTGCCATGTATAAGAGATAAAATCACGTTGCGTCGTTAAATCTATGGCATCTGTCCTGGGACAAAAAATAGTATCTTCCATAAGTCCAGGTTGAGGTGTTGGTTTTACCTCTAAATACGTATATGAAGGGAATGTTGCACAACCGGAAACAATACCGATCACCTGATATTCACCACTTATTTGAGGCTGAGCATCTAATATAAGAGGAAAATGTTCTTCGGATTTATAATTGAGGGGGCCCTCCCAAACAAAACTTGCTGACTCTAGGTCCGTAGCCCCTAAACGAACAGAGTCGCCTTGGCAAATCAGAATATCCGGAACCGCATCCACCGCTTGTCTTAAGGTAATCATTAAGTCCTTGTAGAATGTATCAACAGTATTGAGACACATATCATTGATAATCAAAGTAATAGGATAACTTCCTAAATCATTATAATAATGTTCAAATCTACTTTGAGTCGAGAAGCTACCATCTCCCAAATCCCAATAAAAACCATAACGGTTAGGAGAAAGTCCCGTATTAAAGAAAACCGTATCGTTAAGACAGCCACCATCGGGGATAGGATTGGAGTTAATGGTAGAAAACGAGGCTCCTCCACCATAGGCGTAAGACTCCACATTGCCATAACCATAAGCCGTTGCGATAATACCGCACCCATCTGACGCAATAGTATGTGCACCAACACTGACTTGAACAGTAGCATAGGCATACAAGGCTTCAGCACCCACCGTTCTGAATTCAATTCCCTGTTCCACTAATCTTTGTCCGTCAAAAACAATAATACCGGTATCCTGGGTGCGAGTTACAATATTTATATAATTTTCGGTAATATTTTCGAAAGATGAGTTAAATAGCGTAACCGTATCTCTTGTTTGTTCAATCGAATTGAGTAATACCATGGATGGATCTCCTACATTATGGCCGCTACACCTCGAACCCACATTGTATTGAACCACTTGAATTGGTTTTGTCCCGATAATATAGGTAGGTCTCCCAATTTGGTATTCAACAAATTGTCCGCTATTCAGGTTATAGGTTTTGGTATCTGCTGATGATTCAACCGTTATCGTATTATTATCCTCAGCACTGACAATTCGAAAAATATCAAAATTGACTCTTTCATTGGGTACTGTAACAAATTGTTTACCCCATGTACCTACCGGATACATTTGTTCCAACAAATTGTCTCTTGCTGCACAGCCATTGGGAACTTCGGTCCATTTATTTCCGCCAAACAGTGCGAAATTCTTATCACCACTGACTCTGGTTCCGGTCAGGTCTCCTTGAGCTGTGCTCGCCTGGACCTGATACGTCTCTCCGGCATCCAAAGTAACTTGAAATGAACTACCGGCCGGCTTACCGCGAACCGTCTGATCACTCAACTCGATAGTAATAACCGTTTCATCGCGTACTCCAACTATCAAAAACTCAGATGGATATACCGTCCCTCCTCCTTGAAATCCTTCATAGGTAATCACATAGTAATTTCGACCGATCGATTCGATAGGTAATACTACAGCTGCTTCGGAACGCATTCCGGAATATTGATGTATATAGACCGATACGGGCTGTTCCGAAATAACTTGTACTCCAACATTCGCTTTGGTTTCCGAACCAAAATTTTCGGTGTAGTTGGGAAGGGGAATAATAGTCACATCGTTGGCATTTACAGAAAATGGTAATGAAAAGCCTCTTCCCGGTATCCGAATAAAACCACTCGTGGTGGATTTGGAGGTGATCATAGCCACCTTCGTATTGGAGTTTTCGTCAATATGCTCCATAAAACCGAACCAAAATTCATGACCCTCATTTGTCTGACCAAGCAATTGTAGACTAGCCACGAAGAACAATAAGGTAGAATAGATTTTATTCATTTAATATCAAGACTTAATCATTTACTATAAATTGACACTCAGTCCAATACATTTTTTCCCATTCGGCTTTAAAACCATTTCTTTTTTTTAAAATAAAAAGCCAATGATATTGCCAAAGCCGTCATGATGGTCAACAAGCCAAAGTAACTATATTTCCACCCTAACTCCGGCATGTTATGAAAATTCATTCCGTATACCCCAGCCAAAAAGGTCAATGGTATAAAGATGGTGGATACAATGGTCAAAGTTTGGATGACTTGATTCATTTTAAAACTGATCTCCGATAAATACAAATCCCTAAGTCCATTTAATAAATCCCTTTGCGTCTCCAGACGGTCAATAATTTGATTAATGTGATCATAGGAATCCCGGAGAAATACCTTTCCAGCTTCATCAAAAGGATTATTTTCAATCCTCATCATTTTTAACAAAGCATCCCGCATCGGATTACATATCTTGTACACAAATAGTGTTTTTCTTTTAATGGCATGTAACCTGTTTTTTATTTCGGCATCCGGTCCTGCATCTATTGATTTTTCAAGAGCCAATATTTTGGCATCCAATTCATCAACCGTATCATAGTAATTATCAATCGTCAAATCTAATAACGCATAAGCCAGGTAATGTGCTTTAAATTTTCGAATTCGGCCGCTATTTTCCTGAATTCTTCTTTTTACCTCTTCAAACACGTCTTCTTTCTTTTCCTGGAAAGAAATTAAATAGAGGTCCCCAAAATAAATGCTAATCTGTTCAACGACTGGTTTCTTTCTCCTTTCTTTCCAATACATCGATTTAAAGACCGCAAAATTACCCGTGGGATATTCATTAAATTTGGGACGCTGGTGAACATCTGCGATATCTTCTAATGCCAATGGATGGATGTTAAACAGGTCTCCTATTTTTTGCAATAGTTCTGTATCATGAAGACCTCGTATGTCAATCCAGGTGATTGACTTTTTACTTTCCAGATCCAGTTTTGAAGCATCCAGATGTTCGGAAAAGGAACATTGATTTTGATTGTACTCAAAATGGTGAATCAAAATATTTTCCACTTCTTTCTCACCGGTAAATGAGATGGTACCTGGTGGTGATCCGGGAGTTTTGCGTCTTGCCATAGCTAATCAATCTAAAATTTGGAAGATACAAATTGTTATTAAATTGAAATATAGAATTTGGAGATGATATATATACACTTAGCTTCACCACATATCGGGCAAGAATTACTGCAGACCAAATCAATATTGGACTGCTTCCTGTATAGGCAATTATTTTGACGAAAGTAGGGTTTCTGAAATAAATGTTTAGGCCGTACAAGGTTCGTGCTTTACATAGAAAAGATCCTAAGGCTCAGCGGAGCAGAGGTTTACGAATTTAACCAAACCTAATTAATCGGTTCTCCTGGAATGTAAGTTCTCAACTTAAGCTAACGACATGTATCAAATTCTTCCTGACTCTTCCTTTTATGAGGCGCATTATTTGCTATAATGACGTATGTCATTTACAAACTTGAGTATAACAAGACATATTACACCTGTATAGAATTCAATATCGATGCGAAATATCCTGGTACCGATGGATTTGACAGAAGCTTCTCTGAATGCTCTCCTCTACGCCATCTCCTGGAAAAGCCCTGAGGATAAGCTCACTGTTCTGCACATACTCGATGAAATAAGGAGCGGAGGAAAATCAATACTTTTAAAGCCAAGCCAAAAAGAAGATGAAGCAAGACAAAAACTAAGGAATTACATTACAACATCTTTATCCGAAAATCAAATCAACAATCAATTTCCCATCGTCATAAAAACAGGTGAAACAATATCTGTGATCAGTAAATATTCCAAGAAATTTAATTGGATCATAGCAGGGACTCGGGATAAATACAAAAAAAAGGATAAATGGTTCGGTACCATTTCATTTGGAATTACCAAAAGTATTCATTGTCCATTGTTACTGGTTCCCATCAACAGCACTTATAGATCGTATAAGAAAGTCGTTGTAGCCAGTGATCAACATATATCACAAACCTCGGTACTTAAGGCCATCAGAAACTGGAATCAGTCCCATCAGGCTTTCTTAAAATTTGTACATATTCAAGATACTCCTAAAGACAATTTTACCGATACCTCTGATCAGATCGTCAAGGAATATTATGACAAAGAAGAAGTAACCTTTGGCTTTGAGGTTTCGGTAATACATAGTTTGCAAATCAGTGATTCGTTGTTAACAAGCGCTTATCATGAAAACGCAGATCTTTTGATAGTAATACCTGATAATCAAACATTTATTTCTAGTTTGCTTTTTCGGAGTATTGCAAAAGAATTAATTCTTAAATCGACAATTCCAATTCTTTTTTTACACAATGTAAAATAATCACGATATGAGAAAATGGTTGTGTCCTACGGATTTTTCAGATGCTTCCGTCGATGCCATTAAATATGGTATGGCATTTTTATCTGCACTGGGAGGAGGTGAAATACATATTATCCATAGCATATATTATCGTCAAAAGACGGGAATGTTTATTAAAATGGACGAAATGTTAAAAGAAAATGCGGAAGAAGATTTTACCCGTATGATAAAAGCTGAATTGCGTGATATTCCCAAAAATCTTAAATTGATCAAATGGATTACTCTAGGTGATCCTGCTGCCATGATAGAGGCGTATGTGAAAAAGTTTCAAATTGAAATGGTAATTGTAGGAACTCGTGGCTCGAACGCCTTAAAAGAAATGACCATTGGGAGTGTCACCCAGGAACTAATTCGGAAGATTAACATTCCGATAATAGCAATTCCCAAAGATTACATTTTCTCAACTCCCAAATTTGTAGTGATTTCGGTAGACGATGAACCAGTTGAGGTTACTCCAGGCTTAACTTTACTGATTAAGTTGGTGAAACACTTTCAATCCAAGGTTCACTTATGCCACATCCAAGATGATGAGTCCGATACTTATGCCCCCCAATGGGACACCTATCTAAAAGGATTGAATTATCAATTCCAGGCACTACCCAAGGAAATGTCGGTAATAGATACTATAAATGGCTATTGTCGAAAGGTAGAGGCTGATATTTTATGTATGATTCACAGGAAGCAAAGTTTTTTTGCAACCTTATTTAAAAAAAGCCACACTAAACAAAAGTTGTTTGATTTAAGGATTCCACTCTTAGTCATCCACGAATCGTGAATATTCAATGTTTTACTAAACTTTCTTTTTTGATTACTCTATTTAAAAAGGTGTACTTTTAGGAGTTCTAGTAAATAATTTATAGTTACTCTTATTTGGCCCCGTTATAGGCTTGGCCAAATACAATTTCTAAACACATCAATCTCTGATATTTAGAACATTGTATGGTGAATCAGTGAGGAAGAAAATGTATAAAGAATCTGGGAGAAGGCCTGGTTTAATGGATTAAGCTAGAACCATTCAACCAAAGTTATTGGCATCCAGGATATCAATTTCTTTGAAAGCTAAAGGCTTATGGCGTTACTAACTAGTGTTATAAAGATTTCCAAATGTGCTAAGTGGATGCCGCGATTTGGAAAAGACAAGTGTGAGCAATGGATTCCTTAAACAACAATCTCGCTATAGCATGTCAGAAATAATAACACTAAGAGGTATGGCATGGGATCATCCGAGAGGATATGATCCACTCAGAATCACATCTGCCGCATTTGTAAAAAAATATCCATCCGTACGAATTGAATGGTATATTCGTTCACTCAAAGAGTTTGGTGATATGCCCATTGAAGAGATGGTGGATAGTTATGATCTGATCACTATTGACCATCCCCATATGGGGCATGTTGATTCGAACCAACTTTTACTACCCTTGGAGGAACGACTACCCGAAAGGCAGTTGTCTGAGTTAGCCGCACAATCCGTAGGACCGAGTTTCAATTCTTATATCTATCAGGATCATTTATATGCCTTACCTATCGACGCTGCTGCATTGGTTGCTGCTTCACGGGATGATTTGGTTGCCATGTTGAATCTGGAACTTCCAAGAACAAGAAAGGAGCTACTAAATTTTTATCGACAAGTACCATGCAATTATGCAGTGGCATGGCCATTGTGTGCTACTGACCTATGGTGTACTTTCTTAACCCTATGTGCTCAACAATCCGGAAGAACATTTATACAACAAAACACCATTGATGAAAGGACCGGCATAGCCGTTTTAGACGAGTTAAAGTATCATTTGCATTACATACACCCCGATTCCACAAATTGGAATCCCATTCAGCTTTTAGATTGTATGAGTTGTGATGACGAGATTATTTATTCGCCGTACCTCTTCGGATATACCAATTATTCCAGGAATGGGTATTCAAAAAAAATAGTAAGTTTTAGCAATAGTCCGAGAAATCCCAAAATTAAAGTTTCAACAATTCTGGGGGGAGTTGGACTTGCGATTTCTACTCATTGTAAACATGAAGATTTAGCTCTTGCTTATGTATATTACGTAGCCAATGCCAAAACACAGACAGGCATCTATACCGAAATTGGTGGACAACCAGGTAATTTAGTTGCCTGGCTGAGCGAGACAAATAACCAACTTTGTAATAACTTTTTTAAGAATACATTGGAAACTATGAACAAAGCCTATTTGCGTCCAAGACATGTCGGGTGGAATCAGTTTCAAGAGCAAGGAGCTGACCTGTTACATAATGGTCTTATAAAAAATAAGTCTTCGCATATATTGATTAAAAAATTGAATAAGTTATACCAATCCATTGTACAATATGAATAGCACTTTCAAAAATATTACGGTAAAAGTTAAAAATAAAATTGCCATCCTCAGTTTTAATCGCCCTGACCATCTCAATGCAATGAATCGGGAAATGATGGATGAAATTATTACCGGTATTCAAGCCATAAATGCAAATAGTGATATAAGGGTCGCCGTGATTACGGGTACGGGTCGTGCCTTTATGGCCGGAGCAGATATAAAAGAATATGGAAACCAAACTCCGGAACAATTCAAAGATTTTCAAGATAATGGGATAAAATTATATGAAAATATTGAACATGCTCCTAAACCCTGGATAGCTGCCGTTAATGGATTCGCACTCGGTGGAGGTTTTGAAATTGCCCTGTCCTGTGATCTGCTTGTGGCGTCAGATACTGCAAAAATGGGTTTACCAGAAGTATTTTTATGCTTGATACCTGGTGGTGGAGGAACCCAAAGATTAATTCAAAGAATAGGAATTAACAGAGTAAAAGAAATGTTATTCACTGGTAAGCAATACACTGCAAAAGAACTATTTGGTTGGGGTATAGTAAATCAAATATACCGGCACGAGGAGTTTGATGAGAAAGTGGTGCAATTTGCAGAAAAACTGACACGAAGGTTTCCACCGGCCATCAAACAATTAAAAAGATTAGCGAACTTAAGTATGTCTTCAATTCCTTTCGATCAAAAAATCGGCGAAGAAAGTAAAGCGGTTGCTGACCTTTATGTGAGTACAGAAGCACAAAAGGCTATTAATAAATTTATCGATAAAAATTAATCATCTTGGATCGATTAACATAGCCTCATACATTTCAAAGAATAGTGTTTTGTGGCGAAACAGAAAATGAACAATACAGGTATGGAAAATCAAGATAAAATTGGCCCTTTGAATGGATTAATTGTTGCTGACTTCACTCAACTGGCTCAAGGTCCCTGGGCGACTCAAATGCTTGGAGACATGGGTGCTGATATAATCAAAATTGAGCCCAATACCGGTGATTGGATGCGACATTATGCCTATGGAAATATATATTGTGAGGGAGAAAGCATTTCGTTTCTCAGTTTCAACAGAAATAAACGTAGTATTGCCTTAAATCTCAAAGAACCAACGGGAAAAAAAATTGCCACAGATATTATTTCCAAATCAGATATCCTGGTGGAAAATTTTCGTCCGGGTGTGATGGAAAGATTAGGACTGGGGTATGAAGAAATGAAAATACTGAATCCGGGGCTCGTATACTGTTCTAGTTCAGGATATGGTGCTTCCGGTCCATATCGGCAGAGACCCGGGCAAGACTTGTTGGCCCAATCAATCGGAGGTGGTTCCGCATTAAATGGTAAAAAAGGAGAGATGCCAGTGGTTACCGCCGTAGGACAGGCCGATCTATTGACAAGTTTATTTATCAATCAATCGATATTGGCAGCTATCTATTCCAGAGAACAAACCGGCAAAGGACAAAAAATTGAAGCCAATTTATTAAACTCGGTTGTGGGTTTTCATATACAGGAAATTACGGCCTATTTATACAAAGGCAAAAATCCGGAACGAAGTGAAAGTGGTATTCCAAACCCCTGGCTTGGGGCTCCTTACGGGCTTTACAACACACAAGACGGCTACTTGGCCATTGGTATGAATTCGGTTCAAAAGTTAGCACAAATCATCGGTTTGGAAAAGTATAATTCCAAACTATATGCTGCGAACAATATTATTGAAAGCAGGGATGAAATCCGGTTTGATTTTGATCAGGTATTTCAAACGAAAACCACCAGCGAATGGCTCAAAATTCTTTTACAAGAAGACGTTTGGTGCTCACAGGTCAATACGTTCGATGAAATGATTCAAGATCCTCAAATTAGGCATAATAAAATGATAATCGAGATCGATCACCCTACTGTTGGAAAGGTAAAAACGACTGGTTTTCCGGTTTGGTTTAGTGATACACCTCAAAAAATCTACAAAGCGTCACCATTGTTAAACGAAGACGCCACAGAAATCCTCAAGGAATTTTGTGAATTTTCCGAAAGTGAAATAAACACTTTCATATCCGAAAACAAGCATGAATAAATCACAAAAAAAAGACACTCAATAATACCTCCCGGTATTGTGCAAAATACAACTCCCACCAAGGGAGGATTGCTCATATGCAATCTGAAGAAAAATAAGGGTAAGTTCTATCAGGCTTAACTTATCTATCCACTGGAATAGCGTTTATTCTTATATTTTTCAATTTGTTTGCCAATTTTTTTAATGCTTCCATTCATGGCCATTTTCCATCGTTCACGACTATCTGAGGCCTGGATTGGATTGGCATTCTTCATCCTCATCTCAATATCTACAGTATACTTTTTTACTAACTTTTTATCCCGTTCCAGGTATACGATGGTCTTAGTTATAAAGTTGTAATAGCCAAATTTCTTATCCAATAGTTGATAGATTTCATCCTCCATGTTGGCTTTCATGGGGAAGTTTTTATTGACAATCTTAACATCCATGTAAGTATCTGTTATTTTCTTTTTGAAGCTAAACCCTTTCGATTGGATTCTGATAAGGTCCAATTATCAGTAGTAATAGTCTGCAGCCAAATGGTATTTGATTTTCTGAATACCTGAACATTTAGTCCAAACATATCTTTGAAAGAAGATTCCAATTTGGAAATTGACATATCCGGATCAACTTCCAATTCTCCCTCAGCGTGGATGGTTCGAATATTGGCAATTAATTCGGATGAATCATATCGATTTTCATTTTTGGACCCTTCATGATCTTTATGAGCGTACTTGTAAAATTCCAGTTTTAATCCGGGATAGTTTTTATGAAACGACCTCTGCACTTCACTCAATGTCATTTTGTCATTTATTAACATAATTTATTCGATTTTCTCTAATCAAATATGTATGAAATTCGCTTACCATCGGATGATGCGTATCAATGAGCTTCCTGATCAAGATCAAATCGTGGCACACCGCGAATTTCCAAATTACTCAAACAATTGCTTATCTCTACCTCAAAAGTAAGGTCAATCAGCCATGCACTCATCCTTGAATTTTCGACAATGTATCCTAGCGGTAGTGATGAAAACAGGCTTAATTTGCCGTAGGGATAATTAATTTTCAAATATTAATATATCTTTAAAAAAATATATTAAAAAAAGTTTTAATTTAAAATAAAATATGTATAAATTTATTCTGCTGAAGTGATTGAATATTTCGAAAAAAAATATGTAAATATTAGGCTACTCCAGCTTTTTATAATCAAACGAATTTACGGATATTAGCATATTATCCACATGAACAGAATTCTTTGAAGGTAGAATTAATTAAAAATTTAGAGGAGTTTAAATCAGAGAATCATGCTCATTTTGTCGATTATTGCAGTAGTGTTTATTTTAGGATCTTCCATCTTTGTTGGATCTAAAATGACATCCCGAAAGTATTAATTACATATCGATTTTATTGTTCCAACCTCTACGGCGTAGGCTTTACCTGAGGCATCTTACATTCCTCCTCGGGCATTTTTCCACAAACTTTACATTCACCAATTTGGTTCTTCAACATAGGATTGTTCGTAGCACAAGTCCCACGAAATTCATTTCCAGTGAAAATGTGTCGAATATTAATCAGTGCAAATGATATGAGAAAAACAAAAAATATAATCCCGAAAATATATAAGAATTCCATTTAGATTTCTTTCTTTTATAGAACAAAGATACTTGATTTTAGTTTCAAAAATAATGAATAGAAAAGAAAAGCTGAATGCGTTTGGAAGGTTACTGGATGTCATGGATGATCTCCGCTCTCAATGCCCCTGGGATAAAAAGCAAACCATTCACAGTCTGCGAAATCTGACTATCGAAGAGACCTATGAGTTGGCAGATGCGATAATCGAAGAAAACTGGGATGACATCAAAGAAGAGCTTGGAGATCTGATGTTGCATATAGTGTTTTATGCAAAAATTGCTGATGAAAAGGGTAAGTTTGAAATTGGTAGTGCTCTAAATGCCGTTTGTGACAAATTAATAGCCAGACATCCACACATCTATGGTGATTGGGAAGTAAAGAATGAAGAAGAGGTGAAAAAAAATTGGGAACAACTTAAACTTGCCGAAGGGAAAAAATCCATTTTGAGTGGAGTCCCCAATGGCTTACCAGCGATGGTTAAAGCATATCGCATGCAAGAAAAGACCAAACAGGTAGGATTTGAATGGGAACATCAAGACCAAGTGTGGGATAAAGTAGAAGAAGAATTGAGCGAACTCAAAGAGCAAGTTGGTAGCGGAGCACAGCAGGCGAATATCGAAGAAGAGTTTGGAGATCTATTGTTTGCCCTAATTAACTATGCACGATTTATTGGAGTGGACCCTGAAACAGCTTTAGAGAAATGCAATATCAAATTCAAAAATCGATTTGAATATATTGAAGAGAAAGCTTCCAAACCTTTAAAAGAGATGTCGTTGTCTGAAATGGATGCGTTGTGGTGCGAAGCAAAACAAATCTTACCCCCTTAATCCTTCTCAAAAGACTTGAACAGAGATAACTAGAAAAAATTTCCGAATCCACTTTGAATTCGATCTTCACTAAAAAATCTCTGGGTCACAAAGTGTTGATGAAGGTGATAACGGGGTCTTTTATGAAATCCCCAGGAAGTGAAAGTCTACCTAACCAGGTCCTTGTTGTGCGTTTTTTCTATTCCCCTCATTTAGGATATATTTCTTCTTCAATAAATAAGGCATTATAAAAAAATTATTTATAACTTTGCGGCTCGAAAAATAGAAGTAAATAAATACATCACATGTCAGGTATTACAAAAGAAAAAATTGCTGAAATTGTAGCTGAGTACGGAGGCTCTACGAAAAACACTGGTTCGGTTAGAGCTCAAATAGCCATTTTTACTCACCGAATTAAGCATTTATCTGATCATTTAAGACAAAATAAAAAAGATTTTTCTAGTAAAAGAACTTTATTAAGTCTGGTTGGAAAGCGCAAAAGGTATCTTAATTACCTTCAAAGAAAGGACATAGGAGACTATCGCGCTTTAATTGAGCAACTGGGTCTTCGTAAATAATTTTTTCAGAAAACTTCATAAAATAGACTCTTAAACTTCCTCAAAAGTGTGAACCTTACCAACAAGCCACAAACGCTAACCGGCTTGGATTTTTTTAAACACTTAAATTTTTTTTATGGGAAGTATAGTACCAAAAAGTACCTCATTCCAATTGCCTGATGGGAGAGAAGTTATTTTAGAAACAGGCAAACTTGGGACACAGGCACACGGTTCGGTTGTAGTAAAAGTTGGCCAAACCATGTTGTTCTGTTCTGTAGTATCTAATTTTGAAGCCAGAGAAGGACAATCCTTTTTTCCATTATCGGTAGATTATCAGGAGAAGTTTGCTGCTGCAGGCCGGATACCAGGTAATTTCTTTCGCCGTGAAGCTCGGCTTTCCGATTATGAAATATTGACTTCACGCTTAGTGGACAGAGCGTTAAGACCTTTGTTCCCAGATGGGTATATGAATGAAACCCAGGTAATAATTAACCTTATATCGAGTGATAAAGAAGAATTACCTGATTCGTATGCCGCCCTGGCTGCATCTACTGCCCTTTCAGTTTCGGACATTCCATGGAGTGGACCTATATCTGAAGTTAGAGTAGCCAAAATCAACGAAAATTATGTGGTAAATCCAAAAATGGAAGAGGTTCAGGAGGCCACCCTAGATATCCTGGTTGGAGCGACTCTTGATAATGTGACTATGGTCGAAGGTGAGGCCAAGGAATGTCAGGAATCGGAACTCGTAGAAGCTATTCAAATAGGCCATGAAGCCATAAAGGTACAGTGTCAAGCTCAATTGGAATTGGCAAAATTAGTTGGGGAAAAAGCAACTGTGAAGAGAGAACTTCCAGAAGTAGAAGAAGATGAGGAATTGAAAACATTTATTGACAATTTTGCGCAGGATCAAATATTGCAAATTGCCAAAGGGGCTCTTACCAAATTTGACCGCAAGGAACAATTTCAAACGATCAAAGAATCACTGATTGAAACACTTACCGAAGAACATGGTGAAGAATACATTGAGGAAAAACAGGGCTTGGCACAAGAGTATTTTGATAAATTAAAGAAAGAGACCATTCGGTCTATGATGCTGGAATTATCCACCCGATTGGACGGTCGTGCATTTGATGAAATAAGAGATATCTGGACCGAAATCGATTATCTTCCTTCGACCCATGGTTCGGCTATTTTTACCCGTGGAGAAACTCAAGCATTAACTTCTTTGACGCTAGGAACAAAACAAGACCAACTTTTGGTTGACAATGCCTTAGGTTCCTATCGGGATGACTTTATACTTCATTACAACTTTCCTGCTTACTCCGTAGGAGAAGTAAAACCGATGCGAGGCCCAGGAAGACGTGAGGTTGGACATGCCAATCTAGCCGGACGTTCTATCCGTCAGATATTGCCCTCTGAGAATCCTTATACATTGAGATTGGTTTCTGACATCTTGGAATCCAATGGATCCTCATCAATGGCCACCGTATGCGCCGGATCATTGGCTTTGATGGATGGTGGTATCAAAATTAAGAGTCCGATAGCAGGCATTGCAATGGGACTGATCACCGATGGTGAACAATTTGCTATTTTATCAGATATCTTAGGTGATGAGGATGCCCTGGGTGATATGGATTTTAAAGTTACCGGTACTAAGCAAGGAATCTGTGGATGTCAAATGGACATTAAGATTGACGGATTACCTTCTGAAATCATGATTCAAGCACTAGAGCAAGCTCGTAAGGGCAGGTTACATATTTTGGATGAGATGAATAAGTCCATCTCAGAGCCACGTGAAGATTTAAAACCACACGCACCGAGAATTGCTGAAATAATTATTGAGAAAAGCTTTATCGGCGCCGTAATTGGACCCGGTGGATCTGTAATTCAGGAACTCCAAGAGATGACTAGCACTGTGATATCTATTGAGGAAGTAGATGATAAGGGGATCGTAAGCATTGCCAGCAATGATAAAGCCTCGATTGATGCTGCTGTAGCCAGAATTAAGGAAATCACCTTTACTCCGACTGTCGGGGATATCTATGATGCCAAAGTTGCCTCTGTAATGCCTTATGGCGTATTTGTAGATTTTAAAGGTAAGAGTGGGCTCGTACATGTAAGTGAGATCTCACATACCCACATTAAAAATGTCGAAGATGCTCTTAGTGTAGGTGATGAAATCAAGGTAAAATTGATAGGTGTAGATCGCAAAACAGGTAAAATGAAGTTATCGCGAAAAGCTACGATTCCAAGGCCTGAAGGTAGTGAAGATGATCGTGATGGCAACCGCCACCAAGATCGCCATCGAGGAAGAGGAAATGATCGAGGCCGAAATCGAAGACCCGATCGCGATCGATAAAATATAGTTTATTAAAATAATTTTTAATATTAATTGCGTCCGAATATCAATTGTTGCTATTCGGACGTTGTTTATTCAGGTATTCCTGTGAACAACAGCTATTTTTTTCCAGATCGAAACTTTTTAGGTACCCCAATTGTATATTTAGTAACAACCGTACAATGCGTCAACTCAAAATTACCAATAGAATTACGAATCGAGAGAGCTTGTCTCTGGATAAATACCTCAATGATATTGGTAAAATTGACATTCTCACACCCGAAGAAGAGGCCGATTTAGCTAGAAAAATACGAAGTGGAGATGAAGATGCTTTATCTCGCCTTACTAAAGCCAACCTAAGATTTGTCGTTTCAGTGGCTAAACAATACCAAAATCAAGGGCTCTCGCTGAGTGACTTAATCAACGAGGGAAATGTAGGTTTAATGAAAGCTGCCAGAAGATTCGATGAAACCAAAGGTTTCAAGTTTATATCATATGCCGTCTGGTGGATCCGTCAATCCATTCTTCAAGCTATCGTCGAATATTCTCGTATCGTTAGATTGCCTTTAAACAAAGTTGGGATATACAATAAAGTCAATGAGGCCTATCAATCTTTTGTGCAGGAATTTGAGAGAGCTCCTTCATCAGCTGAACTGGGAGAGCTACTTGAAATGAAACCCAAAGAAATTGACAAAATTTTACAGAGCGGACTAAGACATGTATCCTTTGACGCACCAGTTGGATCTGAGGAAGAAAGTAATGCCACCATGTTGGATTTAATGAGCTTTGATGACGAATTGCAACCCGATCTTCATTTGATGGAACAATCTCTCAAAGATGAAGTGAAATTTGGAATGTCTGTACTCTCCCCTCGCGAATACGAAATATTGTCTTCCTATTATGGTCTTAACGGAAACAAACCTCTTACCCTGGAGGAAATTGGAGAATTGTATGGCCTTACACGTGAAAGGGTCAGACAAATAAAGGAACGAGCACTGCGACGCTTAAGGAAATCCTTTACCAAAAGCAAACTTCGACATTACTTGGGGTAATAAGTTTGACTCTTCTATTTCACTCGCATAGATCCGGACTCGCTTCATTTTAAGTTCAGCCCCTCCTGTTTTTCTATTTTCTCGATTCTTTACTTAAATTTAGCAATAAATTATTGTTGAATTATTGTGGATTATAATTTTGACCTAATTGCATCCCTCATCCATGCTTGTATTGCCCTTGTTTTCATATTTTTCCTTTTGTCTCTAGGTTCCAAGCGACAGCTGAACAATGTATTAATATCCCTTTACCTCATCATTTTTGTTATAGATTCCTTGTCAGGTTTCGTCGGTTACTATTTATTTCCCCGTTTTCCGATATTTAGCATGTTACTTAGCCTGACTATTCTATTTTATCCTGCCTTACTTTATCTGATCGTGAAGTCATCTATTTATCGCGATTTTAGAATAACATCGAAAACTGCCCTTCACGCCATTCCATATCTCATCGTTAATCTGGTTTTAATACCTATTTATTATCAAAAGCTGATAAATGGTCAATTTACAACCGAATATGATCATGAATTTTCCACAGGAATTTATATAAAAGGTATCTATATTTTGGCACATGCCCTTCAATTAATTTATTTGGTCATAACTATAATCTTACTCCTTCGATACCGGAAATTACTTTTAGAAAATTTCTCTAATCCCAATTTGGGGAATTTCAAGTGGTTGCTTCAATTGGTAATCATGATTTCTTCATATGGCATTATTTCAATCTTTAAGAATTTCTTTCGTTTTTACAATACCGGTTCATATTATAATATCTCAATATATGTGCTAAACATTAGTGTCACCATATTTCTTTATTGGTTATTGCTAAAGGCGTTACGAAACCCTGGTTTGTTTACCGGTATCTATAGTGATACTAAGCTGGTGAGGAATTTGATATCTCATGAGGGGCCAATAGGAAATATAATCAACCCTGGATTTGAATCCCTTCCGGAAGAGACTCAAATTAAATTAAATGAAGTCATGAATCACATGATCACTGAAGAACCATTTTTGGATTCCTCATTGAGTATCGCTAAACTTGCACGTCAACTCAAAACCCCTACCCGCGAACTTTCAATTTTAATAAATCATACGTTGAATCAGAACTTTTTTGATTTCATCAATGAGTACAGAATTGAGAAAGCCAAAAGCATTCTCAATCATCCGGACAAGCAAGACTTGACCATCTTGGAAATACTCTATCAGGTAGGATTTAATTCCAAATCCTCTTTTAATACCATTTTCAAACAAAAAACTGGGCTAACACCTTCCCAATATCGGAAAAAGTCTCTACGGAAAATTAGAATTCATTAACTTCTCCATTAATTTGATTACCTGATAAACAATATATTCTGGAGCTAACATTTATTCATATCAGTTCATTGATTCAAGTCTCGATCTGTCTTTTGTTCATTGGTTTTTTGTTAACAACTGGTACGGATCGAAAGTTATCAAACATATTATTGTCCTTCTACCTACTGATCTTTTCAATTGATGCTTTAGCACTCTATGTATCAATTTATATCTATCCTGATTTTCCGATCCTCGGGATGCTAATAAGCACAACATCTTACTTGTTGTTTCCTGTTCTTCTACTGTTTTTTAAATCTTCAATATATCGTGATTTCAAAATTAAATCTACAGTGGTCTGGCATCTTTTACCATACCTGATTATAAATCTTTTCCTGATACCTACCTATTATTACCCCTTGGTAATGAGCACTTTTGATGCTGACTCTTTTTATAGTGGTCTGGCAATAAAGGTAAATTACTACTTTCTCCACTTGGTAGAAGTGTGCTATTTCATTTGGATTTTCTTACTGCTAAAAAGGTATAAAGAATTACTAATTGAGAATTATTCCAATCCTGATCTTAAAAACTACAAATGGTTGATGAGTTTTTTTGTTATGATTGTGATTTGGTCAGCAATAGCTCTGATAAAAAATTTATTGCGGTTACATTCTACTGAGTTTTTGGCTTCTTTCGCATCAAACTTAGTGAATGTCTGTGTGTTAATTTTCCTATACTGGTTGCTATTAAAAGCCCTTCGCAATCCTGGATTATTTACTGGGATTTTAAGTGAGCTGCAATTAGTCCGTTCGATGGTATCTGAAACAAGAAATCCTGCTTCGCATTTATCCACACGGGAATCAGATCAAGTACATAATTTGATGGTCTACATGATTGAAAAAAAACCTTATCTGGATGCATCATTAAGTATTAATAAATTGGCCTCTCTTACCAAAATACCGCCAAAAGAGCTTTCCATCCTCATCAATCACAAATTAAATAAGCATTTCTACGATTTCATAAATGAATTCCGAATAAAAAAAGCCAAAGAAATCCTAGCTGATAAAAGTCAAAATAACTTAACTATTCTTGAAATTCTATACCAGGTAGGATTTAATTCAAAATCTTCTTTCAATACCTTGTTTAAAAAATATACAGGACTCACTCCTACTCAGTACCGCAGAAAGCATTAACAATCAACAGTTTAGAACAAATTCGAACTTTTTACTAAAAAAAGTCGAACCAAATATGTCCAAACAAAATGGTTCGAGTTTTTTATCCGGTCGATTTTCACTACTCCCATCAACCATCTTTGTTTCATGATTCTGAAAGCAGGTCAATTTTGAATTTAAATCCTATTCGTAAATCTAAAAATTAGTATCATGAAAACTTTAAAAATATGTTCTGCATCTTTATTGGCTTTTGTTCTTTTATTTTCCAACTGCACGACCGACATTTTTTGTATTGAAGGCGAAGGAAGAAAGGAAACTCGTGTTCTGAATATTCCTCAATTTGAGGGTATTGATCTTCAAGGTGCCTATGATGTTGATATCAAGTATGGGGAAACTCAAAGAGTAACCGCTACAGGACATAGGAATATTATAGATCTAGTCAAACCATCAATTAGTGGGGGTGTATGGAAAATGGGACTTCACCGTGGATGCATTAAAAACTATGATTTATCATTCGAAATAGTTCTACCCTCATTGAAAGAAGTTGCTATTTCGGGATCCGGAAATGTTGACATGAGCGGATTTGACCAAGTTGATGAACTCAATCTTTACATTGATGGAAGCGGAACAATTCAAGCTTCTTCTATAATGAAAACCAACACATTAGACATTAGCATCCCCGGATCCGGCAATTTCAAGGGATTCTTAATAGAGAGTACGGATTGTGCAGTGCACATTGCAGGGAGCGGAAATTGCGAAGTATACGCCACGACGTCTCTTGATGTGAATATAAAAGGATCGGGAACCGTATTTTATAAAGGAAATCCTGAAGTCAAGCAGAAGATTACCGGTAGTGGACAGATAATTCACTCGAATTAAGATTAGCTTTTTGGAGGGAAATGAATTCCTCTCTCTATTTCCCTCCCCTTTCAGAACTGCAGAAAACAGGCGTCATTTTTCATTTGATAATTTACTCTAAATCATATAGCGATGAAATTCATAAGTAGTACTTTATTTATCCTCTTCTCCTTGTCAATTAATTTAACCGGAAACAACCCAATTCTAGCGACAATAGTAGGTGTAGTTCAAGAAGCCGGACATATCACCCCCATCGAGTATGCCACCATAAGTCTATATAGTGCTCAGGATTCTTTACTGGTCACCGGGACGATCAGTGAGGCCAATGGGAGTTTTCAGTTAAATAAAATCAAACCCGGAAACTATTTCATAACCGTTAGCTTTATCGGATTTAAATCCTCTACTATACCGAATATTGATCTTATAACTAATAATCAAAATACGGATCTGGGCATTATCGCTCTTGAACCGGATGTCCTGGCTCTCGAAGAGGTAGTTGTTTCTACCACACGATCCGCAATCTCTTTGCAAACAGATAAGCAAGTGATCAATGTATCAGGAAATCTATCCGCCCACGGAGGATCAGCAGTGGATGCATTAAAAACCTCTCCTTCCGTTCGGGTTGATCAGGACGGCAACCTCAATTTGCGAGGCAGCCAAAATTTTACGGTCCTTATCAACGGAAGGCCTAGTGCATTAACCGGTGGTGAAGTACTAAAACAAACTCCGGCTAACCTTATCAATAAAATTGAGATCATCACCAACCCCTCTGTAAAATTCCAGGCCGAAGGAGGAGCCGGGATCATCAATATCATTTTGAAAAAAGGAATTCAAAGAGGTCTTAATGGCCTGGTGAATTTCACCTGGGGTACCAAAAGCAAATATGCATCAGATCTAAGTATCAATTTAAACACTGAAAAAGTAAATTTGACGGCAAGTCTGGATTGGGCAGACAAAACCAAAACAGCAGTTCATGAATATTTTCGCGAATTAATCTCTTCAGATAGTATCCACCATGCATTCCTCGACCAGGATAGAACTTCCAATAACCATAATTTAGGTTTTCGCTTTAATGTGGATTACACACCATCTTCAAAAAGTCGGCTTGGATATTCCCTTAACACTGGATATACGGAGAACAAAATAGACATTTTAGCTAAGACTGGAGGTTCCTCACAGCCTCCGGGAAATCAACGGTTTGGGCTTAATACGTATAAATTTATCCAAAAGCCGACCTTTTTTACCAATAACCTTAACTATACCTATAACTTCGCTGAAACCAAGATCCTTTCAATTAATACCTACTATTCTTATATCGACTACTATCTACTTACCAGTCACAATCAGGCCATAGCAGATGCCCATTTTCAAGTTATAGATCCACAGCCCTATCAACAAGAAATTCTTAATGAAAACTTTAGCAATGATGTCAGGATAACGTTGGATTATGAACAGGGAATAACTGCTGATACAAAAATTGAATCAGGTGTATCGTTTCAAAACTATTCTCGCAATTTAGACATATCATTCGATCAATTTAACTATGAAGAAAATGCTTGGATCAAAAATCCCCTGTATACGAATCTATACGATTATGCTGAAAATATTTACGGATCTTATTTGAACATGTCGACCAAGTTGTCGGGTTTTAATACTACAATAGGTCTGAGAGTGGAATATATGGATCGAATTTTGAACCAGGTTACATCAGACGCAAATTTCACATACCAAAAATTAAACTTCTTTCCCGGTTTTTCGATATCCAAATCATTTGAGAACCAGTCAAATGTAACATTCTCACTCTCCAATCGCATCAACCGTCCCGATGAATACATGATGAACCCATTTCCTGAATTTGAAGACGACTACTTCTATAGTGAAGGGAATCCGGATCTGGTACCTGAGCTTATCCGCTCGCTGGAGTTTAACTATCAGCTCATAAAAGATAAGGCAGTCCTGTCTGCCAGTGCCTACTACCGGCATACACGGGATAAAATTGAGCAGAAATTAACATTGGGCCGGCAAAATAAAATATTCACAGTATTTCATAACGACGCCCAGGATGAATCTATAGGATTGGAATTGATGGGGAATTTTAACCTTGCCAAGTGGATCAGTTTAAATGCCAATACCAATCTTTTCCACTACCAGATTAAAGGTCATATCGATGAGTCTCCATTTTCAGAAAAGGATTTTTCCTGGACTTCCCAATTGGTAGGTTCTTTTCATTTACCGAAAGCTATAAAATTACAACTCATTGGTTATTATGCCAGTGAAACGACTCGTTCTCAAGGAAAACTAAGCGATTATTATTTCATGGACATCGCACTCAATAAAGGTTTATTCAATGACAAGATCTCATTGAGCTTTCAATTAAAGGATGTTTTGCAATCTCTTAATTATGAACTGATAACCAATAGTTCCAACCTTAATCTCGTCGGAGATTTTAACAATGAATCTCCAACATTTCTAATTACACTAAGTTATCAAATTAGTAAATACAAGAAGTTAACTAAAGACGTAGTCACGGATTTTGATATGTGATTTATTGTATTAGGTCCTGAGCTCACTACTTTGCTGAGTTCAGGACTTGATGCGCAATCCTAATATTTAAAAATTGATGGTGAAAGCTACAATAAGGATCTGGTCCTCTCCATTTTTGCTACTTTCCTTTTAAAGTAAATTTTAACGATCACAGTAAGCAAAACACCTAATACGGCCATACCATAACTGCAATGAATAAAGAAGTTCAACCAACTCATCTCTTTGGCGAAAAAGTGTTTAAAGAGCAATGCAGAGACGCTTCCCAAATACCCAAAGGAGTCTGAAATATACATCAAGAACCCTATATTGCTTTTTATCCGGAATAATGCAATCCATCGTTCAAATAACATGGTGTGATAGGTGATGTATGAAAGATACATACCAAATCCAATGCTGATCATCCAAGTGACTGGGCCAATCCAATGTAATTGAAATGCTAATGTGCTCAGACCTACTAATAGAGCTCCACCCAGAATAATATTATGATTCAACCAAAAAGCCTTTTTGTTGTCTTTGATGTAAACCATGAGGCCAACGATAATCAGCACCCCTAATGCGATTGGAATTTCTGATAGGGTTAGTATTTCAGGTGTCCCACCAAATCCTAGTGCTAACCACAATTCTACCGCAAAATTGTCCCTAAAATCCCGATAAGCTGTTAACAATAAGTAGATGAACACCAGGCCTATGATCCCAAAGGCAAATCTCCGAAAAAAAGCAATTCTCATCTTGCCATCCATCGGAATCCGTTTTGTTCTCAGCGTTTCATCTTCATGGTTTGGTTCGGGTATTTTTTCCAAGGCCCATACGGCTATTAGAAGAGGAATAACAAACACGGCACCAGTAGCAAAAGGCATCCAAAATTCAGGAACCTGGTATTGATCGATCAAAGTCCTTCCTATAGACTTCACGGCACCGGAAGCAACAATAAAACTCGCAGCCATGCCAGCACCCAACATTTCTGTAAATTTGCGTCCCTCCAGATAACTAAAGACTATTCCCCAGATCATTCCCAATGGCAATCCATTAAGAAAAATGGCTAAAATATGCAAAGGTTGAGGTACTACTGCAAACAATAATAAGCTGATCCAACTAAAGCCAATTAGGCCCAATATGGCCTGAGCCCGGGTTGCATGATTCAATTCAGAGATAATCTTGATCCCAATAAACTTCGAAAGCATATACCCCACCACCTGACTGACTACCAGCAATATTTTGTACTCTATTCCAAACCATTCCAAACCATCGTAATATCCGGCAGAGAAGGGTTTCCGAAAGGAATACATACAGAAATAGGCTGTAAAGGCGGCAGCGATACAAAATAGGTTAAAATAGAAAGGAGAAGTCCTTCTCAGCCAAGATGAAACCTGATTGGATATCCGCGTATTGGTAATCTTTCCTATTTTGATTAACGAAGAATGTAGGAATTAAAAATATCCTTGTAAAATAACAATTGTAAAGAATTCTATCGACATTTAGCTAAAATTAATGTAAGGATAATATGGCATTTGCATGGGTTTTCACTCCATCCAATCAAAAATTCTCTAAAAAGGAATTTAAAATTTCCGGGGCTGATGACATCCTTATAAAGAATCGATGTACCACTATCTGTGGAAGTGATGTACATAGTATATCCGGTCGCAGAGCACAACATGCTCCTTTGGTTCTTGGCCATGAATCTTGTGGATCCGTGATCAATGCACCTGCGAATCATGCGGATATGACCGGACTAAAGATCAAAACTGGCGACCGGGTCGTATGGATGTTGTATCATTATTGCAATACGTGTGAGTCCTGTCTAGCCGGAATACCTCAAAAATGTACAAACCTAAAAAAATTCGGGCATGGGCCAATCAGCACATCAGGATATACCTTTGGAGGATTTAGCTCACATGTTTCGCTTGATCCAAGTCATCAAATTATCAAAATTCCGGCCTCGGTTCCTGATGCGCTGGCCGCGATGTCCGTTTGTGCTGGGGCAACGGTACAGCACATAGTTAAACAATTGCCCAAAAAGGGCATTGCTCTGATTCTAGGGGCGGGCGCCCTAGGGATATTAGCTGGCATGAACCTTCAATTAAAGGAATATGAAGTATACATTACCGACAAAAATCTTTCTAAAATCGATTTGATGGAAAAGATGGATTTTTTTCCAAGTTTCATCTCTCCCGACCTGACAGACACGCCTGAATTTAACTGTATTATTGACTTTACAGGACATATTCCATTACTACAAAAAGCTCTTTTGAGCACCAGGCCAGGATGCGAAGTATTTCTAGGTGGCTCAGTTGTTCCTGGTGATACATTGATCCTTGACCCACATTTAATGGCTCAGAAATGCATGATTCTGCATGGAATTCATAATTACACACCCGAAGATTTGATTGATGCTATCGATTCTCTGTCCGGATTAATGGCTAATTTTAACCTCATGAACGGCATTTATCTCACTGACTCTCTTGATGATGCTCTTGATCAATACTTCAGTAATAAATATTTAAGGGTAGGATTAAACTTTCGATGAAACAGTTTATCTGAATGACACTCCCTAGAGCAATGAATCCATTATGATTCCAGATAGTGATTCTGAATTTTGAAATTCCATTAATGCTTTTTTACACACAGTAAATCCATCAATATCTCAACTATCTCAACTAATACTTAATACATGCAGATAATCACCTTTACGTTTCTCCTCGTTGCAATAGATTGACTGCTTGACTACGTCCAAACATCCAACTCCATAACATCTATTTATTCGATATCAAATAACAAGAAAATACCGGAACACCCTAAGATGCCCCGGTAATATTCTAATAGTCAGGTTTAATAGTTTCAACTAAGAGGTCTTAGTTTGAAAACTTTTCTTTGGCGTTTTGCAAGTTCTTTTGAAAAAGTTTCAAGCGCGGGTCATTGTTCTTCTCAGCAAGGGACACGGCTTTTTTATAATTGATCATTGCTTTACTCAATTTTCCATTCTCCGCCAACACTTCAGCATAACTGTCATAGACATTGGCAGAATTTGGAAATAATCGTGTATTGGTCTCCAGGATAAGTTCGGATTTGTTATTTTCTTTTCTCCTCAAATAGTCATATCCCATCTGGTTAATATCTCCTTCGTTTAGCAAACTCATGTGAACACACTGTTCAAAAAGCTTGTGTAATTTGCTTTTCTCTCCTCCGGATTCTAAGTGATTGTATAGTCCAGATAGTGTGTTGCGATATTTTTCCATTTTCTTTTTTCGATAATTTTCTGCCATTGGTTTGGCATGAGCCAAGGCTTCAGTCAAAGCCTCTTTTGCCGAAGTTTCGAAATCCGGGATTACTCCCACACCTTCCCAATTGGTACCCGTAATGGGATTGATTGCTCTTCCGGTAGGAATAAAAACAACCAAATCTTCATTAATTGGCACAGTACCTCCCGGATTTGCGCCTCCACCGGTCGTTTCTCCGATTAAAGTAGCTCGCTTCTGAGTTTGCATGTTGTAACTAAATTCCTCGGCACCGGAAAAAGTTCTATTACTGGTCAAAACAATTAAAGGAACATCAGGCAATTTTTCACCTGCCACCTCCGTAGTCCAAAATTCATCCGTACGATCTCCTTCCCTCCAATACAAACTATTCAAGTGAACCTTTTTGTCAAAGAAGTAAGAACATAAATACTGAACCATTGCCGGGCTACCTCCACCATTTTTACGCAAATCAATAATTATTGCATCGCAAGTATGAAGGAGGGCCATCATATGATCTACAACAGTAGCTCCAGCTTCCACAGGCGCAAAACCGCGAAGATCGAAATAGCCGATATTCCCCTCAAATTTCTTTACTTCCCGGAACCCGGCTGTCATTTCGCGGGTAAAGTTTATTTGGTCTAATTTAATTTCAACGGCGTCCTTTCCAGAATTTCCCCGGCTGCGCATGGGCGGAGTAAGCCGGATACGCATGTGTTTATCGCGGTTGATTTCCTGCACACTTGATGTTAAGGATGTAGCGAATTCTTTCAGGCTACTTACCTGGTTAAAATCTCCATCCTTCAATTTAGTTTTCAGATATGCTGAAGTTTTTTGGGCGATCTCTGGAAAAACATATCGATCCTCCATCAGCTGAGACAGGCGTTCGATTACATTTTCTTTGTAATCTTGAGTTAATTCATCTTTTTGTGCGTTCAAATTCATCACAGAAATAGCACAAAAAAGGGTACTTAACAATATCGATTTCATAGATCAGGCATTTTTCCACATAATACAGCCTGTGTACTATGAAAAATTGTAAAAAAGTTTGTTTAACATTTTCTTTACATAAATGTGACCTCCTGACCAAAAGGATCATACTGACGGGTAAATCTCTTTTGAATAGCTTCCTGGGTTATTTTCAATAATTGAGGTTCGCTTTGATAAAAACGACGTGGCGTATGCTTAAAAAATGACTTAAATTCTTTGATAAAATGGGCTTGATCATAATAACCAGCCTCCAAACACAATTGGGTAAATTTCTTTTCCGGACTTTGGGATTGCAAAAAAAGGAAGTTATTCATACGCCAAATCCGGCACACGTGTTTGGGTGATATACCGATCTTATGAATAAAATTGTTGGCCAGGCTTAACTTATTGGTCGAAAAAGTAGCATACATCTCCTGAATTTTAACCATTCCTTTGCGATCCAGAATGTAGTTGGTTTGATCTCTTAATGAATGATCGATATCGGGCGGAACAATTTTTCTCAACAAATTTTCGACCAGTTTTAATTTTTCGTCCAAACATTTAGCAGCGATAATTTCATAGATCTTGTTACAATCTGCATATAGGTACGGAAATACAGATTGTAAGGAAACGATCTGATCATTCCAAATAGACAATGAACTAAAGGATAATGTACCGAAGGCAAATGGTTTGAAACGGATGCCAAAGATCTCAATGGTTTGATTTGATTTGTAGGAAAAACTTGCGGTGCGTTGTCCCATAAATAAAGAATGCCCTCTTGATTTTTTCCATTTTGTTAAGCCCGCTTTACGGTAATAGAATGGATGGGAGCACAATAAAACTTCAAATGTACAATCCGGCGACAGCATTTCTGTGTCTCCTAATAAGTCTTCCGGTTTCAACACAAGATTCCAGTAACACTCTATGTGTTGTGAATACATCCCGGGTGGCTTAAACTCTTGGTATTGCAATTATCAAAGATTATAATCTGAAAATAAGCGCTTTAAAGCAGAACGACAACCAAATTTCTACATATAGTCCGGGAACTGCTACCAATTACTTTGAATCTGATATGAATCACCTTAATTGAATTAGGTAATGAAGTAAAATTGCGCTCCACCCATTGTCATTGCGATTGCTATTGACACTGCTCTCGGATATTCCACCCTCCTTAATCCCCCTCAAATTTATGAGTTATGAGTTGTGAGGGAGCAGAGAGCCTTTGAGGGGCTTGGCTCACACCAAATTGTCTGTTCTCAATTTTCAAATGGGACAAATTCGGTTTTAAGTTTGGCTTTTACAATTCAATGGCAATAATAAATCTCAATGGCAATTGCAACTCGTCATTGCCGATATATTGTTCCCTAAACAAAAACAAGAAACGAACGTCATTCTATTTAAGATTTTAACTTGATGTACTTTTGGTTCTGGGATGTAGTCTATCGTTTCGGGTATCTTTTTCCTTCTTTACTTTTTCGGATGAAAAAGTAACAAAAAATCTTATTTTCTTAAGGCAGCGTCCGTTGCACCAAAAATGGGAATCTGTTGCCCAGCCTAAAAGGGTTTAATAAATCGTCCAGTGGGTGAAGTCAAAAAAGTGGCTGTAATAAATGGAACAGATTGTAGTAGGCTCTCATAATTTGTAGCAGTCGGTTATTCAATAACCGGTGCCTATTTTATGTTGCGTTCCATTTATTAAGGCCTCATTTCAAGTTTACTTGGTTTATTCGGATTAATTTCTGATTATTTATTGAAAGTGAGATTCCAGCTTTTTTGACTTCTTCAACGCTGCTGTAAGAAAATCCCAAGATTCTCGAATCTCGCGTAGACGTTGTTGTTAAAACGCCAGTAATTTGCTTATTTGGTTTAATTTCTGGGTGGAAATTGACAGTTCAGGGGTTTGCCTTTATTTGTGTTGATGCACATGTTGGTTGCACGGTTCTAAGTGATAATCCATTCCTTATCTGCGTAAACCAAAACAAAAAACGAATGTCATCCTGAAATTTGCTTGCAAAGATTCAGGATCTCATTTAAGAGATTAGGATTCATTGGTAGATTTTCTCTGTCATCTGATTTCCGAATATTCCACCCCTTTCTTCCCCTCAATGGACCTCATTGGTCAGCCCCTCACAACTCATAACTCCTAACCCAGAACTCAAAGGGGTCTTTACAATTCAATAGCATCTCAATGACCATTGCAATATTGGTTTTCCTTTTTTGTTTCATTAATTCTTTGCCATTGCTATTGATCGCCATTTTACGCTCTATGATTGACTCTAATTCTCTTTTGCATCTTGGTCATCACTACCCGGGGTGGCATGTCTGAGTTCTAATCCCACCGAGGTCCTCGGTTTAAAACCAGTCCAGTTTTCTTCATTGGAATCCTGATTTAAGTTTAAGTACTTGATATAATCCTTTTGCTTTAAGTGAATTCCAATGAAAGCAGTTACAAAATGCTGATTAATATTATTAATGCGATTTTCATCCCAGGCAGGTTCTGCATAATGGAAGTATTCATTGAGTGGCAATTCCGGTTGTAAGGTTTCCGGAGGAGGAGGATTCGGAGCTACATTATGTCTGGCATTAATATATGTCAGAAGATAACGATCGGCATTGACTACTCCTTCATAGATCGCTTTGATGCCATCATCATACCCTGAAACATCATCCTCACTGCCAGCAATGAAAAAAGTAGGCACTTTTACCCCCTTCAGTCCATCCTCATCCCATACTCCGCGAGCCATACCCCAGGGTGCAAAGGCCACCACAGCCTTGATTCTTGAATCGAAGGATGCTTCGAATTCCGGATGGTCGAAGGTGCGAGTAACGATTGCTTTACTACCACCGGTCATCTTCGCAAAAAAGTTTACCAAAAGATCACTGTATCCGGCACCCACGACATTTAACACACCATAACCTCCCATCGAATATCCGATCAAAGCGGAATTGTTTACATCTACTTTCCCAAAGAGAAAATGGTCTTTTTCCTTTGAACTCAAATGAGCCACCTGGTCCAGTACGAATAGAATATCCTTGGGCCTGTTGAGTAAAGTACTTTGAAAGCCCGCTAAATCCCGATAGGTCGATTCGGTATGGTCAATCGCCACAACCACATATCCTTTTGAGGCCAAATTTTCAGTCAAATAGGTCAGCAATAACCTGGACCCAGGATAGCCATGCGATACAATTACCAGTGGAAAGGAATCTGATTCCTTTAGTGGATCAGCATTGCGGATAGCTCTCCCCATAAATGTAAAAGGGATAAGAGGTCTCTTGGGATTGCCGTTCAATCCCATAACCTGATCATAAACAACCAATTCCTCTGCATTTCCTTCCACCTCTGCAGGATACCATATTTCCAATGTCAACGGCCGATCATAGTGAGGATCGATGCTGTCTTTTGAATTAAGCACATCCACCTGATCTTTATGTATCAACTCTATAGTGCGCACACCGATGGTATAGGGGCCTCTGACAGCCAGTTCAGGAGCATCTGGCAAAGGGTCGCCATTGATAAAGGGATTTTTATCATTCTGAGAAAACGAGCACACTGCAAATAAAATCCAGATGCCTACAAAAAATGATTTCGTATTCTGCTTTGAGAAAAAATTCGTCTTCCAGGAGGATTTATTTGGACATTTCCCCTTTATCAATTGAATAAGTTCTGACCTATACATAGCTTGTAATGAGTTTTGGTTTTACATTTCATCAATCAAATTACATAATAAGGCTTACAACTTATTAGTTGAAGTGATTTAAGAAGAAATAAAATGTCTACAACCATCTGGATTTTATGCTTTTCAGAAAATTCAAAAGAAAATTGGTCTAATACTCTGGCATTCCATTATTTTGCAAGTGATGCGAATGAAATCAAAAGAAGAGATTAGGATTTTATTGATCCAAATCCGAAGAGATCCGTCCATGGTGCTTATTGAAAGACAAAGTTTCACCAGTCTTTCAGATTTAGCGGAGGAGCAATGGATTACTTTGGATGTCTACCGGGATCCTGATTTTAAACCTGCGATACTCGATCAATACGATGCATTCATGATCGGAGGACTTTCAGATGATCCCAGCGACACCACTGAATATCCTTCACATTTCACCCCTTGGATTGAGAACCTCCATGATCTAATGAAGTATGCCATTAAAATTAAAAAGCCGGGCATGTTGTCTTGTGGTGGTTTCATGTTGGCTTCACGTATGTTAGGTGCTGAAATTGTCACTGATGAAAACCAGCGGGAGCTTGGATTCTATACACTTACTCTTACCCCTACAGCACAGTCCGATCTCCTATTTAAAAATTTCCCGGCTAAATTTAGCGCGGTAAGCGGACACATCAAGAGTACCAATAGTCTACCGAAAAATTGCCAGTTGTTGGTTTCATCAGAGCGTTGTCCTATCCATGGATTTAAGGTTAAAGAGGCTCCATTTTATGCTTTCCAGTTCCACCCGGAGATGAAAGCCCAGGAATTAAAGGCGAGAGTGGAATTGTATAAGGATAAGTATTTTCGCTCCCATGAAGATTTTATAAAATTTATTTCTCTTCATTCCGATACCACAATTGCCAACAGCCTGGTTTCCCGATTCATCCATATGGTCATGGAAAACCAGGCTCTTTACAAAGAATCTTAAGGTATTGTGATAACAATTCTCATTATTTCCGGACCTGATCAGCTCTATTAATTGATCTACAAATCTGATCAAAAAACAAAAGGGTTTCCCGAATATGTTTTTGCCAATAAATCCATTCGTGGGCTCCCGGATATTCTTTAAATTCATGTGGTATTTTTAGTTGATTCATCTGTCGATGAAGTATTTGGTTTGCTTCAAATAATGGATCACCGATTCCGCAGTCAAAACGAATGGGTGGGAGTTTATCGAGATGGATTTGTAGGGCATCGATTACATTTGGAACTTCATTTTCCAGCAGACCATCTACAAGAGATTCTTCAACAAACAGATGCATCTGCTCTAACTTGGTAATTGAACTGTGCGCGGATATTGCATGAAACTTCTCTGCGAACCGGGCACCCAAACATAAAGCACCGTACCCCCCCATCGACAATCCACCAATACATAAAGGGGAATCGCTCCCGGCACCTTCAATATTCTCAATAATCGCCCGTGGAACATCATCTACAATCCAGTGATCGAATTTCTGGTTGTGGTGGCCAAGATAAGCCGAACCATCTCCCCACAATCCATCTGATGGCATTGCCAGAATGGCCGGTTGGATTTTTTGCAAATCAATCAATTGTTGGGCTGCGAGATGAGCTCCACCCTGCAAAGGCCATGACCAAGCACTACCATACACTCCATGTAGTAAGATGTATATGGGCAAGTTGGTAGTTCCCGGATTCAGTGGCGGAACAAATACACAAATGTCGCCCCGCCCCAGCAAATTTCGTGATTTCACAGTCATGAATCGGAGGTGATCCCTTTCAAAAGACTGCTGTGACAATTCTATGGTTCTAAAACTGCTGATAACAAGCGATTTATTTAAATTTACTGTGGCTTGGTTTTATTCAAATCGAACCACCCCCTTGGCATTTTTCCCCTGAAGCATATCTTCAAATGCCAGCTGGAGTTCTTCTAATTGATATTCCCTGGTGATCATTTCATCCAACATCAAATCTCCCTTTTGATAAAGTTTCATCAATCTCGGAAAATCAATTTGGGGTTTACATTGTCCATATAGGGGATTTAGGTAGATCTTATCCCATTCAAATAGTCTCATATCAATGCTTAAAGGTTCCTCGATACCACTAACCTGGATAGCTGTACCGGCATTTCTGACCATAGCCAAAGGGGCAGCTCCGAGAGCGGGTATGGCCGTACATTCGAAAGCATAATCCGCTCCCTGCCCTCCAAGCAATATTTTAACCTCTGCCGCTGCTGCACTCAAATTCGCGTCTGAAGGGCTGGCAAGGATCTCATCGGTTGCTCCGAACTGTTTGGCCAACAACAACTTGTTTTCGTTGATATCAATGGCAATAATGGTAGCTGCTCCTGAGATGCGAGCAGCCTGGATTACATTCAGCCCTACTCCACCGCATCCAAGTACGACTACGGAGCTTCCGGTACATACTTTGGCCGCATTGACGACTGAGCCATACCCAGTCATTACTCCACAACTGACTATCGAGGCAGCAGAAAAATTTAGATCCGTGGCCTCTACTTTCACCAGGGCCGATTTTTTGAGCAATGCATATTCACTTAAAGTACCCAGATTGAAAGAACGCTGAATTGGCTGGCCACGCCAAAGTGTGCCCTCGCGATGCGGATGTCCTGTGGTATACCCATTGTCACCAGCGATTACCGGAGAATTGTTTTCACACAGGTGTTGATTTCCAATCTGGCATTGAAAGCAGGTTAGGCAAGGGGTGGCCCAATTCAAGATCACTTGATCACCTGTGGTATATTCCACAACGCCTTGTCCTACCTCTACCACGACTCCGGCTCCTTCATGGCCCATAACGAGTGGTTTTCCCCATTTCAGCGAATCGTAATCGGTGTGGCATATTCCAGCGGCTTTAATCTTTACCAATACTTCATCCGGATCAGGTCTTCCAAGGGTTACCTCATCGACAATAAATTGACCATCCCCGGTAGCAATCGCACACTTAGATCGGTATGTCATCTTCTATTGAATTTGTTTTATGTCAAAAAGGAGTGGAAAAAACCGACCCTCCATTTTTTGCCCATTGGGTATTTTAGGAACACCAGTTAGTAACACTTCATCGGAATTGGACCGAGTGCCATCGGCAAATACGTTGAGGACAAGAGCCCTCCTGGAGATATCGGATTTATTTTCGTAAGACCCATGTACCATCAAAGGGTGATGAAAGGTACCATATCCTTTGGGCATTTCAATAGCCACTTTGTGGTGATATTCCTCTCTCTGCGATGGAGTCAGATAATCCACCAAACTATCCATTTTTCCAGCGAGGTCTATTTTGTCCAGTAATTTCCATTTGTGGCTCTTTGGAATATAGTAGAGGCATCCATTTTCTGTAGTCGCATCATCCAGTCCTACCCAACAGGTCAAATGCTGAATCGGAACGGTTCTGGTCCAATAGCTATAATCCTGATGCCAGGCAACAACGCCTCCATGTTTGGCCGGTTTGCAAAACAATTGGTCGTGCCAGAATCTGACCGCTTTGTTGCCTAACAGTTGGCAAGCTGCAACTACAAATCTCGGATTCCAGAGCAGGTCATGAAAACCCTCTGTAATTCGCCAATGCCCCAAAGAATGAAAAAGAACTGTATTAGGATCAGTTGACTCATTGCTGTGGAATTCATAAAACAAATCGTGTTTAGGATGCCTGGCAGTATTAATCTCGTACAATTCAACTCTGAGCTGATCGACCTGATGATCATCCAGAATTTTTACATGGCTCAAGTACCCATTTTCATTAAAAAAATCCACCTGATCATTCGACAATCTATATTGCTGCCAGATTTCTTTTTCTGAGAGTTTTGGAAAAAGGTCACCTATCAGTTCATGATATACCGACAGATCTCTGTTTTGCACTGTTGCCATGATTACTCGTTTTATGGATAAAAGTATTTCATTTTACAGATTTCTGTATACGCCCCGCTATTAAAAAATTTGATTCTCCCTTTCTGGAACAATCCAAAACAAACTATTCTAAAATTAACCGAAGGATTTTTTGATGCTTGTCTACTAAGGTAATATACACTTAATTCTTTAACTCAAATTTAGGCAAGTCATGAATTTACCAAACATAAAATACATCATAAGTCTCTTACTGGGACTTCTGGCAAGTACCAAGGAACAGGAAATCCTCACAGTAAATAATTCCTCCGAGACAACATTGCAAAAACAAAATTGTGTGGGTGTGGCCTCTGTGGACGACTCTCGACTGGATTGTTCGGTGACCCTGCATCGGGAAAACCTGGTTACGATCACCCAAAATGAAATGACCCGGACCATCATTTCAAATGGGATACCAAATCATATAGTTGGACTTTTTGGAGGAGGAAAGGGATCAAAATCAGCTGGACAATGCGATAATACCCAATTGAATTCAGGAATAATTTTTACTTAATAAGCTCTGATAATCACCCTGTAGTTCAACGGTTTGCAAAGGCAAAATAGTAGAGGTTAAATGATCCAATCTTATCTCTTTTTCATTTTCCGGAAATTATTATCTTTGCTCCTCCTAAATAGTTAGGAGAACAGTTAATGAGGGATAGATTAATTGGTGTACATTCAAATATGGAATTATTAAATGCCCTCCTTCGCTAAAGCTTCGGAGGACAGAGCCCTCCTTCGTCAAGACTACGGAGGACAGTGCAGTTTGGCAAACATCTCCCAAATAGTTGGGAGAACAAATTAGAGCATATAATAATTGAATGGATATTCAAAGTATAATTAAACGTCACACCCACACCCACACCCACACTCACACTCACACTCACACCCACACCCAATTTCGGGGTGTAGCGCAGTCCGGTTAGCGCACCTGCTTTGGGAGCAGGGGGTCGCAGGTTCGAATCCTGCCACCCCGACCGAAATTTTTCAAGCCATTTCGTATCACGAAATGGCTTTTTTTATTTACTGCCATGAGCGGAACTTGCTCCAGTGAATGGATGGAAATAACAAAGCCAAGGCCACAGGCATTGGTCCGGAATGTTTCGAGAAATCCCCCAAACCAGGATCGATGAAATCAATCCTGCTTGCCCTCGCCGTGAATACTGCGGGGCCACCCCGGCAACTGATTATCAGGTAGTTATGACAATATGTTGTAACTGCTATTTTCATTGGTGTGTAAACAGGGTGTAAACAAAATATCGATTTTGTTACATAACCATTATCGGCAGAAAAACCCTTACAACCGAATAACACAATTAATGTCACCGTTACCGTCCGAAATCAATTCTAACCCGAAGAAACTCTCGCACACCCCACTCTCCGACTGATTGCCCATAACGCATGATCAATTCTTAACCGCAAGTTGCTCCAGCAGATGTACTTTGGCAAAAGAATCTGTCCATATCAAATCCCTTGTAAATAGCAAAGTAAAAATCCTCAATTTTTCGCAATTGGATTTCCCCAGTTGGGCGGGTTAATTAATTGGAATCAAATATAGTTTTTCTGTTTTCCATTCGATAACTTTTTCCGTTCAATTTTACTACTTCACATCGATAGAGTAGTCGATCGAGTAAAGCGGTAGCCAATACTTCATCTTCGAGGGTTTGAGCCCATTGTTTAGGACTTTTGTTAGTGGTGATGATAATGGAAGATTTTTCATGCAATTGATTGATCAAGTTGAAGAGTTCAACAGCCTGATTTTTTTCAATGGGAAAAAGCATGATATCATCGATTGCCAACAAATGACATTTCAACAATCTGTTGTACGTATTCATGGCTTTTGAAGTAATGTTTTTTAGTTTGAGCACATTGATCAATTCATCCATAGTTATAAAATAGGCTTTGTATCCATTCATCACTGCATCATATATCAATCCTGAAGCGATAAAGGTTTTTCCTATTCCAGAGGGACCCATGAGGATGAGGTTGTAATTTTGTTCCAACCAAAGTAATTCCCTGAGTTGAGAGAGTTGGGAAGTACTGATTCCGTTGTCATAGTTGTGATCAAAGTGATCGAGTAAATGATGATGAGGCAGTCGTGCCATTTTAATCCTACGCTGTAAATCGGTTTGCTGACGATGTTTGACTTCTCTTTCCAGCAAGTTTTTGGTAAAAGCCATATATCCAGGATTGTTTAGTTGAGCATCATGCAAAAGACTTTCCGGATCATTTTTCATTTTGGTCAGGCGCAGTGCCTGGGCATACTGTTTTATCATTTTGATTTGTTCCATGCTTTTAGTTTTTATTTCATGATTATTTGATAGGTATTGATGTTACTTTTATTAGGTACGATATTGGCCTGCTGTGGTAATTCCAAATTCTTATTCAATGCTTCAACTGGTTTGGAAAGCTGCTGTTGCTGCATTCTTTGGAGCATACTTTTCAGATCAAAAGCATTATACACTTTCAATGACAAGCATTGCGCTATAGCCGATTTTACTTCCTGGATATCATAGGCTCCCAGGATATTCAACATTTCTCTAAGGTGATCATGATAGTACCTGGGTTTGTCCTTATGGAGGGCCTGTAAATAGCTTTTACTACCTGGGTCATGATCCAGGTGTTGCATTACCTTTTCTTCCTTTTGTTTCAAACTACTTTTCTTGTCTCTCAGATGATTGTTGTTACGAATCAGTTTACCTTTTAGGCTACATATGGGGTGAACAGCAATTAAGGTTTTGTTTTGCTGGTCATAGATTCGTAATTGATCCTGCCCTGTTTCAATCCACACTTGAGAGTTTCTGTTCTGGTAAGTACCAGTGGGAAGGCTATAAAAATTACTCCTGTACGCAATTGTATTATCCTTTCGAACCTTATAGGATCGTCTGGAAACTTCAGTTAAATACCTGACCTGTGCGTTATTTACAGCCAGCAAACTTCTTTTTTCAATCAGCCATTCTGCTGCGGGAATCAGTTGGGTCGAGCCATGTTTCTTGGCATTACCGGTCCTCTCCAACCACTTTAAAATCGTCTCATTAAGATGATCTATAGTATGATATCTTCTTCCTTTCAAAAAGTTATTCTTGACATACTTGACCACATTTTCAACTTTACCCTTTGTCTGGGGATCAGCCTTGCGACAAAACTGTATGCTACATGCTTCTGTCTCAATGTAGCGTTTGAACTTCTGGGTCAATACTACATCACCTCCATGTTCCTCCACTATAAATACTTTATCCTGATCATAAAGCATTTTGCGGGGAACCCCTTCAAAATATTCAAAGGCTAATTGATGTGCTTTGATGGCTAAATCCGATGTGAATGGAACATTTGTGAAATAGGCATATTTGTACCTTGAGCGACTTAGCACTACCGCCATGAAATACACTTTTTGCCTGCCTCCATTTACTTTTTGCATCCAGTGTTCCCCAAAATCTACTTGACCTTCTTCTCCATAATCCGTAGGTGGACGTTGCTCAAAATATCTGTCCTCTCCCGATTTTGGCTTCGGTATACCTTTTTCCAGTCGGATCGCCTGTACAAAATTATACACCGTCTTGGAATGAACCTGTGGAAGATTCTCTCCATATTCCTCTAGCAATCGATCTTCTATCTGCGCTGCTGATAAATAAGGATGATTTTTAAGCATCCCATATACATAGTCATAATAGGCTCGAAGCTTCTTTGGCATACTCTGAACATTTTTAATATGCATTTCAAACTCCTGCTCACTCATCTTAAGATATTTGCGAACCGTCTTTCGTGCAACTCCTAACTCTACAGAAATCTGACTTTTGTTAAATTTCTTGTTACGCAAATTTTGAATTTGGTACCACATTTTTAGTTTCTCTTTTCGCTTCAATTCTTGGATTTTTTTATGAATCCAAATATTGAAATTTGCCCTAAAAAAGTGGGGATTTAACTTTGCGAAAAACTGAGGATTTTACTTTGCTATTTACATCCCTCCATCATAGAAAACCATTATCGAACCACCAGTGGGACCCCTATTTCAAAGAGAAATCGGAGGGAATAGTTCCAAAATTGCAACGAGAGGCCATGTTCTACCCTCACGCACGGTAAATATACCTTAGGTGGGGGGTATGTTGGGTAGGGGTGTTCTTGATAAATACGGAGTCCTGGTGGATTTTTATAGTTAGAGTCTATAAGAAACAAATGTTATTTCAGCCAATTATCAAAGACCCATTATCAAAGAACTCATCAAAAACATATATTTATACCAACGAATGCAACGAATCATTAAGTAAACAATTTGGAAATTAATCGAAGAAAAATATAATGAACTTCTCAAAAATAGTAGACATATCCCAAGTTATCGGTGTCGTAGCAATTATTGCATCGCTCGTATTTATTGGAATAGAGATTAATCACAACACAAAGACTACCAGAGCTTCAATTAGACAATCAATCGCCACCAATGATATCACATACCTTTCAACATATCTTAATTCAGGAATAATTGCTGAAGCTTTGGCAAAACAAATTGATTCTTTGGAATTAAATACCAAGGAGTTCGAACAAATGGTGATGCAACAATATGTTAATTTTATCGTATTTGAAACTGCATTTTATAATTACCAATCGGGCTTCGTTGATGAAGGCTTATGGAATAGATATAGAATAATTATATCTGTGCTACTACAAGATGAACCCTTTAAACCCTACGCTATTGAAGCTTTAAAGAGGTTCGAGCACACCTTTACCGAAGCCTTTCGTAATGAAGTCAAATCCATAAGTAAAAGCCTTATTCTCACAGAATAAAAAGAGGGCTTGAACTTGTCGATCTAACTTTTGTCAGATATAATTCGGGCAATAAACACCCTGTCATAACCTTACCCACAGATCTACCTATCACACCAAAGAGGAGTATCCTGAGTATTATTGAGTAAGACATAGGATCTTTAGGCCAAATAAATTAGAAATTGTTATTCCTGAATTGGGGCAGCTAATGCTGATGTGACCTTCCATTGCCCATCCTCTTTTATAAATACCACATGCTCAATGTTGGGAAATTCGGGGCCATTGTTCTGGCTAAAAACAAACTCAATCATTGCCCATGCGGTATCCCCCTGACGAGAAATAGTCACATCGAATCGGATAGTTTTGAAGTTATAGTTACCCTCAGCAGTTACTAGAGACTTGTATCTTGTTTGAAAAGCATCCCACCCGTTGAGCCAATCATTGTTAAATGAATGAACTAATCGGAAATCGGGACTCTGGACAAAGTGCTTTGAATAGCTCTCCCAATCTTTAGCCAAAAAGGTTTCATTAATCTGGTCCCATACGGCACGGACAGCTCTCTTTTCTAAGTCCACTTCTACAGAGCTTAAGGGTTTTAAATTGCAGGCAGTTGCTAGGGCAAGTATTGCGAAAGGTACGTGTAATTCTAGGCAGTTAATCCTGAGAAATCTCATTGCGATCATGCTTAATCAGATCTAAGTTAGAACTTTTAGATGCAATATCCAATTATGTCAAGACTTGTAGGATAGGTTTATTTCTCATCCCTGAACCCTAGCGACAACTAGCTGTTAGTTCAATAGTATACGGGCAGAGGGATGGAGTTTGTGGGGAGCATACATTTTATCAGCATTATGTTCGATATGCCAGGGATAAGGTGGTTGAGTATGAAGCTTCTATCAGCTAGTGTCTTTGATGGGGAACAGACGGTTTCTCGGCGAAATGAAACGAATAGTTCAAGATATTTTGATTAAAATGGAAGAGTACCAAACCTCTTCACCAAACTATCATAGATTTCCTTTTCCTTATTAGCGTATTTCACGAACCTCGCATCATCTCGGATAGGATCATACAGAGGATGCGACAAACTTTTATACCTCTGTATTACGGTTGACCAATTTGGTTCAGTCGGAGAAATGAAAGACCGTTCCCACTTATCAAATATATATTCCCATTCATTTAATATTGCTTTTACCTCCCAATTATCCATCATTTCAATTTTGTCCTTTTCACCCGTTGCTGCATAATACAAATCCTCAATATTGTACATTGCAAACCCAGCTTTCTTTCTGCCTTGAATATATTGTCTTGCCTTTTCCAATTCTCCATTAATTGATAAAGTCAATACATAGGGAAAAACTCCAAAATCCTGGTACCCATTTTTATTTAGTTCCCTACATTTCTCAAACATTTCAATACCTTCTTCTGTATCCCCTTTCAGCATTAAACATCCGCCATAAAACGCATATTGCCTGGGTTCCAGTGGATCTAATTGTATGCCTTTATCCAGACATTTTATTGCTTGATCAAACAATCCACTTTTGTAAAATGGTATTGCAAGGCATAAATAGTAGTATGGGTCTTTGGGATCTAGTTGAACAGCTTTTTTAAAGTGATAAAATTCATCCTCCAACGGTCCTGACGTTTTAACAAGAAATGTTGCTTTCATATAATTGGTGAAAGCAGAATTGGAATCCAATTGATAAGCATGGTCGGTATATTCTTCTCGGAGTCGATATAATTCCTCATCAGGTGCACCTAGCAAACCAAGCTCATAATTAAATATTCTTGCATCAATCAAATCAGCCAATCCTGCATAAGCTTCTGCGAAGTTTGTATCCAATTCAATAGCTTTTTCATACAATTTATAAGCCCTCATATAGACAACTGAATCAGGCTTGTTCCAGAAATACTCATTGATGGCAATATATTTAGCTTCCATGAATTTATCATAGGCCTCCGTACTGGTCGGACGTGTGTCGTGTTCCAACTTGAATTCGAGTTCTTCACTTATAGTGGTAACAATGTAGGAGGACAGTTCATCTTGCATGGCAAACATAGATTCTGTTGGCGCAGTTCTATCCAACGTCTCTGCCCAGAGCTGAATACCGTCAGCATTCATTAACTGAGCATTCAGTCGCATATTATCACCTATCTTTTGTACACCTGATTTGAGGATAAAGTCCACACCAAAATCATGGGCAATTTCTCGTATCGAAAGCTTAGTATCCTTGAATTGTTTGGCTGATGATTGTCCGATTACTTGCAATCCTTGAACCGAAGCCAAATTGGTGTTAATCTGGTCGGTCATCGCATCACAAAAGTATTCTTGTGCCTTATCGTCGCTCATATTTGTAAACGGCAAGACGAGAATAGAATTGACTCCAGGTTGGTCGTTCGAGGCAATTGAAGGTTTCTTAATGATAAGATACAGTAGCATCGACAGTGCTACCAAAATACTTATGAACGTCCAGGATACATATTTAGATTTGATCCTACGAGAAGCGCTAACCGTTTGGGAGTAACTTTCTGGAATCTTCTCCACTTGAACCGAGTATACTCTAACGGGTTCTTCTACATTCTTGAGCATATGTTCTCCGACGAATGTGGTCTTAATTTCTGATTTGTTGCGAATGTTCTTATACACAGCTTCCGATACGAGTAACTGTCCTTTCGAAGCGATGCCCTCTATACGCGAAGCTATATTGACCCCATTTCCGTATAGATCGTTCCCTTCTACAACCACTTCTCCAAGATGAATTCCAATCCGAAGTTGCAATCCATTTACTTCCTTCAAATCCTGCATAAGCATACCGGCACAATACACAGCGTCGGTGGTAGTCTCGAAGCTACACAACATGCCGTCTCCAAGTTCCTTGAGCAAATGACCGTTAAATTGTCCCAGCAATCTTTGATGCAGTTCTCTGTTCTTATGGAGCAGAGTAAGCGCTACCCTTTCGTCCTTACCCATAAGAGCCGTGTAACCGACAATGTCAGTAAACATAATAACGGCTATGCGTCGAGACTGCGCCATTGGTAGAAAGTTGCTTGTTTAAAGTTAGTAATTTATCGG
>CBDCWO010000004.1:0-165736 GCA_965223405.1 Saprospiraceae bacterium
ACCCTATGGATTGGTACAATTGAGTCCTGACACTCGCACCGGTGGGGATAACGGTCCCGGATATTCCTGGACCCACACGACTATTGAAGGATTTAGTTTTACTCATATGAGTGGAATTGGATGGTATGGAGATCTCGGCAACTTTTTGGTCATGCCAACCATTGGCAAATTATATACTAATAAAGGAGATGAAGAATATCCGGAAAAGGGCTATCGTTCCCGCTATGATCATGATCAGGAAACGGCCAGAGCCGGTTACTATAGTGTAGTCCTTACCGATTATAACATAAAAGCTGAATGTAGTGCTGCACCAAGAGCTGGTATGCTGCGATTTACGTTTCCCCAAAGTGATAGTTCCAGGATACAGATTGATTTATCCAGAAGGATAGGGGGGACATCCACCGAGCAATATATTAAAGTAGAAAATGATAACACCATATCCGGATGGATGAAATGCCCTCCCGAAGGGGGAGGGTGGGGAAATGGAGATGGAAATGCGGATTACACCGTTTATTTTTATTGTCAATTCAGCAAGCCTTTACAAGATTTCGGCATGTGGAGTGTAGAGGTCCCAGAAGGAATGGTACGGAAAAGAAAACAAGTTACCAGTCAGGAATTTCAAAACCTTGTGGCCAAAGCAAATATTTATCGGGGCATCACCGAATATCGAGGTAAGCATATTGGATTTTTTACCAACTTTGGCACCCATGCCAATGAAAAAATACTGATGAAAAGTGGCATTTCGTTTGTAAGTATGGAAGGGGCTAGATTGAATCTAGAGTCCGATATCCCTCATTGGAATTTCGAAGAGGTAGTTGATCATGCCCGATATCTTTGGCAGAAAGCGATTACATCGATATCCATTGAAGGGGGGACTGATCGCGAAAGGGAGATATTTTATACCGCGTTGTATCATACCATGATTGATCCGCGAGCATTCTCCGATGTAGATGGTAAATATTTAGGAGCCGATCGTAAGATTCATCAAAATCAAGATTTTGTATACCGGACTATTTTTAGTGGTTGGGATGTATTCAGATCGCAGTTTCCGTTGCAGACTTTGATCAATCCAAAAATTGTGAATGACGAGATTAACTCACTTCTGCAAATGGCTGAATTGAGTGATAGGCACTATCTTCCCCGCTGGGAGTTCCTCAATGCTTATTCGGGATGTATGATTGGAAATCCGGCCGTATCGGTTATTACCGATGCCTATCAAAAAGGAATCCGAAATTTTGATAACGAAAAGGCCTTTGAATTTTGTAAGAACTCGGTGGACACTTTTAGCAATGGAAGTTTGGGATATGTACCACACAGTATATCCAAAACACTGGAATATGCATATTTTGATTGGTGTTTTGCCACCTTTGCGCATGCCATGGGAAAGAAGGATATCGCAACTACTTATTTTGAAAAAAGCAAAAACTATGTCAACATTTGGGATAATCAGGTGAATTGGTTTCGTGCCAAAGATGAACATGGTGAATGGAAAGAGTGGAAAGGTAAGACTGTGCACGGACAAGGATGCGTTGAAAGTAATCCGTTTCAACAGGGGTGGTTTGTACCTCATGATATACCAGGTTTAGAGGAATTAATGGGAGGGCGAGATTCCATCCAACGACTTTTGACCCACTTTTTCGACCAGGCTCCGGATGACTTCTTATGGAATGATTATTACAATCACCCAAACGAGCCGGTGCATCATATACCTTTTATGTTCAATGAAATCGGAATGCCGCAGCAAACTCAAAAGTGGACTCGCAGAATTTGCGAAACAGCATATGGAAATGATGCATTTGGTTTGTGTGGTAATGAAGATGTGGGCCAGATGTCGGCCTGGTACGTGTTGGCGGCCATGGGGCTTCATCCTATCAACCCGGGCGATAATAAATATCAAATTACAAGCCCTGTATTCAGTAAAATTGAATTACAGTTGGATCCAGATTATTATCAAGGCAACTTATTTACAATTGTTGCGCACAACCATTCAAAAGAAAATTTTTACATACAATCCATAAAATTAAATGGAGAGAAATTAGACCGTCATTGGATTACTCATCAAGAAATAGTTAAGGGGGGTATTTTAGAGTTGGAGATGGGCCGGTAATTTATTTAGCCTAATTTATAATTTCAAAGAAAACAAGCACCGGGTTTTTTTCAGGTTCAAATTTGGGTTCCCAAAGGGAAAGTTCCGTATTGTTTTCCAAAAAGTTATTGACTTCATCTGGGCTGCATTCGATGACAATCTCATTCTCAAAAATGCCTCTAAATTTTCTTGGTGGAAGGATGTTGCTCTCTGCCAGTAGATGAGAATAATATGGCGTACCCGTGTTTCGTGAATAAATTACATAACGTGATTTACCATCCAAGGAATAATCAAATGCCAAATATCCGGAGGTAAGGACTGGGTTGTTAATTGAGGAAATTTCATCAGTAGGCAAGAGGTGAATTGGTTTGGAAGGGAACCGAAAATAGGTTTCCAAATTATCCACCTGATATTCACCAAAATCCAATTTGTACCGGATGAATACATTCTTATTTCGAAATCCATATAAATTGGGATCTGCTAACCTGGAGAAGATTAATTCAGGACCATCGGTTTCTGAAAAAGGAAAACTCGTTGAAAAGATTGCCATTCCGTCCGGATAGGGCAAAATCTTTTTAGTAATACTATCCAGGTTGTGGTTAAATAAATGATAAGAATGGTATTGCTCTCCCTTGGTGGAACTGTTTTTAATAAGGTAATGATCTTGATCGATGATGGCGAAAGTTCCAACACTTGTCTTAAAGGTCCTCGTTGTTATATAATTCAATTCCAGGTCATAATGATGGATCAATTTGCCTTGGGAGACTAGGATCTGATTGTTCTCGCGATCAATGCGAAAATCTCTAGGATAGTTTACTTCACCAGGCCCTTTCCCTTGTTTCAACTTAGTTTTGAAAGATCCATTATTTTTGAATAAGTATAATGTTTTAACCTGGTTTTTACTTTTTTCTAACAAATAGATATGGTCTTTGAAAATAGATAGTTTGTAAATTTCGTCGAATAGTGAGGCTTCAGTGGATTCCAACTGTACTATTTTTTTAAATTTTATAGTTGGAATCTCTTTGGTAGTAAAGTCAAATTTGACGACGATTTCCTCTTGGGTTTCATACTGTTTTTTGCAAGCAGATAGAATCAAGAAAGTTGCGGCGACCGGGCAAATCAACAATCTCAGAATTTGCATTTTAGACTGGTTTAATGATCCTGAAAGTTCCCTTTATTAAATTCTCAGGTGATGGATTTACTATATAGATGCAAAGTTTGAGCTAAAATGGTTTATTTTGAATTAGATATCCGTTATATTTTGTAGGTGATGGATATCAAGTCTCTCATAAAATCAAGTATTTCTTACATTACCAGAGCAAAAAATTACGCAATGGAACTAGCAGATCAGTCTAATAATTTAACCACGAGTAAACCGCGCCATAGCAATGCGGTAGTTCGAAAATTTTGTTTTTTAGTCCTGTTAGGTTCCTGGTATTTAAGTCCGGTAGATTCTATTGCGCAGGATTTTTCCCGGTTAATAGGCACTTGGGAAAATGAGTTGGGCTCTCAATTAATTCTGGATTCTATTTCAACGAATGGTGACTTGTGGGGAAAATACCGTTCTTCCTCCGGAGTCGATGGCCGAATATTCCCTTTAAAAGGATGGGTAAACGGAAAAGAGGATCAAGATGTGCTGGCCATCTCTTTTACAGTAAAGTGGCAGGGTTATGGCAGTATTACCGGTTGGACTGGATATTTTGATCAAGATACTCATGGCGACTACCTCAAAACCCTATGGCACTTAATAAGACCTGATGAAGAAGAATCGTGGGAGAGAGTGATCACAAATTCTTCCCTTTTTCGAAGACCCCCTATGGAATAAATCTAAGTGGGAGTTCCGTGTGTCTTGTTAATTAGTTATGCGGAATTTGTCCCTATGAAAGTGCGAAGCTAACTGCAATCCCTCCAAGGGGTCATGCCCCCTTGGACACAAAATGGTTTGTAGGAGATCCTGGAATTCCATCTCCGTCAAACCCATTCAGAGGAAAAATTGAACTACTCCCAATATGTAAAGATCCCTGGATTTTCTTGAAAAGTTACTGTAACCCCTCCTACCGGTATGCACCCTTGGACTAACTAGATGTTCCTTTAGCGGCAAATATTAATTTGCCCTAAATGGTAAATATCATGTTGAATTATTCCGGTAAGTAATTTGGCAAAAGAATACGACTGACCAGGTACCTTTTCATCCAGTTTTTTGTCATCGATACCTTCCAGAAGAGTAAGTATTTTTTGTTGGGTTTGAATAAAGGATTGTTTGAGGAATTGTAGGTCGGCATGATCATATTTACGGTTGGGAGTCCAATCTTTGTCACTATTAATTTCAATTTTGTATGCTTTATTACCTTGAAGTTGTTCGATCGCAAATACTCGCCAAGCAAGCATATGATCCAATATTTGACCAACTCGGTGCTGATTGGGTGCTACATTGTTGATATTGTCTAAATTGATCAACTGCAACGATTCCTGAATCGATTTACCGTACCAGGGTTGCCCTGAAAAAACAGTCTGAAATTCATTTAATATTTGTTCTAGTCTTGTACCCATATTCTTTTTGAGAATCACTATGGTGAAGAAAATATTTTGTTATAAACTTTTTGAAAAGCAGGTATGCTTTTCTTGGCATTTTGGGGTGCAGAATTGTACAAAAAACAAACGCCCATCCGCTCTTTAGGAAATATGGCGATTTCACTGCGATAGTTGTTGACAAGTCCACCATGATAATAGACATCGTCCGACCCCTGGTGAACTATTCGCCAGCCCATTCCATAAGATGCAGAATCTACCTGAGACCAATGACTAAAATACCTCCACTCCACCGGGGTTTTGATTTGAGGTTTGAATATCTCCTGAATTTTGTGATCAGGATCGCGATGAAGCAATTCAATAATTTGATTCATATAATGGCTCATGTCGGTAATTGATGCATGAATGCCTCCCGCAGGAACTGCATTGTAATATTTGCTATTGAGTGAAGATTGATTCCAGGCTCCTTCACGATATCTATGTGGTATAGCAAAATTCTCGCTTTTTCTCATATCCATATAATGAGCACCCGTCTGACACATATTCCAGGGTAGAAATAGACTCTGTTTGAGATATTCAGGATAGGGCTTACCGGTTATCTTTTCCACAACCAATTGATAAAGACTAAAAGCCGCATTTTGATAGCTGTATTGGGTTCCTGGAATGGCTATTAAATGAACCTTATTGAAATTATTCAAAATAGTGGCGATGGGAAGTCCAGCCTCAATTAAATTGGTGTAAGTGTGATAGGCAAAGCCACTTGTATGTGAAAGGATATGCTTTATGAGAATAGAATCTGATTTAGTCGTGTCTTTGATGTTAAAATCGTTGAGGTAGTTTTTAAGAGACTGATCCCAATCCAATTTTTGTTCTTCAGCAAGTAGGGCTGCAGAAACGGCGGCAACTCCTTTTGAGAGTGAGCCAATTCTAAACAAGGTCAACGGGGTTACCGGATCACTTTTGTCGATGACTTTAACTCCATAGCCTTGATTGAGTAGGATGTGACCTGCTTTAACGACTGCTACTGCCATTCCTGGTGTGGAAGGCAATAATTCTTCGCGAATGGTTTGCTCAAACTGTTCGATAAAGATAGAATCTTTGGGGTTATCCAATTTTTGATCTGGGTTGACCAATGGAACCCTATCACCCGAATGGCTGCAATGAATGAATATCCCAGTTAGTAATGTAAATATTATATGCCTTAGACTAATCCTCACCATGGACCATTCGATCCGTTATTTATTTTTTGATGTTACATTTATTATCCCAAGTTAATCGAAGAAATTGATTGTCTCTAACTTTTTTGAGGAATATTAATTTAAGAAGTGATTTAAAAACAAATTGTTAATTGATTTGCATGCCATTGATTCTCAATACGTCAGCTCACAGCCTCAATATTTTAATATCGGTGGGTGTGAGTTTTCCCTCTACAGCTTCTTTCTCGATCCATAACTGTGGCTATGAATCTCAAAAAGAGCTTCGTCTTGAAAGTCAAGCGCATACAACTCATTTTAACATCTGTTTTTAAATCACTTCTAAGTATAAATCTCGAAGTACTATTCTTCCAAATTATTCATGGCCTCAAAAAGTTTTCGAAAGGCCATTTGCACATTTCCTCCACGTCGGTGGGGACGTGGATCATTATTACGGTAACTTTCTACAAAAGAACGGGCTGAACCCCATGCAGTCTGCATAATGCCCAAAAACTTTTCTTTGAGATGGCTAGGTGAATTTGCACGATAATTTAACATGTTTTCAAGCTGTTCGAGACCTACTTCGGGTAACCGATAAGGACAAGTAATAACTTGGAATCCGTGAATGGCAAAATAGGGAGCGGTAGGAGTAGCTCTTTGATAATGCCAATCGCAAATGACCACCTCTTTTGGAATCATTTCAATAGCTCTGGATGTATTATTCATACTCGCTTGCCACATACCCAATCCAGTAATTTTCCCGTCGATCAATCGATCTCCCCAAATCCACATTTCTACATTCTTTGATTTCAAGTGATTGTAAATTCTCTTAACTTCATCTGCAAAAACGGTTGCAGGATCTAAACCACCGCACCGAGGGCAATCGGCATCGGCCAAATAGAACACCTCATCCATGCCTGCATGGAATGCGTCAGCCTTAAAAACCTCAAGCAATTCGTCAACCAGGGCAAAAATTACCATATGTACATCCGGGTGGTTGGGGCAATAGCTTTTACAATACAACCCATCTTCATTTGGCCATTCATATTTTTCGGGCATCTCTACCCCTGGCGTTTCATCGAATTGCGGATACTTTGCCAAAAGTGGATTTAGATTTCCAGCCCAGGATTGGTGACCTAAGAGATTGATTTGTGGAATGAGGCGGATGTTATTCTGACGGCAGGCAGAAACAATCTTACTGACATTATCGATGGTAAGTGGATTGTTATTGCGGAGCTCCGGATGGCTTTGATAGGCATACCGATAGTCTACCCTTAAAACCAAAGTATTTACATTCAGATCATTTAATTCCCGATTGATAAAATCTACGAAAGTATCCAAATAATCAGGTGTGGGTGCTGCTATACATAGTCCTCGTACCGGCAGTACACTATCCAAGTTAGACTGCGCATAGATACTTCCAATACTGAGAGTGAGGATGAATGTAAACAAGCCGGTAAACTTTTTAAATAACCCGGCCTTGATTAGATCTTTTAATGTAATCATATGAAAATGAGTGTTAAACTATTTTGAATAGGTCCGACTGAACCAGAAAATCATACTTAATCTTTAATGATCTTCTCATGTCAAAATACGTATTGTACCATATTTTATTGAATATTCATTATCTTATTTTTTCAAAATTTGAGATTTATGATTTCAAGGAGATCCTTTCTATTAAATGTACCCATGGCGGTCAGTTCGTATGTTTTTATTCCGCCTCTTCTAGGCACATCAAATAGTGATATCAATTGGTACAATGTGAGAGAATGGGGAGTTGAAGGAAAAGGTTGGCACGATACAGAAAGGTATTATGATCGATTGCCTTCTCGAGCCCATGGAGTTGTCAGAGATCCGGTGTGGAATTTGTCCAGACATGCTGCAGGGATGATTGTACATTTTCGAACAAATGCTCCGGATATAAAAGTCAAATATCAATTATTATTAGAACAACTGTCCATGTCTCATATGCCGGCGACCGGAGTAAGTGGCCTTGATTTATATGCCTTGGAGGGAGGGGAATGGAAATGGATCAATGTTACCCGGCCGAATAATCAGGAAGATGAAGTAAATATCGTTAAGAATATGGCGCCAGTTAAAAGGCTCTTTCGGATCTATTTACCTCTCTATAACGGCATTGAAAACCTGGAAATTGGGGTAGACTCGAAGTATAGTTTTGAACCGGTACAACCCAGAGAGGAAAGACCGATGGTGTTTTATGGTACCTCTATTTTGCATGGTGCGTGCGCATCCAGACCGGGAATGGCGTTTCCAAGTATTCTGGGTCGCCGTTTGGAGAGACCAATCATCAATTTGGGTTTTTCGGGAAATGGTAGAATGGAACTGGAAGTCGGATCATTTATTACTGAACTAAATGCTTGTGTTTTTGTAATCGATTGCCTTCCTAACCTTAATTCGAACCAGGTCAAAGCACGGGCTATTCCATTGGTGGAACAATTGAGAAAAGCCAGACCTGATACCCCAATCCTATTGGTGGAAGACCGGGTCAATACCAATGCCACCTTTTTACCTCAAAGGATGCAGCATCACATTGAAAATCATCGGGCCTTAAGAAATAGTTTTCTCAAACTACAGAATAATGGTGTTCAAAACCTTTACTACTTAGAGAGCGACCAGCTACTGGGGGTAGATGGAGAAGCCACTACGGATGGTTCTCATCCCAGCGATCTGGGAATGATGAGGTATGCGGATGCGTACGAACCAGTACTTAGAAAGATACTAAACCAATATTAAGTCGAATCAAGAAAATCCTAAATAAAAATGCCGGCAGTTGCCGGCAATGCAATTCGGATAGGTGCATGAGTTTGGGGCTCCTTCTACGTTAGTAGATTTCACCCCATCTCTTCTCTTATATGTCTAAAAAGCTTGAGTTTCCTCTTTAGGACGGTAGCCAAAACAATAAGTCACATATTTTATTGAACAATGATTTTTTTAGTCAAAGCATGAAAATTGCTTTGCACTTTCACCAGGTATACCCCGGTATTTGGGAATAGGTGTCGTCGGATCAGCCATTCCGAGTTGGAATGGGTTTCCTTTACGTCGCTAAAGATTAACCTTCCATCCGGACTATAAATCGATAATCCAACCGAGTGATCATTACTCTCATTTTCATATGAAATCAAACTCTCTTGTAGCAGTGGATTAGGGTGAATCGTAACATTCGGTTTGATTTTCACATTTTTTTCAACCCGGTTTTTTGGTATGGAAGTCTGAACATTGATTTTAGATTCAAATACTAGTGGTTTGGCAATAATGATGTTTTGTCGATATTGCATCACTCCATCACCTCCATCTTTTAAGTAGCGATAATCACAATCCATTCCCATGGAATCCGGCCCCGGTGATCCTAAATAAACCTCTACTGAGTTTTCAGGTATTGGAGGGTAAAAAATACACCAATCGATGGCGGTCCAGGTTCTCTGAATCAATGTATGACCATGTTTATCCAAATGGATATCCTCATAATGAATTCCGACCAATTCAAATTCATCATCAGAAATCTGCAAGGAATAACTCAGTGAGTCCATATTGATTGCATCAAAGGCTTCAGATGTAAGAGTAAGATCTTCCGGGAAAAGAATTTCATAATCAGATCGATGGATTATTTCGGTTTTCAACTGAATATTTAACGGATCCTCACATGACCCTTGGATGCTCAAATTTCGGGTTAAACTTTTGGAACAGGTTCTATTTGAATAAATCCATTGGTACGCGATTTGATAGGATCCGATCGGAATATCAGTATAGGTTTTGGAAGTTGTCGAATTGATTAAAAGGCTTCTTTTAGGGGGAAGTAAGTGATCCACACTATCTATCCAATGAATAATTTCTTCCGAAATACTGATGCATTCATGTTTAACGGGCTTCAATAATTGGGCAAGATCTGTTTTTGTCTTCTGTGAATCTGCATGCACCCACCGATCACAATTCACAATATTTAATCCTGAGTCACAGGATACTAATTCACCATCACAACCCAGGCCGGTTATATCAGCAGTTTGATCTGGTTGCATAGCGATTCCATCGACTGTCTCTTTGAGTATAAACAACGTATCCACATGTTCAAATGGGTCAGGTTCTCCCAATATCAGTTGAACAGCACAGGTACTGGTATTTTCATTTCCATCTCTGGCAAATAGATAGACCGTTTGTTGGGGTTCGGCTTCACTGTCAAAGGTTATTTTGGTTTTTATCTCAGCATTTGGATCGTTCTGCAAGCTGAGCCAAACCTTTATTTGTTTATTTATGGCACAATTGTCGTGGATTCGGTTTCTAAAATCGCTGGCACTGATTTCAAAATTGCCAGCTTCATTTATTCTGGTAATTATTTCGCTATATCCGCATTCAATGATCGGAGCGACATGATCTTCATCGCAGTCAGAAGTCACGTTACAATCATCGTTGGCAACGGCTAGATTACAGGATATTCCTGTTCCTACAAAGGAATCTCCCTCAACGAAAATTGCCTCCAATTCGGTACACGAACTCAGTAAAAATGAATTGAGATTAATGTCCGGTACAGCTTTTGTAAATTTGAGTTTGACTACGGTATTTTGTTGTGACAAGTCAATAGGCGTATCCGGAGAGGATAAAAATAGTACGATGTAACGCCCTTTGATTATCTCATTATAGTTGATTGGATCAGGATCTCCCAAGACTTCTATTTCTTCAATTTGGAGCACTGTAGTATCATACAGAAAACTAAATTGGAATCCCAGACAGGGTCGATTATCAGTAGTGGTAAAGTGTAGTTCATTATTGTTGATTTTAGCAATTAGGTTTAAATCAGGAGCCGTCTCCGGACTGAGAGCGGAGACAATAATGTCTGAGTTCAGGTCATTTGTAGTTCGGATTAATTCATTTCCGGACACCTGTGTTAAAAGGAATAAGTGTATCGATAATATTAAAAGCTGTTTCATAGCATTTTTACTGCAATGTGCTTAATAAAATGGTCCTAATCAAATATATATTTGGCTTATTGTAGGATAGAATATGGCTAATAGTAATGTACAAGAGTCTTATAAACAAGTAAATATAACCTATTGTATTCCCATGATGTAATATGATGGCTGAAGAAATCGTATGGTTGTGGTTAACTGCCATCATAGATGAGTTTGACGCATGTCATTGATAAGAAGCAGTCGAAAATCGCAATTTTGAGATGTAAAAATGGTCAGGTTTCTATACGCTTTTGTCGCCCTCATTTTTCATAAGGTAAGGGATCGATACAGGTACTTCATGCTTTGAATTGATAAAAGATTACGCAATGCATAGATCAAATCAACTATACTTCTTGGTTGTCGGGGCTATTTTAATACTTATGGCTTGTACTCCTCATTATATCTCGCCGACTTTTGATACTTCCACTCGTGAACATCAGATTGTTGCCGTACTTCCTTTCGAAATGGTATATACCGGAACATTACCTGATAACATTTCCGAAAGTGAACTTTTGCAGTTACAAGAGGCTGAGAGCAAAGCTTTTATGATATCCTACAACCAGGAAATTTTGCGTAGCACCAAAAGTGGAAGAAAACCGATTTGGGTCAGACTACAATCCTATAATAAGACATTGAAGTCAATTGAATCTAATGGCATATCATTAAATGAGGTCTGGAGTATGGATGAGCAGGAATTGGCAAACCTCTTAGGGGTAGATGCCGTTATCAAGGGTCGAATTGAAAAATACCGGATCATGTCTGATTTAGCTTCCTTTGGGATTGATGTGGGTGTCCATATACTGGGTCAGGTTATTTCCCATGGACATTGGCCATGGGTGCCGTTTCACGTGACGAAATCAAAGGAAATCAAAGCGCATTATTCTTTAATTGACCGAAAGGAGGGAGAAGTCATCTGGTCCATTGCTTACAACATAGATGCGGACTGGAGGGAGCCAGCTAATGAGATCATTAAAGGCGTTAACCGCAGATCGGCCAGAAGATTTCCTTATCGAAGCTGAGCACCGGTCGATTGATGATTGGGTCTGGATTTGTTTTTTCTATACCAGAATCTCAAAGTGATCTGGATCACTTGTACTATCTAGAGATTAGTTTAATTTTGTGTATGTCGAATCGAAGCAAACTGTTTAAGTTACTTATAGTATGCCTCTTATGTGTGCTGTTGGTGGCAGGAATAGTCCTGTTGATAAAACATTTTATTCCTTCAATTTCTTAAATCTAAATCTAATTTTATGAAAAAGAACATGGGTTCTGCCGATCGTATCATCCGTTTGTTGATCGTTGCTGTGATTATTGTATTGTACTTTACCAATGTAATTTCTGGTACATTGGCAATCATACTGGGAGTCGTAGCAGCAATATTTTTACTTACCAGTTTGGTCAGCTTTTGTCCTTTGTATTCTCTCGTTGGCCTAAGTACCTGTCCAGCGGAACAAAATTAAAGAGGTATAAAAATCGGTTTACTTTGGTCACCAGTTAGATCCCAAACTTTTTTATCGAAAATACTGCCGAAATAATGATGTACCGTGACAAGGTAGTGGTTTGTGATTCTACGAAGGTATTTAAACTATTTATCCTGGATAAGCCTTGATTTCGATTCAATAAATCAAAGGCAGATATCATTAATTGTAATTGATCTCTATCAAACAGGAAAGTAGAAAGGCTGGTATTCCATTTGGGAATTATTTGTTTCTCATTAAACGCATCACCTCCATAGATAGAATAGTTCAAAGAGGTATTGAGTCTCCATTTTTCCAAAAATTTGACTTTTAGACTTCCTCCGAATGATTGAGTATTATAGTTTCGTTCTAATGCTTTGTCTACATCGTACAGAGTCTGTGTATTGTTGTAATTATAAAAAATTCGATATTCCAAATCCTTTTTACCTGTGTTTTTGATAGAACTGCTGATTCCTTTACCAAATGATGTTTTGGCATTGGGATGATTATTTACATGTACATAACTATTTGACCACCTAAGGTTTAATCCGGCATTTACCCTCATTTTTATCTTGGCTAGAGTTTTACCAAAGCTGAAGTTGCCATAAGTACTAAAGGCATGATCTACGTTAATCGGAGTAGAGGTCTGCCTGAATAAAGTGTCAATGGTTTTGGATGTGATAATGGGGTTATCCGAAAAAGAAGCATTTAGGTTGAAAAATAGATTGGTTAAAGACTCCTGATTGAATGTATTGTAATTCATGCGAATGCGGTGTGAATAACTAGGCTTTAGGTTCGGATTGCCAATAAATATTTTCAGAGGATTGCTATTGTTTCTATAAGGCTGCAACTGGGTAAGAGTAGGGGGACGAATTGAGGTGGAATAGTTAAATCTTAAACTTTTTCCTTTAGATGGAATAAATCTTAAACTGGCTTCAGGCAAGATATTCAAAAAGGAACTTTTGATCAGAGATCCATCCGATGCGGTTTTTCCCTGTAATTTGGCAGATTGTAGAGTCAGACCTAATGAAAGGCTGTTTTTGTCTTTATTTTTACGGAAGGATAACTTACCGCGGTTGGTGTGATACGTTCGATCATATGTATTACTTAGTTCGGGAATCATTTCACCAAGAAGTACCTCTTCCACAGAAAGCAATTCATGTACATTCCGGTAATTGTCATTATGTGAATACTGATTGTAATATGATAAGGATAAATAGTTGTTTTCAGATAAGGGTTCGGTAAATGAGGATGATATGCTGGATCGGAACTGATCATCACCATTAAGCTGATATTGCCAGATGCTGTCAGGAACTGAAGGTCCCGGATTGCCCTGGAGGTAATCGTACAATGAGGTTATTGATTGATTGGATTCGGTGTCCGCCATATTCCATTCAGTGGAAATGTAAAAATTACTTTTTTTCTTATTAAATCTCTTGCGAAATAGCAGATCACCTGACCAGGATGAATTTTTGCTGCCAGACTGATTATTACGGATAGACGAACTCAGCAATTTATCATCTAAGTTGTAGATATCCACATTCGAATTCAGCACATTGTTGCGATCCCGAAGGGATCCTCTCAGTTTTAACCGTAAGCTTTGAGTGGTGTCAATCTCTTTCTCAATATGGATATCCATGCGATGAGACGAATGGCTCGATCTGGACCTACTCGACTGGTCTTCGTTGAAAGGTTCCGCCGTCAGGATATTTCGAATCAATGATTGGTTATCTCTTTCATTATTGGAATTTGAATAGCGGTAACTTCCGTTTATTTTAAATGTTTTAGAGAGTGAATTTCTGTAATTTGCACTAATGGAACCCGCGGTAGTAAAACCATCACCAAACGTACTTCCATATTGAGAAAACTCTCCCTGTCTATTTTGGGCTGTATTGTTGAATCGTCCGTATAAAGAAGCTCTTTGCTTTTTATTGAAGCGATTGAAATTGAGATTGCCGGAATACCGGTCCTGACTTCCATATCCTCCGGATGCCATGCCGAAATATCCTTTTTTTCGATCCGGCTTTAACTTTAGATTTATGGCTTTTACCTCTTTTCCATCATTGACACCAGAAAACTTAGCCTGATCTGATTTTTTGTCAAATACCTGAATTTTGGCAATGATATCTGCAGGTAGATTTTTAGAAGCACTTTTTGGATCATTGGCGAAAAAATCTTCACCATCTACCAGGATGGTTGAGATTGGTTCTCCGTTTATTTTAATATTTCCATTTTCATCCACTTCAACCCCCGGTAATTTTTTTAACAATTCTTCAACTACAGCATTATGTTCCACACTATAAGCTGTTGGATTAAATTCGATGGTATCTTCTTTTATCTGCATTGGCAAATGGGGTGCATTGATCTCGACTACTTGAAGATTGCTGATTTTGGGTTGCATACGTATGTTGCCAAATGAAATTTTTCGCTTTTTCCCCTCATGGATAAAGGGTATGAATTTTCTTTGAAAACCGAGAAAATCTATTTGTAACAATAGGGTATCCGGAGCTATATTGGAAATGGTAAATATTCCATGGTTATTAGTAGTAGAAAAGGTAACCCGGTTGGAGTCAGGCATCGAAATAACCATCACAGTGGCCCCCGGTAATGGTTCTTCTAAGGTATCGGTCACCGTCCCAAAAATTTCCAGATTCTGGACTTGAGCATGAAGACTAAAACCAATTTGGAACATCACCCAGAAAATAATGATGACCCAGGTGTTTTTCATCGATCTTGGTTTAATGTGTGTTATCGGCGCATTACATCATTTTGCATTGTATTTGCTTCACTCCAGATTCTTTTGGTTTCATCAATTTTACTTCCATGAAGGTCTGCAATTTCATCACGAACCTTTGTCTTAATAGAACGCTTTTTCTAACGTCTTAGGTGTACTGGATCGAAATGGTTTACTATTATGTTAAGATCAAGGCTTAACTTCATTACCCAATGCGATTAGATTGGCCATCAATCGATACGCCCCCGGGACGCCCGCAGGTAATTCTCTGAAAAATGAAATACCGGTATAGACAAAATATCCTTTACCATATTTGGCTACCAGTAAACTTCCATCCGATGGGTCATAGCCCGGATCTGCCATCCGCAAGATCGGAGTAAACTTTTCATCCCAGGAGGCCGGGAAATAAAGTCCCCTTTCCTGTACCCAACCATCAAAATCCTTCTCTGTGATCTGATTGGGGAAGGTCATTACCTCGTGATCCGGAATAAGTATCTGAACCGGGGCATTTTCCACAGTGACTCGTTCTCTGCCGAGTTCCAGAGGGTATGGGGCCAATGTTTCTACTTTTATACTCCGACTCGTATTGTACTGAACGATCAACGTTCCCCCTTCCTCAACATACTTAAATAACTCTTGCATGTGATAGTTAAGTCGGTCCAGGGTATTGTATGCTCTGATTCCGATCATTACGGCGTCAAACTCTCGTAGCGATTGTGCATTCCACTGCGACTCGTTTAACAAAGTGACTGAATATCCAATTTGTTGTAGATGTTGGGGTACTTCATCTCCTGCACCCATGATGTAACCAATCCACTGTCCAACTCGCTTTAAATCCAAATTCACTAATTTGCTTCTGGTGGGTTGAGTAATGGTCTGGGTGGGAATGTGGTCATATTCGATTTGCAACCAGGATCTGGTCTTAGTCCATCCCTCTCCGGTATTGGTCTCCACTGTCAATATACCCTCGGAAGCTTGAGTTGGAGGTGTAAGGTCAAAAGTAAAACGAAGTTGCTCACCTTTTCGGTTGGTCCGGAATTTGATCTTTTCCGGAAATACTTTCCAATGCTCCGGCACCTTAAGCTTTAATTCGCCTTCCTGACCTGCAGCTCCCGCACGCAAGATAACATTGACAGGACGCATATTTCCATCACTAATTATAATCACTTCTTCTTCCAAATTGACATATGTGGGCTCTATGATCTCAAAAGGCTTATATAGTTCCCCGATTACCGGATCTCTTCTTTTATGAACCACCTCTTTTTCTATGTCCAGCTGGTGTCCGTTTACCTTAAAATGAAACACAACTTTTAGCTCTCGAGGAGTTTCCGGCAGACCTATTAGTGCCTGATCGTCAACTTTGTACATGCCAATTTCGCCGGGATGATTAAGCCAATACGAATTAGTAATTTTAAGATCTGGTGGGAGATTATAATTCATCTGCCAGGTTTTAGCCTGGTTTGAGGCCAAAGTAATATTAAAAGTTGAGTCTCTATTCGAGGGTAATACGGTGATTTTATCAAACTCAATCGATAATGGACTGCGGTTGGTTGCTTCCATTCGTAAATCAATTTCTGTATTAGGTGCCGCGGACTCAGCAGCGGTATAGACTTCTGTATAAAGCCCCAAACAAAGTTGAATTAGATGATTGACTTCGTTCAATTTCCGGGTTTTCCAGTAAGATTCAGACAAACCTTTAATTGCTTTTCGGATCTTCAATAATTGAGGAATTGAAGCTGAAGGATCCGCAAAATCAAAGTTTTGATCCAATTGCTCAACCAGGGTTTTAATTGGCTTTCCACCGGTAACTCGGGTCCAGGTGGTATTGATGCCTGACATAAAGTCCTCACCTGAGGGAGTACTACCTTTAATATGCTCCATCCATTCTTCGTAACTTCCCCGGCTTCCGACCACTCCAAATCCCTGGCATTTATGCATACTCCTACTGGCTGCTGATATTTCCGTGTTGGATTTTCCTTTGATTGGATAATAAATACCTACATCCACATTATAATAACCGGTTTTATCAGCTTTTTCAAAAGCTTCTCTACTGCCAAAGAACCACCATGAGGTATTAAAAAATATTCTTTCAGGTTGCCACAACGATGCCTTATCAAGTTGCTTGGGAAAGACTGCGGGATTATTCACCAGGTCAAATGCTTCCATAGAAAGGATCGCTGAAGCCGTATGGTGTCCGTGTGTGCGACCGGGTGAGCGATGATCAAACCGATTAATAACTACATCCGGTTTCCATTTTCTCCAGGCCCATACCACATCATGGAGAATTTCTTCTTTACCCCAAATATTAAACGTTTCATCAGAATGTTTGCTGTAACCAAAGTCATTGGCACGACTAAACCATTGTTTGCCGCCGTCGATTCTCCGCGCAGCCAGTAATTCCTGTGTTCGGATGACTCCTAACAGCTCTGATAATTCCGGTCCGATTAAATTTTGTCCGCCATCTCCTCTGGTTAAGGATTGGTAAACCACATCAAATTTGCGTTCATTGACCAGATAGGATATTAAAGTGGTATTCTCATCATCGGGATGGGCCGCCATGTAGACAACAGTTCCCAATACGCCCAACTTCTGAATTTTATCATAAATATCCCCGGAAGTATATTGAGGAGGTTTTTGAGCACCCATTACCCCTGAAATAAGTAGGAATAGGATTGCTGTTAGATTTTTTACCATACCTAAAATTTTAATCTTTCAAATAAAGATATCGGAAACTGAAAGTAATAGTCTTGGAGACATAAAACAGTGTTTATGGGCTCACTCGCACTTTCATCCGGATCAAAACTAAATAAAATTGGGAGGTATTTGGAGGTAGATTACCGGCCTTATCATTTTATTAACCTTATTTAGACGTCTACCATATCAGCTCGATACTCTTTACTAGGTACTTTATACTGCAATTTAATTCCTAATTTTAGCAATTGGTTGCCCAGGAGAAGGGTACTAATCATTGAGATTTTATGAGGGATTTCTTGTTGGATATCTATTTTGATGGGTGGCATCCTGATAACTGAAGGGTTGTGCATTTCGAAAACTTTTATTAACCTAAGCCATAACCTCAATTAAAGAAGCAAATAGATTGATCAACCCGGTTAAAAACTAGACTATGAAAGATAAAATTTTGTCGCTGATGGCTGTGTGGTTGCTGCTATTGTTCGGTTGCGCTCCAAAAGAGCAAATTACCGCGCCTCAACCATTTTTACCTGTTCCCAATGAGGCTCAACTCAACTGGCATAAGGCGGAATATATCATGTTTGTTCATTTTGGGATGAAAACATTTTATCCCAATGACGACCATATGGGATATGGAAAGGAAGATCCTGTAAAGTTTAATCCTACCAAGTTTGATGCCCATCAATGGGTTGCGGCAGCCAAGGCCGGAGGATTCAAGGGGATTGTGTTGACAGCAAAGCACCATGATGGATTCTGTAATTGGCAAACTGAGACTACTAATCATAGTGTTGCATCTTCCCCATGGGAAGGTGGAAAGGGTGATGTAATTCGCGCACTGGCTGAAGCTTGCCGTGAGGGTGGCGTTTATTTTGGCATTTATGTTTCAATTATCGACAAGCATTTTGAAGTAGCCCAATCGAATAATTATACAGATTATGGCAGTTATTATTATAAACAACTTGAAGAACTGAGTACAAAATATGGACCTATTGATGAATATTGGTTTGATGGGTTTAGGGCCGATAAGCTGAATATGGATTATAAGAAAATAGCGGATTTAATAAAAATCGCGCAACCTGATGCAGTGGTGTATGAATCCGGTACCATGGTTCAGTATCTACCGGATCGAAGCATTGCCTGGCCCGGTGCTCATGGAGGTACCAAACCAGATCAAAATTACCGGGTAAAGATTAATGATACCTTGTGCTGGTATCCTAATGAACCGTCATTGATTTTACAGGGCAATTGGTTTCATAACCAGAAGCCGGCTGTTAGCTCAGAGAAAATGCAGGACTATTATTTAACCTCCGTAGGGTATAGTGTAACACCTTTGATGAATATCTCTCCGAATAGCGATGGATTGATCGATGAAAATACCGTAAACAAACTGGTTGAATTTAAAAGCTGGGTTGATGAATTACATCACCGTGACCTGACTCAAAAGAATAATGTGAAAATAACTGCCAACAGCTTCCGTGGAAATGACGAGGAGTTTTCTCCTCAGATGATTAGCGATGGGGATTATGATACCTACTTTGCTACGGATGATGAGGTAACGAGTACAATTATTGAAGTCGACCTAGGCAATGTCGAGGAAATCGATGGCTTTATTATCCAGGAATATATACCATTAGGCCAACGTATTGATGGATATACAATCCAATGTAAGATCGATGGTGACTGGGAAGAAGTTTTTGCAGGTGAAAAAATCGGCTACAAACGAATTATTCTGGAAAGAAGAGCATCGGCATCCGAGATAGAATTTCCGGCATCTGATGGGGTACGGTTAAAAATTGAAAATGCCTTAGCTTGCCCGTTAATCAATACATTTAGCATAATTGGTAAAAATAAATTAGACCAATAACAGAAATTGAAGCGCAACCATACACGAACTTAAAGTTATCTTAATCTGAAAACGGTCAAGACCGCTCCATGATCCGAAGGAAACTCAGGGAAGCTCCGGTTCGGATATAATGGATGGTGTAAGATGGTCTCAGAAGCGACCGGCACCAGTTTTTCCCCTGTACTGTATATATAATCTATGCGGGCATAAGGATCTCTGTATTCGGGGCTGTGATTATTTTCCACTGGCACGAATCCTTTACCGGACTCATAAATGTAACCCAACCCTACGGTAGTCCAAGTGTAGCCAAGATTTTTTTTCGTGATTTGTGGGTGGATGGACCTGTAAGAATCGATGAAACCCATCTTCATCATCGCAATGGAGGTTTGGATGTCTAATTTCCGAGAATAGTTGAGACCTTTTTCTTTGGTCTTCTCGGTATAATCAAGATGTGAAACACAGTTAAAATCCCCTCCTACTAGGATAGGGATATGGTCTTTAAGAGCCAGATCTTCCAGAAATTTAGGGTGCTGAAGAAGTTCTTGGATATGTTCGAATCGATTCAAGTCTCCCGCAGCAAATGCGGTGTCAGATATCGCCGGATTTTTGATTTCAACAATATGTCGGCCACCTGATGTGAGCCATAAATTATAGATTCGAATTTTTTTTCCATTGGGTAGTTGCGCGGTTGCAGCAATAAATGAAAATGGGGAAAGACCTTCTGGTGTACCATAATTATGAAGTGGAAAACGACTGAAAATAGCCAGGTTGGCATTTGCTGAAGGGGTATAATAATGATACTTTAGATGTTCTGCTATCTCTGCAGCTGATCCATACGCCTCGGTCATAGTGATTACATCAGCTTCACTTTCCTGCAATATCTCGATCATGCGTGCTCTGGCTGATTTACCCTCAATGAAATACCTGGAGTCCTGATTTAGTCGCCCCCAAATATTCCACGTCATTACTTTAAGATCAACGGGCTCGACGGGGGGTAAATTGGTCTGTTTCTTAACACAAAACACAAATGCCGTACAACATACCAACAGGTATAACGGAAGTATTTTATTTTCCATTAGGTTTTACTTTTTTTGATGCTTTAAACCGCTCCAATGATAGGTCCGGACATTTTAATAAATATACCGGGTTAGAGTACTATATTATCAAACTTACTCACTCCGAGTTGGGTACACCGAATTATCAATGGAAACGATCGGGCCCAAATTCATCCAAGCAGGTCTCAAAATCATGATGTAATCTATACAAAATTGATTGAAAAATAAGTTGAAAAAGAAGCAACCTTATTTAGGCATCTACACATCTACACAAAACACCCGACACCTGAAACCTGAAACCTTTGATACCTGAACAGTAGCTTTTGGCCATTAGCCCTTGGCCTTTCGCTTGATCCTGTTTACAATTGCTTAATAATAAAAAACGACCGTCATTCCAAACCCACCTCTGGTGGGCAAGATTTGCAGCCTCAGCAGCAAATGTATGGGATCTGTGCTAAGCATGAGTGTAACAGTAATTGATTATTAGAATCATGGGTGAAAAAAGTAGGTACCACTACTTCTATGTTTGGTTCTGTGGATATCGCTTATTCGTGTCGAGTAACTTTTTTCTCTCCTTACTTTTTCGGATGAAAAAGTAACAAAAAATCTTGATTTTCATAAGGCAGCATCCGTTGCCTTTTTCTCGGGAATTGTGGTCAAGAAAATGGAGTATTAATACTTTGTCCTGGGGATGAAGTCAAAAAAGTGACTGGAATAAATGGAACGTTATAATGCGGACTGTTGTGTGTATTTTAATTACTGGTTTCTGTGAAAATTTAGCTTACACCTTTTGAATTCCATTTATAAAGGCCAGGTCTCGTATTTTATAGGATTATACTGATCATTTCTGGTTATTCAATTCGATTGAGACTCTATGCTTTTTTGACTTTTTCAACGCTGCGGTATGAAAACAATTCATTGCCGCTTCAGCGCTCGGTGTTTCGCTTCAAAGGTATTAGTTCCAGCATTGAAATCTGGCCGTTCGGGGTTTTTCAAATTGGATTGAAGCTGGTGCTGATAGTTGGGTTGTAAAGGATAGGATCCGCTTTTTTCTCAAACAATAAAGAAAAAACGACCGTCATCCCGAATCCACCTCTGGCGGGCAAGATTTGCAGCCCCAACGGCAAATGTTCGGGATCTGTGTTGAGCAAGAGTGAATCAATAGTTTGATTGTTATTTAGTCAAACAAGAACGTAGATCCTGAACCAAGACTGCCTAGGGCAGTCAAGTTCAGGATGACATCCAAAAGGAAGAAAATGTTCGGGATTTGTGTTGAGCATGAGTGAAACATCAGTTTGATGGTTGTCCACTGAAACAAGAACATAATTCATAAAATAGGAATTAGACAATGTGTTGTTTGGGGCGTCCTCGCCTCAAATAGTTCTTTACAGCCTTCGCCAATGCAATGGAAGGCAAACCTTTCCACCGGACAGACTTTTAGTTGTTTTGTTTTTTGACATTGCTATTGCTATTGCGATTGACATTGTTATTGACATTCGCTATTCATCGGTCACCATTTTACGTCAACCTTATTTAGGCATCTACAGACGTACACTACTTCTAAAAAAAGGAGCGGGTTAAAGGAGAATCCGAAAAGGATTCCTTCACCCGCGCCGTACCAGTCAATGATAAATTTATTCTCTTTATTCGCTCATGGCAAGTTCTTGTTGAGTAACGCGATCGATTACCTCTGTTGCTACCGTGTCTTGGATCCCCTGATCCAGGTGACTGGTGAATCCTACACATGAGCAATTGATTTCTCCCAGGACATACTTGTCGTTCCCCGTTTCATCCCAATCCAGCATGAAGTCCGCGGTCCAAATCAAAGGAATTTCATACCCGCCTAATTTTTTGGTAATATTTGGCAAGGCATCGACAAATAGGTTAACGAGTTTTTTCCATTTTTCCGGTTTGTCATACGTGTATTTTGCTCCGGAAAACAGTGTAGCAGAAAAGGCATCAGCCGCATCAGCCGGTTTTTTATGTACCACAAAGATTGGTTTGGATCCGACCATCAAGATACGGATTTCACCCTCTTTGATACGAGGCATAAATCGCATGTCCACCAGCATGCCATTTTCTCCGATAATGTATTTTTCGCATTTCTGCATGAAATCGCTTAGGGTGTGATACTCCACATGATTATCAACTGCTTCCGTGCATTTGAGTTGTGTATCGAGAGGGATTGAATCACCGGCTTTGTAATTCAATTCTCCATGAATTTGTACTCTCCAAATACCTTCTCCCGTAGATCCCCTGTTTTGCTTTAATACTCGTTCGCCATAGGAGAGGCTTTGCGGAAAAGTACTTTTGAAGCTTTCGATATCGTAATAGGCATAGGTGTCGTCAGGTACCAATTCGGTAGCGGCCAATTTGACCAATGCATCTTTAGCACCGTAGTTGAGCATGGCATCCGGATGAGCCATTCCAATTAGGCCCTCGTCCGACAGTTTGCGTAAAACTTCGAAGTAAACTTGTTCTCCATGGGCTAAATTACCTGGATTAATTCTGCTAATGTAGGCATCGAAGCGATCCTTGGCATAATCATATATTGCATCTTTCCATTCATCCCGGAAAAAGACCACCTCGCAATTCCATCCTTTGGCTTTTATCGCGTTGAGAATGGGCATGGTATCTCTACGATGTCCGTTCAACCATTTGTCCGAACCACCTTCAGCTTCAAATATGACAATGTTTTTTTTCATCGGTGCGGGTTAATTATATTCGAAAACAGGATCCAGATTCATATATTATCTTAATAGATAAAAGGTTCCTTAAATCCTGTAATTGCGACCTACATATTAATTGGTAGTAAAATTATAGATTAATATGAATTATCAATTGTCCTAATTTAAATTAAGTCAATGATCTTGATCAGTGTTTTAGCATTCCAAACTTACCGGAATTTCAAAATGATTCTAATTGGCGGAAATCTTTTTTCGAATCATCATGATTCGATGATTCGGAACAATTCGTTGTCGTTTGTCGCAGGTGTTTTGCCTTTGACGCACTTATTCCTGGGTGGAAATTTAAATGTTCAGGGTTTTGCTTTCAGGCAGAAAAAAAGCCCGTGTTGGTAGCTTGGATATTGGTGCAGATCCGTACCTTATCTGTTTAAATCAAAGTAAAAAACGAATGTCATTCTGAAATTTGCATGCAAATATTCAGAATCCGTGTTTTGATTTAGTGGTACTCTAAGTACTTCATGATGTTTATGGCTCAAATGTTCATTTTTGGTTCGTGGATTAAGGAAGATACCTAGGTGGATCAGTGAGTTGAACCAATCCCATCCAATCCGATTAGTATTTCGACTGGACCACGAATTTATCCTGGAAAATGATCGCATTTTTATTGTTTTGAATGAACAAGAAATAAATTCCACTCTGCCAGTGAGAAATACATATTTCGGAATCATACGGATTGGCTCCAGCTTGATAGATCAGTTTCCCGCTACTATCGGCAATTCTTAGTTTCATACCTTCTTGAATCCCATTGATCCTTAGTTTGTGCAATGCGGGATTGGGAAAAATGGAGATTGAATTTGGAGATGGCAAAAGAATCGACTCAATGGATGAATACGAAAACACACCGTCCAAATCTTGCTTTTTCAACCGGTAGTAATTACTAACTTGGGGCTGATGATGCCAATATTCATACTTTGATCCATCTCCTGAAGCAGGAACAAATGCCAATATTTTCCAATTCTCAGTGTCGTTGGAATGTTCAATTCCAAAGCCTTCCAAGTCGATTTCCTGAGCGGTTAGCCAGGAGAGTAGCACACGGCCGAGGTCAAGTCTGGCGGTAAATTCAATCAATTCTACCGGTAGAGCAGACGTAGATTCATAAGCTCCAATGTCATAACCATTTCCAATAGGTCGGGAGGTGCCATTAATATCGGTATTCACTAATCCATTTACTGCATTGGTACCTATGTCCTGCGCCTGCGAATTGGTGCTGAGCGCGTAATTGTTGGATGCCATATCCTGAAAAATTGAATTCATTGGTCCTGCCACCTGCGAATTCAGATCAAGACCTAATGCTTGCCATTGGGCAAAAGTAATTGTTGATCCATCTCCGGTATGGCTCAGTTTGTCATTGACAATGTTGTAATTACTGGTTAGTTGACTGACAGATTCAGCAGCAATACAACCTCGCCAGGCGTGTTCATTGATGATGATGTTATTGTATATTTCAGTGTCCACATCGGCACCGTTTTTCAGCAGGATACCCCATCTGCCGTCGGCAGGTACGATGATCGTATTGTTGTATATCTTGGCACCATGGGTCATAATGGCACCATCAATTTGAAACATCGATATTCCCTGGCTGAAGTGGTTGTTATAGATCAAATTATTATAGATGACTGCATCTTCTACTCCATCCATGTTGATTCCGGCGGCCAGGTTATTATCGCGAATGATGTTGCCATAGATTTGAGCATCACTTATGATCCCATCTCCGCCGGCTGATAAATCTCCATTGATATGAATTCCCGTGTTGTTGTTGCCATAACATTCATTATATCTTATGATGGGCCGATCTGAGCTATTGGAGACGTAGATACCGTGCTCATCAACTGAGTTTGAACACGTATTGTACTCGATCAGAATATCGTCGGTGAATCCGGTGAAGATACCGCGCTCCGCATTCCCGTTGCAACTACAATTCCGCACAACACAATGATCGGAAAGGACCACTCTGATGCCATTTCCATTGCCGGTCATACCATTGACGATAAATCCATTGATCACGATAAAGTCCGCATCTTCGATATTGATCCCATCGTCCCGTATGGGGCCACTTTGATTGATCAATACTGCATTGCCACTAGCCTGAAATACGATGGGATCCGACAAGGTTCCATTTTTATAACGCAAATCAAAGCCCACGTAGGTACCGTTTTCCACCAAGACCGTATCTCCGGCCACTACCAGGTCGGCTGCAAATTGCAAGGTCAGAAATGAGGTGGAAGGAGTAAGTCCATTGTTGGAATTACTACCGGTATTCGAGACATAATAGGTAGAACTGAATAGGGGAGCGATGCACCACAAACCGATAAGTACGGTATAGATCGTATTCATGACGGATAAAATTGGGGTTATATAAATCGAATCAGTGGGTACGATTAATTACATCGGCAGCATAAGTTGGTACAAAGGTTTAACGAAATTTGGGGTGGGATATTTTTGGTGGAGAGAAATTTGTGTTGATGACTTATTCCTGATCTGTGAATATGAATTTTCGGTGGGATCAAGTCTGAAAATAACGGAACGATTTCTGGGTTAAAGCTGGTATATTTAAATCTAAACGACCAAAGTAATAATCATTGTGCTAATTTTGAAATTAGTCCTTTCTCCATAAATAAACCCGGATGAATTATGCCTGTGTTATGAGATCTACCCGTGCTTGCAAATTTCAGCTTAACATAGCTCTAGCCACAAAATGACAACAATGAACTCTTTAAAAATCTTAATTATTCTGAATCTGGTTCTATGGTCTTGCGGGAAACAACACCGAAACAACACCGCCTATCAATATACGGATCCATACGAAATAAATGAGAAGATTGCATTTTGGAAAGAACAGCAAAAAGGAACAAATTATTTTAATAAAAAACCGACAGCCGAGTGGTTTGATGCCGCTAATGAAGCCAATATTAAATTTATACGACTGACCTATGAGAAATGGCAGGGCGAACAAAGAGACTTTTTATTAGGTAATGCGGATAACTATCAGGGAATAGTGGAAAGTGATTTTCAAAAACTAAAATACTTTTTGGACTATGCTCATCAATTGGATATCAAAGTGGTAATCACCCCCATTACACTTCCAGGAGCACGATGGATTCAAATGAACGATAACCAAAGAGATGCTAAGCTGTGGACGGATATCAGGTTCCAAGCAAAAGCAATCCAATATTGGCAAGATCTGGCCCTTAAACTGAAAGACCACCCGGCCATTGTGGGTTACAATATACTTAATGAACCACATCCGGAAATAGCTTACCATAAATATAGCTTTTGGGATCGAAGCTTAATGGAGTGGTACGAGACTATCCAAGGCGGCGTGGGAGATTTGAATTTGTTTTATGATGGAGTAGTTAAAGCGATACGGTCAGTTGACCACGTTACCCCAATTGTTGTGGAATCCGGTTTGTTTGCCACGCCATGGGCATTTGAATATCTCCGTCCCATAAACGACCAAAACATAATCTATTCTTTCCATATGTACGAGCCTTATGAATTTACAACCAAGAGAATAAATCAAGGCAGGTTTAGCTATCCCGGTAAAATGTATATTGAGGATTTGGGATCGGAATTTCATTTGAACCAAAAAGGCTTAGTTGAATTCTTTGAACCAATTAATAACTGGATTGAAAAGCATCAAATTTCACCGAATCGGATATGGGTGGGTGAATTTGGGTGTAATCGACACATCACTGGAGTTGAAGAGTATCTAAAGGATTTAATTTCAATATTCAATGACCATAATTGGCATTGGTCATTTTATGCCTATCGTGAAGATGTATGGGAGGCGATGGATTATGAATTAGGCAAAGAGAAAGCGCATTATAAATATTGGGAATATCAAGAGGCTAAAAATCTTCACCTAAATTATGGTGAAATTTATGGTAAGGTTAAAGACAACATTCTGTGGGAACTTATTGAAACAGAATTTAAATAATCAAACTTAGATATCCAGTTCCCAGAATCCCACCTCCTTATCAAGCAGGGCACGAATTTATATGGACATTGGCAAATCCTCAAAAGTCAAAGATGATTTGGATAGTTTTATCGTAAATAATCCAACAAATGCCAAGGCTTATATTAACCAAGCAGGTACCAGTTTTTCTTATGATTTGGAAGACGTAGCGTATGACTGCAATGAAGCCATAAAATTAGCACCTAACAGCAAGAAGGCTTATTTTCTTCGTGGTTTGGCATGATATGATTTGTGCGACCAGGAACAAGGATGTAAGGATTTTAATAAAGCCATTGAACTGGGTTTTTCTGTATTAAAAATTGAAGAACAGAATAATGTGCTGAATCTTGGGATAAATAATAAATACCGGCTTCAATATTTGATAAGCAAATAATGCCTTTTACTTTAAAAGCCAACTGTATTGATTATTTTCGGGGTGCATTCAGGATTCGAGTTTGCTTTAAATTTTAAGCAAGTTCGTCCGAACAGCATAAACTAAATAAATATGAAAGCACTTACCATCATTATACTTGTTGCTATTTTTCTTCCTATAATTGGAAACACACAGACTTCAGAAATTACCAAATTAAACCTTGACTTTGAACAAAATGAAAAAGGCTACCCGGCAACATGGGAAAACTTTGGAAGTAGTGATTATCAAGTTTACCTAGATTCAACCTCTGCACAGAGTGGAAAATTTTCAGCCGTGATAGAAAATTCGGAAAGTATATCAAACTTCAAAGCACTGGCAATGACTTTGCCTCATAATTATGATGGCACATCCATTCGATTGACTGGATATATCAAAACAGAAAATGTAACGAATGGATATGCTGGACTGTGGCTGCGAATTGACCCTCAAATTGCTTTTGATAATATGAATGACAGAGGAATAACCAGTACAACCGATTGGAAAGAATACGAAGTTGTTTTACCGCTCAATCCAAAAAAAACGGAAAGAATTGTCCTCGGAGGTTTGCTGGTAGGAAAGGGAAAAATGTGGATGGATAATCTACAGGTATCCATAGACGGTAAAAACTTGGACGATGCAGCGCTTAAGATCTACACACCGGAAATTCTACCTGCTGAAAAAGACAAAGAATTTGACAACGGTTCAAACATTGAGTTCCCAATTTTAGATCCAGAAGTAATAAACAATTTGGAGTTACTTGGTAGAATTTGGGGTTTTTTGAAATACCATCATCCTGAAATTGCAACAGGAAATTATAACTGGGATTATGAATTATTCAGGTTTCTTCCAAATTATTTACTCACAAAGAATAGTCAGGAAAGAGATGAAGCGCTTACAACTTGGATTGAAAAATACGGCAAACTACCCGTTTGTAAAAAATGTAAGTCAACAGCGGAAGACGCTGTACTCAAACCTGACTTAACATGGATTGACCATTCAAACTTATCCGGTGATTTAAAAATTAAACTAAAAAATATTTATAACCGCAGAAATCAAGGTGACCACTATTACATTTCGCTTCATAAAAATGTGGGAAATCCTGATTTCTCCAATGAAAATCCCTACACCGATATGCCCTATCCTGATAGTGGATTCAGATTGTTATCACTGTACAGATACTGGAATATGATCGAATACTTCTTCCCAAACAAGCATTTGACCAATAAAAAATGGAATACGATACTTAAAGAATACATTCCTAAATTTATTAATGCGAAGGACGAACTGGAATATGAACTCACCACACTCCAAGTAATCGGTGAAATCAATGATACTCACGCAAATTTGTGGGGAGGAGGGAATCAAATTTCTGCATTGAGAGGAATTAATTATGCTCCCTTCAGAGGAGGGTTTGTAGAGAATAAATTTGTCGTAACGGATTATTATAATCCTGAACTTGTAGATAAGGACAAGTTGAAAATTGGCGATATAATAACGCACGTCAATGGCAAAAAGGTTGAATCGATCATTGACAGCTTGAAAACATACTATCCTGCTTCGAACAAGGCATCCATGTTGAGGGACATCGCGGCCGATTTGTTACGTTCCTCCCAAACTACTATCAACCTGAAATACATTTCCGAGAACCGAGCCCAGCAACTTGAAATAACCTTGTATGAAAAGGATAAACTAAAAATGTATCGCTGGTACAAGGTGAATCAAGAAGAAAAATGTTTCAAAATATTAGACGGAAATATAGGTTACATCACTTTGGCAAACATTAAAGAAGAGGATATCTCCGAAATCAAAAAGGCTTTCAAAGACGCGAAAGGAATTATAATTGATATCCGCAATTATCCATCTACATTCGTTCCATTTGCCTTGGGCTCATATTTCATGTCGGAAGCGACACCTTTTGTTAAGTTTACCCGGGGGAATACCGATAATCCCGGAGAATTTATCTTTACAAATAATATAGAAATACCAAGCCATGAAAATGCATACCAAGGCAAGTTAGTGATATTGCTTAATGAATTGTCGCAAAGTCAGGCCGAATATACTGCCATGGCGTTCCGTGCTGCAAAAAATGCGACAATCGTTGGCAGTACGACCGCAGGCGCCGACGGTAATGTTTCCGTAATTAATTTGCCCGGTGGTTTAAGAACGATGATTTCAGGAATTGGAGTTTACTATCCCGATGGAACAGAAACCCAAAGAGTGGGAATAATACCTGACATTATTGTAAAACCGACTATAGAAGGAATCAAAAACGGGAAAGACGAAGTATTGGAAAAGGCCATCCAAATAATTAATAAATAGTATTTCGCTTTTTGGATTTCTCGTATTTCAAAATGAATTTTTTGAAATCTTTTAAACGATCCGTATTGATCAGATCTACCCCATTATCCAATAAAAATTTCCATACAATTGCATTATCTGGGGCAGCCCAAAGTCTCAGTTTCTTACCTTGACTATGCGTATTTTGTAGTAGAAGTTTAAATCGGTCTATTTCATTTGCTTTTATCACTCCACTTCCATTCCAGGAAAGTATTTTGAAATAATTATCGCTAATCACCGGCATTATGCCCTCCGGAATATTTTTATCCAAATCATCAGGTCTTCCGTCAATTAGTGCCAATTTCAGTTCATCATTAAGGATTTCCTGCAAAGGTCGATTACCAGAGATAAAAACTGTAACCGCACCTTTTTTCTCAACCCCATTATGGACAGTAGAAATGATTGATAGATAATTGGACAGGATGGATTTTAAGTGTTCATAAGTTGGCTGCGCTGCAGTTTTGAAATCAACCATCAAATAGAATGGATCATGGTAGTTGGGATAGACCATACCGTTATGCTTTGAAATGTGATTTTGCAATGGTTCTAAATAAAGGGATTCCAGTGTATGTGTGGGATTTAAAACCTGCGGCGAATGATGCGAGACATATAGATTACCAGCGACCAAGTGGACATCTACTTCTACTGAGCTGAATCCATTTTTAAGTGCGTCCTTTAGTGGATTTTTGTGCTCATAGTCGTTGTGAGCATGACCCCGGATAACTTGAATATGTCGGCTACAATTCGAAAATATTAGGATTAGGACCACAAATAGACTGTAGCGGATATTCATACCAAAAGCTTATTATTATCGATAAGATTTATAAATCAGGAAGATAGGTCTTAAATTTTTAACGGAAATACAAACGTTTAATATATGTGTGTAATTTAATTGTAAAACGATTATTTGTAAAATGTCTGCCGGTTGGAAATAGTTGTTCCTTATTTACTACCCATCAATAAATCATTGATATTTGGTAATCTTTAGGAGTGAATATGGTATCAGTGATTCCTTTCAGTAGTGAGTAATACTTGACCATACTTATTTATTTAAATCAACATGAAAAACTAGATAAAATGTGTCGTATTTGATTTTGCATTTACTCTTTGTTCGGATCATTTTTTTATTAATGGACCGGATGACTATCCAAATTGGTATCCATTATTCCAGGCAGAAATATTCTCAAAAAATGATGTTATTGACAAGTGGATGACCAATGAGATTACCAAAAAGGATATCGCGAAAATAATCTCCGAAAAAACACAATTACCCTTGAACCAGGTTCTGGATTATATGCATGAAGGTTGTAATCACCTTTCTTTTAACAGTGCGGTATATGATTTTGCGATTTACTGCAAGCAACAGGGAATTAAGACCGTTTTGGTTACGGTGAATATGGATATTTTTTCAGAAATAGTAGTCCCTAAATATGAACTAAAAAATTTGTTTGAAGTAATTATCAATTCTGCTGATTTTGAGTGCAGCGATAAAAACGTGCTATGGAAAATTGGTTTTGACCAGCTTGTTGGTAATATAAACTATCACAATAGTTTATTAATTGAAGATTCCAAAAAAAATATCAAAAAATTTAGACGTAATGGTGGTTTCGTTCATCAGTACCTTAATGACAACAATTTTCTCAATTGGAGAAACCAGGTTGGGTTATAGAAACTACTACTAGTAAATCGATTTCCAATGATTCTTCAAAACTGGACCCCAACCTTAACATAACATGAAATCACATCGGTTCTAGCGGTTTGTACGGAGATTGCAGAGGAAGTGCTTTCTTACCCGATTCAATGTATTCTTCAAATCTCCTTGTATATTCTATGGAAAAGGCTTTTTTGATTAAGTCAAAGCTAAGATGCTCAGTCGGTAATATTTCTTCTTCGGTAAGAAGAAAACCCGGCCCGGCTGGGGTAGGAAATAAATCCGCTCCGGAATCCATGATCGCAATGGCATCCATACTGTCTATGTTCTCTGCACCTCCTTGCCAGCGGACTCCAGGTTCTTTTCTATAGCTCAACAGAATTTTCTGAATAGTATTCTCAAAGGTTGCTTCTTCTGTTTCCCAGAATAGGTTAATAGTAGATACATCAGAAGAAAAATACATTACATCGTTTTTAAGCTCGTATTTTTCGGCATCAGATTTTACTTCTGATAATCGAACAAAATATGGAACGGGAATGGCGAACCGATTGGGTTTTGTGTGAAGGCTTTCCAGGATGATCATGGTTTTGGGAAAGTCCGACCCGAATTGGCGGAATCAATCATAAACTGGATAAAAAAATCAATTCAGAATGAACTTTAAAGACTTAATGGTGAAGATAGGGATGTTTCCATTGAAAAACTTTAGGCCGCCAACTTATACCTCACTCGGAGAGCCGCCAAACTAATCCTGATAACATTTTGAAAAATAAGCGAGGCTACTTAATCCTACCCTAAATCGACGTCTGAGGAATTGCCGGATTTTTTTTTTCAGCAATTCTTTGGCTCTCAGCAATCGCATAACCCGGATTATTGATCAGAGGACATACAGGTGATCGATAACTTTACGGAATTATCTAATTTTATTTTGAAACCCTTCCTTGTATGTTCGGCCAATGGGTATTTCTATCCTCCCGATTTCCACATCGTGATTGGTGTACGCCGTAATATGTTTGAGGTTCACGGCATACGATTTATGAACCCGGACGAACTGATCTTCTGGTAAAGATTTCAAAAATGTTCCTACAGAAGACTTGGTCAATAACTTCTGAGTGGAAGTAACTATTCTCACATAGTCTTTAACACCCTCTAAAAAGAGAATTTCGTCCAGGTTTACTTTGACCTTTTTCCTATCGGACTGTACATAAATGAATGTTGGCTGTTTTCGAAGTTTGGGCTCCATTATTTCCAAATACTTTTCTATGGCTTTTAAGAATCTCGGCAGGGAAATCGGTTTGACAAGATAATCCAATACGTTCAACTCAAAACCCTCCAATGCAAATTCACGATAGGCTGTAGTAATGACAATTTTTGGTTTGCTTGACAATGCTTCGATCAGTTCCAATCCTGATAGTTCAGGCATGCGGATATCCAAGAACAACAGATCAACTTCCTGCTTCTGTAATTCTGTAAACCCCTTAATTGGATTGGTTGTAAATCCCACGACTTCAAAATCGTTAAGCTCACGGATGAATTTTCTAATCACCTCAATGGCTAATGGTTCGTCGTCAATTATGTAACATTTATACATGGTCATCAATCTCAAATTCCAACCGGACTGCAAAATACCCTTGACCTTCCTCTACACCCAGGCTATGCCTTCCAGGATATAAAATACTCAACCTTTTTGTGATATTACTTAATCCAACACCATTTGATTTTTCAGTTTTTAAGGTTATGTTTTGATTTATGCTATTGGTGATATTAAAAACCAATTTTTTATCGTATAATCTCAACTTGATTTTAACCCATAGTTTTCCATTAGTATCCTTGCTTAAATGCTTAAAACTATTTTCCACGAAAGTTAAAAAAATCAAGGGAGAGGATTTTATATGCTTCGGTAGATCACCCATGTCTATATTTAATATTAATTGGTCCCCGTAACGCAGCGATTCCATTTCACAATAATTACGGATCAATTCAACCTCTTTATGTATCGATACTTCTTCTTTATCTGACCAATAAACCAAATAATCCAAAAGATCGGTAAGACGCAGAATACTATCTGCCGTACGATCCGAATTTAGCAGGGCCAAGCTATAGATATTATTCAATGTGTTAAATAAAAAATGAGGATGCAATTGATTTTTCAATAATTGAACTTCGATTTTTGCTTTGGATTCCTCTAACTCCAGATTTAATTTTTTTCTTTGTCGCCATTCGGAAATAATAGAAATACACACAACCAAAGCAATAATGGCATAATCGCGGATCGTGTTTTTTAAAACTTTGGTAAGTGGCATTGATTGATACTCTAGAGTCTCCAAAAAATTGAGAAATTCAAGCAGTTTTAACCTCATGAAAAGGACAAAGAATCCGGCTACTAATATCCCAATCATAAAAGTCCCTAGTCTTTTTTTATCAAGATGGCGGGGAACAGATACAACAAAATAAAATAAGTTGGAATCATTAAGATAAGAAGACCCAGGAAGATATCTCGCCAAATAAATCGACGCAACTCGGGACTGTAATGAAAGACATTCGCTATATATTCGGACAATACATAGACTGCCCAAATTCCAATATGAGTCAGAACCTTTTTATTCAATAGTTTACAATTCAAATGGAAGTCGCGCACACGCAAATTTACCATTTACGCGCTATATGATTTTGTTTAGTATATAAATGTTTCGATTCCGGAGAGGTACAACATTTCGCGGTCTACCTTTACTATTTTGTGAGATACTAACGACAAATATATTCCGAATCGAGCTATTCATCTACTTTTTAAAATTTGATTGAGATATCCTTTTATATTTGATTTGCATGTTAAAACAATCAAGATCATATTAATACCAAACTTTTGCCACAAATACTTTTTATGATGCGACGTTTAGCACTGATCTATTTCTGTTTACTCACGTTAGGACTTTCAGTTAAGGCCCATCCGGCATATGGAATTGTAGTTGACAAAACTCGCAACATTTATTTTGCCGACCTAGGTCATCACGGAGATGGAACGGTTTGGAAGCTTTCGAATGACGGGAAATTAACTGCATTATTTAAAGATTTTCACTGTCATTATATTATGTTGGATAAAGATCAGAATTTATTGGCAGAGCTTGTCAAGCAGGTAGGAGAAAATGACTATAAAGGATATGTATTGCGATACACAAAAAATGGAGTGATTGATACGATAAAATATACTGATGGTTTTGTCTCACTTAAAGGGAATATGTATAAATACGAGTCTAAAGGGTACTTATATAAAACTGATGTCAAAGGAATAGTGTCTAAGCACAGCCAGCGAAAATTGGAATGGGTTCAAAGTATCTACGTTGATGATGAAGAAAGCGTTTATTTGCCGGACAAGGGAGTCGGTAATGGTATACTTTTGAAAATTGAAGAAAACGGGAATTCCTCAATCATAGCGACTGATCTAATCGCTAAATTGAAGAGGCCGAGAGATATACACCAGGATTGTGTGCTTGGAGTTGCAAAGGGATGTGATGGTAGAATTTATGTGGCAGAATTGGCCGGACAGCGAATCCTAAAAGTTCTTGATAATCAAAAAACAGAAACTTTTTACCAAGCAAATGGAGATTGGTTTCCAACCGGTATTGATTTTTTAGCCGGAGATGCCTATATACTTGAATTTAAAACCAAAGGAGGAATTGAAGGGCCAAGAATAACAAAAGTTGATGAATCCGGAAAAACAACAGAATTGTTTAACTACGACCTCTATATGAAGGGCAAAATTCAACCAATTGACTTACGCAATATCACCAATAGATACCGATGGTTATATTGGTTAATTGGAATGGTTGTAATAGGCATAACGGTACAACTAATGATGAGAAGAAAATTCACTTTCAGTAAATAGGGCCTCCGAGTGCTTAACAAACTAAAATCGACATACCCTCCCGCAGCCTCTCGAAACAAGCTCTGACCAAACATTTTCTGCGCTTCTCAATGGTTTGGAATGGAACTTATAAGACCAAACGATTTGAAATTTAGACTTCAATTTAGATATTTGATTTAATCCACAATTTGAAAAGATCTGATAGGGGAATCTAGGAAATTGAGAGGCATTCGTAAGTTAGCAAAAAGGCTGGATAATTGAAGGTGAAAGCGCGGTGGAAAAGACCAGCAGGAAGAGACCAATGATGATGTAATATTGCCTGATCCTCTTGAGTTGGCAAAATCATTTGAAGAATATGGATTGAAATCTCCGAAAAGCAATTTTAGTGGAATAGAGCGGCTTAAAAACAGAATTCATAAAAGGGTAGATGATGAACAAAATTGACATTTATATCTACAAAAAGAAAGCGTATACTCGTTTAAGAATCCATGTGATAATGGGATTGGTAATCATGATTTTATTGGTCATTCTCTCGATATCCTGTAAGCAACAAATTTCCCAAAAAGAAGTAACCGGAAACCATCTTGCTGTTGAAAATCAGTTTCCGGATTCAATAACAGTGGGAGAAGCTTTTGTCATCTATAAATTACCTTTTGCCTACGATCATTCAGTGATTTACAACCCAACTGAAAAAAAGTGGCATCTGTACGGTATTCAAAAACCAATGGTTACATTCATACACCTAACCGCGGATTCACTTACGCAAAGAGGCTGGGAAAAGCAAGATCCATTTTTATATAATAATATGGAGATCTGGGCACCTCACATTATACACTATGATGACTTGTATTATATGTTTTATACCAGCATAGATGTACCGCGGCAAATTCGCTATGCGGTATCTCAGGACCTATATGAATGGATACATCCTTCAACAGAACCCTTGTTCGCTTTCTCAAATGAATTTACAGATAATATGAAAAACAAAGATCCGATGGTTTTTAGAGATAAAGATCAATGGATTATGTATTACAGTATGTTGAAAGATGACAAACATTGGGTGGTAGGTTACAGTACGAGTAAAGATCTAGTCAACTGGTCAGAACCCCAGATATGTTTCGATGAATATACGGAGGAACCCAGTGTAGAATCACCTTTTGTAGTGAAACGAGGCAAGTTTTATTATCTCTTCCTTTCGGCCAGACCTTGGCCAATAGGAGGTGAAGAAATCTTTGTAAGTGAATCGCCATATTTTTGGAATCCGGAAAACAAGGTTAAAAGAATTGATCCGTGGCATGCGGCAGAAGTCGTTCGTGATCTTGATGGAAAATGGTATCTGACCAGATCATCGGGCGATGAACAAGACTTCAGAATTGCTCCTTTGTATTGGAACGATGGGATGGAAGAATAGGACATGAGCTGTAAATCAAAACTATAAGAATTAACAATTCTCCGTTTGGTTAAAAGGCGTCCATTTTTAATAGAGAATTTCTACTTATTCCTAGACTTCCTCAATTGCACCGTGCCTGTAGCATCGTGTGGGCGGGTAGGTGCAGCGCAATTAAAATCAATCTCATGTTAATAATTTATTGCATTCCCAATCGATCGATAAGTTTTTTATAATCAGTATCTTACCCTTATTACTTTCGAAAAGTATGTCCTTTTTAGGACACTATGATATTGAACAACTTTTTATCTTCTCCTATTAATTTATCAGATAATGGCACAAGGAAGCAAATCGAAATATTGGCATTTAAGTCAGTTTAGTCTGTCCAAACGATTAAAAAGAAGAGAGCTCATTTATCTATGTGATCATTCCGTTATGAAAAGCTATCATAAAGGTGATCAATTCGAATTCAATGATACTGAAAACAATTGTTTGTTCTTTTTGAAAAATGGGGCAGTAAAGCTGGAAAAAATAAGAGAAGACGGCTTGCCATATCTCGATACTGTGATTGGACAAGGTTCCTTGTTCGGGTTATCAACAATTAATTCTGAAATTATCCAAAGTACTGAGCGGGCAATTTGTCTGAAGAAAACTAAAGTTTGTAAAGTTCCATATTCTATTCTTGAAGAATTAATGGAAAAAAATCGGTCGTTGCATAATTACTTATTGAAATTGGCCGGACTTAAAATCAAGAAACTGGAGTATCGGCTGGAAAACCTCATTTTCAAGACTAGTGAACAACGCATTAGAGAGTTTTTTCCAAAGTTTATTCAAGAATTTGGTGAAGATCATGGGCCTTATTACAAAATGGAACTGTATCTGACCAATAAAGATATTGGCAGCCTTACTAATACCACCCGACAAAAAGTAAACCAAGTAATGAACCAAATGAAGAGAGAAGGTAAATTGTCATTTACTCGAAAATTTATAGCGTGGTACAAATAAAAACAAAGTAGCAGTATGAAAAACTCCACAATAAAGTGTTTAATTCTCATAGGATTAGGAGCCTCTGTAATTGTAGGTGTAGGAGAATATTTACTCCATTTTTTACCTGGTGGTCCGGGGGGTGAGGTTGCTATGCTGGAGGAAGTGCCTTTAAGCAGGGCTAGTCGGGGACACTTCTTTGCTGTATTAGGAGCACCACTTTATATTGCGGGATATTATGGGCTCAAAGAGCTATTCACACGGACCAATACGAAGTTGGCCAATTCACTGTTTATTCTGGGAGTGCTGGCATTTTTTATTGGAGGGATCTGGATATCCTCAAGATACCTTGGTGCGGTCATGTTGCAAAAAAGCAGCGGAACTGCAGATCACAATTATTTCCTTCAACAATATGAAGATCATTACCAAATTCTGGTCTGGGGTTTGAGAATTATTGTACTGAGTTTGTCCATCGTATACGTAGTATTGATTTTGAAGAACAAACTAGGATTGCCCAAGTGGTTGGCATTATTTAATCCCATATTCTTATTGATAATTGTTCTTTCCTCGTTGGTATGGTTCAAGCCGTTGGGCATCCATATCGCTCCCATTGCCATGAATGTGACTCATTTTATATTCTTTAGTCTTATTTTGTTTCAATTTCCAAAACACACAAATCCAAGCATATCATCATGAAAAAAATCTTGTTAGTACTATTAGCTGTTATTTTACTTGCGGTTCTAGGTATTCTGTTCTTTTTTAAATCAGATACTAAAAACCCTTACCCTGAAACCAATTGGGGAAGGTATAGTGGTACCTGCCCAGCAGATGAAGTTCCCAATGAGGATTATGGCAAAGACTTTCATTCATGCGACTACTCAGTGCCAAAAGAGGAGATACCGGTTTTTGAATCTATTAAGTTAAACTATTCTAATTCCTTTAATGGCAAAAAATCTCTACCTCTTATGGGTTCTGCATTGATCGATGTGGATAATGATGGAGTAGATGAGGTCTTTATGGGAGGTGGATTAGACCAGGAGGATGGCCTTTTTACCTATCAGAAGGGAAATTTTATAAAATCTACTTTTACTTTACCTGACAGACCGGCAAATACAGCAACCTATGGAGCTGCATCCTTTGATTTAGACAATAACGGCTACACAGATTTATTTCTAACTACAGACGCCGGTTTACTTTGGTACAAAAATTCTGGAGAGGGATTTGAAGTGTCGAAAATTGATATTCCTTTCAATGATAAATCAATCTGTGCATCAGTTACTTTTGGTGACATAAATAGAGATGGGTATGCTGATCTTTTTGTCAGTAATTACATCAAGAAAGATAAGATGGAGGGTCAGACTATATTTAAGGATTTCAACTATGGCGCTTCGAGCTTATTGATGATCAATAATGGAGACCATACTTTCAGTGATGAAACAGACCGATATGGATTATCGTATATCCACAATACTTTTATGGGCATCTTTGTCGATATCGATAATGACGGTTGGCTCGATTTAATCGTTGCACATGATACAGGAGAAGTCAGGACCTATAGAAATGAGGACGGTAAACACTTCGCCATGAAACCCAATCCGACTACCGGCAAATATGCCTATCCTATGGGTATTGCCGTAGGAGATTACAACAACGATGGAAATATTGATTTTTTCTTTTCCAATACCGGAAGTTCCGTACCGGTTTTTTTAGCTCGTGGTGATTTGGCTGAGGAAGATGAATTCTTAAAAGACTGGATATTATTTCGGAATGATGGAAATTTCAAATTTACGGATGTTGCTGCAGAAGTGAACGTTGCAGATTTTGAATTTTCATGGGGTGCAATATTTGAAGATTTCAATCTTGACGGAAGGCAGGATCTGGTAGTGGCGGAAAACTATGTCGATTTTCCACCACACAAATTATTCAAACTTCCGGGTAGATTTTTGCTGCAAAGACCTGATGGGCTCTTTGCTGCCGTGGAAGACCAGGCGAATGTAGTCAACAAAAATTATGCAATCACGCCGCTCTCCAGTGATCTCAATCAAGATGGATATCCCGACTTGATTTTTGCCAACCTGGATGGTCCGGTGAAAGTCCACCTTAATAAAGGTGGAAAGGCCAACTATATCGCAATCAGGCTACCGGAGAATAATAAATATGTAGGAGCAGTTGTCTCAGTAACCAAAGAAGATGGATCTACACTAACCGATACCTATGTTATCGGTGAAGGTCTTGCCAGCGATCAGACTTCCACTTTGACCTTTGGTCTGGGTTCGGATACTAAAGTGTCATCCGTTACCATCGCTTTGTCTGATGGCACGACTCAATCATTAAACAATATTAAGGTAAATGCAGTAAACAAGATTTAACATGCTTGATGGGTTGTTCGAAACTTGTGGATATATCGCTAGTTTTCTAGGCACACTTATAGAAGGCGAGATCTTACTCTTAACCTCGGTCATCAGTGCAAAGTTAGGCTATTTTAATTTTTTTGGAGGTTTGTTGGCGGCATTTTTAGGAGCTTTTGTAAAGGATACGATCAAGTTTTTGATAGTTAAAAAACAAGGGAAAAAGTTATTGCAGAGAAAGCCCAGGCTTCAGGAAAGGATTAATAATGCATCCGGATGGTACAATATCAGACCTCTATTTTATTTATCATTTTATCGAGTTATGTATGGTTTCGGAACCGTAATAATCATTTTATCAGGATTAAAAGAAGAGATTAGTTATACCAAGTTTGCTTTACACAGCGCATTAGGTATTGGGCTGTGGATTGCCATACTTGGTGGCTTGGGTTACTTCTGTGCAGAAGTACTTATTTCCAATTTGAATTTTCTTAGTACCCACTCATTACAAGTCATCGCTGTGCTCGTGGTTATAGGTCTGGCCTACTACTTTTTCATCAAACGACCCAGGGAAAAATATTGTTTTATCCCAAAAGAATCATAAACATGGACAAACTGTTTTATTGGCTGATTATCTTAATTGCCGGTTTGGCTATTTATGGCTCATTCGGACTGGTCATGAACGAATGGAATCAAGGTAGCATCTGCCCTAAAATATTTGGAATTCCGGCCTGTTACATAGTCATCACATGTTTCTTTGTCGGCTTAATAGGACATCTGGTTAATAATCCGAAAGGAACTTGGGTTTTCTTTGTCTCTATTGGAATAGTAACGATAATTGCTATAACCGGAACTATCGGTGAACTCACTGGAACAACCAAATGCCCTCGGACAACCCAAGGTATACCCATGTGTTTCATATCGCTTGTCATTTGCTTTGCTTTATTGATTTCCAAGATTGCTATGCCAAAATTTATACTCCCACAAAATGGAAGAAATTAAGCCCATTAACATCATGGAAAAATTTTCCTTATTCGATAAGTTGTGGACCCCACATATTATCGGTGAACTCAATGGTCAATATGTAAAGCTTGCCAAACTAAAAGGTGATTTTCTTTGGCATAGCCATAAAAACGAAGATGAACTTTTTAACCTGAGTTTGATTATTATTGCGAAGTATAATCCGTAGAAGACTTCAGCAAGAAGGCGATTTTCTGAAGATTTAATGGATTAAATCGAAGGATATCAACGCAATTGATGAAGGAATTCTACGGAAAAAGTACAAGATCTCTTAAGTGATGAGTTTTTTTATAATATAATAGTGAATGCTTTATCTTATAGTTGTGATTTACAGCTAATTATACAAGCTAGAATGATCGAACTCAGGTTTTTATGGTGTTACAGGGAGAATTACTTATGGATTTTAGAGATGGAAAAACGGTAGAAGTAAAACCAGGAGAACTATTAATCATTCCAAAGGGAGTAGAACACAAACCACATACCAATGGAAGTTTGGTTTTTTGCCTGTTATTTGAACCTGTAGAAACCAAACATACAGGTACTGTAGATAGTGTAAAAACGGTCAAAAACTTAAAATGGATATAAAATTTGGCCAGATTTTGATCAATTCCCCAAATAGAATTGTGGTTTTGGATTGGTAGAGTTCGCAGAATTAACACACTAATATATTCGAACTCAGGCTGATAGAATCTACTGCCGATTACTAGTTTATGGATTCAGTCAGCCTTCAAGTTCAATCGATTCCTCCGTTATGACCTAAAGCATATTCATACATCAGATTTTGATGAAATGGTTTCCTGCAATTTTTCGGTCAGAAACAAAACTTAACTGATAAATACCTTTTGCTGGCAGTTGGCGGATATCAATCTTCACGACCTGATCTGAGGAAATATGTTCTACTTCTTGAGTAAGAACTACCCTTCCTGTCATATCGTGAATTAAAAATTTGCCATCTGAAGATGGTTCTTCCAGATCTTGGATGCGGATATTTAATTCATGAGCTGCCGGATTGGGATAAATCTGACAGTTCAAAGCTATATCCGGATTATTCGTGCTGGTGGATTGTTGTTCCAGTTTGAAGATATTATCAGGAATAAACGTAATATCAGTATTCATTCTGATGATGTGAGAAAGTCTGGTAGCTTTAATTTGTGCTTTTTCAGCTGGTGTTAGTACAGGATCATTTTCATAATAAAACCGGTCACCATCACGGATTTTCATGAACTGATCTTCGATGATCGTTTTTGCCGTTCTTCCAAATAGCGAACCATCTACATGTTCTTCAGCCAACATTCCTGCCCACGGATCAATTCGATCCAATTCCTCGTATACAAATGCAAAATGTTGATTTAACAAAGGATCTGTGGATAATTGTGCAAACGAGGTAACCTTGGGCATCCCAAACCATTCTCTGACTGTATTGTAGTCACTTAAACCCCGATCACGACCGCGGTTGATATTCAGGGAGACTAAGTCAAGTCCTCCAGCACCAGGAGGGCCAAAAAGGAAATTTCGTAAATCATCGACTACATGGCAGTCAAACTCCTGAGTATGTACAGTACTCATACCTGCCAAAAAGGCCTCTGCATCTTGACTGGTGTTTATCATTTCAGGGTTAAAAAACACATCTCGTAATTGCATATTTTCACCGCCCGGCATATAATTTCCTTCTCCGTCCATAATCACAAAATCACTTCCAATGGTAGAGTGGCCATAGCGGTAGGCGGCAGTAGCGAAAATGTTCATGATTCCCGGGTTCACATCAGGTTTATAGCCAGTATATGGCGTGGGCTGGATACCCAGGGTAGGGAGCCATTCTTCATAAACAATGGCTTCCAATTGGCCTCCCACTATCTTCCTGACATATTGATACAATTCTTCATCTTTCCATTCGGGATTTTGAGATTTGTATACCTCGCAAAGTCGGTTATGCTCTCTTACAAACAAGGTGTGAATCGATGTTAGAAATACATTTTCATTGGCACGAACATCTCCAGCGATGAAATACTCCCGGACTTGGGGAAACGGCATGGCCATTTCAGGTGCACCAGGATCGATAGCATCGTTAGCTTCTCCGGAAAGTGTGTTGTATGGCAGTAGATTACCACTGGATACTTTGAGTTTTCCATCTTGGAAAGATCTCAACCAATTCGCCCTGGCAGTATCTGATCCATATACAGCTGATCCATCGATAAAGGCTGTAATTCCATTGTAATACATTCTGGGATTAGCTGGATTGGTTCCTGTACCTGGTACATAATCCGATCTATGCATTGGCATGGTTTTGTTGCCATCCCCCTGAGGATCAAAATAGGCATCAAATGCAGGAATGGATATATCCATCTTTTCAGATTGATGATCCGGAGATAGTGTGATATCATGATCGATAAACTGACCCCAACCCCAGGCATACGCACTTAAGTTTAATGCATCATTTATCGGACCCTCCTGCGCAAAAATATCATTGCTGATCTTTCTGGGATTAGGTCGATCTTGACCACCAGGATAAGATATTCCATCATCAAAAGTCAATGGGGTTGCGATCACCATATTGGCATTTGTTGCACCCCAATTCGGATTATATGGGTTGTTGTCAAGTCCAGTAATAGTACGGTTAACGGAAGTAGAGAATGACCAAACCTTAAACGCATTATCCGGAAACAGTTCGGAGGAAGAATTTCTGCGAATTAGGTCTGCAAATCTAGTGTTCTTAATTTCATTTTTTTCTTCGTCAGTCAAGTAATTATCATTTTCATAGTAATAACGATCCCCAACACGTAAGGCCCAAAATTGTTCCTGAATGATGGCCATAGCAGTACTTCCAAACATGGCATTTGGCATGTGATCTTCTGCTAACATCCCTACCCACGGATCAATTTTATCTATGTCTTTGTATACCTCTTTTAAACCCGCCAATAAGATAGGATCGGTAGTGATTTGCTCGAAAGACTCATATACCGGAAGTCCAAAATACGGTCTCATACTGTTGAAGTCCATAAGACCTCGGTCACGTCCGCGATTGATATTTAGAGATACTAGATCCAGACCTCCTGATCCAGGAGCTCCGAAAAGGAAATTTCTTAAATCATCAATAACTTTGCAATCCATTCCTTGTTGCGGGGTAGTAACTGCTCCCATGAGGTAGGGACTTAATCCCATATCGGGCGAGAGCGCATCCGGATTAAAAAAAGCATTTCTGAGAGCCACATCTCCTTCGGGATGCGGATTTCCGTTATGATCCAAACGAATCAGATTAGGGGTAATGGTAGAATGTCCATATCGATAAGCAGCAGTGGCAAACTCATTGAATATGGATGGATTCACGGTAGAATTATATCCCTGATAGTCATCAATGAGGATTCCCATTTGACCCAGCCATTCTTCATACACGATAGCCTGAATAATGCCACTGACTATTTTACGTGCCTTTTGATATACCGTTTCATCATCCCATGCTGGATTTTTGGCTATAATTTCGTCACACAACCGATTATGTTCTCTCACCATCAAAGCGTGGATTGCGGTAAGTAGAGGATTTTCATTAGCTCGTGTATCTCCGGCAACAAAAAATTTGGTCACATGGCCGAATGGCATTGCCATCTCAGGTGCTTCAGGGTCTACCGCGCTGTCATATTCCCCATCCATGGTATTGTATGGTAATAGATTGCCGGCTGATACCTTCAGTTTTCCTTGATTAAAGGTTCGCAACCATTTCGCCCAATCTTCATTTTGTCCATATACTGCTGATCCGTCGATATAAGCGGTGGTCGCATTGATATGTGTTCTTGGATTATTTGGACTGGACCCAGTCGTCCGATCATAATCAGATCTCAACATGGGTATCAGTGATTGTCCTGTTCCAAAGGGATCAAACCACAAATCTCCCTTGGGAATGGAAATGTTTAAATCTTCAGTGGGGTGATCCGGGCTCAGAGTAATATCGTGATCAATAAATTGTCCCCAGCCCCAAATCAAGGCATTCAATCCGTTGGCATCAGCTTTCATGGTGGGTTGATTAAAAATCATCGAGCTGATATGTCGGGGATTAGGCCGATTAGATCCAGATGGTAAAAATATACCATCTTGATAGGCAACGGGAGACTTGTACGTAACGTGAGTGAAAGCTGCTCCCCAAAAGTTGTTTGGATTGTTCAACCAACCATCGTATGACCGGTTTTCCTGAGCCATGCTATTTGTTCCAATTCCAATGAAGCCAAAGACTGTAATGAGTATCCAAATAGTTCGGTTAAATGATTGCATTTGTAGAGTATTTTCGATATGTCCGATTAAATTAAATATTCAATTCTAATATGATATGATGTATCACAAAAACCAGGACAATTATATAGTGAATATCACTGGTCAAATATGTTTTATAACATAAATATTAATGTTATATAGCATGTGTAATACCTTCATAAAGTCGTTGTTTATGACAGTTTTTGTAGTTCACCATTTTGAACCTCAGGTCAGTTCTGAAATTATCCCGTCATACTGATATGCTGTAGTGCTGAAATATTTCGAAAGATAATTCTATTTTTTTGAATTTCTATCCAATTCTCCTTTGAAAATTCAGATAATGTTCGAATGGCATTGGCGGTATTCATATTGGCCAAACCAGCAAAATCACTTCTTTTTAGCTCAATTTCCAAAGCCCCTTCTAATTGTGATACGTTGAATAAATCGTATAGATACATTAGGGCATCGGCCATCCGGCCTCGCATATGCTTACCGGTCAAATTGGTGATCCTTTCAATGTCCTGAGAGTATTGCTGGCCAATAAATTTCAGCGCCTTGACCGCAAAATCATTGTTGCCTTGTAATACTGTAAGAAAATCTTCCTTAGGAATAAAACAAATGCTGCAATCTTCAATGGCAACAGCCGAAAAACTATGATTCTGTTCACTGATGAAGTCATAAAATCCAATAAATTCTACGGGTTTATGAATACCAATTATTTTTTCATTTCCTGTATCGCTGATTCGAAGATTTTTGATTTTTCCTCCGGACAAAGCATAGATTCCTGTAGGTCTGGTTCCCTGTTTGAAGATGTACTCATTTTTCGAATAAAAGGAAGTTAATTTGTTTTGGTTGAGTTTTAGTAAATCTTCCTTCCCCAATTCAGACATTAAAGAGAGGTTTTTGCGTAAGCAGGTTAGACAATTGAACTCATCATTTTCCTTATACTCCTGTTGCCACGGACATTTGTTCATTGTTATTTCAGTATTACGCTAATTACATTTTGCGAAGAATTATGCAAACTTACAATTATCAGCGAACAAAAACACAATGATTGAAATCAGGATATGATTTAATTACTCATTCCGGTTGAAATCTTACAAACACAACAAAAATGCAGTTATCGCTTTTTTCTCTTCAGCTGATAATTTCAACTCCAAGATTAAATTAAAAAATTCCACCGCATCATCAAGGGTTGGTAACCGGTCGTCATGCAAATAAGGAGGTGAATCCTTAATCCCTCTCAACGGAAAGTTTTTAATCGGACCTTCCGGCCTTCCCCGGTAAAATCGTTCAACCTGCAGATCATGCATATAATCATCTACAAAAGCCGGACCATAATGGCAATTCCCGCATTGGGCTTTACCCCAGAATAGTTTTTCACCAAGTAATTCCTGTTCTGTGGATCTTTCTGGAATAAGCTTTCCCAATGGCCCTAATTTTGGAGCTGGAGGGAAATCCAGGATGGCATTGAAATCACCCATTCGATTGGCTACAGCTTTTTGATGAGCTCGAGGCCCAATATGTTGCATCATACCCGGATCTCCATCGAAATACTCTTCGATTTCTGCAAAATGATCCATACTTCTAATCGAACGTTTGGACGCCAATTGCATGAGGTTATAATTTCCTCGCATAGAAGGCGTGCCCACTCTCAATCTTGCAAGGTGAGGCCTGGAATCAGGCGCTAATTCAAAAGCTCCATTGGTATGTCCATTGACATGACAAGCCATACAGGATACTCCAGCGCTAGGTTCTTCCGTAACGCGATGAGTGGTGTGGTTAAACCAGGTAGTAGGAGTGGGCTTTACTAATTCTTTGAGGCCTTCCATTTGCTCAGGAGTCAGTAATCCATTGAATATTTCATAATAGTTACTAAGAGTTACTTCCCGGCCGTTAGTTACGTCTCCAAGTTCTTTGTGGGTCGTCAAAAACATGGGTGGTGGAAACTCTGGCAGATATACGTCCGGATAATCATGATCCAAATCCATGCGGATATGCTCCGGATGTGCTTTGTTCCAGGCATCCGGAAACACCATATGGGCGGTTGATGAGAGAGGATGTGCAAGGGGCTTAAAGGGAAATATATCTCGTTTTTTGATTTCTTCCGGTGACAATTCAGCTAACTCTTCATACGATCGGATTCCTCCGGTAAGTCGGCTTATGGGACCCTTCATAATGGGTTTCCGACCACCTGACATGGTGATTCCGGGAAACGATTCACCGTTAAAATCAAAACGGGAAGTCATATAATCACGGATATCCTTCATTAATCCGGGTTTTTGTTGTTTGTGGAAAGCTACCCAATCTTCCCATTCCATGGGTAAATTTGGATCCATAAAAGAAGACTTTCCTCTTCCTCCATAGCGCCACAGATCAAAAGGGGTTCTTTCCCCTTTTTGGACTTCAGGATATGGGATTAATGAATCTATATGGCCGCTACCTAAATCGTAATCCGGTTCTGTGTAATTTTCAACCGATGCTCCGGGGGATTGCAGTAAATGCAAATTTATATCTATTGGTAATTGTGTAGCCAATAAGATTAAGCTTACTAAGAAAACAAAGAATAAATATGATTTTTTCATTTTAAATACATTTTATTAGGTGAGGATATGAAGTTTCGACATCTTTATCCGGGGAATTATAATCCTCAATCTGTGGTTAAAAAAATGAAGTATTGGTAGAGTTAAATGAAGCAACGGCATGCATTTACTAGTCTATTTCTGTTTGATGTAGTGAAAATAAAATGAGAATGGCACTTGCAGGAAGTCAATATGTGAATCTGAGAAAAAACTTTGTAAAATTTGTGAATTGATTGATAAACAAGATATCGCAATGTCCAACCTCAAATGCATCATCGTGGATGATGATCCGTTAATAATTGATTTAATACAGCATTTCTGTAGTAAGGTCGAGTTTGTTGAATATTGTCTAGGGTGCCAAAATGCAATTGATGGCTTGCAGCTGATTAGTAATCAAAGTTTTGATGTTTTGTTCCTGGACTACAATATGCCCCAATTGGATGGAAAGGGTATGCTTGAACTTAAACAGGATGACAGTAAAGTAATCATGATTACAGCGCACCCTGATTTTGCTGTGGATTCGTATAATTATCCAGATGTCATCGATTATTTGCTCAAGCCGCTTTCATTTGATCGGTTTTATAAGTCTCTTGAAAAATACCAAAGGCTTCAATCCCATATTCAAAATCCAGATGAGCGTCAGGCTTTTTTTGTCAAGGATGGAAATAAATGGGTTCAAGTTCAATTCAATCAAGTGAAGTTTATCAAGTCGGAATCGAATTATGTTGTTCTTGCTACCATTGAAAACAATGTTATGACCTTAATGAATCTTAAAGATTTGGAAAAGATCTTACCAGATCATTTTTTAAGAGTACACAGATCATACATTGTTAATACTAATTTCATCGACTACCTTACTACAGATGAAGTTAACATCCAAGGAAAGGACATTCCGGTAGGTGCTAAATATAAATCGATCTTAAAAGCGTTGGTTTCCGGAAATTGATTCTGTTTCTTCTGCAATTAGATGTTCGTAATAAATCATAGCCTCGGTGACAAGATCTCCTTGATTGGATACAATTCCAACTTCCAGGTCTTTCTTTATACTTGCCAATAAACTTTCAAATTTCTCTAATTCAAGTCGGCGTAAGGAGGTTATGAATTTATGTGTGATGTTATTAAAAGTACGCAGATCCTTATCTTGTATGGATTCTTGAAGTTGTTTTGATATTTTCACCCATTCAGACAATAATATAAGTAATGCTTTTTGATATTTAATGGGATCAAAATCATAGTCTTTTTTGAGAAAATAAAAATTTGGTTTTCCAAATTTATATTGACGTACGTCTTTCACAATTCGCCAAAGTAATTCCTGATGAACGATAGGTTTTTGTAAAAACTTTACGTTGCGAGGGATTGAAATTTTACTTGGATCGAAATTCGACAATGCCGATATGATGTAGATTAACGTTTCAGATGAAGTCAATTGGCTTAAATTTTCCTGGTATTCCAATAGCGAGTTCTCACCCAATAGTAAATCGCAGATGACTAAGTGATAAGGTCCACTCTTTATTGTAGCTAAATCGGTTATATTCCGGGCTACTTTAAGCTCTTTTACTTTGGGTATTAACAGATGCTTGTATAAGGAAATAATTAACTCGTCATCATCGATGATCAACATAGAAAGATCAGAAAGTACATGGGTTTCCGATGCGTTCTTAGTAGTAGGTAGGAATTTTGACATTCTCAGTGGTATAGTTAATTGGAAGGAGAAATTAGAACCTTCCCCTTTTTTGGATTGGATATGCAATTGCGAATTATAAATTTCTAATAAGCCAATAATAATAGGGAGACCGAGTCCTGCTCCTTGACTAAAGTTAGTATTACTGCCAGTAAAATATCTATCCTTAATTTTTGCTATCAGATGTGAGTCGATACCGATTCCAGTATCCTCGACCTCAAAATGGAGACGATCTCCTAGTTGACGGATTTGCACAGAAATATTTCCAGCGCTCTCAGTAAATTTTATAGCGTTGATTATCAAATTGTTTAGGATTTGACTAAGACGGATTCGATCAATAAAAAAATCCTTATCCCTTAATTTCGAATCGATTACCAGTCGGATTTGGATTTTCTTGGTAAGTGCAAAATACCGATTGGATCCTATGAGTTCTTCGAAGAATTCGGGGATATGACGCCATTCATTGTTTAGCGTAATTTCGCCACGTTGGAGCTTTTTATAATCCAAAATATCCTGAACTAAGTGCTGTAGATTTTTTGTACTGAACTGAAGACTTTTGATCATATTGAGTTGATGTGGCCCCGGATTATTGTTTTCCAGCAAATCACATATTCCGATGATAGACTGGAGCGGATTCCGGATCTCATGACTCATATTCTCCAGAAACTCTTCTTTTTCAAGGACAGCTTCTTCAGCTTTTAGTTTGGCCTGTTCCAACGAATTCATCGTTTGAGACACCATAGAAGACATATCACTTATGCTCTGTGCGAGCTCGCCAATTTCATCTTTTCTTTGGATTGTAAGATTAATTGCGGCAAGATTTTGAGGAAAGGTTTTGATGTTGCGTATAATTTCTTTCAGCTTCTTGGTCTGTCTGCTCAGATACATAAACGCGAGTAGCAAAAAGGCCGCAGCAAGGGCAATGATAGTTACAAAACTTTCTCTTCTCCAAGCATAAAACGGCTTAAACAGGTCTTTTTTGTTGGCAAGTACCATTACATATATTGCATATTCTTTGCGAGGAAAAAAAAGTTGGTCTATGGTATAAAGAACTCCGGAATGGAGAAAAACACCGGAATGTTGGCTAGAAACATTTTGCGGATTCGACTCAAACTCCAATGCAAAAGTAGCAGGACGATTGTATTCAAAACCAAAAGTTTCATTTTTATTTTCGTGCATGAAATAATGTCCATCACGGTTTATAAGTCTTACTTTGATTCCATCGTCAACAATTTGGTTCAAGGATTGGAAAAGCAACTCCAAATTGGCATTAATCACAATGATCCCCTCCAACTTACGTTCACTAAATATCGGATATGCCACCCTTAGGGTTGGCATCGGTGGTAAACTGATTTGGCCATATTCTTTGTTTAAATCGATGGGAGAGATGTAGATGGAGTCTTTGGGAAGTTGAATGGCTTCCTGAAAATAATCTCGACTTCCCTTATTTTGCAGATCGACTTGGCCAACGAGTATTACTTCACTTTCGTTTCTTTCAACTCTAACAATTTCTTTTCCTTCATTTTGAATTCCAATGAACCGCACTTGAGCATAATCCGGCTTAGATGTAAGCAGACTTAAGTATTCTTGAGATAATAAGTACCGATTGGTTTCATTTCTTGAGTCCAGGAACTGTCTAAGGATGGGGCTATTCGAAAGGTGTGTGATGTCCCGCTTAAGATCTTCAAAATAAGAAGAGAATTTAAGCTGGATCAGTTCAGAGGAGTGTACCAGGTTTTCTTCAGCAGATTCAATGATATAATCTGAACTATTTTGTAATAGCAAATATCCGAGTGATGCGATTCCGATCAAGAACAGTATCGCATAAGCTAAAGCATTTTTTGCCGCTATTGAATTGAAACTTGAGGCTTTGATTGCAATTATCCAATTTGTGACAAATTTATCCAATCAATTGTTAAAAATAAATATTGGCATAGAGGTAATTCTGTACATTTCCAAAAATGAAAGTCCTTTTTATTGATCTCACTCCAATTCATTCTTCGGATTCATCATCAATGAGGATTTGAACTACTCAAAGAAACGAAAAAGAGTTTCGGCTGCGTGAATAAGAAGGCTGTGGGTCTATTTTTCCATTTTAAAGCTTTCTTCTACATAGTGATCTAATACTTCTTCCCAGTTATAGGTATTGTATGTCAGAGTAAACCCTTTGGTATCGAGATTTAATTTGTTTTTAAAAATATTTCTAATTCCTCGGTTACCCCCAAAATCACCTTTAAACCATTGGAACAATTTACTTATTTGTATCACTTTGACATCGGCCAGTACTTCAGTCTCACTTTCAAGGTAAGAAAGTGTTGCCATTTCCAGTTGAGAATCTAAATTTTTGTAATGGTAAAAGGCTATAGGCGGACAACTTTTGGCTCCACAATTCAATGCAAAATGGATTCGGTAGTCGATCTCGGTAACCGCCAGCTTTTTAATAATGGAGGGTGCAAATGGATTGGGTAAATAACCCAGAGAAAACTTGTAGCGATATTTACGCAAGATCCCATGTTCAATATCATCGAGACTAAAAGAGAATCCCGCAATGTGGATCAGCTTTTTTCGGAACACATCTGGCTTACTCAGTCCATAGTGTTTTCTGAGGATCTGAAAGAAAGAATTATAGATGTTGATCCAAAAAGCTTTCTTTCGATTGTTGTTATTCAGATCAGTAAAAAGTTGTAGGGTAGGTAATTTGGATAATTCGTTTGAAATAAGGTCATAGGGTTTGCTCGATTTAATTGCCAAAATGAGCCTTTCGGCCAATTGATTCGTAAGATTCATAAGGTCGTTATATACTTTCTGCTTAGTACAATTAAAGTGGAAATAAGTTTAGAGCTCGGCAGAATAATGTTTGGAGAAAGGTCAAATTATGCATTCCGCTTCACTGACGCCCATAATCGATATTTTGAGACAATCCTTATTTATATGCAAAATTAGAATTGGAAAAGAACGCAATGGTTGGGTCAAAAAAAGGCAGCCCTCACTTTTGTGGACTGCCCTATCTTAGTAACTTATGATAAATTACTGATTTATTACTCTGAATTCCGTACGGCGATTCGCCTGATGTTCCTTTTCAGTGCATGTTACACCGTTGGTGCACCGGTTTTTCGGTTTGGTTTCTCCGTATCCCTTAGCAACCAATCTTGATGAATTAATACCTCTGGAAATCAAATAATTTACTACGGATCTGGCCCTCCTTTCAGAAAGGTCCAAGTTGAACTGGTCATTACCGCGTGAATCGGTGTGAGATGAAAGTTCAATACTGATGTTTGGCTGTTCCTTCATCAAGGAAAGGAGTTTCTCATCAATTACCTTTTTGGCGGCAGATGTAAGAGCTGCGCTATTGAAGTCATAAAAAATAGGTAAAATGTTATAGTCGGTCAATTTGCAATCTATTTCTTCCCAGACGGTTACACCTCCTTTAGATACCAGCACTTCCTTGGTCACCGTGGTATATTCCGCAGGAACAGTCACTTCTTCAATGGTTTCGTCCTTGACCAATACACTGCGGGTGATTTCTGAATATTCAGCCGGTATTTCGATGGTTTCCGTCCTCGCTGGTGTTTTTATCACTCTTTTAGCGTACGATTTGGTCAATTCAGCTACCGGGCTATTCGTCGTTGATGCATCACTTCCTAATATCTGGGTGTTAATCGTTTTATATTGGGCTGGATATTCTTTCCAACACAGGACCTGGCAATCGTTCGGATTTTCAGATTCACAGTCCGGAAGAGAAGAATATTCCCAACGACCAATAGCCGGGAAAACCTCGATCTTTTCTGAAGAGGGATTTAAAGAAGCTTCAACAATTTTAATTTTGGTACTACCTTCAGTTCCCACAAAAGATACCTCTACCGTTTCATATTCAGCAGGGATGTATTTATACTGCTTGGATGCTTCTTTTACTAATACCCTTTCTGTTACCGTTTTATAGGTTGCTGGGATAACTTTTAACACCTTGTAGGCCGGTTTAACCATTATCTTTTCCTCAACGTTTTTGTATACATCCGGAGTAATACATTTTACGTAACATTTACCGGGTTCAGGATTTGTTGGTAACATATCCTGGGCTTGAGCTCCTCCGATTAAAAGGGCAAAAGCGATCATAATCTTAATTTTCATTGATTTAAGTTTTTGTTAGTAAGAGTTTGAAAAAAAACGCTGGTAAGATGAGGCTGGATCCGATATTTAGACTGAGAATTTAGCCAAAAGTAACAGGGTCAACCGATATTCTTTTTGATAGGCAATTGAATGATGGGTGTGGTGGTAGCTCAATGAACTTATCCGAGATTATGGTTGTTTGGTTATTTTCTTCACCAACATTTTATCCAGAATTACCTGAAACATACCTGCTGGTAAAGACTGTGTCGATATTCTTAGAGATCCTGAAAAATCTTGATTCACAATTACCTGCCCCGTTACATTGACCAATCTAATATTATGTAAATCTTGGTCATTGGTTTGTACTATTAAGTATTGATCAAATGGATTCGGAAAAATAATTACCTCCGAAGGTCTAATTAGCCTGGTTGCGGTACTAATGTTTAGTATGTATGGATTACTTTCAATAACCAACATAGGTACGGCTGGGTTCGTAACTTTACAGGTATAAGCTCCGGCATGAGTTGGTTGCAGGGGACCAATCGTTAATTCTCCTGAGCTGGATTTTGAAGTAATTTCAATTTCATCGCGAAACCATTGATATTGATTGGTAGCTAATGAGGAGTCCAAAATAATATTCAGTTTTAATGTATCACCCTGGACCAGGATCGTATCAATCGGAATACCCACATTTTTTTGTGGGATATATTTTATCTTTTCCTGGCTTAGGTTGGGGATGATGTCTTCAAACGTTAACAAATTATCGTATACATCAAATTGGTCGAGTTCAAATTCTGAAAAGTCACCAATATCTTGGAGTAAGGTTTCACTGATTTCTAAGTACTGGAGGGTATCCGGGTTGAAGTGGTGACTGGATAATTTTCCAAACATAAAATTACGACCAAGTGCGACATAGGTCAGATTGGGATAATATCCAAGAAAATCATCCGGAGAGCCTTCAAGATGATTGTCCCAGATCAGCAGGGTTTGAAGTTTATCTAATTCCTCCAGAGAAGGAATGGGTCCAATGAATGAATTGGAAAATATGGATAAACCCCGCAATTCCGTGAGAGTGGATATCGTATGAGGAAACAACCCATCGAAAGAGTTACCGTGGATTTCCAAATATTGCAGCTCACTCCATTCACCAATCCAATCCGGGATTTGGCCAGATAATTGATTATTGGCCACATCTAAAAAAACCAGACTAGTCAAATTCTTTAGTGTATCTGGCAATCGACCTACTAACTGATTTCCACTCAGCTGAATCTCCTGCAATTTAGTACAATTACCCAGACCCATGGGTATTTTTCCGTTGATCTGATTACCAAATAGGGGTAAGGATACTACTTCGGTTAGATTCCCGATAGCATCAGGGATCCGGCCTTTTAAACCGTTTTGGAACAGAGAAAGTTTGCTAACCCGTTGGTTGGATATAGATACCCCAAACCAAGAATTTACAGGATTTGACAGAGTCCAGGTCGTATTCCAGTTTTTCCCATCCAATGAATCGTAGATGGCAACCAATGCCAGCGAATCTTGTGAATTGACTTGTGCTGACAAGTATGAGAAGTGGAGTAACAAGGTCATTAATACCATGAGACCGAGAGGGATACCTTTATTTGCCAAACCGTCTGATTGTTTCATTTCAAAGCTTGATTTTTCCACATACTATTTGAAGAGATGAGCGATGTCAATGATATGGGCCCTCTTAACCAATGATTCTAATCAAAATATTAATCATTGAAAATAATTCTGGAGATACCATTAGGTTTAGTATACTGCTTGATAATGGTTTCAAAGGGGGTTTCAAGGGATGGTTCCACCATTAGGTAGGTCGAAGCAAATATCTTTAGTCATTTAGTAATCAGGAAAGGCAATAGTTCGTGAAAATCGTTAATTTCAGGCTCAATTAAAATTGTTAACGTTTGCTTACCTGGAAGCACTTTCCGGCGGTGGTTTTAGTTTGTTTTGCCGTCATAAGTTTAGTTGGATGCGGAACGAGGTCTCCACATTCCCAAATCCTATTGTACTGTGCCGCGGGGATGAAACCACCTGTTGAAGAGGTCGCTCGTAAATATTTTGATGAATTTGGGGTACAGGTCGATATTCAATACGGTGGTTCTGGAACACTGCTTTCTAATCTCCGCGTTGCTCAGCAAGGAGATCTGTATATCGCAGCCGATGAAAGTTATATCAATCAGGGAATTGAATACGGATTAATAGGACAAACGCAGCCATTGGCGTTTATCAAACCGGTTGTTGCTGTTTTAAAGGGAAATCCAAAAAATATTACCGAATTCGAAGATTTGTTAAATGATGAACTGGAACTGGCCATCGGAAATCCGGATGCCGCATCGATTGGACGTGTCACTCAAAAAATCCTACTTCAAACGGACTATTGGAAACTGGTTAATTCAAAAGTTAAAGTGCAGATGCCCACGGTTAATGAAGTGGCCAATAGCATTAAACTCAAGGCCGTAGACGCTGGAATAGTATGGGATGCCACCGCATTTCAATATCCTGATCTTGAGATTCTTGAGACTCCGATGTTTGACAATTATTCAGAAACCATAACGATCGGAGTATTAAAGTATTCACAAAATCCTGAGGAGGCCCAAAAATTCATCAAGTATTTGTCATCCATCGATAAAGGATTACCGGTTTTTGAAAAAATGGGCTACCGACCTTTTGAAGGAAAACAAAGATAACTTAACAAAAAAGGCGTTAGATAAAATTTCATGGTGGGCGTCATCCTGAAAATAATTCATCTCCACCTGAAATACCATCAGTTTATGAAAAGGATCTCAAACCCGGATAGTGAATACATAATAAAATAACTATCCTGCTGGTTTATTTTTATCTTCAGAAAAATGCGAACTTTGTAAATTCTGCTAACAGAAATTATTATTGAGAGTCAAAAAAAATATAGCTTAACCAAACCGCTGAAAGGTTCATCCGGATTTCCGTTTTACGCTGTTATGGGAGTGATGGCGTCAACCTATATCCTGTTGATATTGGCCATGATAGCCGCTGATTTATCCTACACTTCTCCTGGTCATATCCTTAAAGCCCTGCAGAGCAAAGAGATCAATTACGCCATAAAATTAAGTCTAATCACCAGTACTGTAACCATGTTATTAAGTCTTTTAGTGGCTATCCCCATTGGGTATTTTATGGCGCGATTTGAATTCCGTTTGAAAAAACTTATTGATGCCATTCTGGACATTCCGATCATTTTACCTCCCCTGGTGATTGGATTGAGTTTGTTGATACTGTTTCAGACTGCTCCGGGGCAATTCATTGAAAGTCACGTTCGAATTACCTACACCGTATATGCGGTTGTTTTGGCCCAGTTTATGGTAGCTTGCGCATTTGCAGTTCGTACGATGCATGTCACTTTTGCGCAGATTAGCAACCGCCCTGAACAAGTTGCCTTGACTTTGGGTAGCAGTCCTCATCAAACCTTTTTTCATATATTACTGCCCCAAGCTAAAAATGGGATTTTAACAGCAGCCTCATTGGCTTGGGCCCGGGCCTTAGGAGAATTCGGCCCTATATTGATTTTTGCCGGAGCCACACGGATGAGAACCGAAGTATTACCGACTACTATTTTTCTGGAGTTATCGGTTGGAAACATTGAAGCAGCTGTAGCGGTATCTTTAATTATGATATTTGCCGGTTTTTTGGTGTTGTTGCTGGTGCGAATGTTTGGCCGCTCAAATGCTTTAAATGCCGTATAATGATAGCCTGTAGGGGATTGCATATCAAACAAGGAGATTTTTCGATTGAAAATATCAATTTTCAGATAGAGACCAATACCTATGCCGTGCTGATGGGTAAAACGGGGTGTGGTAAGACTACACTACTTGAAGCTATTTGCGGCCTAAGAAAGGTGAAAGCCGGTACGATCTGGCTTGATCATCAAAACATTACGCATTTAAGTCCTCCTCTCCGAGGCATTGGATATGTTCCCCAGGATGGGGCTTTGTTTAAGACGATGAATGTCGCCCAAAATATTGGTTATTCCCTAAAAATTAGAAAGTGGGATCGCAGCCATATCAAAGCCAGAGTTACAGAGCTGACAGGTCTGCTTAAAATAGATCATCTTCTGAAAAGGAAATCCTATGATCTGAGTGGGGGAGAGGTGCAGAGAGTCGCTCTGGCAAGAGCGTTAAGTTTCTATCCGAAGATACTTTGCCTTGATGAACCCTTAAGTGCTCTGGATGAAGAGACCAAAGAAAGTATGTATGAAATATTAAATCTAGTCAAAGAATCTTTGGACATTACAGTCTTACATGTCTCTCATTCTAAGACCGATGCTCTAAAATTGGCAGATAAAGTATTGCTATTTGATCAGCGGAAGGTCAATGAATTCAAACCGGAAGATTTAACTCTCCGCAGTTCGGAAAACTTTTTCTCCGATTCACCTAGATTTTCTAAATGAAGTAACCGTGAGTTTTGAGCGATTGGATTTTGAAGAAATAGTTTTGCATGTTTATTGTCTTATTGCTTGTTGGGGTATACTCCTCCAACAGGAAGAAAGCTCAAATCAGCGTGCGAAATTCAGAATTAAATAATATTAAACCTCTGGCAGTTTTAGAGAGAGGCCGAATAGGATTGAGTTGAAATTGGAATAAGTTCTACTGGTATTGAAATAAGAAATCTCTTCAATTCCTTTACCCATTCTAAATTAGTTTATTTTGGTAAAGTGAAGCAAAAAATCAATATAAAGCACCATCTCCTGTTTTGGATATTTTACACCCTGGCTTTTTCATTGTCAGAAGGAGGATATGGAGTTTCCTTGACCAAAATACTATGGTTTGAATTATTGGCTTTTCCGTTCAAGTGTTTTACAGTGTATTTCAATTGGTTGGTTCTTGTACCCAGATTATTTGATTATAAAAAGCTTTACAAATATTTGATTGCCGTCGGAATACTGATTGTTGGTCTGGCTCTTTTAAAATACCTGTTATTGGGACCAGGGTTACTTTGATGATACATCTGGTGATTGGGAAATCAATTGGATAATGGAGTTTAAAAGAGTGTCGTTATGATGAATACTCATATATCTCTGAAAATCACCTAGTGTGTGGATTCAATCGTCAGGTTCTGTAAACAAGATTTAAACCCTTTAAAATCAAAAAACAACGGGTCAACATAATATGTTGAAATGGTTTGACTCCTCGGGGTATATTTAGATTGAAATAGCTGAAGAATTTAGTCCAAAAAACAATTTGAATGAAAAATCAAATATTCTTACTCATTTTAATGGTTTTTTTGTTTTTTTTCTCATTTACCCCACCGATAAATAAGGTTGACTTTGCCAAAACCTTTATGGGCATTGTTACAAAAAATGGAGGTCAATGGATTGCGGATAACGTCAATTATGATCCCCGAAAGTCCTACTCTTTTCCGCAATTTATGGTTGAGTTTATAAGATTGGATTCATTAAGCCTTTGGGCCAAAATCAGTGGTATTTCTCAAAGGCAAGATACAGTTAAACTGTGGGAAATCTGGGAATTCATTGATATACATGCGGGAATTACAAAAATTACCCAACGATCTCCGGTAGGACACTACGGTTTTGGTGAAGCTATTTTTGAAAGTTCCTTAAAGAGAAATGGTAAACTAGAATTAAACTTTACTAATGGAGCTTCGACAAGTCATAAGAGTGTGCATGAATTTCTTGAAGATAACGTAATGGTATCCATTACTGAAAATTATGATTTAAAAGCAAAAAAATGGATAAAATCCCCTGCACAAAAGTGGCGGAGAGTTGTGCAATAGTAATAGAGTTTTATTAACCTATAGACTATTACTCACTTCTCAATGAATAAACCTTATAAAGACTTATGAATTCCAAACGTATCACGATCAATGGTCATGAAATCCATTATCTCGATGATGGACACGGCCCATGACTGGGGTGGGCCGTTAAGTGCCCGTATTGCGATTGATCATTTGGATCGAGTTGATAAATTGATGTTGCTGGATACTTTTCTTTGGAACCTTACCTGGAATGATTTTCCCAAAGAGGTAAAATTGAGTTTACTCCGAAAACTCCTTTTTCATGATTTCAACATATTTTTTACTCCTGAAGGAAGTTTTCAGAATGTTAACTTGTGATTTGCAATGGGAGTATTCATGATGCATCGTAGTAGCCAATGAAAGAATATTAGGGTATTTCTCCCTATTTTTTCCGTAATTCTTACAACATTTACCCATAATGCTCGTGACAGGACATACCAATGGCATTTAACTAATCCCCGATATATGATTTTGTTCCTTTTTTTTAGTCTGTGAAAGCATTGATGGATGGTTGATTCTGCTGTTGCTCTTAGATTGTAACTTTCCTGATTGACTTGCTCTTGTATTCGTTGGTGTTGTATGTAATTGTCGATTTGTTCTTCTGTCATATATCTTTTGTTTCCACCTACTGTATGGATAACATGCTTTTGGGCTCGTTCTGAATAATGTACTTCTAGGTGCTCGCCACTCTGTCTATCGAAAACTTCCAGATTTCCCTGTTCGTCTTTCTCCATTTGATATGATAAACTTCTGCCTTTCATCTTTGCAATACTCCATTGGGGTCGTTGTTCTTTAAGCATTTCTTCTCGATTCGCAATGCTGTCATAGCCTCCATCTGTTATTACTTCTTCTATCTTTTGGCCTTCATCGTGGGCTTGTTCCAGTATCTGTTGGCAGGTATCAACTGTTTTTATTAAAAATGCATCTTCGCTTACATTTGCTTTAACTACTTCAACATCTAATATTAAATGTACATCCTCCTGGGGATCACAACTTTCTGTCACATTGGAATGGTATCCTGTTACTGTTTGTTTGCTTGCTCCTTGTCCTTTGGTACGATAAGCTGCATCCGGATCATGGATAGATTGTACGCTGGATGATGGAATATCTTTAGGCTGCTTGAGTACTACTTTCTGATCGCTGCCACCTGGGCTATCATCGTTTTCATCATTGTCCTTTTGCTCATATTGCTCTTCATAGATGCGTTTTAATAAAACATATGATTCCTCCACACTTCCTTTTCCATGCTCTAGTAGTACTCCTATTATCTGACCCATGCTGACAAGCATCTCCTTCTTCTGATGAGCATTCAATGGATAAGTGAGATTGGAAGTACTCTTTGTTTGTAATGCTTCCAATATCTCATAACTAGAAGCATCCATGTGTGTCCTCATTTCATTGAGTGGCTTGCCACTCACATACTTCCTCACTGCTTCAACTATTAAGTGCAACCTGTTGGACTTGGCTATGTTACTATTGATTAGCTTGGAATCAAGGCGTATCTTCTTGCCACTCACTCCGTGAATAGCCACTTGATCAGTTGTAATTTTTATAAACACCTCTTTCATTAAGTCCCGTTGATGATCCTCATAATACTCTCCCAACAATCTTCTGAACTCATAATAGGTCGATTCCGCAGGTACATCATCATCCATATTGTACAATCCTAATGATCGCATTACCATTATATTGAACCGGCATTCTGTATATAATTGCTCATCACTCCACCCATTTCCTTCCTTTAATATCATCATTCCTATAAGAATGCGTATGCAGGCATTAGGCCGCCCCATCCTCTCATGATATAATTCTGAAAACAAAGATTCATCAATACGACTCACCACCTCTTTGTAAAAAACATTATGCCATGAATGCGGTGATTCCAGTAGCTTTTGCTTCCTCCCACAAAGATGGGTTGAAATATCTTTGAACAGATCGCCTTGACTATTTTTGCTAGGTTTAAACATTTACAAAAATAATAATATGTCCCCTCTTATCAAAATATTAACCAAAGTACCGTTTAGAGACTTTCCGGAGTGAACTCAAAATTGACATTTAAAATGATGCGTTCACCGCTGGGTTTTGTAATGGTTCAGGTAATGAATGGTTTTATTAAGCATTTTATTCCACAGAATATTTTAAACAAAGAAAATATTACTGCAGAATTGATGGGGAACTACAAAAAGCCATTCCCTACTATTGCATCCAGACGAGCTATTCTCGACTTCCCCAGAATGATTCCCGTGGAAGGAAAACCTCGCTCCAGTTTTGAGTTTTTTAATTACATAGAAAAGCATATTCACAAAGTAGAAATACCAGTAAAAATGATTATTGCAAAACCAGGGATGGGTGAAGTAAACATAGAGAAAGTTGAAACTCTGCGATCTCAGATGAAAGATTTTTCCTATCAGCATCTGGAACCATCGGGGCACTATATGCAAGAAGATCAACCGGAGGAGTTGGCTGCGAAAATCCTAAGTTTTATCAATCCGTAGATTGTAAATAGGTGATGCTGGCAGCTGTATAGAGTTATAAATCTTTATTTTGAACTTCAAGCTACCGGAAATTGCTACTCTGAGTTGTATGTGAAATTGAAACTAAAGTGTGCTTATGCTATGTTCAATACAGTATTATGAGCAGAAAAAAGACAATTGCACTCTTGTTTCTACTTGGAATAGTGCTTATATCCAATATCCCAATGGTTAAATTTTCTGTAGGACTGGATGGAATTGGTAAAAGTTATGCTTATTCTACAGCAAACAATAACTTCTCATTTAGGGAAATCCCTACTAAAGGAAGAGACCTCGATATGATGAAACGGCAATTTGAACATTTTAAAAGCAAAACGGTCAACGAATCGGATACAGTACTCTACCGGGATTTTAAAAAACAGTATATCCAATTTTGGAATTGGGGAGAGTATCTGTTTCATGAAAGATGGCGATATCCATTGAAGGAGTAATCACAATCCAGACAATGTGAACCTTTAAATGAAATCACATAATATTTCACATAACTGCAACTCGGTCCTGTACATACATTCCGGTTTCTAGAAAGCAAAGGAATACTTTATGGTGGGTATAACGGGTAACGCCCTCTGGTTTCGGATGCCATTATGTTCCGTGAAATAGGGATCTTCCAACCAGTACCGAAAGAAAAGATTTCTACGGTTGGAGGCATTGTACAAACCCAAATCCATTTGATGTTTCCATTTTTTCGGTTGCCATTTCCAAGTTATCGTGAAATCGAGTCTGTGATAGGCGGGTAATCGATGTCCGTTTACAGAGCCAATGCGATCGGTAGGAGAGGGAGAAAGATTATCCAGAGGAGCAAATTTCTGGTCACTAATCACCAAGGTGAAGGGCTGACCTGATCCGTATTGCCAACCGGTAGTAAACGAAAGTTTTTGAGTTATTCGGAAATTAAGATTGAGGCTGATGGCTAAAGAATGGTGGTAGCGATATGGGAATTTTTTGCCGAAATTTAGATCCGTAAATTTGCGATCGGATTTTCCAAAGTCAATTGAAAGGAATCCAGAATAGTTGTTTTGATCACACTTTACCTGAAATTCTATTCCCTGGGTGTTGCCACTTCCGACGGTAATATCCTCTTCCCAATATTCCGGATCATTTTCAAATAGACTGGGAAGTGTGGCCTCTTCCTGGTAGCTGGTCAGGAGGTCCAGTTTTTTGTAGTAAGCTTCAATTTTAGCACTCCATCCATTGTCAAAAATAGATGCACCGGATAGGGATAATTGCCAGGAATTTTGTGGTTTTACTTTACGGGTCGATGGTACCCAAAGATCATTGGGGAATCCACTTCCGGATGAGGTCAGTACATGTAAAAACTGGGTCATTTTACCAAAGGATAAGTTACTGGAAAATGGTCCTATCGGATTCCAATTTAGGTTAATTCTGGGTTGCAGGGAAAAATGATTTTTTGCATCTGTGAGAAATGCAGCTCCATGCACTCCCATGGACAAAGTAAGATTTTGATTCATTTTGATTTGATCCTCAAAATACAGGTTAACCTCCCGGGCGTTTAAAGTGATTGGGAAATATACATTTTCTAAAGATTCATTGATTTCATCAATATCGAGATCGTCTTGCCTTTCACTGTCTTCTATTTCAATGGAACCGGGTTCAAATTGCCGCCAGGTGAAACCACCACCAAAAAGTAAATGATGCGTGTGATTCGGGTAAAATTCAAAATCGGTCTTGAGAGTCCAATCTTCAATTGTTGATACAAAGCGAGTGTAATAATCCGAAAAGGTGTTCATCACCCCATTCTCATATTCATCATAGCTAATGTTTTGACTTAGATAATTATAAAAACTATAGGTAAATGTGGTGTTTGAAAAAAGCTTGTCATGAATCAGGCAGTTCCAGCGCAAAGAGGAAATGGTGTTTCCCCAACCAATATCCTGTTCATAATAGTTGTAGCCTACGGTATCCTCCACTTCATAATCGAAATCAGTCCAATCATTATAATGATCTCCACCCTTGTAAAGGCTGAGAAATAGGCGGTTTTTGTTGGAAAGGTTCCAGTGGATTTTGCCATTTACATCATGAAATACATACTCGGTTTTTCCATATTCATCGTTTTTTTGTTTATTCCGTTTACTTATAAATCCGATGAAAGGATCGAGATGAGTACGCCGTAATGACAATAATATTCCTCCTTTACCCGATAAAATAGGTACTTCCAATACACCTTTGCTGGCCACAGTTCCAATTTCACCCATAAATCCTAAAGATTGGGTATTACCCTCCTTGGTTCGAATGTCTATGACAGAGGACAGCCGGCCACCATATTTTGCAGAAAAACTGCTTTTAACCATCCGGGTACTTTTAATGATTTGGGTATTAAATATCGAGAATATTCCCAGGGTATGGGACGGATTATATACCGGGACGCCATCCAATAAGACCAGATTTTGATCGGTATTTCCTCCCCTTACATGCATCCCCCCCAGACCATCCGCGCCACTTTGGATTCCAGGTAGATTTTGCAGGTGCCGAAATAGATCCGATTCGCCGGCCAAAGCAGGTGTTTTTAAAATCTCTGCGCTGTTGATCCCAATTCCTTTTCCCGATAAAAATCTGCCGAACTCCTGGTTAATATTGTCAGTGATTAAGACTTCATTTAATGTTAAAGAAGGGGAGAGGAAATAATTTGATTGCTCAGATTTTGTCAGTTTACTAGATATGATAAGGGATTGATATCCGAGGTATGAAAGGTGTAACTCTACATTCCCTCGTTCTAAGGTTAAACTAAAAAATCCGTAGTCGTTCGTCGTGGTCCCTTTCCCTGATATAGCATCCCAAACATTAGCAAGCACCAGGTGTTCTCCGGTGATGGAGTCCTGGATATAACCACTAATGGTCGCCGTTTTAGGGATTCTTTTATAAAGTATCAAGAGTTCATCTTCGATTCGGAAATGGACGTCGCCACCCTGTAGAATCTCTTTGAGTATTTCGACCACGGATCCAGATTTAATATTCAGGGATACCATTTGGTTTTTTTTGAACAGATTGCTATTAAAAACTATGGGTACATCGGCAATCTCACTAAGGTGCAGAATAGCCTCTGAAACAGGCTGTTTCTGAACTATAAAATCGTACTTAGCCATTGGATGGTCTTGTGTCCTACCGCTCACATTTGAAAGGATAAATAATACAAATGTCAATACACGTCTCACCAAAGGATATCGGATATGTTTTGTAATTGGATGGTAAAAGAGTGATTCATGTCGTTTATTGCAGACTGAAAAAAATATTAAGACATCATTTTTTTGCAACCGCCAATTTACGTGATTCGGCTTACTTGAAATAGTGGCGAACATATCGCTAGTTCTCCTGCCCAATAAATCCGAAATTGTTGATGCCGGATGATATCAATTACAAACGCCGTTTTTTAGAAAAAAATTATTAGTTGCCGGGTTTTCCAATTCCATCTGAAATGCGGATGCGACATATCTGAGGACTTCAGTACCTTCTGCCTGGGGGAAGCGGGCCGTGATTGGGCAAGATTGCATTGCAGTATCTGTAAGTGTAGTTCTGATTTGAAAATACAATTCGAGATCTGATAATACTTGTGATAGTGGTGAGCGATTATACACTAAGGTTCCTGACTTCCAGAAGGCCGTGTTTTTATGCTCCACAGGAAGCTCATGCACAGAACCTGTATTCTTGTCATACAATCCCCTTCGATTTTGCTTGATAAGTATGCTCTCAGAATTGGGAATGGACTCCAATTGAACCAATCCCTCATCAACTGTGACTTCTACCCATTCCTCCTCAGGAAAAGCCCGAACGTTGAATGATGTTCCCAGCACGGTGATTTCCGAATTTGGCGTTTGGACTACAAAAGGAAGGCCAGAATTAGGTATTACTTCGAAATAGGCTTCTCCTTTCAGGTTAACCTCTCTGGCTACCCCCTGTAGTAATTCAGGGCGATAAGATAATGTACTGTTTTCATTAAGCCAGATTTCCGAACCATCCTCCAGCGTAATTTGGGTTTTTTCTCCTGTTGAGGTAGTAATCTGGACCAATTCAGACTGTGGATTAGGGTCATTGGTTAATACCCAAACGGTCGTAACCAATAATAATATGGCGGCAGCCCAAGCCCAACGAATCCGATTTTTGGCTATTTGAGCCAAATCGCGCTTTGATTGTGTCTTGCTGGAATTGGTTAGGTCCTCTTTTATTCTTTGGTGTACAATTTGATAATCTGCTTTCTCATCGATTTCAAATGTGGGTCTATATTTACCGGATAATTCCCAGCTCTTTCGTATTTGAAGATCGTAGTTTTGATTTTCATCATCGGACTCTAACCAACGCATCAATTCTTTTTTTTCTTCCGCAGAAATGGTTCCGCTCAAATCCTTGTATATGAGTATGGTATATTTTTCCTTATCCATCTTGGTCGTTTTTAAGTGCTGAGTTGTAACCCAAAATAGAGACGAATGAAGTACTGATTTCCCCTAGTAACGATGTTTAATTTCATAAAGAGTTTATTACGATTGAAATGATCCATACACCTGCTAATATAAATGATATCAAACCGATTGCCCTTCGGATGGTACGCAGAGCCTTGGTCATATGATTTTCGATAGTCTTTGTCGAAATATCCAAAGATTCTGATATTTCTTTATGAGACATATTCTCAAACCGGCTTAAGAGGAATACCTGACGACATCTTTCTGGCAATGAATCGATGGCTTTATTGATTGCGATTTGTAGTTCATTGTGTTCCAAATTTTGCTGACCCGATACTTCTTGATTGGGTTGCTCATGGAGGGGATGATCCTGAACGATTTGCATCCGTTTACCACTGCGCCAGGTATCAATTGCTCTATTCACGACAGATTTTCGGAGATAAGCCTTTAAAGATCCTTCGATACGAAGTTCTTTTCGCTTTTTCCAGAAGTCAAAGAATACATCCTGAACCATATCTTTTGACTTTTCTTCATCGTGAAGAATATGGTAGGCTCTCAAAACTAAATACTCGTAATAACGATAAAATATCTTTTGAAAAGCCAACTCGTCACCTTCGAAGAGCTTACGCAGCCACTCCCTTTCTTCATGAATAATCGAATCCATATGCTCAACCATAAGAATTTATCGTCCCGGATCAAAACTAATCAAAAGGTGCCAGATTATCAGAATGGGTATGAATAACTGCACGGCAGATGGATTACGGTGATATAAAATCAATGATTTTTATAAAAATCGAATATTGAGATAGGGGATCATTCCAATTCCCTCGTCAAGTGTACAATTGACCAATATCCCAGGTCTAGTTTGGAAATGGATAATTTGAAACTTCATTAATAGAATAGATCATATGTATGACATTGATATTTACTGTATTACGTATTTATTTAATCATGAAAAAATTAAAAACATATGAAACGAGTGGTTTTATTGATGGCTATCTTGGTTAACCTGCTATTCTTTAATGCATGTAAAAAGGATTTAGACTTTGTTCCAGAAAAGGAGAATACACATCAGAGTTTGAAGGGAAAATATTCCAGAAGTTGTGCCATGCATAGTCATACGCAAAAACTCTTAAAAGAGGAAAATTATCGTAAAATCCATGTAGAAAAATTCTTGAAAATTAAGAATATGGTTTCGGTAAGAAACGATTGTTCGGTACCGGTAAAGCTTCCGGTGGCCGTTCATTTTCAAAATATTTCCAATCCGGATGTGGCCTGTTTAAGACAATTGGCCCAGGCTCAAATTAAATTGCTCAATGATGATTATCAGGCAAAAAATGGTGATTTGGATAAGTGGACCAATGTGGCTTCCAACTACTTTCCAGGCATTAATAATGGAAAGTCGTGTATTGAATTTTGCCTTGCCAGGTTTAATCACCCTGCGGGGTTTGGGTTGGCAAATGGCGATTTTGCCGTTACTGTGAATAAGACGGCAAGTGACTTTGATGCCCGTTGGGCGGGCTACATAAATATCTTTGTACAACCTAATACCGAGGCATTGGGATACGCTCCTTTGGGTGGACTTGGCGATGGAGACGGAATTGTAATTGATGCCAGTGCATTTGGATCCGGATCTGGTTGTGGAAGTGTACAACCTCAATCACCCTTTGACCGGGGAAGGACTCTTACTCACGAAATGGGACATTATCTGTTATTGGATCACATTTGGGGAGAGGGTTGTGGAATTGATGATGGAGTGGATGATACACCAGAATGCCGGGAAGAATATTACGATTGTCCTCAGTTGGGAACACGTTCCTGTAATTCTGTTGATATGCACATGAATTATATGGATTACACCAATGATGGATGCATGTATGTCTTTACAGCAGGACAGTCCATACGTATGGAAAACTATCTGAGGTCCAGCTTGTCCCACGTGATCGCAAAAGGGATTCAGGTATGCGATCATAGTGAGGGTCAGGAGCCAACGTGTGAGGATGGCATTCAGAATGGGGATGAAACCGGTATTGACTGTGGAGGGTCGAATTGTATGCCTTGTAATGAGGTAATTTGCGATAAACCCCGGAATATTTCGGCTACAGTGCTTGACGCAGTAGTAAAAATTACCTTTACGCCAGTAACTGGGGCAAACAGTTATCGAATCAGATATCGCTCTTTGGGAGAAACCATCTATCAGAAACAAACCTTCAGTTCAAACGAACTTTTTCTCCGAGATCTTAAGCCAGGTACTACTTATGAATATGGCATTCGCACTATTTGTGAAAATTCCGATTCAGACTTTTCTACTTCGGCACAATTCACAACTTCGGATGATGAAGCCAGTGATATATGTAAAGACCTGGAGTTGAATTTGGCTTTAACCTTGGATGATTGGGGCAGTGAGACCTCCTATGAATTGGTTGATGAATTTGGTCAGGTATTAGCTAGTGGAGGTCCGTTTGAAGATGAATCCGGAGGTGATGTCATCAAAGATCAATTTTGTTTAAAAGATGGATGTTATTATTTGGTGGTTTATGACGACTTTGGCGACGGAATGTGCTGTGAATATGGCAATGGAAGGATCCAATTAACTAATGTTAGTGGTGAGGTGTTATCCAATTCCAATGGTTATTTTGGATATGAGGAATATGTAGATTTTTGCATCGATGCTGGTGTCTTTAGAATTATTGATTTTAAGAGACCAACTAAAATTCGGCGACTCGGAGGTAAAGTAAAAAAAGCTAAGAGATAGAATAACCATGGATTAGCAAGTCCTCGCAGATTTGGCGAGGGCTTTTGATTTACATGCGAAAAACATTAAGGGTCATCATTAATGGGCGGATAACACAATCTTATGCGTCAAGAAATAGGTTTCTATCGTATAAAACGAAGTATATTTTACCAAGCAATTTTCGTCAGTTCTCACATAGATATTTTGGCTGGCACTGATAACTAGTCCACTTATCCTGGGAAATACCCTAGAGTTTTAGAATAAACTATTAGCTTTTTATCACAAATATTCCTGCATCATTTTGTAACTTCAATAATTGGCAAACAACTACAAAATTTCCAATCAAGAATTATGAAACGGAGGACCTTTATAAAAAATTCGATTCGAGCAAGTGCCTTATTAACCATCCCGGTGAGTTTATCAGGTTGTGTAAAATCAAAAATCCGATTTGGACTGATAGCAGATGTCCATAAGGATGTGATGCATGACGGTGATGCCAGATTGCAGGCTTTTATTGATGAGGTACAAAAAAGAGACCTTGATTTCATAATGCAACTGGGTGATTTTTGCCGGCCGTATGACTACAACCAAAGCTTTATGGATGTTTGGAATCAATATCGGGGTACGAAACATCACGTACTCGGTAATCATGATATGGATGGCGGATTTACCCGGGAGCAAACCATGGCGTTTTGGCGTATGAAAAGCAAATACTATTCGTTCGATCAAGGAGGCCTGCACTTCATAATTTTAGATGGAAATGATCCCAACCCTAAACCCTGGTCCGGATATAACCGGTATATTGATTCAGATCAATTAGAATGGTTAAAGCAGGACCTGGAAAACACTAAATTTCCCACCATCATTATGTCCCACCAAACCCTTGAAAATCCAGATGGTGGGGTTGCTAACCAAAAGGAAGTTAGACAGGTCCTGGAAGATGCCAATCGCCAATCAAGATATCAGAAAGTGCTGGCTTGTATTAGTGGTCACCATCACACAGATTACCTAACAGAAATTAATGGGATTTACTATCTCCAGGTTAATAGTGCCTCTTATTATTGGGTTGGAGGAGACCATCAAGTAATACGTTACAGTGACAAGATAGATGAAGAATATCCCTGGATAAAATATACAATCCCGTACGAAGATTCACTTTTTACTTTTATTGAAATCCATCCATCCGGTAAACTTACCGTTGAAGGAAAATCAACTAAATTTGTGGGACCCGGACCTAAAGAATTGGGCCTACCACCGCGGCCGGAAAACGATCCAATAGTTCCTTATATAACCGCACGCGAGGTAAAGCTATCTAAAGTTGTGCCCTGACCGGAACTCTGCGGAGTCGGCGACTCTAAGGGATGTTTTTATAAAACTCTAGTGAGTAGATTGCGTTAGCGATGACAGAGCATGGCTAGGCTCGTAAGAACCTGGAGAGAAGACAGGGTTATTAGTGGAGCTCCCTTGAAGCGGTAGATCTGGAACCATTTATTTGTCAATCTCATCAGTTTTAAACAGATACCAAATACATATACTAAATTGTACATTCACCATATCACAGTTATTAGCTGGCACTTTCTGTTTTGGTTTTCAATTCAATTGCTTCTTTAATGAACTGGTTTAAGGTTTTACCTTCCAAAATTGCCAATTCAAAAGCTTTATAATGTAATTCAGGATTTACTCTAACATTAAACTTCCCTTAAATGATTTAAAAATTTGTTTGCCGGTTTGTTCACATAATTCTGTATAATCATTCACGGCCTCTTTAAATGCTTTCTTTAGTTTAGCGACGGTATTCCCTTCAAAAGTGACTAAGTCATTTACTCCTTCAATTTTACCATAGAATACTTCATCCTCAGCTGAGTAATGAACTGAACCTATAAATTCTTTGTATTTTAATCTATGCGTCATATTAACCATTTTTTTTTTGAGTTCTGCAGTAATATATTTCTTAACATATCTTTTTAATTCATTTCCAGGATGAGGTTTGTGAATTCTTTTGATATGTTTCGTTTTGGGGTTTAAGTATGCTTTCCTTGAGCCAGAAGTTTTTCCTGTTTTCCTTTCATTGTATCCAAACTTGCCTAGTAAGTATTCTAATTCTTGAAACGTAAAAGTGGAGTTTGGATTAAGTAACTTTTTTAAAAGCTTTTCAAGTTTGCCCATGTACAAAAAATGCAGAAAATATCCAATACGTGCAACTAAAATTTAGTTGCAATAGTTTTGTGCTTGCCGATATCCGTGCAGTAAAGTTCAGAAATCCATTGATTGATTCAACATTTGAAAGAAAGGTTGTATCAAAACATGAAATCCAGGTTAGATGGTAATGATTACTTTGCCTTGATGTTTAGCTTCTCCGAAATGCTGAAGCACATTGGAAGTTTCACTTAACGGATGAGGCCCATCAATTATACATTTCAATTTACCTTCTTCATATAGAGAACCGATTCGATCAAGATATTTATTGGGTTTCAGTGCTAAGATCCGGAATCTTTTCTTGGTTAGCCTGGAAATCAATGGTCCCATGATTAATAATTGTAACAACCGGATTAAAGAACCTCCGACAGTAACATAAATTCCATTCGAATTTAGAGTCCGGGCGTAAGCAAGAGGGGAACGATTAGTCTTCGCGTCAAGAATTAAATCGTATTGTTTTCCATTTTGGGTAAAATCCAATTGCTTATAATCGATGACATAATCAAATCCAACGGACTTCATCATTTCAAGTTTGTTGCCTGTATCCACACCAGTAACTTGGGCATCAAACCATTTGGCGATCTGTGCCCCGAACGTGCCCACACCTCCTCCAGCACCATTAATTAGTATATTTTGTCCTCTTTGAAGATCAGCAACTTCAATCAATCCCTGGTATGCCAGCAATGATGCGTGGGGAATGGCAGCAGCATCCACAAAGCTCATCATTTGGGGTTTGAGAACCACTGCCTTTTCATCAATACAGAGATATTCTGCAAAACTTCCAAACCCATAATCCGAAATATCTCCATAAACTTCATCCCCGGTTTTGAATGATTTTACTTTGGCCCCGACTGAATCTACAACCCCTGACAATTCCATACCCGGAATTTTTCGCTTCGGTTTAAAGAGGCCAAATAAGAGTCGATAGACATATGGTTTACCACGTACCATACTCCAATCGTAATCATTTACCGCCGTCGCCTTAACTTTGATTAATACTTCATGTTCTTTTGGAGTTGGAACAGGTATCTCCTGGATTTGCAGTAAAGAAGGTGGGCCATATTGGGTCAATATCACAGCTTTCATATCCTTGATTGATAAATAGTTTTCGAAATTGATTCTTCAGGAATGACCTAAATATCTTTTAAAACATATCTAAATCGTCCGTTAGATTTAGCCATATTTTGAATTGTGTACTTTTTTCTATCAGTGCTATAAAACAATAATTAATTATCCTGACTATTTGCAACCTCCTTCCAGAATGACTCGAGTTTTTTTGTCTTGATTAAAGAATATGAGCAATATGTTCTAATTGAGTTCAAGATCCCATTGCTGCCATTTACACATCAAATCCATTAAAATACCTTAATCGACCATATATTTTACAAATACTGCCAAATTCACTCCCTACTTTGTATCACATAATCATGGAAGCTCAAGGCTCCAATTCCATTCACACCCCTTAGCCAAGGACCTTGGTAGCAGTCTTTGGTTCCCTCATAAAAATGGCCGGGCAAATAAGTTATCTTAGACGCCTCAACCGGTTTCCTTGTCTCTAGGTAAACTTTTTTACCTTGAATTTTGATGGATGCTATCTGCCCGTATTTACCGTCCAGGTAAAATTGATCCTTTAGCAAATACGTCCCTTGCGACAACTTATCATTTTGGAGATTTTGATTAAATACCAGGCAAATTTCCTTACCGGGGACTGAATAATAGGCCTTTGAAATATCTGCAGGTGAAACGGTGAGCGGAAGATCGGGATTGTAGAACGCTTTTTCCAACATCGGGAAAATCCATTCACCCATTTGACTGTAACCTGCGTTGGTGTAATGACAACCATCGTGACCTATAAGACCTAAGGTCGACATTATCTCAACATCCTCATAAATTCTGCCAAGTCGTCTTTGTGTTTCACGTAATTCACTTTGCCGATCACCTCCACATCCGGGATGAATTTGAAATACAAATACTTTCTTTATTGCAGGGTAATCCGTTTTCCAACCACGATATAGGCTATCAAAATTCGCTGCATAATTCTGGTAATTAGCCTCCCTGGAGTTCGATTCGCCCTGATGCCACAAGATGGCTTTGACGGCCTTGTGCACCTTGGCCTTAACTGTGCGATAATAAAGTCGATTGTAAGTAGAGTTCAGATCCGTAAGCGTTTGAGGTGGAAGATTGTACTCTATACTTGATCCTCCACTTCCGCCATTGATAATGCAGACTGGAATCTGATATTTTTCAACAATTTGTTGCATTAATCTAATACCCCAGGCACTGACGTGATATTTTTGACTAATATCCCCGGCTGCAAGTCCCCAAGTGGTATCCGACGGATTGTAGGCACTGTAATTGGTATTGGATCCAAAACTTCTACAAAACTCATTTCTGTATATAGCCTCCCCGCGGGTCGGGTGAGAATTGGACTGTCCATTGATCAGGTATACATCACCACAAACGACATTATGAGCACTGCGGTCTTTGAAGTAGGAACCATCTGCGATAAAACCGGTTTCAATACTATATTCTGCAAGTTCAGCTTTAATAATGGGATCGAAGCTGAAAGAAGTTACGCCGTCAACATATATAAGAGGTTCTTCCATCTGTTCAATGAGCCGCTGGTTACGGAATACCTTGCAGATTGCCTTTTCATAACCGGTACTGAATAATGAGCCTTCAATGTTTATGATCGCCTGATTGTCTTGATTCCTGGGAAATAATTGAAGGGCGGCTGGAAAATTTTTGTAAGTAGTGTGTTTATTAAATATACGAAAGCGGTGAAAAGAAAGGGCTCCAATACCATTTTGTCCAAGGATCCAGGGGCCGTTGTAGCATATTTTGGTTTCAGGATAGTGATGGCCGGGTAAATAGGTAATATGAGAAAGATCTGTTGAGCTTACCGTGAGATATACTTTATTCTTGTGGGCTTTACCGGCTAGAACAGGTATTTTTTGCCCTTCACGATCAAAAAAGTAATCTTTTAAAAAGTAGGTGCTGTCATCCACTTGCTGCTCAGCTGTCCATTGGACAGCTTGGTTGAACTCCAGGCATATTTCCGGATTAACCAGGTTGCTGTAATAAGCACGCACTAGTTTCGGTGCCGTATTGGATTTCGTCTGGCGTTGGTCATAAAAGTCTTTGGATAAGGTAGGGTATATTCGTTCGGCAAGTGCAAGATATCCCTCATGAGTGTAATGGCAGCCATCATGTCCCGGTAATCCAAGAGTGGACATGATTTCCACATCATTATATTTGTCAGCAATTTTAACCTGTAAATCCCTAAACTGACTTTGGAATTTTCCACCACAACCAGGGTGAATTTGGAACATATAGACTTTTTGTAAAGTCGGAAAATTGGATTTCCAGGCTTGATAGAGTATATCAAAGTTTCCGGTGTAACTCCTAAAGTTATCATTACTATTCGATTCTCCCTGATGCCAAAGAATTGCCTTGATGCCATGGGTCAATCCGGCTTCATGGACCCGATATATAAGCCTACCGAAGCTGGTATTCAGATCTCCCTGATAGGTTGCCGGCATATTTTTTTCAATCGATGAGGCCCCACTTCCTCCATTGATAATACAGACTGGAATTTTTTGATTTTTGACAATTTGTTCCATCAAATGCATCCCCCATACACCGACACCAAAGGCATTTTTTTTCCACCATCCTCCTACCCCCTTTAAATCCGGGGCATTCCCGGTCGCTCTTCCCCAGCGGGATTTCATATCGTCTGAGGTATAAGGCTCGTACCCGGTTTTTACTCCAAAACTACGGCAATAGGGACTGCTGAAAGTGGAGGCAGAACTGCTAGCATGAGAATTGGATTGCCCTGTGATAATAAATGCATCGCCACACACAATACTATCTGCACTAAAGTCGACAGATCGATCTTGAACGCTGATCAGTACCAATTCAATTTTATATTGATACAAACCTGCTTCTATATTCGATGACAATAAAAAATTGGCCTTTGAATTCCTAAACTCCAGTTCTGTTTCTTCAGATCCAATTAACTTACCATCACGATAGGTTCTTAATTCAATGTTTTGAAAGTCCGTGTTCTGTACTTGACCTCTGCAGACTACCTTCGCTTCATTACTATCGTTTCGAGCAAATAGTTGGTAGCTTTCCGGCGCTTCATATAGAACAATGTTTTGGCCGCACACACCGAATGCATAAAGTAAAACGGAGATTAATAACAGAAGCTTTTTCATAAAATGGGATGATTTGAAAAGTTACACAAGCCAACTAAAGACTAATTGGCGGAAATACCTCTAAAATAATAATTGCCAGCTGACTTTCACTAATCGATTGATTGTTTAGGCGAAAAGGGATTTATACTCAGAATAAATGTAGATGTTTTTGGATATCATTTGCACAAGCAATCGCGATTAATTATGCCAGAGAAAATTCTACATAATATATCTTTCAATTGAAATATTTAATGATTTCGGCTGGATAAAAACTCGATTCCTTACCAACTACCGGTTTATTTTTGGTAGGTACATTGAAAAAGGTGAATAGTTTTCTCTAACACAACGGTATAATGAATGGATTCGGCTTTTGATTTCATAGGTTTTTATAACCGCTTCCTTTCATTTTAAATAAGGACATTATATGCGAATGGTTTTATCATTTATTTCCTTCATTCTTTATACTTATGGGTTTGCACAACCATCATTTGTAGCGATAACAGAGGTAAACATGATTCCCATGACCTCGGATCGAATTTTCAAAAATCAGACTGTGCTCATTCGGGATAATCGGATTGTGGAAATTGGAAATCCCACAGAAATAATAATTCCTCAAGGGGCAGTAATAGTAAATGGGAAGGATAAATTTTTGCTACCTGGTTTTATTAATATGTATACTCATGTCAATGAATCCAATCTGTTGCTGTATTTGGCCAATGGGCAGACCACTGTTCGCGATATTCCCAGTCACATTAATGTATTGGGATTGCGGGAGCAGGTGGCAGCGGGTCAATTGGATGGCCCAAACATCCTGGCCTATGGCTTGAGAGCAACCGGCGCCCCCGCTCCATTTCATAGTCAACAGCCGATTTTTTCTGCGATGCAGGGTAGAGAACAGGTCAGAGAAGCTAAACGTCTAGGTTATGATGGAATGTATATCTATGCAACCTGTGATCCCAGAACTTATCAGGCGATCTTAGATGAAGCTGAAATTCTGCAGTTCCCAGTTAGTGGTCATTTCCCGATCTTGATTGATGAGGATATGGTATTAGCAAGCAAGCAAAAGGAATTCAATAATCTGACCGGTTTGACCAGGAGGGGGGAACTCCGAATGGATAGAAATAAATTGATTACTCAACTTAAACGCCACGAGAAAGCCATTACACCCTCCCTGGCGGTGCACTATAAATGGTCTATGTCACACAAGAATGACAGCATTTTTGACAGTGAGAATATGAAATATATACCCGATAAACTAAAAGCCTTCTGGAAACCCAATCCAAAAAAAATACCTCAGACTTCAACTTATCCCTATAATCAGGTTGCCGAATTAATCAAGGAATTGAGTGACCATGGAGTTCAAATATTTATCGGGAGTGATGGAGGTTATCCTTTGGTAATTCCGGGATTTGCCTTTTTGGATGAGATCGAGTTATTTTCCAAAGCAGGAATCAGCCCTGCCAAAATACTAAAATATGCAACGGTTGAGGCGGCAAACTTTCTAGGACTCCAGGATAGAGGCACAATTGAGGTAGTCAAAGTTGCTGATTTGGTACTTCTAGCTGATAATCCCCTGGAAGCAATACAAAATGTTCGAAAAATTGATGATGTATTTGTTGGTGGAAAATGGTTTTCTCACCAGGATCTGGAGGAAAGACTTAATCACTTAAAATCTGAAATTGCAGGAGAAGCAGAGCGATTTAAAGACTGGAAACATTACCTAACCGAATCAGCCTATTCAAAAACATATAGGTACTCATTTTACACCGGCGATTATCAAGTGGGTGCACAAATCCTAATCGTTGATAGTCTCGGACCAAAATCGATGGAGGTCAAATCTGTAATGGTGGCAGATGCACCGGATTATCGCCAAACCTACAGTTTTCATCGGATTAATAATCGCAGGATTGATTCATTGTATATTCTAAATAAAGGAAGTGAAGGCATTTCCGAGATTACGATCACTCGGGAAATGGACTCTGTATTCATAAATGGAACAGCCGCATTTCATGGGGATTTTTCTTATCAAAAATTTGCTCCGCCCGGATTGCAATTATGGACACCATTTACTTCACGCTATTTTGAATTAGACAATGTAACCAATTACTATTTGGCAACCAGGTTGAGTAGACCGCTTAATCCGGATCAATCCGACATATTCAATGTAATTCAAATTGAGTTGAACTCTGAAGAATTTGGAGAAAAGTATATTTTGGACCAAACAGATGTAACAGTGTATAAAACTATAGACGATGAATTCAGAATCATTTATCCTGGATTTTCGGGATTCCAATGTCGAACAAGCTTACCATTTACTATCAGAGTAAAAATTAAACATTCTGGTATTCCCAAGGTTATTGCTTATGAAAATCAAATTATTATGCTCAATGAATGAAATTAACCGCAGGAGATGTGTAATAAATAGACGAACTATGGTGAAAAGTTCAATCTTTGGATTCCTGATTGTCAACTTGTCCAATGTCGCCTATACCAATTCGAGTAATAAATTTTTAGGAAAGGATTCTAAAATCAAGATCAGTCCGGGTAAAAGTTTTCCAAATATTGATCCTGAGGTGGTTTCTGAAGTGGTCGGAAAATCACATTTTGATTTGGACCGTTTAAAAGAATTAGTTGATCCCCGTCCAGAATTGGCCAGAGCCACTTGGGAGTGGCGTTTTGGAGATTGGGAATCGGCTATTGGTGCGGCTTCCCATGTAGGCCGTCGGGATATTGCCACCTATCTAATGGACAAAGGTGCCAGACCTACTATTTTTACCTTTGCCATGTTAGGTGCATATGAAGTTGTAAAATCTATGATTGAGTTTCACCCGGGAATCCAAAGAAAAATGGGTCCGCATGGGATAAGCCTGTTACAACATGCCAGAGCTGGAAATAGAATGAAAGAATTAATGACAAAGAATGAAGTGGATAATCTAAAACGGCTAATTGACTATTTGGAACGATTAGGTGATGCGAGAGGAGAAACCTACCTGGAGTTATCTAAGGAAGAGCAAAAGAAATATCTCGGTGATTATAAATATGGAGAAGGTCCAAACGATGGTTTCTCGATTACCTTAAACATGCGCAACCTCATTTCGCTTGGAAGTTTGGGAGGATTTGGAGGCGCACTTTACAGAATTGGAGATCAAACTTTCACCTATAACGGAGCACCCTCGGTTACCATTACATTTGCCGTTGAAAAGGAGAAAGTGCAATCACTAACCTTAGTGGAACCCGATTTGATTTTAACTGCAAAAAAAGTGAGGTAACTGCGCGATGGGATGATTTTATCATTACTTTTTGCAATTAATAACCTCGATAGGTATTAAGCCAGATTTTCGGTAAGAGATTTAAAGAAAAGATCTTTACTTTGCACTATATTAATCAATAGTGCTAATCGCTTTGCAGATATTCCCTTATATAGAAATTTACTGAAAATGAAAAAGCTTATTTGGATCCTGGCCTCTATTTTACTACCATTTTGTGCCTCTTTAGATTCTGAACCAAAGTTACGGGCATTGATTGTTGACGGACAGAACAATCATGGTATGTGGCCCAAAACCACGGTTATGATGAAACAATACCTGGACGAAACCGGGATATTTTCGGTGGATGTAGAGCGTACGGCTTTTACCTGGAATGGTGAACAATATCTCGATAAATATCCAGTCGAGCTCAGTAAGAAAACCACTCCGGTCAAACAACCCCAGCCAGACCCTGATTTTGCTCCTGATTTTGCAGCTTATGATGTAGTAGTGATAAACTTTGGTTGGAATGCTGCTCCCTGGCCTGACAAAACCAAAGAATCTCTGGAGGCCTATGTCAATAATGGAGGTGGATTAATTATTGTACACGCCGCTGATAATTCCTTTCCTGAGTGGTTGGAATACAACAAAATGATTGCTTTGGGAGGGTGGGGTGATAGGACTGAAAAAGACGGTCCCTATGTATATTATAATAATGATGGTCAATTAGTTCGGGATGACAGTCCTGGCAGAGGAGGATCTCATGGTCCACGACACGAATTTCAAATAACAATACGTAATTCAGAGCATCCCATAACTAACGGAATGCCTGAGATATGGAAACACGCGGTGGATGAACTCTATGACCGCTTACGGGGGCCCGCTGAAAATTTGGATCTATTGGGAACCGCTTTTTCTGCACCGGAACAAAAAGGAACTGACCGCCATGAGCCCATGTTAATGGTAATTCAATATGGCAAAGGAAGGGTATTCCATACACCGATGGGACATGATGATGTAGCCATGGAATGTGTAGGTTTCATTACCTCTTTGCAGCGTGGTGCAGAATGGGCAGCGACCGGAAAAGTAAAACATGTGATGATTCCCGAAGATTTTCCCACTGGTGATGAGGTAAGCCGCCGTGAGTTCAAATAAGTTAATCTTGTTCTGATTCATTATCAAAAGAATTATTTGATTATCGTTTTGAAAAGAAAACCTTGAGCCTTTTGAGGAAACAAGACGATCGATTTGTGTCAAATCAGTGATTAATAGTATTCAAACCCCCATATACCGTCCATATACCGGGAGAAATCTGGTATTTGTCCTGGGATTGTTATAACTTGTAAGAGTTAAATCATTCCTTCGTTTGCCGTAAAACTCCTCCATGGCTCTAAAAAATCTACTTTTCATCCGCTTCGTATTCAGTTTATTTTTTGCTGGAATCTTTTTTTCTGCGTTTAGCCAAAGATACCGAGCGGTACAGCTTAATCATCCTGACGGCAGATTTTTTGCATCAGGAATGAATAATTTAAATCAGGTTTGCGGGACGGCACTGGTAGATGATATCAACCTGATCCGTCATGCCTTTCGCTATGAGCCGGACGGAACTTTTACGATGTTGACTTTAGACACTAATGGCACTTCAGCCGCAGCGAATGCTATAAACGAATTAGGCCATGTGATCGGTACGATCCAAACCAAAAATTTCAGCACCCGGGTAGGGATATGGGAATCCGGTAATACCTTTCGGGACATAGACCAACGCCCGACTGCCGGAGCCATTATTCCAAATGATATCAACAATTTCAATGAAGCTGTCGGACAAACGCTAGCTGCTGCACCCGATGCTTATTTTTGGGATGCAAATGGAACTTATCATGAATTGCCACATTTGGGATTCGGGGCAGAGGCAGTCGCTCTTAATGATAGTGCTCAGATAGGTGGCCGGGTGTTTGATAGTTTAGGGAATTCCATTCCGGTAATTTGGCAGCGTTCACTTCAGCAACCAGGAGATACATTAATATTTGATTTGATTGAACTGGGGTCCCCCAACGCTGATGCACGGGTCAATGATATAAGCGATGCCGTATTTCCCATATCGTCTGAAGACTCTGTCAATATTCAAAGAAAAAAAACCAGGGAATCGGGTTTTGAAATACGAGTGGCTGGATATGTCACTTCGGATCTTGGATTCAAAAAAGCGACCACCTGGACAATTAATGGGGAACCTGAGTTTCCTGATTCCACCGATTTTGCCAGTGAAATTTTGTCTGTAGGACGCAATAGAACTTTCTATGGATATACATCAAAGAGTTTTAGCAGCTTCGAGGCCGTATCATGGCACAGATTTGGTATTGAAAATCCAATTTATTTTAAGCTAAGATTTGTGGAAGAAGGAGATGGAACGTTTGCGGGTGATGCTTCCGGAGGTAACGGTTCGGGAGTGTTTATTGGCGGTCCTCGTGGGGCAAATTCCTTATGGTTTCCGGAGTTTTGGACAGGTGTTCGTTTAGGTGCCGATACGACGATATCGGAATTGGGCAATGCGAATCGACCTTATGGAAACTTCAATGCACCGGTGGATTTAAATCTTGATTATTTTCTTTGGGGCGTGGATTTAAACAGTTCATACTCCGATGTTCATTTGAATCCACTTAACACCGGAGGGCCGCAAATATTGGTTGGCTGGAATGGGCAAAATGGATTTAATGAAAGATTTGAAATACCTGGAATTTTAGAAATAAACGGTTTTACGAATTTGGGAGTCGTCAAAGTATGGCCCAAACTTGATTTACAAATTAGGGGTACAGGTCTTTTTGAAGGTTCAATGAACTTATTGGGGAACAGCTTGAGCTTTAATACTCCAGCTGGAGAAACCGGAGAATTCACCATTAGAAATTCCAATTGGGCGTCTAATGGTGCCATACTTGCACTGGGAGCAGGATTCAATAAAATCCTCACGGAAAATGAAGACGTCTTTTTCCCAAAGACCCAATTTGGCTCTGGCGAAGAATTCACGTCAGCTGAAATTATCAATAATTTAAGTGGTACAACCAGCAAGCTCAATTTAGACGAGCTCATCCTGATCGGGGCCAAAGTGGACATCAGTGATTTTGATACCGTAGAAGTTGGGAGAAGTACAGTGGATGGTGGAGTGCTTCATACTGATTGGATTACCAATAACAATCGATTTACGCTTAAGAAAGGTTTTTATGAATTTGAAAGACTAACCGGAAAACCTAATTCCCAGATTGAAGTGATGGACCAGGGACAGACCGATATCGGTCATGTTGAATTTTTTGGAAGAGAATTTAACCATGCAGGTGGAGGGATGCTACGGATAGTGGAATTTAAGAATGAAAATGAAGACCAAAACTTAAACATTGGCCAACCGGATAATTTATTAATCCAACAATTCTTAAACAATAACTTTAAGACCATTTTTAAGGGTATCGTCAATTTGGATAGCCTATTTTTAGTTTCAGGTTCTATGGTAGCGGCAGATGATGATTCTAAAATCGTAATTCGGCATAGTCAACCTGAAGGATTTAAATCCGGACTATTCAATCCATGTTTTGGACCAATAAAAATTGAAAGCAGACTGAGTCCCGTGTTTGCTGAGATGATTAGGACATGGGCTGAAGAAGAAGAGGAGTTAAATGACAATGAAGGTTATTACTTTCCAGTTGGCAGGTACAAAGGTATTTCAGGATTCGTGACTCCACTGGTATTGGTTCCGAATCGATCGGTGCCGGCAGAGATTGGAATCCGCTCTATTGATCCGGCAAACGCCGGACTGACACTGGATGAAAGTGTGGATATTGAAAATTGGGAGGCACAGCAATTGGAAGAGTCGGGTTGGATATTAAGAGTTAAAAGCAATAGTTTTCAAATTCAAAGATCAGCTCAAACGATAAACACAGGTATCCGGATACCGACAATTGAACTCGATCCGGTTACGGATTTTAATAAATACCGGTTACTGAAGTACGATTGTGAAGGCAAATTGATGGGAGTTGCCGGTACATTCTTACCTCCGGAAGCACAACAAACCTCCCCGGTTTTATTTACCGGAATGATTGAGGATGTTTTCAACTTATCTCACAGTAATATTGCCCTTGACACTTGTCAATATTTGGTATTGGCATCCGGAGAGTCCACTTCAGCGATTCATGATCCCGCTTCAATCGCCGGATTTGTCCTGGATCAGAATTCTCCCAATCCGTTTAGTCAATATACAGATATCACATACGAATTACCGCAATCCGCACATGTCAGTATGTATATGTACAACATGCTAGGACAACCGGTTCGGAAGCTTCTAAGTGGAGTCCGAAACGAGGGCGATCATCTAGTCACCTGGAATGGTCAGGATGACCAAGGCCGAAAATTACCACCCGGAGTTTATCTGTGTCAGATGAAAATTATTAAACAAAAAAACCAAATGCAGGATGTCTATGTGATCAGCCAAAAAGTGGTGATTTCAAGTGAATAGTGACTCTGCAGAACCCTCAACCAAGTAAAAACGGAAAATGTACCATGACCAGAATTGAATTATTTTGTCCGGAATGTCATCAACATATAGATATTGAAACTAATGATATCCGAGAGAGTATCAATTGTCCGTTTTGTACTCATACTATTTCCGTACCAGCAGAATCAAACATTCATCAGGATCCTTCCGAGTCGCCCACTAAGAAAAAGGGTTCCCGAATTATGGAGGGAATCTTTTCGCAAAAAGTCCTTCGTTCCGGCGCAGATCAGGCCCGAAATTTATACAATGATCTGCGACAGATACCATTTAAAGAAGAAATTATTCCGATTAATCAAACCAATCTCCATTTGCTTTCCAGAAATTGGATATTCTGGGGTGTTACCTTGTTAGGTATTATACCACTTTTGATCATTACCGTAGAGAATAAAACCGTACAACTCACAATGTTTGCCTTATTCTTCGCTTTGGTTTGGGGAGTTATATTCAAACGGTTTGTACTCAACGACAGAAGCTCCTGGTTGGGGCCGGTCATTACACTGTTCTTTAGTGGTATTATTGGAATTTGGCTTTTGCTTTTTATATATCGCTACTTTCTTCCTGAATTTTATTTAAGAATGCCGGACAGTAGTAATCAGTTTATTTCATTATTAGGATTTGTCTTTCAGGTAGGGGTATGGGAAGAGCTATTCAAAGCGCTACCCCTATTATTAATCCTATGGTGGAAAAAAGACCAATTTACCCCTTTGAATTTGATTACTTTAGGAATATTTTCAGGTTTAGGATTTGCCGCCTTTGAAAACATGCACTATGGGGAGCGTGCAATCTCCTCCGCGTATTCACTAACCTACAATTATGGAACAGAAGGTTTGGTGACCGGCGTCCAAAACGCCATGGTCATCACCATGTTGCGAGCGGTCTCGTTGGTCTTTTGCCACGCCGTTTGGTCTGGGATCGTAGCCTATTTTGTTGCCGTTGCGGTGATTCGTAAGGAGAAAGTGGCAGCACTCATACTGGTGGGAATCGCGGTATCAGCAAGTTTACATGGAATTTATGATTGGCTGGCTGGAGTCCAGCCTACCATGGCCGCATTGATAGCAGGGCTTTCATTCGCTCTGTTCTATGGGTATATTTCCAAGTTTGAATCCATGAATCTTTTGTATGCCAAAGAAGATGAAAAAGCTTAGAATTATCAGATACCGTCTGGACTTGTAAGCATTTTAGTTCCTTTCATTCGTTAACCTGGTTTAAGCTGTGAGTTATCAATAGGGCTTTCTTGAATCTTGAAGTTTATTTTAGCATTGATTTAATTGACCTTTTTGTGCACAATTTTCTACACTGAGTAGAATCACTTCAATGTCAAAATGGAATCTTTGTCTTATATTTAGTTATCATGAAAATATTATTGGCTGCTGTTGTTTTCTTCTTTTTTTGCACTGCGCTTGCGTGTGTACCGAGCCAAGAACAGAAAATTAAAGACGATGACAATATTATTAAAGTTGACTTAACACCGGCATTTGAAAAAACGGAACAAGTAAACCTGAGCCTAATCGCTGACAAAATCGATTATCTGGAACTTGAATACACGGAAAACTCTCAGATCACCTATATCTCACAAGTAATTTTCGAAGATAATCTCATAGGTGTCTTGGATAATCGAGCTCAAAATCTGTTTCTTTTTGATACACTTGGATATTTTATACGGAATATTGGAACTAAAGGTAAAGGTCCAGGTGAGTATATTTCTATGAGAGAATTCGACATGAAGAATCGTAGGATCGTTTTCTATGATTCTGAGTTGAAAAAAATCAATAGATATCACATAAATGGAACCTTTATCAATGAAATACCTGTCAATAATTTTATTGGGGAAGTTGAGATTCTAAACGGAAATTCATTTGCTTGTTTATTATCCGCGTTCAATATTTATTGAAAATGACCATTATTCATTAACGAAGATGGATACATTGGGAAATGTTATACATAAATATTGGGACCGTTCATATATACAGGCCACCAGAAATGAACCAATATGGGGAGAAAGATTTAATTATGATGGAGATGATAGATATTTGTTTGAAAAATACACGCATCGAATTAAAATTATTGATAATAGTTTTGAAGTAAAAGATCACTTATCATTTACTTATAAGCACATGATGCCTGGTGAACTGTTTACTAGATCTGGTAGAGAAGTCAATGCTTCAATAAAAGAATACAACCGAGTAAGTGGAGTCATTTTTAAGGATTGTTATGTTTTTGTCTATGGGAGTTCTTTTGGCAAGATTAGGAAGATTTTGTATGATCATTGTACAGATTACACCAAGTCCGTGATGTTTCATATACCCTTAAAGCCTATATCCTCAGGCTTCTTTGATGATTTACATGGAGGCACACCATTTTGGCCTCATGGATACATAGAAGAAAAACCAATACTGTGGGATAATTTGGATCCGTATAGATATCACATCTATTGGGATAATGTCGATCCTATTAAATATGGATTTACCTATGTTGAAAAACTTGAAAAACTTAAAGCGATGTTGGATAAGTATAAATCTGAGGACGGGAATCCTATGATAAGGTTAGTTACCCTAAAGAACTCGAAATAGTTATATTCGGAGCTTATTAAATTATTCAAAACAGCAAGTTTGCGCTATGACACAACATTTGAATTGCCACCAGTTTAATGTAGGAAAGATTAAAAGTACTTTGTTTAAGGATTATGATTTTGTTTACCACCTGGATAGTTTTTTTTGCAGTGAAGACCTGCCTCATGTATTAAATAAATTACCTGTCGATACCAAACAACAAAATTCGATAGCTTCACCTTTCGTGGCCATATTGCTGGAAACGGAGAATTCCGAAAAAATTTTAATTGATACTGGAGTTGGCAATCGGAATGAACCTTTAAATTTTAAAGGTCAACCTGTTGAGCTGGATGGAAGTTTATTGCAACAGTTGGATCATGCTGGAATAAGGGAGCAATTGGACTTTGTTGTTTTGACTCATTTACACCCGGATCACGCCGGAGGACTTTTCTCGGAACAAGGGCATTTTAACTTTCCCAATTCGCAAGTCATTGTTCATGAGTATGAATGGGATTATTGGCTGAATCAATATCCGGTAGGTCATTCTCCCTTTTTTGACTATATGGTCGAGATGCAAATTAAGCCCTTAGCCCAGCATAACTTAAAACTTGTAACTGGTCAGGAAGTACAGATTACCCCTCAGATCAGGATAATACTTGCCCCAGGCCATACACCGGGTCATTGTTGTGTACAGGTTAGTTCCAATGGTGATCATTTGCTGTTTATTTCGGACACCTGGCTACATCCGCTTCACATAGAGTCTTTAGATTTACGGGCTGCGGTAGATCTGGATCATGAGTTGGCCAGAAATTCCAGGATTCGTATGTTGCAGCTAGCTTCTGATCAGTCAATGCTAGTTCAAAGTTTTCATTTTGAATTTCCAGGATTGGGATGGATTGACAGGATAGGCTCTAAATGGAAATGGATCACCTACTAATTTGTTTACTTTTCCAGTTCATACTTTAAGATTTAGGAATCACCTTTCCGTGCTTTGATTATTGGGAAATCATTTTGCGGCGTCAGGATAAAAATTTAAATCCAAAGTCAAAATACAGTATGGCTCTATGCCCAACCCAGATTCTTGCATTTTTGATAAGCTTCAATTGTTGAGTTAACCTCTAACTTTTGAATAATATTTCGCCGATGCGTGTCCACAGTATGTACACTAATATACAATCGCTTTGCTATCGACAGGCTGGTTAATCCGTGATTGATTAACATTAAGATTTCAGATTCTCGCGTAGTGAGTTCACTAGCCTCCAAAGCATATTTGCGATGTTGCTCATAAAGTAAAGATTTATTGGGGCCTTCGTACTGGTATCCAAAATGATAAAAGGGGACCATGTGAGTTACATCAATTAATTTACCTAAAGAATAGCGCATGATCCCATGATCATCATACATCAATGGTGTAGTGCATTTCAAAAGCACGCGCTTATCGTAGGTTCTATAAAGACATTTGAACACATCCTTTTCTATTTGTAAACCGTTCGAGGCGTAAAAGGCTTCTTTCAAATTGGTCATTACCCACCGATGTAAGGCTGAATAGTTTTGTTCATCGGTGTATTCCAACAACAGTGAGACATCATTTTGGTGGGGCCGATTAACACCGATGATTTGCATAAAGTTTTTTGTTAATGGTTCGAATTGTGCATATTTACAATCAACTATATATACCCCCTCATATGGAAACAACTGATATTTATTTAACAGGTAATCCATATCCAGGGTCACCTGGTAATCACTGTAAGTTTTAGAAAGATGTTCTTCAATAACTTCTTGAGTTAATTGCTTTTGGGTCTCGATAGAATTCATAGTAACTTGGTATTGCTTCAAAAGTAAAGGATTCAGGCAATTGGCTAAAAAATACTCATGGATGAGTATTTTATGATTAAAATACAAATAATAATTTTAAGTGCCCGAAAAAAACGCAATCGTTACTTTTGGAAATAGACTATTGATTTAATAAACTTCCATGATATGAAAAATGTGCTTGTGGTTGGGGCTACCGGAAATTTAGGTCCTCATATTGTAAAAGAACTTACTGACCAGGGGAAACATGTTTCGGCCCTGATGCGTTCAGCTTCAATTCATAATCCCGACAAAACAGAAGCTTTAAAAAACTTAGGTGTCCAATTAATCGAGGGTGATTTGAAAGATACCAATAGCCTTAAAAAAGCTTGTGAAGGACAGGATGCGATAATCTCCTGCGCTGGTGCGGAGCATATATTGGATCAAATCGCACTTGCTCAGGTGGCGGCAAAGTCCGGTGCACAAAGATTTATACCTAGCGAATTTGGACTCGATCCTATAGCTGTGGGCCCCGGATCTTGTGCGTTATTTGATATGAAGGCCTCAGTCCATGAACCGATAAAAGATACGGGTATTGGTTTTACACCTATTTATACCCATTGTTTTATGGAATTTTGGGCAACCGGTTTAGGTCAGCTGGGCCCCATGGCTCCACCTGATCGGGTGCAGGTATTTGGAGATGGAAATACAAGTACCTACATGGTGGCACTCCCAGATATAGCCAGATATACTATTGCCATACTGGACGATCCAAATACCGTTAATCGTGATATCAGGATACGGGCACATCGTACGAATCAAAATGATCTGATTTCATTGTGGGAAAATATAAGTGGTAGGTCTGTTATGCGGCAAAAAGTTTCTGGTGAGGACCTGAATGAGATCATTAATACTTCCACGACACCGGATACCATGATTGACCGTATCTTTGCCGAGCTTCATCGTTCCTGTTGGATTAGAGGTGAAGGAAATCTTGAAAGGGAAGATGTGTTGGATGCCGATCAGTTATATCCTGAGATTCAGCCTGTTGGCTTAAAGGATTATTTAGGATATTTTGTCAAATAACTTTTCGACCTAAGCTTCAGGGCTAGGGCAAAATTGGCCCGGTGGGCGGATTCCCGCTAAGGATTAGGGTGGAGGATGAGCAATCAATAGTTGGCATAATTTCAAGTATTAAATGTCAATTTAGAAAGTAGACTCACAAGTGAGTGAATGTTCACTGATTGGTCATTTTGTGGATAAAATGAAATCAATCAAATCGTAATCTTTAGTGTTGAAAAAGATACGAATGTCATTTAATCATTGGTAGCCGAATCCAATCTCCGATCCACTCATACTCAACTAATGGTACTATTCATTTTCTTCATTTTCTACTCTAGGATTGACCCTGATCATTGCATCTTTGAAAAGTTAGTGTTATCAAGGGTATAAGCAGGATGGCACCTTTCATTCTTGCCGCTTTTACGCAAATACACGAAAATATTCCCGCCTCGGATGATCGACCGTCGATGGTTTAATTATTTTAAAAGATTTATGATTATGATACGCAAGACTACTTTTTTTAGTGGAATTTACTCTTGTCGATTGTGGATTTGGGTTTTATGTATGAGCGGTATATCCGGTATTGTATCAGCCCAGACCTATACAGGCGATTTGTGGATTACAGAACAGGAACAAGTTGATGCTTTTCATTATGTGAGAGTAACTGGCAATTTGGCTATTTATGGAGAAGGCATTTTGAATATCGATGGTCTTTCCAGTCTCAATAAAATAGGAGGGACCCTACGCCTTGACAATACATTGGTGACCAATATTGATGGCTTGTCGAACTTGGACTCGATTGGCAACAGTGTTTGGATCTGGTATAATGAGGAACTTCAGAATATAGATGGCCTGAAAGGTTTGACCAATTTGCCTGGAGTGCTAGGAGGATTTTCAATTTGGGAAAACCCTACTTTGACCCATGTCGATGGATTGAGGAACATAACCTCAACCGGAGGGAGAATTTGGATTTCATCCTGTGCCAGCCTTGAAAATATCAATGGATTGAGAAATGTCACTTCCATTGGAGGAGATTTGAGATTGGGTCGACTGCCGTTGATTCGAGATCTTGATCCACTGCGAAACCTTACTACAGTTGGAGGAGGACTTAATATTTTCTACAATGATCGCCTGAACAATTTGGACGGTTTAAGACGATTGTCTTCCATCGGTATTTCATTGACAGTAATACACAATGCTCGTTTAAGAAACCTGAACGGATTAAGAAATACAACTAGTGTTGGAGGCTCCATTAATATCATTGATAATCCAAGAGTAATTCATCTCGATGGTTTGAGAAATATCACTTCCCCTTTAGCCGGTCATCTTCACATACGCACTATGGCCCGTTTAGTGGACATTGATGGCCTGCGCAATATCACATCAGTTGGTTCCAGTGTGGCACTTTCATATAACTCTAAACTTCGGAACGTCGACGGATTGCATAACTTGACCACTGTAGGTGATGCCTCTTATCCTGAGGTAGACAGCTTGACCATTCGTTCTAATCCAAAACTCAGAAATCTCAACGGATTGCAAAATTTGACAACGGTGGTTAGTGATCTCAAAATAGTAAACAACATAAGACTAAAAAAATGTTGTGGATTATACCCTATACTCACCGGAGGAGGTGTGGGTGGTGCAATTATTATCAGCGGAAACAGGACTGGTTGCGATTCTGAGATGGAGATTGTTGATTACGGACCTTGCACAGCTTCGAAAATTGCTTCTGTAGAAATACGACAAAGACCGCGTGTAAGAGTAACCACGACCATTGGAAATATCAAATTGAGTAATTATCCCAATCCATTTAGTGATATTACCAAATTTCAAATTTATTTGCCTCAAGATACCCGAATCGTATTTAAGGTTTATGATCTGGATGGGAGATTACTGCAAACTTTACGCGATGCAGATTACCTGGCCGGTCAACATCTGATAAACTGGGATGGAACCGATAATCACAATCAAAAAGTACCGGATGGAATTTATGTCTACAGGTTACAGGCCGGAGATGTCGTTCTGTCAGGGAAAGTGCACTTCATACGATAATTTGGTTGCCCAAGAGGGGGAGTAGTTTGATCAAAGCTACTTTGGAAAAAACGGAAATAAGTCGTGTTACTACTGTTAAACTACCGTATACAGTTTTTAAGCTGGTAACATGAATTCTAAGTAAGCAATAATCCAACCGGGCTGAATTTTTGCCGATAACAATTCAGTTGATTAGGTATGGTTGGTTTTATCCATAATTGACTGCAGGATTAAAGCTACGAAAATGCAACTCATACACCCAATCACATTGTACCACAGATATCCGATTTCGGTTATAAAGAAAAAAGTAAAAACTATTATTTCTGCGGCAATAGCGGCGATAAAAATCGCATTTCCTTTAATCCTTTTAATATAAAATGCGGATAAAAATATGCCTAGAATAGTGCCGTAAAATAAAGATCCGACAATGTTTACAAATTGGATCAGATTTTCAGCTAATGTGCCGAATAAGGCAAAAGCAATCGCTACTAAACCCCAGAAAAGAGTGAAGCCTTTGGAAGCAGTCAGGAATTGACGATCTGTAGCTTCTTTTTTCACAAAACGCTTATAAAAATCGATTGTGGTGGTAGATGCGAGTGCATTCAACTCGGCGGCAGTGGACGACATGGCTGCGGAGAAAATTACAGCTAACAACAGTCCTACTAATCCCTTAGGCAGATGATTGATGATAAAATTCAAGAATACATAATCCCGATCATTGGTTTCAATTGAGGGATCCGTCATGGTGATCAATTCTTTGGTGTCTTCTCTTAATTTTTGTTCATCTTCAAAGATGCTATTCAACTCTGCTGCGATTTTTTCCTTTTCCGTTTGATTACCGGTCTTGATGGCATTTAAAAATCCGGTTTGTGCGTTTTCCCTTAGTTCCAGTAATTCGTCGTAAGTAGATTCTATCGTCTGCAAAGCATCGGCTTGTTCTGACTCGTATACTTTTTCGATAGCATGTTGATTAAAAAAAATGGGTGCACGGTGAAACTGGAAAAAGATAAAGACCATGATGCCGGTCAATAGGATAAAGAATTGCAACGGTACTTTTAACAATCCATTAAATATTAAACCCAACCGGCTTTCTTTTATAGAACTCCCGGTCAGATACCTTTGGACTTGGCTCTGATCCGTACCAAAGTAAGCCAGGGCTAAGAACAGACCTCCGGTAATACCGGACCAGAAGGTATAACGAGAATTAAAGTCGATGCTAAAATCGACTACATCCATTCTACCGTAAGCTCCGGCCAGGGATAATGCATTTCCTAAGCTCCATCCCTCAGGAATATAATCCAGCAGTATAAAAAATGCAATGAACATCCCGGTCATGATGATCAACATCTGCAACTTTTGGGTTTGATTGACGGCCTTTGATCCACCACTAACCGTATATAAAATCACCATAGTACCAATGGCCAGATTCGTTATCTTGAGATTCCAACCCATGATACTGGACAATATAATGGCAGGAGCAAAAATGGTAATTCCTGCTCCTAATCCACGCTGGATTAAGAAAAGAAATGCGGCCAAAGATCTGGTCTTTACATTAAACCGCGATTCTAAAAACTCATAGGCGGTGTATACTTTGAGTTTATAATAAATCGGGATAAAGGTGATGCACAGGATCACCATGGCCAGTGGTAATCCAAAGTAAAACTGGACAAAGCGCATGCCATCGGAATAGGCTTGACCTGGGGTGGAAAGGAAGGTTATAGCACTTGCCTGGGTGGCCATTACCGACAATCCTACCATCCACCATTTGGCCTCACGACTCCCTAGTAAAAATGAATTCAGGTTCTTCTGCCCCCTTGATTTCCAAATGCCATAGACCACAATAAAGAGTAAAGTGGTACAAAGTACAATCCAATCTAATCTATTCATGTGTATTTCAAATCAGTCAGTAAAAAACAAAATTGCTCTTAAACGTATGTTTCTAAAAAATAAGAATTAACCGGATACCTGGAATTGCAGAGTGATATAGTAAAAAATCAATACGTAAACCAACAAAGCAACCAGCACAATGCTGTACCAATGTGCCCAGGATGTAAAGATTGGAGGCTTTTGATTCTGCTGGTTTTCATCTCGCCACTGCATGGGATATTCGGATTTATTCTGACTTGAAGATAATTAAAAAATTTATTGCAGGTCCCAAATCGTTTTCTACAACGGATATTATTGAACATCATCGCGATTCACTATTACTACTAATAAATTTTGATGGTGAGTGCTCTGCGAATTACTCCCACATCTTCCCGGATTTTGGTAAGACTTTACAAACTCCCTTAGCACCATGCGAGTCTTTGGTCAGTCTGGCTGGGATGATGTTTTCTGTGCCCATTTTTTAGTTTTTAGATAAACCACAACTCCGGAAATGAAGATGGCGATTGCCGTACAAAGAATTAAAGAAGTTCCGATACCAAGATAGAGCTCTGTAACTTCGGTAAACACTTTCGTAAGTTGGTATGATCCTAGGAAAATAGTAATACCCACCACACCAATCATTAAGGCATTTAATAAACCAGTATTTCGGAATTTGACGCCAATAAAATCGGGATCGTTAATCGCAAAATATAAAAACACGGCAATTAATGGCAGCAATATTCCATTGATGGCTTGTGCCAAAATGATTGCTGGAATCGGTTTAATATTCATAATTCCAAGTATAAGTCCTAATCCGAGAACGGTTATCCAGGAAAGTCTGAATTTCCAACCCGAAGATGACCATTGTGCGGTTCCAAAGAGGGATTGGCCAGTGATTGCTGTGGCAAGCGGGGCAGTAATGGCAGAACTGAGTCCTGCGACCGCCAGACCGGTTGCGAAAAGATATCTACCCCATGGTCCTAGGTTTTGTTCCAGAGCTAATGCTAATTTATCAAATTCGAAATTACCGGAAATATTCATACCGGTTAATAGAATTGAGATCGATATAAACCCACCGATTAGAATCGCTACTATTAGGCCGAAACGCATCTCGGAGATGCCTTGACTGGAACTGATGCCGGCTGCTAAAAACAAATTGTAGGGTACAATGGTCGTCCCGATCAGACCGATGACCAATATTTCAGATCCTTTAGGAATCCGGGGAACAATCGATCCAATGGCCATTTCTGTAAAATTAAAAGGCGTAAAAAATGCACTATATATAAATGCAAGACCCATTCCAGCGACAATAATTCCCAAAATCCGGGATATCCATTTGAGATTGCCGATCCACAATATGACTCCGGAGATTAGTCCTATTAATATTATAAAAGTGATCTTACCTTCGGGTTGAAGCAATAAAAACCCTGATACAGAACCCAGGATATTCCCGGCTTCATAAGCACTACAACCGAGGAAGATTGCCGTAAACAATAGGCTGCAGATCGTTTTGCTTCGTCTTTTGTACTGGTATCTGATTATTTCACCCAACGATTTACCCGATGCCAGCGTAATTCTGGCTGCCGCCTCCTGCAATACAATCGTTGCAATGATCGAGAAAGTCAATGCCCATATGAGTGTTGTGCCAAATGTTGCTCCTGATTTAGCAGCAGTGGTAACCGTTCCAGGACCAATAAACGCCGCCGATATTATAGACCATAAGATCAGGCTCTTTGCTTTTTTCCTGCTGATAATCAATTTGGGCATTACAATGAATTAATTGAATGAAGGTAGACAAATGTAAAAGGATCCATTGGATTGACCAAAGCAATTGATTTCATACCCAATAATCCTTATCTTGCTACCTATGAAATTTGGATATGTAATGCGAATAAGGATGCTAATGCCATCGATATGAAATTCTATTATTTGATTCTATTTGGATTTTACATGTCGACCTTCATGTTTGGATGTGCCATTATTCCCATGTCTGGAAATAGTCAAAATGAAAAATCTTTGGTACAGTACGACCTATTTTGTGATGGAGACCATGGTGTAGCCAATTACCGAATACCGTCAATTGTAACTACTAAAAGCGGGAAACTATTGGCCGTTTGTGATGCCCGGATCAGCAGAAGGGGAGATCTTCCAAACAATATTGATTTGATGATTCGAAGTAGCCCGGATCAAGGAGTAAGCTGGTCAAAGCCTAAGACCATAGTCGATTATCCAGGAAATGAAGGTGGGGGAGATCCGGCAATGTTGGTTGATAGGACGAATAACGTGGTTTGGTTATTTTACGTTTATGGTACTACCGGAGTTGGTATTAATACATCTAGGCAAGGTTATCACATCGATTCGACGCTTCAATTAATGGCAATGAAAAGTAAAGATGAAGGTGAATCCTGGTCACATCCAGTGAATATCACCAAGCAAATCAAAGATAAGAATTGGTATGGTGTATTTTTTGCTTTGGGGAGGGGAATTCAATCCCGTCAAGGGCGGTTATTGGTCAACCTGATGGTTAGAAAGAAGTTTGGTTCAAGCCAAAATGATCATGCTTATGTGGCATACAGCGATGATTATGGGGTCACCTGTTTGTGTTCGAAGTCGGCTGGTAAATTGATGGGAGAGAGTAAGGTAGTGGAACTTGAAGATGGTTCAATTATGATCAATATGAGGAGTAAACATAAATTAAGCCAGCGGGCAGTTAATATTTCACAAGACGGGGGAAATAACTGGGGGCAGTACTTTCATGATAGGGCCTTGATCGAACCTACTTGTAATGCCAGCTTAATTAGATATACTTCTATTCATGACGGATTTCAAAAAAGTCGACTTCTGTTTTCTAATCCGGCGGATAAAGGCACTCGCAGGAATATGGCTGTCAGGATTAGTTATGACGAGGGCAAAACCTGGTCTGATCCTAAAGTGATTTATTCTGGGCTCGCAGCGTATTCTTCTTTGACCGTATTGAAGGATGGGACAATCGGCCTCTTGTATGAACGCGGTGAACAGCGGGCTGATGAAAAAATTACTTTTGCTAAATTCACCTTAGAATGGTTAACCGATGGTAAAGACAGGTTATATAAGAAGTTTTAACTTGATACTCAACATATTGGTTGTAGTTTGTTTAGTTGCCCCTAATGTTATTCGATCTCAGATCCAATTATCCCATTATTTTTCGAATCACATGGTCTTGCAAAGGGATAAACCTATTCGCTTTTGGGGATCTGCCAATCCGGGATCCGATCTGATCGTAAGATTTGCAGAAAAGACGATAAAAGCAAAATCGAGTGACAATGGACATTGGGAAGTCACTTTCCCTTCCATGTCAGTTAGTGGCCCTTTTCAATTGTCCGTTGAATCCAGTAAAGACAGATTAACCCTAAAGGACATTCTGATTGGAGATGTTTGGCTATGTTCCGGTCAATCGAATATGCAATTTCCCCTGTCACGATCTTCAGAGGCCAATGACATTCCGGTTAAACATAAATTGAAAATAAGGTTGTTAAAACTGGAAAGACGATCCAAATTGGGCCCGGTTGCATTTACCAAAGAAGAAATGGAGCTGATGGGGAAATCTGAATTTTTTAAAATCCAACCCTGGCAAGTCCTGGGACCTGAAACTGCGGCTGATTTTTCAGCCGTTGCCTTTCATTTTGGCAACCTTCTATACGACTCTCTTAAGATACCCATTGGGTTGATCCAGAATGCAGTAGGTGGTTCAACAATTGAGTCTTGGATTAGTCGAGATTCAATCAACTCAAGTGTAGATTTTCAATACCTACAGCATGCGGATTGGTATCAGCATTCCAGTATTCATCCGTGGGTTAAGGGTCGGGTTAGGCAGAACCTTCAACCCTGGCTGGAAACTGGTGATACGACTAAATCCATGATCCATCCTTTTGCCCCCGGATACCTGTATAGAAATGGGATCGAGTCATTGGTGCCAATTTCCATCCGGGGAGTGATTTGGTATCAGGGAGAATCCAATGCTACAAGTCCTGCTTCATACAAGAAGTTATTTGAAATGATGATCGCATGCTGGAGAACTTCGTTCAATGAAATCAACTTGCCTTTCTATTTTGTCCAATTACCGCGGATTGGAAATCGGAGCCGGTGGCCAGAATTTAGATCACAGCAGGAAGCCTGTCTAGAATTCCCCGGTACCGGAATGGTGGTGACGATTGATCAGGGTCATCTGAGCGATGTTCATCCCAGGGAAAAGAAAGTTATTGGTGAAAGGTTAGCGAGGTTGGCATTAGAGAAATGTTATGGTTTCGTATGCACGCCACCAACCCCATCTAGTGAGTCTGGGTTCCCTGAACTACATTTGTAAGATAATCAAAAGTAGGAAAAATGGGAATGAGCAAGGTACGTGATAAGATGAAAAAGTTGGTAATGGATTATCACAAAAGTGGAGAAAGCAGAGCCACGTTCAGCAAGGCACATGGTTTGAGCATAGCGAAGTTGAGTTATTGGGTAACATATTATAACAAAGAAAAAAAGGAAACGGGTAATTTTGTTCAATTAAGCCCCCCCAGAACAATGACCCAAATACGAATACATCTTCCCAATGGAATAGAGATTGAATGTGGAGGGAGTATCCCTGAGGAGTTGATAGAAAAAATCATGAGTTATGCTTGAGAGTAGTCGACGATATTATCTATATGATAATCCTGTTGATATGCGCAAAGGATTCTGGGGTTTGGGCAAAATAGTAATGAGTCAAATGCACCACCGGGCAAAGAGTGGAGACGGATATGTATTTATCAACCGGCGGGGTAATTTACTAAAGTTATTACTGTGGGAAGGAGATGGATTCAGTATATATTACAAGCAGTTGGAGCGCGGTACATTTGAACATCCCAAGGATAAGTCATACCGGATAAGCTATGAGAAATTGCTATTGATATTGCGTGGAATAAATAGTGAAAAGATAGTAAAAAGAAAGCGTTATAATTTGGGAAAAACGGGATAGATTATGTATTTTTAATATATGACTATCAGGGAGTTAGAACAGGAATATTTGTCATTAAAGGAAGAAAATGAAGCACTAAAAATAGAAAACTTAGCACAACGCCTTAGGCTTGAACAATTAGAAAGGGCCTTATTTGGTTCCAAGCGAGAACGCTTCATTCCAGCCGTTCCAGAAGAGCAAATGTCCATGTTTGACCTAGAGGAATCCGGCCAATCTAAATCAAATGGATCAAGCAATACCATAACAGATCACCAGGACAGTAAAAAGAAAAAGAGTAAGAAAAAGAAAATATCAAGAAATACCTTTCCTTCCCACTTACCTCGGGAAGAACAGATCATAGAACCTGAAGGTTATCAGGAACACTTCAAGCGAATCGGAAAGGATGTTACGGAGATACTAAAGTATATTCCGATGGAATTGAAAGTGTTAAAAATTATACGTCCACGATACGCAGATAAAACTTTAGATGAAAAAAATATATATCAGGCAAATATACCAGCGCGGATTATACCTAAGGGGTTGGTGGATGACAGTCTGGTAGCAGGTTTGATTAGTGAAAAGTTTGAATACCATATGCCGGTATATCGCTTTGTAAAGAAATTGCGCAAAGCAGGAATCCACTTTATCAAAGCCAAGCACTGTTACAATTATCTGGCCAAGGTCGGAGAAATGATGCAACCTTTGCACGATTTGATGCACCAGGAAATGTTGTCGAGTGGCTATGTACAAATGGATGAATCAAGCATTCGAGTATTGAGTCAGGATCAAGAACATGGTAAGCTACGAGGCTGCATGTGGGTGATGCATGCACCTAGGTCAGATCTGGTTTTATTCAACTATCGAGTCAGCAAAGAAAAAGATTTTGCTTGCGAACTATTGGATGGTTACCAAGGAGTATTACAAGCAGATGGTAACTCTACCTATCAGAGCATAGCGGATGTTCCTCCCGAAGCTAAGCTCATGGGTAAGTATGAAATTCAAGTAAGTGAATTTTTGAACTGTTGGGCTCATACCCGAAGAAAATTCTATGAAGTTAAAGATCTGGAACCAGATATAATACATCCTTTATTAGAAGATATACAGCAATTATATGCTCTGGAAAGTGAGGCTCGCGAACAGCGCATGGATGCTAAGAAGCGCTATGATCTGAGACAACAAAAGGCGATCCCAGTGTTAAATAGTATCAAGAAAAAACTGGATGAGGCCTCCTTGAAGAATCTTACCGGACCTGTCAAGGCAGCCTTCAGATATACGATCAAAAGATGGTTCCAATTGTCCAACTATGTCAATAATGGAAACTGGGAAATAGATACCAATTTATTGGAAAACAAAATAAGACTACTTGCTCTGGGTAGAAAGAATTATTTGTTCGCTAAAACCGATCAGACTGCCCAACATGTCGCAACATTCTATTCAATCATTGCTACTTGCCAGATTCGTGGAATAGATGTCTATAAGTACCTCACTTGGCTTTTCAAAAAAATGGTCTCTGAAAAAATTAATGACCAGGCAGTTAACTGGTTACCACATAAAGTTGACCGTAGTATGTTCGATTAGAATGGGGTTTGTGGGGAGCATACATGGTTTCAACATAAATGCACAAAGCCCAGCCATGATTTCTTATCAATGGGTTCATGACCAGAAGCAAGTCATGATCTCTTTTGATCGAGTCGGGAGAGGGTTGCAAACTTTTCCGGGAGAGTTAATCCAAGGATTCACTTTAACCGGGTACCCTCTTCAGGGCGGCAAGGAAGTTATCTTTGGGCCTTCTGCAGTGAAGATATATAGGGACACTGTCTTGATATCCTATCCCGAAAAGTATATACCTACTTCAATAAAATACGCCTGGGCACCATATCCTGAAAACAATGTAGTAAATAGTAGTGGATTGCCATTGGCACCTTTTAAGATCGAACTTGATGGCAATAACTAGGCACGGATTAAAAATCCCGATTAAATGAGTCTATTCTATTTTCTCGCTAAATTATTCCCATTTGGAATACGGCATTTCAAGAGTTCCATATCACAAACCTTGCTTTTCCAATCGCCTTAGTACCGGTGGTATCGCCCTGGTAATGGACATACGTGATTCACCATTGGTGAAGGTCTGCACTTGGTCTGGAGAAGTAAGTTGCCTTAAAATTAACAAGGCATCTTTTACATTGTAATTTGAACTATGGTCTTCAGAAATGACTGGCTCCGGTGCCGGTTCGATAACTTCAGGCTCAATATTATGAAAGAATTTGGGAGGTTGCTCAGACGCGATATTTACTTCTATTTTGTTTTTTTCTTTTTTACCCCCTTTCTTTTTTTTGTCCTTTTTGCCTTTTACCTTTCTTTTTTGCCCCCTTATCCTTTTTACCTTTCTTATCGCCATCCTTTTTTTTACCCTTTTTCTTTTTGGTATCCTGTTTTTTCTTTTTCTTTTTCTTTTCGGCCTTGATTGTATTGGCTTCTGCCTTTAGCGCTTGTGCCTTTTTTTTCTTTTCCTCCTGTTTATCTTTTTTCTTGTTTTTTTTCTTTGCCATGACTTTCAATTTTGGAGTAATTTAACCATATACTTTGCTACCATTGATGATAAACCCAAGATATAAAAATCTGTTTTTAAAATGGGAAATTCAAAGATTATTTTAAGTGGTTAATAATATTTATTTTAGTCTTCATTTACCATCTATAAAAAAAATGGCAAATTTGGGATACTCTGGCACCCCATTGGCAAAAAAATTAGGATTTAAGCCTGGATTTACCCTGTATATAGTCAATGCACCAGACCACTATTGGGAACTTTTCAGTGAAGTTCCGAAAGATTTAGAAATTCAATCTTTCCCAATCAAGCAAAATGATATTATACATTATTTCACTGATTCGAAAGTAGAGCTTGAACAAAAGTTGAATGAGCTGAAATCAATGATTAAATCCAATGGAATGATTTGGGTATCCTGGCCCAAAAAGGCCTCAAAAGTGCCGACGGATGTAACTGAAGATGTAATCCGTGATTGGGCCTTACAGATTGGATTGGTAGATGTAAAGGTTTGTGCAGTTAATCATATTTGGTCAGGTTTGAAGCTGGTCATTCCGGTGAAGTTACGTCCGAAACATAATAATGGTTAAAGTAGGTATGCCGGTTGATCTATGTCAATGAATATAAGGGGAGGAATAGTGTATCTTCTTGACCTCAATAGATGAACAGTCATGAATGATAAATTTTTAACGATTCTCAATATTATCGCATTGGCGGCGACCTTGACAACTAATTTTTTGGCAATATACCTTCCCATCAATGGGATATCGACGGCAGCCATATCCGATAAATATCTTAACCTCTTTACTCCGGCGGGATATACTTTTTCCATTTGGTCAATCATTTATATTTCACAATTGGCAATGGTAATTTATTTGCTAGCTTTGGCATTCAGACCCAATAAGTTATCAACAGTACCCTGGATTATTAATTTAGGATGGTGGTATATTATTGCATGTGGTATAAACATTCTATGGATTTTTTCCTGGCACTATGAACTATTGTATGTTTCTTTGATTTTGATGGTATGTTTGCTTGCGGTGTTAATCAATTTATACCAACGGTTGTTTATCGGTAAGCTTAGAATAAAGATTGAAGAACAAATTCTGATACACCTACCTATTAGTTTGTATCTCGGGTGGATATCGGTGGCTACAATTGCCAATTTCGCTGTATTCTTGACCGGAATGGAATGGGATGGCTCCGGGTTGGAACATGACACCTGGTTTGGAATAATGACAGCCGTCGTGGGATTGTTAGCTATGTTTATGGCAATAACCCGGAAAGACTTCATATTTATTGTTGTTATTCTTTGGGCCTTGATGGGAATTAGATATCAGCTGATGACAAGAAACATGGAATATTTGGTTTCCTTTTTGTATATACCAATGATGATTGTTTTTGCATCATTGTTTTATGCGGTCTTGGCAAGATTAAGAAAGGTTATGTAAATATTTCTATCTGAAGTATTTTGGAGTTAGGAGTATCATAGATATCATTCCAATGATAATGGTCTTTTCAAGGTGTACTGGAAATACCAAATTATAACTTAATCATTGACTTAGTCCTTACCTCTGATTTTGTACTCAGCACATAATAATATAATCCGCTAGGAATTTTCCAACCTTCAAAAATGATTTGATAGGAACCAGGTGAAAACATCCGATTAATTAGGGTGTTAATCTTTTGACCTTGCATATTAAATACTTCAAGTGATACATGCGCGGTATTCAATTGTTGCCAACTGATCCAAGTGCTTTGTTGGAAAGGATTGGGAATATTCTGTTTGAGGTAAATTAATGGTCTATTTAACAAGGAAAGTTCGTTAAATCCAACCGTTGGAATAGATTCAAAAACTCCCAGATCAGGTTTTGTTCCAGTAGGGAAGGGGCGGGGATTATTATCCAGATCGAATAACGGAGCAACTATCCATTTTCCTCCGATTTGTATGGAGTCAATTCCTTTTTCGAGACATGGGCTTGACATAGCCAATCGAAAGTTGGAAGTATCGACAAACTGAGGGTCTTCAGAGAAATTTTTAGTTCCCCAATGGATCTTTGAAAAAGTATCAAAAGGAACTATAGAATCTATTCCAAATTCAACATCGCTGTAGTTTAGAAAAAGATGAGAACCCCCTTCCTCGCTTGATATCACATTTGCTGTTCTGCCGTTTTTCCAGAAAATTGAATTCGTGATAATAGCTGTACCTCCCCTGCGAATATCCATGGCTGCTCCACTGGTATTGGTAAATGTACAATTGGTAAATAACACAGTCCCTTGGTGTACCAAGGCTGCTCTTGGGCTATTTTGGTTGAATAGGCAATTATTCACCTCCCCTGAAGCACCTGAGATAAATCCAATAACTGCTGTATTATCCGTTGAGATGTTTTCAGCAAATATGGTATTTGATACAGAGACATTATTTATTTTACCGACTATCCGAAGTGCAGTACGTGCGAGCGACTTATTTCTTTTAAAAATACATTTATCAAGGGATACGAATTTCAATAGACTATCCGCATCAGACTGTGTAATCAACACCCCTCCGTTATATTTGAGAGCCGAATTATCGACAAAATCAGTTGTTGAAATCGAAATAGACAATGGCTGGGTAAATCGGTTTATTTCGGCCGTGACTACCAAAGCGCCGCCGTATTCATTAGCCTGGTTTCTTGAAAAAAGACAATCTTCAATATCGAGGTTGCAATTATCTGAATTCAATCCACCACCCGAGGTTGCTCTGTTCTCAATAAACTTGACATGTTTTATTACCACGTCGCTTGTTGCGGATAGCAGACCACCTCCAGTTTCAGAAGTGTTTCCTGACAGAATACTGTTAAATAATTGAAGATCGCCTTCTTTTATTCCCAATGCTCCTCCCCAAATCGCCCTATTATCAGAAAATTTAGAACTTTTGATTATCGCCTGTGTGAAACCACATCGGATAGCACCGTAGCTAAGTTTTGCAAAATTGTTTTTGAATTCACATGAATCGACCAAAAGTTCACTTTCTGATACCCAAATGCCTCCTCCTGAATTTCCAGAAGTATCTCTTTCAAAAAGAGAGTTTTGAATTCTTAACTTGCTAGTAATTGCACGAATAGATCCTCCGTCACCATCGGATTTATTCTCGGATAATGTGCAGAATTTAATTTCTAACTCCCCACTACTTTGATTGACTACGCCTCCATCAAAAATAGCATGGTTCCCATATAAGTTACAATTTGTAAAAACCAGATGCGGTTCGCCATATCCATTGATCGCCCCGCCGTATGATCCACTCTTATTATTACTAATCTGACAGTTTCTAAAAGTTAGATTACAATTTCCGCCATCTAACATCCCTCCTCTGGCTATTGCAGAATTTTCAGTTAAAGTCATATTCGTAAAGTGAATAGTAGAGGGTACATTTTCTGCTATAAAAAATGCCCCTCCATTGTTGGTTGCACTATTATTTCGAATTGTGCTATTAGTCAAATTAATTGCAGAATTATTAATAAAAAATGCCCCTCCATTTTCTGCATGGTTGGAGTGAATCGAATTGTTGTATAAATGAACTTGGGAATCAGAAATAAAAATTGCTCCCCCTCTATCTGCTTTATTGTTGCGAAATGTATTTCCTTTTAGTAGAATGTTTGAATTTGCAATCAATAATGCGCCTCCTCCTGAAATCCTATCACCACCTGCCCAATTGTTAATAAAAAGACAATTTGCGATCCGCACCTTATGAAAACTTTGGATAGCCATGACACCTCCATTGTCCAAATTGTTTTGAATGGATTCTGCTCGTCCATATTCAAATCGGCAAAAACTGAACAAACTGGAATCCGATTCGGTCTCCATATGGATAATACGGACACCTCCCCATCCACCATCAAAGGTGTCCAGGTTGAAATTTGGTGGAATATCCGGTATCGTGAAATAAATCGAATCCGAACTAGTTCCCTCAGCGATCAATGAGCCCTGTACTTCAATTCGGTTTGAAGGGAAGAATTCAACACGAGTACCTGGTTGGATGGTAAGTGTTTTATTAGCAGGAACCGAGATGTCCCCACCGATCCAATAGGGTGAGTTGGCTTTTAGTCCATATTCCTGAGACTGAACCACCAGGAATGGTGGTCTGAGCTGGTGATGAAATATTAAATACTAGTAATAGTAAAATTCCAAAAATGAAGGGTAACGTGTATTTCATAACATTTGGATCAGATGTAGAAAGCATTAGCAATTTTCTGTGGATTAAGTGCTTCGGTGTTTCGCCAAATTGTTAGGTATAGGAATATTTGTCTTTGGATAATTTGATGATTGCTTTTAGTACAGAATCAACCAGTAGCGTAAAGGAAGTCTTATATTAACAACTTTTTTACAATGGGATGGGTTCCTTTTTTCTTAGTACTTTTACAACAAAAGGGCTTATGACAAATCCATGGCATAATGTGCAGACCGGTCGATTAACTCCAGAATTTGTAAATGGTATTATCGAAATTCCTCAGGGATCAAGAGCAAAGTATGAATTGGATAAGGATAGTGGATTATTGATTATGGATCGGGTTTTGTATTCTTCGGTTTACTACCCTGCAAATTATGGATTTATACCACGCACTTATTGTGATGATAAGGATCCCCTGGATATCCTTATTCTTTCACAAATCAACGTACTACCCATGTGTTTGGTAAAAGCTAAAGTGATTGGTTGTATGCGGATGGTTGATGGAGGTGAGGCTGATGATAAAATTATTGCCGTTGCTGAAGGAGATATGAGCGTTAATCACATTAACGATATTCATGAACTTCCAAACCATTTTATCAGGGAATTGAAAACCTTTTTTGAAGACTACAAAAAACTGGAAAATAAAACAGTGGTGATTGAAGACTTTCAATCCAAATTTGTGGCACTGCAAATTGTAGAAAAGAGTATCGAAGATTATAAAGATAAATTCGGAGCGCATATAGGTTTTGATGGGAAAAAATAATCGGATCTCAACTCATTCTCAACTCGGATATTCATGCAAATAAAAATTTTTAAAACTCCTCAACTATTAGGTAAAAAAGCTGCTGATAGTGCGGCCAATATAATAGCACAATCTTTAAAGCAAAATGGAAATGCAAATATTATTTTGGCAACAGGTACCAGTCAGTATGAGACTTTGGGTGGTTTAGTGGAAAAGAATGACATTTCCTGGGATCAGGTAACCGTGTTTCATCTGGATGAATATTTAGGGATGAAAGCAGATCATCCTGCGAGTTTCCGCAGGTATTTGAAAGAGCGATTCAGAGATCATATTCCTAACCTTGGAGTATTTCATGAAATAAATGGTGAAGTCCCTGACCCACAGAAAGAATGCAATAGACTGAGTGAATTAATTCGCCATAAGTCGATTGATCTGGCGCTAATTGGCATTGGAGAGAACGCGCATTTGGCATTTAATGACCCACCTGCCGATTTTAATGTTTCAGATCCTTATATTGTCGTTGATTTAGATCCTGCCTGTCGCAGACAACAGCTCAATGAAGGATGGTTTCCTAATCTGGATTCAGTACCTCAAAAGGCCATATCCATGAGCATCAGCCAGATCATGAGGAGTAAACATTTGATTGTTTCAGTTCCTGATGTGCGCAAAGCGCAAGCCGTAAAATGTGCGGTGACAGGTCCTATAGATCCGGATTGCCCGGCTTCCATTCTTCAGCAACACCCTAGTTGCGAACTGTTATTAGATATCAACTCAAGTTCTCTTTTATGAATTCCATTGACTTGTTTGTCATAATCGTTTACTTTGTCGGTATCACGGTATTTGGAATATGGATTTCCAGAAGAACTAAGACCAGTGAGGGTTACTTTTTAGGGGGACGGAAATTGAAGTGGTGGACCATGATGGGGCAGGCATTTGGATCGGGAACACACGCGGAGATGCCGGTTGCGCAGGCTGGAGCAAGCTTTGCCGGTGGATTTGCCACTATTTGGTACCAATGGAAAAATATGCTGATAACTCCATTTTATTGGTTAATGGCACCTTGGTATCGGCGGAGTGAGAGGACCACAATTTCCGAAATGGTTGTCGATCGTTACGGAAAACGTATGGGATTGTTATATTCGGTTTTTGCTATAGCGTTCTTTGTATTCGTGATGGGGGTGATGCTCCAGGGTGCTGCAAAGGTAATTAGTATTGCCAGTAATCAAATGATATCATCCAATGCTGTGGTCATTGCTATGACCGTTGCTTTTATGTTGTATAGTTATCTGGGAGGACTTGTTGCCAGTGCATATACTGAAACCGTACAGGCATTCTTCATCATTGTATTGTCTTTTATGCTCATTCCTCTGGGATTAATGGAAATTGGCGGATTCTCCGGCATGAAACAGGCATTACCGAAGGATTTTTTCGTTCTGGTCAATGAAGGAAGCGGATTAGGAGTTTTTACCATCGCAATGCTCGCTTTAAATGGTATAGTGGGCATAACCGCACAACCCCACATGATGTCTATGTTCGCCACTGGTAAAACGGAACGCGCCGGGAGGATTGGTCAAACCTATGGAAATTTTGTTAAGCGGATAGTGACCATTGGCTGGGCCTTGACGGGATTGGTGGTCGCAGCCTTAGTGATAAAGAATCAAGTTAGTCTGAGCGATCCTGAACATGCCTTCGGATATGCCACTCGAGAATTGCTAGCTCCTGGATTGACTGGTTTGATGGTTGCCTGTATCCTTGCGGCTAATATGTCTTCCTGTTCTAATTTTATGGTCAACCTCGGTGCATTATTCACTACCGATATTTATAAAGGGTATTTCAAAGCAAATGCTGATGATGTACAGCTCCTACGAATGGGAAGAATTTCCGGACTGATATTTACATTGGCATCCGTATTTTTTGCATTGATTGTAAAAAATGTACTAGCTGCATTTTTATTTGTTGAGACTATTTGCGCCTTTATGGGGATCATCGTGTTAGGCGGTATCTTGTGGAAAGGGGCTAATCGTTATGGAGCATTTGTGGCTTTGGTAGCCTCTTTTATTTCATACTACTTCTTAAACTATTTCAATACCGGAGAAATAGCTTTGATTTATAAATGGCAGCCTGAGCCCTTCGGATGGGCCATGTTGATTGGTATAGGGTTGTTTTATCTCGTGAGTAAAGTTACCCCGGCAGAAGATCCGGCCCGGATTGAGAGATACTTCACCCGGTTGAAGTCGCTGGCGAAAGTCGATCAAATTCCTAATAAATCCACCTTAGCCCGGGATCATGGAAGAGCACTAATATTGATGGATTTGCCAGGGTGGTTAAACGCAGAAAGATGGAAAGGATTCAGAACCAGGTATCGCGAGGATTTGATCGGCTTTATCTTTGCTTGGTTTGTTGTTGGCCTAATCATTTTATTGGCTTGGCTGATATTGCAAATTTAAGATATGAGAATTCTATCTTCATCAGAAAATGTCTTAATCAAAAATGCGAATCTTGTCCTGCCTGACCGCATAGAAAAGAATGATCTTTTGATTCAGTCTGGAAAAATCGAAAAGATAGGTGCTAGACCTTATCACAACAAATCGTTTAAATCAATAGATGCAGAGGGTAAATACCTGTTACCTGGCTTTATCGATATCCACAACCATGGGGCTACACAGTTTGACTTTTCGCTAGGCATCTACCATCCGGAGCAGCGATCGTTTCACTATGATCAACAAGGATTTTTACAAGGACTTGAGGAATATCTGAGGTTTTTTTTGATGCAGGGTGCCACACGTATAGTACCTACCACTCTGGCCACATCAGTGGGTCAGCTGAAACGATCTTTTGGAAGCTTGCGAGATTTTGTCGATTCCAAAAATAGATTGGCGTCAATGATACACGGGATCAATTTGGAAGGGACTTTTTTGAAGATGAAAGCATATGCCGGTGCTCAAGATCCCCAATATTTTTTTCCACCCCGAATATCCCTTTTGCAGGAACTACAAAAAGCCAGTGGTGATTTGCTCCGGATTGTCAATGTTCCACCTGAACATGGTGCAGAAGGGCTTAATATAATTGACCAATTAGTGAATAATCACATCATAGTTGCCGGTGGGCACTCCGGTGCCAATAGTGATCAATTTGATTTGGCGATCCAACGGGGGTTATCTTTGGGAGTACATTTTCTAAATGGTCCCAGTAAAAGCTCATCCAAATCTTTTTTTGGTGGCGGAGCTGTGGAGTCCATGTTAAAATCTGACAATGTGACTCTGGAAATTATCGCAGACGGATACCATGTCCATCCAGCTTATATCAGGGATACTCTGGTGCGCAAATCTGATGATAAGATCATATTGATCACCGATAGCATGTTTGCAAATGGGTTTCCAATTGAAAGTTTTGACATAGGCGGTATACCCGGAAGGTTAAGTGCGAATGGTGAGTACCTTGAAGTTGTCAACAAACCTGATACGCTGTTTGGAAGTGTATTGACACCTTTGAAAGCCTTCGAAAACATGGTGAATTGGTTAACCACAGATATGCCAGGTGTCTGGCATCGCATCCATCCAGCTTTGGATCTCCACGAGGCAATTCAATCAGTATCAAAGATGATCAGCTCCAATCCCGCCAGATTATTGGATATTGACGGCTCGACGAATGTACCCGGAACAGGGAGTATCTCCGTAGGGAATTGGGCAGACTTGGTTTTGGTTGAAATCCACCGTGAGCAACGAATTTCTCTTGAAATAAACAGGGTGTTCTTGAAAGGAATTGATACAGCACAGATAGTATGATTCAGTCATAGAGCCTCATTATTGAATTCATTTCAAGAATATCCACTTTGGAGACCGACTCCTAAGTATCTCTTTTCCGGAGAACTCAAAGAGATATCAACTATGAACCTAAAAAAAAGTTGAAGAGATATCAATCTATCTGCCAATCATCTTCACTTAGGGTTATTTTCTTTCCATATATCAAAACAATATTTTGTAAATATCTGTAATTCAGTTAAATAGATTCTATTTGGAGTTTTAAGACAGGACCATGATGCGATGAATACATATGTGGTGAGCTAATTTGAAAAAGATGTTTTGTTTAACAAAAATCAAAAAAGATTAAACAAAAATGAATCATTACCTGTTAGGGAGTTGTCTTTTCAAAATTATTATTTAAAACCAAAAAAGAAATTTAAAATGATTAAGTATTCAATTTTCAAACTTCTGTTTCTCGGAATATTTTTTAGTTCTGTAATAGCCTGTGACAATAAGGATGAGGTCACTCCGGAAATTCCGGATTCCAAAACTATTGCACAAATTGCCGCAGACGATTCACAGTTTAGCACACTAGTATCAGCCCTTGATCGGGTGAATTTGGTGTCGGTATTAGATGGTGCAGGTTCTTACACTGTATTTGCACCTACGAATGCAGCTTTTCAGAAATTGGGGGTGGATCTATCGTCATTAACTGATGAAATGCTGACGGAAGTGTTACTTAACCATGTGGTTGGAGCCAAAGTACTTTCGACGGATATTGCAGAGGGACAGACCTATGTATCTTCTGAGGCAGCAACGGGACCCAATAATGCCAAATTGTCTTTACTCGTTGAGAAAGATGCTAACGGAGTAATGATCAATGGAAAAGCAACAGTTTCGGTTCCTGATATTAATGCTTCCAATGGCGTGATCCATGTAGTGGATGAAGTTGTAATGCCACTGGATGTCGTTGGACATGCACTGGCGAATAAACACTTTTCCACGTTGGTTGATGTGATGGGAGTGGCGGAAGGTGATTTGGTCAGCGTACTGAGTGGTGAGGGACCTTTTACCGTGTTTGCACCGATTAATGAAGCATTTTCGGGGATATCGGAGGTAACCTCCACCCTTAATCCGTCTCAGTTGGCAAAGGTGTTGACTTATCATGTTACGGGAGGAAATGTATTGTCTTCAAATCTATCCGATGCGATGATGGTGACTACGGTAAATGGAGAGGAGTTTATGATCCATATCGCAGAAGATGCTGTGATGATTAAGGATGCCAATGGTGGTTCATCAAATATTGTATTAGTTGATGTACAAGCAAAAAATGGGGTGATTCATGTGCTAGATCAGGTGATAATTCCGGAAAATCTGTAAATAGCATCAAAATATACACCTGCTCACCTATACTGATCAGTAGTTGAGAGTAGAGATGGATATGCAATGTAGTTTGAGTGGATTGGTAAAAACAAAAAGTCTGGCCAAAGGGCCAGACTTTTTGTTTTGATGTGACTCCATCAGGACTCGAACCTGAAACCTGCTGCTTAGAAGGCAGCTGCTCTATCCAGTTGAGCTATGGAGCCTGGATGAAGTTAGATTAACGAGACGCAAAAGTAGGATTATTTTATTAATTCTAACCGATAGAAACAAAATTTCAAATCGATTCTTTTTCTTATTTAGAATCCGCCGGTTGGTTATTATCGCTATCCGGATCACTGTTTATTGAGTAATTTGGTATATCCGAAGATAGGTAATCCAAATCCGCATAGCGATCCTCGTATCTATCTTTTACCTTGGATCGCAGAATGCCACTATCATTATAATCATCATCGTCTTCGATGATTTGTTTAGCTTCAGAAACAGTCATTCTGACCAAATAATATTTTGTATCGGTTTCAAATGGTAAGGCACTTACACGCTTTCCCTCTCGATTTGTAAAATAGATGAGATGACCGGCAAATCCATTCGGATAGGAAAACTTTATTTGCTCTTGGAGCTGGATATCGAGTTTTTCAAAATCTTTAATTACTCGCGATTTTTGATCCATTATGCATTGATTTAACATTTCGATTGTACAATATTAAACAATTATGGAATATGGCGCACAAAAAGATTTTATCGAAGTTAATTTAAAACAATTTCCTCTCAAACTAACCGGTTTGGAGTCTGGACATTATTTCGGTAAATCATAGCGAAGCGATCACTTCGGTACGCATGCGGCCAATTTGAAAAATTTCAGACCAGGATTTTCATAGTCGTAGTCTACATCTACTACGTACTCAAAGTAAACAACACTCCGTGGTGGAAACTCCGGACAGTTTTGAAAACCCTGGCTGTAGTTGACTGTGCGTTGAGCGAATGGTTGTCCGAAAGCAGGAGGATCTACCTTGCTAAACTTAAAAGTTATCACTAATGCGTCTTCTTTGTTGTTCATGTTAAATCCAAATGTATAGCCTAATCCACAGGCCAATTCGGTATGTTCCGGTATCACCTTGCTTCCTGCACAGACATAGTCAAAGATTGAGCTTAAATGTCCACCACAATGTTTTTTATACACTTCTACTTTGATGAACATAGGCGATGGAGGTATTTGCGGTAGTGGGTGAGAAATAAGTCCATCGAATTCGACATCATAATTAATATCAGGAACCTTGGTGTCATCACATTCATCTTCAAACAAACTACATCCGGAAAGGCAAAATAGAATTATCAAAGTCGTCGCAATTTTGAGCAGATTTTTCATAAGGATGTATTTAATATTTCTCGTTAATCTGATTCTCCAAGGATGAATTACACTTCAAAATCATACCCAACGTTTGGATTTCATTTGCTTAATTTTTATGGGCCAATCAATGATTGAAATCAGCTTATATGATGATCTTTAAATAGGCAACTGAAAAGATGGGATAGATGAAAAAAATAGTTCATCTAAATGCTGTTTCAATATGGCAGGGTTGAAGGCAGGAATGTTAAATAAATTCTAATATTCTGATTATTGATTTACTTTTGTAATTAAATAGGAATAGATGAAACCAGCAAAATATTTATTTGTGATAACCTTACTGTTATCCTGGAGTGCTGTTACTCATAGCCAAATTCTTAAGCGAATCATTGATAAATCAATAAATAAAGCAGAACAGCGCCTAGAAGATAAAGCAGCTGAACTTTTAGCTGAAATGTTGGTCCGACAGTTGGAAAAGCAAGTGGATAAGTATTTCGAAGATTTGGCCAGAGAGCAAGCCCGGCAGGACAGTATTGAAAGAACAAAGGGGGGAGAAGAAATAGATAGTGAGGAGATGAACCGGATGATGAGAGCTATAATGGATGGAATGGGAGATGCTTCTAAACTGGCTGAAAGTTATGTATTTACGCTTATCCTGGATACAGAAATCGGTACGGGAAAAGAAACAGACCAAGCAAGATTTTTTTATCATCAGGATCATGCCTACTTTGGTGTGGAACAAATCCAGCAGGCAGATACTCACTTCATGTTGTTTGACTTTGAAAATGATGTCATTGCCTTGTTAAAGACAGATAAGAAAGGAAATAAAACAGGACAAGTCTTACCCAATGTAATGGGCCTGGCTGCGGGGATGGTACCTTCAGATCAAGAGGCCCAGAGTGCTTTCTCCATTAAGAAAGGATCTAAAAAGAAGAAAATTGCCGGGTATACCAGTTTACAGTATCTGGGTGAGGATGATGATTCGAATTACGAATTTTTTCTGACTGAGGATTTACCGAGTTTGTGGAGTCAACAATCTGCAAAAACCATGGAACGCTTTGCTGCATTTCAATACTCTGGTCAGTTCGAGTCCCTAAAAGGGATGCTCATGGAATCAAAGGTTACCAATAAAACAAAGCCTAAAGATGTGGATCACTTTTTGGTCACGAAAGTTACTAAATCTGAATATAAGGTCCGTAAGGAGGAATACCAATTTGGCGAATAATCACCCAGGATAACAAGAAACAAAGCAAAATTTGCGTTTCTATTCTATCATCAAATTCATAAAATGAAAATAATTTCTTGGAAACTACTGGATATTCGTATTCTGGGTGTCTATGGGTTGGTGGCTTTGAGCACTTTGATTTTTACGAAAGTCAACCAATCTATGATGGAGTATTCCGATATTAGTTATTTCAAGGCCTTGCAGAGATTATCAGTATTTATGAATTCGGTAGCGATATGGAGTTACATTTTTATCGCGATCTGGGTGTCCAGTATCGTAGGATTGGTTTTGTCGTTGATGTATAAAAAGATTCGATTGATTAATTCTTTTGGCTTGATTTTTATTCTACTCTCACTATTCACTGTCATCGCCATTATTACGCAATAATTTTCCAATCATATCCTTGGATTTGGTATTCTGAAAGTTAATTTTACTTCGTAAATTAACATAATCCAAAATTATTGAATCTTTCGTTGTGGCGGATTTCCGCGGTATCTTTCATTATCATATCCAGTATCAACCTCATCACCGTATTGCCGTTGATGATTGGAGCGCTTCAGGATAATCTAGGCTTCTCTGAATTGGAATTGGGACTAATTGCCTCCTCGGATACGATGGGAGTAGTCATCAGCGGATGGCTGGTATTTAAGTACAGCAATCGATTTTCTATCCGCTCATTGGTAGTTACCGGATTGGCAGGATTAGGCTTAGCACATCTGGGGAGTATAGTAATAGAAAATTCAGGGATGTTTATTTCAATTAGACTGTTGGGTGGATTTTGTGGGGGGATTGCGTACACAACCTCTTTGGCTTACTTCGCCCGATTGTCAAAACCACAGTTGGGATATGTTAACTATGTTATTACCTTTTCATTGTATAGTGCCTTGCTGTTGATAGTCTATCCTGGAATCCTTGCATTTGACTACCGGTTGGGATTTTTAATTTTGGCTGGTTTGGTTTTTATTTCTATACTAATTTCTTGGAATCATTTTGAAAAAGGAGATTGTTTAGCTTCCGGAACCCCATCAAAGTACAAATTCAATTGGCAAATCATATTGATATTAATTGCATTCTTTGGGTTTCAAGGTGGAAACGCCTCGATCTTTAGCTTTATGGAAAGGCTTGGGAATGAGTCAGGGATTTCAGCTGGCTCCATTGGTCTCAGCATAGGAGTGTCTATTTTCGTTGGGGTGTTTGCGGGTATTACCGTCCTTTGGATGAGTAAAAGTATTCATTCCCGAATCCAGATTATCTTGGGCTTGGCCATGATGATTATTTCGGAATTTTTCCTTTATATGTCTGCCGGTCATTTTATATATTATCTAATCGGAGTTTGTTTGCTGGGTTTTGGATTTTCCATATCATTACCTAATCTGTTCAACCTGCTGGCTGAATTTGACCGTGAAGGAAAAAACCTTGCTTTGGGTACCATGGCCAATTGGTTTGGTCAGGCGGTAGGACCTTTTGTCGCCGGTTGGTATTTATTGCACCATAACTTTATTGAAATTGTGTGGCCTTCAGGATTTTTTTTAATCCTTTCTATGTTGTGCATTGTTACTGTTTCGTTATTTGATAAGACAATCCTTTCGACATGATAATCAGACTAAAGAAATTCTTCATAACTACTTTGATTGGAGGATTGGTAGTTATCCTACCGATCACCATTTTTATCTTAATAACCCGGTTGGTCATTCGTTGGCTTACGGATCTGGTACGACCGATAGCCAATTGGATTTCCACCATAGGAGCAATCAATCAGGAGTGGAATGACTTTGTTATTAACTCCATAGCTTTGGCGACCTTGGTGTTATTTTGTTTTGTGGTAGGATTGGTGGTCAGGACTCAATTGGGAAAACAGCTTTGGAATTCAATTGAGCATAATTGGTTAGAGAAACTTCCTCTGTATGGTATCGTAAAAGAGACCGTTCAACAGTTTTCCGGTGCTAAAGAGCAGCCATTCTCCAAGGTGGTCCTGGTAGATCCTTATAATTCAGGAAATTTAATGACCGGTTTTATAACCGATGAGCACGACAATGGTATGTTTACGGTATTTGTACCAACTGCACCTAATCCAACTAATGGATTTGTTTTTCATGCGCCTGCTGCCTCGGTGCAACACATTGATGTAGACTCAGACGATGCACTTCGCAGTATAATCGGAATAGGATTCGGTTCAAAGAAAATACTCAATCTCGATCAAATCAAGAATAATGTACCTTGAGTTATTTCTCGTTCTCTGAGATGATTTGCAGGATTTTATTGAGAGCTAACATGGATTCAATAGGTGTCATAGTATTCAAATCCAGCTCTGTCAATTCCCGATATACCATTTCCCATAAAGGATCTTTGGATTCGAATATGTTTAACTGGACAGGAGATTGGGGAGGAACAAAGGTCTTTTCAATGTTTGAATCCGATTTGCCGGACTGGGTCCTGGCCTCCAGCTGCTTTAATATTTGATTTGCTCGTTCGATCACTTGAGGGGGCATCCCGGCCATTTTAGCCACATGTATTCCAAAACTATGACTACTTCCACCTTCCACCAATTTACGTAAAAAAATAATCCGGTTTCCAACTTCCTTTATAGATACATTGTAATTTTTAATGCGATGATAATCTCTGGTCAGATCGTTCAATTCATGATAATGGGTCGCAAACAGGGTTTTGGGGCGAGCAGTAGTATTTTCATGAAGGTATTCAGCAATGGACCAGGCTATTGAAATGCCATCATAGGTACTGGTCCCTCTACCAATTTCATCGAGTAGGATTAAACTTCTTTCGGTAATGTTGTTGAGGATATTGGAGGTTTCGTTCATCTCTACCATAAACGTGGATTCTCCTGATGAGATATTGTCAGAAGCACCTACGCGAGTATATATTTTATCCAGGTAGCCTATTCTGGCGTATGAAGCAGGAACAAAACTGCCCATCTGTGCCATTAAGCAAATCAATGCCGTTTGTCTAAGAACTGCTGATTTTCCAGACATATTTGGACCCGTGATCATTAATATTTGTTGTTCTTCATTGTGTATTTCCAAATCATTAGGTACATACTGTTCGCCCAATGGCAGTTGCTTTTCTATCACCGGATGCCGGCCATCTTTAATTTCGATTTGTAATCCATCATCAATAATGGGTTTGGCATAACGGTTCTTTTTGGCAGCGGTTGCAAAGGACAGTAGGCAATCAATTCTGGCAACAAGTCGAGCATTTTGTTGAAACGGCTCTACGTATTCCAAAAGATCATTGACCAAATTTTGGTAAATGGCTAATTCCAGTTGGCTTACTTTTTCTTCCGCACCCAGGATTTTGGTTTCCAGTTTCTTAAGTTCATCTGAGATGTACCTTTCGGCATTGGTCAGGGTTTGTTTCCGAATCCAGTGATCGGGTATTAAGCCTTGATCTTTGTATTTATTAGTTACTTCCAAGTAATATCCGAATACGTTATTAAAACCGATCTTTAAATTGGTAATACCGGTTTTCTGTGCTTCTGTTTGCTGAATTTCCAGCAGCAGTTCTTTGCTGTTTTGAATGATATTTCGAGTTTCATCCAGTTCTTCTGAAACTCCGGATGCAATTACATTTCCCTTTAGGATATTTACAGGTGGATCTTCTTGGAGGATATCGTTGATTTTTTTGCTGATGGCTTCACAGAGCTTGATACCGGCAGCGACCTGCACCAGTTCAGCTAATTGACTGCTATGGAGAAGTTCTTGGATTGGTTTTAAAGCTTCCAGAGCCCTTCTGATTTGCAGGATTTCTCGTGGATTTATTTTGCCTACTGCAATTCGAGAAACCAATCGCTCCAGATCTCCAACAATATGGAGTTGCGCTTCCATATCCCGAGACTGATCCGGGTGTTCGAAAAACCAGGCCACGATGTTTAAGCGCTTTTGGATGGCAGCAATTGACACTAGTGGAAACATCATCCATTTACGCAACATACGTGCACCCATAGGAGATACCGTATGATCTATAATCTCTATAAGTGGCACTCCTCCTTCATGAGTACTTTGCAACAACTCCAGATTTCGGATGGTAAACCGGTCCAACCAAACATATTCCTTTTCATGAATACGACGGATGGACCGAATGTGTTGGAGTTGCGTATTTTCCGTTGTCCCCAAATAATGGATCACCGCACCAGCAGCAATTTTGGCTAAATTCAGATCGTCAATTCCGAATCCTTTTAAATTGGAAAGCTGGAAGTGGGATAATATTTTGTCTAATCCGTATTCTTCCGTAAATACCCAATCATCAAGGGGAAAAATATAGACATTATCACTAATGCGATTTTTATAATGGGAAATTTTTGACTTAGGTAATAAAATCTCGGATGGGGCAAAACTCTGGATAAGCTTCATGACATAATCGTATTGCCCTTCGGACGCAAAAAATTCACCAGTACTGATATCCAGGAATGCAACTCCAACTAGATTCTTAGGACCCGGATTGAATACGGCCAGAAAATTATTCTCCCGGTGATTTAAAAGGTTATCACCGATTACCACTCCAGGAGTAACCATTTCCGTGACGCCTCTCTTAACGATTTTCTTGTGTTTGCTGGGAGGTTCTAATTGTTCACATATGGCAACCCGATATCCTGCCTTAACCAATTTGGGGAGGTATGTATCTAAAGAATGAAATGGAAACCCTGCCAATTCCACATCACTGCCACCATTATTTCTGCTGGTCAGAACGATACCAAGTATTTTGGCGGCTTTGACAGCATCTTCTCCGAAGGTCTCATAAAAATCACCAACTCTAAACAACAAAATGGCATCAGGGTATTTGGCCTTTACTTGTGCATATTGCTGCATCAGGGGAGTAACTTTGGTATTACCCTTTGACTTGGTGTTTTTTTGCCTTACCTTACCCATTGATCAATTTGAGGTGAATTTCTTAAATTAAAAATAAATAATATATTTTTTTTTCATATTTCAGTTGATTAAACGACTTTAATAACTCATTTTACGCTTTTAGAAAACTTGATCGCAACAAAACTTGTTTTAAATAACAGGGGAAACAAATTTTATTATTTTTGCGCAGCTAAACTAAACGACATGATTCCCGAATTCGAAAAATTAGATCGTAAAGAAGTCAACCGCTTGGTCAATGCTATTCCTTTGATTACCGTGTTAATTGCTGGGGCAGATGGAAACATAGATATGAAAGAGAGGGAATGGGCAAAGAAAGTAACTAATATCCGTACATTCGCTTCCAACGATATTTTGCAGGGTTACTATGGACTTGTAAACGATAAGTTTGAAAAGAAGTTAGACCATTTTATTAAAGATTTACCTGATGATGTATGGGATAGAAATAGGGAGATTTCTAAGAAATTGGAAAAACTCAACCCTATTCTGGAAAAATTAGATCAGGCGTATGCTCACTATCTGTACCGTAGTTTTAAAAGCTTTGCCAAACATGTGGCAAATTCTTCAGGAGGATTTTTGAAGTTTTGGGCTGTATCATCTGAGGAAAAAGAATGGTTGGATATGCCGATGTTAAGACCCATTGAATTACCAGAGGAGGATTAGACCCACTGAGATCAATTGGTGTCTTAAAGTAGAGATTGTAATTGGCCCGGAGTAAATTGGATCACATATTTTCAATTTCACCTCTCGTGGAATACGCTTTGATCAAATTATAAACACCAAAAATGATCAATCCATAAAACAATATTGACTTTCCCCCTGATGCTGGACCGATCATCGTAAATAGTGAAAGCCCAATGCCAGCAATTATACTAGCAAGCCCTAAGGTGAGATAGTTTCTTTTTTCCTCACCGGTAATTTTGAAGTTATGTTTTTTATAAAAATCGATCCTCCGATAGATATCAAATTCCGTGAAAACTTTATTTTGCACTTGGCTTACAATATCGAGTTCTTCGTAATTTAATTTAACCAGTTCGTCCACCTTTTTTTTACATTCAGATTGTATAAGTTTGGTTTGGCTGTTCTTAATGGCATCCATTACATCTTCTTCTAGAAAGTCAAATTCCAGTCTGTGTTCATCGAACGAACCATCAATTAAATATTCTTTAATCTTGGGGCCATATTGATGGCTTAACAAGTTATTTGCACTGCGCATGATTTCATCAACCTGTTGGGGATAGTACCCTTTAGTGCTGAGTTCATTCCTGACTTCTTTATTGCTTATTTTGTTTGACAGCTTATCAGCTGCATTCTTAGCCATTTCAATTTTTTCTTGATATTTCATATTTGTGTATTTTGTTAAACTTTTTTGTTATAACCTCTTTCCATGGCTTCCGTGAATAAATTATCAATCGAACTCAGGCCAAAAGGATCGGAATTTTAGTTATAAAGATGTAAAAATTGAGAATCATAAATTCAGGAAATAACAAAGTACTGGGTTCACCTGCAGCTTGATCTTTTAGTGAAATAGGATGAGATAAAGGCTTTCGGTGTTCCATAATTTGATGAATTGGATATTGGTGCTGGAAGATAATTAAGTTGGAATAATCCGAGGGTAAAACTGATAAAGATCATTGCTAAATTCAAAGGAAAATCGTTGTGAACATGTGTGATAGTATTTGATGAAATGGTTCTGGTTTCTAAGACTGAAAAAATTGGATGTAGATTGCAATAATTTGCCATCATACAAACGAGTCCATTCGTTAATAAAAAAGAGATACCGTGAAACAAATGAAATTTCGACACATCTTTATAGTATGTATTGCCCTGATTCAGATGAAAGCCGGATTATGTCAGGCTCATAAATCGACTCTTTTTATTGGCAATAGCCATATCTTTTATAGTGACATGCCAACCCATTTTTTCCGCTTGTGTAGATCGGTAGGAGATACTTTAATTGTTGGTCAAAGAGCCCCAGGAGGGTGGGGATTATCAACACATCTGGAATCTTCGGAGACCATGAGGAGAATTAAAGAAAGAAACTGGGATTATATCATCCTTCAGGAAAGCAGGGGTGGCCTGTTGTCCGCAAATTTTGATCAGGTTATTACCTCAGCAAGTTCTTTAAAGGATTCGATCAAGCGCAATAGTATTTGTACTCGTATCCTGTGGGACATGATTCACCCTGCAACACTGGATATGCGATTAGCTGAGAATTCCTTTTTAATAGCGGATTCCTTGGGTTTTGAAATTGCTCCAGTCTGGGAAGCCTGTTTTGATTTACCATTAAATGGATGGGTGAATTTATTATTGGATGGGAATCATCAAAATGTAAAGGGTGCATACCTGACCGCATGTGTTTTTTATTCAACTATTTTTCATCGGTCCTGTGAAGGTAGAAACACCTATTTTCCTGAGGGAATTTCTTCAATTGAAGCAAGACAGTTTCAACAGGTAGCCTGGAATATAGTTTCTGATTTTGGGAAATGGAATATTGATAGCGTGGATGTAAGTGCCCAATTTGATGTTTCTATACTTCCGGAACACAAGATTTCAATCAGTAATTTCTCCGAAAATGCCACAAGTTTTATATGGACTTTTGGAGATGGTGGAATCTCTTATGAATTCTCTCCGACTCATCAATACGCAAAGGGAGGGCAATACGTGATTTCCCTAACTGCCAAGTCGGGCTGTAAGTGGGATCTAAAGGGGCAATCCATTTCATTGTCGGCCACTGCCCGAAATTTCCCTGATACGGCATTTAATAACGTTAAAGTAAGCTACAATCCGAATACGAACAGGCTCCGTATCTTGAATGCTCCTGCTTGTCATTTAGTCCTGTACTCCGTGGATGGCAAAATAATAACAACAAGAAAACCGATAGAGGATCAAACTGAAATCGGGATACCTGGAAATCTTCCGGGAATAATATTGCTCACTCTGCAAAAAGGGAATGCGATTAAGACATTTAAAATTATCAACTTATAATATAGTGTAAGGAGGTAAATTTGAGGTATGGTCAGAAACACCAGTGATGTACCATTTTATTGAGAGGATTATCCTTTACGTTTCTTTTTTCTCTTTATTTGTTCAAATTGATCAATTTCCTGCATCAAGGCACGATAATCGTGCTTCCTTTCATTTGCAATGTTAAGGGTATTACGATATTCTTCAGTACCGATTTTAATCTCCATTATGGCCCGATCCAAAAAAGTCTGGATTTCCGAGAGGATATTATTTTCTTGAGGAGCGCAAAAGGAATAGGCCAATCCTTTGTTTTTTGCTCTACCGGTTCGTCCTACTCGGTGAACGTAATTTTCTGGTACTTCAGGTAGGTCGTAATTTATCACAATTCCAACATTTGGTATGTCAATACCCCTCGCCGTCACATCTGTCGCGATCAGCAGGTTTGTGTCACCTGACTTAAAACGTTGTAGTACTTGGGATCTACTATGTTGATTTTTGTCACTATGGATGGTCATGGCAGGAATACCTACCCTTTCCATGGCCTTCGATACCCTCTCTGCTCTTACTTTGGTGCGCACAAAAGTTAAGATTTTGGTATTAGGATTTTCAATAATCACCCGCTCTAGAAAAAATCTTTTATGTTCCATTTCGACATGAACAACATAATGCAGGATGTTCTTGGCCACCGGATCTTTTGGTGATAATTGGATGCGGATGGCATTTTGATTGACCAATGAATAGGCAATTTTCTTGATTTTATTGTTGATTGTGGCCGAGAAAAATAAAGTTTGTTTGCGTTTTGGGAGTTTCCTTACCAAATCTTTAATGTCTTGTACAAATCCGAGATCCAACATATGATCCGCTTCATCCAAAACCAAAATTTCGATTCCGGCTGTTCTTAAATGCCCTTGACTGATTAAATCAAACATACGACCTGGGGTGGCAATCACAATATCTACACCTGATGTGAGTTTATCTATTTGTGGTTCTTGATTAACTCCCCCAATTATCGCGAGGGTTTTTACGGTCGTGTAACGCGAGATGTCCAGAAATACTCGATCCACCTGAACTGCCAATTCATGGGTAGGGACCAACACCAAACATTTGATTCCTCCGGCCCTCCTCTGGTTTTTCTTTAATTTATATAGGATATCGACTATCGGTGCTGCGAATGCCAGTGTTTTACCTGTGCCTGTTTGAGCAATGGCCAAAAGATCCTCACCCTGTAAAATGTTAGGAATAGATTTATATTGGATATCTGTTGGACGTTTGTAACCAAGTCTGGCCAATCCCTTTTTTACCTTTTCATCAAATCTATAATCCGTAAATTTCATCTTAACCACAAGATACGTTCAAATCAGTATAGCCTGGTACAAATTGTCGATTTGAATATCTCTCATTTTTCGCCGGAGGCTACTACTAGCAAAGCACACCCTCGCCTTCGCCAAGGCTACGGCGAGCAAAGCACACTCTCACTCACACTCACACCCACACCCACACCCACACCCACACCCACACTCACACTCACACTCACACTCACACCCAATTTATTCATATTCTTCACTGACCACCCTTCCAATCAGGGCTTTTACCCGGTGATGATGTTTGACCATAATAACGGTTTTGTCTGATTCTTTGGCCAATTTTTCAGGGATACTGCCAAAGAGGATCTGTTGATAGATACTATCCCGGGTGGCTCCAACCACGATGGTATCGTATTCATCTGCTATGGATTCGATACCTTGAGGAATGGATTCATGGTAGACAATCATACTTTTGGCATCATAGCCGTTATGTTTTTTGATTCGACTTTTCGCCTCATTCAAATCATTTTCTATGGCTTGAGTTATTTCCATATCCCTTTTTCCAGTAGCAACTCTGCATAAGGTTAAACTTCCTCCCAGCGCATGTACAATGGAGGCTGAATAGAGTTCTGCAGCCTTTGCATGTTCACCACCACCGGTTGGTAGAAGTATATTTCGAATAGTTTGCTTTTTGCTTAATTTGATCAACATAATGTCTCTACGGGCATGTGTAACCACAGCATCAGTAACTCTACCCAGGATTTTGTCCGCACTGGTAGAAAATCCTTTCCATCCAAGAATGATGAGTTGGCAATGGTATTCTCGGGCGGTCTCAAGTATGGCTTTGGCGGCATTATAACCTATTCGAAGTATGGCTGTTACTTGAACACCCAGTTTTTCACCTTCTTTTTGAGCATAATCAAGAAACTCCCTTTCTTCTTCCAATTCAGAGAAACTATAATCCAGTGGCATTTGTTGGGGAACGGTATGTACTTTCAACAACACGAGAATGGCACCTTGTTCTTTAGCTAATCCTGCAGCCAATTTGATCATTGTGTTTACATTGGCTGGATTGGATATCGGAAGTAAAAGATGAGGTCGCTTAGAGCTTTTCTCTGCTGCAAATCTGCCTACGGCAACTTTTGATTTTTCACCGGGAATGGCTTCTTCTTCGTGTTGAGCCCCCTTCCATGAAATAAATCCAACAAAACCCAGAATTAGACAGACAATCGCAAAAATAACGGTACTGGGATGTGCAAAGAGTTGGATCAAGAGATACAAATTGGCAAGTATTCCCAGAATCGGGAGTACAGGCACAAACGGAACCCGAAATGTTCTTCTGATGTTTGGGAATTTCTTGCGATGGACGATTAGAGCGATGTTGACCATGATTAAAGCAAACAACAATACTGTGTCTGCGAAGTGAGCTAAACTTTCCAAAGGTAGAATCAAAATAAAAAGAAGGATCAGTCCACAAACGGCAAACAAGGCCATAATTGGAGTTCTGGTCCTATTATTTATCAACCCAATTTCTCTCGGCAGATGTCCTAATTGACTCATTGCCAGGGCTACTCTGGATCCCGCCATTATGGAAGCATTGGATGCCGAAATCATAGAAAATATGGCTCCTCCTACGATGACCATTCCACCGATTCCGCCCAAATATTTTGTCGCTGCGATGCCCATGGCTGCTTCAGTGTACTCGGATAAGTCTGCAGCAATGGTTACCAATACTACAAATATGTAAAGTACGGTTACCACTCCAACCGACCAGAAAATGGCTTTAGGAATGTTTCTTCTAGGCTTTTTAACTTCACCAGCTGAAGCTGCTATCGCCGAAAATCCAAAAAAGGTAATAAATACCAATGCTGAAGTTTGAGCGATGGCTACCACGTCAGTATTAATTTTGTCAATTATTTCAACGGGATTGACAAAACGGAGACCTCCGGCAATAAACCAAATCAACAACAAAACCTTTGCGGCGGTCACTATTATTTGGAACTTTCCGGATTCTTTGGTACCCTTGATGTTTAGCATTGTAAGTGCTATCAGTACTACAATTCCAGAGGCACTCTCCAAGGGTGTTTCCATTATAAATTCAAAAAAATAGCTGGATAAACTTGCAATGTAAAATGCACAACTGGATGCATAACCTAGAAACAACGAAAATCCAACCAAATAGGCTAGGGGTGCTGTAAATGTTTTTCGGGCGTAAAGATAACCTTCCCCACTACGTGGATAAATGGAAACAAATTCACAATAAGTCAAGGCAGTAAATAAAGAGACTACTGCAGCTAATCCAAAAGAAATTATCGCCGAAGTGCCAACGTTCCGAATAGCCAGACCGGATAAAGTAAAAATTCCAGCAGCGATCATGGTACCTATTCCGATAGCTAATGCTGAACTAAGTCCCAGTTCACGACCTAATTCAGTCTTGACTCTTGAAGATTGCTTTGGTTCTGACATGGATTTTTTCGACTTTGGCAATCAATATAGGAGATAATTTTAAATTATAATAAAAAGAAATATGTCTTGTAAGCTTGGATCAAAGTTCCCTTAGTGTAGCTGCGGCCATTTCTGCCGTGATATCCCTTTGGGGTTCTCCAAACATTTCATATCCAACCATAAATTTTTTTACCGTAGCAGAACGTAATAATGGCGGATAAAATGACATATGCCAATGCCAATAGTCATGACTCTGCTGGTCTGTCGGTTGCTGGTGAATACCCATGGAATAAGGAAATGATACCTGGAATAATTGATCATACTTTTGGGTGAGATTTTTAATGGCTCCAGCAAATTCATACTTTTCTTCCGGGGTCATTTGGCCTATACTTTGCATCGACCTTTTGGGAATGATCATGGTTTCATAAGGCCAGACCGCCCAAAAAGGGACCAGCACCACAAAATGAGTATTGTCTAAAATTATCCGTTCTTTGAGCCTAATTTCTTGTTGTAAATAATCGTACAATAAACTGGATTTGTGCTCCTGGAAATATGCTTTTTGTGATTTGGTCTTTTTCAACGCTTCCATTGGAATTGAAGACTGAGCCCATATTTGACCATGTGGATGTGGATTAGAACATCCCATGATTGCTCCTTTATTCTCAAATATCTGAACATGATTTATCTGCGGCAGACTACCAAGTTCAATGTATTGTTGTTGCCAGGTGGAAACAATACATTCGATTTCGGATAGATTCATATCTGGAATGGTCAGCGAATGATTGGGAGAAAAACAAATTACCCTGCAGATACCAGCTTCTCCCTCAGCGTGTAACAAACCATTTTGATACGCTTTTCTTTCCGTGCCTGAAAGCAATGCACCAAAATCATTGTCAAAGACATAGGTATTTTGATATTTTGGAGTTAGGTTCCCGCCGGCCCGGATATTCCCTGGGCATAAATAGCAATCCTCGTCATATTGTTTTTTATCCCAAATTGGTGGTATTTCTTGTTTACCTTGCCAAGGTCTTTGGGTGCGGTGTGGAGAACATAATATCCATTCCCGGGTTAGAATGTTGTATCTGCGATGTGGATCATTGCTAAAAGAAAGATTTGACATTAATCATAAATTTGCTGGTGAGGGTTGCCTTTATTGGTTTGGTAAATGTATGAAATAACCCTGGATTTTGAGTTATAAAAGTAATGAATGAATGGAGGTTCAAATTAGATACTAATATTTTATTACTTTGGTGGAAATTATCAATTAAATGGCAAAGTTCAGCAGAATCGAAGTAATTAAATCCATGCATGAGACCGGTATGGTACCCTTATTTTATCATGACGATTTGGAGTTAGGGAAAAAAGTATTGCAGGCTTGTTATACGGGAGGAGCACGACTGTTGGAATTTACAAGTCGAGGTGATTTCGCTCATGAAGTATTCGGTGAGCTGGTGAAATACGCCGATACAGAGCTTCCTGATCTCATTATGGGAGTGGGATCCATTACGGATGCTGCTAGTGCCTCCCTTTACATGCATCTCGGGGCAAATTTTGTAGTAACCCCGGTGCTTAGGGAAGATATTGCCAGAGTCTGCAATCGCAAGAAAGTCCTATGGTCTCCGGGATGTGGCTCATTAACAGAAATAGCCAGAGCCGAAGAGTTGGGCTGTGAAATTGTAAAACTATTTCCAGGTGGAACTTATGGCCCCGGATTTGTAAAGGCGATCTTGGGTCCGCAACCCTGGACGAGTATCATGCCTACCGGAGGTGTTTCACCCGAAAGGGAGAACTTGCAAATGTGGTTTGATGCCGGAGTAACCTGTGTGGGGATGGGGTCCAAATTAATCTCGAAAGCCATATTAAATACTGGTGATTTTAAAAGTTTGGAAGCAAAAGTCAAAGAAACCTTGTTGTTAATCCGTGAGTTAAGAAGCATGTAAAATGGCTGATAAGTTTATTCAAATACACCCTAAGGATAACCTTCTGGCAGCATTGCAGGATCTTAAAAAGGGAGAGGAAATCCAATTTCGACAGTATCAATTCATCATCCAAGAACCGATTCCTGCAAAGCATAAATTTCCGGTCTTTGATTTAGAAGTAGGGGAGGAGATGTACATGTATGGTGTATTGATTGGGAAGGCAACCAAGCGTATTTTGGCAGGCAGTCGGGTTTCTGTGGATAACACAGTACATGCAGCCCATGATTACTCCGATGAGCAAGAATATTATCACTGGAATCCTCCTGATATCCGATCGTTTCAAAATCGATTTTTTAATGGATACCATCGTTCAGACGGTAGAGTAGGGACCCGAAATTATTGGTTAGTGATTCCTCTTGTGTTTTGTGAAAATCGAAATATTGATGTTCTAAGGGCTTCTCTGTTAAGTTCCCTTGGATATCCGGATTTAAACGATCATTCACTGGATATTAGCGGATTGAAAGAGGCATTTCAGCAAGATATAAAGGATGAAGAGCACCTCCGGAAAATCCCATTAAAAAGAAAATCAACCAAGCAGACCACGCGCTTATTTCCAAATGTGGACGGTATCAAATTTTTAACCCATGAAGGTGGATGTGGGGGGACTAGATTGGATGCAGAGACCTTGTGCCGCATTCTTGCGGGATATATTACCCATCCAAATGTCGGAGGAGCAACCGTGTTAAGCCTGGGATGCCAACATGCTCAGGCTAAGATTTTAGAACAATCGATTAGGAATATCGATCCGGATTTTTCCAAGCCACTTCATATTTTGGAACAACATCAAAGTAAAAATGAGCAGGAATTTTTAGAAACAGCCATCAGAAAAACCTTTATGGGGTTGATCATTGCCAACAAAAATCAACGAGCGCTGGCTCCAATTTCCAAACTTACTTTGGGCTTAGAGTGTGGAGCCTCGGATGGATTTTCCGGGATTTCTGCTAATCCAGCTTTGGGATATACTTCAGACTTATTAGTTGCTCTTGGCGGGATCACGATATTAAGTGAATTTCCAGAATTGAATGGTGTCGAACAAGAATTGATCAATCGCTGCCAAACGCGACAAGAAGCATCAAAGTTTGCTAAAATTATGCAGACGTATTCCAATCGAGCCATTGCAGACGGAACTGGTTTTGAAAATAATCCTTCACCTGGAAATATCAGGGAAGGATTGATAACGGATGCCATTAAATCCGCAGGCGCGGCTCTCAAAGGAGGTACTTCACCAATAACTGACGTATTAGAATATGCTGAGATTGCGAAAAATCCAGGTTTAAACCTATTGTGCACTCCGGGAAATGATGTAGAAAGTACAACAGGATTAGCAGGATCCGGAGCTAATATTATTGTTTTTACTACAGGCCTGGGAACACCCACCGGAAATCCTATTACACCGGTCATCAAAATGTCATCCAACACCAAACTAGCTGAGAATATGCAAGATATGATCGACTTAGATGCGGGTACGATTATTTCAGGCCAGGATTCCATTCAAAGTAAAGGAGAAGAATTATTGGAGCTAATAATCCGGGTCGCCAGTGGTGAAATAGAAACCAAGGCTATGGATCTTGGACAGGACGATTTCATTCCTTGGAAGCGAGGAGTTAGCCTCTAATTAATTCAAGTTGTGACATATTGAATTATAATAAATATCAATTATTTACTGAAGTAAACTTATTGAAAAAAGGATAATGGGCGAAGCACAGAAAATTTGTTACAAAGACTAAATTTGAATGGCAGTCTGGTTATGGGGCCTTTTCTTACAGCTATGGTGCAGAAGGTAGAATAATCGATTATGTGAAAAATCAAAAATTTCATCATTGCAAAAAATCATGCAAAGAAGAATATTTTTCTTTCCTAAATCTATTTGAAATCGCAAATAAGATGAATATATCTTCGATTTTATTTATTAAAATAGGTCTATAGTTCGACCCCGCTGGGGTCGGTCTGGTAATTCCTTGCACTTCTAACCTATTTTGAACCCGCTGGGGTCATTAATCCACTCCTATGTCTTCAAAATAAGAATTAGCCAAAACACACTGAGAAATGAACTTAGATTAATTAATATTAGGCTTATTCTGTTAACTAAAGTATTCTAACATTGGGTCAAAATAATGAACCTTCCAGCCCTGTTCGTAATCCGGTTGTCCATCGGGTATTTCAGAATGACTAAGTGTCAGTTCACAACCTTCTTCGGTATCTAACAATTCAATTTCTAACCGCGAATCAGGATCTTCATCGTTAAACTCCGTGGTCCGCCACGATTGTACAATCCTTTGTCCTTCAGTAAGTTCTAGGTTTTTTCCAGAAATATAACCATCCCAAGCAGTAAATCGGGCACCTTCATTCGGTTTTCCAGTAGCCTCACCACCTGTCATTAAGGAATGTTTGGAACCTACCAGCCATGCTTCATAAATTTCGGATGAAGTAGCTGGGAGGAGGCATTTTAATTCAAATGAACTTGCCATATCTGTATAGATTAGTCCTTTTAAAAATACACATTAAATATTTAAAATAAGAGTAGTTGCTGGGAATTTTTAATTCTAACCGCAAACAACATTCACCAAGTAATTTTCAAATTGTTGAATGAATAATTGCGAGATTAAAGCTTTGTCATTCTTCTTAGTCTATGCTTTTTCAAATATTTATGTATCTTCCATAATTCAACATGAATTAGCCTATGTCTACTCATGAGATTGAAGTCATACTAAGCCGTCAATGGGCTGATACGTTATCAGTTCCCGTATTTTTGGTGGATGTCTATGGTAATTTGTTGTTCTATAATGAATCGGCCGAAGAGGTGCTAGGAAAGAGATTTGAAGATACCGGATACATGCCGGTGGAAACCTGGTCCATAATTTTTACTCCCGAAGATGAGCAAGGTAATCCAATAGCAGCAGAAGATTTGCCATTGGTAATCACTTTGAAAACCAGACTTCCTGCACATGGAAAATTTTGGATAAAAAGTCTTACTGGTGAAAAACACCAACTTTCCGTTACGTGTATTCCATTAATTGGTGAAAGTGAGCGTTTTACTGGTGCACTTGCAGTTTTTTGGAAAATTGATCCGGAATGAAAATTACTTTTTGGGGTACAAGAGGCTCAATAGCAACCTTAAGTGAGGAGACTAAAATATATGGAGGCAATACACCTTGTATAACCATTGAAGAAAAGGATACTTTGCTGGTATTGGATGCCGGTTCAGGGATCAGAAGACTGGAAAGATCTGGATTGTTTTCAAAATATACTCATGTCCATATTTTGTTGACCCATCTGCATATGGACCACATTCAGGGATTGGGTTTTCTTTCTTTATTTTTTAATCAAAATGCTAAGGTATCATTAGTTGGCCCCAAAGGAACGGGAACTCCATTAAATGTAAGGCTGGCCAGATATTTATCTCCTCCTTTATTTCCAGTTCGAATTAGGGATTTTACTTGTGACTTATCCATAAGGGAATTTCGGAACCGGCCATTGAAAATTGACCATTTTACGATACTGGCAAAATACGTTTGCCACCCGGGTCCAACGCTAGGATTTCGAATCCATAATGGGACTTCTATCGTAACCTATATCCCGGATCATGAACCAGCTTTGGGTATACCTAATTTTCCACCGGATCCCGCATGGTTATCCGGATATTCTTTAGCTGAAGGTGCTGATATTCTAATACATGATGCCCAATTTTCGGAAGAACGATATCCGGATCGAATAGGATGGGGCCACTGTACTTTTCGGCATGCTTTACTATTTGCTCAGGTGGCCAAAGCCAAACGATTAGAAATGTTTCACCATGATCCTGAACATTCAGATCAGGATTTGCAGAGATTGATCAGCCAATATCCGAAAGAAGATTGGCCTTTTGAATTTAATTTGGCCCGTGAAGATCGGGTTATTCAATTATCCTAGAATTCTGTATTCAAAATCTTCCTTTATCTGTTGATTATAAGTTTGAGTACACTCCATAAAGTCTAAATTATAAAATCAAAAGATGATAGCATATTGAATAGACGATTTGAAAATGGTGTATTCTCTTATGGATCTATGTTGCATGATGAATGCTAGGAACATAAGAATTGTTGTTTTTGGTTCTTTTATCCCAAAATAAGCTGTGATTCTTGAAATATTGACTGATAATGCTCGCATCAAGACATACCAATGGTGCTTAAGCAGACCCCGGTACCTGGTTTTCTGTCTTCGCCATAGTCTATGAAAGACTTGGTGGATGGTCGATTCGGCACTGGAACGTAAATTATAATCTTCCTCTGTGGATTGTTTCAATATTTTTAGACAGGCGATGTAGTTATCTACTTGCTCTTTGGTCTGGTAGATTGTCTGACCATTGTCTTTTCTGATCCTGTATTTTTGTGCTTTTTCTGACCAGTAAACTTCACAATCTTGGCCTGTCTTGATGTCTATTACATGAAGTTGTTCCTCATCATCGTAGTGCATTTCATAGGTGCGGTTTCTGCCTTTGAGTTTGTTCATCTTCCATGCTGGGGCAGTTTCTTTTTGCATTTCTTTTCTATTGTCTATACTGTCGTAGCCGCCGTCAGTGATGACTTGCTTGATTGGATTGTCAGTTCCTAAGTTCTCTTGTGTGTTTTGTAGTGCGGGTTGTAAAAACTGGTCTTCGTTTACATTGGCTGGCGCTGTGATGACATCAGTGATAAGGTTAATTTCATTTTCTTCATCGCAGGTCTCTGTGATATTGCTGTGGTAGCCTTGCACCATTTGAACGTTTTGATCTTTACCCTTTTTACGATAAGCCGCTTCGATGTCGTGTATTGATTGGATTGAGTCGCTACTGATCTGAGTGGGATCTTGGGGATGTAGTTCGTCATCTTGATTGTCCTCTCCTATTTCAAAATCGTATTGTTCGGTAAGTATCTTGTACATTATACTTTGCTCGTCAATAATCTTGGTTTTATATAGTGCTAATAGAATATGTCCAAAATCGATGAGCATAGCTTCTTTTTCTTCCTTGCTTAATTGGTAGGTGAGGTTGGAAGTGCTTTTCTCGACTAGTTGTTTTAGGTAACCATATTGAGTCTCGTTTATGTGGGACTGTATTTTCTCTAGGTCAATATGCTGTATGTTTACACGTACACTTTCTACAATGAGTTGTAGCCGGTTGTGGCGGGCTATGTTGCTTTGTATTAATTTCGAGTCCATACGTATTTTGCTACCACTGATCGATAAGTTTGATAGCTGCTCACTGCTCACTTGGGCAAAGGTCTTTTTCATCAAATCCTCTCCTGTCGTCTCATAGTAATGAGCTAATTTGCTCCTGAACTCATAATAGGTCGATGCGCAGGGCACTTGCTCATCTAAATGTAATAGCCCTAAAGCTGAGCGTACCCGTAGATTGAACATGCACTCGTCGAACAATTGTTCATCACTCCACCCTTGCATCTCTTTAAGCATCATCATTCCTATTAGTGTCCGTATCGAGGCATTTGGCCTTCCCATTTTCTCTGAATATAGTACAGAATATAAACTCTCATCTATTTGACTCACAAAATGATCTCTAAATACTGTATTCCATGAACTCCTGTTATTCAGTATTTTCTGCGAACCCTTCGATAAATGGTGACTCGCACTCTTGAACATATCAAACTGTTTGCCTGTATCTCTTTTAAACATGTTTCCAAGTTAATCAATATATATATTAATGTTATAATATATTCTGACTTTTCGGAGTGCACTCAAGTTTCATTACTTCATTTCGATTGATTCGTAACGTGTATAATCCATTAGCAAATGGCTTCATTGGTATATCGATTTTCGAGATACCCGCCAATTCAATCCTTTGCATTAAGTGTCCGGAAAGATTAAAAATTTCGATTAGGCGAATATTACTTCCCTGGACATACAACATTTTTTGTCCATTAACTGGATTGGGGTAGATAACCGTTTTACGATGCTTATCCTTTACGACCACCGAAATAATTCGATATACATCTATTGTGCCATCCAGGTCAATCTGGCTTATGCGGTAATACCACTCCTTAGTGCTATTCCATTGATTCGTATGAGTAAATTGATAATAATTTGGATTTTCTGAAGGTCCCCTGGATAGAATAGTAGCCAAAGGTTTGAAATCCTTTCCATTAGTGGCACATTCCAACAAGAATTCCTTACAGTTTATTTCATTTGAGGTAATCCAGGTAATATTTATGTTTTCATCAATTTGAGTTGCTGAAAAATCAAGCCAGGTAATGGGAAGTATGTTTTGGTAAAAAGTGGTGTCTTTACAACGAGATTGTTTGGGTCCAGGGGGACAGCCTTCCGGGTCGTTTGCTTCATTCGGGAGGTTAACTCCATTGCCGTCTGCGCAAAAACAATGCAATTCATGTGAAAATGGTGCACTTCCCATACATTCGATGTTTCCGTCCGCGTTAAAAATATATCCTGAACCCACTGTTCCGCAATCGGATCCATTACTTTCATCAGTATAATTTCCATCACAGATTTGAATCCCACTCTCGGTAAGACTTATTCGGCCCTTTTTATTGATCAAATTGCCATTCTCAACGATAATGAGACCACAAATGAGTTTAATATGGACCTGCTCTTGTTCAATAGCAAGATCTCCTTCCCTAAAGATCAGAATATCCTCAATAGTTAGATCTGATCCTTGAAAAAGCTTAATCGTCCCATCCACATCTACACGATGCTTTATGTGGATAGTCTCTCCATAGATATCAGACCCTGGTCCATTGCCTCCCTATGTGGTTGGATCTTCCCAGGCTCCTGTTTGCACAGTCTCATAGGTTGTACTATAAGTGAAGCTTGGTAACAGGAATAGACAAATGAGTATTGGGGCATAACTAAATACCATTAAATTTTTCATCTCTAAAGCGTTTATTGGATAAATTAGAATTGCCCGATAATGGTTGGTGCTGAACTTTTAAGGTTACTAATTATAAAACAAAAGAAATGGAATATTGATTCAGCCAGGCAACCTTTCATTTCGCTGATAAAGATCACTAATGTATTTTTTGTCTATGAAATAAAATTGGGCTTGATTTCGCAGATAAGACTTTAATGAATTCAATTTTTTTTCTACTCAACCACTAGAATGTTTCCCTGAAAATATATGGTTTTGGGAATTTTCCGACTAATAACAGTTTTTCTTTACTCCTTTCTTTTTTGCTAAAGGTGAATTTTCACCAACCCTCTTTTTGCGGTTCCACGGGGCTAATGAGGCAACCGGGACCTAATGAGAATTCTCATTAACTGATTTGATTTATATCATGGGAAATTATCCGATTGTGATGTAGAAAGGTACAGTCAATGTAGTAGGATAGGGTGAAAAAATACATAGCATATATGGCCGTATTTTTTTCCCTGCTGGTCGGAGTACTCATTTATATTACTTTTCGTAGTGGGCATTGTTCTCCTATTATGCAGGGAATAGTTGATGTTGCTGGGGGGAGGATAGCATCCTTGGTGTACTTGTTTATTGGAGAGGAACCCAGACAATGGTTGATATATTCTCTTCCTGATAGCCTTTGGATGTTTGCTTTTTGTACCAGTATTTTGATCATCTGGTCTTTCGAAATATCTAAATTTTGTTGGTTTTGGATTTCTGTGGCCTTAGCTATGGGAATGTTACTGGAGATTTTACAATATCCTGGTTATATACCGGGTACCTTTGATAGTTCGGATTTACTTGTTATGTTGGGCGCTGCCGGTCTTGCCTTTTTATTCACTATTAAAATTCCAAAGAATGTATCGAGTATTTAAGCATATCGCTTCTTTCGGCATCTTGTTGGTTTTCTTATTTATGGCTGTTTCCAGCTATGATGAAGATATTCGTAAGGATGAGAAAAACTGTGATGACACTGAAGCGGTTAAACATTTAGTACCTGTTATTAATGTGACGGTTTTGGACAAGGTAACTCGAGCACCCATACCAAACTTGCGGGTTTTCATTAGATTCAGGTTTTTCAAATTTGATGATGAGAGTTGTGAGAGAAGCCAGAAAGTGTATGACGCTAACTATTATATTACGGGAGAAAATGGGAAAATACAGGTCACACTTTCCTCAGTTACATCAGATCACAAAAGAGATAAATTTAGAGTAGATGCTCAGGTTTCGGACGGTTCAGGAATATATTGGTCCAGCCCAGCAGCTCAAGTGAGCTACTACTCAAATTTTGAAGTATTCGAATTAACCCTTTTAGCAGTTGACCAAACCCTATTGTAATCATGAAAAGTTTATTCTTTCTTGCTATTTTTATCAGTGCTGCCCTCATCTCTTCAGGACAGACCTTTGCTTATCGTTCTATCAATCCTTACGGGATCGAGATTATTAATCAGGATGGTGAGAAACTAGCATTCAGCTATATGTTTGCCGATATGGACCGTGATGGGGATTACGACCTACTTCTGGCAGGACTGGATAGCATTGATGTATCCGCCCTAGATGACCCTAGCACGCTCACCTTTTTTTTGGATATTCAGGAAAATATTGGCAACAAAGAGAATCCCAGTTTTGGCCCCAGGACAGCATTTGCGGATTTTACCTTTCCGACAGGCTTTTTTTTACCAGCAGTTGGTGATCTGAACAATGATGGCTGGATGGATTTAGTTGTAAGTTTTGAAGCCGATTCCAGCTTTAATCAGCATCTTCTTTACTACCGGAATCTGGGTAACAATCGTTTCGAAAAAATTGACCTGGTAGCGATGGAACTTGAACCTACTATACCAGCCAGCCTCTTTTTCCCTCATCTATTGGATCTGGATAATGATGGAGACTTAGATATCTTGCTGAGTGGGTACCAACCTTCGGTCACAGTTCAAGATTCCCAGGAAAATCTGCTTTTATATGCCAAAAATATAGGAGATCTGGAAACACCACAATTTTTGGGATGGTTTAATGAGCCATACGGATTAGAACCGGATATAGCCAATACCTTATATGATGAAGGCGATATTGACGATGATGGGGATATAGATCTGTTAAAGGTTAGTTTAGGAGATGATTACGCGAGCATAAGTTTCTTGGAAAACATCCCGGATCAAAATGCTAAACCACGTTTTACCAATGAGTTAATATCACCATTTGGACTCCCAGAAGCTGAAGAACAGGTGGGCTATATTAGCCCGGTTCTGGTTGACATTGATGCAGATGGCGACCTTGATTTTTTTGTCTTTAAACTAATTGACATAAATGATACAACCGGCAGTGGTGTCCTGTTTTATGAAAATACAGCGATCAGCACGGATATTAAAGATGAATTTTATATAAAATCGGAATTAGTAATATTTCCCAATCCTACCAGTGATCATATTTCAATCCTTAAACTAGGTGAAGATACCATTGAGAAGATTTGGATTTATAGCATTGATGGTAAACTTGTGCGGGAAATATCCAAAGGATTTTACCAACCGATTTCCGTGAAAGAATTATCACGAGGAACCTATATCCTAAAATTTCAGATGTCCCAGGGCTCAATGGTTAAACATCTGGTTTTAACCAAGTAATGGTCCAAATTTCAAAATAATCTAGTTCTTGAAGCACTTGCTTCAATCAGACAATTTTCAATTGGGTGATATAGATCACTAAAAAAAATTTAGGTATTGAAAGAAAATATGGATTGATTTCGTAGTAAAACTTGAATGAAATCAAATCTATTTTTTCAATTCAATCACTTAAAATGTTAATCATGAAAAACTTATGGTTTTTTCGAATTTCCGGACTATTTGCATTTTTTGTTTTCCCTTTATTTTTTGTTCAATGTGAAAAGGAGTCTGTGGGGTATGTTAGTTCGGACTCCATTTCATCATTAGAAAATCGTGGCAAAAAGGTTGATATATGTACCTGCATTGATACCAAATTTCCTAAAGAGGCTGTTTCGGAAGAAGAAATCAGTGCTTTAGTATTTATGCTGGAGGAAGAAAAGCTCGCAGGTGACTTATACCGAAGCTTTCTCAACATCTACAATACCCCGATATTTGGCAATATATCACAGGCCGAAAGTAGGCATCAAGAGGCTTTACAATGCTTGTTGAAAAAGTATGAGTTGACAGATCGAGTCTCACTTTTGGAACAAGGTCGATTTGCTAATGAAGACTTGCAATCCCTCTACAATGATTTGTTAAATGAAGGAAAGACTGAAATAAAGGCGGCCTTAAAAGTGGGTGCCACAGTCGAGGATTTGGATCTATTTGATTTGCAAAAACATTTGGGAAATGAGGCAATTGATAATGAGGATATAAAATTCGTTTTTGGTGAGTTGATGAGGGGATCTCGAAATCACTTAAGGGCTTATATCCGGAATTTGGAGTTCGTGGGTGAATCCTACCTTCCTCAATACATTAGCAAAGACGATTTTACAGAAATAATCAATGGTGATCAAGAGCGAGGAAGTCAATGGTGCCAAGGGCTTAACTATTGCAATCAGGCAAATAAGCAATCTGATCGAAGGAAACCAAACTGCGCAATGCAGAATAAGGGCAATTCGTCAAAGAAAATATGTCAAAGAAACACACCATTGAATAGTCCAAAAGGTAAAAACAAATCTAATCGCAGCCAGAGAGAAAAAAGGAACAATGGTTGAAATTCCGAATAATGTAAATCAGGGAGTTTAATTTGTAATTTTTTTGTAGAGAAAGTAGCGGTTCGCTGCTTTCTCTCTTTTACTGTTTTAATGGGTTTTTAATCTTAAATTCGAAAATATTAGTTTATAGTGTTGGTACCTCCAGAAATATGTGATCAATATTCTGACCAAGAGATTATTAAAAAGGCCTTGGAAGAGGTTGACTTTTTTGCTTGTATTTATTATCGCTACGAATCGAGACTTTTGAATTATATTATTCATCTATCCTCATTTACTAAGCCTGAAGCGGAGGATATTTTACAGGAAGCATTTATAAAAGTCTGGAAAAATTTGCATGGCTTTGACCCCAGCCTAAAGTTCAAAAGCTGGTTATATAGAATCGTTCATAATTGTACTATCTCCCACTGGCGTAAAATGAAGAATGCAGACCTGTTAGTACCAATTGATAAATTAGAATATAGACCGGATTCAGTGGTAAACGATTATGAGGAAGAAGTTGAACCAAGAACAGTTTTAGACCAATTTCTACGCCGAATTCCGCAAAAATATAAAGAGGTTTTGGTATTGAAGTACTTTGAATCGATGAGCTATGAAGAAATATCCGACGTTTTAAAAATCCCGGAAGGCACGGTTGCTGTTCGACTTAACCGGGCCAAAAAAGCATTGATCAAATTAAAGAATGAATACAAATACCATAAATGATGAATAATGGAAAATATCGATAGAATTATGGATTCCATCAAATCGGAATCGATTAGGCCAAAGCCAAAATGGACTTTTTCGGTTCGAAACTTTCTAGTTTGGTTTGCATTTGTGACTGCCGTTGCGATAGGAGCGGCCTCATTCTCTATTATCTTGTTGGTTCTTAAGCATACTGATTTTATTTTGACGGATCACATCTTACATTCCCGTATTGAGATGTTTTTAGGATTATTACCTTTTATTTGGTTGGCATTATTAACCGCAGGCTTGATCCTGGCTGTATTGATCTTAAGCAAAACCTGGAAGGGGTACAAATTTTCAATTCTTAACCTTTTATTAATCAATTGTTTATTTAGTATTGCCATTGGTACATTCTATTTTCTAGGGGGCGGAGCTCAAAAACTTGAATCTGCATTTTCCATAAACATTGCCTCCTACGAAAGCTTACAGGAGAGAAAAGTAAAAATTTGGAGCAATCCCGAGGTAGGAATGTTATCCGGATTAATTGAAGAGGTATCAGATACGACTATGAGACTCCAAGATTTTAATAATAAAATATGGGATATTCATCTGTCCCACGCATTTATTGCTCCACCAGTAAACCTTCAACCGGGTGAGAAAATCAAAATAGTAGGCACCAAAGATGGACCCAATAAATTTATGGCCTCAGAAATCAGACCTTGGGGAATGGAAAGAGGTAGAGCATTGAGGAAAGAGAATTGATCTGGAAAATAAGTTTATATAAATATTCTGGTATCTTTCAAGCGAGATCGTTAATCTGGATCAATGTCGAAAGAATTAGTGTGTTTGACCGGTATTTCCGCCGGATATTCGGAAAACGCCGTATTGCATAATATCAATTGGAGGATAATTTCAGGAGAGCATTGGATTATTTCAGGTTCCATGGCTTCAGGGAAGTCTTCTTTGTGCAAAGTCCTTGTTGGAAGGATCAGAACCTTTGAAGGTAATGTCCAGTTACCATTTTTATCGCAGCATTCTTCAGAGGCTAGATATCGGTTGATAAAAATGGTCTCATTTACGGATAGTTCTAAATTGTTTCACGGACCCAATGCCGTTCACTATTACCAACAACGCTATCACGCTTTCGATTCCGAAGGACATCTGACAGTTCGTGAATATTTACATCACTCCGGGTTTGAAGAACCTAATCCATACCATGTCTCATTACTCAATAAGATGGGACTCTTAAAATTTTTGGATTATGAAAGGATCAAATTATCCAGTGGACAAACACGTAAACTCTTATTGGCAAAAGCCATGTTAACTATGCCCCGGATAATCGTTTTGGATAACCCGTATATGGGACTGGATACATCCGGTCGACAGATTTTTAATGACCTGATCGATGAATTGGCAAAGGAATCAGCTATCACCTTTATCCTAAGTGGTCATTATCATGAGTTGCCCAAATGTATATCACATCAGCTGCACTTGAATGCCGGGAGAGTCTTTTATGCAGGTGTTCGGAGAGATAGTCATGATCTAGAGACTACAATGACCATGGAAATTGATGACTTTTTGGTAAAACAAATTCGTACGATTTATCAAAAGAATGTTAAATCTCCTGATTACCAGAAGGTTGTAGACTTGCAGAATGTATCAATTCGATACTTAGAATCAACCATATTCGAAAATGTTAATTGGACAATTTATCCAGGAGATAAGTGGGTGTTGAGTGGCTCGAATGGTAGTGGAAAGTCTACCTTGCTCAGCTTGATGTATGCCGATCACCCACAGGCCTACGCCCAGAAAATTTATTTATTTGATCGCCTCAGAGGTACCGGCGAAAATATTTGGGAGGTTAAGCGAAGATTTGGATTTTCTTCATCAGAACTGCATGCCTACTTCACGCGAAACTATACGGTGGAACAAATTATTTTGTCTGGATTTAAAGATGGTTTCCAGTTGACCCGGGAAAAAGGGGATATGAATCATTTGATGGATTTGTTTTTGCGATATTTTGCGATGATGAAATATAAGTTTTCACGATTCAACGAATTGTCAACTGGAATGCAACGCTTGACTTTATTCATCAGATCTTTGATTAAAATCCCCGAGGTATTACTGCTGGATGAACCCTATCAGGGAATGGATAGACTTACAATATTTAAGTGCAATTCTCTACTTGAAAATATATTATCACAAAATCATACTTTGCTTTTTATCTCACACTTTAGCGATGAGATACCTTCTATAGTGGATCAGGAGTTTACATTAGGGGTCAATAATTGATAAACCAGAATTCGTTTATTATTGTGCGGCAAGAACTAAATAACCAAGGTTATAACCCGATTCATGCTTTATATATGGGACACAGTCAATCGATCCTATTTCTAGGTTTCTTACGGATACTTGCACCAGGACTTAAAGGTAGGAGTCCGGGCAGGTACTTAACAATGAGAATCGAACTCAGGTCTGCAGAATCAGTTTACCATGCCATCGCAAGTAGTAATAAATATAATAGTCGTGGACATTCGTGTTATTTGGATTCACCTACAAAGGCTTCCCTGACATGGGTCAATGCTTCTTTCATTTCTTTTTTAAAATGTTCCCATTTCTGCTCCGTATGATCACCGTATTTTTCGAGTTTATTTTTGATTTTATCTATTCTTTTCTCGGCCTTCTTTCTTCTTTCCTTCAATTCTTTTTTTGTTTCTTTCTTCCCTAGATTCATTTGAACAGCGAGCATATCCAATCGTGTTTGAAAGTTTTCCCGACCTTGGTCAATATTTTCCGAAACTTTTGAGATTTTAGTTTCCACAGACTCCTTCCCTTCAGCAAGGTGGTTGCGCAGTTTATTAAGTGCCTCAGCCAGACGATCCTTTTGTTTTGACAAACCGATTTCGGTTTTGTCCATGCCAGCCGAAGCCTTCTCTTTTAGATTTTCCAAAGAGGATTTCATTTTTCCAATGATGTCTTCCGACAACTCCTTTCCGGCTTCGTTTACTTTCTTAAGGCTATCATCTGCCCAATTTTTTATTTTAATTTTTTGCTGGTCAAACTCAGTTTTTGCTTCCTTTTTACCCAAATACATTTGTAACTTAAGCTCGTCTGCTTCCGTCTTTAATTTTTCGATTTGTTCTGAGGCAATTTCTTTGATGGATTTTGATGCTATTTCGTTGCGCCATTCATGCAGCGGGTGCAGGATGAGGATAGGAATAGCGGTATGATCCAAGAGTTGTTTGGTTACACTTTTGTGGAACAAATTGGCAAAAAAACTTCTTTCTTTTCCTACTAAGGCTAAAAGATCAGCACGGTAACCGTTTACGAACTCAGCAATGCCTTCAGCGGGCCGATTGTATTCGAAAAAGAAATGCTTGTATTTAGAGGTTTTAAAAAACTTTTGTAGCCTATTATTCATCGCATCCTTCTCCGAGAATTCTGTTTCTTTCTCCGGGTAAATATGTAATGTCATTAACTCTGCTTGGTAGGCGATCAAAATATCTTTGAGAGGATTGAGCATTTTTTTCTTTTCTAAATTCCTAAAATCGGTAGCGAATACAATTTTATGTATCGGATTGGCAGTCATGTTTTCAGGAACCACTAATACCGGACAGGGAGCCCCTTGAGCTACCTGATATGCCGTTTCCCCCATAATCATTTTTTCTATCTTTCCTTTACCCTGGGTGCCCATCACGATTAAGTCTATTGCTTCCTCTTTGGCAATCTCGTTGATGGCAACAGATGGAGCCCCGGTCAACAATAAACTCCGAATGGCGGCTTTGGGGTTGTATTTATGATATTTTTCACAGATTGTTTTCAACTGCTTTTCGGCATCTTCTAAATCTCCGTAAAATTCATTGCCAAGGACATAGGAAGTGAGCGGTTGAACTGTTGGAGAAGCCAGCGGACGTGAATGAATAATAAGAAATTCTACTTTAGCAGGATATATCTTTCCACCAAAAAAGTCTAAAGCATATTTAATTGCATTGTCCGCATTTTTGGAATAATCAGTTGGAAGAAGTACTCTTTTCATGATTTGTATTTTAAGTTCTGAAATACAGATATCTTCATAAAGAGAAAGTAATTTGAATCGTTCAAGCCCAGTCTATCAAACTACTATTCATTCAAAGTTTACTTGAAATCATACTCATTATCAATGATGGAAGTCAATGAAAAGATTGAGTGCGCTCAAATTTTTAAAATTAGGCAAAATGTAGTCAATCAGGTATTATGAAGTTTTCCTGAACAACTAATTTTTATTGGTCAAAGCACGAAAGTCATCTCAATTTATACGTAATGATTTGCTAATTTTATTTCGTATCTTCATTACAATCATAACCGATAATTTCCATTTCAAATGATTTGTTTTGCATCATGCTGGCAATATGTTCAGTTCATTTGCTTTGCTCTATTTATTCATGTTACTGGCTTTTCTCAAGGCCCCTCTAAAGTAGACTATCGGAGAGCAGTAGATTTTTTATGGGAGAACCTGAATAATCAATTGGTATTTAATCTGCATGTAGATGTGAATTGGTTTGAAGATTCTTCTGGATTTTGGTTTATTAAGCACCAGTCCGACGAAAAGTTATTTTTCAAATTGGAGATCAATGATCCAACTCTAAAACCATTGTTTGATCATCAATGGTTGGCCTCAGAATTAAATAAGGTGTCTGATGAACCAATACAATCCAATGATTTACCCATTTCAATTTACAATGAAGAAAGCCCATTCAAAATGAAAATTGAGTGTTTTAAAACAAAATATCAACTCGATTTGAATGAAAAAGTACTTTCACAGATGAAGGAAGATAAATCTACACTTCGTGAAAATGAGAAATTGTCACCGGATGGGAATTGGATCGCTTTTACCAAGGACTACAATTTATATATACGAGATACGAAGACTCAGAAAGAATTTCAGCTAAGTAGTCGGGGGTATAAAAATTATGAATTTGGTAGTTACTATGGCTGGTATGATAAGATGGAGGGAGAAAATGGAACCCGGCCTTTTCGTCTAATGATCAACTGGTCACCAAATTCGAAATGGATTCAAACTCAAATTTGTGACTTGAGGTATGCCAATAAAATGCATTTACTGGATTACAGTATTGATACGTTATACAGACCAAAACTGATTTCTTATTACCGTGGATCACCAGGCGATACCACGTTAGTCCATTATATTCCTGTATTCTATAATGTAGAAAGTAAGCAAGAGATATTACCAAAACTTCCTCGAAACACCCATATCAACCCAGTCCGATTTCGGTGGACTAAATACCCAGACAAAGTTTATGTCTCTTATGCGGAAAGGGGATATAAATACGAATGTATTAAGGAATTGGATTTAGTTAAAAATGAAATATCGGTTTTGATAGAAGAACATTCAACTACCAATATTGATAATTTTGGATTCAGAGCGGTTGACCGATTGGGAAAGATATATTTTACCTCTGAAAGAAGTGGGTGGAAACTGTTGTATTGTTATGATATTGAAACAAGACAGACACACTTACTTACTCCGGGTAATTACTTTGTACATGATATTAAGGGAATTGATGTTCACGCTGGTCACCTTTATTTTACAGCTTCAGGCCGGGAGAAAGGAAGCAATCCCTATCATCGTTATTTATACCGGATCAAGCTCGATGGAAGTGATCAAAAATTAATGAGTCCGGAGCCGGGTAACCATGAAATTTCACTATCTCCGGACTATAAATACTACGTAGATAATTATTCAACAGTCGAAATACCGACTAAAACCTATTTTCGCTCTGCGCAGACTGGTAAAATTATTACCCAAATAGGACAGGCTGACATCCAGTTATTAACCGAAAAAAAATGGAATCCTCCTCAGACCTTTACTGCAATAGGGAGGGATGGAAAAACAAAGATATATGGTGCAATTTGGAAACCCACGAATTTCGATGCGGAGCTTACCTATCCCGTCATAGATCATAGTTATACCGGACCTCACACACAAGTATTTCCCAATCGGTTTATTTCGGGATTAAGAGCTTCCAATCAGTCTCTTGCTGAACTTGGGTTTGTAGTAATTCGAATTGACGGGATGGGTTCTGCCGGGAGATCAAAAGCATTTCATGATGTATCTTATAAAAATATGGGTAAAAATCTCTTAGGACATAAACTGGCTATTTTGCAGTTAGCAGATCAATATTCCTGGATAGATACCAGCAGAGTTGGAATCTTTGGTCACTCTGCCGGGGGATATGATGCAGCCCATGCACTACTGGAATTTCCTGATTTTTATAAGGTCGCCGTCGCCAGCTCAGCGGATCACGATTTTCGAATGGAAAAAGCCTGGTGGCCCGAAATGTATATGGGGTGGCCAGTAGATTCCAGTTACGAGCAAGTTTCTAATATTACTATGGCTCCAAACCTCAAAGGAAAATTACTTTTGGTTCATGGTGGACTTGATGACAATGTCAATCCTTCGGCTACGCATAAACTGGCAGAAGCACTGATCAAAGCCGACAAGGAATTTGAATTATTAATTATTCCAAGTCAAAGGCATGGCTATCAAGGTAGCTATGCAAAATACTTTCTGAAAAAAAGATGGAACTATTTTGTGCAACACCTCCTGGGATCAAAACCCTTGTGGAACGTCAATTGGAAGAATAACTAAATTTCACAATTTTAAGTGAAAAACTTATTGAAATACAAACTGTAAATTACCATATCAATGCAGATCATACGACAGATCAAATCAAATAGCCTTTTTATTGCCTTTTTATTGCTTTTGACCGGAATATTTACCAGTGCATCAGCGCAACATGTTGATCCGGAAATATTTAAAGGAATAAAACTTAGAAACCTGGTACCTTCCAGGACCGGTGGTCGGGTAGTGGATATTGCGGTCGATCCGGAAAACCCTAATATTCGCTTTGTAGCCGCAGCTTCCGGTAACATTTGGAGAACTAAAAATGCCGGAACTACCTGGGAGCCTGTTTTTGAGAATTATGGTTCCTATTCTATTGGTGTTATTGAAATTGATCCGACCAATTCGAAAATTATTTGGGTCGGAAGTGGCGAAAACAACAGTCAGCGATCGGTAAGTAAGGGAGATGGTGTCTACAAAAGTGAAGATGGTGGAGATACCTGGGCCAATGTTGGTCTAAAAACTTCTGAACATATTGGGAAGATCGTCATAGATCCACGAAATTCGGAGGTAGTATGTGTTGCTTGTCAGGGAAGCGTATGGAAAGCTGGAGGGGAGAGGGGGTTATACCGAACCATTAATGGAGGTAAAACGTGGGATAGAATCTTGCACATTAGTGAGGATACTGGAATATCAGATTTGATTCAGGATCCGGATAACCCCAATGTTCTTATAGCCTCAACCTACCAGAGAAGGCGACATGTAGGTGTTTTGGTTGCTGGGGGACCGGAGGGAGGCATTTGGAAATCTAAAAATGGAGGTAGTACCTGGTACAAATTGACTAATGGGATGCCAGGGGGAGATTTGGGTAGAATCGGATTAGCTATGTCTCCACAGAAACGAAATGTAGTGTATGCTTTGGTAGCCGGAAAGGCTGATACCAAAGGATTTTATAGATCCGAAAATCAAGGAGAGAATTGGGTGAAAATGAGTGACTTTATGGTAGTAGATGCCCAATATTATATGGAATTATTTCCAGATCCTCATCGGTTTGACAAAGTGTATTGTGTGGGAATGCGTCTTCGATGTACAGAAGATGGAGGCAAAACTTTTGCCAGGGTCAATGATCATAAAATTCACGTCGATCATCATGAAGTCGTATTTAACCTTGACGATCCTGATTACCTCATGATCGGCAACGATGGAGGGGTCTATGAAAGTTGGGATCAGGGAAAACATTGGAAATTCGTAAATAACCTACCAATAACTCAGTATTACCGAGTGGGGATTGACAATTCAAAACCGTTTTATTATGTCTATGGTGGTACCCAGGACAACGCTACTCAAGGCGCTCCATCACGCACCACGGATCGAATGGGTATTCGCAATAGCGATTGGTTTAACACAGTAGGTGGAGATGGATTTCAAACCCGTGTTGATCCGGACAATCCCAATCTGGTATATAGTCAGTCTCAATATGGAGGACTGGTTCGCTATGATAAATTAAGTGGAGAGAGAATCGACATTCAACCTCAACCTCCTGCCGGGGCAGCACCTTATCGCTGGTATTGGGATGCTCCGCTAATTATTAGTCCACATCAGGGGCAGCGACTATACTTTGCAGCAGAACGAATATTCAGAAGCGATGACCGGGGAAATAGTTGGCAAACTATAAGCGATGATCTAAGTCACAAGCGGGATCGGAATCTTGTACCTGTAATGAATCGGGTATGGGGTATTGATGCGGTGTTTAAAAATGTTTGGACCTCACCTTTAGGAGAGGTGACCGCCTTGGATGAATCACCATTCACTGAAGGTTTAATTTATGCAGGAACGGATGATGGTATTGTACAGATAACAGGTAACGGAGGGGAAACTTGGAGAAAAATTACGAATATTAAGGGCATCCCACCGCATTCTTTTGTTGCCGATATTCATGCTTCTCGCACCGACGCCAATACGGTCTTTGCAATTTTTAATAATCACAAATATGGAGATTATAGACCTTATATCGCAAAGAGCTCAGATCGGGGAAATACCTGGGCATTAATCAGTGGAAATCTGCCACAAAATGAATATCTATGGTCTGTTGTTCAAGACCATCAAGATCCTAATTTGCTCTTTGTAGGAGCGGAGTATGGTTTGTATTTTTCGATGGATGGAGGAAAACAGTGGGTCAAATGGCAGGGCGGTATTCCAACTATAGCCATTCGTGATTTGGAGATTCAAAAAAATGAAGATGACCTGGTTGCAGCCTCTTTCGGGCGAGGAATGTTTATTTTTGATGATTATAGTGCTTTAAGAAATACAACTTCTGCTACGTGGGACGAACCTGCCATTTTGTTTCCTGTAAAAGAAGCCCTGTTATATATTCAGACCAATCCAAGCGGAAATGCATTAGGAAATTCATATCAAACTTCGGCAAACCCAGAGTTTGGTGCCGTATTCACTTATTATATAAGGGATAAATCGCACACCTTACATCAGAAGCGGGTAATAAAGGAAAATGAAAAAGTGGCTGCAAAAAAACCTGTACACTATCCGGAATGGGAGAATTTATTAGCGGAACGACTCGAAGACGAGCCACAACTTATATTCACCATTAAAAATCACGAAGGTCGTATTATCCGCAGGATCAATAAGCCATTGCAAAAAGGTATGCGTCGGGTGAATTGGGATTTGCGCCATTTTGGCGGAGAGGTTTTGGTTTCTCCGGGCATATATTACGTCAGCATGGCTCAAGTAGTAAATGGAATTTGGGCCGAAATAGCGCCTGATCAGGAATTCCGGGTTAAGTCTCTTGATTTGGGCACATTACCTGCTTCGGATCGTAAGGAATTGGAGAAATTTGAACTGGAAGTATATTCCCAAAAGCGTGCTATATCAGAGGTCGATCGATATATCCAGGGCACTATAACAGACCTTGAAAAACTTAGAAACTGGGGGAAACTGCAGGTGGGAACCTCGGATATATACGAACAAATACAACGAGTGTACCAGCGTATGAATGAATTCAAAATTTCTCTGAAAGGTAATCATCTGGCCAGGGAGAAAATGGAACTGATAGCACCGTCTATACAATCACGGATCAACCGCATATTATATGGATTATCGTCTTCGTTTTCTGATTATACACAAACGCAAATTGAGAGCTTTCAAATTGCAAAAAAGGAGTTTGATGCCTTGAACCATATAATTCATAAATACAATGAAACGACGATTGAACCATTGAACGTAGCTTTAGGCAATGCCTCAGCACCTCTGAGGTTAGATCATCCTCCAAGAGGATTTCCAGCGGAATAAATCAAGAATTTCCATTACTTTTTGGCATAAAAGTCATACAAATCCAAATTGTTAATTGGAATTCAACCCATTGATCTCAAAAACAATATCATTTTCTGTCCTATCTTTTTCATGATAAGCTACAAGCCTAGCTCCAATGGCGCCTCATCCATGGACTGTGAGCAGGATTCAGTTTTAATCAATTTCAAGATAAGGTGATAAATTCGTTTATAACCAAATAGGGATCAAAGATGAATTGTAACCTTTTTCAATTCGGATGATTTATGTCTTAGTTTTCCATTTACATATATCCTGAAGCCCATTCCCCGTTGGAAATGTGTTCCGTTTCGATCCCAAAGTATCCCCAATTCATCACCGTGAATTCTAACCTTATCTAAACAAAACCAATCCCAGGTTTCCGGAATTAATGGTTCAATTACTATTAAATTCTCTAAAGAGGGTTTAAGTCCAATCAAATCACTAATAATTAAATCACTGAAACCTGAATGGTTGTAATCTTTACCTCTTTCAATTCCTCCTTTTTGAATTGACCAACTATTGTTTTCCCATGATTTTAGACGTGTTCGGGCAATCCAATCTCCTGTAAATGGGTTTAGATTTTCGTCTATCCATGGCCGGATAGTTCCATCTTCCAAGGTGATTTGATGGCTTTTAGCATATTGTTTTAAAAGCGTAAAGTAATCGGTTTTGTGTATTGAACCATTTAGTTGATAATTATTTAGAAAATTGGCCAAAGCTTTTAAGGTTTGCGTCGTAGCAAAGGGCCAGGAGGGCCCATTCCATTGACATTCATGTCCTTCGTAACTAATTTCAAAATAGGGATGAGATCTTTCACAAACAGTCAATCCAAAAGGAGCAGAGAATCCCATGGTGTCCAAAACATATTTCCACGCTCTTGCATAATCTGTTTCATCGGGTGGGATATTAAAATACCAAGGGATATAACCCAGTAGCTCCCGAACATTAATCGGTGAAGTGTTGATGTTGTAATTTCTAGGCAAACTGCTGAAAAAGGATAGAGAGTCATGCCATAATCTTTGTGAAATTAACTGTTTTAACTGCGACGATTTGTCAATAAAAATGTTGTAATTTTCAATATCATCAATCCATTGTGCCAATTCGGCGAGTGCCCGGGAATCACCGTACATATAACTATTTATTGTAGGACGAATGGCCGGTGTATTCCATTGATATTTTCCACCACTGAGGATTCTTCCGCCGACGCTTATTTCCATTCCATCATTCCCATCAAATTGCCAAAACATTAATTTACCCGAATCTCTTCTTATATTCTCCCAGGCATAATAATTCTCAATCAATAGGGGCAAGAGATTTTTCGTCTCCACTTGGTCCGGATTTACTTTGGCATATGCGAGAAACGCGTCAGCAATCCAAAAGCTGTATTTTCTTAATCCTTCCTCCGATTCTTTCAGCCAAAAGTGAATATAGTCTTTAACATAATCCGGATTTCTGAGCCATCTGGCTTCATAAATATGATGAGCTGCTGGACAATTGATCGTATTGTATTTACCAGACCAGCCTACCTTTGGCAAAAACTCGGTAAAAACAAACCCGTGGGGAGTCTTGCGGATGTGTTTGCGAAAGGTCCACCAACGAAAATAGTAGATCTTTTCTATGCTCTTATCTGGTAAATTTACCAGAGGAATATTTTCTTTCAACCAAAATTTCGCAGAATCATTTGGCACATATTGTATGTACAGTTCATTATCACCTTCATTAAATTGAGTGATATAATGAGAAAAGTCATCAAAGTTAAGCAGGTTTTTATTCAGGGTATTCGTACAGCTCCAAAAGAATAAACTGCTCAATACAAAAAGTCTAAAATGCATACTCAAATATCCGGTGTGTAATTGGTTCATTCCTAATTTTCTATAAATCGGAAAGGTAAATTTACGATTTGGACCAGAAATTTAGTTTATTTTGTAATTATCCATCCAAGACCAAACTATATACTCAGGTTATGGGTTATTGTTTTGAAATAAAAAGGGAACCACTATCGATAATATAATATAATTTCATGACTGTAATCTTGGTTTTTGTAGCTTCATTATTCTGGTTTGAACAAACAAATGATATTATGATCGTTGCGCATCGGGGAGCTTCCAAATCGGCACCGGAAAACACCTTACCGGCTTTTAAACTTGCATGGGAACAGGGGGCTGATGCGATTGAAGGAGATTTTCACATGACCAAGGATGGGCAGATTGTTTGTATTCATGATCATAACACTAAGAAAGTCGCAAGACAGAACTTGATTGTTAAAGAATCAACGCTTGCTGAACTTCGAACTCTGGATGTAGGGTTATGGAAAGATAAAGAATATCGTGGTACAATTATTCCAACTCTTGATGAAGTGTTGAAAACAGTGCCCAAGAGTAAAAAGATATATATAGAGATCAAATGTGGCCCTGAAATCGTTCCTGTACTGGTTCCTGCTCTCAAGAAATCTCAGCTGACTTTAGATCAAATTGTGATTATTTCATTTAATAAATTGGTTATCAAGGAAATAAAGAAAATGGCTCCTGATTACAAAGCAAATTGGTTATTGAGTCTTAGAAAAGGAAATCAGGACCAAACGGTTCCTGAAATTAAAAAAGTACTTACGACCTTATCTGATATTCAGGCAGATGGTCTGAGTACCTCCTCCAACCTTAAGGAGAGTACTTATATTAAAGCTATTTTGTCAGCGGGATATGAATATCATGTTTGGACAATTGACAATCCGCAGACGGCTAAAAGATTTATTGAGTGGGGCGCTATGTCTATCACCACCAATGTGCCAGGTTTGATGAGGAAAGAATTGAAAAATTAGGCATTATGCCCAATGGATAGCAATTAGAAAATGGCAAATCCTTGGATTGTTGATCTAATTGGGTTTTCGTATTTTTTCTAATTCATTTTGCAGTTGGGCAACCATCTCAGGTTTGGATTCAAATAGATTATTTTTTTCTCCTGGATCTTGGATCACATTGTATAATTGACCTGCAGTCAATTCAGTTTCTGTGCTCCATCCACCGGATCCTGAACCTTCGATATATTTCCAATCACCTTTACGGATGGCAAACATGCCTCTGACCGAATGATGAATAATTGGCTGACGACTGTGTTTTTGAGGTTCATTTTTGACCAAAGGGAGCATGCTGTATCCATCAGTAGGGATTTTTTCTTCACCACCTAAAAGTTCCACCAGGGTAGCCATGATATCGATGTGGCAAATAGGAGTATTGATTTTTTTCCCTTCCTTAACCGAGCCAGATTCCCACCAGATAAACGGAACTCGATGTCCTCCTTCCCAAATATCTGCCTTGGTTCCACGGAAATGATAACTTGGATTGTGATCATAGGCAAGAACTGATTTCACAGCTCCATTCATGTTTTTACCATTGCGGGCCGGGGATCCGTTATCCGAGGTGAATATGATTATGGTATTTTCTGTCAGGTCAGAATTTTTGACGGCCTGGATAATTTTTCCTACACCAGCATCAACTTGCTGTACATAGTCCCCGTATAGTCCTGCATTGCTAGTACCAATGAATTGGGTAATAGGTGCGATAGGAGTATGTGGAGCGGTAAGCGAAAAGTATAAAAAAAATGGACTTTCTTGCGATTCTATATATTCGATAGATCGTTTAGTGATAGCTGGCATGACCGTTCTGAGATCCCAACCTGGGGCCATTGGTCCAGGTGTGCCGAACATAGTGTCTGGTTTAACAGCGGAAGGCAGCACTACTACTCGATCATTTTCAATCATTGTATAGGGAGCGAAATTAGGCACGTCGTCACCAAAATAGTAGTCAAACCCTCGGGTAATAGGGCCATTTTTTATAGACTTTGAAAAATCGACATAGGCACTAAACTGATTTCTAATCGGACTTTCATATTTACCTAAAGGAACAGAGTCGTTGATGGATCGGCCGTCTGTAGTTGGCCATTCCCAGCCTAAATGCCACTTGCCTATGCAAGCGGTATGATAGCCTTGTCTCTTCAAGAGGCCAGGCAAGGTTGTTTTATTCTTAGGGATAAGAGGTCCATCCCATGGCCACAGCACAGAGGATTTAAGTTCTGATCTCCAGGCGTATTCTCCCGTGAGGATGGAATATCGGGTTGGGGTACACACAGCGGAAGGACTGTGTGCATCTGTAAATAGCAGACCTTCACTTGCCATTTGATCAAGAGCAGGAGTAGAAATTTTAGAATCCGAATTTAAGCAACTCAGATCACCATATCCCAGGTCATCGGCCAGAATTAAGATAATATTTGGAGGGCTATCAGGTTTTTGACATCCATAATAGCTGGTCAACAACGGGATGAGTATTATGCAAAATGAAATTGTGAGCTGATTACTCCGGTATTTCATGATGGTTTTCAATTTAGGTAACTGAATGAGTATAAATTAGTTTCCATTGTTCTTTAGAAGTATGGTGTGTTGGTTTTTTCTTGTACTATTATTATGTATCGAATAAAGTTCCTACCTGCCCAGGTGGAATTACCCCTAGATGCTTGAATGCTCTATCCGTGGCTTCTCTTCCGCGCGGTGTTCGTTGTATAAACCCTTCCATTATGAGGAATGGTTCATGGACTTCCTCGATCGTTCCTGCTTCTTCTCCCACGGCAGTTGCAATCGTATTCAGACCTACCGGACCACCTTTGAATTTGTGGATAATGGTATCGAGGATTCGATTATCCATTTCATCCAAACCATATTCATCCACATTAAGGGCCTTTAACCCATATTGGGCAATATCGCTGTCAATAGTGCCATTTCCTTTGATTTGTGCAAAATCTCTAATCCTTCGTAACAAGGCATTCGCAACTCTGGGGGTTCCGCGGCTCCGCCTGGCAATCTCAGTTGCACCATCCCTGGTAATCGGCACCTCCAGGATCTTACTGGACCGTATAATGATTTTTTCTAATACTTCCATTGGGTAATAGTCTAAATGAAATGAAATCCCAAATCTGGCACGCATTGGCGGAGTGAGCAGTCCTGTTCTGGTCGTAGCTCCTACTAATGTAAAAGGATTAAGATTGATTTGAACACTGCGAGCATTTGGACCGGTATCGATCATGATATCAATCCTAAAATCCTCCATCGCTGAATATAAATATTCTTCAACTACATTATTTAGTCGATGGATTTCATCAATAAACAATACATCACCCTCTTGTAAATTGGTTAACAACCCAGCAAGGTCACCGGGCTTTTCAATTACTGGACCAGATGTTAGCCTTAAATTCTTTTCAAGCTCAAAAGCTATGATATGCGCTAAAGTAGTTTTCCCTAAACCCGGAGGGCCATGCAATAAGACATGATCCAAAGCATCGCCTCTTTGTTTTGCTGCTTGAATAAACACTTTTAGATTATCTACAATTTTGGTCTGACCACTAAACTCAGTTAAGGCTTTGGGCCGTAGCGCTTTCTCAAGAGCTTGTTCTTCAAATGGGCCAGGTTTTGACGGATCAAGATTTGGGTTCATAAAACATTTGTTATTCCAAAATAGAATATTGTTTCCAGTTTTTCAATTTTGTGATTGAAGATAGTTATTAAACAACTTCATTGTTCAGGAGAGCAACAAGGCTTGATTTCTCCTAAAATTTTTCATTCCATTGCTCCATACTTTTGCCTACGGTATTGCTGCATCATTGAGGCCACCCTTGTTAAGGCCTTTGTCTTTTCTCATTCTGTGTTAAAACCTGGCCATAGATGTCCTGATATTCCCGGCATTAAGATATTACAATTCATTCTAATAATACACAATATAAGCTGAGTAGACGGAAAAATTACTCCAGCTTAAACGAAATTATATGCACTTATGGAATTCACTAGTTTAATATGGCTAAGTACTCATTTTTAACCAGACCATATGATAAAGGTTCCTGGCTTAATTTAAGTATTCCAGAGCACTTTTTCTGCCGCCTTACCGTTAAAATATATAGTAGATAATATATAAGTTACTATGTAGATAATGCAATAAATTATATCTTTGCGCCCTTAAAAGATAATTATCTCATTAAAATTTTATAAATAATTGTAAATCAAGTAATTATGAGTCTTACAAAAAAGTATCTTAAAACCAAGCCAGTTTGCAAAGTTACGTTCAAATTAACCCCTGAAGTATCTGAAAAAATCGCTAAGGCCAATTTAGTTGGTGATTTCAATAACTGGGATGTTGATGCGTTTAAAATGACCAAAAAGAAAGATGGTACTTTTAGTCGTATAGTAGATTTGGAAGTTGGAAAAAAATACCAATTCCGATACTTAATAGATGGTGAACATTGGATCAACGATGAGAAGGCTGACGATTATGTTCCTAATGGAGTTAGCTTTGAGAGTAATTGCGTGGTAGAATTATAATTGGTCAATTCTATTATGATTTAACTAGGAAGTAAGTTCAGAATCGAAATGCAGGTTACTTGTCTAATGACAAATAACATTTGATGCTTAAACTTACTTCCTATTTTTTTTCATAAATTATCATTCCGAGGGAAGGAATATCAACCGTAACTTGATATTTGATTTCTTTGTTAACCTTTAGTTTTTTCACCTCTAATTCCTGTTTCACAACAGAAGCTGAACCTCCATACCTTTCGTCATCACTGTTAAATACTAGTTGCCAAGATTTTGATCGCTTTACATTGAATTGATAGTCTCTTCTGGAGATAGGTGTAAAGTTCCCTATGACGATTAAGTCATCTTTACTTAGTTTCCCGCTTCGTAGATAGATCAAAACAGATTGTTTATAATCATCGATTTTGAGCCATTCGAATCCTTTTTGATCAAAGTCATTTTCAAACAATGCAGGTTTGGTCTTGTATATTCTATTTAGCTCTATCACAAGATTTTGGATGCCTTGGTGTAACTCATATTGAAGCAACTCCCAACTTAATTCGTTAGCAAAATCCCATTCTTTGGTCTGAGCAATCTCCGAACCCATGAAGAGTAATTTGGCCCCAGGATGAGTATACATATAAGTATACAATAATCGTAGGTTTGCAAATTTTTGCAATTCCTCACCTGGCATTTTATAGATTAATGAAGCCTTGCCATGCACAACCTCATCGTGAGATAATGGAAGTACATATTTTTCAGAAAATGCATAAATGAGGCTAAATGTAATTTGACCGTGATGAAAACTTCTGTGGATAGGATCCTGGGCGAAATAGGCCAACGTATCATGCATCCACCCCATCATCCACTTCATTGTAAATCCAAGACCTTCATGATCGACGGCTTCAGTAACTTTAGGATAGGCAGTAGATTCTTCGGCAATGGTCAGCACCTGAGGAAATGAGTTGGATATTTCCGAATTGAGGTTTCTAATAAATTTTATTGCATGAAGATTTTCATTTCCTCCAAATTCGTTTGGTTCCCATGCGCCATCTTCACGAGAATAATCCAGATACAACATTGATGCCACTGCGTCTACTCTCAATCCATCAATATGGTATTTGGATAACCAAAAACATGCATTGCTTATTAAAAATGAGATAACTTCCTGTCGTTCGTAATTAAATATTAAGCTTTTCCAATCCTGATGGTATCCTTTACGAGGATCAGGGTGTTCGTAGACATGGGTTCCGTCAAAGTAGCCAAGTCCATGGCCGTCATCTGGAAAATGACTTGGAACCCAGTCCAGGATGACACCGATTCCGGCTTGATGAAACGCATCGATTAGAGTCATTAATCCTTGTGGTGATCCATATCGGCTGGAGGCGGCAAAAAAACCAGTAATTTGGTATCCCCAAGAGGGCGCATACGGATATTCCATTACCGGCATAAATTCAACATGAGTAAATCCCATTTTCACAACATATGGAACCAAATTTTCTTTCAGTTCATCGTATGTCATTATGGTGCCGGAGGATGATTTCATCCAACTTGCCAGATGTACTTCATAAATCGAAACAGGAGTGGAAAATTTATTGAGCTTTTTTCTTTGTTTCAACCAGGCTTCATCCATCCATTGGTAATTAAGATCCCAGACTATTGATGCAGTTTGCGGAGGATGTTCGGTGCGGTAAGCATACGGGTCGCTCTTTTCAAGCCATTGGTTATCGAGTTTGGATTGTATTCTGTATTTGTACAGATGCCCTAATTCTACTCCTGGGATAAAACCTTCCCAGATACCAGATTTATCCCATCGTACGTATAATTCATATCCTTGACTATTCCAATTGTTAAACTCTCCTGAAACCTCTACGGACTTAGCTCCGGGTGCCCAGACGGCAAAGTAAACACCACTGATACTATTTACTTCAGTTATGTGCGATCCAAATTTTTTCCATAACCGGTAATGTTTACCTTTTCGAAACAAGTAAACATCATAGTCAGTAAATAGACTCAAGTACAAACATTTACGATTATCCATTATTTGAGTTTAATGACCACTCCAGAAAATGAGGCATGGCCTTTGCCCAAGTGGAAGGTTCATGCCGACCACCAGGAATTTCAAGATACCTGATATTTTCTTTGGAATATCCTAGATTTTCTAATTCTTTAATCAAATCTAATGTATCATCGATAGAGTCGATAATTCCGTTATTATTTCGATCAGAAAATTCATCATTTGTACCGGCCTCAAACCAAAACCGATATCCAGGCTTATAAAATGAAGACCGGATCACTTCATGCATTATACGATGAGCATCAGGGTCCTCTTCAGTAAAAGCCCGGTAGCGCCACCAAAAAGATCCGGAGAACAATCCCACAGTTTGAAAAAGGGAAGGATAATTCCAGGCAATATCAAATGCCGATAACGCTCCTAGTGAAAACCCTGCAAACATTGACATTCTGGGATTCACCTGTATCCTGAAAGTTGATGAAACAAATAACATCAGTTCCTGAGTGATAAAATAGGCATACTGATTAGCTTTTGTACCTCTTTTTTTATAATCCGGAAAATGGGCTACTCCATATTCTTGTAAACGGGCTTCACTGGCGTAAACTGCAACGGCAAAGATATAATGGCCCTTTTTTTCTTGCTCTTCCAATTGTTTTTCCAAAAAAAGCTCATCCGACAGCTGTCCGTCATTAAGTATTAAAAACCAGGTGTTTGAATCCACTCTTTCCGGTATGAAAAAATCTATCGTAAAATCTTTTTTGAGAGACCGGGAATAAAATCGTTGACAAGTCATGGTTTTCATACGACCAAATATAATAAAGCTTTGCAAAGAATGATTATGACCAAATAGAATATATATGAATATATACAGTGTGGGTTCCCCTAATATCTGACAAAGTTTATTTGGCTCTAAGAAAGTAGATTGAATAGATATTCTTCCTATCTTTGCGCCTTTGGGTATAAAGTTCTACAGATTGTTGTTTCTGGACATGATTAATATATGAAGAAAATAGGAATTTTATTTGGACAGGAGAATTCATTTCCTCCGGCATTCGTAGATCGGGTGAATGAGAAAAATGAAGCTGGAATAATTGCCGAGTTTGTCAATGCTGATGAACTTTCACAGGGTAAGCCCTCTGGATATGCTGTTATTATTGACCGGATATCACAAGATGTCCCCTATTACCGAAGTTATCTAAAAAATGCAGCTGCTTTAGGTACTGCAGTGATTAACAATCCTTTTTGGTGGAGTGCGGATGAAAAATTTTTGAATAATGTGATTTCCAAACAAATAGGTGTACCTGTACCTAAGACTGTGCTCCTTCCAAGTTTTGAAATGCCTGATGATACAGATCCCAATTCTTTCAGAAATTTGAAATTCCCCTTGGACTGGGATGCAATTTTTAATTATGTGGGTGGATTTCCAGCCTATTTGAAACCTCATTCCGGAGGAGGATGGAAATCTGTATACAAAGTTCATAACCGAGAAGAATTTTTTGAGGCTTACCATGAAACGGGTCAATTAGTGATGATGCTTCAAGAAAATATCGAATTTGATAGTTATTTTCGATGTTATTGTTTGGGTGCGAAGGAAGTTCATATTATGCCGTATGAACCCCGTAATCCACACCATCTCCGGTATATCGATAAATCACCTAATCAAGATGCCAATTTATTAGATATCATTCACGAATATGTGATAAAATTAAATGTAGCATTGGGGTACGACTTTAATACTGCCGAATTTGCAGTGAAGAACGGGATCCCATATGCTATAGATTTTTGCAATCCTGCACCGGATGCAGAAATTACATCTGTAGGTGAAAAAAACTTTCAGTGGATCGTAGAAGCTGCAGCTAATTTGGCAATTCAAAGAGCAAAAATCCATAAGGAAGATAAAATGAATTTACGATGGGGTTCTTTTGTTCAACAATCTTTGAAGACCAGAGTAAAATAATCAATTTTGTATTATTTGAGTGAGAATTCAATGAGATGAAGACAAATATTAGAGTAGCCGTTTTGGACCTTTACAATGGTACTCCCAATATGGGTATGAAAAATATCACCAACATGGTGAGAAAGGTCCTTCCCGATGCAGAATTGGATATTTTTGATGTTCGTCAAAAAGGGGAATTACCAGGATTACACTATCCAATCTATATTTCTAGCGGAGGACCCGGAGATCCCCTTTTGAACGATGGTCCATGGTTTGATCGATACTTTGATTGGCTGGAAGATTTATTAAGTTTTAACCGGTATTCAAGCCAACCCAAATACGCTTTCTTTATTTGTCATTCCTTCCAGATGTTGTGTCACTATCTAGAGGTCGGAGTAGTCAGAAAACGAACAAAAAAATCTTTTGGGATTTATCCAGTAAGATTGCTGAGCAGAGGGTTTAAAGATGAAATTTTTAAAAATTTACCCAACCCATTTTATGCAGCAGATTTTAGGGAATTTCAAGTTTTTGGTCTGGAGCGTATTCCTCATGAAAAATTTGATGTAAAAGTACTGGCACAGGAGATTTATGATCATCGCCATTTCAGGACTCATGCATTGATGGGCATACGGGTAGGTGAAACCATTTGGGGGACCCAATTTCATCCCGAAGCGGATCCTCAAGGAATGACAAATTATGCCATGAAAGAAGAATGGCGTAATCTTATTTCCAAGCAATACGGTGAAGAGCTGTATTGGGAAATGATAGGACATCTGGAAGATCCGGAAAAGATAAAATTTACTTTTGACACGGTTATTCCTGAATTTTTGAATCAAGCGGTTGCAAAAACCGTGGATTACACGGTCTTAGTATCTTAATAAGTAACTCCGCAAGCCTGGATTAATGATAAAAGAAGCTCGCGACCAGTTTAATCGAGAATTTAGTGCCGCTAAGTACCAGGAAGTACTTGATATTATTCAAGCGGAATTTAACACCTTACCGCAATTCCGGGTAGCAGAATCGCCAGTCTTCATTTCCAGGGAGTTTGAAGAAAGATGTATTAAGGCAGGAGAGGAAATTGTAGACTTTCTAGTCTCGGATCAATTTGTCAAATTTGCTGAAAGAGGCCTGGAGCATCATGTAAATGTCCCAGGAGAAACCAAACACACCGCATTTATTCAAATGGATTTTGGGGTGTGTGAGGAAGATGGAAAAATAGTCCCAAAATTAATTGAGGTTCAGGGATTTCCATCACTTTATGCTTATCAGATATTTATCTCAAGTGCTTTTCGAAAAGTCTATCCATTTTTACAGGATTACCGGGATCTTTTCGGCAATTTCACCCGACATTCGTACCTTGATATGGTAAGAAAAACCATTTTGGAAGATGAAAATCCCAAACAAGTAGTACTAATAGATTATAAACCCAAAAGTCAACATACTTTCGTCGACTTTTTGGCTACAGAAAAATTATTTGGGATTCCAATTGTATGTATTACAGAAGTTATTCGGGAGAGTAAAAAACTTTATTATATCGATCAGAATGGCAAAAAAATCAAGATTGTTAAAATTCTGAATCGGGTTATTTTTGATGAATTATTGACTAAAGACTTAAGCAGCTTGCAGTTTAGTTTGAGAGAAGAAGTCGATGTGAAATGGGCAGGGCATCCCAACTGGTTTTTTAAAATTAGTAAATATCTTCTTCCTCATTTGAAAGGAACCTGGTTGCCCAAATCCTATTTTCTCGATCAACTTTCAGAATATCCAGATGATTTGGAAAACTATATTCTTAAGCCTCTTTATTCCTATTCCGGAACTGGAATTGTATTTGATATAAGCAAAAAAGATCTGGATGAAGTGAAAGAACCTCATGATTTCATTTTGCAAGAAAAGGTAGAATACGCTCCGGTAATTAAGTCACCCAATGAGCCGGTAAAAGTAGAGGTAAGGTTTATGTATGTCTGGCCACCTGATTTTCAAAGACCCGTTTTAGTCAATAATGTGGCCAGAATGAGTAAAGGCAAGATGATAGGAGTGAAATACAATCGAGACAAGGATTGGGTAGGTGGTAGTTTATGCTTTTTTGAAAAAACCTAGGTAGTATAATTAATTAGGTTCAGTTTAATTACGATGAGCAAATACATTTCTAAAATTTTATTGAAGAATACTATCATCAATGTTCTGGTTTATCCTTAGCCGGTGCGAACGCATTATAATCGTTCGCGATAATTTCTGTGTACCTGCCAACTAACTCCATCAATTTTTCTTCGTCTTGATTACTAAGTACCATGCCGATATGATGCGGGCGATCTAATGTCCATAGGATACCTTGGTCGGTAAACGGGGTCATATCGGGCACATAATCTTTGATCAACGAAATAATTATACAACTTGGAGTAAATTTTGTCTTAGGAGGTGAATATAATTCACTTTTAACAATTGAGGATTCCAGTTTAGCCCATTCTTTCCATAGATTAATACCAGTGCAAACTTCGATCATATCTGCTAAATGTGCACCTCCTACCCGTGATGAAGTCTCTATCAGGTAAAACTCGTTATCGTCTTTTGATTTGATCCATTCACTATGACTTGCACTGGCCTGCATTCCATATGCTTTCATAAGATCTTGCGTGATATCTCCTAAAACTTTCGCATCAGCAGACTTAGGATGGAGTGTCTTGGATCGAAACAAACCACCTTGATGTGCTATTTCAAAAGGTGTCTCCAAATACTTTGAAATGCACTTGAATACAATTTGCCCCTGGTATGTCAAAGTGTCGACATGAAATACATCTCCTTCAAAAAACTGTTCTGCCAAATAGTTATATCGAATATCTCCCAATTCATGTACTTTGTTCCAAAACTCTTCAGAATTGTAGACTTTTTGAATTCCCAGTGAAGAAGCTTCCGCTCGAGGTTTAATTAACCAAGGCCCTGGATACTCACGGATAAATGTGTTTATAACATCATCATTAAAAAGGTGGGTAAATCCAGGAACTAAAATATTTTCACTTTGAGCTTTATATCGCATGGCCAGCTTGTCTCTGAAATATCGATAGGTGGTCTGACCCATACCTGAAACTCTGAACTCTTCCCTTAAATATGCTGCCTTTTCCACGTCAAAATCATCCAAAGCGATTATGACATCTACTACTTTTTTTCTAAAAAAATAGGCAAAACCTTTAGCCATATTCTCAAAATTATGATTCCCTTCTTCGTCCGCCTTTAAGTAATAGATTTCATCGATGGAATCATGAGGCCAATTCTCGTCTTTATGTCTCTCGTCAGTAAGCAGAACGACGTAGTTTCCTTGATTTTTACATTCTATAAGAAAATCTTCACCTTTAAAAAATGTGGCAATGCAAAAAAAAACCTTTTGTTCCATTTGATATTATTTTGGTTGGTACCCAATTACTGTGTTATCCGGAATTACTGCTTTTTTCTTCATCACAATTATTCCGCTTTTTATCACATATTCATCGTTTTCACCATCCTCTAGGCTTTCATGGCCTACAATGGAAACGTTGTTGCCAATCCGGCAATTTTTATCTACAATCGTATTTTCTATATAACAATTTTTTCCTATGCCTAGTGGTGTATTCATTGGATGGGTGACAATTTCTTCCAAGGATTCGAAGTAATCATTCCCCATAACAATGCTATTCTTGATAGTTGATCCCGGACCAATTCTGGATCTAATTCCAACAATTGATCTTTCGATATGGCTGGCGTGTATAATACATCCTTCAGCCAGCACGGCTTTATTAAATTGTGTGCCAAAAATTTTCGAAGGAGCCAGCATTCTTGGACGGGTGTAGATCATGTCCCGATTATCAAATAAGTTGAACTTTGGAATATCATCAGTTAGTTCGAGATTGGCATGGAAAAAGGATGGAATGTTTCCGATATCAGTCCAATAACCATCGTAAGAGTAGCTCGCTATATTATATCCTGTCTTAATAGCGTCAGGGATAATTTCTTTGCCAAAATCTATGGCACTTTCATGGCTGTCAAATAATTTACTTAAGACAGAACGATTGAAAATATAGATGCCCATGGATGCCAGGAAAACTTTGCCTTGATTTCTGAATTTTTCTTCGACGGAAGATTCCCATTTATCTAAAATATCAGAACCTGGTTTTTCCGTAAACCTTTCCACAAATCCAAATGAATTGACCTTCATAATTCCAAATGACGTAGCTTCTTCTGCAACTACCGGAATGGTGGCAATAGTAATATCCGCACCCTGCGCAATATGGTATCTGGCCATCAGCTCAAAGTTCATTTGATATAATTGATCTCCGGATAATATCAAAATGTAATCAAAATCCTTATTGACTAAATGATGCATTGATTGTCTAACTGCATCTGCAGTTCCCTGAAACCACTTATCACTGGTAGGAGTTTGTTCTGCAGCTAAGATGTCTACAAAACCGTGGGTAAAATGATCGAATCGATAAGTGTTTTTTATATGCTTGTTTAAAGAAGCAGAATTGTATTGGGTAAGGACATACATTCTTTTTAGTCCGGAATTCAGACAATTGGATATTGGAATATCAATTAGTCGATATTTACCTGCGATGGGTACTGCGGGCTTTGAGCGGTCTTTCGTCAATGGATTAAGTCGAGTTCCGGCTCCCCCTCCAAGAATTAAGCTGATCATCTTTATTTTCATAATGCACTTATTTTTTATACCATTGAATGTATTGCTTTGAAACTTCCTCCCAGGAATGATCTCTTAACATCCCTCTTTTGATTATTTCGTTTTTCAAATTGACATTGTTGACAAGTCTTACTGCTCTAGATAAAGCATGGGTAATATCCGGTACAGAAGTGTGATTAAAGCAAATACCAACACCATTCTCATCACCAATATCAATAATGGTATCCTGTAATCCCCCTGTACGCCGAATTATGGGTATGGTTCCGTAGCGAAGTGCATAAAGTTGATTTAAACCACAGGGTTCGATATGCGATGGCATAATTAAAAAATCAGAACCTGCATAAAGTTCATGACTTAATCGCTCATCGTAACCAATTATGCTTTTTACCTGATAATCAAAATGATAGGAAAGATTTCGAAAACGGTTTTCATAGTAGGTGTCACCACTGCCCAATATGATAAAATGGATATCATTATGATGTCCCAAAAAAGCTTGAATGGCGTCTGGCAGTATATCCACACCTTTTTCATAAACCATTCTCCCAATAAATGTGATGATCGGCCATTTAGGGTTTAGATTAAACTTTTCTGCTAAATACTTTTTGTTATTTCTTTTGTAATGAGGTATGCTTTTCTTTAAGTGGTATGGAACAAAGGTATCGGTAGCCGGATTCCACAGTTCGGAATCTATCCCGTTGACAATGCCCATCGACTTAAACGATTCTCCCCTTATAAGCGATTCCAGACCATCACTATTGGACATTAGCTCATTCAAGTAGGAGAACGAAACCGTGCCAAACTGCCAGCAACACTTAATCCCACAGGCCATAAAATGGATGGCATGATTCCAATCGAGCAAACTTCGTGCTTCTGCTAGAAAAGGGGGCAGAAGATACATCTTATCCCAACTGTACATCCCCTGATATCGTCCATTGTGAATAGTGAAATAAGTAGGTACATTTTTTAAAGTTTCAAACCAGGGACAATATTTTACCATAAATGGAACTAATCCGGTGTGATGATCATGGCAATGTAGTATTTCAGGATGAATATCTGAATAAATGATCCACAACAATACAGCTTGTTGGAAACAAACCCATCTTTCAATCTCATCGCCATAAAAATGTCCGTTAGGATTGGCATATATTCCGGGACGATCGAATTTTCCAGGGATATCCGTCACATACAACTCAATGTTTAAGTCGACGGAAATTATTTTCTGAATGGTAAATGGAATTCGCCAAATATGCATTTGAACTATTCCCTCAAATACAATTTCATAACTTGCATTCTGCAACCAATTAGTACCGTATTTAGGTATTATCGCTGCCGCAGGAAAGTTATTTTTTGTAAGATAGTGGGGTAATGCCCCTACAACATCGCCCAAACCTCCCGTCTTCGCGGCAGGGTAACATTCTGCACTGATATGTAACACCTTCATTCAGGCAAAATATAAAATTATTGTCACTATTACTTGTCATTAGAATTATTTATAAAATAATTTTAGACAAATATGAATCACAGCGATGGGGCAAAGATTATTGGGGCAATTCAGACTTGAAAGATCTCATTGCTAGCCTCACCAACGTGTGTCATTATTCAGATGAAAATAGAGAAAGAATTTCATCTCTTATCGCAAATGAAAAATTATTCGGTGCTGTTTATCATCTCAATCAAAAAATGATATAATAGTCGGATTCCATATCCGGTAGCGGATTTTTCCTTGGTGAAAGAAGTTTTTCCAAATACCATTCCTGCAACATCCAAATGAGCCCAGGGAACTTCATTTTGCACAAATGATTCCAAAAATTTTGCGGCAACTATAGAGCCAGCTACAGGGCTTTGGCCCAGATTGCGGATATCTGCAATTTCAGATTTTAAGTGATCAGCGTAACTACTCCACATAGGCATTGGCCAAATTCGTTCACCGCTTTTGGAAGCAGCTTTACGCAATATTCTTGAAACTTCTTTTGAATTCGAAAACAAGCCGGCGGCTTCGGTACCGATGGCCCGTATTATGCTACCTGTCAAAGTAGCCAAATCTAACACGATATCCAGCTTATATTTTGTGGTGATATAAGATAAGACGTCGGCGAGTATCAATCTACCTTCAGCATCCGTATCAATAATTTCTATGGTTTTGCCGTTGTAGGCTTTTATAACATCACCAGGTTTTAAGCTATCTCCATCCACACAGTTCTCAGTACATGGGATTACAGAAATAATTGAGATTGGTAACTGTAGCTGGGCCGCTAACAAAGTAGTACAGATAGCTAATGCCGCGCCGCCCATGTCAGTTTTCATGTAGTGAAGATTTTGTGCTCCCTTAATTGAAATTCCGCCGGTATCAAAAGTTACACCCTTGCCAACCATCCCAACTCGCTTTGTTGCAGTAGGAGGACTATATTTCATAACGATTAACTTAGGTTCTATTGAACTGCCTTTATTAACACTGAGCAAAGCATTAAATTGAAGTGATTTCAATTTGGATTTTCCCATTATTTCACAATCCAAATTGTATTTCTTGCAATTTTTAAGAGCAAATTGAGCTAAATATTCTGGTGTAATAAAATTGGCGGGGCCGTTTATAAGGTTCCTGGTTTCATTAATCCACTTACCAATTTTCAATCCTATCGCTCCTTGATTGTTGATACGAGTGATATCCTTCTGCTCCTGGGAGAGTAAGATAACCTGGAGACTGTCAATTGATATGACCTTGACCGGCTCACTTTTATATTCCGATTGAGCTGAGTTAACAATGGTAAGTGCTGTTACAAAATCTATAAAATATTCTTCCATCAACTCTGGCGATATAAAATGAACGGCAACTTCAGTATTAAGGGATATTTGTGTAATTGACTTACGTGTTTTATCGATTAACTCTTGCCGGGTGGTGAACCCTGTAAGTATTATTGGAATAATTTCATTGATATGACCTTTCGAAGTCTGTACAATAAATGATCTTTCTGAAATATCAGACCTACTTTCGATCCATTCTTTTGAGATACCCAAAGAATCAAATACAGGTGTTCGTGAGAGATCTCCCTCCATTCCGATCAGAAATACTTTTAAGTTGGCTTTGTGAA
>CBDCWO010000005.1:0-5960 GCA_965223405.1 Saprospiraceae bacterium
GTATGTTAGGGTATCTTACATTGGATGAGCAGATTGTATAGATATGGACAGGGAGACTGCTGTCATTTGTCTGTATCCAGCCTCTTTTGACTGTTTTGGCACAGAACTGCAGTTGTACACATCTTAATATTATCATCGTATTTGTCTGCATCATGGCTTTGGGTTTAGCAATGGAGGTGCCCTTCCTTTGGGTGCACTCAGGATGAGATCTATGTAGCTTCGATCCGAAATGACTGGAATCTGGATCAAATCCTCTTGTTGGCATTTAGCACATCCCAAAGGAGTGAGTTCGAGCAAGTCTCTTAGGATCTGAAACACTGTCCTAATGGTTTGGCCTACATTTCTTAGCAGCTGAGGGATTTGATTACTGACCTTGGTAAATATCGACGTGGAATGCAGACCATAATAGCGGCATTTTTGAAAATAGGGTGGTAGTGCGTATTCCGGCGATGTTGACCCCATCATTCCGGATGAAGCTGACCCCCATATTCCGGCAAGCTGACCCCCTGAAAAGGAGGGAACCAGGTGAGGGGGATTCCGACAAGCTGACCCCTTCCGATGCAAGTCAATATTCCGGCATGCTGACCCCTGAAGGACTTTTCTTGGGGGACTGACATTCCGGCATGTTGACCCCGTTGGATGTTATCCTACGGGGTTGACCCCATGTAGAGAGGCATAGGGCAGTAGAAAGTTCATATCCATACATTAGGTCATCTAGCACAAACTAATTGAAAATGGCCTATCAATCTAAACGTATGGAAGAAGTAAAACAAATCATCAGAACCTATCTAGAGACTGAGAAATACAAAGTCGTCGCCCGACAATTGGGCATTTCAAAGAATACTGTTCGAAAGTATGACCGGTTGGCAGAGCAAGTGGAGATATCCAAGGAGGAGTTACTGACCCTGGATGATGAGCAGCTCAGAACACTGATCTATCCCGAAACAGTGATTCTGGACTCGGAACGCATAGGGATTTTTTGAGGGAAAGGTAAACTATTGGCTGTCAGAATTGAGCAGGGTTGGGTGACCAGACAGCTGTGACGGAGGGAATCAAAGTTATTAATAATCCATTGCGTGGAAATATCAAATAAATTGGAGCTGAATCATGAATGGAGATCAAATTGATCATTTTGCCTGATAATGATTTCCGCTGCTTCTGCATATGGATAGGTGTCATCGAAACAACTAAAGCTAAGGTCAGTACTGTACTAAGATAAGGACCTGGAATTCGATTGAAAATATTGGCTATGGATATTTCTCACCAATGCAATGTATTGCAAGTGTAGCTAGAAGTGATGATATTATCATAAGTGGATAATGATCCTTATTTGAAGGACAAGCAACCCAAACTTGGACTCCTTTGCTTTAGCATGTGACAAGAAGGAGGGCATTAATCGACCTTGTTAGAATTTGAGTCATCCCTACCTCAGGATCAGTAGAGCCAATCCTGCCCGGCCGCCCGAAGCCTCGGCCTTTACCATCCCACTGCCCTAACGAAGAAGAGCACCCCGGTGGAAGAGAAAAAGTCTCTAGAAATGTAAGTGAAAAATTGGTTCTCTTAGCAGTTTTAGTGCTGCAAAACCTTACATACCTGTGCTAAAGTTGAAATGGCTCTTGAGGTTGTAAATAATTTATTGCAGTCTGGATATAGTGGTCCAGGCTTTTCCGAGTTCCAGGGTTCATAACACTTTCGCCTGGTGATACGCAAAATCGGGGCTGCCGGCCAACTCCCGTCATCTTGTTGAAGTACATGCCCATACGCTTACAAATAAATTACCCTGAGAAGGGTGCGCATCTGGAACAAAGCGCTCTGATTTGCTCCCGAATATGGCTCGCTTCAATTGGGACAACTCAAACTGAAGTTGCTCAGCGTTACCGTGCTTTTCGTCAATTGGGTCTGTCTCACGGCAAAGCGAGACAATTCTGCTATTCTCGATTAGGAGGGTGGAATGAACGAACATTCCGAAGGAAAAATACCAGCGGCATTTTAGTGAGAGAACCGAAAGCACATCTTTCGGAAGGGCAGTTGCAGTCCCATTATGGATGAACGAACTGTAATTTTGTACGACAAAACCAAATGTCCAGTGGACATTTGAGGTAGTGAACCGCGAAGCGGATGGGTGGGTCACGGAGGCTAGGCTTAAACGGCGAGGCTATCAATCCTTCTCTAGTTATTACCATCAGGTACGATCTCGAACGACTTGATTTTCTTATGAACCGCTGTATACGCCTGTCCCGACAACTGTCGTCGGGAAGGTCCGTATGTACGGTGGTGTAGACATTGTGCTGACAGAATCGTCAGTAGGGCTGAGGTAGTCATTTTTCTGGCTACCTCACTCTACTCGATTATAAGCTTTTTTATATCCAAACATACATTTTAAATTCAATTTCTTCAGAAGTCAAAAACGCCTGAAAAGAACTAAAAGCACTATTTCCTGAGTAATTAGATTTTATCCAATGTAATAGAGTTTCATCGTCAATGATTTGAACATCTTGTTTTCTTAATTTTTCAACAAGTAACTCCTTACTTGACTTATCCACAGTCAAATAGTATTCGTAATCCCAATCACCTTGTAGCTTTTTTACTAAATCCCCTGAGTCGACACCATCTAACATCAAATCACCAATTTCTGTTATTCGAGCATATACTTGGATTTTTATATCTTCTCTGGTTTCTTCAAATAATGTTACAGTCAGATTATTCATTTATGAAAGATTTATATTTTTCTATCTTTTCTAGTAGCCTGTTTGCTAAATACGAACTTCCACTTTTGAGCTCCTTATGAATAATTTTAGCCTCTTCCAAATGCGCTTTTTTCTTATCATTTGACCAATAAAAAGGAGGTGCATAAAGGTTGCAACCCGATCTGCCATTTTTACCACCCAAACTTCCTTAGGTTGTTTTTTAATTCTAGCCAAACTGTCAAGCATTTTATCTTTTACTGTAGTGTCTTGTTCATTCTTAGTTAAGGCTAAAACACCATCTGCAATATTCTTCCCAAACCTATTCTCAACTTCTTTTATAGTAAGTTTTGTATCCTCAATAGTGTCATGTAAAATGGCACACTTGATTGATAAGCTTGGATTAAGTGCAGTATCAATTTCAATAGCTTTTAAAATCTCAAAGGTCACACTACCAATATGATTGATATATTCAACTTTTTTTGAACTTTCTCTTGCCCTCCATATTTCTGACCATCATGCAAATTACTTGCTAACTGCCAAATATCCTGAAGCTCATCTATTGACCATTTTGTATCCATATTCATTTACTGTTTATAACTCAAAGGAATGTCTGCGTCTATCTTCGAAAAGTCCGGAGGTGCTGGTCCATCAGAAAGATTATGAGATGGACGCAGACATTTCAGACTGCCCCGTTGGATCGCGATCCTACGGGGTAAAAACGAACCCGTCCTTAGGGAAACGCGTTAACACCCTTTTAGGTGGTAAGGTACGATTTTAGGCTCTTTTGGGAGGTGTATGTTAGAGTAAATTACCTTGGCTGAATGGAGAAGCTCTAGTAAGCACTCAGGTATGCTAATGTAGCGATCCTTAGACCCTTTACCTTACTCACCCTTATCTGTTTTCGGTTGCCGTCTATGTCCGTAATCTTCACATTCAAAGCTTCACTTAGACGGAGACCAGTGGCATAAATGAAGGTCAAAAATACCTGGTGTTTATAATTTAACGCATGTTCAATGATTTTACTAACATCCTGTTTCGAACCCAAGAGGTGTCCGTCATGAAAAAGAAGCCTCATTAGTAAGAACTGAGAAAGACAAGGTGAGCGCCAAAGCGATTGCAACGCACTTGGTCAACCATGAGGTCAGAATCATGAATAGCGCAGATCGAGACCTTCAATTTCATCAAGCCAGGAAGTGTTATCGAAATATTCAATCGCTGATCAAGGACCAAACACGGGTCAAGAATAGAGCCGAGAAATTGATCTACGAAAGTTTTCCTGAATTATTGGGTATGACTAAAAGCGGTTCGCTTGTTAAATGGATGATCAAATTATTGGCTAGATACCCAAGTGCCCAGGCCATCAATAGAGCATCGATCAAGTCATTAGTCAAGATAAAGGGTATCACTGTTGATAAAGCTGAACGGATTAGACAAAAAGCTGCCGAGTCGGTAGGTGCCCCCACTACATTATTCTTGGAGCACACCAGTAAGTCATATGTGCTGACCTAATACAGAGTGACAAGAGCATTCAAGCCCACAAGAAATTTCTAGAGGATAATTATACCAATAACCAAATAGAAATTCTTGAATCAATTAAGGGGATTGGAACCTATACAGCAATCGGTATGGTATTGGAAATAGAAGATCCTGGAAAATATCAAAAAGCCTCATCGTCATCAGCATATTTTGGATTATACCCCGAATTCAAAGAAAGTGGGGATGGTAACTCCAACCCACGAATAAGTAAGAAAGGTAGATCTTCTTGTAGGGCAATCCTCTACATGGCAGCTGCAAATGTAGTGATACATAATCCATATTTTAAGGACTACTACGCACGGCAACGATCCAAAGGCTTAGCACATCATGCTGCAATAGGTGTAGTAATGAATCGGCTAATGAGAGTAGCCTGGGGAATGCTGAAATCCCAAACCAAGTTCGATCCAAAGGTCGACCAAGATAATCAAGCGAAATTCGCAGAGCATGTCCCTAAGCCTCACAAAAGTCAATCATTGGAAATATCTCAAGGTGCTCCTATCTCGAGAAGGACTCGAAGAAAACTTCTAGCGGAGAAAGGGCCTAAAGATTCGCTTTCCGAATCAAGTGCTAGGTCACCTTCCTCCGCCTTGGAACAAACATAAAAAATGTTTGCGTTCATAATTGGCATTAAACGGTATAACTAATGGGTTTGTTCAACGGTACGTGTATGGCATCGTTGCCGAGCACCAGACGGTTCTTTGTAATACGTGGTAAGTTACAAAAAATAGGCCAAGCGTAGGCAAGGGGCCATCCACCATATTGTAGCACGTTTTTATTACTAGAAAAGAGATGAATGTTCAAGCACGTTATTTATTAAATCATAATAATAATCTTAATTATTAAATCTTTCTCGATCTACTGGTTTTACTGCATTTTCCATCTCACCCAGTACCAACTCACGGACATCTATAGCAATTGGATCTCCTGGTTCTTGATTTTCTGTTCCAGGTGCAGGATTTCTATCAAGATAATTTATGTCAACTTCTCTTGACGGAAACACTGCTACAATACTTGCGGTAGCTTTACCAATATTCTTAAATCCATGGCATACTTTTGCGGGGATAAACACCACTGCCCCAATATCAGCTTTTTGTTTAGTGGTTCCGAGAGTAACCTCAATTGAGCCTTCATTTACAATCAATACTTCGTCAATTGAATGTTGGTGTAGTGGTATTCTATCTCCTACAGCTATTTGTTCCTTAAAAACTGTCATGTTTTCGACAAGCCCGTTTTCGGCATCACCGGGGTCTACCACTAAGGCCAATTTCGAATTTGGTCGATAATCATCTGGATCATCAAATGTATCTAACGATACAAAATTGAATTGGTTTATAATTGCCATTATTTAAATATTTAGTTCTTAAATTAAATCTATCTCTATTTTGACTAACATTAAAATAAGCTGCTGTTAATCACTTGTTTAAAATTTTATCAAATCTATCAATTTCCCCCTTATCATAATCAATCATTTATACGCTAGCAAGAGGATTTCATCAGAACTGAAAGAATAGATAACTTATTTTCAAAATCTATTCAGGAGGTTCTCTTATGTGGGGAATGCACTACAACGGCGGTGAAGTATAAGCGTAGTGCGGGATTACGAAGCCGACACTTTCAACTTCACCGATATGTTTGTTAATAGTTCGTAAGTTCAAATTTAGCACTTTATCCCGCATTACGCTTATACATTGTGTGTGCCTTGAATGGCTACTAAATCATTCTGTTAAAAGTACGCAG
>CBDCWO010000006.1:0-1310000 GCA_965223405.1 Saprospiraceae bacterium
TTACCAAAAGTATTCATTGTCCATTGTTACTGGTTCCCATCAACAGCACTTATAGATCGTATAAGAAAGTCGTTGTAGCCAGTGATCAACATATATCACAAACCTCGGTACTTAAGGCCATCAGAAACTGGAATCAGTCCCATCAGGCTTTCTTAAAATTTGTACATATTCAAGATACTCCTAAAGACAATTTTACCGATACCTCTGATCAGATCGTCAAGGAGTATTATGACAAAGAAGAAGTAACCTTTGGCTTTGAGGTTTCGGTAATACATAGTTTGCAAATCAGTGATTCGTTGTTAACAAGCGCTTATCATGAAAACGCAGATCTTTTGATAGTAATACCTGATAATCAAACATTTATTTCTAGTTTGCTTTTTCGGAGTATTGCAAAAGAACTAATTCTTAAATCGACAATTCCAATTCTTTTTTTACACAATGTAAAATAATCACGATATGAGAAAATGGTTGTGTCCTACGGATTTTTCAGATGCTTCCGTCGATGCCATTAAATATGGTATGGCATTTTTATCTGCACTGGGAGGAGGTGAAATACATATTATCCATAGCATATATTATCGTCAAAAGACGGGAATGTTTATTAAAATGGACGAAATGTTAAAAGAAAATGCGGAAGAAGATTTTACCCGTATGATAAAAGCTGAATTGCGTGATATTCCCAAAAATCTTAAATTGATCAAATGGATTACTCTAGGCGATCCTGCTGCCATGATAGAGGCGTATGTGAAAAAGTTTCAAATTGAAATGGTAATTGTAGGAACTCGTGGCTCGAACGCCTTAAAAGAAATGACCATTGGGAGTGTCACCCAGGAACTAATTCGGAAGATTAACATTCCGATAATAGCAATTCCCAAAGATTACATTTTCTCAACTCCCAAATTTGTAGTGATTTCGGTAGACGATGAACCAGTTGAGGTTACTCCAGGCTTAACTTTACTGATTAAGTTGGTGAAACACTTTCAATCCAAGGTTCACTTATGCCACATCCAAGATGATGAGTCCGATACTTATGCCCCCCAATGGGACACCTATCTAAAAGGATTGAATTATCAATTCCAGGCACTACCCAAGGAAATGTCGGTAATAGATACTATAAATGGCTATTGTCGAAAGGTAGAGGCTGATATTTTATGTATGATTCACAGGAAGCAAAGTTTTTTTGCAACCTTATTTAAAAAAAGCCACACTAAACAAAAGTTGTTTGATTTAAGGATTCCACTCTTAGTCATCCACGAATCGTGAATATTCAATGTTTTACTAAACTTTCTTTTTTGATTACTCTATTTAAAAAGGTGTACTTTTAGGAGTTCTAGTAAATAATTTATAGTTACTCTTATTTGGCCCCGTGATAGGCTTGGCCAAATACAATTTCTAAACACATCAATCTCTGATATTTAGAACATTGTATGGTGAATCAGTGAGGAAGAAAATGTATAAAGAATCTGGGAGAAGGCCTGGTTTAATGGATTAAGCTAGAACCATTCAACCAAAGCTATTGGCATCCAGGATATCAATTTCTTTGAAAGCTAAAGGCTTATGGCGTTACTAACTAGTGTTATAAAGATTTCCAAATGTGCTAAGTGGATGCCGCGATTTGGAAAAGACAAGTGTGAGCAATGGATTCCTTAAACAACAATCTCGCTATAGCATGTCAGAAATAATAACACTAAGAGGTATGGCATGGGATCATCCGAGAGGATATGATCCACTCAGAATCACATCTGCCGCATTTGTAAAAAAATATCCATCCGTACGAATTGAATGGTATATTCGTTCACTCAAAGAGTTTGGTGATATGCCCATTGAAGAGATGGTGGATAGTTATGATCTGATCACTATTGACCATCCCCATATAGGGCATGTTGATTCGAACCAACTTTTACTACCCTTGGAGGAACAACTACCCGAAAGGCAGTTGTCTGATTTAGCCGAACAATCCGTAGGACCGAGTTTCAATTCTTATATCTATCAGGATCATTTATATGCCTTATCTATCGACGCTGCTGCATTGGTTGCTGCTTCACGGGATGATTTGGTTGCCATGTTGAATCTGGAACTTCCAAGAACAAGAAAGGAGCTACTAAATTTTTATCGACAAGTACCATGCAATTATGCAGTGGCATGGCCATTGTGTGCTACTGACCTATGGTGTACTTTCTTAACCCTATGTGCTCAAGAATCCGGAAGAACATTTATACAACAAAACACCATTGATGAAAGGACCGGCATAGCCGTTTTAGACGAGTTAAAGTATCATTTGCATTACATACACCCCGATTCCATAAATTGGAATCCCATTCAGCTTTTAGATTGTATGAGTTGTGATGACGAGATTATTTATTCGCCGTACCTCTTCGGATATACCAATTATTCCAGGAATGGGTATTCAAAAAAAATAGTAAGTTTTAGCAATAGTCCGAGAAATCCCAAAATTAAAGTTTCAACAATTCTGGGGGGAGTTGGACTTGCGATTTCTACTCATTGTAAACATGAAGATTTAGCTCTTGCTTATGTATATTACGTTGCTAATGCCAAAACACAGACAGGCATCTATACCAAAATTGGTGGACAACCAGGTAATTTAGTTGCCTGGCTGAGCGAGACAAATAACCAACTTTGTAATAACTTTTTTAAGAATACATTGGAAACTATGAACAAAGCCTATTTGCGTCCAAGACATGTCGGGTGGAATCAGTTTCAAGAGCAAGGAGCTGACCTGTTACATAATGGTCTTATAAAAAATAAGTCTTCGCATATATTGATTAAAAAATTGAATAAGTTATACCAATCCATTGTACAATATGAATAGCACTTTCAAAAATATTACGGTAAAAGTTAAAAATAAAATTGCCATCCTCAGTTTTAATCGCCCTGACCATCTCAATGCAATGAATCGGGAAATGATGGATGAAATTATTACCGGTATTCAAGCCATAAATGCAAATAGTGATATAAGGGTCGCCGTGATTACGGGTACGGGTCGTGCCTTTATGGCCGGAGCAGATATAAAAGAATATGGAAACCAAACTCCGGAACAATTCAAAGATTTTCAAGATAATGGGATAAAATTATATGAAAATATTGAACATGCTCCTAAACCCTGGATAGCTGCCGTTAATGGATTCGCACTCGGTGGAGGTTTTGAAATTGCCCTGTCCTGTGATCTGCTTGTGGCGTCAGATACTGCAAAAATGGGTTTACCAGAAGTATTTTTATGCTTGATACCTGGTGGTGGAGGAACCCAAAGATTAATTCAAAGAATAGGAATTAACAGAGTAAAAGAAATGTTATTCACTGGTAAGCAATACACTGCAAAAGAACTATTTGGTTGGGGTATAGTAAATCAAATATACCGGCACGAGGAGTTTGATGAGAAAGTGGTGCAATTCGCAGAAAAACTGACACGAAGGTTTCCACCGGCCATCAAACAATTAAAAAGATTAGCGAACTTAAGTATGTCTTCAATTCCTTTCGATCAAAAAATCGGCGAAGAAAGTAAAGCGGTTGCTGACCTTTATGTGAGTACAGAAGCACAAAAGGCTATTAATAAATTTATCGATAAAAATTAATCATCTTGGATCGATTAACATAGCCTCATACATTTCAAAGAATAGTGTTTTGTGGCGAAACAGAAAATGAACAATACAGGTATGGAAAATCAAGATAAAATTGGCCCTTTGAATGGATTAATTGTTGCTGACTTCACTCAACTGGCTCAAGGTCCCTGGGCGACTCAAATGCTTGGAGACATGGGTGCTGATATAATCAAAATTGAGCCCAATACCGGTGATTGGATGCGACATTATGCCTATGGAAATATATATTGTGAGGGAGAAAGCATTTCGTTTCTCAGTTTCAACAGAAATAAACGTAGTATTGCCTTAAATCTCAAAGAACCAACGGGAAAAAAAATTGCCACAGATATTATTTCCAAATCAGATATCCTGGTGGAAAATTTTCGTCCGGGTGTGATGGAAAGATTAGGACTGGGGTATGAAGAAATGAAAATACTGAATCCGGGGCTCGTATACTGTTCTAGTTCAGGATATGGTGCTTCCGGTCCATATCGGCAGAGACCCGGGCAAGACTTGTTGGCCCAATCAATCGGAGGTGGTTCCGCATTAAATGGTAAAAAAGGAGAGATGCCAGTGGTTACCGCCGTAGGACAGGCCGATCTATTGACAAGTTTATTTATCAATCAATCGATATTGGCAGCTATCTATTCCAGAGAACAAACCGGCAAAGGACAAAAAATTGAAGCCAATTTATTAAACTCGGTTGTGGGTTTTCATATACAGGAAATTACGGCCTATTTATACAAAGGCAAAAATCCGGAACGAAGTGAAAGTGGTATTCCAAACCCCTGGCTTGGGGCTCCTTACGGGCTTTACAACACACAAGACGGCTACTTGGCCATTGGTATGAATTCGGTTCAAAAGTTAGCACAAATCATCGGTTTGGAAAAGTATAATTCCAAACTATATGCTGCGAACAATATTATTGAAAGCAGGGATGAAATCCGGTTTGATTTTGATCAGGTATTTCAAACGAAAACCACCAGCGAATGGCTCAAAATTCTTTTACAAGAAGACGTTTGGTGCTCACAGGTCAATACGTTCGATGAAATGATTCAAGATCCTCAAATTAGGCATAATAAAATGATAATCGAGATCGATCACCCTACTGTTGGAAAGGTAAAAACGACTGGTTTTCCGGTTTGGTTTAGTGATACACCTCAAAAAATCTACAAAGCGTCACCATTGTTAAACGAAGACGCCACAGAAATCCTCAAGGAATTTTGTGAATTTTCCGAAAGTGAAATAAACACTTTCATATCCGAAAACAAGCATGAATAAATCACAAAAAAAAGACACTCAATAATACCTCCCGGTATTGTGCAAAATACAACTCCCACCAAGGGAGGATTGCTCATATGCAATCTGAATGAAAAATAAGGGTAAGTTCTGTCAGGCTTAACTTATCTATCCACTGGAATAGCGTTTATTCTTATATTTTTCAATTTGTTTGCCAATTTTTTTAATGCTTCCATTCATGGCCATTTTCCATCGTTCACGACTATCTGAGGCCTGGATTGGATTGGCATTCTTCATCCTCATCTCAATATCTACAGTATACTTTTTTACTAACTTTTTATCCCGTTCCAGGTATACGATGGTCTTAGTTATAAAGTTGTAATAGCCAAATTTCTTATCCAATAGTTGATAGATTTCATCCTCCATGTTGGCTTTCATGGGGAAGTTTTTATTGACAATCTTAACATCCATGTAAGTATCTGTTATTTTCTTTTTGAAGCTAAACCCTTTCGATTGGATTCTGATAAGGTCCAATTATCAGTAGTAATAGTCTGCAGCCAAATGGTATTTGATTTTCTGAATACCTGAACATTTAGTCCAAACATATCTTTGAAAGAAGATTCCAATTTGGAAATTGACATATCCGGATCAACTTCCAATTCTCCCTCAGCGTGGATGGTTCGAATATTGGCAATTAATTCGGATGAATCATATCGATTTTCATTTTTGGACCCTTCATGATCTTTATGAGCGTACTTGTAAAATTCCAGTTTTAATCCGGGATAGTTTTTATGAAACGACCTCTGCACTTCACTCAATGTCATTTTGTCATTTATTAACATAATTTATTCTATTTTCTCTAATCAAATATGTATGAAATTCGCTTACCATCGGATGATGCGTATCAATGAGCTTCCTGATCAAGATCAAATCGTGGCACACCGCGAATTTCCAAATTACTCAAACAATTGCTTATCTCTACCTCAAAAGTAAGGTCAATCAGCCATGCACTCATCCTTGAATTTTCGACAATGTATCCTAGCGGTAGTGATGAAAACAGGCTTAATTTGCCGTAGGGATAATTAATTTTCAAATATTAATATATCTTTAAAAAAATATATTAAAAAAAGTTTTAATTTAAAATAAAATATGTATAAATTTATTCTGCTGAAGTGATTGAATATTTCGAAAAAAAATATGTAAATATTAGGCTACTCCAGCTTTTTATAATCAAACGAATTTACGGATATTAGCATATTATCCACATGAACAGAATTCTTTGAAGGTAGAATTAATTAAAAATTTAGAGGAGTTTAAATCAGAGAATCATGCTCATTTTGTCGATTATTGCAGTAGTGTTTATTTTAGGATCTTCCATCTTTGTTGGATCTAAAATGACATCCCGAAAGTATTAATTACATATCGATTTTATTGTTCCAACCTCTACGGCGTAGGCTTTACCTGAGGCATCTTACATTCCTCCTCGGGCATTTTTCCACAAACTTTACATTCACCAATTTGGTTCTTCAACATAGGATTGTTCGTAGCACAAGTCCCACGAAATTCATTTCCAGTGAAAATGTGTCGAATATTAATCAGTGCAAATGATATGAGAAAAACAAAAAATATAATCCCGAAAATATATAAGAATTCCATTTAGATTTCTTTCTTTTATAGAACAAAGATACTTGATTTTAGTTTCAAAAATAATGAATAGAAAAGAAAAGCTGAATGCGTTTGGAAGGTTACTGGATGTCATGGATGATCTCCGCTCTCAATGCCCCTGGGATAAAAAGCAAACCATTCACAGTCTGCGAAATCTGACTATCGAAGAGACCTATGAGTTGGCAGATGCGATAATCGAAGAAAACTGGGATGACATCAAAGAAGAGCTTGGAGATCTGATGTTGCATATAGTGTTTTATGCAAAAATTGCTGATGAAAAGGGTAAGTTTGAAATTGGTAGTGCTCTAAATGCCGTTTGTGACAAATTAATAGCCAGACATCCACACATCTATGGTGATTGGGAAGTAAAGAATGAAGAAGAGGTGAAAAAAAATTGGGAACAACTTAAACTTGCCGAAGGGAAAAAATCCATTTTGAGTGGAGTCCCCAATGGCTTACCAGCGATGGTTAAAGCATATCGCATGCAAGAAAAGACCAAACAGGTAGGATTTGAATGGGAACATCAAGACCAAGTGTGGGATAAAGTAGAAGAAGAAATGAGCGAACTCAAAGAGCAAGTTGGTAGCGGAGCACAGCAGGCGAATATCGAAGAAGAGTTTGGAGATCTATTGTTTGCCCTGATTAACTATGCACGATTTATTGGAGTGGACCCTGAAACAGCTTTAGAGAAATGCAATATCAAATTCAAAAATCGATTTGAATATATTGAAGAGAAAGCTTCCAAACCTTTAAAAGAGATGTCGTTGTCTGAAATGGATGCGTTGTGGTGCGAAGCAAAACAAATCTTACCCCCTTAATCCTTCTCAAAAGACTTGAACAGAGATAACTAGAAAAAATTTCCGAATCCACTTTGAATTCGATCTTCACTAAAAAATCTCTGGGTCACAAAGTGTTGATGAAGGTGATAACGGGGTCTTTTATGAAATCCCCAGGAAGTGAAAGTCTACCTAACCAGGTCCTTGTTGTGCGTTTTTTCTATTCCCCTCATTTAGGATATATTTCTTCTTCAATAAATAAGGCATTATAAAAAAATTATTTATAACTTTGCGGCTCGAAAAATAGAAGTAAATAAAAACATCACATGTCAGGTATTACAAAAGAAAAAATTGCTGAAATAGTAGCTGAGTACGGAGGTTCCAGTGAAAACACAGGTTCAGTGAGAGCACAAATAGCCATTTTTACTCACCGGATTAAGCATTTATCTGATCATTTAAGACAAAACAAGAAAGATTTTTCTAGTAAAAGAACTTTATTAAGTCTGGTTGGAAAGCGCAAGAGGTATCTAAATTACTTGCAAAGAAAGGACATTGGAGACTATCGAGCTTTAATTGAACAACTGGGTCTTCGTAAATAATTTTTTCAGAAAACTTCAAAAAATAGACTCTTAAACTTCCTCAAAAGTGTGAACCTTACCAACAAGCCACAAACGCTAACCGGCTTGGATTTTTTTAACACTTAAATTTTATTTATGGGAAGTATAGTTCCAAAAAGTACTTCATTCCAATTGCCTGATGGAAGAGAAGTTATATTAGAAACAGGGAAACTTGGGACTCAGGCACACGGTTCGGTTGTAGTTAAAATTGGCCAGACCATGTTATTCTGTTCTGTTGTTTCCAATTATGAAGCCAGAGAAGGCCAATCCTTTTTTCCATTATCGGTAGATTATCAGGAGAAGTTTGCTGCTGCAGGCCGGATCCCAGGTAATTTCTTTCGACGTGAAGCACGGCTTTCCGATTATGAAATATTGACTTCACGCTTGGTAGACAGAGCGTTAAGACCTTTATTCCCTGACGGTTACATGAATGAAACTCAGGTAATAATTAATCTTATTTCAAGCGATAAGGAGGAATTGCCCGATTCATATGCCGCTCTGGCCGCCTCAACTGCACTTTCAGTTTCAAACATTCCCTGGAGTGGACCTATTTCTGAAGTTAGGGTAGCAAAAATTAATGAAAATTATGTTGTCAACCCCAAAGTTGATGACGTTCAAGAGGCCACATTGGATATTATAGTTGGAGCAACCCTTGAAAATGTGACTATGGTCGAAGGTGAGGCAAAGGAATGTCAGGAAGCTGAGCTAGTTGAAGCTATTCAAATAGGCCATGAGGCCATTAAAGTACAATGTCAGGCACAACTTGAGTTGGCTAATTTAGTTGGTGAAAAAGCGACTGTAAAGAGAGAACTTGAAGAAGTAGAAGAAGATGCAGAGTTGAAATCATATGTTGAAAACTTTGCCCAGGATAAAATTTTGCAGATTGCTAAAGGAGCCCTCACCAAATTTGACCGCAAGGAGCAATTTAAGACGATCAAAGAATCGTTGATCGAGTCACTGACCGAAGAACATGGTGAAGAATATATTGAGGAAAATCTGGGCCAGGCGGAAGAATATTTTGAAAAATTAAAAAAAGAGACAATACGGTCCATGATGCTGGAATTATCCACGCGATTGGATGGACGTGCATTTGACGAAATACGAGATATCTGGACCGAAATTGATTATCTGCCCTCTACACACGGCTCGGCCATATTTACTCGGGGAGAAACTCAAGCATTAACTTCTTTGACCCTGGGAACAAAACAAGACCAACTATTGGTTGACAATGCTTTAGCTTCTTATCGAGATGACTTTATTCTTCATTATAATTTTCCTGCATATTCCGTAGGAGAAGTTAAACCAATGCGAGGTCCGGGAAGACGTGAGGTAGGACATGCCAATCTAGCCGGTCGTTCAATCAGACAGATATTACCATCTGAGAATCCTTATACTTTGAGATTGGTTTCCGACATCCTGGAATCCAATGGATCCTCATCAATGGCTACAGTATGTGCCGGATCCCTGGCACTCATGGATGGAGGCATAAAAATTAAAAGCCCGATTGCCGGTATTGCCATGGGATTGATCACGGATGGTGAACAGTTTGCTATTTTATCAGATATCTTAGGTGATGAAGACGCCTTGGGTGATATGGATTTTAAGGTCACCGGTACCAAGCATGGAATATGTGGATGTCAAATGGACATTAAGATAGATGGTTTGCCCTCGGAAATCATGATTCAAGCACTGGAACAAGCTCGCAAGGGAAGGTTACATATTTTGGAAGAGATGAATAAATCCATTGCTGAGCCACGTGAAGATCTAAAACCACATGCACCAAGGATTGCAGAGATAATTATCGAGAAAAGCTTTATCGGTGCAGTAATTGGACCTGGTGGATCCGTAATTCAGGAGCTCCAAGAAATGACCAATACAGTAATTTCAATTGAGGAAGTAGACGATAAGGGGATCGTTAGTATTGCCAGTAACGATAAAGCCTCGATTGATGCTGCTGTAGCCAGAATTAAGGAAATCACCTTTACTCCGACAGTCGGCGATATATATGACGCCAAAGTTGCTTCAGTTATGCCTTATGGTGTATTTGTAGATTTTAAAGGAAAAAGTGGGTTGGTACATGTTAGCGAAATCTCACACACCCATATTAAAAATGTCGAAGATGCACTTAGTGTGGGTGATGAAATTAAGGTGAAGCTGATAGGTGTAGATCGCAAAACGGGTAAAATGAAGTTATCCCGCAAGGCGACGATTCCAAGACCTGAAGGTAATAGCGAGAATCGCGATGACAACCGCCACCATGATCGTCATCGAGGCAGAGGAAATGATCGAAACCGAAATCGAAGAAACGATCGCGATCGATAGATATGATTTATTAAAAATATTCTTAATATTAAAGGCGTCCGAATATCAATTGTTGGTATTCGGACGTTGTTTATTAAGGTATTCCTATGAACAACAGCTATTTTTTTCCTGATCGAAACTTTTTAGGTACCCCAATTGTATATTTAGTAACAACCGTACAATGCGTCAACTCAAAATTACCAATAGAATTACGAATCGCGAAAGCTTGTCTCTCGATAAATATCTCAATGATATTGGTAAAATTGACATTCTTACACCTGAAGAAGAGGCCGATTTAGCCAGAAAAATAAGAAATGGAGATGAAGATGCCTTATCCCGACTTACCAAAGCCAACCTAAGATTTGTCGTTTCGGTGGCTAAACAATATCAAAATCAAGGGCTCTCGCTGAGTGACTTAATCAACGAAGGTAATGTGGGCTTAATGAAAGCTGCCAGAAGATTTGATGAAACGAAAGGTTTTAAGTTTATATCCTATGCCGTATGGTGGATACGTCAATCGATTCTCCAAGCTATCGTCGAATATTCTCGTATCGTAAGATTACCGCTCAACAAAGTTGGGATATATAATAAAGTTAATGAGGCCTACCAATCTTTTGTCCAGGAATTTGAGAGAGCTCCTTCATCTGCTGAACTGGGAGAACTACTGGATATGAATCCCAAAGAAATTGACAAAATTTTACAAAGTGGATTAAGACATGTTTCCTTTGACGCACCGGTAGGATCTGAAGAGGAAAGCAATGCCACCATGTTGGATTTGATGAGTTTTGACGACGAATTGCAACCCGATCTTCATTTGATGGAACAATCTCTCAAAGATGAAGTTAAATTTGGAATGTCTGTGCTCTCTCCCCGCGAATATGAGATATTGTCTTCATATTATGGCCTGAACGGAAACAAACCCCTTACTCTGGAAGAAATTGGAGAGTTGTATGGCTTGACACGAGAAAGAGTCAGACAAATTAAGGAGCGAGCCCTGCGACGATTAAGGAAATCCTTTACCAAAAGTAAACTTCGACATTACTTGGGGTAATAAGTTTGACTCTTCTATTTCACTCGCATAGATCCGGACTCGCTTCATTTTAAGTTCAGCCCTTCCTGTTTTTCTATTTTCTCGATTCTTTACTTAAATTTAGCAATTAATTATTGTTGAATTATTGTGGATTTTAATTTTGACCTGATTGCATCCCTCATCCATGTTTGTATTGCCCTTGTTTTCATATTTTTCCTTTTGTCTCTAGGTTCCAAGCGACAGCTGAACAATGTATTAATCTCCCTTTACCTCATCATTTTTGTTATAGATTCCTTGTCAGGTTTCGTCGGTTACTATTTATTTCCCCGTGTTCCAATATTTAGCATGTTACTTAGCCTGACTATTCTATTCTATCCTGCCTTACTTTATCTGATCGTGAAGTCATCTATTTATCGCGATTTTAGAATAACATCGAAAACTGCCCTTCACGCCATTCCATATCTCATCGTTAATCTGGTTTTAATACCTATTTATTATCAAAAGCTGATAAATGGTCAATTTACAACCGTATATGATCATGAATTTTCCACAGGAATTTATATAAAAGGTATCTATATTTTGGCACATGCCCTGCAATTAATTTATTTGGTCATAACTATAATCTTACTCCTTCGATACCGGAAATTACTTTTAGAAAATTTCTCTAATCCCAATTTGGGGAATTTCAAGTGGTTGCTTCAATTGGTAATCATGATTTCTTCATATGGCATTATTTCAATCTTTAAGAATTTCTTTCGTTTTTACAATACCGGTTCATATTATAATATCTCAATATATGTGTTAAACATCAGTGTAACCATATTTCTTTATTGGTTATTGCTAAAGGCATTACGAAACCCTGGTTTATTTACCGGTATCTATAGTGATACTAAGCTGGTGAGGAATTTGATATCCAATGAGGGGCCAATAGGAAATATAATCAACCCTGGATTTGAACCCCTTCCGGAAGAGACTCAAATTAAATTAAATGAAGTCATGAATCACATGATCACTGAAGAACCATTTTTGGATTCCTCATTGAGTGTCGCTAAACTTGCACGACAACTCAAAACCCCTACCCGCGAACTTTCAATTTTAATAAATCATACGTTGAATCAGAACTTTTTTGATTTCATCAATGAGTACAGAATTGAGAAAGCCAAAAGCATTCTCAATCATCCGGACAAGCAAGACTTGACCATCTTGGAAATACTCTATCAGGTAGGATTTAATTCCAAATCCTCTTTTAATACCATATTCAAACAAAAAACTGGGCTAACACCTTCCCAATATCGGAAAAAGTCTCTACGGAAAATTAGAATTCATTAACTTCTCCATTAATGTGATTACCTGATAAACAATATATTCTGGAGCTAACATTTATTCATATCAGTTCATTAATTCAAGTCTCGATCTGTCTTTTGTTCATTGGTTTTTTGTTAACAACTGGTACGGATCGAAAGTTATCAAACATATTATTGTCCTTCTACCTACTGATCTTTTCAATTGATGCTTTAGCACTCTATGTATCAATTTATATCTATCCTGATTTTCCGATCCTCGGGATGCTAATAAGCACAACATCTTACTTGTTGTTTCCTGTTCTTCTACTGTTTTTTAAATCTTCAATATATCGTGATTTCAAAATTAAATCTACAGTGGTCTGGCATCTTTTACCATACCTGATTATAAATCTTTTCCTGATACCTACCTATTATTACCCCTTGGTAATGAGCACTTTTGATGCTGACTCTTTTTATAGTGGTCTGGCAATAAAGGTAAACTACTACTTTCTCCACTTGGTAGAAGTGTGCTATTTCATTTGGATTTTCTTGCTGCTAAAAAGGTATAAAGAATTACTAATTGAGAATTATTCCAATCCTGATCTTAAAAACTACAAATGGTTGATGAGTTTTTTTGTTATGATTGTGATTTGGTCAGCAATAGCTCTGATAAAAAATTTATTGCGATTACATTCTACTGAATTTTTGGCTTCTTTCGCATCAAACTTAGTGAATGTCTGTGTGTTAATTTTCCTATACTGGTTGCTATTAAAAGCCCTTCGCAATCCTGGATTATTTACTGGGATTTTAAGTGAGTTGCAATTAGTCCGTTCGATGGTATCTGAAACAAGAAATTCTGCTTCGCATTTATCCACACGGGAATCAGATCAAGTACATAATTTGATGGTCTACATGATTGAAAAAAAACCTTATCTAGATGCATCATTAAGTATTAATAAATTGGCCTCTCTTACCAAAATACCACCAAAAGAGCTTTCCATCCTCATCAATCACAAATTAAATAAGCATTTCTACGATTTCATAAATGAATTCCGAATAAAAAAAGCCAAAGAAATCCTAGCTGATAAAAGTCAAAATAGCTTAACTATTCTTGAAATTCTATACCAGGTAGGATTTAATTCCAAATCTTCATTCAATACCTTGTTTAAAAAATATACAGGTCTCACTCCAACTCAATACCGAAAAAAGCACTCATAGTCAGCACTTTAGAAGAAATTCGAACTTTTTACTAAAAAAAGTCGAACCAAATATGTCCAAACAAAATGGTTCGAGTTTTTTATCCGGTCGATTTTCACTACTCCCATCAACCATCTTTGTTTCATGATTCTGAAAGCAGGTCAATTTTGAATTTAAATCCTATTCGTAAATCTAAAAATTTGTATCATGAAAACTTTAAAAATATGTTCTTCATCTTTATTGGCTTTTGTTCTTTTATTTTCCAACTGCACGACCGACATTTTTTGTATTGAAGGCGAAGGAAGAAAGGAAACTCGTGTTCTGAATATTCCTCAATTTGAGGGTATTGATCTTCAAGGTGCTTATGATGTTGATATCAAGTATGGGGAAACTCAAAGAGTAACCGCTACAGGACATAGGAATATTATAGATCTAGTCAAACCATCAATTAGTGGGGGTGTATGGAAAATGGGACTTCACCGTGGATGCATTAAAAACTATGATTTATCATTCGAAATAATTCTACCCTCATTGAAAGAAGTTGCTATTTCGGGATCCGGAAATGTTGACATGAGCGGATTTGACCAAGTTGATGAACTCAATCTTTACATTGATGGAAGCGGAACAATTCAAGCTTCTTCTATAATGAAAACCAACACATTAGACATTAGCATCCCCGGATCCGGCAATTTCAAGGGATTCTTAATAGAGAGTACGGATTGTGCAGTGCACATTGCAGGGAGCGGAAATTGCGAAGTATACGCCACGACATCTCTTGATGTGAATATAAAAGGATCGGGAACCGTATTTTATAAAGGAAATCCTGAAGTCAAGCAGAAGATTACCGGTAGTGGACAGATAATTCACTCGAATTAAGATTAGCTTTTTGGAGGGAAATGAATTCCTCTCTCTATTTCCCTCCCCTTTCAGAACTGCAGAAAACAGGCGTCATTTTTCATTTGATAATTTACTCTAAATCATATAGTGATGAAATTCATAAGTAGTACTTTATTTATCCTCTTCTCCTTGTCAATTAATTTAACCGGAAACAACCCAATTCTAGCGACAATAGTTGGTGTAGTTCAAGAAGCCGGACATATCACCCCCATCGAGTATGCCACCATAAGTCTATATAGTGCTCAGGATTCTTTACTGGTCACCGGGACGATCAGTGAGGCCAATGGTAGTTTTCAGTTAAATAAAATCAAACCTGGAAACTATTTCATAACCGTTAGCTTTATCGGATTTAAATCCTCTACTATACCGAATATTGATCTTATAACTTATAATCAAAATACGGATCTGGGCATTATCGCTCTTGAACCGGATGTCCTGGCTCTCGAAGAGGTAGTTGTTTCTACCACACGATCCGCAATCTCTTTGCAAACAGATAAGCAAGTGATCAATGTATCAGGAAATCTATCCGCCCACGGAGGATCAGCAGTGGATGCATTAAAAACCTCTCCTTCCGTTCGGGTTGATCAGGACGGCAACCTCTATTTGCGAGGCAGCCAAAATTTTACGGTCCTTATCAACGGAAGGCCTACTGCATTAACCGGTGGTGAAGTACTAAAACAAACTCCGGCTAACCTTATCAATAAAATTGAGATCATCACCAACCCCTCTGTAAAATTCCAGGCCGAAGGAGGAGCCGGGATCATCAATATCATTTTGAAAAAAGGAATTCAAAGAGGTCTTAATGGCCTGGTGAATTTCACCTGGGGTACCAAAAGCAAATATGCATCAGATCTAAGTATCAATTTAAACACTGAAAAAGTAAATTTGACGGCAAGTCTGGATTGGGCAGACAAAACCAAAACAGCAGTTCATGAATATTTTCGCGAATTAATCTCTTCAGATAGTATCCACCATGCATTCCTCAACCAGGATAGAACTTCCAATAACCATAATTTAGGTTTTCGCTTTAATGTGGATTACACACCATCTTCAAAAAGTCGGCTTGGATATTCCCTTAACACTGGATATACGGAAAACAAAATAGACATTTTAGCTAAGACTGGAGGGTCCTCACAGCCTCCGCGAAGTCAACGGTTTGGGCTTAATACGTATAAATTTATCCAAAAGCCAACCTTTTTTACCAATAACCTTAACTATACCTATAACTTCGCTGAAACCAAGATCCTTTCAATTAATACCTACTATTCTTATATCGACTACTATCTACTTACCAGTCACAATCAGGCCATAGCAGATGCCCATTTTCAAGTTATAGATCCACAGCCCTATCAACAAGAAATTCTTAATGAAAACTTTAGCAATGATGTCAGGATAACGTTGGATTATGAACAGGGAATAACTGCTGATACAAAAATTGAATCAGGTGTATCGTTTCAAAACTATTCTCGCAATTTAGACATATCATTCAATCAATTTAACTATGAAGAGAATGCTTGGATCAAAAATCCCCTGTATACGAATCTATACGATTATGCTGAAAATATTTACGGATCTTATTTGAACTTGTCGACCAAGTTGTCGGGTTTTAATACTACGATAGGTCTGAGAGTGGAATATATGGATCGAATTTTGAACCAGGTTACATCAGACGCAAATTTCACATACCAAAAATTAAACTTCTTTCCCGGTTTTTCGATATCCAAAACATTTGAGAACCAGTCAAATGTAACATTCTCACTCTCCAATCGCATCAACCGTCCCGATGAATACATGATGAACCCATTTCCTGAATTTGAAGACGACTACTTCTATAGTGAAGGGAATCCGGATCTGGTACCTGAGCTTATCCGCTCGCTGGAGTTTAACTATCAGCTCATAAAAGATAAGGCAGTCCTGTCTGCCAGTGCCTACTACCGGCATACACGGGATAAAATTGAGCAGAAATTAACATTGGGCCGGCAAAATAAAATATTCACAGTATTTCATAACGACGCCCAGGATGAATCTATAGGATTGGAATTGATGGGGAATTTTAACCTTGCCAAGTGGATCAGTTTAAATGCCAATACCAATCTTTTCCACTACCATATTAAAGGTCATATCGATGAGTCTCCATTTTCAGAAAAGGATTTTTCCTGGACTTCCCAATTGGCAGGTTCTTTTCATTTACCGAAAGCTATAAAATTACAACTCATTGGTTATTATGCCAGTGAAACGACTCGTTCTCAAGGAAAACTAAGCGATTATTATTTCATGGACATCGCACTCAATAAAGGTTTATTCAATGACAAGATCTCATTAAGTTTTCAATTAAAGGATGTTTTGCAATCTCTTAATTATGAACTGATAACCAATAGTTCCAACCTTAATCTCGTCGGAGATTTTAACAATGAATCTCCAACATTTCTAATTACACTAAGTTATCAAATAAGTAAATACAAGAAGTTAACTAAAGACGTAGTCACGGATTTTGATATGTGATTTATTGTATTAGGTCCTGAGCTCACTACTTTGCTGAGTTCAGGACTTGATGCGCAATCCTAATATTCAAAAATTGATGCTGAAAGCTACAATAAGGATCTGGTCCTCTCCATTTCTGCTACTTTCCTTTTAAAGTATATTTTAACAAACACTGTTATCAAAACACCTAATACCGCCATTCCATAACTGCAGTGGATAAAGAAGTTCAACCAACTCATCTCTTTGGCGAAGAAGTGTTTAAAGAGCAATGCCGTTACACTTCCTAAATAACCAAATGAATCTGAAATATACATCAAGAATCCTATATTACTTTTTATCCGGAATAATGCAATCCAGCGTTCAAACAACATAGTGTGGTAAGTGATGTATGAAAGATACATACCAAATCCTATGCTTATCATCCAAACAACCGGGCCAATCCAGTGCAATTGAAAAGCGAATGTACTTAGGCCTACTAATAGTGCTCCACCTAAAATAATATTGTGATTTAGCCAAAAAGCTTTTTTATTGTCTTTAATATATACCATGAGCCCAACGATAATCAGCACACCTAGTGCGATTGGAATCTCTGATAAGGTAAGTATTTCAGGTGCCTCTCCAAATCCCAGCGCCAACCACAATTCCACGGCAAAGTTATCCCGGAAATCCCGATAAGCCGTCAACAGCAGATAAATAAATACCAGGCCTATGATCCCTAAAGCAAATCTTCGGAAAAAAGCAATTCTCATCTTGCCGTCCATGGGAATCCGTTTTGTTCTTAGTGTTTCATCTTCATGGTTTGGTTCAGGAATTTGTTCCAAGGCCCACACAGCCAGCAATAGAGGAATTACAAATAATGCACCTGTAGCAAAGGGCATCCAAAATTCCGGAACATGATATTGATCAATCAGGGTTCTACCAATTGACTTAACCGCACCGGAAGCAACAATAAAGCTTGCAGCCATTCCGGCACCCAACATTTCAGTAAACTTGCGCCCTTCCAGGTAACTAAAGACTATACCCCAAATCATACCCAATGGCAACCCATTTAGAAAAATTGCAAAAATGTGCAAGGGTTTCGGTACCACAGCAAACAATAATAAGCTGATCCAACCAAAACCAATTAGACCTAAAACTGCTTGGGCTCGGGTTGCATGGTTCAATTCAGAGATTATCTTGATCCCGATAAACTTGGAAAGCATATACCCTACCACCTGACTGATCACCAACAATATCTTGTATTCAATTCCAAACCATTCCAAGCCTTCATAATATCCGGCCGAAAAAGGTTTACGAAAAGAATACATACAGAAATACGCCGTAAAAGCAGCCGCAATGCAAAAGAGATTAAAATAGAAAGGAGTAGTCCTTTTCAGCCAAGATGAAACCTGATTGGATATCCGCGTATTGGTAATCTTTCCTTTTTTGTTTAAGGTAAAAAGTAGGAATCAAAAATATCCTTGTAAAATAACAATTGTAAAGAATTCTATCGACATTTAGCGAAAATTAATGAGCGAATAATATGGCATATGCATGGGTATTCACTCCATCAAATCAAAAATTTTCCAAAAAGGAATTTAATATTGCCAGGTCTAATGACATCCTGATTCGAAATCGATGTACCACTATCTGTGGAAGTGATGTCCATAGTATTACCGGTCGTAGAGCGCAATCTGCTCCCCTGGTTCTTGGCCATGAATCTTGTGGATCCGTAATCAATATTCCCGCTAATTATAGGGATATGACCGGACAAAAGGTCAAATCTGGTGACCGGGTTGTATGGATGTTGTATCAATATTGTAATTCTTGTATATCATGCCTTGCCGGAATGCCACAAAAATGCCTAAACCTGAAGAAATTTGGCCATGATCCGATCACCACTTCTGGATATACCTTTGGAGGATTTAGTTCACATGTTTCGCTTGATCCGAGTCATCAAATTATCAAAATTCCGGTCTCCATTCCTGACGCGGTTGCTGCAATGACCGTTTGTGCCGGAGCCACGGTACAGCACATAATCTGTCAACTACCCAAGAAGGGAATAGCACTGATTCTAGGCGCAGGTGCCTTAGGGATTTTAGCTGGCATGCGCCTGCAATTAAAGGAATATGATGTATTCATAACTGACAAAAATCCATCTAAACTAGATTTGATGGAAAGGATGGGTTTTTTCCCAAATTTCATCTCTCCTGATCTTACGGAAGCACCTGAATTTAACTGTATTATAGACTTTACAGGACATATACCACTACTACACAAAGCTCTATTGAGGACCAGGCCTGGATGCGAAGTATTTCTGGGTGGCTCGGTTATTCCGGGTGATCAATTGACCCTCGATCCACATTTTATGGCTCAAAAATGCCTGGTTCTGCATGGAATTCATAATTACAAGCCCGTAGATTTGATTGATGCCATCGAATCGCTACCCCGATTAATGGCAAAATTTGATCTCATGAGGGGCATGTATCTCACTGACAGGCTGGACGATGCATTAGCGAAATACTATAGCGACGAATATTTAAGGGTAGGCATCGATTTTCAAGCTCAGTGATCTCGATACTCGGTTAAGCAAAAACGGGTCGTGAATAGTCCTGAGATTGCTCCTCAAATAACAACTGATATGGACATTTTGAAGTTGCAGAGGATGCTATTCTGCGGCTTGAGATAATCCTGTCTGAAGCTAGGGCCCATTTAAAGCAGGATACTCCACATCATACTTATTGGAATAAAAATACCGGTACAGAATACTGCACCGGTCATCGATAATAGTCAGGTTTAATAGCTTCAAACTAGCCAAACCCAGAGACGGGCCCTTTAGTTTGAATACTTCTTTTTGACGCTTTGCAGGTTTTTCTTAAGCAATTCTAACCGCTGATCGGTATATTTTTCTGTCAGGGATACAGCTCTTTTATAGTTTGCAACCGCTTTATCCACTTTGCCATTCTCGTCCAGTACTTCTCCATAACTGTCGAACACATTGGCAGATTGAGAAAACGGCGGGATACTTAACCATATCGACTTCATAGATCAGGTATTTTTTCACATAATACAGCCTACGAGTTCTGAATAATTGTAAAAAAGTTTGTTTAACATTTTCTTTAGAAAAATGATACCTCCTGATCAAAAGGATCGTATTGACGAGTAAACCTCTTTTGAATACCTTCCTGAGTTATTTTCAAAAGTTGTGGTTCGCTTTGATAAAAACGACGTGGCGAATGCATAAAGAAGGATCTAAACTCTTTGATAAAATGTGCCTGGTCATAATAGCCGGCTTCCAAGCACAATTGGGTAAATTTCTTATTCGGATGCTGAGCTTGTAAAAAAAGGAAATTATTCATGCGCCAAATTCGGCAGACGTGCTTCGGTGATATACCGATCTTATGGATAAAATTGTTGGCGAGGTTTAACTTATTAGTTGAAAATGCAACGTACATCTCCTGAATTTTGACCATTCCTTTGCGATGCAAAATATAGTTGGTCTGATCTCTTAACGAATGATCGATATCCTGAGGAACAATTTTTCTCAGCAAACTTTCGACAAGATCCAATTTTTCTTCCAGGCAATTGGTAGCAAGAATATCATAGATCTTGTTACCATCTGGATATAGGTATGGAAATACCGTTTGTAAGGAAACGATTTGGTCATTCCAAATTGACAGCGAGTTTAAAGACAAAGTACCAAAAGCAAAAGGCTTAAAACGGATGCCAAAGATCTCTATTTTTCGTGTTGTTTTGTAGGAAAAACTTGCGGTACGCTGGCCCACAAAAAGAGTAGGCCCGCTTGATTTTTGCCATTTTATCAAGCCGGCTTTACGGTAATAAAAGGGATGGGAGCAAAATAGGACTTCAAATGTACAATCGGGAGATAGCATTTCTGTGTCGCCCAATAAGTCTTCCGGATCCAATATAAGATGCCAATAACACTCTATGTGTTGCGAATAAGATCCAGGCGGTTTAAACTCTTGGTAATGCAACTATGATGTATTATGATCTTGAAAATAAGTGCTTTAGTGCAGAACAGCAACCTAATTTCTACGTACAGTTAGGGAACTGCTACCAAACACTTTGAATCTGATATGAATCCACCTCAAAAGAGATTAATTCGTTCTCATTTTTGGCCAAATTTATTTGTGGCTTACCAATTCCACCCCTGCTCCTCAAGAGGGACAAACTCGCTTTGCTCATTTTATCAGGGAACAACATTAGTTCTTTTTTTCAACTTGCGTGTCCTGATCCGGAGTGGCATGCCTGAGCTCCAATCCGACTGAAGTCCGGGGTTTAAATCCGATCCAGTTCTTTTCATTGGAATCCTGGTTAAGGTTCAAGTACTTGATATAATCCATTTGCTTAAGGTGAATTCCAATAAAAGCGGTTACAAAATGCTGATTTATGTTATTGATTCGATTTTCATCCCAAGCAGGTTCCGCATAGTGGAAATATTCATTGAGAGGCAATCCTGGTCTTAAGGTTTCCAATGGAGGAGGATTTGGAGCAACATTATGTCTGGCATTGATATAGGTCAGCAGATAACGATCGGCATTGACGACTCCTTCATAGATCGCTTTAATACCATCTTCATAGCCTGACACATCATCCTCACTACCAGCAATAAAAAAAGTAGGCACTTTTACACCTTTCAGGCCGTCCTCATCCCATACTCCCCTGGCCATACCCCAGGGGGCAAAGGCTACCACCGCCTTTATTCTGGCATCAAATGAAGCCGCGTATTCCGGATGATCAGAAGTACGAGTAACAATTGCTTTACTACCACCCGTCAGCTTTGCAAAAAAGTTTACCAATAGATTGCTGAATCCGGCACCCACAGTATTTAATACCCCATAACCGCCCATCGAATAACCGATCAAAGCGGAATTGTTCGCATCCACAATGCCAAAGAGAAAATAGTCCTTTTCATTGATACTAAAATGAGCCATCTGATCCAATACGAATAAAATATCCTTGGGCCTGTTAAGTAGAGTACTTTGAAAACCAGCCAAATCACGATAAGTCGATTCAGTATGATCAATTGCCACCACTACATATCCTTTTGAAGCCAAATTTTCAGTCAAATATGTAAGCAATAACCTGGACCCAGGATAGCCATGCGATACAATTACCAATGGATAGGGATTTACTTCCTTTAGAGGAACAGCATCTCGGATTGCTCTTCCCTGAAAGGTAAATGGGATCAGAGGTCTCTTAGGGTTGCCGTTCAAGCCCATTACCTGATCATAAACCACCAATTCCTCTGTGTTACCATCATTTTCAGCAGGATACCATATTTCCAAAGTCAACGGACGATTGTACAATGGATCGATGCTGTCTTTAGAATTAAGTACATCTACCTGATCTTTATGTATGACTTCCACAGTTCGTACGCCAACAGTGTAAGAGCCTCTGGTGGCCAGATCGGGAGCATCAGGCAACGGATCACCATTGATAAAGGAACTGATACCATGCTGAGAAAACAAGCACCCTGCAAATAAAACCCATAAGCATACTAAAAATGATTTGGCATTCTGCTGGTGGAGAAAATTTGTCATCCAAGTTACATTGTTTTGAGACTTCCTCTTTATCAATTGAAGGATTTCTGGACTATACTTAGCTCGTAACATACATTGGTTTAGATTTCATTGTTCAAATTACATAATTAATCTGAGTTTCAGTTTATAAAATTTATCTTCAGCCGGATTCGAAAGGGCCATGAATATTTTGACTCAGAGCATTGTCAAAAATTACATTGCGATTAATTGCAATGTATTGTGGTTTGCCAAATATTAAAAATGAAATTAAACAATGACGAGTAAAGGGATGGTGAATACTAGAGGGAGGGAACGAGTTTGTGTTTTCTATAGAAAAAGATCTAGATGTAAATGAACGGCCTACAATGAAGACAACCCAGCTATCAACTTAGACGAAAGCCTTAAACAATTGATTGGAGAGACAAGGAATAGTTTACTTTGTTGAAATGTCCAATCCACTGAATTTACTTTTCAGATTAAAGTCGTAAAAGCGCTCACATTTCCTTTAAGTTGAATTTGTAGAATGGAAATGTTCCGAGAAGGGTGGAGAAGATATTATTTTACTAACGGCTCGATGTAAATCGTGCTCAATGATTCCAAACGAGATGTGTATGCCAATAGCAATTGTTGCGAGAACAGATTTTCATGCTTCTTGAGTAATGAATCCATTTGCCGATAATATTGAATATCACGTTTATGTGGAGGTTTTTCTGAGTCCATTCCACTTGCCTTGATAAAAAATTCATCAAGTTCTTTTCTTATTGCTTTGTTTTCCTGATTTTTTACCAATTTAAACAAATTGATAATCTCTTGATCTCTCATTTCTGTGAGATCAGAAAAAGCATTTGACATCTTAAAGGGTTTTCTTAACTCAATGGCTATATCCAACTGTTCTTTAAGAAATTCACGGTCCATATACTTCAGATCTTCCTGACTATGAATCTTTAATGCATCTAAAGGGACGTCATGTAATTCCAGATACTTTTTGACAAATTCCAAATTTGCATTTTCATCTATCGCTGAATTGATGCAACCTCCAATTCCAACTAATAGCATAGAAATTAGAAAAATGACAATATTCTTCATGATCAATAATTTAGTACACTTAATAACTAAAACTCCTAAACCCTTAGTTTTCCCAATGGAATTCTTCACCACAACATCCCCAATCATACCAGGCAGTACTTGTGGTAGAACCATCTCCAAGGTCGATAGAAATACCCAAATCACTTGATGAATTAACGCCATAACTCGCAGACCATCTATATAGACTATTGGACATGCATTGTGCTTCTGAAACAGAAACATAACTACCACGATCAGTTATATCAACAATCCAAGTACCTCCGTAATCTTCAACATAGGCATACCAATTATTATTAATTCCTTGAGTTTTGCCTAAAGCATATTCCCATTCATGGATAATTATTCCCACTTGATAGGTTTCACAGATGGTTTGAGAACAACAATCACCACATGTATTAAAACCTCCCTGCCCTAAAGTTGAAACAAAATAAAACAATGAGAGACCGATAGTGGATAGTACTGCTTTCATATTGAAATTTTAAGTAAGATACATCAAAACAATCTAACCAAATGTAAAAAAAACTTGAATTTGTCAACTGTTTAAACAAATATTTGAAATTCATCCGTCTATCTACTATTTTGTTTTCAATGCGAATGAAATCAAAAGCAGAGGTTCGGATTTTGTTGATACAAATCCGAAGAGATCCTTCCATGGTACTTATTGAAAGACAAAGTTTTACCAGTCTTTCAGATTTAAAGGAGGACCAATGGACCACCTTGGATGTCTACCGGGTTCCTCATTTTAAACCAACGATACTCGATCAATACGATGCATTCATGATTGGAGGACTTTCAGATGATCCCAGCGATACCATTGAGTATCCTTCCCACTTCACCCCCTGGATTGAAAACCTTCACCAACTAATGAAGTATGCCATTGAGGTTAAAAAGCCCGGCATGTTGTCTTGTGGCGGTTTTATGCTGGCTTCACGCATGTTGGGTGCTGAGATTGTCACTGATGAAAAGCAGCGGGAGCTGGGATTCTATACACTGACTCTCACCCCTTCGGCAAAGTCCGATCTCCTGTTTAAAAATTTCCCAGCTAAATTTAGCGCGGTAAGCGGGCACATCAAGAGTACCAATAGTCTACCGAATAATTGCCTTTTGTTGGTGTCATCTGAGCGCTGTCGCATTCATGGATTCAAGGTTAAAGAGGCTCCCTTTTATGCATTCCAGTTCCACCCAGAGATGAAAGCCCAGGAATTGAAGGCGAGAGTGGAATTATATAAAGATAAATATTTCCGTTCCCAAGAGGATTTTATCAAATTTATTTCCCTTGATTCCGACACCACTGTAGCCAACAGTATGGTTTCCCGATTTATCCAAATGGTTATGGAAATGCAATCCAAGTAAATGAACCTGATGATTTAGTAGTACAAATCGAAAAGACCTGATTATCCTCTACAAATCTGATCAAAAAACAAAAGAGTTTCCCGAATATAATTTTGCCAGTACTCCCATTCATGAGACCCGGGATATTCACTAAAACTATGTGGGATATTTAAGTGATCCATCTGTTGATGAAGGATTCGGTTCGATTCAAACAGGTTGTCATCAACACCACAGTCAAATCGAATAGGCGGGAGTTTATCACGGTGAAACTTTAATACATCGATCACATCCGGCAGATCATTTTCCAAATAATAATCTTCAAGAGATTCTTCAACAAACAGAGCTAGCTGCTGCAATTTAGTAATAGCACTGTGAGCAGCAATGGCACGAAACTTATGGGAGAACCGGGCTCCTAAACATAAAGCACCATAACCTCCCATCGACAATCCACCAATACATAAAGGGGAATCGCTCCCGGCACCTTCAATATTCTCAATAATCGCCCGTGGAACATCATCTACAATCCAGTGATCGAATTTCTGGTTGTGGTGGCCAAGATAAGCCGAACCATCTCCCCACAATCCATCTGATGGCATTGCCAGAATGGCCGGTTGGATTTTTTGCAAATCAATCAATTGTTGGGCTGCGAGATGAGCTCCACCCTGCAAAGGCCATGACCAAGCACTACCATACACTCCATGTAGTAAGATGTATATGGGCAAGTTGGTAGTTCCCGGATTCAGTGGCGGAACAAATACACAAATGTCGCCCCGCCCCAGCAAATTTCGTGATTTCACAGTCATGAATCGGAGGTGATCCCTTTCAAAAGACTGCTGTGACAATTCTATGGTTCTAAAACTGCTGATAACAAGCGATTTATTTAAATTTACTGTGGCTTGGTTTTATTCAAATCGAACCACCCCCTTGGCATTTTTCCCCTGAAGCATATCTTCAAATGCCAGCTGGAGTTCTTCTAATTGATATTCCCTGGTGATCATTTCATCCAACATCAAATCTCCCTTTTGATAAAGTTTCATCAATCTCGGAAAATCAATTTGGGGTTTACATTGTCCATATAGGGGATTTAGGTAGATCTTATCCCATTCAAATAGTCTCATATCAATGCTTAAAGGTTCCTCGATACCACTAACCTGGATAGCTGTACCGGCATTTCTGACCATAGCCAAAGGGGCAGCTCCGAGAGCGGGTATGGCCGTACATTCGAAAGCATAATCCGCTCCCTGCCCTCCAAGCAATATTTTAACCTCTGCCGCTGCTGCACTCAAATCCGCGTCTGAAGGGCTGGCAAGGATCTCATCGGTTGCTCCGAACTGTTTGGCCAACAACAGCTTGTTTTCGTTGATATCAATGGCAATAATGGTAGCTGCTCCTGAGATGCGAGCAGCCTGGATTACATTCAGCCCTACTCCACCGCATCCAAGTACGACTACGGAGCTTCCGGTACATACTTTGGCCGCATTGACGACTGAGCCATACCCAGTCATTACTCCACAACTGACTATCGAGGCAGCAGAAAAATTTAGATCCGTGGCCTCTACTTTCACCAGGGCCGATTTTTTGAGCAATGCATATTCACTTAAAGTACCCAGATTGAAAGAACGCTGAATTGGCTGGCCACGCCAAAGTGTGCCCTCGCGATGCGGATGTCCTGTGGTATACCCATTGTCACCAGCGATTACCGGAGAATTGTTTTCACACAGGTGTTGATTTCCAATCTGGCATTGAAAGCAGGTTAGGCAAGGGGTGGCCCAATTCAAGATCACTTGATCACCTGTGGTATATTCCACAACGCCTTGTCCTACCTCTACCACGACTCCGGCTCCTTCATGGCCCATAACGAGTGGTTTTCCCCATTTCAGCGAATCGTAATCGGTGTGGCATATTCCAGCGGCTTTAATCTTTACCAATACTTCATCCGGATCAGGTCTTCCAAGGGTTACCTCATCGACAATAAATTGACCATCCCCGGTAGCAATCGCACACTTAGATCGGGATGTCATCTTCTATTGAATTTGTTTTATGTCAAAAAGGAGTGGAAAAAACCGACCCTCCATTTTTTGCCCATTGGGTATTTTAGGAACACCAGTTAGTAACACTTCATCGGAATTGGACCGGGTGCCATCGGCAAATACGTTGAGGACAAGAGCCCTCCTGGAGATATCGGATTTATTTTCGTAAGACCCATGCACCATCAAAGGGTGATGAAAGGTACCATATCCTTTGGGCATTTCAATAGCCACTTTGTGGTGATATTCCTCTCTCTGCGATGGATTCAGATAATCCACCAAACTATCCATTTTTCCAGCGAGGTCTATTTTGTCCAGTAATTTCCATTTGTGGCTCTTTGGAATATAGTACAGGCATCCATTTTCAGTAGTCGCATCATCCAATCCTACCCAACAGGTTAAATGCTGAATGGGTACGGTTCTGGTCCAATAGCTATAATCCTGATGCCAGGCAACCACGCCTCCATGTTTGGCCGGTTTGCAAAACAATTGGTCGTGCCAGAATCTGACCGCTTTGTTGCCTAACAGTTGGCAAGCTGCAACTACAAATCTCGGATTCCAGAGCAGGTCATGAAAACCCTCTGTAATTCGCCAATGCCCCAAAGAATGAAAAAGAACTGTATTAGGATCAGTTGACTCATTGCTGTGGAATTCATAAAACAAATCGTGTTTAGGATGCCTGGCAGTATTAATCTCGTCCAATTCAACTCTGAGCTGATCGACCTGATGATCATCCAGAATTTTTACATGGCTCAAATACCCATTTTCATTAAAAAAATCCACCTGATCATTCGACAATCTATATTGCTGCCAGATTTCTTTTTCCGAGAGTTTTGGAAAAAGGTCACCTATCAGTTCATGATATACCGACAGATCTCTGTTTTGCACTGTTGCCATGATTAATCGTTTTATGGATAAAAGTATTTCATTTTACAGATTTCTGTATACGCCCCGCTCTTAAAAAATTTGATTCTCCCTTTCTGGAACAATCCAAAACAAACTATTCTAAAATTAACCGAAGGATTTTTTGATGCTTGTCTACTAAGGTAATATACACTTAATTCTTTAACTCAAATTTAGGCAAGTCATGAATTTACCAAACATAAAATACATCATAAGTCTCTTACTGGGACTTCTGGCAAGTACCAAGGAACAGGAAATCCTCACAGTAAATAATTCCTCCGAGACAACATTGCAAAAACAAAATTGTGTGGGTGTGGCCTCTGTGGACGACTCTCGACTGGATTGTTCGGTGACCCTGCATCGGGAAAACCTGGTTACGATCACCCAAAATGAAATGACCCGGACCATCATTTCAAATGGGATACCAAATCATATGGTTGGACTTTTTGGAGGAGGAAATGGATCAAAATCAGCTGGACAATGCGATAATACCCAATTGAATTCAGGAATAATTTTTACTTAATAAGCTCTGATAATCACCCTGTAGTTCAACGGTTTGCAAAGGCAAAATAGTAGAGGTTAAATGATCCAATCTTATCTCTTTTTCATTTTCCGGAAATTATTATCTTTGCTCCTCCTAAATAGTTAGGAGAACAGTTAATGAGGGATAGTCAAGGCTTCGGAGGACAGAGCCCTCCTTCGTCAAGACTACGGAGGACAGTGCAGTTTGGCAAACATCTCCCAAATAGTTGGGAGAACAAATTATGAGCATATAATAATTGAATGGATATTCAAAGTATAATTAAACACACCCACTCTCACACTCACACCCACACTCACACCCACACCCAATTTCGGGGTGTAGCGCAGTCCGGTTAGCGCACCTGCTTTGGGAGCAGGGGGTCGCAGGTTCGAATCCTGCCACCCCGACCGAAATTTTTCAAGCCATTTCGTATCACGAAATGGCTTTTTTTATTTACTGCCATGAGCGGAACTTGCTCCAGTGAATGGATGGAAATAACAAAGCCAAGGCCACAGGCATTGGTCCGGAATGTTTCGAGAAATCCCCCAAACCAGGATCGATGAAATCAATCCTGCTTGCCCTCGCCGTGAATACTGCGGGGCCACCCCGGCAACTGATTATCTGGTAGTTATGACAATATGTTGCAACTGCTATTTTCATTGGTGTGTAAACAGGGTGTAAACAAAATATCGATTTTGTTACATAACCATTATCGGCAGAAAAAACCCTTACAACCGAATAACACAATTAATGTCACCGTTACCGTCCGACATCAATTCTTAACCTGAAGAAACTCTCGCACACCCCACTCTCCGACTGATTGCCCATAACGCATGATCAATTCTTAACCGCAAGTTGCTCCAGCAGATGTACATTGGCAAAAGAACCTGTCCATATCAAATCCCTCCATCATAGAAAACCATTATCGAACCACCAGTGGGACCCCTATTTCAAATAAGAGAAATCGGAGGGAATAGTTCCAAAATTGCAACGAGAGACCATGTTCTACCCTCACGCACGGTAAATATACCTTAGGTGGGGGGTATGTTGGGTAGGGGTGTTCTTGATAAATACGGAGTCCTGGTGGATTTTTATAGTTAGAGTCTATAAGAAACAAATGTTATTTCAGCCAATTATCAAAGACCCATTATCAAAGAACTCATCAAAAACATATATTTATACCAACGAATGCAACGAATCATTAAGTAAACAATTTGGAAATTAATCGAAGAAAAATATAATGAACTTCTCAAAAATAGTAGACATATCCCAAGTTATCGGTGTCGTAGCAATTATTGCATCGCTCGTATTTATTGGAATAGAGATTAATCACAACACAAAGACTACCAGAGCTTCAATTAGACAATCAATCGCCACCAATGATATCACATACCTTTCAACATATCTTAATTCAGGAATAATTGCTGAAGCTTTGGCAAAACAAATTGATTCTTTGGAATTAAATACCAAGGAGTTCGAACAAATGGTGATGCAACAATATGTTAATTTTATCGTATTTGAAACTGCATTTTATAATTACCAATCGGGCTTCGTTGATGAAGGCTTATGGAATAGATATAGAATAATTATATCTGTGCTACTACAAGATGAACCCTTTAAACCCTACGCTATTGAAGCTTTAAAGAGGTTCGAGCACACCTTTACCGAAGCCTTTCGTAATGAAGTCAAATCCATAAGTAAAAGCCTTATTCTCACAGAATAAAAAGAGGGCTTGAACTTGTCGATCTAACTTTTGTCAGATATAATTCGGGCAATAAACACCCTGTCATAACCTTACCCACAGATCTACCTATCACACCAAAGAGGAGTATCCTGAGTATTATTGAGTAAGACATAGGATCTTTAGGCCAAATAAATTAGAAATTGTTATTCCTGAATTGGGGCAGCTAATGCTGATGTGACCTTCCATTGCCCATCCTCTTTTATAAATACCACATGCTCAATGTTGGGAAATTCGGGGCCATTGTTCTGGCTAAAAACAAACTCAATCATTGCCCATGCGGTATCCCCCTGACGAGAAATAGTCACATCGAATCGGATAGTTTTGAAGTTATAGTTACCCTCAGCAGTTACTAGAGACTTGTATCTTGTTTGAAAAGCATCCCACCCGTTGAGCCAATCATTGTTAAATGAATGAACTAATCGGAAATCGGGACTCTGGACAAAGTGCTTTGAATAGCTCTCCCAATCTTTAGCCAAAAAGGTTTCATTAATCTGGTCCCATACGGCACGGACAGCTCTCTTTTCTAAGTCCACTTCTACAGAGCTTAAGGGTTTTAAATTGCAGGCAGTTGCTAGGGCAAGTATTGCGAAAGGTACGTGTAATTCTAGGCAGTTAATCCTGAGAAATCTCATTGCGATCATGCTTAATCAGATCTAAGTTAGAACTTTTAGATGCAATATCCAATTATGTCAAGACTTGTAGGATAGGTTTATTTCTCATCCCTGAACCCTAGCGACAACTAGCTGTTAGTTCAATAGTATACGGGCAGAGGGATGGAGTTTGTGGGGAGCATACATTTTATCAGCATTATGTTCGATATGCCAGGGATAAGGTGGTTGAGTATGAAGCTTCTATCAGCTAGTGTCTTTGATGGGGAACAGACGGTTTCTCGGCGAAATGAAACGAATAGTTCAAGATATTTTGATTAAAATGGAAGAGTACCAAACCTCTTCACCAAACTATCATAGATTTCCTTTTCCTTATTAGCGTATTTCACGAACCTCGCATCATCTCGGATAGGATCATACAGAGGATGCGACAAACTTTTATACCTCTGTATTACGGTTGACCAATTTGGTTCAGTCGGAGAAATGAAAGACCGTTCCCACTTATCAAATATATATTCCCATTCATTTAATATTGCTTTTACCTCCCAATTATCCATCATTTCAATTTTGTCCTTTTCACCCGTTGCTGCATAATACAAATCCTCAATATTGTACATTGCAAACCCAGCTTTCTTTCTGCCTTGAATATATTGTCTTGCCTTTTCCAATTCTCCATTAATTGATAAAGTCAATACATAGGGAAAAACTCCAAAATCCTGGTACCCATTTTTATTTAGTTCCCTACATTTCTCAAACATTTCAATACCTTCTTCTGTATCCCCTTTCAGCATTAAACATCCGCCATAAAACGCATATTGCCTGGGTTCCAGTGGATCTAATTGTATGCCTTTATCCAGACATTTTATTGCTTGATCAAACAATCCACTTTTGTAAAATGGTATTGCAAGGCATAAATAGTAGTATGGGTCTTTGGGATCTAGTTGAACAGCTTTTTTAAAGTGATAAAATTCATCCTCCAACGGTCCTGACGTTTTAACAAGAAATGTTGCTTTCATATAATTGGTGAAAGCAGAATTGGAATCCAATTGATAAGCATGGTCGGTATATTCTTCTCGGAGTCGATATAATTCCTCATCAGGTGCACCTAGCAAACCAAGCTCATAATTAAATATTCTTGCATCAATCAAATCAGCCAATCCTGCATAAGCTTCTGCGAAGTTTGTATCCAATTCAATAGCTTTTTCATACAATTTATAAGCCCTCATATAGACAACTGAATCAGGCTTGTTCCAGAAATACTCATTGATGGCAATATATTTAGCTTCCATGAATTTATCATAGGCCTCCGTACTGGTCGGACGTGTGTCGTGTTCCAACTTGAATTCGAGTTCTTCACTTATAGTGGTAACAATGTAGGAGGACAGTTCATCTTGCATGGCAAACATAGATTCTGTTGGCGCAGTTCTATCCAACGTCTCTGCCCAGAGCTGAATACCGTCAGCATTCATTAACTGAGCATTCAGTCGCATATTATCACCTATCTTTTGTACACCTGATTTGAGGATAAAGTCCACACCAAAATCATGGGCAATTTCTCGTATCGAAAGCTTAGTATCCTTGAATTGTTTGGCTGATGATTGTCCGATTACTTGCAATCCTTGAACCGAAGCCAAATTGGTGTTAATCTGGTCGGTCATCGCATCACAAAAGTATTCTTGTGCCTTATCGTCGCTCATATTTGTAAACGGCAAGACGAGAATAGAATTGACTCCAGGTTGGTCGTTCGAGGCAATTGAAGGTTTCTTAATGATAAGATACAGTAGCATCGACAGTGCTACCAAAATACTTATGAACGTCCAGGATACATATTTAGATTTGATCCTACGAGAAGCGCTAACCGTTTGGGAGTAACTTTCTGGAATCTTCTCCACTTGAACCGAGTATACTCTAACGGGTTCTTCTACATTCTTGAGCATATGTTCTCCGACGAATGTGGTCTTAATTTCTGATTTGTTGCGAATGTTCTTATACACAGCTTCCGATACGAGTAACTGTCCTTTCGAAGCGATGCCCTCTATACGCGAAGCTATATTGACCCCATTTCCGTATAGATCGTTCCCTTCTACAACCACTTCTCCAAGATGAATTCCAATCCGAAGTTGCAATCCATTTACTTCCTTCAAATCCTGCATAAGCATACCGGCACAATACACAGCGTCGGTGGTAGTCTCGAAGCTACACAACATGCCGTCTCCAAGTTCCTTGAGCAAATGACCGTTAAATTGTCCCAGCAATCTTTGATGCAGTTCTCTGTTCTTATGGAGCAGAGTAAGCGCTACCCTTTCGTCCTTACCCATAAGAGCCGTGTAACCGACAATGTCAGTAAACATAATAACGGCTATGCGTCGAGACTGCGCCATTGGTAGAAAGTTGCTTGTTTAAAGTTAGTAATTTATCGGCGATATTAATACAGATGTTTTCTGTGAGATGCATATGTTCTTTGGGCCAAAGCATTTTGCCCAAGAAATTGATGTTTTCTATAATCACAGTCAAACAATGTCAAACAACTTCTTACGGATAACTATAAATAATATTTGCTATTTTTATCACCAATGTCACTCAACAATTTCTTCCGAGAAGTCAAACGCCGTAATGTCTACAAGGTAGCCATCACCTATGGTATCGTCGCCTGGCTGTTGGCACAAGTTGCAGGATTGGGAGCAAGCAGTTTCGGAGCACCTGATTGGGTTATGAAGATGATCCTATTGGTTCTGATCATTGGATTTCCCGTTGCTTTGGTGCTGGCCTGGGCATTTGAAATGAGTCCTCAAGGAATTGTCCGTATTACTGCTGAAACATCAAATGAAAATCCTTTTCCCTCCCAAAAGAAAAAGTCTTTAACAAGCAATATTATTATCGGGATATTGCTGCTGGCAGTTGTTGGACTTTCATACAGTAAATTCTGGAGAGCAAATAAAGGAGTTGATGAAAGCATAGCGCAAAGTGTTGCTGTGCTTCCATTTAAAAATATGAGTTCCAACTTAGAAAATCAGTTTTTTTGTGATGGAGTAATGGATGCTATCCTCACCCATTTGGCTAGAATTGAAGAATTATCTGTCCCCTCCAGAACAACAATGGAGAAATATAAAGACAGCCCCCTCAATATGAGACAAATATCAGAAGAACTGGGTGTGAGTCATTTGCTTGAAGGAAGTGTTCAAAGAGATGACAATACCGTTTATATTATCGTCAAGTTAATCCATGGAACAACCGACAGAGAAATTTGGGTAGATGAGTATCAAAGGGAATTGAAAGGGCTATTTGCTGTTCAATCTGAAGTGGCAAAAACCATAGCAAATAAATTGAAAGTGAACATCCTTCCTGAGACAAAGGATATTATTGAAACGGTTCCGACTACTAACATGGCATCATACGATTATTATTTGAAGGGTGAAGCATTAACTCTAAAGTCATATAAAGAATTGGATCATGATGCGGCAGCCACAATAAGGGATTCTGCATTGCAGATGTACAACAATGCCCTTGAGCTGGATGCTACATTTGCTCTTCCCTATGCAGGGCTGGCTAACATTTATTTTATGAAAGCCAATACTGCTGGTACTACCCGAAACCAAAACATGTTCGATACGGTACTCTACTTGTGCAATAGAGGAATTTCTATTGATGATAACCATCCCATGCTCTTTTGGATAAGAGGTAGATATTATGAAGAATCAGGGAATCTGGAAAGAGCCATTAATGAATATGAAAATGTATTGATATTACATCCCAGAGATGTCTTTACATTACAGTCTTTGGCAAATATTTATAGACAGAAGGGAAGCTATGTTAAGGCATATGAATTACTGAAAAAAGCCTTAAACAGCGAAGGATCAATCTTAGGAAGAGCAAAAACTTATAGAGCTTTAAATAGATTTTATTTATCAATTGGAGATTTGAATAATGCACTGGAAAGTTTGGAAAATGCAATGGAATTGGATATGGATAGTGAAGATGTCCATTACTTGTTTAGGACCTATTGGGCTCGAAAAGAGTTTGAAAAAGCGAAGGAAGTGATCATCAACAATTTTGAGGAAAACCATTTGGGTTATGCACTGTGGATGGGAAAGTATCATTTACAAAAAGGAGAATACGCACAAGCATTTCATTTTACCCATCTTGCGTGCCAGCAAATTGACACTATAACGTGGGAGTGGGCTTGGATCATGCATGGATTGGCTCTTGATAAAGTGGGACGTACTCAAGAAGCAAAAATCATTTTCAACAGGCAACGTGAAATTTTAGAAGATAAGACTGCTTTTACAATGGATGGATGGAAGTTTATCAACATTGCTGGGATTTATTCCTATTTCGGTGATAATGAAAAGGCAATGGAATATTTAAGAAAAACTGATTTCAGAGGAATGGAAGGTATTAATCCTATTATTTCTACCCAAACAGACCCAATGTTAGTCTACCTAACCTCTCATCCTGAATATATCCAATTTACAGAAGCAAAGCTGCAGGAGTTTGAAGCCATCCGAAATGAGATTAAAGAATTGGAAGCTTTGGGAGAGTTGTAAATGGGACCTTCTACAGATTTTATATTCCAGAATGAACCAGGCTTGCCTGAGCGAGGCTATGGAATACAAAAAGCATACTGCAAGTGTGGCTTTTCGAGTATTGTCTTACTCCCCTAACCGGATCAATGAAGTCAATCCTGCTTGCCCTCGTAATGAATACTGTGGGGCCACCCCGACCGAAATTTTCCAAGCCATTTCGTATTGCGAAATGGTTTTTTTTACAGCCGTGAGCGGAGCTGGCTCCAGTGAATGGATGGAAATAAAAAATCCAGGCCGAAGGCATTGGCTTGGAATGTTTCGAGACATGTCCCCAACATCTTAGAGTAAGGTAGAGGACCTTTTGGCTAAATAAATCAAGTGCGATAGTGAATATCCTTAATGGCTGACTTGATCTTGGCATTAATGATTGCTTGGCGATTCAACAATCGATTGGTTATGTCCATCCTTAACAACAATTTCTTCCATCATATTACACCAGTCTGATTCATAGTAGCCAAGGTAATGATCAAATATATCTAGTACCAATGCATTAACAAATGCCAGGCTAGCCCACGGACCAGGTTCATCATACCATGCATTAGAAAAAACGCCTACACCTATATCCTCACTAGGTATAATTGAGATGACAGAACTCATCCACCCCCCATTGTGCGTGATTACCTTTCTTCCTCTATGCTCAAAACAATAATGTCCATAACCTACATCTATTAATTCAGCATCTGGGTGCACATATTTATGGTATATTTGCAATGCTGACATATCTAGAGGGATTCTTGCAGCGCGAATAGCAAGCAATACTTCTGGACTGATCAGTTGCTGACCATCCATCTTTCCCCCATCTAGTCGAAACTTGATCCAGGTGGACATGTCTCTCATATTTGAGATAATACCTCCTGCCGGAGCATATAAAGGCTCAGTACCCACATACTGCCAGCTCTCCTTTAGAACAGCACCATCTTTTCTTATTGCAGGTATCATAATATTCTCTAAATCTGTGGGATTTCCGACTTGTTGGTTAAAGTCAACATTATCGCTGTAGCTATCTTCCATTCTTAATGGCTCGAATATCCTTTCATGTACAAATTCACCCCAACTTAACCCTGAAACTCTGTGGACAATCTCGCCTAATAGTGCCATACCTACCTGACTGTAGTTATTCTGCGATCGAAAGCGGGTCGATAAAGGCGTGTTTTTTAATTCCTGAAGAAGATCATCAATTGAATAATTTGAGTTCTGGAAGCCACCTAATGCCAACTCTGTTAGTCCAGACCGATGAGAGAGTAAATCGTCTATTGTAATATTTTCCTCAACCATAGAATCAGGTAACTTAAACTCAGGAATGTGTTCAATAACTGGATCAGCCCAATCTAGGCGTCCTTCATCAACCAATATCCCAATGGTGTATGCAGCGAACATTTTTGAATTTGAGGCTATCTGCAAATAGGTTTCTTCATTGATAGGCTTTGAAGTACCTAAAACTTGCGATCCATAACCTTTAATAGATATTGAGTCACCCTTTACCACTACTACTGCCAATCCAGGTACGTCCCAAGTGTTCATTGCGTTAGTTATGTGTGAATCCAATTCGATAATCGGATCGCTTGGGGGAGCAGAAACGCACGCTGAGATGAGAACGAATATTACTAGAAATAAAATAGAACTACTTTTCATATTATCAATCACTATTGAATAAATAGTCAAATATCATGAAGTATGTCCTCTCTACATTCGCTAAGCCGTTTGGACCTTGATGCCTTATAGTTAGTGGGTTAGTCATCCTAAGTTACGTCTATATTGGCTAGTTTCCAAATTTGAGAGCGACGCTTATGAAAAAATGGAACCTGGGGTATTAAAAAGATGTAGAAGCGAGGAGCAAGGTAGTTGGGCATTGGGTCACATGGAACTACTATGGGGGTGAAATGCCTATTTTTCACCTTTAACTTTCAATATGTTGAATTATATTCGCTTCACTCGCATTCCTAATATCCATAAAAAATGCATATCACAACATAGCCCTTAAAACGAAAAGGTAGGACTTTTCTACCCTTGCATTTACAAAATGAGCCATCTCTAAAACCAGGATCCGCAAAGCTAATCCTGCCGGCCCTCTATCACTACCGGTGAGGGGGCGGTGAGGGGGCTTTTAATCTTGTTTACCATTATGAAGTAACATTTTCCACAAAATCAGCCAAAACATCGTATTGCTGCATCTCTTTTTCCAATATTCTAACTTCCTCCACATCTGGAAAATATTCGGCTTCGAAACTACAAGAAAGAGTTTTCGCAGCCTCAGCGACTGATGGGTAAAGTCCCGCTGCAACTGCAGCATAAGTTGCTGCTCCTAATGCAGAAGTTTGATCTGAAGCGGCAACCACAATAGGGCGATTTAATACATTGGCCATGGTTTGCATGATAAATGATGATTTACGTGCTACGCCTCCAATCCCAATAACCTTCGATATTTTTACCCCTTCTTCTTCAAATCGATCCACTATTTTTTTTGAGCCAAAACAAATCGAATAAACCAAGGCTTTGAAAATATGCGGTGCATTTGTACCTAAGGACAAGTTCATTATAGCGCTTTTCAATGCTTGATTGGCATCAGGAGTACGCCGGCCATTGATCCAATCCAATGCGATTGGAATACTTTCTGATAAAGGGATGGCCTCAGCCTGTATCGTCAATTCACGTATCAGATTTGTTTCGATTTCATTTCTTAAATCGGATTTTTGTTCATCATTAATGGACTTACTTTTCATTAACAGGTCATCCACTGGCCACATCAGAATATTTTTGAACCAAGCCAGTACATCACCAAACGCTGATTGTCCAGCTTCTAATCCGATCATGCCTGGGATAATGGAACCATCAACCTGACCACAAATTCCGGTCACCAACTTTTTATCCATAATTTCTTTTGATGCGACCATCATATCACAGGTGGATGTACCCATTACTTTTATCAAAGTATGTTCTTCCAACTGCGCTCCAACTGCCCCTGCATGGGCATCGAGTGTTCCAACGGCAATTACTGTATCTGTGGTTAGGTTTAACTTATCAGCCCATTCTTTACTCAGGTAGCCAGCAACGTGATCAGAAGTATAGGTATCTTCGAATAATCGATCTTTTAATTCAGCTAAATAGGGATCTAACTTTTCCAAAAATACTTTAGGTGGCAATCCACCCCAGTCTTCATGCCACATCGCTTTATGCCCCGCAGCACAACGACTTCGCTTTAAATTTTGAATGTCTTTATTCCCTGTCAACGAATGAGTCATCATATCGCAATGCTCTAACCAAGAATATGCTGCTTCTTTGACTGCGTGATCATGACGGATAATGTGTAAAATTTTAGCCCAAAACCATTCGGAGGAATAGTTACCCCCTTCGTATTTGGTAAAGTCCACACCACCCCAACTTTTCGCCAGTTTATTAATTTCATCAGCTTCTGCAACTGCTGTGTGGTCTTTCCAAAGAATCACCATGGCATTTGGGTTTTCCCTAAATCCTTCCAGCATACAAAGAGGAGTTCCATCTTTGGTAACTGCAATAGGAGAACTTCCAGTGGTATCCACACAAATACCCTTGACATCTTCTGCTGGTACTTTGGCTTCCCCTAATACTGATTTTATCGTATATTCTAAACCTTCATAATGATCAAATAGGTGTTGACGAAATTGGTTTTTAGATGGATCGTTATAAATTCCATCCTTCCATTTACGATAGATGTGCACGCTTGTGGCAAGTTCAACTCCCTGAGCTGAGTCCAACAAAACTGCTCGAACCGAGTCCGTACCAAAGTCCAATCCTATCACATAATTTTTCATTTGTCCAAAATTTTACAATGATGTCGTTTAATCTAAACTTACGCAATTATTCTAACCATTGAGTAGATGGCGGTCAACTTTTTGAAGGCTGAGTTTTGGAATTGTTTATTTCGGTTTTCTCAGCAAAGTATGCAGGCAATTAGCGATAAATGATTTCTATAATAGCTGTTCCTTCGGTTTAAGCCTCAGAATTAATTCCCTCTGAAAATTGACCCCCTTTTCCCGCTGAAAATTGACCCCCCTAATGAAGTCAAGAAATATTTTTTAAATCAACTTAATCCACAGAGATTGAGACTAAAAAATGATTACAATGGAAGATTGGGTTACGATACGGAACCTACATAAACGGGGCAAGAGTATCTATTTTATTGTACGCACGCTTGGGATTAGTCGGAATACGGTACGCACAGCCATACGTAGCGACAAGTTGCCGAAGTATCGCCGCAAGGAAGAGATAAATCCTGGATTAGCTCCATTTTCGGATTACATTCGGCAACAGTTTATAACGAAACAGTTAAGAGGCAGTCGTGTATTGGAAGAAATAAAGAGTAAAGGATACAATGGATCAAAGAGTGCCTTTTACCGGTATTTAAAAAAACACCTACCTCGAAGTCCACAATCGTATCAGCCCTATGAAACTGTTGCTGGGGAGCAAGCACAGTTTGACTGGAGTCCCTATACGGTAATGATTGCAGATGTGCTCACCAAGATTTTTGTGTATTGTTATGTATTGGGATATAGTCGTTACCAAGTTTACGAAGTGTCCTTATCGAAAGAACAAGGGAGTGTTTTTGAAGCGCTGGAATCAGGATTAAAACAAAGTGGAGGAGTGCCAGGAAGGATACAAACCGATAATGCCAAATGTTTTGTAAAGAATGCTTCTTGCCATCATTTTCAATGGAATAAACATTATTTAGGATTATGTGGCCATTATGGTTGTGATCCGACTCGTAGTATGCCCAGGCATCCCTGGAGCAAGGGTAAGGTAGAGAAACCATTTGGATATTTAGAAGATCACTTTATTAAGGATAACCGATTTGATTCCTTTGAACATTTGGTAAAAAAATTAAAGGTTTTTCAAAAACAAGTGAATGAAAAGGTTCATAATACCACTCGAGCTAGACCCGTTGATTTGCTGGAAACCGAAAAGTTATCATTGATTCCCTTGCCGGATCGTTCCTATGTGGGCACACAAGAAACCTTAAGGAAAGTAACTGCGGATTGTTTGATTTCTTTTCAAGGTAGTAAATACAGTGTACCTCATTTTTTTGTAGGCAGGCAAGTGTGGGTCCGGGTATCCAAAGGGTACTATATCGATATACATGCTTCCTCTGGAATTCACCTGATACGACATAAAATGAGTTTAACTAAGGGCAAGGTAATCATGATAGAGGAGCATTACAAAAACCATCACATAGAACGTGGGAACTGGACTAGGTTGGTGAATAGTTTTGCTTTGCGTTTTCCCAAACATCAATTTTTTGTTGAAAAGCTGAAAACTCAAAAACGCATTAATCCCAACTACCATTTAACCCAGATTCTGGAATTAGCCAACTATTACTCAACTGAGCTGCTGGAACAAGCATTTGAACAGGCCGATCAACATAATTTTTATAGCTATCATATTATTCAAGCGATCTTGGAATCCCACACACCAATGATACCACATATCCCTGTCAGCACCCATACTCAGCATCGCAATCATATTCCTACTCAACCCATAAATCGAGATTTAAATCAATACAATCAACACTTAAATCAACACTCATGAATCAGTTAGAAAATATTGAATCCTATTGCAAATATTTAAGACTCACATACATCCGTGATCATTATCATAGTGAAATTGAAAATGCTATTAAAACCAAATCCTCTTATCAGGATTTTCTTCAAACCATCTTGCGGGGACTAGTCTTACATCGGATTGAAAACAGTATTAACCGATCCATTAAAACGGCTGGATTTTCAGCTATTAAAACCCTTGAGCAGTTTGATTTTTCTTTTCAACCTCAATTGGATGAAAAACGTATCCGGGAATTAGGTTCTCTACAATTCATACATCATAAGGAAAATGTCATCTTCCTGGGATCTCCCGGTGTAGGTAAAACTCATTTGGCTACCAGCTTAGGCATTAAAGCTTGTCAAGCCCGTATGCTTGTAGCTTTTTATAATGTATCCAAACTGCTCAGTGATATGGCTGTTGCACAATTGACTGGAAAAATGATAGCATTTTTGCAAAAACTGGCACGAATCGAGTTACTTATCTTGGATGAATTGGGATATATGGAGTTGAATAATGACCAAGCCAAATGGATATTCCAATTAATCTCTCGTCGATACGAAACAGGATCGGTGATTATTACCTCTAATAAACAACCCGATCAATGGGGAAAAATATTTAATGATGAGGTAATCGCAACAGCTATCCTGGACCGAGTCTTTCATCATTGCCATCCATTCGTGATCATGGGTGATTCTTACCGATTGAAAAACATTACAATAAATAAAAATGAAAATTAAAACAATAACCAAATCGCAGCATATACTTTTGGCTTGCCCTCTTATGAACTTAAAACGCAGGGTGGGGCAAAAGTATATGATGCAAAGTAACCACGATTTATATGTTCATAATTGTATATATTTAGGGGGTCAATTTTGGTGAGACTAATGGGTCAATTTTCAACGGGAATCAACATTCGTCTATCTAAAAATCTATCTCAATTACAATTAGCTATTTTATGTGATTATGAAAAAACCACCATTTCCAGAATTGAAAATGGGCGGACAAATGTTACTTTGAAAACCATCACAATTATTTCTAAAGCACTTCAAGTCAAGGTAGAAGATTGATTTGTGGGATTTGATGATATCGCTCTTACTTCAAATTATTCATAAAAGGGGACATTTTAAGCGCATCAAAGAAAAGATATCTCATTTTTGATTAATGGCTTAGAAATAGCCTACAAATTGCTCTGAAGACCCAATAGATATATTCTTGGTCACTCGGAGTGCACTCAATGCATTCATGAAGATTCCTTATCTTCAATACATGCTAAAATTCTTCCGAAACATTAGACGTTCACTTTTGTCAGATAATAAAACAGGTAAATACCTCAAATATGTCATTGGTGAAGTGATACTGGTAAAGGCGGGTATGTTATTAGCATTACAAGTGAATAATTGGAATGAGGATAGAAAGAAAGGGAATTGAAAGTCATTCCAATTCAAATAACCACTCAATAGCACTTGGAAACGCTTTTTTCCAAGATTTGCCACTGTGATCACCACGAGATTCAAATGCATATTTAAAATTCGAATATCCAGCTGTTTCAAAAATACTAACTACCTGTTCAACATGTTCTGCCACATTTACAGGATCAAAGATCTCCTCACCCCCAGCCCAAAAATAAATCCTGTTATCATCTAATAGATTTGCCCTTTCTGAGGCCATATTGAACATTTTGTCATCTACAAACCATAATGATGGAGAAAAAACAAGACTGAATCCAAAAACCTCTGGATATTGTAGTATTCCGTAAAGCGAGTGTAATCCACCCATCGACATCCCCCCAATACCCGTATTAGACCTATCCCCTAAAGTTCGAAATTCCTTATCCACAGCTGGTTTTAAGGTTTCTTTTATAAAGTCCAATGACAGACCTCCTAGACCTCCATTTCCGGTTGATGATGGAAAGTAAGTACCTTGACTTACCCAAGGGCTTAATAAATCGTTTCTGCTTGATCCTATGGTTCTCACAGCTACTATTATTAATCCAAATCCTTTTTCGTGATAGAATTCATCAAGTACCTGATCAGTCATCAAACCATTCTCACCGGAATTATAATAGAAAAGGCTTTGAGCGTCATGCATATACATAACTGGATATCTCATATCAGATTTTTCATAATCCGGGGGCAAATAAACATAAATTCTTCTATCACGATCCAGTTGTGGACTATAAAATTGGTCGTTCCATAAGAATGCATTCGATTTTGTGTTAAATGTCCATGCAGGTGTGGACAAAATCATATTATTATCATCGTGAGCCAATACCTTCCAAGAATATTCCCTTGCACTTTTAATAGATTCCAATAAATAAGAATTGGTTTTAAGACCCATTATATCAATAATGTTATTCTCGTCAGTTTTGTCAGTAATTCTAAGACTGTATTTAACAGCTTTTTGGCTCTTGGTCCATTTGAATTCAATTGAAGGAATAAGATCAACTGCTCCATCTTCAGGACTCTGAAGGGTAAATATTTGGTTTGTTTTATTTACTTCCTCCTTGGAACAACCTGAAATAATAAGATTGCAGAATAAAAAAAAGAAGAGGAGAATAAATAGGTTTTTCATAGTTAGAATTATAACTTAATTGTGGTCTAATTTGAAGTGTCCCCACGAAGTGGGACCATTCTTGATAGTAAATACGATACATCATCGCTTATCTAATATAATCATAACTGGTATTTGAATTTGATTAAATTATGTGAAGATTTTGTGAAGTATGATCCATTCATATAATCCCTTACCTAATTAATCACCATATGCTATTGTAAATTATAGCCTATCACTAATAGGGTATGGTTTACCATTCTGAACAGGAGAAAGTCGCTCTAAAACACTCTGAAACCCCTAATAGGGGCAATATTTCTAGGTTTTTGGATAATCCGGCGATGCTGACCCCTGTACGATTTTGATTTCAAAGAACTAAAAAAGGACATGACAAAATTACATTATTTTTCTTCTCATACTATCACCTTTTAACACTACTCTATGAGATGTATGGATTAGACGGTCCAGAATAGCGTCAGCTACCGTATCATCCCCGATCACATTATACCAGTTAGCTACAGGGAATTGACTGGCAATAATTGTGGATTTTTTGGAGTGTCTGTCCCCAATCAAATCCAATAGGTCAAAACGCTGTTGTTGTTCTAAATGTTTTAGGTCAAAATCATCAATGATGAGTAAGTCGGTTTTATAGATTTTGTCCAATACTTTAAAAATGGTACCGTCGACTCTTGCCATTTTTAATTTAAGAAACAGTTTTTGCAAATTGTGATATTGAACTTTAAATCCCTTTAAGGTTAGGGTGGCGGGTAATCGTACAATATTTCGTTTTATTTCAAGTATTCTTTTAAATGACACTTTTCAGAGTAGGCTCATTAGTGAGGGTACTCCGAAAAGTCAAAATCAAAACCATCGGTAAATATAATTTGGTTTTAGAATTTACCCACGCTCGCCTCCGACTCCTAAAGGAGAGTCCTCCCGCAAAACTTGATGTAAATAAATGCGCGAATGCATTCCTTTCTAGGGTAAAAAATGGATCTGTGGGCGGAGGCCCTTTTGGGTTAGGGTGGCGGGTAATCGTACAATATTTCTTTTTATTTCAAGTATTCTTTAAATGACACTTTTCAGAGTAGGCTCATTAGTGAGGGTACTCGAAAAGTCAGAATCAAAACCATCGGTAAATATAATTTGGTCTTAGAATTTGCCATGCTCGCCTCCCACTCCTAAAGGAGAGGCCTCCCGCATAACTTGATGTAAATAAATGCGCGAATGCATTCCCTTTTGGGCTAGGGTAAAAAATGGATCTGTGGGCGGAGGCCCTTTAGGGTTAGGGTGGCGGGTAATCGTACAATATTTCTTTTTATTTCAAGTATTCTTTAAATGACACTTTTCAGAGTAGGCTCATTAGTGAGGGTACTCCGAAAAGTCAAAATCAAAACCATCGGTAAATATAATTTGGTTTTAGAATTTACCCACGCTCGCCTCCGACTCCTAAAGGAGAGACCTCCCGCATAACTTGCTGTAAATAAATGCGCGAATGCATTCCCTTTTGGGCTAGGGTAAAGTATGGATCTGTGGGCGGAGGCCCTTTAGGGTTAGGGTGGCGGGTAATCGTACAATATTTCTTTTTATTTCAAGTATTCTTTAAATGACACTTTTCAGAGTAGGCTCATTGTAAATAGCAAATTTATAATCCCCAAATTTTCGCAATTGGTTTTCACCACCTGGGGATAAAATTTTTATTGGGTTTTACGGTTTTCCATTCGGTAACTTTTTCCTTTTAGTTTAACTACTTCACAACGGTAAAGGAGTCTATCCAACATAGCGGTTGCCAACACTTCATCGTCTAGATGAGCCCATTGCAAGTATTGCTTTATGAGATGACACTTTTCAGAGTAGGCTCATAGTGAGGGTAGTTCATCGAAAAGTCAGAATCAAAACCATCGGTAAATATAATTTGGTCTTAGAATTTGCCACTTGCTCGCCTCCCACTCCTAAAGGAGAGGCCTCCCGCATAACTTGATGTAAATATTTAATGCGGCGAATGCATTCCCTTTGATGGGCTACGGGTAAAAAATGGATCTGCCTGGGCGGAGTTCACCGCCTAACTTTAGGGTTAGGGTGGCGGGTAATCGTACAATATTTCTTTTTATTTCGTAAGTATTCTTTAAAAATGACACTTTTCATGTCGGAGTAGGTTCCTGGAGCAATACCCGAGTTTCCCGATCTACATAAGTACCAGTGGGCACTGTATAAAAATTAGTGAGGGTACTCATCGAAAAGTCAAAATCAAAACCATCGGTAAATATAATTTGGTTTTAGAATTTACCCACGCTCGCCTCCGACTCCTAAAGGAGAGACCTCCCGCATAACTTGTACCCCTAAATGGTAAATAAATGCGCGAATGCATTCCCTTTTGGGCTAGGGTAAAGTATGGATCTGTGGGCGGAGGCCCTTTAGGGTTAGGGTGGCGGGTAATCGTACAATATTTCTTTTTATTTCGTACTGTCCCTCTATCTATCCCATATCTGTATTCTTTAAATGACACTTTTCAGAGTAGGCTCATTAGTGAGGGTACTCGAAAAGTCAGAATCAAACCATCGGTAAATATAATTTGGTTTTAGAATTTGCCATGCTAGCCTCCCACTCCTAAAGGAGAGACCTCCCGCATAACTTGATGTAAATAAATGCGCGAATGCATTCCCTTTTGGGCTAGGGTAAAGTATGGATCTGTGGGCGGAGGCCCTTTAGGGTTAGGGTGGCGGGTAATCGTACAATATTTCTTTTTATTTCAAGTATTCTTTAAATGACACTTTTCAGAGTAGGCTCATTAGTGCATTAAGAACTAATCTTTTATTGGAATAAGATCATTAGGAGTAAAATAAGGCTCCTCACCCAGGGGGCGTGCATTTTCTCCTCGTTTTCCAAAATCGCCTATATCTTTTTTAGCCCAATCCAGAAGTTTGGTTAATTCAGCAACTACTGCAGGATTTTTAACTCCGACATCAACAGTTTCACCGATATCGTTTTCTAAATCATATAATACATAATCTTCAAACAATACCCGGTCTTCAGTAGCACTATGTATGGGCCATCGGGTATAAGTTACTGACTTTAAATCCGGTTGATGTGGTAAATGCAGTTTCCATTTTCCCAGACGTACCGCTCGCAACTCCCGGTGCTGGTAATAGAAATAGGGACGCTCCAATTGCTTTGACTTTCCACTCATTACCCTGGAAATATCCAAACCATCAATGACCCTATCCGTAGGAGGTTTTGCGCCTGCAATTTGAGCAATCGTAGGAAGCAAATCGATGGTGGCCATTACCTGATCAGAACTTGTTCCACCAGGCACTCTTCCCGGAGCCCTGACAATGCAAGGCACACGCAATCCACCCTCCCAAGCAGAGGTTTTTGCTCCTCGCAAGGGCTCTGCATGTCCTCCGTGATCACCCCTTAACCACCAGGGACCATTATCGCTGGTAAATATCACATACGTGTTTTCGTCTATTCCGGTTTCTTGAAGTTTGGTCATGATGCGCCCCACATTGTAGTCTATTTCTTCGATTACATCTCCATATATACCACCTGCAGACTTATCCTTGAATTCATCAGAAACAGCAAGTAGGGTATGAGGCATGGTGTGGGCGAGGTAAAGGAAAAAGGGGTGTTCCTTATTACTTTCAATAAAATCAATAGCCTCGTCAGTATACCTACAGGTAAGGGTAGACATATCTGCATTAAGTTCAACAACTTCCATATTCCGGAGAAGGTGAACTCTGGAATCATTGCTGGTAGGTGTAAGGAATGAATAATCAAAGCCCTGATGTTTTGGTAAGAGACCCGGATTAAATTGTTCAGGATTATGGCCGGCAAGATCCCATTTTCCTATCATGCAGGTGACGTATCCAACTGGCTTTAATACTTCGGCAATGGTCACTTCGCTCAACGATAATTTAGGATGCGGCACTTCACCATTATCGTTACGTGCATTTCGCATGGGGTAACACCCGGTCATTAAGGCAGCCCTGGAAGGACCACAAACAGTCTGAGCATAAAAGCTGGTAAGCTTCATTCCTTCCGCTGCCATTTTATCAAGGCTAGGCGTCTTGATATTTGGCGAGCCAAAGCAGCCCAGATCCTGATAGCCTTGATCATCGGTGAAAATGATAATGAAATTTGGTTTATTGACTTTTTCCTGTTTATTCGAGTTACAGGCAATGATTAATGACCAAAAAATAAATAACAGGTTTTTCATTTTAAGGATTTTTGGCAATTCTTATTTCGATAAAGGCTTGGGATTTTTGACAAAAGCTGCCGGGCGCTTGTTCTGTTCGAGTTCTTGGTTGAATTCTTCAATCTGCGCGCGGAGTTGTGCTCCAATTTCCGGATGGGCCTGCAGCACATTGGTTGTCTCACCCAAATCTTGGTCCAAATCGTAAAGTGCCGGTGACGAATTTCCAGCTACCCGTAACTTCCATTTGCCTGATCTTACCGCCTCCAGTATATTTCCTCTGTGATAGAAAAATGCCTCATGAGGACTCTTGCTCTTTCCGAGCAAAACGGGCATCACATCCTTTCCATCAATTATGCGGTCATCCGGAATTTCAGCCCCGGCCAATTTAGCAAAGGTCGGCAAGAGGTCCATGGCTGTAAGCAGCTCATTATTCACCTGGCCTGCTGGAATTTTTCCAGGCCATCGAATCACTGTTGGTTCTCGCATACCCCCTTCAAAGGTACTACCTTTTTTACCTTTAAGTGGCGTTGCTAAACCTCTTGCAGGGCCATTGTCGGAAGTGAATATCACCAGGGTTTGCTCATCAAGTCCATATTTTCGCAAAGCATCCAGTATTTGTCCTACGGACCAATCGATTTCGCCAATGGCCTGAGCGTAAATTTTATCACGTGTTTTGTAGTCAATGCGGTTTTCTTCCTTCTTCAATGTTTCTATAATATCTTCAGGTACATCCTTCATAAAAGGTGGGGAAGCGTGAAGTGGTCGATGTGGGATGGGGTGTGGAATGTAAAGAAAGAAAGGCTGATCCTGATTTTTTTCGATAAAATCTATTGCACGTTCCGTAATACGCTTAGTCAGGTAATCGGCATCGGGATCCATTTCAACGACTGTCTCGCCTTCAAGCAAAGGTAAAGGTGGAAAATTGTATTTCTTCTGATGTGGATGGAACGGGTGAATGTCATGACTATACGGAATACCAAAATATTCATCGAAACCCTGGCGGGTTGGTAAAAAAGAGGGCTGGTCCCCAAGATGCCACTTCCCGAAAATCCCTGTCCTATATCCCACAGATTTCAGTAATTCAGCTATAGTTATTTCGTCGGGATTGAGTCCCTTTGGGTCAGCTGCCAGGAGTACACCAAAGTCTGACCCGGTAGCCATATCAATTCGCCTCGGATAGCACCCAGTCATTAAGGCGGCGCGGGAAGGTGTACAAACCGCCGCAGCCACATAAAAACTGGTTAATTTTAAACCTTCGGCCGCCATTTGGTCAATATGTGGAGTTTTAACATGATTTCCACCGAAACAACCAAGATCGGCATAACCCTGATCATCGGTAAAAATAATTATAAAATTGGGCAAATATGCTTTATCAGATTTTGAACAGCTAAGGCTTAGAAAAGAAGTGAATACGGCGATGAATGTTGGTAACAAACGTAGATTTTTCATTTACTTCAAATTATTGAAGTGATCTAATAAAAGTATTTCTATCCAATCTCCAAATTACTATTTACAGCCGACAGATCCTAAATGTTCATACAGGAGACCTTTTATCCTAAGCAAAAAGATCAGCATTGCCACACAATTTTTAGTTGACATGATAGATTCTTAGCTACTATTCGCTACTTTAGCTTCGTACAACCCAAGTGGGCTCACGGTTAAACATTATTTTGGAGATTTAGCTGTTAATTTTAACTAACCTAATTCATCTTAAAATGGGGCATGGGTAATGCTTTTGTCTGTTAGGATTCAGATTTAATTTTGATAATTTGGCGTGTTGGGCTCAAATGTAGAGGCCTGAATCAGTCTCAAAATTGTTTTATGCAAATTAATAAAGATCAATTACAATCGTTGAATCAGAATAGTTTGAAAGAACACTCTGATCAATTCAGTTTTTTAAAGGACCAATTGGAAAAAAAAGGTATCGAAGTAGAAGTTGCATTACAAAAGATTCAAGAATTCCAGGTTGCTATACCGAGCTGGGCTTTAGGGGCAGGAGGAACGCGATTTGGTCGATTTTCCTATGGAGGTGAACCCGGTAATTTGGAAGAAAAAATTAATGACGTTGGCATTATTCATTCCCTGACGCAATCCGCAGGTGCTATTTCACTACATATTCCTTGGGACATCCCCAACGACCCAAAAGCCATCAAAGAATTGGCAGATTCCCACGGTATTCACTTTGATGCGGTAAATTCCAACACTTTTCAAGATCAAGATAATCAAACACTTAGTTATAAGTTTGGTTCTTTATGTAATACTGATGCATCGGCCAGGGAACAGGCCATTCAGCATAATCTGGAGGTGATCGATATTGGCAAGACACTGGGTTCAAAAAGTCTTACGGTATGGCTTGCAGATGGATCTTCCTTTCCGGGCCAATCCAACTTGCGAAAGGCATTGCAAAATACTCAGGATAGTCTCATAAATATTCATGACCAACTCCCAGAGGATTGGAAAATGTACATTGAATACAAACCTTATGAGCCCAATTTTTATAGCACGGTTATTCAGGACTGGGGAACTTCTTTTCTCCTTGCTAATGCCTGTGGAGAAAAGGCGTATTGTTTGGTGGACCTGGGACATCATTTGCCCAACACAAATATTGAACAAATAGTTGCTACCCTGATCTGGAAAGGAAAGTTAGGAGGTTTTCACTTTAACGACAGTAAGTACGGCGATGATGATTTAACCTGTGGAAGTATAAAACCTTATCAACTCTTTCTAATTTTTAACCAGTTGGTTTACGGGATTGAAAATAACATTGCAGATAATCCTCCTCTGGCCTGGATGATAGATGCCAGCCATAACATAAAAGATCCACTAGAAGATCTAATGCAAAGTCTGGAAGCGATCCGGTTAGCCTATGCACAGGCGCTGGTTGTAAACCGAAACGCTTTGCAAGATGCCCAAAAACAAAATGAGGTAAGTCTAAGCCAGGAAATCTTACAAGATGCGTATCGGACCGACCTAAGGCCATTGTTAAGAGAAGCTAGAATTCGGACTGGGGCAGCACTAAATCCAATAGTGGCTTATCGGGAATTGGAAGTGAGGAAGTCACTAATTGCCACACGAGGATTGAGGACGATTGCAACAGGCTTGTAAGATGAAGATAACCGTAAGGTTTCGATTTAGGAAAATGAAACTAAGAATGAGGACGTTTGGTCCAAGAGGTGATCATTGTGATGATTTCATGATGGTTATGTATATTAAGAAATCGTATGAATATAATCATATGTTACCAATGCAATTGACGATAAAACCCAATACAGATGACAGAAACCAACAGTAACCAACAGATAGCACAAACGGAAGAATTTGAAAGACAACCGATTCCTACAACACATCAGAAAAGCTGGAAAAGTTTTTTAGGGATGTATGCGGGGGAGCATGCAGCAGGAACTGAATTTATGATCGGTCCTCTATTCCTTACTGCAGGGGTCAGTGCTTTTGATTTGATCGTTGGATTATTGATAGGTAATTTGTTAGCGGTATTGAGTTGGCGGTTTTTGACCGCTGAAATTGCGGTTAAAAATCGGTTGACCCTATATTACCAATTGGAAAAGATCTGTGGAAAAAATTTGGTTACCTTTTACAATATCGCCAATGGTGTTTTATTCTGTTTTTTAGCTGGTGCCATGATCACGGTTTCTGCCACGGCAGTGGGTGTTCCTTTTGACATGGAGATGCCTAAACTAACCGATACCATGCCAAATGGCATCACCTGGGTGGTTATAGTAGTCACTGTCGGAGCCATAATTTCTATTGTTGCTGCCAGGGGATATGATTCCGTATCTAAAGCTGCAAACTGGATGGCACCTTTTATTGTACTGGCATTTGTAGCTTGTGGCATCGTAGCCCTAAGTCAACTGGAGGTCAAAAGTCTTGCTGACTTCTGGAATATCTGGGGTGAAGGATCAGAACCTTTTCCAGGGCAAATTAAATATACTTTTTGGCATGTGGTGCTATGGTCATGGTTTTGCAATGCAGCTATGCACATTGGAATGTCTGATCTCTCGGTATTCCGCTATGCTAAAAGTGCAAAATCCGGCTGGACCACCGCAGCTGGGATGTATGTTGGGCATTATATGGCCTGGATTGCAGCGGGATTACTTTATGCGGTTTATCTAAAATCGCCGGAAGCACAATCCTTTTTAGCCAATAATGTGGCGCCTCCTGTAGCCCCCGGACCACTGGCTTACAATGCCATTGGGATTTTTGGAATTGTTGCCGTAATCATTGCCGGGTGGACAACAGCTAATCCAACCATTTATCGTGCTGGTCTGGCATTTCAAGCCATAATTCCTCGAGCTTCTACTTTTTGGGTAACCATTTTAGCCGGAAGTATCGCCACTATAGCCGGTCTGTTTCCAGCCTTTGCTATGAAATTATTAGGATTTGTAGCCTTGTATGGCTTTATTCTGGCGCCCGTAGGGGCCATAATTGTGTTTGAACACTTCTTTGCTCGAAAGTCAGGAATAATAAAAAATTACGCCGAAAAAGCTGAAATAACCTTTAACTTATCTGTGTTGTTGGCCTGGGGAATTAGTTTTGTAATCTTTTACTTCATCTCTGTCACTCAAGGTGTCTTTCTTTCATTTCTGACTTTACCAGCGTGGTTGAGTTGTGGTGCACTTTTTCTCGTACTTAGCAAATACCTTCAAAGGACTACTTAAGGGCATTTTTGATTAAAAACATAATCACGAAACACTGAAACAGAGCTTTCGTTCAACCTTATAGTAGTAGATAAGAGAATTGTAACGATTTAATTAGGGTTTGCTGATTTTTTCAGAAATGCGGCATAAATATTTGTTTATCAACATATTGTGTTGATAACAAAGTAGTGATTTATAGTTATAAGTGCAAGGTATTGGTTATTTTACTATCAAAACCCTTGCAGTTATGATACGATATACACCTGCTAATCAGCTTACTCTTGAAGGATTTAAACATCCATTTGATCAAGATCTGAGTCCTGATAACCGTTGGGTAATTCTAGCTAAATTGATACCATGGGATGATTTGGCTTCTATTTATGCACGTAATCTGAGGACTGATTCTGGACGAGAAAGTGTAGACATCCGAATGGTAATAGGAGCAATAATAGTCAAACACCGATTGGGACTTAGTGACCGTGATACGGTACAAGAAATTTCTGAGAATATTTATATTCAATACTTTTGTGGATTGAAAAGTTTTCAAACAGCCCTTCCATTTGATCCATCGCTTTTTGTAGATATACGTAAAAGAATGGGTGCTGAAATGTTTGATTCGTTTAATGATCTGATCATTTCTCGAACTGAACAACTCAAACCAAAACACAAACGGATTATTAAACAAGAAGGAAAGGATAATTTACCAAACAAAGGTCCTGGATCTCCAACTGAAAACAAGTCTTCTGTTTGCGAAGAACCAATGCCAGAACAAACCACTTCAAAAATTACTCACAAAGGGAAGCTGAAGATAGATGCCACCGTGGCCGATCAACAAATCAAATATCCAACCGATTTAGGATTAATTAGTGAAAGTCGTTTAGAAAGTGAGCGTCTGATAGATATACTATACAAAATGACTGATTTAAAGGTTAAGCCTCGCACTTATCGAAGGATTGCCAAAAAGGAATACTTAAACCTGGCCAAAAAGAAAAATAAATCTAAAAAACAGATCAGAAAGGTAATTGGCCAACAACTCAGATATTTAAGCAGAAATATCAAAACAATTCACAAATTGCTAAACATTATTTCACAAAATTCTATTCCTTTTACTCGTCGTGATCAGCGCATCTTTTGGGTAATTCAATTGATTTGCAATCAGCAAATGAGGATGTATGATAATAAAACACATAGTTGCCCAGACAGGATCGTAAATATTTACCAACCTTATGTTAGGCCAATAGTCAGGGGAAAAGACAAGGTTACAGTAGAGTTTGGAAGTAAAATAAGTGTCAGCGAATGTGAAGGGTACAGCAAAGTAGATCACATCAGTTGGCATGCCTTTAATGAGTCTTCAGATCTGAAATTGCAAGTAGAAAAATTTCGAATTACATTTGGTTATTATCCAGAGTTATTATTGGCTGACAGGATCTATTTGAACAGAAACAACAGAGCATGGTTAAAAGATAAAGGAATCCGAATTGTAGGAAAACCTTTGGGTAGACCTCCTAAACAATCTCTCACTCCCTATCAAAAACGAAAACTCAAAAAAGAACGTAATCAACGTAATCATGTGGAAGGAAAAATTGGTCAAGGTAAAAATGGTTATGGCCTCAATAATATAAAAGCCCGAAGACAAGATACCTCAGAAAGCTGGATAGGCGCAATCTTCTTTGTATTGAACCTGGTTAACTTGTGGAAAATTGTAATCAAATATCCGAATATTTTATTTCAAAATTTGCAATCCGAAATTCACCTTCCGATAACTAGCATTGTTAATGACTTAAACAAATTGATTCCCAAGTTCAATTTTCAATTCGTCTGGCATCCTAAAAATAGAAAAGAAAAAAAAGTAAGACAATTTGTATTTAGAATATAAAATCAGCAAACCCTAATTAAAGTTCCAAATTAACAAAAGTTTAATTTAGATTACCCCAACCTATCGCTGTCCGGAATTGTCTCTATAACTAAAATCTCTTGAACTCAATTTTAAATGATTAAAATGAAGTCTTTTGTTTTTTATTTCTTTTTGGTCTTAGGACTGACTTCCTGTAACAAAGACCATGTCGATGGAAGCCAATGCCCGGAGACTCGCTCCGGAACCAGATTTTTTGAATTTGCCCATGAGTCCGGTGATCTCTTTATCGCATGGACTGACAAGGAAGATGTGCTGGCCATTGTTGACGAGCAGCTGAACTTGCCCGTTGAAAATCGTAATAAACATTTTAATGGGAAAATCCTGGAAAACAACACTACTTGTAAGTTAAATTTTGAATGGAGCTGGTATTTTGATCCCAACGATTGGCTATTAACCGATCTGTCGATTGAATTGTGTGATGGAAATCCGACCTATGTGGAGGAAAATCTGGATGAGTATGTGCGAACCGGACGCTATTGTCCCTGGGGATCCAAAGTAAAAAGAGAAATTGAGGCCCCATTTAAATGATCGTTAGCCCACCAGTGGGATCTTTGAGTCTCTAATTCCCAGGATCCCTTCCAGATCCCTTTTTTCGGCTACTTCTTTTTCCAATAGTAGTGTTGCAAGTTCTTTCAATTTATCTTTATGTTTTAATAAAATTTGCTTGGTTCTATCGTAGGCCGAAGCGATTAGATCCTGCACTTCGCTATCAATCATTTTAGCCATATTTTCACTATAGGGCTTACCCCATAATCGCTCGTGCTGGCCCGTCGAATCATAGAAGCTTATATTTCCGATTTCTTCATCAAGCCCATAATAGGCTACCATATTATAGGCCTGCTTGGTCACTTTTTCCAGGTCATCCAGCGCCCCTGAAGAAATTTCATCGAACATTATTTCTTCTGCAGCACGACCACCCAATGCAGCACAAATTTGATCAACAAATTGACTTTTGGTAATTATTTGATGTTCCTCCGGTAAATACCAGGCAGCTCCCAATGACTTCCCTCTTGGAATGATGGATACTTTAACTAAGGAATCTACATTTTGAAGATACCAACTGGCTACCGCATGGCCAGCTTCATGATGCGCTACTATATTTTTTTCCCTGGGAGAGATAATCTTACTTTTTCGTTCTAATCCCCCGACTACACGATCCCTAGCCTGCATAAAATCATCATGTTCAACTTTTTCTTTTCTTTCGCGTGCGGCTATTAAAGCAGCTTCATTGCAAATATTGGCGATATCTGCACCGGAGAAACCGGGTGTCAAAGAAGCAAGCATATCGATATCCACATCGTCAGCCCTCTTTATCGGTCTCAGGTGAACCTGAAAAATCTCCTTACGCTCCTCTTGATTGGGAAGTTCCAGATATATATGCCGATCAAATCTGCCCGGACGTAATAATGCCTTATCTAAAATATCCGCTCTATTGGTTGCGGCAAGAACAATTACTCCCGTATTGGTGCCAAATCCATCCAATTCGGTGAGCAACTGATTTAAGGTACTTTCTCTTTCATCATTGGTTTGAAAAGAATTCACATTGCCCCGTGAACGGCCTATTGCATCTATTTCATCTATAAAAATAATGCAGGGAGCCATTTCCTTGGCTTGTTTGAACAAATCCCGCACTCTGGAAGCTCCAACACCTACAAACATCTCTACGAATTCAGATCCTGATAAGGAGAAAAACGGAACTTTAGCTTCTCCAGCAACGGCTCTGGCCATCAGCGTTTTGCCGGTACCTGGTGGACCTACAAGCATGACACCTTTTGGGATTTGCGCTCCCAATCTGGTATATTCCTGAGGTGTTTTCAGAAAATCAACAATTTCTTTTACCTCCAACTTTGCTTCCTTCAAACCTGCCACGTCTTCAAATGTAACTTTGCTCTTTGTATCTCTATCTAAAAGCTTCGCTGTTGATTTCCCGAATGTAAATATGGAGCTTCCACCTCCTATTCCTCCCATTCTTCCCAATAGGAACATCCAAAACAATACAAGAAGTCCAATCGGTAATAACCAATATAAGAATGAAGTCCAATCCGTTCGATTTTGATATCGAATTTCTACTTTTTCACTGGGAGAAAAATTCTGTTGAGCAAGATTGATTTTGTTTTCAAAACTTTCTACTGATCCAATATGAAGTTCGAAATGAGGGCCGGATTCAGAACTAAAAGGTCCATCCGAAATCTCTTCGTATTTTGGATCTTCCAATTTTTCCTTCTTGATATAGATTTCTGCCACCTCCTTATTGATCACTGTAATTTTAGCTACATCATGCGTGCTCAACATGGTCTGCTCAAATTCCAACCAACTGATTTCTCTTAGGTTAGCCATGGAATTTGAAAAAATCGATATTAGCATTAGCAATAAAAATAATACAAACAGAAGACGGTTTGCACCTGGAGACATTTTGGGATTTTTCTTATTTGATAAATCCGAATTTTGATTTTTTCTATCTGACTGATTCACGTTATTCAAAATTTTGGGATCATAAATAATTATACTCTATTATTTCTCCTACAAGCTTGATTTATCTACTCATAACCCTGCTTCCTCGAATCTTATAAGGCCAAATTAAATATGTTCAGCAATCACAATCAGGATGTGGTTAACTCACTTTTAATTAATGGTTTTTTTGTATTTTGATTATCTTTGATTTTATTCAAATATTTATCTAAGATCATTTGAGCCTTCATAAAACACAATGAAGACTCAGCTCCTTGATTAATATTTACATGTTTGTCTTCCAGTCCGTCGTAAGAAGCTCCATTTTCAGGGTTATACATGATCTGGTGTAAGTGATTATTACCTAAAAACCAACTAAAAGCGATCTCCAACTGATCCAGATATTTATTGTGTTTTGTAACCTGATAAAATAGATCCAGAGTAATAATTGTGGTTACCACCTCCATAGGTTGTTCTCCATAAAAGTTCCTTGCATTCTTCCTTTTAAACCACCCTCTATTAGAAATTACCTTGATTTGTCTTTTCATAAAATATTGAGAAAGCAAGAAATCAAAAGTGGTTACTGCAATTTTTTTATATTCCGTGTCACGAGTTGCCAAAAAACTATACATCATTGCTTCCGGCAGCACGTTGTTGGCATAGGTCATAATGTCCTCATACCACTGCCAATCACGTTCGGAATTTACCCGGTAATGGTCCATGAGCTTATTGGTTAATAATATGATCTTATTCTTTACATGTTTTTGAGGATAGGTACTGTAATATTGGTATAAACCTTTAATAGAATAGGCCATGGCCCTGGGAGAATTTATACCTTCTATTTTATCAAAAACTTTGTTCCAACAATTTATGGCTCTATCCAAATAGCTTGGAGGCAAAATATCCTGATGAGCGATCGTATATCCTAAACTCCAGATTGCCCTCCCATTAGCATCGTCAAGATTGGACTCGGCATTTTGGTCGGTGAGTTGAAGTTCATAGTTCAAGTAGTTATCAAACCAGCCGCTTTCACGCTGCATCTTTTCAAGAAAAGTGAGATAAATATTTAAGTATTGTAGTGAATTCGGATTCCCATATTGATCAAAATACATTACCATATTAATCAAAGCTCGTGCATTATCATCGAGTGTATATCCTGAGTTTGGATCAGGTTGACTAAAGTTGGAGAATTGCAAAATCCCTACATCAGTCGTCATTTTTTTTACATGATCCAGTTTGATTTGTGGTATGTTAAATCTAAGATCTTCTATTCGCTCAGTTAGTTTTCCAAACAGCAATCCGTACTTCAAAGCTATATTCTCCCAGGAGGTAGATCGGATTTTTGCAAAGGCATTCTGAGCCAACGCCGATCGTTTATCACTGTTTTTCAAAAGATCGATAATCTTTTCTCCTAGTTCATGATCGTCTTCAAAATTCTTCAATAACAAACCATCGCCGCCAGCTAATGTTTCAATAGCATGCGGAATCGGATTTGAGATTACAGCGCAACCACAGCTGAATGCATAAACCAAAGTTCCACTGACGGCCTGATTGGGATCTTTTGAAGTAAATAAATAGATATCCGAAAGTATTAAATACTCCAATAATTTTTTAAGGTCCAGATATTCATTGATGAAAACCACATGCTTTTGTAAACCTAATTCCTGGGTAATTTTAAGTAGAAACCGCCGGTATTTTTCACCTTCTTTTTTGATTACTTCAGGATGAGTTTTGCCTATCACCATATAAACTATATCTGGATGAATTTTAACCACATCCTTAAGAGCAAATAATGCTTTTTCAATGTTTTTGTTCTCACTGATCAATCCAAATGTAGATAACACAATTTTATTTTTATACTCATGATTTCGTTTCACCCTAATCTTTTTTTCCCACAACACAGTATGTGTTCCATGAGGAATGTGTGTAACTTTATCAGAAGAACAACCGTATTCATTTTCCAATAACTTCTCCGACCTTTTGGTGAGTACGATAAGTCGATCTGAAAGAATATCAATAGTCTGAACAATTTTCTTCCTTAACTCATCAGGATTTGGTAAGACCGTATGAAATACTGTGGCAACCGGTTTGTTTAAGGTCAATAAAAAAGTCAACAGGTATCCTCCCAAATCTCCCCCATGCAGGCCAAATTCGTGTTGGATACAGATCAAACCAATGTCCTCTCTTTCATTGATTTTTTCGGCAATAATTCTATAATTATCCAATTCTTGGGAATGGAGTATGTAGGTTACTTCTGTTCCATAATGGATATGGTCACCTTGATTCTGTACAGCACAAATTTCCATTGGAAGTGTGTCACCAAACATATTTTGAATGGCATTATAAAGATCGTTGGTAAATGTAGCTATACCACATCTCCTCGGGGTATAAGATCCAACAAATAGCATTTTCATTCCCCTTGTTAAAAATTTCATTTGAGATTTTTTAAGGTTGTTTACGTAATTCCTGGAGTAATTTTTTTAAACTCATTTTGATAACTCCAGTATATTTATCAGCAGCTCCGTAATACACATAAAGGTCATCTCCAAATAGCGCGTGCCCCGTAGGAAATACCACATTGTCAACGATTCCATGTTTCTCCCATTCCTTGGTCGGAGAAAATAAGGGATAGGGTAATCGGGATATTTCCAGTTCCGGTTTTTCCCTATGCAAAAGTGCTGCCTTGGCATGGTAGGTTCGACCCGTAGTAGTTTCCTGGACTCCATGGTATATTAATAGCCAGCCGTCATCTGTTTCTATAGGAGGGCCTCCTGCTCCAATGTAGGCAACTTCAAAAATACCTTTAGGATCAAGGACAATGAAGTCAGTTAGGTTTTTGATATATTCTTCCCAAAAGGATTTGGTTAGTTCTTTCCAATCATCAAAATAAACCACTTGAATGCCTGGCCATATTCGATGCAACATCGCAAACTTACCCTGGATCTTCCTGGGGAAAAAAACAATATCCTTATCTCTAAGTAATCTGAATTTTTCTTCAACTAAACCGATTTCTGCGAAAAGGCGAAAGTAATGATGATATTTGGGGTTTAATCCATGTTTGTCGCAGCACTTCACTAATTTTTCATATTCTTTATAATTTAGCTTTGGGGTGATAATACCCTGTTTTTCGAACTGGATTAGATCCTGGGAGGTGGCAAGGGCACCCAATGTATTGATTCCATCATAGGCCGTATATGTAATATAAAAGACCCCATCTATATTAACAAGACGTACATCCTCTACACCATGTTTTTCATAATCAAATTCCGGTCGGATGATGGGATAGTTATACCTTTCTAAAATCTGACACGGCCCATTGGTTTTTGCATAACCGATGGTAGAAAAATTACCGTGCCTAACGGCTCGGTACAATACATGTACCGTATCACCCTCCTGATATATTCCAGGATTAAAAACACCATCATTTTCGAATTCGTGTTCGGTTGGACTCAATAGAATTCCATATTTTTCCAATCCTTTCATACGATTCTGTTTTGATCTTGATATAAGGAGAACCCTTCTCTGAACAGCGGGCACGAAGTAGTTTTCGATTTAAATTTAATCCCTTTTCAACAGATTGCAATGATCTAAATCAACTTGCTGATAAAATTGGTTTTATCATAAATAGAGCTTTTTGACCTGCCGAAACTAATTTATCATAGGACAAATAACTTAATTCCGGGCGAATTGATCCAATCTATTTCATCAGGGGTTATTAATCCAAGATCTCCAGTCGAGTTCAACCTCATATTCCCCATATTCACCTTTCCATGTGGGAAGAAAATACAGTGAAGTAACTGCTAACATTTCTATATGAGAAGATCTCTCAAGACTAAGAATTATCCTGAAATGAATAACTGAACAATAAGCTCTATTCTCAAATCCTTTACATCAATTCATTAGGAATATATCTCTCCAAATGTATAGTAATTAACTTTTCTACCAAGATTCCTACCCAGAGTGGTGAATGGAAAGAAAAAAATCCCAAAAGATAAATGCTCTGCTGATAATTGGATATTTTTGGATTTAGTGTAATTTAATAGTGGCATTGAGTATGCTATTACATTAATTTTACCCAAGCCAATGGAAAACAAGAAAAGAAGAAGGCTGGCAGCAATTATGTTTACTGATATTGTCGGATACTCCAGAATCATGCAGGAGGATGAGCAAAAGGGTGGTGAGATACGCCGGAGACACCGTAAAGTATTTGAGGAAATTAATCATGAACATGAAGGAGAATTATTGCAATATTTTGGCGATGGCACCTTAAGTATTTTCCCGAGTGCTGCCTCAGCCGTCGAGTGTGCGGTAAAAATGCAAAGAGAATTTCAAGTAGAACCAAAGGTACCTTTGAGGATTGGCATCCATACTGGTGACATTACCTTTACCGATGACGACGCCTATGGACACGGAATGAATATCGCTGCCCGAATCGAAACCATGTGCATTCCGGGTGGTGTATACATATCCGGTAAAGTACATGAAGATATTGTTAACCATCATTGGTTGAAAGCAGAATCTCTCGGTTATTTTGAATTAAAAAATATAAATGATGCGATTGAGATCCTGGCAATTACTAATGAGGGTATCAATGCACCGGAATATGAAATTGTTTCCGTGCCCGACATCAAAACCAATCAGCCTGAACTCATGAATGAGGGGCCGGTTTTACAGAACAAAAGAAACAAATGGGTGGCGGCTTTGCTAAGTTTTTTTCTAGGGATCTTTGGAGTACATCGATTTTATTTGGGACAAAGATACCTCGGTTTGGCCTATATTACACCGGCTATTATTGGAATGATATTAGGAATATGGTTTTTGATTGCTATTCCGGCAATAGTCGGTTTTATCGATTCAATTATTTTTGCTTCCTTATCCAAGTCCGATTTTAATCAGAAATACAATATGGGAGTAAAAATGGCAAAAATAAAACCTCCTACATTCGGAAGAAGGAGAAAGGAAAAGCCCAAAGAAATACCTGCTTACGAACCTGCCAAACCACGCAAAAAGAAGATCTTGCGTCCGGGAACATATGAAAAGAAGATTGCCCGATTGCAGGAGGAATTAAAACAAGAACCAGAAAATGCCGGTTTACATATGGATTTAGCCTGCGCCTATTCCATGCAAGAAGATGCCAAAAATGGATTTTATCATCTGAGTAAAGCCGTTGAATATGGTTATGATGATTTCACCAAAATCAAAAACCACTATACCCTTGCTTTTCTAAGATCGAAAAATGATTTTAAAACATTTGAAAAAAACGGATTCCGATTGATCAAGATGTTGCCTTCCCCGCAGGAAAATCTACTCGATAGTGAAAGACCATTACTCCTGGAAAAATTGGAAAGAATTGAAAATTTAGGAGAAATGTTATACCGTGGGGAGATCTCTGAAGAGCAATTTACCAAGCAGAAAAGAAGGTTACTGGATGGGTAATTCCATATGGTATAGTTGGTTAATATCCGTATCCATCCATACGACTACTGATACAAAATTCTGGTTATTTTTTTTATAAACTTATATCAATGAGGATCCTTCCCTTTAACTTGCTACTACTTGTCATTTGCATTTTCAGCCACCATTTAATCGCACAAGAACAAAGTCATCCCAATATCATATTCATCATGGCAGATGACCTCGGATATGGTGAATTGGGCTGTTATGGCCAGAATAAGATTCAGACTCCTCATATTGACCTCATGGCTAATGAAGGCATGCGTTTTACCAATTTCTATGCGGGATCTACAGTCTGTGCCCCGTCTCGATGTGCCCTTTTGACCGGTAAGCACACCGGACATGCCTATGTTAGAGGCAATTATGAAATTGGTCATTGGAGGTCCTATCTGGGACAATTACCCATACCCGAAGATGAAATCACCATCTTTGAAGTTTTAAAACAAAGAAACTATGTGACTTCTTGTTATGGAAAATGGGCAATGGGTCATGCTGCATCTACGGGAGCCCCACACTTACATGGCGTAGATGATTTTTTAGGATATAATTGTCAGCGTCATGCGCACAGTTATTATCCATATTATTTGGAAGGAAATAAGGGGGAAAAAATCTGGCAAACGGGGAATGACAGAAAATCCGGAGGTGCAATTTATTCACATGATGTATTAACCGAACGAGCTTTGGATTTTATTACGGATCATAAAGACACCAGTTTCTTCCTGTATGTTCCTTATACCATTCCCCACGGACCATTTCAGGTCCCTGATTTGGGCATCTATAAAGATCGAGATTGGGATAACAAACTGAAGATTCAGGCAGCGATGATATCGCGTATGGACAAGGACGTCGGACGTATTCTGCAATTATTAAAAAAACTAGGAATCGACGAGAATACCATGGTTTTTTTCACCAGCGATAATGGAGCCCATGGAGATGGTGGCACCCTTGATTTATTCAACTCTTCAGGTCTATTGCGGGGAAGAAAGCGAGATTTGTATGAAGGTGGAATACGCGTACCGATGATTGTACGTTGGCCAGGCAAAATTAAGGCAGGATCAACCTCCGATCACCAAGGAGCCTTTTGGGATTTGATGCCTACTCTTGCCGATATCACCGGGACCAAACCACCCGCTGAAATCGATGGTATATCATTTCTACCTACATTAATGGGCAAAGATCAACCAATACATCACCATTTGTATTGGGAATTCTATGAAAAAGGAGGAAAACAGGCAGTGCGTAAAGGGAAATGGAAGGCGGTCAGATTAAATTTGCAGAAGGACTTTTACGGTGCACCGGTAGAACTTTATAATCTGGAGGAAGACCTGTCTGAAAGTAACAATTTGGCCGATCAATTTCCTGAAATAGTAAGAGAAATGCTCGGTTTGATGAAAGCTAGCCATAGCCCTTCCACACACTTTCGGTTTAAAAGTCAGTAGTCGGTACCTTGATCCAAATAGTTAACTTGCCCTGATTTATCCATCTCCTCCTCTGCGAGTTTCAATGATTACCACGCCATTAGCCCCTCTGGAACCGTAGATAGCAGCACTACTGTCCTTTAGAATACTAATATCTTTTACATCTGCCGGTACGATAGAGTCCAATATACTGCTGTCAGTAATTACACCGTCCACAACGATTAAGGCCGCATTACTACCTAAAAATGAACCTTCTCCTCGTATAATAATATCCTTTCCCTGGATTCGAACACCTGCAAACCGGCCTCTGATCAAATCATACATATTCTGAAAGCGGGAAAAGTCTTCATCCTCATTATTCATATTCGCAATCGCGAAGATTTTGTCCGCATCAGAAACATGTCCATAGGCGATCGCATATTCCCGGCTTTTCATACCAGGCTTAAGATGGAGGTTGACCGCAACATATTTTGTCAAGTCGGTAAGTTTTACCTTTTGCCTTTTGAATCCCCGGGCAGAAACAATTAGTTTATCATCACCCGAATTATTGATTGCAAAATTCCCCATAGAATCGGAAAGCACTTCTTGTTTTGTACCGGCCAAGATGATGCTTGCACCTGAGACGGGAATGCTATCAAATGTAGTAACCACTCCCTGAATTTTTCTCTCCTGGGCAATCCCTCGGCCAATAAATAGTATCAGTACTAATGAGAAAAGCCCTTTCTGAAAAATATAGTGTTTCATGACTTATTTGTTTAACTATTCAAATAAAAACTTCGTTGGCACAGCTTGGGCGAAATTTGTCATTAGGCATAACAAGTCCGCAACGAATGTTATTGATATATACCATTCAATGAAGATATCGAGTAATGGAAATTTTTGGTTATATAAAGTTATCATATTTCCTGTTCCGAATCAATGAATTGTGAAGTATTTCCCAAAACTAAGTCCCTATGTCATTTCTTTTCGAATAACGATGAAAAGGTAAATAACCGTCTTGGCTGCCTCCCATTAATTTTTGCGGGGGGAAGCCGATTATGATTCGAAAAATTGCTCCGTTTACCAAATGAACTTATCTTGTAATACAGAGAATAAATTTCTGGATATGAATAATGAGATAATAAAAAGTCTAATTTTTTCATTCGTTTTTTTAAGTTTGACTACATGCGAAATAAAAAAAAGAGATCTGGAGCAACGTCCCAATATGGTATTTTGCCTAGCTGATGATTGGGGATGGCCCCATGCGGGAGCGTATGGTGATAGTGCGGTAAAAACACCCCACTTCGATAGAATTGCCAATGAAGGCCTTCTCTTTAATAATGTCTATGTTTCAAGTCCTTCTTGTACTCCCAGCAGAAATTCATTTATCACTGGTAAATACTTTTGGGAACTGGGATCCGGCGCAAACTTATGGAGTACTTTATCCGAAGAGCATCAAAGTTTTATTCACCTACTCGCAGATCATGGATATGCTACCGGAAGGAATAAAGCAAAAACATGGGGTCCCGGTAATTTGGATAATTGGATTGCACATCATGGCTCGCATCCAGCCAATGATGCATATCAAACATTTGAAGAATTTCTAAAGGCGAACACTGAAAATAAGCCATTCTTTTTCTGGTTAGGAACTTCAGATCCTCACCGTAATTATAAAAAAGGATCAGGCGTTGAAAATGGTATAAATGCTTCAAATGTACACCTCTTTCCACATTTTCCTGAATCGGAAATAGTCCGCAGCGATATTGCCGATTACTATTTTGAAGTACAACGTTGGGACCAACTAGTGGGGTCTATAATCACTCAATTGGAGCGACAGGGGTTACTCGAAAATACCCTCATTATAATGACCGGAGATCATGGAATGCCATTTCCAAGATGTAAAGGAAATCTTTATGATAGTGGCACTCGGGTCCCTTTTGCGATCAGATGGGGTAAGGAGGTGAAATCCGGTCGAAAAATAGATGACTTTATATCATTTGCAGATATCGCTCCTACACTTCTAGAAGTTGCAGGAGTGAAAGTACCTGATGATATGACAGGACAAAGTTTTTTGAATATTTTGGGATCAGATCATTCAGAAACAAATGATGGTAAAAATCGATCAGACATTGTATTTGGCCGCGAACGTCATGTGCCTTCCCAGGAAAAACCCAATATGGGTGGTTATCCGTCCCGCGGATACAGAAATAAAGAGTATCTATATATTCGGAATTACCGGCCGGAATTATGGCCGGCCGGAACAGGTAATATAGGGAATACGAATTACCCTGATCAATGGTATGCGGATTGCGACGGAGGTCCTACTAAGGACTATATCATAGAAAACAAAGACATGGATGAAGAACACTTCCTCTCCTACCAACTTTGTTTCGGAAAAAGACCAGGAGAAGAACTTTACGATTTAAAAAGTGATCCCAATCAGTTGAATAATTTGGCAGCTGACCCTACATATGCCGATTTAATAGAAAGTCTCCGATCAAAACTGCAAAAAAAGCTCGTAGAATTAAATGATCCTCGAGGGAAAAATCCCGATTATTCCGGATTTGATGATCATCCTTATTTTGGAGGTGGAGGAGGTAAAAAGCATTAAATAATAATAAGGTGTCATGGGTTTCAAGGGTATCGAGGGTAACGGGACCAGGGTGTCAAGGGTGTCAAGGGTATCGAATGACTCGAGAATTATTTGAAGGAAAGTCTGTTTACTGACATCTGTCTTCTAACTTCTGATGTCAGGGCTGGGAAAATTTGCGGCAGACTTAATAGATGTAAACAAGGAGGCATTGTCACACCCACACATCTCAATACTCACATCTCAATACTCAGGGTGTCAATCAGGTGTCGGGTGTCGAGGGTATCGGGACCAGGGTGTCAAGGGTGTCAAGGGTGTCAAATCAGGTGTCAGGTGTCGAGGGTATCAAGGGTATCGAATGACTCGAGAATTATTTAGAGGAAAGTCTGTTTTCTGACATCTGTTTCCTGACATCTGTTTCCTGACATCTGTTTCCTGACATCTGTTTCCTGACATCTGTCTTCTAATTTAGACACTTCAAAAGCGATAAGAGTTAAAGTCAGACTATGTAAGCTTAAAAGATTCTTCTTAAAGTATTTTCCTTCGCGACCAAGAAATGTTTGATTACACCCAGTATATGTAATACCAAGAGTAACATCATTATAAAAGCCAGGGCATTGTGCGCTTTCAAAGGAGGTATCTCATCGGCAGATAAGATCAATTCAGCATTCCCTCCACTTAACGATCCAATATCAATTCATCGCCTCCATATCCACCCAATAGCATTGTTGCAATCCCTGAGATAGCGATCAAAAACAATAAGTAATAAAACGCATTGTGGATCCAAACCGCCAACTTATCGTTAAATCTTGAACCGGTCATTAAATCATCAGGTCGAGGTGACTTGAAAAACAACCAACTTCTTATGATCGTAAGAATGAGAACAACTAATCCCAACAAGATGTGTATTTTTATCAATCCCATCTTTTCAGAAGCTTCCAAGCCGCCCATAAATATGCCCAGTGGAAATAAAGTCAGGATTAAAATGGCGGTAAGCCAATGAATAACAATAGTACCCTTGCTGAATTTTTGGCTTAAATCGTTTTGAATTTTTTTCATGAGGTTGATCAATATTTTATGAATTTTAAAAACAATTTATTTTATCCCTGAATGGACAGAATTAGGGACTATTGTAGGGAAACCGTTAGAGAATACTCTTCTCCGTTTAAGACAAAATGTATTCATTGCAAAGTTGCTTTTATCTGAATGCAAACTCTTCATCATAAATGTTTTCCTGAGCGGCCCCTTTGTCCCTCAACTGCTTGATCAAGTTATCTTTTAAGGCTTTTGGGCCACAGATTAAATATCCCTTATTTTTGTAGTTTTCAATCCCCAACTTTTCCGCATCTAGGAATCCGGATTCTTCCGATGACCAAATGGTATATTTGAAATTGGGATTGTTTTTCGATATCTCTTCCAGTTCTTCGACATAAACCGCTTCCTTTACCTGATTTACACACCATATCAATTGAATTTTGTTCGGGTGAATATCACGAGCCAACGAAAGGAAAGGAGTAATCCCAATACCTCCGGCTATCCATACTTGATCTGATTCTTTAATATAACTGGATGAAAAGTGACCATAAGGTCCTTCTACCCAAGCTACAGCTCCCACGCTCAATTTTTCACTCAGATCACTGGTATAATCACCCAGACCTTTGACCGTAATCCTGAGATGATCCTGGTAAGGATGACTGCTGAGGGTAAAAGGATGTTGCTCCCTGAAACTTAGAGCTGGAAATTTAAAGAAAGCAAATTGTCCTGCTAAATAACTCAAGTCGTTTCTTACAGGCTTCATTAAGATTTCGGTAATCCGGTGTCCCAAATCGGAAATTTTGGTAATCTGATATTCCACTTTCTTATTAAAAATATTAAAGAGAAAGGCCCGGTAAACCCAGGCGAAAATTCCGATAAACGCCATTCCAAACACATAGATCCTCGTAATTGGTAATTCTTTGATCAGACTGTTGACCATCAATCCATGAATTACGGCCATCACATAAAATACGCCCATCAATTTGTGAATATTTATCCATTTATGGTAAGCCAATTTCCTTTTGAAAAAGGGCAGAGCAGAAAGTAAAACTCCAATCAATATCAAGACAAGCGCATAAAATCCCAATGGTTTACCCGGATTGAATTCGGTAAGATCTCTTGGTACCACAATGAAGTGCGCCAGTAGTAAGAATACCGCTATGACTCCAGATCTACGGTGAATCAGATACATTTTATCCAATCCTCCAAAAATGCGTTCGACCCATTTGGCCCGGGTAGCCATTAAAAAGTTAAAGGCAAAAACGGTGACCACCCACGATGAAAATACTTCTCCCAGGATCCGGTGAACATTCTTCCATGATTCATTGGTCATCTCTCCAAAAAACAGGGTATCGGATGATACTTCCATAAAAGTACCGCGATAGAAATACAAATCAATGGCCCAAAAGAGAAAGTGTATAAGTATGATTATTGGAAAATAAATTTCCTGTTTTAGAATACGCATGGTTCAATTTTTCGAAAGTTAATTTATTGGAGGTCCTTGTATTTTCCCATCCAGAAAATACCGGCTGCATAAAGTTGGTAAGAGGCCATTTTTTCTTTGAAAAAGGGGAGGGATTCACAAATATTTTTTGCTACAGTTTCAGAACTAGCGTTAACAAAATAAACAAAATCTGTTTTTTCGCTCTCAGAGTACGTTCCCTCAACATCGAAGTATACATTTTCTATGATACCGTTTTTCCAATATTCCAGGATCATATCATTTTGCTCCCTTAATAGTTTATCCGCACCCTGACCAAGGAGAGGAGATCTCAGAGTTGTCCAGACTGCAGCATAAGATTTAGTAATCCCTTTTTTGTTGATGAGTTCTGTATTTCTTCCAAGCCATAATGGACCGACCGGATGCAAAGTATAAGATGAAATGTGGTTAGAAACTACTGTTAGTGCATCCAAAATGGACCTGGCTTCATTTTCGTTTTTTGCTTTTAAAAAGAAAGCAATATTAGGGAAGTTTTCAAGTTTATCATTCTTTGAGTCAGCATTATAATAGGCATTTTCTATGATATCTTCTCTCCATAACTGAGCAAGTTCTCTCGAAATTTTCACTGAATTGTTATTGACCAGATCGACATCGTCAGTAGCCCATTTCCAGATCACGGCATAAGTGGTTCTGCCAAGTTTTGGCACCGCTTCCTCATCGACTACAGAATTGGAGGCAACCGAATTTTCTGATTTTGAATCTTTTTGAAGGTTACCACATCCGATTAAAATAATCGATAGGGTAAATAATGTTAAATGGTTATATGTTTGTTTTATCATTAGGAATAAATTTTATGCAAATCTATTCCCGCTTGATGTTTTTCAATTGTAAAAAATGGTCGTTTTGAGATTGGTGAAGACTGGTGGGTGTTTCGCCGGTATGCTTTTTTACCTCTTTAATGAAATGTGCTTGATCAAAATAATACTTCTCTGGAAAAAATCTACCCTCTCTGATTTGAATGTAAGAATTGTAAACTTTCTGGATGTTCAGATATTTTTTTAGCGATACTCCAAGATATTTGTTCATGTACCTATTAATCTGACGATTGGTCCAAAATACCTGCTGAGATACTTCTTTGGTGGTAATTTCTCCTTTGACTTTATACAATAATTGGGATAGCCTTACTTTGTTGCCTGGGATGATTTTGGGAGATTTCATTTTTAAAAACTCACGTTGCCATTGATCGACAATGATTTCAAAGGTAGAAAGATCAAAATGCTTTAGGTTCAGATAAGATAAATCCAGCTGTTTGAAATCTTGAAGAGTAGTAGCTAGTTCTGTTTTTATTAAATACTCGGGTGCCAAAATTTTTAATCGACAACCATAATTGATGGCATTTGGAGGTGTAACAAAATTATTCTCTTTGATCCAGAGTCCGGTAATAAAAAACTTGACTACATTCTTATTCTGAACCACAAATACCATTTTACAAAATCCATCCGGAACAATGGTCAGACGTTGAGGTTCACTGGTCAAATTGTGGTGCATCCAAAAGGAATGAATAAATTCTTCCAGTTTTTTTATCGGCTTAAGCTCCCTGTAGGAGTGATTTTCATTCATAATATTTTGTCCGATTCAAGTTGAGATTCCAAATATTGCTTACCTCATTTATACCTTCGACATGAAACATATATTCCTAAATTTCCTATTTCCAAGATAAAAATATATAATCACTTTAAGCTTCCGAATACCAAAATTCAGCAATTCAGCTATTGGCTAGTGCTTCGGGAACGAAGAAATGGCACTATAATATGACGCTATTTTTGATTTAGACAAGGTTCGCGACTCTCGCAGTGGCGAGGTCACTAGACTCTTCGGAGCGAAGTTTCTCAGGTTTTGTTACTTTTTCATACGAAAATGTAAGGAGAAAAAAGATCCCTGTACGATTAAACTACCACCACGCAACCATCAAATGAAATAGCCTATCCATAATGACCAAAATATCAATACGGATTTTTAATCAATTCATTATGCCATTTCACATATGCTGAATAGGGCAAATACACCCGAAGTCTAATTATAAATTCAATGAAATGGCCTGGTCCCTTTTGAGGTCTTATTTTGAGCTCTATCGCTATAGCCACTCAGATCCGGGCCTACAATTCAACATTGGGCCAAGCTTTCGGACGACTCTGAAAGTTCTATCCGGTTTTTCTAAACCGGACGGAGATGCTTCAAATTTGAAACCTTTTGATCCATATTTTATAATCGGATTCCATTCCCATTTTTCCCGCCTCAAGATTGTAACGATCGGATTCATTCTTGAAATAGTATACAGATCGTCTGCCCTTTCTTTGTAGTTGTAAATATTTTCATAAAGGAAAGTGCACTCCTTCATTTTAAACTCTAATTATTAGTGATAAAAAAAATATGATGATTAAGATATCAGAGATAGCCATTAAAAAGCCAAAATTGACTGTGTGGGTAGCCATTGTTTCGACTCTGGTAACTGTTGGTCTGGTATTGGCTCCACTCCTTTCATCCACAGCCGCGAAGTATTTGCAGGTCATGCATATCGATGCGGATCCGGAAAACATGTTGGATACCGACGATCCGCAACGGGTGCTCAATCGCAAGCTTAAAGAGAAATTCTCAATTTACGATCTACTCGTGGTCGGAATTGTCAATAAAGCACATGATCATGGAGTGTTTAATGTTGAGAGCTTAACCGACATCCATGATTTAACCGAGTATGCTAAAACGATACAATGGGAAAACGAGCAGGGTGATATGGAGGGTGTAATTGTGCCAGAAATGCTCACACCGTCAACTATTGATAATGTTGAGCAAGATGGATTAGGAGCCGTCAGATTTGAATGGTTAATGCCTGCAGCACCACTATCGGAACAAGAAGCATTGTCTATCCGGAACAAAGCCAAAAAACTACCACTACTGGACGGAACGATGCTATCTGATGATGCCAAATCGCTGGCTCTTTATATTCCTATAACCTCCAAAGGTATCAGTTATCAGGTGACCCAGCTGCTGAAAGACAGGATCAAAACGTATGAGGGATCAGATGAATATTTTATCACCGGATTGCCCGTAGCTCAAGACACTTTTGCGGTGGAAATGTTCAAGCAAATGGCCACAACAGCCCCCTTGGCGATGGTTTTGATCTTTATCCTGTTAATGGTGTTCTTTCGCAATGTCAGATTAATTGTTTCACCTATGATAGTAGCCGTGATCTCGGTTATCATAACCATGGGATTATTAATTATATCCGGTCACAGCATTCATATCATGAGCTCAATGGTCCCCATTTTTGTAATGCCCATTGCGGTATTGGATGCCATCCATATTCTTTCTGAGTTTTATGATCGCTACCCGGAAACAAAAGACAGGATAAAAACCATCAAATCCGTAATGTCAGAATTGTCAGCTCCAATGTTGTATACTACTATAACCACTGCCATTGGATTTATATCCTTAAACCTTACTCCCCTCCCACCTTTGCAAGTATTTGGAACTTTTGTTGGCCTTGGTGTAGTTATAGCTTGGTTATCAACCATAACCATTGTTCCGGCCTATATCCTTTTAATGCCCGAAAAAAGATTTCAGAATTTCGGTCTAAAACAGACCATTTCGAAAGAATCCAATTCTTCTATTCTGAGCAAGTTTCTCAACTATTTAGGCCATAATCTTCCCCGGTATTCCAAACCGATTATCACCATCATGTTATTCGTATTGGTTGTATCAAGTTATGGAATTACAAGAATTATTGCTAACGACAATCCGGTAAAATGGTTTGAAGCTTCCCATGAGATTCGCAAATCAGACCAAATACTAAATGATATGTTTGGTGGTACTTATATGGCGTATTTATCACTACGCCATGACGAAAAACCCCTGACTTTACTAGAAGAAGTATCCAGGTTGAAGAATCGATTCCAAACATCAGGCCTTTACCCGTTAAATCTGCTTTCTTTATCATTGGATTCGCTTGCTGGGGTCGTCTCTACCAAGAGTGAACTACTCACTCTATTGGGTGATCAAATAGAATTGAAAATGATTGACATCCAGGAGAAAGAGTACGAAGAATGGGACCACTCGTCCCAATATCTGTCGGAACTGTTATCTGAGGATCAAGCATTTAAGACTCCCGAGGTATTAAACTACTTAAGCAATCTTCAGGGCTATCTGCAGGAGACCGGATATGTAGGAAAAAGCAATTCAGTTGTGGAAATTGTAAAAACGGTGCGGAGGGAGTTGTATTCCGGAAATGAATCCGAATACCGGATTCCCGATCGAAGCGCTGAAATTGCTCAAACATTGATCACTTACGAAAGTAGTCACCGGCCACATGATTTATGGCATTTTATTAGTCCGGATTACAATGAGGCAAATGTATGGCTACAACTTAAAAGTGGAGACAATAAAGATATGTCGAGAGTCGAAGATCTTGTTGCTGCCTATTTTACCGATAACCCTCCTCCCAAACAGCTGAAATATGAATGGTTTGGATTAAACCATATCAACGTGGTATGGCAAGATAAGATCGTGATGGGCATGTTGAAAGCACTTATTGGAAGCTTCATCACGGTTTTAATTATCATGTCTGTTCTGTATCGATCCATTTTGTGGGGTTTACTGGCGATGATTCCTCTCCTTTTTTCAGTTGCCGTCTTATATGGGATAGTTGGTCTGTTTAACATTGATTATAACGCTCCAATAGCGATCCTATCGGCATTAATTTTAGGATTGGCGGTGGATTATGCGATTCATTTTCTCACCCGTAGTCGCCAAATTTACAAGAATCATAATAATTGGAGGGATACAGCTAAAGCCATATTTGGGGAGCCCGCCAGAGCCATTTCCCGGAATGTCATCGTCATTGGAGTTGGATTTTTACCATTACTCATATCGAGTCTGGTACCTTATCAGACAACCGGCATATTTATCTCAAGTATTTTGGTTTTTGCCGGAATGGCAACACTCCTTATCCTTCCATCATTAGTCCAAATATTAGAAAAAACATTATTCAAAAAAATCTAAACAAATGAAAAATTTAATTAAAATCTGCTCCTTTTTACTCGTGTTTATCAGCACCAATACTCAGGCCCAACATGTCAGTGAAATAGTTGAAAAAGCCATACAGGCCTCATTTTATCAGGGCGAAAATTTCAAAGCTAAGGTTCATATGGTCATTACGGACAAAAAAGGACGAATACGAGAAAGAGACATGACCATTTTGCGAAAAGATGATTCTGAAAAAATGGGCTCTCAGAAATACTATGTTTATTTCACAAAACCAGCCGATGTTAAAAAAATGACCTTTCTGACATGTAAAAATCCGGACCGAGGTGATAACCGTTGGTTGTATTTGCCCTCAATGGATTTGATCAAGCGCATTTCCATCGGCGATGAAAGAACCAGTTTCATCGGGTCTCATTTTTGCTACGAAGATGTTTCGGGTCGAAATCATGATGAAGATGTTCATCATATTGAAGATCAGGAAGAAACTCATTATATAATCAAGAGTATCCCAAAGAATCCCCATAAAGTAGAATTTACTTATATGAAAAACTGGATCGATAAAAAAACTTTCCTTCCGGTGAAAACAGCCTACTTCGATGCACAAGACAAGGTGATAAAAAAATACACTGTGTTACAGGTTGCAGAGATTAATGGATTTCCGACCGTACTCAAGTCCCAGATGGAGGATCTGCAAACCGGAGGCAAGACGGTGCTAAGTTTTGACAAAGTAGAATATAATCTGAATTTACCGGATAATGTATTTACAGAGCGTTTTCTACGCCGACCTCCGCTAAAACTGTTGCTATAGAATGAGGTACATAGAATGTAAAAATTGCTATTAACCTGAGTTCGACTAATGATTTGATCACAGAAGTCATTGAAATAGTGAGATTTAGACAAGAAAAATGCAGTAATAGCAGCGCTATTTGCAAGGCTTTTATTGGCTAAAGATTGCTGTTTCAATGGCTTTAACCTTAAAAATCAGTTAATAATCAAAAGATCAACTAATTTGAATTTATAAATATATGACTATCAGCTTACTGTGAATAAATGATTGGTCGAACTCAGGTTATTACGATAGTTCTCGAGAATTTCATCCTGTTAGACCAGTTATCTACTCCTTTCAAAAAATAAACAAATGAAAAAGAATATCCCATTAATCCTCCTGGTTATGTTAGTACATTTCCAGTGGATCTATGCACAAAATAACCTCGATTCGATAACAGAATTGAATACTCAATTTGTCCTGGAATCTACTCCTGAAACAAAGTTTTTGGATGTAAATGGCTTCATTGAAAGCAGAATGGGTTATCGGACACAAAATGATCTGCATCAGGAGCTTCAGAGTATTGCCGAATGCAGATTTCAGCTAAAAGCTGAGCAGGAGATTGGTCGGTACAGGCTGAATTTTGCTACCGACCTGCTCCTCGATCCAGCCGGAAGTCAAATTCCTTCCGAAATTTATAAAATTGACCTAAAGACCGGTAAAAGTGTATTGGATATCAGGCAAGCCAACGTCCTGTTTAGTCCGTTTAGTTTTGTCGATGTAAAAATAGGTCGTCAAATTCTGACCTGGGGAACCGGTGATCTCCTTTTTATCAACGATTTGTTTAGCAAAGATTGGAGATCATTCTTCCTGGGCCGGGATATGGAATATTTGAAATCGCCAAGCAATACAATCAAGGTATCCCTCTTTTCAAGCATCGCGGATCTGGATTTGGTGTATACCCCGCAATTCAATCCGGACCGTTTTATCGATGGATCGCGAATCTCTTTTTTTGATTTGTCAATCATGGATTTTCGGGGTCAGTACAATCCGCTTCCTGTAGACATCCCAGGGACCTGGTTTAAAGATGATGAAATTGCCTTGCGCATCTACCGTTCATTTGAGGCTCATGAATTGACTCTTTACAATTATCATGGTTTTTGGAAAAGCCCAACTAGCATTGATCCGACTTCAGGACTCGCCATTTTTCCCGGATTATCCGTTTACGGAGCTAGTTATCAGGGGTCAATGGGAGGAGGCATAGCCAATTTGGAATTTGGGTTTTATGATAGCAAGCCTACCAGTATTACAGGTGATGCTCCAACGACCCATGATGAATTGCGCTGGTTACTTGGTTATGAAAAAGAGGTTAAATCGGAATTAACGTTGGGTGTTCAGTACAATTTGGAACACAGGCTTAATCGCGAGGGTAATACTTATGATAAACCTGGAAGCGAATTTGCCGACAAAAATTTGCGCCACATTATTACCCTTCGAGCCACCCAAGTCATGTCACAGCAAAACCTAAATATTTCACTATTTAATTTCTTTAGTCCATCTGATAAAGATGGCTATCTGCGCATGCAATCGTCATACAAACTTTCTGATAAATCCAGAATCGATGGTGGTGTCAACCTCTTTTATGGAAAAGAAGAGCATACATTTTTCAATCAATTCAAGTATAACAGCAACGTATATTTGGGCTTTAGATATGTGTATTGAGTTGTTTTTGGACGATTATGATTGTTCGCTCGCGTTAGTGAAATATGAACACTTTTTAAAACACATAATCCAAAATTATCCCAAAATCATTTCCTTTTGCAGTGGTTATTTTATTTTTTAGAATCGACTCAAATATGAATGTTGACCCAGATTACTGAACTATTTTTCAGCAATTAAGCGGAAGATTTTGCAAATTTTACCGGCTCAAAACCCTTGCGATACTTACGTTTTACAATAGTCTTATTGGCTTCATCATGATTGGTAAACATTAGTTTACCTCGATCCCAGTGCAGTTCCTGACCAGGATACTTAGCAGCTTTGGCTGTCAATAACCCACATTCGGTAAATTTCAATCCCATCTCAAACGGTGTCCAATGGTTCTCACCTTGTTTGCCATTGAGGGCCGAATTGACCCATTCATGCCAATGATTAAATTCGGCAAATTCCGGCAAACCGTCCATTTTGGATCCATCTGACATTTTTCCATCTCGCCAAAGTTCTAATTCCCCACCTGCGGTCAATGCCAGGGTACCTCCTTCGCAGGCAATTATTGTGATGGTTTTATTTGGCCATTCCCCTTCACCCACATGGGGGATATCTTTTCGGTTAGGTGTCAATCCGCTATCGGCATAATGAATCTTAAATGTGCTTTCGGCAAATCGATCACCCGTAGTCGGAAAGGTCAATGTAGATCTGCAATAGTCCGCGTGAAAATCGACTACCTTATATTCTGTATTGGTGACGACTTTGTTCGGAGAACCCAGTTCAGGGTAAGCATAAAACAATACATCAAACAAGTGGCAACACCAGTCACCTAACGCACCGGTTCCGTATTCCCACCAGGATCTCCATCTGCGATGGGCGATATTTGGTCGATAGTCCATTTCTGGAGCACAACCCAACCACAAGTCCCAATCTATGTTTTTAGGTGGTGTTTCGACCGGATCCAACTTTCTGGCACCATGAAAGTAAAAGCCAACTTGGGCAGGACTTGAGTTCACGGTGATCCAAGCCTCCTGTGCCTTCCCCAAAACATTCCTTTTTAAGATATCAACAAAAGCCCTCCGTCCGGGTATTTGCATGCGCTGATTTCCGGTTTGGGTGGAAAAACTCCGCCTTGCGTTAACTGCCCTTTGTAGTGTTTCCAGCTCGTCTAGTTGCTGAACCAATGGCTTTTGCCCGTAGATGTGCTTTCCTTTTGCCAAAGCCAGAGTCATCATAGAACAATGCATATGATCCGGAGTAGAAATAATCACCGCATCAAATTGATCTCCGTATTTATCAAAAGCTTCGCGATAATCCTTACACCTAAAGGTATCAGGATACTTTTCGCTCGCCTGATCCAGATATTCGTCGTCTATATCACATAGGCCCACGATCTTGGTCCTTGGGTGGGATGCTACATTGGACAAGTCAGCGGCTCCGATGCTTCCGACTACTCCTATAGCCAGTACCTGCAGTTGATCATTAGGACTATATTTTTTTGGAATCATTACTTTGCTGGTAGCGCACCCGGGAATTAACAAGGTTCCGGGGATCACCAAACTTCCGGTGGTCAGGGCGGATGTTTTTAGAAAATCGCGTCTGTTGAATTTCATATCTTTTATTCTTTATTTTACTGAAAAAGCAAGTCTTTGTCTAATGAATACCACTTTGGAAATAGGTCGTCTTCAGCTAGTGCTATGTCAACGTTTGAATGACGAGTTGGATTAGAGTGAAGTTTATGCGTGGGCAAGGCGGAGGTTCACGAGTTATGCCAGGCATAATGAGTGGTTCTCCAACGTAGCACAGGCTTAAAATACGCCTAATCCATCCGTCAATTTAAGCTTGACATAGCACTAGAAATATTCCAACACTATCACATCTGAATCCGGTTCGACAAGTTTACTAATAAATCCTTGATATTCATAGGATGAACAACGGAAATGACCATGATCATCAGTTGTCAATCTAAAAATCATGAAATCCTGGTTATCAAAACAAGTTTGATAGTTATCTTGTCATTCAATTAATACCTTAATCTTCAAAAGAAATACAATGGGCTACTTAGCAAATTCCGATAGGTATGATGACATGATATACAATCGTTGTGGTCTTTCCGGATTGAAACTTCCGGCAATATCCCTGGGCTTATGGCATAACTTCGGTGGTGTAGATGTGTTGGAAAACGGCCGTAAGATATTACATCGCGCTTTTGACTTGGGCATCACCCACTTTGATCTGGCCAATAATTACGGTCCCCCTCCTGGTTCGGCCGAGGAGAATTTTGGTAAAATAATGAAACAGGATTTTAGATCCTACCGGGATGAAATGATCATTTCCAGCAAAGCCGGGTATTTGATGTGGCCAGGCCCATATGGAGATTGGGGTAGCCGCAAATATTTGATAGCCAGTTTAGACCAAAGTCTAACCCGCATGGGATTGGATTATGTGGATATCTTTTATTCCCATCGGCCGGATCCAAATACCCCATTGGAAGAGACCATGATGGCCTTAAACCATATTGTAAGACAAGGGAAAGCATTGTATGTAGGAATTTCTAACTATCCTGCGCGGACAACCCGAAAAGCAGCTAAAATTTTAAGCGAACTTGGTACTCCTTGTCTCATTCATCAACCGAAATATTCACTTTTTGAAAGAGAAATAGAAGAGGAACTACTGGATACTCTTGAGAATGAAGGGATTGGTTGCATACCTTTTTCACCTCTGGCTCAAGGTTTACTCACCGACAAATATCTTCAAGGAATCCCAGACCATTCGCGCGCAGCAAAATCATGGGGATTTTTGGATAAAGAACAAGTGGGAGCTACGATTTCCAAAGTCAAACAACTTCACAAACTAGCAGTTGTACGTAATCAGAGTTTGGCACAAATGGCATTGGCATGGGTTGCCAAAGACCCACGTATTACTTCTGTATTGGTTGGGGCCAGTTCGGTTAGACAATTAGAGGATAATATAGAAATGCTGAACAACAAGGAATTCACACCAGAAGAATTGGCTCAGATTGAAGCAATATTACACTAGTGAATTGGAATATCCCTGTATAATAAAAGGCTTGGATCGAATGGCGATAAACTGGCCTAAACATAGATAAAAAGAGGTTTTATCACAACATGCACTTAATGATGATAATCGCGCTCAGGTTAAATCTAAAAGAAGTAAATTTAACCACTCAAAGTAGCTTAAAGTCAATAAAATAATGGAAAACTGGAGTCAATGGATATTTGAAACCTTGGGAATCGGGCACTCATTGCAATATAAAATTGTCAGCACCCTAATCATTATAGTTTCCATTTTTTTTATGCGTAAGTTATTGTTGCGCTTCTTTCTCAAAAAAGTAAAAAGCATAAAATCGAGATACAGTTGGTCTAAGAGTTTTACATACCTCAGCTATTTGTTAATCATCATCCTTGTGATTCCTATTTGGTTCAAAGAGCTTGAGGGGCTGGGAACTTTCTTTGGTTTGATGGCAGCAGGTATGGCCATTGCACTCAAAGAGCCCATTTTAAATCTCTTTGCCTGGATCTATATCCTATTTAAAAAGCCCTTTGATGTAGGCGATCGAATTCAGATTGATGATTCAGCAGGAGATATTCTGGACATTAGTTTTTTTGACTTTACCCTCCTTGAAATTCAAAATTGGGTCGATGCTGATCAAAGTACCGGGAGAGTAATCCATGTACCCAACGGATTGGTATTTACCAAAACAGTTAAAAATTTCAATCAGGCCATGGGCTTTATCTGGCACGAGATTCCCATCCTAATTACCTTTGAATCCAACTGGAAAAAAGCCAAACAAATACTGTTGGATGTTGAAAATAACCAGTTAAAGTCAATGGTCCAGGAAGTAGAACCCAAGTTAGAACAAGTGCAAAGAAAATATTATGTCGAGTATTCCAAATTGAACCCTACGGTATATACATCCAAAAAAGAAAATGGAATTCTCCTAACCCTCCGATTCCTATGTCCGCCCAAGAAAAGACGAAGCTTTGAGCAGGTTGCCATCGAAGAAATATTAACGCAATTTTCTCAAAATGAGGACATTCAATTTGCCTATCCTACAACACGGTTCTACCAATCCGAACCTGAATAATTCTTTAGTTAACATCACGTAACACAAAAAAGTGGTTAATGCCCTAATTACCCTCGTCACATATTCTGATCTACTCTTAATACTGACTTAATATACACTTAACACTGAGTTAATATTCGCAATATACATTTGCCGCAAGTGAGATTCAAACTATACAGTCAATATGAGTCATGTCATTAACTTCTTTGTAACCGGGTTACCAATTCGAATTAAAAACAAAATATCAATACCAAATACTATTTCCAAGGACATCTCAAATTACAAAACAGTTGGAAAATCAAGTAATACAATTCCCAGATGTCATCACAAAAAGCATTACAGCTTTTCAAGTATTAGGAATATTTTTTATACAGTCTCAAATTTGAAAGACATTTTCCAGTCGGCTTCCAATACCAAATTGTGGAAATCCCAAGATATACTCTCAAAATTTGATCATAATCAATCAGTTAATTTTTAACTAAATAGACAGCCATGAAAAAGATTATTTTTTTCTTCGTCTGCGCGGTTTCGATTTGGACACTCACCGGATGTGGTTCAGAAACCCAGAAGAGTGCAGATTCAGTTGTAGAAGCAGGTACCATAAATATTGATGGGTCCAGTACAGTATATCCAATTACAGAGGCGATAGCGGAGGAGCATCGAAATGTGGCACCCAAGGTCAGAGTTACCATAGGAATATCGGGAACCGGAGGCGGTTTCAAGAAGTTTGCTCGAGGAGAAACCGTTATTTCCGATGCTTCCCGGCCAATTAAAAGCAGTGAAGCCGAAGCTTGTAAAGCCAACAATATTGAATATGTGGAATTGACCGTGGCCTATGACGGTCTGGCAGTAGTAATCAATCCAGGCAATGATTGGGCTACCTCGCTAAATGCGGAAGAACTTAAGAAAATCTGGGAACCGGGTGCACAAGAGACCATTACCAAGTGGAATCAAGTCAGACCTGAATTTCCAAATGAAAAATTGGTTTTGCTCGGACCCGGTACCGCATCGGGCACCTTTGATTACTTCACAGAGGCCATTGTTGGCAAGAGTGGTTCCAGCAGGGGCGATTATATGCCCAGCGAGGATGATCACGTATTGGTTCAGGGAGTGGCAGGAGATAAATATGCTCTGGGGTTCTTTGGTTTGGCCTATTTTCAGGAGAATGCGGATAAACTTAAATTAGTTGCTGTGGATGGTGGCAATGGTCCGGTACTACCTTCAATCGAAACGGTGAAAAATGGAAGTTATTCCCCCTTATCCAGACCAATCTTTATCTACGTAAGTAACGAAGGAGCTAAAAGACCTGAAGTAGTCAGTTTTGTTGAGTTTTATCTTCAAGAAGCGGGAGGTTTGGTAACGGATGTGGGTTATATTCCATTACCAGACAGTGAGTACCAGATACAGCTAGAAAAGTTCAGAGATTTTGTGAAGAAAATCAAGTCCTAAAAAGGATCTATTCCTCCGATCTATGAAGATTAAAGAACGAATTATTGAAGGTGGTTTATGGTTTTCATCTTTGATAACTATTCTAACCACCATAGGAATTCTTTGGGTGTTATTATCTCAGTCCATTGTATTTTTTGGCGAAGTATCCCTTATCGAGTTTATTACCGGTACCGAGTGGACTCCCTTGTTTGCTGTTAAGAAATTCGGTATTTTACCATTGTTAGCAGGTACTGCGCTCACTACCTTTGTTGCAATTAGTGTAGCCTTACCGCTGGGAATCATCATAGCTATTTACCTCAGTGAATATGCCAGTCATACCGTGCGCAACATACTCAAACCTATGTTGGAGATTTTGGCTGCTGTTCCTACTGTCGTTTATGGATTCTTTGCCCTAACTGTAGTAACACCCTACCTAAAGATTCTTTTTCCAGGCCTTTCTACCTTCAACGCACTATCTGCTGGAATGGTCATGGGAGTAATGATCATTCCTATGGTTTCATCACTCAGCGAGGATGCACTTCACGCCATACCCAACAAGCTAAGAGAAGCATCTTATGGCATGGGAGCAACACGATTTCAGACTGCATTCAGGGTACTTGTTCCTGCGGCTTCATCTGGAATCGTCGTATCCATTATTTTGGCCATATCAAGAGCAGTTGGAGAAACCATGATTGTAACCATTGCAGCCGGTCAGCAACCGAATCTAACTTTTAATCCCATGGAAACAGTGGAGACTATTACGGCATATATTGTACAGGTAAGCCTGGGTGATGTCCCCTACGGTTCCATTGAGTATCGAACTATTTTTGCTGCGGGTCTGACCCTATTCGTCTTTACTTTCATTCTCAATAATATTAGTTTTTACATCAAACGGCGCTATCAGGAGAAGTATGATTAAAAGAAGTAATAATAGGATCAAAGATAAACTGTTTCAATACCTCGGTATTTTCAGCACCTCAATCGGGATCATCTTATTAGCTCTTTTTATTGGAAGTATAATCAAGGATGGCTTGGGTCGCATTGATTGGGATTTTCTTACCAGTCTGCCTTCCCGAAAGGCGGAGAAATCAGGTATTCTAACAGCTTGGGCAGGTTCGTTATGGTTATTCATTTTAACTGCTCTGATATCCATACCAGTGGGAGTTTCGGCAGGAATATACTTAGAGGAATATGGTAGAAAGAACCGTTTGTCTTACCTACTTGAGGTAAATATTACCAATCTGGCTGGAGTACCTTCAGTGATCTATGGAATTTTGGGTCTGGAGATATTTGTCCGTACCATGAGGATGGGTGGAAGTTTGTTGGCCGGCGCATGCACATTAGGTTTGCTAATTTTACCAATCATCATAGTGGCGACGCGTGAAGCGATCAAAGCAGTTCCTTCATCAATAAAGGAAGCATCTTATGGTATGGGAGCCACCAAGTGGCAAACCATCAGGCATCAAATCCTTCCGGCAGCCGGGGGAGGAATCGCCACCGGAATCATTCTGGCACTATCCAGGGCTATCGGAGAAACAGCCCCGGTAATAGTAATTGGAGCTTTGGCATATGTGCCTTTTGTACCAAAAACCCCAATGGATGAATTCACCGTACTTCCGATACAAATTTTTAATTGGGTCTCCCGGCCGGATCACGCATTTGTAGTCAATGCAGCCGCCGGTATTATCATACTTTTAGGCGTCACCTTCTTACTAAATGGTATCGCTGTATATTTTCGACACAGATGGCAGAAAAAAGTGGACTTTTAAGGCAAGAAAACATCATGAACCAACAATTGGATCTAGAACAGAAAACACCAAAACTGAGAACAGAAGAGGTCAATGTCTATTATGGAGAGAAAAAAGTGATTGACCAGGTTTCTCTTTCGATTCCAGAGAAAAGTGTAACTGCCTTTATCGGCCCCTCGGGTTGTGGAAAATCTACATTTCTCCGCTTATTCAATCGAATGAACGATTACATTTCCGTATTCCGTAAAGAAGGAAATGTAATGATTGACGAGAAAGATATTTATCACCCTTCTATTAAGGTTGAAGAACTAAGGAAAATGGTAGGTATGGTTTTTCAAAAACCGAATCCCTTTCCCAAGTCTATTTTTGAAAATATAGCTTATGGATTAAAGATACAGGGTATTAAAGATAAAAAGGTGTTAAAAGAGGCTGTTGAATCTTCTCTTAAAGCAGCTGCATTATGGGATGAAGTGAAAGATCAATTGCACCATTCCGCGCTAGCTTTATCAGGAGGACAGCAACAGCGAATCTGTATCGCCCGAGCTTTAGCTGTAAAACCCTCGGTTTTGCTCATGGATGAGCCGGCCTCCGCATTAGATCCTATAGCTACGGCAAAAATTGAAGAATTGATTCATCAATTAAAGGATAATTACACGATAGTAATTGTAACACATAATATGCAACAGGCTGGAAGAGTAAGTGATAAAACCGCATTTTTTTATCTTGGAAAACTCATTGAATATAGTGAAACTAAAAGCTTGTTTACCAATCCGCAAAACGAGTTAACCGAAAACTACATCACCGGAAGATTTGGCTAAAAAGTGTTTTATTAAATTTAACAAATTGATTTATAGATGGAAAAACTAAATCAAACTAACCTGGAAAGAGAACTTAGTCAACTCAAAGCTGACATTCTGGATATGATGAAGTTGGTTTCTTCTCAGTTGGAAAAAGCAGAAAATGCCTTCGTAAATGTGGATGTGGGATTGGCAAAAGAAGTTCATTGTTTTGAAAAACATGTTGATGCCGCAGATCTGAATTTAGACAAAGACTGTGAAAACCTAATCGCATTATACAATCCGGTGGCCAGTGATCTAAGATTGATTTTAGCCTCCATTAAGATCATCTCTCATCTGGAAAGAGTGGGAGATCATGCCGATAAAATAGTTAGGTACGTACGTAAAAAACAAATCAAGAATCCTTACAAAAGAAGTTTACTAGAAGCAGTTAAGCTAGAGACTTTGTTTGACAATGCCAAGGATATGATGGAAATTGCCATACAAGCATTTAATGACGAAGGCCTATCCCAATGGTCATCTTCTCTACCTGGCCCGGGAGGTATTTAAAATGGATAACACTATGAATGAGATCTATTCGGATGCCATCAATCAAATGCAGGCCTATCCCAATGAAAAAAACACCCAGAAATCTCATCTTCTCTACCTCTTCTCTGTAATCAATAAGTTGGCTTCTCACAAAGGGAACGAGTGGGTGACCTGGCAAAAAATATAGCCGAGGAAACCATATTTTTCCTGGAAGCCAAGGTACTTAAACATAAAAAAGTGAAAAAATTGAAGCAATCTTTCAATCCTGTTTCGAAATCTCTTAAAGATCCACCAGATCTAACTTGATCCAAAAAATAACATCCGCTATAACCCGGCACAATTTAACTATTACCCTTGTGCTTCAAGAACTAGATTATGATAATCCGTTTAAATAGTCTAAGTTATGCCAGGGACCGATTTAGGATTTAGTGAAAGTCGTTTAGAAAGTGAGCGTCTGATAGATATACTAAGCAAAAATTTAAAGGTTAAGCCTCGCACTTATCGAAGGATTGATTATTTAAGATCCGCACCGCTTTTAAGTATATTTATGTAAATTAAAGAACCAAAAGACTATCTCACCGAGATTGGATGGTTAAACCAATTCTTAATTGAATGTATAAATCTGGTTTTAACTTCATATTAATTCGTCGGATTACATGCCTAAATGCCTCTGGAAATAACGGAGTTGTTATAAAACACTGTTTGTACACTTTTTTTGGATTGGCCCTATTTTTAATTGGTGCTTGGTGCTTGTGATGCAAAATATCAAAAACCATTGATAGCACAACAGGATAAAATTCCGGATATAGTTGACTACAATCTACACATTAAACCGATTCTTTCAGACCGTTGTTTTTCTTGTCATGGCCCAGATAAAAATAGCCGGAAAGCAGGATTAATTCTATATACATCTGAAGGGGCCTATGCGGAGTTAGAAGAAAACCCAGGTCACTATGCCATTGTGCCAGGGAACATCGATAAAAGTGAAGTATACTTTCGGATCATGAATAAGGATACTGAAGTTATGATGCCTCCGCCTGAGTCCAATTTGGAATTGAATGATGATGAACGAACTCTCATCTCGAAATGGATCCGGCAAGGTGCTGTATACAAACCTCATTGGTCGTTTATTCCGGTTGAAAAACCAATCCCTCCGACTGTTCAAAACAGTAAGTGGATTTCAAACCCAATAGATAATTTCATTTTGGCCAAGATGGAATCCTTGGGATTAGAACCGGAAGCAAGGGCATCCCGGGAAAAGTTAATTAGAAGGGTAACTTTTGACCTTACCGGACTACCTCCTTCGCTAGCTGAAATCGATAGTTTTCTTAACGATAATGAAAGTGATGCCTATGAGAAAGTAGTAGATAGACTATTGAACTCTGTTTCTTATTCGGAGCAAATGACTTCCAGATGGTTAGATATTTCCAGGTATGCAGATTCACATGGATATCAAGTTGATTTCTACAGATCCATGTGGCCCTGGCGCGACTGGGTTCTCGAATCATACCATAATAACAGGCCATTTGATGAATTTCTCACCTGGCAACTAGCCGGAGATTTACTCCCTGAGGCAACTTATGAACAAAAACTAGCTACCGGATTTAACCGCAACCATAGTATCAATTTAGAAGGAGGCATCATCAAAGAAGAGTTCAGGGTAGAATATGTAGCCGACCGAACCAATACGCTAGGCACTGCTGTACTGGGCCTGACTTTGGAATGCGCCAGATGCCATGACCATAAATATGATCCTATATCACAAAATGAATATTATCAATTATACAGTTTTTTCAATAGCGTTCCTCAAGCAGGAGGAACCCGGCATGCCCCTGGCCCTTCAGTAACATATCCAGAAAAGAAACTTAACGAGCTCAGAAATTATCTCGCAAATGTGAAGAGTATTCAAAGACTTAAGTTAGAAGATCGAAAAAAAGTATTACATGCTGACCCGTTTAAGGATAAGCATTTTGTTTCCTGGGTGGATCGACATAAAAAAGGCCAAAAAAGTAAAAAGATACCGAATCCTACTTCTCATTTCTCCTTTGACAATTTTGACAGCACGTCAACACTCTCGACTTCTAACAACAAGAATGTTTTCAAATCAACTAAAAATATTGAGCCCAAACCTGGGAAATATGCTGCCGGGCTCTTTATTGAAAATGGCCACTTTCGTTTAGGTCAACACCAATTTATCAATACAAAGCAACCATTTTCTATTTCATTCTGGTTTTTTAACAACTACTACTTGAGTAGGAATGTAATCCTGTCTAAAGTTGATCCAGTAACAGGGAAAGGGTTCAAAATTGAAATAGACTTCGAGTATATTAATATCTACTTCCAAAATTCTAAAAACCAGATCTCTAAAAAATTGGTTTCCAAAGAAATAATTCCGGATCTGGAATGGACACACCTGGTGATTACCTATGATGGTTCTGGATCTACTGGCGGATTGTCCTTATTTGTGAACGGCACGGCAATGGAACTGGTTGGTGAAAAAACATCTCCATCCCCAATTCCCAAATATGCACCGTTAATTATTGCCCCTAATGGACTTTCAGGTTCCGGTATCGACGAGCTTTCACTTTATAATCAAAAATTAAATGCGCATGACATAAAGATCGCATTTCAGCACAATCCTATCGATGTACTATTAAATTTAAGCTTTGACAACCTCGAGGAAGTTGAGCAAAGGCGGATTGTTGACCATTATCTTTTTCATGAAGACCGTGTCTTTAGAACTGCCTTACGCAACCTGGAAGCAGTAAAGTATAAGCATTTGGATATACCATCGAAAGGTGATTTAAGAATTATGACCATGGCCGAAATGGCTGAGCCCAGGAAAACTTACGTCCTTAACCGCGGTGCATATGATGCTCCGGGGGAAGAAGTTACACATGGAACGCCAAAGTCAATTTTAGAATTTAATGATTCCCTTCCAACTAACCGTTTGGGTCTAGCGAAATGGCTCTTCGATCCAAAAAATCCATTAACATCCAGGGTTACCATCAATCGCTATTGGCAATATATTTTTGGTCGAGGTATTGTAAAGACCATGGAGGATTTTGGAAATCAGGGAGCATTACCTTCACATCCTGAATTATTGGATTGGTTGGCCGCTACTTTCATGGATACCGGGTGGGATACAAGAGGAATGATCAAACTAATGGTCATGTCCTCCACTTACCAACAGAGCTCTACTGCCGACAACACAAAAAGAAATATTGACCCCGAAAATATTTACCTTGCCCGAGGAACACGATATCGTATGTCTGGCGAAATGATTCGTGACCAGGCACTGGCAGCCAGTGGATTGTTGAATAGGAAGATAGGTGGACCGGGGGTCAGACCATATCAACCGGAAAAATTATGGAGCAGTGTAACTGCTGTAGGTGGTGGACCTTTAGCCAAATATATTCTTGATATTAGTGAAGATCTTTATCGACGAAGTCTATACACATTTTGGAAACGAACGGTCCCGTCTCCCTCCATGATAACTTTTGATGCCGCCACCAGAGACAATTGTAGTATAAGCCGACAAAATACCAATACACCTTTGCAAGCATTGGTTTTGCTAAACGGCCCTCAATATATGGAAGCTGCGAGGGTGATGGCTCAAAACATTATGCTTAAGAATCAGTCTATCAAAGGAAATATCACCGAAAGCTTCAGAAGATTAACAAGTAGAAAACCCGATAAGAATGAAGTAGAAATATTGGAACAGGTCTACATGGATAACCTAAATAATTTCATTCAATATCCAGACCTTATTCCTAAATTATTGACCATTGGAGATCATTTCTATGATGAATCATTAGCTCAGAATGAACTAGCCGCACTAACTATGACCATTAGCACCATCTTAAATCTGGATGAAACCATATCGAAAGAATAAGCATGAATCAATTTCAACAACATCTAAAGCAGCTGAGTCGGCGTGAATTTCTTTCCAAGTCAAGTTTAGGATTAGGAACTTTGTCTTTGGCGACTCTAATTCATGGATGTGGACCAACCAATTTATCAGGATCGAAAAGCCTGGATAGTGTTAATTCTCCTACCCTGCAAGTAAAACACTTTGCACCAAAAGTAAACAGGATTATTTATTTGTTCCAAAGTGGTGCCCCTTCGCAAATAGAACTCTTCGATAACAAACCTTTACTAAGAAAGATGTTTGGAGAAGAGTTACCTGCATCAGTGAGAATGGGTCAGAGATTAACCGGAATGACCTCTGGACAGAAATCATTTCCGATGGCCGGGTCCTATTTCAATTTCAGCCAACGGGGACAAAGTGGGACATGGATCAGTGAAGCTTTACCTTATATCGGGGAAATTGCGGATGAAATATGCGTTATTAAAAGTGTGCATACTGAAGCCATCAATCATGGTCCGGCCACTTCCTATTTACAAACTGGACACCAACAACCCGGGAGACCGTCTATTGGCTCCTGGTTGAGTTATGGACTGGGAAGTTTAAACGACAATTTACCCACCTTCTGTGTATTGCTTTCAAGGGGATCAGGTCGCCCAAATGCACAACCTCTCTATGCACGACTTTGGGGTAATGGATTCCTTCCCTCCATGCATCAGGGAGTGCAATTCAGGTCCGGAGCTGATCCAGTTCTCTATCTGAATGATTTACCAGGTATTACCAAGCAGACCAGAAGGAAAATGTTGGATCAAATCGCCACTTTAAATCTCGCGAGGTATGACGAAAAAGGAGACTCTGAAATATTGACCCGGATTTCGCAATATGAGATGGCCTTCCGAATGCAAACTTCCGTACCTGAGACAATGGATATCGCCAAAGAACCAGATCATATTTTTGAAATGTATGGACCAGACTCTCGCACTCCGGGTACTTATGCTGCCAATTGCATTCTCGCCAGAAGGATGGCTGAAAAAAATGTTCGTTTTATTCAGCTTTACCATATGGGTTGGGATCAGCATGATAATTTGCCCATAGCATTAAGCAAGCAGTGCAAGGACGTAGATCAACCCACTGCCGCCCTCATTAAAGATCTAAAACAACGGGGATTGTTGGATGATACATTGGTAGTCTGGGGTGGTGAATTTGGCCGGACAAATTATTGCCAAGGTAGGCTGACTCCAGAAAATTATGGTAGGGATCATCATCCTCGCTGTTTTAGCATCTTTCTAGCTGGAGGTGGGATAAAACCGGGTATCACCTTCGGTGAAACGGACGATTTTAGCTACAATGTTATCAAGGATCCCGTCCATATTCATGATTTCCAAGCTACAATGATGCACTTATTAGGAATCGATCATGAAAGATTTACCTATAAACACCAGGGACGCCGATACCGGTTAACTGATGTAAGTGGAAAAGTGGTGAAAGGCATTCTTGCTTAGGCTCAAGATCCAGATTGGAAATTCACTGCATTAATCAGCTAAATCATGTATTTTTGAATAGTTTTAGCTGGATATAGTTTTCTATTGTTAGCTAAATCTAATGATTTTTCAAACATTCAGCTGGATATAAATTGATGAAAAAAATATTCATTGGTAGAAAACAAGAAAAGGAGTTACTACAAAACTCCATGCAATCTCTTGAAAGCGAGCTAGTTGTAGTAGTTGGTCGCCGAAGAGTTGGCAAGACATATCTCGTTAGGTCATTCTATGGACCCCAGAAAAATTTGAAATGATTGGACTGAAACTTCTACTCATAGGAGTTCAGGGACAACAGATCAACAAGGTATTCAAATTGACCTTTTATTAGATCGCAAGGACCACATTATAAATTTATTTGAACTCAAGTTTTACAACACAGATTTCATAGTAACGAAAGATTATGCCAGAAAATTAAGAACTAAAATGGCCATTTTCAAATCCAATACTAAAACACGAAAACAACTTTTTTTTCAGTCTATTGACCACATTCGGGCTTGTAAAAAACGAACATAGTATCGGGTTGATTGATCAGGCACTGACTATGGACATTCTCTTTCAAGAATAAGAAAACTTAAAATGTCCAGATTCTTTATAAATTAAAAAAAAGGGTTTTTCATTAATCCTCAAGCCTACTTCAAACAGATAATAGATTGAAAAGACATGTGAATTACTCAACATAATTTGCTAAGCCTAAAGATTATTGGGGTACAATCGAATTCTTTTCCATTTTTCATGAATAGACTCAACCGTTTTATCTCGGCATTCACCTACGAAACTGTAAGATTGAACGATTAAGCTCATCCGAAAACAATGGTTCAACCAAATTTGGGGTTCAATTAATAAAAAAAGAACCATGAAAAAGTATTTCATTTTAGCGACTTTAATGATTGTTTTAGTGATCGGCTGTGTTCCATCAATCCACCCTTTATACGACGAAAAAACACTATACTATACTGATGCCCTGCTAGGAAAGTGGCAAGGATTGGATGATGATGAGCAGTATTGGACCTTCGAAAAATATGGTGAAAAGTCATATAAACTCATGATGGAACAAGAGGGAGAAATCACCTATTTGGAAGCCCATCTGGTAAAACTAGAAGATGAATTTTATATTGATCTGCAACCTATTGAGGATTTACCATACAAAAATGATTTTTACAATATGCACTTTTTACCAGTCCATACCTTCGCCCGCTTCAAACTGGATCCTACCGGATCTTTCACGCTGGAATTTATCAATTATAATCGCTTGCAGGATCTGCTGGAAAAAGGTAAAATTCGTGTCAAACATGAAAAGGTAGATGATGACTATTATGTCCTAACTGCCTCGACCAAGGAACTGCAGGCGTTTATCATTAAATACAGTTCAGATGCCAAAGCTTTTGAAGATGCTTCGGAATTTAGTAAAATGTAAAGGAATTATTCAACCTTCCAACAGGATTCTGAATATCTTTAGAAATGAGAAGTAATATAATCTATCGATGGTGGCATCATGTGCTGATCTGGTTATTTAGCCTACTGGTACTGACCATATTCCATTCTTCGGGAAAATTTCCCAATCTGGCAGATATGGTGTACACCTTTTATTTTATGGTCAGTCTGATTATTGCGTACTTTATCAATTATTTTCTGCTCTGCCCCTATTTGTGGAGAAAATCCAGAAAATTCTATTATTTAATTTCAGTTATAATCTTGGCTATAGGTAGTTCTCTACTACAGCCTCTTATCTTTAATTGGTCCTCACTGATTACGCCGGAATATTATTTTATATCCTTACTTTCATTTTGGGAATATTTCCCTTATGTCGCTTTATTTATCCTATTGAGTTTTTCTTTATACAATGGAAAAAACTGGGTGGAATGGCAAATAACCGAACGCAAGATTGCTGAGATGAAGCGGCTTCAAAAGGAAACAGAGTTATTGGCTCTCATGACCCAGGTGAATCCACATTTTATGCTAAACGGGCTAAATACCATTTATGGAATGGCCGTAGAGAAACATGAAAAGTTGCCCAAGATGATCATGGATTTCTCGGATATCCTAAAATACAATTTATACCTTGGTTCTAAAGAAAAAGTCCCCCTGCACGAGGAGTTGGGATTGATACGTAAATACATCGATTTTCAAAAATCGAGATCCACCTCAGATTTACAAATTAACTATGCCGAAAATCTGCAAAATCCAGATGAAATGGTATCTCCCTATCTTTTCTTACCATTTGTCGAAAATGCCTTCAAACACAGCAGCAAAAATCAAGCGGGTAAATACTTTGTTGATATCAAGATTAAACAAAATTCCAAAACCATTTTCTTTACCCAACAAAATTCGATTCGCGATCATCGTGATAGAACCGTTAGTTCTCATGGACTGGGGCTTAAAAATGTAAAGGATCGGCTAAAAATGAAATATCCGGATAACCATTTGTTAAAAATTACTCAGGATGATAATACCTTTGACGTAAAACTAGAATTTAGTACATGATACTTAGGGCCGGATTACTCGATGACGAACCCATCGCCAGAAAAATTCTATCTGCATACATAGATCGTTTACCGGAGATTTCTCTGGCATTCAGCCTGGAGGATCCTATGCAATTAATCCAAACTTTAGATAAGCAGTTTATCAATGTATTATTTCTGGATGTAAAAATGCCAGGACTGGATGGCCTAACGATTGCCAGGATGGTGGCAGAGAGACCAATTCAGATTGTCCTCACCACTGCATTTCCCCAGTATGCCGTCGAGGGATTCGAATTGGAAGCAACTGACTATTTAGTCAAACCCATTTCTTTTGAACGGTTTTATAAATCCGTAGAAAGGGTTAAACAAAGGTTTTCTGAACATGAAGAATTCATTATCATCAAAGAAGATAGAAAATTGATTCGAATTCGGTTAAATGATATCGCTTATATACAAGCGTATGGCGATTACATTCGAATTTTTACCGAGCAAGAACATTTTTTGGTGAAAGATACCATGGCCAATTTTGCAAAAAATCTGCCTGGCAATTTTGTAAGAGTGCACCGCTCGTATCTTATATCTGTTGATTGGATGAAATACATGGAGGGAAACTGGGTTATTGTTTTAGATCAAAAAATTCCCGTGAGCTCTTCCGGTAAAGAGCTCTTAATCGCCAAATTAAGAAATCATTAAGTACCGCTGCGCCTTCAATCTCCTTCCCACACAACCATTACACCCGGCTGTAGATTCATGCTATGCGGATGTCCATTTTGAATTGGTAAACTTTGGACTTCGTTAAAACCAAACAAGTTCTCAGGTTGTTTATATTTTATGGTATTTCGAAAGAAAGATCCAATCTTTATTGAGCCGTATCGGGGGTATGCTTCGAGCCAACAGATCTATCTTAGAGGACGGGTACTGGAGGACGAAGGATGGACGATACACAATCGAAAGAACTTTTGGAGCAACTTTAGGGATCAATTTAAACGGTTTGAAAGTGATGAAATACCCAATGTGCCTTTAAAAGTATCAGTGCAAAACCAGATTTTCAGAACCATCACGGATAGTGAAGGGTATTTTCTGCTTGAAGAAAATGTAGTTCTCCCGGATGAAAAGGGAGAATCCTGGCATCCGGTCCATATATGTATCGATCCTTCTGAGAAAAATAATAGTTGGGTAGAGTCCTGGGGTGAACTACTTTTACCCAATCAAGAAGCTGATTTCGGAATAATTACCGATGTGGACGACACCCTGATTAAAACTGATGTCTGGTCTAAATGGCGTACTCTCAAGAACTCGTTATTCATCAATCCGGCTCATCGCAAAGTGATCAAAGGAATGCCAGAATGGTTGGGAGCTCTCCGCAGAGGGATAAATAATGCGGTTCGGCCGGTGTTTTATGTCTCCAATAGCCCGCGCAACATGTATCAGTACTTGTTGAGGTTTTTAGAAATTAACCGGTTTCCAAAAGGCCCCCTTCTTTTACAAGACATCGGATTCCGATCCCCTCACCTACCCCATCATAAAGAAACTGAGATCGAACGAATCCTACACCGATATCCCAACTTATCATTTATATTGATCGGAGATATCACCGGCGACGATCCTAGGATTTACGCAAAATTTAAAGAAAAATATCCCAATCAGATTAAAAGTATTTACATCAGAGAAATTTCTCATAAGGGTCGTCTGAAGACATTTCGAGAATGGTTGGAGCTCAATGGTTCAGATGATATTTTTATTATAAAAAATGGACTCTCCGGGGGAATACATTCATTGGATCGGGAATGGATTAGTTCGGAAGAATATGATAAATTGAAGAAATAAATCAGTATTCTTGTTTGCCTTTTTTAAAAATCATTCTGATTCTTTAAAATTCTCAGGCAGATTGAAACTTGTATGATAAATTAAATGAGCTCCGAAATCAGGAATTTCCTCCTTTCTTATTTTTCTTTTCCACATTTTCATGAACCTTTTTCTAAATATGCGTAACCAAAAACTTTTACAAGCATCAAGGTACTCAAGCACCACATCTCTCTCACCAAATTCCAATAATTCTTTGGCCAATAACATATTTGGTCCGAATGAATTGAGCTGAGGAGATCCCGGAGTGAGTCCGGCATTAATTAGATATTCTTTAGCCTGTTGAACATTTTCATTTCTCAGAGCCATCAGTCCTAAATAAATATTAGCGATATGAACTGCATTGCCATAGTTCCAATTATCCTTGAACTCACTGGCTAAATTGAGGTATTCCAAAGCAAACTTCTGAGTGTTGACAAAATCTCCTTCACGATAAGCTTTGACAATTATATTCGTCAATTCGTAAAAGCGACTCATATTTTTAGAAATTAATTAGGTAAGAATTTAGGCATTAATAAATAGACTCACTGTATTAAATATATATAAAGGTCCAATTCATCTACGAACTTCCATTACTCCCGTCAATCAACAACTACTTGACCCAGTTCATGCTGAATTAAAATCCAATTTTTGCTTGGTATTCAATATTTTTGGGTGTATTAAAAGTTAAAAAGTGACTTTCTTGAAGATCAAAATATGTTGCATAAGTTCTGAAGAGGAGGTACACCAGGCTCTTAATGCCGGCGCCACGGCTTTGGGCTTTGTCGGGCCAATGCCCAACGGACCCGGTATCATACCCCTATCGGTTATTTCAAAGTTAATTCAATTGGTACCTGCTCAAGTGGATACCTTTTTACTAACCAGCGCAAGGTCTGCTTCGAAGATTGCCAAGGAAGTATCATTGACAGGATGTAATACGGTACAAATCGTAGATGAAATTGATTTATCCGAATATCCAAAATTAAAGAATTTGATACCTGGAATATCTTTAGTTCAAGTAATACACGTTCTTTCAGATCGCAGTATTGATATGGTCCATTCAGTGATGCCTTTTGTTGATATGATTCTATTAGATAGCGGTAATCCTTTGGCAACTCAAAAGTCACTTGGGGGAACAGGCCGGACACATGATTGGCAAATAAGCCAAAAGATCCGAAAAATGGTTTCGGTTCCACTCTATTTAGCAGGAGGTCTAAATCCTACGAACATAAGGGAGGCCATTTGTACGGTCAATCCTGACGGCGTTGATGTGTGTACTGGAGTACGTACTCAGGGAAAATTAGACTCAAATAAGCTTAGATTATTTATCAAAAACGCTAATACAATTTGAGTTCTATTGGGGTATTGACTTTTTCAAATAAAGTTTTATCCTGCAAAATGTTCCATTTATCTATATTTCAAATGAATAGAGAACTGAAATATGTATTTTGCGTTTTTATTTTTGCTGAGTTACACTGAAATGTTATTGGTAATTGAGAATTAATTATTTATGAGACAGTTTTTAAAGTTTTTATTTGCTTCTTGCCTCGGCACCATTCTGGCAGGGATATTTCTATTTTTCTTAACCTGGATTGTAGCCGCCGGAATAATGGCTTCTCAATCCAAAACTCCAAGCATCAAGCCCAATACCGTACTCAAGATCAAATTTAATGATGTAGTTCCTGAATTAACCAATAACACACCGGTGACCTCCATCAAGTTTGAACCTGACGATGTAATCGGGCTCCAGGACATCATTAAGATGATAAATACAGCCAAAGAGGATAAAAATATTAAGGGAATCTACCTTAATGATGGGGTTATTAATCTGGATAATGCCGGTTTCTTAACTCTAAGAAAAACCTTGGAAGATTTCAAGTCATCGGGTAAGTTCCTAATCGCTCATGCCGATTATTTTACTCAAAAATCCTACATGTTAGCCTCAATAGCAGATCAGGTCAGCGTACATCCTTTTGGAGGAGTAGATTTTCGTGGTTATGCTGCCGCAATTCCTTTCTTTACCGAAGCGATGGAAAACCTGGGTATTAAAATGGAAATATTCTATGCCGGTCAGTTTAAAAGTGCGACCGAACCCTGGCGGTTGAAGGAAATGAGTCCTCAAAATAAATTGCAAGTACGTGAATACCTCAATGACTTGTATAGTGTTTACTTGGATCAAATAAGTAGTGCAAGGGCTATCTCCATTTCCCAACTTAAGACTATCGCTGATGAATATCAAGCTCATAATGCAGAGGCTGCTCTTGATCTCAATTTAATCGATAAAATATGTTCAAATTCTGAGGTGGAAAATGATATTCGCGAAAAACTAGGTTTGGGAGCTAAAGATAAGGTTAAATATATTTCATTGACTAGGTATAAAAAGGCCAAGGGCATCAGCACAGATTTTAGCATAAAAGATCAAATTGCGGTGGTTTATGCTGAAGGTGAAATTGTTGATAATAACGACCAAGAAGGTCTGATTGAAGGTAATAAATATGCCAAAATACTGAATAAGTTAGCCGAGGACGACAAAACACACGCTGTAGTCTTGAGGATCAATTCTCCTGGTGGAAGTATATTGGCCTCAGAAGAAATTCTTAATGCCGTAAATAAAATTAGAGAGAGTGGGAAGCCGGTAGTTGCATCCTATGGAGGACTAGCAGCATCCGGTGGATACTACATTTCATGTACTTCTGACAAGATTATTTCAGAGCCTAATACCATTACCGGATCAATAGGTGTTTTTATGATGATACCCAATGTGCAGGAGCTCTTTAATGACAAAATTGGAATCTCGATTGATACCGTTATCACGGGTAAATATGCTGCTAGCTTTTCCCCATTTCTTGATTGGACTGAGGATGAAGGAAAGATCCTCCAAAAAGAAACCGATCGGTTTTACAACATATTCCTTGAGCATGTGGCCAAAGGACGAGACATGAGTGTTGATGAGGTGCATAAAATTGCACAAGGAAGGGTCTGGTCCGGTATAAAAGCTCAAAAATTGGGGCTGGTAGACGAAATTGGTGACTTGCAATTGGCCATCGAAACAGCAGCCGAGTTGGCCAACTTGGAAAAATATCGAACCAGAAATTATCCGTTAATTAAAGATCCGCTGACCAGATTAATAGAAGAGTTTACTTCCAGTGATCGGAGTACATCGTGGATGATAAAAAAGCAATTGGGAGATTTATATCCTTATGTTCAGGCTGCTGAAAAATTGAAATCCTGGAAGGGGCCCCAGGCAAGATTACCTTTTGATATTCAGATAAAATAGAGTACTGACGAGCTCCGCCATCAGATGGACGAGCTCCGTTGAAAGCATTTTGTAGTTCGACAAAAATGTTAAATGACAAAAGATAGTCAACAGAAGACAGATACTTCACCGATCACCGATTACCAACCCCCTTCCACCGATTACCGATACCCAAACCTGATACCCTTGACACCCTCGATACCCTTGACACCCTAGTCATTATGTGCCAGGATTAATCCTATGGTTTGAATTTGTTAAACTGTTTAACTGTGTAATTGTGTAAGGCTAATTATATTAGCACAGGATTTTATGGATTTACAAGATTCGCCAGGCCCAAACCTGATACCCTTGACACCCTCGATACCGCGCTCCTGTCTAAATGCTTGTTCCCGTCAACCTTATTTAGGCATCTACAGATCACCAACCACCGACCACCTATCACCGACCACCTATCGGTTATGCGGATGTCGCTTATTCGTGCCGAGTAGCTTTTACTCTCCTTACTTTTTCGGATGAAAAAGTAACAAAAAATCTTGATTTTCATAAGGCAGCATCCGTTGCCTTAATCTCGGGAATTGTGGCCAAGAATATGGAGTATTAATACTTTGTCCGGGGAATGAAGTCAAAAAAGTGGCTGGAATAAATGGAACGTTATAATGTGGATTGTTGTGTGTAAACTGATTAGAGGTTTCCGTGAAAAATTAACTTATACCTTTTGTGTTCCATTTATAAAGGCCAGGTCTCCTATTTTATAGGATTATACTGATCATTTCTGGTTATTCAATTGGATTGAGACTCTATGCTTTTTTGACTTTTTCAACGCTGCGGTATGAAAACAATTCATTGCCGCTTCAACGCTCGGTGTTTTGCTTCAGAGATATTAATTCCAGGATTGAAATCTGGCCGTTCGGGGTTTTGCTAATAAGATTGAAGCTGGTGCTGATAGTCAGTAGAACTTGCTTCTCTAGTAGCATTACGCACATATACAGTTCCATCTTCCTCTGCTATTGCTACGGTAGACGAAACCTAGCTTGGTTAAACTATGGCAATCTAGACATTTTCACTGGACGGACTTTTGGTCGTTTTGTTTTTTTTTCATTGCCATTGCCATTGCCATTGATATTGTTATTCCCAATCCTCCGTCCACCAACCCCCGATTACCGTCCACCGATCACCGACCACCTAGCGGTTCTGCGGATGTTGCTTATTCGTGCCGAGTAGCTTTTACTCTCCTTACTTTTTCGGATGAAAAAGTAACAAAAAATCTTGATTTTCATAAGGCAGCATCCGTTGCCTTAATCTCGGGAATTGTGGCCAAGAAAATGGAGTATTAATACTTTGTCCGGGGAATGAAGTCAAAAAAGTGGCTGGAATAAATGGAACGTTATAATGTGGATTGTTGTGTGTAAACTGATTAGAGGTTTCCGTGAAAAATTAACTTATACCTTTTGTGTTCCATTTATAAAGGCCAGGTCTCATATTTTATAGGATTATACTGATCATTTCTGGTTATTCAATTGGATTGAGACTCTATGCTTTTTTGACTTTTTCAACGCTGCGGTATGAAAACAATTCATTGCCGCTTCAACGCTCGGTGTTTTGCTTCAGAGATATTAATTCCAGGATTGAAATCTGGCCGTTCGGGGTTTTGCTAATAAGATTGAAGCTGGTGCTGATAGTCAGTAGAATTTGCTTCTCTAGTAGCATTACGCGCATATACAGTTCCATCTTCCTCTGCTATTGTTAGGGTAGACGAAACTTAGCTTGGTTAAACTATGGCAGACAAAACATTTTCACTGGACGGACTTTTGGTCGTTTTGTTTTTTTTCATTGCCATTGACATTGATATTGTTATTCCCAATCCTCCGTCCACCAACCCCCGATTATCGTCCACCGATCACCAACCTCCGATCACCTATCGGTTCTGCGGATGTCGCTTATTCGTGCCGAGTAACTTTTACTCTCCTTACTTTTTCGGATGAAAAAGTAACAAAAAATCTTGATTTTCATAAGGCAGCATCCGTTGCCTTAATCTCGGGAATTGTGGCCAAGAAAATGGAGTATTAATACTTTGTCCTGGGAATGAAGTCAAAAAAGTGGCTGGAATAAATGGAACGTTATAATGTGGATTTTTGCCTGTATATTAATTACAGGTTTCCAAGAAAATTTAGCTTACACCTTTTGAATTCCATTTATAAAGGCCAGATCTCGAATTTTATAGGATTATACTGATCATTTCTGGTTATTCAATTGGATTGAGACTCTATGCTTTTTTGACTTTTTCAACGCTGCGGTATGAAAACAATTCATTGCCGCTTCAGCGCTCAATGTTTTGCTTCAGAGGTATTAATTCCAGGATTGAAATCTGGCCGTTTGGGGTTTTGCTAATAAGGTTGAAGCTGGTGCTGATAGTCAGTAGAACTTGCTTCTCTAGTAGCATTACCCGAATATACAGTTCCATCTTCCCCCGCTATTGCTACGGTAGACGAAACTTACCTTGGTTAAACTATGGCAATCTAGACATTTTCACTGGACGGACTTTTGGTCGTTTTGTTTTTTTTTCATTGCCATTGACATTGTTATTCCCAATCCTCCGTCCACCAACCCCCGATTACCGTCCACCGATCACCAACCTCCGATTACCTATCGGTTCTGCGGATGTCGCTTATTCGTTCCGAGTAGCTTTTACTCTCCTTACTTTTTCGGATGAAAAAGTAACAAAAAATCTTGATTTTCATAAGGCAGCATCCGTTGCCTTAATCTCGGGAATTGTGGCCAAGAAAATGGAGTGAAAACAATTCATTGCCGCTTCAGCGCTCAATGTTTTGCTTAAGAGATATTAATTCCAGGATTGAAATCTGGCCGTTCGGGGTTTTGCTAATAAGATTGAAGCTGGTGCTGATAGTCAGTAGAACTTGCTTCTCTAGTAGCATTACGCGCATATACAGTTCCATCTTCTTCTGCTATTGCTACGGTAGACGAAACCTAGCTTGGTTAAACTATGGCAATCTAGACATTTTCACTGGACGGGCTTTTGGTCGTTTTGTTTTTTTGTCATTGCCATTGACATTGTTATTCCCCCCTATCGCCGTGCACCGATCACCTATCGCCGATTACCGTCCACCAATTACATACTGTCCTTAATTTTCACAATCCATCCATCAAGACCGGCGGTAAAGAATCCTGAGATACCTGTCCATGTACATTGAGCAAACGATTGACCATCATAGAATAGAATGCTTCGTGCTTTAGTGTTACGTCGATAGTCTCATCCGGTAGTAATCCCGAATCAAACCCCAGGGATTGAAATGCATTTATAATGGCCGTATCCTGACTTAGAATATGGACTGGGACGGTAAAAGGGTCTTTTTTACCTTCCAATAAATAATCTAATTTTGGAGGTTGATGATCTCCAATCACAATAAAGATGCAAGTTGAATCCTGCTGCAAATTATCTAATACAAACTTTTGCATCACGGACCAGGAATATTCGATTGTTGCATGATAGCGGTCGATCTTAGGTTGAGCATACTGCAAGTCGAAATCGTCTGGTTTGTCTTTTAGTTTATTTAATTCTTTCCAATCCTCCAAAATGGGAGCTGGAGGATGCCAGGGAATATGAGTAGACATGGTAATAAAGAACAAAAAGTAAGGCTGTTCCAAACGTTCCGAATGATCTTCATAAAATTGGTACATGGCGTATTGATCCGGAATTCCACCATAGTACTCATCATACTTATATCCCTTGTAGGTTATGTCTTCATGTTTCATCCAATAATCAAAATCGAAATATTCCTCTGATAGGCGGTACAACCTGGGGGTACTTTGTTTAACATTGGACATGGTTTTCATTCGAAAAGTTTGGTAACCCTGATGTTTCAGCCAGCGTACCAAATGAGGATAGTCCGAATAGTATTCCAATAAATGATTGAACTGAATCTGGCTTTCGATATGGATGCCAGAAAGCGCAGATGTAAAGGATAACCACGACCTTCCACCTACGATGGGCGCTTTGGAATAGGTACTAGCCGACGACCACCCTTTGGATTTTAACTCAGAATCCACTGTGGTCAGAAATGCCTTATGTCTTTCGCCATGGATTGAATGAAAGGCCACGGCTCCATAGGATTCCATGAAAATGCAAAAGATATTAGGTCGGTTGGTTAATTTCAGATGTTTATAAGACTCATAGATGGATAGGTTTTCCAGACTTGATTTTTCACTGGTGTGAGGCAACTTTGTACTCTTCCAGATCTTCGGTGAAATCCACTGGATGGTTTTCCAACTTTGTTTATACCCTTCACTTTTATAAAGATTTTCCGACACGATACCTCCAATAAAAAAAGGAATTGTCACTCCAGTCATGATTGTGATCTTGCGTGAATTTCTAAGGTTCAACAAAGCTATCAACAGATATTTCCAGACCAAATATATCAAAGCTCCTACTACTATGATCAAAAGGAAAAATAATCCATAATGGTACATTTCCCCCCAACCAATTTCTTTCAGAAATGTAGGAAGGACACCCTTGAGCAAAGCAATATCATTTTTGAAATAAGGATGACCGTGGTACAATCTCATCAAAACTTCATAATAAACACTGTAAAGCATTAAAAACAAATAGATGACTGTAGCCCCGATACTTGTCCAGCGGACGGATCGGGACCGGTGCACCATAAAACTTGTAATCAGCAGTAGAACCAGAAAGTCACAATTAAATCGAAATATGTCAAAATGGTCGCGAATTAAAAAAAAGCTAAGGACCGGGTATGTGACGTATTCATCAAAAACAGCATCCGGAAGGTGTTTATGCATTTCTCGATACACCAGAAATTGAGGTACAAACAACAAAAAATTTAATATCAGTGCTGGTATTAACAGCTTTGCGAAACGACTTAGTGCTGATCGGTTTTCCAAATATGTTACTTATCAAGTTTAAACATAAAGCGGATTGTATTTAATGGTCTTTTCTTGTCCGTATTTATGTACCTCAACAATCGTGTAATCCGATTCGGAAACACGTGACCATTCTTATTTATACCCAAAACTAAAGAATTAAAAACAGGTACCACTACATGCAGTACCTGTTCTTTCATAAATATAAGACAACTACTCAGTTACATCTTACTACTTAACCGAAAATCCAACATATTTATCCCTCCATGGATGGTGATGGCTACTGTTAAGTATCGTACGCTCATAGCCAATCAATCTGAGGGTATATCCACAGGCTTTCAGTTTAGAAGAATCAACCTTCCACTTATCGGACATCGGACCAAAGTAATTCACATTGGCATTATTGCGGTTGGAAGTCGGGTCATAGGTGATTAAGCCAGCATTGGAGATGACTTGTGATTGTGGTTGGATTTGTAAAATATATCCACCATAATACTGATCTCTTACTTTTAACTTACCCTTGATGATAGCCCCTTGGTTGTAGGTCTTGCACTCTCCTCCATCGATAACGATATCCAGATTAATATTTGGATCGAGTATATCGTTGGGCAGATAATTGGTAATATATCTTCGATTATCAAGTTTGATAGCGACCGGAGCGGTAAAATTAATCACGGTTCCGGGAAGATTCGGATTTCCTTTTGTAAACAATACCCTGATATAGTATTTTCCTTCATATGGATGCGAACTCCATGCAGCCAACATTTGATTTTTTATAACCACCAGATTAGAAGCATCGTGATTGGCTAAATAGGGGAACCAGCCATCCGGATCTTGCAGATAATGATCGGTAAACGGATTCAACGGTGTCGAATAATCAATGGTCGTAATCTTTTGACTAGTGGTTACTGGGAACCAATTCACCCCATTTTTTGAATATTCCACTCTGTATTTGGTAGTACCTGGGGTTCCGCTATTATCTATGCCCCCTTTGATCAGTATGTTACCTCCCCAAGGACGATTGTTGCCCATTCCTCCATTTCCTGGATAAGCTAAATGGCTTATAGGAGAGATCTCTGAAACCTGGACGTTGCCGATGGAATAAATGATAGATGTTTGATTTGACTTAGGACGTAATTGCACCAACCGGTCCATTCTGCTGCCCCAATACACATGTTGATCCGGGTTGTAAGGATTTGGGGGTGACGCCCAGGATAAAACGGCACGAATGCGCACAATTTTGGGACTATGGCATGTATTTAAATATTTTGAAAAATCCGTTTTTAAGAATACTGCATAGCGTAATCCATCATTTGGTATATTTTTTATATCATGGACCCTAACGGATGTGGTACCCAAGTACTTTTCAAAAGTGCCATTATTGTTAAAATCCGCCCAGAAAGCGACATACTCCAAACTTCCCTTTTTACAAAGATTACCACTATAGCCGTATGGCCGTTTTATATGGATTACCGCCCCTAGTGTATCCTCAGCTGAATTTAATCCCACACATTCGAGTTCCTCATATCCCACATTAAATTCTTTCGTATCCAATTCAGAAATCAATTCTTCCACCTGAATATCATACTTATTTAAATCAATAGCCTTCAGTTGTTGAAGTAAACTCACATTCTCCTCCTGATTGGCCATAGCCAAAAGATGGGTAAAGGTTCGTTTTGGAGAAACTCCATTTTCTATAGCATATTTGAAATAAGTGTCCAGTTCGAGCTCCTTTATTTCCTCTTTTTTCGATAGGTCGGAGAAATCAACCATATCAGCTGATAGAAATTCTAATGTTTTAAGTTCATTCACATCAATCGGGAAAACATATTTCAATTTAGGTTTGATCACAATATCTGCTTCTATTACATTGCCGTAATAAGGAGTGGCATTGGGATCGATAGAAGGTATGGTTTTCCAACTCAGGATCGCTCGTACACGTGGTAATACTTCGGTATTACAAAATTTCTTTTTGTGGTTAGCATCCAATTCTTTCGATACCATGTAGGAAATGGGATGTTGGGGACCGGCCGGTGCATCTGAGATATCATACGCTCGAAAACTCGACAGCCCTATATGCTGAAAGCCATTTCCATCATGGTAATCAATAAAAAATCTGACAAATTCAGGTGATCCCTGACTACATAGTGTTCCGGAGTATCCGGTGCTTTGATTGATATGCACCACGGCCTCCAGTTGGGATAAATCCGGATTGTATCCAACGCACACCAGTTTTTCCCAGTGAGTAGTGCCAACTATTTTCGGATATACCAATTCTTGTAACGAAATCTGATTCAACAGGCTTTGCTGTCTGATTACCGTCAATTTTTTCAGCATTCTTGCTGAAAGTTTTTTAGCTTCAATTGCCATGATTACTTGATTTTGATTAAAAAATGATATGTCAAGTAACTAAGCGGTTGTATGTAATTATGAAAAAAGTAGTATTAAAGAAAGCTCGGGAATACTCTCTCTAATACCAAGTGTAGGATCGGAAAGAAGATGTTACCCCCAAATATCAATAATTACATAATTTGAGTGTGGGCCTCATTTGAAGTCTTTAAATAGAAGATAGTTTTATACCATCCCATTATTTTCTTTTCAAGACAAATGCACTTAACAATGAAATTATCAATCCAACCGGAAATATCTCAAGAAAAGTAATTCCAATTCTCACAAACGGATTTTCATACGCCGCTTTCTGCGATTCCATTTTGGCCATCATGGTTTCTATTTCAGAGGTCGATTTGCCACTTTGTTTTAGAGATGCGATTTGTTCTGAAAAATACACCTCCATCATTTCCTGACCGGAACCCACCTCATAATAAATCATCCATACAATGACATAAATTGCAGATGCAATCAACGTGATTAGGAGACCAATTTTAAATCCTTGGCCAAATGTAATTATGCCTCCTAACTCCTTGTTACGATAGGATCTGATACCCAGGAATACAGTGGAAAGGGCTACAATCATCGAAATATATCCGATGATCTCGGATCCACTCATATCTTCTTTCCCGGCGGCGACATTCATGCCGATCAACATGGCACCGGCAATCAGCGCACCTCCGATTAAACCATAGGTCACTACTGTGTTTTTCATAACAATTTCAATTTTTTGTCTATTCCAAAAATGAGATCAAAAGTTTAGAATGACGTCATCTTAAAGTACTAATTTCCTGATTTAAGTCAAAATCATACTAAAGTATGACCAGGGCAAGATCCTTATGAAGTAAAATATTTACATAGATAGATTGCTACCCAATTCCTCAGCTTTCATTTAAAAGTCCCAATTCCCGAGCTTTGTTAATGGCTTGACTCCTACGGGAAACATTCATTTTTTGGAATAAATTGGAAGCATGGGTTTTTACCGTACTGACCGAGATATATAACCGATCGGCAATTTCCTGATTGGAATGACCTCTGGCTATTGCCTCGAGTACCTCATATTCCCGATTACTGATCCCCAGTTGGTTCAACCTTATTTGGAGATTACCGCCTTTTTCTGCGGGTTTTCTGTTTAGCGACCAGCCAAACCAAATACCCAATATGGTAAAAAACAAAGCATAGATAAATAGTAATATCGATAGTGATATGTCTCTTACAAAATACTTAAATTCCAATACCTGCAACAGGATAAGCAGAAATGCCATCAATAATGCGTAGACCCAAATATCCCTGTTTACTTTTACCACTTGTTAGAACATTTACGGCTACGAAATTAAAAAAACAAGAAATTAATGGCAGCCTTTTCGGGCAGGTAGTTCTGCTAAATGCAAAAAATCTGTGGATTAAGATGTAGCAAACAAGTATACACCCCATTAACAATTAGACATATTTCATTCCCAAATCGTTATTGTAATTCACTTCACTTTGACCATCCATTTCGCCTGCTGTTGTTTTTGGTCTTGATAACGGATAAAATAGTTTCCGGCGATAAGTTCTGTCGCATCCCAGTGAATTTCGTGTGTTCCGGATGTATACTTACCCTTGGCCAAGGTTGCAATCCTTTGACCCGATCCATTGAATACTTGGACGATCAGGGGTTTTCCATTGGATTTGAAGCGGATATTGGTCGAGTTGACAAATGGATTTGGATAAGCGGATATTAGATTGCTGCCAGCTTCACGATTGGCTTCCGTCACTGAGGTACTGATACAAGGGGAATTGGAAAGAAGAGGTAGTGCAGGGAATTCATGATTCATTACCATGCCCGCTTCATTTTTTTGCATGCAAAACCAGTTTTCCAAAATGGTAGTATATACACTTCTAAAATCGTACTGCATAGGTAAATTGTCTTCTACATCTACCTTATCAGGAACGGTTGGGTTATCTCCCAAAATTCCGGGTTCAATGGCATCGCCGAATAGAAATAAGGGAGCGGCAGCACCATGATCAGTTCCCGAACTGGCATTGGATACGATTCTTCTTCCAAATTCGGAAAATGTCATCGCAAGTACTCGATCACTGATTCCAAGACCCTTTATGTCATCGAGAAAGGCCTGCACTCCTGATGATAATCGGGTCAATAGATCTGCATGTTCACCTAAGCGGTGATCACTGGCTACGACTTGGCTGTCATGAGTATCAAAACCATCCAGACTGACCATGTAGAGACGTGTCTTTAAACCTCCGGCAATTAGCCGGGCAACAATTTTTAGCTGTTCGGCAAAATCATTATCCGGGTAAGAACCCTGGTTGGTTACTTTTTCGGCAGCATCTTTAATAATTTGACCGTATACCTGAGATTGTCTTGTCACTAATCGAATATGCGAAAGTTTGTCACGATAGGGAGTATTAGGAAGTGGTTCTATTTCTTCGGCAACCAAATTATAAAACCAGGTTGGATCCCCTACCACCATGCCCATAGCACTTATTGGACCCTGAAAGGCAATGGAAAGATTGTAACCAATTTGGATTGCTAAAGGGTCAGGCATAATCTCGTTGGGGTAATCGATGGGGTAATTGGGGTATTCCAAATTCAAGTACCTTCCCAACCAACCTGAAGTAAGTATCTCATCAGAATCAGCACCGGTCATCCAGATATCGGTAGATCTGAAATGAGAATAATTCTGATCTGGGTATCCTACATTCTGCACCACGGACATCTTGCCTTCATTGAACAAATTTTTCAATTCGACCATTGAAGGATGAAAGGCTACCTGATCATAACCATCCAATTTCAGCAACTGATTTTCAGGTATAATCACTGAAGATCGGACTTCATTTAATTGTCCATAGATATCAAGTGGAACAATGGTCCCTAATCCATCATTTCCTCCTCCTAAATAGATTAGGACCAGTACTTTGTCGGTTTCCACATAGTTATTATACAACGCGCGAAAGAAAGGTGAATGTGAAAAGGCTTCAACACCTAAACCACTTACTAATGAAGGAATGGTGACTGAATTAACCTTTAAAAAATCTCGTCGTTTCATTTTCCGGAGGTGTTTAGTTGTATTAATGGAGGTGATACTCGGCCAATTGGAAAAAGTATTGAAAAAAGGGCTTAATTCTAGCCAGCAATATATTCTTATTCATTTCATTATTTGGTTCTGCTTCGTACAAAAGCCAGGCAACGTTCCAATAGGTCACATTACTTTGCCCACTCAGCAAGATCGTGACCATATGCTGACGCTGACTTGCTGTTACAGGCACAGCAAAATGTAATGAGATTAATTCATCAAGCATTGGATCCAGGTGCGCAGGATCTTCTAACCTAGATAAATGGGCAAGTAAATCCACATTGGTTAGTAAATTCTCGGACCAAAATCCCCAATAAATAAATGAATCGGTGATCAACGCACGTGTAGGTACCGAATCGGTAGTAATCCATGCTTTATCAAACTGCGGAATTTGATAATAGGCAGGCCATCCCGCGACATTGGGAGGATCCATTAATTCCTGGCCTATATCGGTCATATTCCAAAGCAGTGAAGTTCTGATTTCGAAGTCATTGCGAAGACTAGCCTCAGATGGCATTGAAACGCCACATGTGCGCCAAAAACCGATTAAAAAATCAACCGGACTTTTGATCTGTATACCCATTATAGCGGTATTATAAAAATGTTCACTGGAAAGCAATGCCTCTAAGACCGGTTTTACTTCATAGTTATTATTACGGAAAAGAGAAGCCAGGGGTTGTATGATAGATGATTCCACGGATTCCGAAATGTCCGTATTAACAAAAAAGCGATATAATTTACGGACTACGAACAAAGCAGTTTCCTGGTTGTCAAATATCATGTCGATTAACTCATCCAATTCGGAGGCTCCACTTTCTCCACTTTGACCTTTAATTGTTTTCTGGCCATAAAAAGCAGAGAATTCTTTATCGGTTTCATCATGCAACCAACCATTAAAATAGGACTCTCCGGTTTCCCAGTTTATAGTCCAGCCGGTGAGCACTTTGGCAGCATTTTGGACATCCGATTCTGTAAAATCAGCTTTAGGCCCCTTACCAATACAAAATAATTCCTGCAACTCACGAGCATAGTTTTCATCCGGGGCTTCCTTGTTATTGAACGCACCATTGAGATAGAGCAACATGTGAGGGTCTATCGTAATTTCTTTGATCAGAGTTTTAAAGTTTCCAAAAGCATGTCTCCTGATTTTATCAAAGTGATGATAAGTCAAATTCGGCCAAAACACACCCCAGCACTGGGTTGCCAGATGATTGTGCCAAAATAAGATCATTTTTTCATGCAGGCTGACATTTTGATTCAGCATTTTATCAATCCACCAGGTCTTCAAAGAAACGACCCGCATACCTATAATTTCATTTTCTTCCGCTCGATGATTGATCCAGGTTTCACCTGGCTGTACATAGGGATCTTTGAATTCTTCGGTGTTGTAGTCATTAATGGGAGGGTCGGGAGTTAAATCCTCTGTTAGTAATAGGTCCATGGCTTCAGAGATTTCCAGGTCGGCCAGTTTATTGACATCCTCTTTGGTGGCTCCAAACAAGGTACGGCGAGCTAAATGTCTTGCTTGTTTAAGAGTCCATTCACCCTGAAAAGGCTGGATTGTAGTATAGGTATCGGCAGCATATGGTGTAGACATAACAGGCATTTAAATATTTAAACGTAACCAGTCCAGAATATTGCATAAGATAAATACCACAATCAAACTATCCGGGATTATTTCACCGTGAAACGAGATAAATCTTTAATTTGTGCGCACGCGAGTGATTCAGATCGAATTAGGCTATAGATCTAACTTAATCTTTCTTTATATAAATTATAATATGAAAAATCCGTATTCTTTAGAGGGTAAATTGGCATTGATCACCGGAGGAGGTACCGGAATCGGCTTTGGTATTGCAAAAGCTTTCATCCACCAGGGTGCAAAGGTGATCATTACTGGCAGAAGAGGGGCTGTTTTGGAACAAGCTGCAGCTGAATTAGGAAAAAATTGTCATCATATTCAGCATGATATTAACCAATTAAGTTTGATTCCTGACTTCGTAAGTCAGATTGAACAGCAATTCGGCCCGATTGAGATTCTGGTGAACAATGCCGGACGTAATCTTAAAAAGACGTTTGAGGAAACTTCAGACCAAGAATTCCTGGATATTCTACAAACCAATCTTCTAGGCGTTTTTTCTTTGAGCCGCGAAGTGGGCAAGCGCATGGCCGAAAGACGTTCTGGGAATATTATCATGATTGCCTCCATGACAAGTACAATCGGAATGGAAAAAGTAGTAGCCTATTCGACTTCAAAGTCCGGGATGATGGGCCTTATGCGTACTTTAGTCGTCGAACTGGCACCTAAAAATGTGCGTATAAACGCCATCGCTCCCGGGTGGATTGAGTCTGCTATGTTACACAAGGCTTTGGACAGTGATCAGGCTCGCAAAGACAAGATCCTGGGACGGATTCCGATGAAAAAATTTGGTAATCCCGAAGATATCGGCCTGGCTGCGGTCTACTTGGCCTCCGATGCGGCTAAATATGTAAGTGGTGTACTTCTTCCTATTGATGGTGGTGCTTCGGATGCATTATAAAAAGAGCACCTCCGGAAATTCCACCCTCTATTCCCATGTATCTTTAGATTATTCGCAGGAAACCTCCGGTCTCAAATAAGGAATAATTTCGGGAATCGGTATTACAATCGTAAAGGCCAAAACAAGAACAGCCCGGTTGTCCCCCTCGAGGGCCCTCGAGGGAGCAGGGGGTGGAATTGGTCAGCCATGAATAGATTTGGTCAATGCTTAAAAACGTATTAATCTCTCTTGAGGTCCCCTGTGAGCCATTAAAATATTTTGAGGCGGGACGCCTCAATCAACGCTGGAGTTGGTTTAGGCGTCCTCGCCTAAAGTCAATGAATTGACCAGCGGGTATAATAGCTGAGGGAGTGGATTCTGATTTGCACCCATTTCTCTAAAATGAGATTCTGAACATTTGCAAGCAAATTTCAGAATGACGTTCGCTTTTTTGTTTGGATAAGAGATCAAGAAAAGCACGATTCTTAATTGGAGCTATCCTTTAATGGAATAAGCAGGATAATTCCGGATCTGAAATGAAGAAAATATCCGGAACTACCCATAACAACCGTCAAGGCCAAAACAACAAAAAAGGTTGGCCCATTGGTCTGCGAAATTTATTTCGCAGTAATATTTTGAGGCGGGACGTCTCAAACAACGCGGTTGTTACTTTAGGCGTCCTCGCCTAAAGTCAATGAATTGGTCAGCAGGTATAATAGCTGAGGGAGTGGATTCTGATTTGCACCCGTTTTTCTAAAATGAGATTCTGAACATTTGCAAGCAAATTTCAGAATGACGTTCGCTTTTTTGTTTGGATAAGAGATCAAGAAAAGCACGATTCTTAATTGGAGCTATCCTTTAATGGAATAAGCAGGATAATTCCGGATCTGAAATGAAGAAAATATCCGGAAATACCCATGACAATCGTCAAGTCCAAAACAACAAAAAAGGTTGGCCCATTGGTCTGCGAAATTTATTTCGCAGTAATATTTTGAGGCGGGACGTCTCAAACAACGCGGTGTTGCTTTAGGCGTCCTCACCTAAAGTCAATAAATTGGTCAGCGGGTATAGTAGCTGAGGGAGTGGATTCTGATTTGCACCCATTTTTCTAAAATGAGATTCTGAACATTTGCAAGCAAATTTCAGAATGACGTTCGCTTTTTTGTTTGGATAAGAGATCAAGAAAAGCACGATTCTTAATTGGAGCTATCCTTTAATGGAATAAGCAGGATAATTCCGGATCTGAAATGAAGAAAATATCCGGAAATACCCATGACAATCGTCATTGCCAAAATGGGAAAAGCTAGGTTGTCCCCCACAAAGGGTTCCGAGCCCGGATCGACTATTTAAGCAATGGCTTTTTGTTGATAAAATCATACAACGTCAGGAGTCGTATTTCATAGTAAGCTTCCCAAAAATTTCGCAATGCAGTAATGTAGGCCTGACGGTTTTTTTCTCTTTCGTTGTTGGCAAGATTCAACTCGGTAATGTCCACTTTTCCGATCACATACCGTTTATGGGTCAAGTCCAGCCTTTTTTCGGCTGCCTCCAGCGCTTTGGTTGCTCTCGTTACACTTTCGCGCTTAAGATCCAATTGCTGTACTTTGATCAGTATATCCCGTTCAAAATTTACCTTTTCCTGTTCTATGGTTTGATAGATCAATTTTTGATTGGAAAGGGCAATTTGTTTACGGGCCTCCTGTTTACCCCAGTCTGCAATAGGTACGGTAAGTCTTAATGTAAACACTTCCTGATCGAGTGGATTGGCGTAAGCATCCGAAAAAGTGGTACTGGTCTGAGTCAAGCCAAAGCGACCATTAATATCCAAATTTACCCCTTGAGACTTTTTCTCTTGTTCCACATCACGGTCCGCTTCTAGTTGACGCCTCCGATACGATATTATATCACTGCGATTGAGCCGGGCTTGGTCCAATGCATCCTGAGGAGAAATCTGGATATCGGGTATCTCGTCAGGACTAAGCAGATTAAATGAGGTAGCTTCACGGATCCCTAAATGGTTGCGAAGTTGTTCGGTACTGGTTTGTAAATTTAACTCGGCTTCGGCCAATGCGGCATCAGCATTCATTACCCTGAGTTCAAGTTGTAGCAATTCGGTCTCCGCAATTTTACCAACCTGATATCTCCCGGATCCTATTTCAAATAACGTATCTGCATTGGCCCGTTCCTGGTTAGCCGCCTCTAAGTTTAACTGTGCATTCAGTACATCAAAAAAATATTGCACCGCCTGGTACGCCACCTCTTCCATATCTTCCGAATATTCTTTTTGCGATTCTTCGTACTCAATCGGTGACAGAATACGGTCCCATTTCATCGGATTAAACTGGAACAGTGGCTGTTGAATATTGATAGAGATAGGAGTGGTTAGGTAAGATTTTGAGGCATTGATGGTTGACGTTTTTAAAATATCTAACCGTCTTAAACTAGAATAGGCAAAAATGCTTCCTCCAGTAAGTGGGATATTTTGGGTTAAAGTAGTAAAAGCCGAAGAATTCAGTAATGAACGGTTAATGAATTTTTCCGTTCCATCCGGCAAAGTGATCGCATCGATCGTGCGGGAAAGATCGGGAATGGTTGCGCCCAAATCCAATTGAGGTTTGTAATTAGCCAGGTAGGATTTATAGCGCCAGCTCGCATTGGTAAAGCGGGTTTCTGCCAATAAGGCGTCCGGTGCGTCGGATTGGGCTAAAGTGATGACCTGAAAAAGGTCCAGACTATAATTTCTATCTTGAGCCTTGACTTGTAGAATTAGTAATAATAGGAAACAACTATACAGGGAGTTCCGGAATGTCATGTGATTCGATTTTTTTAAAAATTAATCTGATCGTAATGCTTTGATGGGGTCTTCGTTGGCAGCGCGTTGCGCAGGTACCAATCCGAATACCAACCCAATAATAAAGGCAACTCCAAAGGATAATACAATGGACCAGGTAGACAAAACTGTGGGGATATCTGCGGACCGGGCAATTATCTTAGCCGCACCGACTCCTAGAAATACACCAATCAATCCCCCTATCAAGCTGATCAAGATGGCTTCCAATAAAAATTGCAGCACAATATCTATTTTTTGTGCTCCCAAGGAGCGTCTCAGACCTATTTCTTTAATGCGTTCCAATACAGAAGCCAACATGATATTCATAATACCAATACCTCCCACCAATAGAGATATCCCGGCAATTACGGCCAGTACGAAGTTGAATGTCTCCTGAGTTTTTTGTTGCTGTTGAATCAGTAATTCAGGAATTTCGATTACAAAATCCACGACATCCTGGTGCCTTCTCCGCAACAACCTGGAAATCACCTCAGCGCTTGCCTGTAAATTTTTGGTATCATCCACCCCAATGACCATCCTGTCGATTTGGTGAGGACTTATGTCCTGTCTTCGTCTTCCCATCCGGCCAAGGTCTGCATTGGTAATCTTAGCCCGGTTTTCAAATCTGAGAAAGGCAGTCTCCAATGGAATATATACATCCGAGTTATAATCTCTAATGCCTAAATTGTCCCGATCTTTTTTACTATCAATCCGCCGTCCTAATACTCCAATTATCCTCAGCCAGGTATTACCGCATTTAATTTTTTCTCCAATTGGATTTCTCTGTTGGAAGTATTTCGTCTGCAAGCGACGCCCTATAATGCAAACTGGGCTACCGTCACGCATGTGGTATGAACTAAAATGACTACCCTTTTCCAAAGGAATATTGTTGAGTTCAAAAAATTGATTTGTAATACCCACAGTGCGTAAATCACCCTGTAAGCCGTTTGCCAAGACCTTGGTCTGAATGATTAATTCGGGACTGATCTTTTCGACGGTAGGTAGGACTTTGATGATCGCATTTACGTCATCCAGGCGAAGTCCGGGACTCCATTTCCTGGCTCCCTCTTTTTGCTCTGTACCACTCGATTCCTCTTCTTCCTCTTCACCGTCTTCATCGGACTTGTCCTTCGCTTCGATCACGATACTATTAGATCCAATTAATTTAAGTTGATTCAGAATGGATTGTTTAGCGCCGGAGCCGATGGCCAACATGGCAATCACCGCTCCTACCCCAAATATGATTCCCAAAGCCGTCAAGAAAGCACGAAGTTTATTCATCAATACCCCATTAACGGCCAATCCCAGGTTAAACAAAACACGATTCATAACGCTGGTTTAAAATATGATGAAAGAGCGATTACCTCCTGAACGGTCTGAAGTTATTTCTTCCTGTTTGACCTTGGCCCTAAGGGCTTCTTTATCGGATTGCCTTTTTAGTTCATCTTTGACGATCCGGGCCATTTCTTCGACTTTTTTCTCATGATCCAGGTAGTGAGGTTTCATATCCTCCGGATTGTCAGGCACGTTGAGAGCGATTTGATCTCCGGAATTAAGCCCATATTCGATAATAATTTCATCTTCATTGGATGCTCCCAGAAGGACCTCTTGCTTCGCTATTGCCGCATTACGCTTGACAAAAACGAAAGTCAAACTGTCGCGATAGATTGATTCCAGTGGAACCGATAATACATTTTCGTAGGTGTCGGTAATCACCTCTACGGCGGAAGTCATAGCCGGTCGCATTAAAGAATCGGTTTGATGTACCTGTACCGATACTTCAAAAACCTTGGAATCGTAATTTCGAAAGTTCTCGCCAATATTAGCCACTTGCATTACATGGCCGGTATATTCATTATCCGGTAATGCATCGACCTGAATTTCGACATCCATGCCGACGGAAAGTTTGTTGATGTCTACTTCATTGACATAAGCTCGTACTATCATATCGGTCAAATCGGGTAATTCGGCTACAACAGGATTCCAAGCCCTGATTTGGGATCCGGGTCCTTGCTTATTTCCGCTATAGGATCTTTGGTAAATAACCATTCCTTCCGTAGTTGCATTGATCTTAAAACTTTGAGAAAGATCGGTTAACTGTTTAAGCTTAAACTGCTGCTGTTTTAAAGAAGTGGTAATCTCTCGAATTTTGGCTCTCGCCTTATCAACTGATAGTTTCAGTTGGTTGCGTTTCTTTTTATAATCTCTTTCCGTCCGTTCGAGGTCAATCTGATTCTGCCTGATTACCGACTCAGGCTCGTATTTATTCAATTCCATCAGAAGTCGTTTTTCCTCCTTGGTAAATTCAAGGTCTTTGATCTCATCCCGAAGATTGGTTAAATCAATAGTGGTATCAATCAGAGCTTGTTCCAATTGAGTTTGCACTTTTTCCAACTCGGTACGTACTTCGTTAATTTTTGAGGCCAGAGGAGTTTGATCCAATTGGGCTACAAATTGTCCCGGTTTGACAACGGTACCTTCAGGAACCATCCTGGAAATAGTCGTTTCGTATACCCCAGCCCGCTGCATGGCAGGACCAGGAGCCCGGATTTGTTCTGATTTTTTAGCTTTCAACTCACCGGTTGCCAAGACTTTCACTTGGAAAGATCCTTGTTTAACCGTGGTAAATACATCCTTTGATTGAACAGTTTCTTTTTTATCGGAAAGAAAAAACCAGCCCAGAAGTCCTAATACAATGACAACGGGAATTATGATCTTGGCATTCTTCATACTAAGTCAGATTATCGAATTGTGAAAGAATAAAAATGGCATCATGGCCAGGGTTAAGAAAATTGCTTATATAAAGGACGCTCAAGTCCAATTAAAAGTTGTGTCAATCGCGGCTTTTTAACAACTTTTCTACAAATTCTCGCAATTTACATCTGAATGTATCTTAAACAAAAGGAGTAGATGGTTCAATTTATGTTTAACTTAGAATAATTGTAAATTGGCGTCTTTTTTGATAATCTGTAGTTGATGGTAAAGAACAAAAAACACCCTTCCTTATATCAAATCAATACAAGAGTCTGGCTGAATCAATTCGGACCAGATTTTGACCTTGAACAAATACCGGTTTCTTATTGGGATTACCTGGCAGACCAGGGAATAGATTATGTCTGGCTGTTGGGTATCTGGCAGTTAGCCAATCTTAAAGTAGCCCATTGGGATCTAAATCCCGATCGGATCAATGACTACAGTCGCGAAGTTGGGTATCCTGTGAATCCGGAAATTATTGATGGATCTCCCTATGCCATAGATCGATACATACCCTCAGCTAACATTGGGAAAAAAAATCAATTTCAAAGACTCAGAGATATATTACATCAACGAGAAATGAAACTCATGTTGGATTTTGTTCCTAATCACTATAGTGCGGGTACATCCTGGCTTTTAACCCACCCGGAGTACTTTATACAAGGTAGCATTGAGGATCTCGATGAAAAACCAGAATTTTATTTCAACCATCGGTCCGGCATATTTGCACATGGTAAAGATCCCTATTTTGGCCCCTGGAGGGATACTGTTCAAGTTGATTATTTCAATCCTGCAGCCCGGGAATGGATGGCTCAAGAGCTTAAAACCATTGCTGGCCTATGTGATGCGGTGAGATGCGATATGGCCATGTTGATTATGAATCATGTGTTTACCAATACCTGGCATCACGCTTATCACGGTTCTCCTAACCTAACTCACACTCCGGAATTTTGGCCGCAGGTAATCCGGGATATTAAAGAAACCAATCCGGAATTTTTGATGATGGCTGAAGTTTATTGGGACCTGGAATGGGATTTGCAAATGATGGGATTCGACTATACCTACGATAAAAGGTTATTGGATCGCCTTAAGAATCTGGACCATCAAGGCGTCAAAGACCATTTAAAGGCAGATATTTCATTCCAGTCAAAATCAGTACGTTTCATTGAGAATCATGATGAAAAGCGTGGTCTATCTATATTTTCGATGCCACAAAATCGGGCTGCAGCACTGGTAACTTACACCTTGCCAGGGATGCGTTTCTTCCATGATGGTCAATGGGAGGGTAGGATTCGACGTCTACCCGTTCAACTAACTCATTTCCCAAAGGAAATTCCTTGTGCATGTCCCCATAGAAATTCGAATTCAACTGATCACCCTACAGCAATCTTTTGTGAGTGTAACTTGCGGTTTTACCAAAAACTCACCCAGCTTATTAAGCATGATGTATTTACCAGGGGTGCATGGAACTATTTGGAAAGTGAGCATGAACAATTATTCACATGGCAATGGAGTTATGGTCGGAGCTGGTGTATTGTTTTAATCAATTACAGCCGGGATTTTATCGAATCGACCAAAATATTAGAGAGGGTGCAAACAAAAAAGGTATATGATATTCTAAATGAGGAGTACTTAACATTTTCAGATAACTCCTGGGCTATTGGTTTCCGTCCTTTTCAAGCAAGAGTCATTACCCCTCGTCCTTTGATAGAGGAACATTCCAATTAAACCTTTATTGGCAAATAGCAAATAAGACTTTGATTGGATAACTATCCCTTTTACCGGACAACTATCTTGTGGATTTCCGGATTCAATCGGTTATTTATTAGTACAAAGTATATACCCGGACTTAACCTTGCCAGATTGATCTCATATTCCTGAGGTAGGATATTATTTGTAAAAACCTGACGCCCATTTACAGAAACTATCTGAATATTATCGGTCAGATATTCACTGGCTGGAATACTTATTTTCAAAAGTTTGGTTTCTTGAGCATACCAAATTTTAGTCCTAAATACTGTGAGAGAAATTACTTTTTGCCAGGCAACTTGTCCGTCGACATCCCAGGCTTTAATACGGTAATAGTTAACTCCTGAGGGTGGATCTCGATCCCAGAAGCTATAGGTCTGTGCAGGAATGAGGTTATTAGCTTTCACCTTACCGATAGGTACAAAATACATACCATCAACACTTCGCTGAATTTCATAAAAATCCTGGTCGATCTCATTGGTGGTGGTCCAAAGAATTTTGGCTTGATAATTTATGACTTCTCCGCTCATACTGAGAATATCAACAGCCAGAGAACCTTCAGCTTGAAAGGCACCTCTGGAGGGAGGATCTTTGAATGTCGAACCGGCATAATCCAACGAAGGGGCAAAGCTACTGTTTCCACTAGTAGCGGCAGGGCTACCCGATCCGATTGAAAAGTTTTCGTTGGCCGGATCTGAAAATTGGGGATCTTCTACAATTTGGTTGGGATCGGATACCGGAAGGTTGCCGGGTCCTGGCCAGTTGAGGTTGTCCACATTGTACCACAGATTATTGGAAACAGTAAAACTGCCCGGATCGGTATTTGGTCCGATATTTACATCTGTAGATAACCCATTGTCCCGATACACAATGTTGTTGGCGAAGGTATTTTGGCCACATGGAACAAATCTAATGGGGTCAACCGTTTCTTGGAGGATTCTGAAAACCCAATTTCCGGGTAGATAAATCGTATTATTGGATACTACTACCCGTACACAACCTACGTATGCGATCGGAGCTGTGGATCCGATAAAAATATTACTATGTACATTTAAATCCGCGGCTTCAAAAGTAGCATCGATGGGACGAAAGTATTGTAAACCAGTACTACCACCTAAATTAACCGACCGGTGCCCGCCATTTTTAAAATAATTTCTTTCGATCGTAATAAATTGGGTTCCTCCTTTAGCTTGAATACAATTCGATCCCATGTTTTCAAAGTTGCACCCGGCTATCAATCCATGATGACATCCTACCATATCAATACCACTCCCTCCGGAGGCTCCATTTAGGAAGATGCAGGTTTTGATTTCAAAATTATCCAGGCCGGAAAGTTTGAGAAGATCATTGTTCCCAGTTCCTGCCATGTTTCGGAATGTGCAATTTTCTATAATTATATCGTGGGAAGGAGTCTGATAGGTTCCTCCATCGTCAATGTTTACACCATTAGCTGTCTGTTGTTCAAAGATAAATCCGACGATTTTTAAATACGCTCCATCAGTAATGTGCCAGCCTTCAGATCCTCCTTGGTAAATTACGGTTTGCCCAGGCTGTGCTAAAAGGACAATCCAATTACCCGCAGTTCCCTGTAAATTGGTTAAAAACTCCTGCTGCTGATAGGTCCCTCCCAGGACCATTATAGTATCTCCCGGTTGTACTACAGCGGCGGCACTTTGCACTGAGGTATGGGTCTCTGAAGGGCCCACCAAAATAGTATTTGCAATACTCAGGGTAGCATGACAAAGAAATATTAACAGGTAAAATGCAAGGTATTGGAGTTTCACGATGACTGACTTAAATTAAGTGGACAAATAAGGACTGGCGGGTATGCTTTGATAGGGATACAATTATAACGCCAGATTGAATGATCAAATTACTTCAACATCCGGGAAACTCTTGCTTGGGTGTCAAGGATATCAAGGGTATCGAGGGTGTCAGGGGTATCAGGTATCGGTGGTCGGTGATCGGTGGACGGTAATCGGGGGTTGGTGGACAGAGGATTGGGAATAACAATAACAATGTCAATAGCAATAGCAATAAAGGGTGTTAAACAGATCGCATTGGAGTTGACTCTTAACCTCGTTACAACTTTGAACATGATTGAACTCGATGCTCAGATTCTTTTCTCATTAATGTCTCAAGCCTGGCGAATCTTGTAAAACTGCCAGATTTCAATCCTGGAATTAATACCTTTGAAGCAAAACATTGAGCGCTGAAGCGGCAATGAATTGTTTTCATACCGCAGCGTTGAAAAAGTCAAAAAAGCATAGAGTCTCAATCCAATTGAATAACCAGAAATGATCAGTATAATCCTATAAAATACGAGACCTGGCCTTTATAAATGGAATTCAAAAGGTGTAAGCTAAATTTTCTTGGAAACCTGTAATTAAAATACAGGCAAAAATCCACATTATAACGTTCCATTTATTCCAGCCACTTTTTTGACTTCATTTCCCGGACAAAGTATTAATACTCCATTTTCTTGGCCACAATTCCCGAGATTAAGGCAACGGATGCTGCCTTATGAAAATCAAGGTTTTTTGTTACTTTTTCATCCGAAAAAGTAAGGATAGTAAAAGCTACTCGGAACGAATAAGCGACATCCGCAGAACCGATAGGTGATCGGTGGACGGTAATCGGGGGTTGGTGATCGGTGAAAGGAGTTATGAGTCGTGTACTGACGAGCTTTGCTGTCAGCATTTCGTAGTGAGTTGTGAGAAGATTTGTAACGCCAAAATATGGTTGACGGGAACAAGATGGAGACAGGAGCGCGGTTTTGAGGGTATCAAGGGTCTCATGGGTGTCAGGTATCGGTGGTCGGTGATCGGTGGACGGTAATCGGGGGTTGGTGGACGGAGGATTGGGAATAACAATATCAATAGCAATAGCAATAAAGGGTATTAAACAGATCGCATTGGAGTTGACTCTTAATCTCGTTACAACTTTGAACATGATTGAACTCGATGCTCAGATTCTTATCTCATTAATGTCTCAATCCTGGCGTATCTTGTAAATCCTTAAAATCCTGTTCTAATTTATTTGCCGTAAACAATTACACAATTCAACGATTCAACAGTTTAACAAGCACAAATAGAAAGAGGCCTCAAAAGGCCTCCTCTAATCTAGGGTGGTCACAAAAGTGACTTTTACCGCATATTGGGATTATTGCATATCTTAGTTATCAACACGTTTCATGTCTTATTCCTCAATCCTCTTGACCGCACCAAATGTATAAATATCATTTGAATTCATAGCCAATATTACGATTTTTCGAATAAAAATAATTGATTTGTTTCTCTGTGATAACAGTAATGAATGACCATCTTTCGGTTAAACGAAAGACCAAACAAATAATTCAGACCATTTGCTAAATATGTATCTCTACATGAAATACTATTTTTCTTGGTTGATACGACCCATGAGATTACCTGGTTAGAAAGTTCGTGCCTGTGAATACTCTCATTCGGGCTGCTACATTTTCTTTAATTGATGGCTCATTTATTCGGTCCACATATATCCATTCGGCTATCAATTCTGTACGACGAACCGTGAGTAACAAGTAACCGTGATCCCGTAGATTAATATATTTCAAATGAGGGTTAATCGAGGTATCCAACATTTCCTGTTCTATTTGTTTAACGGTGTCCAGGGGTAGAGACTCGTCACTATTTGCCGAGGTGATGCTGGGAGTCCCCAATTCAACCGCCACTGACCGGTGATTGGTCCGGTAATCCTCAATAGAAAGAGGAATTTCAAAAGCCCAGGAACTGTGGGTATCTCCCGATAAAAATAAAGTGTTTTTAGGTCTTATTTCGTACAACGTCTTTAGGATATCGGTCCTTTCCACCGGAAATCCCTGCCAAGAATCCATATTGGCTCCCCACCCCATTGGTTGTCGGTCAAAGTCTGTAAACAGGACTTGATTTCCAATGAGATTCCAGGTAGCTTTCGATTGTTTTAATTGGTTGATCAGCCAGGACTTTTGCACTTTCCCCAACATAGAACGGGATGTATCGGCCAATTGGCCCTTATCGGAAGCTCGCACCGGAGCAGATCTTCCTTCCAGTCGTTCATCCAACATGATCAATCGCGCTAATGTACCAAAATCAAAACTGCGATAAAGAGGATCTCCTGTTTGGGTGCATTTCAAAATGTCCAGAAAATTGAAATATATGTGTTAAATTAGCTATACAACCAAAATAGAGAAATCATGGACAGGGTTAAATTACAAAAAAAGTTTGACCGCCTGTTGAATGATGTAGAGAACCTAGACGGCACAGAGAGTTTTTATGATTACGAGGAGAAATTCACGTATTTGATGAAAGACTTTGGTCGGGAATTATTTGAAAGTTCGCTTGGTGAACCTGTTGTAAACCGAAAAAAAAAAGAGAATTCAAAGCGGTTTTGGAAAAATTGAGTTGAACAAGTCACATTCTTATATTGAACAAATTGAATCGGTAAAAGTGAGTCCTTATTTGGAGGGCAAGTTGGTATTCATCGGACAGCATAGTTGTTATGAAGATGGAGCATCAGTAGCTAACAGATTGTTAGAAATAGAAACGAACGATACGGCGATATATCGGCTAACTGATGGGATGGGTCAACAAGCAAGGCAATGGGTGGATGAAGAAGATCGGTATGACAAGCCCAATGTTGGTCCGACAGATATAGTTTATTGTCAAGTGGACGGATCTCAGTTGTTTACCAAAGAAGATAAATGGAAGGAGGTGAAGTTGGGCAGGGTATTCAAAGGCAGCTCGATATTACCAGAAGGTACAGATAGACAGTGGATTAGAGACAGTGAATACGTCGCTCACTTAGGCTGTCATAAAGAATTTGAACTAAAGATATCGACGTTATTGGATGACTACTCGAAGCTAGGTAAACGTTTGGTGTATATAAATGATGGTGCGATATGGATACAGAATTGGGTAAAGGCAGAATACCCAGAAGCACTTCAAATATTGGACTTTTATCATGCAATGGAAAATATATCTAAATATGCCAAACTTTGTATCAAAGGTAGGAATAAGTTCAAAGAATGGATGCAACAAACCGGATCATTACTAAAGGAATTAGGCTATGATAGCCTAATAGAACGAATCGATCAATTGAATTGCAATACAAAAGCAAAAAAAGTAGCGAAAAGTAAATTAATGGGCTATTTGCAAAGAAATGCGTCAAAAATGGACTATCCATCCTACTTGGAACAAGGATTGCTAATAGGCTCTGGAGCCATAGAAGCTGCCCATCGTAATGTGCTACAAAAAAGAATGAAACTATCAGGTCAAAGATGGTCAATGGAAGGACTTCAAAATATGATTAACCTCAGAGTTCTGAACAAAAGCGGACATTGGGATATAATTACTGATTATTTAAGACGCGTAGCTTAATTAAATGTAAAACATCGGGACATTTTGAAATGCACCCTCCTGTTTCCAGCGCTACTGGAAGCCATTCATAATACGCCTGACGAGCTGCCTGCTTGCGGGCTTCATAACTTCCCTCTCCGGACTGGTGATTTTGAGCCCCATCCATAAAACTGTTATTGCTGATTTCATGATCGTCCCAAATCGTGATAAAAGGATGCATTTGATGAACTCGTTGCAAATCAGAATCGGTTCTGTATTGAGCATAACGGGTACGGTATTCATTCAGCTCAATTACTTCAGTTGGCGGTATATGTTTGCGGTCCAATTTTCGATCGCCATAAAACCCAGGCTGATACTCATAAATATAATCTCCCAGATGTATAATCGCCTGTATATCACTACGTTCAGCTAATCGAGCGAAAGCATTGTAGTAACCAGCTTCATAATTGTTACAACTCACAACCGCGAATTTCAATTGAGCCGGTTGATCCTCCGGCAAGGTTCTGGTCCGCCCGACCCCTGAACTCACTCCATTCCATTCGAACCCATACCGGTACAATGAACCTGGCAATAATCCTGTAATCGTAACTTTAACCGTATAATCCCGTTCCGGACCTGTAATCCAATTGCCCTTTTGCAATGGCACATCAGGATCGTCCTCCGCTGAGATCATCCAGGTTCCGGTAATGGATTTCAACTTTTTGTCCGGTGTTACTCGTGTCCAGATGGTGATATTTTCTTTTCCGGGATCTCCTGACGCCACTCCATGATAGAATGGGCGCATCGCCGGATTGAAAAGCGACTCCGTTCCTTCGTGGTAAGGAATCGTCTTCGTCTTATGGGAGACGGAGCATCCAAGTAGTGAGAGAAGGATCAGGATGAACAGAATGTTTTTCATTTTTTCAGTTATTCAAACTTTCAACGCCAAATTATTCACCTCTTTTTCAACGTTTGCATAAATATAAAAATTGAGTACACTCCATAAAGTCTAAATTATAAAATCAAAAGATGATAGCATATTGAATAGACGATTTGAAAATGGTGTATTCTCTTATGGATCTATGTTGCATGATGAATGCTAGGAACATAAGAATTGTTGTTTTTGGTTCTTTTATCCCAAAATAAGCTGTGATTCTTGAAATATTGACTGATAATGCTCGCATCAAGACATACCAATGGTGCTTAAGCAGACCCCGGTACCTGGTTTTCTGTCTTCGCCATAGTCTATGAAAGACTTGGTGGATGGTCGATTCGGCACTGGAACGTAAATTATAATCTTCCTCTGTGGATTGTTTCAATATTTTTAGACAGGCGATGTAGTTATCTACTTGCTCTTTGGTCTGGTAGATTGTCTGACCATTGTCTTTTCTGATCCTGTATTTTTGTGCTTTTTCTGACCAGTAAACTTCACAATCTTGGCCTGTCTTGATGTCTATTACATGAAGTTGTTCCTCATCATCGTAGTGCATTTCATAGGTGCGGTTTCTGCCTTTGAGTTTGTTCATCTTCCATGCTGGGGCAGTTTCTTTTTGCATTTCTTTTCTATTGTCTATACTGTCGTAGCCGCCGTCAGTGATGACTTGCTTGATTGGATTGTCAGTTCCTAAGTTCTCTTGTGTGTTTTGTAGTGCGGGTTGTAAAAACTGGTCTTCGTTTACATTGGCTGGCGCTGTGATGACATCAGTGATAAGGTTAATTTCATTTTCTTCATCGCAGGTCTCTGTGATATTGCTGTGGTAGCCTTGCACCATTTGAACGTTTTGATCTTTACCCTTTTTACGATAAGCCGCTTCGATGTCGTGTATTGATTGGATTGAGTCGCTACTGATCTGAGTGGGATCTTGGGGATGTAGTTCGTCATCTTGATTGTCCTCTCCTATTTCAAAATCGTATTGTTCGGTAAGTATCTTGTACATTATACTTTGCTCGTCAATAATCTTGGTTTTATATAGTGCTAATAGAATATGTCCAAAATCGATGAGCATAGCTTCTTTTTCTTCCTTGCTTAATTGGTAGGTGAGGTTGGAAGTGCTTTTCTCGACTAGTTGTTTTAGGTAACCATATTGAGTCTCGTTTATGTGGGACTGTATTTTCTCTAGGTCAATATGCTGTATGTTTACACGTACACTTTCTACAATGAGTTGTAGCCGGTTGTGGCGGGCTATGTTGCTTTGTATTAATTTCGAGTCCATACGTATTTTGCTACCACTGATCGATAAGTTTGATAGCTGCTCACTGCTCACTTGGGCAAAGGTCTTTTTCATCAAATCCTCTCCTGTCGTCTCATAGTAATGAGCTAATTTGCTCCTGAACTCATAATAGGTCGATGCGCAGGGCACTTGCTCATCTAAATGTAATAGCCCTAAAGCTGAGCGTACCCGTAGATTGAACATGCACTCGTCGAACAATTGTTCATCACTCCACCCTTGCATCTCTTTAAGCATCATCATTCCTATTAGTGTCCGTATCGAGGCATTTGGCCTTCCCATTTTCTCTGAATATAGTACAGAATATAAACTCTCATCTATTTGACTCACAAAATGATCTCTAAATACTGTATTCCATGAACTCCTGTTATTCAGTATTTTCTGCGAACCCTTCGATAAATGGTGACTCGCACTCTTGAACATATCAAACTGTTTGCCTGTATCTCTTTTAAACATGTTTCCAAGTTAATCAATATATATATTAATGTTATAATATATTCTGACTTTTCGGAGTGCACTCAAAATTATCAATTCGGTGGGGTACCAAGGTGGAAATAAAAACCGATTTAGATAACCAGTGCTCTGGTGATTATTCGTACTCCATCCCGCCAATTACAGAAAGAGAAGATCGCGAGTTATACGTGCATTTCATATTAAGTCAATAGAGATAGATTGTCTTCGTACACATACCATGACATGCCAACTTGTCTTATTTATTTAGATTTGTTTTTTGAAGTACTTGCTTTATAATTACAAATCAACTATTTTCTATATATTATTTAATTCATATTCAAATATTATGAGAACGACAATTTGTGCCGGCACCATGTTCATTTTCTTACAGATTTTTTCCTGGTTTTCATGTACTTCAAATAGCCAATATCTAGTCGAGATAATACCTATGGATAAGTACGCTGATCCTGATGCCCAACTAATTGGAAAAAAATATGTGCCGGAGGTGTTTATCTATTCACCAATCAATATTGGAATTACATCGGATAAACTAATTATTCAAGATGACGGATCTGAAAAAAAGTTTAAGTTCTTCTCATACCCTGAGATAAAATTCCTATATGATTGGGGAAGTTCCGGGAAAGGTCCGGATCAATTTACTCATGTAGCGTATAATTCCTTTAGTGCCACAAATGATGGATTTTACTTTATTGATTTAAACAAACTATTATGGTATAATTTTAATGATGAAAACAGACCATTTTTAGCCAAACAAACTGAACTATTCAGTGGTAGCATTAATAGCTTTATATTGTTAAATGATGAGAAATATGTGGCCGGCTCAAATATGAGTGGGGATACGCCGATTCCATTAAAACAATTTAGGTTTTTATTCCCAAACAAAAAAGAAGGAAATTTCTTTGGAGACTTTCCAGAGGAAAATATTACATTAAATGTACAAGTACCCGAATCTCTTAAAATGACATTTTTCTATGGGACAGATGGAGTGTCTAATTTATCTCAAAGAAAATTTGCTGTAGTATATTGGAGGTCACCCAGAGCAAAAATCTTTGATTTTTCCGGCAATTTACTCAAAGAAGTTGTCTTTAATTTTGAAGGAGAACCTGAAAATACAAGTGCCAAAATACTACTTGGATCGCCGTTTGCCACAAACGAGTATATTTACTTTTTATATATCAATCAAACTGTCGATCAACTAACTAATAATCCTGAACATGCACCTGACCTAGTGGTAATGAATTGGGAGGGAAAATTGATTGACCGGTTTAAATTTGATACTTCCATTATATCCTTTGTAGTCTCCGAGCGTTACAGAAAGCTGTATGGAATTAATATAAGCCAAAAGGAAGAAAGTAACCACATTTACGAATATGATTTACCTATATTGAGCCAATAATAGCTTTACTTCGGTCTTAAACCAATAACCTGAGTTCGACCAATCATTTATTCACAGTAAGCTGATAGTCATATATTTATAAATTCAAATTAGTTGATCTTTTGATTATTAACTGATTTTTAAGGTTAAAGCCATTGAAACAGCAATCTTTAGCCAATAAAAGCCTTGCAAATAGCGCTGCTATTACTGCATTTTTCTTGTCTAAATCTCACTATTTCAATGACTTCTGTGATCAAATCATTAGTCGAACTCAGGTCAATAGGACAACGCTGTAGCCAATCGCAGATTCCATCACAAAAGCATCTTGGGTATGTTATCAGGCAATCAATGTGTAGGCAGCTTTTGCAATTTGGAATACAAACTTTCAATACACCTTTGATTTTGTTCAAGCTTCCAATATAATTCGGATGGAAGATTAAAAATTCTCCAACAACCACAGGTTGGCACTACTCTTTAAGATGTGATACACCAAATTTTTATTACCAGGATCAATATCTAAGCTGAACATACGATGTCCAGGATTTTCTAAATCATATTCAATTTTTATTTTCTCTCCTGTTACGCTATTGACCACATATAACTCCTGATGATTATTTTTGATATTCAAATATTGTAATAATATTCGTTTACTATCCGACAGCCAAAGAGCTCCCATCAACTTTACTTTGTCACTAACACATAATATGGTGTCAAAAGAATTCATTTGAGAGGAATAAATGACCAATTCATTATGGTATCGCACCGTTGGACCTATTAAAAATGCAAGTGACTTCCCATCTGGAGAAATATCATAAGCATATGCAAGATGTTCATTTGCAGTAAATACAACTTGTTCTATCCCGGATAACAGATTTTTTTTCACGAGGCTTCTATCTCTGATGAAAATGATCTCATTATCGGACCACATTTCAGGTGCAACCCCATCTTCAACAATTTTTTTCATTTCATGTGTCTCCACATCTAGTCTGAATATTTCATAAACTGTCCCTGTAAAAATTGAAGAACTTGAGGCAACACCCCTATTTCTTACTACAATGAATATTTTCTCATCCCCATAGGCCCAAACGGGTGAGGTTACTGCAATAGTAGAATTTTTGGGTAGGTCCAAAACTATTTCTTTGCTTTCGCCGGATTCAAAATTTTTAACCTCGATAGACCTGGCACTTGATCGATACGCGATTTTTTTTCCATCGAAAGACCAATTGGGACAGAGTTGAATGCTGTTGTTATCATTAGATAACATCCTGGGAATACCTATTTGATTCGCTTGAACATCAATTGGAGTCGTATATAAGTCTACAATTTGCACATGCGACCAATAATAGTACTCTCCTGAACGTGTCAGTCCTACGTGACTATAAATCCCTCCTACACCATCAATTAAAATTTCGGATTTAGTAATGTTAAGATCATTGTCAAAGTATGCTTTCCATAAAGCATTGGAATTGGAATAGTCGCTATAAAACAAAAAACTTTTGCCATCAGGGAGCCAAAGGGGATCCGATTCGTGTGATCCGGGTTTATCAAAAATCTTTCTTTCCATCACACCATCCACACTTTGAAGGATCATATCATATTTCCCATTCAAATTTGCATCACTATAAAGAATAAATGCGTTATCCGGGGACATAGATGCAGTGATCGGGTATATTCTGTATTGATTTGGTGGTAACTTCTTTAGAATCCTCTTGTAACATTTTTCAACATCAATCAGTATGATTTCGACAATATCCTCCTGTCTGTACCAAACTGTACATAAAAGGTATTTTCCATCCTTTGTCCATTCAATGGGCATTGGTATTTCTTTACCTTTATAAGGACAGAGAATTCTGATTTCTCCAGTCTCCAGATCATATATCCTCAAGTCCTCTCCGGTATCTTCCCTTATCCAGAAGTATGCAATTTTTTTGTTATCCGGGGACCAAACCGCAGCGCTTGAAATCCCTTTGGGTTTGGCAGCAACATTTCTGCCTGCATCTTTCTTTTTAGGATCAGGAGTTAGAATTATGGTTTCATCATTAATCCGATCATAAATGGCTAAATTACCTAATGGAGCACCGTAGGTAAGATATTTTCCATCCGAAGATATTTTCCCAACGGGCCCGCCCCTGAAATACACTTTGGATGTTCTTAGCAAATTTGTTTTTGGTAAGGAAGAAGTTGTTATTGGAATTTGGTCGCTGGTTGAACGAGAATTCATATTTTGCATGCGACTCTTGGCCTGTGCAGTAAACTTCGTTTGATCTGCATAGTTTGTGATCAGTCTAAGATAGTATTCGCGGGCTTTTTTTATCCCCTTTTTCTCATTGGCAAGGCCCAGCCTATACAACACCTCTGCTACAATAGGTCTTTCACTTGGAAATAAGGTAAGAACTTGATTGTATTTTTTTATGGCCAGATCCAGATCACCATTGATTTCATCTTCATAAATAGCCAGATTTAACAACTTAGCAGATTCTTGTCCCTTCAATGCAGTTGGCAAATTCAAAATAACAAATTGAACAAAATATATCAGAAGTAACCTCATCGCAGTTTCAATAATTTCAATCCTATCTCATTAATTTACATAATATTTCAAGATAAATCTTTGAAATTCGAGTACGAACACATGGCACAAATGCATATAAAGATATTGATGGAATAAAATATTTGTTGCCAAGCTTATAAAACTTCACAAAATCTTCACAAAAGTTTACCAACTCTTATTCAAAAAATCTTCTATGTATGCTAATAGAGATAGTACATTACTTTGGAATCAAATATGTTAACTAAATTTTACTGTCATGAAAAGAACAATATTTTTAATCATTTTTATCAGTGTAGGAATGGTTTTGCACTTTTCTTGTGAAAAGAATACACCAAACCCAGAAAATGGTAATCTGGCCCTTGAATCCCGGGGAAAAGGAAAGCCGGGTAATGGTCCGAAGGGCGATAAATCTCCTAAAATCTACAGGCTAGAATACCATGGAGATCTTCAAGGGATTGCCTATGGACAGGCAACGCAGGATAGTAAAAAAAGGCAGGTGATCGATGCCGGGGATTGTGTTCCTTTTGTAATTACGGGTATAAATGAATTGACCGCATGTTATCCAAATTCAATTTCGAACATTTGGGGTCCAGGAGCCCGACTAATAGACAAAATGTTGGATGATCCGGGTGATATGAGAGTAGCTGTCCGGTTATTCATAAATTACAATGGCGCCAACCACTGGTTTAATTTCTTTGGCTATATCTGCTGCGACTCGAGCTGTAGCAATGCGGAAGGTTGTGGAAATACTATTCTACCTTCTCAGGAGGGAGATTCCATCTGGCTCATAATGGATAGAATGGTGGTAGAATCCGCCGATGGATGTATTGAAGATAGGCCTTTAACACAAGATGACGACGTAAGAGTAGAAATCACTCTGATAGGGAATAATTTTACTTGTCCCTAAATTCTTCTTTATTTAGAATAGCCTAATACCAAATTAGGTAGGCGTTGCGATCGGAAATCTATTAGAGAACTGTGTAGGATTTCCGATGGCAACCTTGTTTCTGAGCTGATTGTATAATCCTTGATTCGTTGGATACATTTATCAAAAAGGTTATTTAAAGATCATATTATCCGTATTTAATTTTGGTTCTCAAAAGGATTATTTTTGAGTGCAACGAATTTATAACCAACACCGCGAACGCCAACAATTAACTGAGGATTGGCAGGGTCATCCTCAATTTTCTTGCGCAGATTCGAAACATGGGTATCTACAGTTCTCAACTCCACAATGACGGAATCCATCCATACCGAATCGAGGATTTGCCTTCTACTCAGTACTTTTGACGCATTAGTGATGAAAAACATCAACAATGAAAATTCAAGTGCGGTGGTTTTTACTGCTACACCATGCTTTAGTACTTGACGTCCTTCAACATCTATAGATACATTTCCATATCTTAATAACTTCGCATCACTAATTTGCCTTTCCCAGTTCCGTTTTCTTAATTGGACTCTGACCCTAGCCTGCAACTCCCGAGGGCTAAAAGGTTTGGTCAAATAATCGTCAGCACCAAATTCCAAACCCAACACTTTATCGATTTCCTGGCTTTTAGCTGTCAACATGATAATCGGTGTAAAAACTTGGTGTTTTCTGATGGATTTCAACACTTCAATACCGTTGAGCTTGGGCAACATTACATCCAGCAAAATAATGTCAATTTTTTCCTTCAGAGCCAACGAAAGACCTACCTCTCCGTCACGTGCAAGTAAGATATCATATCCTTCCATTCTGAAATCATCCTCCAAGCCCATCATAATGGCCTCTTCGTCTTCTATGATGAGTATTCTAGGCATTTGTATGATGGTTATTTTTTGGAAGAGAAAATGTAAAAGTACTCCCTTCACCCAGTGAACTGTTCACTTTTACATTTCCTCCATGTATTTCTATTATTTCTTTTACCAGTGACAATCCAATTCCACTACCTTTAATATTTTGGGTTAGTAAATTCTCGGCCCGGTGAAACCGATCAAAAATTTTAGTGATCTCACCCAAGGGTATTCCAACACCATAGTCTTTGACTTCAACAAGGGCACTTGCTTCTTTCTCCAAAATAGAAACATCTACTTTCTTTGAATCTCCTGAATATTTTACTGCATTATCCAATAAATTAATCATCACCTGCTGGATGCTTTCGGGGTCCAATATTATTACTTGATCCTTAGGGAAGCGAACCATTCTAAATTGAATTTCTTTGTCAACTACTCTTTTTTGAAATCGGTCGACACTGTTCTTCACCAATTCAACCAGATCTGTTTCGCGAAAATGGTACGCTTTTTTACCTCTTTCAATTTTTGAAAAATCTAATATATTGTCAATCATTTGAGAAAGTCTTGCCCCCTGTTGCAGAATCACATTATAGTATTTGGATTTTTTGTCACTTGGAACCCGTTCATCCTGTAACATCTCTACCATTTGCTTAATGGCAGTTAATGGACTTTTAAATTCATGGGATACGGTATTGATAAATTCAGACTTCATCGCTGTCAGTTGTAATTCTCTGTTTACCGTATACAGCACAAATATCAATCCTGCAATCAGAATAGAACCTATGAATAAAAACAAGTATAAATAAATACCTTGGCCTGACCAGACCAGGCTTTGAATAAAGGACATGGGTTTGTTATATCCCAATAATGACCAGTTGACAAGTAAAGAAGGGAAACTTAGTTTAATATGGTCAGTATCTGCTATTGCTTCATTTGTTTGAACGAGAAACTCCCCTTTTTCGTTCTGCAATGACCACGACCACCGGTTTCTGGAAGAGACATTTTTCAAATAAGGCCCCAAATATTGTGAAACCAGTTGATCTAACTTGTAAACAATATACCAAGCGCCCTCAATTTTACAAGGGGTTAGAGCGATAATATGCCTCGACCCACGTACCTTTTCAAGCCATCGAGCGGCTTCAACCGGCTGGCTGATTGACTGTGTTGATTTACGATCCGCGATGATCGAACACACATCCATCATAGCCAATGTCTTATGCTCCAGATCATATCGAATCCTATTCAAAGAATCCACCTGCTGTATTAAATCAATGTGCTCCGTATTATTTTGAACAATTAGTTGAGCTAAGAATTCTTCTGTTTTTGCGACAAAAAGGTCATAGGTACTTTTATCAATTAGCCATTTTGATTCTATCAGGTTTTTTAGTAAGAGCACCTGCCTTTTAAGCGCAGCGGTAGTATCCTTTTCAAGCAAAAATAACTTGGTCAGTTCAAGATCGGAAATCAATCCCAGGGGCATTGTCTGGTTGATTCGGAAATCGCCAAAATCCATTCCAAGGGAATGATAGGTCTGAATGGCTTTTTGATTCAGATGGTTCTTTTTATAAAGCCGGGCCATAGCCTTGGTAGCTTGGGCTATTGATTGTTTATTTTTAAGTTTTGGCAAAAGGTTCTGGTAATGTTCAAGTGCAAGTTGGTTATTTTTATGTTGGAATTCATATTGCCAACCGGTTTCCAACATTTGTTCATCCTTCAGTGGAATTTGATTTTCGACATAAGTGTTCTGAACCCCAAATTGAGCTTTTCTGTGTAATATCCATACTTTTTGCCCTTTAGAATAAAGTATCCCGAAGACCAGAGGTTCTTGATCTGCAAAATCAGCAAGTAGAGAATCAGAGAAAAAAATCTTGTCTCCAAGATCAAGCTTATGGTTATAGCGAGCCAAATCATTCTCGACCCGGTTGAACACCTGGTTTGTAGACTGGATGATATCTTCACCCATTTGTAGAGCTTGTCTTCTACTTTCAATTTCTAACAGAGCCTGATCATTTCTTAACCCCCGGAAAGCAAGTCCTCCCATTAGTACACATGGAATAACGATAACCAAAACAAAATAGACAAGTATTCTTTTTTGAAGCCCACTATTTAAATGTCCTTTCATCGCTGGATATAGAACTGGAAACATTCCTAAGTTAAGGAATTTTATCAAAATTGATGAAGAGAATTTCGGTACATGTCAAATCGTTGGAAAAATAGTTTTTGGCAGGCCCGGGGAAAGCAAAAATTAAGGTTATTACCAATCATCATAGGGTATTTTTCTTTATATGTACTATTCATTTTGAATCCATCCTTCAGGCAATGGCTATTGTTGTTTTAATACCCTGCTCATTTATCGGTATTTTCCTGACCTTTTATTTATTCGATCTGTCTTTCGATCAGGGAGGATATACTTCATTTATCCTGTTGAGTGGTTTGACTGTTAATAGTATGATCTTGCTAATCAATGATTACAATCTGTTTAGAAAGCGTTTTCCCCATCGAGAACCCTTACGGAATTATCTAAAAGCATTCCAACACAAAATTACCCCTATTTTTCTCACGATCGTTTCAACGGCTTTGGGATTGACACCTTTTTTGTTAGCATTAGCAGGAGATTCGGAGGTGTTTTGGTTTGCTTTGGCTGCCGGTACGATTGGTGGGTTACTGTTTTCTTTATTGGTGATTTTGATATTTGTACCTGTGTTCGTGGTCAGGAAGAATGATAGCGAAATGTGAGAAATGAAATATGAGAGGTCAGATTTCCTGCTTATAGGAAGAAACAGGGTTAAAAAATTTGTAAGACATAAAAGTGCTAATAATATCGACACTCTCATGGAGGTAAGCTACAAAACAACTACTTTCTCTAATGCTTTGTTAGTCAGGCATTTTCCTTTTTCTCTAATAACCCATACAAACAAACGTATGGTACGCTTGTGCGTCTTGCTATTATAATACATATATTTGTATCATACACAAATAAGTATTACCATGATCCAAGTAGGTAAACCCGTATCAGGAAATGATTTTATCGGCAGAGAAAAAGAAATTGCAGAAATAGTTGAATACTTAAAAATGGGGCAAAGCGTAGTTATAATTGCTCCACGGCGATTTGGAAAAACCTCCTTAATTCTGGAGGTCATCAGAAGAGTCAAGAAAGAAAAATACTATACTGGTTACATTGACCTATTTGCTCACGCTACACTCCCGATACTTTCGAAATCCATCATTTCCGAAGTATTGGATAATCATGGTTTAAAAAAAGCGTATCAACAAAGTAAGGGAAGTGTATTAAAAATGTTCAAAAATCTGAAACTCAAAGCGGTTATTGAAGATTTCGAATTTATCATTGGCATGGAAGAAAATGCATACGACGAATGGAATCAATTTATCCAAAGCATCGATTTCATCAATTCTTTTGCTATAACATCAAAAAAACAAATCATTTTCACATTTGATGAATACGGTGATATTCTAAAATTCAAAAATGCCAAAGAAATCATCAAGTTGATGAGAGCAAAAATCCAAAATCAACATGCAGCAACCTACCTATTTTCTGGTAGCTATGAGTCCGTTATGGATACCTTGTTTGTCTCCAACAAGAGTCCTTTTTATCGATTGACCCGGATCATTAATCTTGGGTATCTTCCCTACACATCCCTAAGAAAATATATGCTCTCGAAATGCAAACGGTTTAAATTACCAATACAAGAAAAGCTAATTGAAGATCTAATTGATTTTTTGAGAGGTCATCCTTATTACTGTCAATTATCCCTTCAACAAATTTATCTCTATTATCAACTCAAGCGAAAGTTGCCTGGATTTGATGATGTCATCGAATTAATCGTCGACGTAGATAAAAATTATTTAATAATACTTTGGGAAGAATTGTCATCCAACAGAGAATATGTTCAAATTCTAAAATATTTAACCACTTCGTCCGATGGCGTGTATCGTATGGCGATATCTAAAAATATAAATGCCAGCCGATCACTCAATAAGCTCATGGGTAAAGGAATACTATATCAAAAGGATAGATCCTACTTATTCTATGATCCGATCTTTGAATACTGGATAAGAACTCAGATAAATGGATAAATTGGGTGTGAGTGTGGGTGTGAGTGTGGGTGTGAGTGTGGGTGTGAGTGTGGGTGTGAGTGTGGGTGTGAGTGTGGGTGTGAGTGTGGGTGTGTGTGTGGGTGTATGTGTGGGTGGGTGGGTGTGTGTGTGTGTGGGTGTGTGTGTGGGTAAAGAAATTCAATAACATTGGATATATTTACTTCATCTTAGTTTTAATAATTTAAAAATGAAAAGAACAAAAGGGATTGTGTTTATGATTGGTTTGCTATGTTTCGGAGGATGCTTGGTAAGTCAGAATGACCGACTCAAACCTCAAGAAACAGAAGTATGGCATCCAGAACCAACGATAATCACTTCCGGTGTGGGCACCCGACCACCTTCAGATGCATTGGTCTTATTTGATGGTTACAATCTCGATCAATGGGAACGCACCAAAGATGGATCTGCAGCATCCTGGACCATTAAGGAGGGTTATTTTCAAGTTACGCCTGGATCGGGAGGCATACGCACCAAAGAGAAATTCGGAAGTGTTCAATTGCATTTGGAATGGAAAACACCGGTAGACACCGCAGGCTTGATTGGACAACAACGGGGAAATAGTGGGGTATTTTTACAAGAGGTGTATGAAGTGCAAATCCTGGATTCTTATCAAAACCGAACCTACTCCAATGGACAAGCCGGGAGTGTCTATAAACAACATATCCCTTTAATAAATGCCTGTCGGCCACCGGGTGAGTGGCAAGTTTATGACATCTTCTATACCGCGCCGGTATTCGACCAAAATGATCGTCTTATAACCCCAGCTTATGTCACCGTAATCCACAATGGAATACTTATCCAAAACCATGTAGAGATTCAAGGAGAGACTACTTATCAGGGATTGCCAAAGTATAATCCTCATAAAGAGGCATCTTTGATGTTGCAAGACCATGGAAATCCAATCTGCTTTCGCAATATTTGGATCAGGCGTTTGTAGGAATATTTAAGAAATGTAACCAAACTGGTACAAAGAGGTGTCCAAAGGCATTAGTGCTGCATCAATTTACAATTTACCTACCCGAATCACCTATTGACAACCCAGATCAAATTTAGATTGTACATCATTGTTAGGAAAACAATAACCTGAAGGCAATACATTTGGTACATATCGGTTCAAGTTATTGTCATATAATCCTAACATGATGAATTCAGTGATTAACTGAATCTCGTTGGGCGCCAAACTTAGTGGCTTAAATTCTTCCGACAACTTATCGGTAGGAACAATATCGTTTGCAGATTGTGCTTGATTCTTATAGTTTATCACCTCTTCAATACTAGTAAAGGATCCACCATGCCCATAAAACGGAGACTGGATTAAATTGTATAATTGCGGCACTTTAAATTTAAAAAAATCCGTTTCGTCCAAAGTAAAACTACCCCGACCTAAATAGGATTTATCATTTAGAAAATTACCGTACACACCAGGTCCTTTTAGATCAGGCATGCCCAAAGCATGAAACTCCATGCTGTTTAGAGCAGGTCCGGTATGGCAGTCAACACATTTACCTTTATCGAAAAACAAGATGGCTCCTTTCTTCATTTCATCAGACATAGCGTTAAGATCCCCTTGTAGCCATTTTTGGAAAGGTGCCTGGTTGGCAAGTAATGTGCGTTCATAAGCGGCGATTGCCAATCCGGCAGAAACTCTGGTATATCTTGTGCTTGGGTCCAATTCGGGAAAAGCCTCATCAAATAAGTTCCTATATTCAGGAAACTCCTCTAAGAATTCTTCCGAAATAGACATTCGATGTACTTTTAGACCCGCAATGGCCTGGGTTTCCGTTCCTTGATATCCCAAATGATTGGTTTCTATTGGAGTACCAGCTTCCCATCGTTCTTCTGTACCCGTATTTATCCCGGTAGCTCCAAATTGACCGTTCCACAATACCGCTTCCTGATAGGCAATGTTTAACGCTGCCGGCGATCTCACCGGTTGTACATCCAGAGAATCGCGAGGATAACTGGGTTGTGGTCTTCTCGATTCACCAGCATGTCCAAATCCTATTCCTCCTTCTCCAATGCCTTGAGGAACTCCTGCCTGAAAACCCGCTGCAACGTGATGACAGCTACTACAGGAATAAGTATTTTTATTGGCATTGATTTTAGGATTTGCGCCACAACCGGTTTCGTGAAAAAGCAACTTCCCTAGCTCAATCTTGGCCTTGGTTAGAGGGTTGTTGGGATCTGACGGAATATTTTGGTAGTCATCCGAGGCCGGAAATTGAAAGTAATCCAATGCCCCATTTTCAGCTTTAGATTTAAGTAATTTTTCAAGTTCCAGATCCAAGGAACTTATGTCTTTGTCTTTCTGACATCCAACAAATAAAAGGGTCAAAAAAATCAGAACTAATCCGGAGTATTTCATGGAGAATATAACAATTATGTTAATGTAATAGGCAATTAAGATGCCAATCATCCCGGGGGTTGGTCAATATTATTAAAAATACCCTGTTAAAGGTAGTATAGGATGATTCTTTCGGAGGAATACTAAATTAACAATTTTATTGTAAAAATGATTTATTCTTAATGTGATTTTTAATCCAATTTCGCATTTCCTGATTAATATAGGTTCCGATGGCTGTAACCCATTTTCAGAAATTATCGAGTTTTATTGGAGAATGTGGTTTTTCGGTCAAAATATCACTCCATATTAGTTGACAAACATCTTATAGATTCAGAGAAATAGAAAATACCAATTACACCTTGGGAGTTCCACTTCGCAAAAAACACAGAACGTGAAATTTCGAATTGGTCTTATCCCTTAAATTCAATTTTTCGGTGGCTCCCATCACAGTATGGCTTGTTAGAAGAGGCTCCACACCGGCACAAAAATACCTGTTTTGATTTTTGTTCAATCGTTCCGTTAGGAAAATTGATACTAATTTCTCCAGTCACTTTTAAAGGACCGTTGTCGATCATTTCTATTTGAACATTGGGTAACTTCGGATTAGATTCCATTTCGAATTGATGATTTTTTATATTATAACTGAGTGCTCCGGAAGGACATTTATCAATCTGCCTGATAATTTGCTCTCGGGTTGCTCCTGCCAGATTGACCCAGGGTCGGTTGTTGGGATTAAAGACCTGGATCAATCCTTTCCAACACTTTTTGGAATGTATGCATATACCAGGCTTCCAAACTACATTGAGATGGTCATTTGAATAAACCCTCTGTCGATCGGGATTTGGATTATTAGCCATAAAATTTCATTTACTGGTATATATTAAATGTAATACTGTGAAAATTGTTTATTCACTATTTTAATGCTTTGTTTCTGTCTAAGGATATATCATCGGGGAGAGGTAAATTTTGATAAATGAAGTCAAACATTTTTTGCACTGTCCATGGAGCTAAACTAATACCTTTTGTACCTAATCCATTTATTACATAAAGATTTTTGAATACACTGTGTCTACCCACCATTGGTCTTCGATCCCAGGCAGCCGGTCGTATTCCGGCGCCATGGTCAATAATCCGATACTTTGAGCCTATATTTTGCTCAATAAAACTTGTTATTTCCTGCTTTTTCTGTGCGGATGGTTTGGAATCGAGAAATTCCCATTCATTCGTCGGGCCAATCCAATATCGATTTCTTCCGTGTGGAATAATATAGTAATGATCTTTGAATATGTAATCCAGGTTTAATTCTTTGATCTCAACTAAAACCCTTTCCCCTTTAGCTGGAACCAGGTTCAACTGAAAATATGGATTTTTGGTAACACCAACACCTTCACAAAAGATTACTCCTTGATAGATTTTTCCCTGGTAATGGACCTGATTGTCGGTAATTTCCAATTTCGTATATTCGAAATGTGCTTGGTGTAAAGATGCTATGGATATGAAAAACTGGCGGCAATTTTCTAGAAAACGCCGTACCTCTAACCTTCTGGAATTACATATTTCTCCAACCCAGGCATAAGTTTTTTTGAACTCTGGTAATTGAACTTCAGCCCTTAGTTTTCCCATATACAGATGGTAGTCCACATCGCCTTCTCTGTAATCCCAGGGTTCCGGAGAAGGAAGGAATTTAAATATGCTGCATTTGTGATATAAGTTAAGTTTCAGTTTATGGCTCCAATATTCATACACATAATCAGAACACCGGAATAATTCTTCGATCCTCCAGCTCTTAACCAATCTACGACCGGTAATTGGATTTATCAATCCGGAAGATACCTGACTGGCAGACACCTGTCCATTATCAATGATAACAAATGGAACCTTATGTTGATAGCACCACAATCCGGCATGAGTTCCTGCCAAACCTTGCCCCACGATCAACCATGGATTGGTCTTCATACTAGGATAAGCTTTTAAGGAACTCCTGGTCCTTTTTAGCCAGTTTAGAAACCACTAACCGGTAACTGTGGTCAATCAGATCTTTAAGCAAATCCGGAGTCAATCCAGATTCAAATTCTACTGTATTCCAATGTTTTTTATTCATATGCCAGCCAGGTTTGATTTGGGGGTATTTTTCTCTCAATTCAATGGCCCGGTCGGGATCACATTTTAGATTAACGGTAAACGGTTGCTTCTCAAGGCTGGTAATGGCATAAATCTTATTTAACACTTTAAAGACCAGAGTATCCTCATCAAAAGGAAAAGTCTCTTCAGTCCCCGGCAAAGACATGCAAAATGCATGGAATTCTTGTATATTCATCAGCAATCAATTTGCAAAACAATATTACGAAATGAAGGGAACTTATCCGAAGTTTATAGGAATAGGAGGCCCAAGTCGTTCAGGGAAATCTACCTTAACGGCCTATTTGAGTTCCAGAATCGATCAAACAGATTCTTACATTTTTGATATGGATGATTATGTAAAAGAGAAGGATAGGTTGCCACGTATCAGAGATCGAATCGATTGGGAAAGCCCTGAAACGATCGATTTGACAAAGTTGCTTAGACGGATAGAAACAGTGACAAATCATTACAGGTACATTTTTATAGAAGGTATTTTTGCATTCCACTATCAAGAATTGAATGTACATTATGATCTCCGGTATTATCTAAAAATCACCAAAGAAAAATTTCATAGCAGACGAAGGCAAGAAACCCGCTGGGGAATGGAGCCGGATTGGTATCTGGAATACGTTTGGTCAGAATATCTAAGACAAGAAAAGCAACTCAATTTAGAGCCGGCCTATATTTTTAGTGATCCATCTGGCGATTATTTGCAAAAAGCATGGGAAATATTCTCTGATCACTGCTGGTGATTTATTGGATGAACTATTAACGCCTAAGTCATTTAAGGTCGCAATGTCCATTTAGGATCCATAATATAGTAGAATCACTTCTGATTTATGCCTTTTCGCTAGCCGTTTAAACGGTTATATCGGTTATAACGGCTAATAGCCTGGGAGTGCAACACCTCATCATAATTCTACGGCCATTATGATACCCATACCCTCCTTTCATGAGCTTCCTACTATCATTTACATTGTTCATTTAGGTACTATAAACAGAATGGTAAATTCATGATTGTAAAATATCTAACTAGCCGTTTAAACGGTTACAACGGTTATATCGGCTATATCGGTTATAACGGTTATAACGACTAATTTCTCAGGATGTAATAAATCATCATAATTCTGCAGCTACTATGTTACATATCCCCCTACTTTCAAACCGGTTCCCATATATTTTATAAACAACAATGTCCATTATTGCTCCATCCACTGAATAGAATAGCTCTTGATTGATACATAGTTACTATCCGTTTAAACGGTTAAAACGGTTATTTCGGTTAAAACGGCTAATAGCCTGGGAGTGCAACACCTCATCATAATTCTACAGCCATTATGATACCTATACCCTCCTTTCATGAGCTTCCTACTATCATTTACATTGTTCATTTAGGTACTATAAACAGAATGGTAAATTCATGATTGTAAAATATCTAGCTAGTCGTTTAAACGGTTATAACGGTTAAAACGGTTATATCGTCTATATCGGTTATAACGACTAATTTCTCAGGATGTAATAAATCATCATAATTCTGCAGCTACTATGTTACATATCCCCCTACTTTCAGAAACATTCCCATGTATTTTTAAAAGCCACAATGTCCATTTAGGCTTCATCCACGGAATTGGATGTCTCTTGATTGATACATAGTTACTAGCCGTTTAAACGGTTACAACGGTTATATCGGTTATATCGGCTATAACGGTTATAACGGTTATAACGGTTATAACGACTAATTTCTCAGGATGTAATAAATCATCATAATTCTGCAGCTACTATGTTACATATCCCACCTACTTTCAAACCGGTTCCCATATATTTTATAAATAACAATGTCCATTATTGCTCCATCCACTGAATAGAATAGCTCTTGATGGATACATGGTTAATAACCGTTTAAAACGGTTATAACGGTTATAACGACTAATCTCTCAGGATGTAATTAATCACCATAATTCTGCAGCTACTATGTTACATATCCCCCTACTTTCAGAAACATTCCCATGTATTTTTAAAAGCCACAATGTCCATTTAGGCTTCATCCACGGAATTGGATGTCTCTTGATTGATACATGGTTACTAGCCGTTTAAACGGTTACAACAGTTATATCGGTTATAACGACTAATTTCTCGAGCTGCTATGTTACATATCCACCTACTTTCAGAAACATTCCCATGTGTTTTTAAAGCCACAATGTCCATTTAGGCTTTCATCCACGGAATAGAATGACTCTTGATTGATACATAGTTACTAGCCGTTTAAACGGTTACAACAGTTATATCGGTTATAACGACTAATTTCTCGAGCTGCTATGTTACATATCCACCTACTTTCAGAAACATTCCCATGTATTTTTAAAGCCACAATGTCCATTTAGGCTTTCATCCACGGAATAGAATGACTCTTGATTGATACATAATTACTAGCCGTTTAAACGGTTAAAACGGTTATATCGGTTAAAACGATTTTAATGCCTATATCGGTTATAACGGTTAAAACGACTAATAACTAAATTACAACCGTACTTGTTTATAATATCCGTTTAACAGGTTGCAATTAATTATTCAAGCTGTAATTTCACACCTTTAACCCTCATCACGCAAAACAGCTAGACCGCCAAATACTTTTTATAGGTATTGATGGCTCTGGTTCTCGCTCTCTTATGATCTACAATTGGTCGTCGATAATCCGGTGAATGGTATTCTGGAATCCATTTATTTACATATTTAAGGTCAGGATCAAACTTTTTTAGTTGAATTTCCGGATTAAAAATGCGAAAGTATGGAGCCGCATCGCAGCCACTACCTGCCGCCCATTGCCATCCTCCATTGTTACTCGATAATTCATAATCCAACAACTTCTTCCCAAAATAGGTTTCCCCCCAACGCCAATCGATAAGTAAATGTTTGGTCAAAAAACTGGCTGCAATCATTCTTACCCGATTATGCATATACCCGGTGGCATTCAACTGGCGCATTCCGGCATCTACCATCGGATAGCCTGTGTCACCACGGCACCAGGCATTAAATTCATCCAGACAATTTCTCCATTCAATTTGGTCATATTTGGGTTTAAAGGAATGGGTTACTACTCGTGGATGATGCCATAGGATCATCATGTAAAATTCACGCCATATCAATTCGTCAAGAAACTTCTGATTGATTGACATAGCCCGTTTCACCAATCGACGTATGCTGATCGTACCAAATCTGAGATGGACACTCAGTCGTGATGTTCCATTTAGGGCCGGATAGTCCCTGGTCTGATCATAATTTTGCAGAACCTCTTGGGATATTTCTTTAGGAGGAATATCTAATTCTGTTGGAATAAATCCCAATTGTTGAATAGTTGGGATGCTGCCTGCCTTATTTTTCCAAAAATTATCTTTAAATGTGGTAATTTCATAATCCCGAATTTCCAGGTTAGCCAACTTTTCTTTCCATTTATTACTATACGGTGTATATACGGAATAGGGATTTCCATCTCCTTTTGATATTTCATCAGTTTCAAAAAGAACCTGATCCTTGAAACTGAAGAATGGAATATCATGTAGTTCAAAGTAACGGCGTATTTCCGAATCCCGGGCGATACCATATGGTTCATAATCCCGGTTGGTGAATACCGCTGAAATTCGGTATTTATCATGTAACCTGATAAAAATATCTAACGGGTATCCTTTAAAGACATGGAGGACCGATCCCCATTTATGAAGTTGATTATTTATTGCCAAAAGTTCGCGATGAATAAAATTGATCCGGAGATCATCCGGGTCCAATCCCGCGAGAATATTATCATCAAAAATGAATATTGGTAATACATTTTGCGAGTTCTTTAATGCCTTGTGCAACCCATGGTTGTCCAATAATCTCAAGTCACGCCGAAACCAAAAAATTGAAATATTTTGCATTTTGTTTATTTTTTTTATCATTTTGTTAAACAAAATAAAATCCTATTTGATTTATATATAACGTTATTTATGTGAAAAAGAAAATAATAGTCATCGGAGGAGGTATGGCCGGAATGGCCGCAGCAGCCCATTTAGCCAAGCAAAATTTTTCAGTCAAACTACTGGAAAAAAATGACCGTATTGGTGGCAGGAACAGACAATTTAGTGCTGCGGGATACACCTTTGATATGGGACCCAGTTGGTATTGGATGCCAGATATATTTGAACAATTTTACCAGGAATTTGGACACACCACGAAGGATTTTTACACCTTAGAACGCTTGAATCCTTCTTATCAAGTAATTCACGCCAATCAAACCTCTACTCTAATACCGGCCAATAGGGAGGAGTTAGCTCAACTATTTGAATCTTGGGAAAAAGGGAGCGCCGCCAAACTTGCACTTTTTCTAAAAGAGGCCGAAGAGAAGTATCGCACTGCGATGAAAGAATTTGTCATCAAACCAAGCCTTTCAATCAGAGAGTATATCAATTTCAATTTGATCAAGAAGAGTTTTCAACTGGATCTCTTTAAGTCGATTTCAGCGCACATCAGAAAGTATTTTAAACATCCCAATATCATAGAATTATTGGAATTTCCAGTCCTTTTCCTGGGAGCAAAACCCCAATTCACTCCCGCACTATTCAGTATGATGAATTATGCCGACATGGTACTGGGAACTTGGTATCCCAAAGGAGGTATGGTTGAAATCAGCAAAGCATTTAATACAATTCTTAAAGAAAAGGGAGTAGAAGTACTAACCAACACGACAGTCCGGAAAATCGAAGTGAAAAATGGTATTGCACACGCAGTGCTAACGGATAATGGTCCGATAGGGGCAGATATTATCGTTTCCGGCGCCGATTATCACCATACGGAGCAAGTCTTGCTGTCAAAGTCCTACAGGTCATATACTTTAGATTTTTGGAAAAGGCAGATTCTGGCTCCATCTTGTTTGATTTTTTATCTAGGAATATCCAAAAAACTTCCCAAACTAGAACATCATAATTTGTTTTTTGACCGACCTTTTGCAAAACATTCCCAAGAGATTTACGATACGCATTCCTGGCCAACCGACCCATTGTTTTATGTCGCCGTGACTTCAAAGTCAGATCAAACTGCTCCGGAAGGATGTGAAAACTTGTTCGTACTTATTCCTCTCAGTACCCGATTATCGGATGATCAACTCAAACATCGATATTATTTGGACGTGGTCCTCAAAAGGATTGAAAATCATATTCAAACATCGGTAAAACCATATATTGAGTATCAACGTAGTTATTGTATTGATGATTTTATTCATGATTATAACTCCTTTAGAGGTAATGCTTATGGTTTGGCGAATACATTATTACAGACAGGTCCGTTTAGACCTAAAATCAGGAGTAAAAAAGTAAAAAATCTATTCTTTACCGGCCAACTGACTGTCCCTGGACCCGGATTACCACCGGCTATAATAAGTGGCAAAGTCGCTGCAAACACCATTAAAAATATCTATTTAAATTGATATGAAAACTTTATTTGATCAAACATCCCAAAAGTTATCTCAGACTTTAACCCAACGATACAGCACTTCTTTTTCTTTGGGCATCAGAATGTTACATCGTTCAATTCAACCGAGTATATACTCAATTTATGGATTTGTCCGCTTGGGTGACGAAATCGTAGATTCTTTTCATGATTATGATAAGGCCGCTTTACTTGAGCAGTTCCAAAGAGAAACTTTTCAAGCTATCGAATCTGGAATCAGTATCAATCCGATATTGAATGCATTTCAATTGACCGTGAACAAATACCAGATCGATCACAAACTTATCTATCAATTTATTCACAGTATGGAAATGGATCTGCACCCGGGTCTATATTCACGAAAGAAATACGAAGAATACATCCTGGGTTCCGCTGAAGTTGTCGGCTTAATGTGTCTTACTGTATTTTGCCAAGGAGACAAAGATAAATATGAACGCTTAAAGGGAGGAGCAATGCATTTGGGAGCCGCTTTTCAAAAAGTAAACTTTCTGAGAGACATCCGAGCTGATCAGGAACACCTTGGAAGAGTATATTTCCCAAATTGGAATGATTCTCACTTCAGTCCACAAATCAAAGAAGACATTGAGGCTGAAATTCATGCGAACTTTGCTAAGGCCAGGCAGAGCATCAGCAAACTACCAAAAGAAGCCAAGTTCGGTGTATATTCTGCCTATGTATACTACAAAGCCTTGTTTCTGAAGATCAGAAATTTGCCACCTAACACATTATTCAAGCGAAGGATACGGATTTCAAATGGTCTTAAATTGATTTTGCTATTATTAGCAAAAATGAATATTAAGTTAAACCGTGTGTGATGAATTTAATCGAAAAGTCCTGGATACAAGCCATTCCGGCACCTATAGACAAAGTCTGGTCTTTTTTCAGTACACCGGAAAATCTCAATCGGATTACCCCTCCGGAGGTGAAATTTAAAATTCGTTCTAGCGAGCTTAGTCCCATGTATTCCGGTCAAATTATCTGGTATAGTGTTACTCCATTCCTATATTTTGAGCTAAACTGGTTGACTGAAATCAGTCACTCAAATCCTCCTTATTACTTTGTGGATGAACAGCGGGTTGGACCTTACAGGTTTTGGCACCATCAACACCATTTTACTGCCAACGGAAATGAAACCATCATGAAAGATATCCTGCATTATTCGCTCCCACTAGGAATGGTGGGTAGATTGATTAATCGCTGGATTGTTGAGTCCAAGATAGAATCTATATTTGCTTATCGTAAAGAAGCCATAAAAAAAATATTTAACCAATGATTTTTGTAAAATATCTGTTAATTACAGTTGTCACCTATTGTTTTATGGAATTTGTTGCCTGGTTCGCTCACAAATATATTATGCATGGTATGCTTTGGAACTGGCATCGTGATCATCATGTTCGAGAGCCGGGATTTTTTGAGAAAAACGATCGTTTCTTCCTTCTATTTGCTATCCCGAGCATGACCTTTTTCTTGATCGGTGGAATCACCTCTCATACTTGGGGATTGTTTGTAGGACTGGGAATATTACTGTATGGAATCTCCTACTTTCTGGTACATGATGTGTTTATTCATCAACGTTTTAGGTGGTTCAGGCGATCAAATAATCGATATTTTAGAGCCATTCGCAAAGCCCATAAAATTCATCACAAGCACCTTACCAAAGAAGATGGAGAATGCTTTGGCATGTTGATTGTGCCGCGAAAATATTTTCAAAATCAGGGCTCTCCAAAAATGGTCAGTAAATAGATGTTGCAAACATTTTTTCTTTTGTTTGGGCCTAACCTTAATATTGCTAATTTTGCACTCACAAAACAAAAAAAACGTAAACTATTGCTTACGAATCTCTGTTTAAGACATTATTAAAATAGTATTTAGAAGATGGCTATTATCATCACCGATGAGTGTATCAATTGTGGAGCTTGTGAGCCCGAGTGCCCTAACAATGCAATTTATGAAGGAGGAGTTGAATGGGCTATGGCTGATGGTACCACTCTGACCGGGCAATACGAGCTTGAAGATGGATCAAGAGTGGACGCATCTCATAATAATTCCCCGGTAGAAGAGGATTATTATTTTATTGTTCCGGATAAATGCACAGAATGTAAAGGTTTTCACGAAGAACCGCAATGTGCAGCGGTTTGTCCTGTAGATTGTTGTATCCCCGATCCGGACCGGGAAGAATCCGAAGATCAACTTCTGGCCCGTAAAACACGACTACACCTTTAATTTCCTGTGTGATCCTACCAATCCAATGGTTTGGATTTCCAATGTTAATAACTTTCATTTCCAACCTGATAAGGTTATTTTTCAATAAATTGCAGGACCTTATTGCTGAATTATCCTGAGGTGAAGAAACTATGTTGGATTGGTATAAATATCGAAACTCATTTGAAGTTGTATTCAAACAATATTATTCGGTATTGTGTAATTATGCCATGACGATAATTCATGACTGGGACTTAAGTCAGGAAGTTGTTCATGCCGTATTTGTAAAGATCTGGGAGTCGAGGGAACAATTATCGATTCAATCTTCTGTTAAATCTTATCTTTTCCAAGCTGTAAAGAACCGGAGTATTGATACGTTGCGAAAAATGGGTTCAGAGAACAAACTAAAAGAGGAGGTATTGTCTCGAACCAAAGAGGACCATCAAGAAACGATTATAGAAGATGAACAAATTATTCTACGACACCTGATCAAACAGGCTGTGCAGCAACTTAAACCAAGAATGAAACAGATATTCGAATTACACAAATTTGAAGGATTAACTTATCAGGAAATAGCCGACTATCTGCAAATATCAAAACGAACGGTAGAAGATAACATGGCAAGAGCATTAAAAATATTATATAACCAATTAAAAAGTAAAATGGAATAATGGATGTGTTGTATTTTATGACAAACGTCTTTAAACTTAACAGGAGTCTTTGATTTTAGGGTTTTTATGATTGAAGAACGAGACATATTAAAGTATTTACAGGGCCAGGCTTCTCAGGAAGAAGAACTTGCTATCCGGAAATGGATAGCAGAAGATGAGCAGAATCAAAGACAGCTTGAATTTTATCAACGAATCTGGATTGAAGCTGATCTGGCTGGTGAAATCCGTTTGCCGGATGTGGATGCAGCATGGAATAATCTAGATTACGATCTTTTTTCCAGCAGGCCCTCCCACCAAATTCGTTGGTGGTCTATCACCAGTGTAGCGGCTACAATCCTAATTATTCTAGGGCTAACCCTGTATATATTTTATCCCCGCGACCGATATATTCATCACATTACCGGCAATAATGCAGAGCAGATTCAACTCAGTGATGGATCGTTAGTGCAACTTTCTCCCGGCACCCAAATTTTGTACCCCGAATCATTTTCCAAACTGGATAGTCGCCAGATAGAATTAATAACTGGTGATATTCACATCGAGGTTATTGATGATGAATCAAAACCATTTAGAGTAGAAGTCTATCCTGCCGGCATCTCAGTAAAAGGAACTATATTTAAGGCCCGGACAGATAGTGTGACTGCAGTGGTTGAAAACTTGCAAGGATTGATTCGGTTTTTTGACTTAAATGATGAATCCAAAGGTCAAGATGTGGAAGAAGGACAAATTGTGCAGTTTGATGGTTCTGAATTTAAAGATATAACCCCAGCACCTCCTCCCCCACCGGAACCTCCGCCGGGTAGATTATTCACTGTCGATCAAATTATCGAAATTCTTCAATGGAGGTATCCTGTGCGCACGGAGTTCACTCCTTATATGAAGTCTTATCCCGGTAGAATCCGATTGGATACCGGACAGAATCTGGATGGAATGATTCAACAAATGGATAGTACGGCTCAGCTTGACTACATCAAAAGAGGAAATCGCTATATTTTTTATGGTATCAGACCTATAGATCAATAGAGTGCTCGAGATACATTCATGAGCCGAGGTGAAAAAATCAAGACTTTGTTGGTTCTTGAATTTAGAAGTGATTTAAAAACAAATTGTTAATTGATTTGCATGCCATTGATTCTCAATACGTCAGCTTTTTCTCGATCCATCCGCGAGCGCCGAAGCTACTCAGCGGAGGCGCTAACTGTGGCTATGAATCTCAAAAAGAGCTTCGTCTTGAAAATCAAGCGCATACAACTCATTTTAACATCTGTTTTTAAATCACTTCATAGTCTTGCAACAACCACTAGGAACATCCAAGCGATTATTTCCCTATGACTAACTATAGTCTAATGCAATTAGCTTCCCTTTTATCTTACTTCCCTCTCTTTTAATCTTTCTAAGGGTTAATGCTATGATTACGGCAATTGCGATAAACCTAAAAACATTACCTCCTAACCTGAGTTCGACTAATGATTTGATCACAGAAGTCATTGAAATAGTGAGATTTAGACAAGAAAAATGCAGTAATAGCAGCGCTATTTGCAAGGCTTTTATTGGCTAAAGATTGCTGTTTCAATGGCTTTAACCTTAAAAATCAGTTAATAATCAAAAGATCAACTAATTTGAATTTATAAATATATGACTATCAGCTTACTGTGAATAAATGATTGGTCGAACTCAGGTTCCTAAGCCACCGATCGCATTTGTAGCCTCTATATCAAAGATTGACCAGTAAAAATTCATTAGAATATGCGTTCCAATAGGAACCCACATATTATTATCCCATTCGATGTATAACCTGGATTACCCTGCCAGTGAATTTACCGTGGACGCATTTTATATAAGCATTAATAACTTTACTTATAGGTATTGGATCATATCCAGGGAAATATTGTACAACAGAAAGTTCTCTATCATGTATAGCATTGATCAAAACACAAAATATTTTGGACCAAATTGATGTTATCCATTTTAAAAGGCCCAAACTAACATTTAACAGCGATTTTGAATATTTTCAAACTCTGCATTTGGAATAGAAGTTTGCTTCAATCAAAATAATCCTTCGTATTTCTCTCGATAGTTTTCTTTAAACTGTGAAGATTTGTTTCCTCTTGTTTTTTGATTGATTTCCCAATTAGAGCCATCATCGATTTTGAAATCAGTCCATTTCCAGTGGCAACGGTGCTTGAACTTATCTTGGTATTTCCGTCTAAAGAAGTCATAGTAATTTTATAATCCATATCCATGAAGTCTGATGTATAAGTCATAGACATCGATTCACCTGAGACAATATCGGTAATCGTCTCCTGTATGGACATGATCTCACCGTTCGTTTCAAAATATACATTTGATACAGCCCCGATAGTGCCAGGCGTTCCACTGACATGATCGATTTTTGAAATCCAACCAGCCACTCTGGCAGTTTCTCTTCGTCCTGACTTACAGCCCATGACTCAGTTATTGGCTTGTCAACTATGACTTCACATTCATAGACAATTGCGGGTTTGATAATGCCCAAGAATATAAATCCTATGACTAAGATGGATAAAATGACGAGAATATATTTTAGATATTTCATAGATCTGATATTTTATTTTTAGGACACCATCATTATTATAAAGATCTGTTTTTTTCTAAATATGAACCGAATACCCTATTAGAGAACTTGTAAAGTATTAAATTTTGCAGCGTAAATCTTCATTACATATCACTATTGGCATCAAATCCGTGTCTGGCCTCTTTTCTCAAGAAATTGTCTCTCTCATTCCATTTAATTATTTAGAATTTTCCAGTGTTCGCCCATTCTGTTCTTGGTGGAAAAGGTTCCATATTACCCAATGTTCTACAATCTTTTCATTTTCGATTCTAATTAGCTCAAATACAGCAAGTTCTTGCCCTCTAAAAGTGGCTTTGGAATATCTCACGACGTAATCTCCCTGCCCTATTACTTTAACAATGAAATCATAATTAAAATCTTGAGTAGCTAAAAATCGTTTTACGACTTCTATGTTGGTCAGATGGTTTACCCAAAGGCCTGATTTTTTCGATTTGTTCCTATGTTATGCTTTTTGAGGTCTTGTATTTGTACTTATGTAATTAGAATTTCATACCATGGATCGGACAACAATCCCAACTTCAATCTGTCCGTTTTTAGTTACTGAAGATTTTGTAATTTAGATGAGGTTGGTCTATTTTCAAGAAAGAAAATTTTCAAGATTATTTTACCTATGAAATATTCAGATATAAGATACATGCTTATAACCTTGACTACAACGCTTTTTTTTTGTTGTGGGCAGAAAGGGGATGATTTTGGGAACCTGCGCGAAGAAAAAGAACTGATAGTTTTCGCTGATTCAATTTTTCAAGGGCACATAGATACTGGCAACATTGCGGGTTGTGCAGTCTTGATATACAAAGGAGAACAAAAAATTATCGATAAAAAATATGGGTATGCAAGCCTTGAGCTTCACGCTCCAATGCCTGAAAATCCTGTTTTTGAGATTGGCTCCGTAACCAAACAGTTTACCGCTGCAGCTATTTTAAAGTTGGTTGAAGAAAATAGAATTTCATTAGACGATGATATTACTGAGTACTTGGATTTTAATACTCAGGGAAGAAGAGTAACCATCAATCAACTTCTGAATCATACCTCGGGAATAGCAAGTTATACGGAAATTCCCGAATTCAGCTCGATGTCACTACACTCTCTCGATCGGGATACGATGATCCGAATAGTGGAAAAAGCTGGGTACCTATTTGAGCCAGGAGAGGTTATGAGTTATAATAATTCAGCATATTTCTTCCTGGGGTTGATTATCGAAAATCTCACAGGTAAATCTTACGAAATGTACTTGCAAGAAATATTTTTTACCCCATTGGGTATGCTCAACACTTCTTATTGCTCTAATACCAAAATTGTAAAAAACAAGGTTTATGGCTATAGTGAATCCCCGGAAGGTCTTGTGCAAAAAGAACATATTGATCATACCTGGCCATATGCAGCCGGATCTTTATGCAGCACCGCTGAAGATCTAATGATTTGGCTAAAATCATTACATTCTGGCAAGGCATTATCAAGTAAAAGTTACCAAAAACTCATTACCGCTCAGTCCTTAAATGATGGAACTCCTTTAAGGTATGCAATGGGCATCCTCCATTACGACCATTTTGGAAATGAGGTAATCGAACATAGTGGAGGTATTAATGGATTCAGCTCTGCCTCAAGATTTTACCCAGAAGAAGACCTATATGTTATTTGTCTTAAAAATTCAACCGGCCCAAACTATATTGCCGAAAACCTAGTTAGTGCAATAATTTGGAAGTTGATAGAGAAGAAGAATAATCCAAATTTGAAAATTGAACCCGAGCTCATCGGGTTTTCAGGTTCTTACAAAGGATTGGTAATGGGGCAGCAAACGACAATGGAATTGACGGTAACACCCGAACACTTGATCCTCCATTATGAAGGTAGGGATAATGCCGATACTGTAAAATCATATATTGGACACAAAACTTGGATGGATGGTAACAAAATTATCACGTTGAGTGATGATGAAGTTACAATGGATATTTTGTACGGTTATTTCAGGTTGAAAAAAATAAGGCAATAAGGATGCTGTAGTTACCTCCCCACTGATGGGTAGTGCATATCTAAATGGGCTCTAACATTTAACGGATTGAAACAAAAAAGAAATACTTTTCCCTAAAATGGATTTAGTGCCTGTAAAATCGAAATAATTCTTTGGCTATGCTAAATAGCTAGAATTCTCATTATATTCGTGGCACTCTTCAAATCGAAGAATTCCGCTATATCCTATCTTCAGGTTTTTATCATCAGTATTCATTTGATCAGCTTTTTTAACCGCTCTAATAATTGAGTGTAAGACTTATTGCTAGCGTCTTTAACATAAATACACTCTTTAAAATTACTAATTTCGCAGGTTTAGAAAACGTCCACCCTATGACTTCAAATTTATTGTTGGGCTTAGTTAAATCTATAATTTGAAACTATCTAGAATTTGTTCTCCAATTTCTTTATAATTATCAAATTGTTCTTGTTCACAGGTTAAGGTCAATACATAAGCTTTATCATTTTTCACCCAACAATATTGTTCGAATTTCAACTTATAAATTCCTTGATCACCAGTGAATACAACTTTTTGAAATTCGATGTTATTTACATTCAATCGGTCACTTGACAAAAGTTCTCCGTTTGTGAGTAGTTTTTTCACCTGTGCTTCTGAAATTTCCACATATTTATCCAACCCCATGTCCATTCCTTTCAAGTTTTGAATTATTAGGTTAATATTTTCCCTAAAATCGTCATTCTTAGGTTCTAATTCCGAAAAGATGATGAATTTAGTTCCCATGAGCCCCGAACTATCAAGAGTCCAATTACTGGGATAATCAATAGAATAATCATGTCCTTTTAGGTTTACCCAGCCTTCGTGCTTCTTTTCATTAGTATTCTTCTCGGTGTTTTGGGCAAAATTCACAAATCCAAGCAAGAATAATGGTAAAATAAAAATCAATCTTTTCGGCATAATCATTAATTAAATCGAAATATAAAGATATAAATATATGGAATTCATCAATACATTTTCCATCATTAGAAACCATTAGAAGTCATTTTTATCAACGGTAATTATCTGTTTATCAACTATTGATATATTGTTAACTTGCAATGCCTTTACTGTTCCAATCAATAACCTGAATGATTTCTCCAATCGCGTATCTTAGATACACTATTTTGTGAGCTCTTGCATCTCCGACGGTGTGTTTACATTGAGTAACCACTTGCGATCCGGCATATCCAGGACCTCAACTTCACTATTAATCAGGACTTTGCGGGGACAACTGTATCCCAAACTAAGAAAGTGCAAGATCTGTGGGTACGCCTTAGGTTCCCAAATGGTAAATAAAGGATCCGGAAACCCGGTCTCAGGATTAAGGAAGGCTGTTGCGAGTTTGGCAGGATTACGATGACGTATCAGAAATTCCACGGCTTCTTCATCGACAAATGGCAAATCGCAGGCAGTAACCAAAAATGCCTGATTTGGGAACTGACTGTATGCTGTCAGGATAGCACCCATGGCTCCCAAGTCTACAAAACGGTCCGCAATGGTACTTTCGATCCCCAACTCATCCAACTGGTCCTCGCGACAAGATAAAAATATGTCGGAGATGAAGCGCTTCAGCAATTTTTGTAAATGAACTCTCTGAGGAATGCCATGATACTCAATAAGGCCTTTGTCAAATCCCATCCGCTGACTTTTTCCACCGGCCAATACTAATCCATATAGTTCCGGAACAGTCCGGACCATCAGATTTTTAAAAAAATCAACTATTGCTTGTTGTTCATCCCAACCCAGGACAGGAATCTGTTCCAGATCAGTAAGAAGTTCCTTTAGAAAGGGATACATCTCTACCTCACCCTTAAGTAAAATCAGGTCTACTTCCGATATTTGTTCTTTGCGCTTCAATAAGGATTTTTCCTTACGAGGATCAATAATCACAATCTGCCTCTGGGCCGGAAAGTGGTTTCCATTTACCAAGACCATATCCATGTTCTGAAAGAGCCGTTTCCTCTGGTATTCGTCTGAGAATTCTTTAGTATTTATTTGATGATATCTGATTTTGTCATCAACGACTATTTTCGCTCCGGCAGAGACTAAATCCTCACCGCCTGGCTTTTGTTCACCGGCATGATGATCAGCATCCACATAGGCCATATTCCACTTTTTTCCCAGTTTTTGAATTAATCGGGTGCACAAGTTTTTAACCTCAGAACAGGTAGTTCCTAAAATCGCCCATTCATTACGTCCAAAATCCCCGAGTTTGGGTTTGGCAAGAGGGGGATGTTTTTGATGAGGTTTCATACCACTGTTATTAGTTACACGGTTACTTAGTTAACAACCAATGCTAAGATTTGATTAAATAATCTTTTTTCCCACCTCTTTTTTCCACTAGATGGATATCAGATATACGGATTTCATGCGACATCGCCTTGCACATGTCATAAATGGTTAATGCTGCGATGCAAACTCCTGTTAATGCTTCCATTTCCACTCCGGTCTTACCGGTGAGGGTTGCCGTACACTCTATCATGACAATGTCCTTATCATCGATCCATATTTGCAGATCACAGTGATCCAGTCCCAATGGATGACATAGAGGAATTAACTCACCCGTCTTTTTTGCTGCCATTACACCGGCAATAATCGCGGTCTGAAACACCGCTCCTTTGGGAGAATTCCCGGCATTGGACTTAAGCATTTCCAGTATCACCGGTGTGAGATGTACTTTTCCTCTTGCTCTCGCCAAACGAGATGTATTTGCTTTATTTGAAACCGAGACCATGGTGGGTTTTCCATCCTTAATATGGCTAAACTTCTGATTCATATAAAATGTTCCTTTGTCGGTAAAAAAGAAATTAATTCTCCAGGAAAATACGCATCTCGGTTCGGAGGAAAATGAGCGATACAATTACTTCGTAATAAATTGGCATGATCTCCGGATCCGCGACCTGGATAAAGTTTAATCGCAACGCGTCCTGCTTTTATTTCCCAAAAGGCCGGTACAAAAAAATCCAGTCCTGCTCTATATTGTAACGAATCCAACAAAACCCCACGACTCCAAGCTTGATTTTTCAATCCGAGAGATTTTCTCAGCCAAGGTAATAGATACACCCAGAAGCACATATAGGTAGAAACCGGATTTCCCGGAAGAGCAAATACCCGGCAAGAATCTTCCAGCTTCCCAAACCAAAACGGCTTACCTGGCTTCTGATTAATCCGGTGGAATATCTTCTCTACTCCCAGTTGATTCAATACCTCAGGTAAGAAATCAAATTTGCCTTTCGAGACACCTCCACTCACAATTAAAACATCATAATAACTCAAATATTTGCGAATACGCTCTCTTATTGTCTTTTCATCGTCCGGAATATGGTCCATGGCAACAGGTATATTCCATTTGTCAAATACCGATTTTAAAGTCAAGGTATTTGATCTGCGTATCTGATGAGGTTGTGGAATTTTCGCTACATCGATCAATTCATCACCGCTGGAAATTATCATGATCATTGGCCACTTTTTGACACTAAGCTGGTCTTTCCCAATACTTGCTGCTATACCTATGACTGCAGGATCGATGCGAACTGGAGATTTAACCAACAATTCTCCTGCGTTTCGGTCGGTTGCCTGGTGATGAACATTTTGAGCTTTCGTTATCGAATCTAATGTCAGTATAGCTTGATTATCGGTAATTTTGACATCTTCATACCGAACCACTGTGTCTGCACCAACTGGTAATGATGCTCCGGTCATAATTTCAAAACACGAAGTAGAATCTTTCAACTCATTTTGCGGTGTGCCGGCTGCAATTTTATCCATTATCCGAAACTTCCTCAATCCTTTCGAATACGCCTCGTAGCGAATGCAAATCCCGTCCATCGCCACCCGGTCATATGGTGGAAAATCGCGGTCAGCTAACAGATCTTCATCCAGCACCCGACCAATACCAAGGCCTAGAGGTACCAATTCAGATCCATAATTTTTGGATGTTGCTAATATCCTGTGTTGTGCTTCAATTACGGGAATCATCCTCCAATAGTTGACATCGATTCATGAATTGGATTGTACTTATGACGATGGGCTTCCGCAACAAATCCATCCTTATGACGGTGAGAAATTGCATTGATTACACTGGTACCTATTTGCTGATCGGTAGCTCCCGCTCGAATTAAATCTCTGATAGAGTATACTCCATCATCGTAAAGACAGGTTTTTACTTGTCCTACCGGTGTGATCCTCAGTCGATTGCAGGTCCCACAGAAAGTTCGACTATAGGCGGCAATAACGCCGAAATCACCCTTCCATCCCGGAACTCTGTATTGAAGGGCCGTCAGTTCCTTTGAATTTGGGATATCTTCCATGGTCGGATAGTGATGAGATAGGATGTCTATCATCTCTGAATAATGAACTGGCTGATAATCTGATTTAGTTCCTGCCCCATTAAATGGCATTTCTTCAATGAATCGCACCGATACCGGAGACTCACATGCTATCTGAGACATTGGAATGACATCTTCCACATTATAATTCCGCATGACCACCATATTAATTTTTAATTTTAGTCCGACAGCCAAAATCGCTTCCAGACTATTGAGTACCCGGACCAATAAGTCCTTTCTGGTGATAGCAAGAAATCGTTTAGGGTCCAAACTATCCAGGCTCAGATTGACACTTTTTACCTCCAGTTTTTTCAATCCATCGATAAACGGCATGAGATGGGTCCCATTCGTGGTAATATGAAGATCCAAAAGTGGATTTTGCTTTCGTAATGTTGTTAGAAAATAAAAGAAATCTTTTCTTACAAAGGGTTCGCCGCCGGTAAATCGTACTTTCTTGATTCCCAGATTTGTTAAAATGCGAATCAATTTAAGTATTTCCTCGTAGGAAAGCAATTGGTCCCGAGCGAGGAAGTCGATCCCTGATTTCGGCATACAATAGAAACACCGCAGGTTACATCTGTCCGTCACCGCCAGCCGCAAATAGTTAATTCTGCGCCCATGATTATCTATCAACTCGCTCATAGCTTTGAAGTATACAATTGGCTAAGAAATAATAAATAAGCAATTAACAAAATTACGAATACCGAACCACATAGTATAATTGGTGGTAAAAAGGCATAAATTGTCATAGCAAAAAACACGATCCCAAACAGTATTACATTTAGTAAGAGGTAGTTTTTAATTAGAAAATGGCTGACTTTATACCGCAACAGCATCAAGGTTACCATTCCCCCAAAAAAGTACAGAATGGTAAAAGTGGCACTTACCGAAAGGAACAAATCTGAAAATGATCTAAGATACCCGGCACCCAGATTGAGTTGGTAATTTTGAACTAAATCATACAATTGTTGCTCTTGAGAATTAGCTGGAATAGGTGAGGAAAAAAAACTCATCGAATGGATTAATCCGGTCAAAATCTGAATTATCGCAGCGAGTCGAAGCCAAATTCTAAAATTTTTCATGGACAGGTGTTTAATTCAGTCAAAAAGATTATGGACTTTCAACGGGATTATCAAGTAGGTGTCGATACACAGAGTCCTGCACCTCATTATGATTCCAGTAATCAAGCATCAATTCATTCTTTAAGGTGGCCTTAGTAGCTAAAACAGTCGCTTCAGATCCAAATCCACTTGGGTGGCTTTCATCCCAACCGGTAATCTGGTAGGGAAAGTCCTTTTTAAAAAATATACTCAAAGTGCGATTGAGGCTAGGATATTCCAAAGTATACTGATATTGAGCTTCAGACTTCTGTGATAGCCTGGCATTTACCGGAACTGTCATGCTCGGATGATGTCGCAATCGGGAGAACATCAATCCGGGAATCATTAAAATATCTCCTTGGGGTAATTCTTGAGGGTTAATTTTGATGAGCTGCCAAATCGCATCTTCTATCCAAACATCACCTTTAATCTTTTCATCTTTTTCTCCCTCCCTTTCAAAATAAGAATATAACCGGAATCTATAGCCACTGGACACCGCCTTCAACTGAGCAAATGTTTGTCCACACCATTCTTGTGCGCTGCAAGTAACCTTTAAGGTCCTATCCATTTTTTCAAGAGGATGAAACGAGGACATCATCATTGAGTACGGATAAATTCCGGTAAAAAACTTTTTGGTAAAATTGCATTTGAAAGTGCTGATCTTGTCATTGGGGTTCTGATCCGGATCATCAAGTTTTATCAGTTTGGATTTAGAAAATGGCTCAGTAACCAGAATAATAGCAGCTTCTCCCTGATGAATCTCCCCATATCTTACTTGTTTCAAATCATATGTACTGACTAAAGCTGTTCCTGAATACCAGTGGGACTTAAATTCCGGTGTAAGATTTGGCTGCTTCGCAATTTGAGATTGAGTACAAGCCAAATTCATTCCCCATAGGAATAGCAGTAATTTCAATATTTGAGTGTCCATTTTTGCAATATTTATAATATAGCCCGACTAGATAAGCTTCCATTATTCAGTTCAAAATTAGCAAAATATGATGGGTAATTGTGTCCGGAATTCGATATTGGTGAATTGGACTGCAATATTTCTGTTTTTCCTTTTGGTCAAACAGTACAAGGCTAACCAACCCCTCCAAGTTACACCAAATTATTAATCGGTCACCTGATATTTTTCTCTCAATTTTTTCAGGCGCTCCTCCAAGTCCAGCTGTACGGATTGATATGACTGCACATTGTAGAGATTGTTCATTTCATTCGGATCTTGTTCTAAATCGTACATTTCCCATTCCGCAGCCTCATAGAAATGAATCAGTTTATATCGCTCCGTCCTTACCCCATAATGTTTTTTTACACTGTGCCATCCACCGGATTGATAGTAGTGATAATAGACATCATCCCTCCATTCTACCTGAGTACCGGTCTCCAACAGCGGTCTCATGGACTCACCTTGCATATCATTTGGAACCGATGTTTGGGCGAGATCAAGAATAGTTGGAGCAAAGTCCAGATTCAGTACTAATTCTTGCGAGCGAATGCCGGCAGGAATTAGTCCCGGATATCGAATACACAAAGGTGTAGAAAAAGATTCTTCATACATAAACCTTTTGTCATACCATCCGTGTTCACCCAAATAGAAACCCTGATCGGATGAATAGATTATCATGGTCTCATTGGTCAAACCCTCCATGTCTAAATAATCTAACATGCGTCCCACGTTTTCATCAACTGATAACATTGTGCTGAGATAGTCCTCCATGTATCGACGGTATTTCCATTTTGCCAATGCTTCTCCCGACAAGCGGTTCTCCCGATAGGCTTGATTAATTGGATTGTAGTAAGCATCCCAAGCGATTTTTTGGGAACTATCCATCAAATTATAGGTTCTTTCCCAGTTAGATTCCGGATTATGCTTCGCCAAACCTCCGGTACCTGTTTCTTCCCCATAATATTGGGGCCACAACTTCATATCCATTGACAGGTACATATCCTTTATTTCCATATCAGCTTCTCTAACTGCGCTGGTGCGAGACTTGTAATCATCAAAAAAATTAACCGGGATGGGAATGTCTTTATTCTGAAATGCACCAAGGTGCTTCGTATCCGGCATCCAATTTCGATGGGGCGCTTTATGCCAAAAAAGTAGGCAAAAAGGTTTAGAAGTATCCCGTTTCTGCAACGCATCAATCGATAAATCGGTAATTCTGGTAGTTGAATAGCCCAATTGTCGAGCGGTATCTCCATTTTCAATCATAATCGGACTGTAATAGGTTCCCTGATCAACCAAAATATTGTAGTAGTCGAATCCTTCCGGGGGTTCTTTTAAGTGCCATTTACCAACCAGGAATGTCTGATACCCAGCTTGTTTCAAATGCGTGATAAACGTGGGTTGAGATGCGTTAAATCGATCCTGGTTGTTTCTCAAACCATTGATATGGCTGTATTTACCGGTGAGAATCACCGCACGACTGGGCGCACATATTGAATTGGTGACGAAAGCCCGGTCAAAGGTTATACCCTCATTGCCAATGCGATCCAAATTTGGAGTTTCCATCAAGCTACGATCGTAAATACTCATCGCTTTCTTGGCATGGTCATCGGTAAGTATCATGACTATATTAGGTCTTTTCAACTGCTTTGTCCGACTGTCAGTGCAGGATAATTGAACTAATACGACAAAGAAGAGAAGTATATAACTGACAAATTTTTGCATGGGAATCAATTAATGGTTTCTTTAGGTTCGAAAATAATGTAATCCCGATTAATGGACGAAGTCCTTAATCTAAAAGTGTAAAAGTTTTTTTAAATACCTCACGTGAGTTAGGTCCGATCATTACATCAAATTGTCCCGGTTCGATTATTTGCTTGTATTGATGATTATAAAAAGATAAAAGGTCTTCAGAAATTGAAAAAGTCACCACTTTGGTTTCACCAGCTTGAATGTGGACTTTTTGAAACCCTTTCAATTCTTTGACCGGACGTGAGATAGAGGCTACCTTATCCCGGATATATAACTGAACGATTTCATCCCCGTCTATTTTGCTTGTATTTGTAATTGAGATCGAAGCACTAATTTCTTCATGCTTTTGAATCGAATCGGCCGACAATTGCATCTCACCATATTCGAAATCCGAATAACTAAGACCATAACCAAATGGATATAATGGTTCATTGGGAATATCCAAATAGTTGGATTTGAATTTTTCACCGCCCACATAATCTGGTCGACCCGTATTGAGCATACTATGATAAACCGGAATTTGACCCACATGAACAGGAAAAGAAGTCGTGAGTTTGCCACCAGGATTTTCGTCACCAAACAGAACCTCTGCTACGGCATTGCCTCCTTCGGTTCCCCCAAACCATACATCCAGGATGGCATCCATATTTTCATGTTCCCAGTTTAAGGTCATGGGACGACCATTGTAGAGCACCAGGACTATAGGTTTTCCAGAGGCATTTAATGCTTTAAGCAATTTGCTCTGTGATGATTGTAGTCCGATATAAGCCATACTGGAAGCCTCTCCCGACATATCGGCTGCTTCTCCCATAACCGCGATGATCACATCCGCACTATTAGCTATTTTAAGGGCTTCATCAATCATGGATTGGGATGATCTATCGTCAATGACAATTTCCGGACCAAATGCATTCACCCTTTTGGCAAAAACGGGATCATCACTAATGTTGGCACCCTTGGCATAGGAGAGCTGCGCCAGATCACCAACCACTTCCCGGATACCCTCTAACACGGTTACCGCTTTGGAGTGATCTCCCGATACAGACCAGGTACCCAACATATTTCTCCGGCTATCTGCCAAAGGCCCTATCACGGCATAATTCCCACTTTTTGAAAGTGGTAAGATGTTGTTGTTATTTTTGAGTAAAACAAAGGACTGGGCAGCCACTTTGCGAGCAAATGTCCTGTTTTCTATAGACATTATCTCTTGTTTTGCCCTGGTTTCATCACCATATAAATATGGATTTTCAAACAAGCCCAAAGCCTGTTTGAGCTCGAGCACTCTGCGGCAGGCCCGATCAATGGTTTGTTCGGAAACCATTCCGTCTTTAACAGATTTTTTCAAAGTATTTAAAAACCCCTCTCCCACCATTTCCATATCGATATCTGCGTTAATGGCTTTTGCAGAAACTTCCTTCAGATCTCCTAAACCATGTTCGATCATTTCTTTGACAGAAGTATAATCGGTAACTACCATTCCGGTAAAACCCCAATGCTCACGCAAAACTTCCTGAAATAAAAATTGATTAGCCGATGCCGGGATATAATTATGGGCATTGAATGAGGTCATAACTGATTTTACACCTACGTCCACAGCGGCCTTATAGGGTGGGAGGTATTCGTTGTACATCTTTAAATTGCTCATGTCAGTGGATCCATAATCTCGACCCCCTTCCGCTGCACCATACACCGCAAAATGTTTAACACAGGCCGCCAAAGTGGTAGAATCCTTGAGATCTTCTCCCTGATACCCCTCAACCATTGCAGTAGCTATGGCTGCTCCTAAAAATGGATCTTCACCCGATCCTTCTGCAATTCTTCCCCATCTAGGATCCCGGGCGATGTCTACCATAGGTGAGAAGTTCCACATAATACCTTCTGCCGTGGCTTCTCTACTTGCAACCCTGGCAACATTTTTTATCAATTCCATATCCCAGGAACAAGACATGGCAAGTGGGATAGGAAAGATGGTTCTATGGCCATGAATTACATCCAGTCCAAAAAGCAGTGGAATTCCCAGACGAGATTCCTCTACCGCCAGTTTCTGTATTTGGTGTAAATTTTTGGCTCCTCTTTTACCAAAAAGTCCTCCAACCTGGCCATCTCTTATTTTTTGTTCAACATCCTGACTCACTACGGAACCAGTGACCGCACCTCCTGGTGTTACCAAATTCAATTGGCCTATCTTTTCTTCTAAAGTCATCTTACCAAGCAAAGAATCTATAGGATCATCATTGGGTTGAATTTGAGAAGATCCATTCATACAAGCTATTAACAGAAAGCAAAAAAATATTTTATAATTCATGGTTTATACTATTCTTCAGCATGGCCAAATTCAAATCCCAGTCGTTTTAACCCGGTGGAAATCTCCGGAGTGGACATAAATAAATTCCATATTAATCCGGTCCGATAATTTTCAATCATTACCGGTATTGGACCTTGGTCGATGGCCAGATAACGTTCTGAAACCCAATCATGCTCAAGACTAAAAGCATCATAAGGGCCATAGACTCCCACTAATTTGTTTTCATTATTGTACAAATATTTTAAGAAGGCCATACTCTCTTCTGGCGTATAGGGAAATGAGGATAGCGCTGCTGTAGGACTTATTACACCTAGATCTCGTTTTGGCGAATGTCCAGCATATCCCGTCACCGTATAGCTGGATGTCAAGCCCCATACACTGGGACCATATCCCTCGTATTCTTTTGGATTTTCCACACAATAGTTGTAATTAATCAAAGCGTGATTCTGATTCAACTTCCAATAATCGGCATATTGATCCTTCAAAGTTCTCGGGTCAAGTCCTAGGTAGGAATAATGAGCCCAAAACAGCGGGCCTCCGTACATAGGTGAACCATTATGGTGCAACACCAGTTCATATCCATAGGTTATGGAATCAGATTTGATTTTTCCGGATTTTGCCCATCCTTCATGATACACGATTGGATCAATAGCATAAGTGGGAGAACTGGCAGCCAGGATATACATGATCAAACATTCATTATAACCTGAAACTGGAAAGTTCTTTTCCCAGCCATATTCCGGTGACCAATGCCAGTAGAGTACATTTTTTCCATTTTGATACCAGGTCCATTCGACTTCCTTCCACAACTGATCAATCCTGCGATGGAGTGTAGCTTCTTTCTCTACATTGGTATTCAGATATTGTCTGACCGATAGCAAACCCTGTATTAGAAACGCGGTTTCGACCAAATCTCCCCCGTTATCTTTTTTTCCAAAAGGAACAGTTTTACCGGTAGTTCCATCAATCCAGTGAGACCAGGCTCCATGAAAACGATCTGCCTTACTTAAAAAATCAACGATTTTTTCAATTCGATGGATACCTGACTCTCTGGATATAAATTGACGTTCCATTCCCACGATCAGGGCCATAAGACCAAAACCCGAACCTCCCGTAGTCACAACGTGCTTATCATTTCTGGGGTAAATATCATCGACGTGATACCTCTCTCTTCCCATCCCGGAATTCTCTTCAGCACCATTCCAAAAGTATTGAAACGTTTGCTCCTGAACTTTCGTAATCAGGATTGAATCTTGGTCGCGAGTTTCATTTACTTCATTCTCGCTTAGCTCCTTGGGACTTGACTTGCCAGAATGACAGAATTCCAGTACAAAACCCAGTAAAACAAGAGATATTAATTTAGTTTTAAACATTATGATATATCTTAATATGAAAATCCAAGTTTTTCTAAGCCGCCTTGGATTTCGGGTGCCGACATCAAAAGTTCCCACAGCAATCCAGATCGGTAGTTTTCAATCATTATTAAAATAGGACCCTGATCAATAGCAATATTTGAAGAAGCATACCAATTCTCCGTGATATTGAATGCGTCATAGAATCCATAGGGGCCCCACAGCCTATCTCCCATTTTGTAGTAAAAAAAATGCATCGCTTTCATCGATTCAGCCGGAGTAAAAGGAAATGAAGCTAATGCCGCAGTGGGTGTGATGACACCTCGATCATTGGTTGGGGAATGGGCCGAATAGCCCCGATTACCATCGCTGGCTGTTAATCCCCAACAATCACTTGAATAACCTACATAGTTTAGCGGATTATCAATACAGTAAGCGCGGTTGATCAAAGTATGGTTTTTTGCCTGTTCCCAGTAATTTGCATATTGATCAGACAACTTCCTTGGATCAATTCCGAGGTATGTATATTGTTCAAAAAACAATGGTCCTCCCATTCTGGGACCCAAAGGCAATGTAATATTATAGTATTCCTGGCCGTTTAGCATAGCTCCATTACGAGCCCACCCTGAAGTATACACTTCTTTGGTGATTGGGAATGTAGGTGATGAAGCCGCCATGATATAAGTAATCAAGGCTTCATTCCATCCTCTAACCGTCAAATTCTTTTCCCATCCAAATTTTGGTGACCAATGCCATATCAATCGTTCTTCACCATGAGTATACCAATTCCATTCAATCGACTCCCATAGTAGATTTATCTTATTGATGAGGTCTTTTTCCTCCGGAACAAACTCATCCAAATATTGTCTGATTGTTACAAGACCCATGGCTAGATAGGAAGTCTCTACAATATCGCCACCATCGTCGTTAGCGCTAAATGGAATCACGCGGCCACTGGTCCCGTTAAACCAATGTGACCAGGCCCCATGGAATCGATCCGCAGTTTCCAAAAATGTAACGATTTTATGCAGTCTGGAAATACCTTGTTCTCTGGTTATAAACCCCCGGTCCATTCCTACAATTAAGGCCATTAATCCGAATCCGGATCCTCCGGAGGTTACTGTTTCTAAAGAAGTATTGCGCTCGCGAATAAGACCACTTACCGGATGTCCGAAATCCCAGAAATATGAAAAGGTCTGTTTCTGCACCAATGTTAAAAGTGCTGAGTCCGGGAGACGAGGGAATTTATCAGTGCTGTCCAATTTGGTATAAAATGGCAGTCTAAATTTTTGGAATATCATATCCAGGTCACTCCCTAACTGCTCATCGATCTCAAGTGTTATTTTACGGTAATAAGGTAGCGGATCTTCAACTTTGATGACGATTATCGTATCCGCTTTTTGTTCCGCGCTATAGGTATAATTCAGGCTTCCCAATAAAAAAGAACAATGGGTATTTAATGTTTCCGTGCTTACCGGATGAGAAAATGAAATTTCAAAATTGGGAAGAAAACCAACATTTTGAATTCTTTGCCCAAAATCTGAAATCGGTAGGTTATCAAGCTTTACCTCAACAATATGCATTACGGGTTTCAAAGTGGTAAACATCACTTCTATGCCTGGAAACGTTTCTTGGTTTTGACCTTTAAGTGTATTCTTTATTTGCAGTTTATACTCCGAATAGTGTGAGAGGTTTCCATTACCCAGTATGGAAATCGTCTTATTATTATCAATAAATTTCAGAGTTATTTCCTGCGGAATCATATTTTTAGTCAGTTCAAGTGAGGTTTTAGCTGTATTCGGATCAATAGGTGTAGAAAATCGGACCACCACTGGCTGGTCAACCAGCATGTTACGGTTAGGTTCTGCGAATGAAAGTCTCTGTGATCCAACATGAATTGAAACAAGTTGTAGCTTTCCAATTTCAGGCTGAGGCGATTCCATTTTTTCGCCGCAAGTCACCCATAAAAGTGGCACTATAATGCAGATAATCAACCATTTCACCATTCCCTAATACAATACGAATTGAAAAAAAGTAGGGGGATGAGGATTAAACAATCCCCATCCTTATTGTGTTGTCTAATCCCTATTTTTCGTTTTCATAGATCATGGCAACCTCTGCATCGTTCAGAGCAACCGTAAATATTCGCAATTGATCTATAGCACCTTTGTAGAATTTTTTACCTTCAGCAGCAGCTTCCAAAGTTTTATTATAATCTGCCCAACCAGTCGCTGTATTCGCAGATGATCCGGCAAAACCCAGGGCCAGAGATCCTTCTATTCCTTCGATAGGAGATCCATCGTTATTCTCGGTTTTCAGACTCAGATCAGAAAACAACCAATCCTTACCAGAAGAAATCCATTGAAAAGCAGCCCACTTTATACCATTTACGTAGAATGTTTTAGATTGAGTGGTCGGATCAATAACCATCACTAAATGTGTCCATTTCCCCATGATCTGTTCACGAACATAGTCTCGATTCGGCGGATCCTCAGTAAGTTCAGGAATGGCAAAACTCCAGCCACTTTGCTCCATCCCCGGATCAAAGTTCACATTAATCTGAGAATTGATTTCTGACCAGGCAGTTGCCTTTGGTACCGCGCCGGCATTCGTACCGATATTGACATGATTGGTAGCATACTTTAAGAAAATCTCGTTAAATCCGTCAGATGTAGGATCCTTTGATCTTCTTCCCACTTCCAGGAAATATCCTTTTTCCACTCCCAGTCCTAAGAGAAAACGGGTTTGTGGCTTACCGGTTCCATCTCCACCATCATAATCTGCCAAATCTGTTTTAAACCAATAACTGATCGTAATGGTACCATTGATCAAGCTTCCGTCCGGGGCGATTTCGATTAAATTTCCATTTCCGTCGAAGAAAGCCGCAGAGTTAGCGGTGCCCCGGCGGTCATCAGTGAATAGAGCAGTACCTACACTGGATATGGAGTTGTTTCCGGTTGCATCCTCCATCGAGCTCTCATCAAAATTTATATATAATGCTTGAGCTTCCTTCTGAGGTACAAATATTCCAGATGTTCTAAAAGTAAGCGTGTTACCGGAGTAATTAGCTCCATTGGTACCGGCGATTGCGGTAGAAAGTGCAATAGAATATTGGGATCCCGGATCCCACTGAGTTGTAGGAGTCATCGTTACGGTATTTCCACTAGCACTGACTGCATAATCTGCATCCGTATTGTCATCGGTATTTGTAATTTTAAAGTTAGTCTTACTCGCGGTGGTTGCGTCCACTTCCGATGAAAAAACAGCGGTAATAACTGCAGCTTCAGGAACATTAACCGCTGAAGTTAAACCAGCAAGATCAATTCCGTCGGCAGTCAACGTGGTCAGGGTGAAAGTAGGTGGAACCGGATCATCTTTCTTACAACTGGTAAGATAGACCAGCATTCCAGCCACTAAAAATAACATGATTTTTAAACTGTACTTCATCATAATTAGATTTGAATTTATTATTAATAATTTTTTTTAGTTACCAATTTGGATTTTGCTGCATTCTGCCTTCTGATAGATCTATTTCTTGCTGCGGGATAGGAAGTAACTCATTCTTTCCGGCTGTAAATCCCAAAGGACCCAGTACCTCAGCCATACGTCCCTGTCTCTTCAGGTCAAAGTATCTGATTTGCTCAAAAGCCAGTTCATGCCTTCGCTCATCCCAGATGGCATTGCGCAATTCAATTTTGTCGGTAGTTATCACATCCGGTAAGATATCAGGATTGCCATTTCGAGCTCGGTTCCTCACCTGATTGAGATATTTACCGGCCTGGGTGGGGTCTCCCAATTCATTATAGGCTTCAGCTGCCATTAAGAGTATATCAGCATATCGGATAATGCGACGATTGTTACCCCAAATATCCCGGTTTTCAACCGGACCTCCGGGATGCACTTTTTGATTGTAACATTCGATTTCAACTATTTTTCCATTTTCCCTTGTCGTATCCGTAGTCAATGAGTTGCCTTCAATCAACACTCCTCCGACTATTTCTCCTAAGAATATTACAGAGGCTTCCAAGCGTGGATCATTTTCCTCAAAGGATGTAATCCAATCCCAGGAAGGCCTTCCAAACCCCCAACCCCAATTAGGAGTTCCTCTTACCCCTTGAGTATTGTTGTACTGGTTTCCACCATCTCCCCGGCCACCAGGAACTGAAGCAATTTCAAAAAGTGATTCCGAACCATGTTCTCCGGCCAAGGTGAATATTTTTGAAAAATCGGACATCAGCTGATATTGGCCTGAAGCAATAATCTCTTCAGCATATTTCAAAGTATTTGAATAATCTCCCAATGTTAAATAAACCCTTACTAAAAGGCCTTTTGCAGCCCCTTTAGTAGCCCGACCCAGGTCTTGCGGGAGATATTCACTTTTTTCCGGAAGCACACTGGAAGCTGCTTCCAAATCACTCAGAATTAAGGAATAGACTTCTTGGGCACTTGATCGGGGAACAGTTCGTTCTGGATTGGTCGTGGTTATAATCGGTACTCCATCAAATAGACGAACCAACGTAAAATAAGAATATGCGCGTAAGAATTTTGCCTCGGCAATATATCTAGATTTCAACTGCTCATCCATTACAATGGGCGGTACTTTTTCGATTACGATATTAGCTTGTCTGATCGATTGATACAAAGTTTGGTACCAGGCCAAAATATAGGCATGAGAAGCATTAAAAGTAAAATTTTCAAACTGTTGTAAATCCGGATTAGAACCGTCTTCACTTCCTTTGGTTTGATCATCGGACATAATATCCGCCAGGGGATACCCTCCTAAATACCACCAATTCCTTAAATTGTTATAGGCTGCATTGGTCACTAGAAGTGCATCTCTCTCGTTGATAGGGAAAGTCACATCGGTAATCGTGGTGAGGGGAGGATTCTCCAAGAAATCCTTACTACAACCTATAGGTAGAATGAAGAGTGAAATGATGAAAATATATATAGATAAAGTTTTCATTGCAGTACGATTTAAAAAGTTAGATTGATACTTGCTCCATAAACACTAGTTACTGGATAAACACCAGAATCGATACCGTTTTGCGAAACATTGCCACCTATCTCTGGAGTATATCCAGTAAACTTTGTCAAGGTTATCACATTGGTGCCCCGAAGACTTATTGAGGCGCTCTGCAGCTTTGCTTTGGCGACCCAAGATGGCGGCATTTCATATCCTAAGGAAATATTTCTTAACCGCATGAAAGAGCCATCATGCACAAACCAATCGGATTGACTATAATTCACTCCTCCGGAGGTAGCCCTGGGCTGGCTATTAGTGCTTCCTTCCCCAGTCCAAGCTTCAATAAGATGTTTTTGATAATTGTACTGACCTGCTCTGACTGCATCCTTACCATCGTATATTTCTCGACCGACTTCCCCTTGAAAGTCAAGAGATAAATTAAATCCTTTATAAGTAAAAGTAGTATTGAATCCATAAATAAAATCAGGAATTGGAGAGCCAATAAAAGTCCTGTCATCAGTATTGATTATCCCGTCATTGTTGACATCTTGATATCGAAAGTCACCTACTCCCTGAGCATTAAGACGGGGTTTTGATAGTTCACCTTCATTTTGAAAGACTCCGTCTACCTTATATCCATAAAAATAGCCGATGGGTTGGCCAAGCGCTACTCTTTTTACATTTTGGCCGTTACCCAAATTACCCAATGGCAAAGAATTATCTGCGCCGGTATCTTCACCTAGCTTGAGTACTTCATTTTTTACAGTAGAACCAATCGCTCCGATCCGATAAAACAAATCACCCAGGTTATTCTTATATCCAATATTAAATTCTATGCCACTGTTAAGTACGTCAGCTGCATTAAATTTCACAAATGTGAATGATCCGTTTCCAAAGTGACCTGGTAACGGTAGATCGATTAAAATATCTTTGGTCACCTTACGGTAATAATCAATCTCCATAGTAAGTCGATCATCCCAAAGACCCAATTCAATTCCTGCATTGGTCTGTATCGCTTCTTCCCATCGGATTAATGGATTACCACTGGTGCTGTAAGTCGACCCCGGATTCAGTACTTCATTTACTCCGAAAACGGCACCTAATTCATTTCTAATTAAAGTAAACCGGTCATCGGTATCTACTTTATCGTTTCCTACCACTCCCCAGCTTGCTCTTAACTTCAGATTGGATACCATGCCAGTGGGAAAGAACGGCTCTCTGGAGATTCTCCAACCGGCAGCAAATGAAGGAAAGTTTCCCCAGCGGTTTTCCTCATTAAAAACGGAACTTCCATCTCTCCGAAATGTAGCCGTGAAAAGGTACCGGTTGAGATAGGAATAATTAACGCGAAACAGGAAGGAAGCCAGTGATTTGATTGAAGCCCCATTTGAAATCTTGAGTTCATCCAGATCATTGGATAAGTACAAAATATCATCTCGGAGTAAATTTCGTCCCGAACCGGAGAAGCTCTCTCCATTATCTTCCTGTGCAGTATACCCGGCAACAACATCCACGGTATGGTCTTCTGTATCAAAATGATAATTAATCGTATTCTCCCACAACCAATTTTCTCGGGACCTTCTACTTTTATTTAGAGCGGACTCAGGATTTTGTTGCTGAGGGGTTACAAAAAAGACCGGGGTAAATCCATATCCATCAGCGTATTGCAAATCAACTCCATAACTCGATCGAAAAGTGAAGTGTTTGAGGAATTTAAATTCCCCAAAGAAGTTACCTACTGTTCGGATACCATCGGTCAAGTTTTCATTGTAATGAATTGACGCCAGTGGATTGCCATTTCCGCGATTCCCGAAGAAGGTTCCATCCTCGTTATATGGTGAATCGGTAGGCCAGGCCCGCAAGGTGGAGGCAACTATATTCGATGCATTTTTTTGTTTAAAGGTTGAAAAGGTAAGATTATGACCTATTCTAATTCCCTCAAAAAGTCGGTAGTCATTGTTAACTTTTAAAGTGAGTCGTTCGTAGTTTGATTTTGGAATAATTCCATCCTGTTTGAAATATCCCGCACTGGCATAATATCTGGTTTTTTCCGAACCTCCATTTACAGATACCTGGTAATTTTGAATCGGAGCCGAACTACGATATACTTCTTGTTGCCAATCCGTATTTTTCAATAAATCCAAATTATTAAAAGTACCAGGTTGAATTTTATTGATGGTCTGGGCAAATTCACGAGCGTCTAATACTTCAATATATTTTTGGATCGTCTGAACATCATAACCCGCTGTGAAATTGATGGTCGGTTTATCCCCAAAGTTGCCGGTTTTTGTAGTAATAATAATCACTCCATTTGCACCGCGAGAACCATACATGGCTGTAGATGAGGCATCCTTTAGGATCTCCATAGACTCGATGTCCGCCGAATTTAAAAAAGTAATGTCGTCCAGAATCACTCCATCCACAACAAATATAGGATCCGGATTGCCGAATGTTCCAACGCCTCTAATTCTCACAGTTGGTGCTGACCCCGGTGCACCGGAATTACTGGTAACCTGTACTCCGGCGACTTTGCCCTGTAACGCTTGCTCTGCTGAGGATGAAGGGATCTTGGTGATATCATCCCCACGTAAAGAAGATACAGATCCGGTCAAATCGCTCTTCTTCACCGTTCCGTATCCGATAACCACTACTTCTTCAATAAGCTCGACATCAAGGGGTAAGACTACATCAATTTTAGTTCGACCCGCGATTGCTATCTTCATCGTCTTGAACCCTACAAATGAAAAGACCAAGGTATCGGCATCGGGACCAACGGTTATTGAATAACTTCCATCAAATTCGGTTATCGCCCCATTCATTGTGCCTTGCTCAAGAACCGTGACTGAAATCAATGGTTCTCCATCTTCAGCGGAAGTAACAATTCCTGTAATGGTTTGTGATTGACTCCAGAGAGCAATGGGAAATAAAAACAGGGCCAACCACAGACTGCAAAGTTTAAGAATCTTCATTGGTTAGGAAAATTTTGTGGTTTAGATAAGAAAACCATTCTTATCGGCTCAAATGTACAATGATTAATCTATATGGTGCAAATATTTAACCTCACTACGACTACGCCATTATTAAATATTCAAGGTACTAGGAGTAACCGGAATTTCTTAATACCTTATTGTATTTCAATATATTAGCAAGGATATACTACAAGGTTAGTTCAGAATTGCTTTGAGCAGGATACTACTTCAATAGGTTAATATTTTATCTGCTAAACTTGTGTCTTTAGATAACTTCATTTTTTTGCGCAGTCGATATCTTTTATTCTCAATTCCTCTCAATGTCATGTTCATCAATAAAGCAATTTCTTTGGATGAAAGATTCATCTTTAAATATCCGGCTAGTTTTAAATCTCCAGAGGTCAAATCTGGAAATTGTAGCTTTAGTCTTTTGAAAAAATCGTCATGAATTTCATTAAACGAAGATTCAAAATTCTCCCAATCCTTTTCCGAAGTAATATGGTTGTCGATGAGACGTACTAGTTTATAATACTTTGATCCTGGGAAATGTTCTCCAACGGAATCGTGTATTGCAGATATTTCTGTCTTAATTTTGTGTAAAAGATCATTTTTACGTATCAGACTGCTGGCGGAATTGGTCAATTCCTGGCTTTTCTGAAGTATTTCTGATTCCAACTGAACATTTCTCAATGCCAACCTCTGGCGTTGTAACTCTCTTTGTTTTTCAATGTACATTTTACGCCTTTCTACCATCAATCTGTACTTGTGCAATTTGCGTACTAAAAATATGATTCCGGTTAATACCAGTAAATAAAAGAAAAATGCCAACTTAGTTTGATACCAAAATGGCAATACTTCGAAATGGTAATGCGCTTTAGAACTATTAATTGAAGATTGAACTGAAAAAGTATAGTCACCAGTGGGCAGATTAGTATATTCTTTGTTGGATAAGTAGGACCATTCAGACCACTCCTCTTCAAATCCATTTAATTTGTATCTATATAATGGGCGTTGTGAATAATAAGGTATTGAAAACTCGAACCTGATGAAATACCGATTTTGTGAATTCAACCGGTGAAGACCATCCGTCTTGGAATAGCAGATAATGTCCGATATATCGTTGTCAGAGACACAAATTCTTTTAAAACCAACTTGAACCTTGTTTTCCGTCTTTCCGGCTCGGGTTAAATCCCATCTGGCATATCCGGATTGTAATCCAATCAAAGCTTCACCTTCCCTTAGAAAAACCACATTGGCTGAGACCATATTTCCCGATTTAAGGGTTGAAAAGTCCTGATGGGGGGTAATTATACGTATTGAGTGATCCGATTCCTCCAAAAATGCTGTATCATTTATTTGATAGATCGCCACTTGATTTGCATCCGGTTTAAACAGTGGCATCGAGGAGGGTAAGAACATCTGTTGCTCCTGGTGATATTTATATAGTTTTCGTTCGGAATAAACGTGGATCTTGTTGTTAAATTCTATCAACTCCAGGTTATAAAGAGAAGGAAGGCCTTGCGAATCAGATACTGAGTTAACCACAGACGCTTTAACCATCGATTCATCAAAGGTAAGTCTAAACAAACCTCGATACGGATTAACTGCCCATAATGTACCATCCTCATCGAACAGCAGCTTCTTTACGACATCTCTAAATCCAGCAATTTGATGGCTAAAAGACCACCCTTGGTTCGGAACATATTTTAGCACCACGATTCCGGTATAGGTTCCTTGAATCAATAGATCGGGACGATCAGGTATTGGCAAGATACTTCGGCCTCCAGTTACTTTTGATATGAGTGTTACTCCTCCGTTCTTTATTTGATAGGTTCCCGTATTATGTCCTACTAATAAATAGTCCTTATAAACAACCATTTGCCACACCTGGCCTTCAATTCCAACGATTTTTTCAAATTGCTTCGTTTTCGGATTGTGTTTGAATACACCTTGGTTACTTCCAATATATAAAGTATTCTCATATATAGTAGCTGAAAAAACACAACCGATTTTTCCTTCATAATCCTCAAAATACTTCAAATTGGAATTCAAGTGAATAAGTTGAACTCCTAAATCGTGACCCACCCAAACATTTTCATCCTTATCCTGATATAACGATAATATATTATTGCTGGCCAAGCCATTTTCCTTGCTTAGTTTATGTTCAATTTTACCGCTTTGATCTGTAATTAGCAACCCGTCAGATATGGTTCCAAAAACATATTTTTCATCTTTTAAGACGATCCCTTTATTCAGTTCCCCAGTGGCAAAATAAGTATTCAAGTCAGAATTCCATGGAGCTATTCCATTTGCTTCACTCCATTCAAATACACCCGCACTGTTAGCGATCAGAAGACTTTTCTTCTGGGGTGAAGGCAAAATTGTCCTTACTTTGTAATCTAGTAAGACAGGATCATCTGAGATCAATCTGAATGAATTATCTTCCATAAGTTCAACCAATCCATGATCATTGACTTGCAAATAAATATGATCACCCACTTTAGATAACAGACTAATCGAATAAGGTGGAATAATCTCGTGTACATTTTCAAAATCGTACTCATAAATTTTCCCAAAAGACTGAAATAAAATAGAAGAATCACGTGACAAGATATTCCAAATTTCATCTTTCGCAATCAGTTGTGGTTCAAGATATTGACTCAAAGAATGGTACTCATACTCTTTATTTTGTCCTTGGAACCAATAGCCAAATTCTCCGTACAAGCCCGTAAATATATACCCTTTCGGATAATAGGTATACAAGGCTCTCAGAATACCAGGAGTTGGCAGTTTTACTTTATTCCAACTGCTCCCATCAAACGAAAGCCACCCTTGAGTATTGGCAAAATGCATCATCCTGTCCGAAGATTGGTGTATCATCCAATTACTTTGACCAATTTCCAATAGTGGATCATCATAATCCACTATCCGCAGCATCTCTTGTGCAGAACATGGTTTATACACAAATCCACTCAAGCTGACAAGACCATAGATCAGGATAATAAGTCGCATTGGTCTAACTCTTTTGAGCTAAGATAGGACTTCTGACCAAAAGATTGTATCCAACATATTGTCATTCCGAACAGCATTGACCAGCTGTGTACAATATTCCAGATTTGTTTTAATAATAATTTTAAATCAATCCCTATTAATCAGATCATTCTTCAAATTGAGTTGTTTATTATATTAATGAGATAGGCGGAATAAGAAAAATCAAACGCAAAATATGGATTTGGGACTTATTGCGTTTTAAATGCAGGTTGGTATCAAAACCAATCAAATAATTAGTGCAATGAAGAAAACTAAAAAGATCGGCATTAAAATCCTCAAGTCCATAGGATTTACCATTTTTACATTTATCCTGCTGCTCATTTTGCTACCGGTTCTTTTCAAATCTGACCTATTGAACGCAGTAAAAAGCGAACTGAATCGCAACCTAAATGCTGAGGTATCCTTTAGCGATGCAAGCCTCTCCTTCATTCGAAATTTCCCAAATGTCTCACTTAAAATTGAAAACCTAAAGATTACCGGACAGGACACATTTGTTAATAAATCGCTATTCGACAGTCGTACAATTTTGTTGGGGTTCGACTTGTTATCAATCATAAATAAAAAAAGGACACCGAAATTAACCCTCTTGCGCATAGATGATCCACAATTGCTAATGCTGATACTGGAAAACGGGGCATCTAACTTTGACATTTTCAAAGAACAGGAACCGACCGTTCAGGATACTGCAGCAGGAGAAATAGCATTATTGTTGGACAATGTTAAAATAACTGATGGACACTTAGTATACCGGGATCTGCAATCTAGTTCTAACTATGAGCTAAAAAGTCTGCAAGGCAGTTTACAGGGTGCTATTAAAAGTCGTAGACTTAACTCAAGATTGGAATTAATTGCTGACGAAGTGCTGGTTTCGGTAGGAAATATACCTTACTTAAATAATTTTAGGAGTAAGGTAACCGGAGGACTTTCTTATGATTTTGAAACCTCTGGTCTTGAGTTTATCGATATTGAATGTCTTATCAATGAATTTGCAGCCAAAGTAGAGGGTGAGCTTAATATTAATCAGGAGGACGTTGATATGGACATAAAATTCTTTACTCCCAATCAGGCTCTGAAGCCATTTATTTCCATATTACCTGGTGCCTATGTATCCAATTTTGCCGATGTCAGTGTTTCAGGAGAATTCAATTTAAATGGATCTATTAAGGGGAAGTACTCCAACCTCGGAGAATATCCACTTTATGACATCACTACACAAATCAAAAACGGGGAGATAAAATATCCCGACTTGCCGGAATCCATTTCCGAATTATTTACGCAGATAAACATCAAAGCTTTAGATAAGCATTTAAAAAACCAATCCATTATTGTGGATACGCTCCATAGTAAAATTGGTGAATCATTGATTGAAGGAAGGTTGAATATTCTCTATCGGGAGGTTAATCCTCGCTATAGCGGTAATTTATTCGCAAACCTGGATCTGAAAAAACTACAAAATGCCTGGCCCTTGGAAACGGTGGAAAAAATGAGCGGACTGATGGATGCGGAACTTAGCTTTGAATTCGACCAAAACCAGGTTGAGGAAAAAGCCTATGATCAGATTAGGTTTACCGGAGAAGCTGAAGCAAGCCAACTAAACATCAAGCTACAGGGGTATCCGGAATTTAGCATTAATTTGGCAGTTGCAAAAAGTACACCACAAGATTTAATTTTTAAAGTGGATAATCTAAACACCACAAATTCAGCGTTATCAACTGATATTAAGGTTATTGATCCATTGGCCTATTTTGGTAAGGAGAGAATACCAAACACCAATATCAACTTCACCGCAACTACCCTTGATCTAAATGAGTGGATTGCGGAACCAGATGTAAAGGGGGATATCGACACGCTAAATCGCACAACTTCTATCCCTCCCATGCAGATTGCATTTACCGGCTCTATTGATGAGTTGCGGTATGAGGACTATATAATCAAGAATTTAATCACCTCCTTAAATTATAAGGACGACCAACTGACAATCCACAATCTCCAGGGAGTGTGGGACCAAAGTCAACTCAAACTGAATGGAGATCTGCGTTCAATATCTGAATGGATAAATGGTACAAATCCTCTGACCGGAACATTGAATATGCATGCAGACTATTTTGACTTAAATCCTTGGATGCAAATCGACACCTTAGATACCACCGAAGGAGTAAATGCATCCACGTCAGATAAAATATTACCAAGTGATGTTGCAATTGCGATCCAGGCTAAATTGGATCATTTGGTTTATCATAACATGGATTTCAGGAATATGCAGGGAAAGGCAACTTTGGTATCTCACGAGCTTGAAATAAACTCCCTTACCTCACAATCATTTGGAGGTAATCTAGCACTATCGGGACTGTACTCTGAAACCGAGCCGATGCGGTCTTTTAATCTTAAAGCGGATCTAAATCAAATCTCGTTCAAAGATATTTTCGAACGTTCAAAAACTTTTGCCTTAATCGCTCCGATTGCCGAATATCTACAAGGCAAATTCAATAGCACCATAGTTTTTGATGGAAAAATGGGGCCTCAAGGTGATCTGGTTTGGAATTTTTTCAATGCAGCAGGATTTGTGGAAACCATTGCCGCCGAACTATCTGAATACCAACCAATTGAAAAACTAGCCAATAAATTAAATCTGGAAAAACTAAAGAGCATTCCGTGGCAGAATACCAAAAATTGGTTTGAAGTAAAAGCCGGATCGGTATTTATCAAACCCTTTACATTTTCATATCAAGGTATTCCCATGACCATTTCCGGGCAACATCGGATTGATATGAACATCGACTATGATCTTTTATTGAGGGTTCCCAGAAAATTATTGAATAAGACTGGAATCGGCGATGAAGTGGATCGCGGTATCAATTGGGTCGAAACTCAACTAAAAAAAGTCAACATCCAACAAGAAATTGGAGATACGGTTTACGTAATTGCCAAATTAACCGGTCAATTCAAAAATCCGGAATCGACCTTTAAAGTAGTCAACAGAAGCCACGACAAATCACTTGAGCAAGATGTAAAAGATCAACTTTCCGAAATTATCGAATCCAAAAAAGATACACTCACACAAAAAGTAAAAGACACACTTCAGAAAATTCAAGATTCATTAACCAAAGTTGCACAGAAGGAAATAGATAAAAAAGTCTCTGAGGCGGAAAAGAAAGCAAAGGAGGTGGTCGATACGATCAAACAAAAAGCCGTAGATAAAAGCAAAGAGGTCCTGGATTCAATAACCCGGGATAAACTTGGAAAAGTGATTGACTCTACGTTGACTGGAAAAGTTGATACGGTACTGGGGAAAGAAGTAGAAAATATCAAAGATGTTCTTAAAAAATGGGACCCTTTCAAAAAGAAGAAAAGAGATACAACCAAGATAATCAATAAAAATAAAGGCAAAAACAATTAGTGTACAGCACAAGGATGGAAATGCATCATTTGCCATTTGCCGAATTTCACTTTTGATGTTGTACCCGCTTGATCGACAAGTGTATTCTACCCCGATCCAAATCAATTTCAGTAACTTTTACAGAAACAATCTGATCAAGCTGTAATTCCTCTGCCGGATTGGAAACAAAGCGGTTCGCTATCTCCGAGATGTGGACTAGCCCATTTTCTTTGATTCCTAAATCAACAAAAGCCCCAAATTTGGTAAGATTTGTGACGGTTCCTTTCAATATCTGTCCAACTTCCAAATCATTAATAGTATGAATATGGTCATTAAAAGCCGGTTGAGCAGCTGTTCCACGCGGATCTAACCCTGGCCTGGTAAGTTCACTAAATATATGCTTCAAGGTAGGCTTACCTACATCCGTTGAAAAATACGTTTGCCAATTGATGTCTTTTACCCATTCAGGTTTTGCAAGCCATTGTTTAATAGTAATCTTGTGATCTTCAACAATGCGGTGTATCAACTCATACCTTTCGGGATGAATCCCGGTATTATCCAAGACTTGATCACCTCCTTTAATCCGTAAAAACCCGGCGGCCTGTTCAAAAACCTTGGGACCCAGTTTAGGCACATTGAGTAGTTGTCTCCGGTTTTTGTATCCACCAATTTCATGTCGATAGTCGACAATATGCTTAGCTAGAGTGGGACCTACTCCGGAAACATAAGTTAACAGATGATAACTAGCGGTGTTAAGGTTTATCCCCACTTTATTGACACAACTGGAGACCACCTGATCCAGTCTTTCTCTAAGCTTTTTTTGATTGACATCATGTTGATATTGTCCTACACCAATAGATTTTGGATCAATTTTAATTAATTCCGCTAATGGATCCATTAATCTTCTTCCAATCGATATTGCTCCTCGAATGGTTAAATCTAAATCTGGAAACTCCTCCCTGGCAACCGAACTGGCAGAATAGATCGATGCGCCACTTTCATTTACTAAATAAATGCATCCCTGAAGATTAGGAAAAGTGTTTCTGAGCCAATCAAAGGTTTCTCGACCGGCTGTACCATTACCGATGGCGACCGCTTCCAGCCCATATTTATGAATAAATTCTTTTACTTTCTCCAGAGATTCTTGTCTTCGGTTTTGGGGTGGGTGAGGAAAAATGGCCTGGTAGGCTAGATAGTTCCCCGTTTTATCCAGTGCGACCATTTTACAACCCGTACGGAACCCAGGATCAATAGACAATATATTTCTTTCACCCAAGGGCGCAGATAATAGAAGCGTGGAAAGATTTCTAGCGAATATCTCAATGGCCTCGTCGTCGGCTTTTGATTTTGATTTGGCCAGGATCTCGTTTTCCAAACTGGGATGGAGCAAGCGTTTATAAGCATCTTCAAGCGCCATTTTTACTTGCTTAGCGGATTGACTTTGATTCTTTAAAATTCGATCGCATAAGCTTTCCAAAACTCTATTTTGGTTTGGAAGAACTTTACACCTTAAAAAGCCTTCCTTCACACCCCTCATCAAGGCTAAAAATCTATGTGAAGGAATGTTTTTGATCTTTTCAGAGTAGGCAAAATAGTCTTGATATTTACTGGCTTCGGTTCCCTTATTAGGAATAAGGTTGGCCTCAATTAATGCATAATTCTGATATACTTTCCTCAGATACTGCCTCACCCTGAGGTCCTCACTGATCCACTCTGCAATAATGTCTCTAGCTCCCTGACATGCCTCGTCAACTGCAATGGTCTCATTTTTTGAGTAGATTCGAGCATATTCATCTACAGGCCCTCTTTCCTGCTTGAAAATTTGACGAGCAAGCGGCTCTAATCCTCTTTCTCTCGCTTTGGTTGCTCTGGTTTTCTTTTTGGATTTGTACGGGGTATACAGATCTTCCAATTCCTCAGTGTTCCAACAAGAAAGCAGTTGTTTTTTTAGCTGGGAGGTCAGTTTGTTTTGAGTTCCTATTGCAGTAATTATGAACTCTCTTCTCTTATCAATTTCTTGATATTGCTGATAGGTACGCCTAATATCGTAAATTTGAGTTTCATCCAACCCCTCGGTCCTCTCCTGCCTATATCTTGCAATAAATGGAATAGTTGCCCCTTCCTCCAATAATCTAAGCGTAGCGAATATGGCTGTAGAAGATAATTGCAGTTTGCTCTTTATAAATTGAGTGGAATCCAATTCGTTGAAGTTTTATCATCCATGTTGTGACATGACCCACAAGAATAGCAATAAAAGTTTGAAAGTCCTTAGAATCCATGTTAGTAAGACGAACCCTATTCTACGATCTCATGGATCTGAACTACAAATACCTAAACGGTAATTTAGATTGAAATACATGTTAGCCAATTCAATCGCATATAAAAATCATCCTAAAACATTTCTCCACCATCCATTGGGGGGCCATCGGATCTTTTCCGACTTTTCTTTTGATTTAACCGGTAATTAAATCCAAAGATCACATAGCGACTTCGATGTTGATAGAGTGATTCGGAGAAAAATTCATCGGTAAACACTTCATAACGATATTTTCTGGTGTTGAAAATATCACGGGCACTAATGGTAATCGTTCCATTTCGCTTCAGGATATCTTTGCTAAAAGCCAAATCAAAGCTATAGATGCTTTTAGATCTGCCTTGTGGGGTTTTGCGAGGTGCACGATAGTCGAACTTAACCTGAAACTCAGCATCTTTCCAAAATTTTACTTTCGAAGACCAACGGCTGTTCCAGGTCAAGGTTTTTGCTTCCAATACTTTGCTGTCAAACTCACCATACGTTTTGGAGTAATATAGGTTACCACTGGCATCAAGTCGCCACCATTTTTTCATATCGTAACCCAAGGTCAATTCGGTACCTACGGAGTTCTGAGTAGCCAGGTTTTCAGGTTGAGTCCGGGTAACCCCATCGGCAATTACCCTTGTAATCCTCTCGATAACTGCTGTAGAATGTCGATAGTACAAACTGGTTCCCAAGGTAATGTTTTCCCAATATCTCAAATAATTGAGCTCGTAGGAATCTGTCAGTTCAGGATCCAAATTGGGATTGCCTCCCCAGAGACTTCGCGTATTCGAATAGGTGAAAAATGGATTCAAGTACCAAAATCGGGGTCGTGAGATCCTTCTGCTGTAACTGGCCTGAAGTGCATTGCCCTTATTAATCTCATAAGTTAGATGCAGCGTTGGAAATAAATTAGTATAAGACCTGTCATTGACTTCATTGGTTTCTACCAATTTGGTCAATACCCGGGAATGTTCAGCTCTCAGTCCAAGTTGGTAAGACCATTGATTGACTTTACTACTAAATATTCCATAACCCGCATAAATATCTTCAGCGTAGCTAAATTGATTGCTTACATTGGTTAGCTTAAACCATTGATTTTCATCCAGTTCTTCTACGAGATAATCATTTTGAATATCTCTTAGTGAAATCCTTGCCCCCACTTCAAATTTCTTGTTAACCCCAAATGGATGGCTGTAATCCGTTTTAAACAATACGTCTTTTTGCCTCTCTTGATTATTGGATCTTTGTAACAAATTTGGGATGGTAGTGGGTACAAATTCCGGATCAAAATACCTTTCGATATAATCAGCCGCTTCAGTTTCTTCATTGTTTTGATATTGAAACTGGATGTTAAATTTTTGCTCTTTATTTTCAAATTTACGCTCGTAATTCAGCTCGTATTCAAGTGTGGGTTCTTTTTCTGTTTCATCCTGAATGCGATGTGTTATTCCAAGAGGAGTGTTATCTGCTTTGTAATCAAAGAATTCAACTTTAGAATCACTAAAATTATTGCCATACCGATAAAGAATGGCCCCTGTAATTACGTCCCGATCAGATAAGAACAAATCCATTCCACCCCTAAGACTATTTGATACTCCTCCCCTATTCGAGGTTCTCAATTGATTAGAGATGGGAATAGTCGGATTGTCGTAGAATGTTTGATTCGTATACCCTTCACCCGGTCCTTCCCGGTATCTAAATCCATAATTGACAAAAAAGTTAATCCAACCCTTACGAGCATTCATGTTAAGTGCAGCACCATATGTATTGGGTATACCCACTGACAGATCAACCGATCCATTGACACCTTGAGAGCGATCTTTTTTCAAAACAATATTGATAATCCCTGCAGTACCTTCGGCTTCATAACGGGCTGAAGCATTGGTTACCACTTCCACAGATTCTATCATTCCAGCGGGTAAAGATTTAAGCCCTCCTGAATCTCCCAACCCAATCAAACCACTTGGTTTTCCATTGATTAATATTCTTACATTCTCACTTCCGCGCAGTGCAACATTTCCTTCTACATCGACTGTAACTGATGGAATGTTATCTAAAATATCTTCGGCACTACCTCCTTTGTTAGCCAGGTCTCTACCCACATTAAAAACTCTCTTATCCAATCCAAATTGCATTTCACTTTTTTCTGCAACCACAGTTACTTCGTCCAAAACACTTGTTTGAGGTGTAATATAAATAGTACCCACATCCACATTCTTATGACCGCTGTTAACAACCAAGTTCTCAATATATTGGGGTGAATAGGATAAAAAATCTATCTTGATCAGGTACAACCCAAACTCTACTTCAATATTGAATCGGCCATCCAAATCAGATATACCTCCGCCAACCAGCGTAGAATCTCTTTGATTCAATACAGAGATTGTGGCGTATTCAAGTGGATTGGATGTTTCTTTATCCAAAACCCTACCTTGGATCTTACCTCTGGCTTCGTCAACTTTCGATGTATCATTGTTACTCCAACTACCCGTCAAAGAAGCATATGCCGGTTGAACAACTAGCAGAAGGAAAAAAGGAATTATTCTCAATACCATAGATTTTTTCATTTTGTCATAAAGTCAAACACAAAATTAAAGCCATAGTTTGAGGAAATCAGGAAGACAATTTGAAGACATTCTGAAGTTTTGTTAATACCGTGTTAAAAAGAAATCGTTATACGATGAAAATTCCGGTAGGTATAGGTGATGGTCAATTCATAAAAGTCACAGATCTCTTTAACAATAGCGAGCCCTAATCCGGTCGAATCCTCTTTTTCAGGATTTTTGATAAATCTGTGAAACAATAAGTCCGGATTGTGAGGAGGAGGACTACCACTATTTTCAATACTCAATCGACTGGAGTTTAAATCCAATCTTACAAATCCATTTTTATCGTTGTGTTTTAGAGAATTACCAAATAGGTTATTTAACAATATAACTCCCAGCTTTTTATCCATATTGATCTTTACACCTGGCTGAACATTAGTCTGCAGTGTAATATCATTCATTGCATAAAGCTCTTTAAAGTTTTCAATGGTATCTTTCACCAGTGTACTAAAGTCAACTTGGGCATTGGGATCAAATTCCTGATTTTCAATTTTTGTCAGTAGAGACAGACTTTTTCCCAAAGTGGACAACCTTTTCAATGCCAGTTGAGCAGATTGGACGTTTTGGAATTGCGATTCAGTGAGTGAATTGTCATCCATCAATAAATCCAACTTACCGAGTGCAATGGCCAACGGGGTTTGCATTTCATGAGAGGCATTTTCACTAAAGGTTTTTAAGGTTTGATATTCAGTCTTGATGTGTTCGGTCATTCTACTTAGAAATTGATTTAATCTGGAAAACTCCCGGGTCTTGGTGTCAGGCAAATGCAAAGGTTCTTTCTGATTGATTTGAAATGTATCAATAGCTTGCAGTATTCCGTTGAATGGGCTCAGTAAAAATTTTGAAATAAAAAAACCACCGATGATGACTGCCAATGCCAACATAATAAATAATCGAGTAATTATTCCAACCGTACTATCGTATATATCCGATTCTTCAACAATAACGTCTATTATTGTAAATGAATAGGGAGTATCATCTATAGATTTCAAAGCCACTAACTTACGGAAGGACTCCATTGTACCTATTTGGGGATGTTTAGCCAATGTATCTTGGATAATCACCGTATCAACACCCGCAATTCCGGTTTGATTAATAAAAATTCGATCAGATAACAATTGACGATAATCGGCTCCATTGGCAATTTGTTTTTCCAGAGTACTGAGTTGAGTTCTGAGATGGTAATCCGTCTCGATTTGAATTTCCTTTTTGATCAAATTATATGCAACAACTCCGCCGATACCAAATACAAGAATAGAAATCAATAAAATCCACAAAACGGTTTTTGAAATTAAGCTCATCCTACTTTTAATTTGTACCCAACACCATAGACCGTTTGTAGATAATCAGAAGCGCCGGCATTACTCAATTTTTTTCTAAGGTTTTTTATATGTTGATACACAAAGTCAAATGAGTCCAAAAAATCAATCTGATCTCCCCAAAGAAATTCTGCAATATGTTGTTTGGTTAAAACCCGGTTTTTGTTCGAAACTAAAAAAAGCAAAAGGTCATATTCTTTCCGGGTCAAGACTAACGGATTACCGCAGACTGTAACCTCCAAGTTATTGGTATCAATTTCTATTTCATGAAATACTACGGTTCGCTGTGAATTGACATTTTTACGTCGTAAAACGGCTTTTAATCTAGCGTTCAATTCAGACAAATGAAAGGGTTTGGTCAAATAATCATCCGCACCTAAGTCCAGGCCCGCAATTTTGTCATCGAGCGCATTTTTGGCTGAAACGATTAAAACTCCCACATTGGAATCTATTTTTGATTTGATCCTTCGCAATAGGTCCAATCCATTTCCATCCGGGAGCATAATATCCAATATAATCAATTCGAAGGACTGCTGCGACAGTTTTCGCTCGGCCTGGTTACAGTTATTAGCCAATGTACAAGTGTATCCTTCTTTCGTTAAATACTGGTTAATGCTGTCTGCCAGATCTGAATTATCCTCTATGATCAATATTTTCATTTCGGTAAAATTACAATCCAATTCTGAAAATTTTCTGAGATTTTAGAGCGAGGGAAACAAAAAGTTACTCAAAGTTCTAATTCCAAATTGCTTATTGGGATTTATTAATCTGAATTGTTGGTGTGCTTTAAACTATAAGAAATCAAAGTGGGATCAGACTTTCCAAACCTGAGCTTGGTTATCTTATTGTAAAGTATTTGCCTTACGCTGTATGCACGCCACGAACCCCATCTAGTGAGTCTGGGTTCCCTGAACTACATTTGTAAGATAATCAAAAGTAGGAAAAATGGGAATGAGCAAGGTACGTGATAAGATGAAAAAGTTGGTAATGGATTATCACAAAAGTGGAGAAAGCAGAGCCACGTTCAGCAAGGCACATGGTTTGAGCATAGCGAAGTTGAGTTATTGGGTAACATATTATAACAAAGAAAAAAAGGAAACGGGTAATTTTGTTCAATTAAGCCCCCCCAGAACAATGACCCAAATACGAATACATCTTCCCAATGGAATAGAGATTGAATGTGGAGGGAGTATCCCTGAGGAGTTGATAGAAAAAATCATGAGTTATGCTTGAGAGTAGTCGACGATATTATCTATATGATAATCCTGTTGATATGCGCAAAGGATTCTGGGGTTTGGGCAAAATAGTAATGAGTCAAATGCACCACCGGGCAAAGAGTGGAGACGGATATGTATTTATCAACCGGCGGGGTAATTTACTAAAGTTATTACTGTGGGAAGGAGATGGATTCAGTATATACTACAAGCAGTTGGAGCGCGGTACATTTGAACATCCCAAGGATAAGTCATACCGGATAAGCTATGAGAAATTGCTATTGATATTGCGTGGAATAAATAGTGAAAAGATAGTAAAAAGAAAGCGTTATAATTTGGGAAAAACGGGATAGATTATGTATTTTTAATATATGACTATCAGGGAGTTAGAACAGGAATATTTGTCATTAAAGGAAGAAAATGAAGCACTAAAAATAGAAAACTTAGCACAACGCCTTAGGCTTGAACAATTAGAAAGGGCCTTATTTGGTTCCAAGCGAGAACGCTTCATTCCAGCCGTTCCAGAAGAGCAAATGTCCATGTTTGACCTAGAGGAATCCGGCCAATCTAAATCAAATGGATCAAGCAATACCATAACAGATCACCAGGACAGTAAAAAGAAAAAGAGCAAGAAAAAGAAAATATCAAGAAATACCTTTCCTTCCCACTTACCTCGGGAAGAACAGATCATAGAACCTGAAGGTTATCAGGAACACTTCAAGCGAATCGGAAAGGATGTTACGGAGATACTAAAGTATATTCCGATGGAATTGAAAGTGTTAAAAATTATACGTCCACGATACGCAGATAAAACTTTAGATGAAAAAAATATATATCAGGCAAATATACCAGCGCGGATTATACCTAAGGGGTTGGTGGATGACAGTCTGGTAGCAGGTTTGATTAGTGAAAAGTTTGAATACCATATGCCGGTATATCGCTTTGTAAAGAAATTGCGCAAAGCAGGAATCCACTTTATCAAAGCCAAGCACTGTTACAATTATCTGGCCAAGGTCGGAGAAATGATGCAACCTTTGCACGATTTGATGCACCAGGAAATGTTGTCGAGTGGCTATGTACAAATGGATGAATCAAGCATTCGAGTATTGAGTCAGGATCAAGAACATGGTAAGTTACGAGGCTGCATGTGGGTGATGCATGCACCTAGGTCAGATCTGGTTTTATTCAACTATCGAGTCAGCAAAGAAAAAGATTTTGCTTGCGAACTATTGGATGGTTACCAAGGAGTATTACAAGCAGATGGTAACTCTACCTATCAGAGCATAGCGGATGTTCCTCCCGAAGCTAAGCTCATGGGTAAGTATGAAATTCAAGTAAGTGAATTTTTGAACTGTTGGGCTCATACCCGAAGAAAATTCTATGAAGTTAAAGATCTGGAACCAGATATAATATATCCTTTATTAGAAGATATACAGCAATTATATGCTCTGGAAAGTGAGGCTCGCGAACAGCGCATGGATGCTAAGAAGCGCTATGATCTGAGACAACAAAAGGCGATCCCAGTGTTAAATAGTATCAAGAAAAAACTGGATGAGGCCTCCTTGAAGAATCTTACCGGACCTGTCAAGGCAGCCTTCAGATATACGATCAAAAGATGGCTCCAATTGTCCAACTATGTCAATAATGGAAACTGGGAAATAGATACCAATTTATTGGAAAACAAAATAAGACTACTTGCTCTGGGTAGAAAGAATTATTTGTTCGCTAAAACCAATCAGACTGCACAACATGTCGCAACATTCTATTCAATCATTGCTACTTGCCAGATTCGTGGAATAGATGTCTTTAAGTACCTCACTTGGCTTTTCAAAAAAATGGTCTCTGAAAAAATTAATGACCAGGCAGTTAACTGGTTACCACATAAAGTTGACCGTAGTATGTTCGATTAGAATGGGGTTTGTGGGGAGCATACCTTACGCTTGAGACGTTGGCCGGTTGAAAATCCGCAAAAAGTTTCAGCAATAGCTACCAAAAAATGGAAAAATAGTGTACGCCCTCCTACTCCACCAGGATAATCCGATTAAGAATCGTGGTTAATAATAATGATCTTAAGGAAAAGATACGATTATTTAACATTGATCATTTTTTTCTGTAAGATGGTGCCGTTGGCATAAATCTGATAGATCAGTACACCCCGATTCGGAAGATCACCAAGATCCACACGAATCAGGTGTTTGCCTTTTTGATAATACCCTTTGTATTCTTTAATATACTGTCCGTTTTCATCATACAGTATTAGGTTCACTTCGTCCGCATATCCGATTTCGAAAGGAATATATGTTGTTTCGATGAAGGGATTGGGTTCGTTTTGGTATAGAATAAGCTTAGAAGTATTGTTAACCTGACCCTCTACATTTAGTGCGATATTCATCACTTCCAAATCATCGGTATAGGCCTCAGCTAAAAGGATATCGGAATTCACTTTTATAGCCTCGCTAAGTAAAACATCCTGAGCAGGTTGGATGATCATATAGAATAAGGTATCCATGGTTTCGAAATCAACTCCGTGAGCTGCATGCCAACTTACATGATAAGAATCAGGATGATATTTGCTTCTGGCAATATGTTCATTGTTAATTTGGATTTTTGCAGGAGCCAAATAGACTTTACTTAAATGTTTACTATTTAAGGTAAATTGGAATCCTGACACGGATACCTCAGAATATCCTGCAACGGGTATCACATACTCTTGACCCGCCAATAACATTTGGTTTTGAAGTCTAAACTGGGTAATTAAATTGCTGCGAATTTCAATCTGATTCAGTTCAGAACTTTTTACGTTACCATTGATATCTCCTACCTTAATTCCCACAAAATCAGCAGATTTAATAGAATCCTGAAAGTCCGGTACTAGAATGGTCTCCGGATGTATCCAGGGATGTTCTTTATTTTCGAATTGATGTTTACTATCCACAAACCGCCAACTTTCATTATTAGGGAAGTAGTCGGTTATCCCCAACAGGGTCTTGCGCAGATCAACCAAATCTATCGCTGAAATGGTATTTGATCGATTGATATCAGCCGCCAACCGCTGATATGCCGTTTTTAAGGTATCAACTCGTAGTATATGCTTATGTATAGCCACTAAATCTAAGGTACTTACACCATTCATTAAGTCATCATTGCGGGAAGGATCGATGGTATATTGCCGATGCATAGGGACATTCTCGATCATGTAATGTCCGTCATTATCAGAATTATAAGTCAAGTCCGGCCTCACGGATACCGATACCTGGTTTACCGGTTGGTTATTACTGGTAAATATTTGTCCTTGAATGGCTGCAAACGAACTAATATCCGGATCACAAACATCCGCATTACTGTCTTTCAGCAAAATATAAGTAGTGCAAAAATCTTTATTTCCTGCTTCATCAAATACCCAAATCCGAACCTCTATCAAATTTTCTTTACCATTAGGAATATCCAAGCAAGTAAATTTCCGACTTGGTTCCAGACCCAGACTATCAAAGGCAAAATATAAGTTTTCCTTAATGGTACAATTATCAAAGCTACCAGCATCAAAATCATTTGCCCATACTTCTACCATGGCCGAACTAGGCATGATCACAGTGGCGAGACCATCAAAACAATAGGGTGTAGGTCGTTTACAATCATTAATAGCAAACTGTGTTGTACAGGTATCCTCGTTACCACAAATATCAGCAGCGATCAATGAAACATTATAAATACCTAGCCCCAAATACTCAGAAAGTTGATTACCCTGTCCATAAATGATGTTTTGATCATCCGCATCACCATCTAATTGGACTGTATATCGATATCGAATTTCATCAACTGATGAACAATTGTCGATCGCAGTTCCTAAGTGGAGTTCGACAAGTACCGGTTCACAATCTTCATCGTAGTTACAAATTATTTGTGGAGTGGAGCAAGTTAGCTCCGGAGCTATTGTATCACGAACGGTGATTACTTGTAAATATTGAATGATTCCATCACCATTGTCTTTTAGATGTCTGTATACACATTGTCTGTCATTACCGGCCACTACTCTATCATCAACGATCACATCCGGGTATCTGGGCGAATGCAATTCAGGATCTCCTTTGAAAACGCACCAATCTATTAAGGTCCACGTTCGGTAAATTTGATAACAGGCCTCCTCAGATAAGTTAATTCTTACATCGTGATAATTTATTCCAACCAACTCACATTCGTCATCAGAAATAACTGGACCTCCTGTACCTGCTTCACTTGCATCTAAACTGAACTCGGTCGCACAGTTGACGTCTACATCCGCTGGAAAAATCACTTCATAGTCACTTCTTGGCAACACGTAAATGGATTGTTTGCACTCCGTGATATTATTACATTGATCGGCAATGCTCCATTCTCTGGTAATTGTACCATATCCACATTCATTCAACTCACCATAGTCCTCAAAGCTCACACTAATCGAGTCCTTCGGAGTACAATTATCAGAAAATTGTGGTTGATCAAATTCAACTTTCGGTTTCCCTCCCGATCCATCAAATACATCCAACCACAACCAAAGTTTACAATAGATTGGCTTCCAACCAGAATGATCTCCACTTAATACATTGCCAGGAGCCCATATCTGATAGTCGCATGGATCATCATAGTGATAGTGGCTTAATGAGGGGCCACCATAATAGCCTAGTAATTCATTATTGGAGTTATATTCGAACCAAGGCACCTCCACACAACATATTTCGCCAACAACATGGTTATACCATCCATTTTCAGGACAAATTCCTTCAGTCAAATAATCTCCCTGCATGTTGCAAACTTGGTGTGCAAAACCCGGATATTCAATCACATATGGATTACCTCCTCCATCTTTTTTGAAAGGTACGACTACCTGAACCGGAACTCCATCGCAGTATACGGAGTAATCAGGTGCAATCTCGCAAACAGGAGGTTGCTTATCGTCCAACCGCACTTCGATCATACACTCACTAAACCTTTCAGGAAAACTATATCGGGTATCGCTCAGTGCTTCAATCTCAGGATATACATTTCGAACATAAGCCCAATGTTGTTGATCAGATTTATAGCGATAGTCACAACAAAGTGGATTAAGTTCTCTTCCAGGAGATGTAATTAAAGCATTCATAGAGCACCTAGTATCTACGAGAGAATCGCATAAATCCGGCTTTGGCATCTGGTATTTATGGATTTTATCATAGTTCAATCTAAAGAAGCAGGCGAAATAATCGTATTGGTTCCAGCAATACCATTGATGCTCGGTTCCTTTAAACACATGTGGATCATAAAGTGGTAAATCACAAATTTCATAAACCCGAATCACCAATTGATCTGTACCACAGTCATTAAGATCCACATAATCATTAAACACATAACATGTAATCCAAGCTTCTATTTTGGATTCAATTTCATCTTTGTGGTGACTTAAATAGTACTCGTCGTGGCATTCTGACAGCTTCTGGTACCAGTAAGTACGCCAGTAGTCTATCTCATTCATAGAAGCTACTGCAAAATGTAATCTTTCACAGCAATTATCAAAACTGCCATCATCTAAATCCCGAGCATAGACCCGTACTTCGCAACTATCTGGATCCAATGTAATTTGGGTAATTTCATCACAAACTGCAACAGGCGGTGAGTGATCAGCAACCCATACTTTCTGAGTGAAATATGCCGTATTCCAACAATCATCAGCGACATAGTATTGGATTTCATAGTCACCAAATGGTAAATAAATAGTCCTATCCTGATCTTGCTCAAGAGGTCCGCTAATAGTTATCTTCTTATCAGGATGAGACTCATCCTCATAGGCAATTTCAAACCTCACATTGATGTGTTTACCAATTTCTTCCGCACTGTTTTTGTAAAATTTATTCAAACAAGCATCTATGATATCAGGCCGTTTTAATACAATATGACCTTTACATGTTTTTTCATCTGATTTGGCAAATAGGTCTTCAAGAGCACCATCTTTCAATTTTGGTGGGTCATTATCTGCAATCTTAATATATTGGGTACATTTCTTTTCAACTCCGGTACACCAATCCTTCACCACCCATTCTCTTCGAATGACAAATGTGGGCTCACACCTGGAAATCACAAAATCCTTATAATCAATGGCAAACTGACAAGTTTGATTTGCAGGCCATGCATATACAGTATCCAAATTAAACACAAAATAAGGTGGTTCCACCAACCCAATGCTTTTACCGTCTGCATCGATAACCGGTTTGGGGTGAGGAAGACCATCTTTATCAAAATCTACATATTTCTCATCCCACAATTTGTAACTACCCCGCTGGTCCTGGTCACAACAATCAATTGCCGTATCCTTAGGACAATACAAACTGTCAAGTGTTTCTCGTCTGATGTAAAATATTTGTTCACATTCCTTATACGAATTCCATTCATCAGAAGCTCTGACTTTGCGCGTCACTTTGCCAAGTAGTATAGGATCATCATCACAACCGTAGTCCTCCCAGGTTTCTCCAAATACTTCAATAATAGGATTATACTGACAATTTTCCTCAATTGTCGGAGGTCCGGGTATTTGATCAAAACAACTGATGGTATCTACCTCACATACAAATTGTGGAGGCAATTTATCTTCGACATAAATTTCTCCCCAACAGACATTACCAGTTATAGAATCTCTAATGGTTACAATCAAAGTTTGACCTACATTGGCTTCTGTAACTGTAGTTCCGTAAGAGTTGCCTTGATAATCAGTGACTGTAACTTTATAGGGGTTGTAACACTCGATAGCATCTCCATTCAGGATCGATCCGGGATCAATTTCACGGGTACAATCCGGTCCTAGACTAATATTGGTGAGGTCGGAACAAGTCATCTCCAAACCATCGAGCGGGCAGGGGCAGGATACTTTTACAATAGACTGACAAGTAGAAACATTACCAGCAAAGTCAATGACGGTTAAGGTTACGATCCGAATAATATCCACATTGTAATAAAATCCACATTCTAAAATATTCGGGGTAATATACATGGTATCGATACCGCAATTATCAAAGCTACCATCATCAATAGAATCAACTTCGATATACGCAATACCCAATGAATCGGCCATAACGCAGAAAGTATCCACACAGACCGGTGTTGGAGGGATCACATCCCTCACAATAATCAAATGATTGCAACTATCTACATTACCGCAGGAATCTGCGATAGAATACACTCTATTTACACGGAATGTATTTCCAATTTGCACTTGATATTGTCTCTCAAATTGGAACGAACCGGTATCAATTAGACAATTGTCTGTTGCCATTCCCAAACTATCTGTAAAATGTCGATAAGACATAAATATAGGAATCTCATCGGCCGAACAGAGAGCAAATGAGGTGCGCGGACAGGTTATTACAGGAGGGATCGTATCGATAACATCAATCCTCTGAGTGTCTACGGTTGAATTGTCACACTGGTCAACAGCCATCCAAATTCGATAAATGGTTTGCTCTTGTGGACAAGCTCCGGCAACCGGGCTATCTCTATGGCTGATTAAAACAGAACTACATTCGTCAATGGCAGTTGCCATTCCGGCGCCTGTAGGACTAAAGTCTGCGTGACATAATATCATTGTATCGTTGGGGAGTGTTAATACAGGTGGAGTGATGTCAATTATCATAAATTTAGCTGGTGTGGAATCCACATTGTTGCATAAATCCGAGGCTATGAAGTGAACCGAATCTACCCGTGTATTTCCACAACCAGGTATTGAATTCACCACTCGATAGGTCCAATTAACAATTCCACAATCATCCATACCGGTAGCGCCACCCTGATTATTGGTCCAGTTCATGAAGTCAGTCATATTTCCTGAACCATCACAATTGACAGTAGTATCCATTGCTGAAGTGATAACGGGGTTTTCGGTATCAACAATGGTCAATATCGCCATGGCCGAATCTACATTGCCACATTCATCAGTCGCATAAAATGTTACGTCTACGGCATTGACTCCATTGGCATCACAGGCATCGGGTATCACATCAAACCGATAACTCCACATAATTGCTCCACAATCGTCAGTAGCATCAGCACCCCCATTCCGATTCAGCCACGCCATTATCGAATCCATTTGGCCATTTCCACATTCGACCGTTTTGTCCATAGGTAGTGGACTGATATCTGGAGCTATTGTGTCAACTACTTGAATATATTGAGTATCCAGAACAAAATTGTCGCATTCATCTTGAGCTCTCCAAATTCGTAGGAGGGTATATTCTTGAGGACATGAACCAGATCGTTCCACATTCGTTCGGGATATAGTTACTACTCCACAGTTATCTGTTGCTGTTGCCACTCCGAGGTTCACAGCACTGGTATCTGCCGTGCAACTCACCAAAGTATCGTTAGGAATGGTTAGAATTGGTATTACCGTATCCCTAACATGTATCTGGATTCTAAAGGTGGAATCATTTCCACAAGTATCGACGGCAGTCCATGAGATGTTGATATTTCTCTCCTCAGGACATCTACCCGGTAATACTTCACGATTCTCAACCAATCTTACATATATACAATTATCTGTATACATTACATTGAATGTGGGCTCTCCCATTTCACAACTTAGCAACACAGTATCTCCGCTGTTTAACCCATCAATCCATACGGCAGGCTTAATAGTATCCCGGACAGTAATTATCTGTGAAGTACTATCCTGATTGGAGCAACCATCAGTAAAGATCCATGTCCTGCGAATTCTCATCTGATTTTCACATGTGGAATCAATAAGTCGGTCTGTGGATGCTGCCTGAAGAGGACCATCACAGACATCAATTGCTGTCAAGAGGTTGGCTAGTGGAATATCTCCCACACATTCTACAACCGTATCATTGGGTGGATTCGGTGGAACCGGTGGAGTCAAATCTACCACAATAAAATTGGCTATGGTTGTATCACTATTAATACATGCGTCTAAGGCAATGAATAATACACTATCGACATAAGTATTTCCACATTGATTCATCCGATACACCGTAGTATCCCAGCTGACTGCCCCACAGTCATCGGTAGCCATTGCACCTCCCTGCATGTCAATCCAGGCACTGAAGGCGGCTTGGTTACCCATGCCGTCGCATTCTACAGTTGTGTTACTTGCAGGGGTATTGATGGTCGGAGGAGTATCATCGATGATGGTTAATTCTGCAGAAACTGAATCTACATTTCCACAATCATCGGTTGCGTAGAATCTAATCGTAATACTGCTTGATCCACAAATATCGGGAGATGAGCCAAAGTTATTGGTCCACATTACCGTATCACTACAATTATCCATTGCGGTTGCGCCACCAACGGAATCCAGCCAATTGGGTAATGCATTTCCACTTACACTGCAATCTATGGTTATATCTGAAGGGTCAGTCAGGACTGGCGGGGTCCTATCGGTTACTATGAACAATGCTGTCGTTGTATCTCGATTATCGCACTCATCAATGGCAATAAACAATACACTGTCGGTATAGGTATTCCCACACATTGGCATATGATATACCGTCGTATCCCAAGTTACCATTCCACAGAGATCCGTTGCACTAGCCCCACCATTATTGTCAATCCAGTTTTGATACGCAGTCATATTACTGGTCGCATCACATTCCATCATCAAATTTTGCGCTAATGGGTTGATGGTTGGCGGCGTGGTATCCTGGAAGACTACTTTTATCTGTAGTGTATCTCGGTTACCACAGGTATCAATAGCAATCCAGGTTTTGGTTAATGTATCCTCACTTGGACATGTACCCATGGCCATTAAATCGACTTGTTCGATTCTAACTAAGGAACAATTATCTGTAGCGGTAATACTTATCGGTGGTTCGGGATCTTCACAGTTGACGACAATTGTCGTATCAGGTGTAATCCCACTCAATACTGGGGGGATAGTATCCCTAATGACAATCGTCTGCTGGATGTTATCACTGTTACTACATCCATCTGTGAATGTCCAGGTGCGAGTCAATGTGTATTTATTAACACAGTTGCTATCGGTAACAATTTCGGTTAGAATACCGGTAATATTTCCTTCGCAGGTATCAAATGCAGTCAATGTTGGTGCGACAGGTATATCGCTCATGCAAACAACTAACGTATCATTAGGCGGCATTGGAACAGTTGGAGCTTCTGTATCCATAATGATAAACTTCGCAACTGTAGTATCGGCATTCATACAGGCGTCGATCGCGATGAACAGTACGCTATCGGTATAAGTATTGCCACACATCGGAATCCGGTAAACTGTCGTATCCCAACCTACCGTTCCACAATCATCGATAGCCATCGCGCCTCCCTGCATGTCAATCCAAGCACTAAATGCGGCTTGGTTGTCCATGCCATCACACTCCGCAATCAGATCACTTGCCTCAATATTGATAGTTGGTGGGGTATCGTCAAGAATGGTCAAATCGGCCATCACCGAATCCACATTCCCACAATCATCAGTTGCATAGAAAGTTATTGTGATACTGCTTGAACCACAAATATCCGGTGAAGTTCCAAAGTTATTCGTCCACATCACCGTATCACCACAGTTATCCATCGCAGTTGCTCCTCCTACTGTATCCAACCAGTTCGGCAATGCACTTACACTTACGCTGCAATCAATTGTAATGTCAGCAGGATCCGTTAATACAGGAGGAGTCATATCGGTTACGATAAATAAAGCATTTGTCGTATCCCGATTATCACATTCGTCAATGACTATAAACAATACACTGTCGGTATAAGTATTTCCACACATTGGTGTCCGGTATACAGTGGTATCCCAGGTTAACGTACCGCAGACATCACTCGCCATTGCCCCCCCGCGATTATCAATCCAGGTACTGAATTCACCGCTATTGCCCATTCCGTCGCATTCCACCATAATATCACTCGCCGGCACCGAAAATACCGGAGGCGAAGTATCTTCAATAGTAAATATCGCGCTCATGGTATCCGCCAATCCACAAGCATCGATCGCGATAAACAACACACTATCCCGTCTCGTGTTTCCACATAGTAAGGTACGATATACAGTCGTATCCCAAGTCACCATACCGCAAGCATCCGTGGCCATAGCCCCTCCCTGCATATCTATCCAACTACTAAAGTCTATACCATTACCACTACCGTCACACTCTACCGAAAAATCACTCGGAGATACGGTAAGCATGGGTGGGGTCGTATCTTCTATGATAAATTTTGCAATCGTCGTATCCGCATTCATACAGGCATCGATCGCGATAAACAACACACTATCTACTCTTGTATTCCCACACATCGGCATCCGGTATACGGTCGTATCCCAACTCACCGCCCCACAATCATCCATAGCCATAGCCCCTCCCTGCATATCTATCCAACTACTAAAGTCTATACCATTACCCATTCCATCACACTCTACGGTCATATCACTCGCCACTACCGTAATATTCGGTGGCGTATCGTCTATTATCGTCAAATCCGCTATCACCGAATCCACATTCCCACAATCATCCGTAGCATAAAACGTAATCGTGATACTACTGCCTCCGCAGTCATCCGGAGTCATACCAAAGTTATTCGTCCACATCACCGTATCACTGCAATTATCCATCGCGGTGGCTCCTCCCACCGTATCCAGCCAATTCTGTAAGGCAACCACACTCACACTACAATCTATCGTAATATCAGCTGGGTCCGTCAACACCGGTTCCGTCGTATCCTCAATGATAAATTTCGCCGCTGTCGTATCTGCATTCCCACAGCCATCTATTGCTATGAACAATACACTATCCGTATAAGTATTTCCACACATAACCGTGCGATAGACAGTCGTATCCCAGCTCACCCCACTACACTCATCCGTCGCCATAGCACCTCCATGATTGTCAATCCAGGTACTGAATTCACTGCTATTGCCCATTCCATCACATTCAACCGTCATGTCGCTGGCCATCGGACTGATAACCGGTGGCAGGGTATCCACTATCTGTATAATTATGTAAAATGTATCTGAATTTCCACAATCATCTTCGGCTACCCATTCTCTCCGGAATATACGTTCCCCAGGACAGCCTATCATATTATTCACATCATCCTCAATCAACAGCACATTAGTGCAATTCTCCATCGTCTCCGGTTGTACAGTAGCTACCGTCTCGGTACAATAAAAAGTTAACGTATCTCCCAACATATAATCATTGCTGATTATCGCTGGTCGTGTCGTATCCTGAATAGTGAATATGCCCGTTACCGTATCTGCTAATCCACAGGCATCGATCGCGATAAACAATACACTATCCCTGCGTGGAGCAGTAGGCCCGCTGCCACAAATAAAGGTCCGGTATACCGTCGTATCCCATGTAATCACCCCACAATCATCCGTCGCCATCGCTCCGCCATGACTGTCGATCCACATCCCAAATATTACCGTATTACCCGCTCCATCACAGTCTACTGTCGTATCCTGAGGCAAGGCCATAAACATTGGCGGTACGGTGTCCTGCACTACAATGATCTGGTCACAACTGTCCATATTACCACAGGCATCAATTACATACCATCTCCTCACCACATCAAATACTCCATCACATCCGCCAGGTGTAACCATATCCGTATGAGTTACTACAGGACTTGCATCACATACATCACTTACTCCGGTTGGACTTCCCAAAACTGCTATGCTCGTGTCCGCCGGACAATCCAGCGTCACATTCGCAGGGCAACTCAACATCGGAGCCTGCGTATCTTCAATAATAAATTTCGCTACCGTCGTATCCGCATTCCCACAGGCATCGATCGCGATAAACAATACACTATCGGTCCTCGTATTGCCACACATATCCATCCGATATACAGTTGTATCCCAGGTCACACCACTACAGTCATCTGTGGCCATCGCGCCTCCATGACTATCGATCCAAGTACCAAATTCACTATCATTACCCATTCCGTCACATTCCACTGTCATCTCACCGGCCTGCGCCGAAAATATAGGCGGAGCAGTATCTTCTATGATAAATTTGGCTCTGGTGGTATCTCGATTATCACATTCGTCAATGACTATAAACAATACACTGTCGGTATAAGTATTTCCACACATTGGTGTCCGGTATACAGTGGTATCCCAGGTTAACGTACCGCAGTCATCACTCGCCATAGCCCCCCCGCGATTATCAATCCAGGTACTGAATTCACCGCTATTGCCCATTCCGTCGCATTCCACCATCATATCACTCGCCGGCACCGAAAATACCGGAGGCGAAGTATCTTCAATAGTAAATATCGCGCTCATGGTATCCGCCAATCCACAAGCATCGATCGCGATAAACAACACACTATCCCGTCTCGTGTTTCCACATAGTAAGGTACGATATACAGTCGTATCCCAAGTCACCATACCGCAAGCATCCGTGGCCATAGCCCCTCCCTGCATATCTATCCAACTACTAAAATCTATACCATTACCACTACCGTCACACTCTACCGAAAAATCACTCGGAGATACGGTAAGCATGGGTGGGGTCGTATCTTCTATGATAAATTTTGCAATCGTCGTATCCGCATTCATACAGGCATCGATCGCGATAAACAACACACTATCTACTCTTGTATTCCCACACATCGGTATCCGGTATACGGTCGTATCCCAACTCACCGCCCCACAATCATCCATAGCCATAGCCCCTCCCTGCATATCTATCCAACTACTAAAGTCTATACCATTACCCATTCCATCACACTCTACGGTCATATCACTCGCCACTACCGTAATATTCGGTGGCGTATCGTCTATTATCGTCAAATCGGCCATCACCGAATCCACATTCCCACAATCATCCGTAGCATAAAACGTAATCGTGATACTACTGCCTCCGCAGTCATCCGGAGTCATACCAAAGTTATTCGTCCACATCACCGTATCACTGCAATTATCCATCGCGGTGGCTCCTCCCACCGTATCCAGCCAATTCTGTAAGGCAACCACACTCACACTACAATCTATCGTAATATCAGCTGGGTCCGTCAACACCGGTTCCGTCGTATCCTCAATGATAAATTTCGCCGTTGTCGTATCTGCATTCCCACAGCCATCTATTGCTATGAACAATACACTATCCGTATAAGTATTTCCACACATAACCGTGCGATAGACAGTCGTATCCCAGCTCACCCCACTACACTCATCCGTCGCCATAGCACCTCCATGATTGTCAATCCAGGTACTAAATTCACTGCTATTGCCCATTCCATCACATTCAACCGTCATGTCGCTGGCCATCGGACTGATAACCGGTGGCAGGGTATCCACAATCTGTATAATTATGTAAAATGTATCTGAATTTCCACAATCATCTTCGGCTACCCATTCTCTCCGGAATATACGTTCCCCAGGACAGCCTATCATATTATTCACATCATCCTCAATCAACAGCACATTAGTGCAATTCTCCATCGTCTCCGGTTGTACAGTAGCTACCGTCTCGGTACAATAAAAAGTTAACGTATCTCCCAACATATAATCATTGCTGATTATCGTTGGTCGTGTCGTATCCTGAATAGTGAATATGCCCGTTACCGTATCTGCTAATCCACAGGCATCGATCGCGATAAACAATACACTATCCCTGCGTGGAGCAGTAGGCCCGCTGCCACAAATAAAGGTCCGGTATACCGTCGTATCCCATGTAATCACCCCACAATCATCCGTCGCCATCGCTCCGCCATGACTGTCGATCCACATCCCAAATATTACCGTATTACCCGCTCCATCACAGTCTACTGTCGTATCCTGAGGTAAGGCCATAAACATTGGAGGTACGGTGTCCTGCACCACAATGATCTGGTCACAACTGTCCATATTACCACAGGCATCAATTACATACCATCTCCTCACCACATCAAATACTCCATCACATCCGCCAGGTGTAACCATATCCGTATGAGTTACTACAGGACTTGCATCACATACATCACTTACTCCGGTTGGACTTCCCAAAACTGCTATGCTCGTGTCCGCCGGACAATCCAACGTCACATTTGCAGGGCAACTCATCACCGGAGCCTGCGTATCTTCAATAATAAATTTCGCTACCGTCGTATCCGCATTCCCACAGGCATCGATCGCGATAAACAATACACTATCGGTCCTCGTATTGCCACACATATCCATCCGATATACAGTTGTATCCCAGCTCACACCACTACAGTCATCTGTGGCCATTGCGCCTCCATGACTATCGATCCAAGTACCAAATTCACTATCATTACCCATTCCGTCGCATTCCACTGTCATCTCACCGGCCTGCACCGAAAATATAGGCGGAGTAGTATCTTCTATGATAAATTTGGCTCTGGTGGTATCCCGATTATCACATTCGTCAATGACTATAAACAATACACTGTCGGTATAGGTATTTCCACACATAACCGTGCGATAGACAGTCGTATCCCAACTCACCCCACTACACTCATCCGTCGCCATAGCGCCTCCATGATTGTCAATCCAGGTACTGAATTCACTGCTATTGCCCATTCCATCACATTCAACCGTCATGTCGCTGGCCATCGGACTGATAACCGGTGGTAGGGTATCCACTATCTGTATAATTATGTAAAATGTATCTGAATTTCCACAATCATCTTCGGCTACCCATTCTCTCCGGAATATACGTTCCCCAGGACAGCCTATCATATTATTCACATCATCCTCAATCAACAGCACATTAGTGCAATTCTCCATCGTCTCCGGTTGTACAGTAGCTACCGTCTCGGTACAATAAAAAGTTAACGTATCTCCCAACATATAATCATTGCTGATTATCGCTGGTCGTGTCGTATCCTGAATAGTGAATATGCCCGTTACCGTATCTGCTAATCCACAGGCATCGATCGCGATAAACAATACACTATCCCTGCGTGGAGCAGTAGGCCCGCTGCCACAAATAAAAGTCCGGTATACCGTCGTATCCCATGTAATCACCCCACAATCATCCGTAGCCATCGCTCCGCCATGACTGTCGATCCACATCCCAAATATTACCGTATTACCCGCTCCATCACAGTCTACTGTCGTATCCTGAGGCAAGGCCATAAACATTGGAGGTACGGTGTCCTGTACTACAATGATCTGGTCACAACTGTCCTGATTACCACAGGCATCAATTACATACCATCTCCTCACCACATCAAATACTCCATCACATCCGCCAGGTGTAACCATATCCGTATGAGTTACTACAGGACTTGCATCACATACATCACTTACTCCGGTTGGACTTCCCAAAACTGCTATGCTCGTGTCCGCCGGACAATCCAACGTCACATTTGCAGGGCAACTCATCACCGGAGCCTGCGTATCTTCAATAATAAATTTCGCTACCGTCGTATCCGCATTCCCACAGGCATCGATCGCGATAAACAATACACTATCGGTCCTCGTATTGCCACACATATCCATCCGATATACAGTTGTATCCCAGCTCACACCACTACAGTCATCTGTGGCCATTGCGCCTCCATGACTATCGATCCAAGTACCAAATTCACTATCATTACCCATTCCGTCGCATTCCACTGTCATCTCACCGGCCTGCACCGAAAATATAGGCGGAGTAGTATCTTCTATGATAAATTTGGCTCTGGTGGTATCCCGATTATCACATTCGTCAATGACTATAAACAATACACTGTCGGTATAGGTATTTCCACACATAACCGTGCGATAGACAGTCGTATCCCAGCTCAACATACCGCAGACATCACTCGCCATTGCCCCCCCGCGATTATCAATCCAGGTACTGAATTCACCGCTATTGCCCATTCCGTCGCATTCCACCATCATATCACTCGCCGGCACCGAAAATACCGGAGGCGAAGTATCTTCAATAGTAAATATCGCGCTCATGGTATCCGCCAATCCACAAGCATCGATCGCGATAAACAACACACTATCCCGTCTCGTGTTTCCACATAGTAAGGTACGATATACAGTCGTATCCCAAGTCACCATACCGCAAGCATCCGTGGCCATAGCCCCTCCCTGCATATCTATCCAACTACTAAAGTCTATACCATTACCACTACCGTCACACTCTACCGAAAAATCACTCGGAGATACGGTAAGCATGGGTGGGGTCGTATCTTCTATGATAAATTTTGCAATCGTCGTATCCGCATTCATACAGGCATCGATCGCGATAAACAACACACTATCTACTCTTGTATTCCCACACATCGGCATCCGGTATACGGTCGTATCCCAACTCACCGCCCCACAATCATCCATAGCCATAGCCCCTCCCTGCATATCTATCCAACTACTAAAGTCTATACCATTACCCATTCCATCACACTCTACGGTCATATCACTCGCCACTACCGTAATATTCGGTGGCGTATCGTCTATTATCGTCAAATCCGCTATCACCGAATCCACATTCCCACAATCATCCGTAGCATAAAACGTAATCGTGATACTACTGCCTCCGCAGTCATCCGGAGTCATACCAAAGTTATTCGTCCACATCACCGTATCACTGCAATTATCCATCGCGGTGGCTCCTCCCACCGTATCCAGCCAATTCTGTAAGGCAACCACACTCACACTACAATCTATCGTAATATCAGCTGGGTCCGTCAACACCGGTTCCGTCGTATCCTCAATGATAAATTTCGCCGCTGTCGTATCTGCATTCCCACAGCCATCTATTGCTATGAACAATACACTATCCGTATAAGTATTTCCACACATAACCGTGCGATAGACAGTCGTATCCCAGCTCACCCCACTACACTCATCCGTCGCCATAGCACCTCCATGATTGTCAATCCAGGTACTGAATTCACTGCTATTGCCCATTCCATCACATTCAACCGTCATGTCGCTGGCCATCGGACTGATAACCGGTGGCAGGGTATCCACTATCTGTATAATTATGTAAAATGTATCTGAATTTCCACAATCATCTTCGGCTACCCATTCTCTCCGGAATATACGTTCCCCAGGACAGCCTATCATATTATTCACATCATCCTCAATCAACAGCACATTAGTGCAATTCTCCATCGTCTCCGGTTGTACAGTAGCTACCGTCTCGGTACAATAAAAAGTTAACGTATCTCCCAACATATAATCATTGCTGATTATCGCTGGTCGTGTCGTATCCTGAATAGTGAATATGCCCGTTACCGTATCTGCTAATCCACAGGCATCGATCGCGATAAACAATACACTATCCCTGCGTGGAGCAGTAGGCCCGCTGCCACAAATAAAGGTCCGGTATACCGTCGTATCCCATGTAATCACCCCACAATCATCCGTCGCCATCGCTCCGCCATGACTGTCGATCCACATCCCAAATATTACCGTATTACCCGCTCCATCACAGTCTACTGTCGTATCCTGAGGTAAGGCCATAAACATTGGAGGTACGGTGTCCTGCACCACAATGATCTGTATACACGTATTCTCATTGCCACAGCTATCTATTGCCGTCCACGTCCGATTAATCGTATAGTGGTCTGCACAAATACCCGTTACAATCATATCCGTAAACGTAATTTCTGTAACGACATCCGTACAATTATCTGTAGCCGTAGCGGTACCCAAATTACCCGGACTAATATCTTCAGTACAATTTATGATAGTATCTGACGGACAAACAATCTCCGGACGCATCGTATCCTGCACCACAATCGTCTGTATACACCTATTCTCATTGCCACAGCTATCTATTGCCGTCCACGTCCGATTAATCGTATAGTGGTCTGCACAAATACCCGTTACAATCATATCCGTAAACGTAATTTCTGTAACGACATCCGTACAATTATCTGTAGCCGTAGCGGTACCCAAATTACCCGGACTAATATCTTCAGTACAATTTATGATAGTATCTGACGGACAAACAATCTCCGGACGCATCGTATCCTGCACCACAATGATCTGTATACACGTATTCTCATTGCCACAGCTATCTATTGCCGTCCACGTCCGATTAATCGTATAGTGGTCTGCACAAATACCCGTTACAATCATATCCGTAAACGTAATTTCTGTAACGACATCCGTACAATTATCTGTAGCCGTAGCGGTACCCAAATTACCCGGACTAATATCTTCAGTACAATTTATGATAGTATCTGACGGACAAACAATCTCCGGACGCATCGTATCCTGCACCACAATCGTCTGTATACACCTATTCTCATTGCCACAGCTATCTATTGCCGTCCACGTCCGATTAATCGTATAGCGGTCTGCACAAATACCCGTTACAATCATATCCGTAAACGTAATTTCTGTAACGACATCCGTACAATTATCTGTAGCCGTAGCGGTACCCAAATTACCCGGACTAATATCTTCAGTACAATTTATGATAGTATCTGATGGACAAACAATCTCCGGACGCATCGTATCCTGCACCACAATCGTCTGTATACACGTATTCTCATTGCCACAGCTATCTATTGCCGTCCACGTCCGATTAATCGTATAGTGGTCTGCACAAATACCCGTTACAATCATATCCGTAAACGTAATTTCTGTAACGACATCCGTACAATTATCTGTAGCCGTAGCGGTACCCAAATTACCCGGACTAATATCTTCAGTACAATTTATGATAGTATCTGACGGACAAACAATCTCCGGACGCATCGTATCCTGCACCACAATCGTCTGTATACACGTATTCTCATTGCCACAGCTATCTATTGCCGTCCACGTCCGATTAATCGTATAGCGGTCTGCACAAATACCCGTTACAATCATATCCGTAAACGTAATTTCTGTAACGACATCCGTACAATTATCTGTAGCCGTAGCGGTACCCAAATTACCCGGACTAATATCTTCAGTACAATTTATGATAGTATCTGACGGACAAACAATCTCCGGACGCATCGTATCCTGCACCACAATCGTCTGTATACACGTATTCTCATTGCCACAGCTATCTATTGCCGTCCACGTCCGATTAATCGTATAGCGGTCTGCACAAATACCCGTTACAATCATATCCGTAAACGTAATTTCTGTAACGACATCCGTACAATTATCTGTAGCCGTAGCGGTACCCAAATTACCCGGACTAATATCTTCAGTACAATTTATGATAGTATCTGACGGACAAACAATCTCCGGACGCATCGTATCCTGCACCACAATCGTCTGTATACACGTATTCTCATTGCCACAGCTATCTATTGCCGTCCACGTCCGATTAATCGTATAGTGGTCTGCACAAATACCCGTTACAATCATATCCGTAAACGTAATTTCTGTAACGACATCCGTACAATTATCTGTAGCCGTAGCGGTACCCAAATTACCCGGACTAATATCTTCAGTACAATTTATGATAGTATCTGACGGACAAACAATCTCCGGACGCATCGTATCCTGCACCACAATCGTCTGTATACACGTATTCTCATTGCCACAGCTATCTATTGCCGTCCACGTCCGATTAATCGTATAGTGGTCTGCACAAATACCCGTTACAATCATATCCGTAAACGTAATTTCTGTAACGACATCCGTACAATTATCTGTAGCCGTAGCGGTACCCAAATTACCCGGACTAATATCTTCAGTACAATTTATGATAGTATCTGACGGACAAACAATCTCCGGACGCATCGTATCCTGCACCACAATCGTCTGTATACACCTATTCTCATTGCCACAGCTATCTATTGCCGTCCACGTCCGATTAATCGTATAGCGGTCTGCACAAATACCCGTTACAATCATATCCGTAAACGTAATTTCTGTAACGACATCCGTACAATTATCTGTAGCCGTAGCGGTACCCAAATTACCCGGACTAATATCTTCAGTACAATTTATGATAGTATCTGACGGACAAACAATCTCCGGACGCATCGTATCCTGCACCACAATCGTCTGTATACACGTATTCTCATTGCCACAGCTATCTATTGCCGTCCACGTCCGATTAATCGTATAGTGGTCTGCACAAATACCCGTTACAATCATATCCGTAAACGTAATTTCTGTAACGACATCCGTACAATTATCTGTAGCCGTAGCGGTACCCAAATTACCCGGACTAATATCTTCAGTACAATTTATGATAGTATCTGACGGACAAACAATCTCCGGACGCATCGTATCCTGCACCACAATCGTCTGTATACACGTATTCTCATTGCCACAGCTATCTATTGCCGTCCACGTCCGATTAATCGTATAGTGGTCTGCACAAATACCCGTTACAATCATATCCGTAAACGTAATTTCTGTAACGACATCCGTACAATTATCTGTAGCCGTAGCGGTACCCAAATTACCCGGACTAATATCTTCAGTACAATTTATGATAGTATCTGACGGACAAACAATCTCCGGACGCATCGTATCCTGCACCACAATCGTCTGTATACACCTATTCTCATTGCCACAGCTATCTATTGCCGTCCACGTCCGATTAATCGTATAGCGGTCTGCACAAATACCCGTTACAATCATATCCGTAAACGTAATTTCTGTAACGACATCCGTACAATTATCTGTAGCCGTAGCGGTACCCAAATTACCCGGACTAATATCTTCAGTACAATTTATGATAGTATCTGATGGACAAACAATCTCCGGACGCATCGTATCCTGCACCACAATCGTCTGTATACACGTATTCTCATTGCCACAGCTATCTACTGCCGTCCACGTCCGATTAATCGTATAGTGGTCTGCACAAATACCCGTTACAATCATATCCGTAAACGTAATTTCTGTAACGACATCCGTACAATTATCTGTAGCCGTAGCGGTACCCAAATTACCCGGACTAATATCTTCAGTACAATTTATGATAGTATCTGATGGACAAACAATCTCCGGACGCATCGTATCCTGCACCACAATCGTCTGTATACACGTATTCTCATTGCCACAGCTATCTACTGCCGTCCACGTCCGATTAATCGTATAGTGGTCTGCACAAATACCCGTTACAATCATATCCGTAAACGTAATTTCTGTAACGACATCCGTACAATTATCTGTAGCCGTAGCGGTACCCAAATTACCCGGACTAATATCTTCAGTACAATTTATGATAGTATCTGACGGACAAACAATCTCCGGACGCATCGTATCCTGCACCACAATCGTCTGTATACACGTATTCTCATTGCCACAGCTATCTATTGCCGTCCACGTCCGATTAATCGTATAGTGGTCTGCACAAATACCCGTTACAATCATATCCGTAAACGTAATTTCTGTAACGACATCCGTACAATTATCTGTAGCCGTAGCGGTACCCAAATTACCCGGACTAATATCTTCAGTACAATTTATGATAGTATCTGACGGACAAACAATCTCCGGACGCATCGTATCCTGCACCACAATGATCTGTATACACGTATTCTCATTGCCACAGCTATCTATTGCCGTCCACGTCCGATTAATCGTATAGTGGTCTGCACAAATACCCGTTACAATCATATCCGTAAACGTAATTTCTGTAACGACATCCGTACAATTATCTGTAGCCGTAGCGGTACCCAAATTACCCGGACTAATATCTTCAGTACAATTTATGATAGTATCTGACGGACAAACAATCTCCGGACGCATCGTATCCTGCACCACAATCGTCTGTATACACCTATTCTCATTGCCACAGCTATCTATTGCCGTCCACGTCCGATTAATCGTATAGCGGTCTGCACAAATACCCGTTACAATCATATCCGTAAACGTAATTTCTGTAACGACATCCGTACAATTATCTGTAGCCGTAGCGGTACCCAAATTACCCGGACTAATATCTTCAGTACAATTTATGATAGTATCTGACGGACAAACAATCTCCGGACGCATCGTATCCTGCACCACAATCGTCTGTATACACGTATTCTCATTGCCACAGCTATCTATTGCCGTCCACGTCCGATTAATCGTATAGTGGTCTGCACAAATACCCGTTACAATCATATCCGTAAACGTAATTTCTGTAACGACATCCGTACAATTATCTGTAGCCGTAGCGGTACCCAAATTACCCGGACTAATATCTTCAGTACAATTTATGATAGTATCTGACGGACAAACAATCTCCGGACGCATCGTATCCTGCACCACAATCGTCTGTATACACGTATTCTCATTGCCACAGCTATCTATTGCCGTCCACGTCCGATTAATCGTATAGTGGTCTGCACAAATACCCGTTACAATCATATCCGTAAACGTAATTTCTGTAACGACATCCGTACAATTATCTGTAGCCGTAGCGGTACCCAAATTACCCGGACTAATATCTTCAGTACAATTTATGATAGTATCTGACGGACAAACAATCTCCGGACGCATCGTATCCTGCACCACAATCGTCTGTATACACCTATTCTCATTGCCACAGCTATCTATTGCCGTCCACGTCCGATTAATCGTATAGCGGTCTGCACAAATACCCGTTACAATCATATCCGTAAACGTAATTTCTGTAACGACATCCGTACAATTATCTGTAGCCGTAGCGGTACCCAAATTACCCGGACTAATATCTTCAGTACAATTTATGATAGTATCTGACGGACAAACAATCTCCGGACGCATCGTATCCTGCACCACAATCGTCTGTATACACGTATTCTCATTGCCACAGCTATCTATTGCCGTCCACGTCCGATTAATCGTATAGCGGTCTGCACAAATACCCGTTACAATCATATCCGTAAACGTAATTTCTGTAACGACATCCGTACAATTATCTGTAGCCGTAGCGGTACCCAAATTACCCGGACTAATATCTTCAGTACAATTTATGATAGTATCTGACGGACAAACAATCTCCGGACGCATCGTATCCTGCACCACAATCGTCTGTATACACGTATTCTCATTGCCACAGCTATCTATTGCCGTCCACGTCCGATTAATCGTATAGTGGTCTGCACAAATACCCGTTACAATCATATCCGTAAACGTAATTTCTGTAACGACATCCGTACAATTATCTGTAGCCGTAGCGGTACCCAAATTACCCGGACTAATATCTTCAGTACAATTTATGATAGTATCTGACGGACAAACAATCTCCGGACGCATCGTATCCTGCACCACAATCGTCTGTATACACGTATTCTCATTGCCACAGCTATCTATTGCCGTCCACGTCCGATTAATCGTATAGCGGTCTGCACAAATACCCGTTACAATCATATCCGTAAACGTAATTTCTGTAACGACATCCGTACAATTATCTGTAGCCGTAGCGGTACCCAAATTACCCGGACTAATATCTTCAGTACAATTTATGATAGTATCTGACGGACAAACAATCTCCGGACGCATCGTATCCTGCACCACAATCGTCTGTATACACGTATTCTCATTGCCACAGCTATCTACTGCCGTCCACGTCCGATTAATCGTATAGTGGTCTGCACAAATACCCGTTACAATCATATCCGTAAACGTAATTTCTGTAACGACATCCGTACAATTATCTGTAGCCGTAGCGGTACCCAAATTACCCGGACTAATATCTTCAGTACAATTTATGATAGTATCTGACGGACAAACAATCTCCGGACGCATCGTATCCTGCACCACAATCGTCTGTATACACCTATTCTCATTGCCACAGCTATCTACTGCCGTCCACGTCCGATTAATCGTATAGTGGTCTGCACAAATACCCGTTACAATCATATCCGCAAACGTAATTTCTGTAACGACATCCGTACAATTATCTGTAGCCGTAGCGGTACCCAAATTACCCGGACTAATATCTTCAGTACAATTTATGATAGTATCTGACGGACAAACAATCTCCGGACGCATCGTATCCTGTATATATATTTTTTGTGTATCTACAGTACTATTCATGCATAAATCGGTAACAGTCCAGATTCTATTTATTAATATGTTTGATGGACAGTTTCCCGGAATCAACTGATCAGTATAAGTATAAATCAAATCATCCGACAAAGTACAATCATCAGCCGCTTCAGGCATTCCTAATGAATTGGTCGTGGTATCAGATGAGCCAAATGTACAATCTAAGGTAGTGTCTGATGGAAAATTTGTATAGTCAGGAGAATCTGTATCAGGTACAAAAGTGAATTTTCTTATACACATCACTGAATCTTCACCCATATCGTAGACATTATTTCTATTGACATCATTAAAAATTGTATAGGTTCTACATATTAATGTTGTACTACAAATATCAATGTTACTTGGATCATCAACAGCAGTAATTAGAATTGTATCGCATGGAAAATCACCGATTAAGGTTGTGTCATTAAATCTGGATTCAAATGCAGAAATGGTCAAGGCTGGATCAGGTATTGGGTTATTACAATCATATAAACCAGGATCGACAGATGAAGGACAAGATACATCAAACGAACAGCATAATGACAAATCCACGTCATACTGGATTGTATCCATATCACCCAAGCTATCTGTAATAATTAACTCAACACAATATGTACTTCTTATTAAATAGGTGTGCGAAGGGTTTCTGGAAGTAGAGCTGCTTCCATCACCAAAATCCCAATCATACATATAAGGATCTGTCATGGCAAGATAGGGATCGCCTCCAGTGCTAGTATTTACAAAATCTATTTGATTCTCGGTGCTTGTACAATACCATTCAAAATCGGCAACAAGCGGCGCAGCCACCCGGATTTCAGATACTCTCTCGCACTTAGATTTACTTAAACCGCAGGTATCCAAAGTAGCACAGGTCTCTAAACTCAAGTCTACATCAACACCTAATAATAAGTTCTTTACTTTTACCTCAGCACCACAAATCCACGAGATCGTATCAACTGCAATAGTGTCTATTTGAAATCCAGCAAATTCATTAAGAAAACATTTATCTATATTGAATCCAAAATTATCATCAAAAAACACATCGGCTCGAAAATATCCAGTCCATCTGGTGGCGTTATTCGCATTCTCAAATATCATCCAAAGAACTGCTTCCACTGTATCGCCTGGTTCACAATCGCCTAGTACTTGTTTTAAAGTATCTCCAAGATATGCACCATTCACTTCAACATCTGCTGAAGTACAATTCCAACTATCTGAACAGGCTGGCCATGTTTGAGACATAGCATTTATAGCGAAGCAGTAAAAAATTACAATATATATGTAACCTTTTATCATATATAGATTAGTTGTTATTCGACAAATACTGGGGTAACAGTTATATAGAATCGATATTTGGGAATGTCAAATAAGAAATAATATGTGATAAATCACATAGCAACGCATCATGCAACCGCAGGACTATATTCTTATTGCAATTACGAATGTAGAATTTGAGTTTTAGAAATTATATTTTTATTCAAAGTATTTTTTCATATATATTAATAGCATATATAACTGATTTTCAATATATTAAGATAATATATTACATTCTTCAAATCCCTTAGTTAGTGGTGGCCAGACAATAACAGATAAGATCTGTTGCTAATGTCATTATGTTTTATTTTGCATAATATAAAAGATATGTTAGGTTTTATTCCTGTTTATTGAACTTTGGATAAATTATTACCTCTATCTTTTTCTAAAATCTTTCATGATTTTAATGATATCTCTTCATTTAATTTATTTTAATTCTTTGTATTATTACTATATATGGTTAATTAAAATATTTAGTTATTCTATTAAATAAATACTAAATTTATAACTCCCTATTAAATAATTGCTTATTTAATAATTGACCATTTTTTCTTGAAAGTGGCCATTTTTCAAAATGTTTGAGTTTAAGACTTGGCATAAATTTTGCCTTCCACCTGTTATTAAAACTACTGTGTATAGATAGATTCTCTACCATTCCATTGAAATTTGTGTAATTCTGCGGGAGAGGGTCTATCATACAACTTAAAATTGGTTGTATGAAAGGGGCTAAGTATGCTTTGCTCATTGCGAGCTTATGCTTTATATTCATGATTTCTTCTGATAGGGTACTTGCACAACCGTGCAGTGCCTCTACTCCTTCTTTTACAATAGACCTTACCGGATCTCCTTCCGGGACCTGGTCAAGCCCCTTAGTTTCAAGAGCTGGTCAATGTTGTACAACGGTATCTCCACATCGCTGTATCGAATTTATAGTTACCCTAGATCCAGCTGCAGTTGGTGTTATTTTAAGGAAAAATGGTGCTTTAGCATGGGGAAGTGGAACTGTTGAGCTGAATTGTATGAGTCCAACTAGCTGGGGAGATGTACTTTGCCTCAATGGAGTGGGACCACATCGCCTTACCTATTGTGAACCAGGGAGTAATGCGGCAACCTATACAATTGAATCAGTAGATGGGACGATTGCGCCTTTCCTAGATGTAATTGGAGAGGGATGTTCTTCAGACATTGACTTAATCACTGATGGAAGTATAGATTACAGTACACTCACCTGGACGAACACATCAGGTAATGATCCGGGTGCCAATTACATTTCAGGAAAAACCACATCTACACCAACGTTTACCGGACCTGCTGGAACATATACCTATGATGTATGTGCCCAGATATCAGCAGGGACATGTACTTTTACTACCTTTGTTTGTTCTGAGGTTACTATTACGGTGGTTCCCTCAATCACAGTCACGGTTCCAGATGGTGCATTTTGTACCGGCGGAAGTTATACCGCCACGGCCACCGTATCTCCCGGAGGTTCCTATGTATACGAATGGTATAGTGCTAGTGGTGGCGGTGGAACATTATTAAATTCGGGATTTGATATTACGAGTCATAACTACAATACACCTGGTACAAAGTCGGTACGTGTATACGACACTTTGTATGGTAATTGTTTTGAAGCAATTGAAGATTTCATAGTTACAGAAAATCCCTTACCTACGGCAGTAATCAACGGGCCAACCGAAGTTTGTGATGGAGGAACATTGACCTTCACCGCCAATAATGCTGGATCGGGAGCTACCTACAGCTGGAATTTTGGTGCCGGAGCCTCTCCGGGAACAGCATCCGGAATCGGACCTCATAGCGTAACCTACAACAGTTGTGCAAATAATACAGTAACCCTTACTGTCGTACGTCTTGGCTGTACCAATATGGCAACGCACAACCTTACGCCGGATGTAACTCCACCGACTTTTACAGTACCCCCTAATTTAACCATAAACTGTACCGTTGACTATACAGACTTGTCCATCACCGGAGATGTCACTGATGAAATGGATAATTGTTCTCCCGGACTAGATGCCACCTATTCCGATGTAATCGGACTGTGTGTCAGCAGATTGCAAACAATAACCCGTACCTGGAGTTTAACCGATGCTTGCGGTAACACCACAAACCAGAATCAATTAATTGTACTCCAGGATCAAGACGCTCCTTCGTTTACAGAACCACCTGATATTACACTTACTTGTAATGATGATCCAAACGATTTGATGTTGACTGGGGATGTGACTGATGAAGCTGATAATTGCCAACCAGGACCATTGGATGCATACATCGAAAGTAATGTCTTCACCCCATATGGATGTAGTGGTACCGGAGAAATCAGAAGAAGATGGAGACTAGACGATGGATGTGGAAACACAACTGTTAAATTTCAAACTATATATATTATTGATAATACTCCGCCAACCATGCCTTGCCCGAACCCGGGTTCTTATGAGTGTATTTCACAGGTCCCAGCAATTATTACGACCCTGGCTGCTTATGAGGCGGCTTTTGGTAACGTTACAGACGATTGTAATGTGGATCCGAATTCATTTACCTATGCAGAGACCTCAAGCGGTACGTGTCCAACGACCATTACCAGAACATATACCATTGCAGACGATTGCGGAAATACATCTTCTTGTATGCAGACCATCACGGTCTTGGATGTTACCGATCCAACTTTTACCGACCCGGCTGATATAACTATTTTTGTCGATGCCCTTTGTAATTACAACGCTGATCCTTCCGTGACCGGTGATGTAACCGATGAAAACGACAATTGCGCCATAGGATTGAATGCTACCTATAGTGATGTTACCGTTCCCGGAACTTGTCAGGGAGAAACCGTAATAACCAGAACCTGGTCATTAGTCGATGATTGCGGTAATTCCGCCCCGGACCTAGATCAAATTATTACAGTACAAGATACTACTTCTCCAACTTTCACCCTTCCGGTTGATGCGACTATCTATGCCGATGCCAATTGTAATTATAATTCCGATCCAAGTATTACCGGGGATGTAAGCATTAGTAATGATAACTGTGCACCGGCTCTAACCTCCAGTTATATCGATGTAACCAATCCGGGTTCTTGCGAAGGTGAAGTAATAATTTCTCGGCAATGGACTGTTCAGGATGCTTGTATGAATATAAGTGCTGTTCAGGTTCAGACGATAACTGTTCTGGACACTATTAGCCCGACATTCAGTATCCCAAGTGATGTCACCATCTATGCCGATGCCAATTGTAATTATAATGTAGGAGTAGGTTTCACCGGTGATGTCACTGACGAGGCCGACAATTGTACTACTGTACTTGATGCAACCTTTGTCGATGGTCCTCCGGTACCTGGATCTTGTGAAGGTGAATGGAGTATTACCAGAACCTGGTCTCTCGTTGATGATTGTGGAAATGCAGCCAGTAATCAATTTCAAACGATTTTCATAGAAGATACCACCAGGCCTACTTTTACCAGACCCGCTGATATTACCATTTTTGTAGATGGAGCATGTAATTACAATGCAGACCCCTCAATTACAGGTGATGTTACTGACGAAGCTGATAACTGTACCACGATACTTGATGCAACCTATTCTGACAATGTGACACCCGGAACTTGTCCTGGAAATTGGACCATTACCCGAACCTGGTCTCTTGTTGATGATTGTAATAATGCTGCCAACGACCAAATCCAGACCATCACAGTAGAAGATAATACTATCCCAACGTTTACAGTACCGGTCGATTATACTATATACGTTGATGACAATTGTAATTATAATGCGGATCCTACCGTCACAGGTGAAGTTACCGTTAGTTCTGACAATTGTTCTGCTACCATTACTCCTTCCTACACAGATGCCACAAATCCTGGATCGTGTGAAGGTCAGTGGATTATTACAAGGACATGGACTGTAGAGGATCAGTGTTCTAATATTAGTGCAGCCATTAACCAGACCATTACAGTATTAGATACCACCCGTCCAACGTTTACTATTCCAGCCGATATTACATTATACGCGGATGCCTCATGTAATTATGATGTATCTGTTGGATTTACCGGCGATGTAACTGACGAAGCCGATAATTGTACCACCGTACTTGACGCTACTTTTGTAGATGGTCCTCCTGTACCCGGAGCATGTCAAGGTGAATGGAGCATTACCCGGACCTGGTCTTTAGTAGACGACTGTGGTAATGCGGCAAATAATCAATTTCAAACTATTTTTATTGAGGATACCACCAGACCTACTTTTACTCGACCCGCCGATATTACCATCTATGTTGATGGAGCCTGTAACTACAATGCAGATCCATCAATCACCGGCGACGTAACTGACGAAGCCGATAATTGTACCACTATCTTAAACGCTACTTATGCGGACAATACCGTACCTGGATTATGTCCTGGAAATTGGACTATTACCCGTACTTGGTCTTTGGTTGACGATTGTGGAAATGCAGCTGATGATCAAGATCAGACCATTACGGTTCAGGACACCACCAGGCCTACTTTTACGGTTCCGGTAGACTTCACTATTTACGCTGATGATAATTGTAATTACGACTCAGATCCGACCATCACTGGTGAAGTTACGGTTACTTCTGACAATTGTTCCGGTACGATTACTCCTGCGTATACTGACGCTACAAATCCTGGAACTTGTGAAGGTCAATGGATTATCACACGTACCTGGACCGTTTCCGATCCCTGTAGCAACATTAGCGCCGCAATCGATCAAACCATTACGGTATTAGATACCACGCGTCCAACGTTTACTATTCCAGCCGATATTACTTTATATGCGGATGCCTCGTGTAATTATGATATATCCATTGGATTTACCGGCGATGTAACTGATGAAGCCGATAATTGTACCACCGTACTTGACGCTACCTTTGTAGATGGTCCTCCGGTGCCCGGAGCTTGTCAAGGTGAATGGAGCATTACCCGGACCTGGTCTTTAGTGGATGACTGCGGTAATGCGGCAAATAATCAATTTCAAACTATTTTTATTGAGGATACCATCAGACCTACTTTTACTCGACCCGCCGATATTACCATCTATGTTGATGGAGCCTGTAACTACAATGCAGATCCATCGATCACCGGCGATGTAACTGACGAAGCCGATAATTGTACCACTATCTTAAACGCTACTTATGCAGACAATACCGTACCTGGATTATGTCCTGGAAATTGGACTATTACCCGTACTTGGTCTTTGGTTGACGATTGTGGAAATGCAGCTAATGATCAAGATCAGATCATTACGGTTCAGGACACCACCAGGCCTACTTTTACGGTTCCGGTAGACTTCACTATTTACGCTGATGATAATTGTAATTACGACTCAGATCCGACCGTCACTGGTGAAGTTACGGTTACTTCCGACAATTGTTCCGGTACGATTACTCCTGCGTATACTGATGCTACAAATCCAGGAACTTGTGAAGGTCAATGGATTATCACACGAACCTGGACCGTTTCCGATCCCTGTAGCAACATTAGCGCCGCAATCGACCAAACGATTACCGTTTTAGATACTACCAGACCTACTTTTACAGTACCTGGAGATATTACCATATATACTGACGCCTTGTGTAATTATGATGTATCTGTCGGATTTACCGGTGATGTAACCGATGAAGCCGACAATTGTACTACGGTGCTTGACGCTACCTTTGTGGACGGGCCTCCTATAGCTGGTGCATGCCAAGGAGAGTGGAGTATAACCCGTACCTGGTCACTGGTTGATGATTGCGGAAATGTCGCAAACGATCAATTTCAAACTATTTTCATTGAGGATACCACCAGACCTACATTTACGGTTCCAGGTGATATTACCATTTATGCTGATAACAACTGTAACTATGATGCCTCGATTGGAATTACCGGTGATGTAACCGATGAAGCTGACAATTGTACTACAATCCTGGATGCTACATCTACAGATGTAACTGCCAATGGAACTTGCGAAGGCGAATGGATCATTACCCGCACCTGGTCACTGATTGACGACTGTGGCAATGCGGCTAACGATCAAGATCAAACCATTACGGTTCAGGACACCACCCGACCTACTTTTACTCGACCCGCCGATATTACCATCTATGCGGATGCTACCTGTGCCTATGATATCACGGTTGGCAATACTGGAGATGTAACCGATGAAGCCGATAACTGTACTTCCATACTCGATGCGACCTTTGTCGATGCACCTCCAACTCCGGGGACTTGTGAAGGGGAGTGGATTATCACACGTACCTGGTCTCTGATCGACGGCTGTCTGAATGCGGCAAACGATCAAATCCAAACCATTACCGTCGAAGATACTACCAGACCTACTTTTACAGTACCTGGAGATATTACCATCTATGCTGACGCTAATTGCAACTATGATGTTTCCGTCGGATTCACCGGTGATGTAACCGACGAAGCCGATAACTGTACTACAATACTCGATGCTACTTTTGTCGACGGAGCTCCCGTTGCGGGGACATGTGTGGGGGAATGGATCATCACCCGTACCTGGTCTCTAGTCGATGACTGTGGAAACAATGCCAACGATCAATTCCAAACCATTACTGTCGAAGATACCACCAGGCCTACTTTCACCGTACCAGGTGATATTACCATCTATGCCGATGGTGCATGTAACTACGATGCTTCCATTGGATTCACCGGTGATGTAACCGACGAAGCCGATAATTGTACTACAATACTCGATGCTACTTCAGTAGATGGGGCTCCTGTACCCGGGTCCTGTGAAGGAGAATGGATCATCACACGTACCTGGTCTCTGGTTGACGATTGCGGCAATGCGGCTAACGATCAAGATCAAACCATTACGGTTCAGGACACCACAAGGCCTACTTTTACGAGACCTGCCGATATCACCATTTATGCCGATGATGTCTGTGTTTATGATATCGATGTCTCTAATACTGGGGATGTAACCGATGAAGCCGATAATTGTACCACGGTACTCGATGCCACATTCGTTGATGGAGCTCCTGTAGCTGGTGCTTGTGAAGGAGCTTGGATTATCACCCGTACCTGGTCTCTGGTCGATGATTGTCTAAATGCAGCCAACGATCAATTTCAAACCATTACGGTACAAGATACCACCAGACCTACTTTTACCGCTCCAGGTGATGTTACCATCTATGCCGATGCCTCATGTAACTATGATATTACGGTTGGGTTTACTGGGGATGTAACCGATGAAGCCGATAACTGTACTACCGTACTCGATGCTACTTTTGTGGATGGTGCTCCCGTTGCAGGTGCATGTGAAGGAGAGTGGACTATAACTAGGACCTGGTCTCTGGTCGATGATTGTGGTAATGCCGCCAACGATCAGTTCCAAACTATTACGGTTGAAGATACTACCAGACCTACTTTTACGGTACCAGGTGACATTACCATCTACGCCGATGGTGCATGTAACTACGATGCTTCTATTGGATTTACTGGCGATGTAACTGACGAAGCCGATAACTGCACTACAATACTGGATGCGACTTCCGTTGATGGAGCCCCTGTACCCGGATCGTGCGAGGGCGAATGGATCATCACCCGTACCTGGTCCCTCGTCGATAATTGCGGTAATGCTGCCAATGATCAAGATCAAACTATTACGGTTCAGGATACCACCCGACCCACTTTTACCAGACCTGCCGATATAACCATTTATGCCGATGATGTCTGTGTTTATGATATCGATGTCTCTAATACTGGGGATGTAACCGATGAAGCCGATAATTGTACAACGGTACTCGATGCCACATTCGTTGATGGAGCTCCTGTAGCTGGTGCTTGTGAAGGAGCTTGGATTATCACCCGTACCTGGTCTCTGGTCGATGATTGTCTAAATGCAGCCAACGATCAATTTCAAACCATTACGGTACAAGATACTACCAGACCTACTTTTACCGCTCCAGGTGATGTTACCATCTATGCCGATGCCTCGTGTAACTATGATATTACGGTTGGGTTTACTGGGGATGTAACCGATGAAGCCGATAACTGTACTACCGTACTCGATGCTACTTTTGTGGATGGTGTTCCTGTGGCCGGTACCTGTGAAGGAGAGTGGACTATAACTAGGACCTGGTCTCTGGTCGACGATTGTGGAAACGCCGCTAACGATCAATTCCAAACCATTACTGTTGAAGATACCACCAGACCAACATTCACAGTACCAGGTGATATTACCATCTATGCCGATGGTGCATGTAACTACGATGCTTCTATTGGATTTACCGGGGATGTAACCGACGAAGCCGACAACTGTACCACCGTGCTGGATGCAACTTTTGTAGATGGTGCTCCTGTGGCGGGATCCTGTGAAGGAGAATGGATCATCACCCGTACCTGGTCTCTGGTCGATAATTGTGGAAATACCACAGGAGATCAAGATCAGACCATTACGGTTCAGGATACCACCAGACCTACTTTTACCAGACCTGCCGATATCACCATTTATGCTGATGATGTCTGTGTTTATGATATCGATGTCTCCAATACTGGGGATGTTACCGATGAAGCCGATAATTGTACCACAGTACTCGATGCCACCTTCGTGGATGGAGTTCCTGTAGCCGGATCTTGTGAAGGAGCATGGATTATCACCCGTACCTGGTCTCTGGTCGATGATTGTCTAAATGCAGCCAACGATCAAATTCAAACCATTACGGTACAAGATACTACCAGACCAACTTTTACCGCTCCAGGTGATATTACCATCTATGCCGATGCCGATTGTAATTATGATGTATCCGTCGGAAATACAGGAGATGTAACCGATGAAGCCGATAACTGTACTACCGTACTCGATGCTACTTTTGTGGATGGTGCTCCCGTGGCGGGTGCTTGTGAAGGCGAATGGACCATCACCCGCACCTGGTCTCTGGTTGACGATTGTGGTAATGCTGCTAACGATCAATTCCAAACCATTACGGTTGAAGATACCACCAGGCCTACTTTTACTGTACCAGGTGATATTACCATCTATGCCGATGGTGCATGTAACTATGATGCTTCTATTGGATTCACCGGTGATGTAACTGACGAAGCCGACAACTGTACCACTGTACTGGATGCCACTTTTGTAGATGGCGCTCCCGTGGCGGGATCCTGTGAAGGCGAATGGATCATCACCCGTACCTGGTCTCTGGTCGATAATTGTGGAAATACCACAGGAGATCAAGATCAGACCATTACGGTTCAGGATACCACCAGACCTACTTTTACCAGACCTGCCGATATCACCATTTACGCTGATGATGTCTGTGTTTATGATATCGATGTCTCCAATACTGGGGATGTTACCGATGAAGCCGATAATTGTACCACAGTACTCGATGCAACCTTCGTGGATGGAGCTCCTGTAGCCGGATCTTGTGAAGGAGCATGGATTATCACCCGTACCTGGTCTCTAATCGATGATTGTTTAAATGCCGCCAACGATCAAATTCAAACCATTACGGTACAAGATACTACCAGACCAACTTTTACCGCTCCAGGTGATATTACCATCTATGCCGATGCCGATTGTAATTATGATGTATCCGTCGGAAATACAGGAGATGTAACCGATGAAGCCGATAACTGTACTACCGTACTCGATGCTACTTTTGTGGATGGTGCTCCCGTGGCCGGTACCTGTGAAGGAGAGTGGACTATAACTAGGACCTGGTCTCTGGTCGACGATTGTGGAAACGCCGCTAACGATCAATTTCAAACCATTACTGTTGAAGATACCACCAGACCAACATTCACAGTACCAGGTGATATTACCATCTATGCCGATGGTGCATGTAACTACGATGCTTCTATTGGATTTACCGGTGATGTAACCGACGAGGCCGACAACTGTACCACCGTGCTGGATGCCACTTTTGTAAATGGCGCTCCCGTGGCGGGATCATGTGAAGGCGAATGGATCATTACCCGTACCTGGTCTCTGGTCGATAATTGTGGAAATACCACAGGAGATCAAGATCAGACCATTACGGTTCAGGATACCACCAGACCTACTTTTACAAGACCTCCCGATATTACGATCTATGCTGATGATGTCTGTGTTTATGATATCGATGTCTCCAATACAGGAGATGTAACCGATGAAGCCGATAACTGTACTACGGTACTCGATGCGACCTTCGTGGATGGAGCTCCCGTAGCCGGGGCTTGCGAAGGAGAATGGATTATTACCCGTACCTGGTCTCTAATCGATGATTGTTTAAATGCAGCCAACGATCAAATTCAGACTATTACAGTACAAGATACTACCAGACCTACTTTTACCGCTCCTGGAGATATCACCATCTATGCAGATGCCGATTGTAATTATGATGTATCCGTCGGAAATACAGGAGATGTAACCGATGAAGCTGATAATTGTACCACTGTGCTAGATGCTACCTTTGTCGACGACGCACCAGTACCGGGCTCCTGCGAAGGCGAATTTACCATCACCCGTACCTGGTCATTAGTAGATGATTGTGGAAATGCTGCACCTGACTTAATCCAGTTTATTACAGTAGAGGATACGATTTCTCCAACCTTTACAGCACCAGGTGACATTACAGTCTATTTTGATGCAGGATGTGGGCACGATATTTCTACTTCTGTTACAGGTGATGTAACCGATGAAAATGACAATTGTACTACCTCTTTAGATGCTACTTTTACCGATGTCACTGTTCCCGGAAGCTGTGGCAATGAGTTGTATGTTACACGTACCTGGTCCTTGATTGATAACTGCGGAAATCTAGCTGGAGAACAGATTCAAAATATCGTAGTAACGGATACCACTTCTCCAATCCTGGTATGTCCTCCCAACGTAACCATGGATTGTCCTGCAGACACGACTATTTTCAATACCGGAACGGCAACCGCTAGTGACAACTGTCTAGCAGTTACGATAACCTACTCGGATGATGTAACTCCTGGAGGTTGCTACGGAGCTTTTACGGTAGCTCGTACATGGTCAGCGGTTGATGAATGCGGTATCACAACGACCTGTATCCAAACAATAGAAGTAATAGATGTTACAGATCCGACCTTTACTGTACCTGCTGATATTACTATTGCTTGTGATCAGGATCCAACAGATTTGACTCTCGTGGGAGATGTAACTGATGAAAGCGATGGATGTTCAACCTCGTTGGATGCAACCTATTCAGACAATTCTGTTATAGGATGCAATGGTTCTGGCGTAATTACCCGGACATGGACCCTAATTGACGAATGTGGAAATACAACGGTACAGGTTCAAACGATAACCATTTTGGATGATCAAAATCCACAAATCAGTTGTCCTTCCTCGATTGAAGCGGTTTGTTCAATAGCTGAAATACCTCCATATACCGATTTAACTGATTTTTTGAACAATGGGGGAACTGTATCTGACAACTGTGGTATTGATCCATTTTCATTTGCCTTGTTAACTGAAGTATCTGATGGAAATAGTTGTCCTGAAGTAATAGTCCGAACCTACATTATTTCAGATTTATGCGGGAATATAACATCTTGTAATCAGGTGATTACTATAAATGATACCATAAATCCTGTAATTAATAATGCTCCCGGAGACGTCACCGTTGTTTGTGATGCTATACCTGATGTTCCAATTTTGAATGTGGACATAACGGCAAGCGATAATTGTAGTACACCAACATTCACATTTTCTGAAATTACATTGACTGGAATATGTGAGAATACATTTTCAATCGAAAGAACTTGGACAGCCATCGATGATTGTGGAAACACAACCAGTACTTCGCAATTAATAACAGTTATTGATTGTCAACCGGAAGTTTCTGTTACCGCCAGCGCTAATCCGATTTGCGAAGGCGGATCGACAATTCTTACCGCTATCGTAAATAATAATTATAGCACCCCAGTGTATCAATGGCAATTCAGCGATGATGGTATTAATTTTAATGATATTTCTGGTGCTACTTCGACTGTCTTAAATATCACCAGTGCTTCCATCTGGGATCAAGGTTTTTACCGTATCGTAATTAGTGATAATGCTGGTAATCTAGGAAATCCCGATTGTAATACCCTTTCGGAAACACTATACCTTACTATCAATCAGACTGCTGTGACCGTCCTGGATGAAACGATCTGTCAAGGTGATAGCTATACTGTTGGGACTCAAACATTCTCCTCTTCAGGAAGTTACACTATAGTCCTTTTAACCTCAGAAGGATGTGATAGTGTGGTAGATCTTAATTTAACCGTACTACCACCAATTGAAATCACTCTGAATGAGATTATTTGTGAAGGTGAAAGTTATGCTGTTGGAAGTTCAGTGTACACTACTAGTGGTAGCTATACGGATCACCTAATCACTGCTGGAGGATGTGATAGTATTGTCAATCTAAACTTGGAAGTAAAGCCGAATATTATATACAATATTGATACTTCAATATGTGCTGGAGAATCTATTACTATTGGAGGTCAAACTTTTTCAACCACAGATAATTATGTAATCAATTTGGCTACAATTTTTGGATGTGACAGCATCATTAATTTAAACTTAAATGTAATTGAGCCAGTAATTGAAAACATCACAGCACAAATATGTGATGGTCAAACTTATCTTACAGGTGGACAAACCTTTAATACCACAGGAACATATACAATTAACACCATTGCAAGCAGTGGATGTGACAGTATTATCGAATTAGATCTTACCGTAGACAATACGATCTATAACACCATTGGAAGAACTATATGTGATGGAGATACTTATTCGTTTGGAAATACATCTTACAGTACATCAGGAACCTATATACATACCTTTCAATCAAGTGCCGGATGTGATAGTGTGGTTACTTTGAATCTTGACGTTGTCGAACAAATTTTCGTCACCTTGAATGAAACAATTTGTGATGGTGAATCCTTTGAGGTAGGAAGTCAGAGTTTCGATCAATCCGGCACTTATATTGTTTCTATGACTTCAAGCGGTGGATGCGATAGTACCGTTACACTCAACCTTACAGTAGCTCCGGTTTATGACATGACCAGTACTCAGAATATTTGTCAGGGAGACTTTGTAAGCATTGGAGGTCAAACTTTTAATCAAACGGGTATTTATGATATCAATTTGACAACATCTCAAGGTTGTGACAGTATTATCCACCTAGATTTAACGGTGCATCCCGTGTCAAGTCAGACCTTACCTTTTACCATGTGTGAAGGAGAAACTTTCTATGGTGTCCAAGGTCAATACACTCAAACTGGAATTTATACTGAAACATTCCAATCATCAGTTGGATGCGACTCAATCATCGTGTACGACATCACGGTAAATCCTGTTTATGATATATCTGTAAATCATCAAATTTGTCAGGGGGAGTCCTATTCTGTGGGAAACAATTCTTATAGTACAACAGGGATGTACATAGACACACTGCAATCTGCCAAAGGATGTGACAGTATCGTTCGCCTCGATTTGGCAGTTCTGCAACAACTCACTACCGATATTTCAGCTCAAATATGTCAAGGGGATTCTTATACTCTCGGTACTAGTACATACAATTCTTCAGGCACTTATACTGAAACATTCATATCACAAGCCGGTTGTGATAGTGTGGTAACTTTAACCCTGGATGTATTGGAAAACCTGACCACTGACATCTCTACTACAATTTGTTCAGGTGAAATTTATGTTTTAGGTAGCCAATCATTAACCAGTACAGGTACTTATTCCGAAACTTTTACTTCAAATTCCGGTTGCGACTCTATAGTAACAGTTGACTTGACAGTATTGAACGTTATTAGTACTACCATTACTGAAACGATTTGCTCAGGTAATACTTATTTCTTTAATAATCAAAATCTAAGTAGTACTGGAACCTATAAAGACACTTTAGTTGCAGCCGCCGGTTGTGATAGTATTGTGACTTTACAACTTTCAGTTCTTCCGGCCAAACAGAAAGAGCTGAATGTACAAATATGTGATGGGAGTTCTTACGACTTTAATGGGGAAACAATTACAACCAGCGGAGTTTATATGGATACTTTGCCATCGGCTAATGGGTGTGATTCAATAATTACTCTGCAATTACAGGTCCTACCAGTAATAACAGAAACATTGGATATTCAGATATGTCTTGGACAAACCTTCTATTTTAACAATCAGGATCTGAATGTTACCGGTACCTATTTTGACACGACTCAAACGTCGGATGGTTGCGATTCAATAACTACGCTAAACCTACAAGTCCTTCCAGCCCTGAGTGGTACGGATAACATTCAAATTTGTTTGGGGCAAACCTATATGTTTAACAATCAAGAATTGGACGTTACCGGCACCTATTATGATACCGTTCTTACTAGCGGTGGATGCGATTCTATCATTACCTTGAATTTGGAAGTTCTTCCTGTCCTCACAGGTGAAGAGAACGTTCAAATCTGCCAAGGTCAATCTTACTTCTTTAATAATCAAAACCTTAACACAACCGGAACTTATTACGATACATTATTGACCCCCGGAGGATGTGATTCGATTGCTACTTTAAATCTGGAAATACTGCCTGTGCTTACAGGATCTGAAACCGTACAGATTTGTCTAGGACAAACTTATAACTTTAACAATCAGGATCTTGATGTTGCAGGAACGTATTACGATACCGTGGTAACCAGTGGTGGTTGTGATTCGATCATTACTCTTAATTTGGAAATACTGCCGGTATTAACTGGTTCAGAAACCGTACAGATTTGTCTGGGACAAACGTATAACTTCAACAATCAGAACCTTGATGCGGCAGGAACTTATTACGATACTGTGGTTACCGGTGGTGGTTGTGATTCGATCATTACTCTTAATTTGGAAATACTGCCGGTGCTAAGTGGATCAGAATCTATACAAATCTGTCAAGGGCAGGTATATACATTCAATAATCAAGACCTTAATGCCTCCGGAACTTACTTGGATACCTTACAAACCACTGCAGGTTGTGATTCCATTGTTACCTTAACCTTATTAGTACTTGATGTGCTACAGAGTACAGATAGTGTTCAAATCTGTGAAGGTCAAACTTATACATTTGATGGGAATTCACTCAATACCTCTGGCACCTATACAGGTACTTTCCAGACCAGTTATGGATGTGATTCAGTAGTTACTCTTGTCTTAGAAGTGCTTCCGGAACTAACTACTAACATAAATCAACAAATCTGCGACGGTCAGACGTATTTATTTGATGGTAACGATCTCAATACTACCGGAACGTATACCGCAACATTCTCAACATCGGCAGGGTGCGACTCTATCGTTACTCTAAATCTATCTGTTGTACCAACATTAACAGAAACTTTAAATATCACATTATGTGAGGGTGAATCGTATGATTTTAGTGGTAGTTCTAGAACTACTTCAGGTACCTATATCGATTCCTTAATCTCCTCAAGTGGTTGTGACTCGATTGTTACTTTGAATCTTACTATCAATGAAAATTCACACCATGAATTTACCATAGACATTTGTGCCGGTGAAACTTATGAATTTATTAATGAGACTCTATCTATAGAAGGGCAGTATATTGATACCATAACAGCGGCAAATGGTTGTGACTCAATCATTACCCTGAATCTCAATGTACTGCCTACTTTTTCCGAAACAATTACTGCTCAAATCTGTAGTGGACAAACCTATATGTTTAATGGCGATCAAATTTCAGCTGCTGGTGTGTATACTGCAAATATGCTTGCTACTGGTGGGTGTGACTCAATAATCACATTAGATCTCCGAGTTGATGATGTACTTACAACTCAAATTGATGCTCAAATCTGTAGTGGACAAAGTTATGACTTTAATGGTTTACAAATAACTACCGCAGGTACATACATAGATTCTTTGACCTCTGCATCGGGATGTGATAGTATAGTTACCTTAAACCTTACTATTTCAGATGTAATTACTGAAGTAATTAATAAATCCATATGTCAAGGATCGTCTTATGAGTTTAATAATGAAACAATCCTAGTAGCCGGAACATACAGTGATACTCTTACTTCGGTTACAGGTTGTGATTCTGTTGTCATATTGAATCTTGAAGTCAAAGATGTGTTAACAGAAACTGTAGATCTCCAACTGTGTCAAGGACAGAGCTTCCAATTTAACGGATCATCTTTAACCACTAGCGGGACTTATGTGGATACCATAGTTTCCAGTCTGGGCTGTGACTCTATTGTTACTCTTAATTTGACTGTGAACGATGTTCTTACCGATACACTCCGTGAGCAGATTTGTACTGGCAGTACCTTTGATTTCAATGGAAAATCTATTGGTACTGCAGGGACATATGACGAGACATTTACCTCTACAAATGGATGTGACTCCGTGGTTACCCTGATACTTACCGTAAATGATGTCGTCACGACGGATCTAAATGCTACAATATGCGCCGGACAGACTTATGACTTCAATGGACAGTCTCTGACGGACGCAGGTACATATAGTCAATCCCTGACTACCACGTCAGGATGTGATTCTATCATCAACCTTCAACTAGCAGTGACAGATGTTATTACAGAAAGTCAAAGTATTTCCATCTGTACAGGAGATTCCCTGTTTTTCAATGACCAATGGATAAAATCCAGCGGCTCATATGCGGATACATTGACCTCAAGTAGTGGGTGTGATTCTATCATCACGCTCAATCTTCAAATAATTGAGGCCATTCTGACTACTGTAAATGAGCTTATTTGTCAGGGTCAATCGTATAGTTTCAACGGGATGCCAATTACAGAAGGAGGTACTTATTTAGATACCTTGAGTGCCGCATCGGGATGTGATTCGATTATAACACTTAACCTTGAAATTGCACCTGTAATTCAGGATACGATTTACCAAACTGTTTGTGAAGGGACAACGGTTGAATTTAACAATCAGTCGATAGGAACCAGTGGAATTTATACAGAAAACCACGTAACCGTAAGTGGATGCGATTCCAACATTGTGTTGATCCTAACTGTGAATAATCAAATCACCACGGATATGAGCGCCACAATTTGTGATGGGGAGAAATACGTGTTTGGCAACGACGAACTCACCTCTCCGGGTAGCTATTCCCAAACGCTCATTGCTGCAAATGGTTGTGACTCCGTGATCAATCTGAGTCTTACTGTCTTGCCGACAATTTCGACTCCGATTGAAAGGCAAATATGTACAGGACAAACCTATAACTTCAATGGTCAGATTCTCAGTACTAACGGTACTTATCGAGACACCTTGACCAGCCAAAGTGGATGTGATAGTGTACTGATTTTGACCCTGATCATTGATGACGTCATAAGTGAAACAATTAATCAGGAGATTTGCGAAGACGAAATCTTGATATTTGATGGAGATACTTTAAAATCGAGTGGCACTTACCGGGATACGTTGCCATCAGTTGCCGGATGTGATAGCATTGCAATACTTAATTTGGTAGTACACCCATTAGAAAGTTCGGATTTGACTGTTGAACTGTGTGAGGGAGAAACGTATTCATTGGGAAATCAAGATTTTACCACATCAGGTAACTATGAAGTCGTATTCCAGACCATTCATGGTTGTGATAGCACTGTAAATCTAACGATTATCGTTAATGCCAAATCATCAAGTGAAATCAATCAGTCCATCTGTTTAGGTGAAAAATATCTGTTTAATTCCGATGAACTAACCACCTCCGGCACCTATACTCAGATTCTTACAAATGCTGCAGGTTGTGATAGTACCATTACTTTACACCTTGAAGTATTACCAACATTTGAAACTGAGGAAGAACATATCATATGCGAGGGTGAGTCGGTTATTATTGATGGACAATCATACACCGCGGAAACAACTTTTACCAGTACATACACTGCGATAAATGGTTGCGATAGTACAGTAAATCATCAGGTAACCATACTACCTGAAGTAAAATTAATGACTACGGATATCTCGATTTGTGCAGGTGAAAGTACTGTCTTATCAATCGATAATGAAGAGAATATTGATATAGTCTGGTCACCAGCTGAAAGCCTATCCTGTACCAATTGTGCAACTCCCCAAGCTACGCCAGAAGTTACGACTACTTATACGGTAAGTACGATTGGTTGTGCAGGAGATACCATTTCCGCTCAATTGACAGTAGAAGTTGTTGAGATGCCAGGACTTACACTTCCTCCCGATGGTGAGATCAAAAAGGGAGAATCCACCGAGCTTAATGCCAACATTCTAAATACCAATAGCGGTGTGAACTGGTACGATGATTCTGGGAATCTGGTTTGTGAAGATTGCAAAAAAGTGACGGTGAAACCAGACAAAACTACCACATATACGGCTGTTGCCATGAACGAACTAGGTTGTCAGGAAGAATTAAGTCTGATAGTCTATGTAGAAGATGATTGTGAATTGGAACTCATTGAAATTGCCAATGCACTCACCCCCAATAACGATGGTTTCAATGATTACTTCGAGATCATAAACAATAGCATTTCGACCATTGATCGAATTCAGATATTCAATCGATGGGGTGAAATGGTATTTGAGTCAACCGACCTTTCTAACAAGTGGGATGGGACATTCCGAGGAAATAATGTGAATGCTGGAGTTTACGTCTATGTAGTTAGTGGAAGGTGTTCCGGTGGAGATCCTCTTTATATTTCCGGGAATGTAACCGTAATCAGGTAAAGGAAACGGCTCCTTGACCTAAGAGATTGAACTTTAAAAGATTCTATTATGGGCAAATTTTACACAAAATTGCTATGCCTAATCTGGATGTGCATGTCCATAGGCATTGTATCAGGGATAAGTCAGGATAATCACTTTTCCCATATTCATGCATCACCAACCTTTCTAAATCCAGCGATGGTCGGTTTAATAAATGAAGACCTTCGCATGATAGCCAATTACAAAAGCCAATGGCAAACTTTCGACAAAGGATTCCAAACTTTAGTGGCATCTGGTGATATGAAAGCCTTCAGAGGAGTAGGTCTTCAAGATGACATTGGGGTTGGATTGCAAATTATATCGGATAAAGCCGGTGATTTAAGCTATCAAACAATGGATGTGTCCCTAACATTTTCATACCTAAAAGCTTTAAACAGAGAAGGTGATCATATTCTCTCAGCCGGGATTCGAACCGGGTTAATTCAAAACCGGTTTGATCCTAGCAAGTTGAAACTATTTGAACAAGATCCGGCTATAAACGGAGAATCCTTTTCTTCAAATATTTCCTATATGGATATTTCGGCAGGTGTGGGTTATTTTATTCCCCTATCGCGTCGAAATTCCATGTACGTTGGAGTTGGAGCTTTCCATCTAAACCGAGCTTTTGTCTCCTTCATCAAAGAATATGAAAACCTGGACGAAAGTCTGTACTTGTTTCCAAGAATTGTTCTACACGGTGGTGCAAATCTTAGAATCAATGAATTTTTAACTATTAAACCAAGTGCAATTTTTGTAGATCAAGGCCCTCACCGGGAGTTCAACGCGGGTTCCTTTTTCCGTATTTCTAAAGAGGTAAAATCCTACTTAAGACCTTTGTGGGCTATCTACGCCGGTGCTTGGGTTCGATGGTCAGCCGGATCGGATGGATTTCATAAAGACGCCATTATTGCCGCAATACGCTATGATTGGAAAAATACAGTAGTTTCTTTGTCTTTTGACGTGAATATTTCGGACCTGGCCAAGGTAAGTAATAGCCTTGGTGGTCCGGAATTGTCATTAATTCAGTATTTGGACTTTGATCGACCAGAAAGAAGAAGAAGCAAAGTAAAATGTCCTGCTTTCTGATTGAAATTAAAGCCCTTTGAATCTTTGGTAACCCATTTATTTAGAAATACCAAGGCAAAATCGTCCTTGGTATTTCTTATTTTATTTTAAGGTAGAATAGAAATAAAAAGACTGAGGTGTTCGAATCAAAAAAAAACCGACATGCCAAGACAATAGTTCTTGGCATGCCGGATTAAATCATATTATCTGAACATCATTGTTCAGAAAGATTAAGGATAAAGGATTGATATCTTCAATTCCAATTTTTTAAAATTGGAAATTCTTTTCAAAAAAAGGAATCCAGATACTCCAGATTCCTTTTGTCACTTCTTAACCTCTTAGGTTTAAATTACATCTTGGTATTTTCTTCAGAAAATAATCATTAAAACAGTACAACAGTACAATAAATTGGTTCTGATAATTTTTCAGCTACTTTTGCTGCCTAGGTTAAAGAGTGATTCTTAGTATCTTTGGTAATGTAAATATGTAAAAAACATTAATGGGTGGATAGTGGCATTGGAGCAACGGGCATTTAGATCAAACCATCGTTCGTTATACACGGGTAAGCATTTTTAAAAAATCAGCTTTTTTCCTTTTTGCTACTGGTACGCTTGAGCCATCAACCATTATCAAAGTGCCTTCGCGATTGTATTTACTGATGTGATTGAGATTGACTAGGTGTGACTTATGAGTGGGATAAAAATTAAATTTCTCTAACAACCTTTTGAATTCTCCAATATTATACGAACTCAGCATTTTCTCACCGGAAATAAGGTACACATTCGTGTATTTCTGATCTCCTTCACACCTTAAAATATCCTGAATCGAAATAAAATCCAATCCCTCAGTAGTCGGAATTCCGATACGATTTTGATAACTTCCTGGATTCATGAGATTGTCAAGTAAAAACTGGATCCGGAAGTTTTCTTTTTTCTCTTGTATTCTTTCGATGGCGTTCTGCACCGCATTGTTCAACATTTCATCATCTATAGGTTTAAGTACATATCCAATGGCACAGGTTTGAATCGCATCAATTGCATATTCATCAAATCCGGTTACAAAAATAACCTCAAATTCAGGTCTGGGAAATTTTTTAATTAAATCAAAACCACTTTCTCCCGGCATGGCAATATCTAAAAAGACCAACTCTGGATTTTTTTCACGAATCAATGATTCTGCTGTTTCCGCATTGTTGGCTTCCCCTACCACTTCCAACTCAGGGAACATATTCAAAACCTTTTCCGAGAGAAGCAGGCGCGGTAATTGTTCGTCGTCTACGATTATGGTTTTTATAGTCATGGTTGGATGTTTTTAGTCAAAATTTGTAAACGTAAGAACCACCTCCGTGCCTACATCACTACCGTTAATGGATGGGTGTAGGTCTTTGACTTCCAAATCGAAATCATAGCCAGATACCATATTTAACACATCAATTCTTTCTTTGGTAATCTGCGTTCCTCGAGATTGGTAGTTTTTTAAGCTTTTCTTACGGATTACCTTCGCTTTTTCCCGGCCAATTCCGTCATCAATAATTCTACATTCTATTTTATCCTCTTCGATTTCTTTGATAATTATGGTCAAATGACCAATATGTTTTTTATGAAATAAGCCATGGTTTATTGCATTCTCGACAAACGGCTGCAACAACATGGCAGGCACCTGAATTAATTGTAAATTTAACTCCGGATCTATTTCCAATGCCACCGTAAAGTGATTTTTAAATCTAATTTGCTCCAATTCAATGTATAATTTCAAAATCTTAAGTTCCTCGGCTAGAGTCACAAACTTATTCTTTGAAGCTTCTAAAAATGACCGGATCAACGTAGCAAAGCGATTGATGTATTTCTCACTTGAAGCTCGGTCATTGCTATGAATAAAATACTGTATGGTACTGAGAGAATTAAAAATAAAATGAGGATTCATCTGTGCTTGCAAGGCTTGTAATTCCAATTCAGCAAATTTCTTATTGATTAGGGTTTTTTCCTCTTCCCGCTTCCGGATTATTTTCGTACGTGTCTTGATCACAAAATAACTTCCAATGGCTACAAACACCAGCAAGCCAATATAAAACCAGGGATTTTTGTAAAAAAAGTCTCTAGTTTTGATTTGGGTTTCATAAATTGATCCATTCCAATTTCCTGATAAATCCAGACTTTTGACGGTAAGATTGTAGCTGCCTGGTGGCATTTTTTCCAGACGAATGGTGTTCCCCTGTTGGTAAATCCAGGTCTGATTGGTTCCACTCAATTGATAGGCTAATAGATAATTGCGACTATCCAGGTGGTCTTCGATATAAAATGCAAGCTGCAAATAAATATCATTTGGTCTAAAGACTATTTGACCATCTATCTGATTGCCATCTAAATTAACAAGGCCCTGAGTTTTGTTTAGCTTAGTCAATCCGGACAGTAAGATTTGGTTCTCCTTACTTTGATTAAGAAAAGACTCCGGAGCAAATACATTCAATCCATTCATCCCTCCGAAATACAAAAGACCCTCTTCATCAATCATGGAGCTTAGTCGATTAAATTCATTATGAGAGAATCCTACCGAAGTATTGTAATTGGATAATATTTGATCTTTGGTATTGTAAAGGGCAATTCCTTCAAAAGTAGAGATCCAAAAGTTTCCGTTTCTGTCTTCTTCAAAACTTACCACATTGTCATTTACTAATCCAGTACTGCGATTGATCCAAGTAGTTTTGTCGTTTACTGAAAATATTCCAAATCCCTTATTGGTACCGACCAAAATATCTCCTTTGCTCGAAAAACCAATTTTAGCAACCTGCTCTAATCCAGGATCAGGAGCATCAAACATCGACATCTTCAGACTAAAGGGATCATACGTCAGCACTCCTTTATCCATTCCAATCCAGACCAGACCTGAACTATCGAGAGCAAGAGAAATCGGAATTCGGTCTTTCAATACTTCGTTGCATAAAGAGTCTTTAAAATGTACGAATGACTGAGTTTCCGTGTTGAAAATATCGAATATCCCCCCTCCATGATTATTGCGGAATATAATATATATAAGTTTCTTTTGGGCATCGTATACAAAGTCATTAATCAGCTTATTGTTAGAATGAAAATATAAATTTGCTTCTCCATGAATGATATCGTAGGAATATAAAAATGCATTCTGATCCTCATCGCATGTAGATCCTATCAGAGTTGAATCATTCACAAAAACTAATTGGTTGGAACAACTTAAAGGAAGATAGCGATTATGAATAGAGTCAAAAAATGTAATTCGAATTTCTTTATACTGACCTGTAACTTTGTCAATTTCATAAATCCCGTCAAATTCTTTAGCCACAAATGTTTTACCATGATGATTACTTGCAATTCCTTTTAGGACCGTACCCCACTGTCCCGCACCAATCTTTTGATCGAAAAAAGTCCTAACCTGGGTGTTGATATTTTGTCCTTGATAAACGCCATTGATAGTAGCAAAAACAGCCGCATTTTCAAGGTTTTTACTTACCAGATCTGTTATTAAGGATCCTTCTCTGGCAATAAAGTTTGCTGATTTAACATCCAAGGATGGTGAAATTAGATAGTACCCTTTTGTATTCAGGAATTTTGAACGTATACTTATGAGTACATTGCCCGACTGGTCACTAAATATCCCATTATATCGTTCATAATTTGGCACTCCTGATACCGGATGAAACATTTCGTCCTGAGCTTCGGCCATGTACACAATACCCCGATTACGAAAACTCACCCAGATTCTTTCCAAAGCATCAACATGGATTAATGTTGGTCTGAGCATTGATGGGAGGTTGTAAGTTATTATCGAAAGGTCTTGACTGACTGTCCACACTTTGCCCGGTGCATAAAACCACCATTTGTTTCCAACGGAATGAATCAATCTTGCTTTGAGATCCATTGTATCGGTGTGGATTCTAAATCTTAACCGAACTCCATTTTCTTTCACCGTACTTAACCGCAATGTATCGTCATAAATTTGTAGAATTTGCAGATCTTGAGCTTTTCCACCAAATAACTGGGTCACCTCATCGGGTAGGCTAACAGTCTTTAATTCCACCTCGTACGTTTTTGAATTTATCAAAACATACAATGAGGTGTTTCCAGAAAAGAGGATATAAATATCTTGCGCAGGACCACGAAAGATTTTTTCAATATCCAGTTCTGTGGTTTCATCAAAATCTTCGACTGAAAAATAAGTTGTAAATCCTTCTCCATTAAAACGACTTACATAGTTGGCAGAGGCAAACCAATAAAATCCATCCTGGTCTGAGATACAGCTTATAAGGTCCCTGTCCGGCAAGCCATCCTTCAGATGCCAGTTCTTAAACCGATCATAAGTCAGACTATTTTGCTGTGTTTCTGCAGTTACATATTCACGAAAAGACGTTTGTGAACAAAGAAGTGAAGTAGCAAAAACAAGGCAAAAACTGATACTCCAAAGATTCAGAACCAATTTTGTTTTCAAGAATCAGGTCTTATTTTTCCTAAATTTACAACATTACTGTGTTCTTGTACAAGTAAATAACGAATATCTGCAGGTATCTAATACACGTACACTGCAAGAACAAAGCAACTATTACTATTAATTACAACGGATTTGGTAAAGAGTTTTATTCAACCTTAGGATATTCTTTTCTTCTTAACAAAAACCGGTAACCTGAGAAATCAGCTATTTGATCGTAATTGTCTTTTAAGATGTCTACTTCTCCACGATCGACATAATAATAATCATAGCGGCCATCTGTGTAAATTTCCTTTGAATAAACCAGAGGTTTAATATTTTGGAGACCTAACTGTCTTCGATAATACTCAGAAGAAGGCATATAAAGCCAATTAGTTCCAAGGGTTAGGCTATCTCTAGAATGTTCTGCTATTTCCTCCATCTGTTTCATCATGTTTTTCGTGTTGGCATCATACCACCATTCCCTGCAATATTCCAAATTGGCGGAACGCAATAGATGGAAACCATTGAATATCAAAATTGCAAGTCCCAAATATCGAGCCCAGCTATTGCCATAATATTTAGCAATGAAATGATAAATAACTATTGCAATCAATGGAAAAAATATAAGTGCTTTGCGATTAAATAAATATTTGGATCCCAACAGATATTCCTGAATCACCATGAATAGAAATGTACAGACCATTAAAATAGCAGCAGTCAAATACAGTTTATTTTTAAGAGTCTTCTTACTGAAATAGTCACCCATACCGCGGACAGATGCGATCAGTAACAATAAAATAAAAGGTACCATAAAAATGCTGAGTGTATGCTTACCTATGTAATTATTGCCATAAAGTGAATCTTTCAAGATTAAGGTTAATGTATCCCATATGGTTTCTGCTCCATACTGAAACTCTTGATTGCTTTGCAAGATCCGAATAGGGTAGATCAATAAATACCCTATAATAGTGAAAAACAAGGTTGGAATGGTTAGGGAAACTACAATCTCTTTTCCTATTGCCTGCCTTTCTTCGATCCACTGCATTCCAATCAGGAGCAAGTGTACTCCAAATAGGCAAATCATAAAATTCAGTGCGGTAAAATTGGCCATAACTGCCAATCCCGCGAATAAATAGACCGATATCAGATGCCGGTTATTTGCGGTGCGAATCCAATAATAAAAGAAATAAATACTGATCAATTCCATCGAAACAGATAGTCCATATCCTCTGACCAGAGAAAAAAAATCAAGCAGGTAGGGATTGAAATTCAACAAAGAAAACCCGATCAATTGGACGAATGGGTTTTTACTTACACTTAGAATTAGAAAAACCGAAAACAATAAATACAATGAATGGCCAAACACCGAGCCCAACCTAATGGTTAAGTCGGAAGTACCTAATAACCGAGTACTTTGCTGCATCAGCCAGGTGTTTAATAAATGATTGTTGGCTGTATCCCAACATTTGGCCTCTCGAAAACACTTCCAGACTGAAATATCCTTAAATGTCATATAAGTATGACTTTCATCATGAGTCATGGATAAAGTATGTGCTCTTTGAAAGGAGTATCCCAATAATCCAAATGAAATGACAATCATCAAGTAAATACCCCATTTTCTATTTGGTCCCATTATTCCAATTCCAACAGGTTATTAATCCCAGGAGGACGACGTACATTAAATCCTTCTGCATAGGGAACACCAATGTGCCTTCCCATTTTTCTGGCAACTGCATATATGTATTCGATAAAATCTTTTCCTGAAATAGGAGAATCTGGTTCCTTTGATTCAGGATTAAAAAATTGTGATCGAAAAGCGTGAATCGATTTCATTTTAACTTCGATGTATGGGGTAATATCTACGACTAAATCCGGTTTCAGTTGTTCGTCTTGGATATAATGGTAAATGGCTTTAGGTCTCCATCTGGCCTGCTTCTTTCCTTCCACCTGAGTTTCAATTTTAACGAGTCCAGATAAAAAGGCTGCCTGATTGACAAGATCTGCAGCTCTCCCGTGATCAGGATGCCTATCTATTAATGCATTCGCCAAAATAATTTCTGGTCGGTGTAGTCTGATTTGCTTAATCAAGGGTATTAATGACGATTCCTCAATTCGAAAAAATCCATCCTGTAAACCTAAATTTGTTCTAAAAGATACACCCAGAATATTGGCTGCATCCTGTGCTTCTTTCATTCTCAACTTCGGATTACCACGGGTTCCCAATTCACCTTGGGTAAGGTCTACAATTCCAACCTTAAGGTTTAAATGCAAGTGACGCAGAATAGTTCCACTACAACATAATTCTACATCATCCGGATGAACTCCAATTGCCAACAGGTCAATTTTCATTTGCCAACAGTTTTTCTATTTTTTGGATAAGATGTTTCGCCGTTGGGCGGGTAAAGGAATAATAATGATCAATAACTTTTCCTTGGCCGTTGACGAGATATTTATGAAAATTCCACTTTGGTTTAACATTTATCATCCCGTTTTTTCTTTTTTGAGATAAATATTTAAAAAGAGGGTGTGCATTATTACCTCTTACTCTAATCTTGCTAAATATCGGATATGAAATACGATATTTCCTATGACAATAGGATATGATCTCTGCATTACTTCTAGGTTCCTGATTCAAGAAATCATTTGCAGGAAATGCCAGAACTTCAAAGTTTGGGTTTCTGATGATTCGTTTCAGATCTTCCAACTCAGCAAATTGTCCGGACAATCCACAATTGGTGGCCGTATTTACGATCAATAAAACTTTCGATTTGTATAAATCCCAAGGTACTAAAATCCCATTAGAGTCATAAAACGGATAATCATAAACCGAATGGTTGTCTTCAACAACTTCCAAAGTCATATATTTTTTGCCTATGCCTTAGTTCAATTACCATTTTAACAAGGCAGCGCCCCATGTAAAGCCGCTACCAAATGCTGCTAAACATATCAGATCACCGGGTTCGACCAAACCTTGTTCCCAAGCTTCGCCCAAAGCAATTGGTATGGAAGCAGCTGTCGTGTTTCCATATTTTTGGATATTATTAAATACCTGATCATCTCTTAACCTCATTCGGCGTTGAACAAATTGACTGATGCGTAGATTGGCCTGATGCGGTACCAACAACTTTAGATCATCGGGTTTCATATTATTAGCAGCTAAAGCCTCGGAAATGACCTCTGGAAATTTTTGCACGGCAAACTTAAATACGTGCTGACCCTCCATGTTGGGGAATAAATCCTGCTCTTCCCACATGGTTTGAGTAATAAAGGCACCACCAAACTGTTGATCGGGATACCCATATTTTTCAGTACCCAGGTGCACACCCCCGTGACATCCTGGATTAATATAACTCAATACTTCGGCATGGTCACCATCTGCATGTAAATGGGTCGATAAGATCCCCCGGTTAGGTTCTTCAGTAGGTTGTACTACCACTGCTCCGGCCCCATCACCAAAAATGACCGTAACATGCCTTCCCCGGGTGCTGAAATCCAAACCAGCTGAATGAAACTCACTACCGACAAGCAGTACATTTTTATACATTCCGGTTTTTACAAATTGATCTGCAATAGACAAGCCATACACAAATCCACTACATTGGTTGCGAATATCAAGCGCTCCAATTCCCTGCATTCCTAATATTCGCTGCATGAGCACTCCGGACCCAGGAAAAAAATAATCTGGGCTAAGTGTTGCAAAAATTATGAAATCTACCTCCTCCTTAGTAATACCGGCCCGTTCAATTGCAATTTCTGCAGCCTTCGCCCCCATGGTTGAAGTTGATTCCCTATGCTTTTGCGCATATCGCCGTTCAACAATTCCGGTTCGTTCTCTTATCCACTCATCCGAAGTGTCCATTACTTCGCTTAAATCATGGTTTGTAACCACCTTTTCCGGCACGTAATATCCGATGCCGCCAATTTTTGATTTTATCATAATCTCAAACTTTGGTCGAAAGATAGAAAATCTGATTGACGAAAATGAAAATCCTTTTTTAAATCGTCATATTGCTAATGGTCTATCATGACTGAGAAGCGAAATGTGTAGGTGATCAGCCGTTCCGGTATGCCTTAAAGCGTTAAATCCCATCAAACGAAAATAAACCGAGACAAATACATTTTTCCATTCTGCTTTATCTCTAGTTCTTAAGTCCACAGCATAGACGAACCCATCACTTTGCTTGTAATGTAGACTTCCGGACTTAGAAGGCAATCCCATTTTTCGATAATCTTCAGGAAGACGATTGACGTCAGTAATTAGCAAATTTCGATCCAATAACATAAAAGTGCTAATGCTCATTCTTAAAATAGGATGTAAAGACTTGTATTCTATCAGCACATCCGGAGATTTGGCATTGCCGGACGAAAGAAATAAAAGTCCTTGAAAGCAATACGCAATTACCAAAAACAAGGCAAAAAATGCTCTTCGTTTCAGCCAACCCGGTCTTCCAGTTTTCCCGGTCAGTTTACCATAAAAAAAAGTAAAGTAAATGACAAGGAGGCCGGTCACCAGGATTACACCCATACTCAAAGAGAGGTATGGTTGAAATCCTTCCTGATGCATATAAATAGCTCCGCGAATCAAAAGAATAAAAGGTAGCGATATAAACAAAAAAAGTTTAAGACAAAAGAGGATGATTCGCAAAATCATGATGTGTGCTTAAGTCTTTCTTTCCTTCTTTTTCGCTGCTGGAAAAAGAATGTTATTCAAGATGAGCCGATATCCGGGCGAGTTTGGGTGTAAACTCAAATCCGTTTCAGGATCCCCGACCTGGTGTCGATAATCTTCCGGATCATGACCGCCGTAAAATGTCCATGTACCGTACCCATATACGCCGTGAAGATATCTGGCTTCATTTGCTGCCTTATTTTCGCCTAATTTCAGTACATCAGACTTAATGTGATCATAATGAAAAGCGGTAGTTTGGCCCATAAATCCTTTAACCGTGCGTGTGTGGTTTTGAGTAAGCATGGTTGGCACTGGATCCCATTTTGCCGAAAAGTCAAACAAGGTGAAATAGTCATTTTGAGGTTGTACTCTGCGGCTGCGATGATCTATGGTAGAATATTCATATTCGATAGGGTTCATCACTAACTTAAAATCCTTAAAAGCAAATGTGTTTTGAAAATCCAATTTGGAATTCGCATCTTTATCCATGGGATCACCATCATATATGTCAGCACATATGTCGGCACCATTGATCGCCATGACGATATCATAGGTGTCGGTAGCGGAACACATGGCAAACATAAAACCGCCACCCCCTACATATTCACGGATCTTAAGCACAACAGCCCTTTTGAGTTCTGAAACTTTGGCAAAACCCAATTGTTTAGCCAATTCTTCCATTCTTCTGACGTTTTCACGATACCAGGGTCTACTGTGTTGAGATGCATAGAACTTGCCGTATTGGCCTGTAAAATCTTCATGATGTAAATGTAGCCAATCGAATTGGGCAAGTTGATCGGTGAGAACTTCACGGTCATAAACCGTTTCATAGGGAATTTCAGCATAGGTTAATGCCAAGGTCACCGCATCGTCCCATGGTTGTACTTTTTCCCCTCTTGCACTGAATTCTGGTGAATATACAGCAATCTTGGGTGCTTTCTCGAGTTTTACCGCATCCTGGTTGATTTCAGGATTACCGATTTGATTGCGTATATCCGCAAAGGCTCCATTCGGAATTACCTGAAAGTCTACCCCACGGGTAAGACATTCTCTTTCAAACTCACGCGCGTAAGGAAATGCAAAACTACCACCACGATAATTTAAAAGCCACCAGGCTTCTACTTCCTGTTCCAGCACCCAATACGCAATTCCATATGCTTTTAAATGATCGCGTTGTTGCTGGTCCATAGGGATCAAAATATAACTTGCTACCAATATTTGTGCAATTAAAACTATTGGAATGATCAGCAGATATTTTTTCATCTAAATTGCATATTTTGATTAATAAACAAATTGGTCCTTAAGAAGTTTCTTATTTGATGCCAGACAAAGTTAGAATCATTTTTAGAACTGAATTCTAAAAACTATGTTAACATCCTGGAATTTTTCGTTATTCTCCTGGAATAATTAAATTTTTGAGGTAATATTTAAGGTGAATAGAAAAGTTCATTAAGGCCATTAAAATCATTTAAGTATTGGAAAATCTAAGTTTGCTGGCACCCGCGTGGTATTTGTTATTATGTTTTTTAATGGCCATTGGATTGAGTGGACTTTTATATTACCGTAGTAAGGATCTGCCCTTACAATCCAATTTGCAAAAATGGGCACTCTGGATTCTGAGGACTCTGGTCATCTTTCTTTTGACTGCATTGTTGCTCTCTCCTTTTCTCAAAATAACCAATACTCAGCTTGAAAAACCAACTATAGTAATCGGTCAGGATGAGTCACTTTCTACAAAGACTGGCTTTAGTGAAGCCACCTGGGAACAATATCAAAATGAGATAAACGCCTTGATATCTGAATTGAGTCAGGATTATGAAGTAAAGACCTTATCTTTTGGTGAAAAAGTATCCGAGGAGTTTGATTTTACAGCATCTCACCAGGTAACTAATATTTCTCAATTTTTGGAATATGTGGCAGACCAATATAATGATCAAAATCTTGGTGCGGTAATCATGGCTTCTGATGGAATTTATAATGAAGGGAAGAATCCAATCTATAATCAAAACCAATTAAATGCTCCGGTTTATTCCATTGCACTAGGTGACACTTTACAAAAGAAAGATGCCAAAATCCAACGGGTTTTCCACAATGAGCTTGCGTATTTAGGAGATCGCTTTAAAATACAGGTTGACGTAAGTTCATTCAATTGCAAGGGGCAAAATGCTCAATTAGCTGTATATCATATTGAAGGCAAAAACAGAAAAAAGCTGGATAGTCAGTCCATCGTTTATCAAGAAGACGATTATTTCAATACCCGTGAGTTTATATTGGAGGCGAATCAAACCGGTGTACAAAGATACCGGTTGGCTCTCAGCCCAGTCTCCGGAGAAGAGACAGCCGATAACAATTATCGAGATATTTATATCGATGTATTGGATGCCCGGCAAAAGGTATTATTTTATGCAGCCTCCCCCCACCCCGATTTAAGTGCGATAAAACAGTCATTAGAGGCGAATAAAAATTATGAAGTTGAAATCACCTATTACGGTAAGTTAACTCAAAACCTAAAGGAATACGATTTGGTCGTATTCCATCAACTTCCTGCTCAAGGCAAACCCATTCAGAATGTATTTCCTGTATTGAATGAAGCCAATATAGGCCGATTATTTATTCTCGGTAGTTTGACCGATGTAAGACTTTTTAATACATCGCAGGATCTGATCAAGATAGATTCAAGAATTAATAACACCAATGAGGTGCAAGCCAAGATAAACCCATCTTTCGGACTTTTTACCTTATCCGACGAGCTAAAAAACAATATCAATAATTTCCCACCCTTGATTTCTCCATTTGGCAACTATGAAGCCAATCCGGGAGTAAGGCGTTTGTTTGATCAAAGCATTGGAAAGGTAGAGACTACTTTTCCATTATGGGCTTTTAAGGAAGAGGGAGATGTAAAAAGTGCTGTAATTAGCGGAGAAGGGATCTGGAAGTGGCGCCTGTACGACTATTTATCATTTCACAATCATGACATTTCAAATGAGCTATTGAATAAAACCATTCAATACGTTGCGCTAAAAGAAGACAAAAGAAAATTTCGAGTATTCTCTAATGCTAAATTATACCGCGAAAATGAAGAGATCTTACTGGATGGAGAACTGTACAATGATTCTTATGAATTAATCAACAATCCGGATGCATTTCTTAGTATATTCAATGAAGAGGGACAAGAGTATACCTTTACTTTCGATAAAACTTCGGATCATTATATATTAAACGCAGGATTGTTCCCTGAAGGTAATTACACCTATCGGGGCAGGACCATTTACAACAATGAAACCTTAACCCACACTGGAAAATTTAGTGTACAACCGATCCAGTTGGAATCCTATAATACCACCGCCAATCACGGTTTATTACGTGTGTTATCCCAACCGCGAGGTGGAGAACTTGTATTGCCTCAAAATATATCCTCTCTTGCCACCAAAATACGCGATCGAAACGATGTTCAGTCAATAGCGTACTCCCAAACAATGACCAGACCCTTTTTGAACATTAAATGGTTCTTCTTCGTACTCTTTATTTTGCTAGGTGCCGAGTGGTTCTTAAGGCGTTATTTTGGAGGGTATTAAATTCGGATGTAATATCAATCGATTACCTCCGGCCCAGATATTGAGCAAGTGATTTTATATCTGTGGGAGTGGTGCCACAACAGCCTCCTACAATTCTCACCCCTGTCTTTATCCAGGAAATACCATATTCCTGAAAGTGGTAGGCAGGATCAGAATCCAGGAACTTCCATCCATATTCATTATCCGGAATACCTGCCCCATTAGGATACAATCCAATGGGTCCATTGAAACTACATAAATGTGGAAGATGATGATTTAAATTGCCGAAAGGACGACAATTTAATAAAATTGCCATTGGATGAAATTTTGAAATCCTGTCAATTGCATCGACCAAAAAATCCCCACCTAATAAATGACCATGCTGTCCGGTAATAAAGCTCATCATAAAAGGCAATTTCAGATCATCACAGATGGAAGCAATTACCAGAGCTTCTCTCAATGTATGCATAGTTTCAACCAGCAGAAGATCGAATCCGGTTTTCCGCAATATCTCAATTTGCCTATAATGATATTCATTCAATACCTCAACAGCAGGTGTCAGGTCAGGTCGATAACAATCCTCTAAAGAGGTAATGGATGCAGCAATTTGTGAAGGCTCAGTGTATTTAGACTGAGCTTGTCGAGCGATGTGATGTGCTTTTTGAATATCTGTTTCTACTTTTTGTACACTTAAATTTGATTTTTCATAGGTATAAATTGAGGTTCGAAAGGTATTTGCAGTCACTATTTGAGCACCTGATTCCAAATATTCTTCATGAATGGTTTGTAGTAGCTGTGGGGCTTCTTCAATGGCTGACGCCGACCATAATGGAAGTTTAGTCCTGAATCCCCGTTTCTCTAGTTCCGTACCAACCGCACCATCCAACAGGATAATATCATCAATGTGGATTTTTGCCATCACAAATTCTATTCACCGATAAACCATACGGTTTGTTCCTTTATTGGAACTCGAGGTGGAGCCGAAACTTTTGCTTGAGAATATCCCATATAAAACAATCCCAGTGATTTCTCACCCTCTTGTAATTGTAAAAACTCACCAGCGTGTTTTACAAAAAAGCTTGGAGAACTCCAAAATGCGCCTATCCCATGTGCGGTACAAGTAAGCCACATATTTTGCACTGCAGTTGCTACCGCAGAAATCTCTTCCCATTCTGGAAGTGATTCTTTTGGATCTCTTTGCATACATATGGCTACCACACATCCACTTTGTAATGGTTTGGATATTATTTTATGTCTCTTCTTTTCAACATAACGTCCAGGTGCAGAATAATTTTCATAGGCAAATGCGAGAAAATCACTTAATTTTTGCAAGCCTTTTCCTTTGAAAACTTTAAATCGCCATGGCTGGGTCATCTTATGAGTAGGCGCCCATTGACCATTTTCGAGAATTTCCCAAACCACAGAATCAGGAATCTCCCTGGGTTCATATGAACGTGGATAAACCGAACGGCGGGTTCTTATCAAATGCTGTACTTGCTGTGGAGTCATGTTTTTCATACAATAATAGAAAAATGGAAATAATTAAAATCTTGTTCAAAACGCACTAAGAGTAAAACGCACCGACTATGCCTTTTTGAATCGATTTTCATACATATCGATCCACTCCTGACAAGACATTTTAGTTACCAACTGGCCAATCAACTCAAAGGGTATGTCGTCCATTTTCTTAAAACGTATACAACTTTTACCCATATCAACTTTTCTCTTTGCATAATTGGGATATTGGTCGACAAACCAGTTTAGCAATTTTTTGTCCGCATAGATTCCCATATGGTATAAAGCAACATAATTCTTTTGGGATCCGATACTCATAAATGGAAGCGGTTGCCGTGGTGGACAATGGTATCCATCCGGATAGATGGAAAAAGGAACTACATACATAATCATCTGCCCGACCATTTCCGTAAAACCGGAAGGAAGGTTTTTGATTATGACTTCTCTAAGCTTTGTAATGGGTTCTTTCCGGTCCTCAGGTAAGGATTGGATAAATTCTTCCGGTGTCAATGAGTTTAATTCCATAAATTTTTTCCTTTTTCTGTCAATTGGATTCCAAATAGATCAACACCGGCTAAAGATTAATGTTCAGTAAATGGTTAAACTGATTTATCCAGGCATACTATCGTTTCCAATTGGCACGAATCACAAAAATCCCACAAATCAAAAAGGGCAGCGTGGATAGGATTACTTTGAAATTTCCACCGATACAGCCAACAATAAAAATGACGATCATAATAGTACTCAAACACGCCAAACCCACCAGGGTCATGATTCGGTTAGGAGTCTTTTGGAACACCGTGATCAGCAAAAGTATTTGGCCGCTCAGCGGAAGTAAAATCAAGGGATGTGCCAGAGAACTGGCACTTTCTGTGAGTTTGACAAATAGATCAGCCTCTACCTGGAACAGGAAACTACTTTGATCCTGTCCCCATTCCAAATAGCCGAACAATGAAGTTATTAACAAGAATACATTTAATAGCTTTTTCATTTGTGATTCATTCATCTAACTATCCACTAATTACCAAATTGTACCTATTTCTAATAGTTTTTGATGACAGCTAATTTAAGAAATCTCCGGAGTACTTGTTCCTAACACTCATTTACGAGAGAAAAAGAAATAACTAGCAGGAATACCAAGAATCACAATGACTAAATGAGGGGTAAAATATTTTCCCAAACTACCGACCTTACCCATTGAGTACAATATGATCACCGCTTCAATTTAAACAAATATTAAAACAATTGCCGCTGCCATAATTTTGAGTATTCTGGCAGCACTCTTATATTGAATTGGAGCATTCCCCTGCTACAAGATTTTTTTGGAATGCATTTCCCTGGCCTGTATTAACGTCAAGCCGTCGATCGCTCCTCTGGCTTCTGTAAAAATCAATCGGATGTCTGTTTCACGAGTAAAAAACTTGTTCCGGTCATAAGGTACTATCTCTTTTCGATCATTTCCAACCAGGCCGTAAAGTTTATTCCCAACCTTAGTGATTTCTAAAGTAAAGGCACCGTTAAATTCGTATTTGCCTACATACCTCCTCATCAATTCTTCACCAATTTTAACCGATTCGAGTCGAGTAACTTCCTGAGATTTTCTAACCCAGGTGGATTTATCGTCAAGCGACTGCAGACTGAAAGATGATATATCCTTTCCACAATTAAAGCTGATGTAAGACAATTTTCCCTCAACCAGAAATTTATTTTTGCCTACTGCTGTCAAAGGCGTCTTCATCCCACCTCGGTCATGTAACATAAGTTGACCATCTTGGAAAGTAATTATTTTCTCTTGTCCATCATCTTGAACATAAACACCCTGCAATGCCGAGAGATCATTTGGATCCAATTTTACTTGATGATCTTCAAATGGATCTCCCAACGCTATGGCGGCCATCTTGGAAGCCGGGATTTCTAAGTCATCGGTACAGTCACAATTTGACAATAGAACCACTAAGATCTGATCTTCTGGTAAATAAAGTGAATAAGTAATAAATCCATTGATGATGCCATCATGTTTGATTGACTTTCGCCCTTTGAGCATCCCCAACTTCCATCCATATCCATAAAATGATTGTTTCATATCATTGAGAATAAACGGTTGACGTGCTTTGGAGAGGACCTGATGGCTAACTACCTTTTCGCTAAAAAGATTCTTATACCATATATGCAAATCGCTCACATTGGATATCAATCCTCCTGCTGCTCCGGGTAGTGTCATATCCTGATAAGCACTGTTTTGAAACATGCCATTATGTTTCGAGTATCCGGGTATACGGTGAGAAACCACACGTTCCGAAACATCATATTGAGTGTGAATCATTTTCAAAGGTTCGAAAAAGGTCTTTTTTAAATATTGACCAAAGGAAAGTCCACTCACTCTTTCAATAATATCTCCCAATAATATATATCCTAAATTGCTATAGTAAAAGCTAGCGCCCGGGGAAAATAACAAAGACTCATCTTTAAAAATGTGTACTACTTCTTCAGTTGTTAATTTCTTTCCGTTAATCGCATCAGTCCAACCAGGAAGATCTGTATAGTTTTTGATACCCGAAGTGTGAGTCAATAGATGTTCGATGGTAATTTCAGGGCCATCTGGCAAAAATTCTGGTAAATATTTCCGGAGGTCATCCGATAAGGAAAGTTTACCCGCTTCTGCCAACTTAAGGATCGCTACTGCTGTAAATTGTTTTGTAATGGATCCAATTCTAAACACATGCTTCGGATCTAATTCAATTCCTAATTCAAGATTTGCCATACCTTCAGATCCATGGAATAGCACCTCACCATTTCTGGCAACTAGAGCAGTAACACCGGGTTGGTCAGATTTGAATTGATTTTGAAGAACATGTGCAAAATGAACCTTGGATTGCGCTGTGCATACCACTCCACCAAATAACCAAATTGTAAGCAAATTGATGACTTTCATTGAATTTCTCATAACATCGATTTTGTAAATACTGATAAGACGGGGATAGTTAATCAGCGGTTACAAAAGGATATCAAGTATCAGGAATCGGATCCCAGAAGTCGAGTTCCTGGAGAAAGGTGAGACACCGTCTCGCGACACGGCTTGAATAAGTTATCGGATAGGGTTATTTTAGGTCAGATTTCTGATATCATATTTGTGAACTCTGGATCATAAAAATCACCCTGGCAAGGACCAGGCTCTTACGCAAAAAGTAAAAAATTGGGTCATAACTATTTGATATCGTATAGATTACCCATTTTCTATGCCATAGTTTCTTCTAAAATCGATTTTCCCTGGGAATTATCGCCAGAAGTCCATTGCCATTCTTCATACAAACGGATCTTTCCGGATTCTGAAATTTTGGGTGTCGATTTACAGATACCGGTTATAATCTGGCCCTCTTGATTTATTTGATGATATCTCATATCGATATTACCAAAATCATCAACAATACCAAGAATATGACCAATGATTATATTTTTTCCTTGATATTCACAAGTGAGTATATTCCCCTGTTGTTGATAATGAAAAATCATTTCACTTGAAACCTCTCCATTTTCTGAATTGGAGATGGGTTTGAATTTTTTATTATTATAATTCAACTTATTAAGATTGGATTAGTTACAAAAAATATAAACAGGATTACCAAAAATTATAATGAAATTGCCATTATTATTGCCCGCTGAAAAAAGTAAATTTTAGAACAATCCGGATATTTCCCCCTTTTCGTTGATGTCCATCCCTTCAGATGCCGGAATATCGGGAAGTCCTGGCATCCTTAAAATTTCTCCGGTTATCGGCACTAAAAATCCAGCTCCTGCAGCTATTTCTACTTTCCGAACGGTAAGTACGAAATCCTTCGGTCTTCCCAACAACCGCGGATTATCCGAGAGTGATTTTTGAGTTTTGGCAATACACACCGGAAGATTGGTTAATCCCAATTTTTTAATCTTTCTCAGGTCAGCTCTGGCTTCTGCAGCATACTCTACCCCGGAGGCTCCATAGATTTTTGTGGCCACAGAATTGATCTTATTCCTAACTGTTTTTCCCCAATCATAGGTAGGTTTAAACGGAACATCATTGTGATCCGCCTGGTGAGCTACGGCTTCAGCCAGCTTGGTGGCCCCTTTACCACCTTGTCCCCATACATCTGCGGTTATGGCATCTACTCCCATTTCTTTGCAGGCCTGTTTTATATAATCCAATTCTACTTCTGCATCATTAGTAAACTTGTTGATAGCTACCACAGGTTTCAGCTTAAAAGAAAGCATGTTTTCAAGATGCTTTTGCAGATTCCCGATACCTTTTTTCAAGGCCGACAAGTTTGGGGTGTTTGTCTCACTCAGAGGAGCTTCCCCATGATACCTAAGAGCTCTGGCAGTAGCGACTAATACCGCAGCAGAAGGTGATAATCCGGAAGAAACACACTTGATATTCAAAAACTTCTCTGCACCCAAATCCGCGCCAAATCCCGCTTCAGTCACCACGTAATCCGCCAGAGATAATCCGGTCTTGGTAGCTATCACAGAGTTTGTACCCTGAGCAATATTTGCAAAAGGACCTCCATGGATAATTGCTGGATTTCCACCAGCTGTTTGGACCAGATTGGGTTTGATTGCATCTTTAAGCAATACTGCCATGGCTCCTACTGCCTGCAGATCTCTGGCATAAATAGCGGTGCGATCTTTTGTAAATCCTACAAAGATATTTCCCAACCTTTTCTTTAGATCGGAAAAGTTTTCACTTAAACACAGGATAGCCATAATCTCAGAAGCGGCCGTAATGTCAAAACCGGATTCTCGTGGGATTCCCATGGTAGTCCCACCCAATCCGCAAATAATTTGTCGCAGAGAACGGTCATTCATATCCATTACTCTTTTCCAAATTACGGTACGGGGATCTATTCCGAGCGATCGCTTTCTACTTTGCAGATTGTTGTCGATCATCGCTGCCAAAAGATTATTGGCTTTTTCGATGGCCGAGAAATCTCCGTTAAAATGTAAGTTGATATCCTCCATTGGAAGTACTTGCGAGTAACCACCTCCTGTGGCACCTCCTTTGATACCAAATACCGGTCCTAAACTGGGTTCTCGAAGTACTACAGTAGCCTTCTTGCCTATCAGATTCAGGCCATCGGACAAACCAATCGAAGTGGTAGTTTTTCCCTCACCTGGTGGGGTGGGAGAAATAGCAGACACCAAGATCAATTTATTTTTTTCTACCTTTTCTGTACTGATCTGGGTAAGTGGTATTTTAGCTTTGAAGTTGCCGTATAACTCCAGCTGGTCCGCATCGATATCCAATTTTTCACCGATTTTTACAATAGGCTTAAGAGAGATACTACGGGCTATGTCAAGATCATTCATTGTTTAATTAATTGCTTTATTGTTAAGGCTATAAAAGTAAAAATTGGTTTTGCCACCAGCTTTTGCTAAGCAACATGGCAAAACCAAAATGATGTTGTCTGACTAGGTACGATTTTGTTTTTTATTTTTTCTGGGTAACTTCTGATCTCGTTGAGAGGTATGCCAAACAAAACTTGCGATAATGGTAGCAGCTTGTTGTAAATCCTCCTTTACCAAATGATCGAAATTATCCATATTTGAGTGATGGGTTCTGGTGCTGTATGCTATGGGATCCTGAATAAATTGAAATCCTGGAATTCCATTTCTATCGAATGAAAGGTGGTCGGTTCCACCGGTATTTCGAATCGTGAGGGTTCCGGCATCCATATCACTGAAAGGCGCCAACCAGGCTCGGAATATTGATGACACTTCATTGTTACCTTGCAAATAAACACCTCTTATTTTTCCGGTACCATTATCCAGATTATAATAGGCAGATATTTTTTCAGCAGCTTCGTTAGGCCCTTCTACATTCCCTTTATCATCCAGTTTGGAAAAATGTTTATTTACATAAGCTCGGGATCCATATAATCCTTGCTCTTCACCGGTCCACAAGGCTAGACGAAGGGTTCGACGAGGTTTGATACCTGTCTCTTTAATTGTCTCCAGTAATATTCTGGCAGCTTCCATCATTACAGCGGATCCGGCACCATTGTCAGTAGCTCCGGTACCCGTATGCCAGGAATCATAATGCGCTCCAAACATCACCACTTCATCCTTCAGATCCGTTCCGGGAATCTCAGCAATAATGTTGTGCTCCATACCATCTTCATTGGTATACCGTGCTTCCAGTTCCATACTAAGCGAAACTGGAATCCCCTTCAGCAACATCCGATACAGCCGGTTGTAATGTTCAACCGACATCGTTACCTGATTGATGACTTCAGCTTCTGGATTCTGCGGCCGTCCTTCTTTAGCTCGTGCTCCCGATACAAATATCGTTCCCAGATCGCCTTTGTAACTTCTGTCGATTACCGCTAACGGTTGCTCAGAATAAATAAATTCCCAAAGCTTACTGGTCATACCTCTAAAACCACGACGATAGTTGGGAAATACACCATGCCGGGGTGGAGTTGCATTAGCCATCCCGAGAAGATCATCGGAATCAAATCTTCTAGCCGGTCCATCAAACCATTCTTTAGTATCTCTGATGGTATCGATCATTACAAACTTACCATTTAATTTTCCCTTATACTTTTCCAGATCCTCTTCCGTATCGAAGTCTATAAATAGTACTTCACCCGATATTTTGCCGTCAGTACCCGGTGACCATGCCTTGGGATAGGCCATTATTGGAAAGGAATTTGGTGATTCCGCATGCATAGAGAAACGCGAAAGCTCCCAACCTCTTCCAAAGGGTCCCCACTCATCCAAATGCACCTTTTTCATTCCCCAGCTTTTTAATTCTTTCACTGCCCAATCCGTTGCTTTATCCAACATTTCAGAACCAGTAAGCCGAGGTCCGTATACATCGGTAATCCAACTGGCAATATCCATTACCTTGCTTTGTTCTATTCCATGTTTCTTAATTACTTTTACTACTTCTTCATCTGTTTCTTCCTGAGCCACAGTTTGGATTAACATACCGCTAACTAAAAGAAACATAACTAACCAGCTAATTTTTTTCATATTACTCAGATTTTTATTTTAATTAATGAACTCCATTAAATTCAGATTACAAATTTGTTGGATTTCTTAGACTTTTACGATAATTTTCTATGTATTCTTCAACTGCCAAAGTTTCGTACAACGGGCAGGCACCTCACAATAATAATCGAACTCAGTTATTAATGCTTAGCTCTGATAAAATTAAAGATAAAAATTGATACTCCTATTCTTTGAATCAGTAATCCTGAATTCTGATCTGCAACGTATGGTAATAGTTTAAAAATGAATTCGCCTGTATATCGAAAATGCAGGAATTAATATTTGTTTTACCTGTAAATTCGAATTCTTTTTTTCGTATACTTGGAGCTAGCGAATGGATCAAAAACAACATATCAAAAAATTTGGAACTTTCGGGGGTGTTTTCACCCCTACCCTATTGACCATCCTGGGAGTTATCATGTATTTGAGGTTGGGGTGGGTCGTTGGAAATGCGGGACTATTAGGTGCCTGGCTGATTATCATTATTTCATTTGCCATTACACTCACGACTGCGCTGTCCATGTCTTCAATTACCACCAACATTCGAATCGGAGCTGGTGGTGCTTATGCAATAATTTCACAATCCCTGGGCCTGGAAGTTGGTGGAAGTCTGGGAATTCCCAGGTATGTTTCTCAGGGATTGGCCGTAACCATGTACATTTTTGGTTTTCGAGAAGGATGGCTTTCCATACCACTTTTTGAGGATCACCCAGCTTTCATTGTAGATTTAATCGTTTTCCTTCTGATCTACGGAATTGCTTATAAAAGTGCTGATTTAGCAATACGCACACAGTATTTAATCATGGCAGTCATCATTGCATCCCTTATCGCGATAGTGATAGCTGCTTATGAAGGATCGATGCAAAATCCCACTTCCGATGTATTGAAATGGGGCACTTTTGATGGATCAATCGAAAACAACTTTGCAGGATCCAATTTTTGGATTGTATTTGCTGTTTTTTTTCCAGCTGCAACAGGAATCATGGCTGGTGCTAATATGTCCGGTGAATTAAAAGATCCCCGTAAAAGCATTCCCGTGGGGACGCTGTGGGCTATCGGTGTGAGTTTCTTAATCTATATGATTCTGGCTTATTGGGTAGCAAGATCCGCGAGCACTCAGGAATTACTTACCAATTACAACATCATGATTGATAAGTCTATTTTTCCACCAATGGTTATTGCCGGTGTACTAGGGGCCACTTTTTCTTCAGCCCTGGCCTCCATGGTGGGCTCTTCACGTATATTATTCGCCATGGGAGATCATGGGGTCTTACCGGCCAGTAAATGGTTAGGACAAATGAACAAGACCGGTCAACCGCGGAATGCAATGCTGGTAACCGGAATTATGGTATTTGTGACTATGTTACTCCGTGATCTCAATGCGATAGCTCCCTTAGTTACGATGTTCTTTCTTATTACCTACGCGATGCTCAATGTTGTAGTAATTATTGAACAAAAGCTCGGACTTATCAGCTTTAGACCTTTATTTGTGGTACCCCGATGGGTTCCTTGGATCGGTCTTATCACCTCGGTAATGGCTATGTTTATTATTAATCCGACCATTAGTTTGGCATCAGTTGCGGTAGTAGTCGTCGTTTATGGAATACTATCTCAGCGCAAATTAATTACTCCGTTTGAGGATGTCAGAAGTGGTCTGTTTGTATCCTTTGCCGAATGGGCGGCAAAACATACCGCAATGATCTCCAATCGACAGGAAAGAGCCTGGAAACCTAACCTTCTGGTGCCTGTGAGAGATTACGGATCTGTAAAAGGAGTCTTTGCCTTCCTAAAGAATGTGGCCTATCCAAAAGGCTCCATAAAGTTATTGGGCATCGGTCCGGAAGAAGAAGGTGAAGAATTAAGTAAAAGGGTCAGTCAATTTTCGGAGGCATTCCAACAGCGTGGTGTGTTCTCTTCCTGGGCAGTGATCAGAACAAATAAATTTGGTGAAGGTGTAAATTATGCCAATCAAGCTTATAGAGGTTCATTCTTTAAACCCAATATTGTCTTCCTGAATATGCTGGATCGCGATTATTATGAAAATGACTTTTTAAAAGTTATTCATGAATCCGCTCGTCTTCAATTGGGTGTTCTGGTATATTATCAGCATCCCAAATCGGGATTAGGCCAAAGGCAACTAATTAATGTATGGATCAGAAACCGGGCTCCAAATTGGAAAATTTCATGGGATATTGGAAACTTGGACCTTTCGATTTTAGTCGCTTACAAACTCAAAAGGAACTGGGAAGCCAAAATACATTTGATCACGGTTGTAGATAATGCTGATCAAGAAATTGAAGCCCGAAAATTCATGGCCACCTTAATGGATTTGGCCAGACTCCCAAAAACAGAGATATCCGTTTATACTGGCGAATTTATGGAGCACCTTAGCCAAGCATCACATGCAGATCTGAACATATTTGGTTTAGTGCCGGAACCGGATTTCGATTTTATCGAGAAAATGGTTGATCAGACAGGTACTACATGTTTGTTTGTTAGAGATTCCGGTTTGGAGAATATCCTGGCTTAGGAGTATTGAGTATTGAGTATTGAGTAGTGAGTTGTAGATGCCTAAATAAGGTCCAATTATCAGCACCAGCTTCAATCCAATTTGAAAAACCCCGAACGGCCAGATTTCAATCCTGGAATTAATTCCTTTGAAGCAAAACACCGAGCGCTGAAGCAGCAATGAATTGTTTTCATAACGCAGCGTTGAAAAAGTCAAAAAAGCATAGAGTCTCAATCCAATTGAACAACCAGAAATGATCAGTATAATCCTATAAAATACGAGACCTGGCCTTTATAAATGGAGTTCAAATGGTGTAAGCTAAATTTTCTCTGAAACCTGTATCTGGAAGGTGATCGGTTGACGGTAGTTGGAGATCGGTGATCTGTAGATGCCTAAATAAGGTTGACGAGTAACGATGATCGATGAATGGCGAAAAGACAATAGCAATGTCAATGGCAATAGCAATGTAAAAAACAAACGACTCAAAGCCTGTCTGATGGAAATGGTTTGCCCGCCATAGATCTCAAGCAAGGCCGGTGATCGGTTGACGGTAGTTGGTGGTCGGTTGTATGACAATTGATAATGCCTAAATAAGGTTGCCCGTTTTTCAACTTATTTTTTATGTGGAATAGTGTAACTGCTTTGCCTGCCATAGCACGGGCGAAGGCAGGCTTTGCCTGCCGAAGCAGTGCGGAGGTAGGTGGAATTGTTTAAATGATTGAAATAAGCACTGGGATGAGATATATTCCTTAAATTGTCAACCAAAAATAACCAGCATGTCTGAGCTAAAAATTTACCATAATCCAAGATGTAGGAAAAGCCGTGAAACCTTGAAACTAATCACCGAAAAAGGGCTTGAACCGGAAGTTATCTTATATCTGCAAAACCCGCCTGGTGAACAGGAACTGACCCGCATTATTGATTTGCTGGGTATCGATCCTACGGCGCTCATCCGCAAAGGCGAATCCATTTTCAAGGAAAATTTTAAAGGAAAAGAGCTTTCAGCTGATGAATGGATTAAAATTATGGTTGAAAATCCAAAATTAATCGAACGACCAATTGTGGTCAAAGGGGACCAAGCCATAATAGGCAGACCTCCTGAAAATGTACAGAAGCTGTTATAGTCGGTGACCAAATCAGGTTAAATAGGGATATCACGCTACGACTTCATATACTCAGATTTTGATCTGTTTAGGCTGTGGTTTTCAGTGAATTGGTTTTTACATAGTTCACAATCTTCCGAACTGTTTTCTTCCGGATTGTCCTTTCCAGATCCCGATCCATGAGATGAAAAATATAATTAAACTTAAGCTGGAGGCTATCCTTTCTAATATCAACGACTCGAAGGTAATAGCTTTCCGGTACGATATGGGATGAGAATTCAGTGAGTTCACTAATTAAATTACGTTCCAGGTTTTCGATCGTATCGAGATCCGATAAATTCATTTCAAACTCAATACTCACTCGTTTAATTTCTCGTTTTGTATAATTTATGATTTCACTGGTGTATACACGGTTATTTGGAATAAATATCATTTCATCATCCTGGTTAAGTAAAGCGATCTTTGTCAGGGAAATATCCATTACTTTTCCTTTTTTATCACCAATTTTCACATAATCTCCTAGAGACAATTCTTTGGAAAAGGTAATAATTATGCCACTGATAATTTCAGAGATGTAGTCCTTGGAAATAATGGCAATCGCCGCTGCTACAATGCTCAAAGAATAAAGGAGGGTTCGGATATCAATACCCCAAAATGCAAGTAGAGAAATAAAAGCAACCGCCGCAATGATCAGATAATAAATATTTCCTAGGCCCAAAATTACATTATCCTTCTCTCCAGGTGGAACTTTCTTCAACCTCCGATAAAGGAGCACCATTATCGTCAATAATAAGTTTAAACCGATTGCAAAAACGATAAAATTCAATGTGATAAAAACAGGTGGAAGTTCCTCTGCAAGCCAACTTAGTTGCTCTTCAAATCGAAAGGTTGCAAAGGAATAGAAAGCCAATACAACTATTTGAGATATGATTTTTACCCACTTCAATAATTATGATATTTTATGCAAAGATAATTGCGGAACCCAGTTGTTCATATAAATATCATCCATTTCCAAATAATTACGATACATAGACTTGAGTCCGCTCTGAGAACTTTAATACAACCAAATACTCATTATAAGCTTCTGAAAACTCAACGGTGTAATTGCGGGTATTCGCTTTATTTGTTTTTTTTGTAATTTCAAAAATATAAAATGGCTATATGGCAGATTCTGCATTGTTAAAAAAATTAAGAGCCCCGGGACCTAAGAGGATCCTCGCTTTGGACGGAGGAGGTATCCGGGGAATTTTGACTTTGGGTTATTTGGAACGGTTAGAAGATATATTGCGGAAACGCTATAAAAAACCCGATTTCCTGTTGTGTGACTATTTTGATTTGATAGGAGGAACGAGCACCGGATCCATTATTGCCAGTGGCCTGGCCATCGGTATGTCTGTGGCAGAAATCAAAAAGAATTATTTCGAACTTGGCAATGTCATATTTGGCACAAAAAAAAACATGCTTACCTATATTTCCCAAGGTCAAAAATACGACTCCAGACCCCTGGAGCGCGCCCTAAAAAAGGTTTTTGGGGATATTACTCTGGGTGATCAGGAGCGCATTAAGACGGGATTATGTGTAGTGACCAAGCGGGCAGAAACATTCTCTACCTGGCCATTAATTAATCATCCTGAAGGAAAATTTTATGACGCCAATAAGGATTATTCTTTGTGGAAAGTAGTAAGAGCCAGCGTCGCTGCTCCTACTTTTTTCCTACCTCTGGTGTTGGATGTAGGACCAAAGGAAAAAGGATCTTTTATCGATGGTGGAGTAAGTATGTCCAATAATCCAAGCTTGCGAATGTTTTTGTTGGCGACTTTGAAGGGATATCCGTTTCACTGGGAAATGGGTCCGGAAAAACTTATGATAGTTTCTGTAGGTACCGGCATCAAGGACCATAAATATGATTTTCAAAACTTTAAAAAATCCAGCGTGCTGGGATGGGCTGCGATGTTGCCAGAGATTTTTATGGTCGATGCCACCTATTACAATCAACTAATTTTACAAATTCTGTCAGAATCTCCAACGGCAATAGAAATAGACATGGAGGTCGGTAATCTGAAAGGTGATCACTTGAATGGTAAACACGCCCTCTATTATTTGCGTTATAATGTAACTATGGAAAAATCGTATCTGGATGATTTGGGATTCTCTTTCAGCAAAAAACAAATCAGCAAATTATCGGCAATGGATAACGCACAAAATGTAAACATCCTAGCCATGATCGGAGAAAAAGCGGCTGAGAAATACTTAAAACCCCGGCACATACCCAAAATATTTGACATCAACAATAAAGATTGGGAAACTCCAAAGAAAAGATATGTTTCCGGCAAGAAAGTCCCCCACCAATTTGAGAAAGTGGTTAAAAATCCAATTCCGGTAGGTGCAGTACAAATCAATGAGCCTTTTGAAGTAGAAACTTTAGAGGGAGTGATGCAAGGTAAACCCGGTGATTATCTGATGAAAGGAATCAAAGGTGAGTATTATGTATGCGAGAGGAAAATATTTGAAGAAACCTACCATTATCTTGAAGAGGAAGAAGATCCGAAAATCCAAAAACAAAAATCATGAGTGCCTTACATCCTGATATCTACATCTCACATGCCTGGGGTGGGGAAAGCGAACGGATTACCAATTTGATCATGGAAAAATTTGATCGTGAAGGTATTCGCATCACCATGGATAAAAAAGACCTTGGTTATCGCATGAGCATCAATGAATTCATGAAAAAACTGGGTGAAGCAGATGCCATTATAATTGTAGTCAGTCAAAAGTATTTGCATTCGGAATACTGCATGTTTGAACTCCTGCAAATCTATGAGAATAAGGATATCCTAAATCGTATCTTTCCGGTGGTTCTCGATGAAGTCAACATTGCTAAAAGTACCGATCGTTTGGACTTGGTAAAATATTGGGAAGGACAAACTAAGGAGTTAGAAGACAAAATCCGGGATCTAGGATCACTTTCTAATATTGAAGGTATAACGGATGATTTGAACCTTTACAACGCAATTCGGGGAAAAATCGCTAAACTTACCAGTATTCTCAAAGACATTAACACTTTAAATATTACCTTACACACGGAAAATGATTTTAATGATCTTTATAATGCAGTCAGAAAGAGAATCAACCAAAATGAATTGCTGAATCCGCCTTCTCCAATCCAGGACACTCCTTCACCAACATCTGCTTCCTCCCCTCTTTCTTCGGACGAAAATTCAGCCAAAACTCAACCACTTTATCAGATTCCACCACCTAAAACCAAAAAGAAGAAGAACTGGTTGTGGTTATTGATCCTGCCCATAGCTCTGCTCGGTTATTTCGGTTATACCCAATTGGGGGGTGAGAAATCAGCCTTAAGTTCTAATGATCCGGAGGAGGTTACTTTACCCCCCGCGAATGCAGAACTAGACGAACAAACCTTAAAGTCCGTCAAAAACAATGAGGAAAAGACAACGCGACCACCGGCTACACCATCAAAGAAAAAGACTGAAACCCAGGATCGTCCGATCTCTGAGCAGGAACTGGAATCCGTTTTGAAAGATAGATCCAACGATGCGAATACAAACCAGAAGCCGGCATTTCCAATGAATGTCAAATTGTACCTGGATAAAAAATTTGTTCGCAGTATGATTGCCATAGATGGCAAACCCCTCGCCAGCTTTGATGCAACCAAAACCTTAAATGTGATTGAAATTGAACTTTTGACCGGCATTCACAAGTTTGTGTTGATGAAAAGTAATGATACCTGCCGAGTCAATCTAAAAATTGATCCAAGCCGGGAGGAGTACTCTTTAATATGCGACTAATATGAATAAGCTATACCTGATCTTTTTATTACTTTGCCCTTCCATTTTATTAGGCCAGCTAACGGCATTGACCACTTACGTGTGGGAGTTTACCAGCCAACAATCCGAATATGAACAACAGGCTTCCTGGATCACAGAAAATTTTGAAAATGAAATCCTGAGATATAAAAATCTTTACCGAGTTGTAGAAAGGCGCAACCTCGCTGAATTAAAAGAACACCAACAACTAAATGAAGTATTAAAAGAAAATCAACCAATCCAAAGGGTATCCTTAAAGAATGAATTGGATGCCTTGCAGGCTGAAGCATTTTTTCGAGGGGAACTCCTGTATGATGAAGGAAGCGGTGAGTTTCGTATTAAAGTGTCACTTAATGCACTAACCGGGTCACAGGAAAAGTATAAACAAGCTGAGGTTACACTTCGTAAAGGACAAATCAATGATAATGAATCCCGTAAAGAGATTGTCAGAAAGTTGTTTGACCAACTGCATGAAGAAGAACGAATGTCTGTGCTTAAGAACACAGAAGAGCTCTTGGATGAATACTTGTTTGTAACACAGGAATTGCAAACTGAAATTCTAAGTATGAACGCCTGGATGGATATGAAAGTTATGATGCGCAGCAATAAAAAGGAAGCTGAATCCATAAAATCCAAGTATGAGAAAGCCCTTCTACAGTTCAGCGAGAAAATCAAAAACTACAATGACGTCATTGAAAACATCAAAAACAATCAATCTCAGATAAGCAATGCCTTTTGTCTGTATTGGGATGGAATTCCCTGCCGGGATTACGATCGGCTTTTAGAAGATATTATTGGATTTCACGACCGTTTGCTTTGGGACGATACCAATGATTTAGTCAACACGGTAAATAATTTTATTCAAGCGACCAAAAGTAAAGAAGAAAAAGCGTTGCGATTGAAAATAGATGAAGTCAAAGCAGAAATCAAAGATGATCTTTCCCGGGATCTACCCGATATGAAGTATAAAATACGGTCTTTCAAAGATCAAATCTCAATCAACAATTGAACTTAGTAATTACAATTTATAACTCAACACGAAAAATCAGAACAACATGAAAAAACTAATTGGAGGAATATTATTTGTTTCAATGTTCCATTTGACTTGTGGGGTGGAAACAATACTAATCCTGCTTCCCGCAATCAGCGCGACCTGGTGTGATGAGGCCAACCCGTGTCATAAGTATGAATTCAGACCCGGTCAAGAAGCTTCTGATACCCAGGACAAAGGAAATATCGGAGGGGCTGAATACTGGATTAAAAACGGGAATAAATTCAAAATTAAAGATATGACGCAACCCGGTGAAAATTTCATTATCGGTAGTTACAATGGGTTAAATACCGAGTTTGCGGTTCATTACCGGCTGGATCAAAAATATGAAGAGTATTATGTGGGGTCCGTTGAGATAGATGATCAGGGTAACAAAAAGATGTATATAGAAAACCTGACCACTAATGCCAAACTTATCCTGACGACCAATAGCGATGCTTGTAACTGTAAATAGAAAAACATGAAAAACCTAATTTATATAATTCTTATCCTTAGTACTACGACCACCATCTATAGTCAAAACACCAAAACATTAAAATTGTATTTGAACTTTGTTTCGGAAACTCCTGAAACCGAAGTACTATTATTTGATGGGGATGAAGCCCTTCGAACTGAAGATCAAAATAGAACTTCCTTTGGGAAATTCTCACCGGCCATAACCATCCAACTCGGAGAAAAACTACGCTCGGAAATCGAATTGGGAAATTTGCTTATCCAAAGTGATAAAAAAATTAACTTAATCGATAACAATAACCGCAATATCGAAGGCAAAACCAATAATTTTCATTTGACCTTGAGATATGAACTTGGATACCAATTGGTTTCGACCAATGGATTGGAAATTTGGGGAGGTGCTTTTATCCAACCAACCTTTCAATCCCGTAAAATTACTCCTGAAAGTGAATATTTGTATACTACAAAGAATAGTTCCAGCGGATCTTCCATAGGCATTGTACCTCGGTTAAATTATTCATTTTCGGATAACCTGTATCTGGATGTCAACATCCCTATTTCCTTGTTGGATTGGAGGGTGCGGAAAGACAGCTACGAGAGCAGTATAGTACCATCTGCTCCTATTGAAGAAAGCAAATCGACATCTACTGCCATACCGGCTCGTTTTCATTTTCGAATTGGCCTTGGTGTAAGGCTCTAAAAAAATGCAGTAGATCGCTTTGAACAACTGGAGTGACCCTAAGCATGGTTACGGTCAACTTGGTCTATCGAGGTGTGGTCATAGAGATAGGAACCAATCTATCCCACTCCTTTATTCCATTTTTATATCCAAGGGTCATGACCTCTAGGAAGGGTTGCAGTATTTATCGGAGAGGAGTAACTGAGGAAGGAAAGTGGATGTTTTTGTAATTTTACCAAGAATGGATCAGGCAGACACATTAAAAAACCACATTGAGTTCCTACGGCAATCTTTTGAAGATCAATATACCAGTTTTCAAGAATCCGGTTATAGCTCTTACCCACTACGAAAAAATAGGCTACAAAAACTGCTAGCGGCAATCGAGCGACATCGGCCACAATTAAAGGAAAGTGTATATCTCGATTTTCGAAAAAATCCTACAGAAGTCGATATTACTGAAATTTTACCCACCATCTCCGAATTGAGTCATGCCATTAAATCCATCCGCCATTGGATGAGAAAAAAACGGGTGGATCGCCCCATAACCCTGTTGGGGACTAAGAATTGGATACGCTATGAACCCAAGGGGGTTGTCTTGATTGTTTCACCTTTTAATTTTCCCATTCTATTATCCTTAGGTCCATTGATTTCGGCAATCGCCTCCGGAAATCATGCAATTCTCAAACCTTCAGAACTAACACCCAACACCAACAAGGTATTATCTCAGTTGATTTCCGAAACCTTTCCGCCACAATTGGTCCAGGTTATTGAAGGGAATTCGAAGACCGCCAAGGAGTTGGTCAAACTACCGTTTAACCATATATTTTTTACTGGTTCTACCAAAGTAGGTAGATTGGTTATGGAAGCAGCTGCCAAAAATTTGACACCTGTGACTTTGGAGCTGGGAGGAAAATCTCCAGCTATTGTTGATAGCTCTGCGAATATTAAACAAGCTGCACAGCGCATCGCGTGGTCTAAATATATCAATGGGGGACAATTATGTGTTGCTCCCGATTATGTTTTTGTTCATAAAAAAGTAAAACAGGCGTTAGTAGATGCCTTACAATCCGCAATTCGTCAATTATTCCCCGAAGAGCCTTCCAGGAATAAAGATTTTGCCAGAGTCATTAACCCTGCAAGTTGTCGTAGACTAATCAAATATTTAGATACCCTTTCGCAGGAAGATGAAGCACAAATAATCGGGGGAATCTACAACCTGGTGGATAACTATATCGAACCAACCCTGGTGGTCGATCCACCTTTAAATCATCGAATCCTGAAGGAAGAGATTTTTGGTCCTATTCTGCCGGTGGTGGGATTTAACCGGATAGAAGATGTAGTCCATTTACTCAAAGCGAAAGAAAAACCTTTATCTCTGTACATATATTCCAAAAACAAACGAACCATCCAGTATTTATTAAAATATACTTCCTCTGGAAATGTAGCTATCAATCATTCAGCGATACAATTCTTTAATCCTTACTTACCTTTCGGAGGAATTGGTCAAAGTGGAATGGGAAAGGCCCATGGATTTAACAGTTTCAAAATGTTTTCGAATGCCAAGGGAGTGTTAAAACAAAATTGGGCATATAGTGTGGCAAATCCACTGATGCCTCCCTACTCTTCATTCACTCAAAAGATGGTCAATGCGGTAATCAAGCTGACCAAATGGATTTGATATCCATTTCTCAAAGCCGGCTTGCTATATACTAAATCCATGAATAAGGACTCATATTCGTCTGGGGTATTTCTGGAATACATGCTATTTGTGATCAAACCTCGGAGGAGGAGGTGGTGGTGGTGGAGGATACTTGATTTCTGCCAAATCATTATAATGAAATTTGAAAATCCGAGATGCATCTTTCTTCAAATGGACAAACCTATAAATCTCCATTAATTCGTGTATTAAAAATCTCAATTCTACCGGCTCCTGACCGTATCCATATATGGTGGATTCAACAGTGAAGTTAATCGTTTCGATCCTGATTATACAAGTCTGATCATCCGTCCATGGGGCAGTATAGGCATTCTTTATTTGATCTAAATCAATTGCCTTTAATTTCATTTTAAGATTTTGAAGTTGATTATCATTTAATTTTCCTGAATAGTAACCCAAAATTTCTGTAAATTTTTTGCCCGCAAAGCGCATAATCCCCATGGAGTCTATCTCCAGGTACATAGATGGACACGAACCGTAACATTCGGAACTGAAAAATCCGATCCTTACTAACTTATGGTTAAATTTTCGTGGAATCCTTGTGAGCACAATGGAGTCTTTTGCGGATTTATTTTTGTATTTAAAAAATCTCTCAGCAGTGGCTTGGTCCGGAATTAAAACCAATTTTTTCCTGGCTAATACACTTATATAAAACCTGTACATCTTGGTTTCAAATTGATCATATTTGGTATGTTTTCCAATATTTTGGATAATTATGATGGTGTCCTGATTTACAGAATATCTTGCAAAAGGCCCGAAAGGGGTCAGGAATGAACAAATACCAGTTTTAAAAGAGAATACCAACTTTTTCTCCGCATTGGACGAGTTCGAAGTGGTTGAAACCCAATCTCCAATAATCAACTCCTTATTTTTCTTTACTACATCTGAAATACACCCAAAAATAAAACCTATGACTAGAGTGCAAATAAAACCTTTGAATTGTAAACCATTAACGAAGTGTCTCTCTAGAAGATGTATTCTTGATAAAAAAAGTGGTATACACCCGAATTCGATAGTTACGTTTGCATGAATTTTACTGTCATGACAACTAACTCATGCTAATAGTGAAGTGATTTCCTCTAAAAATAAAATAATGTACTAACCAATATAATCGGAGTGTCTCTCTAGAAGTTGCATTCTTGACTTTAAAAAAAGTGGTATAGCTTACACCCGAGCATTGGCGCAAAAATGGCCTTTTGGGTTACAGTTTGCATGAATTTTTTGTACGGACTGCTGCCCACTATTTGTCATTGTTGTCAGATACAACCTTTTCAAGTGGTTGAAACCCAGATCTCCAACTAATTCCTGCCCAAGATGTCAAGTGGTCGGCTAGCAATTTTTCGTTTACCTTGTGGCTACATCTGAAATACACCCAACAAATAATGCTCACTGATTATGACTCAGAGTGCAAATCTTCTTTTAACAGCCTAATAACCTTTGAATTGTAAACCATTAACGAAGTTATAGCAGCTCTAGAAGATGTATTCTTGATAAAAAAAGTGGTATACACCCGAATTCGATAGATATAAACTTACGTTTGCATTTCAATGAATTTTACTCGTCATACAACCCGACAACTAACTCATGCATAAACTGGATATCAATCCCACTAGTGAAGTGATTTAAAAATCAAATTAATTGTTAATAGATTTGCATGCCATTGATTCTCAATACGTCAGCTTTTTCTCGATCCATAACTGTGGCTATGAATCTCAAAAAGAGCTTCGTCTTGAAAATCAAGCACATACAACTCATTTTAACATCTGTTTTTAAATCACTTCAGTAGTTATTGGTCTAATGAAATTAAGACTCTGAATGAAAATCACCGGTCAATTTCTTCTCGGTGGGCCCATTGGAAACCTTCCCTCTCCGGATTGGGTTCTGGGCGCCGGAGCCGTACCAAAATGTTTGATCTTGTAAGAAAAACTAAGCATCAGAAATCTTTGCAATACCGTACTTTGAACGTCTTCGTAATAATACTCGGTAACATTTCGAGAAATACTTTGGTTTTGTTTGAGAATATCAAAAGCCGAAAGCTTGATTTCTCCCATGTTATCTTTGAATACCTTAACTCCCAGGCTGGCATTCCACAACCAGTAATTTTGGTTGAATTCTTCACCTAATCCGGAATACAGAAGGTTGCTGGCATCGGTTCTGAAGACTATTCTCTTTCCCAAGATACAGGTTAGTGTAGCCTGACCGGTATGGTTGTAGAAGTTATCATCCAATTGCGTATTTACCGTATTTTTAACAATGTTATAATTACTTTGCGAAGACAGGGTAAAATCGACATTTTCACTAATATTACTACTAATCACCAATCCTAAATTGTATCTGGAATTGTTCGCAAAATTTTCTAATTCATTGATTAATCCCGGTTGCCGAGTTATACTGAAGCCGGTGTTGATATTAAAGTTAGATTTGATCAACGAAAATGGTACACCATAAGTTACAAAAGACCGTAGGCTATAATATCCACTTAGATTGACTGGTTTAATCAATTGCGACCCTCGGTTAAGAATAAAATCTTCAGAGAGCGGGATATCATTTTGAGCGGTTATCGTACTGTTGACAATGTAATTATCAGAAAAACTACCATTGAGGTATACATAAAAGACGGAAGCTTTTTCGGTATTGGTATTTGAAAATCTCATAAACACCATATGCTGATAATACTGTTGCAGGTCCGGATTTCCGGTTCTAATCTGCAACGGATTGCTGTTATCGATGACAGTCTGCAACTGGTTGATCGAAGGTTGACGGGTAAATGTCCGATAACCAAACATCAAATATTTTGAACGATTGACGGAATATCTAAAAAAGGCATTGGGCAAAATATTGTTAAATGTTCTGGTAAATTGATCCGAAACCGGAAACTCCTGATCTCCTTTTAAGGTAGAGGTCTGAGCTCGTAGGGATATGCTGGCAAACGAGGCTCCTTTTCGCAAGCGGTAGGAGGCTCCCGCTCGATGTGTGGTGTATTGACTCTCCAAAACATTCGAAAGAGAAGGGGCTAATCCTGTATATCCTTGAGTAAATTCTTCAAAATCATAAGTTTTCTTATCTGATTTATCGTCATTGCGCGATAATTGGTAATCAAGCTGAAACTGGCCACTTTTACCCACAGGTTCCGTATAAGCCAGATTGGCCGAGGTATTCCATCCATCGGATAATAAATCGGAGGATTGATCCAGTGAATCAACTGTTGCCATCCGAGTATAGTATTCATTGATTGAAAACAATAAGTTGTCCCCGGATTGATCTTTGTATCCTCCATTCAAGCTAAGTGATACCGTACGTCCCATTTTCTTAAATCGATGTCTCCAGAGAATACTCGTGGAGGCATCAATGCCTTTCAACCTGGCTGTCAATCCATAATCTGTAGCATTGACCAGCTCATTTTGTTCACTGGTAGAAGCCAATATATTCTCGATGCCATCATTCCCCTGGTAGGTAAACCTGGGTCGGATAATGAATGAATTCCGATCATCTAGTTTGTACTCAATTCTGAAATTAGCACGGTGATTGGTATTCTCACCATTTGACCGGCTATCCTCGATATATAATTGATCCTTTTGTTCACCGGTTCCAATATAGTTCCTGTTCAGAAACTCATCCGAAACATTATCACTCATATTAAAAAAGTAGCTGCCGGTGATTTCCAGATTTTCACCCCATTTATCTGAGTAATTGATACCGAAAGCATGAGTTTGAGTAATACCTCCTTGTTGACTTACCAAAAAATCACTCGCATCACCACCTCCGCCGCGACTTCTTCCTCCTCCACGACTTCCACCTCCCCGGCTTCCTCTAAATCTTCTGCTGTTGCTACTTCCCAAAACACCTAAAAGATCTTCCGTGGCAAAGTTTTGAATATTGATGTTGTTGGTTTGACCAATCAGTGAGATCCGTTGATCACCATTAAAAAAATTTACGTTGCCTCCAGCCTGATACTTGCCCTGATCTCCACCTCCGGCAAACAACTTTCCAAATTGACTGTTACTGGTACCGGTCTTGGTGATGATATTAATGGTTTTTTGAGTTTCTCCATCCTTAAATCCGGTAAATTCAGCTTGTTCACTCTGTTTATCAAAGATTTGGATTTTCTCAATGACGTCTGCAGGTAGGTTTTTCAAAGCAGCGTTGGGATCATTACCAAAGAACTCCCGGCCATCCACCAATACTTTTTTGACTTCTTCTCCCTGTGCTTCCAATTTGCCGTTATTGTTAATTACTCCCGGCATTTTCTTGATTAAATCGTCGGCCGAAGCGTCTGGGTTGGTCTTGTATGCCCCTGCATTAAAGGAAGTGGTGTCCCCTTCCTGCACGGCTCTGACCATTTTTTCTTTTACTGTCACTTCATCCAAATTCTGTGCGCCTTGTTCTAACCTCAACAATCCTAAAATGACATCCGAATCATTAACCTCTACTCGTTGTCTTAGAGCATCATATCCCAAAAAAGTGATTTTCAACAAGTAACGCCCTGGTTTAACTTGTGGAAAACGGAATATACCCTGTTTATCGGTAGTTACAACCATCGAATCATTTCTGGATAGCAACGCTACATGAGAACCTGGCAGAGGTAATTCATTTTCGCTATCTATCGTGGTTCCGGTAACCCGATACGTTTGTGCTATGGTAGTTAGTGCTCCAAGCAGGGAGAATATAGCAAGGAAGAAGTATGATTTTTTCATTTTCAAATTTAAATATATTTCTTAGACAATAAGACCCCACTGATTATTCCCACAATCCAAATTTTTGTTCTTTTTGTGATGACGTATCCACTAAACCTCCCCTTTTTGATGATTGAATTGGGTAATCCGACCCAGTTTATTATAGTTGGTTTTTATTGTTGTAGGTAACTAATAGGCAAAATTGGTCTAAATGGTTATCCTGAATGAGGAAACTTCATTCCAAATTTCGATTTTACCAAATTGAGAAAGGCTTCCGCGGATTCTACATGATACTCTTCAACTCCTTCAGATGAAGTAATTTTAAACTTTTGACCGCTCAGCGTAATTCTTCCTTCATCTGTTATTAATGAACAAATCGCTCCATGTGTAAAATGGGATTCATCTGATGTCTGATGATAATTGCATCTTGATTCGAATTCTTCCATTGCTCTTTTACTAATTGAAAATTTATATACCAGAATCCACTGATCCATCACTATTTTATAAACTAAATACTCGCCTGAAGTTAATTGATTGATGCAATAGTCTGCGTCACGATCCTGCTGAATAATCCTTCCTTCTAACCTGAGTGGAATGGTCGCAAATTCCCCAAATCCAACATCTGTCAGAAAAAATTCACCTTCAATTTGCACTAATAGAGCCATATGGTCAAATTCAGGTCCAAATCCATTCGAGGGCGTATAGACCTGTGCTGATATCATAGAGACATCATATCCAAGTTTACTCAGCAACTCATAAAACAACCCATTTATTTCATAGCAAAATCCTCCCCTTCTTGAAGTAACTATCTTGTTAAATAAGATGTCGGGTGATAAATGGATGGGGAGTTTATAAATAATGTTGAGATTCTCAAATGGAACGGACGTCAAATGTGCATATTGCAAGTTAGTAAGCACTTCAAGGTTCACTGCTACTGGCCCCTGATATCGAATTCGATCTAAGTATTTTTCCAAATTCATTTAATCAATTACATTTTAGAAGAAATGTAACTCGGTCGATACACGATTCTGAAACTCATGGTCTTCTCAATCCAGGATCGCTCACCTCTTAATTAGGTTCCAGGCAGATTGCAAAAACGGGCCGGCACTCAGTGATGAGATCAACCTCAGATCTTCGACCCAATTCGATTCTTCATCCAAGAATCTAAATATCCTTTGTATAGGATTTCGTGTATAAAGCTCAGTAAATATTTTCTCCCCTAAATGATTTTTTGACTGTAGTATATCCAACAAGATACTATCATACTTGCGATATCGCCATTTCAATAGACCCTGATTTCGGCTATTACCATTCTTAATGTTTTCGATTAATTTGCGGGACATCTTTTCACAATTCTTAAAAGAATATCCCGAAGAGGGTTTAACCCAAGCGCCCGCAGTTCCAATTTTGGTTATTCCCGGACGATGACTTTGCTGAAACGGGAAGTCAGTCATGGGGATGACTCCCTTTTCTGTTCTGGAGATACGATATTCTTTAATTTTCAAAATATTGCTCATGTAAGATCTCAACATGGAATCGTACACTTCATCTTGTACCAGTTGCGGAGAAAAAAAGGTGCACTCGATCAATGCCCGGTTATTACTAAATGGCAATACATAAATAAAACTGGTGGATTCCGGCCATTTTACTCGAAAGTCCATCATGATAAACTCTCTTGGATCAAATTGGGATTCAGCGGTTTCGATTTCCCATCCTTTAAAGTGTTGGAGAATTTTGGCATATTTATCCTTGATTTCTAAAAATGAAAAATCGTACCTGCTATCAAATACTTCACGGCCCAAATATTGATTTTGACTGACTTTAACCTTTTTAATTTCCCCTTCTTCAATTTCCATTACCTCCTCATGTATCCAATCCATTCGATCGCACTGACTTAACTCCTTTTTAGCATATTCATAAAATTTCAACGACTCCAACATCTTATAGCGATACGGCTGTAATTGAAGTAACTGGCGATTTGAAACGGAATAGAAAGCCCCCAGGGTCCACTCCTGGCTAATGATCCTATCCCATTTTCCTTCACCGCATTCCCAAAAGCACCACGTCTTATCATTTATTGATTTGGTCTCTTTATCGATAATCAATACGCTCTGATTTTCAAAATATGGATCGGTGAGTATAGCAAGAGCCAAGTGAAGACCGGCCGCTCCGGCTCCAACTATGATATAATCATAAACTATGTGTGGATTCATAACCTTGGGTTATCAACAACTAACCAGAATAGGAAAAGGTAGTTTATTTTAACCAGTTATATTTTTGCAACACTCGCACTAGATTTAGGATCAATACTCGATTCACGGGTCGATTGAACGTGGCTGTAAGAAGAATGTCGTGTTCCGGAATAAGCACATAGTAAGCGCGGAATCCACCCTGCGATCCGGTATGATAAATGAAGTCTGTATCAAAAAAATCATTTCCAAATAGATTCTTTTGTCCCGTAAACCAGCTGTATCCTACAAATGGTTTTTGAGGATCCCGCCAATTAAAAGGATGGAATGGTTGCCTGGATTTATAAACCGTAGATTTTTTTAGAAAGATTTCTGATTTAAGGGCTACTTCATAATGAGCCAACTCAGCCACCGAGCTCCAGACTCCACCGTTTCCAGCCGCTGTAAAAGTGGGATACTCACCATAATCATATTCGGTGAATTTCCCATTTTTCATTATATAACCATGTGCTACGCCCTGCCTTGGATGAGCACCATCAGTAATTGTACTTTGGAGCATATTTGAAGGAATCAATATGCGATCACGGATAAAGGATTGCCATTTTTTACCGGTGGTCTTCTCAATGATTAATGCTAATCCGTTATAAGCTGGATTGGAATATTCGAATTTTTGTCCAGGTTTAAAATTTAAAGCTTCGACTTCCAGGAGAGGTGCAAAATTTTCTTCGTCATCCGCAGTCAGAAAAAATTTCGGATTCTTATCGACTTGACGTATATCAGGCAAACCAGAACAATGAGCTAATAAATGTTCCAAAGTAATTTCTTTGATAATCTCCGGAACCTTGAATGTCTCAAAATATTTATTTATTCCATCGGATAGTTGAATTTTTTCCTCCTCATGAAGGATCAGGATACCATTAGCCACAAAGGTTTTGGAAATGGAACCGAGATTAAAGATGGTATTTGGGGTAATAAGCTCCTTCGTCTCGATGTCTGCAACGCCATATCCTTTGGCAAATATAATCTCATTTGATTTGGTTATTTGGACCGCTCCTCCTGGCTCATTTTTGCTAAGAAGACTTGACAGGTACTGATCCAACTCATGAACAAATAATGAATCATTCTGAGAGCAAGCAGTTAGCGAATAACAGAGCAATCCAAATATTAAGACTGCTCCCTGCTGACTACAACTAGCGGTAATCATATTTATTCCCAAGCGGCAGGTTTCTAATAATTTCACAAAAAACTTTTAATGAAGAAAGGAATAAAAAATAAATAAAAAAAATTGCAATGCATTGAATTATGTCAGAAAACATATCGTTTTAAATATAAGAGTCTTACAATTCCCCAGCCATGAATCAAATAGACATCTATACCAATCATCAGAGTTTTTTTCATCAAGAACATAGAATGTGGATTTCCAGATTGAACTTTTATCAGGATGAAATCAAGTTCTTTCAAAATGAATTAGGAGTAGTGTTGCACAAACACATAAACTACCTTTCGATCCTGGAGCACGTGGATGAATACCGAAACATTCTGTTGAAGAAACTTAAATTAATTGATGAACTCAGACATGATATTATCATTCATGAAAAGCGGATAGCCACTGAGATTGATTTTGGTGAAGGGGAACTTAAATATCACAATAAGATCCGGAGAAAGTACAAACGGTTTGTGGATAATTTTGAAGCTTTAAAGAAAAATTTAAAGCGTTTTGTGGCCCACAATGATTAATCTTACCTTACGGCTAAAATTTCATAATTCCTGTGAAAACCAGGAAATCCATCAACAGGATAAATCGATAAAACCGATATGAATTTATTATTCAATTCGCTTTTTTTAGAGCATGAGACGGGTATGCATCCTGAAAATCCCAAAAGGTTAGAAAACTTTCCCGGACTTGACGAAGTTCCCATCGATCTTAATGAGAAAGATTTACACTTATTGCATTCTCCGGGATATATTAGTCGAGTAGAAAACATCTGCCGGGAAGGAGGCAGGCTAGATGCCGATACAGTAGTCAGCAGTAAAAGCTTCGAAGCAGCAACAGCCGCAGTAAATTTGACTTGGACCGCTGCTCTAAATAATGATTTTGCTCTAGTAAGACCTCCAGGACATCATGCCTATCCTACCCATTCCAGTGGTTTTTGTGTTTTTAATAATATTGCCATAGCGGTTAAGAAGTTGACTGCGCTAGGTAATAGAGTTTTACTTTTTGATTTTGACGGACACCTGGGAGATGGTACTTCCCATATTTTCTATGATGATAATCAGGTATTGTATTGGTCTATTCATCAGCATCCTGCATTCCCAGGTTTTGGTGTTCCCCAAGAAATTGGCGAAGGGCAAGGGAGTGGATATACTATCAATGTGCCTCTTCCCCCGGATAGCGGAGATGATGTATTTATTTCAGCTGTTAGCCGATTGCTACCGATAATCAAACAGTTTCAACCCGATATTGTAGCTGTATCAGCCGGCTTTGATGGTCATCATCAGGATTTATTGCTCGATCTCAGATATTCGGTAAATGCATTTTATGAAGTAGGAGTAATGCTCCGGGAAAACTTCAAACAAATATTTGCAACGCTTGAAGGTGGGTACAACATTCAGGCTTTACAATGCGGAATTTTAAACTTTCAGGCAGGTATCAATGGAGATCCAATCTGCTACGAGGAACCCAAGACGACTTCGGGCCCTGCCGTTTGGAAATTGTTTGAAAGCCGCATGGATATGCTGATTGAAAACCTCTTGCCCTATTGGACTTTTACAAAATAAAAAATTATGGAAAGTCCTTTGATCAAAATGTTCAATCCTCAGTCCATAGCAGCAATTGGGGCTTCAGATCAGGCTGGAAGTGTGGGTTATGCACTGATTCGCAATTTAATGCACCCGGGATATAAAGGAAAAGTCTTTCCTGTAAATCCCAAGCACCAAAAAATAAACGACGTCTTTAGTTATCCAAGTGTCCTGGATATTAAAGAAAAAATTGATTTGGCCGTAATTGCCACACCGGCCAGGTGGGTACTAATGATATTGGAAGAATGTGGAAAATCTGATATTGAACAGGTGGTAATATTAAGTGCTGGTTTTAAAGAAGCGGGTGAAAAGGGCCGTTCTTTGTTCGAACAAATAAAAATCATCTCCAAAAAATACCGGATGCGCATAATGGGTCCTAATTGTGTAGGATTTATTAATCCGGCACAAGGATTGAATGCCAGTTTTGCAATTCATAACGCATTTCCTGGAAATTTGGCTTTTGTTTCTCAAAGTGGAGCCTTGTGCACAACTATCCTGGACTGGAGTGTAGAGCAACAGATTGGATTTAGTTATTTTATTTCGATCGGTTCAATGGTAGATGTTGACTTTGATGACATTATTGATTTCCTCGCCGTTGATACCACGACCTCTTGTATCCTTATTTACATGGAGAGTCTACAGGAAGCTCGCAAATTCATGAGTGCAGCTAGGGCATTTGCCAGAGTCAAACCAATCATCATTTTAAAAGCCGGAAAAAGCCCAGCCGGAGCAAATGCTGCGCTTTCTCATACCGGAGCTATTGCTGGAGATCACTTGGTCTACCAAACCGCACTACAGCGAGCGGGAATTGTTGAAGTCAATACGATTCAAGAACTCTTTGATTGTGCTCAGGCCTTTGCCACGCAACCCATACCCAAAGATAATCGTTTGGCAATCCTATCCAACGCAGGAGGACCGGCAGTGCTAGCTACTGATTACCTCAGTATGAGAGGCGGTATATTAGCAAAATTATCAGAACCGACAATTCTGCGTATAGACCGGATTTTAGAGAATAATTGGAGTCGACAAAACCCCATTGATACCTTGGGAGATGTTTCGGTTGAACAGTACCTGGACGTTGCTAAAATTATGATTGAGGATACTCAACTTGATGCCATTTTGTTCATTATGGTAACCCAAGCCATTACGAATACTACTTCAGTGGCAGAAAAGTTAAGCCAACTACCCTTCAAAATTCCTGTATTTGCCTGCTGGATGGGTGAATCTGATGTTCAATCAGCCCGAGATATTCTGGAAAATGGGGGCATTCCCAATTATCGGTATCCTGAAAATGCTGTGGAAGCTTTTTTAAAAATGATCAGTTATCGCCAAAATTTAAAGGCACTATCTGAAACTCCCTCTGATATCCCCAAGAAATTCATTCCCAACAGAACCGCGGCTGCAACCATATTAGAATCCGTTTTAAAATCTGATCGGCAGGAATTAAATGAATCTGAGGCAAAGACGTTGCTAAAGCATTATTTCATACCGACACCACAAACTAAGCTGGTATCCTCATTATCTGAAGCCATTACCTATTCAGAACAAATTGGATTTCCAGTAGTACTAAAGGTGGCCAACCCTAAGATCGCACACAAATCGGATATCGGTGGTGTTGTTCTTAACATTAATACTGAGAATGAATTGGCTGCGGCCTATCATTCTTTACAAAAAAAAGTAGCGATGAAGGCCGCGGATACCGATGGAAGCAAACTCCTAATCGAACCCATGATTCACAGCAGACATGAATTGTTTATTGGTTCGAAAAAAGATCCAGTGTTTGGCCCGGTTATTTTATTTGGAGCTGGAGGTATCACGGTAGAACTTGTACGGGATGTTGCAGCGGCCTTACCACCATTAAATATGACTTTAGCCCAAAGATTGATCGAAAAAACAAATATCTATACGCTGCTTTGTGGATATCGAAGTATTCCCGCTATCGATCTTGAGAGTCTGAAATTCAATCTAGTTAAATTCGCCTATCTGTTGGCTGATTTCCCTTGTATCAAAGAAATCGATATAAACCCTTATGCGGTCAATGAAGCGGGAGGTATGGCGTTGGATGCATTCATAACACTGGAACCAACTGGTTTGTGTAAGAAAACTGATAATTATTCCCACCTGGTCATTTCACCGTACCCAACTCAATATATCAGGACCCTCACTTTGAAAAATGGTGCTGAAGTTTTATTGCGTCCTATTAAGCCTGAGGATGAACTTATGGAAGCCAAAATGTTTCATTATTTATCGAAGAAATCAAGATACTTCCGATACCTAGGTTTTACCCCTCCTACTGATCATGAGAATCTGATTCGCTTTACCCAAATAGATTACGACAGAGAGATCGCAATCATCGCTGAAATGGTAATCGAAAACGAAAAAACCATGGTTGGTTTAGCTCGTCTTGTTAAAAACATTTGGAATGATGGTGCTGAGTTTGCTATTGTAGTGGCTGATCCATGGCAACAGCAGGGGATCGGTATCTCTTTAGCTAAATTTATGCTACAAATTGCACAAGATCGAAACTATATTAAAATAGTTGCCAAAATTCATGAAGATAATCTATCAATGCACTATTTACTGGAAAAATTGGAATTTCAAAAGGTATCTCGAATTGGGAATATAGTCGAATACACCCGCTTGACAGCATAATGAAGTCACCAAAAAAAATATCTTAAAACTAAAAATTGAGATTGATCCGTGCTTGTTCACCCAAGTTCGATTAATAATTTGATTTAATTGGATTACCGAAGTAGAGGATTGATCAAACTCCGGTTATCATGTTTATTTTTCACCTGGTGTATATTCTACCGTTTTTTGTGTTCTTAAAGGTTGACGATAGAGGCTGATTAAATCCAATGCCTCCTTGGGGATTTTGGTTGAGATGTGGAGTCCTAATTGAGTTCCGAATTCTGCGGTAATTGGAAAGTCATGAGTCCATTTACCGGAGGTCAATTCTTTGGCCAGTTGCTCAGATTTTGCCGCTGAATAATTTTCTTTCAATAAATCTCTTATACTCGATTCCAATTGGTTTATAGCTTTCTCGGCAAGATCAGCGTATACCAGTGTTTTATCATCGATATCACCAGGTTTTTTCTGATTTACAATTTTAAGTAATGAAGGAGCCGGAAATTCTCCTATTTGGGGGTCAACAGGTCCTAATACGGCATTCTCGCTCATGATTATTTCATGGGCAGCCAATGCAATCAGCGTGCCTCCGCTCATCGCATAGTGTGGGACAATCACTCGTACTTTACCATTCCTTTTTTGAATTGCCCGGGCAATTTGTAATGCAGCGATCACCAGTCCACCTGGTGTATGCAAAATAAGATCGATATCTTTTTCATCATCCGTTAATTCGAGTGCCCGAAGTACTTCCTCCGAATCCTCCAGAGAAAGATATTTTATTATAGGTATACCCAGCAAGCTCATCGATTCCTGACGATGTACAATAGTAATGACACGGGAATTTCTTTGTTTCTCGATGTTGGAAATAAGATTTTGTCTAGCTGCAGTGCGCAATCTTTTGCGGAATACTGGCTCTAATGAAATCAATATCAGAAATATCCAAAAAATATTCATAAAGTCCATATTCCATTATTTATACTCTGAAATCTTAAGTAAAGTAGTTCAAATAAAAATGGAGTGTAAATGATCCTGCTCACATCTGTTTTGATTTAAATCACTTTGCGAATGTATACAGAATCTATTGTGAATGATCAGTTTAAACCCCCATTATCTAGATACCCGGATCATCTTTCTTAATGACAACCATCATTCAAATCTTATTTAACAAGGATTAAATTACCGTCGATAGAAATAGAAGGACTTGAAGTAATGGTAATTATAAACAAATAAGTTAAATAAAACAATCATGAAACTTGTAAAACTCAGCTTGGTTGGTCTGCTTGCTTTGTTGTCAATTAATTTTTGTATTTCCCAGACCCGATGGGCATTAAAAATTGTACAGGGAGGTAAGTTTTTAGATGTAAAATCTTTCGACGAGTCTGGTAAAATGTATGATGTATATGCTGTGGAACTGGCTAAAGATCAACATTTTATGAAAGTAATGGTGGATTTTGAAGGTCAGGAACTGGCTGCCGTCATGTTGGTATCTAATGATTTTTACGTTCCGGTCAAAGCAATCACCCCAACTGGCAAGATATTGGATATCAAAGGCTTAAACCCAGACATGTCCAAGTTAGATATAAAAGGTGTAAGTCGTGCCGGGAACGTAATTAGGATGAAAGCGCTTACACCTAATGAAAACTTCTTGGATATTAGGGCAATTTCACCCGAAGGATTATTCCGTGATGTCATGGGAGTCAAGTTTGAATCCGAAAACATCGAAGCGGTAATCTATGGTCATAATGTACTGGCTAATGTCAGTGCCCTTCCACAAGTTAGGAACAAATCGGATGCAATTCAATGGGATATAGCGGCCATCCATCCTGATGGTAATTCTTATCCGGTATATGCGATAGATGAAGACAAAGGAGTAGAGCATCCGGTAAGAGCATTGAGCGACGGAGGCAATTTCCATCTACTTGACGTTAAAGCGTTTATTAACAGATATAAATATCCGGTAAAACTGGCCCAGGAAATCGGATTGAAAAACACCACCTTGGTAAGTATTTACGAAAGAGGAAAAGTGTATCAAGTGATGGCCAAAGTCGGTGATAGCCAATATATCCCAATCCGGGGTTTACAACTTGAAGGAAATATGATTGCTGTCAAAGGAGAAGGAAGCGATGGAACCATATATGCCGTTAAAGCCATTTCTCCAGGGAATGACTTGTTTGATGTGAAAGGAATAAAAATTAAAAATGATGATGTGGAAGGAATGATTACCGGTCTTGGATATGCCTTCAAGTTCTATGCACACGTTAAGGCTATTCCTTCAATCAAATAATGTGTAATTGAGGATTTAATGAAGCAGGCTGCTCGAAGCCTGCTTTTCATTTTCATCTCCAGTTTAAGCCATCCATTGGTATATTAAAGAAATCGTACCGATCGATATGATTATCAGTACCACCCAATAAAAGATGATGGTCTTAATGGACTTACGTGTTTTAATACTAAAGGCTCTTTGGACAGGATCAACTCCGGTTTGATAGGTTGCTTTAGTCTTAATAGCGCTTGCACTGAAACGAACAAAATTACCAGAAATCCTTGAAATCAGATTTCGATTATTAATCAGTGATCTATTTCCGTAATCAGCAAACCCCATGTGTATACTTTTACTAATAAGATCTTAAGAATCAAACTTTAATCCACATAAGTTCGACCAAAAGGTGAAAATATCTGATCTATTTTTATTTTAATTTTAATTGAAGTGGTTTAAAAACAGATGTTAAAATGAGTTGTATGTGCTTGAGGACTACACTACGCCGAATAAAAGATTAATTTATAAATACAATTCCTGTCATTCTATGGAAAGAAAGTACTCCTTAGAAGGTATACAAGGTTTGACACCGCAAGAAGTTATTAAATCCAGAGCTTCTTACGGATCTAATTCTCTTTTTCAGCCTCCTGAAAACAACTTCTTAAAAATCACTAAAGAGGTGATTGCAGAACCCATGTTTATCCTGTTATTCATTGCAAGTACAATCTACTTTGCAGTTGGAGAAATCTCGGAAGGAGTAACTCTTTCCATTGCGATTATTTTAGTGGCAGCTATTTCCTGGTATCAATCAATCAAGAGTGAAAACGCCTTGTCAAAACTGGTCCGTCTTACTCAACCTACTGCCAAAGTATTTAGGAACAACCAACTTGAAGAAATTGGAACCGACGATATTGTGGTAGGTGATATCATTAATGTTGAAGAGGGCCAATTGATACCTGCCGATGGAACATTGGTACAGACACACGATCTTAGTATTGATGAATCAATCCTTACCGGAGAGTCGATTGCGTTGAATAAAATACCCCAAGAACCATTCTTTGCAGGTTGCCATTTAGTATCCGGAAGTTTTTATGGAAAGGTAGATGCCATCGGTAGTCAAACCCAATTAGGCCAACTGGGAAAATCGCTTTATGAGATTAAAAAAGAAAAATCCCCCTTGCAAATCCAAATCAACAGTTTTGTTATGAAAATGGCCATTTGGGGTGCCTTTGCATTTTTATTGGTTTGGGGAATCAATTATTTCAGGACTGGAAATATCATTACCTCTTTGATATTCGGACTCACAATAGCCATGTCCATATTACCGGAAGAGATACCGGTGGCCTTCAGTAGCTTCATGGCACTGGGAGCTGCACGCATGAGTCGGATCGGTATATTGACCAAACAACCTCAAACCGTAGAAAGTCTTGGTGGAGCCACGGTTATTTGTCTGGATAAAACCGGAACAATCACCACCGAGGCTATGGAGCTAAAAGCACTTATGTCGAAAGATCATCACTCAGTGACTTATCTGGGTCAAACCAATTGGAAATCCGAGATTTCAGCAGCCGAGTTTGATCTTTTAAAGATGGCAACTTTAGCTTCTGAGCCCAAACCATTCGATCCGATGGAAAAAGCCATTCATGAAGCTTATTCCCACGTATCTGAAAATGCAAATCAACAGCTCGAATTTATTCACGAATACCCACTTAGTGGAATACCGCCAATGATGACCCATGTATACCGTGATCAGGCGGGCCAAATACTGGTTAGCGGTAAAGGTGGAATTGAAAAAATCCTGAGTATTTGTAATTTAGATCAGGTCGATCAAGATAAAATCCATCGTATTACTCAGAGACTATCACAACAAGGACTTAGAGTGATTGGAGTTGCAGCCGCTGATTGCCGCAACCATGATTTTCCAGAGCAACAGGAAGATTTTCCATGGAGATACATTGGGCTCATTGGCCTTTATAATCCTCCCAAAGATAATGCGGCAGAGGTAATTCAAAAATTTGTAAAAGCGGGAATTGCGGTGAAGGTAATCACCGGTGATTTTCCTGAAACAGCGATGGCCGTTTGTGATGATATCGGCCTTAACACCGAACATGGTTTTCTCACCGGTGCGGAAGTATTGAAGATGTCCGATCAAGATCTTAGAGAGGTAATACAGAATGTCAATGTCTATGCCCGTATGCATCCGGAAGCCAAACTAAGAGTAATCAAAGCGCTAAAACAAAACGGGGAAATAGTAGCAATGACCGGAGATGGTGTTAACGACAGCCCGGCATTAAAAGCCGCCAACATCGGGGTATCTATGGGAAAACGTGGCAGTGATTTAGCCAAGCAAGCCTCATCCCTGGTCTTAGTTAATGACAATTTACAATCCATGGTGGACGGAATTATTCAAGGACGAAAAATCTTTTCAAATCTTAAAAAAGCCATTAGTTATATTGTTTCTATTCACATTCCAATTATCCTTACTGTGACGTTACCACTATTGCTTAATTGGAAGTATGCCAACATTTTCAATCCCATTCACATCATCTTTTTAGAACTGGTCATGGGTCCCACTTGCTCTATTGCCTTTGAAAATGAACCAGCTGAGACCAAACTACTGGAAAAATCACCGCGCAAGAGACTTCAGAGTTTCTTATCAGCTAATGAACTCTCTCTAAGTATATTACAGGGATTAATCATTACAGCTGGGGTATTAGGTGTCTATTATTGGGGTTCGCAGAACTATGAATTCAATGCAGTTCGAACCATGGTATTCACCACTCTGGTCATGTCCAACATTTTTCTAACCTTTGCCAACCGATCTCTTGAATATTCAATAATAACCACAATCAAATATCAAAACTCCATCCTCTGGTTGATGATAGGAATTACGCTTTGCATCTTGATTGTCACCTTATTTGTAGAACCTGTACAACAACTATTTCAATTTCAGACCATCGGATTTGCAGAAATAGGTTGGTGCACCTTAGTCGCAATGGTGAGCGTATTTTGGTTTGAATTGTACAAAATCAGCCCTTGGCGTAAATAGTAAGTCAAGTGTAATTCCCTTTCCGAAGCATCTCTACGGAAATAAATTTTATATTTTTAAGGGACCTTTCCTCAATTAGGGTATATATGAACAAAGTCCAGACTGAATTTCAGAGATCACTGCAAAAATTGATACGGGAAGATCAGTCTGATATTGAAAAAATCTATAAATTCATGTATACCAAAAATATCACCAAAATAAGTTCTTTCTTTCAAGACAATCGTCGAGCTGATCAGCTTTTCCAAGAGGTTTTTGTGATTTGGTTACACAAGATTCAAAAGGCCAGACAGCAATTATCCAGGTTATCAAGCCTGCAACTAGAAACTACGCTCAGCGATTTTTTTGACAAAGTGGTACACAACCAACTGTTAAGTGTAAAAATATCCCTCCGATATGTGTTCAGACATCTTTATACTCAGGATGAATTAGCACGCTCCCGCCTAAGTCAGGAAGTCATATCTAGTCAAAATTTGCTGTATGCCAAGCAATTGATTAAAGAATTAAAAATCAGGACCCTTGAAGCCCAGGATTTACTGCAGGAAGCCGTAGTGATTTTACTGCAAGCAATAACGGATAAAAAATTTGTATTAGCTGGAAAAGACAATGAGATTCAATTAAAGCAAATTCATAAATATTTTCGCCAAATTATTTACCGGCAAGTGCATAAATTATATAGAAATAACAAAAAGATTCAGGAGGTATCCATACCTAATTCTCAGGAACATAATCTTGCGACTGATAGTTATGAACCAATGGAAGATGATCTCTTGTCAACGGTAGTATATCGGTGCTTTCATTCGCTTGACGAGATAAGTCAAAAGATGCTAAAATATCTTTATGTGGATAAAATCCCGGCAAACCAAATTGTAAAAAGGCTTAATCATCCAAGGTTTACGAGCACCAAGAATGTAATAGATCACAAGATGCACTGCTTGAACACTTTAAAACAAAGAACTGCCGAAGTAATAGAATCACTAAGACCCAAATCTTTTAAAAAGTATCTTAGTATAATTTCCAAAATCCTGTCCGCCTTAACCGAGCCTTGTAAAACCATTTTGCGCTATGCCCTACCACCCCATCAGATGACTTATCGAGAGATTGTGGAACACATACAATACACCAAAGTATACCAATCCGAAATGTTGAAGACCACTGATCAAGTAAAGAAAAGAAAGTACAAGTGCATGCAATATTTGCAAGAAGAAATCTGGAAAACACTACTGACAATAAATCATTAAGCAATGTCAAATATTGATCCCAATCTGGAGCTGTTTGAAAAATACCTAAACGGAGAATTAAGTAAAATTGAAGGTTTTGATTTTGAAAAAAAATTAAAGGATGATCCCGAATTTTTGGAGGCTTTTAATGCACACAAAAACCTGAGAAAAGGTATAGAATGGGCAACAATTTCCAATTCGCTAGAACAGGTAAAAAGGATTCATAAGGCCGTTGTAGATGATAATCTTAAATTGGAAGCGAAACCCGCAAAGCATATCAAAGGAAATTCTTTATCTAATTTTCGATCGTTGGCAGCAATGCTGCTTGTTGGTATTTTAGCCACCACCATATACTTTAAGGTTTTTTCTCCTACTCAGGATACCGATCATTTTGTAAATCTCGATCTAGATAATTCCCACCTACTTTATGGAACAGGAGGTGAAAATATTCCTTTAATAGATATGTTATATGAAGTAAAAGTAGATTCCATCCCTTCGGTGGGTCCTGGAGGAACAGAAAGTATATTGTTTCAATTGTTTATCTCAGACAATGAAGCATTTGTGATTGATACTACCGCCTTAGCTGTAGTTTTATTTACTCCCTATCAGGAAATTGTCGAGGCCTTTGAACAGAAAGAATTTCAAGCTATATATTACCATCGTACTGACGAATCAGCTTCAACATTCCAATTGGTCTCTGAAAAAGCAGTTTTCAGTTTACCTATGTCAAATAATTACTGGACTCAATTGACCAAACAATGACCGGGCGCATCCTATATTATATTCTTTTGGTTACATTCACTTGTAACAGCTGGAGAGTTCAAGGCCAGATATCATCAAATACCGGATTATTGCTCGACGATCAATCATATAAAAAGTTGATTGAAGGTGGATTGCAACATGTTAAAGACCATCATATCCCTGTTCAATTTAGTCTTAAAGCTTATACTCCATTACCTAAAAGTCAAGGAAAAATTGCATCCTGCGTTGGCTGGGCAACCGGATATTACGCGTGGACTATTGAAAGAGCATTCTCAATGGGAATAACCGATAGGGCCTACATCACAGATCACATCGCGCACTCTGCTCTGTTTATTTATCAGCAGATCAAAAGAGGCAATGATTGTCAATCTCTGGCAAGTATCACAGATGCTTTGGATTTTATCAATCAAAAAGGTGATTGTCTTGAAAAAACCTTTCCCACTTCATCAATCAAATGCTCAAACCAATTGTCTACTGAAATAATGCAGGAAGCGGCCAAGTTTCGCAATCCATCCCCAGGTTTTAAAGTCTTTGGCCTAAATGCAAATCAGCAAGATAAGCTTAAAGCCGTGAAAGCCCACCTTTCAGCGGGTCATCCTATAATTGTCGGCATGTCCGAAACACCGCCTTACGCTTCGTTGATTGGAAAAAAAATCTGGAATATTGAGCCATTGAAAAAAGGAGGACATGCCATGGTCCTGATAGGTTACTCAGATTCACACCAAAGGATCGAGGTGATCAACAGTTATGGTAGTACCTGGGGAAATAATGGTACTATCGAAATCTCTTATGCCGATTTCACTCAATACTGTCAACAAGCTTTTGTACTAAATAACACCTTGGGATCCAAAAGTAATTTTACTCAACCAGTTGATTTGCAAATAAACTTACAAGCGCAAATTGAAATAAATAGACTGGACCATGTAACCAAAGAAAAGGACAACATTGCATTTGAATTTAACAAGAATCACTACAAACCCATAGAAAAAACAAAACCTTTTGACCCATTGATTTTAGATGTCTATGTCGAAAAAGCAAGATGCGCGTATTTATTACACATCGGTCCAAAACAGAAGTGCCGTTTGATTTGGTCTTTGGAATATCCAATAGCCGACACCATAGTTACTGTTCCAGATCAAGGCTGGTGGGAATTTTCTACGCCTGGAAAAGAAGTATTCTGTTTATTGTATAGCTACGAAACACTAAATGTGGATCAGGAGATACTGGATAAAATAACTTCAAATCCGGCCAAAGAGTTTTATCTTAAAGTACTTAACACTATTGGCTCTAATTCATGTCGTACTGATGTCATTCAATATCAAAGTCACCGGCTAGAAGCCAGCGCAGGACTTCGTTCTGGTTATGAAAAAGTACTCCCTTTATTTTTTTACTTTGACATATTATCGGAATGAGAAATTGTATTTTCATTGGAATCCTGATGATGATAGGCTCATCGAACTTATTTGGCCAGTCTGAATTATATCAAGAACTGAATATAGAATCTTCAATAGATTGGAATTTTGCTTTACTTGAAAAGATATCCGAGACAGAGGTCTTAATATTAGGGGTCGGCGAAAGTGGAGTTTGGGAATTCCTTACTTATAATTTGAGCAATTATAGCGCTGTGAGTCATCGTACCGTCGAGCAACTTTCCACCCCTACGGCATTGTTACAGCAAAAAAATCGGATATTGATTGGAGGAAATTTAGATAAGGATCCAGGTATCTGGGAATACAATACGGAATCGAAAGGAATTGAAAAGTTGACCATTGATTTCCCAACCGAAAGTAAATTGATTGAATTTAAAACTCATGGAGAAGAATTACTGGTGCTCCTTTCCAGCGACACGTCTTTTACTCTGTTCACTATAGATATTCTGAATAATCGCTCCGTCCTTCAGGAGCGCATAGCTAAAAGAGCCAAAGATGACCAATTGAAAATGATAGAAAATACATTTGGTGAATATTATCTGATTCAATCACATCAATTCGATCCAAAGAGATATCCTATAATCTTGAAAAAATATAATTCAAAATTTGAAGTGATGTGGGAAAAAACAGTTCCTGAGTCCCCCGGATCAATTGATGATCTGACCATGACATCCGATGGTGATGTAGCCGGATTAGGAACCTACACACCTGATATTTATAAGAACTCTTTTCTTATCCGCTGGGCTCCTAATGGTATCATCAAAGGTCTCTCTATTCAGAATAATCAAAGCAAATTTCAAAAAGGCCACATCGGCTATGCAAAAGATAATCTATGGCTTATCAATGAAGTAGTACCTTTTGGTGGACGGATGGGTGATATTATACTTTATCAAAGTCAGCCTCATGATCTAACCCCCATTTCTACAATTCAGATAGGTGAAAAATATCATGAAGAGATACTTGGATGTAATTCGGATGAAAGAGGAAATGCAATCCTACTCTTTAAATCAGGCAGTAAAAAACGGCCCCAGGTAAAATTAATTCACTATGAAATTAATCCTGATCCATGCTCCAGGATACTCGATCCAAACGAAGATTTCAGAATTACTCTGAGTTCTTCAACTTCATTTTCTAGTCAAACAGAGCAGTACCAATTTATTTGTCATGTGAGTAGTAGAGAGAAACTTACCCCATCTTCGGTTAGAATAAAGCTATTGGATTCAGGAACCAAAGCTCCGGAACAAACAAACATGGTTTTGGTAGATTCAGCAAGTGGGCAGTATTGCTATCGGGTTTCAAAATCATTATACTTAAGTCCAGGGGAAAACAAAATCCACATTTTGGTATCTAACCAAGATTCTGGAATCGAGGATACGATATCGGTATACCATTTAATTGACCGCCCTAACCTATTTATCTTTGCTGTCGGTGTTGTATATGAGGATTTGAATTTTACCGACAAGGATGCCGCCGATTTCGTATCACTGTTCAGTGATCAGGAGGGTCGATTATTTAATCAGATTTCAGTAGAGCTGCTAAACACCAAGGAACAAACCACTGCTAAAAATATCAATAGAGAATTGGATCATTTTATTGAAACTAATCAAATCCGCGATCAAGATATGGTATTTGTATTCTTTTCTTCTCACGGAGAGTTAATCAATGAAGAATTTGTGGTATTGGCTTCGGATTATGAGTATGAAAATCCAAATTCGGTTGTACAATTTAATCGCCAGATTATTGGGAAGTTAAAAAAGTTAAAAGGTAAAAAGATACTTTTTTTAGATGCATGTAAGTCAGGAAATTTGAAGGGTATGAATGACCATATATCTCCACAGTTAATTTCGACGATCTTTCGTGTAGTTCAATCGGCTCCAGGAATTATGGCAATTAGTTCGAGCAGCGACCTCCAATCTTCATATGAAGTAAAAGATCTGCAAAACGGGGTCTTTACGGCAGCAATAAAGGAGCTTTTCGGTCAAGACAGACACCGGTTTGATTTGAACCAGGATCAAGTATTGACAGTACATGAACTTTATCAATATTTACGAAACCGGGTACCGGAATTGATGGAAATATACTTTAAAGATCCGAACAAGCAACAGGTACCTGATATCCCGATCGAATCAATGGATCAGGATTTACCAATTTTTTATCTGCCAAAAGGAAATCGATGAAACGTATCACCATTATATTCATGTTATGCGTTCCGGCCACTGGATTTACACAGTCGTGTCCATGTGATACGACCAATGAAATCAAGGCAATGAAATTGCTTGCCTCGATTCTAAGCAATCACCCTTGGGACACAGCGCAGAGTTTGGATAAGTGGGAAGGTATAACATTTAACAGTGAAGGCTGTGTAACATCGATAACTATGAGTAATAAGATGTTGGAAGGGCATTTCCCAACCGGTACTTTAGGTGAACTACACTGCATTCAATCGATTGACTTTGCCGCAAACAATATAGTCGGTCCTATTCCTCCGGATCTGGACAACCTTATGTTGCTGGAATCCCTGGACCTGTCGTCCAACCGGCTGTCTACTCCCATTCCAGTCACATTAACCAAGCTATCAAATCTCGTCTCTTTAAGATTGAATAATAATTTGCTTTCCGGCACTATACCAGAAGAATTAGGGAATTTATCCTTATTGCGTGAATTATTCCTGGGATCCAATGAGTTAGAAGGCCCAATTCCTAATTCATTAGTAAAATTAATCAATCTAACAGCAATTGATTTGAGTAACAACTCGTTTACCGGTCAACTTCCAAAGTATTTCCAGGATTTAGATCTTTTATCATTTAGAATCAACGACAATCAATTTCAAGACACCGCCTGGATCAATTTTTTTAGCCTTTTTGGAACGGTGGTAGATATATCGAACAACAACTTTAGTTACTTATCAGACATCACATTCACTACCATCAGAAAAGAAAAGTTTAAAGTTTTCGGTAACAAACTCACTTTTGACGATATTTTACCCAATATCCAATTGTTTAGTGGAATTTTTATCGGGAGCATTGAAAGTGAAAGGTATAGTCCGCAACAGAATTTTAGAAAGGATACCACTCTGATATTCGAAAATAACACCCCGCCGGTTATCGATTTGTCAATCGACAAGGATATCAGTGGCAGTACCTACAAATGGTACAAGAACAATCAGGAAATATTTACAGGAGATAAACCTATGTTAAATTTGAATTCCCTCTTCAATAGTCCTGACCAGTACGAAGGTGAATATAAATGCGAGGTAACCAATTCGTTCGTACCCGATCTTGAACTCAGGAGCGGTCGCATCGAAGTTCAACTGAATTTTACTACCCCGCAAACGGCTTTTACTCCAGCGGCATTTACTCCCAATTCTGACGGGATCAATGATTACTTTGTTATCCCAGCATTACAAGGAGGAAACTACCAGCAAAATGAACTGATTATCTTTAACCGACAACGGGAAATCGTCTATCGCAAATCCAACTACAATAATCAATGGGATGGTACCAACCTAAATTCAGGGCCCTTGCCTCAAGGCACCTACTACTATTTATTTAAGTCTGATAATTATCAAGAATCGGGATTAATAACTTTAATTAGGTCTTTATGAGTCCCTTGTTTCGACATATTTTGCGGTATATCCAGCATCCTTTGCTTGAGACCGGTCTGTGGTTCATTTTCCTTCAATATGGCATTCTGGAAGCCCAGACCTCAGCCTTTAATTATTGGTTTGATGATTCAAAATCTTTTTTAAATCAGGCTATCCCGGATTCGGATTATGTAACTCACGATGGATTCTACAACTTGTTTACAGAGGCTTATTATTCTCAGGAATCACTAGCAGGGATCGATGGGAAAATACCCAGTCAGGCGATGCTCAGTCTCCAATGGTTTCCCAATCGGCAAAGAAAATCTGACTTTAGATGGAAATTTGGTGGATTGATTTATCGGGATCAATTCGGACTGTCGAAGTATCAATTTATCAGGATGAGTGCAGGGATCCAATGGTTTTCATCCAAAGGAGACATCTTGGCAGCTGCTATAAGTGCCGGTTACCAACAATGGAATATCAAGTTGTCAGAGCAAGACCTATTGCAATTTGGAGATCCCCTAGGACGGGGAAACTTTCAAAATCAAGCTCCAGATCTGGGCATTGGAGTGTATTTCAACAAAAGAGTGTTTGCCTTCCATGATGTTTATCTGGGACTCTCCATACCTCAACTCATCATAGCGGATGAAGCCAATGTATCCGATTGGAAGTTAAATAAACAAGTGAGTATCATAGGTGGTATGAACATATTTTTTACGGATTATGGTCATCTCGAGTCGGTAATTCATATTAATTCGGCCGGAGATCTCTTAATCAATATTCGCAATCATTTTAGAAAGTCATTCTGGATGGGAATGGGCTACGATCTGAGAGGAATAGCAAACGTGGAATTTGGCATTCGTATCCGAAATATTCTGACACATCCTCAAGTAACAAAATCACAAAACAATTATTGGAGGATGGGAATAGGATACCGGTTCTGGCCGGGAAATATTCCTGCTGAATTTGGTAACCTGATTGGAGTTCGAATGGCATATATAGTACATTGATCTCGAATTACCGAATGAGAAATCGAAGTTCGATTGCTCCAATGTGTTAGAAACTAAATTCTAACTTATCCTGGGAAAAGTAGACTGATAAAGTACAAAATGGTAGCGGCAGAAACTCCGGCAATTAATGTTCCGAAGGAATAGAGCCGGTATCCGGTTTTAATATCCATCCCGGTAAGTTGAGTTACAACCCAAAAGCCACTGTCATTAGCATGCGATACTACAGCTGATCCTGCTCCGATTGCGACCACTAATATGGCTCGCTGAATGTCACTTTCAAAACCCAGGGTAGTCATCATGGGAGCAAGAATTGAAGCTGTAGTAATCAAGGCAACCGTTGAAGATCCTTGGGCAGTCTTGATGGCAGCAGCCAGGATAAAGGGTAGCCAGATACCTAACTCGACGCCGGTAATCAGACTAGACAAGTCGTCGGCAATTCCGGAATTCTGTAATATTTTGCCAAAGATCCCTCCGGCTCCGGTTATTAAGATAATAATAGCAGCGTCAGTCAAAGCTTTTCCCACCCAACCTGTAGTCGACAAAATTTCTTTGTCCCACTTGGCCGGAAGTAGAAAGGCAAGTAGCATTCCAATGGTCAGTGCAATGACCGGTGTTCCAATAAACCCAATCAAGTCAAATATCCAAGCGTCGGCGTCTTCACCCAAAAAAAACTCAGTAAATGATTTCCCAACAATCAGCAAGATAGGAATAATGATTGGCAAAAAGGATTTGAGGGTACCTGGTGCATTTTTAGTTTTCCTGGCAATATCTTCATCGCTGATGTTGGGAGCGGGATCTAACCAGGTTTTAGCGGCATATTTTTTAGCATAGACTATGGCAATGATCAATGTTAAAGCACTTACTGGTAGCCCTATCCCCATTACCAAACCGATATCTGCATTCAAAATTCCGGCAGCCGCCAGAGGACCCGGAGTTGGAGGAACCATGGTGTGGGTAAGCATTAATCCCAGGATCAAAGCAATGGCCGTTCCAGCCAGAGAATGTTTCGCACGTTTTGACAAACTTTTGTTTAATGGATCCATGACAATAAAACCACTATCTGCAAAAACAGGTATCGACACTAGATACCCGATAATACCCATAGCCTCATGAACTCTACTTTTTCCTATAATTCTAAGGACAAAGTCCGCCATTTTATAAGCCCCTCCCGAGTGTTCCAAAAAAGACCCGATGATCACGCCCAGCACAATGACCATTCCAATTTTACCCAGAGTTATGCCAAATCCCTCATTGATAGATGTTACAATATCTGAGAAAACCATCCCCGATACCACCCCATAAAAAAGAGCTGCAAAAAATAACGCCAAAAAAGGATGTACGTTTAATTTGACCGTTAAAAAAATAATCAAACCAACACTTACTACTAATAATACTATCGTCATTTTATACCGAATCTAGACAATTAATGGAGGTTTCTAGGGACCGATGATCCAGATCCTCCGGTTAAAAAGTTTAAATCTGCCCCCAGGTGGGCTTGTTGAACATTTTGTATATACATTTGGACATACCCGCGATTGGCAACCGCTGGGGGTGGATCCCATTTTGTCCTACGTTGGGTTAATTCTTCCTCCGAAACATCCAAATGCAATAATCTCTTATCTACATCCAGGATTATCTCATCTCCATCCTGCACAAGCGCTAAATTTCCACCAATCGCAGATTCCGGTGACACATGCAGAATAACTGTTCCAAAGGCCGTACCACTCATTCTTCCATCTGAAATTCTTACGACATCGGTAATACCTCTTTTTAGCAGTTTCTCAGGCAGATCCACATTGCCCATTTCCGGCATTCCCGGATATCCTACCGGGCCGACTCCTTGCAAAACGATCACACTATTCTCATCAATCTCTAGATCCGGATCATCAATTCTTTGGTGATAATCCTCAATGGATTGAAAAACCACCGCTTTTCCCCGGTGTTTCATCAAAGCAGGAGTTGCTGCCGAGGGCTTGATTACCGCACCGTTTTCGGCCAGATTTCCTTTTAAAACTGCAATCCCCGCATGTTCAATTATCGGATTGTGATAAGAAGTGATTACATCCGGATTATAACAGTCAACCGCTTGATTGTTTTCACCGATGGTTTTTCCATTTACGGTTAAAGCATTTGCATGCAATTCCGATTTAAGTTCATTTAGGACTACCGGCAATCCTCCTGCATAAAAGAAGTCTTCCATCAAATATTTGCCGGAAGGCATTAAATTAACTAATAAAGGTATGCCGCTACCCAGCCGATCAAAATCTTCCAGACTTAGCTCCACTCCAATTCTACCTGCGATGGCCAGAAGATGAATGATGAAATTTGTAGAACCACCAATGGCTGCATTGACCTTGATGGAGTTTTCAAATGCATTTCTGGTTAGAATATCAGATAGTTTCAGATCTTCTTTGACCATATCGACAATCCTCCGGCCTGACAGCTGAGCCAATACTTTTTTTCTGGAATCCACGGCCGGAATTGCAGCCGCTCCCGGTAGAGTTAATCCTAAAGATTCCACCATACAAGCCATGGTGGACGCCGTACCCATGGTCATGCAGTGTCCACTACTTCTGGCCGAACAAATCTCGGCCTCCAACAACTCTTCTGGGGTAATTTGATTATTCTGTTGTTTGTCCTTAATCCTCCAAACAAAAGTACCCGATCCGATTAACTCTCCTCGGTAGCGCCCATTAAGCATGGGTCCGCCAGGGACCACAATGGTAGGGAGATCTACACTACATGCACCCATTAAGGTAGAAGGAGTGGTCTTATCACATCCGGTAAGGAGTACTACCCCATCAAGTGGATAACCTCTAATACATTCCTCAGTATCCATGCTGGCCAGATTGCGAAAGAGCATGGTCGTCGGCCTCATCAGGGTTTCTCCCAATGAGGTCACCGGAAATTCCAGAGGAAATCCACCGGCCTCTATTACTCCTTTTTTTACTACTTCGGCGAAATCCCTCAAATGTCCATTACAGGGTGTCAATTCGGACCACGTATTACAAATCCCGATGACCGGCTTTCCACGAAAATAGTCATCCGGGTAACCTTGATTTCTTAGCCATGCCCGGTGGATAAACCCAATCTTTCCCTCAGCACCAAACCAATCCTGGCTTCTCAATTTTGTTTTATCAATCTTCATTTCCTGATTTTTCAAAGGCTGAAGAACCTTCATATTCAAATGAATGAAAGATAGTAAATAAGCGTATCAAGTCGTATGCTGAATTAAAGATATCCCAATATTAAGTGCTTTCTTGGTGTCGGTATCTGATGGTAATCAGGGAGCTTTCTTCCATAACTTATACGTTTCGACCACTTCCCGAATAGATTTTCGCACTTCTTCCCATTGTTCCGCAATGATCAAATCGGATGGAAATAGGGAACTACCCATACCTAAGGCATATGCACCAGCTGCGAGGTAAGCGTTCATATTCCCGGCTGTCACACCTCCGGTAGGTATTAAGGGAATTTGGTCTAATGGCGCCCGAATAGATTGATAGTATTTTAAGCCGCCAATATTAGCAGGAAACAATTTTACCGCAGACACCCCAAGTGTGTAAGCATAATGGATTTCGGTCGGGGTAAATGCACCTGCAAAGATGGGTACTTGTAGGTCCACACATTTCTCCACAACTTTGAGGACTGTCGTTGGAGTTACAATAAACTGTGCACCGGCAGACAAAGCAGAGTTGAGCTCATCGATATCTCTCACTGTGCCGGCTCCAATATTCAATTTTCCATCGTATCTCAATCTAAGTTTCTCTATTATGACCGCAGCATTCGGGGTATTCATAGTAATTTCTAACGTGCGGATCCCCTCTTCATGGGCAATCCTTACCGTTTCCTCTATGTTACCGTGAGAATGCCCTCTAATGATTCCGATCACCGGAAATTCTCTTAATTTTTCGAATGAAAATACTTTTTTCAAATGATAATAATTCAATTATTTCGAAAATGATTTAATCACTCAAGAAACAAATATATTTGAATACTTGGCATCAAAATAGGCTACAAAATAGTCGTTGATCTTTATTGTATTTAGTCGATTCTAGTAGGATTGAATTGTGACAAAACAATATTATTGCGGCTTTTTTTGTAACTTGTTATTAATTTAGATAGAGCAAATTACTAATAAGACTGATTAAACCCCAAATTTCGCCAAAGTATGGTATGGAAAAGTCCGTGCTATTATTGGTGTTTGAACCCTGAACAACCAATTATCATGACCAAATTGTACCAAAAAACCTATTGCCAGAATCAACTATTTGAAAGTTTGGCAAAAAAATCTTTATACTCAAGTAAAACAGTAGTATCTGTTTTTTTTACCCTTTCTTTACTTCTACTTCCTTTTTTTCCACTTTTTGGCCAAACCTATCAAACCACAGGAATCAGCAACGACTGGAGTGATCCAAGTGCATGGACCTGTGTGGGAGGAGGATGTCAAAGTATACCTCCACAATCTTTAAATGGGAATACCCAGGTGATCATCACTGATAGTATCAATTACAATCAAAAGACCATTACGATTCGTAATGGACGATTGACTATCGATGGGGGTGTATTGGTGTTGGCAGATTTATTGAATGTAGCGATAGAATCCAATGGAGAGTTATATCTGCAAAATGGCAACCTATTAATACAAGGATCTCCGGGAAATATGAGTAATGATGGATTGATACATCTTAACAAAGGATATCTGGAATCTAATGGCAACGTGCTGAGCACCGGAATCATCACTTTCAACGAAGGCTGCTTTTGGTTATCCACTGGTAATTTTTCAAATAATGGAACCTTAGATGGCAATGATGGAAATATAAATTTATTGTCTGGCAACCTGACCAATAATGGTTCTTGGGGTCCTGAAATAGACTATTGTGCCAGTGGAAATTTAACCGGATCTTTTCCATTTCCAGAGTCTTGTGATACTGTTATGGCTAAATGTGAATGCCTGAAAAACCCATGCATTGAACTTAATCCGGACATCCTACCATATTACGATCCTACTACCAAAACCAATGATTTAATAGGATCCGAATTGACTGCCTTAGCCGCTGATGGAACCGGGCAAACCGATTCCATTTATCGCATAAATAACAATGATGTATTCATCGAAATCATTGTATTGGAAGGAAAGTATCAAGATGTGGCAGATTATTTATTGGATTCTTTTCAAATTGGCACCACGCAATTTATTGATAATGGAGAGAATGATCTGATCATTACGGTTTTTTTTCCCATTACAGGACTCACCTCCCTAAATCGACAGGATGACATTATAAATTATGTAAGACCCGCATTTCCAGCTCAGGGAAATTCAGGGCTCGTTGTATCACAAGGAGACTTCGCTCAGGAATCATTTATTGCCAGAGCCGGATTTGATTTGTCCGGAGCTGGAATCAAAATCGGGGTTATTTCTGATAGTTATGACCGGAAAGGACAAGCAGCCACCAATATTATCAATGGAGACCTTCCCAGTAATGTATCTTTACTAGGAGAATTTCCAACTGAACTTGGTATCGGTACTGATGAAGGTAGAGCTATGATGCAAATAATTCACGATGTTGCTCCTGACGCAGATTTGGTATTTAAAACAGGTTTTATAAGCACAGGGAATTTTGCTCAGACCATCAAGGATTTGGCTGCCGATTCTTGCGATATAATCGTAGATGATATTACCTATATCACCGAACCATTTCTTTCAGATGGGTTGGTTGCCAATGCCATTACCGAAATTACAAATAACTATGATGTAACCTATGTAACTGCAGCAGGAAATTTTGGATCCAAGTCCTATTCTGCCATCTTCAATCCGGGTACCGGATCAAATATATTTAGACACCAATTTGCACCAGGAGATTATCTTCAGCAGATAAATCTGGATACCGGTTTGTACATAATTGTTTTACAGTGGGAAGATGAATTTTATTCCATATCCGGAGATGTGGGAGGGGGAGCAAAAAACGATCTGGATTTTTATCTAGCCGACGATAATGGTAATCCGGTCTATGGATTTAACAGGAACAACCTGGGCGGCGATCCGATCGAGGTGATGCCCTTTACTGTGCTCAGACCGACTACTTCAAATTTGCTCATCGAGCGTGCTACTAGTGATGGAAATAATTCAATGAGGTTTAAATATGTGGTCTTTCGAGCAGGCAAAAACAATGTATTTCAAAGTGAATATAATGTTGGAAACTCTACTATTGTAGGTCAAGCAAATGCAGATAGTGCAATAACCGTTGGCGCCGTCAGGTACTATCACACACCGGTGTATGGAAATTCTCTGGTTACTGAGTCATTTTCCTCTTTGGGAGGTACACCGGTCCAGAATGTTATTAGATCTAAACCCGATCTAACCGGACCTAATGGTGGAAATACAACTGTGGATCTTGGTGCAAAATTAAATCCCGAAGGAGATGTATTTCCCAATTTTTTTGGAACCTCAGCTGCTGCTCCCCATGTTGCCGGAGTAGCCGCACTATTGCTAGAATCTCAAAATAATTTTGGAGTGAGTTTTGATATCCGAAGCAAACTCAAGCAGACGGCTATCGATTATGGAGATCCCGGATTTGACTACCAAAGTGGAGCTGGATTTATATCGGCTTACAACGCCTTATCCTCGTTTGCCAATCCAACCCCGGGATTGATTCGTTTGAATCTGGACAGTCTGGCAGAAGGTTTTAATCCGGGAGACACTTCATTTTTGTTAATTGTGGAAGGAGAGTATTTGACCGATGAAACATTTATCTTGTTCCGTGGAGATACTCTCGAGACTACTATTTTAAATGATAGTACAGCTACAGTGATCATACCGGCTTTTGTGGGCAATCCATCTATCTTTGCCTGGACCCCTTCCCTTACCAATGGAATGGATGGTGGCCCATCGGATACCTTGTATTTTGGAGATACGACTAAAACACTAGTTACTATTATTGTTAATGACACCACGATGCGATACGGTGAGACACTTCCGCAATTTACCTATCGAACAGACATCCCACTTACGCCGGCTCAAAAAGCTCTTTTACCCGATATTGGTTATAGTACATCCGCATCTAGCACCAGTAATGTGGATATTTATGCGGTAACTCCTTACTTTAATTTCGAAGATGGAGATACCCTGGATATAGGTCTACAAGAATTATTCGAATTTCAATTTCAGTCAGGAGGCCTGGCAATTGAGCGAATGGAAATAACCATTACCCCAGATGACATCGTCATGACCTATGGAGATACTTTTCCCACAATTTCATTTCAGTATGACTTTGGTGGAGTGCTTTCTGCAACTGATTCAGCAGCCATTGTAAATCAAGTATCGAATGATCATTTATCTTCATTGGCCAACGGAATATCCCTGGTCAACGGAATCTCATTAGTTAATGGAATCTCTCTAGTCAATGGAATATCATTGGTCAATAAGGCATTTATGATCTCTGAAAATGCCTACAACAATGGTATTTCATTGGTCAATGGAACCAACTTTATTGAGGTTGAGGGATCATTGTTTGATTCAGTGGCCTGGGAAGCAGGAACCGGATATGTCAATGGAATCTCATTGGTCAATGGAATCTCCCTAGTGAATGGCATATCTCTCGTCAATGGTATATCCTTGGTCAACGGAATATCATTAGTGAATGGTATATCACTCGTCAATGGTAATGGAATTGACGATAAAAGCAATACGGAAACCGTAGTAATGTTTGCAAACGATGATGCTGGAGAGACAGGACCATCTGACATTCAATCGATTAACTTGATTACCGGATTAGATGCAGGTTGTCAGTGGATAGTACCGGGAGCTTATTTTTCATCCAATTTTAAGGTGAATTATCTTCCAGGTAAGCTGACAATTCTACCGACTCCCCTTACCATCGAAGTTCAGGATACTGCGGTTGTTTATGGAGATGAAGAACCAACCTACCGGTCGACATTTTATGGCCTTAAATATGAGGATACTGAAAACAGCATTACTGATGGCTTGGGATTGACCTATTCACTTAATCATGAATACGGTCCGGCTATGGAATATATAATATCTGCTGATTCTACTTCCCCGACCAATTATTCAGTTCAATACCTGGACGGTAATTTGGTGGTAGAGAAAAAGAATTTGAGCATATCAGTAATTGACACCACCATTACTTATGGTGATCCTGAACCAGACGATTATAGCGTAGTGGTTACACCGGGTTTCGTAAATGGCGATACGGAAACTTCAGTTTTCGGACCTTCCGGGATCCAATTTACATTGGATAAACCCTACGGACCGGCTGACATTTATCTTATCCAGCCGGATTCCATCGGAACCCCCAACTACCATATCGTCTATACACCAGGAATATTGACTGTAAATCAAAAAGATATCGAGATCCAAGTAATTAATAAGACAGTAACTTACGGAGATCCCGAACCGGTTGATTATGACGTAATGGTTATACCCGGTTTTGTAAATGGTGATACGGAAACCAATGTTTTTGGACCTTCCGGGATCCAATTTACACTGGATAAACCTTACGGACCGGCTGATACGTATCTTATTCATCCGGATTCCATCGGAACCCCAAATTACCATATCGTCTATACACCAGGAATATTGGCTGTAAATCAAAAAGACCTCGAGATTCAGGTACTCAATAAAACAGTAACTTACGGAGATCCCGAACCGGCTGATTATGACGTAATGGTTACACCGGGTTTTGTAAATGGTGATACGGAAACTAGCGTTTTTGGACCTTCCGGGATCCAATTTACACTGGATAAACCTTACGGACCAGCTGGCATCTATCTAATTTATCCGGATTCCATCGGAACCCCCAATTACCATATCGTCTACACGCCAGGAACATTAGAGGTATTAAAGGCAGCGCTCTTCGTTCATGCAGATCTTGCGTTCATCAATGAGGGTGATTCATTACCAGATTTTACCTATTCCCTTTCAGGGCTTAAAAATGGCGATACCGATAGTTCAATTTTCGCTTCAAGTCCAGTCAGCTTTACCCTGGTTCCGGATTATTATCCGGATCGATCACCGGGAATATATCGCATCGATCCAACTGGTCCTGACAATGCTGGCAGTTATCTGATACAATACCTATCTGATAGTCTATTTGTAAATCCTTTCAATCAACAAACCAAAGCAGTTAAAGCCATTTTAGACTGTGTTGAATTTCTGGGTAACAATCATGAATCAGGCTTTAAGTATAAGGCGAAATATGAATACATCAATAATAATGTGTATCCGGTATATGTACCTATAGGTGCAGACAATTATCTTGATGATGATGGGGGACTAACCCAGTATTCCGGTACGTTACCGGAATTGTTCCTGCCAGGATCTGGCGCTTTCTCCATATTCTTTGATGGGAATACCTTGAAATGGGTGCTTACAACCAATGACAAGACACAAAAATCTTCAACTACTTCCGAAGCCAGTTCCGGTTCTTCAAAATGTAAGACAAATGGTAAGAATAATTCTGTTCTGCCAAATTATGATTGGTCTTCGTTGGGAACCGATAATTCCCAGGTACAGCTTAGAGTATATCCCAATCCGGTAAATTATCAATTGCATATCGATTTCGGCAATGAGAAACGATCCGATATCTATTGGGAAATTACTGATTTGCTAGGAAGAAAAGTTGAAGTCCAAAACCATTTGACCAAACTTGATCGAATTACCAATATTGATTTGTCAAAATTAAATGAAGGTATTTATCTATTAAAAGTTGACATGAATGGTAAGAGTCAAGTTTACAAAGTAATAAAAAACTAATATTTCCTAACGGCAATAAAATTTGTACGTGAAAAAATATCGCTCTTTATTATATTTAATTTTTGGATTCATCCCTATCTGGGGATTAACTCAAACGGCAAAGGTAGATAGTTTAAAAACTGTTTTAGACCAAACCAAAATTGACAGCGTTAAACTAGACATTTTGCTGAACCTTAGCAGTTCATTATGGCAAACTGAACCTAATGAAGGTGTAAAGTATGCAAAAGAAGCAGTGACTATTGCCGATCAGTTAGGTCAATTCGAAAAATCAGCAATAGCTTTTAAGAATGTGGGCCTGGCATACTATGCTTTAGGAGATATTCCCAATGTGCTGGAATTCTGGCAGCAATCCCTGGGTATTTATCGGAAAATCAACAATGATGCGGGCATTAGTAATCTGTTAGGAAATATCGGTGCCGTGTACAATGACCAGGGAGATGATGCCAAGGCATTAGAGTTATTCCTGGAATCTCTTCGGATTTCAGAGAACACCGATGACAGCCTGAGAATTGCTACAACTCTGATAAACATTGGTTTTGTATACCTGAAAAAACCGCAAACTCATCAAGAAGCATTACGGGTTTTGGAAAGAGCACTATCCATCAGTGAGGCAATTGATTTTCAAGTAGGTATCGGAACCGCCTGTGTCAATATTGGCGAAACATTTTTAAAACAAAATGAAGTTGACTCAGCCCTGTTTTATCTGGAACAGGCCAGAGATGTTTTTAGGAATTCTGGGGGGTCTCTCTCCTATGCCTTAAACAACATTGGTAAAACTTATGTATTAAAAGGAGACTATCAATCGGCTATTAAAAATCAAAAAGAAGCGGTTGATATCGCTATAAAGAATGATTTAAAATTGGAATCCGGGCATGCCTATCTTGGTTTAGCCGACACCTACAAAGCTTCTGGAAACCTAGTATTGGCCAAAAGAAATTATCAAAAAGCCCAATTGATATATCAGGATACCGGTACTAAAGAGGGTTTAAAAGACTCCTATTTTGGTTTGGCTAAAACCTTCGAATCTCTAGGCGATTTTCGCAATGCCTATCAGTATCACGAGTTATATAGTTATTATAAGGACACCTTATATAATGTAGCTACAGATGACAAATTAAAGAGTCTAAAGTTTACTTATGATATTGAACAAAAGGAAGCTGAAATCGCTTTGCTCAACAAGGAAAATGATTTGCAGGAAGCGAAGATTCAAAAAGCACAATTAACTCGGAACCTATTTATAATCATTGCTGCAGCCTTATTGATTATCGGAGCCGGAATAGTAGTTCAATTTCTTATCTTAAAAAAGAGCCGCGAAAGAAAACAAGCCCTGGAGAAAGAAAAAGAACTCACTGAACATTTACAACAAATAGATAAACTCAAAGACCAATTTCTGGCCAATACGTCTCATGAATTAAGGACTCCATTGAATGGAATAATCGGATTGGCAGAATCACTTAAAGATGGGGCGGCCGGATCCCTACCCCCAAAGGCTATTCATGATCTGGAGATGATCACTTCCAGTGGCAAAAGGTTGTCTAATCTGGTTAATGATATTTTAGATTTTTCTAAATTAAAAAATCACGATTTAGACTTACAACTTAAACCGGTTGATATTCATTCCGCCGTAAACATCGTTCTCCAACTTTCAAGACCTTTGTTAGAGCACAAAGAAATTGAATTGATCAATAAAGTTCCGAAAAATGCCTCTCTGGCAGAATCAGATGAAAACCGGCTTCAACAGATGTTACATAATTTAATCGGAAATGCCATCAAATTTACTGAAACGGGAACTGTTGAAGTATCCATGCTCACTAAAGGGGATTTTCATGAAATATCAGTGAGAGATACTGGAATTGGCATTCCGAAAGAAAAGTTTGACACTATATTCAGAAGTTTTGAGCAAGGAGATGGTGATGCAGCTCGTGAGTTTGGTGGAACCGGGCTGGGATTATCTGTCACCAAGCAACTGGTAGACGTTCATGGTGGAAAAATTTGGGTTGAATCTGAAGTTGGAGCCGGTTCAACGTTTACTTTTACCCTTCCTGTAAGTAAGGCTTCCCGATCCCAGATATCTGAAACCAATGAAGCGGAAATGGAAAATGAAATTATCCATGTTCTGGCTGATATTGAAAAAGAAATAAATCCCGAAAGTGAATTATCCCGGCAAAGCGGTACAATCGAAACCTATAAAAATGGATCCACGGCAAAGGTACTAGTAGTAGATGATGAACCTGTCAACCGGCAAGTGTTGGAAAACCATTTATCCAATGCAGGTTATGCTGTTGTCCAAGCAGCTAGCGGGCAGGAAGCACTTGATATAATGGAAGTTGAAAAATCATTTGATCTGATTTTATTAGATATTATGATGCCCAAAATGAGCGGCTATGAAGTATGTGATGTTTTGAGAAATAAATTTTCTCCTAGCGAACTTCCGGTCGTAATGCTAACTGCAAAAAATCGAGTAAACGATTTAGTCGATGGATTTAATGCAGGAGCCAATGATTACCTGACCAAACCATTCGCTAAGGATGAACTTTTAAGCAGGATAAAAACCCACTTAAACCTACATCGGATAAATAAGGCTACCGGCAAATTTGTACCAATGGAATTTCTGGAAGTTCTCGGGAGAGATTCAATCACAGAAGTTCGACTAGGCGATAGTCACGAAGAAGAAGTCACCGTCTTTTTCTCAGATATCAGGTCCTATACCACCTTATCCGAAACTATGTCTCCCAACCAAAATTTTAAGTTTGTCAATGCCTACAATAAACGAATGGGTCCAATTATTAATCAATATAACGGATTCATTAATCAATACCTGGGGGATGGAATTATGGCCATCTTCCCCAAGAGTCCGGTAAATAGTCTAAGGGCATCGATTGATATGCAACACAAACTTCAGGAGTATAACCAATCGCGTGCGGCTCAATCCAGAATCCCCATTAAAGTTGGTATGGGATTACATACGGGATCGTTGATCATGGGAATAATTGGGGATGGTGATAGAATGGATCCAGCTACGATTTCCGATGCGGTCAACACCGCAGCCCGCATAGAAGGGCTCACCAAATATTTTGGCGTACAAATACTGCTCAGTGGCGATACATTGGACAAAATTGAGGACCGTCACGAATTCAATCTTCGGTATTTAGGCAAAGTGCTGGTAAAAGGAAAAAAACTTCCCGTTGATATCTTTGAATGTTTTGATGGGGATCTACCTGAAGTACATAAAAACAAATTATCGACCAAAGAAGTCTTTGATGAAGGAGTCAATTATTATTATCAGAAAGAATTAAAAAAAGCGCTCAAAGCATTCGAATGGGTGCATCAAAAAATGACCAATGATCAACCTTCGGTACACTTTATAAACAAGATAAAATCATACCTGGAGCGAGGGCTTCCTGCAGATTGGGATGGAGTGGAACGCATGTTAAATAAATGACACGCCTATTTTCTAGCCAATCAAGATCATCCATAATAATAAAAACAGTATGATCAACACAATCTTTACGATTACATCCCAGAAATATTCATCCCTATTTATAGTAGATTTCATAACTTCTACGATTAACTGTTAACATAATATATAACCAGAATTGGCCAAAAGCAATGATTCTTGTCAATCATTAATTGAAGTGATTTAAAAACAAATTATTAATTGATGTGCATACCATTGATCCAGACTGCCTCAGGCAGGTCTCAATATATCAGCTTTTTCTCGATTTATCCGCGAGCGCCGAAGCTACTCAGCGGACTTCGTGCACCATCCGCGTGCCGCAGTAGCTTTAGCGGAGGCGCAAGGCGACTTCGTCTGCCGACGGCGGACAGCCGTCGGCCAAAGCCTTTGGCGTCGGACGAGGTGCTAGCTGCGGCTATGCATCCTGGCTGCCGAGGGCAAGGCTCCAAAAGGGCTTCATCTTGAAAATCAAGCGCATACAACTCACTTTAACATCTGTTTTTAAACCACTTCATTGTTTAATCCCGATTTCTTTGCTAGTTGATCCAAAAATTTGCAGAAGAGTTGGTAGTACCCATTTACTCGTTGCAACCGGAAATTTAGATCTACTGTAGTTTCGGCTTGAATAGCTTTGAGACTTTGGACCTTTAGTTTTACATTGCACCGATACCATTTAAAGAATTCAAAGAGTAAATGATCTTTGTTGTTGTGAATAACCGGATTGATTTGTAAATACCGATCAATGAAAATAGATTCCAATTCACTTTTTCCGTAATAATCCAGGTCCAGGCAAAAAAAAGCAATTTCATCCAACACATCCAGATAGCGAAAATGGTCATTAAATTCAATACAATCGAATAATACCGGCTCCTCAAGTAAAAAAATATTTCCTGAATGTAAATCACCATGTCCATCAACGAAAAAACCTTGATCAAATCTTTCCAACATGCGGGACTCCAAGTAGTCTAAAAGCTCACTGGCTTTTTTTATGGCTTGGAAAAAAACCTCGGACACCTCATTACCTATTTGCATACAGAGAAATGCCTGTACCTGATCGATGTCTTTGAATTGTTCGAGAAAAGCGGGTGCCGAGGGAGGTTCGGCAGGTATTTCTGCGAAAATATGAAAGGCTGCCAACTGATCTGCGATTTGCTCGACATGATTTTGGTTCACTCGATTCTTCTTGATCCTATATTGCATATGGGATTTTTCATCCATCCTTTTCATCTTTACGGCATAATCGATTATGCTGCCTAATTCCTGACCAATGATAACTTGGTCTTCAATATTTCTTACCGGTACCACATCCAAGTAAATCTCACTGGTTAATCTTCGATTTAAGTCAATTTCTCGTTGACAGTAATACTTCCTCAGTGACAAAGAAGAAAAATCTAAGAATGAAAGCTTGACCGGCTTTTTAATCTTATATGCAAATTTTCCACTAAGAATGATCCAGGATATATGAGTTTCAATACACTCGGAATTAACTAGAGAATTCAATAACAATTCTATTTGTGACCTAGTCATGACTCCATGATTCACTTTGCCAAATATTCTATTACCTCGCCCACCATTAATTCGAGAGACACGGTGCTGGAATTAAGCGCAAGGTGTTTGTATTCCAAAGGTTCATATTTTGCTTTAAGCAGATTATAAACTTCCCAGTCCGCTTCACTATTGGGTCTTTTTTTATTTACTCGTGCTAGTATATCTTGTTCACTAGCAGTCATAACGATCCAATAGGGATCGAAATTTAATTTTTCGCACATGGCAATCACCAAGTCACGTTGAGAGTTAAAATGGAAGCCAGCATCCAATACAACCGTTTTATGATTGAATAAAATTTGTTCTGCCTGATTTATTAGTTCATGGTATACCCACATTTTGTGACTAAAATCGTATTTCCCGGATAACCGAAGTTTCTTCCTGATTCTATCCGAACTTAAATGAATTGCGCTTAAGTGACTGGCCAATGCTTTAGCCAATGTGGTTTTTCCGGTTCCCGGTAATCCCATGACTACAATCACCATGAGTAAGATATTTTAGACTTAACAACGATAAAATCCTTAACCAAAATTGCAGGATATATCCCCGTAATGCAGTGACTTTGGTCAATCCGCCAAATGATCACATTAAGTTAGTATCAATGCACTAATGAGGGTAACGAATTGAATTTAATCGAAAAAGTTGAATTCAGAGTTTACACATTACCATTGACCTTCATGAAAGGGGTAAGCATCCCAGAATAGGATTATTTTTATAAAATTATATAATATTGCACCAAAACAGGTTGAAACCGATTAGGTAGTTATAAACGGCAATGAGGCTTTCAGTTTAAGCACATTCCTCTTGCATCAATATAAGCCTCCCTGCTTCTAAGTATTAGGTTTCCAACCTCGTAAGTTCTATCTTCAGAAATATGGACTGCACCTTTAAATGGTAGATTGCCCATACCACCCACGATAACAATATCTGTTAACACTATGGAATCTTTTGAATCCGTTGTTGAACAGGTAATCAGAATGAAAATCAAAAGCATCACCGCATTGACTTATCCAATGTCTCCCATAAGCTACAAATTATGGAAAGTGACAGCCTATTTGTTTTCAGGCTTTTCTCCTTCCAATATTGTTATTCGCTGCTGAAGGTCTTCAATAATTTGCTGCTGGGCTTTTATGGCTTCTAGTAGGATGGGTGTTAATTTTCCGTAATCCATACCTGAAGCATCAATACCATTGGACTCAAATTGAACAATTTCCGGAACAACCTTCCCTACTTCTTCCGCAATCATACCCATGTCGTGTCCACCACCATGTTCTTTGTCCCAATCAAAATACACACCTCTCATTGACATCACTTTATCCAATGCATTTGATATCGGTCTGATATTACGTTTCCATCGAATTGAAGAGGCTCCACCATAATTTGTGCCTGGACCAGCCGCATAAAAATCCCACTTAGCTCCCTCTCCCCATACACCGGTACTACCGTCTCCGGTAGCTAAACCCCAGACTCCGATTCCACTAGTTCCCAGCACCTCTCCTTTTACTCCTCTGCCTTTGTCTTCAGTGGAATACCCCAATATACTAGTTTCACCATTGCTCCATGTTCGACCATATATAGCAATATCATCTGCATAACTTTTTAATCCTTCGCCTGCACTTTCTAAAGATATTCCGACTGAGTTATTTCCGTTTGTGACAAATCTTCCTGCATAACCATGATCTGAATCACTATGAGCTACAATAGCAGGCCTGCTGGATCCGGTAGTCTTCACATTGATACCAGCTTCGTTCTCTCCGAACACTGTAAATCGCCCCTGGTAACTTGTTTGGCTATTAATAGCTACTCTATCACCACTGCTGGTAATCGCTCCGTTAAATAGCTCTACTTCATTTCCTCCACTGATTGAAATGGCATTCCCGTAAAATCCGGCATTATCCAATTCCTGAATTTCATTATTCGGGTCTGAATCAGAGTCTCTTACATCGTCTTTGTTGTCAGCAAATCCTGAGGGAATGTTTGTGAGATCATTCCAGCTACCACTAAATCCTGATCCTCCAGGTAAAGTAATGGTGTTTCCATCGCTTATAGATAATTTATTGCTACTCAATGACAGCAATTGTATCTCGTTGGAGGGATTGGCATCTGCGTCATTCACAGCGTCATTACTAGGTATCCATGTTGATCCATTCCATTTTAATATTTGATTATTGTCTGCACCCTGTCTTGCTATATTTAAAGGAGCAGCCGGAGTTCCTTTACCATCGAGGGTGGCATCTGAAACAATTGATTGGGTACCCCAATTATCACCACCACCTGCAGAAGGCAATGTTATTGTACCACCTCCATCAGATAAGGTTAGATTAGTACCACTTAAGGATAACTTTTGTAATTCATTGGATGGATCTGCATCTGCATCATCGACATTACCCGTATTTTCAGCGTATAGGGCAAATGGCACAGACATCATCTCAAGCGTACCCATATTAATATAACTACTACCTGCGGCGGGGTCAACTTCAACTTTCACAAAATGTGAACCGGAACTCCAATTTATTTTATTGAATTGATTTTGTAAAGCTTGTCCATCTCCAAGGTGTAAAACAAATAATCCATATCGGTCTGTTGAGACATTGTGTTTTTCCTGGTAAGCAAGAGTTCCGTTAGCACTATTTTTGAGTATCGTGATCCTCACGGAGATATTTTCATTACTCATAACATCTCCTTCTGCATCCCGGGCTATAGCTTGAAAATCTATTTTTTGTGGTACCTGGGAGATGACTACAATAGGTACAATAAAAAGGATCAATAAAAAGAATAAATTTTTCATAATCTAAGGTTGAACGGGTTGCTAAAGAGAGATCAATGATTTATGATATACTTTCAAGATTTTTCTTTCACTATAAATATATATAACCAGCTGGTAAATCCCTGGCAAGAGAAACCTTGTGTCTATGGTTTTTATTCTCTCGTTTTCACCGAAATAATGCTTATCCCAGTGGAGCCTATGAAATCCAAGGCTATTGAAAAGAAAGCATTCAAAATTATTTGAATATGGTGCTTTAAATTCAATTGTAATTTGGTCTGTAAATGGATTGGGAAATACCAGTATTTGATTACTATGAGAAATATCTTCTATACTCGTAGATGCTGATGATTCCATTTGTTGAAAGCCCAAGTTAAATTCAATATTTCCTTTTAAGAAACTTCCAACAAGGCCGGCCTGTCCAATTGAGATTGAAAGTCCCAATTGTTCATTATCCAATAATTCTCCCCCTGATAAGAATACGTGTCTTGAAACAAATTGAGTATAAGATAGCGAAGCTATGGAAAGTAAGGTTAATAAGAAGAAGATGCGTTTGAACATAGTGCCTAAACATTAATCTAATTAATCTATCAAATCAAATGTTGACAAAATCAAGAACATTGATTACGAAACTTAATATTTATGTTTCTAATAAAAGAAAATACATGATTTCGATCATAAGCTTCAATGATTTGAATTTGAACTTCATTTCATTGGAAAAAATGTCAAGAGTTATTAAAATTGGAAAAGAACCTGAATATCTGGGTTAGTAAGATCAAATAGCATTAACTTTAAACTAAAGAATTCCATTACAATTCTATTTGTGACCCGGTCATTACTCAATGTTTCAGTTTACCAAATATTTTCTTACCTCATTAACCATTAAATCGAGTGACATGTTGCTGGAATTAAGAGTTAGGTGTTTGCATTCCAAAGGCATCCTTAACCAAAATTGCAGGATATATCCCCGTAATGCAGTGACTTTGGTCAATCCGCCAAATGATCACATTAAGCTAATATCCTAACCCAACAACGCAACAAATTAAACTCAATCGAAAAAAGGAGATTTAAGGATTTTGCTTTACCAATGGACTGTGATGAAAAGATTAAATAAACAGCCATGTACAGTTCAGATGGATTTTAGTTATCTCAATAGCAACGGAATGCCCTTTGGAGTTTGGCAAGAAATTGCAAACCAAGATGACTTCTGGTAAAGGAATGGGGTAAAATATGGGATTGAAAACCGACTAAGGTAGAATTATAAAATTATTCTACATTTTTTTTCCGGAATAGATCATTGAGGATACTGATCATTATCATATGGATTCTTATCATGACTTTGCTTCTTTGAAGGGAATTCTATGGAAAGAATTCCTGTTAAAGGAATATAATGGGCATTCCTATAGGTAAATTGTGTTAAAAAATGGGCTCCATACATCCTAATGATCTCGAACAAACTATTGTTGAAATTGTAAGTGATTCCGGTGAGGGAGCTCAAAAATGTGGTCAAAGTCTGGGCGCCATTTCTGCTAAAATGGGAAATGGGGTATGGACCGTTGAGATTATCCCTGCAGAAATCCAACCGCCGGCGCGATCGAGAGAAGGTGCGTCGGGCATACGGGTTCGTATTGGGTCAAACAAGGTTACCAATATGGGCAATCATGCAGACTTGGTCGTTGCATTCAATGAGCAAGTCATTTATGGACGTATAAGGCAGGATGCCTATGATCACAATACCACCATGATCATAGATAATAGATGGTCAACTCATGAGCTGGAGTCCGTCCGACAACAGTATGCCAGTGCACTTATGGAATTTAAAGGTCTTGGTATTCATGTTCATGAAGTTCCTATGGAATCTGAATGTCTAAAAATTCTGCCAGATACGCGTAAGGGAAAAAACATGTGGGTACTGGGCTTACTATGTTTTATTTATAACCGTGATCTTGAAATAGCAAAAGATCAGATCCGATCGATATTCAGAAAGAAATCTCAAAAGGTTATTGAAATTAACATTAGGCTATTGTTGGCTGGCTATGAATGGGCCCAATCCAATGTTGATCTTCATTATACTATTCCGCCCATGAAGGTTGACACCGACCAAGTGGTTATGAATGGCAATGAAGCGCTCAGTTTAGGAATAATGGCGTCGGGCATTGAAGTTTGTTCTATGTATCCGATAACACCGGCCACATCCGTTACCCACCATCTCTCCGAATATTTTGAGAACATTGGCGGGATAGTCCATCAAGCAGAAGATGAAATTGCTGCCATAGGATTCGCTATTGGTGCCTCCTATGCCGGTAAGACCGCAGTTACGGTAACTTCCGGACCCGGTCTTGCGTTAAAAACTGAATTCCTCGGGTTGGCAGTCATGGCTGAAATTCCTCTGGTAATTATCGATGTGCAAAGAGGTGGTCCCTCTACTGGTTTGCCGACCAAAGTAGAGCAAAGCGACCTTTTGGCGGCTATTTATGGCGAAACCGGAGATGCTCCGAAAATTGTACTTGCCGCAGCCACCATTGAAGAATGTTTCCATTTCGTCATTCTCGCACGAAAACTTGCCGAGTCATTCCGATCCCCGGTCATTCTCCTTAGCGATGCCAACCTGGCTACCGGCGTACAGCCTTTTCCCAGGCCATCCATCGATTCGGAATGGTTTTCCGATCCAATAGATCTAAGTCCCTGGCCGGACGAGGTCAACCCTTTTGATTGGAACCCACAAACCGGAATAAGCAAACGACCTATCCCCGGACAAAAGGGAGGGATGTATACTGTCACCGGACTTGCACATGGATCGGATGGGAAAGTCGCTTATGGACCCAAGATCAACCAAGCAAGTGCTGAAAGCAGGAGCCGAAAAATAGCTGCCTTTCAAAAAACACTCAAACCTCCGGTCATAAATGGTGAATCAGAAGGTGACCTCCTGATTGTGGGTTGGGGCTCAACCTTAGGTGCTATTGAAGAAGCCGTTGAACACGCCTGGGAAATAGGTCTGAAGGTAAGTAGCATACACTTGAGAATCATGTTTCCTATTGTGCCCGGACTAACAGAGATCTTCAAACGTTTTAAGAAAGTGATTACGGTAGAAATCAATTACAGTGACAAACCGGAAAACCCAATGATCACTGATGAAAATCGCCGCTACGCACAATTGGCTTGGTATCTGCGGGCGAAAACACAATGCGATATTGATTGCTTTAGTAACGTATATGGTCAGCCTATGAACCCTTTAAGCGTACTGCAAATGATTAAACATGAACTACTGGAGAAAATTCCTGATCCAATGATATAATAAAAAATATTATGTTTACGTCAACACAAGAATTTTGTACCATTCCTTTACCAGACTACTCTTTTGGGATGGATGACTATAGCAAAGGTACTCCCCGATGGTGCCCTGGATGTGGAGGGCATTCCATTTTAACCACGGTACAAAGGGTTTGCAAGGATAAACAATATCCACCCGAAAAAACAGTTTGCGTCTCGGGGATAGGATGTAGCAGTAGATTCCCTCATTATATGGGAACCTATGGATTTCATGGCTTGCACGGCAGAGCATTTCCGGTAGCATGCGGAATAAAGTTCCGCAGACCAGAATTAAACATCTTTGTGATTACCGGAGATGGCGATTGCTGTTCCATTGGAGCAGGCCATTGGGTCCACGCCATCCGTTACAACATGAAAATGGTGGTTTTACTTTTTGATAATGGGATATACGGCCTTACCAAAAAACAGACCTCTCCCACAAGTCCTCTGGGCACACTATCAAATACTCACCCCAAAGGATCTGTTTTACCTCCGATCAACCCGCTCCAAACCACACTAGGTCTGGCAAATGTCTCATTTGTAGCGCAGACCACCGATTGGAACGCAGCACACCTCTATGCTACGATAAGGAAAGCTGCCGATCATCCGGGATTGGCTTTCGTCCGTATTGTCCAACGATGTCCTGTCTTTATGAAAGATTTATATGGCGACCTCGCTGGCGATCCGGATGAACTGATCTTATTGTCCCATGAAAACGGGATACAACTCAAACCCGGAGCACTACGGTCATTTAAGCGTGTCATAGAGCATGATCCTGCTGAAATTCGAAAGGCCAGGGAACATGCAGAGATTGAAGATGGCATCCCTATTGGATTGTTTTATCAGAACGTAAATAATCCAAGGTACGATGAATATGGCGCCCACAACCTGGGTATGAGTATTTCTGATAAAAAACAAGCCCTCAATGCTATGCTTGATCAATACACCATCAGAAATCAATGACCATGGCTGAAGTGGAAAAGATAAAATCGGAAGCTGATTTCATCACATTGCGAAAGAAACTACAAGACCTTAGCCTTGAAGAAGAGTCACCCTTTGATGAAAGAAAAAACCAAATATATTTTAAGAAACTTAGGAATTACTTTCTCTATGGTGATCAAACGGACGAAAGGAGTCTTCTGAATACAGTCTCTGTATTTCTCGAACCATACCTTAAAATTGAAAATTTTAGTCTGGAATTTCCCGCGCTGTACAACCAGGTAAAGGATGATATTTTTAGCATGCATGGATTGATCAGTGCTTTGTTTCAAGATATTGAACACAAATTGGTAGAAACTCGTATTCAGGACGTTTCACCTATTTTAGAGCAGGTGCATGAAAACAATTCTGGAAATAATTTAAAATTAGCCTATGCCGATTGTATAAACAATATTACAGAAGATCTACTGGTTCACCTCAAAGAGAAAAATACCGCTGCATTATTAAAAGGCCGTGGAGAAAAACTCAGGAAACAACTTTTGACACCAAACACAACACTTATCGGGTATTCCGCACTAACCGGTTTTCGAATTCTTAACTTACAGCTAAAGAAACGGAATGAACGCAATCAGGTATTTTTGGACACGTTGAAAAAATCCATCTCAGGATTGGAAGATATTTTGCGTTTACAGGAGGGTAATTCAGATCATACTCCAATCCACCTTGATTTTGCAGACGAGTTGGTCTCCTTCGACAAAATTGATGCTATCGCCCCTCAGTTTGTCAATTCCGGCATGCCGGAAAATAAATTGAATAGATTGAGAAGCTGTCTCCAAACGCTTACCGAGGCATACGGTTCCTATTCAGAAAGTTGTTGCTCGATATTTGTATCCCAAAAGTTGATTAAAGAATTTAATCTAAAAAAAGAGTTAGATCAGGCCTATAGGATCGTAGCTTCCAAAAATCCTTCTAAAGGGGCATATGAATATTACCAATCCGAAATCCTGAAATTTATAGAGGTCATTGCCGCCATCAGGCTGACCAAATTGTTGGTCGACCAACAATATGATGAAGATTTACACGTGCCTTATTTCGAGAGGTTTTCTTATTCTAACTTAGGAGAAGAGGACTTGAAAAGTTTTCGTACACTACTCGTGATTGAAGAAGGCCCTCAAATAATGCAAAGTCCAAATGATTTTATCAGATCCCTTGCAGATAATACTACGATAAAACTACTTGCCTTCAACCGTTTGGATGAAATAAGCCTGCTTGCCGACCAGGCAGATAGAAATACCACATTCCTGGAACTAGCTTCACTGGCTCTATTTCATCGCAATGCCTATATATTCCAGGGAGGGATGGATACTCCAGTCCTCCTGAACAATGCATTTAAAATTGGGCTGGAAACTCCAGGTCCGGCATTGTGGAACATTCTATTTTCCAAACCGAATCCTGATGAAAAAAAATTGGATTACTTGGCCGTCAAAATGGCAATAGAAAGTCGCTATTTCCCTCGGCTGGTTTATAACCCATATGCAGGAAAAGGATTAAATGATCATCTTGATTTGAGTATGAACCCAAGTTCCGAAAAACCTTTTCCTGTTTTTAGTCGTTCGGTTAATTACCTGTCAAAAGAGGAAATCTATCCATTCCCTCTCACCATGGCTGATTTTAAGGCCTTACATCCGGAAAATTTAAATTCACTTGAGATTATTCCAGAACAATACCATAGCGAAGATGTGATCAGCTTAGCAGATTACCTTAATGGTTCTCCAAATTTACAGACTGGCAAAATACCTTTCATTTGGACAGTGGATGATGAAAATAAACTGAGAAAGGCGGTTATCCCTATGTCATGGGTACATTTTTGTAGATCCCGACTTGACTATTGGCAGTTTTTGCAAGAACTGGGTGGTGTGAACAGGGATCGAATAGATCTATCAATAAAGGAAGCCAGATCCGCCTGGGAAGCTGAAAAGAAAGCTGAAATTGAGGATCTTGAAACAAGGCTCCAAATAGAATTTGACCGTAGCAGAGCTGCTGATCTTGGTATCGCCATTGAAAGAATGTTGAACAATTTGTTGGATAATGATGTGGACATCCAAACGACAGTCAATCAGATAAGTACAACCCTACCGATCAATAAGGAAGACCAAGGAGAAGGTTCTGTGCCATTATCTGAAAACCAAAATGAAGAGCTCACATCTTCGGTTATTCCTGATGTGTGGGTGGAAAGTGAAGAATGCACCTCCTGCAATGACTGTATTGAAGCACTTCCTACTGTATTCAAATACAACGACGATAAACAAGCTTATGTGCATAATGCTCAAGGAGGTACCTATGCCAAAATAGTAGCTACTGCAGAAAAATGTCCTGCTGCCTGTATTCATCCGGGATTGCCTTTCAATACCGATGAACCGGGATTGGAAAAATTGATTAAGCGAGCTGAGAAGTATAATTGAGATGCTATCCTTTTTCCGCATATTATGGTGCGATTTTGGTCTACTGTTTCTATACCTCCAAACACCTTAAACATTCTGTCGCGAAGTACTCAATCTCCCGGAGTATACCTATACCTGAGTATGTCTGTTTTGAAATTCCCACCCGGGATACCTTGGTATTTCAAGCAATAATTGCTATTATGATCTCATGAACGAAACCAATACTGCAGCCATCCACTGGCATCAAGCTCAAGCAAATACCATGTCTTTAAACACGTGCTTATACTATTTCTTACTCCTTGCTGTTTTTGGCAGTTGTACGGGAAAGGATACAAAAGTTTCGGGTGATTTACCTCGCAACATTGAAGTCTTTTTTCTCGGACACGATAGCCAACATCACGATTCCGAAATGTATTTACCTATTCTGGCCTCTTCCTTAGCCAGGTCCGGTATAAATTTTACCTACACCTCAAATCCAAATGACCTCCGCTCCGAAATACTTGAGGATTATGACGCCTTGATGATTTATGCCAATCATGACTCCATTACCTCCACCCAGGAAAAGACATTGCTTGAGTATGTCTCAAGTGGAAAAGGATTACTAGCTATTCATTCCGCCTCCTATTGTTTTCGGAATTCTGATGAATACATTTCCTTGGTCGGAGCTCAATTTCTATCCCACGATACGGCTACTTTTACCCCACAAATCACTAACCGAGATCATCCTATTACCAATGCTCTGGAACACTTTACTTCCTGGGACGAAACTTACCTACATCAAAAGCATAATACGGATCGAATCGTTTTGATGGAACGCGAAGAAGGTGATTCCAGCGAACCCTGGACCTGGGTTCGAGAATATGGTCAAGGAAGAGTATTTTACACCGCGTCAGGTCATGATGAGCGCACCTGGCGACAACCTGAATTTCAGGAATTAATCAAGCAAGCCATACTTTGGTGTATCCCAGAACAGGTCAGAATATTATACGAGGAACTACCGGAATTCCCTGTACCGGAATATATGGAGGCAAAAATTCCCAATTATGAACAAAGAGACCCTCCTCCCAAATATCAATTGCCCCTTAGTCCGGAAAATTCTCAACGGTTAACTCAGGTTCCTCCTGGATTTAACCTCTCACTTTTCGCTTCAGAACCAGATATTATCAACCCCATTTCTATGGCATGGGACGAAAAAGGGAGACTATGGGTTATTGAAACAGTAGATTATCCGAATACGGTGACGGATGAAGAAGGTACTGGCGATGATCGAATAAAAATTTGTGAGGATACGGATGGAGATGGCAAAGCCGATAAGTTTACCGTTTTTGCCCGAAACTTAAATATCCCGACCAGTTTAGTTTTTTCAAACGGTGGTGTAATTGTTGCGCAAGCTCCCCATTTTCTATTCCTCAAGGATGAGGATGGAGATGATGTCGCAGATGTCAGGGAGATATTCTTAACAGGTTGGGGAACCTTTGATACACATGCCGGACCTTCGAACTTGAAATATGGTCACGACAATCATATTTGGGGTTGTGTAGGATATTCGGGATTCAAAGGCATCATCTCCGGGCAACCACAAGAATTTTCTCAGGGATTCTATCGATTCAGTCCGGATTTATCTGATTTTGAGGTAATGACCAGTACCAGCAACAATACCTGGGGCTTGGCTCTTTCCGAAGATTTTCAGGTATTCGGATCTACCGCCAACAATACGCATAGTGTATTTCTCGGTATTCCAGACAAATATTATCAGGGAATAAAAGGGTTGCCCGGATACGGAAGCAAGAAAATAGATGGCCATTATGCATTCCATCCCATAACGCATAATGTCAGACAGGTAGATGTATTTGGAGGATTTACCGCTGCAGCCGGGCATAACCTATATACAGCCCGTAGTTTCCCCAAAAAATACTGGAACCGGATCGCATTTGTAAATGCACCGACCGGAAGATTGATACACCAGGCGATTCTGGAGCCCAATGGATCCGGATATCGAGAGAAAGATGGATGGAATATAGTGGCGAGTAACGACGAATGGTTTGGCCCTGTCCATGCGGAAGTAGGTCCGGATGGAGCATTATGGATCCTGGATTGGTATAATTTTATCATCCAGCACAATCCGACTCCTCCGGGATTTGAAAATGGACCAGGAAATGCCCATATCAATCCCCTTCGTGACCGAAGTCATGGTCGAATATATCGATTGGCCTACACGGATATGGACCATTACGAACCAATTCAACTCAATAAAACAGAACCCGATCAGTTAGTGGAAACCTTACAACACCCTAATCTATTTTGGCGTCTGACCGCTCAAAGACTTTTGGTAGAGAGAAACTCCAATGACATCAATTCGGCTTTGGTTCGGCTCATTAAAAAGAACCGCAAAGATGAATTGGGATTGTACCCTTCTGTCTTACACGCACTATGGACCCTACAAGGTCTGGGGCAGATCAATGAAAAGGAACCATCCATTTTAGATTTAGTCATTCGTGCACTCGAACATCCCGCACCTTCCATCCGAAGGGCTGCAATTATGATTTTGCCCCGTACAGAAAAGCCCAACCAGATATTGGCTGAATCTGCGGTCATTGACGATCCAAATGCCAACGTAAAGCTGGCAGCCCTATTGGCATTATCCGAAACTGAACCTTCGGTATCCGTAGGCCGGAAACTCTATACTATGAGTAAAAATGCTAATATCCTAGAAGACCCTTGGCTTCCCCAGGCAATCTATATTGCAGCGGTGAAACACCAGGAGGGTTTTCTGGCGGCCTATTCTGAAGATAGTGATATACCAATGACATCGCTTTCGGCGGTTCAAAATTCGCATACCTGGAAACACTTGACGGCATTTCCTGATTGGCAATCCCAGCCATTACCGGGTCTATATAAAGATAACGGTCTTAATGGATGGGATGGCATCATCTGGTACAGCCGGATAATCAATATCCCTGGTGAATTAATCCATAAAAATGCTTCGGTTTCCTTAGGAACCATCGATGATTCGGATTCTACCTTTATCAATGGTATTTATGTTGGAAGCAAGTATAACGCCAGCACCGAATTCCGGCTATATCAAGTACCTCCAGGAATTCTCAAACCTGGAAATAATACCATTACCGTCAAGACCGAAGATACCGGAGGAAGGGGAGGTTTTATCGGACAAGATACCGATATGCAATTGAAAGTAGGAACCAGAAGTTTTGCTCTAGCTGGAAACTGGTATTATAAGATAGAAAGGGAATTTCCCAATCGCGGAAGCAAAATATTTACCGAAAACCGGGGCATCGTTCAAGTATTGCTGGAAAACATTTCTACTGTAAATCCAACTGAAGTCATTCGGGGTACAGATGCAGAATTTGTTTCGTTGGAATTGGGTGTGGTGATCAATGAAATGAAATATGATAAAGAAATCCTGATCGTGGAGCAGGGAACAACGATCGAAATCACCTTTAAGAACCAAGACTTTATGCAGCATAATTTATTGATTATCCAACCTGGCACTCTGGAGATCGTGGGTGCTGCTGCTGACCGGCTTGCGACCTCTCCGGAAGGTGCTGACAAACAATATATTCCGGAATTAAAAGAAGTCTTGCATTCGACTCCTTTGTTAGACCCACAGACAAGTACTAAATTGAAATTTAAGGTTCCGGACGAGCCTGGCGATTACCCCTATGTTTGTACTTTTCCCGGCCATTGGCGCACCATGAACGGGATATTACGCGTGGTCGAAACAGGAAATTTGTAAACGCCTTTTACTCTTAATTTGCATTATAACCCATTGATTTAGAATGCCAAGCTGACACTTTTACACATTTTTACAATGTTTTACATAGATTATCCATTTTAGGGTTAAACTCCCTTTATCTTCATGGAAAATATTAAAATTTATCAAATGAATAATATCAAAATTATTGCTTTATCATTTTTTGTTTTGGCAACCGTGGTGGTAGGAAGTGGATTAACTAGAGGTACTACATCATGCCAAGAAACGGAAGATATTCTTAAACAAGAAAACAATCAAAACCAAACTATAAACCTATTCGTAACGCATGGCCATTGCAGCACGCCATTTGCGGGTAATGTAGAAAACCTAAAAGTGGTCACCACCGAACGGCAAGATCAGGGAAATCCGTTGGAAGATATGGAGATATCGTTTGAGATCGATCCGAATTCATTTAATGTGTGTGCCAGCGACGACTTAACAGCCCGGATTAAGACCCCCGGTTTGTTTATAGGAGAAAATGATGAGAAAATTACTTTCAAGTCTAAAGAAGTGTATACCGTGGGATTGGATTGGTATCAGGTTAATGGTCAATTGTCAATAAAGGGTGTAGTAAAAGAAATGAAGATATTAAGACCCCCGGTTTGTTTATAGGAGAAAATGATGAGAAAATTACAATATGAAGATAAATATGTCATTCATCGACATAGTCTACAGACGTGTATACCGTGGGATTGGATTGGTATCAGGTTAATGGTCAATTGTCAATAAGGGGTGTAGTAAAAGAAATGAAGATATTTGCTACCGGCATAAGAGATCCAAAAGAGGCAAAACCTAGTTTTTTGGTCTTGGAAGGTCAATTGAATCTCTTTGATTGGGGAATTGATTACGATAAAATAGTTAACGGTAAATCAGACCCGGTACCTACTACCTGGATGTACCTCAATATGAAGATAAATATGTCATAAGGTAGCAATAAATCGACATAGTCTTTTAGAGTCGATTAAGTTTCAACAGCCTTTTCTTGGCATTTTCGTTATTGGGATTTAATTCTAGAGATTTAGTATAATTTTCTTTAGCTAGCGGAATACTCCCCTGCACCATATAGGCCTCACCTAAACTATCGTACGTATTATATGCATCCGGGTAGCTAGCAACATTTAACTTGAAAAGTTTTATTGCGACTTCAACTTGACGATCCCTTAAATAATAATATCCAATATCATTCAAGTTCTCTTCTTTGAAAAGGGCCCTTTTATTTTCGGCATTTGCGGCCAGTATAAGTGCTTCTTCATAATCGTTGGTCACAACTAGTCTTCCGAATTCAGGATCTATATCCCCTTTTTCCACATAAAAATCTATGTATTCATTTAGATCCCCGGTGACGATAGCTGTCCGGGCTGATTGAAGTCTTACATCTTGAGATTCCGGGTAGCGTTCCAGAGCTGTACCAATGATCGTATCTGCTTCATCGTAAAACTGAGAATTATAAAAGATTTTACTGCAAAATATCAACTCACTTTCTCCGTGGTTATACCGGTTATTTTGGAGCAGGTCCCGGAATTGTTCCATTGCAACTAATGCTCCTTTTCTATTAAGCGTTTTTGCTATTTCTTCTGAAGGGCGTTTACGAAAAAGTTCTTTAAGGTATATTTTCCTGGATCCCTGCCTCATTTCATTATAAATATTCAAAACATAACCCTGCTCAAAGTCCTGAATATAGAATAAATTCAGATTTCCTGATTGAGGATTAAATATCCCGGAATAAAAAGTTCCCCCTAAGAGATTTTCATCACATTGCTTGACCGATTTCAGAATCGAATTAAAATTTTCAACGGTAATTTCCCCATTTAATTGGAATAACTCATTCGCTTTGAAATATCTTCTGCAAGGATAATTTCCCAATCCTTTGTCATTCTCCAAAAAGTTGGTGGTTACGCAATAATCGGCAGTCTCATTTTGGTAATTATCCCGCCCATCGTAGATGGTATATTTTCCAGTTCGATCGGCTAACAATATTTTAGCCGTGCTGAAATGGGTAAAGTAGTGGTTTTTCAAATAGGTGATGGCCTCCTCAACTGTGGCACAGGTTTGCATCATTCGTTTTATTCCTTTATATGAAGTAGATCGCATTCGCTGACTCTTATGAATTTCATGGTAAGGAGTTGCCAAATGATCAAAAAACAGTCCTTTTTCATTGATGCCTTGTTGTGGTGCTGACTTTCCGGGAATTCGCAGTTTTATCCAACCAAAATCATGCTTATAACTATAGCTGAAGAAAGCACATCTAAAGTGATTCTCTGTTTTGTTGGTAAACCAAATGAAAGGATTTTCGAAGAAAAAATCTTCATTAAAACCAACCAGCACCCTGGAACTATCTTTCCCCACAATGACAGTACAGGCCAGCAAGAATTGAGCATTCAATATTATTGCGCTCATAAATAGGAATCCGACTTTTAATCTTAGCCTCAAGTATTTTTTGTATGACATATTGTTCTACTCTTAACTCAGAGGAATTTCCATTTCCTAACCTATTCACTAAAATAAACATTCTCCATGGTATTCCTCAGATTAATTCAGAGGGTTTCAGTTGGTTATTTTTGAGTGATTAAGTCTATTAGGATTGTTCATTCTTTCATAATAATTTCGGCTTCTCTATTCCCATAAAGTCTAAAAACGTCAAAGGTAATTCTGGCAAGGAATTCGATTACCTGAGGAATATTTTTTGCTTGAAATTCGCAGATTTCTTTAATCGCATGCTGATCATTAATTTGAAATCCCAACTTTTTCATTTCGGCAAATCCTCTGGGTGACATTTTGCTTTTTAACGAATATTGACTTGTATTTCGAATTTCAATGATTAAAGAATTTTCCTTTTTCGAGATTTCGATGGTAATGTCCCCATCTTCAATTTTGATTTCAAATTGCTTTATTTCAGCGGTAATCACTTTCTCAAGAGACCTCATCAACACGTCGTTATCGCAATAAGGTTTTCTTCCTTTGCTTTCCAGCGCTGATAATTCCTTCTCGTATTTAGCAGTTTTGTCCTTCATCCTTTCCATCCAATAGCTCAAAATCGGATTATTCACCTCCATATTTTTTATCTGTTCAATTCTTCCTTTGAGAGAATAGATTTTATCGTACTCCGGATTATCCAGGTTATTTAGAATTCTTAGTTGTTCCCGTACATTAAAAATCGGTTTTTTAAAGGCTGCAGCATTGATAAAGTCCCATTCTTTGATGCAGGCATTCATTTCCTGTTCATAAAAATCATGCTCTTTCTGCAATTCTTCAATCAATAGTTGGAGTGTGTTTTTCATTTCTTATTGCCTTAGACAAAGATATCCCATTCTAGAAAAATGATAAATAACTGGCTTTATATTATCTTTAGGTAATTTTAATAAATGCCCATTATAGAACTAAATACTAGAACCCGAATTCTTTCAATTCTCCGATGTCTTATCGAGCAACCCAAGATTTTCACTCAGCGCCAATCAGCAAAACATTTTGGTTTCAGTGAAGCTACCTTGGTTGAAATACTTGAAATACCTGGAAGTTTAAGGGGTACAACCGGAGGGAAATTGTTCTTAAGATATTCTGATTAATCACTCCCATGCACCCCTCCGCCACATACCACCTCTTCAATCATGCCAATGGCAGGGACAATCTCTTTCGTGAGGAGGTATGGCAGTTTATTCGCCCCACGATTCAGAAGGAAAGTAGGGGATATATCAACGTATCGATTGCATCTGCTAGCTTACATACACTGTAATCCGGTATTGCATGGATTTGTGTCATTTCCCCAAAGGTGGGAGTATAGTTCTTATAATCAACTTCTGGAAAATGGGTCGTGGAAAAAGCATTTTTCCAATCATTTTAATTCCCTGGGAGAATTTGAAACATTTCATATAGACTATCTGGAAAAGAAAGTTGATAAAGACAAGGTTCATGATTTCATATAGATGAATACCACCGGTACGCATAATTGCTTATTACTTCACCTATCATCGAAAGCTTGGCCATTTTCTTGCAATATTCGTCTGGAACACACTTCATAATTGGTCTATTCCAATGAATTGAATACGAGGGTTATTTGAATGAACCAATGGATAAACAGAATGATCACCGGATGCATTGGATCTAAGTTATGATTAATCATTCATTAACTTCAAGCTTCTTGAGTTAACCTATATTGACTCGGACTTATCCCATTTTGTTTTTTGAAGGTATTGCTGAAATAATAAAGGTTCGCAAAACCTGTTCGCTTTGCGATTTCAGAAATAGATAAGTTACTCGATTTAAGTAAAATCTTGGATTGTCTTATCCGATTATTTATCAATCTTTCAATTGGTGTTTCTTTAAAAACTATTTTAAATTGCCTAACGAAATGATATTTTGACATACCCACATTATTTGACAGTTCGTCTAATGAGATATTCGTTGAATAATTAGTATCAATAAAAGTTCTTGCCTTAATCAATTTGGATAATATATCCTTACTAGTAGTAACTTTTGAGCAATCTAACTTTCGAAGTAGATTCTGATGTCTGAAATTCTCAAATACTAAACTATGTATGATAAAATGGGCAAGATGAGGTGGGACTTTGTCGATCTTATTTCTAACAATCCAATGCAATTGATTTTGGAGCAATGGATTAGGCCAAACAAGTGAAGACTCAATTTCCAAAAACCTGTTTCCCTGGATATTACTATTATCATTTCTTAGTAGAATATTGATTGTATCGATTGAAAAATAAATAACCATACCTTCAGTTTGACTTTGATTTGCATCAAATGTAATATACTCCCAAAACTCCACTGGAATCAATAAAAATTGAAATGGTTTCAAATGAATGATCTTATTGCCCATTAAATAATCCAGCTTCCCTGATGTGATATAATAAAACAATACGCCATTCCGAAATGAAGCATACGACATATCCGTATGAGTGAATATGGGTTCATCACTAATTTCTATATGTACTTGCAACTTTAGCACTTAGCCGGGGAAATTATAATCATACTTCTAATGATTTGCAAAACAATTCTATGGTCCGCTTAGCATGACTGACTTTCCTTAAGTAAGAAGTAATAAAAAATAACCGATATATGCCACTAATTAGTGAGGCTGCATGTATTGCCAATTCTTCTGCAGAAAATCCCAGCCGGATTGTACAATTTTGCTGTCCTTTGGTGATTAGTTTCTCCAATTCGATGATAAAATAATCATTCGCAATCGACGAAACCATTACGGAAGGCGCTGACAAATCCTGCTCCAGTTTAAACCAACGCAATTTGATAAATTTTCTAAAACCAGAATTGTTATAGAAATGATCGATTATTTGATCAAGAATAATCTTTAACTTTTTGAGATGGTCACTTTCTTCAATCTTGAATAGTCTGGTAAGCAACTCTTCCATATTCCTGTGATAATCATCTAATAATGAGGAAAGGATCTCTTCCTTTGAAGAGAAATGCCAGTAAAATGCTCCTCTTGTCAAACCAGAGTTTTTCGCAATCTGTTCCAGGCTAACTCTTGAGTAACCGTGTTTTAGAAATAAAATCAGAGCACTTTTCCTAAGCTTATCTCGTGTTATTTTAGTTTCCTGTCGTGTCTTTCTCATATACAACCATGAATGTATAAAACGAGTCAGCAGTCATAATGTTATCATTGAAAACTGAAAATCAGATCCCTTTCCAGGATTAGCATACTACTTTAGCAATATTTTATAAATAACAATTAAGACCATTTTCGAATTTGGCGCTTATCATTGCACATAGCTCAAAGCAAAAAAGTGGATTGTAGTATGAAATCAATACAAGCATTCATTTATTTCTTTTTGATTTGCGGACGCATGACCTGTCTTGGACAAACCAAGTCCAATGAAATAATCATTCCATTAGACCTTTCTTCCCAACGTCCCATTGTTGATGTTAGTCTTGGCAACAAGGGAACATACAAGTTCATTTTTGATACCGGTTCATCCGGCAATATTATTGATCAGGACCTGGCTAATGAACTCAATTTGAAGGTAGTTGGTGAAGATACTATAGGTACCCCGGGTGGTTATTTAAATATGATGTCCAAACGGGTTGAAGCATCAAAAGTTTTGTTCGCGTCTACAGATTTGAAGTTCGACATTAAGTTTAATACAATGCCTCTGAAGCAAATGGTTTCAGTTGATGGTATTATCAGCCCAGTCGTATTCGAGGATTATCTAGTAACTATTGATTATCAAGCCTCAAAATTAAGGTTGACTAAAGGATATTTGGATACTAACGATAGTAGTACCCTTCCATTTACACAAGAAGCACGTTTAATCAACTTGCAAATTAACGTTGATGGAAATATTTTGGATACCCATCTGGATTCAGGGAATCCTGGGCTTTTTGCCCTTCCTTATGACCTAAAGGATAAACTGTCATTCAAACAGTTCCCAGTCGAAGATGGTATAATCCGTACCCCTGGTGCTGAGTTTAAAAAATGGAAGGCTCAGATAGATGGTGAGATTATTATTGGAAAAGTCGTATTCCAAGATCCTATGGTCGAACTGGTGGAAGGATTTTCAGTAGTTAATATGGGATACGATTTCATTAATCGGGTGATTACCACAATTGATCGCCAAAATGGTCTGATTCAATTTGAGCCATCACTAAATGCAACCTATAATACAATGAATTCAGAACCGGAAGAAGCTCAGAATGCTGTCCTTGAATATGTAGGTTCATACGGCGGAATTAGAAACATCTTGATTGAAAATGGACAATTATTTATTCAGCGAACAGGCAGTCCAAAACTAAAACTGGAACGCATTGAGAAAGACTATTTTAAAATGACCTTTCCTTTACCCACGGCAAACGAACTTCCCAATATTCGGTTTGAGCGAAACACCGATGGTACGATTCATGGATTAAACTTTGTCTTTAGTGATGGACGAGAAGACTTTGCTAAAAAAGATAATTAATCGTGGAGAGTTTTAATTCAATTCTATCAATTTTTCATGTCCTAGTGCACATAATCTTTCTTTCCAGCAATGGATCCACTCAAATGGATTTACACAATTGGAAAGAGGATATAATCTTTATTGTTGAAAAGGTACAAAATAAGCATCTTGATTCATTTGAAAATATAACCGAAAAGACTTTATGCAGAAGTTTTTCGTAGTTCCGTTGGTAAATTATTTCACCCAGCAAAAACAGAAATTTATTAAACCTGAAAAATGAAAACAAATAGAATATTCTTCAATTCGTTTAACGAAGTGCGCCTAGTCTGGAGATTTTTACTATTTGTTTTAATTTCGGGTATAATTACCGGATTACTCCAAATCATACTGGATGCGGTTTTACAAAAGGGGCTTCTTAGAGTTATTTTATTCAGATTGGGTTATGCTTTATCTATCTTGTTTAGCTTATATATTCAAATCTGTTACCTTGATAAGTCATCATTCGAGAAATACGGATTGAAAGTTGAAAAGTTGTGGTTGAGTGAGTTTTTCTATGGGTGTCTAATCGCTTTTTCTCAATTGTCCTTGTTTTTTTTCTTAATGTATTCCACAAATTGCCTTGAGATAACGGGTTATTTTATAACCAGCTCAAATGAAATTAACTTTCTTGCAGGTTTTCTAGATGAGCTGGTAAGACAGTTGACGGTGAGTGTGAGTGAGGAGATACTTTTTAGGTCATTTTTAATTTTCATTGTTTATGAAGCCCTTTATAGATCTGGTAGAACGACCAATAGGAGTGTAATACTTGCATGCTTAATTATTGCCCCTTTGTTTAGTATCGCACACCTTGCTAATGAAGGAGCGACGATTCAGGTTGCACTCAATCTAACCGTCGATAGCTTAATGATGACTCTCCCCTTTCTAATAACGGGTCGTTTGGGTATGTCGATTGGAATGCATTTTTCATGGAATTTAGTGCAGACGTCTGTTTTCGGTTTTCCAAATAGTGGGCAATTGGGAAAAGTAGCGCTAATCGATACAAATCTACATGACAATATATTTACTGGGGGACTATTCGGACCTGAGGGAAGTGTATTGCTCTTGGTACTGGATGCCATAGCCGTGATACTAATCATATATTGGAAGAGAATTAAGAAGTATAGCCATTGGATCAATCCCTTATTTGCGAAAATGGTTCGGAGACAAAGTGTTGCCGGATTTGAGAGAAATTTGAAGCCATGAAAAGATTAATACTCAATTAAGCCGGCAGACTTATCGGAATTGAAATTAGTTTTAACTAATCATCCCACTTGGCATTGGATTCTATAAAGTCAATGATTATTTTCCGGTACACGCTTTTTTCAGCGAGCGATAAATTTTTCCACAGTTCTCCATGTGAAAGATTGTATGCATAAACTACTTGAACATCGCGAAATTCCGTTTCCCGAATTCTACTTTCAAACAATTTAGTGTAATTGTACAAGTTGTTGTCGCACATGAGTAGCATGGGAACTGATAGATACTCAAGGTAATTAGTTGGTGAGGCAGCCTTGAGTTCATTTTTTGTATTCCCGAATACCGCTTCTACATGTAACTGCGCCAGTTCCGGTCTGCTCCCATTTAAAAATACCTGGTGATAATCAATAATATCATAGGTTCCGGAAATTGGAATGACCCCTTTGAATATCTGAGGTGAAAGTCCTACTTTGTTTAAATATTTCTTATCTAGGCTGACCAAAGCAGCCAAATGGGCTCCCGAAGAATATCCACCAATAAAAATGTTTTCTCTGTCGTATCCAAATTTATCTGAATTTTCGAACAACCATTTTACTGATGAAGCGGCATCTTCAACGTGTTTTGGATGTTGAACCCCACTATTCAATGTGGAATCCCTCCAGGTCGCCGGACTTAACCGATGTCCTATACTGGCAACAGCTATTCCTGAAGAGGCGAACTTTTTAGCCAAATCCATTTCCTGATTTCGGTCGCCATAGGACCAGGCTCCTCCACCGATCCAAATTAAAAGGGGGACTTTCCTATTAACTTTGGGTAAAACCAAATTCAATCTTTGCAGGCGGTCATCGGAAACCGATTCCTTAGACATGTATAGTAAGTCGTTGAAAACTTCATATTTTGCAGGTTGACCGTACAAAATGGTGGCCAAGAGAATCAATGTGGTAGTTATTAGGACTATTTTTTTCATATTGCTTAATTGGAATATTATCATTAGATGGATTCGAAATACCAACACTGGAAAATGGAGTATTATTCAGAAGATTTCCCAGAGTCAACAAGTGTTCTGCAAGTATTATTGTTTCTATAATGGTGCTTCCATGATTAGATTAAATTTTCACATTTCATCAGGAATTTTTTCAAAGTAACCATGTTCAATTGTCGTTCCATTCATCAAAAAAACGAATAAACTTATACATTCCCCTCCGGTGCCTTCCATTTTTTGCAAAGTCAAGGTTGAACCTTCAAGAATTTCTAAAAATTGGGAATAGATGACATCACGTCATCCTCATAAAATCAATCTTGAGGCCATACTTTTATAATTTGTTTTCCACTTTTTGCTATGGCAAATGGCCCTGGATCCGGACTTTGAGAATCCCTCTTGTTTCCTAAGTAATCTTTGTCAATCAGGTAGGGTCTATCATCTGGTTGTACAAAAGGAAGCTTGGGTACTACCACAGTACCAAGCATTTCTGTAGTAACCAGTTGCCTCTGTTGTACCGAAGTCCAACTCTCATTAGTATTAAATTCCAAAAACCAACCGTCTGGTTTTTCAATGAGTTTTAGCTCCGGGTTAAACTCAGGAAAAAGTGCCGGATTGTCTTCTGCTTTACCCGGTTTTGCACCATGCAAAAAGAAATTACCTTGCATCCATACCGGAAGAATGACCTTGTCATATTCACCAAGGTCTGCAGTTCCCATTAAAAGGTTATTGTAGAACCGTTCATCTCCACTTTTGTTTGGTGCTAGGCCTGCAACAGTTGTTGAATGCTGAACCAAATGAGGAGTTTTTCGTCCCTCAGTATTAACCACCATAATTTTTCCTGCAATCAGATTATGCACATAAGCTGCTCCCTGCGAATTAACCAATAAGGACCAATCGGATAGCAAGAGGTTGTTGTCTACCAATGCAGGCCCATGGTTTACTTCTAAAAAAAGGTCTTCACTGGGACCATTATTGTGTAATAGATTTTGAGTAACACGTGTTCCCTGGGTCATCCAGTCCAGCCATATACCCCGGTTACAACGAAAGATATGATTGCTTCGAATTTCCGAATCCACAGCGCCATGAATCTTAATCCCTGCCTGTTCGGCTCCGTTGAACAACCGACGCACATGGATGTCGTGAATGGTATTACCAACGATAGAACTAAAAACAGCTCCAAGGCTACCAACTAAGCCTGCCTGTTCGCAATGGGATATATGGTTGTTGTGCACCTTATGATTGCCAATATTTTCTTTCGACCAGCCAGCTTCAAGGCCACGTTCAATGGTTTTTACGTATCCCACTGCAGCGTTTTCTGAAGTGTTGTCCCATTGATCTCCATGTTTTCCTAAAGTAATACCTACGCAAGTGGAATAGCGAATGGTGTTATTTTCAATAATCCATCCCTTGCTCCAATGGGTACCGATGAGACCAATTTGTTCAGCCGTTGGAGGGGCCCAAGGAGTGGCTGCCTGCTCCAATGTAAATCCCTTAACCGAGATGTAATTGATTCCTGGTGTTTCGGGGTAAAATACCGTTTGCCGAACATTGATTTCTACTTCTTCTTTATTTGGATTTACAGCCTTAAACTGAGCCCATATCGTCGTATTTCCATTTTTTAGCGAATCAACCGTAGCAAACCATTTCGGTGTGGACCCTACTGATACCAGCACGCTGTCTTTTGAGATAGCTTCTGTGAGCCAGTGCCCATTTAAGTATACTGCTCCGGTATGGTGCAACCGGCCTAAAGGGTAAAACCAATCACCGTTAATTTCATCACTAAAAGGATTAAAGTCCCCAAAAAATTCATTTGGGATAATGGCCTTCCAAGTATCTTCGGTAATGTGTTCCCAATCCTTAATGACTTCAGATCCTTTAATCACTACTTTTTCACCAGGTGCAGCACGGTATATGATTCGATTATCTTCAGCACTACCCCCTCGAGGTGGATTAATTCTTTCCCGGTAAATTCCTTCATGAACGGTTATAATATCTCCTGGCTGTGCTAGAGCGACCGCAGCTGAAATGCTTTGAAGGGGACTGTTTTGGGTTCCTGTATTGGAATCTTTACCGGCGGGAGAAACATGATATTCATTGCTTGACGATGTGCAAGCTTGAAGGCTAATGAATAATAGCACAAATGCATAAATAGTTTTCACAATTGTTATCAATTTTTATTTTTTTGAGTTCATTTATAATTATTTCAATGGCTCTTTTAATTCGGCTAAAAGTATTTCGCGATACCCTTATAGTTGGAAAAAGGAAAAATTGGTCATATGGTATCATCCAAAGCGACAGTCGACACATGGCTGGTAGCAAAATCAATCTAATCATAATTCCTTCCATTCTGCTGCTTTTAATACATACTAATTTGATTTTTGTGATACTCTAATACCGTATGATAAATTGAATTCTTCACCTTTAGCTAAGCGTCTGAATCCGTAACCATTATTGAATGCATTTGGTGCACAGGTCATAGGTTCGATTGCCAAACAATCTCGTTCAGGTGGAGTATAAAACATACAATAAGGGTACGCTTGCCCTTCAATTTCTTGTTCTAATACCAGTTCGATTTGCTTATGGGGTTCGTAAAGATGTATTTTTGAATCATTGAGAGCATAACAATCATTCATAAACCGGTCACCAATCACCATAGATTGATCAAACGGATTGACTGTGATCAGTTTACCGGTTGGAATGAATTGTTCATCCTGCTCAAAATAGTAAGTACCCGGGATCCTTAATTCGAGTGTGTCAACCGGAACACCCATATCAAAATATGGATGCCAACCCATGCCAAAAGGAATATTTGATTCAGATAAATTTTTAACCTTGGTAGTGACATACAATCCCTGATTGAACCAGCGATAAGTGATTCGAAATGAAATTTGAAACGGATACCCTTCAACTCCCAAAAAATCTTTATGCAAAGTTATCGACCCCTGATTTTCATCAATATTATCAAGTAAAAAAGGAATATCGTACAAGAATCCGTGGAGGGCACAGTGGTAATCTTTATCATTGATTGCAACTTGATACGGTTTGCCATCAAAGTTATATTTACCGTCTTTAATCCTATTGGGAAAAGGTGCCAAGAATGAGCCCACATACATGGGTAACGAGATAGATTTGAAATCATCAAGGTTATTGGCATGTTTATGTACAGAATGAAGTTTTTGTCCATCGCTAAGCACAATTTTATTAAGTGCACCTCCATAGTTAGGCACCACATTGAAATAAGCTCCGTGTGTGGTATTCTGAACTTCAATGACCTTTAGTCCTTCCAGGTCCTTTTCAATGATCCTAAATTTCATCATTTTTTTCTTTTCACGGCAAATTCAATAAAAGAACCTATGCCAAATTCCCATTTTGGAATTTGATTACAATAGTTGACCCAATTGATCAGAACACCCAGATGGTCCGAAGAAATAATTACTTCATCTCCTAATTTGTGGGTAAACCCATTCCCAACAACATCTCGATCCTTGGTAGGTGCAAACATGGTCCCGCAGAAAAGGACCAGCCCATCAGGATACTGATGATTATCTCCAATTGCCTGTTGTACCAATACTTCGGGTGGCCTGCTGATTTTATCCATAAAAGAGGTTGAACTCAATTCAAAACCATCTTTACCGAGGATTCTAAGGTTTATCCTTTCATTTTTCACGGCATCTAATCCAAAGGTGGGATCGAAAAGTCTAAAAAAAGGCCCAATTACACAAGACCCATTTTGGTCTTTGGCCTCACCTAACAATAATGCACTTCGCCCTTCATAATCTCTATGGTTTACATCATTACCCAAGGTAGCACCGACAATATTTCCTTTACTGGAAACCACCAGTACCACTTCAGGTTCGGGATTATTCCAACTTGAATCGACTAAAACACCAATTTCTGCACCAAACCCAACAGCTGCGAACGGCTGTGCCTTAGTAAATATTTCAGCATCTTTCCCGATACCCACTTCTAGATATTGTGACCAAATACCATGCTCTTGCAACTCTTTTTTGAGACAGGTGGCATGGTCAGAACCCGGCACAATATCCTTCAAATCGGTACCGATTTTATCGGTAACCAATTTCCTTATCTTAGACGCTTCCGACGGATCTCCCTTTGCTTTTTCTTCGATGACTCGCTCCAACAAACTCTGAATAAATGTGACGCCACATGCTTTTATGGCTTGCATATCGGTGGGTTCTAAAAAGTGACAAGCATTTGAATCACATTCAGAATAGATTGACGAATAAAGAATTTCTGCGAGACCGCCGAGTTTTTTAAGCTCAGGAAGCGAGCCTAGTATTCCTTCCGGATTATTTTCATTGATAAGTTCACTTGTAGATTGGTAATAGGGAGACAAATCATATACCCCTTCATTTTTTACCTGAACGACGTGAGGTCCCGGAATTCCTTTGTATGCTTGAGATGCTGGCACATAACATCTTCCTATCCAAGTCCCTTCGTCGGTTACATCCCGAATCTTCTCTATAGCTTCCTTTAAACGTGAATTCATTTTGTTTTAAATTGATCTGTCCGTAAAAATTCCATTTACCATCCTTATGATGCCCAATGGATTCTCATCTCTGAGGGCTTCAGGTAAGTGACTTTGGGGGGTGTCCTGATAACAAACAATAGTACAGAAACGCTCTATCGCTGCGGTACCTACAGAAGTTGTAGCTCCAAATGTGGATGAGGGATAAGGTCCGCCGTGGTGCATGGCTGGGCAGACTTCCACTCCGGTAGGAAAACCATTATATATAATTCGACCCACCTTATCTTCCAGTACTCTTTGCAGTGCCAGAGCATCCGGCTCTTCATTGCTATGAATCGTGCCGGTAAGATGTCCTCCCAGTTTCCGCGCTGCCTGAATCATTTCTTCCAAGGTTTCACATTCGACTACCAGGGCTACAGGTCCGAACACCTCATCCTCCAACTTTGGATTATCAAGAAAATCAGATGCTCCAACTGAAAATAGGGATGGCAATTCAACCGATCCACCGGTTTCCGAAGTCAGTACTTTTTCGTCATGGTATTCTCTTAGTTTATTGGCTAATTCAGATCTTATGCCCGGATTTAACATAAATCCCAATTGAATATCCTCTAAGGCTTTCTTCAAGTCTTCTTTAAAAATTTCACTGAAGCCAGACTTGACGATAAAGACCAATCCCGGTTTGGTACAGAATTGTCCGGTTCCCAAGGTCATAGAACTTGCCAAACCTCTGGCAATATTGCTCCCATTACTTTCAATTGCCTGTGGTAGAATAAAAACCGGGTTTGTACTTCCCATTTCAGCAAAAACAGGTATGGGTACCGGCCTTGAAGAACCTAAATTGTATAAAATTCGACCTACTCTGGTACTTCCCGTGAACCCTACCGCTTTTAAAAATGGGTGTTCAACTAAATGTTCACTTACCCTTGGGGATTGACCTTGCAGTAGGCTAAAAATACCCTTGGGGAGATTATTTTTTTCCATTGCCCTTTCCATGGCAATTGCACATAATTCCGAAGTGGCCGGATGACTGGGATGGGCTTTGACGATTACTGGATTTCCTGCAGCTAGAGCCGATGCGGTGTCACCTCCGAGTACTGAAAAGGCCAGTGGAAAGTTAGAGGCCGAAAAAACGCCTATTGGTCCTAATGGCATTAGAACCCGGCGAATATCCGGTTTCGGAATCGGTTTCCGATCAGGTATGGCAGTATCAATGCGAACTTGTAACCAATCTCCTTTACGAATTAATTCAGCAAACGCCCTAAGTTGCCCACAGGTTCTGCCTCTTTCACCTGTCAATCGCGGAATGCCTAATCCGGTTTCCGCATTACAAGTTTGTAACAAGTTATCGCCCAATGCCTCTATCTCGTCAGCTATGGAATCTATAAATCCAGCTCGCTGTTCAAAACCAATGGTTCTATATTGGATATAGGCTTTTTGAGCTCTGACTAATGCCGTATCTATCTGAGCAGGGCTTACTCCAAAGTATTCTCTGATTCTTTCATGGGTGGATGGATTAAAAGAAGAAAATGGTTCTCCCTTTCCTTCTTCCCACTTCCCACCAATTAAGCTATTTCCAGTTATCATGTACAGTTTATTATTGAGTTATTAAATTCATCCTAAATTCTTGAACCACGGTCAAACAATATCAACTGCCCCACATATTCTCTCCAGCACATTATTTGTTTTACCATAAACTATAGTTGACATTCACCAAATTCCTGGTTGCCAATCAACTCAATTAATTTTTCCAGGTTCTGAGTTTTAATCGATCTCTTGATTCTATTTCTAAAAGTCGATTGTATTTTGCCAAGCGTTCAGATTGGGTAATCGATCCTATTTTTATTTGATCCCCATTCCAGCCAACCGCTAAATCAGCCAACCAATCATCTTCCGTCTCTCCGCTTCTGGCACTTATAGTTACTTGCCATCCTGAAGTTTTGGCGAGCAGATACGCTCTTGCCGCTTCGGTTATGGAGCCACATTGATTCACTTTTAATAATAAAGCATTCGCTGCATCGCTTTCTAACGCTTTTTGAATCCGGTCTATTTGTGTACAAAATAGATCATCCCCCAACACAAGGCACTTGTCTTCCACCGTAGTTTTTAGCTTTGGCCAACACTGCCAATCGTCTTCTTCCAACCCATCTTCCAAACTTATGATCGGATATTTTCTTACCCAGGAGTTGATACGATCTATCATGGCCTGGCTATCCAAACGCTTTCCACCAATATGGTATGCCCCATCTTTGTAAAAATGACTTGCAGCCACATCCATGGCAAAGAAGATATCTTTACCCGGTTCAAGACCTGAAACATTAATGGATTTGACGGCCGTATCAAGCATTTCTTCAATGGAACAAAAACTTGGAGCCAAACCTCCTTCATCCGCCGTTAAGGACCGCATTCCAAACTCCTCTTCAATAATTTTGATTGCTGCTTGATAAACCCTACTCACATCTTGTAAGGATTCATCTATAGTTTTAGCTGAAAGCGGAACAATTAATAAATCCTGCACCGGAATTTGGCCACCTGCATGTTTACCCCCGCTAAAAAGATTTACAGTAAGCCGGGGTAATTGAAATGTATGATTGTTAACCATAGCCCCAAAGTATTGATACAATTCAAGATTTTGCTCTTTGGCCATAGCGTTGGCAAATGCTAAAGAACATGCAAGTATTGCATTGGCTCCCAGCTTTCTTTTGTTGGGAGTTCCGTCTAACTTAATGAGTTCATTGTCAAATTCTGGTTGTGAGGCATAGTTTTTTCCAGTGGTGTTTTCATTAATTATTCCGTTGATGTGCTGTACGGCTTTTTTACACCCAAGTCCTCCATATCTCTGATTATCACCATCTCTCAACTCCACAGCTTCTGCTTTACCTGTGGATGCACCTGAAGGTACTGAGGCAGTCCCCAGAGTACCATTTTCAAGAACACAGTATGCTTTAACTGTTGGACGGCCTCTACTATCCAATATTTCAATGCCCTGTAATTCCTTTATTCGCATAGGTTAAACTTTTCAACATTTTGAGAAAACTTAGATATAAATGCTGGTATGGTTTTAATGTCATTATCAATGAGGTCCACAGTACAGTGCAATTGCCTTTCTTTCTCATGACCGGTTAGATATTCCAATGGAGATTTGCCTTTGATCCGAGCAATAAGACACGCAATCGTATGCTTAACCGCACGAACGTTGCTATTTGGTCTGAGAGAATTTGTGCCACAATTCTGCTCATAGGTTTTCCAAAATACTTGTGCTGCTTCAATCAGTTTATCTTTGGAATTGGGTAAATGGTTTGCCTTGCTCAACAAATGACATAGAGCAAATCCGACATCAAACATAGGGTCTCCGCAATGAGTTACTTCATGGTCGAGTAAAACCAGGCGTCCATTCCTAACCAGCATGTTTTTGGGGCTGTAATCACCATGGACTATTGTTTCATGCAATTGCAAAGTTTCCTCAGCCAAATTGTTGAAAAAAACAGAGAGTGCTGGTATTTCTTCGGATGTACTCACATAATAGGGCTCTATGCGTAAATCTTTGAAATAAGACTTATTAGTAAAAGTCTGTCTTGCCTCTTCTGACTGCCTTCCTGCCACATGTATCTTTGCTAAATTGGAGCCCATTTTTTCAATTAATGTCAAGTCAATTTCTTCATTGAGCAATAGAGATTTTAAGTTTTGATGTGGATGTGGAATAGCTTTCATCCCTAATATATTGAGAGAGTCATCCCAGAACAGAGGTTTGGGAATGCTTCCTTTTTCCAACACGTTGAACAACCATTGCATCGCCGTGTATTCTACTTTAAGTCTTTTTGGATCACAATACCATGTTTTGTCTACTCTTAATTTGTGCAGCCCTTGTTTGATAACAATATCTTCACCTTGGTCCCTGGATAAAATGACCGCTTTGTTAGATACACCACCTCTAAGGATTTGTATTGAACAATTTCCATGCGGATCTAAAACATTACGATCGCGTAAATAGGGAACCAAAGATTCTATATTCTCAATATCAACAGTCATTGATCTGTGTTAGTATATCTCTTATACAATTGATGATATTAATTCTCAAATAATAAAAATTATAGGAGAGCCCGAATTTGGTTTCGACATATTGTAATTTCATATTTATTGACCTGTTTATAAGTGCAATGTCAAGTCCTTTAGGACTTCTCCGTTTGCTTTAGGAAAACTCACTTCCTCCATGTAATTGCTGATATAAAAGATCGTATTCATCTTTAACCCAATTTTGGAAGTCCTACTCCATTATCCACCAGTAATGCATGACCGTCCAATTCATCCGCCAAATGAGAACATAGGTATACAAAGGCATTTGCAATGGCTTGAGGACTGTTTCTACCAATAGGTGAAACCCTATCTACCCATGATTGATAATCAGGATCGGTTTCATACAGCTCTTTTGATTTTCCGGCGATGACATTTCCAGGAGAAACCGCATTTACTCTGATATGGAATTCTGCCCATTCAAGGGCCAAATTTTTCATCAGCATCTCCAATCCAGCTTTAGAGGATGTATAGGCCGCGATTCCAGCCATTGGTATGCTGCTCACAAATGTAGAAGTAAAGATTAGATGTCCGTGAGTTCCTCTTTTTATCCATTCGTTACCGATAGCATGAGCCAAATAGGCTTGTCCCAAAAAGTTCAAATTGACCAAATCCAAAAATTGGTCAGGGGAAGTCTCCAGAAAGTTGGAAATACCAGTTCCTCCTGCATGTCCTAAGACAATGTTAATACCAGGCCACTGTCTAAAAATAGTCTGGACGGTATTTTGGACATTGAGAGCTTTGGTTACATCCATGGAAAAATAACTATCTACTGATAGCTCCCGGGCATCCAATATTGGTCTTGCCTCATCGGGTGATCGTTTATCAGTTAATATTAAGGTAGCTCCAGCTTGCGACAAGGCCGTAATAACATATTCCGCAATTCCCCCTAAAGATCCTGTCATAAGGATCGTTTTGTCTTTTAAATCTATTGTTATCATTGCGTATTTATGGTGTTGTTTTAATTAAAGCATTCATGTATCCCATGGCATACGCCATTCCTACATCCCAGGGTGATTCACTTGACATTTGTGGCGCATGATCAGGAATGAGTACTCCTTGAAAATCATGTTTCTTCAAAATTTGGACAATTTGGTACATATCAATATCACCATCGTCAATAAACGACTCCTTATAGGAAGGAACTTTACCTCTCACATTGCGAAAATGGATATAACCGATTTTATTTTTTTCCAAAAAATACTCGAGGGCCTCATATACATTACTTCCTTCCATCTCTGCAAAAGTACCCAGACATAATTCCATTAAGTGACTCGTACTGTCATCAAAATCCATGATGCGTTTATAGTGATCGGGGTGGTAACCCAACCTAGGCTGTCTTCTTACTTCTTTCAACGGGGGGTCATCAGGATGAAGGGCTAATTTAACCCCGGCTTCCTCGGCTACAGGAATCATTTCACGAATAAAATATTCATATCTATTGATCAACTCTTCATGGCTTATGGTATCAAGATATCCAACTGCCGCATGGGCATCATAAATCATATTCCATACCATTCCATTAGGTATCGGAGTATCCAATGCCACCGAATGGCCTTCCAGTCCAACAGACAGGGCACCACCTCGGGCATAAGGTCCAATAATCCGCCCGGCCACTCCCGCCAGTGAAAAATTATATCCCATAATGGGTATACCGGCCTTTCCCATATTTTGTATAAGTTGTTTGAGGTTCATTAGTTGTTCTTCTCGCTTAGGTCCATTCAGCAGAATGTCATACCAAAATACAGGACTAAAATTTTCAATGGCCTCCAAAACCAACCCATGGTTAGCTAGGTCTGTTTTTAAGTTTAGCAATTCATCTAACGACCAAATTTCTGATTCTATAGTCACTCCCCATCCCTTTTCTACATTACCCAAAGGCTGATCTCCGGAGCCGGTAGTACTTTGGTTGAAATAATAAGTTAAGTGTGCGACAATATGTGTCGCACCCAGTTGTCTGGCCAATGCATAATATTTGTCATTTAACATATGCTTATACAAACCGAATCCAATTTTCATTTTCTTTCTCTTTTCACATTCAACTTACTGGTAAACATGGTCCAATTGAGTCAATTTGAAATAATTATTTGATTGATATGTGAAGCAGTTGGTGGCCAAACCAATTTCTCTCCCTTCGCTGCTTCTGCTTTAATATAATATTCCAACCCCTCGTTATCCATTGCTGGAAATTCCTCCTTTTCTAAGGCCTCTGCATCAAAGATAATGACTGCAGAATACGGATTGTCAGGATTATATGTAAAGCATATCATCAAGATTAGAAAAGCAAAAATTCTGAATAAATTGGTTATGTTCATCTAATCGTTCTTTGAGCATTTTTAAACTGATATTCCATGAGAATTCTCTGGCTAAAAGTCATTAATCAAATTTCAATGCACGGTAATTAATGTTTTGTTACACCCAACTTATAATTCATTTTGTACGGCAATACTCCCTTAAATGGAAGTTCCGCCACAAACAGAGATCCTGAATAAGGATACTTTAACAACTCATCATTATCCATCTCATAGGTCGCTGTGGTGATGAAAAGTTGATTTAAATCTTTTCCACCAAAGGCGCAGGATGTAACTTTTGGTACCGGCAACCGCACTTCATATACTACTTTCCCGGTATTGGGATCTATTCTAATGACCCTTCCACCTCCGAATATTGCAACCCATAGATGATCTTCAGCATCTATTGCCATCCCATCAGGAAGTCCTATGGAAGGATCAATAGTGGCAATGGTCTTCCTATTTTGAATGGATCCGGTAGTGATATCATAGTCATACTTATATACTTCATAGGTAGTGGAGTCTATATAATAGAATTCGGTACAATTCGCATTCCACGCCAGGCCATTAGAAATTGTTACCTGATCAATCTTTTCATGTACTTCGCCCCGTGAGTTGAATTCGTATAAAGTTCCAGCTCCTTGTTCACAATTATATGCCATAGTACCCGCCCAAAGTGTTCCTCGGGGATCACATTTACCGTCATTAAATCGAATTTGGGCATTCTTCATTTCAGGTTGAGGCCCCGGTGATTTCGTACCGGTCACCGGATCTAGAAATCCCAGACCGTTTTCATCTGCATACGCCCAGAGCCCATTTTCTGTAATTACGACCGTGCCAATATCTTGTCCCAGGTCAAATCCTAGATTGCTTCCTGTAAACGGGTCAAAAGCGTAAATTTTGTGATCGAGAATATCCACCCATAAAAGGCGTTGGTTATCATGGTCCCATAGACTTCCCTCTCCAACAATGGCTCTGGTCGGGTAAATAAGCTTGGCTATCGTGCTTTTCATACTTTGACAATTTTACTATAAAAAAATTTGCTTTCAATATTTTGCATAATTATGTATGAGTAAACTACCAATCCAAAATGGCGTTGTCTTCATCACGAATTGAATTGGAGTGTATAATCTCTTGTTTAAAAGGATACTTCTTAGCTTCTTCTTCGTTGATTTCAATCCCCAGACCGGGTTTTAGCGGAATGTTCCAATAGCCATTTTTTGAACTGATTTCGGTATTTACCACATCCCACCGCCAGGGTACATCGGTCAGCATATCTTCCTGAATCAGAAAATTGGGCGTAGAGAGGGCAAAATGTAGTGCTACCGCGTTAGCTACCGGTCCCAAGGGATTGTGTGGTGCCACTCCCATGTGGTATACTTCAGCCATCGCTGCAATTTTTTTTGCAGCCCACAAACCTCCGCAATGGCATAGGTCAGGCTGAATGACATGAACAGCGTTTTTTTCAAAGATTTCCCGGTACTGGTATATGGATACATGGCGTTCACCGGTAGCAATAGGAACTTTAGTGTTTTCAGTTACCAGTTTTATGGAGTCAATATTTTCAGGGCGGACCGGTTCCTCACAGAAAAAAGGATGGTACTCCTCAATGGCATTGATATATTGAATCGCCATTGCAGGAGTAGTACGCCCATGGAAATCGACCATGATATCAATATGATCTCCAACCGCATCACGCAATTTTCCAAACATATAGGCAAATTGTTTTACTTTCCCCCTTCCTTCAATAGTCTTAGAGTAAGGGACGAAGACCACTTTAAGGGCGGTATAGCCTTTGTCGATGACTTTAAGGGCCAGTTCTATCATTGGTTCTACAGAAAAAGTCTCGTAGACGGCTTTCATATCCCCCCCTCCCAGATGGGTATACATCCGGACTTTTTCCCTTACTTTTCCTCCCAATAGTTGGTAAACCGGTATACCCAGGTCTTTACCTTTAATATCCCAAAGGGCCTGTTCGATGGCTGAAATGGCTGACATACCAATGACTCCTAAGGCCCAAAACGACTGACGGTACATCTTTTGATACAGGTGTTCGATATTTCGCGGGTCTTCCCCTACCAACATTACTTCAAAATCCTCTAGCGCGCCAACCAGGGCACGGGTCTTCCATTCCAGAGAAGCCTCACCCCAGCCATAAAGACCGGGTTGGTTTGTTTCTATCTTGACGAACACCCAATTGCGCATTTCAGCATTAACAACTAAAGTCTTTAACTTGGTTATCTTCATTTTTCCTTTATTTAGGTTGTACTCCCTGCACACAATATCCTCCATCACAACGGATATCTGTCGCAGTAATATTCACCGATTCATCACTTGCCAGAAATACAAATACATTGGCCACTTCTTCCGGCGAAGCTACTCTACCCCTTGGATGTACTCTGTTAAATTCTGCCAGTGCTTGCTTAGGATCAACTGCATGCTCCTTGATAAACTGATGCAGCATTGGTGAATCAACCGTACCTGGAGATACGGAATTAACCCTGATGTTATACGGAGCCAATTCCATGGCATGTCCCCTGGCAAGAGATATCAATCCTCCTTTGGCAGCTCCATAAACAGCTACATCCGGAAAACCATTATGACCGGTTACACTGGACATATGAATAATGGATCCACCCTGTTCCTTTTTAAAATAAGGGACCACCTCACGAGTAAACAAAATAGGAGCACGTAGATTTACGCTCATTATCTGATCAACAATTTTAGCAGTCAGTGTCTCCAGGCGAGTCGTGGGCATGACAGCTGCGTTATTAATGAGTGTATTTATTCCTCCCATGTGATCAGCACTTTCTTTCACAAAGTCAATAATCTCCTGCTCATTCCGAATATCAACCACTTTCCAAAAAACATCGATCTGATGGCTTTTCAGAATATCGGCCGTTTCAATCAATGGCTGAGCCTCAAGTGTACATATTGCCACTTTAGCACCGTGTAATCCACAGGAAAGGGCCAGGTATCTTCCGATTCCATCTCCCACTCCGGTGACAATTACTTTTTTGTTTTGAAGTCTTATCATCTATAACTTTCCGGTTTATCTTTTTTCAATTAGAAAACTATGGTGAAATATATTAGTATTTATCAAAGTCCTGTGAGTTAATCGCCGGTTTTCCAAACCAAAGTTCCTTCATCGATTCCAGTGATCTATTTTTTGTTTCCGGCACAGATTTCCAAATAAACAGCAATGCCAAAATAGAAAAGGTTCCATAGATCAGAAAAGGAAATCCATGATGAAATGTATTGATTAACCAGACATTTCCATCCATCATAGGAAAGGTTTGAGACACGACAAAATTTGTCGCCCATAATAAGAGTGTCGCCATCGCAATTGCCCTTCCTCTTACCTTGGTTGGAAAAATTTCCGAAAGCAGAACCCAGGTTACCGGGCCGACTGAGAAAGCAAAGCAAGCCACATAAGTAAGTATGAGCAACAAGGTCCCAATACCCTGAATCTCAAGAGTCGCACTAATACCTAAGGCAATCAATGAAATTGCCATCCCGGAATACCCGGCAATCATTAATGGCTTTCTTCCCAATTTATCCACCGCCAGAATACCAATAATAGTAAAAAGGAGGTTTATTGCTCCGATGAGGATAGTTTGTAAAAGAGCAATATCGATCTGCGCATGGGATATACTTTTTAGAATTTCAGGAGCAAAGTAAAGAATAGCATTTATCCCAGTACTTTGCTGAAAAAAAGCCAGGGCAAGACCTATATACAAAGCTTTTCTTAATCCTGGTTGTAACAACTGGCCCAATGATGAACTTTCACCATCCAGAGTCTTTTTTATTTCCCCAAACTTTAACTCAACTTCCTGAGGGTCTTCTACTCTAGACAGTATTTTCAATGCTTCATGCTCTCGGTTTTGTTCTATTAACCATCGCGGACTTTTAGGAACAAAGAATAATAAGATCAATAACAGTAGAGCCGGTAAAGCTTCTGAGCCGAACATCCATCTCCATCCATATTCCACATTCCAACTTTCGGTGGTTCCAGGCAATATTGAATTTGATTGATCGATAGAAGCTCCATACTCGGCAATAAAGTAATTGGCAAAGTATACGACCAGCATACCAAAGATTATGGCCAATTGGTTAAATGATACTAGCCTGCCCCGATATTTCGCCGGACTTAATTCTGCAATATACATAGGACTGGCCATTGCCGCGGCACCAACGCCTATGCCTCCCAAGATGCGGAAGATTATAAAATGTGTCAATGATTTTGGAAATGCAGTTCCTAACGCCGAGATAATAAAACATAATGCGGCCAATATCAATACACTTTTTCTTCCCAACCGATCACTGATGATACCAGAAGATAAAGCACCTATCATACATCCGAATAATGCACAAGAGGCAACCCAACCAACCATTTGGGGAGACAATTCAAAATGAGTACGCATAAATCCAATGGCCCCGGCAATTACCGCAGTATCATACCCAAAAAGAAGTCCTCCCAGTGTTGCTACTAATGAAATGCCGACAACATACTTTAACCTTGGATCCATCTCTTTTACTTTTTTTCTAATGAATTTGCACTTCTCCTTCTACGTTTGCCTAAAACTACAATTTAGGGCTCCTGATTTTTGACTTCTTTAGACATAGCATCTTAAAGTTCCATAAATTTTTCTGTCCATTTTTTAGAGATCATTAAATATTCAATACATCTTCAGTTCATCACAGATTTATTCACACCAACTTTCCTGGTGTCTATTAGATTATCCTTTTTTATTTTTTCCCAATTATATTTTACAGAAACTCCGGGGCAATCCGGAATAAAAGCTTTACCATTTCTAAACTCAGGACAAATCGAAAATAGAGGTTCAAGATAACTAAGTAAAGGCATCAGGTATTCACACATGGCATTTTCATCTCTGGTGGCAACGAGTTGGCAATTTAAATGAGGCAATCCCCCACATGAAAACATGAGATCTTTTGATTCAGCAAGATTTGCGACATCAATCCACTCTTTTATTGAAGAATTATGGCCTGCCACCGGCTGTAAATGTTTCACTCCAATTTTTTCCAGGGTTGGAAATACCAATCCGGATCTCTCAGATTCGCCGTATGAAATGATCGTATTGGTCCTTTCACAAAGTGTAGCTATACCTTCAATATCGGCTGAATGGAGTGGTTCTTCCAGCCAGGAGATATTGCTTCCATTAAGTTGTCTGGTGAATTCTACAGCCTGTGTTACTGACATCACCTGATTTGTATCCACCGCCAACTGAATATCCTGACCAATATGATTTCGAATCATTTGGACTCTTTCCGCATCTTCACAAAGGTGAGTGGCAAAATCTCCTCCAGCTTTAATTTTTATTGTGGTATAACCCTGTGAAACATAGTACAGGCATTCATCCAGCAATCCTTCCTGAGACAGGTGTGTACTTCCACCGGAAGCATACACTTTTACCCAATCACGAGATGCACCCAAAAATTGATGTAAAGGTTGATCTAACCTTTGCGAAACTATATCGTAAAGCGCCCTGTCCAAACAACCTAATGCATGGGCAGCAGCACCCCTAAAACCGTCGTTCCTTATGTTCCAGTATAAAAGTTGAAATATCTCTTGGTAACTAATTTCTTTGTTTTGTAGTAATATAGGAACAAAGATATTTTCCAGAACATAACGGCCATTAATCGGAAACTCAACTATCCCGGTATGGCCAGTGCTATCATGAACACTCAATATGGCAGGTTTTATACAATTGAATGGACCTTGTGTGGCATCGTAAAATGGCTGCGAAAATGGAATGGATTTGAGAACGGTCAGATCGATTTTTTGTATGCGGTATATTTGGTCATTTAATTTCATTACTCGTTTTTCAGTGATTCAATCTCATAAATTATTTCTTCGGATAATGGCCCTTGATTCCAATCTTCCAGGGTCGACCTTAGCTGTTGAAATGTTCTGGGTCCTACAACTACCTTATCCACAACCGGATTAAAGAATAAATACCGATGTGATAAGGTTGAAATATTGAAGCCTATATTTTCAGCCAACGTCAAAGCCATTTTTGCCCTGTTAATAACCGATTGGTCAATCCATTCGGGAGGATTCTTCAAATAGTTTTTAAGCCTGTTGCCAAGTAAACCCATCATCAAAGGACTGGCTTCATGTATTTCCAAACCGCAAGAGCGGAAGAAAGGAAAGTCTGAAACCAAAGCGTCCGATACCAAAAGGTTGAAACGGTTAAAGTCCATAACCACATCAAATATTCCATCATTGATAAAAGGATGAAAGGTGGCAGGCACGTCTCCTCCCAAACCCAATTTTAGAGTAAATCCTTGTGACTTAAATTCAAGCAGGTAATCGATTACAAAAGGTATGCGATCCGGAGGAACCCTATTGGGTTCATGAAGGTAAAGCAGATCCACTTGACGGCCAAGTCTTTCTATACTCTTAAGTATACTGGCCTTCATTGCATCATACTTATAATTATTTAATCCAGCCTCATCAGCGCGACCTCTATCTTTTCCAACTTTGGTACTTAGATGAGGTGGAGATCCTGGCCATTGATTTAAGGCTTTTGCTACCGCCAGTTCGGCATCCATATAAGCTGGAGCCATATCCAGGTTGGAAACCCCTTTTTCCAAGGCGTAGAGAATAGCCTCAACAGATTCCGCCAAATCCACTGGTGACCATGCACCTCCTAGTCCAGCACAGCCTACCACCAAACGATGATATTTATTCTGGATACTATTCATCAATATATTCTAACCAGATAAATTTATTTTCTTTCTATTTGCACCCAAATCTATCCCGCTTCGATATGTAAAAGTCTATTTTGGCGATCTGATATGGGTACATTCCATATTTTGTTTCTGAGATGGTTACATATTGTCGATTATTTAGCTTTAGACCAGAATTCCTTGAAATTATTAAATCATCGAATCAAAGTGAGCAGTCCCGAATAATTATATCGTCCAATCCGGTTGATCTGAAACCTGTGTGTCGTTCAGGCAAGCTGCTCCCAGTTAATTAAAACTTGGTCTACTTGGATAAAATCATTAATCAAATTTAAAACACATCCAATTTACCAAATTTTGTTTCTCGATTCCAATTGGTATTTCTTTGCTTTGTACTCCTCAAAGTAATTTAAAAACAAGGTAAACAATGCCCAAAGAAATAATGGGTATTTCAAGCAGATATTCATTGGAAATTTTCAATGGAATAACAAATACAAAGTAAACTGGATAATGGGTATTACAAACCATTGTACCTATATCGTTATTAAGTTATAGACTACTGCCTTTTAAATGGAAAATACTGGCAAAATCGTGCAACGTTCAATTCCAATTCTAATATTTTAAGATAACTATTACCATATTCTAAGACTTGGTGGATCTGTCACAAATAAAACTCGAGCGACCGGTTGATCATCCAGTTTAACCTGGATGCAGTCCAAAGGCTGGGATCGTAATTTCTTAGATAAATCAAGCCCAGAATAACAATAGTGGATTGAATCGATGCATTCTGAATTTACCCGCACAATTAATCAGGTTACCCATTCGGGGCAGCATATTTAATCAAAAATGCGATCCCTATCCATCCCTTTTATTGACCTGGAACTAAAGTAGTAGTGAACTAGCAACCCGAGCAACCAAAAGAAAATCGGCATCAAACCAGAGAGGAGTGAAATCTGATAACTCCCCATGGCCATAAACAGTGAAATCAGTCCCACGGCGTTGACAATAACAAATGTTACTAAATGGTAGTAAAACCCTAAATCGAGCCGGGTATCTCTGATAGAATCATGATATCCAAATGCCAATCCGGATAGGAATAATGCCGATCCATACAAAGTTGCATAAATCCAGATTCGATCGTATGAATTGATCGATAAATCGGAATATAAAAAGTAGAAGAAAAGAACTGAAAAAATTAAGGTAGTTCCAGCAAAGTATTTCAAATTTTTAGTCATTGCTTTCATAATCCAGGTTTTTGATTAGAAATTAGATCTGCTATTTCACTATCCAAAAAGATGTTGATATTCCGGTTAGTAAACTCCAGTAATAGTTCTTTACCCAAGTCGGTAAGGAAGTAGTATTTTCTATTCGGTCCCTTGTTACCTTCTCTCAATTCGTAATCCACAATCTCCAATTCATAATACTTTCTTAGTGAACGATAAAGACTCTGGTCTTCACAAGTAATGGCTCCCTTGGATACCGACGTGATAAAATCCTTAATTTCAGTGAGATAGAGTCGATTATCCCGGAGCGAAAGTAGCATCCAAAAGGTTAAGAGCCCCTTCTTGTATGTCTCTTCCCAGCTTTTCAGCAGATCTGATTTATATTTATTGGAATTGCTCATTGCAACTATATGATATCATGTATTATACTATTAGTATAATACAAATATACAAATAATTGTTAAAAACAAAAGTGTTTTTAGAAATGAAACAAATTAAGGGATCCGATTGAACCTGAGCAATCCTTCAAAACCTGAATATTATTATTGCTGCGCGTATCTGTCCGAGGTCCGGTACTAAAAGCTCTGGTGCAAGTATCCGCACAAGACTTTGGCAGCAGGCAGAAGTACTCCAAACATACTGCTGTTAACCCGATTCTAAAACTCTAATTATTTCTCTGGTCTCCGGTAGAGCTCCTTGTTCAATAGCCGATTTAAGCCGGGATAATCTTTTAGACAGGTATTCTAATTCACCAAGGCTCCAAGTTCTAAATTCATCCGATTGGGAAATTCCATTCATCTTGGCATGGTTGACGGTTTGCCTAAATCCCTTGATTCTCTCTTCCAGATTCCTGATTATATTCGCACCTATTTCTAAGTTCATCATAAACTCCGAATGCACTCCGGAGAAGCGATCGCTAGAAAATACCGATTGAACAATGTATATCGTATTTGTGAAATCTAAGTCATGTAAATATCTAAGTTCGGCATTTGAATTGCTGTTTAGATCATCTAGTATAGTATCAATATCCGTCTTCAAAATGTTTACGGTTTGGAGATAATTATCCAGAATCAACTCAAATGCTTTAAAATAAGTAATTCTGTTTTTTAGATCCTCCCGGCTCGATCTGTATGAATCAAGTTGAAAGGCTCCATAGACACCAATAAATACAACTAACAACTCCATCATGAGATGCTTCCAATTGATTCTTTGGAGTGCTTCAGTTTTTCTTTTCATGCATATTGTTCTAAGCTTAAATGTATATTTAGGCGACAGAGTAGGTCTTCAGGTAATGCGAACCCTGTTTCTGCTTGTAGTAATTACATCCATTTCGCATTGTAAAACAATGGTGCTGAGTCAAAAGTTACCTATACAAAAATTGCTCATTTTTCGATCAGGTTTTCAAGGCTGTCAGTTTACACCGAAACGATCTACTCTAAAATCGAAAATAATCATTAACTAACTAATTTAGTACTTTGCTTGATGCTATCATTAAGAAGTTTACGAAAACATTTCCAAATTACAAGTTTGAATTAAATTTTAGAGGCAATAAAAATCTGTAAACATTGGAATGACAATTATATGAAAATAGGTTGAGCAGCACTTAGAGTTCAAGCACTGGTGATCTAAATTAAGAGTGGTGGAAAAAGGAATTTGAAAATTCCTCCTGCCACCACTTCTTCCTTAAAAACCAAAACTATATTTTCGGAGTATTCTCAAGTAACCCTATGAGACTTTTACCAATGATTTTTTCTCCTTTTTCCCTTTGATTTTTGGAATATTTATATACAAAACGCCGTCTTCATAATTTGCTTCAATAGCATCTACCTGTACATTGTCAGGCAAGGAAAATGTCCTTCTGAAGGGCTTCAATTTAAATTGTTTCCTAAAATAGTTCTTGGTAACCTCTTTTTCTGTTGACAGTTCTTTGGTGGTAATGATTAATTGGTGATCCCTTACCTCGATGCAAAATATTTCTCTATTCAAACCGGGAGCAGCAATTTCCAGGTGATAAGATTCTTCACTATCAGCAGTATTTACTGCTGGAAAATTAATGTTGAATCGTCGCCATTCAGCGAAATATTCATGAGGTTCCAGTACTCCCTCCGGAATAGGCATGGCATTAGACAAAGTACGCGGTTTATAATTGTGGGTTAACATGAGAAATTGATTTTGAATGATAAAATTCTCAAAAGAGACAAGAATTTTTCCAGGATATGGTGGGAGATATTACACTCCTACTTAATTAACAATTTCAGGACCAAAGAGATTCACTGGAAGGTCCAAAAATGTAGTTTTCATGAATCGTAATCGAAATGTTAATTCAATCCGGTGAAATGATTTAATGTTTATCCATTGGACTTCTGATCATTCCTGAACACAGGAAAATTTAGTGATCCGAATCATGCAATAGATGCGAATTCCTCCGACCTGATATTTGTTTATGAAAGAAAAGGGTATAAACATGGAAAAGAAAGGCAAATTTTGGCTAATCCTCCGAAATATTTTATTGACCATCTTATTTCTGGGCATAATAGGATTGTTTGGGTGGTATTATTATATCTCCGAAAACAAAATTGATGAAATGGAGCTAGAGTATCAAAGGCTGGAGGAAGAACTTTCCGAGGTGAAATCAGGATTTGAGGATGAAGTCATCCACACATTGGCATTTCATGATAGCGTATACTTATCTCTATTAATGAAACCTTTCAGCTGGGCCGTTCGTGATGAATTGTTAACCAATAATTACCACAAGATCAATCAATATCTGGCCCAGTTTGTAAAAGAACCCAATGTAAAAGTAGCAATGGTCATTGATGAGAAAGGTATCATCGTAGCTTCTTCAGACATGAAAGCAATGAAATTGCCCTTTGCCGACTTTTACCCTCAGATCAATTTGGATAAGGAAGGAATAGATATCAAAATGGCTCGTACCCAAATTTTCATTGTAAAACCGGTGATGGGTTTTGAAAGAAGAGTAGGTACTATATTCGTCATTTATGAACCTGGAGAAACGAAAATCTCACCTGGTCTATGATTAGGTTCTGATCAGGATAATAATTTTGACGTGATCAATGGTTCAATTGTTCTATCCATTTGGCTCGCTAACATACTTTAAACTTCATCGCTGATTTCTCCAGCGATTCTTCCCCATCCGGATGAGCTAGTTTGGCTTCGATATCACGTGAGGTTTGGGTAATTGACAATCCACCCAGAGCGGTACATCTCAACTCGTGTGCTATCCGATGACCTACCTGATCCATGGTTTGTATCACTTCATCAAGTGGCACTAAATGATCATAATTGGCCAGGGCCATATTAGCACAAGTTAATGCATTAGAAGCGGCCGTTATATTCCTGCCCAGGCAAGGAGCTTCTACTCGATTGGCAATAGGATCGCAAATCATTCCCAGTAGATTTTGCAAGGCTTGGGAGGCTGCTGAGAGAGATTGATCCAATGCACCTCCGGCCAGGGTAACCATACCGGCAGCCGCCATACCGGACGCTGATCCACATTCAGCCATACACCCACCAACTTCAGCTGCAAAAGTAGCATGGGTGGAGATAAATATTCCGATGATTCCTGCACAGAACATTGCTTTGATCACTTCATCATCAGATAAATTCAAGGTTTCCGCCATACCCAAAATAGCTCCGGGCAAGGTACCGCAAGAACCAGCGGTTGGTGCGGCCACAATCGTTCCCATAGAACTTTTCATTTCCATCATTGCCGATACATAAAGGATGATTCGATTCAATAGCTCACTTTGGATCAATTCCCCCCGCTCCATACCGGATTTGAAATTTAGCGACTGAGCTCCCAGAATTCGATCACTGTAGGATGTACCTTTTAAGCCTTCCTGAATAGATGTTCGCATCACTTTCAACAATTCTTTCATTTTCTCATAGACCATTTCCTGGCTTAGATTTCCTCGGGCTGATTCATAAATCATGGCTAATTTCCACAGTTCAAAATCCTTTTCCTTATTGTACTCCAACATCTCCGCGCAACTTTGAAAAGGGACTTTCAATTCCTTACGGGATAGAACCGGTAGGACCGGATTAATTTGTCTGATGAAGTTAACGTGATCCAGCGCCAGGATTTCACTCAAAACCTGTGGAGGCAGAAAGGATTGTGATTTTACCTGAACGAATGGTTCTCGTCCACCTTTAAAGCCTAGATGATCATGCTCAAAACCAATCTTTTGGATTTCTGAGACTGCAGCTTCACTATTGACATAAAATAAGGTTTCGTAAAAATCCCCCATCATAGATAGACTTGCACCATCGATCGATATCACTTCGATCATGCCACCTCCAGTAGATATGGCAACCACTTCTTTCATCTCCTCTTCATTGAACAATGAGATTTTATAGGTATTGGGATGATCCGTCTGCATAGGTTCGATGACAATATGGATTCGGATCCCTTGCTTGTCAATCCAATCTTGATAATCTGGTAGTCTTGGATCATCTGCATCCCATCCTAGAAATCCTGCGAATAATCCCATGTCAGACCCCTGGCTTTTATGAGTAGTAGCAAGTGATCCATTCGGATCGTACTGGATTATGACCTCTTTGATATTTCCATCCATTAGGTCATGACAGATTTTTCCAATCCTCACAGAGGCAGCACAGTGAGAACTGGATGGACCTCGCATCACGGGGCCTAAAACATCGTTGAAAATACTGGGGCAATTCATTACCAAAATTTTTATTTTAAAATTCCTAGTTATTATAAAATTAGTAAAAATTATGCGGTAAAGGACTGAGACTCACCGACAGGGGCTGTATTTTTGATAAAAAGGTGGGATTCAGAGGAAGAATGAAGAACAGGGACGATATTAATAATTAGAGTGGTCAAAATAGTGGCAATTTCGGATGTGAATGTCTTTAAAAGTCCCAAATAATGTAAACTAACAATTTACTGTATAAGATCTATCTTACTAAATATTTGTTAATTTATTGAATACATGGAAGAATTATCTACGAAATGATGTTGATTAAGTAAAATATATCCTATGAAGCGGATTCAAAATATTCTAACTATTGGTGTGGCATTCCTGATGTCGATCTTAATTCTTGGTGCCTGTGGAGTGTCCGGAAAAACTACAACATCCGATGCGAACCAAAAAAAACGTGGTGACAGAGAAATTGTAGTAGAACATCCAAACAGTCTGATTGAATTGATAACCAGGGCGCCGGGTGTTCATATCTCCAATGGTGTTCCTACAATCCGAGGCGGTCATCCCCTATATATATTGGATGGGATTCGACAGGGACATGATTTTTACGGAGTTTCCGGGATAGTCAACATCCATGATGTAGCTTCCGTTGAAGTTCTTACCAAACCGACTGAAACCTTGCGGTACGGTCGTGATGTAGCCTATGGTGTCATAATCATAAGAACCAAGGGTAATTGATTTTTTTTACGGCTATCATTTTCATTTTACCCTCCCATAGAACCAATGACTTTTTAAGCATTCTCCATCAAAAGGTATAAAAAGAAAACAGAGAATACCAGTCCACTTATCAAAAGGATGATCAGATTCAACCACTTCAACTTCAAAGACATCACAATTTCCTTTTGATCCTTGTCATAGCGAACATGCAGGATTGCCCATAAATTAAGAACAATCGCAATCATAGGACCAAAAAGTAGTAATATCCTGAATATCCAATTGATGAGAGAACGGTCACCGAATTTCCGATCCAATTCTCCAATCCATTGGTAGACCGAGGTGAAAATGCCTACATCCAATTGCAAATAGTGCTTTAAAATAACACCACTGAGAAATAAAAACGGTACTATTAATAATCCGACTCCTATCCATGCTGACTTTTTGGTGTCTAATAAAGTCAACCTGAATTCCCGCTGATGACCAGTGACATCCACCGTTGGCTTTTTCAAATTATCCATATATTCTTCAAATTTATCGTGCATTGTAGTTGATTTGTTGCGTGAAATTGAGTAGATCAACTATTTGATCAAATCCAGTTAGAACTCTTAATCATTTAACTTTTTTCTTCTTTGTTTATCGGGATGACATTTTTTCTTAATTGTGCAATTCCTCTTGATAATAGAGATTTCACCGTTCCCTCTTTTTTGTTCAGAATGACGCTTATTTCTTTGATTTTCAATTGTTCAAAATACTTGAGACTTATCACTTCCTGATAATTCATGGGCAACTTTTTAATTGCTTGCAGTAATTTGGTAAACTCCCGGTGTTTTTCCAGTTCTATTTCAGCTTCCTTTTTCTCTTCATCCAGAGTGAACGAATACATAAAAATTGAGGCTACTCCATACGTATCGCTAAGCAATTTGGGTTTATACTTTTTCGAACGATAGTATTGATTCACTTCATTGGATGCGATCCGATAGAGCCAGTTTAGAATTGGAATTCCTTTCCATTTGAACCGACCAAAATGGAGATAAGCCTTAATAAAGGTTTCCGAAGTAATATCTTTTGAGTCATCAAAATTCGCAGTCCTTCGAAAACAATAATTAAATATGGTTTGATAGTGTTGATCATAAACTAATTTGAAAAAGTCAGAGTTATTACCTGATTCTGCTATTTGCTGCGTTTCATCCAAGTGTTTTCCCTTTATAATACAAATGATTTATTTTGGTTGCATACCCTAGTTAGTAATCAATGTTCAATGTAACCGGTCAGGACCCTTAGGAATAAAATTATTTTCTCTTAATGAAGACCTCCAGGCACATATCTGCTCCGATCAGGACTCACAATTAACATATTGGTAAAACTTGCAGATGGCTCGGTTAAAACAAGGACAATAAATAACCTAATACTGCTCCTCCCAAAACAATATATGCATGATTGACCTTACGATGGATAAAGACACTATAGAGACCAACTACTAAAATGGTTGTCGTCTTCCAATCGGTAATTGAATCGAATCCCATCTGTAGGCATACCGCAAGAATCAAGGCGACAGCAGCCACATTTACAGCATCCAAGAAGGCACCGATTATCGGTGATTTACGCATTTTGGGTATGAAGGGATTTAGAATTAAAACAAAAATAAATGAGGGCAGGAAAATCCCTATGGTCGCTGCCAGAGCACCAGATAAACCCTGCATTTGCCATCCGATGAAGGTAGCGGTAGACAGCACCGGTCCAGGTGTAAATTGACCAACGGCTACTGCATCAATTAATTCAGCCCGCGTCAACCAACCTTTATTTACCAATTCAACATCAAGAAAAGCGAATAGCACATATCCACTTCCATACAGTATGGATCCCACTTTGAGAAAGGTTAAGAATATTTTGGGAATACCGACATTTACACTTGCCGAAACCTGATAAAAAAGTAAGGGAATCACTGCAGTTATCAACGCACTTTTCCTTTTTACAAAATACCAAAATATGCCTGCTATTCCACATCCAAAGAGCACCAGGATTTCGTGGAAATCCAGGAGGCACAATACCAGACCGATTGCTCCCAATACACCCAATTCTACATTCTTAATCGCTTTTTTTCCCAATCTGTAGGCGGCCACCAAAATAATTGCGATCACAGCAGGTTTTATACCATACAGAAAGGGTTCCACCGCTGGCAATTGCCCATATTTTTGATAAAGTAAAGCAAAAATTGAAGTGACAACCACTGCCGGGAAAATAAAACAAAACCCGGCTACAAAAACACCTCTCCATCCGGCTCGTTCGTAACCACAGTGCATAGTCATTTCGGTAGAATTCGGCCCAGGAATAAGGTTTGTGGCTCCGACCAGGTCCAGAAAATGGGCCTCAGACATCCATTTTCTTTTTTTAACTACCTCTTCTTCCATCATAGCAATATGTGCAGCTGGCCCTCCAAAGGCTATCAACCCTAACTTAAAAAACAATCCGGCAACTTCTTTGAGTTTTTTTTGCTTCGACATACCCATTAGCAACATCCATTTTGGAAACTACAGCCCACTATCCTATTGCTTTCAATTATGAAGTGATTTAAAAACAAATTTTTAATTGATTTGCATGCCATTTATTCTCAATACGTCAGCTTTTTCTCGATCCATAACTGTGGCTATGAATCTCAAAAAGAGCTTCGTCTTGAAAATCAAGCGCATACAACTCATTTTAACATCTGTTTTTAAATCACTTCTATCGTATTTGACGCTGGGATCAAAAGTGAATTTAATTTTAAATTAATTGTACCTTAGAAATGAACTTCAACGAATATAATGGATTCGATGATCAAATCAGTGAAAATCGTAATTGTCGGAGGTCTTTTGTTAATTGCTATTAGCTCGTGTAGGTCGGTGATTAGCACCACAAGTACTGCACCCAATACGGAAATAAAAACTAAAAACAATCTGACCTTGGCCGATTTGCTAAAGAAATCACCAGGCGTGCATATCAATAATGGAGAACCTACTCTTAATGGTGGACGCCCTTTATATGTGGTGAATGGATTCCGCAAAGGACATGATTATCAAACAGTTGCTGAAAGTCTGAAAATAGATGACATCGTCAAAGTAGAAGTAGTCACCAATCCTGCTCAAACCAAAAAATATGGTCAACATATTCCGCATGGTATCATTCTGATCATTACCAGATAAAAGTAAATCCAGCTTGGTGGATTTGTCAGTGCGAGTTTAAACTTCAATCAACTATTCCGATTTACTGGTCCACCTCCTGTTAATCGTCATCGCCAGGGTGAGTAATATCATAACCAATCCGATAAATCTAAAAAGACCACTCCACAGCTCGGACAGAATAAAGAAGTATTGGAAAAGTATAAAGTCGTGATTGAGCATCAGCAGCCCAAATGCCAACATACATAATGAATACTTAGATTTTTTCATTCATTTGAAATTTTACTTTTTTGATATGGTTTAAGGTCTTTTGAATGTTTTTTTGATAGCGTCTGGTCATATATGGCCGATATAAAAACCACATTATCGCACCAAACAGGACCAAAGCGCTATAGCCTAATATGATCAGGGTCATCTGGTCCGAAATAAACTCATAGATATAAAATGCAAATCCTGTAGCCCAAAACATGAAGAGGGCCGTTTGAAAATTTGATTTACCTATGCATGTTTCTTGCTCCTCCCGTTCAAGTCTTACTATAAACTTCTGATTTGACAAAGTTTCCAGATTGGATAGTTCCACCTGATTTTTGATTTTTACATATACGAGTATCCCCGCGAGTATCATAAATAGCCCTAAACCTACAAAGGTTGACCATAGCCTGAAATCCGAGATTATCATTATTACCAGGAGCACTCCAATAACTACCACACCTATCGACAATGTAAAGATATTGCTCTTAGTTTCTTTTTGCCGGTACTGAAGGATGATCTGCTCCATCTTAGCAAATTTGGGAAGGGAGTCTGGTATATTAGTTAACCATAACGATTGCAATTCGCTAAATTTTTCCATGGTCTTTAATTTTCTTAAGCAATCTTTCCTTGATTCGATGTATTCTGACTCTCACATTTGCATGCGACAATCCAGTGATTTCCGCTATTTTCTCCTGCGGTATCTTCTCTAAATAAAGGGTCATAATTATTCTTTGCACCTCTGGCAGTTCAGCAATACATTGTCTCAACAGTACGCGCCGGTGTTCGTAGTTCTCATCTTTAGATAAATCTACATCCGTGAGCTGTTTTTCAATCAGGTTCTTTCTTTTCTCATATTCTATTGACCTTAAGCACTTATTGGTAGCTATTCTGTACATCCAGGTAAGAATATCAGAATCGTTCCTAAAGGAATCCAGGTTCTGCCATATTGAAATGAAAGTTTCCTGAGTCAGGTCTTTGGCTACTTCAGGATTGTTTACATACCCTAGACAAATCCGGTAGATTTTATACTTGTACTGATTGTATATCACCCTAAACTCCATGTGTGTATTTGTTTATAAAGTGCCAAATGTAAGTGGATATTTCTCCACCAAATTCTCCTCATCTACAAGACGATATCCTTGTGGGTAAAAAATCAATAAATACCTTTTTGCTCATTTAAGTTTTCTCATTAGATACGGATCACATTAAAATGTTACACAATTACTCCGAGTCGGTGTAAATTTATGGAGATGGGCAGGGATTAGCTAAGATTAGCATTATTCCCCGGTATTTATCAAAGTAAAAATCCTTTTAAAATAAATGGGCAAGTTTCATAGATAACCGGAATCGCTTTCTATATTTATAAATTCAAAATAGGGAATATCGATTATTCGGTACCAAAGTCAAGCCTCTTTCAAAGTTTAGGAAAATATAATATTGCAATTTGAATAACAACAATTCTTTTTATCTAATAGCAATTGCATTTGTCTCAACCATTGGGGGTTTCCTCTTTGGGTATGATACGGCCATTATTTCAGGGTGTAATACCTTTTTGGAAAGTCATTTTGAATTAACACCTGCCATGTTGGGATGGGTGGTTTCATCTGCATTACTTGGAACCATCGTAGGATGTGTGGTTGCAAGTACCATCACAGACCGGTTTGGCAGAAAAAAGGCCTTGATCGTGGCGGCCTTATGTTTGACTTTATCAGCAATTGGATCAATGCTAATTCCTCAATTTCAAGGGAATATGGATCATCCACTCTGGATAATCAGTGATTCTACCTTTGCTTTTAGAGTATTGATTATAGTCCGTGTAGTCGGAGGAATCGGAGTAGGGATAACCTCGGTGGTGGCACCGGTGTACATTTCCGAATTGACACTCCCGGCAAATCGTGGAAAGTACGTTTCCATCTATCAGCTATCAATAACTCTGGGAATTCTGCTGGCATTTCTGGTGGATTGGATCGTCCTAAATCATGCCGGTGACCAGGCGGGTGTAATTACAGGTAATCCGACTGGAATACTGGAATGGTTGTTTGTAGAAGAACTTTGGAGGGGGATGTTTGGTACGGAAATACCCATCGCCTCGCTATTCCTAATTCTGCTTTTTTTTACTCCGGAAAGTCCGCGCTGGTTAGTTTCTCAAGATAGAATTCCGGAAGCGATGAAAACTATGATCAAAATTGGGGGTAAAGCGCAAGCTGAAATTCAACTGCAAGAAATTAGAGAAATGGTTGGCCACGAAGAGGGAGGAATCCGGGAATTATTACAACCCTATCTGCGAATACCTCTCTTGATTGGTGTCATGCTTCCTATGTTTGCTCATCTGAGCGGAATCGCAGCAATCATGTATTTCGCCCCGAATATTATCAATGAATCGATACACAGTGTAGAGAGTTCCTTTTTAGGAGCTGTACTAGTAGGATTGGTCAATTCCATATTTACGTTTGTAGCAATTATGTATATCGACAACTTCGGCAGAAAGAAATTGCTAATAATAGGAGTAACAGGGGCGTTTATTTCGCTGGCCGCAGTGGGTTTGCTCTTTGCCCTGGGTTCACAATGGGTATTGATTCCTTTATTGTTTTACGTAGCCTGTTTTGCATTTTCTTTTGGACCGATTGTATGGGTTATTATCAGTGAGATTTTCCCGACACGAATAAGAGGTCTGGCTGTTTCCATTGGTTCCTTCTCTTTGATGGTAACTGGATTTTTTATTACTTTAACCAATCCGGTTTTTATAAAAACGATTCAACCGTCAGGAACTTTTTTCCTCTACGCAGCGCTAACGATACCGGCGATTTGGTTTATTTGGAAATTTGTCCCCGAAACCAAAGGTAAAACGTTGGAGGAGATTGAAAAGAATTGGAAAGACAAAGTCAAGAAGTAATGTCAATAGGCAAAATTAAGAGAGCTAAATGACCTCAAAAGGAACATGAACAATATTGAAAAATACTCCAACTCCAGTGAAGGTTATCATCCTTTTTTGATCCGGGAGGGGTGGCAAATCGCACAGCTTAATTATTGTGATGCCCAACATATTGATAACATTAATAAACTGGATGTACACAACCATACGGATGAAGTTTTTATTTTACTTAAAGGAAAAGTAGCCTTAATTGTCGCTAAGTTCATTGACGACCTACCTGTTTTTCAAGTGGAGTTGATGCAACCTAATATCACCTACAACATCCCTCAAAATACTTGGCATAATATTGCCATGGAAAAGGATAGTGAAGTGCTCATTGTTGAGAAATCCAACACCCATTTGTCAGATTTTCAATACCACTATTTGGATAATCAGAAAATAAAGGAATTAAATAAATTAGTTACAGATGTCTTTTTGTAAAGTGAAGGGAATTTATATCCATTTTTCAACAACAATTATTATAAAATGAGTAAAATTGATTTGAAGGGAAAAAAAGCTCTGGTAACCGGCGGAAGTAAGGGGATCGGTGCTGAAATCTGCCGAGAACTAGCACTTTGCGGAGCTGAAGTTTTTATTAATTATTTTCGCAGTAAAAAACCTGCAGAGCTCTTAGCTCAGGATATTCAAAATAAATACGGAGTTAAAGCACATGTTGGACAGGCTGACGTATCTCAGGCGCACCAAGTGAAAGATCTGTTTAACCAAATGGATCAAAAAATGGGAGGTATTGACATCTTGGTAAACAATGCGGGATGTGAAACAGTGGTCCATGTCTTGGAAATGCAGGAGTCAGACTGGGATCGGGTAATTAATGTAAATCTTAAAGGACCTTGGCTGTGTTCACAAGAAGCCGGCAGAAGAATGGAAAAATCCGGAGGCGGAGTAATCATCAATATTTCCTCGATCCACGATACGGTTCCACGAAAGGGTTTGATACATTATTGTTCCTCCAAAGCAGGACTAAAGATGTTCTCTAAATGTTTGTCCTTGGAATTGGCTGAAAGTAATATCCGGGTGGTCTCGATCGCTCCTGGAGCTATTGAAACGGAGATGAATCGGGAGGAGATTGCCAAATTTGGTGTAGACAAATTTGAAAAATGGATCCCTCAGGGACGAATTGGACACGTGTCGGATGTAGCAAAATCAGTCGCCTTTTTGTCAAGTGATTTGGCCGGTTATATAACAGGCACGGATATTTATATTGATGGTTCTTATATGAATCATACGATACAATACGATCCGCGTCCACCCCGGAATTAAGTTTTTGTAATAATAATATCTTGTATGAAATTAGGATTTGGTTTATATCGGCATATGCTCAATCGGGAGCACTACCAATTTGCCCGGCAATGTGGTGCCACCCATCTGGTCATACATTTAGTCGATTATTTCGGTCATCAAAAGTCTTCCAAAGGTCATAACAATCAACCGGTAGGTACCAAAGAGGGATGGGGTCCGGCTGGACAGGGTTTGGAAATTTGGTCGAAGTCCGAATTGGTAAGAATAAAGTCGGAAATTAATTCATACGGGCTTGAATTAGAAGCTATCGAGAATTTCGATCCGATGCAATGGTATGATGTGTTACTGGATGGACCACAAAAGCAGAATCAAATAGAAGGCCTAAAGAATATAATCCGTACGGTAGGTGAAGTAGGCATTCCTGTGTATGGGTATAATTTTTCACTGGCAGGAGTAAGCTCCAGGATCACCGGTGAATATGCCCGGGGAGGTGCAGTTTCTGTGGGTATGGATGGTGCCGAGAATACCCCTGTTCCTAATGGGATGGTATGGAACATGGTTTATGATCCCCAGGCTCCTCAGGGAGTATTGCCGAAAATTTCCTATAAAGAACTCTGGAGGCGATTGGAATATTTTTTGTCCGAATTGCTGCCGGTAGCCGAAACCTCAGGAGTTCAATTAGCAGCACATCCAGATGACCCTCCTCTCCCCTATTTACGAAATACTCCCCGTCTGGTCTTTCAGCCACATCTCTATCAAAAACTGATAGATTTAGTACCCAGTCCTTCCAATATGCTGGAATTTTGCCTGGGTACAATAGCAGAAATGACGGAAGGAAACGTTTATACAGCAACTGATACGTACAGTAAGCAAGGAAAAATCTCATATGTACATTTTAGAAACATTGTCGGCAAAGTCCCACACTATCGTGAGGTCTTTGTTGATGAAGGTGATATAGATATGCTCAAGATATTGAGAATCCTGAAAAAGAATAATTTCCAGGGTGTGCTGATTCCGGACCACACACCACAAATGACCTGTGAAGCTCCCTGGCATGCTGGAATGGCCTTTGCCATGGGATATATGAAGTCACTAATCGACATCGTACAAAATGAATGATATTAACTCTATCCGGTTGATATAAGCTGGCCTTTCCTCTCTATTTCCATCACCAATAATTGCCGGATACATCCAAGCAATATTAGGTGGCCAAAAATCGATGATTTGCATACACATTTCGATTCAATATCTAAAACAAATGATTACCTTTCGGAGGTGTCAACAAAGCTTTGGTCTATGTCTAATTTCAAACATATCTTTTGCTTATTATTCGGCTTATTTACCGCTGGAGTGTTACCCGGTCAGACTACAGGGGGTGGAGAGAAATATCCCAACCTGATTACCAATCAAACCTCTTTACAAGCATTTCAGGATATGAAATTTGGAATGTTTATCCATTGGGGTCCGGTAGCTTTGAGAGGAGAGGAGATTTCATGGTCTCGGGGAGTGAAAATTCCAATTGAAGAATACGATAATTTATACCTGGAATTCAATCCAGTGTTATTTGACGCTTCCGCATGGGTAAAAGCCGCAAAAGAAGCCGGAATGAAGTATATGATCCTGACTTCAAAACATCATGATGGATTTAGTTTATGGGATAGTAAATATACCGATTATGATATGTCCGCCACTCCCTATGGGAAAGGGATAATCCGATCCTTAGCGGAAGAATGCCAAAGGCAAGGGATTGCATTTGGTGTGTACTATTCAATCTGCGACTGGAGTCATAAAGACTATCCGGTCATCTATCCGGATCCCGAATATAAATTTCATACCGAAAAGAATATAGTTGATCCGCAGCTAAAAGCTGGTATGAATCGGTACATCAATTTCATGAAAAATCAACTTAAAGAATTGATAGAAGATTATGACGTCTCATTCATTTGGTTTGACGGCGAATGGGAATGGGCTTGGACCCATGAAATGGGTATGGATTTATATGCATACCTCAGGGGTCTTAAAGATGATCTGCTGATCAACAACCGGGTGGATAAAGGGCGAGAAGGGATGGCAAGTACTACTAAAAGCTCCATTTTTGCCGGTGACTATGCTACTCCGGAACAACAAGTTGGAAAGTTTGATCTTGACAATTCCTGGGAAACTTGCATGACCATAGCTACTCAATGGGCTTGGAAAGCCAACGATAAGTTAAAGTCGAAAAAAACGTGTATCCACACCCTGTTGCAAACGGTCGGAGGCAATGGAAATCTACTTTTCAATGTGGGACCAATGGCAGATGGTAGAATAGAACAAAGGCAAATTGATCGGCTACGAGAAATTGGAGATTGGCTAAAAATCAATGGAGAAGCTGTATACGGCACTATTGGTGGTCCTTATGAACCGACAGAATATATGGTAAGTACCCGCAAGTCTAATAAGATTTATTTGCATCTACTTGACAATCCGGGACTTGAATTTGGCTTACCATTTCCTGAAAATACTAAAATTAACGACCTTTACTTTTTGGCAAACAAGGCAAAAGTGACCTATATACATAGAAATGGACAGCTGCAGGTTAAATTTCCTCAACCTTTACCAGATGAAAATGCGACAGTGCTGGTAATGGAATTGGACTCACCGGCAATGGAAATACCAGTAATTCGTCGGAAGAGGTATTAATCTAAATCATATCCCCATTATTTAGAATCTTACATCCATTTCTTTGAATTGAGCAGCTGCGTGTAAGAAATGGGCGGTTATCCAGAATACGGTCCACCTTTCCGAATATCCCCCACGCAATTTGAATACATTGGACATATCTCCGTATTGTGCAAAATTCGTCTGTTGGATTTGCTCTCCTTGCGATCCATAAGGATCAATCATTTGCCCACAACTTCGATACATCACCAGTGCCATTCGTTGTAATGATTCATTGTGTGTGTATTTTCCTAATTTATAAATTGTTGGAGTCATTACCACACCATATACATCCAGATGTTGGTTTTGAGGAGACACACCCGTCCAGCCTCGGGTTTTAAAATTGTGGTCAGCCAACCTTCCCGCCGGCAAGGGAATATCCCAGACTACCATATAACTTAATACCACATCTCCGGCGTGTTTTGCGTATTGCAAATACTTCTCCTCACCGGTATCCTCATAGGCAGCCATAAATCCCTGCAGGGCTCCCCAAGCTCCCTCTTTGTCTTCACAATTTGCATCCAAAGTTCCTCCCCAGTAGGGTTCTTCCATATCCAAATGTCTGGAAGCATAATAATCTGCAAGTTTTAAGCCTGCCTTGCGATATACCTGATCATCAAATAACTGAGCTGCTAACAACATAGGGGCAATATAGAAGGCCTCCGCCGTATTACGTGGATACCAGGAATTATCTAAAAGTCTTGTTGCATGTAGATCACAAGCCTTCCGAAAGAAGTTTTCCCAAGAATTGATATGGAGTCTTTGATTTTTTCGTGCAGCTCGGATGGCAAGTCCAATGCTATTCAATGCCTGTCCTTCGGATACTGGATCCGGACTATGCCATTTCCTAGCTTCTACCTCATACCGGACCGGGAATCCGGTGTGAGCGATCGGAGTATTACAGATATGGTCCATTGACCTTTGTACCATATCCCAGATTGAGGTATCCCTTAACTCATCAGCCAATACTTGCAAAGCATATCCTGGAGCTTCGGATTGTCCGGCCCATCCCAAAACGATCCTTTGTTTAGCATACTCCGGATACATGTTAAAGCCGGCATAAGAGGGTCCTTCTATCCATCTCGACTTGGCAAAACGGTATTTCGATGACAAAATGTCTTCCGCCGTCGGCAAGTCGTCAACATAAAATGGTTTAAAAATCTCTATTGATGTATGAACGGGCTTTTGAAATCCCGTCCCTTTTTTATTCAGGGGAAATACTTCCAGAAAAAATGTTTTTTCGATTATCATTCCAGGCTGTACATTCATGTAGCTTTCATTGTACGGAAGACCGCTTCCTTGCAGGGCCTTAGCTACACTTCGCTGTTTATTATAACCAATCGGGCCACTGAGCGATATTAATTCCGTAGAATGCAGGTTAGATTGCACTCCTAATGACCACCATTGATCGTTAAGATTTCCTCCCGGTACCAGACTGGGAACCGTATGCATAGCTGCTCCGTAGATTCTTTCATTTTCTTGCCATTCCAAGCAGGCAAAGGGCATCGGATAACGATGTTCTTCAAATAGGGCTTCTTCTCCTGGCTGACCATGATAGACAGGTATTTTATGACTCCCGTTTTTTTCTCCCGAAGGATTGCCATAATAGAGTATACCCGGAAGAAATGCTTCAACACCGATTTGGTCAACCGCCCACCGAATGGCCAGGGTAACCTCTTTTAAGACTGTATCTCCCATCCACTCATAACGACGAATGCATTTTATTTTTGTTCCTTCTGGTCGGTAAGCGTCCCGAATGACCCACTCTCCCTGTGGAAGTTTTATTTTACCACCCAACACAGTCCAATCATCCACTTTTTCGACTTTGGAAGGTAAAGCATGATGCCAATTCGTAGGCCAATTCCGGTTCCACTTGGTAGCTATAGACCACAACCCTTCCTGGGGACTGGATAAGAGTTTCTTCCCTTCTAAGAAAATTTGTACCTGGTAAGAATTGCCCATTTGATCAATCTGTAGGTCAGGTGCCTCCTGGCTAGATAACCATAATCCTAAAGTGCAAAATACCGTTGTCAATAAATTACTTGATAGTTTCCTTGCATTCATTGGTCCATCCTTTTGACTGATCGGTATCTGAGCATATAGACCCAATTGATATTTCAATTACTTTTTCCAAACCTGGCTTTTTGCTGTGACTTCGACATCCCATTCTTGTGGAGGATTTGGTTTGTAAACAGGATCTTTATCGCGATCCGGAAAGGATTGAGCTGCCTCGTATAACATGTTAAAATTTACTTTTCTTGCTTGAGTATTTAAGCTATCCAACAAGTTTTGATTTTCATCCGGGTTTTGCCATAAGTCATAAAAAAATGCCGGTTCACCGGATGAATTAATCCCCAATTTATACTGCTCATTGCGCAATACCCTATTTCGGAACACAAACTGGTTCTCCACTCCGGCCTCGGTAAGTCGGGCATTATTACCTCCTCCCATGCCCAATATCCACTTTCGCGTGGTCTTGGTTTCCGGATCAATTAAGACTTCTTTAAAGGATTTTCCGTCAATCACAAAATTTTGCTCATTCCGAACCAATTGGCCATTCAGTTCGACTCCAGCCAGATCGAGGCAGGTTGGTAACAAATCAGTAAAATCGATAAGAGCAGGAGATTCCCGAGATGTTCTGATCTTTCGGGGCCAACTAATGATAAAAGGTGCATTAATACCTGGTTCAGTAGTCATGGATTTGGCACCAGACACCTCACGTCCATTCAAGACGCCGGTAATACCCCATGAAGTACCATTGTCAGTGGTCCAGATAATCACCGTATTTTCTTTGACATTATTTCGGTCCAGCGCAGCGACAATCTTACCAGTGAGTTTGTCCGCATATTTAACCATGGCCCGGTGTTTTCCCATCTTAGTGGCTGAAGTATCATCCGGCGTATTGACCAATGGTGAATGGGTGAGCACCATCGGGAAATAAATAAACATAGGTGAGTGATGATGCGTATCTATAAAGTCGATGATAAAATTGCAAAATAGGTCGGGTCCGAATTCCTCCGGATAAGTCCTGCTGCCCTCCTTTGTAAACAGGTAAGGATCCTGATAACGGTTTGCGCTGGCAGGAATTCCAGTTTCATATCCCGTCCACATGCAATATTCATCAAATCCATTGTTAATCAGGGCATCGGGCTCTACCCGAAAATCATCGATTTGCCATTTCCCGGCAACGCAGGTCTTATACCCGGCTTTTTTCATTTCCAGGCCAATAGAAGGATTCAGGTTTTCATCAAAATGAGCTCCTCCACCCCACCTTGGAACATCCCAATGATTTACCCACCCATGCCTGAATGGATATTGGCCGGTCAAAAAGGTTACCCGGGAAGGAGTACACTGCGGCATGGAATATACATTATGAAATTTAATACCAGGATTGCACAAACGATCTACGTGGGGTGTTTGGATGTCTTCAGCACCATAACCACTTATCCACTCCTTTCCTAAGTCATCAACCAGGATAATTAGTATATTCGGTTGTTCATTGTTTGTGCTTTTAGAATCTGTCTTCTCTGTTCCGCAGCTCATTAAAAACAGTATGATTGCTAACAGGGAATAATAGAAATGCATTTTATGTAGATTGAGGGAAAATTTGAACATAATAGAAATTATAATTACCAATCGTTTTCAAATTATTGCTAAATTAATATTAAACCCAAATATTTGAAAGTTATCAGAATCACCATGAACGATTGGTCGTATGCGTCGTCACGCTATTTTGTTCAAATTCGTTTTTTAGGTTGATAAAACCCTGCTTATCTTTTAAAAGTCTTATCGACCAAATCCTGAATTCGATTTTTGTAGGTTGCATAATTAATTATTCGTAAAGACATAAGATTTTACATTTTTCAATTTTACGAAACACTCATTAACACGGGTATAATGGAACTCCGGTTAATGGCAGTTATTTGGCTGGAGATAAGGCCTGGTGGGAAAACAAACCAAGATCATTGACACAAGCTGCAAATAGCAATGTGCCGGAAATCACTATTTGACCTAACGACCGAAACTACTGGAGGTAGGGAATTTCCATTTCGTCAAATTCTCCTTTACTGATGTATTGATGGGCCTGGGAGAATACGATATTATCTTCTCTAAAGATGTGCAATCTTAACAATTCTATCAAGACTTTTCCTTGTTCCAAAGCCGCATCCAACACTACCAATCTGGAATTGTGATCGGGAAGTCGCATAGTCAAGGCAAAAAAGTTAAATACTACGGCCGCAAGCTGAATAGACTTTACATGATCATCTTCGAGCATGTCTACTGAAGTCACGGGATCAGGACCATGACCATGTTCTCCTTTTTCCTTTAATCTTTGGTTGAGAAGTGGAAACAAAGCATTTTCTTCCTTCTGATTATGTTTAATAATATGGTCGTCAAAAAATTGAAAGAAATTTCTGAGTTTGCCGTCTATCTTTTTGTTGATTCCGTGTTCACGTATATCGTTCAATACTCCTTCAAATTCCTCAAGCTCTTTAATACAAGCTTGATGCTCATCTCTGAGCTTCTGGAGGAAAGGATGCATCTCATCGTAAGGAATAGCTTCTAAATTAGGAGGTGAATAGGCATCTGGAGGATCCATGGGAGAATACTCTTCTTGTTCACTCTGTTTTTCAACCAATCGTTTCAGTGGATCGACTTTATTTAGATCTTTTAAGTTATGCATAGTTCTATTATTAGATCAAAAATACGCAAATCAAAGTTATTTCATCAGGGATTTTTCACCTCAGCTTTGGGTCCCTGGTAATACCAATAATTAAGTGCCAGACAAATAAAATAATAGATGGCAAAACCGTAGAGCGCATACTCAGGAGTGCCCGCTTTGATTTGTTGTCCGAATACTTTCGGTATTATGAATGCTCCATAAGCCGCAATTGCCGCTGTCCATCCGAGCACCGGACCGGCTTGTTCCTTACTAAATATGTTCGGAATACTACGAAAAGTAGAACCATTTCCGATACCAGTGGTTAAAAACAAGATCATAAAGCAGGCAAAAAAGGGCCACCAATAGGTTTCCGGAGTGGGGCTTTCTTTGGCCTGGACAATAAAATAGGCCACGGCCAAAGTGGCTAATATCTGTGCTATTGTACTTCCTGCGGTTACTTTAGCACCGCTGTTAATTTTGTCAGAAAGCCATCCACCTAGAGGTCGGATTAAGGCCCCGATCACCGGGCCAAGAAATACCCAAGTCAGGAAATTAGGCGCATTTGGATTCACAAATTCAGGATTGGCAGAATCACTATAGACAAATATATCCTGGCATAATTTGGGAAACGCAGCCGAAAAGCCGATAAATGAACCGAAAGTCATGGTATAAATTATCGTCATGATCCAATTGTGCTTATTGCCGAAAATAGCAAATTGTTTATTCAGATTGGCCTTCATTTCTGCCGGTGTAGCATACTTCATAAGTATCACCGTTAAAATGATCACAATAGGAAGCACAATCCACATATTGATCTTGAGAGATATCAACATATAGGCGCCAATGCCGGCGGCTATCAAGCCCAGTAGGATCATGTACATGGTCTTGCCAATGCCCTGAATGGTATTGGGTAATTTGGGGGTACCAGTTATCACATTGTTCATACCAAAAAATGCAGCAATAGCCGCTAAGGTTAGGAGAGGAACCCAGACCCAGCCCGCATTTTGAATCCCGGTAAGTGGTTCCCCGCTGACAATGGTCCCACTTTGATCGATTGCAGAGAACAAAAAGAGGCCCACCACTAGTGGTATAGTTTTTTGCATTACCCCTACACCAAGATTCCCAATACCGGCATTAAGTCCCAGGGAAGTACCCTGAACTCTTTTTGGAAAGAAGTAACTTATATTACTCATGGATGATGAAAAATTCCCGCCTCCAAATCCGGAAAGTGCCGCAAGGATGGCAAACGTCATGTAGGGAGTATTAACATCCTTCAAAGCAAGTCCCACCCCTATCGCCGGAATCAGCAATAATGCCGTGGTAATAAAAATTACATTTCTTCCCCCACCTATCCCAATCAAGAATGAATTGGGAATTCTTAACGTTGCTCCTGCCAAACCTGCTATTGCAGGTAAGGTATAATACAGACTATTTATTTCTTTCAGTTGTTCCGTCACTTCCTGTGGACTCATTCCCGGAGTAATCATCCCAAAATTGTATCCAAATTCCTTCAATTTAGTAGCGATGACACTCCACATGATCCAGACCGCAAACGCCAGTAACAAAGCGGGAATCGAAATGATGAGGTTTTTATTTGCAATTTTTTTGCCTGTTGTTTCCCAAAAGTTCTGGTCTTCAACATTCCAGTTAGAAATATTAATAGCCATAATATTATGTCTTAATGATAAAATCAATATTCTTCATCAAAAGCACCTTTGGGTTCTTTCAATGCAAATAAGCAGTATATAAAACTTAACGCTGCTCCGGCCGATATAATAAAAAAGAAAGTTTTCGAATCCACCAGGGAATAAAGTACCAGATAAAATACAGCCCCCACATTACCATAGGCCCCTGCCATTCCAGCGATTTGTCCGGTCATTTTTTTGTTGATCATGGGGATAATGGCAAAGGTTGCTCCTTCCGCTCCCTGCACAAACATAGAAGCCAGAATGGTAATGATTACCGAAACTACTAGCCACCAAACCCCATCAAACATCGGAACAATCGTTTTTACACCAGCTTCATCCACCGGGCCCCATTTTCCAATATTCGCCATCAGGAAAAACCCAATCGCAATACCTACCATGTAAACAAGCATGGTTTTTTTGCGATTTTTCATTTTATCAGAAAGGTACCCTCCCAAAGGCCGTGCTACCAGATTAACGAATGCGAAAGAAGCGGCAACCATCCCAGCCAGAGTTGCGGTCATAATGAAATTTCCTGCTTCATTCGTTAAATTCTTAAAGGTCAATTCAAAAAACATGGGTAGCATAGAAACTACCGCCAATTCGGCGCCAAAATTGGCAAAATAGGTACTGTTTAAGGCGGCAACACTACTCCAGGGATATTTTTCTTCTTCAGGTACTCCCTTCTTTAGGTACGGCAAATTAATTTGCAGAGTTTTCAACGCATGTGCTACATAAATAAGCCCTAATAGTGCATATAAAATTATTAATGTAGTATTTGAGAGTAAAGGATTACCATCTATACTTATATTCCCAATTCTCCAAGTTAAGATCATCATGGCGCCCACCAAAGGGAAAGACCAGACTAAATATTGCACCAAATCCCAATAGGAAGTTACCATCATTGGTTCTGTCTTTTTGGTCTTGGGAACCTCTCGATCTGCAGGGTGGTCCGTGACAATAAAGTAGTAGATTACACCATAGATCAGAGATACAAATCCATTTAATGCGAGAGCGTATCTCCAAGAGTTTTCTCCTAATCCCAACCAATCACCAAAGAAGGTTAAAGCAAACCAAGGTAATGTCATAGCAGCCCAAGCCGATCCGAAGTTACCCCAGCCAGCGTAAAATCCTTCAGCTCTCCCAACTTTATTTGGTGGAAACCAATTGGCAACCATTTTGATTCCAATTACAAAACCTGCACCTATTGATCCCAGTACCAAACGGCTGATTAACAGCTGCATGAATGAATTACCAAAAGCAAAGATAAATGCCGGTATGGCACAGACGATCATCAAGCCTGAGAAAACCACTCGAGGGCCATAACGGTCTATCAGTGCACCTACCACGATCCGCGCAGGTATTGTCAATGCCACATTACAAATGGCCAAAACTTTAATGTGCTCCCGTGTCAGCCATCCCATCGAATCCAACATGGTAGTGGCCAGAGGGGCCATATTAAACCAAACATAAAACGTAATAAAAAAGGCAATCCAGGTATAGTGTAATACTCTAATTCTCTCCTGGCTAAAATCAATTAATTCCGGTCTATTACTCATTTTTCGTTTTGTTTTAAGCTTTCTTATATTATGGAATTATTCAATTGGGTTTACCATTATCTATATGTGATTCCAACTTATTGCTTTGCATAAGTAGACTTTTTCTTTTTACCGATATTTAAGTAATTCAGATGATGTGGAGATGTAGAATTCAGTCCAACATATTGTACATTCCATGTCATTTCTGCTTCAATTTCTACCACTATCAAATGGATATCCATTACTCTCTCTATATCTTGTTCATCCAGATACTTTCTAATTGTTTTTGGGTCTTTTTAATGACCATGGAGTCCCAGGATGTCTGATGTCTCCTCTTTTCCAGTACCAAATTACCCTTTGGTATGGACGCCAGAGATAATCTATCGGCGGTACGAGGAAATGAACAAGTCTGGAAAAAGGGATTAAAAAGATAATACCATAGGCACCTACGATATGCAATTTAACCACCCAGGGTAATGCGCCCACTGCCGAGATATCCGGCTGAAACATCACTATGGACCATAAGTATGGTGTCAACACAGAAGCAAACCATGAGGAACCCCATCTGAAACTAAATGCCACCCATAGACCCGTAAAGACCTGAACTAGTAAAAGGCCAATGATCGCATAATCCATTTTTGAAGTCACAATTCGGATGCGTGGTCTTGAAAGCCTACGATAGAATAAATAGGCCAAACCGATCAATACGGCAACTCCGAATATAAAAGCCGTAACTTCAAGAACTATTAAACGTACCGGATGACTGTTCCAAGCCAAGACACCACGAGGAATTAAAAAAGCGATTAAATGGCCAAAAAATAAAAACAAAATGCCGATATGGAAAGGTACTGAACCCCAAAATAGTTGCCGTCCTTCTAAAAATTGCGAGGATAAAGAGGAGAACTTAAACTTAGTGGATCGGTACCGCCAAACCGATCCTATCACGAATACTACCAATGCCAAATAGGGAAAGGCAATCAGAAAAAAGTTATTGAGTGCGTTGAATAGGTTTTCCATAATCAATTTTTTTCAGAATTCATATATTTTAAAACTCCAATTCTCTTATTCTGCTAGCCTTCCAGATTGGATTCGGTTACGATATTTTTTAGAAAATCCGAAGTCTTTTCGGTAGCTTCACTTTCGGTAAATTCAAAATCTATCTTCAAAATCTCGAGCAGAGTCTGTAATGTTTTTTGATAAATGGTATAATGTTCAGTTTCTCGATCGATAATCGTTTTGTGTTTTCTTTTGTAAAATTTATCCTGCAATTCAATTGCCTCCGGTTCAAATCCACGTATCATCCGCCGAAGGGCCGGAGCAATTATTCTTGTAACCAGCTCTTTTACGATGTAGTCATCCTTCATTTTTGGTAACAAACGCAAAACATTCGGAAGATGATCTGATAATTCAACACCACAATCATTTTGCACCTCACGATGTTCACGGTTAAGATTCACAAGCAATTCCCCCCTTTTATAATCATCACCAAACATCACATAACCTAAATCAAGAGTTGTAACCGCTTGTACATCAAAAGAGCGAATAAACAATTCCTGTTGCTGGATCAAAGTGGCTTGTGACATAAATTCCGTGAATCTGCTCAGCAAGGGTGCCACGTTAGGATAATTGGTTTGCAGAAAGTTTTGGACGAGGATTATCCTTTCTGCATACTTTTCATCTGGATATTCAAATAAAGAGGCTAATATCTGGTAATGAGCGATTGAATTTGACATTAATATCTGTTTTACAAAATGGTTATTTGATTATAATCCTCTGACCGGTTTTTCCTTAAATCCAAATCCCACACTACCCTTCGTATCGCCAGTAAAATCCAACATTTCAATCGCTTGTTCCCGATGAGCCGGTGGTATTACAAAGCGTTCATCAAATTTGGCAAGGGAGGTTAATTTATAAACCTCATCCGCCGTATCAGCATCCATACTTGCACCTTGTAAGGCAGCTTGTACTTTGTCCTTATCGAGATCCCCTACGGTCACTCCTCGCCGATGAATTCTCACTGCCATTAATTTTTTCAATACATGCTTCACTTTTTCTTCATCCCCTGCAGTAAACAGATTGGCCATATATTTTAGGGGGAACCTGGCCTGATCAATCGTACCCCACAAATCTTCCGTACTGGTATCATAAAGCCATGAGTCATTCCAAAACTTGGCGATTGGATCCAATTTTTCACCTTGTGATGTATTTTGAGTACTTAAGGATGCCATTACCGGTAGCATAGGTGGCACATAAAACAGCATGGGTAGAGTCCTAAACTCAGGATGCAGTGGTAGGGCCATTCGCCATTCTTTTACGAACTTATAGGTCGGCGAAACCTGGGCTGACTTTATGGTTGAATCGGCGATTCCATTTTCCTTGGCGGCAGCAATTACTTTAGGATCAAATGGATCCAGGATCATATTTAATTGTCGATCTACCAGGTTTTCACTGTCGTCAGAAGCGGCATATTCGATTTGATCCGCATCATATAATAAAACACCCAAATATCTTATCCTACCCACACAAGAATGCATACATGCCGGGGCATGTCCGGATTCGAGGCGAGGGTAACAAAGAATGCATTTTTCTGATTTACCAGTATGCCAATTATAGTAGGATTTCTTATATGGACAAGCGGTTACACACATCCTCCAGGCGCGGCAGATTTGTTGGTTTATTAACACAATACCATCCTCTCCTCTTTTATAAATCGCTCCGGATGGACATGAGGCTACACAAGCCGGATTAAGACAATGATTACAAATTCTGGGTAAATAAAAGAATGCCATTCGTTCCAACTGAAACATAGCTTCCTGCTCTGCCGGAGACAGATCTTGCAGGTTTGGGTCTTTGCGAGCATAGTCCGGAGTACCACTTAAATCATCATCCCAGTTAGGTCCCATTTTTATATCGATGGGTTTTCCAGTGATTAATGAAACCGGCCTAGCCGTAGGCTGGTCATCCATCGCCGGAGATTCGATTAAGTCCAAATATTTATAGGTAAATGGCTCGTAATAATCATCAATTACCGGCAAATGAGGGTTATGGAAAATATTAAGTAATCCTTTCTTCTTTCCTGCACCCTTTAAATTTATACTGCCGTTTTTCTTTTCCCAACCCCCTTTATAAATATCTTGGTCCTCCCACTTAGAAGGATATCCGGTCCCGGGTTTTGTTTCCACGTTATTCCACCATTGATATTCTACCCCTTTTCTGTCTGTCCAGATATTTTTACAGGCAATGGAACAGGTATGGCATCCAATACATTTGTCCAGGTGAAATACCATTGAAATTTGCGATCGTACATCCATGATATATTATTTTGTGATTGAGTATTTTATTTTTTTAAAATTTTTATTCAAGACTATATTTGTTTCTCCAAGAGCAATTTACCATACTAGTTTTTCCATTTTCTTGACGATTACATGTGTATCGCGGTTGGGCGCAATAGGGCCCCAATAGTTAAAATGATAAGTAAACTGACCATATCCTCCCGCCAGGAAATTGGGTTTGAGGTGTATCCTGGTAAAACTATTATGTCCTCCAGCCCTCTTGTTACCTCTTACCTGGGATTTTGGAATACCCACGGTTCGCTCGGGAACATGGTACACAATACATACTCCCACCGGTATCCGGGCACTTACCACTGCTCTGGTACAATAGACCCCGTGATCGTTATAGACTTCCACCCAATCATTGTCATTGATTCCCAGCTCCTTGGCATCCTGCTCATTGATCCAGCATGGCTCGCAACCCCTGGAAAGGGTCAACATACGTAAGTTTTCCATGTAAGTAGAGTGAATGTGCCATTTTCCATGAGGGGTAAGGCAATTCAGTATTTTCGCCTCTCCGTTTTTCAGAGTATCCCGCAAATCACCATAAGCTTCAGGTTTTGGAGATGGTTTGAAAGTGGGCAGATGCTCACCATAAGCCAAATACAATTCATGATCCAGGTAAAAATGTTGTCGTCCGGTAAGCGTTCTCCAAGGCACCAGTCGCTCTACATTGTAAGTGTACGGAGCGTATGCTCTTCCATCATTCATCAGGCCAGACCACAGAGGTGATGTATTATATCGGCGCGGTTGGGCAAGTAGATCCGCATATCTGATTTTTACATCTTTACTACCTTCGGCAAGGTCCGCCAATACCATTCCCGTTTTCTTTTCTGAATTTTTATAAGCCCGTACATTTAACACACCGTTGGTAAGTGTAGAAAGTTGCAGAACTGCATTTGCGGCCCATTCATCTTCCTTGATTGAGGGGCGCACCGTTCCATTCGATTTTTCGACCGGAAAATGATTGGACTCGAGCATTTCATCAAAAGCATCTTCGCACTTATAATGATTTCCATGGGCCCCCAGCCCATTTTTCTTAATATTATCTCCCAGGGATATGTACTTATTATAGATTTGAGTGTAATCCCTGTCTACTACTCCAATTTTGTGCATGGTTTTTCCTGGAATCGCTTCACACTCGCCTTTATACCAATCTTTGATTTCTTTCTGAGATATCTCACCAGGTGAATCATGTGCAATGGGAGCGATGACCACATCTTTCTGAGGCTCAGCAAAATATTTCTCAGCCATCTCACTGGTAATCTTTGCTATTTGCTTAAAGATATCCCAATCTGTTTTAGATTCCCAGACCGGTGCAATTGCTTGTCCCAAAGGGTGGATAAAAGAGTGAAGATCCGTACTGTTAAGATCTGCTTTCTCATACCATGATGCTGCCGGTAAAACGATATCTGAATACAATGCAGAAGAATCCATCCTGAAATTCAAGTCAACGATCAAGTCCATTTTTCCCAATGGAGCATGTTCATGCCATTTTACCTCCTCGGTACGATCTTCAGCATCTTCTGCAATGGCATTGGAATGGGTGCCCAAATAATGCTTTAATGCATATTCATGACCTTTCATACTTCCCATGATGGCATTACCACGCCAGATATACCACACCTTTGGATGGTTTTCAGGAGATTCAGGATCGCTTACGGCATATTTCAGTTCTTTGGATTTTAACTTCTCCAATACATAATTCTGAATATCGGTATCTGAAGATGCACCTTTCTCCATGGCCTCTTTGGAAAGCTCAAGCGAGTTCTCATTGAATTGGGGATAGAAAGGCATCCATCCCATCCGCACCGCCTGAAATATGGTATCGGCTGTATGCTGTCTTGTCCATTTGTTATCCGGCACCGTATTGTATTTCGAAAATTGACCATCATAGCGGTATTGGCAGGTATTGATATAATGCCAAAGAGGTGCTTGTTGCAACCGCACTGATCCGTGCCAATCTTTACCAAAGGCAATAGTGCTCCAGGAATCCATTGGCGCCAACTTTTCCTGGCCTACATAGTGATTCATTCCTCCACCATTTTTTCCCACACATCCGGTCAGCATTAAGGCCATAATAGCAGATCTGTACATCAGATTGGCATGGTACCAGTGGTTGATACCAGCTCCGATGATGACCATACATTTACCACCGGTAACATCTGCTGTATTTGCCCATTCCTGCGCGAATTGAAGTACCGTTTTTGAGTCTACCCCAGTAAATATTTCTTGCCAGGCTGGCGTGTAAGCTGCGTCACTATCCGTATAATCTGCAGGATAATCTCCATCCAGTCCCCGGCTTACTCCATATTGACCCATCACGAGATCGTATACCGTAGTCACTGGTATCTTTCCATTTACCGTATCTATGTATTTAACCGGAACACCCCGATTACGATGTTGGTTAAGTCCAAATTCAGTAAACTCAACCTGTAAAACTTCATCACTTTTATCGATTAAGGTTAAGAGTGGATTGTAAGATTTATCGGTGGTTCCATCCTCCAATTTCAAATTCCAATTACCACCTTCTTTTTCCCAACGAAAACCTGAACTGCCCTTTGGTACGATAAACTTCCCATTGTCTTCATCAATATTTAAGAATTTCCAATCGCCGTTTTCAATATTCTTAAATTTATCTATCTCATTTGCACGCACTAACCTTCCAGGCTTGTACACATCTCCTTCTTTCTCCAATTTGACGAGATAAGGACTATCCGTATACTGCTTGCTGTAATCCAGAAAATAGGGTGTTTTCTTTTCATAGTGCCATTCTTTGAGAATAACGTGCGTGACAGCCATCCAGAATGCCCCATCACTTCCGGCATGAAGCGGTACCCATTGATCTGCATATTTGCAAACCTGGCTAAAATCCGGAGAAAAGACCACTGCCTTGGTACCATTATGTCTGGATTCTGCAAAAAAGTGGCAATCTGGAGTCCTTGTCATATTCAAACAAGCACCCATATCTGCAATCATTTTGGCATTGTACCAATCGGCACTCTCACATACATCAGTTTGTTCACCCCATATTTCAGGAAACGCAGTAGGTAAATCACAATACCAATCATAGAAGCTCAAATTAATACCACCAAATAATTGTAGAAATCTACCACCCGCTGCATAACTCATCATAGACATGGCCGGTATGGGTGAAAATCCAACTACCCGATCGGGTCCAAATTTTTTCGCAGTATAGATATTTGCCACCGCCATAATTTCCAGGACAGTTTCCCAACGCACTCTACGAAATCCCCCTTTTCCTCTGGCCTTTTGATATCTCTGACGTGCAGATTCGTTTTGTTGCAGATTTTCCCAGGCCTGTAATGGATCACCAGTTGCCCTCTTTTCTGCTAAATAAGCATCAATCAAAGCACCTCTTATCAGTGGGTATTTAATTCTCAATGGACTATATAAATACCAAGAATACGAGATACCGCGTTGGCAACCCCGAGGTTCATACGGCGGAAGTTTACTATCCAATAGAGGATAATCCAATTGTTGAGTTTCCCAAACGACAATACCATCTTTAACGTGGATTTGCCATGAACAGCCCCCCGTACAATTTACTCCGTGGGTACTTCGTACGATTCGGTCATGTTGAAATCGATTGCGATAGAATTCTTCCCATTGCCGGGTCTGTGGGGATATAATATCTTGGATCCAACTCATATTACTTTATTTGTTGATTTGATGAATTAACTTATGTATACTAATTATAGGATCTAATTTGTCTTTTAAAAATTCCATGATTCACTGATCTGCCTCTCCTTTCATACCAGAATCCAGCAAAGAGCAACATCAATATGCACGCGCCTAATATCCCATAAAGGATATATCCTGAAGCTACCGTGCTTTTCGCCTGGTGTGGACCTCTTAAAAACACCAACAGGTCATGCACTTCATCTGCTTTTAGTTTATGCTTTTCAAACGCTTTAGCCATAACCGGAAATGGAGGACTTTCAAGAATGACTTTCACTCCAGTTTCTCCTAAAGTAGCAAAGGACTGACTAAGATCTTTGCGGGAATAGCTGTTCTCAGCAAAAAAGACTCCGCTAAGTTGATTGTGACAAGCAATACAACTGGGACCACCATTGGCCAATCGTTCTCTACCCTGAAACAACATTTCTCCCCTTTCAAAATCCTCCGGTGTTGCGTCATCGATGATGGATACTTGCTCAGCAGTACCTACTCCACCAGCAGAGTTCTCAGCGATGTAGGTCAACAAAGATTTAATCTCGGTATCCGAAATCATCGGATCCGGCATCAGTACTTTGTTGTATTCTTCATACAAGGCCACTGCAGTTGGATCCCCATTGTTGATCATGGTTTGCGAAGATCTGATAAAAGATATCAACCATTCTTCACTATGTCTATCCTGCACATTCGCTAGGTCCGGTCCGATAATTTTACCCCCTCCGATAGTGTGGCAAATTCCACACTTGATTTGAAACATATTTGCTACGTCGTCTCCGCTCTGCGCTATGGACATAGGTAGCTGGTACAAGCCTACTAGGAATAGGAAAAGGATTAATTTTTTCATTGAGAAACGACTTTGTATTTTAAATTTAAATTCCATAATTTTTTCTTTGAATATATATTAATCCATTGATTATCATTTATTTATCAGAATTAAATAGCTCAGGATTGAGGACCAACATCATCCATCCCCAAGTATTTATTTCATCCTCATCTCCTCCTTTAATTTGCTCTGTTGTAGCTGTGGGAAAATAAAATGAAAGTCCAAGATTAAGCTTGGCATAAGCGGCGATATTATGCTCAAATACCGCATCAAGTTCTCCACCTAAATTTTTACTTAGAAATTCCGATGGATTTCCGGAATCGTATACATCTCCGGCTAAAAGAAATTGATGGTAGAAAAATTTAAAATTTGATTTTTCTCCCGCCGGAAAAACTGCTTGAATGTAATAGTCCTGTAATCCGCCTCCATCGGTATCTACCGGAACATTTAGGAAATAATCCATAAAACCATAAAACTTATGATTGGTGGCATATAAGGTGTTGAAAGCTTGAAAACCAGTATCATCAGGATCGTCCCCAGACACGAGGTCCAATCCGGCGGCCAAAGTACTTTTACCTGCCTTGTACATCGCTTTTAGGGTTATTAAAAATGCTGAGATATCACGCTCCGCCTTAGTTTTACCACCCTGCCAGTAGGCACTTCCTTCTAATCCCAGTTTACCGGTTTTATAATTTAGTAAAGTACCTAACGTGTGTCTCCAGACCAAATCGTGATCCGTATCCGATTTTTCAAACGCATCGTTTATCATTACTCCACTCCAGGTGAGTTTTTCAGATTTCTTTTCCGCATGTAAGAGGGAAAGGATCTTGTAATTATTGGGTCGGTAATCGGTAGAAAAGACGTTTTCACTGTTTTGGTTGAAAGCTCCTCCGAAATCAAATTTGAAATCGTTTTGTTTATGACTAAACAGGAGTGCATCATGACTTCTGGCTTGTTGGACCCAATCCACACTACCTAATAGGCGATGATTGTCATAGATAAGCTCTTGTCGTCCGGCTTTAACCGAAAACGTTTCAGATAACTTAACCTTTCCCCATGCCTCGTGAAGACTGAAATTGGCATTCTTTCCCAATTGATTTTCGTCTCCCCATACTCTTATATCCTGAGGAGAAATAAACAATTCAATTTTTTCATTCTTGAATCCCAGATTCAGTCGCGTGCGCTGAGATATAAAAAAAGCATTGTCAGAGTTAGCAGTTTTGGGCGCTCTATATCCATTTCGGTATTCCATACGTGGTCTTAACTGAGCTGACACGCTGAATTGAGCAATTAGCTGAGGTATTCCGATCAAGAGAATTAAAAAGACAAGAAAAAATCTAAATGGCAAATTCATCAATAATGATTTTCAAAATCAAAAAAATGTATTCAGTTCATCACAGCTTATTACCCACCTATGGCTGTCATACACCTCCCACTTGCATATTCGGATTCGGCTTTATGATGATTAAAAGCATTTAACCCTCCCCGCTCGTAATATTTCTGACCAATATATCTTTTAATTAAGGGGACAATTTCTTTTCCTTCTCTAAGCGGTTTTACCAAGTCCAGTTCCTTTTGTGCAAACAGACAATTTCGTAATTTTCCGTCGGCAGTAAGCCTGATGCGATTACAATTGGCACAAAAAGGTTCGGTGACCGAACTGATCACCGCAAATGTTCCCATGAATCCGGGAACCTGATAACTTTTTGCGGTGCTATCAGCTTCATCCTCCAATTTCTGCACGGAATAGTGAGTCTCAATGTGGTTTAAAATTTTGGCATAAGAAATTACCTTATCCCATTTCCACTGGTTATTTTCGAAAGGCATAAACTCGATAAACCGAACATGCAGAGGTGAATACCGGGTCCAGTTGACAAAGTCCAGGATCTCATGTTCGTTCATTCCTTTTTTGATTACCGTATTAATTTTTACATGAAAACCCAATGCCAAAGCCCGGTTGATATTTTCGAAAACCCGATAAAAAAGATCCCGTTTAGTAATTTGCCGATAGGACTCAGGGAATAGAGAGTCCAAACTTATATTCAACGAAGTCAATCCAATCTTATCGAAAAGATCAAAAAACCGATCCAATAGTACACCATTGGTTGTAATGGCAAGCTCAACCGGTAATTGACTTAATGATTCCATGATCCCAATAGCACCTTTTCTAATCAGAGGTTCTCCCCCGGTCAATCTAATCTTTTGTACACCAAGCTCCTTGACAAAGACTTCGGCAATTTCATTTATCTCTACATCTGTGAGGAGGTCCTGATTTGCAAAAAAACATGGTATGTCTGGCATACAATACGTACAGGCCAAATTGCAGCGATCTGTGAGGGAAATCCTTAAATAATCATGGCTTCTTTCAAATCGATCTTGGGCTGCAAATTTTACGGACTTGCCGGTAAGAAAAAAATTAGTTCGATTTTCGTTATTAGTATCCAATTCTTAGGAATTGTTCTTTGTTTTTCAAAAGGTCATAACCCTCTTGATTTTTATGCAAAAGTGCTATTACATAGCCCTATTTCGACCCAATATTAGATAAAAAGGTCCGTTTATCCAAAAGGGTTTGATATTTTTTTTATTTTTATATCAAATTATACGCAATCATGTTTTCCCGCACATGTCAGTACGCACTCCAGGCAGTGATATATATCGCCCTTCACTCCCAAAAAAACAAAATGATTGGAGTAAGAGAAATCGCTGAATCTCAGGATATTCCAGTACATTTTTTAAGTAAAATCCTGCAGCAATTAGTCCGGAGGAAGATTCTTGTATCGATCAAAGGAAGAAATGGAGGTTTTAAATTAAATCAACCTGCAGAACAGCTTTATCTTTTACAAATTGTAGAAATCATTGACGGATTTGATGTCTTTGATCTTTGTGGTCTGGGGATGCGAGTATGCTCGGATGAAACACCCTGCCCTATTCACCATGAGTATCAAATCGTAAAAATAAAAGTTAAAGAGTTGTTGCTGGAAAAAACGTTGGCTGAACTTTGTGAGGATGTCAATGCCGGTAAGTCCATAGTTACTTATATGAATAATTAATTGTGGAACTGTTTAATTGTGGAGTTGTGGAATTGTAATTACAGTATATCATGGTATAAATCAGTGCCACTTTTGTTCTAATTGGCTCATAGCTTTCGCACCTCAAACTATATGTGGGCGTATTATCGATCTCGAATATTTGTCTGGGGCGACTTCGTACATTGAAGTTTTTCAGTGAAAAGGAATTCTTTTCAAAAAATTCAAAAAAACACATGTCTTTACTAATGAAACTTAAAAAGCAATTGACTATAACACTTAGGCGTTAGGTCGATTAATCTATATACGATGAATTCCTAAACAGTATCTGGAATATCCTTCTCCAAAACCCTGAAATTCTAATTCTATCTCAATCCTATCAAAATTTACAATAACTTTATACTAAGTGAAGTGTTATGAAAATTTTTCAAACTACCGGTGCCATAGTTTTAATGCTTTTACTCCCTTTGGCAGGATTATCTGCAAATGATACACTACCTGCTGCATATTATGGCTTTTGGTTTGATGCCTATAACCATAATGCAGCCTATTATTTCGATAAGGATTATTTCAAGATAAGAGATCACCAAGGAGTTCTGGCTGATCTATGGGATTATGCCACCATAAGCAAGTCTGGAAACCAATTCCGCATCACAGGAAAATTGACAAAAAAACGGAGCATTAAATCTAAATTTGAGCTGATTCAAGATACACTGTATCTGTTAATTAAGGATAAAGAGCCACTCAAATATTACAGAAAACCGCCCACTAATAGTCAGGAGATTATTTCGCTATTTAATAAAACAGTAGCTCCGGAAGTTAATCAATCCTATGAACAGATTTTTGACAAACGCAAATGGCAAAGCCCGGATAAGATAAGAACACAGATCAATACTGCATGGAACTTCAAATATCAATCATCATCATGGGATAGAATAGCGATTGCTGAGGACTATCTTTTCTATCTAAATATAATTTGGCGTTATAAACAAGCAATTTTCCTTGAGGATAAAGCAATTCTAGAGATCCAGAACGTGTCTAATGGAAAATCCAGGTATCTTTTTTGGATGAAGCCTGAAAAGACCATCTTAAAAGTCTACGACCTGAACAAAGAACATTTAATAGAGTTTACGCATAAGGTTTTGCGATATAAAGAAAATATGCCTTCAATCCATTGGAGTCGGCGAGGGAGGTATTTCAGTCTTTTCAAAAGTGTTCTGAACTCTCCGTGGAAATATATTCGTATTGGAAAAAAATCGGTTACTTTCCAAGGTAAAAGTTGGAAAACTATCAAGGTACTCCCTTTTGGAGAACGTACAACTATTCTATTTCGACATAGAAATGAGATACAATCAATCGATGCTTCTTTTGGTAGAGCGAGAAAGTACATAGTAAATGCTGCTATCACTAACAAGCAGTCCGAATATTTTAAGCCATCGATAGCAAATGGTCTAATGCGATCTACCTCATTTGCTCATTTGATGGTATTTGTCATTTTACTGGTATTCATTTGTTTACTTCTTCTGCCTCTGATTTTGTTGTTACGTTTAAAACGCAACCGAAAAATGCTCAACCTGCTCCAACTAACCGTATTGAAAACCCAATTGAATCCACATTTCATTTTCAATTCACTGAATTCGATCCAAAGTTTGATTAACCAAAATAAAATCCAAAATGCCAACTTATACCTGAACAGCTTTTCCAAGCTGATGAGAAGCTTCCTGGAAAGATCGGCAGAGGTGACTATCCCAATAGCGGAAGAAATTGAATTGATAGAAAACTATTGTAAACTGGAGGCGTTGCGATTTGATTTTAAATATGAAATTGTGATTGACCCAAATGTGGATTTGCAAATTGGAGAGATTCCAGCCGGGCTTATCCAACCGCTTATTGAAAATAGTATTAAACATGGGCTCGTTTATGCTGACGATCCTGAATTATTGGTACTTATAGAAAAAGAGAAGCGGTCTTTGGCCATTACGGTGAAGGATAATGGTCCGGGCATTATAAAAAGCTACCGCCGGGGCAAAGGCATTATTATAACTGAAAAAAGAATCAAAGCGCTTAGCAAATATTGGAAAACGAAAATCAAATTTCAAATTAGAAATATTCATGAATTGATTCCAAAGAATGTCATGGTGCAAGAACAGGGTACCATTTCTACTATTACCATCAAAAAATATTTTTAAAATATGATAAACGTTGGACTAATAGATGATGAAAAGCAAAGTCTGATCAACTTTGAAATTTTGCTGGAAAAATATGCCAAAGATGTAAACATTTTATTCAAAGAATCGGATCCGGAAATAGCCATTGAAAAAATTGCTGATCATAAACCCGAGCTAATTTTTCTAGACATTCAGATGCCTAAATTAAATGGGTTTGAAATGCTTGCCAAAATATATCCTCGAGAATTTGAAGTGATCTTCGTTACCGCATTTGATCAATATGCCCTCAAAGCACTTAAGATTTCAGCCATGGATTATCTACTCAAGCCAATTGATATTGTGGAATTATCCTCTGCAGTAGAAAAATACAGAAACAGAAAATCCCTACACTTCAATTGGCAATTTCAATTACTATTTGACCAAATAAAAGCCAAAAATTTAAACGAAAGGATCGCATTACCGACACAGGATTCTATTGAACTGGTCAATATAAACGCTATATTATACTGTAAATCAGCTAACAATTATACCTGGTTCAATTTACAAAATGGTACCAAGATATTGGTCAGCAAGACCCTAAAGGAATATGAACGGTTGTTTCCAGACCATCAATTCATCAGGATTCACCAATCCTACTTAGTGAATATTAAGCACATCCAATCCATCTCCAAAAAAGATGGATTCTCCGTAATCATTAGCAATGGAGATAATATTCCGGTATCACAAACCAAGAAGAAAGTGGTGCTTAAGGCCCTCAAAGTTTAAAGATTCAATTAACCGGAGATTAACATTTATTTATACCACTAACACTATCGATTATGAATATTTTTATATTACTTTTTATCCTGGTTTCAGGATTTTTCGAATTCCAAGCAATCCAAAATGAGGTAGTCATAACAGGTCAAATAAATGGCAAAATTCCTGACAAAGTTGAATACACAGTTCCGGTAAATGGAGTTTGTTATTGGGGATTTAGGGAACATACAGCTCCGGATACCAATGGTGATTTTACAATAAGTCTACATATCGATAAGGCAACGGCAATCATGATTTCCGCTCCGGGTGTATCGTATGGGTTTGTCATCGTAGAGCCTGATGAAAAATATCACGTGATCTTTGGATCCAGTACAGATGGACCAGAATTTCAAGTGATCAATAGAAACAATAAAGGTCAAGAATTTTATAATCTACTTCCAAGGCCCGTCCATATCCAAATACCAGCAAAAAAGCTATGCCGGGACTCTACCCACACTGGGATAATAAACAAGCTAAGTTCAGATATGGCGAACGAAATATTGCAATTCAAAAATTTACTTATATCGGGAGATATTTCGCAGTCTTTTTTCAATTTCGTCTTAATGGATAGGAGATGCTATTACGCCGCAATTCAATCGGAGGTGGCCTTGCTGACATCCTTCGAAGACCAGAGAAAGAAGAATGGCATTTTTACACCTGATTTCGAAAATATGTTATTGAGTGCTTTTTTAGAAAACCCTCCTAATGACCCACATCTTATTCAATCCTATTGGTACAAATTTTATATTGACAACTATATAGATTATTATGTTCAAGTGAAAAATCCTCCTGGTGAAAAAGAGATCAACGAAATCAAGAAAATAGGATTACATACCTATTATTATAACAAAGCTACAGATAACCTCAGTGGGGCAGCTTTAGAATTTTACCTGGCCAGAAACATCGATTTTGCCTGTCTGAATCAACGGCATGACAAAGATTTGATATCTGTTTATGACCGGTTCAAAAGTGACTTTCCTCAGAGTAAATATCAGCGCTTTTTAGAACCGCTAATTGAGCGCGAAGTTGAGTTCCAGGCCAAGGCAGAACAACCGTTTAATACTGACATCCTATTCATTGAAGATGCGGAAAACATAAACTCTTTGCAAGATGCTATTAACGCATTTAAAGGTAATAAGATCTACATTGATGTTTGGGCCTCCTGGTGTGGACCCTGCATCGAAGAATTCAAGTACAAAGAGAAATTAAAACCATATCTTGATTCAATGGATATCAAAATATTGTATTTGTCAATTGACAAAGAAGTGAATGCTGAAAAGTGGAAAGCCATGATCAAGTTCCATGATCTTGCAGGCTATCACCTCAGAGCAAATGAACAGCTGTCAAAAAATTTACGGACTATTTTTGACAGAGATGGTTCCATTAGTATTCCATGGTACTTGCTGATTGATGAGCACGGGGTCATCAAAGAACTTCATGCTCAAAGGCCTTCAAAAATCCAAGATTTGAAAAAGCAGATCTCTAAGATATAATCAATAATGATTGGGTAAGGGGTAAATGCCAGTACTTTATCCATCCTGAATTTTTGCGAATCGCCATTCACTAAGTTGTTTAAGTCGATTCAGCACATTGGAGGTAACCCGGTCATGAATCATCTCCCAGGTCCGATTGATCCCTTTTCGGGTGGACCAATGTTTCTTACCGTAAAAATTAAATCCAACCATGAGAAATAGTTGAGTCGGTTCCTTTTCGTTCTGTTCTGCAATGGAAGATCGGACATAAAGTGAAAAGATGCCAATTGGATAACCACCGCTACTGCGAAAAAGCAAGTAACGCGCATTATCGGTATCGGCTGGGTCAGGTGCCAATTTAAATCGTATTGCATTGAGCTGAAACAAAGGAATGAGCTTCCACTTTAGGAGGAATTTTTTTAGCCATCCTGGGTATTCTTTCCACCCGAATAGATACACGTGGAGATTCTCCAGTTTTTTCTTTTTCCTCACCACCTTGGCAATGTGATTTGGCCAACAGGATGAATCTCCATTCCACTTCAGTAATTCTTCAAACACATATTTTGCCGGGGCATTTACACCAATTTTGTGAATATTCAGGATTTTATAATTGGACACTCCTATCTCAAGACGTTGCAGAATTCGATAACTGTAATTTTCTCTTTCTTCACGTGAAGAAAATTTAATCAAGGTTGGCAGGGTCGGTCTTCGTAACATAAAATATCGAATATCTGCAAGTATTCCGCTACTTTGGGTTGGAGGAGATAGAAAAGTTGTTGGACCTGATTTTTTTTCCTCACCGCTGGGAGTATCACTCTGCAAATATAATCTTGGATAAGATTGTCTCACCAAGGCCCTCTCTAGTGCTTCACGATAGGATAAGGTCTCAAAAGGTAAAAGCTGCTTTATCTCATTTTCTTTACAAACTACATCCATTAGACAACTTTCCATTAATGATTTAACTAATTGGAACGAGACCGGAGTAAACCAACTGGAGACTCTGGCATAGATATTCATTTTAGAATAAAGGGTGGGTATAAAGTATCTTTTCTTTCCTACTACCTGTGCTTGAATCTTGAGCATTTCCAGATAAGTGAAAACATCCGGACCACCAATATCCAAGGTTTTTCCTTTTGCATATTGGTTTTCCAAAGAACCCACCAAATATTTGATCACATCACGAATCGCTATGGGTTGGCACAATGAATTGGCTTTGACCGGAAACAGGAATACCGGACATTTTTGAATTAAATGCTTAATGATTTTATAGGAAGCGCTTTCGGCACCAATGATTACTGCAGCTCTAAGAAATGTCACTGGTGTTTTTCCTTTTTTCAATTCTTTGGCTACCATCAACCGACTGCGCAGATGATCTGACAGCTCCCCATTTGGGTTCCCTAATCCACCCAAGTAGATGATTCTCTGGAGATTATACTCTTCAGCCGCCATCCTAAAATTATAGGCAGCAAGATTGTCAATTTGTTTGTACTTGTTATCCTTAAGGTATAATGAATGCATCAAATAGTATGCACTGTCAACTCCAGCGACTGCCCTTTTTAGTTCTTTTAAATTAAGCGCATCGGCTTTAACTACCTCTAGACCTGGCCACCGCTGGGTGTATTCGGGAGAAACCGAACGAACCATCACTCTCACTTGATATCCTCTGGCTACCAGTTCGGGAATCAGCTCTCCGCCAATGTATCCGGTCGCCCCGGTCACTAGGACCTTATGGCCGCTGATAGGTGATGTAGGTAAGTCTTCACAATATCTTGTAGGATATATTTTCATAAATTTTTATCCAATTCTAGCCATTCCAAACTATTTTGCTACTTTCCTATAAGTATCTAAAGAAAGTTTTTCTGCACCAGTAAAGAGGAGAGTCAGGCAACCAAACAACATTGCAAAAGCAGGAGTCATCCCTTCTATGGAATCGCCTATAGCCATATGCACAAATAGTATCGCAATTAAAAAGTTAATAACCATTAGAAATGATGCCAACCTGGTCTTGTATCCAAGCAGAATACAAAGTCCACAAATAAACTGTGCGTAAACGGAAAGCACTGCATTCACTTGGGGAAATGGAAAATGATGTGAACCTAGGAAATTTGAAAACTCTGTCATATGCTCCCAACTATAGATATTGTCTACTACACCATATATTAAGCGAAGTCCGACAAATAGCCGAAGTATAAAAATTCCCAAATGCTTTTTTTCAGTCAGATATTTTTCAAACTTACTCATCATTATTATTAAGTTCTATGTCCCAAACTAACCCATTCAGGCAAATTAGGCTGGTAAAATACCCAATTTACTTTCTTCAAAATACAATTTATTTGGTGAATAAATTGGTTTGCATTCAATCTAATATCCAAAACGTCATGGATTTAACGCGATAGCGATACGCTTCCAATTCTCAAAGTAATATCCTAACCAGTGTGCAAACAAGAGATTCTCATGAACTTGAATAGGGTTCCTTCGGCTGGATTTATCTATTTGTTGGAAAAATAAATTGTTGAGCAGAGCTAAAGTCTTTAAAGCCATCTGATAGTAGACATTCAAATTAATTAAAATAGAATTCTGATAATTGCAATCGATTATCCTGTGGGTTTTATTTCAATTTAAGCCAATTCAGAGCAATCATTCGGCTTTTTTACTCCCTTTGATCATCACCCCTAATCCTCCATCGACCCGTATCGCCTGGCCAGTAAAGAATTCAGCCCGATCACTGGCCAAAAATCCCACCAACTCCCCTACATCTTGAGGTGTACCGATTTTCTTTAAAAGATGCATGTCGACACATTCTTGAAATATTTCCTTCGGATCCGGTGATAGTTGAATTGCATCTCGTAGCATAGGTGTGTCAATGGTCCCCGGACATACAGCCATACATCGAATCGCCGGTGCATAATCTACCGCAATACTTCGAGTCAATCCCAACATAGCAGTTTTTGAGGTGGTATAGGGAGCTACATTTTCCTGAGTGATAAATGCCTGGACACTAGAAACATTGATAATAACCCCTGAACCTTTGCGTTGCATAGAAGGAATGGCATATTTGGAGCACAGGAATGCACTTTTTAAATTCACATCCATCACCAGGTCCCACTCCTCTTCGGTAGTATTGGTTACGGTAGAATAACGTTGAATTCCCGCATTATTAACCAATACATCAATTTCCCCATGTTTCTCAATCGCCTTGTATATCGCCTGAGCTACTTCATTTTCCTGTGAGACATTGCACACCATAAAGTGAGCATTCTTACCCAGTGATTTTGCCACTTTATGTCCTACATGATCAATATCCAGGATGGTAACCTGACATCCCTCACGAATAAAAACCTCTGCACACCCCAATCCAATTCCTTTGGCTCCACCGGTAATAACTACATGATTGTCTTTCATAAGCTTCCATTTCATTGATTATAACAAACTGATACCAACATAAGCTAGGTCTGATAGGACTTCCAGGCTTTTTCTATTTCCTCCAGCGTTTTTTGCTTGGTTTCCGGAACAAATTTCCATACAAACAGTACTAATATAATGGCATTAATCATAAAAATCCAGAAGGTAAATGCTCCACCAAGTCTTTCGATCAGGATTGGAAAAAATTGAGTCACTGCCACTACACCCAACCACAACATTACAATGGAAAACGACATGGCCGTTCCTCGATTTTTAGTCGGAAATATCTCAGATATAAGTACCCAAGGTATGGGGCCAAGCGAAGAAGAAAAACAGGCGACATACCCTAGTATGAAAATCAATAAAATTGGGCCTGAACTCACATTGAAATAAAAGGCCATGCCGATTCCAAAAAGACAAATTATCATGCCGCTTACTCCTACCAATAGAAGTTTTTTTCTACCGGCTTTATCCATTAGCCAGATGGCCACAAAAGTAAACAAAGTATTCGTCACCCCTATTATTACGGTTTGGAGCAATGCGGATTCCGTTCCGAATCCGATGCTCTTGAATATTTCCGGAGCATAATATATAATGGCATTTATCCCGGTGATTTGTGAGAAAATAGCTAATACGATCCCTACCATCATCGCGATTCTCAATCCGGGAGAGAATAGTTCTTTCAAAGTACCTTTTTCTTCTTGTAAGGTTTCCTGAATTTCCTGTAGCACTCGATTCCCTTGATCGACTCCGTTGATCTTTGTTAATATATCCAATGCTCTTTTATTATAGCCTCTTTTAGCCAACCACCTGGGACTTTCCGGGACCACCAGGAGAAGCAGCAAAAAGAGTAGGGCTGGAATAGTTTCAGACCCTAACATATATCTCCAGCCCGTATTGATGTTCCAAAGTTCATCTCCCATCCCAGCAATCAACAAGTTGACAAAATAAATCAGATTGATGCCAACTACAATCGCCAATTGATACAGAGTAACCAACATCCCCCGATTGTGAGCCGGGGCTATTTCACTGATATACAGAGGAGAAAGCATTGAAGCGATGCCGACACCCACGCCACCGATAAAACGTGCTGCGACAAATTGAGAAATACTGTTGGGGATTGCCGATAAAATTGCGGAGGTGGCAAATAATACCGCTGAGGCAATCAATACTTTCTTGCGCCCAAACCGATCGCTGATATATCCGGCAAATAACACACCTACGACGCAGCCCCAAATGGCTGCCGACGCGGCACCTCCCATGGCCTCCGCTGATAAATTAAACTTGGTTTGCAGGTTGCCAATGGCGCCTGAAATTACTGCGGTATCGTATCCAAACAACAAGCCGCCAATAGCTGCAACGATGGATATCAAGTATACATATCGCATATTAATCTGATCCCGTCCTTTTATTGGTTCAATCATTTTGTTATTATTAACGTGAATAATGGATAAAAAAACTGTTGTTTTAATTTAAAACATAGGAGGATATTTAATATATTAACAGTTGAAACACAATTAAATAATATTAAACTCCTCCATATGTTTGATGATAAAATTACAGAAATTTATGTTGCTGTGGATGACTTTTATAAAGAATTCTCTCAACAAATTCAATATTTCAGGCTTCAAGACGGTAAAAAATGTACACGCAATAGGAAAAGTAGACTATCAGACTCTGAAATGATGACCATATTGATATGCTTTCATCATAGCCATTACACTAATTTCAAGTCATTTTATAATGAAATGGTTAGACGATATTGGATGCACTTGTTTCCTGATCTTGTTTCCTATGAACGGTTCAACCAAACACAGCAAAAAGTAATAATTCCTCTACTATTATTCCTCAAACAGTATGGATTAGGTTGTAGTAGAGGTATCAATTTCATAGATTCTACTACGATTAAGGCATGTCATATTAAGCGAGAAAAACAACATAAAGTAATGAAGGGGTTTGCAGCAAAAAGTAAAGGTACCATGGGTTGGTTCTATGGTTTCAAGTTGCATTTAGTAATTAATGATATGGGAGAAATTCTGAGTTTTTACCTAACAAAAGCCAATGTAGATGATCGTAACCTACAGGTAATCACTTCTTTAACTGAAAACATATTTGGAAAACTTTACGGGGACAGAGGCTATATTTCAAAAGCTCTGGCCGACTTTTTATGGAATGATGGTGTACATCTAATTTATAAAACACGCAAAAACATGAAAGATCAAAATCTATCAGATATCGATAAAATCCTATTGAGAAAAAGAGCTCTTATCGAATCGGTCAATGATGAATTGAAAAATATCTGTTCTATTGAACATTCCAGACATCGAGCCCCTAAAGGTTTTTTTATAAATCTGGTTGCTGGGTTAATAGCATATCAGTTCTTACCAAAAAAACCTTCTTTGAATATCTCAACTGAAAAAACTGATAATTTACAGCTCCTCCTTACAGCCGCTTAAACATTATTCACGTTATTATTAATTATTTTGAACTACTGCATCTAAGTATTGGATTCACTATCTCACATAGGCTTTAATCGTAGCATATACTTCATCCTTCCCATGTGGTCGGATGGTGTATTCACCGACAGCTGCCGGAACAATGAAGGTTTCCGCATAATGGACAATAAACGGCTCAAATGAGTTATTCGGGCTTTCCACGAGGACTTCATCACCGGATACCAGGTTCAAGACGTTTAAATTGCCTTTCGTATGATGGCTCACCTTCTCGGTAAACCAATGGCGCCTGGTTTCTATAAACTCCAGGTCGTGCAATCCGGTTTTTTCTTCTTTCCATCCTTTACCTTCGGCAATGGGTAGAATGCGATTCACTAGTTCCGGTTCTACCCAAGATGCCGACCTTTCCCAACAGATATTCTTTTGACCATGGTTTAAACTGATCGGCCTCGGCTTTCCATTCAAATCCACTCTACCCCAATCCCACAGTTTAAAGGTAAAGATATACGGTGTCGCACTTATCTCAAGAACCATACTATTGCGTCCCGAACAATGAATGGTGCCCGCGGGTATGAGAATATGATCGTGTTTTTTAACCGGCCACTTTTGTACAAATTGATCGGCATTAAATAGCTCTTGGCCATTCTTCGCCCTTTCCAGAGCAGCTATCATTTGCTCGGAATCAACATCTTCCTTTAGGCCAAGATACACGACAGCATCGTCTTTCGCATCCAAGAGGTAGTAACTCTCATCTTGAGTATACTTGAGTCCAAAATTTTCCTGCATATACTTCTGCAACGGATGAACCTGTAAACTCAAATTACCTCCATCCATCGTATCCAGAAAATCAAAACGTATGGGAAACTCAGCACCAAATCGTTGGTATATTTTCTCCCCTAACAATTTTTGAGGTTGATTAAATACCAAATTAATCGAAGGTATTTCAATTTTTCGGTCTCCGAATGCCAGCAATAGGCTATTTTCTTCCGGAACACAATCAAAACACCATGCATAATTAACCGGCTCATCACTAAGCGCACAAACTTTGCGCATCCATTGACCACCCCATACACCAGGGTCAAAGAATGGTACCACACGCAGTGGTCTCTTCACACTGATTGCGAGCGCTTTCCTAAACAATTCACCCGAGATCATTTTCGGTATTTGCGTATCGTTGGTATCCAATAAATAATCCCATCTTTTCATATGCGTTTGCTTTAACTTATCGCATACCCTCCAATCCACAAAATAGGCTCGTTTATATTTATCGGAAATATCGGACTCCAAATTATTGGAACCCAGATTCGTTATCTGCTTTTTACGCATCCGTTGTTGGATCTCCCAACGAGCCAGATCGGCATAAACAAATAAATTTGCATCGGCGGATACTAATGATGCTCCAGGGCCAAAAATCAAGATCATCCCGCTCTCCAATTGTAAGACATCCGCCTTGGCCTGTTGCAACCGATCTGGGGCAAAAAATGATTTCAAATCATGGTCAGCCATATAGCCAAACACGGGGTGGTCACCTAAGGTATCCTCCAACAATTGGTCTAATTGAGATTCAGATTTAAACAGCCTTGTTGTATTGATCAAGAGATGGGGTTTCAATGGGTCAATTAATCCGTTTTTGATCGAATCCATAAATACCCCGTGATAAGTTTCTATGATGATCACTTTCTTTACGGTTGTCAGTCGATCTATTGCGTCCGACAATCGAGCAGAAATTTGATCCCAACCTACAGAACAGTCTTCATACCGGTCTGTAACCTGGATAAAAGGATATTTATCATAATTTGATGTTCCGGATCTGTAGGGGTTTGGAGTTTTAATCAATTTCTCATTCATACGTTTCAACTTCTCACAATCCTATAAATCGCTTAAATTAAAAGTAAATTGGTTGTAGATGACCTTAAAAAGCAATCTTACTCCTTTCATATTTGCATGCAGCAAGATCAATTAATTCTTGCAAAAATAACAAAATAGGCCACATGAAAAATGGATTATCGTTTAGGAACTAGAGGTAATATGGTAAGCAAGACATTCAAGACAATAAGACCGTTCTGACTTTTCATCAAACAAAAACTAAATACAAAAGTTATTCTAAATTGGGTTGTAAATGTCCTAATCTACAAATACATAATAGTCCGGGCTGTATTTAGGCCTTCTGTATTTTAGAAATGGGATGATAATCCTGGATATCTCACCATAAATGTTAAAGCTAAAGCTCAATATTAAAGCACAACAAGTTATCACAGCTTATAAATTAAAAAAAACATTATATTGCAGCTTCTTAATTTATTAGTCCTACCAAATATATAATCAGATACAAACAAGTCCGACCAAGTAAAATTGATTAATCGATCATTCTTAATTATGAGAATGAAAATCAAACTAATGACTATGAAGTATCAACGATTTATGTATTTGTTTCTGTGTTTCATGCTCTTAGTTCCTGCGAAGATGTTGGCTGCCGATGTAGTTGAAATCGACAGTGGATCTACGGCATGGATGATTACTTCCACTGCCTTGGTGCTGTTAATGGTTCCAGGCTTGGCCATGTTTTATGGAGGGCTAGTGCGGACAAAAAATGTACTGGGCACCATGATGCACAGTTTTGCGGCGATGGGTATAATGACCGTCCTTTGGGTATTTGTTGGATATTCGATGTGTTTTGGACCGAATGTTCTGGGAGGCTGGTTTGGATGGGATCCAGGCAAAGTATTTTTGGGGAGTCTGGATGAATCCATTCTGGAAGGTGGAGTACCTGAATATGTATTTAGCATGTTTCAGGCAAAGTTTGCCATCATTACCCCTGCTCTGATTGCTGGAGCATTCGCTGAGAGAATAAATTTTAAATCATACTGCGTATTTATTGCAGCCTGGGGCATCCTGGTGTACAATCCACTTTGCCATTGGGTATGGGCAGAGGATGGATTTCTTTTTAACCTAGGAGCCAATGGGGCCATTGATTTTGCTGGTGGTACTGTAGTGCACATTTCTGCAGGAATCTCTGGATTGGTTGCTGCCCTTTATTTAGGAGCCAGGAGGGGATTTCCGAAGACGACCATGCATCCCAGTAATCTGGTTATGACCATGATTGGAGGTGGATTGTTATGGGTAGGTTGGTTTGGATTTAATGCGGGAAGCTCGATTGAAAGTGGGTTGAGTACGGCTCAGGCTCTGATGGCAACGCAGGTGGCAGGTGCAGCGGGTGCTATTACCTGGATGCTTATCGAGGGATGGCACCAGGGGAAAGCTACTGCCTTAGGTCTGGTATCCGGAATATTAGCTGGTTTGGTCGCAGTAACCCCTGCTGCTGGAGTGGTGCAACCCATTGGAGCTCTTGCTTTGGGGATCTTAGCTTCAATAATATGTTACGGCGCAATTCTGGTAAAAAACAATATGGGCTATGACGACAGTCTTGATGCCTTTGGAATACATGGAGTAGGTGGTATAGTTGGAGCCATTTGTTTGGCGTTTTTTATTCGAAAAAGCTGGATGGATGAAGCAGCAGCTCTAGCCGATGGATCCTGGACCTTGTGGCAACAATTGGGGGTACAGGTAGTAGCTGTTTTGATTGCCCTATTTTATGCGGCCATCGGCACTCTAATTTTACTTATAGCCATTAACAAAATGATGGGATTTCGCTCAAAACCCGAACATGAAATGCAAGGATTGGATAGTACATATCATGGAGAGCACGGCTACGGCATGCTGAATCCCAGCTAATTTCTCTAACTTCAAAATACGATAAAATGAAATTGATAACTGCAATCATAAGAGAAACTCAGTTGGATCAGGTCCGTGAAGCATTAATCGATAACGAAATCGAACGCATTACGGTTAGTCGTGTTTCAGGCCATGGGCGTCAACTGACCGAAGAAATCTATCGTGGTAGAAAAGTAGTGCCCAATCTAATACCAAAAATCAAACTGGAAATCGCTGTGAACGATCATTTTGTAGACATTACAGTGAACACCATTATCAAAGCAGCTAAATCGCTTTCCAATCAGCATAAAGAGGCAGAAGGTAGAATCGGTGATGGAAAAATATGGATTACCAATTTGGAAGAATGCATCCGGATCCGTACAGAGGAAAGAGGTGGGGATGCAATATAGCTAATGCAAATAAAGAGTTTTGGATTGGTCAGATCATATCACCAATTCATTAAAACAGTTCAAAATCAGTGATCCGAAGGGGTATCAAAACTGCCTCTGGTCAGGGCATATGTATTTTTCAGCAAGGTCAAACCATTGCCTAAGTTGATAGTGTAAGTAGGGATTTTAAATGGTTCATCATGAGGCAGGAAATCGGTGAAATCAACAAAAAAGAGGTCATCCTGTTTTAAGGCTTTGAAGATATGTTGAAGGGTATTTGAACACACTTTGTAGCTCGTCAAGTAGCGGAATGATTCTCAAAAGCAACAAATTACATCAAATTATTCGGCGATATCCAATTTACTCATGTCCTCCACATAAAATTTTGCGTCGATTGATTTTGTTTTTGCTTTTTCAATTACATCCCAAGAAATATCCGTGGCCTTATCTATAAAACCGGCTTTGGTCAAATGCTTAGTGAAATTACCAGTGCCACAGGTTAATTCCAAGAGTAGTTTTGCTTTTGGATTGTATTTCTTGATCAGATTAACCACTTTGGCGGTTCGTTGCTTATAATCCCAGTCGGTTGTATTTTGTCAAAATCTTCATCCATTAGGCCGTAGTAAAACTAATCTTTCTTTTTGTTGTCATATTGTCGAAGATCAAACCAGAGAAATATCTCTTGTGTCAATGTCCAAAACCAGAACTGTGCCGACTAAAAAGCTCTATAGATCAAATCCTTAATTTGTAAATTCAACCGGATTCATTTTTATTATTTAAGTATTCCTTAATCACTATTTTTTTCTGTGACATCATGACTTCTCCTGTATCAGGCAAACTCAAAAGTTCTCCAAAATTTTTGGGTAACACTTGCCATCTTAGGCCATATTTATCGATGCACCAACCACACTGAGATTCCTTTCCTTCTTTGGTAAAATAATCCCAATATTTATCAATTTCTTGTTGATCATCGCAATGGATAATTAAAGACACCGCATCATTTAATGCGTGATGTTCCTTTTCCGTATTCATCAGAAGATATTCTTGGTTAAATAATTGGACCTCACACATTCCCGTGTTTCCACTTGGCGTCTCTCCAAGCGAAATAGTCTTTCCCGCGTTAAAATTGCTTTCAAAAATTGTTTTATAGTATTTCAATAACTCATCAAGTTCGCCGTTGTCCGTGTTAAACCAAATGTTTGGAACAATTTTATTTTTCATCCTTTTGTATATTATTTAATTCAATATTTATGTGAACCATCACGTCAAGGCACTTATTCTGACCGTCCACAAATACTGTCATTTAGGCATTTCCATTTAATCAATTATTCGAAATTTTCTCATCGAGATATGCTCTTGAAATGAAGTCAATAATGTGATGAAATTCAAAACTATTCTTGGTCAATTGGTGATTGACAGTGGTTATGCCATATGCATATTCTGATTTTAGTGTGAATTGACTTTTAGGTATGGGTTTGTCAATCTTAGTTTCATTTTTAGGTAGCTCAATTAATCCATCTCTTAACCTTTTTTCATTCTTGTATGCTCTTTCCAGTTTGGCTTTAAGATCATAATAATCTCTAACATATTTGTGTTTGTTTAGGTATTCGTTGGTAAAAAAACATCTTACTTTGACCAATCTGTTTTGCAAAAACATAAAAATAATATGAGCATCGTGCTGCATGAAGGTTCCTGAAAAATAGTGGATATCCAGTCCATCATCAGATATTCCACCCTTATTCCAAATCTCATCAGGTTCTGCAGCGTGTACTTCAGCTGGGGACATCCCCCATGAAGTATTGAGAAAATCCTGAGCAGAAATTGGAGAGGTAATCATAATAAACATAAGAGGTATTAATCGATCATAAAACGGAAAACTAAAACTCATAATCGTGCCTATTTGTTTTGATAATTTATTAAAATTCGAACTAGAAAACAAGTATGAATGACATTTTAGACCTTATTTTTTTTAGTCGAGACTCTCCACCTCATTAGAGTGGATTACTATTTCAATATTAATAAGTGGACTGTTAGGTTAGACAGGATAGAATGGTGCTTATTTAATAAATGCTTCATATCCGTTTTAACGGTTATAACGGCTATAACGGTTAATGTTAGGTGATACCGGTATTTAGTTAATCAGCTACTATTTAATACCTTGATTTTAAATGTGGTTAACGGCAGAACCCCCTCTTGCCATAAGACTTCAACTACCTTATATCCATTCCATCTAAGAACTGGCTTAAGGTTTAGAGAATACACTTATAGCCGTTTAATAGGTTATGAATGTTAATGCAATGTATGTTCATTTATGGGTTACAACGGTAACTAGCGTAAATATTCAGTTATGCGGATGAGATAGCGTATGTTTAGCCTAATAAAGACTTTATAACGGTTAATATTATGGGATATACATTTTTGCGGTTACAATAGTTACAACCGCATATTTCAGTTTAGCAATTGAAATAGTGCATGTTTTGTCTAATTAGATTTCATATCCGTTTTAACGGTTATAACCGTTAATTTTTATAGATACCGGTATATGGTTAATCAACTATTATTTAGTATAATCATTTTAAAGATTGTTAGGGGCAGATTCCTCTCTTACAAGAAAATATCAATTACCCTTCCACAGAAATGGGACAAGGTTTGGTGAATACACATATATCCGTTTTAACAGTTATAACGGTTATAACGGTTAAACTAAGAAAATGTTAGCATCATCATAATTCTACCTCTAATAAGATACACCATTCCTCTCTTACAGGTTGATTCTATATTCTGAGGTCCAAAGATTGAACAGCCCGTGTGTTGCTCAACTTCTGATGATAATTCTTCCTTATTATTTTATAAACCTGTCGTTCTACCCATACCGCTCTCCAACAGCTTCTGTAGGTATATTTTTTTCAATTTTGGCAAGATCTTCCTGGGTTAATTCCACATTTAATGCACCTAAATTTTCTTCAAGGCGATGAATTTTGCGGGTACCCGGAATAGTAGTGATTTCATCATATTGACTCAGGACCCAGGCCAGCGCCACTTGAGCCGTAGACACTCCTTTGTTTTGCGCAATTCGATCGATGACTTCAACAAATCGGAGATTTTCTTGAATGGCTTCCTTCGAAAAACGAGCATTGCTTAAGCGCCAGTCGCCTTTTTCCAAATCTGCACGGCTTTTAATCGCTCCAGTTAAGAATCCTCTTCCCAAAGGGCTGTAAGCCACAAAAGTGATGCCCAGCTCTTTGCAAACATCAAAGAGTTCTTGTTCTGGTTCACGGCTCCATAAAGAGTATTCAGTTTGGAGCGCCGTGATAGGATGTATTGAGTGGGCACGCCGAAGGGTTTTAGGATCAACTTCTGAAAGACCAATGTATTTCACCTTGCCTTGTTCCACCAGTTTAGCCATGGTTCCGACAATATCCTCTATCTCCACTTCAGGATCCTGTCGATGCATATAATATAAATCAATCGCCTCGACACCCAGGTTCTGAAGGCTCTGGTCGCAAGCTTTCCGGATGTATTCTGGTTTTCCGTTGACACCGAGAAATTCACCATTGGGACCTCTCATAATAGCAAACTTCGTTGCCAAAACGACATCATCCCAACGGTTTTTAAAAGCTTTTCCCAATAATTGTTCATTGGCTCCATAACCATACATATCCGCTGTATCGAAAAAGTTGACTCCTAAGTCGACGGCTTTATGCAAAGTTTTAATAGATTCCTGTTCATTAAAAGATCCATAAAACTCCGACATGCCCATACAGCCAAGCCCAATTCGATTAACCTTGAGTATACTGTGTCCTAGTTTTGTTATTCTTTTCATATCACTTGTAAATTAAAGTGTAATATGTAAAATTGAAAATTGAATCATGCTAACGATATAAGCTGATATTATCTAAAATTTCCACTCCGGGAATTTTTTAATTTCAGCTCCTCGAAAATAAGCATTACATCCAGCATTAGGTAGATTAGATCAAGAAGATTGACTACTAAAAAGTAAACCCTATTATCAATCAAAAGCATTCCTCCCTACTCGACCTACATTTCTTGTTTTGCAAACGTCGTTAACCATTGCATTTAAATATATTTATCTGCTTCACCTTTACAATTAACCGTTACCACCCGACAAAGAAATTTAATTTCGGGATCAGTCAAAACTTTGTGATAGGATCCCGGATTGACAACGATCATATCACCGGCCAACAAATTAAATATCTTCCCCTCTACTTCTATCCTCATTTTCCCTTCCAGTAACATGTACATTTCGGTTGCCTGCTCATGGTAGTGTCTGTCTTGATTTGCAATTTGGTTGAAAACCGCAACTTCAGTGTCGGCCATTTTTTGTACGGGATTAGGGTTGCCATTAGTTGGGTTCCATATATCGGTATCGCAAGGAGATTCATCATTATAGAATTCTGTCACCAGGATTTTCCGATCACCTCTTGAACCTTCCAATAATTTCGGATCATTTATAAATGAATCCTTTTTTATTACCAGACATTTTGTCTTTGCCATAGGACTGTTTTTATATGTTTGAGTAAGGATTACTCTGACATGTACAAGTTAATTATCAACTATACTCAGGTCTATTTGATTTAGGCAAATTTATCCTTGGGGTTACTTACTTTACTATACCGTTCTCCCTCCACATCCAGGCGTAAAAAATAATAAAAATCGTCGTGACAATTTCTATGATGCCAAAAAACAGATAATAAAGTGTTGGTGTACCAACAAATAGGGTTAATATCATCGTTACCGTCTTGATGAACGCAGCCAAGATATTTGCCCAACGATTTATTCGATAATTTAAGATTCGGGACAGCAAAATCATGGCTATAGGTATCTCCATCAAAATAGCTCCTACCAATAAAAACCTTTCAGTCAATTTCAGCCCGTCGACTACTCCGGTTAAGTATTGTTGCAATAGTGACGAATCCATTAGTCCTAAAATGTCACAATAAGTGTAATTAAACATTACAAATATCCAAAGTGTAGAAAGCAATACCTTTTTGTCTTTAAAATCCATTATCATTCTCATCCTATTAAATTTTTGTAATATAATCTGTTGAATTCAGGGAATTGAACTTTACGCAGTGATGCACAGTTCGAATGAATATGTGTTCCAAATTCTTCTCTAAAATAATCTATGTAACTGGTAATTGGCAGATTGGTGAGCCTTTTAAATCGGACCTTTTCAATCATATGCTTCAGAAACAAAAATTTATCTAATGCCAATTCGAAAAAAATGACCCGAAGGATTAAATATTCAATTATTTCGTCATTTAGCAGGTTTAAAACTTGCTGGTGTAGTGTTTCTAAATTGTCTACCATGGGTTTTTAGACCAGCATACCTATGCTTATTTCGGCATGTATACCTGATTATAAGCTTGGCAACCACTAGCCCTTAAAAAAGAGAATCTAAATAACAGCAATTAAATCCAAAGCCTTTGAATCAGCTTTATGCCATATCGATCTTAAATTCTCTTTGACTTTTCTTGCTTCTTTCTCCTTACCTAATCCTTTCAGTGCCTCTAGTTTGCCGATTAATGATTTGGTACGTTGAGGCATGCGAAGGAGGGCTCTATTAAATTGCGTCAATGCTTCCTCAAATCTTTTCTGTTCCAATAACCACGTTCCATACTGTTCAAAGGAGGGAAGCGCTATACGTACTGGTCCGGTAGGATAATCGGTTTTAGCCTCCAACTCAGTAGCTTTGAGTAAATGCGTTTCATAATTTACCCAGTCAGCTTTCAGTGAAGCTATCATAGCATGCATCTGTGCTAAAATCACATCCGTACTATGCAAAATATTTTCTGTAGGCGTATACCGTGTGGCACCTCCGCTACACATGGGGATGGAGCCACCTTCTACGAATGTTGCTGCCACCGATCTACGTTGATTCAACCACTCAATTTGCTCTTGAATTGCCGCCATATTTTCATCCATCAGTGCCACTTGAGCATTGAGAAAGCTTTTCATACTTTCGGATTCCAAGCCCAAGTCATCAATTTTCACATCGAGATCCAATTGCACATCAGGACCTACGCTCCCAGCCTCCACGATTTGTCTATTCTGCATACCCAATAAGTATACCCTAGAACCCTTGGTAGGATCTAAAGGCACATAAGTCAACATATCTTTAAGCAGTTTCTCCGCTTCCTGGTATCGACCTTGTTGAAGTAATCCGTAATGCAACCAGGCATAGGAATGATAGCCACGTGCTCCATCTTTTAGTCCAAGTTTTTGCATTCGTTTGACACTGGCCTCATAGGACGCCACGTTCGATCTTACCACATCGTCCCACTCCCCCAAGGCCAGATAGATATGTGAAGGCATGTGTAGAGCATGCGCCGCAGCGGGGGCAACCTTAGCATAGGTATCGGCTGCCAGATGCGCATCCTCCGCAGAAAGGGGACCATCCAAAGCATGGATCTTGTAGTGCAATGCTCCAGGATGCTCGGGGTTCACAGCCAAAATCTCGTCAGCGATTGCAGCGGCCTTTCTAAGGTCAGGACTTCCATCGCCGTATTCTTCTGTTGCCCAAATCAGAGATAAGGAATAAAATGCAGCAATTTCCTGATGTTCTTTATACTTCTTGTACAATTTTTCCATATGCCGGGAGAATTCCCTATTGAGGTCTTCAAAATCTCCCTCACCATAAATAATTTCCAAACCCGCCCACAAATCTTTTTCCAAGAGATCTTCAATCTTTGCTAATCTTGTTACTTCGTTGTCTCCCAATTGCTTTAATATTTCTTGCCCTTTATCTTTATTTTGCAATCCCCAGAGTGCTTTGTAATAGGCCATCGCTTTTCCCCAATGGTTCATTATTTCGGTAGAGTCCACCTGAACACCTTTTTCAAATTCGGTCAAGGCATCATCGTATTCAAAATTATGCAATAACAACAATCCCTTATTAAAATATACTTCAGTCCCCTCATTTAAGATAAAATGATGCTGAAGCGCACCCAATTCCGATTGTAATTTAACTTTAGCGTAAGTACTGCCAGACTTCTGACAATGCCAAAAAGTAAAAAGTGCAGAGCAAAAAAATAGAAATCGTAACATGGTAACTTGGTTTGATGGATTCCTAAGATACAATTTATTCAAACTTTGGAGGTGAAGTTTAAAGATTTGATTAAGGTGATTGTTAAATTTGAAAGTTGGAAAATGAGATATAGGCAGGGCAAAAGCTAAATACCCGATTTCGAATCAAGTTTTGGATCTCCTTGATTATTGTCTTTCAACTGAGCCATGGCGAGAAATTACACGTTGAGGTTTCATAGAACCATGTCTAACGTCCCACTTCACATAACTATAAGATATTAACCTAAAATTCAAATCGCCTCATCCAATTCTTACGCTCTTGGCTGTAATAATATTCCTTGGATTTGACCGGTGGTACATGATGCTCCATCAAAGGAATCAGCGATTCTTCCGGAAGGGTGACTGGGTGAGGTAACATGGCATTGAGTTGCTGTTTTTTAGATTCCATATCCTTCACGGTAGCCAGATTATACCACTCATGTGGATCGTTTTCCAAGTCGTAAAGTTCTTCTGACTCGTCCACATATCGGATGTAGTGCCAATTCCTGTAACGTACAGAAAAATCAGCTTGATCGTATGATGTAATGATCGGGCGGTCGAGTAATTCATTTTCTTTTTTCAAATAGGGTTTCAAACTTATACCATCTAAATCTTTTTTTTCAGGCAAATTGCACAAGTCTATCAGCGTCGGATACAGATCGATTAGTGAGGTAGGTTCAGAGATCTCTTTATCAGCGAAAGAGCCTTCCGGCAGAGACTGGAATCCTTTTGGAACTTTTATCATCAAGGTTGTTCGAATAATATTTTCCCACAAGGCAAACTTGCGCCAGTGCATTTTTTCACCGAGCTGCCAACCATGGTCAGACCATAAGACAACTATGGTATTCTGGGCATAGTCACTTGCACTTAAGTTTTTCATCAGCAGTCCAAACATGGCATCGGCATAGGCTACTGAGGCTAAATATCCCCTGATGGCTTCTTTCCATTTACCCGCTTTGACCACATGTTTGTGGTAATTTCCACCCCGCTTGATTAATTCTTTTGCCCGGTTTCCCAAATCTGAAGTATCATTTTCGATCATTTCCGGTAATTTAATATCCTCCAGAGGAAATAAATCAAAATACTTTTTAGGCACATACCAAGGCACATGGGGTCGATAGATTCCACACGCCAGGAAGAATGGCTTTTCGTGTTTATTTTGAAGTTGTTGCGAAATATAACTTACACTGTGATAATCGGCAGTTTCTTCATCTTTAAGGGAAAGCTCATGCCAATCAAACATTTTGTACATGTATTTGAATGGCGGCATATTTATTGGCGCCTCTTTTGGAATAAATTCCACCGGCATATTTTGATCTTGGGATGGGAAATAATCATCCCAGGTGCGAGGAGCAATATGTCCGTAATGATAAATCTTTCCAGCACCTGCTGAATAATAACCATTTTGGCGAAAATATTGACCTAAGGTAACTGCATTTTTGAGGTTCGGCACTTTTCTCCAATCCTGATAATTCGAATACATTCCTGAATTATATGGGTATTTCCCCGTCATAACGGAAGCTCTTGAAGGTGCACATCCGGGGCTTGTACAATAGTTACTTGTAAAGTTGACTGCTTGTTCGGCAAAGGTCTCTAGATTAGGAGTCATAGTTTGATCATTACCACCTAAAGGAGTTATCCAATCATTGAGATCATCGATTGCAATGAAAAGAACATTGGGTTGTTTCACCAATTCTTCGTTTACATCAGTTGGTTTTTTCCCAAAACAAGCAAAGATCAAAAAGAGGAGGAAAGTACTTTTTATGATTGTAATCCAAGTAATAGTTTTTTTCATGTGATCAGATTAGAATTATCCATTACCACAATTTCTACAGTTTGACCAATCTACCCACTTCGCTTTTTCCGTCATTCATCTTAATAATTAAGAAGTAAATCCCACTGGACAATTGAGAAACATCCAAAGTTTGGTTGGGTATTCTCACCTTCAAACGACTTTTTTCCCTGCCATTTACATCGAAGATAGTAATGTACTTCCAATTCGTTCCTGCAGAAATAGTTCCATATGTCGGGTTTGGGGAAATTGTTAAAATAGAGCTTTCAGTATACTTTTCTTTAATTGAAGTCGTGCCAAGAGCAACCGTGATGAGCACTTTTCTGATGCCTTCTTTAAATACCTCGACTTGTGGTATTACTACAAGATTATCCGGCTGCACAGTAGTGGTTCCGCTTTGAAGAGTGCTTCCTGTTGCAACATCTTTCACGCTCCAGGAAATGGATTGCCCGGAGATAGGAAGAAAGATTTGTGGACGGCGGATGGTCAGGTCTGCAGTCAAAAAATCTTCAGGCGAGTTGTCGTTAGGGTAAATGGCGTTGCTTTCCAGCCAGGCTGTTGTTTGCCAGAGTTCCTCTGTTTCAGTTATATTTCTCCAGCGGTGGTAACCACCCCAGGTACCCCAATTATCACCATCACCATTGTTGATGCCGATAAGACCGGAACCCGGGTCGTTGTTCTTGTCAGACAAACGGTGATTGAAAAAAGCCGGATAGGAGATCTTACTGCTATAACGGCTTTCCGAAAAATCCACATTATCACTGGCCGTTTGTTGATTAGCCAAGGTGCCTTTAATCCAATGGTCGTCAATGTTATCTGATAATACTGAATGATTCCGTTCACTCCAATAGCTTTGGAGTCCGGTACCGGTCGAATCGCAGAAGCGGAAACTCTCAATTGTCACCGGGCCCCAGTGATTAGTGATATTGTTGTCCTGCTTGCCGTGCCAAAACTTTATTATGGGCAAGTCGCGCTGGGGTGAGCAATTAGTGTACATGTCCCAAAGGTCAAAAAACCGTACATGGTCACCTTTTCTGTTTTGAAGATTGGTGGGTAAGTTTTGATCGAACGACCCAAAAATTCCAGCCGAGAAGTTGTAAGGTCCCAAGCAATTTGTATTAAACAAGGTAGCTGAACCATAATGCTCTGGATAGGATTTCACTAGACCAGTTGCTCCAACTGCCCCCATACTATGCCCGTGAATATTAATTCTAGTAGCGTCTATATTAAAATGTTCCGCCAACCAGCCATCTATCCAAAGGTAGCGGCGTTGGGTATAATTGATAACTGTATCCATAACGAGTGTATCAGGGTGGAACGGATTGTAATTTTTAGCCCAACCAAAATGCGAGGATCCTTGTTCATCTGGATTACTAGAGTTTAGATTGCGGTGCAGCCTGTCGTTATGGGCCAATAAAATGCCTTGCGCAGGGTTGATATCGATGTCCTTGCGTGACCCCGCCAAGGACTGTCGAGCTCTTCCCGCCCCCCCGTGGAGCCAAACAGAGAGTGGGTAGGCACTACTAGTATCTAAGTCAGTAGGGATGCTCACCAAAAACAAACCAGGCATACCGTTTTTGGCCGCATTGGCCATGATTGGAAAATCCGGTCTGCCCTCCCAATAATTTTGACGACCGTCGGCCCACATATAGTAGGCAAAACAAATATAATCACGAGAGAAAGGTGAGGGGAAAATCCGTTGCAAATGACATTCGACGGGGTCGTTGATAGGATCGAATCGGAAGGCTACAGCCGTGTCCGTGATATTTTGTCCGGATACCACTTCGCTGTCTCCCCATTTGGTTACGGCAAAATACAATGAATCTGATTGATGTGGCGTAAAAACAAACAAACCTTCGTTGAGTAAAAGTTTGTACACGCTATCTTGTCCGTCGGGAACCTTTAAGGTAGCGGATGGGTCCTGCAAGTTATCTTTTAACGCATGGCCTATGTATTCCAAAAAGAAGGGTCTGCCCGCCAATTGGGCATCATTGGTACTTGTAAATGGAGTCGGGTTAGCATAGATAGCGTAGGTTTCAACTGAGTCAGGAGCCAATTCCCATATCACAAAAACTTGTCCATCGGCGTACCATGCACGAACATTGCTTTGTGAAAAGCAATTAAAACAATAAAGGAAGAGGATAAGAGGAAATAAAACTTTCATTTTCAATATTATTGGTTTTGGCTTGATATTGATTATTCATTTGACCAAAAGATGCCGGTTTAGTTTAACCTTCTTTTTGCTTTTAGATTCTTTTTAGATATCGAAAGTTCAGAAAAGTACAAAAAGTTAAGCTCAAATGCGAACCCACAAGTACAAACTCTGATAGCCATTTGGAGAATTGAAATCATGGCAAATCGTGTCTGTTACAGTATTTTAGTAGAAATGGAAATATAATCTCACATGACGTCACCTCTATATTCTGTCCATTTTTTTAAAGTTAACAAATACATAGATTATAAAATTTAATTGGAATAGATTTCAGGGGAGAGATAAGATAATTTGAAAATCCACTGTAAAATTTCTTCCTGGTAAAGTGTGCACCAAAAAAATCCCGGGCTTGAGCAGCCCGGGAAAACCATAAACCAATCTCAGAAAAAGACGAATAGTGAAGATTGTTTCGTAAGATTCTAATATCAGATTCCTTTATCCATAGTAATTATTAATATCTAACCCATTTTTCGGGTATTTTAGTTTCCTCACCGGTCAAATCTGGAAAGGTTAAAAATTCCCGGGCTTGAGAGGCCCGGGAAAAACCATAAACCAATCTCAGAAAAAGACGAATAGTGAAGATTGTTTCTTATTCATTGTACTCAAATCTAGTCTACATTGTCATGTAAATAGGAATTACCCTCCCGGATTATAGGCTCGTCATCATCGGATATAGTCCACTTCGACTGTTCTTCAGTGTCGGAATGTTGTACATCGTCAAGATCCACATTACGTCGTAAATAAGCGGGCTTATTCTCCAGATCCACCACCGACTTGGGGTTATTTAACCTTACATTCATACTACGAAGTCTCTCTTTACGCTCATCCTCCATTTTTCGTCTGCGCATATTTTCTTCATCACTTTGAGCTTTCACTTCTTTCTTTATGTATGGCTCTTCATAGGTGTATCTGTTCCTTTGGTATTGCTTATAAGCATCATCTTCGGTTTCAAATTCGACGGTATTCTTTTCTTCCGCCGGTTTGTCTAATTCGAAGATCATCTCTTTCTCAGCATTCTTCTTTGGATCGTCCAACGCTACAGTGATCTTTTCCTTTACTGTTTTTTCTTCAATACGGGGTTTTTGATCAAAGCCAGTAGCGATCAGGGTAACGGCAATTTTACTTCCCAGTGTATCATCTTGACAATGTCCCCAGATCAAATCGGTACCAAATCCAGCTTCTTCCTGAACATATTCAGTAATTTCAAATATTTCATCCATCGTAACTTCTGAATCTCCCGAGGTGATATTAAGCAGGATATGTTTCGCACCACGAATGTCATTATCTTCCAGGAGGGGACTATTAAGGGCATTATCGACCGCTTTTCTGGCACGATCTTCACCTTCCATTACTGAGGTACCCATTATAGAAACGCCACTATCGCGCATAACTGTATTTACATCCTCAAAATCTACATTCACATACCCGGAGACGGTAATGATTTCTGCTATTCCCTTAGCAGCCATAGATAGGATATCATCAGCATGAGAAAAAGCCTGCGAAAGTGGAAGATTTCCATGAATTTCTCTCAACTTATCATTGGAAATAACAATGATGGAATCGACGGATTTTTTCAGTTCATCAAGTCCTTCCTGAGCTTGTTCATAGCGACGTTTACCCTCAAATGTAAACGGTACTGTGACGATCGCAACCGTAAGGATTCCCATTTCTTTCGAGAGTCTGGCGATTATCGGTGCTGCCCCGGTTCCTGTGCCACCTCCCATACCAGCCGTGATAAAAAGCATTTTCGTATTATCAGTCAGGATTTTTCTGATTTCATCAATACTTTCCTCACAAGCCTGCCTGCCCATTTCAGGCTTGGAGCCGGCACCTCGTCCTTCCGTTAAATAAGGACCCAATTGGATCTTGGTGGGGATCGGACTCATCTCCATAGATTGACTATCCGTGTTAGAGATAATAAAATCCACTCCCACAATTCCTTGTTTGAACATATGGGTAACGGCGTTGGATCCTCCACCTCCTACACCGATTACTTTTATGATGGACCTTTCTTCTTTTGGTAAATCAAACATCATGATCTTTAGTTTTAGATATTAACAGGTAAAGTTGTTTTCATAAGGGATTATCTTAGATCCGGATCAGGACTAGCCTCAAAAAACTCCTTTGTTTTGATAAACAATTTCGAATACCAGGAATCCTTATTGACTTCTTCCATTTTCTCATTTCGGGGTTCGTTTTCTTTAATTTGGTCTTTCTTTTCTTGTTTTTGTTTTTCTTCGTTCATTTTTATTCCATGTATTAGTAATCCAATAGCTGTTGAAAAAATTGGGCTGGCTAATTGCTCCTCATAACCATGTGCCAAATGCTCGACCGGAAGGCCAATACGTGCCGGCATACCGGTATGGTATTCTGCAAGCAAGTCGATGTGCTTTAATAAAGCTCCACCACCGGTAAGGACAATTCCGGCTATCAGTTTTCGCTCGTAACCTGATCTACGAATTTCCCAAAGCACATAGTCAAAGATCTCCTCTAATCGAGCCTGAATAATTCTGGCCAGATTTTTCTCTGAGATTTCTTTTGGTTCTCTGCCACTGATACCTGAAATCGTAATGATCCGGTTATCTACTATCTCATCGGCTAAAGCACATCCAAACTTTATTTTCAATTTTTCGGCCTGATCATTCATCACTGTACAACCTTCTTTGATATCCTTGGTGACTACATTGCCACCGAATGGGATAACCGCTGTATGTCGAATAATACCTTCCTGAAATATGGTAATGTCTGTTGTTCCCCCTCCAATATCTACCAAGACCACTCCTGCTTCTTTCTCTTGCTTGCTAAGTACAGATTCAGCTGAAGCGATCGGCTCCAGTATCATATCGGCAGCTTTCAACCCTACTCTTTCAATACATCGGAGGATGTTATTTGATGCCGATATTTGCCCGGTAATGATATGAAAATTGGCTTCTAACCTCACTCCTGACATTCCAATAGGATCCGTGATGCCTTGTTCGTGATCGACCGTAAATTCCTGAGGGATAACGTGAAGAATTTTATCCCCTGGAGGTAAAACCAACTTGTACATATCGTTGATCAATTTCTGAATATCATCTTCTGATATTTCATTATGAGCACTATCCCGGGTGAGGATACCCCTATGCTGTAAACTTTTAATGTGTTGACCAGCAATACCCGCATGCACGCCACTGATTTCAAGATTCGAATTCCGCTCCGCCATGTCGATAGCATCTGAAATGGCTTTGACGGTTTTATCTATATTCGAAACAATCCCTCTCAACACACCTTCCGATTCCACCTTACCCACTCCCATAACCTCTATCTTTCCATACTCATTCCTTCTCCCAACCAGCACACATACTTTGGTAGTCCCAATGTCAAGGGCCACTACAGGATCCGATTTTTTTAAGTTCATGAAACTCATAATTAATAATTTGTTATCATACAATTCTTTATGCCCTCTGTCGATAAGTAACCTGCCCACGATATCTCAAGTCGATATCATGACTCTTTTTCCAACCCTCATAGCGCAAGCCACCTTTATAAAAGTGCTTTATCTTTTTCAATTTGTTTTCTACATTTTCCACCATCCCAAATAAGATCCGGTCGTCACCTAACTTGGGAATCAAAATAATTTCACCGTTATCCTGTACCTGAATTTGTTCTACCAAACGATTGGCAAATTCATCCTCCTTGATATCCCAGGCCAACTCAAAAATTCTTTGCAGTCCATTTTGCAATTGCCCTTCTTCATTTTTAGCGTAGGGCCCCACTGTTCCTGTCACTACAACCGTCCTGGCATGATAGTCACCATTGGACTTAATTTTCATTCCTTCAACATCGATATAATAGTGTTCTCCGATCCGGTCATATACCCTTACCAATGCATTTCTAGTGGTAACCTTTACATTTAGCTGGTCATGTGCATCCAAATACACATCTGCCTTTTTGACAAAATCATACTGATTGATTACTTCTTCAATACCGACCAAGTCAAGGTTTTCTATTGGTATTCCATCAAACGCAATCCCAAAACTGGATTTCATCTCACGCAGAATCACCTCTTTATTTATATGGGGGTAGTCATCCATTTTGTCCAGATGAATCACCACCGATCGAGTTAATTTATTCTTCTTATAGTTTTGACCCATATGAAATAGGCCGGCAAGTAGCAAACCAACCAATATCCAGGTCAGATACTTTACTTTGGGACTATTTTTATCAATATGAATCTTCATTAATTTCATTTATTTACTCAGTTTTAAAATTTCATCAACAATTTTTTCTGTGGCCTTCGGCCTGGCTAATGATTTAATATTCTTTGCCAATCTCACTCTCAAATCATTGTCTTCCATCATTATGCGGATTTTCTCAACTATGGTGTTTTCCAGATCTTCATCCCGAATGATTTCACATGCCTCGTACTTCTGGATTGCCTGTGCATTTTTGGTCTGATGATCTTCTGCCACATTCGGTGACGGAACAAAGATTGCTGTTCGTCCCACCAAACACAACTCGCTGACTGTCAGCGCACCTGCTCTACACAATACCACATCCGCTAAAGCATAAGCATAATCCATCCGGTCAATAAAGGGAACCATCCTGACATTTTTCGGCAGGTTCATATCTTGATATTGTTCCCAATAAATTTTCCCTACCTGCCAGAATATGGCTATATCTTCGATAGCTACTAATTCTTGCAGGTGTGTGGAAACCGCCTGGTTGATGGTCCTCGCTCCCAGACTCCCCCCAATGATCAGTAGAGTTTTCTTATTTGGAGACCATTGGAAATACTTGAGAGCCTCATTTTTTAAAGTGTCTACAGCTTGAAGTGATTCTCGCACCGGGTTCCCAGTAAATATGATTTTTTGCTTCGGAAACACGGTATCCATCCCGCCATAAGCTACACATATTTTGTCTACACTTTTAGCCAGGATCTTGTTGGTGATTCCAGCATAAGAATTCTGTTCCTGGATCAAAGTTGGAATCTTCATCCTGCTGGCTACATACAATAGTGGACCACTTGCATAACCTCCCACTCCTACTGCACAAGCCGGTTTGAATTCCTTCAGAACCTTTCTGGCACGCCATAAACTCTTCAGAACACGCCAAACAAAAGTCAAATTTTGCCATGTCAATTTTCTTTGTAGGCCTCTAATAGGAAGCCCTACAATGGGGTATCCAGCTTTCGGTACCCTTTCCATTTCCATTTTTCCTTCCGCACCGACAAATAATATATCGGCAGTCGGGATTCTGGTTTTTATTTCATCTGCAATCGTTATCGCAGGAAAAATATGTCCTCCTGTTCCTCCTCCACTAATAATTACTTTCATTCTTTATTTTTTACGGTCGCTAATTGACCGCTATATTTTTCGATGTATTTGCTTACACTTAAGATGATTCCAAACATGATACAAGTAAAGATCAACGAGGTTCCTCCCCAGGATATCATCGGCAAGGTCTGTCCGGTAGTGGGAACCAGGTGCAAACTCACCGCTATATTTGTATAAGCTTGTATTACGATATTGAGACATAATCCCATCGCGAGAATAGCTCCAAACGTTTTTGGACTTTTTGTTACAATACTGGTACAGCGTAAAAAGAGCCAGAAATAGAGTATTATTAAAGATATCCCTCCGACCAATCCATACTCTTCACAGATTATGGCGTATATGAAATCCGAATAAGCTGATGGTAAAAAATTCCGTTGGTCACTCAACCCCGGACCTAGCCCAAAGATCCCACCATTAGCAATGGCTATTTTGGCCTGTATGACTTGGTACAAATTGGCACTATCGTACTGCTCACTTCCATAAAATTCATTAATACGATTTACCCAGGTATCCACACGGACTACATCAGGAAATACCTGCCCAATCAGTATTAATAGGGCCAACATAACCACTCCCATCATGATCAGAAAGAAGATATATTTGATATGGATCCTTCCAATAAACATCATGATCAAGCAAGTGAAAAACAACAGTCCAGCTGTTGACAAATTAGAAGGTGCTATCAATCCACATACCAATACAATTGGAAATATGATCGGCAAAAATGCACTATTAAAATCTTTGATATTATCCTGATTTTTGGCAATTGCTCTAGCGATGTATAGGATCAATGCCAGTTTGGCAAAGTCTGAGGTCTGAAAGGTTTTGTTGATAAATGGTATCTGGATCCATCGTCTTGCATCATTGATTTCAACACCAAACAATTGGGTGTAAATCAAAAGGATAACCGCAATAACCAATAACATTGGGGCTAGGATGGAATACCGTGAGTAATGAATTTTAAAACTCAAATACATTAAAAATAGGCCAAAGCAAATAAACACCAACTGTTTACCCAGATAGACTTCAGTACTGGATCCATTTTCGATAAAAGCCATTCTACCAGAGGCACTGTAAACCGAGAGCAAAGACAAAATGCTGAGTATGGCTACGATTAGCCAGATCGCGCTGTCTCCGCTGAGGTTTTTAAATATTTTTGTGCCTAATGATCCGTTCACTTGAATTGTTTTATCTAATTTTCAATGTTATCAAGGTAATTACCGCCAGTAATATCCCTATGATCCAAAATCTGGTTACAATCTGGGCTTCATGCAAACCCAATTTCTGATAATGATGATGTAAGGGGGACATTCTTAATATCCTCCTTCCCTCTCCATATTTTCTTTTGGTGTATTTGAAATAGGAGACCTGTAAAATCACCGAAATATTTTCGACCAGAAAGATGCCACAGAGAATAGGTATCAACCATTCTTTACGCAGCAAAATGGCCATAGAAGCAATAATTCCTCCAATGGTAAGGCTACCGGTATCACCCATAAATACTTTTGCCGGATAGGTGTTATACCACAAAAACCCAATACAAGCACCAATGAAACTCGCCGAGAAGATTACTAATTCACCGGAATATGGTATAAAAAATATATTCAGATAATTAGCAGTAATCGTATTTCCTGATACATAGGCCAGAATTCCAAGAGTCGCACCGATGATCGCTGATGTTCCTGTTGCCAGGCCATCCAGTCCATCCGTAAGATTGGAAGCATTGGACACTGCCGTCACAACAAATATGACTAAAGGAACAAAGATCAACCATACCCAATTTGAAGGATTATCTGTAAACCAACTCACCAATACCCGATAATCCAATTGATTTCCTTTAAAAAATGGAATATTGGTTAAAGTAGTTTTGACATAGGCCATGGGTTTGTTTGTATCTGACTCCCCCTCGATAACCCTGACAACCTCGTACTTCTCCTGGACCTGGTCCATCGGAAGCCTGATCACCACATCTTGACTGTATAGCATAATCAAAGCGATAATCAATCCCAATCCTACCTGGCCCATAATTTTAAACTTCCCTTTCAGTCCGGCCTTATCTTTACGAAAGATTTTGATATAATCATCAACAAATCCAATAATAGACATCCAGATCGTCGCTACTATCATTGTGATGATGTATACGTTATCTAATTTCGCAAGCAATAAGGTAGGTATGAGAATAGCCATTATAATGATGATACCTCCCATCGTAGGAGTCCCAGCCTTAGCTTGTTCTCCGTCAAGACCTAAAGTCCTCACGTTTTCTCCTATTTGCAATTTTTTCAAAGAACTTATTATTCGCTTCCCAAAAAGCATGGAAATAATCAGTGAAATGATAATTGCCATACCGGAGCGAAATGTGATGTATTCAAACAAACCTGCTCCCGGCAGGTTGTATTCTCTTTCTAAAAAACCAAATAAATAATAAAGCATATTTTTTTCTTAAAAAATCAGAAGCAGCGGTCAGCACTTTAGCCGACCGACTGCAACTGTAAAACCAACCTGAGAATGATAATAGAACCTAACTCTTTATATTTCTCTTTGTATCAATGCCAAGCATATTGCTTTGTCATCGAAAGGCAACTTTTGCCCTTTTATTTCTTGATATTTTTCATGTCCTTTACCAGCTATTAATATAACATCCCCTTTTTTTGCTAACATCCACGCCATCTTGATAGCTTGTTTTCTATCAATGATGCTTACTGTTTTATTTTCTAAGTCCGGAGTAGTCAATCCGCTCCTCATATCTTCCAGAATCGCTTCTGGCTCTTCATCTCTTGGATTGTCAGAGGTAAGTATCACTTGATCACTTAAGGATGCGGCTATTAACGCCATCTTAGGTCTTTTTGCCTTATCCCGGTTGCCTCCTGCACCTACCACCGTAATCAGTTTTGACGAAGAACTCTTCACATCCCTGATAGCCTCCAATACTTTCTCCAATGCGTCCGGTGTATGTGCATAATCGATCACAGCCGTTTTATCTCCCTCTATGTCTTTCACCAGATCAAATCTTCCTTCCGCAGGACCCAATCTCGATAAGCCTCGAATAGTTTCCTGATGATCCTGATTGAGCAATCGGGCTGTTGCATACACTGCCATGATGTTGTAGGCATTATATTTTCCTACGAGTCTCAAGTGCACATGATCGCCATCAATTTCCATTTGCAATCCGGAAAAATCATTGGAAAGAATTTTACCGCGATAGCTACAAGGATGAAATAACCCATAAGTCTCAATGGAAGCCTTAGTATTTTGAACCATAATTTTACTATGTTTCTGATCCACGTTTACCAGGGCAAAAGACGACTTTTCCAGCTCATCGAAAAACCTCTTTTTAGCGGCTAGATATTCATTGAATCCCCCATGATAATCCAAATGGTCATGGGTAAGATTGGTAAATATTCCGCCGGCAAATTGGATAGCAGAAATGCGCTCTTGCACAACAGAATGAGAGCTTACCTCCATAAATACATAATCACATCCTGATGCAACCATCTGCACCAACAGACGATTTAAGGTAATGTTATCAGGAGTTGTATGCGTAGCCGGAATGACCTGGTCATGAATAATTACTTCAATCGTAGAAATCAAACCAACTTTATATCCCAATTGCCTAAACAACTGATAAAGTAAGGTTACAATGGTTGATTTACCATTGGTCCCTGTGACCCCAACTAATGATAGTTGAGACGCAGGATTGTCAAAGAACTTTTTTGTTATCTCTCCCAGCGCCTTCGCTGAATTTTCTACCTGCAGATAACAAATCTCCGGATACATTTTTTCCGGCACTATTTCACATAAAATGGCCTTGGCACCATTTTCTATGGCATCGGCAATAAATCGATGCCCATCCACATTCAGGCCTTTGATAGCAGCATATAAATCACCAGATTTTACCTCGCGTGAATCCAATTTGACGTCCGCGATTTCTACCTGATCATTTCCATGAATTACCAAATGAACACCTTCAGGCCATATTTCAAATACTTGTTTCAATAAGTTCAATTTATCCTAAGGTCAAACGAACTTTTTGGTTTCTAACCGGCTTCCCGGGTAGAATAGATTGCTTGATCACTTTACCAGCACCCTTTATTTCGACACGAATTCCGGCACGTTCCATTAAATAAATCGCATCGCGTGCTCCCATCCCAATCACGTTGGGTACTTCATTTTTCTTTACAATTCTAGCTTTGAAGCTAATGTCCCGCGGATTGGTCACTAACTTCACCCAATCAAATTCAGGAAGGGGTTGAGCAACGATGGATAATTCGCCAAGAAGTTTTTCATAATCTTCCCGAAATCCAATGTTCAAATTGGGTATTGATAATTGGCTGATCTGTGGTAAGGGTCCTTTATTCAATGGTTCCTCTACCGCTAGCTTGACCACCATATTTTCAGCAATTTCTTTAAAAACCGGCCCGGCAACCTTGCCTCCGTAATAATCATTTTTTGATGGCTTTCCAATCAAGACTATGCAAGAGTATTTTGGCACCTCTGCAGGAAAATAACCGACTATCGAACTGAGATATTTATCTTCATTTTCGGGATTATAGTAATCAACCTTAGCAGTTCCGGTCTTAGCAGCAAACCTCAGCAATGGAGATTTTAAATGCGCCGCCGTTCCATTCTCAACCACACCCACCAACATTTTTTGAACTGCCTTAATAGTTTGTAGTGAAGCGATTTGAGCATCCAGTATTTGAGGACCGAATTTTTTTACCACATTTTCTCCAGATCGTATTTCATTGACCAGATAGGGCTTCATCCTCTGACCGTTATTCGCAATCGTATTATAAAAACTAAGTAGTTGTAAAGGTGTAAGTGTCAACTCATAACCGTGGGCCATCCAGGGCAATGAAGTCTTACTCCAATTCTTGCTGTAGTCATAGGCATTTTTGATAAACGGATCCGGCTCACCAGGTAATTCAATATTGGTTTTTTCAGTAAGCCCAAACTTCTTCAACTTATTAATAAAGCGATCGGCATTTTCCCGATTGTTGTAATACTTATCAACTATGTAGGCAATTCCAATATTTGATGATAAGGCAAATGCCTTACTCAGAGGAGCAGATTCTAGTCCATGAGGACTGCTGTCATGCATCCATTCACCATAAAACCTGGCCTTTCCCTTATGCATCTTCACCCAAGTATCTGGACTTGCCGCTTTGTCCTCCAACAAGGCGGTTACACTCGCCAATTTAAAAGTCGATCCTGGCTCCATCAATCTACCTACTGCATAGTTGTACACTTCCCAATAACCGTCATCGCCTCGATTTAGATTTGCAATAGCTTTGATGGCACCTGTCTTAACTTCCATCACAATGGCAGCACCAAATGCTGCCTCGTGATGTTTCAGCGATTTCAACAATGCACTTTCGACCTGATCCTGAATCTGTATATCGATTGTTGTGAAGAGATCATTGCCTCTTTTAGGGGCCACATCCAGGATATTGTGGACAGGAATCCATTCATTGGACCCAATGCGTTGTTTTAACTGCTTTCCTTCGTATCCTGCCAAAATTTTATTAAAACTCGCCTCCAATCCTACCGGGTTTTCTTCACGTGCAATCCCGATAGTACGTGCGGCCAGATGTTTATATGGTCGCAACCTCACATTGGAATTTCGCTCTACAATCATACCTCCTTTAATTCTCCCTAATCTGAACAAAGGAAACGATTTAGCAAGTTCACGATCCGAAAAGGTCGCTTTTCTCTTGATAATCAAATACTTCTGACCCTTCTTCCTCTTGGCTCTAAGCATACTTGCCATGCGCTCAGGAGTAATTTCCGGCCGCAAATACTTTGAGATATAATAGGCCAAAGAGTCTACATTTCGTTCAAAATCCCTGGTATTACTGGTAGAAGGATCTATAGCAATGTCAAAGAACGGTTGTGAAACAGCCAAGGGTCTTCCGTCACTACTAAGAATACTCCCTCTTTCTGCTTCTACAGGCATGTACTTCCGATACAGTGAATTTCCTTTTTCTCTCCAAGTCTCACCCTCGATCAAACTGATCTTCACTGCCTGATACAAAAGTCCACCTGCAATAATTATGAACCCCAAGAGCACGATGTATAATCTCAACAACAGCTCGTTTTTGATATTCATACGATCTACTGTTTGGAGTCTTTGATTTCAATTTTTTTTGGTGCGTCAGCCGTCTCTCCGAGTCCGATATTCCGGATCTCCTGAGCCAATTGACTTTTAGTACTTTTATACAAAAAGTCAGATTTTACCGAATTGAACTCCCATCTTAATTCCTCGATTCCCGATTTCATTTGCTCAATTTTTCGCACCTTTTTTTCGGCATAATGCGCATTCGCAATATATACCAGGGCCAGAGCACATAAGAAGTAGAAAAATGGAAGCTGCCGGATCATCATCTGAGTCCCTCTCAGCTTTTTCTTTTTTATATTTTTCTTTTCCTTACTCATATTCGTTGTGCGATTCTAAGCTTTGCACTTCTTGCCCTTTTGTTATGTTTTATTTCTTCCTCACTCGGAACAATAACCTTTTTATTAATTTCTTTAAATGGCCTTTGGACAACCCCAAAATCATCTTTCAACAACTCACCTCCGGGATTACCAGCTTTAATAAATCGCTTAACAATCCGGTCCTCCAATGAATGATAAGTGATTACCACCAACCTTCCTCTTGTTTCAATTACTCTTTTGCAATCTTCAAGCAGAGCTTTTAGCGCACCCATCTCATCATTCACTTCTATCCTCAAAGCCTGGAATATCTGGGAAAAATACCTTAGTCTAGAGCCTTTCACCAGAGGTTCAAGGATGCGCATAAAAGTTGCTGAGTTTTCAATATTTAGAGTATATCTTGACTTTACAATCTTTCTGGCTACAGTCCGGGCATTTCTAACTTCTCCATAGTCACTCAGTACTCTTACTAACTCTGCCTCCGGGTACTCCATCACCACATCTTTGGCGGTTCTGGGAGTATGGACATTCATCCGCATATCCAATTTTGAATTCATGCGGTATGCAAACCCCCTTTTTTGTTCATCAAATTGATGAGAGGAAACTCCCAGATCAGCAAGCACTCCAGCTACTGAATCAACTCCATAGAGTCTTAAATACCTTTGTAGATATCTAAAATTGCCATGGATAAATGTGAATCTTGAATCTGCCGGAATATTCTGCCTGGCTTCCTCATCCCGATCCACCCCAAATACTCGTCCACTTGCACCCAATCTTTTCAATATTTCCAGAGTGTGCCCTGATCCTCCAAAGGTTACATCCACATACACTCCACCTGGATTTGTCACCAATCCATCCACCGCTTCTTTAAGCAGCACCGGTTTATGATATTCAGTCATGATCAACCTGATCTGAGTTCTTAAACCCGAACACATCTTCCGCCAATTGAGAAAATTCTTCCGGTTCATGACTGATCATAGTGTCATAATAAGATTTCGACCATATTTCAATTTGCTCGTTGTAAGCAAAAAGAATAACCTCCTTTTCAATTCCAGCATACTCTTGTAGTGTTTTCGGCAATAAAAACCGATCTGCACTATCCAAAGTAACCGGTGATGCCCCCCGGTAGAAATACCGGACGAAATTGCGCTGCTTAGTATTATAAAGATTCAATTGGTTGACCTCAGCAGTTTTCTTATCCCAAACATCTCTGGGATAAAGCATCAAACATTTTTCAAAGCCACGATTCAAAACAAAAGAGAGAGAGCCATTTCCGCCAAATTGACGAAGTAAGGTAGAGGGTAAACGGACACGACCTTTCGCATCTATACTACACTCATATTCGCCGAGTAAATGGTACATGGTTTACACTCTTCAGTTGATTTATAAACCAAATGTATAATATTTTCCCACATATTACCACTTTCTACCACTTTATTTTTAAAAAAATTATGATTTTCTTTAATGTGTAACAAATTGAAGACCGGTGTCATCAAATTGATGACAAGGTTATCATCAATTATATGATAAAAATCTTTAATTTGAGAAAACTGGTAAAAATGCCAAATTCCTCGGCTCAGCCTGGTTTTGGTTTACTGTTTTTGGTAAGTTTAATAGATTGGGGTATGTGGAGGCCCCAAACTATATTTAGGTACGAGGATTAAATCTCATCTTAATCACTCCTTTTACTGCTTCTTTGATAATGCTTCCGTTCATTTTCGAAACACCGGCTTCCCGATCTTTAAATAGAATAGGAATTTCTACAATCTTAAAACCTTTTTTGTAGGCTTTATATTTCATTTCAATCTGAAATGCATATCCGATAAATTCGATACTGTCCAGGTTAATAGTCTCTAGGACCTTTCGCTTGTAACAAATGAATCCAGCGGTGGGATCTTTCACTCTCATTCCGGTAATTAAACGAACATACCAGCTAGCCCCATAAGATAATAAAAGTCGATCGAAGGGCCAGTTTGCCACTTTACCTCCCCGAGTGTATCGCGACCCTACGGCCACATCCGCTTTACCTTCTTTGCATGCAACGTACATTTCTTCCAGCTTCTCCGGGGGATGAGAAAAATCAGCATCCATCTCAAAGAAAAACTGATAATCCTTTTTCAAGCCCCATTTAAATCCGGCAATATAGGCGGTCCCCAAACCCTGTTTACCCTTGCGTTCTAAAAGATGAAGACGACCCGGATATTTTGAAATTAGTTCTTGAACCTGGTTTGCGGTTCCATCAGGGCTGCCATCATCAACTATTAATACATGAAAATCATACTGCAATCCCATAACACTCTGGATAATTGAAGCGATGTTTTCAATTTCGTTATATGTTGGTATGATAACTAGGTTGTCTGCCAATCTGATTCAGTTGATAAACAAATATAGATAATAATTATTCTTAATATATAAAATTTTCAAAATGTTTTTATATGATCCAAGTAGTATTTCGATTCTGTCAGGAAAGTCCCGGAAATAATTCTGGTAAATATTCCGGATTTGCTTCATGGATCATTCTATAAATATTCTCAAATACATCCTCCGGGTTGGGTTTAGAAAAATAGTCTCCATCCGAGCCATACGGTGGACGATGGGAAGTAGCGGTAATTGTACATGGGGGTGCATCCAAATAATAATAGGCCCCTTGTTTTTCCAATACTTCGGACATCATGTAAGCCGTAGCGCCACCGGGTACATCTTCATCCAGAAAAACAACCCGGTTGGTTTTTTTGATGCTATTGGTAATGATGGATTCCAAATCAAAAGGAATCAATGTTTGTACATCAATAAGTTCTACCGAAATGCCGTGATCTGCTAAGAGATGGCATGCTTCCAAAGCTACTCTTACACAAGAGCCATAAGTGACCACAGTGACATCTTGTCCGTCCAATAGCACTTCAGGCATTCCCAGGGGCAAAGAAATTTCATCCAGATTATTGGGCATACTTTCTTTCAGTCTGTATCCATTCAGGCATTCTATGATCAAACCCGGCTCATTGCTCTGCAACAGGGTCTGATAGAAGCCCGCTGCCCTCGTCATATCCCTGGGTACGATAACATATATCCCCCGCAGGCTATTTATAATCATACCCATGGGTGAACCAGCGTGCCAGATTCCTTCCAAGCGATGGCCCCTGGTGCGGATGATGACAGGAGCAGTTTGGATCCCATTGGATCGATAGCGGAGCGTGGCCAGGTCATCTGTGAGCTCTGGCAAGGCATATACCAGGTAGTCCAGATATTGAATTTCGGCAATTGGTCGCCATCCTCTCATAGCAAGACCAACACCCTGGCCAATAATGGTCCATTCCCGGATACCCGTATCAAACACACGGTCATCACCATGTTTTTCCTGAAGTCCTGCAAAACATTGGTTTACACCGCCAATCATCCCTACATCCTCTCCAAATGCCACCAGATTGGGGTATTTGGTCAGCATTTTATCAAAAAAACTATTTAATATTTGATAGCCGTTTAATTTTTCAGCATTTGTATCGTATTCCGGATAGTTGACCTTGACGGACATTCCACTTTTGGGAGAATGATCATACAGGTTGGTGTGATATCTTTTAGCGGCCATCCGTTCATTTTTCAAGATCCAGGCTTCCAATTCCTCTTTCTCCTGGAGGCGATAATCCAACAGTTGATAGTACATCCTTTTTGCAGACCGCATCAGGTCCCCCATCAGTGGCACCATATCATGATCCAGTTCTTGTATCACTTGTTCGATAACCGGATCCTTCACCTTACTCTTGATTTGCTGGAAAATTCCTTTGATGTAATCTGATTCGTTTTTAATCGGTAAGTAAAAAATTTCGCCCGCTTGATCCCGGCAAGTTTTGGTATATACTTTTGCCTTCTTTTTGATTTCAATAATTTCTTCTTCAGTGCAGATTCCATTTAAGACCATCCACTCCCCCATCACTTTGATACAGTCATTATTTCGTTCCCATTGTAATCTTTTCTGAGATTTATATCTTTCATGACTTCCTGAGGTCGAATGCCCTTGGGGTTGAGTAAGCTCCAGAATGTGGAACACAACCGGAATATGGGTTTTCCTAGTCTTCTCTATTCCTTTCTCAAACATTTCCACCAATCCTGGATAATCCCATCCTTTGGCTGTATAAATATGGATGCCGTCTCCATTTTCATCGAGTAGAAACCCCTCTAAAGCTTTACTTATATTTCCTTTGGTGGTCTGCAATTCTTTAGGAACTGATATACCATACCCATCGTCCCAAATGCATATTGCCAATGGGACCTTTAATACCGTAGCCGCATTGATGGTCTCCCAAAAAACGCCTTCGGAAGTACTGGCATCCCCGATTGTGCAAATACAAACCTCATCGCCAAAACTGGAAAACTTTGTCCCTACCTGCAGGTCATCTCTGCCTCTGTACATTTTCGATGCTACAGCCAATCCCAGCGATCTAGCCATTTGCCCTGCCGTACAAGAAACATCACTGGATATATTATAGCCGGCTCGCTGATCCAGCCACTCTCCCTCCTCTGATATCATGGGAGTTGCAAAGTGGTTATTCATTTGACGGCCACCTGAAAAAGGATCATTTTCTGTATCCGCAAACAGTTGACTAAAAAAATCTCTGACCGAACTGATCCCTAAGGCAAACATCAATGTTTGGTCCCGATAATAACCAGCCCTCCAATCACCTTTTTTCATCGCACGAGCCAGAGCCACCTGAGGTACCTCTTTTCCGTCACCGGTTATTCCAAATTTAGCTTTACCAAGAAGTACATCTTTACGACCTAAAATGCTGGCTTCGCGAGATACTGCACATAACCAAAAATCTTTTATCACTTCATTTCTAAATCCATGTTCAAGTTTATCATCATGGAGAATGAAATCATTGATTAATGAATAATCCAGCATGTCAATATAAGATCGTTAAAGGGTTGATTCGAAAACCCAAAAATACGAAAGAATTTAAGATTCGGAGAATACCGAATTGATAAATTTTACCAAGACATTGAACGGTTCATCACATTTCAGTATGCCACAGGATTTGACTTTAAATTTTACAGTACTATTCGATTTTAGTGGAAACACTAAAATGACCTATGGTTTTCTGTATACACTTATTGTACACTTTTTAGGAACCTGGAAGATTTAGAGTTCTTCGTATTTGAGCATTTCGGAAATGGTCTTAAATTCGAATCCCTTGTGTTTCAATCCGGTTATTATGGTTGGTAGGGCATTGATGGAATTTCTGCCACTTTCAAACATTACGTGCAACAAGATAATTGAACCGCTTTGGACGTTATCAATCACATATTTTGTAATCTGGGCAGGTTCTCTTGTGATCTCAGGTGTAGATTCTGGATCCACATCCCACATAATCGTTTTACGCTTATTCTTCCACAAGTAATATGGCAATACAAACAATTTCTTTCCATAGGGAGGTCTAAAATGGATGGTAGGTTTATAACCTGCTAATCGAATTAATGAATCAGTCTTTTCAACTTCTTCCTGTATTTTTTTATAAGACATGAACAACATTCGGCGATGCGAATAGGAATGATTACCGATTTCATGGCCTGATGCAATAATCTTTTGAACTTCAGCCAACCTGTTTTCCATTGCCTTACCAGTCAGAAAGAAAGTAGCCCTTATGCGATGAGTATCCAAGATGGATAAAACGCGACTCACCTGTTTGGTCGGTCCGTCGTCGAAAGTCAGGGCCACAAACTTTTGTGAGGTATTGATGTGGGAATGAATATCCCCCAAAATTTGATAGGACTTGGATCGGCTGAGGAGAAAAAGAGCTAAACACAATATGAAAAGCACTGCTAGTATTCTTAACGGTGCTTTTATTTTGTAGTTAACCATTCATTTAATGTTATCTCCAAACCAATTTAACGGAGCGGGAAATGAAATATGTGAATTTACTTGTCTAAAACCTAAAAATCAATCCAATTTCTTTCGTGATGCGGATGTAAGTTAAAAGTCATAGGAATTACCATTTTGGAATAACTTCATTCAGTAGAATACAATTGGCCGAAGGTCAATGAAGTTACCCAGAGTTTGGAATTTCAAATGGTCCATCCATTGTGGTATTTTTTCATCAAAAGTTTATTGGCTTCAGGATTATCCTTGAATTGACTTTTTTGATCATCCCAAAAAACCTTAGATTGGGTCTTGTATGCCACATTTCCCATATGCGCATTGATAGCTGCGATGCTTCCAGTATCGATAGCACAATTCAGGTGAGAGGGATCATTCTTTTGAATTGCTTCGACTAAATTTTTGGTATGAAAATCCAGGTAATTTCCTCGTCGGGGTTGGTCGGGGATCGAATCCATCTTGTATTGCATGATCTCATCCACACGCTGCTTTTCCGGGATAACTTGCCACCCGCCACGATTTAACACCATGGTTCCGTTATTACCGATAAAAGCAATTCCTTCGGTTTTTCCATAATTACCTCCGTCTATACCAGTAGCATGCTCCCACAGCATATTAAAAGTATCATATTCAAATATTGCCTGCAATGTATCCGGAGTTTCAGATGCATCATCGGGATAAGCCAATTTGCCACCGGATGCCATCACACTTTTAGGTGCAGTTGCCTGCATAGCATAGAGGGCAATATCTATTTCGTGGACACCCCAATCGGTCATCAGGCCACCGGCATAATCCCAAAACCAACGAAAGTTAAAATGAAAACGATTTTTATTGAATGGTCTTTTAGGCGCTGGGCCCAGCCACATTTCGTAATCAACCCCGACTGGAGGAGCGCTATCGGGAACCACATTTACGGGTTTCATCCACCCTTGATAAGCCCAGGTTTTCACCAAGCGAATATTCCCTAATTTACCGGCGCGTAAGAAATCGATCGCTTGTCGATAGTGCGTCCCACTTCGCTGCCACTGCCCTACTTGTACCAATTTTCCGGATTTCTTAGCCGCCTTTACCATAATTTCACATTCCTTAATCGAATTGGCCAATGGCTTCTCAACATACACATGCTTGCCCGCATCCAATGCATCTACCGTCATTTTACAATGCCAATGGTCAGGGGTTCCAATAACTACGGCATCGATATCGCTTTGTTCCAGTAGTTTACGATAATCTATATACTGACGAGGCTTTTTACCGGTGATTTCTTCGACATTCTTAGATCTCATATCCAATACCGATTGATCCACATCACAGATAGCTACACAGTCCACTTCACTGATTCCTAAATGGGATCGCATATTACTCCAGCCCATCCCTTTACATCCTATTACAGCAAATCTGATTTGATCGCTTGCGGGAACGGCGTAGCGGTTGAAAAAAGGTGAAATAGTATAAGGCACCATACCCACCGATGCCATAGTAATGGATGTATTTTTGATAAAACTTCTCCTGCTGGTCATAATCGAATTGAGGTAGTTTGGTAAAATCCCTAATATAATCAAATTGCATTAATATATCATCAAGATTTCATCAGAATGAAACAATGATTTAGATTACCAATAATTGATCGATATAATCAGGTCAGGTGAATATTAGGACTGCGTGAATGTCGGTATTAAACATTGGTCCCAAGCCACAATGGTCGAATGCTTATCTTTGTAGCCATAATCATAACCTATGGATGCAACACAAAAAAAACAAATACTGGAAAGAATTCTAAAGAAGATCGACCGAACCCGTGAAAAGATTGCTGACATGGAGGAAATGACGAAGCCTATCGGTCCTGAAAATGCTATCGGACGAATTTCGAGGATGGATGCCATCAATAATAAAAGTGTGATGGAAGCGGCATTGCGAACGGCCAAAAAGGAAATGGATGATTTATTAACGGCACAAAAGAAGATTGATGACCCAGAATTTGGACTGTGCAGAAAATGCAAAGGGGAAATCCCATTTCAAAGACTGCTGTTGTTACCGGGGAGTACTCAATGTGTGAACTGTGCAGCAAAGTTCTAATTAAGAAAACCTAGTTGTTAGGACAAACTTCTATTCTACGAATTGATAACCCACTCCCCTCTTTGAAATAATATGTTGTGGATTTCTGGGGTCTTTTTCAAAGTACTTGCGTAGTGATAAGATAAAATTACACTGTCCTGGTAGACGGAAAAACATCATATCCCCATACGAATTGTAAGATATCCTGCCTGGATACCACCTCATTTTTACGATCAATTAACAGCTTTATCAGCAAAATTTCTTTTTGGGTAAGCTTTATTTTCCCTCTAGAAGTTTCGGCCTCATACGTCGTAAAATCCACGTAATTAGAACCAAATCTATATGATTTTAATTCATGTTTCACCGGTTGAAAACTGCGTTTAAGAAGATTTTTTACCCGCAACAATAGTTCCTCCAGATGAAACGGTTTAACCAAATAATCATCAGCACCAAGCTTAAGACCTTTTATGCGGTCTTTACTTCCATCCTTGGCCGTTACAAATATGATTGGCACTGTATGGTCACGCAGTCTGATGTGTTCGCAGACATGATATCCATCCATTTCCGGCAACATGATATCTAAAATAATTAAATCAAAATGCTGGGTAGGAAGAGCGTGAATAGCTTCTTTCCCATTTTTTACATCTACCACTTCATAGCCTTCCAAATTTAAATTTAGGGTTATTGTTTTGCGAATGCTTTCTTCGTCTTCTACCAGCAAAATTCTCGGTCTTTCCATTGGGACTACTCTTTGGGTATTTTAACAGTAAAAATAGCACCTTGGGGAAAATTATTTTTCAACTCAATAATTCCCTTCAAAATTTTAACAGATTGTTTGACAATATATAATCCCAAACCAGTCCCTTGTGTACTGCGTACATCTTCATTACCCGTACGGTAAAACTTGTCAAACACTTTTCTTTTTTCCGTGTCTGAGATACCGGGACCTTCGTCTTTTACGGTAAGTAGCACATCCGTATCGCTGATATGGACTTCAACATTAATATGACCCTGATCCGGTGTAAATTTAATGGCATTTTCAATCAAATTAGTGGTGATCAATCTCATTATACTTCTATCCGAACAAATCACCGCATTGCCATGACACGATAATTCAATTTTTATATCAGGATTCAAATGGCGGTATAAGTCGATCGTTTTTTGTAAAAACAGGTGCAAATCAAACTCTTCTTTCTCTACCTTAAATCCAGATTCAATCTTTGCAGTTAAAAGTAGCTTATTAACCAGTTTCTCTAATCTTTCATTTTCTTGAAGTGCGTTTTGAATCAAAGAATCTTGCTGTGGTTTGGATAAATCTCTTTTTAAAAGCGTTTCATATACCAGTCTCATTCCAGCAATAGGAGATTTTAACTCATGGGTAATGGAGAGTAAAAAATTTTGTTGTTGATTTGCAATGGAAATTTCTTGATAATATGCCCGATTGATAAAATACAATCCGATTCCCAATATTCCGATAAAAACCAATCCTTCACCAATGACCATAGCTTGTGATCTACGATGATCATTTTGTAATTCTTCCCAACTCCTGGAGTTCTCCTTATTATTCTTTAAAGTAAGCAATTCCCTCTCGAGCTCGAGAAGTTCGTTGTTTTGCCGTAAAAGAAGTACTGTCCACCAGGCAAGAGCGGCTACCATATAAAACATTACAGTAAGGATTAACACCCTACGATAATTTATTTTGCTTTTAAACAAAATGATTGTTTTTAACTAACACCATACGAATACTTCAAAGATGAGAAAAGAATACATGGATCAAACATCAAATTGTGGTGAATTTTAAAAATATCCCATTAACGAACGCTACTTTTCACCTCAAATATTTCTTAATTTGTTACCTTTGATAAAAATCTGAGAATGATTGAAGACAGGATTTCAGGATTGATCAAAATGCTCCTGAAAGATAATGAACGCTTGTTTATTCCTGGATTGGGTACCCTGACCCAAAAGCATGAGCCTGCCCGATATGATTCGACTACCTTGGAGCTTAAACCTCCCAGTTTTCACTTTACTCTTGATCGTTCTCTGCACTATGATGATCCCTACTTAGCTGAATGTTACAGTTGGTATGAAGATGTTTCCTTACCAAAGGCAATGGAAGACATCCAACTATTTGGTGAGAAAATACAAATTGATCTCTTGGTAAAAGGAACTGCCTCAATACCTGGGGTGGTAGACTTTTCCCGAGATGGGACCTCAATCGAAATGATTCCTAATGCGGATCTGTTAGAGGCTAACAAACTCCCTGTTATCTCTATGACCGATATCTGGGAAATAGAATCAAGACCTAGAAAAATAATATGGGAGTTTGGTGCTTTTGCTGCCATTCTGTTATTGGTTTTGGGATATGTTTTTTATTTAATCACCCCAGTCAATGAGCCAGATATATTGAGAAACACGATTCCCATCATTGGGTCACTGGATGATACGGTAAAAATACAGGAAACTGAGTTGGCCACAGATCTGACCTCAATGGATACGAATGAGGAGATTTCAGATCCTAACCAACCCGTAATTATTGTGGGATGCTTTTCAGAAGCCGGTAACATACAACGTATGCGAGATTTCCTGGCCCAAAATGGATTGCAGATCTATGAGGAAACACTGAAGACTAATTTAGTGCGAATTGGTATCGTTCCCAAACTGGAAGAAAATGTGGAAGAAGTGTTAGGGTTGACGCGTCAAAAGATTGAACCAGAAGCATGGGTCCTCGTTAAAAAATAACCATGCCAATTAAACAAATACTACAAAATATAGATAGTGGGCGTTTTTTTTTAATAGCAGGCCCTTGTGTCATTGAATCCAGAGGATTGTGTTTTGAAATTGCCGAAAAGGTGTTGAAAATCTGCAATGACCTCGACATTCAATATATTTTTAAGGCCTCCTATCGCAAGGCAAATCGTTCAAGATTGGATTCATTTACGGGAATAGGAGATCATAAGGGATTGCAAATTCTCCTGGATATCAGATCTTCATTCAACATTCCCGTGACAACCGATGTCCATACGGAAAAGGAAGCAGTGGAGGCTTCTGAGTTTGTAGATATATTACAGATACCTGCATTTCTCTGTCGACAAACTAATTTATTACTGGCCGCTGCTCAAACAGGAAAAATTGTAAACATAAAAAAAGGCCAGTTTGTGAGCGGACCTTCAATGAAATTTGCTAAAGAAAAGGTAAACTCCGCCAGCGATCAACCAGTCTGGTTGACAGAAAGAGGTAGTACATTTGGTTATCAGGATCTTGTGGTCGACATGCGCAATATCCCTTGGATGCAGGCTTTGGGTTCTAAGACTATTCTTGATTGTACTCATTCACTTCAAGAACCTAATCAAGTGGCCGGTGTTACGGGAGGAAGGCCTGATCTAATCGGTGTATTGGCACGTTGTGGTGTCGCTGCTGGATGCGATGGCATTTTTATAGAAACCCATCCTGATCCTGCAACAGCTAAATCTGATGGCGCCAATATGTTGAACTTAGCCCAACTAAAATCAGTATTAGAACCCCTGATGCAAATCAGGAATATCATCAATTCAAAAATTGAAAAGTGAGAGATGTAATTGACTTGATTGCTCGAATATTTATATCCAGCCTATTCTTCTATGAAGCTTATGATTCCATTGTTTATTTTAATCTACCCAGCAAACCATGACGGATTATGGTCTCACCTGGAATCAGGATTTACTACTTACCATTACTATTTGTTTCCTGATAATTGGAGCATCACTGGTATTACTTGGATATCGAACAGCCTTGGGAATTACCATCTTATTGATTTATTTTGTTCCGGTGACCATCATCGTTTACTCATTCTGGAACGACCCACAGGAAGTCAACCGGCTGCATGGGATTATGTTCATGAAAAATCTGGCCATTATTGGGGGTTTGTTGATGTTACTAGTACAAAAAGATGGCAAATACCGCCTAAGAAGATTATTCCAGGCTGCTAAATTGAGTAAACCACAATGGGAGAAAGTGGATAGTGAAATGTAATTATCGGGGACGGTCATTGGTGATTGGTCATCGTTGGACCGCTTTGCCCACTGAAGCCCTTGGCATAAGTGGGGGATCGGTGGTCACAAGTGTAATCGAATTCCTTTTCTGGTTAAAACACCGGCCACGAAAAGTATAAACAGGGAAAACAGAATGGCTCTAATAAATCCTAATAATCCTGAATTGAAGATATCGGGTAAATAATTAAATCCAGCAATTGCATAAAAGATAAAAGGTAAAATATAGGTAAGTAGAGGGTTTTCGCCAGCCGGCTTAAGAATAGTAAACCACTTTTGCTGCCCATTAACATCTACTATCCAAAACAAAAGCACATATACGATACAACAAATGGAACAGGAGAATAGTGCCCAACTAGGGGTTGCATAAATTTTGGAAATTCCTCCAAAGGAACGTACAAAATAGCCCCCAATTGCCAATAGCACCGCCATGAATAAGATATTTCTAATTTTCTGAAGTTTCGTAGAATTATTCACTTGATCAAGTAATAAAAGTGAAACAATGATCCCGATTAAAGTGATAAATGTATGGCAAAAGTTACCGGCCTGACCTGATAACCATGATAAGCAGGCAGGTAGGGACAATTCTTCACCTTGTATACCCAACACCATCATCATCAGTAAGAACGCCATTCCCAGTACAGGTACTAACAACCTCTTTGATCCCATATAAATGACCACAGAATAGAGATACGCCCAGCCAATCAATCCAAGAATACCCCACCAACTCGGGGTCATACCCATCAGTTTATCCTCACTTCCTTTACGATACAGAAAATATAAAACGATTAAAATGATTAAACCAGTTAACCTTAATATCGGAATCATGTTTCTGCGATATGGCAAGCCGTCAATCTTATTATATCGATTCCAAATCAAGATTGCAGCTGAATAAAGCAATACCGACCACCAAGACTTTGAAATCAGACTGGCTTCAGAATTCATTTCTGCAGCATTGACCATGTAAACCCCAAGTACCAGCAAGCCAAATGTGCGTATTCCCACATGTTTCCAAAAGGCTAGGAGATCTGGATTTCTGACAAGTCGGTTTTGAACTGCAAGTGGAATTGCCATACCGACAATAAATAAGAATGCCGGAAAAACTACATCCACAAAGGTCATAGAATCCGCATCTGCCGCAACATGCTTCATCCATGCCGGAATATCAGACACACCCGCCAGGTCATTGACAAAAACCATCATAAAAATGGTAAATCCTCGGAAAACATCAATTGATATGTTGCGCTTAGGTTTCAAGATATGCCTTAAACTTAGGGAAGGGATCAATATAGGAAGAAATGCCCTGAAATGTTATTGTTATCTCAATTAAAAGCATTTTCTCTCCTGTTTACCTATTTTGAAAGACAGTGAACGTCGGATTCATATCTGGAATGGAGAAATAACTTGTTGCTTAAAGCTGCCTTTTCGAAGATGGCTAAATCCTATTCTTCATTTAATATTTCACCACAATATTTACAATAAATCGCATCATGAGCATGACCACTACTGGCACAATAACGGCAAGCCTGGTCAGTAACTTTGTATCGGTTTGGATTTTTCTCAGACATTAAGTCGGTGGCGATTATCCCAGTAGGAACAGCAATGATAGCATATCCCAATAGCATCACAAATGCCGATAACATTTGTCCGATATTTGATTGGGGAGTAATATCTCCATACCCAACAGTAGTTAGTGTTACAATAGCCCAATACATGCTGGTTGGAATACTGGAAAAACTTTCATTAGTACCCCCTTCTATCAAGTACATTACTGCTCCGATTATGGATACCAAGACCAAAGTGAAAAACAAGAATACTGTGATCTTTGGCAATGATTTGCGCAGTGAAACCAAAATAATTTGAGCTTGCCATAAATAATTGACCAATTTAAATATTCTGAATACACGCAACAATCGGAGGGCCCGAATTATTAGAAAGTATTGCGAACCTGCTATAAATACACTCAGGTAAGTAGGAATAATTGCCAGTAAGTCAATGATTCCAAAAAAGCTGGTGGCATATTTTAACGGCCTATATACACAATACAGACGAAGTGCATACTCAATGGTAAAAATTATCGTAAAAAACCATTCCAGAAATAGTAGCGTGGTGGCATACTCAGCACGGATCTTCGCCATACTTTCCAACATCACTACCACTACGCTGGCCAGAATGGTTATCATTAAAATAATGTCAAACCACTTGCCTGAAGGAGTATCTGTTTCAAATATGATACGATGAAGTCTTTCTTTCCTTGGATTCGGTTTCCAGGTAATACTCTTTGACATGGCCGCAAAAATAATACATATTGTCTAGGAATCACAATTGTAATCTCAAAACACTCTATAAGTTATGGAAAACAGAGAGGTAGAAGTACGCAGGTAGACAGCAGAAGTCAGATGACAGAAGTCAAATAACAGATTTTTCCAGTCTCACTACTCAATACTCACTACTCAATACTCTGCACCAACTACTCTGTACTCAATTTAAATGATATAAACTATTTTTTCGATTCTATTTCCATCTGAGTCGACCAAGGTCAATATATGTCTTCCTGGCCGGGGACGGATCACCATTTCATGCTCGAATTCTGTAGTTCCTAAATAGTGATGATCCAAATGCCAGTAAATCGTACTATGTGGTGATCGATGAGATACTTTGCAAACCAAACCTTGAATGTTTCCGTGCTGATCTTGAGGAAGCTTCCAATGGGTGGCAGAGGTAGGATAAATAAACTGCATTACCATTTCCTCATTCTGTTTGCATTCAGGTGCTAAAGGAGGCAAGGGAATAAACTCTGGATTGCTCCTGCTATAATAATAAGATTCCAATGGAGCAGGAATAAACCATGATTGCTGAACTGATGATCCCGAAGTGGTACAACTGCGATTAATTCTTACGTTGCGGGATGTATCAATCATAATCGAACGGTGAAAATGACAACTTGGCATTCTTTCAAAGTTTTCAGGAACCCAAACACTGTCAATCGGACAGGCAGGAGAGGGTAATAATCCACTTGTGGTGCAAAGTGGTGCTCTTATCAATTCATCCCAGGGAGGTTCTTCCCATTGCGACTTTGGTAATAAATCAAACAATTGAAACATTAAGGGAGCTGCCACTTTAATTCCTGTACATCCCGGTCGTCCTTGCCCTCCTGCATTTCCCACCCATACTCCAACCAGATACTTTCCATTTAAGCCAATAGACCAAGCATCACGGTGACCGAAACTAGTACCGGTTTTCCAGGAAATCGAATGAGGTGATTGAAATAACTGCCACTTACCTTCTTCATCCGGACGTTGCAAAGATTTCATCATTTCCAGAGTTAGATAGATCGATCCGGCATGCAGGGTTATGGGGTTCCTCTGCCAAGTGGGGCGTACTGCACCCTTTTTAGTAATGAAATGTAAGGATTTAAAATCCTCTTTATTATACATCCCATCATATTGGTAAAAATTCTTAAGTACCCTACCCCAATAGGCATAATGGTTACACAATTCAAGTAGGCTAGCTTCAGCGCCACCTAATATTAGAGTTAAACCGTAATGGGAGGCAGGACGATTAATCGTTGTAAGTCCTTGTTTATATAGGTTAAACCTAAATTTTTCAATTCCGAAATCTCGGAGTAACAGGACCATTGGAATGTTTAATGACCGCACTAATGATTCCTTGACAGATACCAATCCATCGTATTGCTCATGAAAATTCTCCGGTCGATAGCCGTTGAACATTATTGGAATATCCGACAATAAGGTTTTAGGACTTACCATACCTGCATCTAGTGCACCAGCTACCAAAATGGGTTTTAAGATGCTTCCGGTACTTCGAGGTGCCCGGATACAATCTACAAATTCCGCATAATTCTTACCAGTACCCGGAATATTGCCTATATAAGCTAAAATAGAACCACTTTCAATGTCGACAATAAGGGCAGCAGCGTTATGAATTTCCTGCCCTTTGAGAAAATGTCCATAGTTGATCATCTTTTTCGAAGTCAAATCCTGAAGTTCCAGGTCAATAGTTGTTTGCCGCCTTTCTCCAATAGCGGTATTTCCAACCTGAAAATCGGTAAGGTGAGGAATCAAATTAGGCAGCGCTATTGGTTCAGCAGGAACCTCTTCTATCAATCCCAGGTCATATTCTTCCGTGGATATTTCGCCGGCCTGCATCAATCGATATAATAATCGATCTCTTTTGGAATTGAGGTAATCCCGTTTTCGACCCGGATGAATTAACGAAGGCTGATTTGGAAGCACGGCTAATGTGGCAGCATCGGCCCAGCTTAAACGTTGAGGTTCATATCCCCAATATCGCCATCCTGCGGCGCCTATTCCCACTACATTGCCGCCAAAGGGTGCGTGGTTTGCGTATAGTTTTAATATTTCATACTTTGAATATTTTAGTTCGAGCCGGGTGGCCAGGATGATTTCATAGATTTTATCAAAAAGGTTTTGGGAGGCCCTTTTCCTTGAGAGACGAATGGTCTGCATACTGATGGTGCTTCCGCCGCTCACCACCTTTCGACTCTTCAGGTTGTTTACAACAGCCCTTGATAAGCTGATCGCATCGAATCCCGGGTGCCAATAGAATCGGCTATCTTCAAACTGAAGTAGTGCAGTCATGTACCGGTTGGGAATCTTATTTACTTCAGGAAATCGCCATTGCCCATCTGAAGCAATCCGAGCACCAAGTAAGCGATCATTTTTATCAGTAAGAACTGTGGAATAGGGTGCATTGAACAATGGATCTTTGAGGCAAACACAGTACCATCCCAATCCAAGGATAGAAAATAAAAACCAAACTACTAATATTACAAACCGCTTCAATGGAATGGAACGATTTTTGAATTAAGCTTAATACTACAATAAAAAAAAGAAAACTATACAGGTAGGATGTCTTTTTTAACCTTTATGATTTGGTTGATTAGATGCAATCAAAACAACCAACATCCCTTTGTATAGTTTTCTTAAAAAACTACTACTGTGTATAAATAGAAAGATGTGTCTTCAAATATAAGGGTTTTCTGCAATATCGAAAGACACTTTGAAGACATATTTTTTCTTTATATATAGAGTAAAATTATCTACTATGTAAATTCAACATGGTTGTCCCAGTTGTGAAACTGATATATATTGTAATGATTTGACATTTATATTTAGTAAAATGTGATAATTCGACTACCAACATCAAACAAACTTAGTATTCTTATTTGATAACATCTATAGATCTTGCCTCTCTTACAATCGAAGTATTTGGATTCGTTTGATATTCTACTATAGCTATATAAGTACCAATAGGTACAGATTTATTTTTATACATTCCTTGCCACCGATTAAAGAGATTGCTAGATTTGAAAACTAAATTACCCCAACGATCAAAGACAATGAGCTTATAATAAATAGGATCCTGAGCAAAATAAATGATTAGCTCATCATTCCGGGAATCTCCATTTGGAGAAAAGACATTAGGGATAAAAACACTGTTTTGTGTAGATGGATCGAAACATTCACTGACCATAACTACTGTCGAGTCAAACAATGCACATTGATCATACCGAGCCTCTACTGTATAGGTACCTGATGACTTAATAAAATGGGTTGGAGTGGTAGATCCATCATCCCATAAAAATTTCGCACTAGAATATGTAGAGAGATCGATTATCAATGGACTGTCCTGGCAAATACTGGTCGTATCGGTCATAAAAATAGTTGGAGGTAGTGGTGAATCAAAAACAGGATCAACTACCAGATTTTGTAATCCCGTTGTATAATAACTCGAACTTGCTTGGAAAAGGCATATTTCACTGACTTCAGCCCGATTGTCAGGATCTTTGATCTGCTGGACACAACTATCCCCTAAAACAAAATAAATATTCCCATCCGGGGCTAGTTGCATGTATCTTCCTACACGTTCTCGGCCAGGTGCTAAATTGACTCGTGAATTCAATATTCCGGATTGATTATAATCAGTCAAATCATACCGAAAGAACTCCTTAGATGAAGAAAATAGTCGTTTACTATTTGGTGAAAAAGTGGCAAATACAGGACTTGAAGAATCAACGCTTTCCGAGAAATATAAGTTTACAGCATCTGAAAGCGTTCCGAACTCACGATTAAATTTGTACAGTTCTAAAAAATTATGGCCAGTCATCAGTAATAAACTGTCATTGGCCGAAGGTTTGATCCAGCCGTATTGATTATTTGGTAAAAACTTAGTATTCACTTCAGAAATGACAGGAGAGCTCTTAATTCCTGAATCATTTATAAGAAAAGAAAAAAAACGCTTAGAATTTCTTTCTTTGATCACCACCCAAAGACCTCCGCACAGAGACCTAATAGCAGAAACACGCTGGGTAAGATTAGTTGCAAGTTTTATGTTTTTATTTGAAATCTGGATATCTCCCAGCCCACCATTGAGAGACATATCAACTACAGAATAATGCAAGTCACCCTGAGAAATTTCTTCAAAACCCACGGTAAAAATATAATACTTTTGATCATCTTCGATAAAGGGTAGGACTAGAACAGATTGGCTTTGTAATAGTGCACGTCCAAGCAACCCTGAGCCATTGGGCATCACATTTTGAGTTTTATCCCTCACTTTGACTCCATCAGTATAAAATAACAATTTCCCTTCTGAGTCACTTACAACCACAGTTTGGTAATTACTCCCAGACAATCCGGAAATTAATTCTGGTTCTTTTCCATCCACAAAATGTATACCTACATCATTACCCAACCACCAGATATCGTTTTGTGCATTGACAAGAAAGGGGAGTAGGGTCAGTAAAACGATAAATGGGTTCATAGCTTTTTAATAAAAACGAAGTATCTATACTCTTATTCTCAAAAAAATAAGATTGATCTAAAGTATTATAGAATTTCACATAACGAATAAGCCAAATGAATAATAACTAGGTAATACATTTTTCAAGTTTTATTGATTGGTTGTAATTTTATCCAAATATTATTGATATTGATATTTCAGGGCCCGATTAAACCATTTTACTTTTAAAACGTCAAAGTTCCATATGAAAACATGGTTTTTATCTTCTCTCATTCTTTGTAGTACCATTAGCATTAGCCAAGTAAATTATTTCCCTCCAAATGATTCCAATATCTGGGAGACCTATGAACCTGAAAAACTAGGATGGTGTACACAAAAATTAGACTCATTATCGATTTTCTTAGAAGCCAAAAAGACTAAAGGATTTATTATTCTATATGATGGCCGGATCGTATTTGAAGAGTATTATGGCAACTTTACCAAAGATTCAATATGGTACTGGGCTTCGGCCGGCAAATCTCTGGCTGCTGTGCTGATGGGTATTGCACAGGACAAAGGCTTATTGCAAATCGAAGAACCAAGCAATCTGTATCTCGGAAAAGGATGGACTACCTGCACTCCCGAACAAGAAGACCAAATATTGATCAGGCATCACCTATCGATGACCACCGGACTTGACGATCAAATTCGCCCTACCCTAGCCATCCCTGATCCATTGAACTGTTTGGAACCTGAATGTTTAAAGTATATGGCACCACCTGGAACACGTTGGGCCTATCACAATGCACCTTACAGACTTACTCAGGATATAATAGCTGCAGCTGCTGACATGCCGATAAATTTATTTACCTGGTCAAATCTGGACCGACATATAGGGGCAAAGGGATTATGGTTTAACTATGTCCGCTTTAGCAGGCCTAGAGATATGGCTCGATTTGGGTTGTTGGTATTGAATGAAGGAATTTGGAATCAGGATACACTACTTCGAGATCAAAATTTCTTAGCAGCCATGAGCAACTCATCGCAAAGCATCAATCCCTCCTATGGATATCTGTGGTGGCTAAATGGCAAAGAGGGATATATGCTACCACGGTTTCAATTTTTATTCAAGGGCTCAGCTATTCCTCCGGCTCCTGATGATATGTTTATGGGATTAGGTAAAGACGATCAGAAAGTCTACATCATCCCTAGTCAAAAAATGGTCGTAGTCCGGATGGGTGAAAACGCTAAGGAATTTGCCCTGGCACAGACTGAATTTGATCTAAAACTTTGGGAACGCCTTTCCAATTTGTCCTGTGGGACATCCAGCACAATAGAACCATCCGGAGGAAAGGTGAAGATTGCACCCAACCCAGCCTATAATTCCCTTAATATCGAATGCCCGGAAGGCTTAAATGAATGGATATTTGAAGTGTACAATACACGAGGTCAGACTATAATCCCTGGTCAGATTTTTAATCAATCCCAAATTCAGATTGACCTCACTAGCCTATCACCTGGGGTGTATGTAATGAAATTAAGCAGCCGGAGTCAAACCCAAAGTGCCCAATTTATTAAGCATTGATTACGCTTACTACTGTGCTTTCTCAAACGCTACCTTCAAAGACTGACGGCCTTCGACAGTTCCGTCTTGATCCGGATCTGTGTTCTTAGTGCTTTGGGTTCTTAATAAAATACTACTTCAATCATGATCAACATTGCATCTGAACATTTCCTTTCTTCTGGATGTCATCCTAAATCTAACTGCCTTGGGTCCTCTTGGTTAGGACCTGAAAGCTTGTTTCAGTGACAATAAATGATTAATTAATTACTTTTCTATTAAAGCGGAACACAGATCCCGAACCTTTGCTGCTTTGGCAGCGAATTTCCGGATGATGTTCTTTTTGTCATGGTTTAAGAAGATTCAGAGCTCCAATGGAACTATTGGTTTTGAAACGAAGAATTGCAGGGCATAACGATAAAGGTTGCCCTTTGGTCAGTGAAATCTTCCTCTGACAGACAGATTTACTTCATGAGGCCCATTGGTCTGCGAAATTTATTTCGCAGTGTACAAACCAAATAAATTTGGTTCACCATTGGGCAATAAAACCTAATAAACCTGACGGACGAATTTCTATGAATAACCAAATATTTTATTAAAAAGACGTGAATAATGGATAAGAAAAAGTGTTGATATTACTATAAAATAAGGAGAATAATTAATATATTAATAGCTGATAACCAATTAATAAAATTAAAATATTCTCCTATGACTGATGATAAAATTACTAAAATTTTCGTAGCCGTTGATGATTTTTGTAAACTTTTTGAACCCCAAATCAAACAATTTCGCTTGGAATCAGGTCAAAAAAACAGGCGAAATAGACTTTCCAAACTTTCTGATAGTGAAATCATGACTATTCTCATCTGCTTTCACCTCAGCAATTACACTAATTTCAAAGCTTTTTATATTGAATGTATCACTCAGCATTGGAAGTATTTGTTTCCTGATAGATTTACTTCATGAGGCCCATTGGTCTGCGAAATTTGTTTCGCAGTGTACAAACCAAATAAATTTGGTTCACCATTGGGCAATAAAACCTACTAAACCTGACGGACGAATTTCTATGAATAACCAAATATTTTATTAAAAAGAACTAATCAATTAAGCATAATTCATCATTTTGACCTAAAGTTTGTCTTTTAATTACGGCAAAAATCAGCCTACCATCAGGGGGGATCGAGTTTTATGTGTAACTTATTTTGTTCATGATACACTTGTGAGTCTACTCCGAAAACTCTGCAAATCCAAAAATGACAGTTTTCAGAGTGGGCTCACTTGTTAACACTACACAGATTCTGCGATAATTATCCCTTATCAACCGGTGAATCTACTACGTGAATACCGCGAGCCTCCATGTTGGCTAAATTAAACTACTACCGGCTCAAAGCCGGTAGATTTAGTTTACGGCTGCAAGCCGGTCAGGGTTCATCATCTATTTTAAAGTCTGTATCCTTCGGTTCAGTGTCTTGGTTTTCTATATATTCTGCTATTACCTTATCTGTTACATTGCCTGTACTCACAGCAAAATACCCCCGTGCCCAGATATGTTGACCCCAAAATCTCTTGCGCATCTCGGTGTACTCTTGTAATATCTTCCGCGATGTCTTCCCCTTCAAATATTGTACAATTTTACTTACTGCCAAGCAAGGTGGATAACTTATCAGGATATGTATATGATCCTGCGAAACATGTCCCTTTATTATCTGTATCTCATTGCCCAAGCATATTTCTCGTATCAACATTCTTACTCGCTTTGCTATCTCCCCAGATAATACCGGCTTCCTATATTTTGTCACCCATACTATATGTACTTTTATATCATATTTTGTATGAGAACCATGGCGATACATTGACATCCCGCTAAGATACTAAAGTTCCCGCCTAAAGGTGTGGGATTTCAACCATCCCAATAACTAGAAATTAATTACTTTTCTATTAAAGCGGAACACAAATCCCGAACCTTTGCTGCTTTGGCAGCGAATTTCCGGATGATGTTCTTTTTGTCATGGTTTAAGAAGATTCAGAGCTCCAATGGAACTATTGGTTTTGAAACGAAGAACTGCAGGGCATAACGATAAAGGTTGCCCTTTGGTCAGTGAAATCTTCCTCTGACTGACAGATTTACTTCATGAGGCCCATTGGTCTGCGAAATTTATTTCGCAGTGTACAAACCAAATAAATTTGGTTCACCATTGGGCAATAAAACCTAATAAACCTGACGGACGAATTTCTATGAATAACCAAATATTTTATTAAAAAGAACTAATCAATTAAGCATAATTCATCATTTTGACCTAAAGTTTGTCTTTTAATTACGGCAAAAACCAGCCTACCATCAGGGGGGGATCGAGTTTTATGTGTAACTTATTTTGTTCCTGATACACTTGTGAGTCTACTCCGAAAACTCTGCAAATCCAAAAATGACAGTTTTCAGAGTGGACTCACTTGTTAACACTACACAGATTCTGCGATAATTATCCCTTATCAACCGGTGAATCTACTACGTGAATACCGCGAGCCTCCATGTTGGCTAAATTAATTATTCAAGAACTTATTCAGAACCACTGGACTATCACCCAAAACCAAACCGCTTCCAAGAGCAATTCCGTACTAATTGCCTGGAAGGAACTGAGAATTATCCATACTCTACTACAAATTGGTATATCTAAAGCCAAGATTTAAAGTATATGGTCTGGTAAAACCTACCCATTTGTCCACTGGTAAGTAATAGGTATATAAAAACTCCATTTCAAATTGAGGAGTAATATATCTTTTGACACCTACTCCATACTCTTTTGGTATGGTTGTAGTTCCATATAAAGTCCATTTGGGTGTTGGGAAGTAACTTATAAATACTTTAAAAAAAGAACTCACATCAAAATTTGGAGCCACAGGTGTCCAAAGGCTTATTTCGGAGAACAATTGACTCTTACGACCCAACATCTTATCAAAAAAGAGTTGGGTAAATGAAATCGTTTGACCATCAACAGATTTTTTAATCGGAATATACATAGTTTGTTGCAAGGAAACGTTAGGCCATTTTTTTATGGGACTGAACTTAATTTTTGGACCCAGATGTGACAAGCCATGATCTCCCCGCGTTTCAAGCACATCTCCGTCGGCATTAGCAAAGTTTTCACCATTATCAAGCTTCTGGATTTCACTATATTTTTCAAATTTCAACACACCAAGAGGTGAAGAGGATGCCCGGTCGTTTACCAGGTTTGATTTGTATACCGCATCGAATCCAACATTTATGCGTGAATTAACTCCGATCAGAAACTGAGCAAACGAGGACATATAAGTACTCCGACTGTTGAGTTCGGAGAATCCGTCAAAATTTCCTTGGGTATAAATTGCATTAAACAGCTTTACTTCTACACCTTTTTTGGGTAAAAGGAAAGAAGCACGATAAGGTTGGGGAGTAGCCCGCTGAGTAGAATTTTGGTCATTCAATTTCCAATCATACGGTATATAATCCAGTTCAACCTGAGAATTCACAGGTTGATTTCGGTACTGATTGATATATGCAATAACACTTCCGGAGTGCTTGACAAATTCATCTTGATACCATTTAAATATTTCACTGACCCTGAGTACAGCAGTATTCGGATCGTATTGCACAAATCTGGAATCATTCAAAGCGGAGCGCGTTCTTTCTTCCAATAGTTGATCTAAATTCTCCGCTTGAAATATTTTATTGATAAGAGGAGGGCACCCCACTGCACCACAAACAATGGCAAAATGAACTCTCGGATCCTGATATTTTTGAAGTAGTTCGGAAGACTCAATTCCATTTAAAGATCTTTGTTTCCCAGCTATATCAAACTTTTTTTCCGTAAAGAATCCGTAAATTTTTTGGGTCGAATTGATAGGGTACGCTTCTACAATTCCGTAAATAACCAAAAAATTGTAAACATTAATCCAAAATGCTTTTTGTTCCTCCGCATCCAGTCGTTCGGGCTCAATTCCATCCAACCCGGAATACATTTTTTGAATTTTCCCTTGTTGATCTGCCTTCAAACGCTGATAATCCACCAGATCGTTTGAAACATAGGACTGAATGAGTTCAGAATATTGCTGATTAAATGAACTAATTAACTGATCTTGAGCCAATACTGCAAATGACCACAAGCTGGCGATAATAAATCCTATTTTTTTCATAATTGAACACAAAAGAAAAGATTTACAAAATACTTAATTGTTGGTTTGGGGACAATTCACATCTTTTCATCCTGCAGGTGTCGATACTGCAATTGACATTTGTAAACTTTGTCAATCAGGTGACAAATATAAACTACTTCTTAACAAAGTACCTATCCATCCACATAATCCACCCCATAACCCTCCGATTAATGCAGAAAACACGATTAACATATGTGGATTTACTCCACCAAATAATACCCCAATTCTGGTTGAAAGTCTACCTTCGTTTAAGAAATCGAAATAATAACCCATCAACAACCACAAGAGCAAAAGTACAAAGAAAGAAAGCAGAAATGCCTGCTTTTCCTTTTTTATCCAAATCGCACAAGTCAACGTGCAGATCAGTCCGGCGGTCCACCAGGGGGCAAACCAGGATATGACATGTGACCCTATAAAACAAACGATCAAAGGCAGCCATAATTTCTTCATCTTCCCGAATTAATCGTTACATTGAATAAAGGATTCTCCTTGTTCCAATCCTCAAGGTCATAAAGCTGCAGATGATAGTATTTGCCTTCGGTCCAGGTCTGGATAAATTGATCGTAATAGGCTGATCCGGGATTACCTGATTGCCCCCCCGGATATACCCCATGACCATATGGATTCTTGTCTAACACCACAATCATCCGCCAAGAGGGTCCATGACTGCTCCGTCCGTTAATGGCATTAAGGGCACTTGGATGGCCCCCAGTGGATATCACATGGCTATTAAAGCCAGGCAAACGGGCCAAATGATTGATGGTGAGTCGATTGTAAGCTGCCCAATTGGTGATTTTTTTCTTCTGCAATGAGTCCAGATCATGGATAGCCAGCTTTAATGCCTGATAAATCAATTCATCGGCACTTTCCTTTTCCGGTGTATTTAAGAGATCGAAGAAGGGATCCGAAGGATTTGCTTCAATTAACTGAATGGTCTTCCAGGTTTCCGGGAAAACTACCCGTAAGGAGTCACTAACCATTCTAAATTCATCCCAAATTAGGCGATAAAGATTCTGGAACCACCGTTCAAACATAACCGGTTCGATCCAGTCAGCATGATATTCATAATTCCAGGCTCTGATTGAACTGATGAAATCTTTTTGTTCTGCATCTAATTCATTCTGCAGTGCTGACTGCACTAATAGCGGGGCGCAATCTGCAGCCATTAGGTTGTAATTATTGTTTTGGAGACTTTGCATCAAATCAACGTCCATATCTGCTAAAGAATCCAACAAATAGTTTATCAATCGTCCACGATAGTCTTCAAACCCGCCTAAGATAGCATATGGATAGGTAGTATCCGCACTCCTTTGATTGGCGGAGGCAACATACCCCGAGATGGGGTTTTTAATGGATGGAATTTGTTCATAAGGAATAAATCCATGCCAATTATTTTGTATCAAGGAGCCGTCCTGAACAAACCGACCCTGACCTCTGGCCCGGATCGGAAATTTTCCAGTTACTTTCAAGGCGATATCCCCGGCGTTGTCGGCGAACACGAAATTTTGAGCAGGGGCATGAAACCATCTTAATGCACGATGGAATTCTGCAAAATTTTGGGCTTTTGACATGGCTAAAAATGCATAGAGTTCATTTTCATTGCCTTGGTCATGGGTTATCCACCGGTAAGCCAGTCCTTGATGTGGATCATCTTCTTTTTCATATACAATGGGACCCCATTGGGTAAATTTGATCGTATCAAAGACTACGTGTCCTCCGCGAATCTTAAAATGTTCAATGCGAGAAGTTATTGGCCTTTCCCCTCCATCATACATATAGTGAAGCTTGCGATCATCTGTCCATCTTACCAAATACCAATCCGCTACGTCTTGCCCAACATTAGTCGATCCCCAGGCAATGTTTCGGTTAAATCCGATCACCACACCCGGAGTGCCAGGCAATGCCACTCCCCGGGCTTGAAGTTCCGGTGTATAGATCGCAATCTCAAACCAAACAGAAGGGAGGGTAAGGCCTAGGTGAGGGTCATTACAAAGGATAGGAACACCTAACGCCGTTTTATCACCATTGACAGCCCAGTTGTTACTTCCGATGTATTCTGATCCGGATGCCGATTCTGGCAGGATCAAATTCCCAATTTGAGGGTCAGGTATGGTTCGGACCGGAAGAGGCAAGGGTTCGAATTCATGGTTAAACTCCGAGGGTATGACCGGTACATCTAATGGATTGACCAGCGGGAATAACCGATTGAAGTCTTTATCTCCCAACCAATTTCGGGTGTTGGAATACTCCAGATCAGACTCGCGACTATTTAAAGTTTGCGCCATGCTGGTGATATAAAGAGCGATGTCCAAAGTAGAATATTCACGCGGAGCATAGTTCAGCAATTTAAACTCCAGTGGATATTCTCGGGGCGATAATTCGGCTATGTAGTGATTTACGCCCTGACAAAATGATTTGATTAAATCTTTCGTATGCAGATCTTCATTCAGGGCATCTCTCATTTTCTCAGCTGCCCATAACATTCCCAATCTCCTTTGCCTTTTATCTCTTTCCAAAAGGTTTTCTCCCATAATCTCAGCTAATTTACCACCAGCCGCCCTGGTCGTAATATCCATCTGCCACAATCGATATTTGGCTTGAATATATCCTTGCGCAAAAAAAGCATCTGCCAGAGATTCAGCATAGATATGAGGAACCAATCGATCATCGAACACAACTTGAACTGTTTCACTCAAATCATCCACTGCAAATGTCAGATCCGAACCCGGAGAGGACTCGGCATTTTGCATGTATCCCGTATAAGGACAAAGAAAATTACCTAACGGAGGCAACGTGGTGGAGCCGAGACTTACTGATTTATTCAGGATATAACCAAGTCCGGCAGCGATAACTATTAGGAGGAGGAGTTTGACATATTTCATTAACTTTTTATAGATAATTTATCGCGTAAATACTAAATTATCCGGGGAAGATAATGATTCATGATAAGTATATGAAGCATCCATGAATCCTTTTAAGTGTTCAACCTCTTTGATCCGATGTTTGATGATGTATCTACTCATCATTCCACGGGCTTTTTTGGCAGAGAATGATATAAATTTGTATTCTCCATTTCTCAGTTCTCTGAAGTCAATATTTATCACACGGGCTGAGAGGTCCTGTTCTTTAATGGATTTGTAGTATTCTTTGCTCGCCAGGTTAACAACAATTGGATTTTCGTGAGAGGCTAATTCATGGTTTAACTGATCTGTTATTTTATGATTCCAGAATTGATATAAATTCTGATATTTTCTGAATTTTAACTTTACCCCCATTTCCAACCGGTAAGGTTGGATTAAATCCATTGGCTTGAGCAAACCATACAGTCCCGATAAAATCCTTAAATGCTCTTGCGCATATTCCAACTCATCCGCGGTCAGGCTTGTTGCTTCCAAGCCTTGATAGACATCTCCTTTAAATGCCAATAGAGCTTGCTTAGCATTATCCTGAGTAAACGGAAATGAAAAAGTTTGATAGCGCTGCACATTCAGATCCGCAATATTTTTACTTACCTTCATCATCTTGCGCAATTGAGTGGAAGACTTTTTCTTCATCTCTTTGACCAGGACCTTGGTTTCTTCTAAAAACTGTGGAAGCGTATGCTGGGTGATGTTTGCGGGTTTAAAATCAAGGGTTTTTGCCGGAGATATTAAAATAATCATAGTACAAGTGTTTACAAATACAAGGACAAATCTAACATTTGGTTCAAGAAAAAAACAAAAAAAGTCCTGATCAAGAAGATCAGGACTTTTTACTTTTCCAATCTAAGTACAGACTGGATTATTTAATCGTTGCTGCCATTAAGAATACTCTTGTTCTTTACTGGCAATGCTTCCGGTTCTTTTGGTTTTGGATTCACTTGACCTTTTATTTTTACTGAAATGGGTTGGTCGCTTTGATTGGTATAAAGTGAAACTACTTTGTTGATTACACCGATTCTTTTGGTATCATATTTTACTTTTAAGGTATCAGAAGCACCGGGCATGATGGGTTCTTTAGGCCAGGTGGGTACGGTACAACCACAACTTCCTTTGGCATTTTTAATAATCAAAGGAGCACTGCCTGCATTGGTAAACACCAATGCCCGGTAAGGATCTGAACCTTGCTCAATAGTTCCAAAATCAATCACATTGCTTTCCATATGTAAAACCGGACCTGCTTTCTTGACTTCTTTCGCCGCTTTATTGGTAACTGGTGATGCAACTTGAGCAAAACCAATACTTGCAGTCAGGAGTAAAAATGTAAAAAGAATTAAATTTTTCATGTGTCTTTTTTTATAATGATATACAAATGTATCGAATAATTAAGTTCCATAAAAGTGGATTAACATATCGTTTGAATATAATAACAAAGTATAACTAATTAACATATAAATAAATACAAATAAAGTGCCAAGGTATTTTGAAAATTACTTGGTAGCCGATTTGAAGGCTCTAATTATAATCACAGCAGATTAAGGATATCTCGTTTATAACGATAAATCCAGAATAATAGACTCAAATCGGGTGTAATAAATACAGAAAATATAACACATTTACTTACGACTTAATTACCTGATTCAATCATGTATTACTATATCACCAAATCCAGATACCACTTTCTTCGTTTTTAAATGGGTAAAAATGAATACAATGAAACAAAATCCAATCTTTTGATTCTAACTTAACCTTGGGAGAAGATGCATTGGAAATGCCAATCCAATTCTTTCCTTCTATTCTCAGCGTGCATGATTCGAAGTGATTAGAAGGTTAAATTCTTATAAACTCAGAATGGGAAAGTACCATCTCCGTTTAACACAAATAGGTAATGTAACAACAGCTATTCCCTAAAATAAAGAGGAGAAACGATTGAGGAATGATATTTTCTACAAACTTGTGATTTGGTAAATTCTTAACCGGAATGGACTAAAAATTGGAAAATTCGGAAGAATTTGGATTTTTTCTTATGAAATATATATAATTCCCTTTTGATATTCGTTAATAAATAAACAAAGCGGTCATCCTTTGATGACCGCCACGTTTAGTATGAAAAAATCTCACTAGTTATATAAAGGACGTTGATTGTGACCAAATAGTGTCACCAAATGCTCGCTTTTCTACGAGCAGACTCCATTATGCAGCGGATAGCATCGGTTTAGCAACCAAAATTTAATGACGTATTTAACCTAATGTTGACTATTCAGCATGATGAAATTCCATCTTTTGATATGTATAAAAATCCATTAGTTCAAGATTCAAAGTCCCGAAGGTCATTTCGATTGTTCATTTTAGTCACGGTAGGGATTTGGTTCCTGCTACAGGGGGTAATTATTTTAAAGAACTATCAGATATATGGCCTCTATGATGAATCAATAAGTTGGTCCGGGATATTGATCCCCAGAATCATTTCTTTTGTTATTGGCTTATTCTTCCTGGTTGCTGTATGGAAGATTACCCATTATTTTATCGAACAAAGGTTTTCATTCTTAAAGAGTGCTATTTTGCACATCATTTTAGCGTTTGTTTTATCCTTTGCAATGTCCTCAATGATCTTCTTTGTGATAAAATGGGTACAGATAGGAGCCTCTCCTTTTGTATCTATCTTTAAATTTTACTTTATTGAAATAGATCGCTTGATTTTGGTTTATCTGTTATTTGCCAGCTTTGTGTATGCGAATCGTTATTTTTACGAATACGATCAGAAAAAACAAGCTTTGAGTTCCGTGCTTTCCCAACAGGATTATATTCATGCACGCGCCTTGACACAGGAAATTAATCCGCACCTCATGAGCAATTATCTATCCGGGATAAGCACTTTAATCAACTATTCCCCCCAACAAGCCAGACAAATGATCTGGTCTTTAGCACAATGGACACGAAACCACATTGAAAAAGAAAAAGTTTGGATCACCCTCCAGGAAGAATTAAATTTTACGCAAGACTATCTTAACCTGGAGAAAATCCGGTTTGGAGATCAATTGGACATCAAGTTGGAAATTGATTCCAACTGCCTAGGAGTATGGGTACCCATGAAAATTCTTCAACCGGTTATCGAAAATGCAATCAAACATGGTCAACAAGAATCAAACATTAGGATTCGTCTTCAAATAAAAACCAAGCACGACAAATTAGTTATCAAAGTGCTTAACAACGGTTTTATATCTGACACTGGGATCAAGGACCACAACCGTCGTCATGTGGGACTCAAAAATATCCAGGAAAGATTGGAGTTGCTTTTTCCCGGTGAACACAGTCTGACTCTGTTCAATGATCCGAAACTGAAAATGGTTACGTGTGAAATTGTCATTCCGGTTCAAGATCATACCATTTCCAAATCGGCTTAAATTGATCTTTAACTTACTCCCATTTCAATTCCGAATCGGGAATGCAGTTGATATTTAGATTGGAGATGAGCCTGAAGTCTTCTACATCTTCTTCCATATCGGTATCGTCTTCATCATAAAACCAATTGGTAGTAACTTGGCCTCCATTTTCTTCATATTCCTTCAATTTGAGCAATAAATAAAGAATTCTTTTCGAGGAGCTCGTGTTAAAATAAGTCAGTCTAAAATTAAAAACTAGAGGTTTATTAATGGTGGTAAAGTATTCATCCAACCAGGCCAATAGACGATCATAAAACTCTACCGTATTTTCCAGGTAGGACTCTCCTGTCAGCTCGCACACCCCGGTTTCGGCATTAAAATCAACCGTAGGGATATCATAATCTCCATGACTACCTTTTATTTGCAGATTTTTCATATTAGTTGGACGATTTATTTATGCGTACGCGGATGGTAAAAAAAGAGCATTTGTTATCAATCGGATTGATTTCAATATCCAGCGGATTATCAGATGTAATTGCTAACTGAATCAATCCGATATCGGCACCGGTCCTGGTGTAATCATTTTCTTTTAATTGTTCTCTTTTCAATTTTCTCAATCCCTCCTTATCCAGAGTATTGATTAAATCACATTTATCGATCACCGGTGCGATATTTTCATTATTAATCAAATTCCCGGTTACAATGAGGATATGGTCCTGGAAGTCCACAATGACCAGTGACCCGACACCCGCTCCTACATAATCTCCAATAATATTTTTCTCAGCAGAATACTGAGAAATATTCTGAGCCAGTTCAATAAAGACCTTGAACACTTTTTTGCTTCCCTGGGGATTCATTGAAATGATGTCTCGGATATAGTTGCCGATCAACTTCATTGCATTTTTATCAAATGGTCCTTTGTAGGATACGATCACATTATGCTGCGATCGAAAGTAGTATTCTACTAGATTAAATGTTTCATCTTGTCCCATATCGAACTACAGTTTAATGGCCATCAATGTAATATCATCCCTTTGTCTTTCGGACTGCTGAAAAGCATCCAAGGCGGATTCCAGGAATTCTTTTTGTTTATCCAAGGATAAATGCAAACTATCCCGTAATAGTGTTACCAGTTTTTTACTCCCAAATTTTTGTCGATTTGGAGCATTTTGGTCTATCATGCCATCTGTGGTAAGATAGATTCTGGTTCCAGATTCCAATACTATTTTCTTAGTGGTAAAAATCTGTTTATCATAAAACCTCCCTCCCACTGTTTTCCGATTTCCATTTAACACCTTAACTTCACTGTTGTCGCTATAGTAGAGTGGTCTTTTAGCCCCTGCAAAAGAGATCTTATATTTATTCTTATTCATTTTTTCCAAACAGCACAAACAGACATCCATACCATCATCACTGACTTCTCGCTCCTGACTCAGCGCTTTTTTTACATCGTGATGTAACATTTCCAAAATTTCTTTGGGGTCATCTTGATTCCGTTCATTAACGATGCTATTTAAAAGTTTAATACCGATCATAGAGAGGAAAGCACCTGGAACACCGTGACCGGTGCAATCAGCAACGGCCAAAAATAATTTAACCTGCTTACCGGTATACACCTTATTCATCCAATAGAAATCTCCAGAGACAATGTCTCGAGGGCGATAAATCGTGAAAGAATCAAAGTGTTTGTTCAATTCCTCCTTGGCGGGCAGCAATGCTTTCTGAATCGTTAATGCATAATGAATACTATTTTTGATATTCTCATTTTGCCTTTCGATTTTACGGTTGATTATTTTTAATTGTTTTTGTTGACCTTGTATTTCTTCCTTTTGCCTGCTGATGGCTACATTTTTCTCTTCCAACTTTTTATTGGCCTGCTTTTTTATGTGATAGGCCCGGAGGATAAAAAATATCATGGCCGCTATCAATCCAAAAATGGCGATAAAGAAATACAAAATAAATTGCTGCTTTTCTATCGTATCTGTTTGTTCCCGGATCTCCCTGTTCTGTTGGTCGATCGATAAGCTTTGTTGCTGAATTTCTCGTTGCTGAAGTTCAATTCTTTTTTTGTGATCTTCAATTTCCTCTTTTTGTTGTTTTAGAAACTTTTTACCTGCTTCTATCTGCTGAGTCTGACTTAACAATTGTTCGTTTTGTTGTTCAATATCAACTCTCTGTTCAATGATTTTCTGTTGTTGGGCATTAAGTAATGCAATTTTTAATGTCAAGGAATCTTCCTTTGCTTCTACTTCGGCAATCATAGATTCCAGATAGCTCTTTTGCGAATCAATTTCTTTGCTTAAGTTAAGCACTTCCTGTTTTCTTAATTCCAGCTCATCCTCTTGCTCCTGCAAGGCCTGATTCACTTGTTCTAACTCTACTTTTACTTTAGATAGTCTTTGCTCCGAAGCTTGGTACAGTTCTCGTAAATCTTCCTGAGAGCCTCCGTGATATAGCAACTTGGGTGAGACTTTTAATTGGGCATTTTCAATATTATCCCGATTAACCTGGAATTGATTTCCGGGCATATTGAGATTCAACAGATTTACCATAGTATGATTCCGATTTTCACAACTATCTGAAAAAAGTAGCATTTGATCCCGGATGGCCATTTCCAGAATTTTCTTTAAGGAAGGATTATTTCGATCTTCCACGTATAAGATGTGCACTTTTTCCAGGTCAGCGATTTTCTTGAATTGGCGAACCTCGATACGCTTACCTTTGATTTGAGTAAGACGAGCTTTTTTGTCAAACTCGGTAAATACCTCATTTCTTCCCAATATACCAATAGTAAATCGCTCGAAGGTATCTTCATTTTCCCACTCCACAAATTTTGCAATATTGATTACAAAATTTGCTTTGATCATGTTTTCTGTTAGTTGACCGTACCCTTCAACCAGGAAAATAAAAAAACTGATATATGCTATAAAGTATCGCATCATTTATTTGGATAATTGACACTTTCCATGCAAAAACAGCGTATTAAACCATGGATCTATTTCTTATCTCAAGACTTTTCTTACAAACGCAACAGTAAAATAAGAAATTAAGAATAAACCCATAAATCCTTCAAATCCCGAAATCCATCGAAATATACCGGTAGGATAGTAATCACCATAGCCGATCGTCAGAAAAGTAATTATGCTGTGATAAAATGCCGTCCCCAATTGGGCTATATCTCCATGATCTTGAGAAGGTAAAATTTGGCCCTCGACAAAAAAGGGTAAAAAATAATAGATAAGAACAAAAAACAGGTAGACAAAAATCATACTGGTTAAAACCCGGACCGGATTGGTTGCATATAACCCTATTTTGTCAAAAACCAGCCATTTAAATGCATAGGTGACGTAGGCCCTTACCTTGCTGAACCAATTTCCATTGGTCGACTTAACCTCTAAGTCCGCTTTAGCCTCAGACCTTCTGAATTCAATATAGGCTCCATCCTCCGCACTGTATTGACCTAGAGATCGATAATTCTCTTTTAACACTCTGAATTGTTCTGACTTTGCTCGGAAGGAAGATTGCTGACTCAGAATCAAATCTTTCACTTTGCTGGTTTTCCAGTCGATGTATAGATTTCCAAGTAATAGTAATCCCGATAGGTTTAAAAACTGAATGTCCGGTTTAAATCCGAAGGGCTTAATATCCACAATATCTCTGACTACTGTATTGGATAGATTCAGGGTTCTGCACTTTCTGATTTGTAAATTGAAGTATGCATTGATGTGACAGAATCGAAATAGCAAGTTGTTGAGCCTTGCTCTCAGAAATGAGGCTGTGACTTTACCAAAATCTAGGTTTTCAAACAGAATATCCGCTGCGTGCAAGCGTGCCGAATTGAAATTGATGTTACCGTAGTCAAACAGGTTATTCTTAAATAATATCTTCCCTCGATCAATTTCACTCGATTCAAAAATCAGTTCAATTTTTTCAAATTCCGTCCGGTTAAAACTAAATTTTCCATGTTTCAATTCAATTGCACTAAAATCTATTACACTCTTTTTAAAAACAGCCCGATCAAAGAGCATATCTCCACGATTGAAATTGGCAAAACGAAAATCAAGTTTTCCATTACGAAAAGTAAACGATCTAAAATTCAACCGGATCGTTTCAAATTCAGCACTGATAAATAACAAATCCCTCTTTCTCAAGTCTGAGTTAAAAAAAGAAATGATGCCACTGCCAAAATCTGAACGGGTAAAATCAATTTTTCCATCTTCAAATGAACAGGATTCAAAATTTATAATAGCACCTGTATCTTCTTTGCGTTTGGTCTTCTTTTGTCCAGCTAATCTGCGATCACCGGATAGGCAATTAAATCTTGAATTATTAAAAGATAACTGACCTTTACCAAAAGTCGCGTTTGCAAAGTTGATGCTTCCCTGATGAATGTAGGTACCATCAAAGTTGATATCCTCATTTCCAAACTTGGTGTACCTAAAATCGATATGGCAATTTAAAAAAATGGAATGGCTGAGATTTAAATCGCCGTTGATTAGGTTGACATAGGAAAAATCAAAATGGTTTTCAGAATAAAAAACGGAATTGGTGACAGCAAACCGTTTTATATTGACGTACTGTCCTGTTCTAATTTCCGCTTTTTCCCTAAGGTAGGTTAACGAAAAATTCTCAATGTAACATTGGTCCAGGAGTACCGGTTGGTTATTTAAAATTTGTGCATATAAATCCGGCATCCCCACCACACCCAATTCCAGGGTAGCTAAAACCGTATCGTCGTTATTTAGCAAGGAAATTACAGCCGTTTGCGAAAGCATTTGACCATCAGGTAATTTAAAATTTTTATCTGTCTTCTGAATGCGGTATTTTGAAAAAATTTCTAACATGACCTTTATTGATATCTAGATCGAGGTAATTACCGAGCTTATAAATTTATTACAGAGTCAATTCTTAACGCATGCTATTATCCTAATTTGTCCAGTGGATGCAAAAATTAATGCATAAACTAACTAAGTCTTGATTTTTTACTCTGGTCATCACCTGCGAGCCGGAGGTGGTTACCGAACAACGAGCATAACTTAAAAGCATATCGCGTCGCCAAGAAATTCGTGGACTCCGCAGTGTCTCATGAATTCGCCTCTGCGAGAGTCACGGACCTTTTTCAGAACAAAAAACGCTGCGACTTTTAGGACAGCCATAGAATTTGGTATCCACCACTAGCCTACTTTCTCCACTAAAGATATTAATTAAAATGCAGCCAGAAAGGGTAAATTACTGAAATACCTTAAAGCGTATTTAATCAGAAATTTTAATACCATTCAGGATAGACTATATCTCTTTCTCGATTTTGAGGGGTTATCTTCAGCAGCTGTATCTCACCCTCTTTCAAGGACACTTCCATAAAGGTACCACCAGGAGCATGCAACTTAAAATCCACATCCCAATCTCTAGGCCAGGCCGGAAAAAGAACGATTTTCTTTCCAGGCGTTTGCAACAACATCTCCTGGAGTCCAATCATTCCTGAGCCTCCCCAGTTATGATCCGGGACCCAATCGTGACCTGGACCCCAAAAAGTAGGAAATCTTCGAGGGCTATCTTCCATTTTTTTTGTATTGAATTCTGCAGCTGCATTTGTCATTCCCATCCTCGCAAACTGAATTCCATCCTGATGCCAACTGACTATGGTACCCTTGCGAAACTCAGGAGCCAATTGATAAGAGTTTTTAAAGGTTTGTATTTCAGGATCTCCAAGCTGAAACTGATCGAAAGGGAAAAGTGGATAAAATTGTGGCAACTCCTGATTGGCCTCTTTCAACCAGGATTCAGCGGGTTTTATTATTCTCAAACCATTCTTTTCGGCAAAAGAATAATCGGGTATTCTGTCCAGGAATTCACTAAAGTAGTCTCTTTCGTCGGAAGAAATATGCTTCTCATCCAATTTCAAAACACTTTGCAAACAGGCTTTAAGCCCCGCTATTAAATCAGTAGGATTTTTCGCACCCCGATAGGATTCGCAAGAAGTGGATGGATATATAACCAGTTTTCCGTTCTCGTCGAGGTTTTTTCTATTACGCATGTATTGCCGGATTTGGTAATGTTCATCAAAGAAAATCAAGGATTCCTTAATAAAAGGCATATATTCAATTATATCAGCACCTGAAAATCGATGGTATTCCAATATCATATAAGCATGTTCTACTTGGGATTCCCAGTGATACGCTATGGATTGGTTGGCCATAACCCCCTGCTCTGCCAAATCGTTATAACCTCTAGCTCCAGTGGCCAGAGAATCACCAAAAGGAATCTCTTTTCCTCTGGCACGATGACCAGTCCCCGGCCATCCCCATCCGGCTCCCAAAGCTACTCCTGGAGCACTCATATATTCGCTAAAAACAGCCCCACGATGTCCAAAGTGTTTATTGACTCTTGCTTTTGCGCCAGAGAGACCCTTTCGATATAATTCAAATTGTGGAAGCATTACATCAAAATCTCCAGCTTTGAGCATAGGCCAATAGACTAAGCGCTGGTTTTGGGCTGTGTGCACCGCTCCACCCCATTGCCTCCAATCCGGTTCATACCGAGTCTCTTCCCTCACCAATACCGGATCATAAATCAAATTCCCACCGTTGAATTTAGTTGGGTATTCCCCATACACATTTCCTCCAAGTTGGTATCTGAATAATTGATAATTTCGACTCATCTGCCAAACTGGATTTGTTGGATCGGGGTCATCGGGAAAAATTGAAATATGACTTCGCTGCCAAAATAGATTCCACCATTTTTTGGTTTTAGCAAATGCCATTTGATGATTACTGCTATTACGTGAAGCCGTCTCCAGCAGTTTTTCTTTCCAATCATCGATGGATTCCGCTTGTGCAATATGCGTTACAACTGAAAGTTGATGTTTCTTTCTTGGCTGATCACTTTTGATTTTCCAAGACTTATAAGGGGTAATCTGATATTTTCCTTCATCCATCCCAGAAGCAACAAATCCTTCACCCATCAACAACCCACCAAAAGTTCGATCCTTGATATCATCAAAAATCTCATCGGCACTTGCTTCCAGGTTCTGCTGCTTGATTAATATTTCAGGAATCAACTTTTCTTTTGGATTCCGGTGGTAAAAAAGAATTCCTTCCGCGATATGGGTAATTTCATCCTTCACCCGAATCACTGTTCCTGGGTATCCCTCCAAGTTGAAGCAGGTAAATCGCTCCCTGCTCACCGGAACATCCAATAATACTTTGTCCTCTGTGCGCCAACTTTCATACCCTACATTTACATCAATTTCCGAGCGTGCATCTATGTCGATATGGATTATTGGTTCATCAATCTCAATCCAGAATTTAATCAGTGTCTTTTGAATTTCTTCACTATTCCCTCTCTTAGACTCGATCTCTATGTATCCATCATTTAGTAACAATTCCTGACGGAATGAAGATTTACTCTCAAACGGATTGGGAGATAGTTGCAATCGAATTCTTCCTAATTTAAGGTATTCCCCATTTTCACTTAGGCTCCCACTACGTTGCATATATAATAGAATTTCTCCATTTTCAACCCACACGTTACAACCTATATCACCTCCGACTAGAGGCATTGATTCACTGGCATTTGCGCTTTGACTATCCCATAGGATGTTGTAATCCTCAAAGGAAGGTTTTGCGATTTTTTGATTGCAATTCAATGCAAAAAAAGAGAGCAGAATAACCATCAATATTTGTAATCTATTCATATTCTTCTTTTAGGAGCAATTCAGTTAGTAGTTCTCTTCAAATATTTTCTTAATATGCGGAAATTGATGATCGGTATCCCCAATTTCTGCCCGGGTTTTTATTAGCAGTTTTTTTAGTTCTTCAACTACATCGCCATATTCAGGATTCTCATACTGATTGAACATTTCATTCGGATCCTGTTCCAGGTCGTAAAGTTCCCAGGCAGCCGGGGTACTAGACCAGTATCGATTTCCGTCTTTATCTTCAATCTTTTGCTTGTTATGTGTATCGGTATAGTCAACACCATAAAAGAAAATTAGCTTATGTTTATTGGTACGGATCCCAAAGTGTGCTGGGTTGTTATGGCCATGGGCCATGTGCATCCAATATCGATAATAGGTGCCTTTGCGCCAGTCTGAGGGTTGTTTTTGGCCCCTCATGGCTTGCACAAAACTTTCACCTTGCATATAATTTGGTATTTCAATTCCAGCCAATTCAAGGAGTGTAGGTGCATAATCCGTATTATTAATCAACCAGGTATTGCGACTACCAGCTTCTATCATTTTAGGATAATAAATGATTAAAGGCATGCGTATCGATTCTTCATACATCCACCGTTTGTCAATAAAATCATGCTCGCCAAGCATCATACCCTGGTCGCTGGTATAAATAATTATTGTGTTATCCATCAAACTATTCTGTTTGAGAAAATCCAAAATACGTCCAAGATTATCATCAATTCCTTTCACACAGCGTAAATACTCTTTTAGGTATAACTGGTAGGAATAGTACGTTAATTCTTTTTTTGATAAATCATTCTGGCCAGTTAGTTTTTTAATTTTCTCAAAGTAATATCTACTAAGATTTCGCTTATCAGGTTGCGGAGAGATCGTCGAACCAATTACATTTACTAGTTCGTCATTTTCTCCACGAGTACCTATGGAACCAAAATTTGTACCCGGTTGATCGTAGAGGTTAATCGGTTCCGGGATAGCAACATCTTCCAGGTAATGCTTGTAGCGATCTGCGTAAACAAACATATCATGGGGTGCCTTAAAATGATGCATTAGGAAAAAAGGCTTACTCATGTCCCTGTGATGCTCCAACCAATCCAAAGTCAAATTGGTAAGTACATCAGATGAGTGGCCTTGGGTTTCAATTACATTAACTTCTTTTTCTAAAATGCTATCAAAGCGAATATTCCTTTTTTTACCTCCTTTACTTACATGAAGAATCGGATCCATATATCGTCCCTGCCCTGGAATTACTGCAAAATAATCGACAATTTCAGGAGCATACCTAAGATGCCATTTTCCGATTACAGCGGTACTGTAGCCCGCTTTTTTTATTTCTTGTAATAGATAATGATTTTCAGCTGGTAGGCCATCATAAAGATCATAAACACCATTGCTATGAGAATATTGACCTGTCAATATAGTCGCTCGACTGGGCGTGCAAATCGAGTTTGTGCAAAATACATTCTCAAACACCATCCCCTGATCGGCCAATTTATCCAAAACAGGGGAAGGATTTAGTTTGGCAAGTCTAGAATTATATACTCCCATTGCTCGATCGCAATGGTCATCGGCCATAATATAAATAATATTCGGCCTATCGCTTTGAGTCGAACATCCAAGCAGCGCCCCGACGAGCATTATATATAAATGTAGATTCTTCATTCTATGAAAAACTACTTTCCATGCAATTGAATGGTCTCCCCTTTTTCTAAGTTTAACAAAGTATCCTCACCATAAAGACGAACCACTGCTTTTTCCCCAATCAATGATTCTATTGTTGCTGAGTACAATTTTCCATTACTCCATTTAATTTGCACTTCAAATCCATTCGCTGCACGTAATCCAGTGATTTCTCCTTCTTTCCATACATCTGGGAGAGCTGGCAGAAGTTCTATAATCGGCACTTCTTCCCCATCAACATCTTTGGTTTCATGGCTTTGTAACAACATTTCAATAATTCCAGCCCCTGCACCGTAATTTCCATCAATATTAAAAGGAGGACATGATGCAAGCAAACTTGGCAATAAACCGGCTTTTCGCCTGCCGCCTGGTACAAAAAGGTTATTAATTATTTTATAGGCATGGTTACCATCTTTTAACCGTGCCCAGCAGCATGCTTTCCAGGCCATGGACCAACCCGTTGCTTCATCTCCCCTGATTTCAAGGGATCGTTTTGCTGCATTAAACAAATCCGGTGTTCCGTCTTTAGTGATTTCATATCCAGGAGAAAGTGCATATAAGTGGGAAATATGCCGATGCTGAGGGTCTATTTCTGTGTATTCACGGTCCCATTCCAGTAGCTGGCCTTTTGACCCTATACCGTAGGGTTGTAGTCTATCGACTTTTGCAGATAATTGCTGGGCAAAATCAACATCAATACCCAATACTTTGGTGGCATTTATACAATTGGTAAACAGTTCTTTAATAATCATGATATCCATGGTTGGTCCTTCACAAAAAGGAGTTCGGTAATCTGTTCCCCTTGGTATATAACCATGTTCCGGAGAAGAGCCAATTGGTGTCGTGTAGTAGCCTTTTTCCGACCAAATCAACCAGTTGTTTAAGAATTCAGCCGCGCCTTTTAGTACGGGCCAGTATTCTCGCAAAAAATCTATGTCCTTAGTATACCGGTAATGGGTCCATATTTGCTGACATAACCAACCGCCGGCCATAGGCCAGAATGAACAATAGGCATTGTCTACCGGTTGCGCACAGCGCCATATTGTCGTATTGTGGTGAGCGGTCCAACCATTATAACCGAAACTTTCTTTAGCGTGTTTTGATCCGTTGACGGATAATTCTCTAATAAATCGATGAATAGGTTCGGAACATTCGCTTAAGTTGGCAGCTTCAGTCATCCAGTAATAAATTTCTGTATTTATATTCATTGTGTATGCTCCTGCCCAGGGTGGTATAATCAAATCATTCCACATTCCTTGCAAATTTATGGGTTGTCCACCTGGACGTGAAGCTGCTATGGTTAGATATCTGGCGTGTTGCAGAAAAAGTGCACCCAATGAAGGATCACCACCCTGATTAAATAATTCAAGACGTTGGTCTGTAGGTAATTTGCTCTGTTCCGTCATGGGACCTAGGCTGAATTTGACTCTATTAAACAGTGTACTATAATCAGTTAAATGTGCATTTTTGAGTTCATGATATCCTTTGGCCAGGGCCTTTTCAAGATTAGCTGAGGCAACAATAGACGGATCTACCCCATCTTTACTAGGGCTTTTAATGAAACCATTATAGCTGGTATCACCAGAAAGAATAATTATGACATTATCGGCGTTTGTTATTACTATTTTATTACCTTCAATATTTATCGAACCACCATCGAGAATGACACCTACTCGACCTTCGTAAAAAGTACCTTTCCCATCTAATTTATCGCCGTACATCGTAGTCTCCGTACCGGGAATGTGTTGCCCATTTTTATCAAAAAGTTCCGGGTACATCCATTCCTGCTTCCATTCCTGTACCCTTTGCAGGGACCTCCGAAGTGCCAGTGCCGGAGCTTGACCCTGCATTATGATCAAATCTTTGGATATGGAGGTGTTGGCGGTTGGATGTGCTCCTTCAAGGGATACTGTACAAGATATTTTTCCCTTTCCTTCCGAACTGAGGTTTGTAACAATTACCTGATCCGGGAAACTGGCAAACGTTTCTCGCACATGTTTAACATCGTCGACGGTATAGGTGGTACGGCATATAGCGTGTGAAATATCCAATTCCCTCCGGTAGTTTTCCACATTTTCAGAGTGATCAAACTCCATGATCAGGTTTCCAAAAGGTTGGTAACAAGGTTGCGCCCGTCCGATCCATTCGTCGCCTACAATGCTATTCACCTGTTCAAGATCTCCGGATTTTATTAAAGTTTTCACCTTTTCCAGATTTTTGGTAACATCAATTTTGACATGACGTTGTCCTGGCTCACCGGAATAAAGTGTATTTTCATTCAATTGCAATTGTTCGGTTTTTATCCCGCCAAAAACCATAGCACCAAGGGTTCCATTTCCGATGGGTAAGGCTTCGTACCAATCCGTAGCCGGCTTATCGTACCATAGAACGACATCATATTCTGTTTTTTCTTTAATGCAGCTCAAAAGAAAAATTGCTAAAAATGAAATTACAAGAATGCTTTTAGAATACATTTTTATTGATGTGCAGGATGGAATAAGCAACAGCAAAAGGACGATCGAGATTATTTTCTGAGGGAATATCATTTTAGTAAATTCATTATAATTTTTACAAAATATTTCTCCGGATACTTAATAATTCTTCGCTACGTATGCATTTTTTAACCGGATTGGATCAAAAAATGGGATCGGCCATCACCGATCCCATCCGATAAACCCTAGAATTACTATCTAAATATTTCTTATCTTAATAACCAGGATTTTGATCCAGTACGGCTTCAGTATTTCTCTCGATTTCATCGTTTGGAATAGGCCAAACGTTTTGATAATCATTTATGATATGGTCCGCATACAATCCGTTGTGCATAGGGTTGTGCACCCTTATCCTTTCTACATTTACTCCCATGCGCATAATAGTAAGCAACCTCAATTCTTCAGTAAAGAGTTCTCTGGCTCTTTCATCTAATAGATAATTTAAGTCGACGTTACCAGCATCTACAGGATCCGCATTCGACCTTTCTCTAACTTCATTTATATCCATAGCTGCATTTTCCAGATCTCCTTTCATCAGATACGCTTCAGCTCTCAATAGATAGGTTTCTGCCAATCTCATAATATAACGATCCCGAAACGTGTGGTTTGCTGAACTTGTAGTCTTTCCGGTACTGGGATCAGCAATCAGTTCATCAGGAAAGTTATTTATAGGTGCACTTTTAGCAAATACAGCACTCCACCATCTTTTAAGCGGATCAGTAAAAGTAGTTATAGCTCCATCTGCGATCATCCATTTTCCAAAATAGTTTGATGCGGGATTATTCACAACAGCATCACGAATAATATTGTGTTCTGAGTTTCTAAAGTCGTTATTGGAGTTTTCCCATACCTCATTCAGCATATATTCTGAAGCTGCCCACCAACCAATACCTCGTCCACCCAGTTGATTGAGAGGACCAATAAAAACATTTGCGCCATCATTATCTTTTAATTGCCAATATAGGGGCACCAAAAACCGGGCTAACGCATCATCTCTTCCACCACCTGGTGTATTAAATTCATACTGACTGACCCAAATTGCCTCGGTGTTACCCGATCCACGATTTTGATTTCCCCGTCTAAAAAGATCCCAATATACATCACCAGGTTCACCACTCCTGCTGCCAAAGCGATCGGTCATCAAGGAATAATTTGGATTATCAATAACTGCCGAAGCCGCAGATATGGCTTTATCGTATTCCTTAGTTATGTTGTAAACTTCTGCCAATAAATGATAGGCTGCCCCTTTGGATATCCTACCATCTTGTTCCACTTCATGCGCATCGGGTAAGTTTTGCGTACCATCGATAAGGTCATTGATTATTTGATCCCAGACAGCACTAACCGGATCTCTTACGAAATCTCTTCTGGGCGAAGTGATCTCCTCCAAAACCAAAGGTACTCCTCCAAACAGAATACCCAGTCCCCGATAGGCATATGCTCTAAAAAATTTCGCTTCGGCTATTTTTGCATTACGATCATTTTCGGATTTATAATCCACATCTACAATCCGCGACAATATGGCATTGGCATTAAAAACGATTTTATAGTAGCTATTCCAAATCGATCTAACACGTCCGGATTCCGGAGTAATCTTATCCGACCAGGAATTCAGTTCATGGGTAGGTGCAATCGCATCATACCCGACATCGGTCGTGTATTGAAATACAAAGGCTTGGGTATGGGCAGAACCATAATTGAGATCATGCACGTTCTGATACAATTTGACCACTGCAATATCTATCTGTTCCGGCGTGGAATAGGAGTTTTCCGGAGAATAAAAATCAAAGGGAACCTCTTCTAACCACTTGTCTTCATTGCAAGAAAGAAGAATGGTAGTTGTAAAAACAATTGTTAAAATATATTTTAGCTTTTTCATGTTTTAAAATTTAAAATTCTAGATTTAATCCCATCGTAAAGCTTCTAAGTAACGGACTTCCAGGTCCAAATCCAACCCCGGTTTCCGGGTCTTGGCCTTTCCAATCAGTTAATGTCAACAGATTCTTTCCACTAACAAAAACCTTGAGATTATTGATTTTGATTTTCTGTGTTATTGCATTGGGAAAATTATAGGAAAGAGAAACATCCTGCAATCTGACAAAACTCCTTTGGCCATATGGCGTACCTTCAAACTGGGAACCTGTATCCAGCCGGCGATATTTAGCATTAGGATTTTCAGGCAACCAATAATCCCAACCTCCTTTGGGTACATTACTGTAGTTAAGATTATCTCTTTTGGCCCAGACTCCATTATGCGGTGCATCATTTCCCATGTAATAGTCTTTTCCCCCCTGGATGGAATTGATAAATACATACAGGCTGAGATTTCGATAGGATACGGTATTGGAGATACCAAATCGATAAGATGGATCCAGATATCCCAATATTTTTCTATCATCCAGGGAAGATATTTTTCCATCTCCATTCAGGTCTGCCAATTTATATGTACCGGGGAAAAACCCATTCCAAATGCTTCCATCATTTTCATCTGCCAACTGCCACATCCCGATAATTTCATAATCGTATAATACTCTTTGGGGTTGCCCGATAAACAACCTGTTCCCAACTAAATCATCCTCTTTTCCGTCTTGATCAACATCGGCACCAAGTATTGATTCAATTTTATTTCGAACACGATTAAAATTGAATGAAACGTCCCATCTAATGGGACCTTTGGAGAGTACCGTACTGGATAATGTCAGTTCAATTCCATTATTTGATACTTCAGCAATATTGTCATTGATGGTACTGAAGCCGGTGATCCTGGGCAATGCGATGGCGAACAGGATGTCCTCGGTTTTATTGGTATAATATTCGATATTGCCTCTTAGTCTTGCCGGTTCGAGTTCAAAGTCTACTCCTAAATTCAGACCAGTGGTGGTCTCCCAGCCTAGAGCGGGATTAGACAAAGACTGGATGGACTGACCTTGAAACGTTTGTCCCCCATCACCAAATACTACGCTAGGTCCTGATTCGACCACTGCAGCGGTCGCATATCGACCGACACCCCGTCTTCCCGATTGTCCGTAGGAGGCTCTCAGTTTTAAAAAATTCAACCACGGTATATCACTGGCAAAAGCTTCTTCACTGATTACCCAACCCAGAGCTACTGAAGGAAATATTGCGGTTTTGTCTGCTAACCCAAATCCTGAAAACCCATCTCTTCTTATGGTACCGGTCACATAGTATTTATAATTGAAGTTGTATAACAACCTTGCCATCTGATACAGACTGTTTTCCTTTTCTTTGGAAGAAGAAATTTGATTGAGAGAGGGATCACCAGCCTGGAGTCTATGATAACCTAAAAAGTCTACGGCAAAGTTTCGAGCTCCTGCAAATATTGAATTTATATCCCGTTCTTCAACTCCATAAACTAAAGTGGCATTTACATTATGAACATCGTTGAATGTCCTCTTGTAGGTAATGATGTTATCCAATGTCCAATCACGTGTCTTTGAGTTTCGTTGTGAACCCACCCCGGTGAAATTCGCTGCTATCGGATCGAAGCTTTTCTGATCGATGGTCCGAAAGTTATTGGCATAATTCAATCGATAACTTAATCCCTCGAGAGGCAATTTAACATCGAGATATAAGTTACTTGCCATATTTAAACGGATATCCGAATCATCTACTTCAAGGGCCAGATATGGGTTAAACCATCCTCCCTCGGGACGAGGAATTATTTCCCCTTCTTCATCTCTGGGTGGTGCCCAAGGCTGCAAATAAAATGGGATAGCCGCTCCAGCCGTCCTACCCGAATAATCGCTTACCGCAAAATACGTTTGGGTTCCCAAATTAAGCCAGTTATTAATTTTTGCATCCAGATTTATCCGCAAATTATATTTCTTAAACTCATCATTTAAGATATATGCAGCTTGGTCAGTAAACCCTCCAGAAAAGAAATAGCTGATGGCTTCATTCTGACCCCGGATACTTAAGTTGTGGGAGTTGACATGTCCATTGTCCGTAAATAAATCATACCAGGGAATATCGATCCCATCTTGATATCCTTTGGCTATTTCCAGAGTTTTAAAGTTGTTTTGCCAGACATATGCAGGATCAACTTGTATAAAGTCAGGGGCCAGTCTATATCCATCGGCCCAATAGATATTCGGATAAAATGTTTCGTACTCTTCGGCATCCATCGGTTCAAACTTGTTTGACGGCGTCTGAATACTATAACTCGCGGCATAGTTGATAATGGGTTTTCCTGAAGATTTACCGCTTTTCGTAGTGATTACGATTACCCCGTTAGATGCCTGAGAACCATAGATTGCTGCTGAGCTAACATCCTTCAGAATATCAATAGACTCGATGTCCGAGCTATTAAGGTCCACAATGCTACCCCGATAAATAATTCCGTCCAATACAATCAATGGGGCATTGGCTCCGGCACTGCTGGAAAGTGTACTTTGGCCTCTTATTGATATGGTTGGGTTTTGACCGGCATTGGTCGTTGGTCCAACATTCAGTCCGGCAACCGTTCCTTGTACCGCCTGTACAATGGATACATTGGGAAACTCCGCGGCCCGGTCTAAATCGGCACTGGCTAGCGCGCCGGTCATGTCTTTCTTACTGACCGTTGCTCCATAACCAATTACCACAACCTCTTGCAACTGTTCCTCATCACTAAGCATAGTCACATCTATTACGGATTGTCCATTGATCGAAATCTCCACATCCTTATATCCAATATAGGAGAAAATCAAGGTAGTCGCATCTTCCGGAACATCAAGCTGATATTTACCTTCGAGATCGGTTGTTGTACCTGTTGATGTCCCCTTAACCAGAATGTTTACGCCGATTAGGGGTTCCCCTGCTTCTGAAACGACAGTCCCGGAAATTGGAATTTCTACTTTCATTTTTTTCAAATAGTTGACCACACCCTTGATATTCTCAAGTGGCTTGGATCTCAACCTTTGAATAGACACATTACCGCTGCCATCCAATTTTTGAATTTTTTGCAAATGTCTACGTAGCTTATTGGATTTGCGCGTCCCTTTTTTCGTATTTTTGACAATTAGAAAGAACTTTCCACCATAAGATTCATATCGAAAACCCAGTGGTTTTAACAAACGATCCATAGCATGATTCAAGCTCTCGTTCGCCATAAATTCAAAGTCTGATTCCACCTCTGAAACGGTTTTGGAATCATAAGAAAAAAAGACTTTGTACCTCTCACTGAATTCTTCAATAATTTCTGTAAGTGGTTTTTTCTGTTCGGTGGGTTTAGGAGTTGTACTAGCTATTAACAATGGAACACTGAGTCCCCAAAAAATGGCTGCTAATAACAGGTATTGACACGGTTTGTAAATACTTTTCAAATGCATACCTTTGTTTTTGTTAATTTTAGAAATGTTACTGGGACAACACGGGAATGTTGTTCCAGTATTTTATTTAATAATTAATAGATTATCATTTTTGATTATTTTTACATTGAAGTTTCCTTCTAGGATTGGAATCGCAATTTCCAGTTTATCCATAGGTACAGAAATTGCTTTGACTTGCTTTAGAATTTCTTCATTTTCCACCTGTATTTTGACTCCATAGATTTCTTCTATCTTTTCAAATATTTCCGAGCCCAATTTGTCTTTAAGTATTAACACACCATCCTTCCAGGATGTGTGGGTAACAGACTCTACTTTATTTCGTTGCTCAATAATTGCTTTCGTTTCACCGGAAAAAGCGATAAAATCGCCAGGTTTTAAAAGCTTTTCAGAATGACCTTGTAATTCAAGTTTGATACTTCCTTCTTCTAAAAACACTTCCGTCTGTTGATCCCGACGGTTGACATTGAATGAGGTCCCCAACACTTGTACCACCAGATCTTCGGTGATAACCCTAAATTTGGCCTTTGAATCCGTTTGTTTCTTCACTTCAAAAAATGCTTCTCCATCCAGCCAAACCTGACGATCATCTCCATGTACCCATTTTTTTCTTATCGTCAAGGTGGAGTTTGCATTCAATTTCACTTGCGATCCATCGGGAAGTACAACAGTCTTCCATTCTCCATAACCGGTAAAATAATGTTGTTTCCCAAAATCAGCATTGATCAATACCCAGGAGAACAGCCCTACCAAGAGAAGTAAAGTTGCAGCCACTGCCCAAGTCCTGGCCCTCTTTCCGAATACATGCTGAGTAGATATAGTCTTGGGTTTGATATTTTCCTTCGATTCCAATACCTTTTGCAAATTGATTCGAATATCACTTGCATTCTTGGACGATTGTCCAAAATAATGATTCATTTCAAGTAACAAGGCACGTGCTTGTAGTACAGTATCCTTTTGTTCCGGGTACCGTCTTAGGAACTGATTCCAAAAATAGACATTCTGGTCATTAGGATATTTAACCCATTCCCTAAATGAATCATCCTCCACAAATTCTTCTATGGAATAACTTACATATTTTCTAAAACGCATTATTTCGTTTGTATTATTGGTCCGATTAATTTCTTTACGGAAATATAAAGTTCCTTCATTACCTATTAGATAAGAACAGGAGTCAATTTGTAACCTTTGCATGGATAGTTTTCATAATTATTCCGAATTATGAAAGTGTATGTAAGTAAAAATATGGAGCCGGGCTTGATTTAATTTGACTTCAAAACATATGCGGATAGAGTCAGATGCCGATAAGAATACACATTACCAAACCAATAATCTTTCTATAATCCAGATTGTGGGTTCGTTCACGAAGTTTTTTGAAGGCTCGTGAAACATAATTACGGGCTATCTGATTACTTATCCCTAAGATTTCAGAAATCTCATCATAAGAATAGTCTTGATAATAACGCAGAAAAAGTACCTCTTTGAGTCGGGTTGGCAATCGATCCAATTCGTGTGCCAGTAAATATTCTTTAGCCGAAGCAATTTCACTGGCTACCAGTTGCTCTTCTACATTCATTCGATTGGACTCAATCATAAACTGGGTTCGCTCTGAATAGCGTTTTTGTGATTTTGCCCTTTGCCGGTTCACATTGAGGCGGGTATAAATATTTCTGCGAAGACTTTTGAATGCATAAATCTCAAAATTGGAAACATGTTTAACTTCATTTCCATGCTCCAATAACCAAATGAAAAATTCCTGAACTACGTCTTCAACCAATTCGGTATGACTACAGATCTGGCGGCCAAAAAGCAACATCGGATTGAAAAAGCGAAGATAGATTTCGCAAAAAGCCTCAGTATTTTGGTCTGCCAAAAGAACAACTAATTCGTTAAGGTCTTTCTTGGATATGCTTTTATGTAACCTACTTTTATCCAAAATTTAATATTAAAATAAGGCCTGCCTGCTCTTGAAATCTTTTATGAGTATTCTAAAGTTATAAATAAAGTTTGAAAATACCATATGATCCAAATTGATTGTAATAATAATCATACAAAATTTCATTTTAATGTAACCCGAAGGATAAACAATGATTCGACCTGGTTAAACTATGATAAATTGATCTGATTAGACGGAATCTAAAACAGGATTTGTATTAGGCAATGGAGGATAGGGCAAATGTCCGGGTTCAAGTGCTTTGAATATGGAAGTTATCTATCGACAGAAATAATACTAAAATAATAGACATACAAAGTATAATATTTCAAGGTTATGGAAAGTATTATGCCAAAAATGGTCGCAAATATTTCTTGGGATCCATTTGATATCATTGGTAAGGATCATGTCAGACTCCATCACAATAGATAATAGCCAACTCGAGAATTACTTTAGGATACCGATTTACATTTTGCTGTGTGTGGTTATCAATTACGTTCTGAAAACTCACTCACGGTAAGATGGTAACGTTTAACCCGAATTAGGCATTAGAAGTTCTTGATGAAGTGAAAATAGAGCATTGAAAATCCCAAATCTATGATTGAAGTCTATAAAAAAAACGTTCAACTCCAAAGGGATTAGACTTCGGAGTGGAACGTTATTCATTATGTAATAGATATAAGCTCACTGAACTTGTTCCAAGCGATTGGAGCAGAGCTCAGCTACTTAATGTTCATCTTCTAAGAATCCGGTTCTGCGGTAGCCGGCGTATACATATTCATTATCCGGATCATCACTGAATTTGAATCGGACATAAATAGAATCCGTTACATTTCCACCGGTACTTGTGGCTGCATCGTCAAAGATTTTGCCCTCCAGTATATCCACTTTGATCTCATCGTCATAATGATTTTCTAATGACGATCCGGTAAAGGCTTTGTCTTTAAGATTGGCATTTGCCACTACCTTGCAAGGCCATACATGATGATCATCGACAAACAAATCTGTGCTGTTATTGGCTGCTGTATTATATGTACTTAGCAGCGCATATCCAAAGATCGCCTGACCGTCTACGTAGATGTTTATCCACCATTCCCCGGTCATTTTTTGTAATTCAACTCCACCAATATCCGGTTCTTTGCCTAAATCACAACTGATGGTGGACAGCGAAATAAAGAGTACAATTATATAAAGTGCGTATTTCATATCTGTTGCTTTTATTCGGTTATTTTATTTAATGTTACATCGAAGCTAAAGTCAAAATCTGTTAAGGTTATAGTCCATTTCCAAGATCGCTGATCTTCCGAAATGCTGGCATCCTTGATTTTAACCGGACCAAATGCACATACGCCACCATCGCTGGTAAATGTATTTCCATCCACTTTGATGGTTGCGGGGGCTGCATAATCAGGTCCAAATCCACGGTCAAATTCATAATGACCGGCCATAAGGTCAGATATGTAAAATGTGTTTTCATCGATACTTGAGATCAATACCATACCTCCATCTCTACCTACACGATCTCCATCATATACACCGGTAATTGGTTTGGGTTCGTAAACGATTACTGTCCGGGTAACTTGTGATGAGAAACCATCCGAGTTTTTCGCAGAGTATACCAGATTATAAAAATCCGGAGTGTTCGGATCTACTGATCCATTTTTATCAACTTCAACCGGGTTACCGTTTTCGGTTGCAACGGCTCCAGGATCAGAAAATGGCTCATTTACTTTGAGCAGGACCAGACCCTCACCTTCTAAAGCCAAGTCTACAAAAAATGTAGTTCTGGAGACATCAGCAGTCACCGCTTCCTTACCGCAGGACTGAAAGATGAAGATCCCTACTAAAAATGAGAATATAAAATATATCTTTTTCATTATTTATCAATTTTGATTATCCAATTATTTAGCCCACCAAACCGGCTCGGTTATTACCACTTCAGCCGGTGTATTGGGATTATTTCTCCTGGTAATGTCAGGAAATATTAATCTTTTTGGGAATAAACCATTGGTCGTTCCGGTTATGGAATAAGTGAATTCACCAGGTATATAGGACGGATCATCGCTTCCAACCGGAGAATTTGCCGGAATTCCGGTTCGGGCCTGATCGAAGAATGATTCATATCCCCGTTCTACCAAGGATACCCATTTTTGGGTGATTATGGCCTTAATATTGTCTGAAAGCGTACCATTCGGATAAGCATAAGCCCCGCCATCCGCAATAAATTCCGAACCATCCATTCCCACTCTGCTAAATGCGGATAATACGGCTTCATCGTATTTGGCCTGTGCAGTCGATGCATCACCGTAACGGGCATGAGCTTCGGCCAACATAAAGCTGATCTCATCTTTGGAGAAAAAATAAAAAGCGCTGGTAGGAAGGATATTCGCCACCGAAGGAGCTGTCGGAGGAATATCCGTACTCAGGGCATTAAAATCCCCTTGACGTAAACCCATATGCCCTCCTGATCCAGGAACGAAGAAAGCATCAATCCTCGGATCCTCAAATTTTTCCAAGAATGAAATAAATGTATTACTTGCCCTCAGATTAGAGCGAACATTTAACTGACGTCGATCCGTTTCGAACAATGGATAACTTTGGTTGGGAATGTCAGTAAAAACATTGATTTGAGCGTGATCGGTCAAAAAGGGCACATTCCCAGATAACAAAGCGTTAATTCCAGCTTGTGCAACATCCGGTCTGGCTTTAGTCTGTCTCAAGTAAATTTTAAGTTTTAAAGTATTCGCAAAAGCGATCCAGGAATTGATCTGTTGAGTCTGACTAAGATTGCCAAACACAAAATCTGTGGAAGAGCCTTTGGATGAAGGAGCAAACAATTCCTTTGCCAGTGCTTCATCTAGCATAGTAATTAAGCCATCATAGACAACTTGACCTTGGTCAAATAGGGGTGCTTCGATCCCTTCCTCACTACGCAATGCTTCACTAAAAGGAATTTGATCATAAAAATCTGCCAAAATTTGGTATGCATAAGCCATCAAGGCGGTCGCCTGTAAATAAGTTACCCAGTTTTCATCCTCACTTGCTTTATTTCGGATTACCAATAAGTCAATTAGGGCATCCGAATACAGGTCCCTCCAAGCACCATTATAGTCTGAATTTCGAAGTGCATATCGCTCCTCAGTTCGATATTGGGATGCCACATGACTTTGGGTCCAATGTTGCGACCAAAGTCCACCAAGGATTGCATAATCACCATTTATTATCCCACACATATGCATTTGCGCAGAAGGCAATACCAAAGAAGGATCCACTTCAGTGGGATTGTTGGGGTCCACATTCACATCCAGGAAATCATTACACCCTGGCATAATTAATATGCTCACCCAGGTAAATATTAATATTTTAACTAATTTTTTCATTTTAATACGTGTTTAGAAAGAGAGATTAAAAGTGAGTCCATAACTTGCATTGGTTGGTCCGGTAGAAAATTCTCCTATCTGACCAGTCAAATCCAAACCAAATGTGGATCCTTCAGGATCTACATAATGGTTATCTGAAGGGGTCCATAAGATCAGATTCCGACCAAATGCAGTTATACTTGCCCGTTGGATAGTCGCTTTTGACAATAAAGACTTTGGTAACTCATACGTCAAGGAGACATTTCTCAGCTTAAAAAATGTTTTATCCAAAACATGGTTTTCCTGAGCGGCATTGGTAGCACCCCAATAGGTAAAAATGTTTGAACGGTCCACGGCCGTTGTGTTGGTCACGTATTCTCCATTGGACAATTTATTTACAGATCCGGGAACTACAAAAGGTTCACGATCATTATACTGGGATTTCCATGCATTGCCCACGAAATAATTTAATCTGGATGTGTAAGACCAAAATACACCCCCTTTGCGATAATCCACATTGAATGCCAATCTTAAGTCTTTATATGAAAAAGAATTGTTTAATCCCATCACAAAATCAGGATTGATAGATCCCATTAATTTTTTATTTGGTGCAGTGATAGGTAATCCATTAGCAGAATTCACCACAATGTTTCCATTTGGATCCAACTCCGAGGTAGGAGAGTAAATAGTTCCCAGTGGTTGGCCCTCTTCTGCTCTTAATTCAATTCCATAAGCAGTATTTAGTACAATTGAGGTATTTCCGGTACCAAGCGAATTGACCATACTTTCATTTTTACTGAAATTATAACCAATATCCCATTGGAAATTAGGAGTCTTTACCGGTGTAACATTGAACAACAATTCAATTCCCTGATTTTGAATTTCCCCGATATTGGAGACCTGAGTTAAGTACCCGGAGGATGGATCTTTTTCTACATTAATAATTTGATCCGTAGTGGTCCGGTCATAAACTGCTACATCAATACCAATTCTATTCTGTAAAAATCTTGCATCTACTCCAAACTCCAATTCGGTAGTAATTTCCGGCTGAAGTTTATTGTTACCTCGAATGTCACCTACTTCAAATGCATTTACTCCGGAGATTGGAAAGTTTACGACTCCAAAAGCTCCGGCTCTCGCTATACCGGCTGTATATATTGGTACAATTGAATAGGGTGGAGCATCATTACCTACTTGGGCATAAGATGCTCTTACCTTCAGTAATGAAAGGGTATTACTATTTAAATCGAAGGCATCACTAAGCACTGCAGAAAGGGTAATTGCCGGATAAAAGAAACTATTGTTATCTATCGGCAAGGTTGAGGACCAATCGTTGCGGGCCTGTAAAGTAGCATATAACCAATTATCGAAAGCGACGTCAACAATTCCAAAAACACCAATTAGTCTCCGTTCGGTTTTGGCACTATTGGAAATTGGGTTATTCGTGGTATTTGAAAGGTTGTAAAAACCAGGTATCGTCAAATTAGTCACAGTTGATGTGGTGTATTTTGAATACCTCGAATTAACATTGTTTCCCAAGGTTACGCGAAGATTTATTTTATCGGTTAAATTTTGATTATAAGTCAATAAAACATCACTGTTTATCTGATTGCGGTTTAAATTGGTTTCTGTAACCCGACCTACCACGTCATTCGCAGATGAATTGGGCGATCCGGCTGTGATTTTTGCCACATTTCCCCAATCTGACAGGTCTGATCCTGAAAAATCACCTCCAACCCTCCAGGACAATTCCAAATTATCTATCAATTTATAGTTCAAGGAAACATTACCAAATATTCTATTTTCCAAGAATTTGTTTCCTTGCTCGCCTAATATGAAATAGGGATTCTGGGCATAAGGCGTGTAATAATTATCCAGATTGTAAAATTGGTCATCATATTTGTTCATGTCCACGATCGACATATCGCGTGGGATCTGAATAATCTCCTGAAACAACACCTTTCCAGCGCCCGCGTCATCATTTTGTCCGGTCGCTAAAGCTTTCTGATTTTTATTAAGGTAATTTACGGTAGCACTAACCTGGAATTTTTCATCACCAACCTCTCCCTTGAATCCAAGGGTATTTCTCTTATAAGAGTCGGCGTCCGTTGGTACCACACCATCATCATTCGCATTGGAATAACTCAAACGAAAGCTAGCGCTCTCATTTCCACCAGAGACAGCAACTGAATGGTTCCAAGCTTTTCCATAACCATAAAAGTCTCTTAAATTGTCTTCAAGAATCACATAAGGCTTCAATTGACTGCTGTTATTAACTACGTTACCCCACAGTCTTAATTTCCCATCGGTTTTAGGTCCCCAACTTCCATTTTCATTAGACGCCCACAGACCATTCCAGCCCTGACCAAAAGTATTCTGTAAGAATGGAAGTCTGTTTACCTCTGACTGGGTAAATGAACCACTGTAATCGACTTTTAAGCCTTGGTCTCTACTTCCTGATTTTGTAGTTACAATGATTGCCCCGTTGGCGGCTCTTGAGCCATACAAAGCGGTAGCAGCGGCTCCTTTCAATACAGAAAGGCTTTCAATATCATCCGGATTAACATCATTGGCCTGATTTCCAAAATCCTGAGACCGGTTAAAATCATCATTGGGATTCAACAATGTGGTTGTTGACGTATTGGCACTATTGTTAACCGGTACCCCATCAATTACCCATAAAGCCTGATTGTTACCGGTAACAGAGCCAAATCCTCGTACAACCACGGAAGATCCCCCTCCAGGCTGTGAATTCGAATTAACGGTGAGTCCGGCTACCTTTCCTGAAAGGGCGTCAATCACACTGTTGTTACGCGTACGTGTCAATTCATCTCCGGATACTGTGGAAACACCGTATCCCAGAGATTTTTCCTGCCTCGAAAGACCCAAGGCGGTTACCACAGCGGTTTCTAAAGTAATTCCTGCTGTCATTTGTACATCAATGACATTGGAATTACCAATTTGCCTTTCGACTTCTTCGAACCCGGTATAGCTATAAACTAATATGGAAACATTGTCATCGACATCCAGACTATAGGTTCCGTCAAAATCGGAAATCGTTCCTACAGCTGGGTTTCCTTTTACATAAATGTTAACACCGATAAGTGGTTCACCTTCGGTGTCGGTCACCTTCCCGGTCAGGGTACGTTGCGCTATACTAGCAGACATCCCCAAACACCATAAGGTGATTAGCAAAGTAATCTTAGATTTCATTTTATAGGTTTTATTCTAAATAAAAAGCGCCTGACTACGTTGATTTGTAGTAGGCATACTAGCTCATATCAGTGAGAGGATGAAATTCTGATTTGAATGAATGATATTTTGCAGTTAGTGGTTTGATCAATGGAGAAGATTATTCTATCTTCGATTTTTGTTAGCATCGTCCTTAAATTGATATAATCAAGGGCGATTTTCTCTCTATGTTTTACTCGGAATTGGCCTTATCTGTATCAGATAAAAGAACATCTTATGCAACAAGATATCCAAGTAATTATTATTGAAGATGATCCACTTTCGGCCCAACAATTAAGTGATTGGATTCAGAAAGTTCCTGAATTTCAACTCAATGGTATTGCTGAAACCGGGAAACAAGCAATCCAGTTGATCCAGCAACATAAGCCTGATGTCATCTTTACCGATATTGAGTTACCCGACATGAACGGATTTGAAATTATTGAAAAAATAGAACTGCAAGACCGGCCGTACATCGTGTTTACAACGGCTCATAATGAACATGCGATTAAAGCATTTGAAATATTTGCTTTGGATTACTTATTAAAACCATTTGATGAAAAAAGATTTCAAGGATCGGTTAAGAGAATTATAGAAATGCATAAATCTCAAAACCAGGACTTGAAAGGAAATCTTCAACAACTTTTACAACATTTTCGCAAAACTTTAGATCCGGTCAACCCATTCGATCAAACCATACCTGTTAAAACGGGAGGGAAAATCCATTTTGTTACCTTTAAAAACATCGAATTCATACAGGCTTCGAGTTATTATATCGAAATATTCGCAGAAGGAAAAAAATATTTACTTCGTGAAACTCTTTCTGAATTTCTCACTAAGCTGCCTACCCCAAATTTTATTAGAATACATCGTTCAGTAATCATCAATCTTCAATTTATGAAAGAAATTGAAAAAGTAAATCAAAATGATTACCAGGTAAAACTTAAAAACAACCAAACTTTTCGAATCAGCAAATCTTACCGGAAAAAATTTTTCGAAATTATTCAATTGGACTGAGGGAGCTTTGAGTTGTGAGCTGTGAGCTTTGAGTTGTGAGATTTGAGTTGTGAGTTGTGAGTTGTGAGTTGTGAATAGTTCATGTATCCTTTGAGTTTTGGGTTTCAAGATGTCATTTTTGGCTTCAGGTTTGACCAATTCTTATTTAAAATATTTTTAGTTCTTGAACCAGGTTGATTACTTTTGTGAGGCTTTACGACTAAAATGAAAAATCTCCAGGTTGCGTTGACTTTTTTTTTCTTTTATGCACCGATATTTGTCATCGGTCAATCTAACTATCACATATCTTATATTAAAAATTCGATTTCTCTTGATGGAGATTTGAGGGAACCTGTATGGGAATCAGTGAAACCTGTTTCATTGATTCAGCACACTCCTAATTTTGATCAAGATGCCACTGAAAACAGTAAGGTCAAAATGTTTCACAATGGGGAATTCCTCTATATTGGAGCCCAGTTATTTGATCAGGAACCTGATAAAATTAAATATCCTTCTCGCAAGCGCGATGAATTAAGTCTTGCCAATGATTTCTTCGGGGTGATCATCGACTCCTACAACGACAATGAAAATGCACTATGTTTCTACACGACACCGGCTGGGTTGAGAATGGATATGACCATATTTGAAGATGCTGTCGGAGACGAACCCTTCAACATTTCTTGGAATTCATTTTGGGACGTGGGGTGTGATCTTAATGATCATGGCTGGATCGCGGAATTCCGAATACCAATGTCTAGTCTACAGTTTCAAGAGTCATCAGGTGATGTTGAAATGGGTATGATCCTTTGGAGAAATATCTCTCGTAAGAATGAAATTAACACCTGGCCAGCCATACCGCCAAGTTTTGGATTTTGGAGTAGTTTTAAGCCTTCTCAGGCCCAAGACGTAACACTAGATCATGTGGTAGGGAAAAAACCGGTATACATTACCCCTTACACACTTGGAGGTATAAATCGAGAAGCTGAAATACCCCAAAATCAAAAAGATTATACACTGGATAACGATCTTACCCTTGAGGCCGGATTGGATGTAAAATATAACTTAACCAGCAATTTAACATTAGATCTCACCGTGAATACCGATTTCGCGCAGGTTGAAGCCGATGATCAGCAAGTCAATTTAACCCGATTTTCTTTGTTCTTTCCCGAAAAGAGACTTTTCTTTCAAGAGAGGTCCAGTATTTTTGATGTGCGAATGGGAGGTCCAAACCGATTGTTTTACTCTCGGAAAATAGGATTGAATGAAGACGGTGAACAGGTACGAATACTGGGAGGTGCCCGGTTGACCGGGAGAGTGGGAAAATATGATATTGGACTCATTAACATGCAAACCGGAAAACAGGGTGGAGTCATGAGTGAAAATTTCACTGTAGGTAGAGTTAGAAAACGAATCATTAACCCTTTTTCCTATGTAGGTGGATTGCTTACCAATCGAACCGACTTTAATGGTAATTACAATACAGTGTACGCTGCCGATGCCATTCTTAAGATTAATCAATGGGATTTTCTAAAACTAAAAATCGGGCAGAGTCTGGAAAATGACCGGTCCAACCGCTTGTTTTCACTTAAGCCTACTCATTTCTTCATCAATCTTGAAAGGACACGATATGATGGATTCACCTATGACCTAAGTATAGCCCGATCAGGAGAAGACTTTGTTCCAGGATTGGGATTTCAGTTTAGAGAAAACTATCTTTCAAGTTTTGCGATTTTTGGATATGGCTGGACCATGCCTGAGGATTCTTGGTTGCAACAACATCGTTTTCGCACCTTTAATTTTTTATATCAAAATAATTTCCACAAAAACACGGAAACATCCAATTATAATCTGGGATGGGAATTTCAGGCAAAGAAAGGATTTGGTGGCACCATTGGTATCAACCGTAAATTTGACCGGTTATACGAAGGGTTCGAACTTTCTGATGATCACGAGGTGGCCTCTGGCGAATACAACTACTGGGATTCTGAAATCGTTTTTCACACCCCCTTCACCAAACTTTTCAGGTTTTTTTTATTATCAAATTTAGGTCAATTCTATAATGGAAAAATCACTTCTTTCTCCTTTAATCCGGAATGGAATATCGGGAATGGCTTCGAATTATCAGGGAGCTATGAGTTTAACCGGGTTAAACTTGCGGAAAAATCCAAATTTATTGCCCATGTAGGGAGACTCAAGCTCCTGTATACCGTAAATACCCGTTTATCATTGGCCTCATTTATCCAGTATGTGAGTGAAGGACATGCGACAATAGGTAATTTCAGATTACGATTTAATCCCAAGGAGGGAAATGATTTGTATTTGGTGGTGAATCAATTTTGGAATACCAACCGGCAACGAGAAAATCCATTTCTTCCTGCCACCCAAGAACAAACTGTAGTGGTAAAATATAATTACACCTTCAGACTATAGAATCCCAGAACCTTGATGGGTGTTATGATTGGCAAACCAGAAGAAAATCTAGAAGGAAAATCAGAAAGGCCCTGAACTCCCAGGACCTTCTAATTCCTCATCCTCTATGAAGATGTTATAACAGTGTCAGGTAATAATATCTTCAGTGGACGAAGTTACACATTCCTGAGCAAAGTTGCAACTGCTGTTTTGTGCTGGTTGCCAGTCAATTTTTTGAATTAATTATCTTTGCCTATTCCAACTATCAGGTATGTCAATCACGCACCTTTTCTTCGACGCAGATCACACCATTTTTGATTTTGATAAATGTCAAACCAGATCATTGCAAAAAGCATTTAACGATTGTGAAATCGACTATCAGCCCGAATATGGAGAAATCTACACCAGGATTAACAAGGCTTGCTGGAAATCTTTTGAGAAAGGTAAGATCACCAGAGAACAATTAAAATCACAACGTATGCAATCTTTCTGCCGTGCCATAAATCTCGATATCCCCGGATCTTATTTTCATGATTTATACGCCAAGCATTTGTCATCGGCTATCTACTACTTTGAAGGGGCTGAAAGTACTTTGCATCAGTTATCCAGTACTTATCAAATGGTACTAATCACTAATGGCCTGGCCGAAATTCAACGTCCAAGATTGGAAAAATCCTCTTTACTTCCTTGTTTTGACGAAGTCATTATTTCAGGAGAAATCGGATATACAAAACCCGACCGGAAGTTTTTCAAAATTGCGATGGAGAAATGCCAATATCCCGCCCCAAAGGAAACCTTGGTCATCGGTGATAATTTACATGCGGATATACGAGGAGGAAAGCAAATGGGGATGTTAACCGCATGGTTTAATCCCGATGGTCTCGAAAAAGATGAGGATGTTCAACCAGATTATGAGTTTAACCATTGGAATCAGCTCAACGCAATTTTGGCACTCTAGATGAATATCTTAAATTAGATTTCATTTAATACAATTCTTTAGAAATGGGAAAATATTTATTGGCACTGGGTTTATTTTTTAGTGCATGTCTTTTACTATCTGGACAGAAATATCAATGGCCACAAGATGAGGAGGTAAGCAAGAAACTCGAATGGTGGCAAGATCAAAAATTTGGATTCATGATGCATTGGGGAACATATAGTCAACTGGGTATTGTGGAAAGCTGGGCACTTTGTTCCGAACCCTGGATCAGTCGTAGAGGGGCAGATTATTATCAATTCAAAATGGACTATGAAGCGTTACCTCAGTCGTTCAATCCAGTTAAATTTGATCCGCAAAAATGGGCCAAAGCAGCGAAGGATGCCGGGATGAGGTATGTGGTGTTTACTACCAAACACCACGATGGTTTTTGCATGTTTGACAGTAAATATACCGACTATAAAATTACGGGCCCGAACGTTCCTTTCCGAAACCATGTTAAAGCCAATGTGGCTAAAGAAATATTTTCGGCGTTCCGTCAGGAAGGCATGGGTATTGGCGCCTATTTTTCCAAACCAGACTGGAACCATCCGGATTATTGGGCCAAAGAATGGGCAACTCCCAATCGATGCAATAATTATGACATTCGCAAATATCCTGAACGGTGGCAACGATTCAAAGATTTTACCTACAACCAAATAAAAGAATTGACTACTGAGTATGGTTCGATTGATATTTTATGGTTGGATGGAGGCTGGGTTAGACCTGATTCCACCATCAATGAGGAAGTATTGGCTTGGGGATATGATATACCTGAATGGGAACAAGATATTGATATGCCAAGGATTGCAAAAATGGCCAGAACAAATCAGCCAGGTCTCATTATTGTTGATCGCTCAGTGCATGGCCCATATGAAGATTATCGAACTCCGGAACAGCGAGTACCGGATCGCACCTTACCTTACCCTTGGGAGACCTGTATGACCATGTCTCAATCTTGGAGTTACAATCGCAATCCACGCTATAAGTCTTCCAGACAGTTGATCCACCTCTTAATAGACATCGTCGCTAAAGGCGGTAATTTTTTGTTGAATGTAGGTCCCGGACCGGATGGAACCATTGATGAAGAGGCATTTGTCCGGATGAAAGACATGGGCGATTGGTTGGATCTAAATGGAGACGCCATTTACTCCACCAGACCAATAAAGCCATATAAAGAGGGAAAGATATGTTATACGAGAAAGAAAGATACCCGCCAGGTTAATGCCATATACCTCCCCGACGCAAATGAGGATGAAATTCCTCATAAAATATTCTTATACAGTATCCAACCTGAAAAAGGAAGTCAAGTGACCTTGCTGGAAACCGGAGCATCTGTTAAATGGGAAGCTGTGGCCAACGGAGCATTAATAGAAATCGGGGGTAATTTGCGCAAAGAGGTCAAAAATACGCATGCTTGGGTATTTCAATTTTCAGTTAACTCCATTCCTGAATAATGTCAAAGATCGAGTCTATAGCCGTTTTTTGTGGCTCCAGTTCAGGAAATGATCCGGCAATTTGGGATACTACCGTTGAATTGGGAGCTGCCCTTGCAGAAAAAAAGATCCGATTGATTTTTGGGGGAGGCAAAGTTGGAATCATGGGAATCCTGGCAGACTCGGTAATAGAAAACGGCGGCAAAGTTACAGGAGTTATACCCTCCTTTTTGCGCTCTAAAGAAATAGCTCATATTGGAACTACGGAATTGATCAGCACCCACAATATGCATGAACGCAAAGAAAAAATATATGAGCTTGCCGATGCATTTTTGGTTCTCCCCGGGGGGTACGGAACCCTGGATGAGCTATTTGAAATCGTGACCTGGGCTCAATTGGGACTCCACCAAAAACCCATTTGTATCATCAATATTAATGGGTATTTCGATGCGCTTAGAAATTTGATTGTAAAAATGACAGACCAAGGTTTTCTAAAATTGGAAAATGCAACCATGATTCGTTTCGCTTCGACTATTGAACAGGCTTTCTTTGAACTGCGCACCTATATCGCACCCAAAGTCGGAAAATGGATAAAAGAAGAAGATCTATAGGCTTAAGAGGTCATTTTATTTCTTAGATACTGTTCGGCGTCGATTAACTCAATGCCAAATTCATCAGCAACTTTAACCGCATCCTTGACCACCATCGGCACTTGGGATCCAGCATAATTAAGAGCAAAAATATTAGCTGCCGGTCGGTTAATCAGGCTAAATATTTTTGACATCCATTTCATTAGTAATGGAGAAGTGGTCTTCACTTTAAGTTTTTTACTATAGATTTTTTCAAATATAGATTTGAGATCGTTGGGAGTTAAGGCTTCCGGTCCTCCGATTTGAAAAATCCGGTTAGTGGCATGAGGATTTCCAATGGCTCTGACATGAAATTCAGCAACATCTTCGATTGAGATGTAAGAGGTAGGCATATTTCCTTTCCCGATTCGATGAAATCTCCCCTTTTCTGCAATGTCATTGCGGATACCATCGTAGAAGTTATTCATAAATTTGAAAGGTCGGTTTAGAGTTGCCATTTCCGTACCTTGAATGGGTATTTCTGTTCCGTAAAATCCAAAATGAATATCCATGAATGCAGCCGGTTGGAAAATGGTGTAAGGTATACCTGTTGCCAATATGGCCTCTTCAATAGTCTTCTTTGCCCTTCCCAATGGTATGGACTCATTCAACTCACCAAATGGTAAAACTGAAGTAAATATGAATTGTTTGACTAGCGATTCTTTACAAGCTTTAAGAAGCTTTTTATGCCCTTTGATATCTACTTTTTTAAAAGTATCTGCTTTGAGTCTCGGTGCAGCAGTATTTGCAGTAGATATGACTACATCCTTTCCTTCCACCGCACGCTTCAAGGTAGATACATCCGTCAGATCTCCTTCAATCCGTTGTATGCCATTTAATTTTTGTAATAGTGAAATATCTGAAGTTGTCCGATGTAAGGCAAAAACATTATTGCCCGTATTCTGAAGCTTTTTACAAATGGTATATCCCAATTGCCCCGTCGATCCGATAATCAATATGTTCATGATTACTGATGTTTGTTAAGCCTGTCTTGTACGACATTTAAAGGTAACAAAATAGCATCAAATAACCTGAAAAGCACGCATTGTTATGGGCACTTAGCTGGAAATACGCACACATAAATTTAGCCCTTTACATCTGCTTAGAATCAAAGCACAGGCATCAAACATTAGACTATGGTTAACAATTAATCAGCCATGAACATGCTGACCTCTAGAGCTCCGGTCTCCTTACGTTAGTTGAACAAATGGTCCTAGCATAACTTTTCCTTCTATTTGATACTATTGTCTTGATGGAATTAGTTTTTATATCAGATAAAACTTGCTCTTGAATACATCCTCATTCATAAACACTCGCCATTGCTGGTTAATCATCTTGTTAATACTTGTATCCAAACAGGTAAATGCGCAAATACCCTTATTCGAATCCCGGTTGATTGACGCGCTAAAAAATGAAAGAATCTCTACTTTATATACAGATCAAAATGGTTACCTCTGGATAGGAATCGACCATAAAGGTGTATGTCGATTCAATGGTTATAATCTTGAATGGTTTAAATGGAAAATGGTTAAACCCGATGTTAAGATTCAATCCATGCTGCAAGTCAACGATTCTACTCTTTGGATAGGCACTAATCGCGGAATGAGTCGCCTGAAAGGGGGAACCCTGCAAGAACTAGAATATGACGGATTGGACATTTCGGACCTGATCCAACGATCCAACCAAGATGTTTATTTGGCCACCCAAAAAGGAATTTGGATCGCTAAGGATACGAAAGAGAATGTTCCCTTTCGTAAGGTCAATATTCCAGTCACCAAAATCAATTCCTTATACGAATATGACAATGCCTTGTGGATATGTAGTGAATCAGGTTTGTACCGATTTAAGAATCAAGTGGTACACTTCGACCGAAGTCACGGTTTGAACAGCCTCAGTGTAAAAGCAATCCTTAAAACAAATCCGGAGGAATTTTTGGTATTCTGTGACGGAAGTCAACCTCAGTATCTACGACATGACCGACTTGAAAATCCCATTTGGGACGTCAAGATAGAACCACCGCAGTATAATTATATATACCATGATATCGACGAGCAAAACGTATGGGTCAATACGCAAAATCAGCAATTATATTATGCAGATGCAAGTGGAGATTTTGGTAAGAAACCTTTTTGGCAAACAGTGCAAACAATCAAAAACATAAAATCCATAGTCAAGGATACTTACGGACAAATCTGGATTAGTTCGACCCAGGGTCTTTGGCGTGCTAATTTAGAATCATGGTATCAGGTAGACCACTACCACCAAGTGCAGAATATCAAGAATATTGAGGTTGATCCACAGCAAAATCTTTGGCTGTTGGATGAATCAGGAAGATTAGGAAAATTTCAATTTTCACAAGCCAGAATATTTTATCCATCCCTCTCGAAAACTCAGGATCCATCCCGGTTTCTTTTCAAAAATCATAGTGGTAAAATATACCTATTCAGCTCAAGCCAAATTGGTGAAATCCAAAATAACAAAATTCGATTATTCGATCTAAAACCCAATTTACCAAACTATCAAATCCTTGATGTCAAACAAAAAGGGAAAGACTATTTTTGGATGGTTACCAATCCACAAAACTTATACAAACTCCAAATCAAGGATAACGTATTTGTAACCGAATCAATTAAACTGCCACCTGGATCGCATGATTATCAAATCAAGCTATTTGAGGTAGATCACCTTGGTGATTGTTGGCTGTTGACCTACAATCCAGAACGAGGTAATGAATTATGGTCTTACCATTTACAAAATTGGACACATCATAAGCTACCCGAAGGAATTACCATTAACGCATTGAATCGGTCTATTGGAAACACGGATACCCGGCTTTGGTTGGGTTCTGATCAGGGTCTTTGGACCATAAATACGAGCGATCAATTCAAGTTGATTCAAGGTCAAGACCAGCTACAAGATTTGTATATCCACCATATTATTGATAACCAACAGCATATTTGGGTATCCAATCGTAAAGGCATAACAAAGATCCTACTGGACTTTGAGGGTAAGATCTATGAGACTCATAGGTATGATTGGTCGTCAAAGTGGTCAGATCCTTCTTCTTCAAGATTGGATATTGACTTAGAAGAAAACATTTGGGTTTATAACCAAAATGGCGTATTTGTTTTAAACCCAAAAGACCAAACCGATATTCAGGATCCTCCTAGGCTAGCCATTCGGAAAATAAGAGTAACCGCGTCAGATAGCAACAGGATCGAGTCAAAGGCAAAGTCCACAATATATCTTCCATCCAATGTCAATTCACTATGGATATCGTGTGAAACGGTTTGTCTTACAGGTGAATCAATGTTTTATCAATGGCGTTGGAATGACAACCCATGGTCCACACCTTCCACTTCCTCAAATATGGAATTCACTCATTTTCCCACTGGCGAAAATACACTTACAATACGCGTCTGTAATGATAAATTCGAGTGTAGCAGTTCTAAATCATTATCTATTCTGATGGCCGTTCCATGGTACCAAAAACCCATATACTTAGCGGGAGCAATAATCGGCATATTCTTGCTTTTAGGTTTATTCGTTTTCATTTCACAATGGCGTCAACGCAGAATACTTATCTATGAGAAAAAAAACCTCATGCGGAAATACGAACTATTAAGTTTGGAGCAACAAGCTCATCAAAACCAAATGAATCCACATTTTATTTTCAATATGCTTAATAGTATTAAAGGGATGATGACTGGCCATTCAAATCAAGCAGCCAGACAGAAAATTTCAAGATTTGCCGGACTTATGCGTAAATTCCTGAACCAATCACGCCAAAATTTAACATCATTACAGGATGAAATAGAATTCATCACTGAATATGTGGCCATGCAGGAATCCTTACATAAGTTACCGATCAACCTAATCTGGTCGGTCGATTCAAAACTTGAACCTGAAATGATTCACATTCCTCCCATGGTTCTCCAGCCCCTAGTCGAAAATGCCATCCTTCATGGAATTCTACCTCAAATCAAAAAAACCGAGATAGATGAAGGTACAATTGAAATTGATATTGCACCTTTTGGATCCTATCTCAAAATATATGTCAGGGATACTGGAGTTGGAATCAAATCTGTTCCCCATAAACAAAATCATCAATCAGCGGGTTTGGACATCATTCGGAGGCGATTAAATTTGCTAATAAGAAACCAGCAGATCGTACCTTTGAAATTTCTAGACCAAAAGAATTCAAATGATCGTAAAAAGGGTACCACGCTAGAATTGATTGTCCCAATCATACATTAGACCATTATGAAAGCAATAATCATCGATGATATCCCTGAAGCAATCCAGGCATTAAAGCTGGATTTGACCGACTATTGTCCGGAAATTCAAATTGTGGGCACAGCGGAAAGTGTGGTCGAGGCCGCCAAACTAATTAACAGAGTCCATCCCGAGTTAATTTTTCTGGATATTATGCTACCTGACGGGAGCGGTTTCGATTTATTGGATATCATTCAGGAAAGAAAAGCCCAGGTCATATTCACCACTGCAAGTAACGAACACGCTTTACGGGCCTTTCAATATGCCGCAGTAGACTATTTGCTGAAACCTATTGAAGCAGATAAATTGGTAAACGCGGTCACGCGGGCTGAGCTTTTGTGGCCAGGTACTGCCGATTCGCTAAAAGCGTTAAAACAAAATATTCTCACCAAAGAAAAGCCCGATCAGATCGTATTATCAACAGCTGATAAATATTTAATCGTACCGGTAAGGGAGATAATCCGTTGTGAAAGTGATGATAATTGCACCCGGATTTATACTCAAAATCACGGCCAGCCTTTTATTACCAGACCTCTTAAGTATTTTGATCAGTTACTAGGGGATCGGGGTTTTATCAGAACTCACCAGAGTCACCTGATCAATGCCAATTTTATCAAGGAATTTATCAAAATCGACGGGGGATACATCAAACTTGCTGATGGCACCAATATCCCGGTATCGGTGCGCAGGAAGGCCCAGGTTATTCAGTGGATTGATAAACTGATGGAGAGATAATGTTAATATCCAATCTCCTCAATTACCCATTATCTTTCATTTTTTTAGACAAGATTTTGAACCATTTCCTCGGTCAACCTTGAACTTTAATGCATCGTCGGACTTAAATGTAGTTGTTAAAAAAAGCAAGAAATAATCCATATCTTCTGGTCCAAATTAATTATCCAACTATTATGACATACTCGTTATTTAATCTGCTGTCTATTTTAGTACTAACTTTGTACTCCCCAATATCGGATGATCCTATTTTAAAGGATAAGACGTTAATCTCCTGGGTATCACTCGATAATTTGACCCAACAAGGTGGATCCGCATTGACCCTGGACGGAGGAGGAGGCATTTTTGATGGAATTGTGTTTGGTGAAAAGGAGCAAGGAAAATGGATGTCTGGAAGTAATAATTTTTTGCGAACACAAAAAGATCAAAGTCTGGTAAAAACCGAAACAGCTTCGCAGAAAGAAGTCGTTCAGATTGCAATCACCTATGCCAAATCTAATGTTACAATTTATCGCAATGGCAACGTATACTCAAAATACAAAATCGAGAGTAGTCAAGAGTTTGATCCAAAAAGGTCATGTGTTTTATTTGGACTAAGGCATCTGGATGCTGGGGATCCTCAAAATTCACTAGTTGGTATAATCAAAGAGGCAAGAATCTATAATTATGCTTTGAGTTCCATTGAGATAAACAATTTGAAATCTGGTGCCAGTAAATCCGATAGGGGTTTATGGGCTTGGTGGGATTTCAAACAAGGCGCACAGGAACTTACAAGTCGCTTCAAGCAGATTCAACTCACCGGAGAAGCCCAGATAAGTGACGGATATCTTATCCTTCCTGGCTCCAACTCATCCCTTATAGCCTCAGGAGAAGAATCCGGTTGGCAGAGTGAATTTCCGGTACCGCAAGTGGTAATTCAAAACACCCGTGCATTGAGAGAAAAACTTCTCAGCGATCCTTATCGTCCAGCTTACCATTTTTGTTTGCCTGAAGATCAGGGAATTCCTGGTGATCCGAATGGTGCATTTTATTATCGGGGTAGATATCATTTGATGTATTTATATAAGAGAAGTGCAAGTGGATTTTCTTGGGGACATGTGTCCAGTACCGATTTGTTGCATTGGAGGCACCATCCTGATGCTATAGGACCCGGTAATGGTGATGAAGGATGTTTTAGTGGAGGAGCATATGTCGACAACTCCGGAATTGCGTATCTCACGTATTGGATGTTGTGGGGTGCAAAAGGAATTGGAATCGCCAAAAGTATCGATCCCGGTTTTAATTCATGGCATAAGTTTAGCGAAAATCCGGTAATACATTCAACTGAATGGGGTATAACAAGCTTAAAATCCACTGGCCAAGATTCAATTTTTGTAGGTTCTGCCGATCCATCCAATATCTGGAAAAAGGATGGAATTTACTACATGCTTACCGGAAATCTATTGGTGTTGAACAAACTGGGCCGTCAACCGCAAGCTCCTGCTCATGAAAAAGGGGATCGATTATATCTTTGGAAATCGAATGACTTGAAAAATTGGACCTATGTCAACCGGTTTTATGAATCCAATCGTGAGTGGACTCAAGCGAGTGAAGACAATATGTGTCCCAGTTTCTTACCATTGCCAATGTCTGCAAGCGGAGGCCAATCCAGTAGTAAACATCTTTTACTCTTTATTAGTCACAACCTGGGCTGTCAATATTATATTGGCGACTATCACGATGACCATTTTTATCCATCTAATCATGGCAGGATGACCTGGACTGATAATTCCTACTTCGCTCCTGAAGCCTTGATCGATGATAAAGGTCGTCAGATTATGTGGGCTTGGATATTTGATGAAAGACCGGCAGATATTAGATCAGCAAGTGGTTGGACCGGCACGTATGGATTACCCAGATCATTGTGGCTTGGAAAAGATGGTAACTTAAGAATTTCACCGGTAGAGGAACTAAAAAATCTCAGGTACAATAAAAAATTGAAACGCAACCTGAAAATAGACTCCCATAATGAAGTGGACCTCACTGACCTGAGTACCGAGCTCATGGAAGTAGAGCTCATCACCTCTCCTCTTGAAGGAAAAACAGTTGGAGTAAAGGTTTGTGTCTCCAAAAACCAGGAAGAAGAGACGCTCATTTACTACGATGCAAGCAATAAAACATTAAATATTGATACCAGGAATTCGGGACTGGGTTTTGGCTCAAAGACTATTGAAAGTGCACCATTTACTCTTAATCCCGCTGAAAAACTGCAGTTGAGAATTTATGTTGACAGATCCATTGTAGAGGTCTTTGCCAATGACCGACAAGCAATAGCTAGAAGAATATACCCCACCCTGAATGGAAAAGGATTAATCCTGTATGGTGATGGAGAGGACATTCACTTTGAACGAATTACGACCTGGGAAATGTCTCCTTCTAATCCCTTTTAGGAATTGTGAATTAGGGTGTGCAAAGAAATTGGATAAACAGATATCAAAAGGCCTTATAAATGCGGAGATTTAGCTCAATGAGCACTTGGCCACCTTAAAACCCGAGAGTGGAATTGGTCAATAATGAAAGTATGGTTTTTATGATTTAGATTCATCAGGATTCACTTACCCCTAATTAAATGATTGCTGATTGCAAGAAACGTAGGGCTCGGAAGATATTCGGAGCTGATAAGGGCAATTTGCTCAACACACGATCAGAATGGAGTTAAATAGTAATTTTCTCTTATCTTAGAATAATGCAAAGATTTTCTTATGCCATCATCATAGTAAGTGCATTCACCTTATTTCTGTGGTCTGGTTGTCGCGAAAATGGTACCAATACCGCGATTTCATCAGATAATAAGAATTTAAAGGTCAGCTACAATGATCAAATTAAGCCTATATTATCAGACCGCTGCTATCCATGTCATGGTCCGGATGAAAATACCCGAAAGGGTGATTTACGCCTTGATACCCAGGCTGGTTTATTGCAAACATCCCTTTCAGAAGGAGGTGTTCCGGTAGTCCCTTTCCAACCGGATAGCAGCGCGCTCATCCAAAGGGTGTTTCATGAAGATCCCGATGAATTTATGCCTCCTCCGGAGTCCAAGATTTTATTAACATCCGGAGAAAAAAGTTTATTGCGACAGTGGATCCTGGAAGGTGCTCAAATAGAGCCTCACTGGTCCTTCATGCCAATAATTAAACCCCCTATTCCCACTATCCACGACACGAGTTGGGTAACAAATGAAGTTGACTATTTTGTGCTTACCAAACTGGAGGAACAACAACTATCACCTTCCCTACCTGCGCAACCGGAAATTCTATTGCGCAGACTTTTTTTGGATTTAATCGGACTTCCTCCAACTTTAACCGAAGTAGAATCCTATTTGCAAACCCCGGATTATGAACACTGGGTGGACAGATTGTTGATGAGATCTGCGTTTGGAGAAAAATGGTGTTGGATGTGGCTTGACAAAGCCAGATATGCCGATTCAAATGGTTTTCAGGCTGATCCGGAAAGGACCATGTGGCCCTGGAGGGATTGGGTAATCAAAGCTTTTAATGAGAACATGCCGTTTGACCGGTTTACCATCGAACAACTGGCTGGGGACTTATTACCAAATCCGTCATTGGATAATATTTTAGCAAGTGGTTTCAATCGCAATCATATGTACAATGGAGAAGGAGGACGAATTCCTGAAGAAACCAGGGTCGAAAATGTGTTTGACCGGGTAGAAACCGTGGGTACGGTATGGATGGGATTAACCTTGAATTGTGCTCGGTGTCACGACCACAAATTTGATCCGGTTTCTCAGCTCGAATACTACGAGTTGTTCGATTTTTTTAACCAAACATCCGAATCTGGCCAAAATTCGAATGGAATGGTAGAACCCACTTTGGATTTATCCGATTATTTGTATGAACAGGAAACTAAATCCATCAAGCAATCGATTTTGGAAATAATAGATTCCATTTCTTGGGCGGAACTCAAAATAGACCACAGCAAAATTGTTGATGTCAGTTTATTAGAGCTATTGAAAATTCCACTAGAGTTAAGGAATGAGGACCAATTGAACAGCTTATTTGAATTACTCGGAGATCAATTACCCGGATACCGGAGACTGGGAAAAAACCTATTTAGAGCCCGGGAGAAATTAGCAGCAACTACTAAAGACCGGGTTAAAGTCATGGTTATGGATGAGGTCAAGTCTCCCAGAGCAACGACAATCCTGGCCAAAGGTGTCTATAACCAACCCAGAGAAAAAGTAAGTGGAAATGTTCCTGAATTTTTGCCTCCAATGGCCAAGACGGATGTACCCAATCGCTACACCTTTGCCAAATGGCTTGTTGACTCTAAACATCCTTTAACATCCCGGGTTATTGTCAACCAATTCTGGCAAGAGATTTTTGGTCATGGTTTGGTGCATACACCAGCAGATTTTGGCAACCAGGGTGATAAACCTACTCACCCGGAATTATTGGATTGGTTGGCGGCCTTCTTCCAAGATCATTGGGATATGAAAAAATTGATTAAAACGATTGTCATGAGTTCCACTTATCGGCAATCTTCTAAATCCAGCGAAATCCATCATAAAAATGATCCACAAAACGAACTGTTAGCGCGAGGACCTCGGTTTCGAATGCCATCCTGGATGATCAGGGATCAGGCTTTGGCGGTCAGTGGTCTTTTGGTTTCTAAATTGGGAGGTCCTCCGGTATATCCCTATCAACCAAAAGGAATCTGGGAAGAAGCAACCTTTGGTCTCAAAAAATATCCGCAGGATCAAGGAGAAAATCTGTATCGGCGCACTCTTTATATCTTTTGGCGTAGAATCGTTGGGCCCACGATGTTATTTGATAATGCGGCTCGTCAGGTATGTGAAGTTACCCCGTTGAGAACAAATACCCCTTTGCATGCTTTGGTCACATTAAATGATGTTGCCTATGTGGAAGCAGCCCGGGTTATGGCGCAACGATTATTACAAGAAGGAATATCTACTTCCGAAATGCTGGAAAAAGCTTTCAATCAAACTGTTATCAGAAAACCCAATTCATTTGAAATGGAAATATTGGACAATTCATGGCAAAAATGGCATAAACACTTCGCAACTTACCCGGAAGGGGCTGTGGCTTACATTTCTGTCGGTAATTTCCCTAATAACCATAAACTTGACCCTATTAATTTAGCCACCATGACTGCAGTATGTTCTGTAATATTAAACCTTGACGAAACCCTTACCAAGCAATGAATGATCCCCTACAATATTGGCACGCTAATTTGACGAGAAGACATTTTTTTGGCAGGGCAGCGTTAGGTATAGGTACCATTGCGCTTGGCAATCTGATGGGATGTAAGAGTAAAGTCCAGAATTTGACCTTATCAACAGAAAGAAAGGTGCATTTTACTCCCAAAGCCAAACGAATTATCTATCTCTTTCAAAATGGTGCCCCATCACATGTGGATCTCTTTGATTACAAACCCATGCTGACCAAATTGCACAACACCCAGATACCGGCTTCTTTTCTGGATGGTAAACGATTTAGTACTATGACCAGCGGCCAATCGGATAAATCTTTAATGAAGGAAATCACCACATTTCAACAGCATGGTGAATCAGGAGCCTGGGTATCTAGTTTTCTCCCGAAGATTGCTTCAATAGCTGATGATCTGTGTTTTATCAAGTCCATGCATACTGAAGCGATTAATCATGCACCGGCGATAACCTATCTCCTTACCGGTTCTGAGATGCCAGGAAGACCCAGTCTGGGAGCCTGGTTGAGTTATGGGTTAGGGCAATCTGCCAAAGATCTTCCGGACTTTGTAGTCATGACATCACGAGATAAAGAAGCCAGTTGTGGTCAAATATTTTATGATTTCTATTGGGGTAGTGGGTTTTTACCTTCGAAATTGCAAGGTGTCAAGTTTAGGTCAGGTGGCGACCCTGTTTTGTATCTAAGCAATCCGCCCGGAGTCAATCGGAAATTGCGCCACCAAATGCTCGATGCCATCGCCGACCTAAATGAACAGAACTTTCAAAACTATCAAGATCCTGAGATACAATCACGGATAGCTCAATATGAAATGGCCTATCAAATGCAGATGAGTGTACCCGGGATTACCGACATCTCCAAAGAACCTGATCATATTTTAAAAATGTACGGTCCTGATGTAACACAGCCTGGAACCTATGCTTATAATTGCCTCATGGCCCGCAAGCTTATTGAAAAAGATGTGCGATTTATCCAAATTATGCATGCCGGCTGGGATCAGCATCGCAATCTTAATACTCAACTCAAAATCCAATGTACCGACACGGATGCGCCCAGCGCTGCCTTAGTACAGGATTTGAAACAGCGTGGATTACTAGATGACACGTTAGTCATTTGGGGTGGTGAATTTGGCAGAACGCCGTTTGTCCAAGGAAATATCAATAGTCAAGGAGAAATTGGAAGAGACCACCATCCCTATGTCTTTACGATATGGATGGCAGGTGGTGGAATAAAACCCGGAAGTTTCGGCGCTTCCGATGAAATTGGCTTCAATGTGACCGAAAATGGAGTTCATGTCCATGATTTACAGGCTACAATTTTGCATTTATTGGGTATCGATCACGAACAATTGACCTATAAATTTCAAGGACGGAGATTTCGGCTTACTGATGTATTTGGAAAAGTAGTTGATGAGGTGGTTGGATAAAAAGTCAAGAAAATATTAGCAATAAACCAAATCTAGTTCGTTTCTTATGGCTGCCTTAACAGGTTTCATTTTACAATTGAAAAGAAAAATCAGGTAAATCAGGAAAACAAAATATCATTTCTAGCAAGTGAAAAAATTACAAATTAATTCCAGTCCTGCAGTTGTTGCCGTATTTGACAATTACCCAGATGAAGTCAAAAATAAGATTTTGAATCTCAGGAGGTTAATTTTAGAATCCGCTAATGAACTAAAAGAGATTAACACGATTGAGGAAACTCTTAAGTGGGGTGAACCCAGTTATCTTGTGAAATATGGCAGTACCATCCGTATTGACTGGAAAGCTAAAACACCTCATCAATATGCGATCTATTTCAAGTGTACCAGTAAATTGGTGCCAACCTTTAAAATGGCGTATGGGGATACTTTTAAATATGAAGGGAACCGAGCCATTGTATTTCAGATGAATGAAGACATTCCTGAAAATAAGTTAAAAAATTGCCTCAAGGCCGGATTAAGGTATCACCGAGTAAAACATTTACCCGCTTTGGGAATTCCACATCAACCCGTTTAATCCGGATGATGCTCTCCAACCTTCAAGTAGTTTTGATTTCCAATCCATAGAATAAAGTCAAATGAACTCATTTAATCCGATACCGAAGACCAAAATAAACGTTCCTTCCAAAGATTGGACCCCAGATCAGCGAGCTATCAAAATGGGGGCCAAACGGTTGCTCACTGGCCAATATTGGATTATTTTGAGTGAAATTTAATAGATTCTCAACTCCAAGATAAACTTCAAATTTTTCCTTCCACAACTTACTAATTTGGGCGTTCATTACGACAAAGTCCGGAGAATACTCCGGTAATTGATAGATCATTGGGTTGTCTTCTGTATTTGGAATACGCTTCTCACCTTGCCAATTAATCGTGTAATCAAACTTCCATTGATTGTGCGTCTCGTAACCTGCATTTAAAAAAGCACGATGAGCTGCGATCAATGGTTTTTGCAGTAATTTACCGCTATAGGTCGTTTGGACATCAAACCAACGATAAGCTAAACGGACATCCAGTCTTTTAACCGCTTCATAGTCCAGTTGTGCCTGGAAACTATTTGAGTACGAATCCCCCTGTAAATTATAAAATACCGCAGTTTGGGGACTCTGGTCTAGATCCACGACGATCTGATTTTCAAAATCGGTTCGATAATAATCAAAACTCACTGTACCATCTCTATAATCCAATTGGAAAGACTTGGTCAGGTTAATTCCGTAATTCCAGGCAACTTCCGGATTTAACCCATAGGGCTTTTCGCTATCATCACTCTGAATAATGAGCTGCCTTGAACTGGCTAACAATCCGTTGTATTCGGAAAGTATGTTGCCCGTACGTTGTCCCCGTCCTGCACTCCCCCGCACCACTGTATTATCAGATATGGCGTAACGCAACTGAATCCTGGGGGTGATGAATGATCCGAAGAGATTGTGATAATCCGCTCTAATACCGGCCACTGCGCTAAAATCCTCAGATGGTGAATACGTGTATTCAAAATAGGCCCCTGATACTATTTCAGTCCGGTCAAAATTGGTATTATTCCACAATTCTGCATACTTATCATATTGGAGACTGAGCCCTGTTTTGAATTTGTGATAGGTATTGCTTAGAATACTTTGATAAAGTGTATTGGCATAAAAAGTGTGTTGCTCCGCATCATAGTCATGTAAGCCAAATGAACTTATTTGACGGTGGTTTGCTCCCGATATTTGAAGCGCTATGGATTTCCAAGGCATGTCTATAAATACCTTCCCAAGTTTCGCCCAACCTTCAATTCTTTGCATATTCAGATGCATACCCCACTTTTCAGATACCGGTAAGTTCTGCTCCGGATCAAATCCAACTTGACCCCCGATATTGTCAATGTAAGTACCTTTAACCCCAAATTGCAATCGGACTCCTCCAGGACCTATATATTTCCAACGATTCAATCCGATGAATTGATTACTTAAGGGATGATCTAAAAACCCATCTTGATTTCTATCATTATTTCTAGAGTTTTTCTTACCATGTAACAACACAGCTGTTGACCATTTTCCATCATCCATGCGATGTGCAAAATTGGCGTTGAACTCCATTCTTCCTCCTTCATTTCCATAAAGATTAAGATAAAGTTTTTCGGCGGTTTCCGGTTTTCGTATTTCCACATTCACTTGTCCGGCTATACTTTCATAACCGTTAACTACCGAACCAGGTCCTTTTATTAGTTGTATTCCTTCGACCCAGGTTCCGGGTATATAAGTCAGTCCGTAAATAGCAGAAAGCCCACGGATATCGGGCATATTTTCACGTGTAATTTGGGTATATGGTCCAGCCAGTCCTAGCATTTGAATTTGCCTGGTTCCCGTCACCGCATCCGTAAATGACACATCCACACTGGGACTGGTCTCAAAGCTTTCGGAGAGGTTGCAACATGCGGCTTTCAGAAGTTCGTCTTCCCCAATCTTCTCTACTTTTAAAGGATCGGTAAATGAAATTTCAGTCGTCTTTTTACGATACACCACTTTTACTTCATCCAAAGAAACCGCAGCATTTAATCTAATTTCTATTACATCCTTTCCTTTTGTATCTATTGTATCCGTCTGATATCCTATAAAGCTGATAACCAGTTGATCGGTCTGAGGAACACGTAAAAGATTAAAGTGCCCTCCAGATTTAGTAGAAGTTCCTGCCTGGGTTCCAAGCCAATACACATTAGCTCCTACCAGTGGAATGGTTTCATCCCCTGCCACTTCGGTAACTTTTCCTTGTACCAATTTGTCAGTATCCTGAGCACTAAGTCCTAGTACCAAAAAAAGCAGCAGAGAAGCTAGATATATCTGCCTATTCATTGATATCAAATTTTAATGGACTTCTACACCATCACGGTAAAGACAGCAATCCGGAAGTTGTTTGTAAACTTTGTCAGGTGCCTTTACTTTTTGAGTATCATGTCCGGCTTTGGCCACAGCTTTATGAATATCCTCTTCGGAGACCTGTTTTGATTTGTAAATGACTTTAAGCATTTGTGTTTCCTTTTTCCATTCTGCAAACTTCACTCCTTTTATCAGGGCAGCCTTTTCGATACGGGCTTCACACATTTTACAAACTCCGGCAACTTTAATTTCCGCAGTAACTACTTTTTTAACTCCTTCCTGGGCCATCCCAGGAGTTAAATACAGAAACAGAAAAAGAACAAATGAGATTAATTTGAATGCTATTTTCATTATTAAAAGTTTATGTTAGAAAAATTGAAAAAATGGATGACCCGGTTAATCCGAATCCATACGTACTAACAAAAACTAACCATAATAGGTAAGAGAGCAATGAAGTAAGCGAAGCGCTTGATTACGCGGTGGTGGGGCCTTTATCTTTTTATATCTATTCTTTTCTTCGATGGAGACCGGACCCACTGTAAATGAAGGAGGGTACATTACCGTCAAAAGCTGAGATTCAGGCAATGTCCTTAAATTTTGATTTATCTGATCCTCCTTATCAAGTTGAAAAAAATAGGTCTTATCATCACAACATCCGGACTGCACATTTTTCTTAACACAGCAACACGAATCACTAGTAGCTAAAATCTTTATTGATTTCACTTTCCCTCCACAATAATGCACATTAACCACAATGCCCACAGAGGCCATCAGATAAAAACCTGAAAATAATATGGTTATAAATTTTTTCATTTTATTGTAAAGCAAAGATAACCAAAAATTTAACTACCCATTTCCCACATACAACAAATGAATTGCTAAAATTGGTTGCCATTCATCGATTGCATGTGCAATAATTTTACCAAAATGAATTAAAACCCGGCAAAAAGACAAACAAAGAGAAAAGATTAAAATTTTCTTAACCATTTTTTTTAATACCTTGAATGAGAACAAATAGTATTTTGGATCCGACCGTTTTACAAATTGTCCTTTTATTTCTTACGGATAAAGAAATATTGTTATAAGTGAAAAATAATCATGAGATGGATTAGACTAATAGGGGCGTTACTGTCGGCCCATTTAAAAAGGAAAATAGCAGCCAATGAAACCGCCACATTGAAGTTTTATGTTTGGTTGACTGACATTGATGTATCTATGATGAATCATGCGGCAATTCTAACCGTAATGGAAGCCGGGAGAATCGATTTTATGGTAAGAACCAACTTCTTGCGAATGGCAATAAAAAAGAAATGGACTTTTCCGGCACAGGCCTTGAGTGTACAGTTTTACAAACCGCTAAAATTATTTCAGAAATGTGAATTACAAACGAAAATCTATGGTGTCGATGAAAAGTGGATTTACTTGATACAAAGAATTGTACGCACAGGTGAAGTTTTATCTGCTTGTCTTGTTAAGGTCAAAATAAAAAAAGGGAGAATAACTGTTCCTACCTCACATGTAATCAGCTCATTGAGCCTGGAGTCCATATCTTGGGACAAACCTAGTCTGATTGAAAACTACGAAGTTCATCATAACCAAATGAATGAAATAGTATTAAAAAGATGGTAGAGTTTGTTTACAACTATATTCAAACCTGTTTTCTCTCCATCACTATAATCAAACTGAATAAATTGAATTTTCCGATACGCAAATTGTTGTTTTAAGAAATGATAATTGATACATTTGAAGTTTTCAAAAATATAATTGCCCCCAGGATATGAAGCGTCGAGATTTTATACAGGCGGTTGGAATTACCAGTTTACTCTCAGGGATTGATCCTAGATTAATACCCATGGGTCAAAAAGGTCAAATATTAAAAAACTGGGCCTGGTTGCACGGCGGAGGAAGAAATACAGATGAAGAGTTACTTTCATTTTTGACCAAATTGAAAGACAATCGAATTGATGGGGTTTTACCAAGTGGAGGTAACGAGTTTTACCGACGAATTGCGAAACTAACTAAGCAGGTAGGTCTGGATTTACATACCTGGCGATGGACAATGAATCGCAGTTCCTATATGAGAGATAGGCCTGATATTTATGCAATCAGCCGGGAAGGAATATCAGTAATAGAAAAACCCCCTTACGTTGGGTATTACCGATGGATGTGTCCTTCACATCCCGATGTCAAGAAGCTCTTGATACAAGACTATACCGAACTTTGTGAGATTGATGGGGTAACTGCTGTGCATTTGGACTACGTAAGATATTGTGACGTCATATTGCCAATTGCCCTGCAACCCAAGTATAATTTGGTACAGGACCATGAGATGGCAGAATTTGACTATTGCTACTGTGAACGTTGTCGTACACAATTTAAGGATCTTCATGGTACAGACCCTTTAGAGATGAAAGACCCTTCACAAAATAAAGACTGGCATCAATTTCGTCTGGATTTGCTGGTTGAAGTGGTAAATGCAGTCGCAGGGGCAGTCCACAAGACTGGCAAACAAATTTCTGCGGCGGTGTTCCCTACTCCTACTATCGCTCGTAAAATTGTTCGTCAAGACTGGGAGCGGTTTGATTTGGATGCTTTTTTCCCTATGATTTATTTCAAAGATTATAAAGGAGATTTAAAATGGGTGGAAGAAGTAGTCAAGGAAGATGTAAGAGCAATTAATGGCAAAGCCAAGCTTTATGCTGGATTGCACCTGGGTCATGTAAGACAATTTGGCATCAAAGCAGTAGTTGATACCTGTATCCACCATGGAGCAGATGGTGTCTGTTTTTTTACTGGTCATGGTCTGAAAGATGATGATTGGATCGAATTTACCAAGACTATTTCTGAATTGGAAAGTTAATTGTGGAATACACACTCGATTTTCTCTGCAACAGATATTTGAAAAACTAATCCCACTTTCGATGTCGTACATCTCATCCATACATATCAATACGGACAAATCAAATCCTTTTCCTTTTAATGTTCCCTCCATCAAGTTTGCAAAAAATGTGAGTCTGGATACACCTATAAGTTTTTTTATAGGTGACAATGGGACGGGCAAGTCTACACTTATTGAAGCCATTGCCTTTCGACTACAATTACCACATATGGACGGATCTAGTTATACTAAGCGATGTTTTGCTGCTGCTAGATCTCTAATTCCATATTTAGAAATAAGCTATAATATGCTCAGGACGATTGGATTTTTCTTTAGAGCAGAGGATTTTGGCGACTACATGAATAGTGTGGATCGCAGCGATGCTAGATTACACGCCAGTCTGGAAGGATTGCATGATCACGTACCGGAACAAGTGATGCAGGAAATGAAAGACAATGCCAACTCTCAAATCCATCACATGCGAAAAAACTTTGGACAGGAATTGCAGTATTATTCGCATGGAGAAGCTTATTTAAAAATAATCCAAGAAAAAATTCAAAAAAGGGGAATCTACATACTAGACGAGCCAGAGGCAGCCCTGTCACCAGCAAGACAATTGGCCTTGATTTATTATATTTTGGAACATCTAAAGTCAAATAGGTCACAATTTATCATTGCCACCCATTCGCCGATTTTGATGTCCATTCCCAACTCTACAATCTTTGAAATAACTGAAAAAAATATGGTGAAAACCAAGCTAGAAGAAACGGAACATTATTCGATCACCAGGTCATTTTTAAACGATCCTACCCTATATTTGAGACATCTGATATAGGTCCTTACTCAATTGTCCACGAAGCTGGTTCTCAAATTCACTTAAAACTTGATTATTTCTATATTGATCCCAAACATTCCAAATTGGATAATTACAAATATTTGGAAGAGTAAAAACATTGGTACACATGGGTTAAAGGGCAATTGGCATAAATCATTGTCTGATATAAATAAGATAAAGGCCTAAGAAATTTAAGTTGTTTTATATTTAGATAATGAAAGGCCGACATATTTTTGGTCATCTACTTTTTTGGGTAGTTGTAATACTTACCTATTCATTTTCAGAATGGGGATACAGTAATAATCTCAAAGAAGCCGTAACACTTGAGTTTATTTTTTTACCTCCCAGGCTTATTGCAGTATATCTAAATTGGTTTGTGATCATTCCAGTCTATTTATACAAAAAACAAGTAACCAAATATATCCTCATCTTATTCTCTACCCTAGGCATTCTAGCACTGATCCAGGTACATTTCACTTTGTTTTGGGCCTACCCCTATTATTTTCCTCACTGGGATCTTGACGTTTCTCAACCATATAACTCCAAACGCATAGTTCAAAATGTAGTGATTATTTCTCAACCTGTGGCATTATCCATTGGCATAAAAATCTTGTTTGACTGGTACAAGCAAAAAACCCTAACCAACCAGTTAAAAATTGAAAAGCGAGAAGCAGAATTGAAATATCTAAAGGGCCAAATCAATCCTCATTTTTTGTTTAACACTTTAAATAATCTATATGGATCATCAATGGAGAAGTCGCCTGGAGTTCCTAATTTAATCCTAAAACTTTCTGACATCTTAAGCTATTCTTTGTATGGTTCAACCGCTGAAAAAGTTGCCGTGAGAGAAGAAATAAAAATCATTCGAGATTATGTGGATCTGGAATGCGACCGATATGAAGATAAAGTATCCGTATATTGGAATATTGACAAGAAATTGTTAGATATCGAAATCGCCCCACTCCTTTATATCCCCTTAGTTGAAAATGCATTTAAACACGGGGTCCATGAAAAAATCGGTCATGTGGATTTGGTGATCCAATTGATACAAGAAAATAACCAACTACTTTTTAAAGTCGAAAACACTTATGTCCCTTTATTCCAAAAGCAAAATTTGTCTGGAATAGGATTAAAAAATCTACAAAAAAGATTAAAGCTTTTGTATCCCGGTCGTTCTATGTTAAAGACCTATCAGGAAGGTGATAGATATATTTCACTAATCAAACTCTCACTCACATGATTAAGATAAAATGCTTAATTGTAGATGACGAACCAGTAGCACAAAGAATAATAGAAGGTTATCTGGCGGAATTTAAAGAATTTCACCTAGTTGGTAAATACCTGAATGCTATTGAAGCCAGTAAAGTGCTCCAAGAGCTGAATGTGGATTTACTCTTTTTGGATCTAGAAATGCCTAAATTAAAAGGGTACTCATTCCTTAAAACTTTAAACAAACCACCGGCGGTTATTATCACTACCGCTCATCGAGAACATGCACTTGAAGGATTTGAAATAGGAGTACTTGATTACTTACTAAAACCCATATCCTTTCCCCGCTTTGTTAAAGCTATGAATCGTTATAAAAATAAATATTTACTTGAAAAAAACTTGAAGCGATACCCTCCATCTACTGACTATTTATACATTAAAAGTGATCGAAAAACATTTAAAATCGATAAAACTAAAATCTTATTTGTTGAAGGTATGAATAACTACATCAAAATACATCTTGACGATCGAAGGTTTGTTGCTTACTATTCTTTAACTCAAATATTAAAGGATTTGGGTGAGTCTTTCGTCAGGATCCATAAATCTTACATCATCAATAAAAATAAGATAAGTGCGTTTTCAAAGGAAAATATTGAAATTAACAACCTGAAAATACCAGTAGGAGGAACCTACAAAGAGGCTATTGATCTTATTTAATTTAATTTTATCCTGAGTTCTAATATTGAAGTTCGTCAAGGCTAGAATATATCATTAGTTGTAATTCAAATCTATAATATATTTTGCATTTCCCGTTATACTTACAAACATTCATTGTTATTAGAGATTTTATATTTTGCCCGTATAACTCCGTAATTGAATTGTGTTTAAGGTAAGCTGTCTTAAGTACAAAATAAAATAGAAGCTACCAAAGGACAGGTAGCTTCTTTTATATATGCGTCCGAAAAAATCTTACCTACTTATCCCACCACAATTTAGTATCCAATCCGTCTTCTCCACCTAACAATCCAACTCCAGCATTATACGCTTCTTCATTCAAATCACGCTCTGAGGTCGGATAGGCCTGACGTACAGGTATCTGTCCACTGGTATTCAATGCATCCGGTGCAGGTTGCAAATTAGGAATTCCAGTTCGCTTCCATTCATTCCATGCTTCATATCCTTGCAGATACAAGGCTACCCACTTCTGAGTCATAATCTGTTCCATGCCTTTACTCGCATCAAACTTCACACCATCCTGTGCTATAAAAGCATCATACGCCGCTTGATCAAATACTCCCCATTGTTCCCATGAAGCTTTGATCGCATCATTGTACAACGATTCTGCATCTCCACTAGTCCAACCTCTCAGCGCAGCTTCTGCCATCGAAAACATCACCTGTGATGCCGTATATACCGCTATCGGAGCATCTTGTGCTCTTACCGCAGGATCGCCAGGAAAGGATATTTCCGCATTCGGAATATCTCCTGCTGCAGCAATACCATAGGGCATTCCTCTTACATCTCCATGATTCTCTGATGGGTCTGCATAGGCATCCAATCTCGGATCTCCCAATGGCTTCATGTAGTCCACCAACGTAGAGCTAATCGCCCAGTCCGTACGTGTGATAAAGCGAGCATACCAGGGATTCTGGTTCGCTGATTCTGCCAAGTAATTATACATCGCATTCTCTGAATTGGACGTAATTACTCCATCACTTACCGCTGAGACAAACTCACTCTTCGCCAAATTCTCATCTACTTCTGACATCCTTAATGCAATCGTCATACGAATGGTATTCGCAAAACGCTTCCAGGCATCCATATCCCCTCCAAATAATAAGTCACCACTTACTCCTGCTCCTCCATCTATCTGGCCTACTGCTGCTTTCAATTCACTTAGCAAACTCTTATAAATGGTCTCTTGTGAATCGTAGGGTGGATTAAAGTTTTCTCTCCCCTGCAAAGCCTGAGTATAAGGTAACGGACCCCATCGGTCTGTCATATGATGATAAAAATAGGCCTTCATGATCCGCGCAACCGCTATCTGATTGGCATTCGATCCCGAATTCAAAGCATCAGTCTTTGTAGCTTCATCCGTATTTAAATCGATGATATGCTGTAAGTTCGCCAAGGCGCCTGTATACCATCCATTAAAATCAAAATTAACCGTAGCATATCGAGATCCGTCAGTATATTGGGTCTGCGACATATGCTGGCTATATAACTCTCCCGTAGTAGCTCCTACTACACTGGATATCGTCCTCAATGAGGCTGTCAATATCGTCGAAGGGGCTACGCTGGTGGAATTGTTCGGATCTATGTTGATGTCTCCAAAGTCACTACAACTAACCGAGAACAACAGCAGCGATCCTAATAATAAACTATTTAATATTGTTTTTTTCATCTTCGTAAAATTTTGAAAAATTAGAAACCTAATTTTAGATTCACACCAAAGGACCTTACTCCTGGTAAAATTCCATTTTCCTGGAATACATAATTTCCTCCGCCTGGTGTAATCTCTGATGGATCTATGCCATCTACATTAGAATGGATCAACCACAAATTCTTCGCGATTAAAGACAATCCGATGTTTTGTATCGGTAGATTCTGATACATCTTCTTCGGAAAATTATATCCCAAACTCACTTCTCTCAATTTTACATAGCTTGCATCATACATCCAGTATTCGTTATTGGCAAATAAATTACCTTCATATAGATCTTGGGCATCTGCATAAGTCGAATGAGGTGTACCATCAGCCAAAACTCCTTCTATAAATACTCCTCCTCCCTGATCTACTGGATCTCTTACCGGATTTCCTTTGTCGTTCAAACCTGCTGTTTCAGGGGATAATCCGGAATAAGAATTAAACATTTTAGTTACTGAGTGGAATTGTCCTCCTACCTGGAATTCTACAAACGCTCCTAAGCTGATTCCCATAAAGTCAATCGTATTGCGGAAACCTCCAGTGAAATCAGGTAATAGACCTCCTAAGTCTTTGTTATTCTCTTTGACATACAGTCCTTCTTCGGTAATAATCGGCTTACCGCTTGCTTCATCTCTCTTGTGACCTCTTCCGCGGAAAGTACCCCATTCTTCTCCTACAGGTGCATTAAGGGATAATCCTCCCCAGCCCCATGCAGCCAAGCGACGGTTGTTCAATCCATCTGCCAACTCGATTACTTTAGAAGTATTCTTGGCAATATTGAAATTCACATCCCAGTTCAAATTCTTAGTACTTACCGGAGTTGCATTAATTGCCAACTCTACTCCTTTAGTCTGAATGTCTCCGGCATTGATGATCGCCGTGTTAAACCCACTTGTTCCCGGTACGGTAAGTGATAAAATCTGATCTTTTGCATGCTGATCATAGTAAGTCACATCAAATCCCACCCGGTTGCGGAAAAATCGCACATCCAATCCTACTTCATAGGAAGAAGTCAAGGCAGGCTTTAGGTCTTCATTAATCAAAGTATTAGGCAATGAAAAAGAAGCCAACGAGCCGTATGGTGTACCCGCTCCATAGGTAAAGTTGGTCTGATAGGCACCGATATCCGATCCTACCTGTGCAACACTACCTCTGATCTTTCCGTACGACAGAAAACTACCTCCTCCCAGCAATTCGGAAAAGACAAAACTACCGGATACCGAGGGATAGAGATAGGAATTGTTGTCTGTAGGCAGGGCAGAGGACCAGTCATTTCTCAAAGTCGCTCCCAAATAAAGCATTGATTTGTAACCTATATTGGCAGCTGCATATACAGATCGTACTACCTTTTCTGAGATAAAACTAGTCGTAGTCGGTCGGTCGATAGAGGCTTTGATATTGAAGAGATTTGGTGCATTCAACCCGCCGGAAGTCTGTACAAAGTTATTGTGAAAGTCATTCTTACGGATACCTCCTCCGGCATTGGCGTCAAAACTAAAATCACCAAATTTGGTGTCGTAGTTGATCAGAAAATCATAGTTGTCCTCTCTGGAGTTAGCTACTCTTTCTGAATAACGATCTTGCGCCAATCCACCAGAGGCAATTCTTTCCTCTATACGCTGGACATAGTTGTCTCTGCGCACGGAAGCTTGAATACTCAATCCATCTAGGATCTCATAATTCAAAGTAATATTTCCGAAGTATCTGTCTCTCTCATCGGTTTCAAAATTCTCATATGCGGTAAAGAATGGACTATCCCAGTATAAGGGTCTCAGGTTGGTATGACTACGTATATTCCAACTACGTAGACTACCGTCCGGATTTCTATAATTTCTCAATTGTTCCATATCCACTTGTCGCTGGAACCATTGGTTGAACGACTGTAATACACTACCCTGCGCCGGACTGTAACCAAATGCCGGACGTCCTTTACCTTGGGTATTGGCAAAATTGATGCTCGCCGATAAAGTCAACCGATCTGCTAATTTTGTCGTTCCATTGATTCCGATATTATTTCGATTCAATTCACTATTCGGTATAACTCCGGTTTGCGATATGTTGGCATAAGACAAGCGGAAAGTGGTGTTTTCGTTTCCACCGGACATTGCCAAAGCATTGTTATAGGTCACTCCGGTGTCAAAAAAGTCTCTTACGTTATCCGGATTGGCTTCCAGGGGAACCACTTTGCCATAATCAGGGGTACCTGGATACCAGGTCCACCAGGGTCGATAGGGCTGTCCCTGGATGGGAGGTCCCCAACTTTCATCCGCTGAAAAATTCAAACGGTTGTACTCCTTACCATCTACCGGATCTATGGATTTGATAAACTCTTTGGTATATCCGCCGGCATATTCATTTTGATATTCGGGTAAGATATGTACATTCTCCGCGGTCACACTTGAGTTTAAGGTGACACCGATTCCTTTACGGGCTTTCCCTTTCTTGGTGGTTACCAGGATTACTCCTCCAGCAGCTCTTTGTCCATATAAGGCCGTTGCTGACGGCCCTTTCAATACCGAGATACTCTCAATATCGTCCGGATTGATATCCTGAGCCAGGTTACCATAGTCGTGTCCGGAATATGAATTTGAAAAGTTACCATCGGAAATCGGAGTTCCATCTACTACCCATAATGGATTTCCTCCATTCAGAGCTGTAGCACCACGAATCCGGATATTAGCACTACCTCCCAGGCTGGCGCCGGATGCAGAGACTACCTGTACTCCAGCTACTTTTCCGGTTAAGGCACTAGCTACGTTTTGATCACGTGCCAGGGATAATTTATCTCCATCCACTTCCTGTACTGAGTATCCCAGGGATTTTTCATCTCTTTCGATACCCAAAGCAGTAACTACTGCTTCACTTAGGGTAATTCCTTCTACCAGGACCACATCTACTTGATTGGAAGATCCCAGGGTAACTTCTTGCGTTTCAAAACCCGTGTAACTGAACACTAATATGTTGTTACCATCGGGTACTTGTACTGTGTAGGTGCCATCAAAGTCTGTCACATCTCCAACCGATAATCCTTTGACTAGCACATTTGCACCAATCAAGGGTTCACCCGCCTGATCTTTAACGGTACCTTCGATGGTGCGCTGGGCCATTGAACTAACAATAAGTCCGGCCAGCATTACAATGAGTAATGAAAGTTTTTTCATACTACTAAACGTTTTTATTATTAAATTAGGTGGCAATTCAAAATCCATACAACAGATCATCATACCGGCCTGCGTACAATGATCTGATTGTATGAAAAATCTCGCTATCACAAGTTAATCGATCTCATAGCTCTGATGTGAAAATATCTACATTTCGAAAAGTGCATCCCTGTAGGAATAAACCTTTTATTCGTATTTCATCCTCAAAAACCTCATCGAGACTCTTAAACCGCAATAAAAGTCAAATGAACCATCGGAGTAGCACGCAGTAATTACTACTTATCCAATAATTTCTTTGAATTTAATATTGATGCCCCAATGACCGTATTTCATTCAATCAATAATGTTTAGAATACGAGTTTAAATCAAAAATTACAATCATTACGGGATACTCTCCTTTTGACACGTAGCTGAGAGGTAAATTGCAATACTTCTTGCATTGATATATTGGAATAAATTGTTAGGGGTTGTATTTGAGATGAAAGTGTATTATTCCTTAATCAATTCCTTTTTACAAACTCTGATGGAGAAATTCCCATCCGATTTTTAAATACCTTGTTGAGTGTATGCTTGTTTTTAAAACCACTTTCTTGAGCTACTCCAAAAATGGTATAATTATAATATTTGGGATCTTTGAGTTTGATCAACATTTCATTGAGTCTGTATTCATTGATAAAATCAAAAAAGTTTTTATTTAGTTTAGAATTTATAACTTGGGAAAGCACATTGGGAGACAATTTAATTTTTTTGGCCAAATCGGCTAATTTCAAGCTATTATCCAAGTAAGGCTTTTCTTTTTCCATGTAATTGGTAAGCAGTTGCAAATATTTTTGGTACTGGTTCTCTGTTAGTTTGGACTTTTTATATTTTATTGTTTTGGTAGATGCAGATTTTTCAAATAATTTATGATGAGTAGATAATATATAAGTCAAATAGATAATTGCAACATGCAAATACATCAAGATAATTAGCGTACTAAAGTCATGAACTTCTGGCAACCAGGTGCTCGTCAAAAGGATACAAATCATCAAACCACAAAATCCCAAGTATACCAATTTTATAAGCTCTATGACCACTAGTTGCTTTCCTGAATGTACTCCAGGCGTTTTCTTTGATCTACTCCAATTCTTGTAAATCAATCCTGCATAAAGCAAATTTTGCATCACTAGAAGTAATTCAGGCGTTTCGCAAATTTTAATTTCAGCTATGACCTGTATTTTTTGTAGGAATCCAGGATCACATTCAGTAATAAGAGCACATCCTAAAGCCCCTGCAAAGGGTAAAGCATGGAACAGGTCTCCATAACCAATCTTTGATTTGGCATCAATCAAGGATTTAACCAAGAAGTAAAACAAGGGCCCAGCTAACCATACTAATGGATTTACATGCTCAATTTTGAATTCCTCAATACCCAACAGAATTCCCAATAGGTTAATCGCAATTAAACAAGCAATAAGTAGTAGTCCCGTAAGAATATATCTAATTAGGTTATTATTTTTGCTAAATACCAGAAAGCTAAGAAATTGCAAACACAGGTAAATATCAAAAATCACGATCAAGTACCAGATTTCTTTCAACATTAATATTTGTTCATCAGCAACAAAACGAAAGTTAAAACACCACTGTATTCCCGCCTAAGTTTATATTATTCAAATGCGATTTTACATTATGCCAAATTGATGTTTTACAGGATAAAGAACTTTATATCTATCATTCTCAAAAACATGTAAGCACGATTGCAAATAATATGGAGTCTCAATTCTTAAAGTTGTGGGTTGTCCGGCTCTACAATGATTTGTAGTGTATTTTGCAACCATTTGAACAGTTTCTACGTCTTACGATTAGAAAAATTCATAAACCTTGATTAAAAATTACCTAACAATAGCGCTTCGGAATTTTCGCAGGCAACCTGGCTACACGTTTCTAAACATTTTTGGATTAACTCTTGGGATCGCTGCAACTCTGCTTGTGCTCCTTTATATTTCGGGAGAAACCCGATATGATACGCACCATTTGAAAGCAGATCGCATATTTCGGATTTCATCGGATATTACAGAACCTGATGATCATTTTCGCTGGGCAGTTACTCAAAATCCATTGGCCGGAACATTAAAAATGGAATATCCGGAAGTAGAAGAGTTTGTTCGATTTATTGATAATGGTAGGACAAGGCTCCAATATAAGGATCAATTTTTCTTCGAGGAAAAGGTTTTTCTTGTTGATTCTACCGTTTGTGATGTATTTACCATTAATTTCACTAAGGGAAATCCACATACCGCGTTAAATGAACCCAATTCAATAGTCCTCAACGAATCCGTCGCAAATAGGATTTTTGGCAAACAAAATCCTGTGGGTGAAATTTTAAAAACCACGTCCGGAAGAGAATATAAGGTCACAGGGGTTTTCGAAAATTGGCCAGTTCAATCTCACTTAATTGCTGATGTTCTAATCTCTGCGAACTCAATCCCAGGGCTTGCGGATCCTACAGCAGGTTCATGGGGAGGATTCAATATTTATAGTTATGTGTTACTCAAACCAGGCACCGACCCAATCGCCCTTGCCGATAAGTTACCCGATATTATTACAAAATATGTAGCGGTAATATTTGATCAATTCGACATAAAAATAAAATACGAGCTCCTACCTTTAAAAAGTATTCATCTCAATTCTACCTTCGAGGGTGAGCCGGAACCAGTAGGTCAAAAAGCATTCCTCTACATTTTTGGTTTAGTCGCTTTTTTTATCTTGCTAATCGCTTGCATTAATTATATGAATTTGTCCACTGCCAGAGCTACAATGCGTGCAAAAGAAGTGGGAATTCGCAAAGTCCTAGGTTCCGAGCGTAGGCAGCTTATCGGCCAATTTCTTTCAGAATCGATCTTATTTACCTTATTATCTGTGATGGCAAGCTACATCCTGGTATTCTTATTTTTACCGGTTTTTAATAATTTATTTGACCTACAACTGGGAAGAGAATTGCTTTGGTCTAATTATGTTTTGGCAGGAGTTGTTGTTGTAGTAGTGCTTACAGGGATTTTGGGTGGAAGTTACCCTGCCTTCTATCTTTCAGCCTTTGAACCCATGAGGGTCTTTAAAGGATCTTTGTCGAGAGGGTCTGGAAATCCAGCCTTAAGAAAGGCGTTAGTTATTATTCAATTTGCGATTACACTTTTTATGATCATTGGTACTGGAATTATTTATGATCAAATGAACTTCTTGCGCAATAAGAACTTGGGTTTTGATAAAGAACATGTCATGGTCTTTCGTCTGCAAGGAGAACAGACTAGAAATGAATATCCCATTATCAGGGATAAATTGTTGCAAAATCCTAAGATTGCATCCATCGGTACGTGCACGACATCTCCGGGCCGTGGTTACTCTAAAAACCTAATCCGAGCTGAAAAATCGGATGGAGGGATGGAGGAATATGGAGTGGATCTGTACGGTGTCGATTTTCATTTTTTTCCTACCCTTGGGGTAGAGCTTGCAGCTGGAAGGCATTTTGATTTAAAGTATGGGACTGACAGCACCAACGCAGTTATGATCAATGAAGCGATGGTTGACCGCTTTGGCTGGGATGACCCAATTGGCAAAAAGTTTCAGTTTGGTTCAGCCGACACGATGCCAATTCAACGTGTAATAGGTGTAGTCAGAAATTTTCATCAAAGATCACTTTATGAACCCATCACTCCATTGTTATTTTTTCCAAATCAAAATAACAGCAATGTCCATGTACGTTTAAAACCTAATAGTCCCCAAGATTTGAAACAAACTATTGCAACCGTAGAACAAGCATGGAAAAGCATCTTTCCCAACACACCGTTTGAATTTGAATTTGTTGATGAATCTTTTATGGAATTATATGAGGCTGATCAGGTTCGTGCAAGAATATTCACCTTGTTTAGCGTGTTAATGATCCTGATTGCTTGCTTAGGCCTCCTAGGATTGGCTTCATTTACGGCTGAAAGAAGAACTAAAGAAATTGGTATAAGAAAAGTCATGGGAGCCCGGACCACTGATATTATATACTTACTGACCAGAGACTTTATACTATTGGTTTCGATAGCAGCCCTTCCGGCCTTTGCTGTGGCATGGTACTTTATGAAACAATGGTTGGACACCTTTGCCTATCACACAGCAATGAACTATATACTCTATGGGTTTGCATTCCTTATTGTGCTTATTATTACGATTCTCACTACTGGTTATCATGCATTGAATGTAGCAAATTCCGATCCAGTAAAAGCAATTCAAAGAGAATAGTCTCCTGACCTTTACCTTAACCTAGAAAATAAAAACAGTTGGAGATGATCTCATTTGAACATCTCCATTTCTGTTTCCCGGATACCATAAAATCACCCGGTGATCCATTGGCTGATAAAGCAAAAAAATGGGGCGCTTAAGAAAACTTTTTTTCAAAGTCACCCCAGACATGAAGCGTTGTATCTATTAACAGCAATCAACTGCCGGAATAAGCTTAATGCAATAGTCATGACCTGATTTTACAATCTTCAAAGTATAGAAGGAATCCCCAAGTAAGGAAAGTTCAATTTCATCGGATTTCGCTAATTCGTTTTCCACATTTGCACTTGCTGAAATGTATGACAAAAACAAAGTTTCAACCAAGTATTTTATATCTTTCAATTGAAGACTTCGGATTACCAATTCAATTTCCAGTGAATCACAATATTCGGTTTCTACAAGTTGACAGCGATGGTTAAGGTTCGTGATGTGCATTGAGTAATCGGCATTTTTACCTAGCTGTACATAGGAAACTGTTGGTTGAATGGGAGTTAATTGTTCCAAAGCATATTTGCGTAATACTTCTATAATTGAAGTAGAATGAACATGTTTTGGAGATGGAAGTTTACACAAAAATCCATCAAACAAATACCCTACCTGATTACCGGATCTGACTTTTATCCAATGTCCTTTTTTCCCATCGATCTCATCTTCATATTTGGGTGAATAATCGAATTGGTCCTCGATAAGAATGGATGAGTTAAATCCAACCCCTTTTAAGATCTTACCTTTAGTCGAAGGGGAAACTCGAAGATTAACTCCCGAATTGGCCGTCACAAAAAGTCTGTCTCCGACTTGATAGGGATTTGTATCCGTGGGGCTGCAGTAAGTATTAAATACTAACCAAAACACAATACTTAATAACATAGCATACTATTTTAAATGATTGAATAGATCCAAGAAACAACCAAAATGAATAGTAATAAACTGCCTTAGAGTATTCGTAAGTGTTCATTTAGAATCCGTCTGCTTTAGACTAATCCGGGTATTTGAGATTGAACCATCTCCTAGGATAAATATGAGTTATTAAAAGGTCATGATCAACTGCAACTGATCAGGTTGACCTTTATGGTTTGCATAGTTTCCCCAGGCTAAGCTTTAGTTTTGTGGCACATTCTTAATTTATTTCCAGTTGATTATTTGGATGATCGCTGAAAATTTAATGGCTTACCTTAAAACCAGTTTCCAATAAATGAGATAAGGTAAAGAGATGTCAGTTAGCTGGAATTCGAGGTATAGTGAAAATTTTCTCTTGTCTACCATCGATATAATGCACGCCATCTTTTGTAAAAATGGCATCCTCTTCCAACATAATGCGGACAATTTTATTCCACTCCGGAATCTCACTTGCTGCGTTCAACTCAATCGAATAAGCAGTATTCAAATGCATGGGATAATCCCCATTTCCAGGAACCCCTTGCTGCTTATCCCAAAGCCCGATAGTGGGGCCGGCAGCATGACCATGAACTCCAATAGGATGGGTATAAATCGAAGCCTTGATTCCTTCATCTTTTGCTTGATTTAAGGCTTCTCGCAGAATTTGATTGCCCGTTTTCCCTTTCTGAAACTTACTTGTCAGTATATCCTGCAGGCGATTAGCTGTTTTGAATGCTACTTGCAATGAATGAGGAACATCCTTCTCTCCTGGTTTCAAAACATAAAAATGTTGTTGTTGGTCGGTATTAAGACGCAAATAACTTATTCCAAAATCCACATGCAGTAAATCACCAGGTTGAATTATTTGAAATTCAGGTCGCTTGGAAAAGTTGCGTAAATGATCATAGTTTTCCGGATCGGCTCTCTGTAGCGTAACCGTGGGGTGGAACCAGGTGTCTAATCCCAAATCGGTTACTCGCTGCCGTAACCACCAGACCACATCATTAGTACTTGTGATGCCTGGGTGAATCACGTATTCAGAAAGACCTTCTTGAAGAATTCGATGCCCTAGTCTACAGATTTGCGGATAAATTTCTATTTCTTTTTGAGAACGTGTTTCTAACCAGGCTAAGGCCAAAGATTCAGCTGAAACAATTCTATCCTTATAGTTTTCCGGAAGGTAGTGCATGAACTGGGTGTACTCAGTCTGAACCAATCCATCAGCCAATCCAAAATGACCAGAAATGTTTATTCCAATGTTTTGTGGATCTCGTTTTTGAATAATTTCCACCAAGGCATCCCATTGGTCTGGGTAAACGTCAATATTCCACGATCCTTGTAAAAGTCTGCCCACATCATAGCGGGCAATAGCAATTTTTTCGATTTGCTGGTTGTTGCCAGGATCAAAAAAGACAAGTATTGTGCGTCTGCGAGCTGACAACCAGGTACTTGGTAACATAGTTTTTAATATGGGGTCTTCATTATATTCCCTGGAAATAATTACCCACATTTTTACTTCCTCCCTCCGCATTAGTTCGGGTAACAAATTATCCAAACGGTCTTCTAGAATTTGGTCTATTACTTTAGCTCTCTCTCTCTCACTCAATATCTTGGGAAAGTGTGACTGTCCAAACAGTACTCCATAAGTAACAATACCACATAGAACAATTATCCATTTCATCTTTATATGATTTATTAAACCTTACGGATGCTAAATTACCAAATTCGAAGTGCATTATCTTCGCAACCTACCACCAATATGTTGAGTAGAATAGATAAATGTGGGCGAGACAGACAGCAAATCTAAAGATTCCAGGTGACCTTCAAAACCGAGCAGAATTATGATTGGTTATAACTGTGCTGATGATTTTTGCCTAATACTTAATAATTACTTCCAGACGTCATCTTTCAACCACATCACTGCATCTTTAATATAAGGTACATATTCACAGGGCTTAAAGTGGGTCAGTCCTTTGGCTTCAACAAAAGTAATATCACTTCCCGCCGCAATGGATAGATTCACCCAATTTCTAGTGATATTTATTGGGAATAACTCATCACCTTCACCATGGATAACATACATTGGGATATCTATTTTTCTACCTGTAGAATCCGGTTTCCTAAGGTCATATGAACTTGCCATTGCTACACCAGCTGAGAATATATGGGGAGCTAATTCTGCAAACAGCCACGTTGCATTACCACCATTGCTGTATCCGCTGGCCACGATTCTATCAAAATTGATAGGCCAGTATTTCGTAGCCAACTGAAGCAATATAATGACCTTGTTTTGATTGACATCTTCATACCATTCAAACTCACCGGCATTGGGATGAATGATAAAAGCACTTAAATCTGCAAATCCTGGCTCCACGTAACATTCAGTACTTTTGTGAGCATCCGGGCTTCCTCCCGAAGCTCCATGAAAAGACATTACTAAAGGCCATTTTTTATTCATGTCTACGTCCGGAACAATTACTCTAAAATTCCAGAACACACCATTCGATACTTCAAGTTCTACATCTTTTATCCCCGGTGTCAGATCAATTTGATTAAAGGATTTTTCTATATCTTCTATAGTGATTTCCTTATCCATAGGATTTTCTTCTTTCTTACATGCGAACCATGCACAAAGGATAAGGAGCAATAAAGTAAAGCTTTGACGTTTAAGTTTCATAACTTGTTCAAGTTTGTACCGGGATATTCCGGGATTTTTTATTTTCCAACAATTTTGTAAAAATGTTCCTCACAGCTCCAATTATCGTCAGCGAATAAGTGTTACATTCCCAGTGGCTTGATGTAGAATACCATCTAAATACTTAATAACTGCATACCATACATAAACTCCTAACGCCGAATCTTGATTTCTAAAGCGTCCATCCCAGCCTATTTCTTTGCGATTTGAGGTTCCATTAGTACTTTGGAACACCATATTGCCAAATCGGTCAAAAATTTCGAATGTGAGTACGTTTACGGTTCCTTTACCCTGGATAAAGAAGTAATCATTAATTCCATCACCATTGGGAGAAAATATGTTCGGAACAAAAAAGTCTCTGTTTTTTTCTACTTCGAACCGCACTTCAGCTTCAGTTTCACAACCAAATTCATTGTTGGCTTTAAGTTTATAGGTTACATCAAAAAAAGGCCTGGCTGAAGGATTTTTACAATTCAAGCAACTCAGTGTTCCGTGCAAAGGATCATTCCAAAAGAAATTAGTTTCTGTCCCGGAATTTGTTACATTGGGCTGTATCAGTAGGCTGTCTCCCAAGCGCAATGTGTATCTGTTCTTCAGGCAATTCAACAAGAATCGATTTTTCTTCAATGTGATATTCCAATATTACCGAGTCACAACCGGAAGTTATGGTTACACCGTAGTTTCCAGGTTGCTCAACCATATAAAATGAATCAGTCGCATTATCCTTCCATTGGTAAGATACACCTGTCAATCCTGGATCAAGTAAAACAGTTTCTCCAGGACACATTCCGATATTGTCAGAAATTTCAGGAGCCATTAAATTCTGGATAACCAGATAGGTTGAATCTCCTGAGGTCAGTGTTTCCGGATTGTCAGAAGCTCTAATTTTGCCAAGTTGATTAGGCAGATTTCGAATGTAAGCCAGGTTCCCATATTTTCCAGGTTCATTTGGTCCTACATTAACTCTAACTAATATACTGTCAATTCCAGTTTTCAAATCCATATCACGTATAAGTAAATGATTGGTTCCGACTCCTTCAATAATTTTTCCGCCATAAGGGTTATAACTTATTTCTACTATTTCAAAACCAGGTGGAAAATCATCCTCAAACTCGATACCTTGATGGGCACCTTGAGAAGCATTGGAAATTCGAAAAACGAAAGTGACGTCAGTACATGCTACAGTAGTATCTGGTAAAACGATTTTTTCAAAGGAAACATTGTAAGGACAAGAACACCCATCTACTCCTCCAATACTCGGTCCTTCGGTAAGAAAAGTAAATTCACCGGTTTCTTTATTAATACCGAACATCGAATGTTTGATACCCCCATCTTCACTTGACCCGTATGCGAATAAATTTCCAAATGCATCAAAAAACAATGCTGCTATCGTAGAAGGTATTCCTATTGGTGGATAGATATTGTCTCGTATTAATCCAGTATTCAGATCTATCTTTACTAATCGGTCTTGAATAATATCTACAGCATATATATTCCAAGTAAAAGGATCAAAAACTATATCAGCAATTCGAGTGTTGGGTATGCCACCTGTACTGGCCAGCGTCAAAGGAATTACATCGGTAGGATAAGAAGGATCCTCCAGGTTAATAACCAAAAGGCTCACATCTCGATCAGCGTTTCCTCCTAATAGTACCATAAATTCCCCTGAAGGGGCTATATCTGCTGCAAAATATTGCAAACCTCGAGGAGCCTTATCAACTTTTGTAATTACAGTAGTCATTCCGTTACCATCTACCCGGTACAACCAATGATCAAATGGATGAAGTCCGTAGATGAAGTTATCCGAATTTCGATAACCAATCGCATTCATCCCATGCTCGTTTACTTCGGGTAACGGATCAAAAACAATATTTCCGGTAATGGAGTCTACGCTTATAATGAAAAGAGTAGTTGGTCCATTTTGTTGAGAAAGTGTTTGACTGATATAAAAGTCCCCATTGCAGACAAAAGGTTGCTGGCCATAGCTATGGATATGCAGTACCACAAATAGCCCTATTGACCTTAATAGTCCTAAGTAAGATTTCATTCGCACTGATTGATAAACGTATTGAGTTGTTAAAATGCTTATTAGGACAATCAATCTATGTCTGGATCATAACTATTTTAGCTGAAATTATAACTTAAATAGTTTAACATTTGGGCATTATTCATAGTTTGTTTAGTTTGCTTCTTTGGCTTAAGAAGCAGTAGAATTCTCTCTATTTCACAAAACAAAGACTTATTTGTGATCCAATTCATGATCCAAAAGCCATTGTTTCCTCCACAAGCCTCCACCATATCCGGTAAGACTACCATCTTTACCTAATACCCGATGACAAGGAATGATAATTGAAATCCGATTGTCGCCATTGGCACGGGCTACAGCTCTTATTGCCTCTGGTTTGTCAAGTAACTCGGCTTGTTGTTGATAGCTTCTTGTTTCTGCAAAAGGTATCTCCAATAGTGCATCCCATACTCGTTGCTGAAATGCTGTCCCCGGAGTAAGCAAAGGAATGGTGAATGTTTTTCTTGCACCTCGAAAGTATTGATCCAGCTCAAATTGCAACTGATGTAATAGTGGGTGCTCACCCGGTAGAGCAGTGGCATTTAGATATTTTTGAACTCTTTGAATCTGAGTCGGTAACATTCGGCGATCAGTAAACTCCAAAAGGCAGAGTCCATCCTCTGTAACCCCGGCCAGCATAGGACCTAGCTGTGTATTGACTCGATTGTAAGTAATCACTTGAGCAGACTTACTTTTACTAGGGGGTATGCCAAATACTTGCTTAAATGTATTTTGAAATGAACTTAAAGATTCAAAACCATTTTTGAAAGCTGCTTGGGTTACAGAATCTCCTAAATGAATACTTCCAAAAGCTTTATTCAATTTTAATAATCTTTGGTAAGTATGAAATGTCATTTGGTAATTGCTCTGAAACCATCTTCTGACGGTGGCTGGATTTATTCCCATATTTCTAAGTTCAAAATCTGTAATCTTTTTTACTGGATCAGCTTGCAATTGATTTAAAATTGTCTTGATCTGGACAGGAGTATGTCCGGAAGTTTTCATTGGCTGGCATATTTTACAAGGCCTATAACCATGCAAAAGAGCTTCTTGAACGTCCTTATAAAACACCACATTCTTTTTTAGTGGTTTTCTCGCTCTACAAGTAGGTCTGCAAAAAACACCTGTAGTTTTAACGGCCACAATAAAGGATCCCTCGAAAGTCTGATCTCGATCGAGTAAAGCCCTGTATTTATCTTCAAATTTCATGCTGTCAAGTAATAATTAGGTCTAAAGGTAACCTGATTCGAATTTGACCGCAACCTGAATTTTAACAACCATTTTTCTTAACACTTCTTCATTAACAATAAATCCATAACAATTATACATTATTAGCTGAATACCAAAGATTTTAAGAAAACATGGTACAATATTTGAATTTATTACCACATGCAAATATTAACTTATTTAAAAAATAAATATCTGATAAATATGGGTGAAATTTTATCCAAATTAAAGGGTAATTTATACTTTCACCTTGACTTTTCGTTCAAAACCATAATTCAAACTAATCTCATGGAATTCAGAATGTATACACGCATTTTGTGCCTAATAGCTTGTGGGCTATGGGTATCAAATAATTACGCATTAGCTTTTTCTGAAAGTGATGCCGAGAATTACTCAAATTTTACCTGTCATGACCTGGTTAATATATCTTTGGATTCCAGATGTCAACGTACAATTGGTGTTGTTGACGTCTTAAAAGATACAACAGGGTGCAGGGACGCGATTGTCCGAATATATGATTATAATGGACATGAAATCATCCAACCGGTCAATGAAAGCCATATAGGAAAAAAGTTAACCTTCAGGGTTATCGATACTATTACGCTAAACAGTTGTTGGGGAAAAATAAAGATAGAGGATAAATATCCTCCTACTTTAGACCTTCAGAATGATACCATTAATTGTTTTCAAATTTTAGAAGAGTTACCAGACGGTAGCGATAATTGTCTTTACGACCCCAGGATCACCTTATTACATCGCAAGAAAGAAACCTTTGATTGTGGTGCTTCTCCCTATGTGGCCCGAGTCACGGAGGTCTATCAAGCAGTAGATCTTTGGGGAAGTTATATAATTGACACTCAAATTACAATGATTGAAAGGGCTGATCTGGATACATTGATTTGTCCTGGAGATGTTGAGCTCGATTGCTGCGTAGGAACTCCGGTACCAGATCCCAATAGCCCGATTAATTTTTCATTTAATTATTATCTCTGGGATACCAACTATGTATTTATTGATGAAAATGGTTATGCCCATCCTAAACCGATAATTGATGCAAACGGCAATAGTGTAGGATTGGTTGATCCGCCTTCGGTTGTAATTGATGGGGACACGATCTGGTTATGGCCGTATAATACGCATTGTAATATTGTTGTAAAGTATAAGGATTGGGTTCTACCTGCATGTGGTTCAACTTATAAGATCAGAAGAGAGTGGATTATAAAAGACTGGTGTACCAACCAAGAAGAAATCTGTACCCAATGGATCACGATCAAAGATGAGGATCCTCCGGTAGTTTTTTATAGCCCCGAATTCCCTCCAGTGGTTCATGCTTACACAAAGACACATGACTGCAAAGCGCACGTAGACTTAAAATGGCCAACAATTTATAACGACTGTCTTATCAAATCCAATAAATCAGGGAATCCTGAAGATGCTTTAAAGCAATTTGAAGTTAAGTATGAATTTGACTATCCTGATCCATCACATCCAGGAAGAAGAATTGCACAAACTGGTGTAATACCATATGGTGAATCGGTTACTGTATATTTTCCTCCCTCGGGATTAATTTTTAAAGACCCAACGATCCAGGTTCGATATACTGTTAGCGATGCATGCTGGAATTCAACCTATATCTGTCAAACCATGATGGTCTTTGACAATGATCCGCCTACCCCGGTATGTGATGAAATTACACAAACCACATTAGATCCTGACAAGTGTTGGGCAAGATTATATGCTAATGATCTAGATGATGGCAGCCATGATAACTGCGATAGTGTACATTTTGCCATTGCCAATATGAAGGATATTGAATATTGGAGAAATAAGTGGTATACCGAATTACAAGCTTGTTACGATCCATACGATTTTAAACATTACGAATCATCCATTTTGGAATTAATTGATGAGTGGATTGATCTTTATGTTTTTGATACCTATCTGGATGTTACCGAATGTGGTGTGGATAGTGTGGTATTAAGGGTTTATGAGGATTTAAAAACTCCTCCCTATGATCCCCATGTATTTAAAGGGTCGGAACATCAATGGTACAATTGGTTTAGGGCTCCGATCTTAAGATATGGATCCTTCCGATGTAACTATGTTTACTACTATGATTCATTAAATGCCTATACTAAAGTTTATCCTGAACTTCGCTGTGATGATATCCAACTAGCTATTTTTATAGAACAAATAGAAGATGTAGTAGTCGATATCGTTCGGGCAATTACCAGTTTTGATTTTGATGGCCTGAATATGACGGTCGAAGATTTGACAGGAACCGATTTGGGTATTGACCAAATTGACGAATTCCTGGAATTTTTAGGAGCACAGTTTTGTGAAACTCCATTGGATGACATTTTTGAAGATGGCATCCTATGTTTCAACTTTGATAGTCTGTTGGCAAATATTCCGATCATAGACTTGGGCTTGGAAGCTACCATTACTTATGAAAATGGTGTGTTGACCATAGTGCCGACCAATCCACCTGTTAATACCAATCCGACTAATGCATTAGAATTGGCAGTAGTACCTACAACAGCAGGCGCTCCGATAGAAGTAACCAATGTACTACAACTGATTAATATTTTGGGATATGTAATTTGCTTTAACGAGGACATTGCTAAAAAACAAGTGATCTTCGATAATATTTCCAAGTATCCCGAATTATTTGCTCATGTGGCTCACGAACGTAATCTAATACATTACTTGTATTCGGGTATTGCCAGAAAACATATTCTTGATCTACCTTATTACAACGATTGTATGATCGAAGTGATCAAGGACGATAAGACTCCTCCGGTTTGTAATGCTCCTGCTGATGTCACCTATTACTGTGATGGTGTACCGTTTGTTGGGTCTCTTACTCTTGGTGATGAAGTGATCAAATGGTATGGAGCAGCATATGCACACGATATCTGTGAAGGTTCTGACGATCTGGTAACCGGAACTTGTGATTTTGACAAGTCCGGCAAGCAAAGAGCTGACATAGTACTCCATCAAGGACATGGAGGTTATCCAAACTTTTGTGTTAAAACACCCTGGGATGGCGGCGAACATGGTTATTACGGAGGCCCCATTGTAGGAGACTATTACTCTCCGGGATGTAATGACAATTTATGGGGAGTAGATGGATGGAAAGGTATGGATGGAATGAAAAACGACTGGAGCCCAATTTACTGCAGAGTTTGGTTATTATTGGATAAGTATGATCAGCCTGTAAATAAGAAGCCAGATCCTAATGATTACTTTGGCACCCCTGAATACTATGATAATTGTTGGTATCCAACTATTGATTCAACCACCGAAGGTTCGTTGAATGAATGTGGTGTGGGTGTTTTGACACGCACATGGACGGTAACTGATAAATGTGAAAATCAAAGTGTCTGTTATCAGAAAGTAGTTGTCAAACCCAGATCTGATTTTGAAGTTATCTTTCCAGAAGATATTTTGGCAAATTGCGATGAGGTTGATGCTCTTGATCCCGATGTGGTTGGAAGACCAATAGTTTCCGATGATGATTGTGAATTGATAGGAGTCAACTATGAGGATCAAAGATTTGATATTGTGGAAGGGGCTTGTTATAAAATTTTAAGAATCTGGACATTGATTGATTGGTGTGTGTTTGATCCCGATCAACATTATCGTCACCCGGATGTGATCGTTGATGACAGGCTTATTGCAAGTGATGACAGACCTTGTGTATATCGCAATCTCAAAGACGATGGCGATGGATACATCCAGTATTTGCAAGTTATTAAAGTGGTAGATCACACAGCTCCTGAACTAACATGTGAGCCTCCGCAAATAATTTGTAATTATTCACCGGATTGTACTGCGGAAATTGTGGAGGTAGATTTTGGTATAGCAACTGACAATTGTACTCCTGATGAAGAGATTAGGTATCGTTATATCATCACACCTGAAGGTGAAACTAATCCGGCTAATTTCCTTTATGGCCATGATCATAAATATCTGGGCGAACTACCGTTTGGAGTACACGATGTGCTGCTGATTGCTGAAGACAGATGTGGAAATGCCGATTCTTGTGAGACTCAGGTAGCAGTTGTGGATTGCAAACCTCCAACACCCTATTGTTATAATGGAATTGCTACTGTGGTTATGCAAACCACAGGATCCGTTGCAGTATGGGCTAAAGATCTGGATGCTGGTAGTTTTGACAATTGTACCTTAAAGGAAAATCTCTACTTCTCTTTTGACTCACTTGGACTGGAACCTTCTAAAGAGTTTACCTGTGAGGATCTTCCTGACCGGAAGATGCATCAAATCGAAGTAGAAATTTGGGTGTGGGATGAAGCAGGCAATAAAGATAAATGCGATACTTATTTGTTAATTCAGACCGGCAGTAATGATGTATGTAAAGATATTAGTAGCCCAGTTACAGAATTGAACAAGGAACCAATGGCTCAAGTGAATCCTAAAGTAGTACAACGTACCACTGCAGGGGCTTCAGGGGCAATTGAAAATCGAAATACTCAGTTGTCAAGCGACAAAGTTACTCTGTATCAAAACCGACCAAATCCATTCCGCAATGAAACCTACATTGGATTTTATTTGCCGAAGAGTCAAAAGATATCCATGGAGATTTTTGACGTAACCGGAAGGCAAATTACTATTAATGAAGGTACGTTCACTGCGGGAAGTCATGCGATGAAGTTTAATCAAGACGAACTCAAGCAACAAAGGGGTATTTTATATTACCGGTTGAGAACGTCTGATGAAGTTCTAACCAAAAAAATGATCATGCTAGATTAGCACTAGCTGATATATCTCTTTCTAAGAATCCCGGTGGTCATCCCCACCGGGTTTTCTTTTACACTTTTGTATCACGAGTTAAATGTTGTCCGTGAAACTTGATCTTGTTTAAGCTATTGAATGCTAACAAGCAGGGTGTCGACAAGAGAATTTTAGAGGCAGCCAGAATCAGACGACTGTAGTAGATTACGGTAGTCGAGTTTCCTCATAAAGTAAGAGTATCTGAAACTATTCACAAGTCATCGATCTTGATCAAATTTGTCAATGGCCTTTCCTGGTAATTTATGCCCACGATTTTAAACAATCAGCCAGGAGTTAAACAGTATTCCATTTGAGAAAATAGTGGTACTCATCATTTACAAGTCTAGTATGCTGTTAAAAAGTTTTATTAAATTTGTAGCCTCATAAAATGCCGGATTAGCTTTCCTTTAACCAATTATTGAATAAACTAAATTAAAGAGTGTATGAAAAAAATCATAGCCCTAACCGGATTGATCTATTTAATATGCGTTTCGATCCAAATTAATGCACAGGTAAGTGCCCGTATGTTTCAATATCCTGATGTTTCGGACAAGCAAATTGCGTTTTCTTATGGTGACGACATCTGGATTGCTCCCAAAACCGGGGGTAATGCCATCAAATTAAGCTCCCCAGCCGGAACTGAATTGTTTCCAAAATTCTCACCGGATGGCTCACATATTGCCTTCACTGGCAATTATGATGGGAACACCGACATATATATTATTCCTTCAGCAGGTGGAATTCCAAAAAGGATCACTTTTCATGGCATGGATGAAAGGATTTTGGGTTGGTCCGGTGATGGAAAAAACCTCTTATTCGCCAGTTCACGCGAAAGTGGAAGGCAACGATTTAGACAGTTATATACCATTCCTGTAGCGGGAGGGCCAGCCACCAAGCTTCCAGTTCCCTATGGCGAATTTGGTGCATTGTCCGCTGATGGAGAATGGTTGGCGTATACACCGGAATCCAGATCCTTTAGAACTTGGAAAAGATACCGAGGAGGTGCTGCCGCTGATATCTATCTATTTAACCTAAAGACATTGGCATCTGAGAAAATATCACCTAGTCCTGCCAATGATGAAATACCCATGTGGCATGGTGACCACGTGTATTTTATCTCCGACCGAGGTAGAGAACAGAGGTTAAATATATACAGATATCATATCAAAACCAAGAAGCTTGACCAAGTCACCCGTTTTAAGAATTTCGATGTGCGATTCCCTTCAATTGGTCCTAAGGAACTAGTTTTTGAAGCAGGTGGAAAATTATACACACTGAATTTAACCACAGGGAAATACAATGAGGTAAAAATTAAAGTAATAACTGACCACATTACCATCTATCCAAAAAATGTAAAGGTTAATAATAACTGGAATAATGCATTTATTGCTCCAGATGGTAAAAGAGTTCTTGTTGAAGCTCGTGGGGAAGTATTTTCCCTGCCTGCAGAGAATGGATATATAAAAAATTTAACTAAATCTTCAGGATATGCGGAAAGATACCCTGCTTGGTCTCCTAACGGTCAATACATCGCTTATTGGTCGGATAAAAGTGGTGAATACAACCTCCATCTAATCGACAACGAATCCAATAAAGAGGAAAAACTTACCGCTTTTGATTCCGGATATCGGTACAATCTTCATTGGTCGCCGAATAGTAAAAAGCTGGTTTTTATTGATCAAACTCTCCAAATTAAGTTATTTGATATTTCCGAAAAAACTGTTGAAACGATTGATAAAGAACCTTGGTTAACTCATGGTGGTTTAAATGCATTTTCTGTCAATTGGTCTGCTGATAGTAAGTGGATTGCTTACGACAAAGGCGATGAAAACCGTGCTAGCGTAATCTATCTGTATGATGTGGAAAATAAGAATCTGCACCAAGTCACTTCTGGATTTTACAATGACTCAAATCCTGCTTTTGATCCTGAAGGAAAATTTCTATATTTTTTAACCAATCGGAATTTTTCGCCGGTTTATTCGGATATAGACAATACCTGGGTGTATCCCAATTCTACTCAATTAGCTGTAATGACCCTTCGTAAAGAAGTAGCATCCCCAATGGCACCCAAAAATGATGAAGTGGCCATTGTCAAGGATAAAGAGGAGGAGAAAGAATCCAACGAGAAAGAAGTCAAGGAAGACTTTAAGAATGAGGCAAAAGAGGTGGATAAGAATGAAAAGGAAACTGAGAAGGAGGATAAACTGAAGATTGACCTTGAAGATATGGAAAGTCGAATAATCATACTTCCTGTAGAAGCTGGAAATTACAATAATTTATCAGCCGTTAAAGGCAAAGTAGTTTATCGTCGATTTCCAAACTCCGGATCAGGTCAGAATGGGTCAAAAATAAAATATTTTGATCTCAAAAAACAAGAGGAGAAAACGATTTTGGAAAATGGCGGACCTTTCCAGATCAGTGCTGATGGTAAGAAAATGTTGGTTGTTAACAATCGTAACCTCGCTATTATTGATGTTGCTCCAGGACAAAAAACGGATAAAAAATTGGCTCTGGGAGACATGGAAATGACTGTAAATCCTCGGGAAGAATGGAAGCAAATTTTTAATGACGCCTGGCGGTTCCAACGTGATTTCTTCTACGATGGCGGCATGCATGGTGTAGATTGGGAGGATATGAAGGAACAATATGGCTCATTGGTAGATCATGCAATCACTAGAGGAGATCTCAATTTCATTCTTGGTGAGTTGATTGGTGAATTAAATGCATCTCACACCTATCGTGGCGGTGGTGATCAGGAAAGTGGTAAAAGAAGAAATACCGGGTACCTCGGTGTCAATTACGAAGTGGCAAACGGGTATTACCGGATTAAAGAGATCATCAGAGGCGCAGCATGGGACGCTGAGGCTCGTTCTCCATTAGATTTGCCTGGCGTGGATGTTTCTGAAGGGAATTACCTATTGGCGGTTAATGGGGAAAAATTAGATGTAGCCAAAGAACCATGGCATGCCTTCGATGGGTTGGCAGATAAGACAGTCGAAATTACGGTAGCCAATGCTCCAACCTGGGATAGTGCGCGCACAGTGTTTGTCAAGTTGCTTAATGGAGAAACCCGGCTTCGACACCTGGCTTGGATTGAGAAAAATCGAAAGAGAGTAGAGGAAGCTACCGATGGAGAAGTTGGTTACATATATGTCCGGAGTACAGGTATAGATGGACAGAATGAGTTGGTTCGACAATTTAATGGTCAATTTCATAAAAAAGCGCTTATCATTGATGAGCGATTTAATAGTGGAGGTCAAATTCCAGACCGTTTTATTGAACTGTTGAATCGCAAACCCCTGGCTTTTTGGGACGTACGCCATGGCAATACCTGGCAATGGCCACCAATTGCTCATTTCGGGCCAAAAACAATGCTCATCAATGGATGGAGTGGAAGTGGTGGTGATGCTTTTCCCGACTATTTTCGCAAAGCGGGATTAGGTAAGTTAATCGGTGAAAGAACCTGGGGCGGATTAATAGGTATATCAGGAGCTCCTCCCTTGGTAGACGGGGGCGTCGTTACAGTACCTACTTTTAGGATGTTTCATCCAGATGGAAATTGGTTTGAGGAGGGATATGGCGTTGATCCTGATATCATTGTAGAAGATGATCCCACTAAAATGGCCAAAGGAATAGATCCTCAGTTGGAAAAAGCCATTGAACAAATGAAGTTGGAACTGGAGAGATATAAAGCTCCACCACGAAGTCCAAAACGGGAAAAAAGAACTTAATCCTTACTTGAATTATAGAACGAAAAAGGTGTCCGAGATGACACCTTTTTCACTTTAGTTCACTTTTTTGATAAAGTCAAATACTACTTGTGGGTCCACTCTGGAGGCAAGAAATTATGAAATGCAGAGACTAAGTTCAGACACATTATTAATCTCGACAACACATTTCAGACCTGTTATTTAACTACCGAACTACTTATTGTTTTTACCATCTATCTTACTTATATTATATTTATATTGGTTGGGTAAACACAATAAACTAGGCACCAATTATAAACCATAAAATCAATTGAAACATGTTTGATTACAAATTTGAAAAACTTAAAGGAAGTGGATTCTTCACATTTGGTTTTTCAGTAGATTACCGCAAAGTTATCAAAAAAAATTCTGAAAAAGGGTGGCGTTTTGTTCAACTCGTGGCTACTAAATGGGATGGTCATGGAAAAATTCAGGAAGCAGATATGATTTTCGAAAGACCTAAATTTTGGGAAGAAAACATGGAATATATTCCAAAAAAAATGTAAGCCATATGTCACTTCGAGTAGTTACTATTTTTTACTTGTGCATATCCGGATTCTTAACCACTGGTGCAATTTTCGCTCAAAAGGTAGATATGTCCCTTTGGCGAGGGGTTGAAATAAGAAATATTGGACCCGCTGGCATGAGTGGGAGAGTAACCGCAATTGATGTGATAAAAAGCAATCCCAAGATAATCCTCATTGGAACAGCAGCTGGTGGAGTTTGGAAGTCTGAAAATCAAGGTTACAATTGGGATCCAATTTTTGACAATACAGACATTTCTTCAATAGGCAGCATTTCCATTTACCAGAAGAATCCCAACATTATTTATGTAGGAACCGGCGAAGGGAATCCTAGAAATAGCCAAAATGGTGGGCGCGGTGTATATAAGACCATCGATGGAGGAAAAAGTTGGGTTCAACTTGGTCTGCAAAATACAAGACAAATTCATCGTATCATTGTTCATCCCGGAAATCCTAAAATAGTATATGTTGGGGCATCTGGTCCTACCTGGACTTCGAGCGAAGAAAGGGGAATTTATAAATCGGTAGATGGTGGCTCGACCTGGCAAAAGATCTTATATGTTGATAGTTTGACTGGTTGTGCCGATTTGATTATGGATCCTACCAATCCAAACAAACTAATAGCTGCCATGTGGACCCATTCCCGCAAAGCCTGGAGGTTTAGCAGTGGGGGGCAAGGATCTGGAATTTTCCTTACCTATGATGGGGGTACTACGTGGCAAAGAATCGTTAAGGATAACGGAATACCTGAAAAACCATTAGGTAGAATCGGGCTTGCCATGGCTCCTTCAAATCCGGAAATCGTATATGCCTACATCGAATCCAGGGAAAATGCCATCTTCAAGTCAGAGGATGGAGGACATCATTGGGTACGCCAGTCAAAGCCTGGTGACCGTCTCATTGGTGGTCGTCCATTTTACTATGCAGACATTTATGTCGACACCAAGAATGAAAACCGAATTTATAGTTTAGCAACTGAAGTAACCGTGAGCGAAGATGGCGGCAAAACCTGGCACCGTTTTGCCCCTGGCAACAAAATTCATACCGATCATCACGCCTGGTGGTCCCATCCAGATGATCCGGATTATCTTATAGTAGGTCATGACGGAGGATTATCTGTTACTCAGGATCGAGGTAAAAACTGGTTTTTTCCGGATAACTTACCGCTTGGCCAGTTTTATCATATCCGAGTAGATAACGCTATTCCCTATAACATATATGGAGGACTACAGGATAATGGATCCTGGCGTGGGCCTAGCCAAACCTGGTTTAAGGGTGGGATCCGAAATATGTACTGGCAACGATTAAGTGTCGGAGATGGCTTTGATATGCTCCCTGATCCTCTTAATCCGGAATATGGCTATGCCATGGGACAAGCAGGCGGCCTTATCAGATACCACTACCCTTCCGGACAACTTTTACCTATCAAACCTATCCATCCGGAAGGTAAACCTTTGCGCTTTAACTGGAATGCCGGTTTGGCAATCAATGAGGTTAATCAGAAAACCATCTATTACGGTTCCCAATTTGTGCATAAGTCTGAAGACTATGGAAAAAGCTGGCAAGTAATTTCTCCTGACCTTTCCACCAACAATCCTGACAAACAAGATTTCCTGGAAACAGGAGGACTTACCTACGATGTGACCGGTGCAGAGTTTCATACCACAATTATTAGTATAGCACCCAGTTATCGAGATGAAAATATAATCTGGGTAGGAACTGATGATGGTTTGATCCATATCACCACAGATCACGGAATGACCTGGAATAATTTAACTCCCAATATCATCGGTGTTCCTAAAAATACTTGGATACCTCATATCAAGGCCTCATACCACAATCCCGCAGAAGCTTTTGTAGTACTAGATGATCATCGCAGAGGTTCATGGGAGCCCTATATATTACATACCAGGGATTATGGAGAAAGCTGGGAAAAACTATCATCTAAAGATGAGATGGATGCTTTTGTCTATTGCATTGAGCAAGATCCGGTTGTCCCGAATTTGCTATTTGCAGGTACTGAAACCGGATTATACCTATCTTTCGACTATGGTAAAAACTGGAATAAGTGGAACTCAGGTTTTCCTTCAATTCCAGTCCGTGATTTAATAGTACACCGCCGAGATCATGATCTGATCATTGGTACCTTTGGACGATCAATCTGGATTCTCGATAATCTACTCTCCTTACGAGAAATTGCTACACAAGGCTGGAATAAGATTCATTCTCAATCCTTGGTCGCATTTCCGACACCTGATGCCTACCTGGCTGTCATAGGTGAATCAATCGGATACCGTCATGGTAAAGTAGGCGATGCGCTCTTTGAAGGTACAAATCGGGCTTATGGTGCCTTAATAACCTACTTTGTGGACTCTGTAAAAGTCAAGAATTCCGGATTTAAAGTTCCGATATCAATTGCTATTCACAACCAAAATGACCAAATAATGACAACCTTTGAGCATATGCCCATAAAAGGCTTCAATCGTGTCAATTGGAATTTATCGAGGGACGGTATTCGTTTCCCTGGGCAATCGACTGAATCCACATCTACCAGTCGAGCAGGAATAAAAGTCCCACCTGATAGATACAAGATAATGATCACATATGAGGGTGATACCAGTATTACGAATGTAAATATTTTATCCGATCCAAGATTGAACATATCCACGGAAGAATACCAAATAAAGGAATCATTACTTCTCAAACACCAGGACCTGATCGCTGAATGTACTAAAATAGCCGACAAAATCTACGAAATTGAAAAGGATTTGCAATGGATGATTTCCAAATTGAAGGATTCAGACTACGACAGCCTGAGAAACGAGTTGATCTCTTTTAAAAAGTCACTTTTGTTACGTAGAGAAAAACTTTTAGGTGGTAAAAAACAGGGAATCTATCGAAATCCCAACACCATCACCTCAGTCCTTAACAAGACCTCTTCAATATTAAGCCATTTGATGATACCATCCTCTCCCAATCAGGAAGCACAATTGAAAATAGAAGAAGAAGTAGTATCTGAGTTTTTAGGATCCTTTGAATCATTTTTGGAAACAAAGCTTAAACCCCTCATAAACATGATGAATGAGGTCGTATTAAAGTGGTAAATTGACATGACCTGGATATGTCCGAATTGTAATCGCAGTTTTAAACACCATAATCAGTGGCACTCATGCCTTCAGTCATCATTGGGCAATCATATAGTGAACAAACCTGTGCCTATTCAACAATGCATTTTGAAGCTAATAGAAGTGGTGGAAGAATGGCCTCATGTAAGATTAACATTTGTAAAGACATCTATAATATGTAAATGCCCATCCACATTCTTGTCGATTATGCCGACCAAATTATATGTTAAGATTGAATTTTTTTTACCATACCAAGTGAGTGTATTTCCAATCTTTAAAAGTCAAAAAATTTCACAAAACAGGTTCTATCATAGTTTGAAGTTTGATCAACTGGATGAAATCGATGAGCAACTGATCTATTGGATACAAGAGTCCTATCGACTGGTTAGGAATAGCAATAAAGTATGATATCCTTTTCATTAAAAGAATCCTTACGAACAACTAAGTCTGTTCCAAAACACAAGTCAAACTCGTCTGATATCCGGCAAACTTCTCCGCGGTCGCAAGAACTGGAACAAGCTAAAAAACCGGTCCAGAAGAATGGACCGGTTTTTTGTCGTATCATTAATACCTTCCTTTTAAGTTAAGTAAGCCAAAGCAAGGACAATAATGATAATAAGCAGGTTTAGCAAAAAGGATTGTTCCATCATTAAGATTTAAGGTTAAAAAATTAATATTTAAAAGCGAACCGATCAACTATTAATCCATAACGTGATAGCACGTCCAATCAGATAAACCAATGGAAAGAAGCAAAGGCATGCGATACCAACAATCCATTTTTCCAACGTGGAATTGTAAGGTTCTACATTTCCAAATGTATCATTTTCAAAATACGTTTCGAGTTCATGTTGAACCGGTTTTTCTCTAACTGTAGTTTCCTTTTTAACGGCAGTGATTTGTGATTCCATAATTAGTTATTTATAATGAATGATTTTGAATTAATTTTCAAAAACAAAGAAAATGGAATCCGCAAGGTTAATATTTCAGTTTTAGCTCAATGAATTACAAATTTCACTCATCATAGAGAGACCAAAATTTTGATTATAAAATTTGATTCATAACCTATAAATTTTGAATCAAAGAAGTCCAGGCGCGGAATAACAGGCTAGAAATTCGTTTTTTTTCAGTCTAAGGAAGAGACAAAAATTTGACGGCTGGACTTTAATTTTTCAGATTTGAGGGTGGATAGCCATATTCATCCATGAAACATTTCGAAAAATAGGCGGGACTTGAGAATCCAACATCGTAGGCAATTTCTGCAATGGTTCCGGTATTTTGCTCGATCAAATATTTTGCTCTTTCCAACCGATACGATCTGATAAACTGATTTGGGCTTTTAGCTAAAATGGCCTTCATTTTACGATTTAGCTGAGATTTGCTCATTCCTAATTTATGACTCAAAAGTTCAACATCGAGTAGAGAGTCACCAAGATGTTTTTCGATTGTCGTTATTAATTGATCAAGAAAGACCGCTTCTTGAGGAGTAGTGGCGATTTGCTCCGGTTTAAAAATGATTTTCTCTGCAAATCGCTTTTGCAAAAGCTTTCTTCCTTTGATTAAGTTTTTGATTCTGGCTTTTAACTCTTCAGCAATAAAAGGTTTATTCAGATATTCATCAGCCTGCAAATGCAATCCCTTTATTTTATCTTCTTTGCCAACTTTTGCAGTCAATAATATCACCGGTATATGATCGGTACGTATATCCGATTTAAGCATTTTGCAAAACTCAAATCCACTTATTCCCGGCATCATGACATCAGAAATGATTAAATCAGGTTGACGTTCCAAAGCGATTTCTAATCCTATTTTCCCTGACTCAGCCTGGATAATATGGTACCGTTCAGAAAGTTGAAATTCGATATAATTTCGCATATCTTTATGGTCATCAACCACCAGAATTAGCTCGTGTTTGGCCGAGTCTGAAGGGGCACTTTCCTCGTTGACTTCATATTTTGCTGAGCTATCCGCTATACTTTTTGAGACTACTTGCTTATAAACCGGTGCTTCTTGTAAATACTCCTTACCAACAGGCAGCAATATTTCAAATCGGGCACCCATGCCTTTTTGGCTTTTAACAGAAATCTCACCGCTATGGAGTTCAACTAATTCACGAGTAAGAGACAAACCGATACCAGTACCTTGATACGATCGGTTGTCGTTATCATCAACCTGATAAAACCTTTCAAATATTCTGTCCAAGTTTTCCTGATCAATGCCTATTCCGGAGTCCGACACAATTATTTTAACCTTTTCTTGCTGTTCAAATAGCTCCAATTGGATATCCACAACTCCATATTCTGGTGTAAACTTGATCGCATTTGAAATTAAATTAGTTAAAACCTGATCGTATTTATCTGCATCAAGGTAGACGATCAATTCATCTAAAGAACAGTCCAGGCCAAGTTTGACCTTTTTTTGCGTGGCCAGTGATTCAAAGGAATTCACAATTCCTTTAGTAAGGAAAACAATGTCCTGTGGAGTTGCTTTAAGCTCCAACTTTCCGTCTTCAATTTTGGATAAATCCAATAATTGATTAATCATGTTAAGCAACTTTCCGGCATGTTTTTGGATCCACAACAGTTGCTCTCGATTCTCCTTATTTTTACTTTGAGATAAAAGGTTGGTAACCGGACCCAAAATTAAGGTTAGTGGTGTCCTTAGTTCATGTGAAACATTAGCCAGGAAATTGCTTTTTACCATATATAGGTCTTTAATTTCATCTGCCTGCCTTCTTACTTCAAGAGTTCGTTCCTGAACCATTGCCTCTAGTCTTACATTTTCTCTTCGATATCTCTGAGAGCGAAGGTAAACTATTAGCCAAATCAGTCCGCCTACGAGAATAAAATAGGCAATCACCGCTCCAATGGATCGATGCCACGGAGGTTTAATCATAAATGAAAAAATAGTTGTTTCACTTTCTTCTAAAAAATCATTTCTAGCCGTGATATGAAATGTATAGTCACCTTCAGGAAGATTAGTATATGTCTTTTTTGATTCTATAGACCATTTTGACCAAACTTTATCATATCCCTCAAGCCATATTTTATACTGTAGGTTTTCCGCATTGGAATAAACAGGAGCACTATAATAAAAATCCAAATCATTATTTGAAAATGGAATGATGGGTTCCACACTTTTTAGATGATAGGCATATATCAGAGAATCATTGGCATAAACTCTGGATAAAAGTACACGAGGTTTGTTTGATACCGGGAGAATATCTATTAGATTAAATTGCAGTACTCCATTCATACCACCATACCAGGCTTGGGATCCTTTTCCAAAGAACACCTCATTACCAAATGGATCTTTGAATTGAAATACTTTAAGGTTTATCGGATACGAATCGTAATGAAATGAACCATCAAGATTTCGATGAACTTTAATCAAAGACATTTGATCATCCTGAATCCAGTCAGCCCAGAAAACTCCTTCTACATCATTGGTCTTGGGAAGGACGTATCCATTGGAAATAGAAATGGTTTCAGCGAGATTATTAGTGAAAACAAATTGATCAGACCCCCTATTATATCTAAATAATGAATCTTGCTCTGATCTTAAATACAGCGTATTTCCTATCTCATACAAATTGTTTTCACCAATAGACACTCCTTTTTCCTTGGTATAATGAACAATTTCTTTTTGATTAAAATCCAATATTCCGTCAGAGTGGACTGGCAAATTCACTTTAAAGACTCCATTGGAGCGAGTTTTCAACCAAAATACACCATGTTGCATTTCAACAATGTCTCTAACTGCACCTGCTATTCCATTTACACTACCAACTTCTGTCCATTGATTGTGAATCCACTGAAATTGAACGAACCCATCATCCAAAGCAAGACAAATACTGAAAGGATCAAATTTTGAAACACTTACTTCGGAGACAAGTACATCCTTCGATAAAATGGGAATGATTGCTCCATTCTTTAGAGCGAATGCCCCTTTGGATGTAGCAATTATCAATTGATCCCGCCAAGCATCCAAATCCCAGATATAAGATTCTATCCCTCCAACTCGTATGAACCTCCCTTGAGCGCTTTTCACAACTCCGCTACTCGTACCCACAAATAGACTTTTTTGATGCTGTTGAATATCCTGTACGGTACCCTCAAGACCTACACGTTCATCGAAAATTGAAAAATCCGAATTAATGTCCACCCTGGCTATCCCTTCCTGAAGTCCAATCCACAAAGATCCCTGTCGATCTTCATAAACCGATAATACATTATTGCTACTTAGGCCATGCGATTGATTAAGAAAAGAGTGTAATTGACCATCAGCGTTCAGTATAACAATTCCTGCATTCTCAGCTGCAGTCAATACTAATAAATTGTTACTTGTCAGTAAACCACTTGATATTTGATGGGTTTTTAGAAAATTATCTTCTGAGGTTAAAAAAGGAATCATCTGATTCCCGTTGAAAAGGAAAAGACCATGAGAACGGGATACCATCATTATCTTTTCCCCAAATGCAAACATGGTAGTCACAATCAGGTTAGAGTCCAGGTTTTCAATCGGTATTGAACGCCATTCATCGGTATTATCCAGCGTACGCAATCCCTCCTTAAGATCCCAGGCATATAATGTTCCTTTAATCTCGAATATACGATAGCATGTAGTGCTAAATCTCCAAGTTTTCACCGTGTCAGACTGTCTATCTTTTCTAAATATCCGGTGATAGGACTGAAAATAGATCCCGTCCGGGTGAGAGAGTGTGACTCGTACCCTGTCAAAATTGTGATCCAAAGGATCAATTAATGACAGATAGGACCTAAATTTCAGATTACCCTCCTGGTCAGAAACCAATACGCCTAGATCATTATTGGCTCCGACGAATACAGTACCATCTTCGTCAATGTCTAATGACCGCACGTGTCCCCGGTTGGGGATCATAGCTAGACTCCAAGCCTCTCCATTGAATGATAACAGCCCCTTGCCATTGGCAAAATACATATATCCATCCGGTGCCTGGTCAATTCCCCAGTTTTGCCTATGACTGGCATATTCCAAAGGAGAATAATTCCGAATAACCGGAAGGCCCATTGGTGACTGAGCAGCAGAAAAAATCCAATAGGATAGAAATAAATATGTAGAAAGTACCCTGATCAAAACAATTGTCTTACAAGCATGCTTTAAAGATAAATTATTTGCCTTGAACATGAAAAGTCTGAATCGACGGTTTATGAATTTTGCAAAAGTCAAAACACGCTATAATTGCTGCCTACGACAATTTGGTTTACATGTTTTAAAGTTAAGCCATTGATGCCATGTAATTTCTGGATTCATTATCAAAAAGGCACATGGACTATTTAATAGCCATAGCCTATTTAGTTGCATATACACCAATCTCAACAGCATCGGTGAGTGCGATCACCTATATTTCAAATGGACCTTATCTTTTTTCAGGAGGTATTTTTTTTAAAATTTTTGATCTTTCTCTGGTTTTGGCCACATCTTTTGGTTGAAAAATACGTTGAGAAACAGGAGGATATTTTTCGAGATGCTTATGAGGTCTTATTGGTCGTTCACAAAAATTTCCACCGCAGGAGGGGCATACATTTTCGAAAACATCCAAAGCACAAGATTTGCAATAGGTACATTCAAAACTACAGATCATAGCCTCCCTGGAATGATTAGGTAATTGTTTTCCACAGTGTTCACAACAAGGACGAATTTCTAGCATTTTCAAGGTTTAGCTTTGATAATATATTGATATTCTAGTAATTCTGTATTCAACTCCACCACAGTGAATCCCGCTTCTTTTAATTCATTAAGCACTTTTTCCTTACTTATTTTATGATCAGGGGGTGGCCCGATAGACATTTCCTTTTTGTAAAAATCTATTATTATTAATTCACCATCGGGAACCAGTCCTTTTTTGATTTTACGTAAGTATTTTACCCGATCTTCCAAATGATGGTAGGTATTTGCAAGAAATACCATATCCACTTCTTCTGTTTGGAGCTCCGGACTATCATATGGCAATTTGCGCAGTTCAATTTTCAGCTGGCTTAATCCATCGCGATTTATTCTGTCTCGGATGGATTTTTGAAAATCATCATCAACGTCTGCGGCTATCACCTTTGCTCCTGCTGCAGCAAATCGAAATGTAAAATACCCCGAGCCAGCCCCTAGATCCATAATCTTTTTTTCTTTGATATCGTCTAAATAATCCAAAACTAAATCTGGTTTTTGATATTCGTTTCTTTCAGAAGATTCGAAATGCTGAATCAACTCATCGGTCGGAGTCTGATGCATATGTTCATTGGCCTTTCCGCCATAATCGACCGATTTTCGATGACAGCCAATTACTAGGACCATAAGAATAAGTGGGAATACTTTATATTTCATAAGAAATAGAATTATCGAATTTTGCAAATATAAATAGGATATAACTTCATCTGAAAGTAGAATTAAGTGTGTTATAAATAACCGTTTATCCATCATCCAATTCAGCTAAGTTATATGTTTTCTTTCCATTTTTTTATTGATTACATAGGTCACAATTCCCACTAAAATATTAACAAATCCTATTAAAATCTCCAGAGGTTTGTTTTGGATGGCAAAAACAATCATCCAAATACTCAGGAAAAGAAACAAGATCTGCCATAATGGATATACCGGACTTTTATAATTGGAAGTATTTTTATACTTGAAACGGATTAAAAAAACACCAATTACAACCAAAGCACTGGATAAATTCAATAGTATTCCACAATAGATAAGAATTTGTTCAAAAGTACCGGATAAAATAAGAAGTATACTAATGACCGCTTGAAACCAGATTGCTTTGACCGGAATCCCTGATGGGGCTAACTTCAGAAATGACCATATTTGATAATCGGTGGCCATTTTGGCCGTTACTCGAGGGCCAACCCAAATCATAGCGCTGATACTGGAAATGAGTAAAATAGAAATCATTCCACTAAATAGGTCAGCAATCCGCGGGGAAAACATGTGACCAGCGGCAATGGCGCCCACTTCTACCTGATTGACCAATTCATGATAGGGTGCATGCATTAAAAAAATCAATTGTAGTAATGTATAAAGAATAGTTACAACTAAGGTTCCCACGATTAATGCTTTAGGCAGATCACGTCGTGGAGTCCGGAATTCTTCTACAACATAGGCGGCAGCATTCCAGCCTGAATAAGAGTAAGTGACGTATATTAATGAGATTGCAAATGCAGCAGACCAAACTTCATTACCAAATGATGATTCTAAATTTATAGCGTTTTCCCCAGATCCGGTTACAAGCAAACCTGCGAGTATAAAAAGAATGATAAAGGAAATTTTTAGAGATGTACTTATGTTTTGGAACCAAGCACTTATCCTCAAATTAAACGAGTGAATTAATGAAATTATAAGGATTATCGCCAATCCCATATAAGTCACTTTTATTCCGATGGCTGAAGCATATTCAGAGATTGCTATAGCTGCCAAAGCAACAGGTGCGGCGAATCCCACAGATATGGAAATCCATCCGGAAAGATATCCGACAATTGGATGAATTATCTTTGATAAAAAAACATATTCGCCACCAGATTCATTGATAAAAGTACCTACTTCAGCATAACTAAATGCGCCAGCCAACGCAAATATTCCTCCCAGAACCCACAATAAGATAATCGCATAGGTATTCTGAATCTCCGGTATTTGAAATCCTAAACTGGTAAAAGCTCCCGTTCCTACCATGTTGGCAATTACAATAGCCACACCGGTATACCACACTATTTTGTATTTTGGAGAAACTCCCATGATTCGAATCCCTAAATTCTGATTTTGGCACCCTAAACCTACTAAACTCTTTATGGTCCAGCCTTATTATGCAGTGGTTGGTCTAACCACAATATTTAGCCATCCCTACCGCGAATTTCCAAACCTAGAAAAAATTGAATATCATATGTTTTCAGAATTTGAATGTTTGGTAATAGTCTTTTAAGAAAATCATTATCGACTTTAGTCCTGACCCAAAATGTCCCTTCATTATTTTCGCTGGCGAATAAGGATACCGTAATATGATCTACCTATGGCCCTGTTGACCGACTATTTCCCGGAAAATGCTCTTCTACTTCACAACTCTGGTTACTAATTCTTCAATTTTGTCGACAGCTTTCTTCTATCTTCAAAAAAAGTGGATAATAGTAAGGCACTTTCTTCCTCCATCAAGCCCATTTCCACTTTGGTTGCCGGGTGTAAAATTTTTTTTCCAAATCTCATAAATCCCTTTTTATCATCACTAGCACCAAAGACCAATCGTCCAAGCTGAGCCCAATGTAGCGCTCCAGCACACATTACACATGGTTCAAGAGTAACGTACAAAGTACATTCGGTAAGATATTTACTTGCTAAAAAATCAGCTGCACTTGTGATAGCCAGAATTTCGGCATGCGCTGTAATATCATGTAATTGTTCAGTCTGGTTGTGAGCTTTAGCAATAATTTGATTATTCCAAACGACTACTGCTCCTACCGGGACTTCACCCATTTCGAAGGCGGTTTGGGCTTGGTCCAAGGCCTTTTTCATAAAATATCCATCGCTAAAAATGGTAAAATTCATAGGATTACGAAGATAGGAATTATTGTAAAAGTGACTTATAAATACGTAGTAAGAAATAAGTTATAAGTTACTTCACACGAAGGAAAGTACATTCACACAATACTATTAGGGAAATATAAGTGATGATCTTATATTTATTATTCTAAACGTATTCACTTGAGATTAATCGAAATTATCGTCCCCGAATCACAAATCCAGGAAGTGCAGAAGGTCATCGCAGACAGGGCAATAGATCACTGGTCAGTAGAATCACATAACCAGAAAAGAATCTTTAAGTTTTTGGTTGAAGATGATCATTCCGTACCTCTTATCCAGGATTGTGAAAAATACTTAGCCAATCAGCGTATTGTAATTTACGCCATTGAGGGTACACTTCCCAGAATTAAAAAAACTGAAAATAAAAAAGAAGAAATCAAATTAGGAAAATTTACCTCAATAGGTAAGGAGGAGCTTTACGAAGATATCGAAGGACCTGTAAATTTATCCTACAATTTTATTTTTATGGTAATCCTTTCTTCTGTTGTAGCAGGGATAGGTATATTGAAAAATAATCTAGCCGTTGTAATCGGTGCTATGGTAATTGCTCCATTTTTAGGCCCAAATATTTCAATGTCTTTTGGCACTACCCTGGGGGATTTAAGAATTATCAGAAAGTCAATAATTACGGGTATTATTTCATCATTGATCGCAATCATTATTTCTATTTTCTGGGGATTGCTTTCCAATGATGTTGGAACTATTCAAGGTGATAGTGCAATTGAATACCAGGATGTAATCCTGGCCCTAGTATGTGGGTTTGCCGGAGTATTATCCATTATTAGCGGTCAGGGATCAACCTTAGTTGGAGTCATGGTAGCGGCTGCTTTGCTCCCGCCGTTGATGCGGGCTGGATTGTTTATTGGCGGCGGTTATTATGAGGAGGCGCTGAATTCCTTTTTAATCTTCAGTACCAACATTGTCTGTCTTAACATAGCAGGAATAGTTACCTTCTGGGCTTCAGGAATCACACCAAGTCGTTGGTGGGAAAAAGAAACTGCTGCCAAAAGAACTAAAATCGCCATTACGGTTTGGACCATCGCACTTATCCTTATTATTCTAGCCATTATATTGTTACAAATGCGAGCCTAATGGTTAAAGTCCTAAATAAATGAACCCACCAAATCTTGTTCCCTACCCCATTCCATAGTGTAGCGTGCCTCACAATATCCCGGACTTTATTCTTGAAATAATCGTCATTCCGATGACCGCCTATTACTTAATCCTTGACTCCACAGTTTCCGCAAATCTGAATATCAGATTTTTGGAAGTTAACAAGTATATTCCTCATGTTTTAGTTGAGTTTAACGCTTTAATAATAGTTCAAGTTAAAAAGCCGTTAATCCACCGGATAACACTTTATTAGGGAATTTTCTGGAGTAAATTCGTATTAATAATTCAAAACAAATAGCGATGAAACATAGCATATACGTTTTTTTGGCTGCGCTTTTTCTTTTAGCTTCCTGTAGCCCAAGGCTCACCCCATTTACCCAAAAGTTTTACGATTCCTATGAATTTTCAGAGGGTGATTTAAAGAAAATACAATTTTATCTGAGCGAGGATATCGTACTCAGAAGATCATTGCAAGGTGGTAATGTGGAAATAGCTGAAGGTGAGGTAAAGATCATAGATGGCCGGAAAGTGGATGAAGTCGTCATTCCTCGTAAAACCCCTGGAGTATTGATGTTTATTCCCAAAGAAAACCGATTTGCCATCAGCTTTGAAGAGGGATCTAACTCGAGATATCTTATTTTTGGTCCAAGCAGAAAAGTCAATAACCAATACATGTTGTTAGCATCAGATTGGGAAAAACGAAGGGGAACGGTTACTTATGGTGGAAAAAAATACTTAACAGATTCTCATAGTGCATTGGCGCGTTTATTGATTGATTTGAAGGAAGTAAATAAAATGGAGAAAAAAACATATGTCGCCAAGGGAAGGACAGTTAATTAAGAATAGGATGATGTTATTTGTCTTTTTCCACACCTTTGATAAATGGCACAAATCGAAAATCACCAAATTCTTCTTTGCGAAAATGGGTCTGGTCTAATTTTGTCAGTCGCAGCATTTTTTGCACAGATCTTCCCCCAAACGGTATAACTAGAAAACCTCCAATTTTCAATTGATCTTTTAAAGCTTGAGGTATTTCGCTAGCCCCGCATGTAACTAATATTTTATCGAAAGGAGCATATCGAGGTAATCCTTTGAATCCATCTCTAAGAAAAGTTCTAACCGCACCATATCCCATTTTCTGCAATAAGGAATTCGTTTTATGGAAGAGCGCTTCATGTCTTTCAATTGAATACACTTTTGCCCCTAATTCTACCAGTACGCATGCCTGATAGCCACTGCCCGTACCAATTTCTAAAACTTTATCCTTAGGTTGAATTTCCAATAGTTCAGTTTGAAACGCCACTGTGTAGGGTTGGGAAATAGTTTGATCACTTCCGATCGGAAAAGGAACATCCTGATAAGCCCAATCGGCAAAAGCTTTATCTAAAAACAAATGCCGGGGAATCTTTCCTATTGCGGTCAAAATATTTTGATCTGTAATCCCCTTATTCCGCAGTGTTTTTACTAACGCCTTTCTAAGTCCTCTATGCCGATAAGTATCTGTCAACTAATTTTGTTTTAATACCGAAATGATAAAAATATTTAATAAATTTCCCACAATGTTAATCAAACCTTTAACGAAAGTAAAATGGAAGTAATAAAATTTGGAACAGATGGCTGGAGAGCTATCATTGCGGATGACTATACTTTGTTCAATGTGCAACGCGTTGCCGAAGCAACTGCCAGGTGGATGGTTTCTAAAAGTATGGGTAAGGCAGTCATAGGGCATGATTGTCGGTTTGGAGGAAAAATGTTTGCGGAGGCTACTGCTGAGATGCTCGGTGCATACGACATTAAAGTCTACTTGGCAAGAGGATTCGTATCTACCCCTATGGTTTCATTGGGAGTTACACAGCACCATGCCGATATGGGGATCGTGATCACCGCTTCTCACAACCCTCCAGAATATAATGGATTTAAACTAAAATCCTCTTACGGTGGTCCGACCATACAGAAAGACATTACCGCTGTCGAAAATATGCTTTCACCTGAGTTACTAAAACAGCCGGTTTCTCTAAAAAAAATGAACGACTCTGGTTTACTGGAATATACCAACCTTGAGAATATGTATGTCGAATGGGTTGAAAAACATTTTGACTTAGACACGATTAGACGATCAGGTAAAGTATTGGCCTACGATGCCATGTATGGTGCTGGTCAAAATGTAATTCGCAGGATTTTACCCAACGCAGTTCTTTTGCATTGCGATTACAATCCCTCATTTATGGGTCAGGCGCCTGAACCAATTCATAAAAATCTGGGTGAATTTGCAAAAATGATCGCTGAGAATAAGGAAATTGACATGGGACTCGCTACTGACGGGGATGCCGACAGAATCGGTATGTATAACCAAGCAGGGGAATTTATCGACTCCCACAGAATTTTACTTTTATTGCTTCATTATCTGCACAATTACCAAGGCAAATCCGGGAAAGTAGCTGTCACATTTTCTGTAACCGAAAAAATGGTCAAATTAGCGGAAAAATGTGGACTTCCAACTGCGATGACCAAGATCGGTTTTAAGTATATTGCCGAGATCATGGTCAATGAGGATGTCCTGGTCGCAGGTGAAGAATCGGGTGGTATTGCTGTAACCGGACACATACCGGAGCGAGATGGAATTTGGATCGGACTTACCCTATTGGAGTTTATGGCTAAAACCGGAAAATCCATAGATGAATTACTTGGAGAAGTATATGATTTGGTTGGGGCATTCGATTTTGGTAGAAATGATTTGCATATCACACCTGAATTGAAAGAAAGTATCCTGCAAAAGCTAAATAACAAATTTTTTAAAGCATTCGGCAAATATACCATTCGTAGGGAGGAAAATATGGATGGTTATAAATTTCACTTCGATGATGAACAATGGGTGATGATACGTCCATCGGGAACTGAACCGGTCCTGCGGGTGTATGCTCAGGCCCCGAATATGGAAATGGTAAATGATGTTCTCAGTGAAGTTTGTGATGTGATACAAAGTTGAGTACAAGTGAAACTATATTACCTTCTGAAATTGGGAGTATCTCCAATGTTTTTGGATATATCCCGAAGCATTAATAAAACCTGAAAAATTTCAGTACAACAAATTGAAGAGTATTTTATTACAACGGAACTTTATATTGTAATAAATGTTACCTTTGTATCGAGTCTGTTGTGAATAGCTATTCTATATTGACTTGCATTTTTTTATTTTAAACATTTTTTTTTATGAACATTTTTGTTGCAAAGCTAAGCTTTGACACTCGAGAGTCCGATTTACAGAGCGCCTTCGAAGAATACGGAGACGTTGATTCTGTTAAAATTATCATGGACAGATTTACTGGTAAACCTAAAGGCTATGGCTTCGTTGAAATGCCAAATGATGAAGAGGCCTTAAACGCAATTAATGGTTTGAACGATTCTGATTTAGACGGACGAACCATAGTGGTAAAAAAAGCCGAGCCGAGAGAAAGAAGAGATAACCGCGGAGGTGGTGGATACCGTGGCGGCGGCGGTGGTAACTACAACAGAAGATATTAGAATTTATTCAAGATATTTTTTGTGTTTACAGAAACTGAAAGCCTCCTTAGTGAGGCTTTTTTAGTTTGTGAGAAATTGAGTGTTACCCATATCCTTCCAATCCCGCTTATTGTATTCTGAAATTGAAGTACGCTTTAACCCGGATTATGCAATAGGTAAATCTACTGCAATCCGGAATGCCTGCAAATCTGGGCACATATGCACATTTATTGGCCTATTGAATTTCGTGACGAAAACCCATTGCAAAATCCGGGTTTAAGTTAAATTCACGTATCTTCAAAATTACATATTTTGAAATTTTGAACATTACAAGGATTTATGTATTCCTTTGACCTATCCGATCAATTTCTATCCACAGAAGAGCAACAAATTTTCACACCGTTCCTTCAAGCATCAAACCTCGATGGAAATATATGGTCCATATTTGCCGCTCTGTTCAGATCGGGAGTAAATAACGGCCAACCCTGCTTGTTGAGAATTTCCTATGAATCCGAACTTCAAGGTGCAATAATTCTCGTCAAATGCCGTAAATATGGACGCGCCTTATTCGACCATAGACTTTTATCTGCAGTTGTGGATTTAATTGATATTCCTTACTACCAGTGGATCAAGTTTGGATGTTGTATGGATATGATGTCGAATCCTGGTTTTTTTCGCCACCCTGCGAACGCTACTGAGATTTGCCAGGCAGCTGTAAGGTATTTACAATCAAATTATACCCTAACAGTTATAAATGATTATACATCAAATATCGATCAATATGAAACAGCTTCAGTACTGCCTGCTCTCCCCCATGCATTAATCGATTGCTCTGGATTTGCATCTTTAGAAGATTATACCACCAGTTTTAAAAACATCAAACGCAAAATTAAGACATTCCGTAGAAAAGGAGGATCATATATGCGAATCGATGGTCAGTTAAACCCGGAATATCTATCCGGACTCCGCAAATGTTTCATTTCGACCGCCAAAAAAAGTACTTTTTATCTTCCTTATCAGGAACTGTATCTTAATGCCGCACTGGAAACCAGTAAAAGTCGATTGCCTAGTGTCCATTATTTTGTGGCCACGATAGATGGTGAGTTTTTGGGATATCAAGCTGCAATAAAAACCGGAAATTTTCTCAACGCACTTCATGGTGCTTTTGACAGAAGTCGAAAATCCACCTACCATGCATACGATATACTATTTGTAAAAATGGTAGAATTCGCTCTTGAAGAAAATTTGAAAGTGTGTGATTTCGGAGCAGTTCTTAATTTAACCAAACAAAAAATGGTAAACCGAAACATTGATATGTCCTACTTCATATTAAGCAAAACCTTGACAATACAAAAACTTTTCAGGATGATGTTAAAATGGACCAAGATTCAAGGAAGTAATCAGTTGCGGTTCAGAGCAAAAAAACCATAGATTTAGAAATTATTTCTAGTAATGTAATTAGTAATTAGAAGAACTTCAATCCCGCAATTGATAGAATGTAGATGAGCAAGATGACAACCACAATCATTAACCAACCAAAATGGGCTTTTTTTACCTCCATATATTGATAAGTTACAAGGAAAACCTTAATGGATGTCAACAAGATAAGGGCAATTGAGACAACATCGCTTGCAACTTCCATGGATAGTGCAAAGCTTGCTACGGTTAGAGTTAGAAGTATTATCCAGGTTATAATGTTTGGTTTTGACATTGCTTTAAATATTTAAACGAGGTACAAAACTGGAAACAGTAATAGCCAAATTAAATCACACAAGTGCCAAAATGCTGCGCCTGTTTCCACATCGAGGCAATGATCTTTATGATAGACAGATTTCTTGATTTTCAAGTTTATGACCAATAGCATTGTCAGGCCTGTAACCACGTGTAACAAATGGAATCCTGTTAATAGCCAATAAAAAGTGTAGAAGGCATTATAGGTTAGATCATAGCCAAATATTACCTTTTCTCTGTATTCAATACATTTCAAGACCACAAATCCAATTCCCAAACCAAATGTCACCCACATCAGGTTTTCACTTTTATAATTATTACCTGACTTAAGAGAACGAACTGCTTCCGCTACAAAGAGACCACTAGTAATAAGAACAACAGTATTGATAAATCCGAGGGTGTGATTCAGTTTAGTTTGCGATGTTCTAAACAATTCCGGATCAGATAAGCTCTCCCATGAAAAGGCTATTATGCCTACTCCAAAGGTCACGATTTCCAGAATGATCAGAATCCATATTAAAATTCCTCCTGGAGGGTAAAAGAAGTTTTTATTATTATTTTCCAATATTGCCTTCCTGATTTCCAAATTTTCCTACAATTCCTAAGGATTCGGGTGATTACTCATGCAATCTGAAACAAAAATCCAAAAGTAGAACAATTAAACCAAAAAGCAATTTATCCATTGACCCATCTCGGAATGTCTGAAAATCAGGTGCTATTTTGAAATGATATTTTGATCTCTGTGGAAATCAATTCCAAAAAATTCTATTCTCTTATCCTTTGTTAAATATTGGCTAATAGACTAACTTGCCGTAGGCTCATTTCCCTCTTAACTTGGATTAATATGATACTTTATATCGGAACCTACACGGAAATACTAGTTGACGGCTTTGGTGGACATGCTAAAGGTATTTATTGTTACAATTTTGACTCAGAAAACGGAGAATTAGAATATAGAAATACGACTCCCACACGCAATCCTAGCTATCTAAGTATTGATCACAAACAAAGGACCTTGTATGCGGTCGAAGAAGCGTTTATGGCAAATAATCCAAAAATTCACGCCTTCAAGATCCATAAAGATCATTCCTTAACACATCTCAACGAACAGAACGTTCCCGGTGGACTTCCCTGTCATCTGACTTCGGTTGGAAATGGAATCGTATTAGTGGCTGGCTATGAAAGTGGACATGTTGCTGGATTTAACACTTCTGAAGTAGGAAAGTTACAGCCCTGCTCATTTGTGATCCAACACAAAGGAAAAAGTATACATCCTGACCGTCAACAAGAAGCTCATGCGCATATGATTGCCCGGGATCTCACTTCGAGTCAAATTGCAGTATGTGATCTGGGGCTTGATAAAGTTTTGTTTTACAAGCTTTTGCATGAAGCAGGAAAAATTAGACTGATTATAGACCATGCGGTTCAAATACCGGCTGGCAATGGCCCTCGGCATATTGCTTTTCATCCTAATGGTAGATTTGCCTTTGTGATGAATGAGCTTAGAGCCTCCATCAGTCTTTTAGAAAAAAAGGAAAACCAATGGCAAGCATTGGGGTTGTATTCAGCACTACCAGGAAATAATCAGCAAAATGCAGCCGGCTCTGCAATTAGGATCCATCCTTCCGGGCAATTTGTGTACGGAGCAAATCGTGGAACAAATTCCATCTCCATTTTTTATTTTAATCGGGAAAAAAAATCATTACAGGTAAAGGATCACCATTTTACGGGGGGAGCAACACCACGAGATTTTATCTTAAGTCCTGATGGAAGATGGCTATTGGCAGGCCATCAGGATTCAGATTCTATTATGATTTATCAAATACACTCTGAAACAGGATTGTTGGAGAAAAAACAGGAGTATCAGGTGACTTCACCAGTGTGCTTTCAATGGTTCTCTTAACCATCTGGAGTAATTCGGCTTTGATGTTCGAATTTATACCCTAAGCCAGGACGGAATGGACCACTTCTCCATGAACATCAGTCAATCGAAAACGACGACCTTGATATTTAAAAGTCAATTGTTCATGATCAACACCAAATAAATGCAACAGTGTAGCGTGAAAATCGTGGACATGAACCGGATCCTTTACAATATTGTAACAGAAATCATCTGTTTCTCCAAAAGTGAACCCTTTTTTCACGCCTGCCCCCGCCATCCACATGGTAAAACATCGGGGATGGTGGTCTCGACCATAGCTATTCCCTGTCAATTTCCCTTGCGAATAGACTGTTCTTCCGAACTCCCCACCCCAAATCAACAATGTATCTTCTAAAAGACCCCGTTGTTTAAGATCCTTTATTAAGGCCGCTGTGGCCTGATCTGTATCCTTGCATTGTTTCCTCAATCCTCCGTTTAGGTTACCATGCTGATCCCAGCCCTGGTGATACAACTGCACAAATCGAACATCTTTTTCAAGCAATCGCCTAGTTAATAGGCAATTCGCAGCATAAGTCCCGGGATCGCGACTATCTGCTCCGTACAAATCAAAAACCCATTCCGGTTCGTCCGAAATATCTGTTACTTCAGGTACTGAAGTCTGCATTCGGTAGGCCATTTCATATTGAGCAATACGATTTTCAACTTCAGGATCATGATAAGCGTCCTGCTGCAATTCATTTAACTTCCTGAGATAATCGAGCATCTGTCTTCTATCTGTATGATCATAGCCCTGAGGATTATTAAGGTATAGGACCGGATCCTTTCCGGATCTGAATTGAACACCCTGATGACGAGATGGTAAAAACCCGTTTCCCCATAATTTGGCATACAGAGGCTGTCCACCGGCATTTTTAGATACCAGGACAATAAAAGTTGGAAGATTTTCATTTAGAGAACCTAAACCATAACTTAACCAAGCTCCAATGGAAGGACGTCCGGCAATTTGGGCTCCGGATTGAAAGAATGTTATCGCCGGGTCATGGTTAATTGCTTCGGTGTAGATCGATTTGATTATGCATAATTCGTCAACAACCTGGGCAGTATATGGCATTAAATCACTGACCCAGGCTCCGGAATTTCCATACTTCTTAAAATCGAATATGGAGGAGGCTACCGGTAAAGTTGACTGTCCAGCGCTCATTCCAGTCAACCTCTGCCCCTGTCTCACGGAGTCAGGCAATTCCTTTCCGTGCATAGATTTCAAAGTCGGTTTATAATCAAAAAGGTCGACCTGAGAAGGACCCCCACTCATGAATAAATAAACAATGCGCTTTGCCTTTGGAGGAAAGTTAGGAAATGATCCTATTGAACCATTTAACCTATTTGATAATATACTATGATGTTTTTGGCCGAGTACACGGGTTCCTCCAATCAAAGTTCCCAATGCAATAGCCCCGAGGCCTAAAGAAGTTTTTGTGAAAAAACTCCGCCGACTAATGTTTTTTTGTATATCCTTAAGACGCTCCTCCATAAATATCATCTTTTAACAATAGTTGCATCCAAATTCATAATTGTGCTTGCAACAACTGTATTAGCTGCTAAGAGACCTTGGTCCAAATCCTTTTGCCGGGTAGTATAATCCCCGATATTCAACCATCCTTCCGCTTTACTGGGAAACTTGGCAAATTTATCTTTTTCGACAGATTGCAATTCGGTCAGCAAGGATAACTCTTCATCGGTTGGAGTTCTCCCAGTCAACTGTCTGAATGCAGATTCAATTCCCTTTTTGGAATCTCGATGAATCGCAATCTGTTCACCGATCGCTTTTGCAGCTTCAATATAAACCGGATCATTTAACAAGACTAGTGCTTGTAATGGAGTACTGGTTTTCTGACGTCGAACTGTACAATTGGACCGATCTGGTGCATCGAATGTGGCCTGAGTGGGATGTGGTACGGTGCGTTTCCAAAATGTATACAAACTACGACGGTACTGGTTCTCACCGAAGTCTTTTTTGTAGGTACCTCCATTGATTCTCCATAGGCCTTCAGGTTGTGCTGGCTTAACACTGGGACCTCCAATTCTTTTTATTAACAATCCACTTGCGGAAAGCACATTATCACGTAGCATTTCTGCCGTTAAACGCTGAGAGGGGCCCCTGGATAGATAGATATTCTGAGGGTCCTCCTGTGCCATTAACAGGGTCGTCTTTGATGATTGCCGATAAGTGGCTGAGGTAACCAAAAGTTTAAAAAGCTTTTTGACATCCCATCCCGACCTTATAAACTCCACAGACAACCAATCGAGTAATTCCAGATTTGAAGGAAGTTCTCCTTGATTGCCAAAGTCTTCAGAGGTAAGTACTAATCCACGCCCAAACAACTGTTGCCAAAAACGGTTAATAGTCACTCGAGAGGTTAAGGGATGATCCGGATGCATTAGCCACTTGGCCAGTCCTAATCGGTTATGAGGCAGATCAGAAGGCATAGGAAGCAACAGCTCTGGGACTGAGGCACTTACCGGCATACCATGAGCATCATATTGACCACGCTCCAAGACAAAGGCTTGCCGTGGAGATGCCATTTCCTGCATCACCATAATTTCACGTATGGTATCTATCGTTTGAAAAAGTTTGACTCTATGCTCACTTAGTTTCCGCTTTTTTGATGCCAATAATGGGACGTTATGCATTAAAAAATGCTGTTTCAATAACTCTACTTCTTCTTGGTTCAATTCGATTGCAGGTTTCTTCATTAATTGATTACAACCGTTAACATCAAACAAAGAATAAACTTCCAATCCGGAAAGTTCCCGGTTAAAAACCATAATATCATCTACAACAGCACCTTTAACTCCCGTACCTCGCCAGCGGGCGCCAATCTGTAATCCTGGTTCCCGCTGGCCGTTAGAATGGAATAAAATACTCTTGTATAAACGATCACTTTCCACTTTGGTTATTTGTTCTTGTCCATTGAGATAAACTCTTAATCCTGAAGCTTTGCTGGAACCATCATATGTGACAACTACCTGAATCCATTGATCTCTCGGTACCGTTCCGGCATGTTTGATAATTGCATTAAAGGGCGCAGTATGGGCCATTAACAGTTCTAATTGATTATCTCTTAATGCAACATGAAATCCGCGAAAGTTATACAATGCTGCACCGATTCCCTTATGAAATAATACTCCGTTTTTCAGTTCGGAAGGTATTTTTGCCCATATTCCAATAGTAAATGGTTCAGAACGACTAAAGGAGCCTACGGTCCCAAGGTCCAACCACGCATCACCATCTAATAGCAATCCATTATTCCGTTTACCCAAGGTAAAAACCGGCTGAATAATACCACTCACGCCCTGCTGTTTCATGGCTCCTTTCTGACGGGGATTTAGTCGATTGGCTATTCTCTTATGATTAAAGTCGTAATGTGCGACTAAGCCAGAAGGGTCACGTCTAATCGACGTAAGCATTTTTTTAGTCTCCAACCATTTTTCAAAATCCAATTGCTGGACTTGGGTTATTTCCTCTATTTCAAGATTTTTTTGATCGATTCTGTCTTGAAGGAAGAGAAGAATTTCATCTAATTTTTCATCAGTCAACAACATGGTAGGGACCGGAGTCGCATTATCCCAGCTGATCTGGCCTGCTTCTTGAACATTATTGAAAAAACTATACAACCGAAAGTAGTCTTCCTGAGAAATAGGATCGTATTTGTGATCATGACACCTGGCACACTCTAATGTTAAGCCCAAGAATGCAGTACCCAGTGTATTGGTTCTATCAGCAACATACTCGACTCGGAATTCTTCCTCTACAATTCCACCCTCCATATTTTGAGGATGATTGCGATTAAATCCTGTAGCAAGTATTTGTTCTTTGGTTGCATCAGGTAGTAAATCACCAGCTATTTGCCAGATTACAAACTGATCAAAAGGCATATTTCGATTAAATGCTTCGATCACCCAATCCCGCCATGGAGACATATCACGATATCTATCCACTGTATACCCATGTGTATCGGCAAACCGGGATACATCCATCCAGCCAGTTGCCATTCTCTCACCAAAGTGAGGAGAGTTCAACAATCGATCAACCAATTTTTCATATGCTCCCTTAGAATCATCATTGAGAAAAGAGTCCATCTCTGCGAGTGATGGTGGCAATCCGGTGAGGTCCAGACATACTCTACGGAGTAACTCCTCTTTTCCAGCTTCTTCCGAAGTATTCCAACCCTTATTCTCCAGTTTATGAAGTATAAATCTGTCGATTGGGTTTTTTACCCAGGCGGTCTTTTCTACCTCCGGTAATTTATGATCGACCGGTTTGGTGAAGGCCCAGTGAGGTTTATATTCTGCTCCTTGTTCGATCCATTTAATTAAGATTGCGATTTCATAAGCAGTAAGCGATAGATCAGATTCAGGAGGGGGCATTATCATTTCAGGATCATCGGAAGTTATATGATGATAAACCTGGCTTGCAGATAATTTACCAGGAACGATCGCAAATTTTCCGGGATTCTCCTCCAATTCACCGTAAGCACTTTCTGCAAGATCTAATCTTAGACCAGCTTTCTGCTTGGTTTTATCAGGACCGTGACAGGCAAAGCACCTGTCACTTAATACAGGTTTAACATGCAAATTGAAATCAATCTCTTCTGGTAAGTCCTTCATGGCGCTTTTGACATCCGGAGTAAGACGTTTTCCACATGCCAAAATCATGAGGGTGAAGCATAACAGGACAAATTTTAACCGCAACGTAATCGTATTTTTATCAATAAAGTTAGTAAAAATCAAAATGAAAGTTAATACTCCTTACATGAGGTATATTTATAGAATAAAGCCAATATGTAAACATCAACTATCACATTATATAATTTAGACTGATGGGGGAACTATAATTCCAACATCGCCTTAATAACACCGGCCTTGGGATCTAACCAATGCTCAAAGTGATCGATCATTTCATGAAAGGGTACAGTATGGGTAATAAATGATTGGTGTGGAAATTTACCGGTATTCAAAATTTCTATCACCCATTTAAAATCTTCAATAGTTGCATTTCTTGAACACAACAATGTAATTTCTTTGGAATGGATGGTAGGATGATTGAAGGTCAACTCTCCTTTGGATAGTCCGACTAACACGTACCTACCTCCATGTGCCATATAATCCGGTCCTCTTTCGAGGGCCTTTTTGCTTCCACTCGCATCGAATACTGCACTAGCTAAATCTCCATTAGTAATACTTTTAATCGCATTTACAGGATCTTGTTCAGCATGAACTACATAATCAACACCAATTTCATCTCTTGCAAATGCCAATCTGCTTTCCACTACATCCAGGGCAATTACTTTTACACCATAAATTTGCGCCAATTTCATCAATCCAAGTCCTATCGGTCCACATCCAATAACCACAATGATTTCATCTTCTTTTAGCTCAGCCCTCTTTATCGCATGGGCTCCTATTGCCAACGGTTCAATCAACGCTATCTCATGATAACTCAAATCACCAACCTTAAGCAGGATCTCAGCTGGAACTGCAATAATTTCTTGCATCCCTCCATCAGTGTGAACTCCCAGGACTTCGATGTTTTGACAACAGTTGGGCTTTCTAATCTTGCATGCCATACATTTCCCACAACTGATATAAGGCATAATTACCACCCGGTCACCCGCTTGAATATTAGTAACTTTAGTCCCAATCTGTAAGACTTCAGATCCTAATTCGTGTCCAAGTATCCTTGGATATTTAAAGAATGCTTGGGTTCCGGTAAAAGCGTGTAGGTCTGTACCGCATATGCCTACCGTTTTGATTTTAACCAAAACTTCGTCTTCCTTAATTGTAGGAACCTCTTTTTCTTTTAACAAGAATCGACCAGGTTCTTCACAAACGATATATCTCATTGAAACAAAATTGAAGTGATTTCCAGGAATAAATTTAACTCTTCTACTCCAAAAAATAACAAAATTCCAGAATATTGAGTTTTCCTGAAAATTACTATTTGTAGGAAGCACTTATATATTTACATTGCAAATATTCAACCTAGGATTTAGCGAAAATTCTTATATCTATGACCAGACTTTCTAATTTATCAAATCCAGACCGGAAGGTCAGACCGATTCGTATTATGCAATTTGGAGCTGGTAATTTTATCAGGGCATTCGTCAATTGGATGGTTGAAGAATTAAATACCAAAACCCACTTTAATGGAGATATAGCTGTAGTAAAACCTACAAAGGACGGAGATTATCGACTCTTAAAGGAACAAAACGGCTTGTTTCATGTAGTTCTGAAAGGGATTCGAAATAATCAATTTACAACCGAACGAACACTTATCAACTGTATCCAGACAATTATACATCCTTACCAAGATTGGACAACCTATTTAAGGCTTGCCGAGAACCCGGATTTACGTTATATCGTCTCGAATACTACAGAGTCGGGTATTCGATTCAATAGGTCCGATGGTTTGACAGATGCTCCACCAGATGAATTTCCTGCTAAATTGACAATATGGCTCTTACGTAGGTTTCAACATTTTAAAGGCAGGTTGGATAAAACCTGCATTATACTGCCTCTTGAATTGGTGCCCCAAAATGGAGAACTGCTAAAAGATTGCATTTTGGAATATGCTTCCCTCTGGAAATTGGATAGGAAGTTTACAGATTGGATCCATGCTCAAACCTTTTGCAATACACTGGTTGACCGAATTGTTTCTGGCTATTCTGCGGAAGCAGCAGCGGAGCTAAAATATGAAAAAGGAATTATCGATGATCTAATAGTCATGGGTGAATCTTATCACAGTTGGGTCATTCAAGGACCGGATTGGGTTAAAGACGAACTTCCATTTGAAGAAACCAGCTTAAACGTCAGATTTACGCATGACCTCGATATATATCGGAAAATCAAAGTTCGATTGTTAAATGGCGCCCACACATCATTGGTTCCAATAGGATACCTTAAAGGATACCGCACGGTATATGAGGCCATAAGTGATCGAAATATCAGATCGTTCATAAAAGAAGAATTATTTACTGAAATTATTCCAACCATAAACTTTCCTCCAGATGAATTAAAAGTCTTTGCTGAGGATGTCATCAATCGGTTTAGCAACCCGACTTTACATCATAAATTGTTGGATATCGCGTTAAATTCCACATCAAAATTTGTAACTAGATTGTTACCTACCATCTTGGACTATCACGAAAAATACAACCATCTACCTCCAAGGTTGCTATTTGCTTTGGCCGGATTAATCAAGTTTTACTCTGGGAATTGGAAAAACAATTCCATACCCCTTAAAGACGAACCTGAAAGAATAGAGTTTTTTGACAAAGTGTGGTCAAAACATAGTCACTCGCTTGATCTGCTGGTCGCTGCAGTGTTAGGCAATGAAGATATCAAGTAGGATGGATAGGGGGAGAAATTTAAATGACCTGAATGGTTTTCATCCACAAATGACAAAATGGCTTAAACTAATTAATAATGATTTTTTATGGGAAGATATCCATTTTTGAATGAGTTACCCTATGATCGGCTTGGTAACAAAATTATATTTAAAATTTGCAAAATTTTGATTGAATAATCGTTATCAGAAAATCATTTCATACATTTTGGAGTTAATTATTATAGATGGCTAAGCGCAGTAATAATACTTGTGCGATCATTTCTATTCTTCCCCCGAGTGTAATTCCTATTTACTACATTGGATTTTTAAATAAAAAAATAACCAAAAATGACAACATTAAAAGTAATTGAAATTCTGGGATCTTCCCCAAACAGCTGGGAGGAAGCTGCCAAACAAATAGTTGCGGGTGCTGCTAAATCTGTCAAAAGGATTCGTTCCCTGTATGTCAATGAGCTTTCAGCAGTTGTAGAAAACAACAAAATTGTTGAATATCGAATGAATGGCAAACTGACCTTTGAAGTCAAGAATAAGAAAAAGTAATTTTTTAAATTTTATTTCACCCTGTTTTGAGTCTGTGAGTAGTCAGGAAAAAATGATGCAAGTCAATTTTCGAAACCTGAAAGCTCAATACTATATATCTGATACTTTAGTTGAAAAGAATTTGGTTCAGATCACAATCCAAGCACTCTGTCAGTTGAAATTATGGATTGGTCTCAAACACATTAGTACATTGAAGTTTGTTGACCGGATTGACTAATGAAGAAGGATCTCGTTTTGGTAATATCATGTTATCCAGCGCCTTAACTACAAGAGCCTCACTCCCATCTACTGGGGTGACCACACAAATATTTACAGGTTAGAATTAACCTGATCAGCAGCTTTCCATTTTTCGTTTTGCTGATAAATTGGAGTCTCTTCCCCATCACATATTTATTGGCAGCAATATAAATAAACAAAATAAAAATATAGAATTCATTACAGTAGCTGGAATTATCTATATTGTAGTAACCAATTCAAAGTTGAACTTCAATTTGTTTTCAACTTAATTTTTATCGTAGATTCTTAAGAAATTCTTTTATGAAACAATTTGTAATTTTCCTTCTCTCTTTCCTATTCACTTCTTCTTTACCGGCACAATCCAAATCTTCTTTCCTAACCCTGGAGGATATCTTTAAAAATGGTACCTATCAACAAAAAGGATTTGGACCTGTCCGTTGGATGAATGACAATCAAGGTTATTCAACCCTGGAAACGAATCGCGAATCCGGCGGGCGAGAATTGGTGCGATATGATGCAATATCCGGTCAAAGAGATGTAATCATTCCTTCTTCTCTACTAATTCCAAAAGGTGGAGATTCGCCATTGCGAATAGCGAATTATGAGTGGTCAACTGACAACACGAAACTTTTAATTTTTACCAATACACGCAAAGTATGGCGATATCATACCAGGGGCGATTATTGGGTGTTACATGTAGCCAGTGGGAAATTACAACAATTGGGTAAATCCGTCGAAAGGGCTACCATGATGTTTGCCAAATTTTCTCCTGATGGAAAAAAAGTTGCCTATGTAAGCAAGCTTAATATTTATGTAGAGGATATAAAAACCGGAAAGATTAATCAGATTACGCGCGATGGAGGAGATCATATCATAAATGGGACATTTGACTGGGTGTATGAGGAAGAACTGGGATGCAGAGATGGATTTAGATGGAGTCCGGACGGCAAATATATTGCCTATTGGCAATCAGATACTCGTGGAACGGGTACTTTTTATTTAATCAATAATCTGGACTCGAATTATTCACAGCCGATTCCCTTCCCATATCCGAAAGTAGGCACTCCGAATTCGGCAGTTAAAGTTGGAGTTATCCCTGTTTCTGGCGGAGATACAAAATGGTTTGATGTTCCAGGAGATCCTAAAAATAACTACCTGGCTCGAATGGATTTCATTCCCGAATCATCGGAAGTGATGATCCAACAACTTAATCGCAAACAAAATACCAATAAGGTGTGGGTCGGAAACATAGAAACCATGGATTTGAACCATATCCTCACGGACAAAGATGAAGCTTTTCTGAATGTTCATGACAACATTATTTGGCTAGATAATAATCAGGCTTTTACATGGACCAGCGAGAAAGATGGATGGCGTCACTTATACAAGGTAAGTCGCGATGGTAAAAAGATAATTTTAATAACAAAGGGCGAATTTGATGTCATCCGTATAAATTGCATCGACCCCCAAGGTGGCTATGTATATTATACTTCTTCACCTGATAATTTTACTCAGAGATATTTGTACCGCAGTAGGTTGGATGGCAGAGGGACCGCGCAAAGAGTCAGTCCTGCTGATGAACCAGGACAACATGGATATCAGATTTCAGCTGATGCAAAATTTGCAATTCACACTTTTCAGAATGTAACCACTCCAAACCGGATTTCTTTAATCGATTTAACCACGCACCGGCAGATTAAAGTCCTGGAGGATAATCAGGAACTAAAGAAAAAATATGATCAATTGCAACTGAATTCTAAGGAGTTTTTCAAAATAGATATTGGAGAAGAAGTGCTTGATGCATGGATGATTAAACCTAAAGGATTTAATCCAGAATACAAATATCCCTTGATCTTTTACATTTATGGAGAACCAGCTGGTTCAACTGTTCAAGATAACTGGGCCGGAGGAGATCTTTGGCATCAATATCTCGCGCAAGAAGGCTATATCGTTATAAGCATTGATAATCGAGGTACCAGAACTCCGAGAGGTAGAGATTGGAGAAAATCAATTTATGGACAAATAGGAATCCTGGCTGCCCATGACCAGGCAAAAGCTGCCAGAAAGATTTTTGAAATGTACGATTTTATCGACATTTCCAGAGTCGGAATGTGGGGATGGAGTGGTGGTGGTCAGATGACATTAAACTGTATGTTTAGATATCCGGAAATCTATCACGCTGGGATCGCTGTAGCTTTTGTTTCTGATCAAAGATTATACGACAACATATATCAAGAAAGATATATGGGATTGCTTGCTGAAAATGAGGAAGGATATCGAAATGGATCACCTATTACTCACGCCTATAAACTTAAGGGAAACTTGATGATCATGCATGGTACCGGTGACGATAATGTCCATTATCAGAGTTTTGAACAATTAGTTGATAGATTAATTGAACATAACAAGTTATTCAGTATGATGTCCTATCCGATGCGTTCTCATAGTATTCGTGAGAGAAAAAATACCAGTCTGCATCTGCGTCGAACCATGGTAAAGTTTTGGAAAGAGCATCTACCGGTTAATCTGGTGGTGAAGACTCCCTAGGTGAATAGCGCTGTGTCAACGTTGAATTACCAGTTGGATTAGAGTACTGTTTAAGTGAAGACAAGGTTCAAGACTCTTGTGCAGTCGCGAGATGCCGAAAACGTAAATATCTTCGATATTTCTTCCTTACGAGCACGCTCGCATCGACACGGTACGGAACCGAGGTTTATGCCAACGCATATTGAGTGGTTCTCCAACGTAGTACGGGCTTAAAATACCCAACCCATCCAACAATTTAATCTTCACTTAGCACTATGGTTACCGCACTAAATACTTGACCCAGGTCTTGACGTTTTGCTCTGTTCATTGTTACCCTAAACTTGCCTGCACCTATTATCAAATTTGTATATGGGAGTCAGACTTTGATTCTAATCAATTGAGTTCATGATGACGACCATTGAGTATCAGATTCGATAAGGATAGTTTACAATATAACTTGTCGAATTCGGCTCTTATGAATTTAATTTCTAATCCATATGCTATTAGCAGCGAAGAAGTTTGCCAATTACTGCAAGCAGACTTGCAAAATGGCCTAAGTTCAGCTGAAGTTCGAAAAAGAAGAAATGAGTATGGCAGGAACCTGCTTAAAAAAGAGCGTCCGAAACCGATTATTTACATCTTATTCGATCAAATTCTGGATCCTGTAATATACATCCTAATTCTTGCTACAATCGTTGGATTCATATTTGGAGAATGGATGGAAGGTATTGCGGTTGCCGGAGTAATTACAATTACTGTTATACTTGGTTTTGTAATGGAGTACCAGGCGCTCCGATCCATGGAAGCATTGAGTAAATTAGCACAGTCCACCACAAATGTGTGGCGTAATGGAAAACTGATTACATTGCAAGACCATTATTTAGTACCAGGAGATTTGATCCAGTTAGAAGTAGGGGATGTAGTACCCGCTGATGCACGTGTCATTTCACATGAAAGTCTTGCAGTCAAAGAAGCTATCCTAACCGGTGAAAGTGGCCAGGTTGAAAAGAAAGTGGACTCTATACCAATCAAAGCTCCCATCACTGATCAAACCAACATGATTTTCAAAGGAACTTTGGTAACCCGTGGCACTGTAAATGCAATAGTTTGTTATACGGGGAATCATACCGAGCTTGGAAAAATTAACCTCCTAAGTCAACAGGCTACCAAGACGCGTACACCACTCGAAAAAAAACTAGCCTATCTGAGTCGGAGATTGATCAGTCTCACAATTGGTTTGGCCTTTATAATTGTAATTGTAGGAATCCTCCAGGGAAAACCCTTAATCCTTATGATTGAAACCGGAATTGCCTTAGCGATAGCTGCTATTCCAGAGGGTCTGCCGATAGTTGCAACCATTGCCCTTGCCAGAGGTATGTTAAAGCTTGCGGATAAAAATGTGATCATAAAAAAATTGGAAGCAGTCGAAACACTCGGTGAAACAGGAATAATTTGTACAGATAAAACCGGGACACTCACTGAAAACAAGATGGAATTGAACGCCATCGTATTATCAGATGGCGAACCGCTATGTTTTCCTCAAAAAGTATCACAATTAATCTCTAAAAAGCCAGCTTTGGACATATTGATCAAGGTTGGCATTTTGTGCAACAACGCTAATGAGGATCAAGGCGGAGATCCTGAAGAAATAGCATTGCTTGATTTTGCCAGAGATTCAGGTTATAATGTACATCAGATCCGCAATGAATACCAGGAAGTTATAGAAATACCTTTTGATGCAGAAACCAAACTGATGGCCACCCTTAATCAAAAAGGGAAAGAATATAGGATTTCTGTAAAAGGAGCAATAGAAAATATCCTGGTTCATTCTAAATTCCAATTAGAGGAAGAAGAGACTGTTCCCCTGGAAGACAAGATGTTTTGGTTGAATGCAGCTGATCAATTAGCGAGACAGGGGTTACGAACAATGGGCATTGCATATAATAAAACTAATTCAGAGCCAAGCCATGAAACCATATTTGAAGATCTGATAATCGTGGGAGTTGTAGGCTTCCTGGATCCTGCCAGAGAAGATATTAAGGATGCAATCAGGACTTATCACAATGCAGGAATCGAAGTAGTAATGGTTACTGGTGATCATCCTCAGACTGCTCATAAAATTGCGACAGATGTTGAATTAATACCTTCTGATGAGAACTCACCTGATATTGTCCTGGGCAATGATATTAAATCTATCGAAAAAATGGATCCAAATCTAAAGGCTAAATTGATGGAAACGAAAATTTTTGCTCGTGTGACTCCCAAGCAAAAACTGGATTTGGTGACGTTGTATCAAAAGAATGGTTTCACGGTAGGCATGACTGGTGATGGAGTCAACGACGCTCCTGCCCTTAAGAAAGCTGATATTGGAATTGCCATGGGTATCCGAGGTACTGAAGCTGCGCAAGAAGTGGCAGATGTCATCCTCAAAGATGATCGATTTACATCTATTGAGTTGGCAATTTATCAGGGCAGAACAATTTTTCACAACATTCGTCAATTTGTAGTGTATTTAATGTCCTGCAACCTGGCAGAAATCATTTCGGTGGCTTTAGCCTCCATTTCAAATCTTCCTCTTCCTTTGTTACCACTGCAAATACTATTTCTAAATTTGGTCACTGATGTTTTTCCAGCATTAGCCTTGGGAATGGGGAAAGGTAATCCCAGTGTCATGCTCCAACCTCCCAGATCTCCAAATGAGCCAATTCTGATAGCTAGGCATTGGAAAAACATAACCCTATATGGATTCAGTATTTCCGCAGTGGTTATTGGAATTCTTGTCTATGCCCATTTTATACTTGAACTCCCAAATAAACTCGTGAATAATTTGGCCTTCTACACCCTACTATTGGCACAGTTGTTCAATGTTTTTAATCTTCCTCATCCTCGTTTTTCATTTTTTCGAAATGAAGTCACTAAAAATCCTTGGGTTCTAGGGGCAATTCTGTTATCATTAGCCATCATAATAATTGCTTTTCAAGTTCCTTTTACCAGAGAAGTGTTAGGTCTGACCACCATTGGTTGGAGTCATATTGGGATGATATTTCTATTCTCGGCAGGAAGTGTAGTTCTGGTACAAATACTCAAACGGATCGCATTTCAAAAAATCAGGAATAACTATGTCAAAATCAAGGAAAACAAAAGTAGAATATTATGATTCTTGCTCATCCTGCAAGTCATGGACAAATAATCCACTTCCTAATTTCGGCTCAAACCAGGTTACCTTGGGTGGCATAAGCAGATTATGATCGGCTATCTTCCTAATTTCCTCTACTCGGATTGGGAACAACACAAACGCTAGTGCAGCATCTCCCCTATCAACTCTAAATTGTAATTCTCTTAAACCCCTGATTCCCCCAACAAATTCAATTCTTTTGTCTCTTCTCAAATCATGAATACCAAGAATGGGAGCCAGAATTTTGTCAGAAAGAATGGTTACATCCATTGTCGATATGATATCTATTGCCTCTTTGTCCGGATTTTTTACAAGGAGTTTGTACCAAAGACCAGCCAGATACATTCCAAAACATCCTGCATGTTCAGGTTGATATGGATTTTGTCTAATTTCTACATCGAAATATTTCTTTACCTGTTCAAGAAAATCTTTTTGAGACAACCCTCCTAAGTCTTTTACCAAACGGTTGTATGACAATATTTGAACTTGGTTGGACGGAAATACAGCAGAAAGTACATAATTGTATCTCTTCTTATCTTGACTATTTCCGCTACTTCTTTCCCTAAGTTCTCTTCCACTCAGTGCTCCCGCAGCAGTACGATGATGACCATCTGCGATATACAATACTGGAACTTTATCTTCAAATAACTTGCTTATTTGATGAGTCATTGCAGGAGCATTTACTACCCACAATCTGTGGGTTACTCCATTGGTTGCAAAATTGTAAATACAGGGTTTGGATTTCTCACTAATAATTAATGCATCAATTTCTTCAACTTCCGGATAAATCAGAAATACAGCCTCATATTGTTTTTGACTGGTAAGGATATGAGTTTTGCGATCCTTTTCAATATCTGGCTTTGTCAACTCGTGTTTCTTAATATTATCTTCAAAGTAATCGTCAATTGAACAACAGCCTACCAAACCGGTTTGTTGATGACTGCCCATAGTCAATTCATAGATGTAAAAGCCAGGTTTCTCATCCTTTGTAAAGTGTCCTTGCTCAACAAAAAAATTAAAGTTTTCTATCCCTTTTCGATAAACTTCTTCACTAAATGGACTTATGTGGTCAGGCAAGTCTATTTCCGGTTTGATTACATGATAAAAGGATGAGCGATTATTCTGAATTGCAATTTTTGCTTCTTCCCGACTCAACACATCATAGGGTTTGCTAACTATGTTTTTAACCAAGGATGGTTTAGGTCGAAATGCTCTGAAAGGTGTAAATATCGACATCCGGTGATTCTTATATGGATATTATGTGATTACCAAATAGTAAAGCAAGAAAATAAAAGTCATCATCGTATCTTACTTTATTTTTTTGCGGCCGCAAGGTAATAGTATTCATGCTAAAAAAAATATCTGACTCGCAAAAATGTCAAAAATTTAATATTCCATGTTTAGATCTTGACACTCATATGGTTTTAAAGATCTGTTTTTGAGACAGATTTTCAATTTTCTATCGGAGGTTAAAATTTTCATATACAAATTTTACCAATTCGCATTGGAATGACAGTTCACGTCAATTGATTCGGTCCGTATTATATCCGAATACGATTTTTGAACCATTATTTAATCCAAAAAATAAAATCATGAAAAAATTATTGATTTGCTTGACTCTATTAACATTCACCACATTTCTGATTAAAGCACAAGATTATAAGCAAAGTAGAAATACGGTAATTCAGGTATCAGTCTTGGTTTCAAACAGTTTGATGGATGAGCTGGATACCTATACACACAAAACAAGCAGAGATAAAGAACAAATGAATAAAAATGAAAGGAAAATGGAACAAATGGGGACTGATAAGTTCTTTGCTGAACTAACACGAATGCTTAATGATTAAGAAATAACTCATGCTGGACAGGATGCGCCAGTGGACTATGGAGTGAGTTATAGTTCTTATGGATACCTGCACCTTTGATTAACAAAAGTGGTATTAAAAAAGCACAAAAATCAGGACATGAATCAGACTATTATCTGGCTTTTAACTTATCTTGCACCGAGGTAATAGATGTATTAGCAGGAGCCAAATTATCACGTCAAGTCAGACCAGAAATTACATGTACTATAAATGTTTGAATCAATCTGGTAAAAGAGTGAGTCAAGCCAAAGGAAAAGTTAAAGCAAAGTCTGCTATCAGAGCTAAAGATTTTCCAGGTAAAAAATTTGATAAGTTGGATGATGAATACATGTCCGAGTTATTGGAAGCAATTTGGCCAACAATTGAACAATCTATGCAGAATTCAGTAAATAAAATTTAGATATTATGACGAGATTCAGATTGGATAATCAAGTTGCGATTATTACCGGTGGTGGTAGTGGAATAGGACATGCTATCGCTGAATTGTTTTCCGAGCAAGGTGCCACAGTGCACCTCTTTGACATCAGAGACTCGGTTCAAGCTGTTGCTGACCAAATCAATAAGAAATCCGGCAAAGCATTCGCACATCAGGTGGACGTTACTGATCAGGATCAGGTTATTCAAACTGTGCAGGATATTGCAAAAGAAAGTTCAATAGATATATTAATCAATAATGCGGGTATAGGATTGGTAGGGAAACTCCATGAAACCAAGGAAAATGATTTCGATAAACTTTACCAAGTTAATGTAAAAGGCATTTACAATTGCTTGTATGCTGTTATCCCATATTTTAGGCAACGGCAAAAAGGAATTATTGTAAACATGTCATCAGTTGTCTCTAGCGTTGGGATTCCAGACAGGTTTGCTTATTCTATGAGTAAAGGAGCTACACTTACAATGACCTATTCCGTGGCCATGGATTACGTTAAGGAAGGAATTCGCTGTAATTGTATTGCCCCTGCCAGAATTCACACCCCTTTTGTAGATCACTTTTTGGCAAAAAACTATCCCGGCCGAGAAGCTGAAGTTTTTGACAAGTTGGCCAAAACACAGCCTATGGGTAGGATGGGTACCACCCAGGAAGTTGCTAATTTGGCATTATTTCTTTGTTCCGAAGAGGCAGGATTCATCACAGGATGCCAATACGCAATTGACGGAGGATTTATAAATTTGAAACCTTAATTAAAGCAAGTAAAATGAGATTATTCAGATTTGGACAGCCCGGACATGAAAAACCGGGTGTAATGACAGATGAAGGAATACATATAGATGTATCTGCCTATGTTTCGGATTACGATGAAGCATTCTTTGAGGATGGTGGTCTACAAAGTCTATCTAATTGGTTGGCTCGGAATGCCACAAACTGTCCCGAACTAAGTCAAACATTTCGTTTCGCCTCTTGTATCTCAAGGCCATCCAAGATCATCTGTATCGGTCTAAATTACTCAAAACATGCTGCTGAAAGTGGAATGGAGTTACCAAGTGAGCCCGTAATATTTTTCAAAGCTACCAGTGCCCTTTGTGGCCCCAATGATCCGGTGATTATTCCTCGAAATTCGAAAAAAACAGATTGGGAAGTAGAATTAGCAGTAATAATTGGCAGGAAAGCCCTTTATGTCTCCGAAGAAAATGCTAATAACCATATTGCGGGTTATGCCATTCACAATGATTATTCGGAAAGAGCATATCAGATTGAACACTCAGGCCAGTGGGTAAAGGGTAAAAGTTTTGACTCATTTGCACCCATTGGACCCTATCTGGTGACCCCGGATGAAATATCTGATCCTCATAATTTAAGACTGTGGTTATCTGTTAATGAGGAAAAAATGCAAGATTCAAATACATCTGATTTGGTATTTCAAGTGCCTTTCCTGATTAGTTATTTGAGTCGGTTTATGACATTATTACCTGGAGATGTTATTTCTACCGGCACACCTTCTGGAGTTGGACTGGGTTTGGACCCACCTAGATATTTAAAAGCCGGCGATTCCGTCGAACTGGGAATAGAAGCATTAGGACTGCAGAGACAAACCGCTGTGGATTTTGATAAACGGTAATTCTGCTGATCTTATTATGTTTAAATAGTAGTCTACTTCATGGAGTCTCTTCACCAGAGACAAATTATTCAACGTGGTTATGTCGACTTATTTTAAAATACCTTATCAGGTATAATATACAAAATGCTATAATAAATATTCTAAAATACAAATTGTCGATTGCATTAATTACGAGAATACATGTTATCACAAATACCATTAATATTACATGTGCTTTCTTAGGTAATTTGGGAAATATTGATTTATCCACGATTTTATTCATACCAATTAGAATTCACATGCTACCTAATCATCAATAATATTGACTGATTTTGATAATGAATTATATATTCTTCCGATTTGGGCAGAATTATATAAACGAAAAAGAATAATATTTTACCTTCGTAATATATGAGAAATATATGGAATGTATACTTGCATTAGGTACCAATGTAGGTAGTCGGAAAGTTAATTTAGAAATAGCTCAAAAGCGTATCTTTACGGAAGTTGGGATAATCACAAATAAGTCATCAATTTTTGAAAGTGAAGCTTGGGGTGTACCTGACCAACCTGATTTTCTCAATCAAATAATCGTCGTTGAAACCCAACTGCTACCTATACAAGTATTGTGCACCATCAAAGAGATCGAACAAAATATGGGAAGGAAAAAAGTTGGTAAGTGGGGACCGCGGATTATTGATATTGATATTCTATTTTGTGAAAAATTAATAATTAATTCCAAAGAATTGATTGTACCTCATCCGGGCATACCCTTTAGAAACTTTATATTGGTTCCATTAATGGAAATTTTACCTGATTATATTCATCCGGTTAAGAATATCACAATTGAAGAGATGTATTGGGAGTGCGATGATGTCGGTAATGTATACATAAATGAATCAATATGAGCGTTCCTCATCAATATATCGCTATTGAAGGAAATATCGGTGCTGGAAAGACCACATTGTGCCATATGTTAGCCAATGATTTTAATTGTAAATTGGTATTGGAGGAATTCGCAGAAAATCCGTTTTTGCCACATTTTTATCAAGATCCCGGAAGATATGCCTTTCCGGTAGAATTATTTTTTCTCACCGAACGGCATAAGCAATTAGAAAAGCATTTATTGCGACAGGACCTTTTCTTCGAATTTATAGTTTCCGACTATTTTTTCCTCAAAACTTTACTTTTCGCCAAGAATAATCTGAATCCGGATGAGTATCGAATTTTTCAAAAAATGTATTTTGTCCTGGCTCAAAATTTTCCCAATCCGGATATGTTATTATATCTCCACCGATCACCAAATAGCCTGCTACAATATATTCGATCCCGTGGGAGAGGATATGAAAAATCCATCGATACCGAATACTTGTATAGCTTGCAGAATAGCTATTTTGAATATTTCCGAAGTGAGTTGACTTTTCCTATTGTTATTCTCGATGCCGACAATTTGGATTTTGTTAATAATCCCAAAGATTACCAGGAAATCAAAGATATCATTTCACAGAAGTTTCAACCTGGTATCCATCGCGTAAGTTTGCTTCACTAATTAAGTTGGATTAGATTATCGATCATTTCACCTCGGACGGGTGTTATATCTTTAAAACAGGTTGAGATATCATTTCTTGGAAGACTTGGCTTGTTCATTGAATTCCAGACACAAATTAATCCAAAATTCAAAATTTTCTTCGCTAATAAATCCATCGGGCTGAACGTAACAATATCCTTTGTACACTCTTCCTTTCATTACCATCTTTAAGTAACCCGGTCTGTTTGAAACTTCCGATTCTTGGGCCGGATTGAAACGACACATCAAATTATCACCACTGACATTTATACACATTTTACCATTCACCATAAAAGCCAGGCCTCCAAACATTTTTTTCTCTTCAATAATCAGATTGGAAGATTTGGAAAGTTGGTTTCGAACTCTTTCTGCAAGAATTCTATTGTATGCCATTAAATTGAATTTATCCTTCTAATTTTTTTGAGATAACGGTTGAATTTAGGAGAAAATAAATAACCATGCAAATGATTCTTTCATCTGTTTGGCCAATCCATCCCTAGTTTTTGATTCATTCGACGAGAATAACTTCCATCAGAATTTAAAATAGATTTTATATATTTTATATCTAAAAATTGATTAGAGAATTTTTGCAAATTGCTTAACTTTCCCGTAATGAAACTGTACATCAATTACGTGCTAATTGCTTTTCTTGGTCTGTACTTCTTATCTTCCTGCCAGCACGAAACAGCAGATCATCACGAAGATCAGACATTTTACTCCTCTTCAAAACCCGGCACAAGATGGTGGTGGTTTGCTACTTATATCAAAAAACAAGACATCAGACACCAATTAAATTGGGTTAAACACAATAATTTCGGCGGAGTAGAAATAGCATGGGTTTATCCATTATATCGATATCAAAATATGTATGCGCGAAACTATGGCCGTCATTATCCTTTAGATACAAGTGCCCAAAAATGGCTTAGCCCGGAATGGTCAGAAATCGTGGCTTATACAAAATCATACGCAGACTCAATCAAACTAGCATGTGATTTTACCTTTGGTAGCGCTTGGCCGGTTGCGGGCAGCAATATAGACGAGCAGCAGGCTACTAAAATATATGGAGATAGTACGTTTCAGCAATTGCTCACCTTTGCCTGGAGCTATCCTGAAACTCAATTAGTGATTAATCATCTCGACAGTAATGCCTTTTACCGTTTTGCCGATCCTATTGCCAAGGCACTTGAACCTGCCTTAAAAGGATCAAAGTCGGCTTTATTTACCGATTCGTGGGAAATAAAATTGAACGCTGAAAACAAGATTTGGACTCCTGGATTTGAGATCACGTTCAGGAACAGATTTGGCTATGATATAATACCCCATATGAACATTGGTCTTGATTCCTTCCCTGATGTGCGTTACGATTATATGCTTCTTTTGGATGAGTATGTAACTAATGGCTTTTATAAACCTTATACCAAAAAATGTAGAGAGTTAGGGGCATGGTCCAGAGTGCAATGTTTAGGATCCCCTACTGATGTCATGACTACATACTCCTTAGTAGATATACCCGAATCAGAAGCAATGTTGAATAATCCGAATTACTCCCGAATTGTAAGTTCATCGGCCTGTTTATCATCTAAGAAACTGATTTCAAGTGAAACATTTACTTGCATGTACGGATTTCCGGCAACTTACTTACGACAAGAGCAAACTGCCGATCTGAAGATGGTTGCTGATGCACTGTTTGCACAAGGTATTAATCACCACATTTACCATGGCATGCCATACAATCCACAAGGATCTGATACGATTGATTTTTTCGCGACGACGTATTTTGGACCAGGGGGAAGCCTGACCCCGGAACTTCCTGCTTTTAATGCTTACATGGAAAAAGTAAGTGATTTTATGCGTAAGGGAAAAACCTATAGCGATTTAGCGGTGTATATACCTTATGAAGATGGCGTTATGAAAGGGGCATATCCACCTGAAAAAAGAAGAGTATGGGTTTGGGGTGAATATGAATTGAGATACATTGATCCACCCGAGGAGACACGAGGATACCATCCCTTATGGATTAATCGATATTTTTTAGAGCAAGCAAACTATGCAGATCAAAGACTTGCTGTGGGAGATGCTAAATTTTCTGCTCTATATGTTGATGTAGAGTATATGGATTATCGAGCTCTAGTCCGTTTGCTGGAATTAGTACAAGAAGGACTTCCTGTTTGTCTCAAAAGGTTACCAAAGCAGCCGGGAAAAAACAAACTCCCGAAATTTGACAATCTCTTAGCCGAATTAGAACAATTTAAAAATGTAACTAATAAATTGGAAAAAATCCTTGATCACCCTCCGCTTATTGCAGGCAATAGTATTCCGGATTATTGGTGTCGAGTTGATAGTGAAGGGTTCTATTACCTATTCCTTGCTCAGTGGGCGGCAAGAAATTTGAAATATCCCATATTTTCAGGGCAATCTTTCATGGAACGATCAATATTTAAGAATCTTACTTTCCATGTCAATGGATACACTATTGAAAAAGATCTTGAGTTTAAACCGTATCAGTCACTAATGTTGAAAATTTCGCCGTCAGGAAATCTGGAGTTTATCGACATTTCGTATACACCTCCAGATCCCATAATAAAGCCTCAGGAATCCCAAAAAATGTATTTTTAATTCAAACAATAAATTTAATATCTGAACATCCGAACCCAATTATGGATTTAATTATGGGAAATCTAACTTTAGAAACTTTTTGACCTATTGTATATTGTGGAAGAAATTCAATGAATTGTTAAAGCGATGAAGTACTTCATTATCATTTTTTGGTGTTTTACTCTTTGTGGGAAAGTTTACGCTCAGGATTATAACGTTCTAGATTATGGAGCAATTAAAGGGGGAAAGGTACTTAACACATCCAGCATACAAGCTGCTATCGACGCCGCTTCACTTAATGGAGGTGGCCGCGTAATCATTCCAGAAGGAACTTTTCTCTCCGGAAGTATTGAATTAAGGTCAGGGGTAGACTTGCATTTACAGGATGGTGCTGTTTTGTTGGGAAGTACAAATCCCGCCGATTACAGAAAAGGATTTAGATGGAATGCGCTTATTCTGGCTAATAAACAAGAAAGTCTTAAAATAACGGGACAAGGATGTATTGATGGACAAGGACGAGAATTAGCCTTGCACATTGATAGCCTTTTTTATACTGGGAAAATTGACAGTGCCAACTATAATTTCGTAGAAATGAGACCGAAACCTTATTTACGCCCACTTCTAATTGAGTTTGCAGAATGTAATCGAGTAAAAATTGAAAATGTCACTATGAAAAATGCCTCATGTTGGGTGCAAAGCTATGAAATATGCAATAACCTGACTATTAAAGGTATAAAAGTTGAGAGTGATGCTTACTGGAATAACGATGGTATCGATGTTGTCGACTGTAGGAATGTACAAATCAGTGATTGTATAATTAATTCTTCCGATGATGGCATTTGTTTGAAATCTCACTTTCAAAATTATATTTGCGATAGCGTAATTATTGAAAACTGTGTCGTTAGATCCAGTGCAAGTGCCATTAAATTCGGGACCAAATCACTCGGAGGTTTTAAGAACATTATTATAAAAAATATAAAAGTATATGATACCTTTCGATCTGCTATTGCCTTGGAATCCGTAGATGGTGGAGTCTTAGAAAATGTATATGTTGAAAATGTTCAAGCTTTAAATTCAGGAAATGCTATCTTCTTAAGGATTGGAAAAAGGATAAATAATCGTCCTCCAGGTATTTTAAGGAATGTTACTTTAAAGAACATAAAGGTTGAAGTCGCTTTCAAGCGACCTGATTACAGTTACGATATAAGGGGGCCGGAGTTACCTTTCTTTCATAACACATTTCCTTCATCGATAACTGGAATTCCAGAGCACCCTATAGAAAACATTACGCTGGAAAATATTGAACTAATCTTTCCGGGAAGAGGTAATAATGGCCTAGCTAACATGCCACTTTCCAGATTGAGTGCAGTCCCGGAAAATGAAGCAAAGTATCCCGAATTTTCGATGTTTGGAGAATTACCAGCATGGGGATTTTACATAAGACATGTCAAAAACATCACCTTCAAAAATGTCAATCTTAGTATAAAGGCCCCGGATTACCGCCCTGCAATGGTTTTTGATGATGTTCAGCATATTGGCATTCAAAAAATGTTTATAGAGGGTGACAATAAACACAAACATGTTATTCTACATAATACCGCAAATGAAAATATAGAGGATAAAAATTCTATACTGAAATTGAAGTAACTACTTTATGCGCAAGTTATGTACATATATTTTTCTTTTTACTTCCCTTTCCTTTAGTTGTGAGGGTCCTCTTTACCATGAAGTCAATTCGGTTCAAATCAAAAATTCCCTTGACGATCCCAAATTGAATGTCAAAATGGAAAATGATTCTTTTGGTAGAGGAGCTTTACTATTAACACGTTTTAATTCCTTCGAGGAATTTAAGAAAATTGTAACTATAGAATATTTTAAAGGCTTTTCAAGTCCTCGACGTGTTTTTTACACCCGGCCAATGGTTCGAGTTTCTCATTTCAGCCATGGTCATAGAGTCACTAGTATCTTAAAAACTGGGGTAGATGAAGTTGATTTTATGGACGTACTTCATGGAGGTTTTTTAGACAAAATTTGGTTGGTTTTTAATTCACCTTATGCTGTTTTTAAAAGGAAGGATTTGAGGAGAGTATATGCTTTATCCAGAAGGAGGGAAGGTATATTTGGCGAAGGTGACGTTGCCTTTTATGACCTTGCAGAATCTATGATGAAAAATATTAGTAATTACCCGAAAATATACTCTTCCAAAGATTTTACAGAAAAGGGGTTTATCAATACATTTAACCACATTACTCCTCAGGCTTTTATGACTACTCTGTTTTCTGAAAAACTAGCAGATTTTGTTGCCGACACTCATGAACGACGAAACATGCCTACGTTAATTACCGGTAAGTTTTCTCAATTGCAAATTTCTGACATGGAAAATGGACCTGTCGATAATTATCTAGATATGATCAATAATGAATGGGGACAAGAACTAGGAATATTTCTTAAAGAAAAATATAACATCACTCGAAAAACAAACTGGACACCGGAATTATTATCAAATTATCTAAATGATATCCAGAGTTATTGTAGCTGGGCGCTCAAGATTGCATTTACACCATTTAGTTCGTCAGATGAATTAGTAGTACGCTTTTCAAGCAAAATAAATAATTTGATGGCTTTCGCTCCATTAGAACTGTGAATGGAATATTGGATAATTTATAAATTATTCTATCTCAGTTATTTATAGTCATTAGCATATAATTAAATTGATAAGATGCAGAATAACCATCGATTATTTTGTAATGAGTTTGAATTTCCTTTGCACCTGAAATTTGCCATTTGTCAAGTTTAAGCAGCCAGTCTTTTTCATACACAACAGTTTTAAATAGCAAGGATTCTGTCAAGATGGATTGCCTTAAATTTGATTCACTTAAATCAGAGAATCGCAAATCTGTTTTACTTAAATTCGTATTTCCTAGATTCGATCGACTTAAATCTGCTCCAAATAAGTTTGAACCTTCGAAATTAGACCCCATTAAAAAAGCTCCACTTAAATTCGCCCATTGAAGTTTTGAATCTTTCAAGTTTACATTTTCCATCCTTCCATGACTCAAATCCGCGCTGTTCAAGTCTACCATCCTCATATCAGAGCTATCCAATTCCACCCATCTTAAATCCGCTCGATTAAGACTAGCCTCTACTAAATTTGCATGCTTTAAATTTGCTCCCCATAGATAAGATCCTTTCAAATTGGCATGGTTAAAATTGGCACCTTCCAAATTCGCTCCTCGAAAATTTGCTCCCTCCAAGTCCGCATTACTTAAATTTACACGAGCTAACTCCGCATCCTCAAGGTCTGCTCTTTTAAACGATACTTTTTCCTTAATCTTTTCAAAAGAACCTGAATCAATATCCATATAAATAAGTTCTTTTAACAATAGGCCTCTTTCTTTACTATGTGGTGTAGCCGCAGGACTGTCAACTTCAAAGTAGTGGTAATCCTTGGAAGCAAATGAATGACTAATAGCCGCTAATCTGGTAATCGTATTATCACTCAAGGTGTTCTTTTCAGATTCCTTTAATTCTTCATCCACTTGCACCAAAATGTTGCTCATCATTGAAACCAAACCACTTTTCCTAATCGTTTCGACCAATTGGGATTGTTGTTCCACCTGTTTGTTCTGAGAATCAATCTGAAGCCTGAGCATTTTGTTTTGGTTATAAATAATTGTACCAGCAAGGATCAAAAGTAAGCCGATAAAAGTGAAGACAATGGTGGATGTCAAAGTGTTATATGCGCGGTTATTTTGATATTGTTCAGTCGGTTTTCTCATAAACAGTCCGGAAAGAAAAGTGCTTTTATCCATTTGAAGGAACAGAGTGAATCCAACTAAAACCAATATCAGGCAAACTGAAAAGCCCAACAAAAAGGTCAAGTCATACATATATAAGATCTTGATCAGAAAAGCACATATTACCAATGCGAGCAACATAATAGCTGCCCTTAAGGTTTTATGTCTGTTTACTTTCATAAAGTAAAGTTACTTTTTTAACCACGTGACTAAAAATGAAAATCACCATCTTCACTGCAAAATTTCATTAATTGAGTATAGAAGCCCATACTAATACATTTCTTCGATGATGGCTGTCAATCAATATCCTGAACCAATCAAATAACTGACACCAGCTTGCAAAATCGATCCATCATTAAGTAAGGATACCGGTAAACGATACATCAACCACGGTCTCCATGGATTCATAATTATACCTACTCTAATCCATTGATGACTCCATTTTAAAGCTTCTGACTGCTGATTTAACTGAGAATAACAACCAATCTCTAATCCCGTATATCCGTCTTCAGGATTTCCAATCAAAGTATGAAGACCGGTAATCCACTTCGATTGATTAAAAATCCGGTCATGGAATGCGACAACACCTAATTTAAAAAACTCACTCATTCTATGATCAAGGCAGATAGAAGCATTCCAGTGTAGATCAACAGTACCTTCCACCTGATCAAAATGAAAAGTTGGACGGTTCAGGTTCAATACTCCCAGGTCTATTTTGGCGATCCAGTTATTCCAGATGGCTTGATAGTACATGCCCCCTTGCAGGTTTAAGTATAGATTGGATTTTTCGTCATTAAACGGAATTGGTTCACCACTAGGTAAATTGCGATCAATCAAATATCGGTCAAGGTCAAACTGATTGGAAACCCACCCTTTCTGCCCAAACCACCTTTGCTGACTGAAATACAGACCAGTACCCATACTAATTTTGTGAATGGCCGTGGAATAACTTCCGGAAAGATTCCGTTGATAGGCAAATTTGACTCCGGCAGTATGGTCACTAATAAAGCCAGGGGATCGATCCACACGGATCTGCATACCTAGAACCATGCGGTCAATAGGGTTTTCGATTAAAAGATGATCATAACCAATCTGGTAGTATTGCTGATGGCTACCAGGTTGTAAAAATCTCTGGCTTGCTTGAAAATGAAGTGATGAGTACCCATATGCAGTAGTTAATGCCGGGTTGAAGTAGCTATTATTCTGACCGGGAATGTGGTCAATAGGGGTCTGACTGAATAAAGGTAAAAAGGCTGCGATCAGTATTATATAGGTTACTAATAATTTCATCTATGCAAAATTGTTAATCCCTTGGCAATCGCAGGTTTACCATTGGCAAGCTTGGCGTTAACATTCCATAAATAAATCCCAGTTGGTGCTTCCCTTGACTGCAAGTTGCCATCCCACCCTCTTTGGAGATCATTTACTGATATGTCAGCATCTTGATAAACTAAGTTACCTTGTTGGTCAAATACTTCAAAACTGATTATATAGATCCCCGGCGAACCATGTATCACTAGCAAATCATTATTACCGTCCCCATTAGGTGTGAAAATAGTCGGTACTTCAATGTCATCGCCAGACGATACAAATACCCGGAGAAAATCCTCTGCGGTGCAACCATTTTCATCGTAGATTCTCAACTTAGCTGTGAAAGATTGGTCCGGAAGTAATGTAATAAAGGGACAATCCATACAATTAGAGTTCAGGTAATCCGGCAGCTGCCATTGATATTGAATCGATCCTTGCCCATTTTCGATAAGAGGTTTTAATTCAAATTCTTCTCCATAGTAAATAGTGGTATCAGGACCCAGCGTTAAGATCATTGAGTCCGGCTGCATGATCTCTATTTCCTGCCGACTTGTACAATCTGCTTCATCTCGTAAATAAATGTCGTAAGTAGCGGCTGTTAAATTCCGAAACAAAGGATTTAGTTTCCAGTCAGTACTATCCAAACTGTACCAGACTAATCCATTGCTTTGAGTAACATTTACAGTTAAATTCCCATCAGATTCACCAAAACATTTTACATGTTGCTGATCCACGCCGTAGATTAAGGTATCGAGTTCTTCAATTTTGAATGATTCAGTGTGAAAACATCCGTTCCGATCACTAATAAATGCGGTATAGGTTCCGAACTCAAGTGCTCTAATCCCATGTCCATTACTCTGATAACGATGTGGTCCGGTCCAGATTAGAGAATAAGGATGGTATTCATCCTTCAAATCGATTTTTATTTCGCCCAACGGGCCTGTTATACAATTTGGTTGAATAATTTCAGTTTGCTGGAATATTTCATATTCATCTTCGATGGGAATGCATACCTCATCAATACATCCTATTTGATCCGACACGGTTACGCAATAGGTACCTGGTTTTAAGTTAACCAAGTTTTCAGCATTGCTATTGTTATTCCAATTGATTTGATATTGACCACCTCCACCTTGAGGGTGAAGAGAAATAAACCCATATCCAGATGCTGAACAAGCAGCATCACCTTTACTATATTTTAAATTCAAAGGTGGAATATATGGTACAAATAGTGAGGTATCGATTTTACAATCGTTGGCATCCATCATGGTAAGGATATAGCGTCCACTATCTATCCCATTCAGGAAGGTATCCCTAATTTGAATTTCAGGCCACAAGATCCGGATGTCTCCTACCCCACCTGAAGGAAAAAGCTGAATACTCCCCGATTTCGGAATCCCGCATGCGGTAGGTTTAATTTGTGCTGAAAACTCAATGGGTGCCGGTTTATTTAACTTGACTGACATGGTCAACTCACAATTATTTTCATCCCGAATCTTAACCCTATTTGTTCCGGCATGAAGTTTTTGTGGTGAAATTCCCATCTCCTGATTATCCCAAAATGCCATAAAATCACCTTGATTGTGTTTAACATCAAGTCGCACTGACCCATTTTCGATGCCATAGCAACTAACATCCCTCATTATTTCATACGATGCTTGAATAGGTGGAGGAGCCTTCAGTGAAAATTCAATAAAATTTCTACATCCATTTGAGGCCTGAGCAATAGCCATATAGTCTCCGGCAGCCAAATTGTTGAAATCGCCATCATTCTTCCATTGGCCGTTTATCCAATAGGTCAAGGTTTGATTACTACTTTGAAATTGTACTTTCCCATCTCTAGCTCCATGACAACTAATTTCATGTTTAGCTGAGATTGCAAATTCAGGATTTTTACATGGAGCTGCAGTGCAACTAAATCTTCGGATTACCTGATTGCAAGAGCTTACAGTTTTAACATACAAGTGATAGGTCCTCCCTGGAATCACCGGGCTGATAATATGGGCATTTTTCCCATGATTGGGTCGAATCCAATCCATACTATCTCTGCTTACGAAGTACTGAATATCTTTTACATCTGACCAGGTAAACAGCATTTTATCGTCTGCGGTTAAACATTCTATGTTATCGATAGACTTCGCTGAAATTAGATCCACAAATCCTGAATCGATATTACGACAACCATATAAGTCCATCTGCTCTAACTTAAGGAAGCCTGAGTTTTTGGGCGCAAAATCAATTGAAGAGCAATTTTCACATATTAAATTTTGATTAAAATACCAATTGTAACTTGCTGTTCCCTGATCAAGAAATTCAATAGACCAATGATTCAATTTCCCAATTGATCCAATTTTATGGTCTATAATTATTATTTTCCACATTCCCTCTGCTGATACAATCGGTGTAGAAAACCAATTTTCCTGGGCTCCACAAGGAGCTATGTAATCTGTGTCTGAATGTTTTACATCCGGAACATTGATTGCAAAACATAAATTCTGCAACCCATTTTGGATAGTATGATCGTTTTGTTTTATTAGGCATAGTCTATCCCCTGCTGGATTTTCAAGATAAATGGAGAGATCCTGCGTATTTGAATGATCCAATTGAACACAAATTTGTGATACTCCCAGATAGGAGATCTCCTTGAAGGGTAAATCATTTAAAATTAAGGATGCTTCCAGACTTCCTGAGTCAGGTATATTTTGATTGGAAATATTACGGTATTTTAATGACCCCTCATCAACGCTTGAAAAATCATATGTAATATTTTGACTTTCGCAAAGCACGGTATCATTTATTTCGGGTGTCAAAAAATGAACAAAATCACGAATCCTTATATCGATCGTATCCTGAGAACATTCCGTAGGGCTAAATATGATTTGCAATAACTCTTCATTTTCTACCAGTTGATCCACCAACGCTGGTATGGTAAGGTTCTGTATGGAATCTCCTTCTCCAAAACTCAGTTCGCCAATAAATGGAAAGTCAGCTCCTTCCAAAGCATTTCCTGAGATGGTATAGGGAATATGGGTAAGTTCTTTGGCCGGTGTGGGTAAAGCAATCCTTAAATGGGCAGGAGTACATCCTTCAATGATCGTTCCATCCCCTATTGGAGTTGTTAAAGATACAGCAAGTGGGTCCGAGGAGAACGAGTTTGCTTCTATAAAAATTCCGGTATCATAACGATCATCAGCAACATCTCCCAGACTTAAGGTAATCGTATAGGGCATACAAGGTATGACATCCAGAGTAGCTTTGAATTTTTGCAGCCGGGCATTATAGGTCATCCATGGACTTTGATCCGGGATTGGAATATAATATTCAGGGTGCGCTGGCAAACATTCCGGTTTAAGAGGGTTTCCATTGTGGACTGAATTGATAGCTACAATTTCTCCTGAACCCGGAATTGTGGCAATATTCTTTCCCTGATATTCTCCTCCGGATGGTTTCGGCCCATCCACAAAAAAACCAAATACATCATTGTAAATTCCACAGGTAAATTCGGGATATTCCTCAGAGCTGAAAACATAATTAAATTGAATTTTATCAGCAGCTGGAATGAATCTGATAACCAGTTTGATCACATCATACAATTGAACTGCATCACCTTGAGTTTTAAGGATAGCTTCCAGATTGGATTCCTGAATCCGATTTCCGGAGGAAGTTGTAGATAGATTTCCGGAATAATTTAATTGAGCAACGGAATCAGCCTTACCAGTGGTCAAGACCAAACCTCTATCTATTGAGGTGGCCAACGTACCCTGCGTAAAATACCCCATCGCATATGATTCTCCTTCAAAGCTCACATCGATTATCTCAACTCCTTCCCCTTTGAACACCTTTTCTACCATCCCTCCTATTCCACTAGGATACGCATCACCACTTTGTACAGCCAGGTTTTGCGTTAAGCCCTGGAATGATAAGGTTGTCAATATGGCTAGTAAATAATACCTAAAATTCATCAAGATTTGTGACCTATTCAAACGGATAATGATGTGAAGTTATTACTTCTAAAAGTGTATTCAATATTACCGGGATGATTTAACGTATATTATTCAGAATATGTATAATTACCTGATATTGTATAGTATGTAGTTTCAGGTAAAATATCGGCATGCGAATTCGACAAGGGATTAAATTGTAGGGTTAACCAGGATTTTTACTATTTGGAAGGAGTACAAACAGACAATTCCAGATAGACAATATGGCGATAAGGAGTTTAGAAAGATATTCTCATGTATAAAGCCAATCTCATCCTTTGTTGGATTTTTCAAAGATTAAGGTCAAAATTTTATTGGTTCAACTGCTCCCAAAGAGTATCTTTCAATATATTGATCCCATATCCTGATACAGCGGAGAAGAAAACAAGGGGGATATCTGATGGTAACTGTGGAACAATCAGGTCCTTCCATTCTTCATCAATCAAATCAAATTTACTGATACCGATTACGCGAGGTTTATCCAATAATTCCGGATTGTATTTTTCCAATTCTCGATCCAACAATTTATATGTTTTTCCAGGATCATCTTCTTCACAACTTATCACAAATAGGAGTACAGCATTTCGTTCTATATGCCTTAGAAACCTTAGTCCCAATCCTTTGCCCAGGTGAGCATCTTCAATTATTCCCGGAATATCAGCCATAACAAAAGATCGACTATCCCGGTATCCAACCACGCCCAAATTAGGAACTAATGTAGTAAATGCATAACTCGCTACTTTGGGTTTGGCCGCACTTATTACAGACAACAAGGTCGACTTGCCAGCATTTGGAAGACCGACCAAACCTACATCTGCCAAAAGTTTTAATTCAAAAACCATCCACTTTTCTTCACCCTCTTCCCCGGGTTGAGCATATTGTGGTGCTTGATTAGTTGCTGATTTAAAGTGGGAATTACCTAATCCACCTCTTCCTCCAGGTACGATTATGTGTTTCTCGCCATGCTCAGTGATTTCAGCGATTTGTACTCCAGATTCAACATCTTTGACTATAGTGCCGATCGGTACTTTAAGTATAATATCAGATCCATCTGATCCGGTTCGGTTGTTTTTACTTCCGTTTTCTCCGTTTCCTGCGATTACATGTTTCCGATACTTAAGATGAAGTAGGGTCCACATTTGAGCATTCCCCTGGATCAAAATATGTCCACCACGTCCCCCATTACCACCGTCGGGTCCACCTTTAGGAATATATTTTGCACGATGGAAATGAGCTGACCCAGCTCCTCCCTTTCCAGATCTACAACAAATTTTGACATAATCGATAAAGTTTTGCTCTCCCATTAATCGCCAAATTGTTATAAGATTGCATTAACCAATTGGATAATCACCTGATTGTCTAATTTGCTATCAGAATTGGTTGTAATTATTTTGGTCCATTTGATTTGGAAACACTTCATCATTCAACAGTCACCATACCTTCCAGATAGTTACATATTCGATCAAAAATCTCTTCAATTGTGCCTATTCCCGGAATCTTGTGAGCTAGACCCTTTTGATCATAATAGGCGAAAAGTGGTGCTGTCTTTTGGTTGTACTCTACAATACGATTGCGTATTATGCCTTCATCTTGGTCATCAGATCTCCCTGATGATTCTCCACGTTTAAGTATTCTTTGAATGATTTCTTCTTCATCCACAACTAAGGCCAATAAAGCAGAAATTGTTTGTCCTTTGGATTTGATAAAACCATCTAAGGCTTCGGCTTGAGGTATAGTTCTGGGAAATCCATCGAATATATATCCAGCAACATCCGGTTTTGAGTTTACTCGATTCTTAAGCATTCCGATTGTGACTTCATCAGGCACTAATTCACCCTTTGAAATAAAAGATTTTGCTTTAAGGCCAAGTGGGGTATTATTACCCATTTCATGCCTGAATAAATCTCCTGTAGAAATATGGAGCAAATTATACTTTTCAGCAATCTTTAGTGCCTGAGTCCCCTTGCCAGATCCTGGAGGTCCGAAAATAATTATGTTAAGCATTTTGAAAAATTTAAAGTTTTAGGAAAGAGTTATCATTTGCAATTTCTTCGATCCATTTGGAGGCGCAAAGATATTCCCTTTTCCTTAAATCTTAGAATAAAGAATACTTTCTATTTTATCAAAATTAACTTAATTATTTCCTCATCTTGAACTCATCCTGATCTTCCAAAAAATTCATCTCACTTCTTGTGTCGATCAGCTGTTGATAATCCAAATCTACTAGTAATATGGCTTCTTCATCCTTTCTATAATCCAGACATCTACCCAGTGGGTCGTAAATCCCACTTTCCCCAGAATAGTAAATTTCATTACCATCCATTCCAACTCGGTTAACACCCAAAACAAAAGCTTGATTTTCTATGGCACGGGCAGGTAAAAGACTATTCCATGCTTCAATTCTGCGTTGAGGAAAATTAGCGACAAAAAGTAATAAGTCATAATATGGCGACAGATTTCTAGTCCAAACGGGAAACCGGATATCATAGCAAATCATAGGACAGATTTTCCACCCTGAAAGATGAACAATCAATTTTGATTTACCTGGCGTAAAGAACTTATGCTCGTCGGCCATACTAAATAAGTGACGTTTGTCATAATATTGATAACTACCATCAGGATGCATCCAAATCAGGCGGTTATAGTATTTACGTTTTTCATGAACAATAATGCTCCCGGTTACCACAGCCTGAAAAAACTGAGCTTTGTCAAGCATCCATTCCATGGTGGAACCTTCCATGTTTTCGGCAAGATGCTCTGTATTCATCGTGAATCCAGTACTGAACATTTCAGGTAAGATCAAGAGATCGACATTGGTTGCCAAGGGTGACAATAACTGATTCAGATGAGTAATATTGGCTTGTTTATCTTCCCAGATAATATTACTTTGGATTAGGGCAACTTGAAGTGTATTTTGAATCATAAATTAAAAATAGCCATTAAAATTACATGTTATTCCTCAGGATATCTCGAAGAGTGCATGTTTTCTCACAAAAAAAGAGACGCAAAACCAGTTTACGTCTCTTTTTATGATAATATGACAGCAATCAGCTGCCACACTCCGCCTTCGATTTATTCGGATGTACTTTCCTCAGCTACTTTTTCTTCATCAGATTCTCCAGTTTCCTCTTCTCCTTCCTCTTCTTCATCCAATTCAGCATCTATTAATGCTCTTGGTACAACTACTGAAGCTATCGGAATGTTGGAAGGACTAAGGATTTCAACTCCTTCATTTGCCAATACATCCTTTACCCTTACCGTATCTCCGAGTTTCAATTCTGAAATATCTACAAAAACTTCGGAAATTAGGTTTTTAGGTAATAATTTAACTTTAATAGTTCTTAATTTGTCAATGAACAAACCACCATTTTTTACTCCTGGTGATACTCCGTTAAACCGGATCGGGATGTCTAACTTGATTGCTTTACCTTCCACTAACATTAAAAAGTCAATGTGAGTAACCTGATCTGTAAGTGGATGCATTTGTAAGGTCTTAAGAATACAACGATGGGAATGACCGTTCAACTCCACATCAGCCAGTTTAAACTGATCAGTATAAACCAATGGTTTTACATCGTGATGAGAAACCGTAAAATGATACACTTCATCACCGCCGTATAAAACACAGGGAATCAGACCTTCGCGTCTAACACTTTTAGACCATTTTGTTCCAACATTATCTCTGCCTTTTGCAGGTATTTTTACAACATCCATTAATAAAAACTGTTAAGGTTTAAAAACAGGACTGCAAAGATAAATAAATATTTAAATAAATTTAAAGAGCTCCGTAATATAATCTATCATCAGCATACTGGGGCGGAAAAGTCAGTACTTTCAACTCAAAACAAACAGGCTTTAACTTGGTGATTTTGCTAAACTTCTTAATAGAGATTTAGCCAATGTCTTCCCGAATCATTCCTTCTACAAGGGTTAAACTAAGTTAACCAGCTTTCACCGAAAACTACTCAACGAATAAGGCAGAAATCGATCGGTGTTCATGTGTATTGCGTATAGCCTTAGCAAATAGCTTAGCAGCCGACAATACTCTTAATTTATTCGATTGCTGTCGAAGAGGTATCGTATCCGTTACAATAATTTCTGTCATTTTCGAATTTTCAATATTCTTATAAGCCTGGCCGCTTAATACAGGATGAGTACAAATAGCCCGTACACTTTTCGCCCCTTTTTCAATAAGTGCATCGGCAGCTTTACATAAGGTGCCCGCCGTATCGACTATATCATCCACTAGAATTACATCAGCTCCCGATACATCTCCGATGACCGTAATTCCTGCAACTTCATTAGCTCGCTTGCGATATTTATCACAAATTACCAACTCTTTTTCGAAATACTTACTAAATATTCTAGCTCTTTTTACGCCACCAACATCTGGCGATGCAAAAATGACATCATCCAAATTTTGATTTTCAAGATATGGTATATAAATGGCTTCACTCTTCAAATGATCAACGGGAATATCGAAAAAGCCTTGAATCTGGTCAGCATGGAGATCCATGGTCATGATCCGATTTGCTCCAGCAGCTTGCAAGATATTGGCAATTAATTTAGCCGATATCGGGACCCTAGGTTTATCCTTTCTATCTTGGCGTGCATATCCAAAGTAAGGTATTACCGGTACAATATAATTTGCTGAAGCTCTTTTTGCGGTGTCGATAAGCAACAGCAATTCCAATAAGTTTGCTGGCGGCGAAAAAGTGGATTGAATGAAAAAAACATACATCCCTCTTACCGATTCATTAATCTCAGTTTGCATTTCTCCATCACTAAACCTATGGATAGAAAGGCTGCCGAGAGAATACCCGTAGTAATCGGCAATTTTTTCAGCCAATTCTTGGGAGCTGGTTCCTCCGAAGAGTCTAACATCAATCATTGATGGGTCCGTTTAATTTTGACTCAAAAATAACAATATCCTACAAAGCATTTAGCATTTTTTGTCATCTTCAATTAATCCTAATAAAATATTTCAAACAAGTATAGAGGAAATGAATTCATGTAAATTGCGAATATGTTGTAACAGGTGCTGAATTTAGCCGATAAGTTTTTTGCGTTGGTCGATGATATTGTACCGTTTCTCCTGATATCTTTATATTCATAACCCATATTGAAATGAGTAAATTAGGCGAGAATGATTTATGAAATGGCCATAGCGCAATGGTGGAATCAGTTAGATGGTGTGCATCAGCTTTTCTATGGGATAGCAATTGTGGCCACCGTACTGTTTTTAATACAATTCGTTTTAAGTATAATAGGCGTTGGTATAGACTCGGAGGTGGATTTTCACACTGGTGACTCGCTGGATGCAGATGCTTCGTTTGATACCGAAATTCAACTATTCTCAGTTCGGAGCATTGTTGCTTTTTTTACATTTTTTGGCTGGACCGGTGTAATTGTTTTGAATAACACTGGAAAGGTTTGGGTAGCCACCATATTCGCATGTTTGGCTGGAGTTGCAGCCATGGCTACCGTCGCCTATATCATGTACCTTTTGTATAAATTAGAGTATACTGGAAATGTACATTTGGAACAAGCTATTGGTAGTACCGGAGAGGTATATATTAGGATTCCGGAGAAAAAAAATGGTATGGGAAAGGTGCATATCAACGTGCAGGGTTCATTGCGTGAGGTTGATGCCTGGACCGAAGGTAAGGAATTACCAACTGGAACTAAAATCAAAATCATAAACTTGATAAACAAGCAACAAGTGCTGGTAACTCCAGCTGAAGATCTATAAAATTCTGTTCACCATAAACTGTTAATCATGACCGGATCAATAATATTAATTGCCTTATCGGTTCTTTTCCTATTGTCCATCCTGCTATTTGTTATAGCCAGATATAAACGCTGTCCATCCGACAAGATATTGGTCATATATGGCAAAACAGGCCAAGGATCAGCAAAATGTGTGGCAGGTGGAGCTGCATTTGTTTGGCCGATTATTCAAGGTTACGAATACCTAGATTTATCGCCGATTTCAATAGATGTTGACCTAAGAGGAGCACTTAGTAAACAAAATATTCGAGTGAGTGTACCCAGTCGATTTACCGTAGCCGTTTCTAATGAAGAAGGGACCATGCTAAACGCTGCCGAACGACTTTTGGGTAAATCGACAGATGAAATTCGCGACATTGCTAAGGATATCATATTCGGCCAACTTAGATTGGTAGTGGCAACTATGGATATTGAAGAGATCAATGCCGATCGGGATAAGTTCTTATCCAATGTATCCACTAATGTAGGAGCAGAATTACGAAAAATTGGATTGACCTTAATCAATGTAAATGTAACAGACATTCAGGATGAGTCCGGATATATTGAAGCCTTGGGGAAAGAAGCTGCCGCTAAAGCCATCAACGATGCCAAACAAAGTGTAGCACAGAAAAATAGAGATGGAGCCATTGGGGAAGCAAGGGCCTTTAAAGATGAGCGAATACAGGTATCTTCAGCCGACGCTGACGCCAAAGTAGGAGAAGCTGACGCTGCAGCTACAGCCATTGATGGTGAGAATGAGGCTAAAATTAAAATTGCCCAATCGAATGCTGAAAGGAGACAGAGGGAAGCGGAAGCTCTTAGGCAGGCCACTGCTACAGAAAAAATCCAAGCAGCAATAGCATTACAAGAAGCCTATGCTGCCGAGGAAGAAGCTGAGGTAGCCCGAGGAAAAAGGGAAATGGCAACCAAACAAGCCGATGCCATTGTTGATGCTGAAATTGCCAAACAAAAAATGGTAATCGAAGCCGAAGCTAATGCAGAAAGACAACGCAGAATTGCCAAAGGAGAGGCGGATGCCATATTCTTAAAACAAGACGCTCAAGCTAGAGGTTTGTTTGAAGTCTTAAGTAAGCAAGCTGAAGGTTTTCAAAAAATTGTGGACTCTGCAGACGGTAATTCACGCGATGCCGTGTTAATGATGATTGCTGACAAACTAGAAGATCTAGTGAAGATGCAAGTCGAAGCGATTAAAGGGATCAAGATTGACAAAGTAACCGTATGGGAAGGCGGAAATAACGAAGGAGAAGGGAACTCTACCTCAAAATTTGTTTCAGGGCTTTATCGCTCTATTCCACCCTTACACGATTTGTTTAATATGGCGGGAATGAACCTTCCTGCATACTTGGGAGAAAAGTCGGAGTCGGAAAAAACAAATGGTCAATCTAATGGTAAAAATCCAAAACCAGAATTAGCAGAATCCAAGGAAAAGCAAGCTAAAAAAGGAAGCAAGTCCTAAATAATATAGAGATCGATAGAAGGATTCATCAGCATAAGGTGAATCCTTATTTTTTTTGAACAACGTATACTCCTGACAAAATAAACAATACTCCAACTACATGCACGATGAAAAATGCTTCTCCATCCAATAATCCCCAAAAAATAGCTACCACCGGCATGAGATAGCTTACCATAGAAGCATATAATGCACTTGTCATCTGCACCAAGCGATAGAAAATTATAGTACCTACAAACGTACCGACGATCACCAGCACCAATAAAAACTGTAGTGAATAACGAGCAGACTCAGAATATAAAATGTGTTGTGTATTTTCCGGAATCAATAAATATAACAAACAAGGAATTGCCGCCATACCGAATGAACTGCTACTAATATCGAGAGCCTTTAGATCCTGGAGGTAAGCTTTTACCGTGTTGACACTTATTGCATAACACAGCGTTGCCACAACCAAAAGGAGTCCATATACCCACAAAGTTGCGTTTTGGTCATTAGTTTTTGAAAAAACTAAAATTGCCGTACCTACCAGTCCCAAAATCACTCCCAAGGTTTTGTTTTTTCTGAATGGTACACCAAAAAATAGGATTCCCAAAGCAAGGGTAAAAATCGGTGTCATCGAATTAATTATCCCGGCGATGGCAGAATTTACATGGGTCATACCAATTGCATATAAGGTAAATGGAACCAGGCCACCAATGATACCTACCAATAAAAGTGGTTTCCATTTGGTAAAATCTATTCGCCGGTAAAAGAAAAATAAAAAAGGAGCGAAAAACAATCCGGTTAAGAAAAGCCGGATGGTAACTACCTGAAGTGGTGTTAAGCCGATCAAACTCTTCTTGATTAATATAAAGGAACTACCCCAGATAATACTTAGGAGGATTAGTAGTAATAAAGGGCGAATGCCATGACTATTCAATTCCTGTAGTTGTTCTTTTCATCCTGATACCAACTGGCATATTTAATATAATTCCTGGCGGTCCGTGATATATTAAACTGTAAAGTCTCTGGATCTACTTCTTTTACCTTTACTGCGGGTATGCCGGCATATATGAATCCCGATTCAAGCTTTGTATTTTCTAAAACCACCGCCCCGGCTGCAATTATACTATTTTCATGGGCCTCCACATGATCCATTACAATAGCGCCCATACCAATTAAAACATGATCATGAATAATACAACCATGGACCAGCGCCAAATGACCAATGCTCACGTCATTTCCAATTCTTGTTGCTGCCTTTTCATAGGTACAATGAATAACAGCTCCATCTTGGATATTTACTCGGTCACCAATTCTAATTGAATTTACATCACCCCTGATGACCGAATTAAACCAGACACTACATTGATCTCCCAGAACTACATCTCCTGCCAGGGTTGAATTTTCTGCAAAAAAACAATCCTTTCCCCAACGAGGATTAAACCCTCTTACCTCCTTGATTAATGCCATCAGATTTTTTTTAAGAGGGGTTCTTGATCCAGAATGGGTTTTACAACATATCCTTCCTTCCTTAAAAGACGGATTACTCCTTCTGGTCCACCCAAATGACCGGCACCAACAGCAAAGAATGTTGATTTTTCCTTCATTGAAGAAATCATTGGATTGATCCAGTTATTGTTTCTATTTACCACCAGCAAATACTCATATCCCTCTACCCCACTTCCTTCTTCACCAATCATTTCATGCATACTTTCAATATCTTGGGATTTGTACAGCGCGATCATCTTTTCAAACTGATCACTATCCGAGTCATTGATCTCGATGCTCTCAACCAACATTTTCGCTTGTACTTTGTAGGGTATGCTATCGAATAAACTCAATTGATATGCTATGGTTTCCAGTCCGGCAACCTCTTTATCCTGATCCTTTGCCTTGGAAAAGATTTCCATCTCATAGGAGGTCAATTCCCCACTTTGCATATCTCCAAGGTCCACATCCGAGGAAGTAAAAATGGTTAAAAACATGGGTTTTATCCGGTCTAACATCATCATCGGTAATCCTTTTTCCTCAAAAAATGATTTTACAGTAGCATATTCCTCAGAAGATAACAGATCCTTAAGGGTTACCCCATCTTTCATAAATGCCTCTGTCAGTAGTGAAAAAAGTTGAGAAAAGTCACTCATATCTTCCATATTGATCTCAAAAGTTACGCGATCTGCTTTTGCGAGAGCGTTTTCTGCAGCATAGTTAAAGAAATAACTTTCTCTGTCAATTAAATGAATTGTACCAAACAGATAAGATGCTTCCGGCAATCCATTTCCACTTATTTCCCATAAAAGCGAATTGGCCAAGCGTCCATCCTCTTTAACCAGCACAGTATCAGGAACTTCATTACCAACAGGTTGGACTGTTTTGCATGCCGAAGAAACACTCAAGAGAAGTACTACGAGGATTAATGAAAATACATGTCTAATCATGGTCTATTTATATTATTTCTACTACTAACTAACCTTCCTTTGCTAAAAAAGATTTGCGACGAGATCTAAATATTTCATAAAAAAAGATTCCTGCCGCCACCGACACGTTAAGCGAATCGAATTCTCTTGCTTGGGTTATCCTGACCTGATAGGATGCCATTTGGAGCAGTTTTGGTTGAATCCCCTCACCTTCTGAGCCCATTAATACTGCAATCGGTTTGTTAGCATCCATTTTGGATATATCCTGCCCTCCTTGTGCAACACCCGCCCAGATCTCAAATCCCGATTGGTGAAGATACTCAACTGTGGAACCCAGACTTTTTTCTCGGCAAACCGGGATTTTTGCCAGGGCTCCGGAACTGGCCTTCATCGCATAGTCGGAAATAGGTGCCGAATTCTGCATCGGAACAATGATGCCATCCACCCCAAACGACCAGGCCGATCGACTAATGGCTCCCAAGTTGCGAGCATCCTGTACACCATCGAGAAGTACTAAATTCGGAAAGTGATCTTGCTCAAAAAGCATGGGGACTAGATCCGACACCCGATAGAAAGGGACCGGAGAAAGTCTGATAATTATACCCTGATGATTCCCTCGCGACATTCGGTTTAACCTTTCTTTGGGAACCATAGAGAGAGGGATGGTATGCTCTTTGCAGTAATGCCTCACTTGTTTCTCCAGATCACCTCGGGTACCAATCTGCAGAAATACTTTATCTATGCTTAATCCCTCCTTGAAAGCCTCCAGGGCAGGATTACGTCCAAAAAGGATTTGGTTCTCTTTTTTCAATACCGTTTATTAAAACATTTCAGTTTAGCGGTCTTCTTAAAGCCCGTTATAAAATCAATAATGAGTTTACTCCGAAAACTCCTTTTTCATGATTTCAACATATTTTTTACTCCTGAAGGAAGTTTTCAGAATGTTAACTTGTGATTTGCAATGGGAGTATTCATGATGCATCGTAGTAGCCAATGAAAGAATATTAGGGTATTTCTCCCTATTTTTTCCGTAATTCTTACAACATTTACCCATAATGCTCGTGACAGGACATACCAATGGCATTTAACTAATCCCCGATATATGATTTTGTTCCTTTTTTTTAGTCTGTGAAAGCATTGATGGATGGTTGATTCTGCTGTTGCTCTTAGATTGTAACTTTCCTGATTGACTTGCTCTTGTATTCGTTGGTGTTGTATGTAATTGTCGATTTGTTCTTCTGTCATATATCTTTTGTTTCCACCTACTGTATGGATAACATGCTTTTGGGCTCGTTCTGAATAATGTACTTCTAGGTGCTCGCCACTCTGTCTATCGAAAACTTCCAGATTTCCCTGTTCGTCTTTCTCCATTTGATATGATAAACTTCTGCCTTTCATCTTTGCAATACTCCATTGGGGTCGTTGTTCTTTAAGCATTTCTTCTCGATTCGCAATGCTGTCATAGCCTCCATCTGTTATTACTTCTTCTATCTTTTGGCCTTCATCGTGGGCTTGTTCCAGTATCTGTTGGCAGGTATCAACTGTTTTTATTAAAAATGCATCTTCGCTTACATTTGCTTTAACTACTTCAACATCTAATATTAAATGTACATCCTCCTGGGGATCACAACTTTCTGTCACATTGGAATGGTATCCTGTTACTGTTTGTTTGCTTGCTCCTTGTCCTTTGGTACGATAAGCTGCATCCGGATCATGGATAGATTGTACGCTGGATGATGGAATATCTTTAGGCTGCTTGAGTACTACTTTCTGATCGCTGCCACCTGGGCTATCATCGTTTTCATCATTGTCCTTTTGCTCATATTGCTCTTCATAGATGCGTTTTAATAAAACATATGATTCCTCCACACTTCCTTTTCCATGCTCTAGTAGTACTCCTATTATCTGACCCATGCTGACAAGCATCTCCTTCTTCTGATGAGCATTCAATGGATAAGTGAGATTGGAAGTACTCTTTGTTTGTAATGCTTCCAATATCTCATAACTAGAAGCATCCATGTGTGTCCTCATTTCATTGAGTGGCTTGCCACTCACATACTTCCTCACTGCTTCAACTATTAAGTGCAACCTGTTGGACTTGGCTATGTTACTATTGATTAGCTTGGAATCAAGGCGTATCTTCTTGCCACTCACTCCGTGAATAGCCACTTGATCAGTTGTAATTTTTATAAACACCTCTTTCATTAAGTCCCGTTGATGATCCTCATAATACTCTCCCAACAATCTTCTGAACTCATAATAGGTCGATTCCGCAGGTACATCATCATCCATATTGTACAATCCTAATGATCGCATTACCATTATATTGAACCGGCATTCTGTATATAATTGCTCATCACTCCACCCATTTCCTTCCTTTAATATCATCATTCCTATAAGAATGCGTATGCAGGCATTAGGCCGCCCCATCCTCTCATGATATAATTCTGAAAACAAAGATTCATCAATACGACTCACCACCTCTTTGTAAAAAACATTATGCCATGAATGCGGTGATTCCAGTAGCTTTTGCTTCCTCCCACAAAGATGGGTTGAAATATCTTTGAACAGATCGCCTTGACTATTTTTGCTAGGTTTAAACATTTACAAAAATAATAATATGTCCCCTCTTATCAAAATATTAACCAAAGTACCGTTTAGAGACTTTCCGGAGTGAACTCAATAATAAACGAAAGATATCATTTTTTGATTTTCAAATAACATAGATTGCAGTCATTTCTTATGACAAATCTGAACAGCTCCTATTACTATTGATTCCAAATGATTCAAAAAGAAAAATTATGATCAGAGAGTACATCAAGGATTATTTCGTGACATTAATCGTTTCATTGATCATTTTGGGATTGCTATATCTTATTCCACATTATAGTGATTCTTTTTACCGTGGATTATTAATTAGTTGCATTTATATTTCCCCTATTTTATTTCAGTTTAACTCAATTAATCATCGCCAAACATATTGGAAAATATGAAAAAACTGTTACTCCTCGCATGGTGCAAATCGATAAAGAGTTAACGGAAAATCTGGATTTCTCAAAAATGATTAAGGTCCTTCAATTAAATCCTTCCAAATTTTTCAGAATTGCCAGTTTTGAGATCACAGGACAATAGCCGGGTTTTGAAAATGGAAAAGAGGGCTTTATTGTTTCAAAAAATCACTGAAATAGTATCGATTTCCCAATCCGATAAAAACCTTCAATTCAAAGTAATGCGGTTTACAAATTTTATCTCTACAAATAATACTCTAACTTCCAGAATATCAAATATTTACTTAAGCACATAAAATCCCTGCATACCGCAATATCGAACTTACAGACCAGTGCAGGATTCGGTAATTTTCAAAACTAATTGATTTACGTAGGGATTTTTGTATTTAAGTTGTTTAAAAGCTTCATGGAATAATTGACTTGAAGTTGTTTAACGAGTACATCAATAACTTAGCAATCTGACTTCGATTGGTATGGTGAAGAATCCGTAAAAACTTCAAACAAAAGGCAATTTTCCCAATTGAGAAATATATTTCATTCCTATCAGACGTTAGGTTTTACAAGGATATCATTTTATAGGTTTGTATTTGTTTAAAAACAACCTCATTTGTCATTCCATGATCTACCAGAAAAATATAAATTTGTATTTATAAATACTGTTATATGAAGGAAATCAGTTGGTGTTGGTGTTGGTGCTTGATGATCTTTTGTAGTCCATTATTGTTGGCTCAATCCATCGATTCAGATCAATGGTCTGATAAAAAGGAAATTGAATTTAGAGTTAGTGATGAGTACTTCAGTTCCAGTTCTGGGTTAAACTATACTTATCTCAAACAAACCCATTGCAATATTGACATCTACAATGCAATCACTATTATAATTACAGATCAAAATAACCGGAAAGTCCATGAAGTCAATAAATTTATGAATCCTGCCGATTTCAAGGATATCGAATCCCATCTTCTACAACCGCCAATAGCGATTAAAGCCGCATTGAACAACCTGGGATTACACCAAATGCTGAGGTCATCTTTATCACTTCAACCCAAAGCCAATAATCGTTTTGTTTGGAAAGCTCCTCCCAATATCTCCAAACTTCCGATTACTTGTCAGGCTCAATACTTAGCCACACTTTCGGGTGGATTAGTACCCATCTATGAAGTAAAATTAATCCCAAACGATTTTTCAGCCCATTGGCAATTTTTGATTAATGCGACTTCGGGTGAACTAATGCAGCGCAACAATTTGGCTAAATATTGTCAACCACATCACCAAGAGCACTTGGACCAGGAGTGTATTTTTGCACCTCAATCAGCCGATGTGTTGAGCCAAAACCCATGGACACAAGGAGCTGATGGCGCTGCCTATCAGGTGTTTCCGTTTCCTTACACCAGTCCACAGGAAGTTTCACCACAGGTGGTAATGAATCCGGCTGATTCTATTGCTTCACCATTCGGATGGCATGACACCAATGGTGCGGAAGGTGCAGAATTTACGATCACCCGCGGAAATAACGCCTACGTGTATCTGGATAGAAACGGAGATTTTGATAAAGATGCAGATGAACCAGATGGTGGGAATGATCTACAATTTCTTTTTCCATTCGACCTTTCCAAGGAACCGGATGAATATCAAAATGGCAGTACCGCGCAATTGTTTTATCAATTAAATGTACTTCATGACCTGACGTATCACTATGGATTTGACGAACAAGTAAATTTTCAAAACACCAATTTTTCAGCTCAGGGAAAAGCGGATGATGAGATTTTTGGTTTGGTGCAATACGGAAGTGACCGAAACAATAAGAACGGTGCGGACATCATTACCTCCGCCGATGGTGCCCGTAGTTATATGCGACCCATGGTCTGGACACGCCTTTCCAATCGACAATTAAAGATCATTGCCCCTCCCGATGCCTCAGCCATTTTAGAAACCGGTTCTGCAAATTATGGTCCATCGGTAAGTTCTCAATCTATTGAGGGTGAACTAGCCATATACCAAGATGATAGTTTTAACCCGACTTTTGGTTGTGAGGCAGCATCCAATCCTCAGGAATTAAACGGGAAAATTGTAATTATAGATCGGGGGGATTGTTTTTTTAATGAAAAAACACTCAATGCACAAAATGCAGGAGCTATTGGCTGTATCATCTGCAATTTTGAAGATGTCACGGTTTTGATGGGTCCGTCAGAAGGGTTTCCGGAACCCAATATCCCTACTTTGTCGGTAGGCTTTACCGATTGTAACGTCTTAAAATCACTTGTCGCACAAGGAGCAAAAGTTAGATTTGAAGTCCCTGAGTCCACAGGTGCTGATGAAATTGATGCCACACTGGATAATGCGGTAGTAGCACACGAATATTTTCACGGTATCAGCGAACGACTGGTGGGTGGAGCGTCTACTACTTCCTGTCTGTCCAACATTTTTTACGACGATGATGAGATAGCTGATGACGGAGAGCAGATGGGAGAAGGATGGAGTGATTTTTTTGCGCTGTATATGACCACCAATAGTACCAGAGAAGCTAAGGAAAACAGGCCGATTGCTACTTACCTATTGCGACAAAGCCCTGATTCCAGAGGTCTGAGGCGCTACCCTTATTCGACAGATTTCACCTCTAGTGCATTTACCTATCAGGATGTATGGTCCGCCAGCATACCCCACGGCGTTGGTGCCGTATGGGGAGCTGTACTATGGGATGTCTATTGGGCAATGGTGGAGAAGTATGGATTTGATGATAACCTCTATACCGGGAATGGCGGAAACAACCGAACGTTGCACCTGGTCATGGAAAGTCTGCTGCTCAGCCCATGCAGTCCGGGCTTTATTGATGGTCGTGATGCACTATTAAAAGCCGATGAATTACTCTATGGAGGAGAAAATCAATGTCTCCTTTGGGATGTATTTTCAAAGCGAGGACTTGGCTTTGGAGCCTTACAGGGAGATCCCAATATTAATACGGATGGAAAAGTTTCCTTTGATCCCTACCCTGCTTGCCTAGGAAATATAGAGGTAAATAAATCGGTCACTAAGTATATTCAACCCGGAGATCCGATACAACATCACCTTCAGGTAATCAACCACACCTCTACTCCTCTCAACAATTTAACAGTTACCGATCAGCTGGATAATCGACTTTCCCTGATTCCCGGATCGCATAGTCATCCGGTGTCTGGTAATATACCCGAAATGATCTTTACCATTTCCCAGATTAATCCCGGTGATACCGTTGTCATAACCTACGATGCCTCTTCTAACCCCGGTATTCATTCCAAGAGACAGGTTTTTGATGATATGGAGAAAGGAGATACCAATTGGGATATTTTCAACCGGGAAGGTTCCTTTATTTGGAATCTGGAAGCCAAAAAAGCTCACAGTGGTAACAATGCATGGTTTGTTCCCAATACGGAAACCGACAACGATCAGGTTTTACAATGGGGTTCTCCCATAACTGTCTCCGGAAATTTTCCGGTGATGAGAATTTACCATTTAATGAAATCGCAGTGGGGACTGGATGGCGGAATCATTGAAGTATCCTCAGATGATGGTATCATATGGGATGAAGTATCTAGTCTCTTATTCCGCAACGGATATGATGGACCATTATCCTATCATACTTTTGCCCAGCCCGATTTGTATGGATTTTATGGAAATCGGAGAACTCAGTTTGAAGACTGCTATTTGGATCTTCGGCCGTATCGTGGTCAAAATATTCTTATTCGTTTTAGATTTGGTTCGGATGATTCCCGTAAAGATGAAGGCTGGTATATCGATGATTTTGAGATTATTGACCTGATTAATTATTCTACTGAAGTTTGTGTTCGAGCCGATGGTATCCAGGAAATTTGTGTATACCCATCGGAAGAAGGGACTCTGGTCGCGTCGGCGGAGAGTTCACCTGTTACCACACTCGATGAGGACATTCCAATTCGTATTTATCCCAATCCCGCCCGTAATTGGTTGAATTTTCATTCTGAAAATTTGAGTAAAAAAGCAATTGAAGTAAGAATCGTTGACGTCTTAGGTGCGGAAATCACAACGTTTAACTGGTCCGGTGATTCCCATTTTCGACTTTCAACCGTAGATTGGGTTAGCGGTTTGTACTTTGTCCAATTGTCCGATGGGCACAGATCAAAATCCGTGAAAGTCTCTATCTTTCATTAAAGGGACGGCTGTCTTTGGGACACAGGTTCTATTTTCAAATGAGATCCTGAAATCATCAACGTACTTCAATAGAGTATAACCCCATGAGACCTTAGATTGTACATTGAGATAGACACAGGTTATCATACCTTTACCTTTCCATTACCAAATGAGATCCTGAAAATTTGCTAGGCAAATTTCAGGATGGATGATTATAGTTTTTTAGTTTTTGTTAAAGGAGATCTAATACCGGTATTACAGTGCGAAGCCTCAAAAAACGATTTGTGGAGATGGTTTGATTTATCCCACTCTTCAAGCACACGTTTTTTAGCTCAGGGAGTTATTGACCAATATGTACTAATTAGGGTACAGATACCTGGAAAGGGAGCCTGTGCAGGTCTCAGTGAAATTCGCTTCGAAGCGGATAACATACAACAAACGAGTACCACAACAAATCTTGATGAAGAATTAATTCCAACTGACCAAACCTGTATTAGCGTTAATGCCTACCCGAACCCCTTTACTTCTACCAGCTATATTAATATACATACGACATGTAAGGAAATGATTCTTTATAGGGTCATTGATCTGTTGGGTAGAAAGATACAATCGGGGGTGTTAGATCAAGAATCAAATCTAATTCACACACTTAAACTGAATGGTCAAAACTGGAAAGTTGGAACTTATTTCGTCACCATATCTCAAGGTCAGTATAGTCAAAGGATCCAAATCATAAAGTCATAAACTTATTTGGAATTAACTACACTATGTTATTTATATCAGCGGAAGGTAAGATCGTACTGGTCTTACCTTTTTTGTTTGGATCAAATGATCTCTCAAAATGGTTACCTACAATTCACAAAAAATGTGGTAAATTCGAATAAAGTGGAAACGAAAATGGTATGCAGGCGACAAATTATTTCAAAATATTTCCATATCTATAACCACATGATGATCCTAAACGTTTGAAAGACATGATACGTAAACTATATTTCCTCGGATTTTGGGTCACAGCCCTGATGTTAGTCCATTGTAAAGACAAAACCGATACTCCCGTTACTCCCAACAATTTATGGACAGTCAATAAAGATTTTGTGCAACAGGTCACCGGATATGATGGCATTGTGGCCATAGAGAATCCTCAATTTTCACCGGTGGAGGAAATCAACTTTTTACGTGATGAAGACCTGGTTGCCGGTGTGTTGCAACAGGGTGAGGTGAAGGCCTATCCTTACGATATTATAGAGCATCATGAAATTGTAAATGATGAAATCGACGGTAAGGCGATAACCGTCTCCTATTGTCCACTTACCGCGACGTCTGTGTGTTGGGATGCCAGCGAACAACCCACCAATAGCACTTTTGGGGTTTCCGGGTTTTTGTATCATTCCAATCTGGTACTTTATGATAGAAATACCGAAAGCTTGTGGTCTCAAATAGATTCCCGGTCCATATTTGGCAAGAAAAAGCATTTTCCCGCACCTACTATTCCAATTATTGAAACCAGTTGGGGAACCTGGAAAAAAATGTTTCCCAATTCAAAAGTGCTAAACCAAAATACCGGTTCCAATTTCCGTTATGCAAGCCGTCCCTACGATGGTTATGAAGTCGACGGAGGCGTATTTTACCCAATTGGTCCCTATGCCGAAGATCTCTTCTCCAAAGAAAGAGTGCTGGGAGTACGCATTACCGGATCTACCAAAGTGTACCGCTTTAAACAGTTTCCGGGAAAAGACATTAGCCTTATCCAAGACAAGATGGATACCTGGAATTTTATCGTACTTGGAAGTACTGATCAACATTTGATGGTTGCTTACCGCAGCCGGGTACCGGATGGTCCCAGTCTCGAGTTTACAGCGGTTAATGATCCTGCCAAACCCCAGGTGGTCATGTTGGATCAAGAAGGCGGAGAATGGAATATAGAAGGCAGAGCGCTAAACGGACCTTATGCGGGAACTACATTGGAACAACCACATTCTTTTATAGGCTTTTATTTTGCATGGAGTGCTTTTAATCCCGATTTGGAGCTATATGAATAATTGGCTTTAATCAAATATCACCTCATTTTTTAATTATTGCAGATCTTATAGCGTTTTTCTTCTCGGGGACTCCGCACAAGTCTAATTTTTCAGATTTCATCCTGAACCTGACTGCGTAAGACGGATTTAACTGTCTTGGGAAGTGTTAACTGCCTTAGTCTTTATCAAGTATACGAAAATCTGTGTGCTTGCTTCCATGTGATATTATAATCTATTACTCTTGATTATTAATCGCTTCAGGTGAGACGCCCTAATGCAATAGGTTAGTAAAAATACTGTGTTATTTGAGACTTCCTTTGAATGTAACCGCCTAATTATTATGATTCCTAGGAGTGTCCATACCTGCGCAATAAACCCGTCTGCCGAAGGAAGATTTCGCAGACCATTGGGCTGCAAAGTCAGCGGCCGTGCAATATAGATCCCGAACATTTGCTTCCTTCTTGATGTCATCCTGAACTTGGTTCAGGATCTGTAGCTGGTTTCCGTGACCGCAATTAAAATACTGTTTTACTCATGCTAACACAGATCCCGAACATTTGCTGATAAACCAGCAAATTTCGGGATGACTTTCTTTGGAAATAAATTTCGCAGACCATTAGGCCTTCCCACCAAGTTAAATCTTTCTGTTTCTTATTGAGGCGTTATATTGTTATTTCTGACTGAACAGTACAATATAAGCCCATTGGTGAACCAAATTTATTTGGTTCTTGCTAAACGCGAAATAAATTTCGCAGACCATTGGGCTGCAAAGTCAGCGGCCGTGCAATATAGATCCCGAACCTTTGCTTCCTCCTAGATGTCATCCTGAACTTGACTGCCAACGGCAGTCTTGACCACCACTGGCGGTTAGATTTCAGGATCTGTAAGCTTGTTTCCGTGACCGCAATTAAAATACAATTGCACTCATGCTTAACTCAGACCCCGAACATATGCTTTCATCCGGATGTCATCCTGAATTTGACCGCGTAAGGCGGTTTTAACTGAATTAGACGGTATTGGCTGCCAGAGGCAGTTTTGGTTCAACTCCGTATTCTTGTTTCCAGACGCTATAATTAAAATACCGTTTCACTCATGCTTAACACAGATCCCGAACATTTGCTGATAAGCCAGCAAATTTCGGGATGACTTTCTTTGAAATAAATTTCGCAGAACATTGGCATCCATAGGCTTTAGGCGAGTTGCACCTACGCTCAAAGCTTCGGCGACCAGGGAACGCCCAAAGCAACGTATTTTAATGGCAGAGTAACTGTATTATTTGAGGTGGCCATTCGCTCGTCGATAACATGGGAAAATAAAAAAGAGAGGGAACAAGTCCCTCCCTTCTTTATTTTAGCAAGATGCTAGTTACAATATAAAATTGTACCTGCAAAGTTTAGTTTACTTTGTATCCCACCACATTTTGGTAAAGAAATCATCTTTACTGGCAACTGCGGCATAATTTTCAGCATTGTTGTTGAATTCATCCGGTGGATAAAGAACACGACGTACTAATGGTACATCATTTCCGGAAAGCCTGTCCTGAGTAGGAATAAATGGAATGGTAGTTCCATTCGTCCTTCTCATCAAGGCCCATCCTTCATTTACATTAAGGAAATAATCCAACCATCGTTGTACATGGATTAATTGAATAGCCTTACTATCGTCCCAAGCTACTTTAGGATGCGAAACAAAGGCATTCAAAGCATCCTCATCGGGGGTCGGTAAGACCACATCAATGTCCGGATTGGTCTGTTGGGTATACCAGCGTACAACAGAAGCCTTCATTCCTTTTTCATACCATTCTTGAGCGGACTCAGACGTCCAACCCAAGGCCGCTGCTTCAGCAACCATCAGAGCCACTTCCGCATAGGAAGTCTGGTAGTCATCTCCATTCTGGTCGTCCTCAACCACCCACCAGTTCAGACCGGAAAATTCTCCCCGGTACTCAAATCCTGTAGGATCAGCTCTTCTTTTGTCGTTATAAGGATGATTGGCTCCCAGATCATCGGTATAAGCCGCCTCCTGAGCAAATGGAGATTGAGGTAGTGCTTTCCACTCATTATTACCATTGGTCTCAAAATAGATATACACCCGTGGGTCAAAGATACCACTACCGTCTCTCTCATCATTTTCACTCATGTGATTCCATACATTTTCGCCCATCCGAATTCCGGTACAATACTGCCAGGCCCAGTATCCACGACCTCCGATACCATTAATATCACTTCCTAAAACCAACACTTCAGAATCATCTTCAGGAAGTGGCCGGCTTATCGCTTTTTGCCCAAGACTTTGAGCTAAGCTACCATCCGCATCAGATATTCTCAAAGCATAACGCAACAGCAAGGTGTTGGCCAGCTTTTCCCAAATCTTCATGTCGTTACTATACAAAACCTCACTATTCCCGTAGTTGAAATAGGTCTCCCCACCAGGGGTTCTGGCATCTTTATCGGTGATGATATTATCCGATGCCCACTCCAGTTTGGCTAACGCATCTTTGTAAATCGTTTCCTGACTGTCGTATTTCGGACGGAAGATCTGATTACCATCTTCTACTCCGCGTCCGGCATCCGAATAGGGCATATCTCCGTAGATATCCGTAGTACGCAAGGTATAGTATGCGTGCATGATATTTAGCAAAGCCCGTCGGTTGCGATTACGCTCCTGATCGCCTTCATAGTTGTCCAGTCGCTTTTCCAATTCACGGATATCCCGCAAAGTACCGAAATAATGATTCCAGGCCGCTGATCTTCCAAAATCATGCACTGCTGCAATCAAATCTTCAGGTGGATAACAATTACTACTGTTAGCCGCTAGTTGCGACCACTGGTAAAGACGCGCATTCTCCAAGTACAAATTGTGATTTCCGGGTTGAGTTATTTTAGAAAGTATCCCGTTAAACAAAAAATTGGCACTTGTTTGCGTTGGATTGAAAGGATCGACATTCTTTTCCGCAAAGTCATCGGTACACTGGGTCAGCGTAAAGATGCATATCACGGAAACCAACCCGATCCTGAATATATTTGTCATTTTCATTATTCTTGTCATTTTAGATTATGAGAATTAGAAACTAGTCCGCAATTGGAAACCAAATGTCCGGGTTGACGGCAAACTTCCATTTTCAAAAGCCGAGGCTCCAATACCGGATCCGGCTACTGCACTAGGATCCAGATTGTCCCAATCCTTACCGGTATCCCATAAGAATCCAACATTACGACCAATCAAGGTGATACTGGCATTTTGGATGAATCCTAATTTTTGGGTCATCGTAGCCGGCAAGGTATAGGTCAAAGAAAGTTCCTTCAATCTCAACCAGGAAGCTTCACCTACTACTTGTGACATCCCAGCGTTTTGTGGTCCCCAACTCCAGAAAGACAAATGAGGATAGAAATAAGGTACCACTTTGTCATTGGGCGTACCATCCGCATATACCCCCGGCTGGATCACCCCATTATCAAATGATTCTCCATCATCGTTGGTATAGGTCTCACATCCCCCTTCACGACATGGTAAGGTAGCCGGAGATTGTCCGAACACCCTTCCAACGGAGTACGAATACCAAAATAGATCACCTCCGATCTTCATATCGATTAAAGAGTTCAACTGGAAATTTTTATACGATAAGGAATTGGTTATACCTCCAATAAAGTCAGGAGTGGCATTACCCAATGGCACTTTTTCTGAAGTGTATACGAAACTTCTCCCATTTTCGTTAATGATCCGGTTTTCCGGCACCCGTTCATTTTTGTCCGTTATGCCATTACCGTTTTTATCATAATAAGTAAAATCCCAGCCCCGGATGGTTCCGAATTTTTCGCCGGGAGCCACGTCAACGGAAGGACCATTACCTCCAAAAACATTTCCAAGTTGCAAGAATTGAGCTCCTTCGGATAAACTTACTACATAATTGTTATTGTGATTTAGATTAACTCCAAAATCCCAGGAGAAATTATTGGTCTTGACCGGAGTAGCACTTAGCAATATCTCTATACCCTTATTTTCCAATTCTCCGGTATTAAATCTCAGACTGGAGAATCCGGAAGTAATCGGAATAGGTGCGGCCAGAATCTGATTGTAAGAACGAATGTAATAATATGTAAAATCAAAGTTCAAGCGGCCGTTGAAGAATCGCAAATCCAGACCGGCTTCCCAGCTATTTTGCTGTTCCGGGGCCAGGGTAATCGGAGGAATCGTACTTCTTACATTAGCACTGGGCTGTCCGGCAAAATTACCTCTGGAAAAAGTAGGTGTCAACTGATACGGATTGGTATCATTAGCCACCTTGGCAACGGAAAACCGTACTTTTCCGAAAGTCAAAGGACTATTCCCGGCTATATTAAAGGCATCCGTGAATACAAATCCCACCGCTACTGAAGGATAGAAATAATTGTTGTTATCCACCGGTAAAGTAGAGGACCAATCATTTCTTCCGGTCAAGGTCAGGTATAGGAAATTCTTATAGGATAAGTCTACACTTCCAAATACAGACTGAATCTCTTTTTCCAGTTTACCTTCCGAAGCTCGTGCATTATTAAAGACCGCCGTACCGTTTTGGGCCCAGGCGGAAATATCCGCATTGGCAAAAGAGTACAAGTACGGATCCAGGAAGTTTCTATTAGCATTACGGCCGGATATCGAATAAAACTGTCGATTCCAATATTCGGCACCAAGATTTGCGCTTAACTGAATGTCGTCGGTAAGCTGTTTGTTGGCATTCAACAGGAAGGAGTGATTTTGAATCCGGTTTTTCTTGAGTGTATGCCAATAACGTCCGGCCTGTAATCCTTCCGAATCGATCGGTTTGTTACGAGCCTCATCGTCATCGTTGTAATTATCGATCCCCAATCTTCCTTCCGCGGTCAACCAATCGGTGATTTGAAAGTTTAACACGGTAGAAGCGATCACCCGATCTCTTCTTCTCCATTCATTATTATTATATACATTCCAAAAGAACCGACCCGTCCGTCCTCTTCCCCGACCCAGGGCATCGTTTCTAGGATAGGCGATTCCAGCTGTACCCAGGGTACCATCGGGATTCTCGTAACAACAAGATTCAAGCTCCGGTCGATAACTTCGTCCCCAATTATAAGATAAATTCTTTCCGATAGCTGCTTCACTACTACCTAAGGTAGGAGAATTCTTGGCTTCACTGTCAAAATAATTAACGGCAAAGTCCGCTCGCAATCGTGAAGTTACATTCAGTGAGGCGTTCAGGGCTACGGTGGTTTGATTTCTGGTTACGTTGGGCACGATTGCATCATTGGACCGGCGCGATAAAGAGGCACGCATGCTTCCCAGGTCACTTCCTCCGGAAAATGCCAGATTGTAATCCTGGGTATGCTGATCATGAAAGAAACTCTTGATGTTGTCCGGTTGGGGTTCAAAAGGTAATACCTCTCCATTCCACCACAATACCGGGGTACCATCCATACGCGGTCCCCAACTAACGCCGGACCCCCAGAAACCAACCGAAGGCAAAACGTATTGTCCCTGATCATTTTGAGTAAGTTCAGGATAACCAAATCGCGGACTGCCCTCTCCAAACTCGTTCTGAACATCGCGATAGCGATAGGGACTGGTAATCGTCTGGGTAGTATTGAAATCAATTCCAATACCTTCTCTTTTTTGTCCTTTTTTGGTGGTGATCAAAATCACCCCATTGGCTCCTCTGGAACCATATAGTGCCGCGGCACTAGGGCCTTTCAATACCGATACATCGGCAATATCCCAGGAGTTGATGTTGTTAATTCCGGAGCCCCAGTCTTTACCATTGGTTTCACCCAACTGTGAAGCTGCACCGGCACCGGCGATATTGTTTTCAATAGGTACTCCATCCACTACGATCAGCGGTTGGTTTTTCCCTTCCACCAGAGAATTGTTACCCCGCAGGGTAATTCTGGTTGTACCACCGGCTACTCCATCACCTTCGGCGATTTGAAGTCCGGCTACTTTCCCTTGCAAGGCGTTAAGTACGTTATCGTCACTAGATTGTGCGATGGCATCGCCTGCTACACTCTCTACGGAATAACCTAATTTTTTCACCTCCTTCTTAATACCAAGGGCGGTCACTACGACCTCTTCTAATTGTTCACCACTTTGCAAAGCAACATCAATGGCGCTTTGTCCGGTATAAGCAATTTCCTGAGTGGCAAATCCCACAAAGGAAAATACCAAAACTGCATTGCTATTAGTTAAGGTGACACTGTATGAACCATCAATATCGGTAGCCGCTCCGTTGGAAGTTCCTTTTTCCAGGACGGTTACACCAATTAACGGTTCGTTCGTTTCTGCGTCGGTTACCACACCTGTTACGGTCTGGGCCATTGCAGTACCGCAGAAAAGTACTGCAAATAGGAAAATAGATGCGCGTAGAAAATGCATCGAATTCCAGGGTAAAACGCTTTTTTTCATATCGAACTGCATTTTGTTAAAATAAAAGTATATGTCATAAAAATTAAGAAATATTAAGTTGTGTGCGCACACACGAATGCTCTTTCCGTCTATCCATTTTGGAATTAAAGCCTGAAATTAGGTGTTCTAAGGTGAAATATCAAACTTACCATCAAGTTTTTTTTAGATTTCCTTAACTTAAAGTATAAACGTCTCGAATCCGATAATTAAACCCTGAAAAAAAACTTTTTTTATTTTTTCTTATTTTCATGGCTGAGTTATCAAAGCGAAGTAAGATAAAAGCTACTTAATTTTTTAAAAAATACGGACCTGATTGAACCTGGTTAAATTTTCCGGGATTTTAATCCAGTTTTTAGACTTCTTCTCGTTGGTTTTGGATCGTGTGATTGATCCCTCTATAAATTCTATATGTATTCTGAAAAAATTCATCACAGGTTATGCCGGAAAAAGTAAGAATTAAAGACATAGCCCGAATCGCTGGTGTTTCACCAGGAACTGTAGACCGGGTTATCCATAACCGGGGCAATGTATCGGAAAGCGCTAAAAGAAAAGTGCTGGCAGTGATGGATAATTTTGATTATAAACCGAATATTATAGCGTCCACTCTTGCCTATAACCGGATCCTGGACATCGCCATTATCATACCGGATCACCGCTTTGATCCTTACTGGCAACTACCTAAGCAAGGTATCGACAAAGCACTAAAAGCGGTTAACCACTATCGGGTATCCGCAAAGTACTTTCAATTTATCCCCAATGATTTGCACTCATTTCAAAATGTCACCCAAGCTGTAATTGATGCTAAACCGAGTGTGGTGATCCTGGCTCCTGAATTTGAGGCAGAAAGTTTACAATTCATCAGCCAGGCAACCTCTCAGGAAATTCCCTGCATTCTAATTAATACAGATCTTCGCGGAATTCAATTGGAAGGTTACATCGGCCAGGATTCTTTTCAAAGCGGAATGTTAGCCGGAAAATTGATCAAGCCTTCATTATCACCACACGACAAAGTGCTGATCATACATATTGAGAAACATCATCAAAGTGCTCGTCATCTCAAAGAAAAAGAAAAGGGATTTAATGCCTATTTTCAACAAGTGGGATTTCCGGTGGACTCTGAAACACTGATTTTTGAAGATCATTCTCTGGACACGGTAATTAACAAGCTCAATCCCTTCTTTAATCAGTCTATTCCTCCCAAGGGGTTGTTTGTTACCAATTCCAGATCACATCTGGTTGCGGCTGCCCTGGATCGGTTCGATGCGAATTGTTGTTTGGTTGGATTTGATTTGATCGAAAAAAACGTGGCTTTCCTCAGACAAGACAAGATCCGATATTTAATTAATCAAAATCCTGAGTTACAGGGATTTTATGCCATAATCAATTTGGTGAATAAGCATATTTTTAAAAAACGCATAGAACCCAAAATGTACTTACCTATTGATATTGTGGTTAAAGAAAACGTGCAGTATTATTTGGATCGGTCCAAAACTTTGACGCTGGTATAACGTAGATGCTTCCTCGAAGGTTTAGCTAATAATCTTTACGAAAAAGAGCCAAGAATAAATCTCCTTCCAACGATTAAATCTACTTCTACTCTTAAACCTTCGAGGTCAACCAGTATTAAAATCACGTTAATTATATAATCTTACCTCGAAGGTGTATAATAAAAATAAAATACCACCTCGAAGGTCAAAAAAATACCGCATTACCAAACAGTAAGTTTCCTTCTTCCCAGAATCCGCGATACAACGGATTATCTATCAGATAATGTACCTTACCCCTCCCAATGGATTTGCTTCCGATGATCAGGGTATTTGGTAGTTTTTTAGCCAGCCGGTAACCCACAAACCCATAGTAAAACAGATTATCCGGTAACACGCCTACATTCCATCCGGTATCCAATTTTTGATAGGTAGACCTATTGGTCTTCAGGGAAAAGTAAGGATTTCGCAATCCGAAGCTCAATGGGTGAGTCGGATCCATTACCACTTTAAAAAGGCCTCCGGGTATCGCATCAGAAATCCGGTGACGGGCCCGATCAACATACAAAGGATCTTCTTCATTTGAATTGTCCTTTTTTTCCGGCTTTTTCCTCTTTAGGCTAAACTCGGAATTTCCATTTAAGCTGTTAATTCCTGTACCAATGGCTACTATCTTTCCGCCCTTTCTTACCCAATCGTTTATTTTTTCACGATCATTGTCGCTCAGCCGAAATGAACCTTCCGGCAAAATCAAAACCTGGTACTGGTTCAAATTCGTTCTTCCAAGGTCCTTTACCCTTACAACCGACAGCGGATAATTAATGACCTGTTCAAAATAATGCCAAATTTGTCCAAATCCATAGGATGAGGTTCCCTCGCCAGTCAGTAATAGTACCTTAGGTTGTGACAAAAGGACCATTTTATTGGAACCCAAATCGGGACCTTCCTCTGCGTATCCACTTTGAACCGGAAAGAGGATTTCATGGTATTTTGCTCTGATCATTGATAATTCGGAAAACAGCTGTTCACCATGTCTGCGATTATCGCCTCTCAGTACAATCAATGAGCCGGCAGGAAAGGATTGGTCTCCTATCGTAAATGGTACGGAAGCTTGACGTACTGAAATGTCTTTACGCAAAATTGCTGCTAGAACTTTCACTTGTTTTACTGAATGATAAGGTAGGACAAATCCATAGGCTCGATCGTCAGTGCGAATAGGAGGTTTGGGTGGATTATATCCAATCTGCAAATCAAATTCACGATCTATTCCATAACCATTTAGTCCATAAGCAAGGGGCAGTGACCAGGAGGTAATGTCATAAGTCAGGGAATCTTCGAGTACCGGATTGGGTTCAATCAATATGTCGGCAAATTTTCCAAATGGCTGATCCAGATTAACAATTAGATCGGACGGGCCTATAGTTATACTTTTAGTCTGTCCGTCATCAAAATCCAATCCATCGCTTTTAATTTCCTTATTTATCTGACCATATACAATTTCATTCTTATCCAGGAGCACAGTTAATCGGGATAATTTACCAGCTTCGCCTTTGAATACATAACTTTGGTACTTAGATTTCGGTTTTTGATCAAAATAGTTGATAAATTCCGCCAACATCCGGGCATTGTGCTTTGAACCGGCCTCAATGGTGGATAAAGCAGTGGTTACATGATGTGCTACTCGATCGTGGAGGGTCAGGGTATCTCCAGTAGGCAACAAAACACCACGGCTTCCTGCGCTTCCTCCACCTTGCTCATAAGTCATACCAATCGCTCCATGAAATATAGGATAAGTGTCGCCGTAGCTTGGATAAAACAAGTCAAATACCTCTTTCGTATAAAATAACCAACCGTTTCGATTAAAGTAACGGGCATGATTGCGGCCGATAATATCTTGAAATTCACGTTGCCATTCGGTAATAGCGGAATGGAAAGGCTTAGCAGCCGGGGCAAAATAATAAGGGGAAGTATATCCCATTTCATGAAAATCGGCATGGATATGCGGTAACCAACTTTGGTATTGTTTGATTCTTTGAGAAGATTCAATCTGAGTTTGCCAGGCCCAATCCCGGTTCAAATCAAAGTAGTAATGGTTAGTGCGGCCACCAGGCCACGGTTCTCGATGTTCTACGCTATTGATATCGACATTTAATTGTCGGTTGGCAACTTGCCGGTTCCAATGGGTGTATCTGGAATATCCATCCGGATTAATACAAGGATCAATGATGACGACCGTATTCTCCAGCCATTGATCCACCTTACCTCCGTGACGGGTGAGTTCAAACACGAGAGGAAGTGCACTTTCTGCACCTGCTGCCTCATTTCCATGCACACTAAAGCTTAACCAAACAATTCCGATATGGGTATTTGTCTTTCCGTTGATTATACCGGCTCGACGTAGATTATCCTGTCGAATATTGTCTAAATTGGCTAAATTTTCCGGGCTGGAAATAATAGCTAATAGTAATGGTCGGTGTTCATGAGTCTGGCCATACTCCACTAATTTTACACGATCACTTTGCTGTGCGATGTATTGAAAATAATCAACCAATAGATGGTGAGGGGTAAACTGATCTCCAATTTGATGGGGTAAAAACTCATTTGGCGATTGGATATCCTGACCAAAGACCTGGCACCCGGCAGCGATAAGCAATATTACGAGTAAATACTTTTTCATTTAATTTTCAATTACATTAAGATCACTTCAAAGATAAACTGTCAACCGTTATGAGGCTTTGTTTCAAAAAAGGAAATAGCCCGGATCAATATACGGCTTCTACAATGCGCCGGATTGTTTTATTATCACCCATGGTATAAAAATGCAGGCAGGGAACACCTCGAGCTTTTAATTGCTTACACTGTTCGATACACCATTCCATACCAATTTCTCGAATGGCTTTGCTAGTGGAAGCCTTATTGAGTTCTTTCACCAAAGCTTCCGGTAAATTTACATGGAAAATTCTAGGGATCGAATTGGTTTGATATGCCTTGGTTATTGGTTTTAATCCCGGTACGATAGGCACGTCAATCCCCATTTCCTTGCATTTATCTACATATTGAAAAAACTTCTCATTGTCGTAAAACATCTGGGTAACAATATAGTCCGCTCCTGCATCCACTTTTTCTTTGGTGTACCTTAGGTCGGAATCCATATTGGGTGCTTCAAAGTGTTTTTCAGGGTATCCGGCAATTCCGATACAAAAGTTGGTCTTTTCTCCATTCTCGATATTGGAATCCAAATAAATACCGCGATTCATATTGTTCACCTGTTTAACCAGATCCAGGGCATAGACATTTCCCCCTTCTTCGGGTATAAATTTGTCATCAAACCGGCGAGCATCACCCCGAATAGCCAATACATTATTGATATTCAAGAAATTTAAATCAATCAATGCATTTTCGGTATCTTCCCGCGAAAATCCACCACAGATCAAATGAGGTACGGCATCCACACCATACCGATGCATCAATGCAGCACAAATTCCTACCGTCCCCGGTCTTTTACGAATGGCAATTTTTTCATAATATCCACTGGATTTCTGCTGATAAATATACTCCTCCCGGTGATATGTAACATCAATGAATGGCGGCTTGAATTCCATTAGAGGATCCAGGATATCGAATATATTTTGCATCGATCCTCCTTTGAGAGGCGGGAGTATCTCGAAAGTAATCAAAGTTTTGCCTGCTGATTTTTTAAAATATTCAGTTACTTTCATTCCGAAGAAACAGTTTATCGAACAAACGCGCAAGATATAACATTCAACTGAGATTGAGAGAAGTAAGTATTGAGTATTGTACTGACGAGCTTCGCTGTCAGCATATTATAGTGAGTAGTGAGATAGATGTAGATGCCTGAATAAGTAGGCAGAGGACAGAGGTCTGAAATCAGAGGCGGAAGTCCGAGGATAGAAGTCAGAGGTCAGAAGTCAGAAGTCAGAAGTCAGACAACTTATAATGGTACCCATTGAAACACCAATATTACCGTTAATGGTAAGTTAAATGATTGATAAAATGGAGAAATTCAACGGAACTATGACGTTTTTGATGCAATAAATTCAATGCTTTTATATTTTTGCAACCTTATCCGGAAAATGATGAAATATAAAATACCTGGAGTTGTAGTGCTGTTCTTGCTGCTCACACTTTCGCTGAATGCTCAAGATCAGAGGCAAAAACCCAACGTATACCAAATAGCTGGATTTGTCATCACTCAAAGCGGTGAAGAAGATATTCTCCCTGTACCATTCGCCAATATAGGGATCGTGGGTACTGCAAGGGGTACCTCATCAGGAGAAGATGGATTCTATTCCTTAGTGGTTAAGGCCGGAGATGTATTGGAATACTCCGCTTTAGGATATAAAAACGTTAGGTTTGTCGCTCCGGATACCTTGATCAAGGATTTTCTGGATGTCAATCAAGTGTTAGAAAAAGATACCTTATACCTACCAACAGTTACTGTATTACCGATTCCCAGTCGTGAAAATTTCAAAGTGGAATTTCTGGCTATGGAAGTCAACGATGAATTACAGGCAAGAGCCTTAGAAAACCTGAAGCCCTATGCTATGGGCATCTTGATGGAAGGGTTGCCGATATCCGGCAGGGAAGCATCTATGGTGTATTTCAACCAGGTAGCCATCCAAAATTATTCGGCAGGTCAAATGAAACCCATGCCGATATTTAATCCTATTGCCTGGGCGAAATTCATTAAACTAGTGAAAGACGGAAAGCTAAAAAAGAAAAATTAGCAGCCATTAATACAGCGCATATTCCAAAGCCTCACTCATCTTTTCGAAATAAACAAACTTCAAGTCTTTAACGTATTCCGGTTCTATTTCGGCAACATGTCTTTCATTTTCCCTACTCATCACGATCTCTTTAATTCCGGCTCGTTTTGCCGCCAGTACTTTCTCTTTGATACCCCCAACCGGCAACAACTTACCGCGCAAGGTGATTTCTCCGGTCATGGCCAGAAATGGCTTAACCTTCACCTTGGTAAAAAGAGAAGCGAGAGCAGTAAGGAGAGTTATTCCGGCTGAAGGTCCATCTTTCGGAATTGCTCCTTCGGGAATATGAATATGGATATCCATTTTCTCAAATTCCGAGGGATCTACTCCCAACTTATCTGCATTTGCCTTAAGAAAACTCAAGGCCGTATTGGCCGATTCCTTCATGACATCCCCTAAATTTCCCGTCAAGGTTAATTTTCCAGTCCCTTTGGAAATACTGGATTCAATAAATAGAATATCCCCTCCTACTCTTGTCCATGCCAATCCGATAGCTACCCCAATCCCCTGTTGCTCCTGATACATATCATTTTTATACTTAATGGGTCCCAGTATTTCAGGTAAGGACTTCGCCTGCAAAGTCTTGGTATAAGGAATATCCATGGCTACTTTTTTCGCCACATTTCTCATCAGTGCAGCAATCGTACGATCTAAAGATCGCACTCCGGATTCACGGGTATATTTCTGAATAACCTGCTCAATAATTTCATCCTTCAACCGAATTTGATTTGCCTTCAGTCCGTGCTCTTTGCGCTGTTTGGGAATGAGATGCCTTTGGGCAATTTGAATTTTCTCCTCAGTCGAATACCCGGCAATTTCAATTATTTCCATCCGGTCTAACAGTGCAGGTTGGATGGTGCTTAAACTATTCGCTGTGGCAATAAATAAAACCTTCGACAAGTCATATTCCAACTCCAGATAGTTGTCATGAAAGGTAGAATTCTGCTCCGGATCCAGAACCTCCAAAAGGGCTGATGAAGGATCCCCCCGAAAATCACTCCCAATTTTGTCAATTTCATCCAGGATAAAAACCGGATTGGAAGATTTGGCCTTTTTGATCGATTGGATAATTCTCCCCGGCATTGCTCCAATGTAGGTTTTACGGTGACCTCTAATCTCTGATTCATCGTGTAACCCTCCTAAGGACATGCGTACAAAATGCCGTTGAAGTGCCCTGGCCACAGATTTTCCCAAGGATGTTTTACCCACACCGGGAGGGCCAACCAGACAGATGATAGGTGCTTTCATGTCACCTTTTAGTTTAAGAACTGCCAAATGTTCTAGGATACGTTCTTTTACTTTATCCAGACCATAATGATCTTCATCCAGTACTTTTTTTACTTTGGTCAGGTCGAAGTTGTCTTCTGTAAATTCATTCCAGGGCAAATCAAGTAATACTTCCAGATAGTTGAGTAGTACCGAATATTCGGCTACTTGAGGATTTGTTCTTTTCAACCGATTGATTTCCTTGGCAAAGGTTTCGGCTGCTTCCTGAGGCCATTTTTTATCTTTTCCTCTTGCTTCCAGTTGAACCAACTCTTCTTGTTGGGGATTTTGTCCCAGTTCTTCCTGTATGGTTTTCAACTGTTGGTTTAAAAAATAATCCCTTTGTTGCTTTTCAATATCTACTTTAACTTTGCTTTCAATTTTATCCCGAAGTTCCAGAAGTTGGAGCTCCTCATTCATATGAATCAGGATCTTATTGGCCAGATTGGTCAAATCATTGATTTCCAGCATGGCCTGTTTAGGCTTCACCTTTACATTTAAGTTGGAAGCTATAAAATTGATCAGAAAAATATTATTTGATATATTTTTTAACATGATTACCGCTTCGCTGGGAATTTGAGGAGAAAGCTCTACGATCCTCTTAGCAAGGCTTTTTGTCGAAGAAATTAACGCTTCAAATTCCATAGAATCCGGTACTGGATCGTATTCCAAAGGCCTAACCTTGGCCTTCATATATGGATTTTCGGCTAGCATTGAATCCAAGGTAAAACGCTTACGACCTTGAAGAATTGCGGTCTTACTTCCATCGGGCATTTTTAATACCTTTACCAGGCGAGCTATTGTACCAACACTGAATAAGTCATTCACTCCCGGATCTTCTATTTGCACTTCTTGTTGAGAAAGTACCGCAACCCACTTATCCGATTGATGAGCATGTTCAATAGCAGCAATAGATTTCTTGCGACCTATATTTATAGGTATTACCACACCTGGGTACAACACGGTATTTTTTAACGCCAATACGGGAAGCACCTCAGGGTATTCTTCCGGATTATTGGTGTCTTCATCATCCTCTAATGAAAAGATGGGCATTACTTCACCTTCGTCCTGGTCAATGGGGCTATTTAATAATTCTTCAAACATATGTAATTATGTCAATGATAATTTAAATTATAAATCATAATTAGATTAGTAGATGGGATGTCAAAACATATGCCATGCGTTGATTCAATGCCATTACGTCAATTCATCTACCATTCTTCACTCAGGTATGTCAAAAAGACAGACAAAATCATTTTATTTTCCTTATTCAAAAGGTCAATGCCTTTCATCCTCCTTAATGAATAACGATCCCCGGTTAATTAATATCCAATTTCCTTGTACAGAAATATGGGAAGCGTCAGGGAAGAGGGGTAAAAATACATTATCATAAAAGTTCTTTGCTTCTTCGTAGTCTTTTTCAGAATACGCAAGACAATTAAAAAGAAGTATTCCTTCCTTGCTAAGCAGGCGATTCAAATGAGATAAAAATTCAGTTGTCACCAACTCTTCGGGAATTTTGTCGCCATTAAAAACATCCATACAAATCAGATCAAATTTCGTGTCACACTGACTGACAAAAAGCATAGCATCGGTGTGATAAATCGTGATCGGTGAATTCAAGCGGTTCAAAGAATATTTTTGAGCCAATCTGATTACCTCTTCATCATATTCTACTGCCGTATAGTTTAAAATTTTTTGATTTTCTTGTTCAATGATGACCGGGATACTTCCCAAACCCAGCCCTAGTAACAAGGCATTTTGAACCGGCAATTCGGAAAGATTCATTTGGCGAAAAGCCTGACCAAAGTTGTCATAGTAGACATCAAATGAATAAATAGCTTCCTCGGTACTTAATTGATATTTTCCTTTCTTGAGTGTAACTAAGAGGAGCGGGTTTTTGTCACTCGCTGATTTCTCAACCGGTATTTCAAAAAAATAGCTTATCCACTTCTTCCACCAAGATTGACGCATGCTACCTATTCTGTTAAACTGAACGTATTTATAGAGTGAATTTACTATTTCCTGAATTTTTTTGTAAAGGTAAATACCTCTTTGAAAATCTCTTGATCGCCCGGATTAAAAGTTGTCTTTTTCATTTGCGCAGCACGCGCTGCTACTTCCAGTGCTTGATTCAATATAAATGGTTCCAAATGACTGGGAGATCCCCAACTAAATGAAGGGACGTATTTCGGAAAAAAACCGGATCCATATAGATTACAAGAAAATCCTACAGTAGTACCAGTATTAAGCTGCACATTTATGCCTGTCCTCACATGATCCCCGATAATCGCGCCTAAGTAATTATTCCCTGTATCTTCATATTCTTTGTTTGTGTAATTCCAAGAAGAAATAGTGCTTAGGTTATTTTTTAGATTGGAAACAGATGTTCCGGCACCCAAATTACAAAAACTTCCAACTACTGAATTGCCAAGATAGCCATCATGTCCTTTATTCGAATGATCCATAAATTGACTCATCTTAATTTCACCTCCCAGCACACAACCGGGACCGGTGGAAGCGGGACCGTAAATCTTGGCACCCATTTTGACAACACCGTTATTTCCGAGTGCAAATGGACCACGGATCAGGGTACCTTCCATAATCAATGTGTTCTTACCAAAATATACCGGACCCTTTTCAGTGTTTATTATGGCATTAGATAATTTGCAGCCATCTGCACAATAAAGAGGATGAGGACCTACAATTTGTATTGAATTAGAAGCTTTTATCTTTTGATCCTCTTGTGCAAATAATTTGATATCCAGATCAATTATCGTGGCTTGATGTCTAATAATGTCCCAAGGAAAGTTTAACTTATGGTAGGGTGTTTCTTTTAATTGAAATCCTTTCAGTTCCTCTATCGATTTATTCTCCATCAACAAGTCAAACTGATGTTTTGGAAATCTGGCTGCAATCAAGGTATTTTCGTCCATCAAAGCCTCATTTACGGCCAATTGGTCAATTAAACTTGCCAAAGAATGACTGGGGATGACTGAACCATTTATCAAAAAGTTATCTTCTTCAATGATCAAAGGATAGGATAACGCCAAGTGATCCTGTGTAATGTACGAAACTTGTCCCCCCAGCAGTTCAATCCATTTATCCTTGATTGAACAAATCCCCAGGATCAATTCTCCGGTAGGTCTGGCAAAAGTAAGAGGAAGCAGTTGCATCCAGCTATCATCATCAAATAGGATTATGTTTTTCATGACTAAAAAAAAAGCCCCAATTTGCATTGAGGCTCTGATAATTTTTATCGTTTATTCTTGATCCTTTTTCGCAAATTTGGTCTTGGAAAACTTTTTGTTAAATTTGTCAATTCGACCTGCGGTATCCACAAATTTCATCTTACCCGTGAAAAATGGATGTGACTTACTGGAAATTTCCAATTTAACTAATGGATATTCCTTACCATCTTCCCAAACAATAGTATCCTTGGTCGGTGCGCAGCTCCTGGTCATGAAAGCTTCATCTACCGAAAAATCTTTGAATACTACAAATCGATAGTCATCCGGATGTACTCCTTTTTTCATTTCTTAAAATTATTGGAGTGCAAAGATAATTTTTTCTATAATAAATGTAAACAGTTTAGTGAAAAAGATGTAAAAATGGATTATGCAGAATATCCTACTCTCATTCTACCCCCTTATTTCCCTTCCGAAAACTGGGCCAAACATGGTTGTTTGAGGCGCCCCACCTCAAATTAATATGCGCACCTCAAGAGAGATAAAATCGTGGTATGACCAAATTTATCAAGAGCAGACAAATTCCACCCCTGCCCCCACTAGGGTTCCTCAATGGAGCCTCAAGGGGGACAAATTCGGTTTCAAGTTTAAATCTCCATTATGATCATCGGCTTTTTCGAAATCAGAATCCGAATATAGAATCTTATTTGTAGGTTTTCATTACTGTTGCTATTTACTCCACTCAACCTCAATGGCAATCTCAATTATTCGCTTATTGCCTATTGTTTCCTAAACAAAAACAAAAAACGAATGAGATAAGGATCCATCTGTTGGTTTTCATTAACATTGTCATTGCTATTGTCATTGCTATTGCTATTGATATTATTATTCCATCCCCTTTTCCCTTAAGGGGGACAAATTCGGTTTTCAAAGTTTAAATCTCCACTATGATCATCGGCTTTTTCGAAATCAGAATCCGTATATAGAATTTTACTTGTAGGTTTTCATTACTAGTGCTATTTACTCCACTCGACCTCAATGGCAATCTCAATTTCAATGGCAATCTCAATTATTCGTTCATTGCCTATTGTTTCCTAAACAAAAACAAAAAACGAATGTCATCCCGAAATTTGCTTGCAAATGTTCGGGATCTCATTTTAGAGATAGCGATCCATTTGTAGGTTTTCATTGACATTGTCATTGCTATTGTCATTGCTATTGCTATTGATATTATTATTCCACCCCCTGCTCCCTCAAGGGCCCTCAAGGGGGACAACCTGACTTTTATTGTTTTTGGCTAAGGGTTGTCATAGCTGTTCCGGATGATTTTCCTTATTTCAAATCCGGAATTTTGACGGACACTGTCCACAAACTACGCATTTAATCTAATCCCAATCCGGCCAAAAAGCATCTTTGAAATGCTGAATTTTGACATCATGCCCTGCTTTCTGCAACACAGATATAATATCAAAACGAATCTCCCATTCGTACTCGATTTCTTCCATAAAAGATTGGGCTGCCTGCCAGATGTGATTTTGTTGTTGTTCAGTCACAAATTCATCAGGAGGACCAAAGTAATCATCACTCCTGGTTTTTACTTCAAAAAAGACCAATACATTTCCCTCTTTAGCGATGATATCAATCTCGTGCCGGCTATAACGCCAGTTCTGAGCCAGTATTTGATAATTCAGGCCGATCAAGTGTTCAACCGCTAACTGTTCACCTATCTTCCCAAGTTCACTTTTTTTCATAAAATAATAACCGAAATCTACTTCATTAAAATATCATAATTTCTTTACTTTACCCAAAATCATATTATGCTTTCAAATATTAATCCGACTCAAACCTCTGCCTGGCAAGCCTTACTCCAACACCTCGAAACAATTAAAAATTATCAGATTAAAGATCTGTTCCTTCAAGATAAACAAAGGTTTTCCAAATTCCATCTACAATTGGACGATCTCGTGTTCGACTATTCCAAAAACAAAATCACCAGCGAGACTGTCCGGCTTTTGTGTGACCTGGCTACAGAAACCCAATTATCATCAGGTATTGAGCAGATGTTTACCGGTGATCCAATCAATGTTACTGAAAACAGAGCCGTTTTACATACAGCTTTGCGCAACCAATCCGGTCCAGTACTCGTCGACGGTAAAGATGTAATCCCCAAGGTCCAAGCAGTGCTTCATCAAATGAAGTCATTTTGTACAAAGATACACCAGGGTGTATGGAGAGGATATACGGGAAAATCGATAGAGCATGTTATAAACATTGGCATTGGAGGTTCTGACTTGGGATCTTATATGGTTACAGAAGCTCTGAAACCCTATTGGAAAGAAGGCATTCACGTACATTTTGTTTCAAATGTAGATGGTGTGCAATTATATGAGGTACTGAAGAAACTGGATCCTGAAAGGAGTCTGTTTATTATTGCTTCGAAGACTTTTACCACTCAAGAAACGATGACCAATGCTCAATCAGCCAGAGATTGGTTTTTACAAAACGGAGGAACAACAAACGATATAAAAAAACATTTTATCGCAGTTTCTACAAATCAACCAGAGGTAGAAGCTTTCGGAATTGATCCTGAGAATATGTTCGTATTTTGGGATTGGGTTGGTGGTAGGTTTTCTGTATCATCAGCCATTGGCCTGTCGATAGCTCTTACCGTAGGTTTTGACCGCTTCCACGAGATGTTAGAAGGGATGGCCGCAGCCGATAACCATTTTCGAAATGCGGAATTTTCAAAAAATATACCTGTGATGATGGGGTTATTGGGCATCTGGTATATTAATTTTTTTGGAGCTACTTCCCATGTAGTCCTACCTTACGATCAGTATTTACACCGGTTTCCGGCATTCTTGCAACAGTTGGATATGGAAAGTAATGGAAAGTCGGTAGATCGAAATGGCAATCCCATATCTTACCACACCGGGCCAATTCTGTGGGGAGAACCCGGAACCAATGGGCAACATGCTTTTTACCAATTGATCCACCAGGGTACGGCAATAGTGCCTGCCGACTTCATCGGAATTACTCAGAGTCAACACCCAATGGGAAATCACCCCGAATTGTTATATGCCAATTTCCTGGCACAAACTCAAGCCTTGATGAATGGCAGAACGGAAAAAGAAATTCTGACCGAAGACCCGGATACACCAAAGCAAACACTGCCCTTCAAAGTTTTTCATGGGGACCGGCCAAGCAATTCGATTGTAATAAAAAAACTTACCCCTTACAATTTGGGAATGCTAATTGCCCTCTATGAACATAAAATATTTGTACAGGGATTCATTTGGAACATTTATAGCTTTGATCAATTCGGGGTCGAATTAGGAAAAAAGTTAGCTCAAAAAATCATACCCTTACTGGCAGAGAAAACAAATGACAAATCATTAGATAGTTCTACATTTGCGCTACTAGAAATCTACAACCAATGGAGATAAATCAATCGAATATTCCCGGATTGTATAACCTAAAGCCTTCAATCCAGAATTATGCCTGGGGAGGATATGAGTTTTTAGCCGAACTGGACGGAATAGAAAACGAAGCACACCTTCCAATGGCCGAAAATTGGTATGGAGATCACCAGAAGGCTCCGGCTCAGATATTTTTCAAAGGGAATTGGGTTTCACTCGATCAATGTATTCAGCACAATCCTAAACACTTTTTAGGTGATTTAAGCCAAAATGAGGTGGGGCTTCCATTTTTGATTGAAGGTATTGGATGTGCGCTCCATGCTTTCAATTCAGGCTCATCCGAACCGAGAACAGGCCAGAATAGGATTTGCACAGGAGAACCAACGAAAAATACCACTTAACGATCCTAAAAGAACATTCAAAGATAAAAACCATAAGCCGGAATTGATGGTCGCTCTCTCAGATTTTTGGCTATTACATGGTTTCAGATCATTTCAGCAAATAAAAAAGCTATTAAGAGAAAATCCAGCTTTCATCGGTTTAGATCAAGATCTAAACGAACTGACGATAAAAGCCCTGTATGAGAAAGTAATGACATTGGACTCTGAACAAAGAGATCTGAGACTGTCCCGATTGTATCAACAATTGGCGGGATCTGCTCCCGATAAAGATCATCCCGATTTCTGGGCTCTGAGAGCGTTCGAAACCTATGGAAAGGATTTGGGAATCTTTTCTATTTATTTGCTCAATCTGGTTCGACTTCGACCTGGTCAAGCCATCTTTCAGGATGCGGGCATTCCACATGCGTATCTCGAAGGTCAAAACGTAGAGATTATGGCCAACTCAGACAATGTATTCCGAGGTGGTTTGACTGGTAAGCATATTGACATCCCTTTATTGTTAGCTAGTTTGTGGTTCTCCGAAATTGATCCGGATATTCAAAAACCGAATGTCCAAAATCATCTTATTGAGTATAGAGTTCCGGTAAAAGACTTCACATTGCAACAATATTCCGGCAGGTTTAGCGAGGATATTTGTTTCGATACCCCGGTTATACTCCTCTGTATGCAAGGTCCCATCAAATGTTACTCGGAAGACATCCAAACGATATTTACCAAAGGTTCGGCATTTTATCTAATACCAAATATCGGTGTTCGTATAATTGCTACTGAAGAATGTTCACTATTTGTGGCGAGTTATAAAAAAGAATAAGAGGTCTATCTCCCTGCGAATATACACAGCGAAGGTTGGAATTATACCAGTCAAATTCAACATATTTGGATTGTAATCGTTTTATTTTGTAGTTTAGATAAAAGAATCCATTTAGAAAAACGGAATGTAAAATGCAGATCAAACAGTTATTTTTAGCAGCACTACTTTTTGTCGTTTTCTTTGCCTGTAACAAAAATGAAGATCCGGTTCGGGAAGCAACTATTTCCATAACAGCAGATGTAGATGGTATTTCATTCCAATCCATTAAGAAAGAAAAAATTGAATTCAACAACAATGTATTGATTGTAGAAGGTTCGGATTGGGTTAATAACCACGTATACATAAAGATAGAGGACATTTCCGACACTGGCGATTTCAATATAAAGTCATCGGGAGAAGCTTCGTTTGTATTTGCTGATGATATTGAAACGGAGTACTCCACGTCCACCCCTCTCGGCTCCGGGATTATTACAGTAAATGAACTATCTGACTCAAAAATTAGCGGAACTTTCTCTTATATGGCAAGCCTGGACGGTTCTCAACGTCAAGTTGAAGTCTCTCAAGGGAAATTTAGTGCGGAATACTAAGGTAGAAATCAGAAGCGAGAAGTCAGAGATCAGACTTTCTACTATCTACTATTAAAACTAAATTTGATTCAATAAATTTTAACACTAGTGAGTCCACTCTGAAAACTGTCAATTTTCATAAGATGAATTATTTTGGATGAGATTTTTATTTTTTGAGATTCGTTGATGCCTGAGTATCAGCTAATTGAAAAAAATGAAAATATCGCCAAAAGAATCATTTTTGGATTTGCAGAGTTTTCGGAGTAGACTCCCTAGAGCATTAGAAATTAAGTAATTACAGGGTATAACGTTTAAGGTTGCCCATTGGTCTGCGAAATTTATTTCGCAGTATCGAAGAAACCAAATAAACCTTCCGCATGCAAGCTGACTTGGTTTACCATTGGGCTCAAAACCGTAGATATTCGAACCTGGGATATACTTTAACCAATCTGGGAAATTCCAAATAGAATGTATGCTATGCAGACCCTGGGATCAAGATGATTACATAGACAGCTTTCGTGTCGAGCTATCCATTGAGTAGTATCGTTGCAGAAAAATCCCTAGTGCTTCAAGAATTAAGTTTCTAGAGTATAAAACGAATTAGATTTTTTCCAAGATCAAGACGCAGGTTCTCGTTCATAGCCTTAGTTATCTCCTCGTCCGACGCCAAAGGCTTTGGCCGACGGCTGTCCGCCGTCGGCAGACGAGGTCGCCTTGCGCCTCCGCTAAAGCTACTGCGGCACGCGGATGGCGCTCGAAGTCCGCTGAGTAGCTTCGGCGCTCGCGGATGGACGATCCCGCCTGCCACGCAAAGCACAGCGCTGAGGCCGGCAGGGTTCTGTAACGTAGAGATTGGAAAAAAGATCAAGTTTTAGACGCTGAGAATTTAGTTCTTGAAGCATTAGGCCAGGATACCTTTTACCACTTCTCCAGCCACATCAGTTAATCGATATCGGCGGCCTAAATGCTTATAGATCAACCTTTCGTGATCCAATCCCATCAAATGCAGAATCGTGGCATGAAAATCATTTACATGTACGGGATTTTTAGTAATGTTATACCCAAAATCATCCGTTTCTCCATAAACTACTCCAGGTTTTACACCTCCACCTGCCATCCAAATGGAATAACATCGCGGATGATGATCCCGGCCATATACTTTGTCACCTAAAGGTCCTTGACAATAATTACTTCTTCCAAACTCCCCACCCCAGATCACTAAGGTTTCATCAAGAAGACCTCTTTGTTTCAAATCCATGATTAATGCGGCAGAAGCTTGGTCTACATCCAGAGCCTGACGGGGCATTTCTCCGGCTAAATTATTGTGCTGATCCCAGCCCTGATGGTATAATTGAACAAAGCGCACACCAGCCTCTGATAATTTTCTCGCCAATAAACAATTCGCCGCATAAGTACCGGGAACCAGACTGTCCTGGCCGTACATACGAATAATATGTTCAGGTTCTTTCTTAATATCTGTGATTTCCGGAACTTCTGTTTGCATCCGATAGGCCAATTCATACTGTTGAATCTTAGCCTTAATTTCAGGATCTTTAAACTCGTTGTAGTTGAGGTCATTGAGCTGAGCCAATTTATCCAACATATTCCTTCTACTCTCCCGATTGGTACCATCGGGATTATTTAGATATAATACTGGTTCTTCACCACTCGAAAACTGTACTCCTTGATGGGTACTATCCAAAAACCCATTCGTCCACAATTTGGCATACACTCCTTGCCCATTACCTCTGCCCCTGGATAATAAAACACAAAATGCAGGTAAATTATCATTTTCAGATCCTAATCCATAACTCAACCAAGCACCAATGCTCGGACGATTTCCTACCTGAGCCCCGGTTTGCATAAAAGTTAAAGCAGGATCGTGGTTGATTGCTTCGGTGTGCATAGATTTTACAACACAAATATCATCAACAATATTCGAGATATGAGGAAATAACTCACTTACCCAGGTTCCCGCATTACCGTATTGATCAAACTTAAAATAAGAGCCAACAAGAGGAAACTTTTCTTGATTAGATGTCATCCCTGTCAATCTTTGTCCCATGCGGACGCTGGCAGGCAGGTCTTCACCCCTCATTTTATTAAGCAGTGGTTTGTAGTCAAAACTTTCCAACTGCGAAGGAGCCCCATTTTGAAATAAGTAAATTATTCGTTTTGCTTTGGGAGCAAAATGGGGTTTCCCAAGGACAGGATCCGTAAGTGCATTTTGAGCAAGTAAACCGGGATTGAGTAATGATCCAAGCGCAATACTTCCAATTCCTGCACCCAACTTACCCAGGAAATGCCTTCGGTTAACGTTTAATTTGTATTCGAGAAATTCGTTATTTTTCATATGATTTAATTCCAGTATTTGAGGTTAGGTTTTAGTAATGGCTTCTTCCAGGTTGTAAATGGCATGGATGGTCTGCATTAAAGCCGCAACTGCCGGTAGATCGCTAATTTCTTTGCGAGGATATTCTCCATTCTCTAATAGCTCTTCTGCCGCTGTGGGTGATTTTCGATATTTTTCGAGCTCCTGTTCATACAACTCACTTAGGATGGAAAGTTCATCGGTTTTAACCTGTCGACACATAATCCGCTTAAAAGCAACTTGTATAGCTTCCTCTTTTTCGCGCTGCGCAGCGGTCAGGTTTTCGGCCATTACTCTGGAAGCTTCCAATACATGGGGATCATTCATCATCGCCAATGCTTGCAAAGGAGTGTTGGTAGACACTCTTTTTACTTCACACTGATCCCGATTTGAAGCATCAAACATCAGCATTACCGGTGGAGGAGCTGTCCGTTTGATAAACTGATACATCCCTCGACGATAGAGTTTATCTCCTTCATCAGGTACATATTTTTGTAACAGTCCTCTGCCAGAAGTTGAAGATTCCCAGATACCTTTCGGCTGATAAGTCTTGACACTTTCTCCTCCAATATTATCATTTAACAGGCCACTTGATGCCAACACATGGTCACGTACCATTTCTGCTGAAAAGCGCATGCGTGGCGATCGCGCCAAATATACATTTTCCGGATCTAAATCAAGCTTCTCAGCATTGACCTCAGCAGATTGGCGATAGGTCGCTGACATTACGATTTGCTTCACCAGGTGTTTAATATCCCAACCTTTTTCTCTAAAATCAACTGCCAGCCAATCCAACAGGCTTAGGTGTGAAGGGAGGTCGCCTTGCATGCCAAAATCACCGGCAGTTTTAACCAACCCTCTTCCAAAAATTTCCTGCCAAATACGGTTGACAAAGACCCGGGATACCAACGGGTTTTTTTCATCCAGACACCATTGAGCCAAACCCAATCTGTTTTTTGGATATTGCGAAGTGTCAAAAGGGAGTATAGCTTCTGGAGTGCCGAAATCCACCAAGGTGGTTGGAGCATCATAGACACCACGGTTTAGGATGTAGGTCGGGCGGGTGTCCGGTTGATCTTTCATCACCATCACCTCTAATTTTCCACTATCCATTTTGTTGACAAATTCCAAGACTTCTTCCAGGTCTTCATCGTTTATTTCCATGTTAGGTGGATCAGCAAAGGAGGCGTCGATTGTTCCAAATATTCCTTTTTCAGGAACTTGGTTAAAGAAAGCAAAGGTGCGGAAATATTCCTTTTGTCCAATCGGATCGTATTTATGCTCATGACATTTGGCACACTCATACGTCAGTCCCAAAATGGCTTTGCCAAAAGTATTGGTACGATCAGTTACGTACTCGATACGATATTCTTCATCAATTACCCCTCCTTCCTGAGTGATTTTATGATTGCGGTTAAAGCCGGTAGCCAGAAGCATTTCTTTAGTGGGGTTGGGAAGCAAATCACCGGCAAGTTGCCAGGTTAAAAACTGATCATATGGGTAGTTTTGATTAAACGCATGGATAACCCAATCTCGCCACGGCCACATGGTGCGGAGCCCATCATCCTGATAGCCATGTGAATCGGCATATCTGGCTGCATCCAACCAAGGCAAAGCCATCTTTTCTCCATAGTGCGGTGATGCAAACAATTGGTCAACTATTTTCTCATAAGCCTGATCCGAATCATCAGCTAAGAATTGATCAATTAACGCTTCTTCCGGAGGCAAACCGGTAAGATCGTATGCTACTCTTTTTAGCAATCTTTCCTTGTCAGCTTCCGGATTTGGGTTAAGTCCTACTTCATCTAATTTGGCCAAAATAAAATAATCTAAAGGTTGTTGTGGCCAAGAGAGATCTGAAACTTTGGGCTGATCAGCCTTCACCGGAGGTATAAAACTCCAATGTGGCTTGTATTCGGCTCCTTGTTCGATCCATTTGGTAAGTATCGTTTTCTCCCTATCGCTCATTGCCAATAAAGATTCCGGAGGAGGCATCATGTCATTGGTATCCTGGGTATAGATTCGGTGATATAAGACCGAAGCTTCCACATCACCAGGAACTACTGCATAGGCACCAGGAGTTTCTTCTAATTCTGCAAAAACGCCCTCTTCTTCGTCAAATCGAAGTCCTGCTTTACGCTTGTTGGCATCGGGACCGTGACAGGCAAAACACTTGTCAGACAATATCGGGCGCACATGTAAATTAAAGTCTACCTGATCAGGAATTTTTGCCGTCAATGCAGTCGCATTATTTTGTTTATCCCGATTGCATGAAAACAAGGCAACCATAAGAAAAACACAAAACAAGAAAATGGGATTTCGAAATATTCTTACCATAAATTTCAAGATAAACTATAAAAATACATAAAGTGGTAAACTTTCTCAAAAGATTCTTGAAATCTAAGATAGGAGTACTGACGAGCTGCGCTGTCCGCATTGTGTAGTGAGAATTAAAAATAAGTAATCAGACGGTAGATTTGAGGTTGAATTGTTTAATTGCATTGCCTGCTACAGCTTTAGCGAAAGCAGGCTGCGCCTACCATAGCAGTGCGGAGGGAGGTGTAACTGTTGAATTGTGTAATGGTGTAACTGTTGAATTTGGCTCGTTTTTCTATTTAACCAGAATTTAGAAAATGTCTCGATACCCTTGACACCCTCGATACCTTTGACACCCTAGAAATGAGTTGTGTACTGACGAGCTTCGCTGTCCACATTTTGTTGTGAGAAAATGGATAAGCCTTTGATTGAAACCCAAGACGTTGGATCTGAATACCCTTTTTTTTGAACAGGATTTAAAAGATTGAAAAGATATGCCAGGATATTGGTCTCGGAGAATTCTGAGTCGACGGCTTGTGGAATAGGTCAATTTGTCCTTGCCTAAAATAGGTAACTCAAGAGAACCAAATAAAAGTGTCATAACCGTACCGGTCAAAATACCAATACAAACTTATGAGTGCATTGGTAAAACCCAGAAGTCTATAATACCCCCCGGGAATCATGGAGATCAAAACCAACCACCGAACGCTTCATCCACAACGAATTGTTTTCATACAGCAGCGTTGAAAGAAGTCAAAAAAGCTATACATCTCAATCCAAAGAAGTAATCAGAATCTTATCCGTATCCTTTGGAGAAAGCGAGAAGTGGCCTTTATAAATGGAAAATCAGCAGATGTAAACTAAATTTTCATGAAATTGTGACATTAGGTTACACGCAATACACGACATTGAAATGTTCCATTTATTCCAGCCACTTTTTTGACTTCAGTCCCCGGACGAGATACAAAACCTGTGCACCGGATTATCATTCCTAAGATTAAAGCAACGACTGCTGCCTTATGAAAATCAAGATTTTTTGTTACTTTTTCATCCGAAAAAGTAAGGAAAAAAGAAAACTACCCCGGAATGAGAAAACTACAAGCACGGACCAAAATAAAACCTTGCCTGCTACAGCTTTAGCGGAGGTAGGCTTTGTCTACCGTAGCAGTGCGGAGGTAGGCTTTGTCTACCGTAGCAATGCGGAGGTAGGTGTAACTGTTGAATTGTGTAATGGTGTAACTGTTGAATTGTTTAATTGTGTAACTGTTTAATTTGGCTCGGTTTTTCTATTTAACCAGAATTTAGAAAATGTCTCGATACCCTTGACACCCTTGAGACCTTTGACACCCTGGAAATGAGTTGTGAGTTGTGTACTGACGAGCTGCGCTGTCCGCATTTGGTAGTGAGAATTAGATTTGAAATCAGACGGTAGATTTGAGGTTGAATTGTTTAACTGTGTAACCGTTTAATTTGGTTCGGTTTTTATTATTTAATCAGAATTTAGAAAATTTCTCGATACCCTTGACACCCTTGAGACCTTTGACACCCTAGAAATGAGTTGTGTACTAACGAGCTTTGCTGTCGGGCATTTTGTTGTGAGGAAATGGATAAGCATTTGAATTGAAACCCAAGACGTCAGACCTGAAATACCCTTTTTGAGCACAGGATTTAAGGATTAAAGAGATATGCCAGGATATTGGTCTTGGAGAATACTAAGTCGGCGGCTTGTGGATTAGGTCAATTTGTCCTTGCCTAAAATAGGTAACTCAATAGTACCAAATAAAAGTGTCATAACCGTACCGGTCAAAATACCAATACAAACTTATGAGTGCATTGGTAAAACCCAGAAGTCTATAATACCCCCCGGGAATCATGGAGATCAAAACCAACCACCGAACGCTTCATCCACAACGAATTGTTTTCATACAGCAGCGTTGAAAGAAGTCAAAAAAGCTATACATCTCAATCCAAAGAAGTAATCAGAATCTTATCCGTATCCTTTGGAGAAAGCGAGAAGTGGCCTTTATAAATGGAAAATCAGCAGATGTAAACTAAATTTTCATGAAATTGTGACATTAGGTTACACGCAATACACGACATTGAAATGTTCCATTTATTCCAGCCACTTTTTTGACTTCAGTCCCCGGACGAGATACAAAACCTGTGCACCGGATTATCATTCCTAAGATTAAAGCAACGACTGCTGCCTTATGAAAATCAAGATTTTTTGTTACTTTTTCATCCGAAAAAGTAAGGAAAAAAGAAAACTACCCCGGAATGAGAAAACTACAAGCACGGACCAAAATAAAACCTTGCCTGCTACAGCTTTAGCGGAGGTAGGCTTTGTCTACCGTAGCAGTGCGGAGGTAGGCTTTGTCTACCGTAGCAATGCGGAGGTAGGTGTAACTGTTGAATTGTGTAATGGTGTAACTGTTGAATTTGGCTCGGTTTTTCTATTTAACCAGAATTTAGAAAATGACTCGATACCCTTGACACCCTCGATACCTTTGACACCCTGGAAATGAGTTGTGAGTTGTGTATTGACGAGCTGCGCTGTCCACATTGTGTAGTGAGAATTAAAAATAAGTAATCAGACGGTAGATTTGAGGTTGAATTGTTTAACTGTGTAACCGTTTAATTTGGTTCGGTTTTTATTATTTAATCAGAATTTAGAAAATGACTCGATACCCTTGCCACCCTTGAGACCATTGACACCCTGGAAATGAGCTTTGAGTTGTGTACTGACGAGCTGCGCTGTCCGCATTTTGTTGTGAGAAAATGGATAAGCCTTTGATTGAAACCCAAGACGTTGGATCTGAAATACCCTTTTTTTTGAACAGGATTTAAAAGATTGAAAAGATATGCCAGGATATTGGTCTCGGAGAATTCTGAGTCGGTGGCTTGTGGAATAGATCAATTTGTCCTTGCCTAAAATAGGTAACTCAAGAGAACTAAATAAAAGTGTCATAACCGTACCGGTCAAAATACCAATACAAACTTTTAAACGAATTGGTAAAACCCAGAAGTCTATAATACCCCCCGGGAATCATGGAGATCAAAACCAACCACCGAACGCTTCATCCACAACGAATTGTTTTCATACAGCAGCGTTGAAAGAAGTCAAAAAAGCTATACATCTCAATCCAAAGAAGTAACCAGAATCTTATCCGTATCCTTTGGAGAAAGCGAGAAGTGGCCTTTATAAATGGAAAATCAACAGATGTAAACTAAATTTTCATGGAAATGTGACATTAGGTTACACACAAAATACGACATTGAAATTTTCCATTTATTCCAGCCACTTTTTTGACTTCAGTCCCCGGACAAGATACAAAACCTGTGCACCGGATTATCATTCCTAAGATTAAAGCAACGACTGCTGCCTTATGAAAATCAAGATTTTTTGTTACTTTTTCATCCGAAAAAGTAAGGAAAAAAGAAAACTACCCCGGAATGAGAAAACTACAAGCACGGACCAAAATAAAACCTTGCCTGCTACAGCTTTAGCGGAGGCAGGTTGCGCCTACCGTAGCAATGCGGAGGTAGGCTTTGTCTACCGTAGCAATGCGGAGGGAGGTGGAACTGTTTAATTGTGTAATGGTGGAACTGTTTAATTTGGCTCGGTTTTTCTATTTAACCAGAATTTAGAAAATGTCTCGATACCCTTGACACCCTTGAGACCTTTGACACCCTAGAAATGAGTTGTGCACTGACGAGCTTCGCTGTCGGGCATTTTGTGGTGAGGAAATGGATAAGCATTTGAATTGAAACCCAAGACGTCAGACCTGAAATACCCTTTTTGAGCACAGGATTTAAGGATTAAAGAGATATGCCAGGATATTGGTCTTGGAGAATACTAAGTCGGCGGCTTGTGGATTAGGTCAATTTGTCCTTGCCTAAAATAGGTAACTCAAGAGAACCAAATAAAAGTGTCATAACCGTACCGGTCAAAATACCAATACAAACTTATGAGTGCATTGGTAAAACCCAGAAGTCCATAATACCACCCGGGAATCACGGAGATCAAAACCAACCACCGAACGCTTCATCCCCAACGAATTGTTTTCATACAGCAGCGTTGAAAGAAGTCAAAAAAGCTATACATCTCAATCCAAAGAAGTAATCAGAATCTTATCCGTATCCTTTGGAGAAAGCGAGAAGTGGCCTTTATAAATGGAAAATCAACAGATGTAAACTAAATTTTCATGAAAATGTGACATTAGGTTACACGCAATACACGACACTGAAATGTTCCATTTATTCCAGCCACTTTTTTGACTTCAGTCCCCGGACGAGATACAAAACCTGTGCACCGGATTATCATTCCTAAGATTAAAGCAACGACTGCTGCCTTATGAAAATCAAGATTTTTTGTTACTTTTTCATCCGAAAAAGTAAGGAAAAAAGAAAACTACCCCGGAATGAGAAAACTACAAGCACGGACCAAAATAAAACCTTGCCTGCTACAGCTTTAGCGGAGGCAGGTTGCGCCTACCGTAGCAATGCGGAGGGAGGTGTAACTGTTGAATTGTGTAATTGTGGAACTGTTTAATTTGGCTCGTTTTTCTATTTAACCAGAATTTAGAAAATGTCTCGATACCCTTGACACCCTCGATACCTTTGACACCCTAGAAATGAGTTATCAGTTGTGCATTAACGAGCTGCGCTGTCCGCATTTTGTGGTGAGAAAATGGATAAGCCTTTGAATTGAAACCCAAGACGTCGGATCTGAATACCCTTTTGGGATCAGGATTAAAGGATTAAAGAGATATGCCAGGATATTGGTCTCGGAGAATTCTGAGTCGACGGCTTGTGGAATAGGTCAATTTGTCCTTGCCTAAAATAGGTAACTCAATAGAACCAAATAAAAGTGTCATAATCGTTCCGGTCAAAATACCAATACAAACTTATGAGCGCATTGGTAAAACCCAGAAGTCTATATTACCACCCGGGAATCACGGAGATCAAAACCAACCACCGAACGCTTCATCCACAACGAATTGTTTTCATACAGCAGCGTTGAAAGAAGTCAAAAAAGCTTAACATCTCAATCCAAAGAAGTAATCAGAATCTTATCCGTATCCTTTGGAGAAAGCGAGAAGTGGCCTTTATAAATGGAAAATCAACAGGTGTAAACTAAATTTTCATGGAAATGTGACATTAGGTTACACACAAAATACGACATTGAAATTTTCCATTTATTCCAGCCACTTTTTTGACTTCAGTCCCCGGACGAGATACAAAACCTGTGCACCGAATTATCATTCCTAAGATTAAAGCAACGACTGCTGCCTTATGAAAATCAAGATTTTTTGTTACTTTTTCATCCGAAAAAGTAAGGAAAAAAGAAAACTACCCCGGAATGAGAAAACTACAAGCACGGACCAAAATAAAACCTTGCCTGCTACAGCTTTAGCGGAGGCAGGTTGCGCCTACCGTAGCAATGCGGAGGGAGGTGTAACTGTTGAATTGTGTAATTGTGGAACTGTTTAATTTGGCTCGTTTTTCTATTTAACCAGAATTTAGAAAATGTCTCGATACCCTTGACACCCTCGATACCTTTGACACCCTAGAAATGAGTTATCAGTTGTGCATTAACAAGCTGCGCTGTCCGCATTTTGTGGTGAGAAAATGGATAAGCCTTTGAATTGAAACCCAAGACGTCGGATCTGAATACCCTTTTGGGATCAGGATTAAAGGATTAAAGAGATATGCCAGGATATTGGTCTCGGAGAATTCTGAGTCGACGGCTTGTGGAATAGGTCAATTTGTCCTTGCCTAAAATAGGTAACTCAATAGAAGTCAAAAAAGCTTAACATCTCAATCCAAAGAAGTAATCAGAATCTTATCCGTATCCTTTGGAGAAAGCGAGAAGTGGCCTTTATAAATGGAAAATCAACAGGTGTAAACTAAATTTTCATGGAAATGTGACATTAGGTTACACACAAAATACGACATTGAAATTTTCCATTTATTCCAGCCACTTTTTTGACTTCAGTCCCCGGACGAGATACAAAACTTGTGCACCGGATTATCATTCCTAAGATTAAAGCAACGACTGCTGCCTTATGAAAATCAAGATTTTTTGTTACTTTTTCATCCGAAAAAGTAAGGAGAAAAGAAAATTACCCCAGAATGAGAAAACTACAAGCACGGACCAAAATAAAACCTTGCCTGCTACAGCTTTAGCGGAGGCAGGTTGCGCCTACCGTAGCAATGCGGAGGTAGGCTTTGTCTACCGTAGCAGTGCGGAGGTAGGTGTAACTGTTGAATTGTGTAATTGTGGAACTGTTTAATTTGGCTCGTTTTTCTATTTAACCAGAATTTAGAAAATGTCTCGATACCCTTGACACCCTCGATACCTTTGACACCCTAGAAATGAGTTGTGTACTAACGAGCTTTGCTGTCGGGCATTTTGTTGTGAGGAAATGGATAAGCATTTGAATTGAAACCCAAGACGTCAGACCTGAAATACCCTTTTTGAGCACAGGATTTAAGGATTAAAGAGATATGCCAGGATATTGGTCTTGGAGAATACTAAGTCGGCGGCTTGTGGATTAGGTCAATTTGTCCTTGCCTAAAATAGGTAACTCAATAGTACCAAATAAAAGTGTCATAACCGTACCGGTCAAAATACCAATACAAACTTATGAGTGCATTGGTAAAACCCAGAAGTCTATAATACCACCCGGGAATCACGGAGATCAAAACCAACCACCGAACGCTTCATCCACAACGAATTGTTTTCATACAGCAGCGTTGAAAGAAGTCAAAAAAGCTTAACATCTCAATCCAAAGAAGTAACCAGAATCTTATCCGTATCCTTTGGAGAAAGCGAGAAGTGGCCTTTATAAATGGAAAACAACAGATGTAAATTAAATTTTCATGGAAATGGGACATTAGGTTACACGCAATACACGACACTGAAATGTTCCATTTATTCCAGCCACTTTTTTGACTTCAGTCCCCGGACGAGATACAAAACCTGTGCACCGGATTATCATTCCTAAGATTAAAGCAACGACTGCTGCCTTATGAAAATCAAGATTTTTTGTTACTTTTTCATCCGAAAAAGTAAGGAAAAAAGAAAACTACCCCGGAATGAGAAAACTACAAGCACGGACCAAAATAAAACCTTGCTTGCTATAGCTTTAGCGGAGGTAGGCTTTGTCTACCGTAGCAGTGCGGAGGTAGGCTTTGTCTACCGTAGCAGTGCGGAGGTAGGCTTTGTCTACCGTAGCAATGCGGAGGGAGGTGGAACTGTTGAATTGTGTAATGGTGTAACTGTTGAATTGTTTAATTGTGTAACTGTTTAATTTGGCTCGGTTTTTCTATTTAACCAGAATTTAGAAAATGACTCGATACCCTTGACACCCTCGATACCTTTGACACCCTGGAAATGAGTTGTGAGTTGTGTATTGACGAGCTGCGCTGTCCGCATTTGGTAGTGAGAATTAGATTTGAAATCAGACGGTAGATTTGAGGTTGAATTGTTTAACTGTGTAACCGTTTAATTTGGTTCGGTTTTTATTATTTAATCAGAATTTAGAAAATTTCTCGATACCCTTGACACCCTTGAGACCTTTGACACCCTAGAAATGAGTTGTGTACTAACGAGCTTTGCTGTCGGGCATTTTGTTGTGAGGAAATGGATAAGCATTTGAATTGAAACCCAAGACGTCAGACCTGAAATACCCTTTTTGAGCACAGGATTTAAGGATTAAAGAGATATGCCAGGATATTGGTCTTGGAGAATACTAAGTCGGCGGCTTGTGGATTAGGTCAATTTGTCCTTGCCTAAAATAGGTAACTCAATAGTACCAAATAAAAGTGTCATAACCGTACCGGTCAAAATACCAATACAAACTTATGAGCGCATTGGTAAAACCCAGAAGTCTATAATACCCCCCGGGAATCATGGAGATCAAAACCAACCACCGAACGCTTCATCCACAACGAATTGTTTTCATACAGCAGCGTTGAAAGAAGTCAAAAAAGCTATACATCTCAATCCAAAGAAGTAATCAGAATCTTATCCGTATCCTTTGGAGAAAGCGAGAAGTGGCCTTTATAAATGGAAAATCAGCAGATGTAAACTAAATTTTCATGAAATTGTGACATTAGGTTACACGCAATACACGACATTGAAATGTTCCATTTATTCCAGCCACTTTTTTGACTTCAGTCCCCGGACGAGATACAAAACCTGTGCACCGGATTATCATTCCTAAGATTAAAGCAACGACTGCTGCCTTATGAAAATCAAGATTTTTTGTTACTTTTTCATCCGAAAAAGTAAGGAAAAAAGAAAACTACCCCGGAATGAGAAAACTACAAGCACGGACCAAAATAAAACCTTGCCTGCTATAACTTTAGCAAAGGAAGATGAAACCGGAGAATTGTTTAAACCCTCAATGTAAAATAGAGATGACATTGTTCGTGCAATACGTGTTGATTCGTGTCCTTGTATTGAGATCCTGAACCAGTCTGCTAAAGCATCCAGTTCATGATGATGGTATTGTTTATTTTGTTTGAAAAGCCAAAGGCTTCGCAGCAAATGTCTCATACCAACAGAAGTACACAAAATTCGTAATTCGTAATATTTAATTTTCTTTTCTCTTATAACGAAAAATCTGTAATTATCACTCTATACCTCCAGATTATAGCGGATATTTGCACTTGATTTAAAATTTTTCAATTTGCTTACACACACCACTCTCGCTGCAGAGCCTGATCTAAAAGTTGATTATGATGAAATAGCTCATACGGTCTGGCCGGAATATATATTCCATGATGTAAATACCCTCAAATATTGGTCAAGGATTGAAGCATACTTTCCTGAATTTCAAATGCTCTTCAGGCACAGGAATGAAGTAATTGGATTTGCCAATTCGGTGCCTATCCGTTGGGATCTGCCTTTGACGGAGTTACCACAACAAGGATGGGATTGGCTGCTGGAGCGCAGTGTGGAGGATTATGAAAACGGGCGGACTCCGAATCTGATTGCCGGTCTTAACATTTCCCTTCGCAGTGAATTTCAAGGTCGTGGTCTTAGTTATCAAATAATCAGCGCACTGAAAGAAAGAGGTCGGTTTATGGGTTTTCCAAAAGCTATTTTCCCGGTTCGTCCCAGTAAAAAACATCTACACCCTCGGATGACTATGAAAGAATACTTAGGCCAGAAAAATGAAAAAGGTGAAATCTTTGATCCCTGGTTACGAGCTCATTTAAAACTGGGTGGAATTCAACTACACACCTGTAATGAATCTATGTTGATCATTGGAACCTTTAAAGAATGGGAGCTCTGGAGCAAACAAAAGCTCAAAGCGGGATCACGGGTTATTGTACCCGGAGGATTGGTACCGGTGACTTTTGATAAGCATAGCGATACGGGTACCTACTTAGAACCCAATGTGTGGGTGACTCACAAATTGATAATGGAGAATTGATAATTGAGAATGCTTTTTTCTCAATGGATAATTTTCTTGGATATTGAGATGTATTCATGAAATAAAGCCATTTTAAAGGGTAATTTTCTTGGAAATATGAAATTTTGAAAGATTGAACGATCCAGAGAAGTTGAGTTGCCTCAAATGTTAGCGTTTTTTCGATAATTTCCTCACATTGATCCGGAGACGGTAAACTACTGTTCAACCACTGTTCATCTATCGTTCAACATTTAATGCGACCAAAATACTGATCCTACACCCTGGTCCCTCGATACCCTTGAAGTGAGTTGTGAGTTATGAGTTGGGAGTTGTGAGAATGATGACAATGCCTGAATAAGGTTGACCGTTTTTGACACCCTTGATCCCAAAACCCGATACCTTAGACCTGAAACTCACACCTAATTCGTAATTTTCCACACTTTAATCCGAAGCGGGCACACAATTGTTAAACTACTGTTCAACCACTGTTCATCTATCGTTCAACTTTTAATGTGACCAAATACTGATCCGACACCCCAGATACCCTCGAAGTGAGTTGTGAGTTATGAGTTGGGAGTTGTGAGAAATAGAAATTAGAAATTAGAAATCAGACATCAGACCATTTAACAAACCAAGTTTTGCATACTCTCAATGGATAATTTTCTTGGAAATATAGATCTTTAAACTAAAATTAGTTATATTGATGGATGTTTTTCTTGGAAATTTGAAATTTTAGATGATTAAACGATCTATAGAAGCTGAGTTACTTCAAAAGTTAGAATTTTTTCCAGCTGTCGGAATTTTGGGCACCAGGCAGGTGGGGAAAACCACATTGGCTAAAACTTTGCCAGCGGTATTAAACAAAGAAGTAATCTATTTAGACCTGGAGTCTCCCGAAGACTTTCAAAAACTCAGTTATCCGGAAGACTATTTAAAAAGGCACCAAAACAAAACGGTGATCATTGACGAAATACAAATTCTACCTAACTTACTTCCAGTACTTCGGTCATTGATAGACAAAAGTAGAAATCCTTCAAGGTTTGTTCTTTTAGGTTCGGTATCTCCAACATTAATGCAGCAGTCTTCAGAATCCTTGGCCTGTAGAATATCCTATGTAAATCTCGCCGGATTTAATCTTTCAGAGGTTGGAACAGAAAATATGAACCGCTGCTGGTTCAGAGGGGGTTATCCAGTGGCATTTTTGGCAGAAGACAAGGACCACAGTAATTTATGGTTGGATAGTTTTATTGAAAATTATGTAAGAAGAGAGCTACCGATACTGGGACTCAATACCTCACCATTGAATATTCGTAGATTTTGGGAAATGATCGGCCATTCCAATGGTGGTCTTTGGAACACCTCTACTTTTGCTAAATCGCTCAAACTCAATACGAAGACTATAGATAAATATCGAGACTTTTTGGAAAATGCCTTTTTAATAAATGTGCTTCAACCATACCCCCACAATATTAGGAAGCGATTGGTAAAATCACCGAAGGTATACATACGTGATTCGGGAATATTACACCGTCTGCTGCGGGTATCCAATTTGGAAGACCTTTATTCACTTCTTCAAATTGGCGGTTCATGGGAAGCATTTGTAGTAGAACAAGTTCGTCAACTTAAACAAGGCGATATTGACCTTTTCTTTTTCAGAACGCATAATGGAGCTGAGGTGGATCTGGTCTTTGTAAAAGGTCCAAAAATTCTGGCCACTGCTGAGGTAAAACTTACCAATGCGCCCAGGACCAGCAAAGGTCTTATCGAGGCTATAAAGACGCTCAAAGCTCAACAGAATTTTATAATTACTCCTTCTGCTGAGCATTATATCACCGGACATGACCTGGTTGTTTGTTCGCTGCCCCTATTTATTAAAGAGTATTTGCCTGTTTTGGGATGAATCCGAAGAAGGTACTCAACTGTTCAACAACTGTTATCTATCGTTCAACTTTTCATCGACCCGATACCTTAGACCTGAAAATCACACGTAATTCGTAATTATTAATTTCCCACACTTAATCCGAAGAAGGTACACAATTGTTCAACAACTGTTCATCTATCGTTCAACTTTTCATCGAGCTAGAATCAATAGATCATTAAGTGAGGAACTCCGTTTGTTTAAGGCTATCCTTTTTGATCATTCCTGACTCAATACCGTGGAAAGAGATGTGAGATTCGAGTTGTGAGTCCTCTAGAATGCTGAGCATCGAATTCTTACTCAAGTAACTGGGGAGCAAATTTCAGGCTGTTTTCTTTATGTACTTTTAACTCGCCTCGCCGGCAAGGCGTTCATTTCTTGCCTTGATGCAAGAAACGAACCAAAGAAAATCAAGACTCTAAGATTTTTTTAACGTAAAATTTAGATCCAATTCCTAAACATCCCCAAACTTGACCGACATGCTGTCTTCGCTAGATGGAATTGGACATTACTCCTGGGCATCAATTTTGGAATATTTTATAGTCGGTCTTCAAACAAGGGTCTGTTCTTAACGGAATTGGATCTAAATTTTACTAAAAATCTTAAGGTCGACAACCTCAGCTAAGAAATAAATCTAACGGTTAAAATATTGCCTTTAAAATGCTAATCATAGAGGTCAAAAATATGTTACAAAACTCATCGCAAAATTCTACACCAGTCCTCGAAATAAGATGCGAGTTGTGAGAATGATGACAATGCCTGAATAAGGTTGACCGTTTTTGACACCTTTGAACCCGAATCCCGATAACTTAGACCTGAAACTCACACCTAATTCGTAATTTTCCACACTTTAATCCGAAGCGGGCACACAATTGTTAAACTACTGTTCAACCACTGTTCATCTATCGTTCAACTTTTAATGTGACCAAATACTGATCCGACACCCCAGATACCCTCGAAACCTTTGGTATGCAAAAAGGGAGCGACTTTTGCCCCTCCCTTTTTATGTTGCATCTCGTGAACTGCTTACTTAATCTTTATAAACCGTGCGTTTTGGAACGTGTAGTTTACTTTGACTTGTAAGGTGTATACTCCTGACCTCATCTGTGATACATCCAGGGTAAGGTCATTATCACCTTTCTTCAATTGTACTGCTCCCATATCAATTATTTCTCCCTGACTTGTAATAGCAGCCAATTTTCCGTTGCCGGCCATAGGTGCTTTTACATTGACATTGAGGTAATTAATAGTAGGATTCGGACTTAATTGTAACTCAAGCTCGTTTACACTTTGACGTAAACTCAATCGATTAGATTTCTCCTTGCCTAATAAAGCCTTTTGTGAACCGGATTCTTTGGTCTTGCCGGTGGTTACAATTTGCTTCGTAGGTTGAGGTTCTTCTTTTCTGTTGATATCCTCTCCACATTTCAGTTCACAGGTTACTGCATGAGCAATGATATAAATCGAATCACAATTCAGGTCACTAATATCGATAGTATACGAATCCATAGTCACATGATTCAATTTGTGTTTGTATGGATACTGCCCTGGTGCCACGGTTGGCTCATCTTTCTTGGTTGGATATTTTTCACAACCGATATAGAGATGGGTCTCTGTCAAGTCGTGTAGACCATCATTGATATCATATTTTACAATAGCTTGATCGCCAACAATGTCTACTGTCAGAACACCTACTTTATCACCTTTGCTTATATCGCATTGTGCAGCTCCTTCCCAGATATCATAGGTAGTCTCTCCGTCCTCCTTCGCCAATTTAATCGTCCATCCCCAGCGGCTAAATCCATCATCGAGGAAGCAGCGTTTACCATCATTACCTCTGGCAAACGAGGTTCCGCATTCGTATTCACAGCATTCCAGTTCAATTTCACAACTGTCTTGACAACCGAAAAAGTCGGTAATGACCACTTTGATAGTAGCGGTTGGATCGGATCCGGTAGTGACTTGTGCGGTTTGCATATCAGCACCGGCAATCGTCCAATCGCCTTTGACCACGCTCCACTCATAAGTATAATCTCCTCCTGTTTCGACATAACCTCCGCTCGCATTGGCAGTAACATCTACAGTAGTTCCACAGAAGATTGTTTCCGGAAATTCGATTTCCTCGCACGTTACAGGATTATAACAAACCGGAATGACCAAATCGCAGGTTGCCACATTTCCACAATCGTCGATAGCCGTCCACTGAGCGGTAATTTCAAAGTCTTCACAGTTGAAGTCATAAGTTGGGTCAGTTGTCCTAATATCCGTATCACCACAATTGTCTTCGGCATCCAATGGTACCAGGATGCTTCCAAATAGTTCGTCAAAAGTAATGCATCCATCGATAATCGGTTTGGTAATCACTGGAGGTTTGGTGTCGATTACGGTGATGGTTTGGGTATGTGTCACATCATTATTACAGGAGTCTCGTGCATACCATATCCTTTCTATGGTATATTCATTTTCACAATCATCCGGATTCTGTATAGTATCAGCGCGGTATACAAACTCTACAATTAAACAATTATCCTGTGGTCTAACATCTTCTGGCACTGGTACCTCATCACATTCTGCAGTAATGTCAGCAGGATAATTGGAGAGCGTAGGTGGTTCGGAGTCATTCCAACGCTCAAGATATTGGTCAACTGTAGTTGTATTTCCACATTCATCAATTGCAAACCATTTTCGAGAAACCCATTCTATGCATCCATCCAATCCAGTAGCCGAAATAGCTCTCAATTCTACTTCACCACAATTGTCTTCGAAAGTAATTTCTGGAGGTGCAGGGAATAGTGCACAGCCAACGAATTGGTCGGTGGTATCGCCGGTGATGGAGGTGATCACTGGTGCTTTGGTATCCTCTACCGTAATCGTCTGATCACAACTCGAACTGTTACCACATGCATCCGTCGCCGTCCAGGTCCGAACTATTGTCTTCTCCTGTGGACATGATCCAGCTGTCTCTACATCCTTAAAGCTAATCTTCGGTGATGGATCACAATTATCCGTCGCCGTAGCCTGTCCAAATACTATAGTCTCTTCGCAACTAAATGTCTTATCGTCTGGACACGTTATCTCCGGTGCTGTTTCATCAACTACCGTAATCGTCTGATCACAACTCGAACTGTTGCCACATGCATCCGTCGCCGTCCAGGTCCGAACTATTGTCTTCTCCTGTGGACATGATCCAGCTGTCTCTACATCCTTAAAGCTAATCTTCGGTGATGGATCACAATTATCCGTCGCCGTAGCCTGTCCAAATACTATAGTCGCAACTCTGGACACGTTATCTCTGTTTCATCAACTACCGTAAATGTCTGATCACAACTCGTCTGTTACCACACATCCGTCGCCGTCCGTTATTGTCTTCTCCTGTCTCCGGTGCTAATCTTCTGGATCACAATTATCCGTCGCCGTAGCCTGTCCAAAACTACTTCGCAACTATGTCTTATCGTCTGGACACGTTATCTCCGGTGCTGTTTCATCAACTACCGTAATCGTCTGATCACAACTCGAACTGTTGCCACATGCATCCGTCGCCGTCCAGGTCCGAACTATTGTCTTCTCCTGTGGACATGATCCAGCTGTCTCTACATCCTTAAAGCTAATCTTCGGTGATGGATCACAATTATCCGTCGCCGTAGCCTGTCCAAATACTATAGTCTCTTCGCAACTAAATGTCTTATCGTCTGGACACGTTATCTCCGGTGCTGTTTCATCAACTACCGTAATCGTCTGATCACAACTCGAACTGTTACCACATGCATCCGTCGCCGTCCAGGTCCGAACTATTGTCTTCTCCTGTGGACATGATCCAGCTGTCTCTACATCCTTAAAGCTAATCTTCGGTGATGGATCACAATTATCCGTCGCCGTAGCCTGTCCAAATACTATAGTCTCTTCGCAACTAAATGTCTTATCGTCTGGACACGTTATCTCCGGTGCTGTTTCATCAACTACCGTAATCGTCTGATCACAACTCGAACTGTTACCACATGCATCCGTCGCCGTCCAGGTCCGAACTATTGTCTTCTCCTGTGGACATGATCCAGCTGTCTCTACATCCTTAAAGCTAATCTTCGGTGATGGATCACAATTATCCGTCGCCGTAGCCTGTCCAAATACTATAGTCTCTTCGCAACTAAATGTCTTATCGTCTGGACACGTTATCTCCGGTGCTGTTTCATCAACTACCGTAATCGTCTGATCACAACTCGAACTGTTACCACATGCATCCGTCGCCGTCCAGGTCCGAACTATTGTCTTCTCCTGTGGACATGATCCAGCTGTCTCTACATCCTTAAAGCTAATCTTCGGTGATGGATCACAATTATCCGTCGCCGTAGCCTGTCCAAATACTATAGTCTCTTCGCAACTAAATGTCTTATCGTCTGGACACGTTATCTCCGGTGCTGTTTCATCAACTACCGTAATCGTCTGATCACAACTCGAACTGTTGCCACATGCATCCGTCGCCGTCCAGGTCCGAACTATTGTCTTCTCCTGTGGACATGATCCAGCTGTCTCTACATCCTTAAAGCTAATCTTCGGTGATGGATCACAATTATCCGTCGCCGTAGCCTGTCCAAATACTATAGTCTCTTCGCAACTAAATGTCTTATCGTCTGGACACGTTATCTCCGGTGCTGTTTCATCAACTACCGTAATCGTCTGATCACAACTCGAACTGTTGCCACATGCATCCGTCGCCGTCCAGGTCCGAACTATTGTCTTCTCCTGTGGACATGATCCAGCTGTCTCTACATCCTTAAAGCTAATCTTCGGTGATGGATCACAATTATCCGTCGCCGTAGCCTGTCCAAATACTATAGTCTCTTCGCAACTAAATGTCTTATCGTCTGGACACGTTATCTCCGGTGCTGTTTCATCAACTACCGTAATCGTCTGATCACAACTCGAACTGTTGCCACATGCATCCGTCGCCGTCCAGGTCCGAACTATTGTCTTCTCCTGTGGACATGATCCAGCTGTCTCTACATCCTTAAAGCTAATCTTCGGTGATGGATCACAATTATCCGTCGCCGTAGCCTGTCCAAATACTATAGTCTCTTCGCAACTAAATGTCTTATCGTCTGGACACGTTATCTCCGGTGCTGTTTCATCAACTACCGTAATCGTCTGATCACAACTCGAACTGTTGCCACATGCATCCGTCGCCGTCCAGGTCCGAACTATTGTCTTCTCCTGTGGACATGATCCAGCTGTCTCTACATCCTTAAAGCTAATCTTCGGTGATGGATCACAATTATCCGTCGCCGTAGCCTGTCCAAATACTATAGTCTCTTCGCAACTAAATGTCTTATCGTCTGGACACGTTATCTCCGGTGCTGTTTCATCAACTACCGTAATCGTCTGATCACAACTCGAACTGTTACCACATGCATCCGTCGCCGTCCAGGTCCGAACTATTGTCTTCTCCTGTGGACATGATCCAGCTGTCTCTACATCCTTAAAGCTAATCTTCGGTGATGGATCACAATTATCCGTCGCCGTAGCCTGTCCAAATACTATAGTCTCTTCGCAACTAAATGTCTTATCGTCTGGACACGTTATCTCCGGTGCTGTTTCATCAACTACCGTAATCGTCTGATCACAACTCGAACTGTTACCACATGCATCCGTCGCCGTCCAGGTCCGAACTATTGTCTTCTCCTGTGGACATGATCCAGCTGTCTCTACATCCTTAAAGCTAATCTTCGGTGATGGATCACAATTATCCGTCGCCGTAGCCTGTCCAAATACTATAGTCTCTTCGCAACTAAATGTCTTATCGTCTGGACACGTTATCTCCGGTGCTGTTTCATCAACTACCGTAATCGTCTGATCACAACTCGAACTGTTACCACATGCATCCGTCGCCGTCCAGGTCCGAACTATTGTCTTCTCCTGTGGACATGATCCAGCTGTCTCTACATCCTTAAAGCTAATCTTCGGTGATGGATCACAATTATCCGTCGCCGTAGCCTGTCCAAATACTATAGTCTCTTCGCAACTAAATGTCTTATCGTCTGGACACGTTATCTCCGGTGCTGTTTCATCAACTACCGTAATCGTCTGATCACAACTCGAACTGTTGCCACATGCATCCGTCGCCGTCCAGGTCCGAACTATTGTCTTCTCCTGTGGACATGATCCAGCTGTCTCTACATCCTTAAAGCTAATCTTCGGTGATGGATCACAATTATCCGTCGCCGTAGCCTGTCCAAATACTATAGTCTCTTCGCAACTAAATGTCTTATCGTCTGGACACGTTATCTCCGGTGCTGTTTCATCAACTACCGTAATCGTCTGATCACAACTCGAACTGTTACCACATGCATCCGTCGCCGTCCAGGTCCGAACTATTGTCTTCTCCTGTGGACATGATCCAGCTGTCTCTACATCCTTAAAGCTAATCTTCGGTGATGGATCACAATTATCCGTCGCCGTAGCCTGTCCAAATACTATAGTCTCTTCGCAACTAAATGTCTTATCGTCTGGACACGTTATCTCCGGTGCTGTTTCATCAACTACCGTAATCGTCTGATCACAACTCGAACTGTTGCCACATGCATCCGTCGCCGTCCAGGTCCGAACTATTGTCTTCTCCTGTGGACATGATCCAGCTGTCTCTACATCCTTAAAGCTAATCTTCGGTGATGGATCACAATTATCCGTCGCCGTAGCCTGTCCAAATACTATAGTCTCTTCGCAACTAAATGTCTTATCGTCTGGACACGTTATCTCCGGTGCTGTTTCATCAACTACCGTAATCGTCTGATCACAACTCGAACTGTTGCCACATGCATCCGTCGCCGTCCAGGTCCGAACTATTGTCTTCTCCTGTGGACATGATCCAGCTGTCTCTACATCCTTAAAGCTAATCTTCGGTGATGGATCACAATTATCCGTCGCCGTAGCCTGTCCAAATACTATAGTCTCTTCGCAACTAAATGTCTTATCGTCTGGACACGTTATCTCCGGTGCTGTTTCATCAACTACCGTAATCGTCTGATCACAACTCGAACTGTTACCACATGCATCCGTCGCCGTCCAGGTCCGAACTATTGTCTTCTCCTGTGGACATGATCCAGCTGTCTCTACATCCTTAAAGCTAATCTTCGGTGATGGATCACAATTATCCGTCGCCGTAGCCTGTCCAAATACTATAGTCTCTTCGCAACTAAATGTCTTATCGTCTGGACACGTTATCTCCGGTGCTGTTTCATCAACTACCGTAATCGTCTGATCACAACTCGAACTGTTACCACATGCATCCGTCGCCGTCCAGGTCCGAACTATTGTCTTCTCCTGTGGACATGATCCAGCTGTCTCTACATCCTTAAAGCTAATCTTCGGTGATGGATCACAATTATCCGTCGCCGTAGCCTGTCCAAATACTATAGTCTCTTCGCAACTAAATGTCTTATCGTCTGGACACGTTATCTCCGGTGCTGTTTCATCAACTACCGTAATCGTCTGATCACAACTCGAACTGTTACCACATGCATCCGTCGCCGTCCAGGTCCGAACTATTGTCTTCTCCTGTGGACATGATCCAGCTGTCTCTACATCCTTAAAGCTAATCTTCGGTGATGGATCACAATTATCCGTCGCCGTAGCCTGTCCAAATACTATAGTCTCTTCGCAACTAAATGTCTTATCGTCTGGACACGTTATCTCCGGTGCTGTTTCATCAACTACCGTAATCGTCTGATCACAACTCGAACTGTTACCACATGCATCCGTCGCCGTCCAGGTCCGAACTATTGTCTTCTCCTGTGGACATGATCCAGCTGTCTCTACATCCTTAAAGCTAATCTTCGGTGATGGATCACAATTATCCGTCGCCGTAGCCTGTCCAAATACTATAGTCTCTTCGCAACTAAATGTCTTATCGTCTGGACACGTTATCTCCGGTGCTGTTTCATCAACTACCGTAATCGTCTGATCACAACTCGAACTGTTACCACATGCATCCGTCGCCGTCCAGGTCCGAACTATTGTCTTCTCCTGTGGACATGATCCAGCTGTCTCTACATCCTTAAAGCTAATCTTCGGTGATGGATCACAATTATCCGTCGCCGTAGCCTGTCCAAATACTATAGTCTCTTCGCAACTAAATGTCTTATCGTCTGGACACGTTATCTCCGGTGCTGTTTCATCAACTACCGTAATCGTCTGATCACAACTCGAACTGTTGCCACATGCATCCGTCGCCGTCCAGGTCCGAACTATTGTCTTCTCCTGTGGACATGATCCAGCTGTCTCTACATCCTTAAAGCTAATCTTCGGTGATGGATCACAATTATCCGTCGCCGTAGCCTGTCCAAATACTATAGTCTCTTCGCAACTAAATGTCTTATCGTCTGGACACGTTATCTCCGGTGCTGTTTCATCAACTACCGTAATCGTCTGATCACAACTCGAACTGTTGCCACATGCATCCGTCGCCGTCCAGGTCCGAACTATTGTCTTCTCCTGTGGACATGATCCAGCTGTCTCTACATCCTTAAAGCTAATCTTCGGTGATGGATCACAATTATCCGTCGCCGTAGCCTGTCCAAATACTATAGTCTCTTCGCAACTAAATGTCTTATCGTCTGGACACGTTATCTCCGGTGCTGTTTCATCAACTACCGTAATCGTCTGATCACAACTCGAACTGTTACCACATGCATCCGTCGCCGTCCAGGTCCGAACTATTGTCTTCTCCTGTGGACATGATCCAGCTGTCTCTACATCCTTAAAGCTAATCTTCGGTGATGGATCACAATTATCCGTCGCCGTAGCCTGTCCAAATACTATAGTCTCTTCGCAACTAAATGTCTTATCGTCTGGACACGTTATCTCCGGTGCTGTTTCATCAACTACCGTAATCGTCTGATCACAACTCGAACTGTTGCCACATGCATCCGTCGCCGTCCAGGTCCGAACTATTGTCTTCTCCTGTGGACATGATCCAGCTGTCTCTACATCCTTAAAGCTAATCTTCGGTGATGGATCACAATTATCCGTCGCCGTAGCCTGTCCAAATACTATAGTCTCTTCGCAACTAAATGTCTTATCGTCTGGACACGTTATCTCCGGTGCTGTTTCATCAACTACCGTAATCGTCTGATCACAACTCGAACTGTTGCCACATGCATCCGTCGCCGTCCAGGTCCGAACTATTGTCTTCTCCTGTGGACATGATCCAGCTGTCTCTACATCCTTAAAGCTAATCTTCGGTGATGGATCACAATTATCCGTCGCCGTAGCCTGTCCAAATACTATAGTCTCTTCGCAACTAAATGTCTTATCGTCTGGACACGTTATCTCCGGTGCTGTTTCATCAACTACCGTAATCGTCTGATCACAACTCGAACTGTTGCCACATGCATCCGTCGCCGTCCAGGTCCGAACTATTGTCTTCTCCTGTGGACATGATCCAGCTGTCTCTACATCCTTAAAGCTAATCTTCGGTGATGGATCACAATTATCCGTCGCCGTAGCCTGTCCAAATACTATAGTCTCTTCGCAACTAAATGTCTTATCGTCTGGACAAATAATCTCCGGCGGTGTCGTATCCAGCACCTCTATCACCTGCACACATTCAGCAACCAACTCACCATCATCAAAAAGTTTATAAGTCCTTGTCAAAGTATATTCCTCAGGGCAGCTACCATCTGTACGAACCTCCATGAAAGTCATGGTAGCCACTCCACAAGTAACCACATTGGAAAAAACATTACTAATCTCAGTTTCTCTTGCCGGCACATTATCACATTCAACCGTAATATCAGATAAATTACACTTAGCACTCGGCACACAGCAATCATCACAATCTATTAAACCAAATGCTATGTGGCTAATAGTTTCACCTTGGCCGGAGCCACTTGTAATCTCATAGTACCAATAGCTCTCATTACCATCCTGTTCCCATCCATGAAATATAATGGTTGCATTCCCAACGCTGATTGTTTGCCCCGCACCATCACAAGTAAGAGGTGGAGTACAAACTCCATCCCAGAGCCGGGCATCAGTTATTCTACATACTCCATCACAATTATTACCCGAAGGATGACATCTTGGACCGGGTACTGTACCTTGGTAACACCCTTCTCCATCTTTTGGATTGAATAACATATCTCCACAGCATACTTCTCCCGTTACCGTTAAATATATGTATTGGGTTTTTACACCGAATAAAGCAGCGGTCTCATCAATTTTAAATATTTGAAAATTAGATGGATAGGGACAAGAACCATCCCCATCACCGTTTGAAGTACCTTGTCCAATAACGCCTGCATCACAATGATTTGCTTCCATATTGGTATCAGTAACTTCTTCGATGGCACCTGAATAAGATTCTCTAGGTGGTAGATTATCACCATTCCATAGTGCAGACATCAACATGAAAAACAGCACATTCATCGAATAAAACACTGGTTTTCTGGCCAATAATGGATTTAATTTATTTAAAATTGATTTTATTGGGATAATAGCAGGAGCAAAAGAGTACAAACTTGGTTTCATAGTTGACTGGTTTAAGAAACTAATAAATTGAATAGGAATTCGAATGCCTCAACAGGATCGTTTAAGTTTACAATCCTTAAAACATCCTTCGGGAAAAATGTAGATATTACATCATCTGGGAGGTTTAATAACATAAATTGGTTGATCATCTCTCATTTGGTTCAAGTATTAATTAGTGTCCATAAAATGCGCATCAAGAATTCATCTTGGCCGAATGTACTAAGTGGGAAGTGACTCTTTACAAAGTGGGAAGTGGTTCTTGAGGTACAGTAGGTAGGAAATTATTTATAACCAATAGTTATTGCATTAATAACTATTCGTCACTCTCTATCTGCCGACAAGGTAATACATTTTTCTTGCATTTCCTAATAGATTATATTTTATAAATACTCAATCCAACACATACAAATATCCACAATATTATTTTTTTCAGCATATTATTCCTTATAACAAAAGTTATACAGATCATAATTTTTTATTCGACCATACAAATATGTTTTTATGTTATATAACATTTATGATTTATATCATCATTTTTACCGGCTCAAAATGATACCGATTCACACGAATTCAAGGTAATAAATTCTTGAATTACAATGGCCTATTGCCTCCCAAACACACTTTTTAACCATTAAAACCCGGATTTATCCCAATAAAACAGTAAATTGAAAATGGTTACATCGGATTGGAGTGATTGAAATCGAATTCTAAAATTGACCGGCATGAATACTTTAACCCTCTACAATCAGATTTTTATCCTGATATCAATACCCACTTTTCTTTGGGGCCAATCCATCGAAAGACAAGTTATCGCATCCGCTGGTAGCTCCTCTTCTATTGCAAACATTTCTTTGGAATGGACTTTGGGCGAAGGGTTTGTAGAAACCCTAGAAAACAATTCCCTCACCCTATCCCAAGGTTTCCATCAAGGCGCTATTTCCACCACTTCGGTAGTCTATTTTCAAAAAGAGGTTCACTTGAAATTCATCCCAAATCCCGCTACCCAGACGATTAGCTTACAAAGTACATGGAATCAACCCCTCGACATACGCATCTCTGATTTATACGGACGAATAGTGCTGAAAGAAAAAGGACTTCTAAATGGCCACGCAGTACCCATTGAAAAACTAACCTCTGGCACCTATTTCATCCAGATCAGCTCTAAACGACAAAAAATAGCCTCTCAAATATTACTCAAACAATAAATCCAATCTTATGAAATATCCTCTACTTTGGGTGTGTATGATGGGCACCTGTCTCTTCGTTAATGCCCAGGCACCACAGGCTTTTACTTATCAGGCTGTTGCCCGGGATGTAGATCATCAAGTATTGAAAAACACCACGCTTGGATTGAGAATATCGGTGATAGACAGCAACCGGATTGCAGTCTATTCAGAAATACATGAAGTAACCACTTCAAGTATCGGTCTGTTTACGCTGCAAATAGGGCGAGGAACCACATCGACTGGAGATTTTTCCACGATCCAATGGCCTGAAGGCCATCTTTCCTTAAAAATCGAGATTGATCCGGAAGGAGGTTCGGATTACATCCCTTTAAATACTTCACCGCTACTTTCGGTACCCTATGCTTTATTCGCAGAAAATACTCTTAATGTCAACGACGCCGATGCCGATACCTTAAATGAAATTCAACAGTTATTGATTGATGGCCGCACCCTTTCCATATCGGGAGGAAATTCGATCACTATCCCCATTATTGATTCTTCGGGTGCCGTGGATAGCGATACCGACCCGGTCAACGAAATCCAGGACTTGTTCTCGTCGAAAGAGGATTCAATCATAACCCTGGATATTTCCGGTGGTGGGTTAAGTACGACTATTAATATTGTGGATGGCGATGGCGACTCTAACAATGAAATTCAAACCATTAATAAAGCAGCCGACACCATTCTATTATCCAACGGAGGTGGATTTATCATCGATGCTATCGATGATGCCGATGCCGATCCCATCAATGAAATTCAAACGCTTAGTAGAAATGGAGATACCATCCTGCTTTCGGCTAATGGAGGTTCCTTTATTGATGAAATTGAGGATGACGATGCAGATGCAACCAATGAAATCCAAATCCTGGAAAAACTGGGTTCTATTGTCACCTTGTCGAGAAACGGAGGCAGCTTTGTCGATGCTATAAATGATGCGGATGCCGATTCTACTAATGAGATACAAGACCTGTCGTTACTTACCTTTGCCAATGCGGGGATTGATGGAATGAATGTCTATCGCCTGAAGTTAACTCACTCGGATGAAGAAGTCACTTTACCCATTACCGATCTCTGGAAAGCCAGTATCCTTGGCGGAGAGGAGCCTAGTATTTCATCCATAAATACGCGCTTTCCGGTGGAAATTACTGAGGATTTGGATGCTCCTAAGATCAACAATAATTTTCTGACCAGTACGGACATTACCATAGGAACTTCTCCCAATCTCTTAACCCACCTCACCCCGGGAGTGATCCAGTTTGAGAATACAAGTTCCGGCCAAGGCTTTAAGGTTACACCAGAAGAAATTAGCAGTATAGGTATATCCAACTCAAACAGAATTACACTATCTTCGATGACATTGAGCAAACAAGGTAATCCCGCAGCCGTGATTGATGCTTCAGAAAATACCGAGGCCGGATCTATTTCTCTTTATGTGCCTCCAGTAAATATCCCATTTTTTACCACTCATGTAGATTCGTTCAAATCCTATTTGGAATTGAATCAGGGAAATCAACCCTTGGTTCAAGCGACTTCATCTGCCCAAAACGCCGGAACCATTGAGGTATTTGGCCCAAATGGAAACCCCAACATTACCCTTTCGAATTTGAGCACAGATGCTAATAAAGGGTATATTCGGGTTAAGAATCAGGATGGCGATGCCCGGGCCGGCATGTACGTCAGAGGCGATGGGATGGGTGAAGTTTTTGCTGATAATTTTAATATGGTATCTCCCAGCCCGACCAATGCGCAAGAAAATATTGTTTACGGAAGTATTCACGGTCCGGAGGTTTCCGTATTCGAACGCGGGACAGCACAATTACAAAAGGGAGAGGCCATTATTCAATTTCCCAGGCATTTTCAACAACTTATATCCGGACAAAAGATGACGGTGATGATCACCCCTCTTTCAGCTGAATCTAAAGGAATTGCCGTAATTGAAAAAACCACCAAAGGCTTCAAGGTAAAAGAACTTTTAAAAGGTAAAGGAACCTATTCTTTTGACTGGGAAGTGAAAGCATTGCGCAAGGGATTTGAGCAACATAAAGTCATTGTCAAAAAACCTTTACCTCACCTTAAAATTGATAAGGAGTAGTGAGTTGTGAAAAATAGAAGACAGAAAACAGACGTCAGAAATCAGATGACACCAGAAAGGCTTTTGGCTTTTGGCTATTGGCTATTGGCTATTCGCCTTGGATGATGTAGATGCGAGAAGACAAAAATCAGAGAGGTGTCCGTACAATCGTTAAATAAAGTCGCGTTAGCGACGACAGAGCGTAACCAGGTTCGTAAAAGCCTGGCTACCAGACAAGGTTATCAGTGGAGCTCCATGGGAGCGGTAGATTTGAAAACACATTCAGTTGTCAATATCATAAATCAAAACAATGCCAAATACATTCACCAAATTGTACATTCACCACATCAGTGCCGTAAAATTCAGAAATGCCTTGATTGATCCAACATTTGAAGCGAGGTTGTATCAATACATGGCTGGAACCATTAAAGAACTAGTGGGTCCACTCCGAAAAGTCAACATCAAAGCCTTCGGTAAATATAATTTGGTTTTAGAATTTGCCCACGCTCGCCTCCGACTCCTAAAGGAAAGTCCTCCCGCATAACTTGCTGTAAATGAATGCGCGACTGCATTCCCTTTTGAGCTAGGGTAAAGAATCGATTTGTGGGCGGAGGCCCTTTAGGGTTAGGGTGGCGGGGGAGTATACAATATTTTGCATTATTTCAAGTATTCTTTTTAAATGACAGTTTTCAGAGTAAACTCACTAGTGGGTCAGAACCTAAATTCCTTACCTATAAAACTTGATCTTTTTTCCAATCTCTTTGTTGCAGAACCTCGTCCATAGCTAAGGCTATGAACGAGAACCTGCGTCTTGATATTGGAAAAAATCTACTTCGTTTTATACGGCACGAACTTAATTTCTAACCCACTAGGTCAAATTCCAATTTGCATTAATGGTATGGCAGATCACATTCACATTGCGGCAAAATTAAAACCAGCAATGGCTCCATCTAAACTCGTTGGAACCGTAAAAGCCAACGCTTCGAAATGGATCAATGAAAATAGATTTTTAGAACAGCGCTTTGAATGGCAGACAGGAGGATCTACCTATTCAATAGGTGAGAAAAACTTGAAGACTCTTATAAACTACATTACTCATCAAAAAGAACACCATAGGAAAAAAACTTTTAAGAAGGAGTATATCCAATTTTTAATAGAAAATAATATCGATGTGGCCCGGGACTATTTACCCGAATTCTTTGAAGGCTTATATTGACTGTATCGCTCCCAAAGGAGCTCCAACAACACCAACTATTTATCCAGAGTCTCACGACCCTGGCAACAATCTTTCGTCCCGACGGGACTTGTCTTCTATCTTCCACCTTCTGTCTTCTCTGTCTTCAGTGGTCCAAAGTTATCAGGTGTCGACACAATCGTTATGTCAATCATCTTCGTAGTGAGAATGTTGCTACCTATGACGGGCAAAGAAATTACACCCAAAATGGCTTTTGGCTTTTAGCCATTAGCCTTTGGCTTGCTTCGGTTTCAGTTTTTATTAAAAAATAATATTACCGTCATCCTGAACAGGATGCTTTAGCAGACTGGTTCAGGATCTCAATACAGGGACATGAATGAAACTACCTCCGCTAAAGCTTCGGTAGACGAAGCCTACATCCGCCATTGCTATGGCAAGCAATGCAATTCCATATCTAGTCTGACTTCTGACTTCTCTCCTCCGACCTCTCCCCTACACATCCACCAACCATTTCTTGAATTTGGCTACTTGCTCCGAACTAATGATGACAGGCTCCTCAACCGGGGGCACTAACTCAATTTTCAACTTGCTTTTGGACCATACTTTCATGGAAGTAATGGCGTGATGATTGACTATATATTTCCGATTGATGCGATAAAATAACCGGTTGTCCAATTCTTTAGACAATTCGGTAAGCGACCTATCCAGGATAAATTTACCCTGTTCAAAAGTAACCAGGCACACCACTTTTTGGGTTGCAAATAAATAAGCAATATCCTTGGTATCCACCTTGATGTATTCCAACCCCCGCTTGAGTAAAAAACGAGCTTTGGTTTGGATCGGAGGTGCCGGACCCTCTTCTCTTACCCAGTCTAAGAATCTGGGAAGACTCGAAGTAAAATGAGTTTTAATCTGCTCATATTTCTTTAGGGCCAAAGCCAGACTTTCGACTTTCAACGGTTTAAGTAAATAATCAATCCCGTTATGGGCAAAAGCCATTTGCCAATAATGGTCAAACGCAGTGACAAATATTACCGGACATCGGATATCTGCTTTCTCAAAAATATCAAATGACAAACCATCGGTAAGCTGGATATCCATAAAGATCAAATCAGGCCCTTCATTTGCGGTCAGCCATCGGATCCCATCAGTGCAATTGTGCAAAATTGCAGCAACCTGCCATTCCGGACGAATTAAGAGGATGGCCTTTGCCAATTTCTCCGCAGCTGGTTTTTCATCTTCAATGATAACAACCCTAAATGTTTGTCTCGTCACCGTCTCCATTCTAAAAATACTCAGGCTTTTAGTACCGGCAGCTTTACCTCAAATTTTGAGTTTCCCGATAATATAATTACTTTTTTACCCGTCAAAAGTAAGTATCTGGATTGTAAATTTTGCAATCCGATGCCAGATGAAAAAGGTTTGTCCGACTTCACATTTTTTGTGTTCTTAACTACCAAATAATTTGTATTTCCTGTGATTTGAATGACCATCGGATCCTGATCTGAAAATCGATTGTGCTTAATGGCATTTTCTACTAAGATTTGCAAGGATATCGGAGGAATTAAATAGGCTTTCGGATCGATGTCATTCAGATTAACTTCGAGTTGAATTGCTTCTTCAAAACGCAGATTAAGCAGTGAGAAATAATTTTGCATAAAATCAATTTCTTCCCACAGCCAGACCAACTCCCGATTTTTATGATGTAAGAGGTAGCGATAGACCTCCCCCAAATGTGTATTAAAAAGCTTTGCTTTGGCCGGATTCTCTTCGATAAAGTGAGATAAGGCGTTGAGCGAATTAAACACAAAATGGGGATCGAGTTGTGTTTTTAAAGCCTCGATTTCAACCTCTAATTTCGCTTTTTCGATATGAGCCCGGATGATCTTCTCTGATTCTGCTTCTTTGACGAGAAATACCGTCTCATACACATGGACGATAAATAGGACACAAATCATAATGATCAAAGTAGTCATTTTGACCTGGGACCAATCGATGATTCCTGATTTGAATAGGTTATACCAACCTACCAATAGGATTATGGTAACCGGTATGGTATAAAATGGAATGGCAATGAGTAAGGCTATTATTTTTCGCATCGGTCTTTCAAACCAATCAAAATAGTTGCGTAAACTAAATAGTAAAAACCGATTACCTTCCCAGACCACATAGGCCAGACCAATAGTATATAGGTAGCTCAACTTTATTTGCCACAAACTAAACTGGGAGTGGTCAACCATTGAAGTGATCAAGGGTATGGCTATTCCAAAGAATGGAATCAGGATCACCCGGAAGCCAATGTCGTTCAACTTAATGGTATGATCGTTATTCTTCGTCGGTATTTCTTCCGGCTTTATCACCTTAAGTTTCATGCTTGATCGGATTGCATTTTGCCAGTGAAAATTAAGGATTTATATTCAATTAGGAATTTAGCTTATTGAACAATCAAATTATTCGAACGAAAAACATTTAAATTATGGATCCGAGTACAATTAACTGGCTTGCCATCTTAGTGGCGGGTATTTCTGCTTTTGTGTTGGGAGGAGTCTGGTATTCTCCAGCCCTGTTTGGAAAAGCCTGGATGTCAGAAAATCACCTGACCGAGGAGGATGTAAAAAAAGGAAATGCAGCAAAAATCTACGGTTGGGCATTTATTTTATCTTTGATCATGGCTGCCAATCTGGGTATGTTTTTAGCCGATTCTCCAGCTTCTTGTCCAATAGAATGCGCACAACGTACGGATATCTCATGGGGAGCAATTGCTGGTTTTTTGGCTGGAATCTGGGTTTTTGCCGGATTGGCTATAGTTGCACTTTTTGAACAAAAATCATCCCGGTATATATTCATCAATGGGGGTTATTTATTAGTAGCTTTGACTTTAATGGGAGCTATTATTGGATTGTGGAGGTGATAGTAGAAGGAGTTGTGAGTCATGAGTTGTGAGTTGGAGGTGTGAGTCATGAGTTGTGTACTGACGAGCTTCGCTGTCAGCATTTGGTTGTGAGAAGATTCTGATTCCAAAGAATTGTGGAATAGGAATGTTGCTCGGCATTGCCCACTATAGCCCTAGGCCTAAGTGGGTGGTCGATAAGTGTGATAGAAGTAGCAAATTAACTTAAATACATTTAAACATGAAATATCTACAATTTACCTTTATGCTTGCCCTTGCTATTGGCACCATTTCCACCTGGTGGGGATGCCAGGAGCCTCCTTCTGAGGTCACCACTGTTGTTACGACTTCAGGCTATGACAGCCTGCTGGCAGCAGAATTAGGAGCCGATGATTACGGTATGAAAAAATACGTAATGGCCTTTCTGAAATCCGGTCCAAACCCCAGCAAGGATTCGCTGACCCGCGCTAATTTACAATCTGCTCACCTGGCCAATATCAGTAGATTGGCTGAGGAAGGTAAATTGATACTGGCCGGCCCCTTTTTACACGATGGTGAGCTGAGAGGAATCTATGTGTTTGATGTCAAAACTGTAGAAGAAGCTGAATCCTTAACCAAAACAGATCCTGCCATTCAAGCAGGATCATTGATCATGGAACTCATACCCTGGTACGGCAGCGCAGGCCTTCCAAAGTTGAGTAAAATTCATGAAAAGGTTGCAAAAGTCAAGTTTTGAAGGTCCCTCGAAACTATTTAACTTTGCATGTATGGGAGCATTCGACCTATTCAATCCTGTTGCTTATTTCGGTGAGCGCATAATGATCAAATTTCTTTGAATTTAATTCCCCCTGCTGTACAAATTGACCATCCTCATTAATACTCCAAGCAAACATTTGAGTTTCTTCGCTTAGGGATGAATCCCAGGTAGATACGATAATATTCTCACTATACTTATTATCTCTAAAACCACAGGTTCCAAAGGTAAGGCCTTTAAATTGTTTACCAGATGTCGAATAAACAAGAAAATATCCCGGTGTAATGATTTTGATTGCTCGATTAGGTTTCGTAACCTCGGTCATTTTCCCGTCGCCGTATTGCGCTTTTTCAATTTCCCAGACCCCAATTAATGGATGTAACTGTTTGCTTGTAGCGATCGATGGTTCGATCTTTTCAAAGAATATGGAATGATAACCTGGCAAATTCTCAAATCGGTACACTCGCATAAAATTATCTAAAAATTCTACTTTGTTATGCAATAGGCCTCCAATCAAGCCGGTATCCAGGCTAAAAACTTCAAACTTTTCCGTAAAAATACCGTCCTCATAGTGATAGGTTCCACCTATGGCCCAGTACAAAGATTGATCTGCCGGATTTATTCCAATAGAAATCCATCGCTTTGGAGTAATAATTTGATAGGCATCGGCATCAGCAAATTGTTTATGCTGAGGTTTCCAAGTTCTGGCATCCTCCTTCCAGGTACCTTCCACTGGTTTTTGTGAATATGTCTCTGTAACTCCAATCACTAAAAAGAGTGACAAAAAAAACAGTTGAAATAACTTTCTCATAATCTATTTGTTATAGTTTATTTTTAAAAAATCTGATAAACTAATAGAGCTGTTTTCTGCTTCATTAGTTAATCACAAAACTACAGTCATTGACAGTAGAAATAATTGTAAAAATGCGTCAAAATGTCTTGCCTCTAATTTGGATACATCGAGAAAGACCACTGACATTTAAACAGGCTAAACCTAAAAGCATAATTGTCCACCTTGGGGCTATGAAATGGAATAAGGGGCCTGAAATGGTCAAGTATAAATCACAACCTCATATTTTGAACACTGGGGCCTCTACTCCTCCCTTGGGCAGAAAAAACACGAACGATAGCGATAAAGCAATTGACAATATTAAAGGTCAAAACTTAGAAGTGAATTTGTCCCCCTTGAGGGGGAAGGGGGTGGAATTTGACCAGGTCAAAAAGCTTATGGGGCTCTGTTTTACTGAATTATAATTATTTATTATACCATTATGAAGTTTCTTAATTAATTACTTCATTATATGGATCTTCTACGAATCATTTATAAATAACAGTTACCCATAAACTTATAACTATACCCTTACCTCTTTGATATCTTCAAGCTGGCAGAATAACGGAAAATACTATAAAACCACTATATTTAGGAGAGATCCAATATCGAACACCTCATGCGTTACAAAAAAATCAAACCTTCCGACTCGATCAAATCCTTTGTAGAGTGTTTTTATATCTGGGAAAGTGCAGTTGCCCAGGCAATGTCATTTGAGAGTCCTCCTCCAGCGCTTTGTTCCATTGTTTACAACTACAAAAGCCCCTATCAAATATCCAATTCCAAATACGAAAAAGTACAAGTACCGAAATTTTTTATTTGCGGACAACCTGTCCGTAATTACACCTTGCATATAAATGGTCAAATCGGGATTATCGGCATCGTCCTTCGCCCGGCCACACTATACCACTGCCTCAAAATCCCCATGTACGGTTTGACCGATGAGCGGATTTTCTTTGCCCAGGTCTTTCCAAACTATTACTCTCAGCTTAAAGAACAGCTTACCCACTTGTCTTCCGCCGAAGCAATGGTAGATCGGTTGGAACGTTTTATGATGTATCTACTCAAAACGTATCGTCATGGAACTCAGGGTATCATTGACGCATCCAATGAGATTTTCGATAGTAATGGACAATGTAATATTCAAGACCTGATCAAACGACATTATATGAGTCGCCGGACCTTCGAACGCAAATTTCTGGAAGAAGTCGGAGTTAGTCCAAAGACCTACGCTAAGATCAGGAGATTTGGCTATACCTGTTCTTTAATGGCCGGTAACCGGGAAGTTGACCTGATGGATGTATTACACCAGGGTGGATACTATGATCAGAGCCATTTCATCAAGGATTTCAAATACTTTTCCGGACGCACACCCAGAAAATATGCACAAACCAATGAGGAGCTAAGCAACCATCTGGATAAGATCTCCATAATTGAACGCAAACTTCACTCGTATGCTGATTGACGCATTTTTACTATTTTTTTCTTATCCGAAGGGCTAATTTTGTAGTTAGAAAACTAAATATAAAGATCATGAAACCACTGAAATCCCAACCATTGGATTCCTTATTTCTCTCCTGGAAGAATCGCTGTGTAGACTTTATGAAGGCCTATCAGGAGCAAAACGTAGCCAAGATGTTGAGTCATTGTAATGAGAATTGTATAGTCGAATTTATTCCACTGGGAGACCAGGGAAAAGGATTGGCGCAACAGACCGGTCGTGCCATCTGGGATTCCCTGATAGACTGCTTTCCTACCATTGACAACACGATAAATTCTTCGATCCGGGAGGACCATAGTGTAAAATGTGAAGTAACCATCTGGGGCAAACAATCTAAAGATTTTGCGGGTATAAAATCAAAAGGAAACCAATTTGAAGAAGAACATATTTTTATATTCAAAATTGATCAATCCGGCTTGATCGACTATATCTCTGTCAACTGGGACCATGAAAGTTTTGTGCGCCAATTAGTGTCTTGATGATTCAATTTATAAGGACAAAAGCCTAACCAGTATCTGGAAGCACTAGTGACAACTATCAAGGTCAAAAAAGAAAAACCAGGTTGTCCCCCTTGAGGGCAGGGGGTGGAATTGGCAAGTTAAATCACAATGTTTCACCTATTGATCTTCCACAATGGCCAAATAAATTTGGCCAACCATTGAAGTAACGGTTTCTGGTTTACTCCCTAAGTCTAACCTAAATGCCCGAGGTGGTTCGTTGATTGATTTACCAAAGTATTCCCGATCTGAAATGTAGAAATATATCCTGCAACACCCATGACAACCCTCAAGGCTAAAACAAGAAAAGCCAGGTTGTCCCCCTTGAGGGGGCAGGGGGTGGAATTGGCAAGTTAAATCACCTTGTTTCACCTATTGATCTTCCACAATGGCCAAATAAATTTGGCCAACCATTGAAGTAACGGTTTCTGGTTTACTCCCTAAGTCTAACCTAAATGCCCGAGGTGGTTCGTTGATTGATTTACCAAAGTATTCCCGATCTGAAATGTAGAAATATATCCTGCAAGACCCATGACAACCCTCAAGGCTAAAACAAGAAAAACCAGGTTGTCCCCCTTGAGGGCAGGGGGTGGAATTGGCAAGTTAAATCACCATGTTTCACCTATTGATCTTCCACAATGGCCAAATAAATTTGGCCAACCATTGAAGTAACGGTTTCTGGTTTACTCCCTAAGTCTAACCTAAATGCCCGAGGTGGTTCGTTGATTGATTTACCAAAGTATTCCCGATCTGAAATGTAGAAATATATCCTGCAACACCCATGACAATCCTCAAGGCAAAAACAAGAAAAGCCAGGTTGTCCCCCTTGAGGGCCCTTGAGGGGGCAGGGGGTGGAATTGGCAAGTTAAATCACCTTGTTTTTCCTAATTTTTCAATATCTTATTATGTCATTTTTTGTAACCAAAACAAATTATTATCATTTGTCAATGGAAAAAGCAAACAAGTCAAACAATTACTATTACAATCGAGAATTACGATCTTTTGCAAGAACTAACAGGAGGAATATGACCAAATCAGCGGCATGTATGTGGAAATATGTCTTAAGTGATAAACAAATGTTGGGCTATCAATTCAGGAGAGAAAGACCCATATTAGATTACATAGTCGACTTTGTCTGTTTGGAACTTTTGCTGATCATTGAAGTGGATGGTATTACTCATGATACAGAGGAGCAATTGAAAAAAGACACTGAGCGGGACCTGAAACTGAAAGAAATCGGCTTTACAGTGTTAAGATTTGACAGTAGTGAGGTGTTGCACGAGAAAGATTTGGTGAATGAAGAAATCGAAAAATGGATTGAGGAGAATGCCAAGGTTCCTCCCGTGGGTAGAAGATTCCGGAATTCCACCCCCTTAACCCCAGGGTTGTTCACTTCAATTATTGGGATATATCAATAATTTATATATTAGCATATTATTTAATATAAATTATAGTTAGAAGTGAAACCCTTGTTTGATTATTTGTTAGAGATAAAAGATTTTAGGAGGCCTCAAGGCCAAAGAATTAGTTTGGCTGCTTTTTTAGAAATGGTTATCCTTGCTGGGATTAGTGGACGCTTTGGTATAAATGAAATATCAAGATTTATTAAGAATAATGAAGATTATTTTATAGATCGCTATAATCTTCAGCATGGAGTACCCGGTAAGACAACAGTTTTTAAGATTCTTAGAGACGTTTCCTATTCTGATTTGAATGAAGCACTTTTTAGTTGGATAAAACAAATAGTTGATACACAACGAGATGTATGGTTAGCTGTAGACGGAAAAGCGATAGGATCTACAGTTAGAGATAAACACGGAAGTAAACAAGATTATAAGTCAATAGTTAGTGTATTCTGTGATGAATTGGGTTTGGTATTGACAAGTGCATCAATGTCTAACAAAGAATCAAATGAAGGGACAGTGGCCCAGGAATTGATAAAAAGCCTTGAGTTAAAAGGAGTAACATTTACAATGGACGCCTTGCATTGCAAAAAAAAACCGAGGAAGTTATTGTGGCATCAGGAAATGATTATGTAATTCAAGTCAAAGGCAATCATAAAGGCTTACTGTCAATAATCAAAGAACGTATCCGCAATAGTGATCCTATTGATGTTGATTACATAAAAGAAATCAATAGAGGCAGAGAGGAAAATAGAAGTCTATTCTTATACCATTTTCCAAAAGAAAAAAGGCACAAAGATTGGCCTAGCTCAGAGCATATTATAAAACTCAATAATTTTGGTACGAGAGGGTCAAAAAGCTACTACAAAATTCATTATTACATAACGAGTAAAAAAGAAATATCAGCAGAATATTACACCTCCAAAATAAGAAGTCACTGGGGAATTGAGAATCGGCTTCATTGGGTAAAAGATGCTATCTTGAATGAAGATAAAGGCAGGGTAAAAGGAATGGATCTAAGTGGGACTATATCTACAATCAGACATGCAGTTATAAATATATTTAGGGCCAATAATATAAAAAGTATCAAAACTGGAATTGAAAAATATGCAAACAAACTTTATGAATCTCAATTACTTATTAACTAATCACGTATATTAATATTTTAGAAGTGAACAACCCTGCCCTTAACCCCCTCAAGGGGGAAAAGTTGACTATTTCGTCAGTCATTACCCAATATTTTAAATCAAAATGTCATGGTACTGCACACCATATGAACCAAAAACTATCCGCTGATTTGTAGTAATTCACATCAGAATTCCGGATCAGAAATGAAGGAAATATCCGGAACACCCATGACAACCCTTAAGGCTAAAACAAGAAAAGCCAGGTTGTCCCCTTTGAGGCAGGGGGTGGAATTGGCAAGTTAAATCACCATGTTTCACCTATTGATCTTCCACAATGGCCAAATAAATTTGGCCAACCATTGAAGTAACGGTTTCTGGTTTACTCCCTAAGTCTAACCTAAATGCCCGAGGTGGTTCGTTGATTGATTTACCAAAGTATTCCCGATCTGAAATGAAGAAAAATATCCGGCAGCACCAATTACAACCCTCAAGGCTAAAACAAGAAAAGCCAGGTTGTCTCCCTTGAGGGGGCAGGGGGTGGAATAATAATATCATTAGCAATAGCAATGTCAATGTCAATGAAAACCTACAAATGGATCGCTATCTCTAAAATGAGATCCCGAACATTTGCAAGCAAATTTCGGGATGACATTCGTTTTTTGTTTTTGTTTAGGAAACAATAAGCAATGAACGAATAATTGAAATTGCCATTGAAATTGAGATTGCCATTGAGGTCGAGTGGAGTAAATAGCAATAGTAATGAAAACCTACATATAAATTCTATATACGGATTCTGATTTCGTAAAAGCCGATGATCATAGTGGAGATTTAAACTTGAAACTACATTTGTCCCCCTTGAAGACCCTTAAAGGGGCAGAGGGTGGAATTGGCATGTCAAATTACCATGTTTCGCCTATTGAAATTAACAATGACCAAATAAATTTGGCTAACCCATAAACACGAATTTTTCTCTGTTGAGGTTCCCCGGGATAATTTGAGGCAGAAAGTCTTAAACAATACACGTGGTTGGAGGTGTACCGAAACTCGGCTAGACAACTACTAAAATTGGAAAATCTCCTTGAAAAACATCCCATCGTATCCTAATAAATCTAACGATTATATTGCAACCAGACTTCTACTTCTCCCCCACTCAAAGAAGCTTGATAAAAATTGACTTCCGGAAACATTTTCAACAAATTATTCACCTCAGCAGCCAGTACACCCTTGCCTTTGCCATGAATAATATTGATTTTAGGAATTTTGAATTCAATAGCCTTTTGAATAAAGGATTTGCATTGGGCAATCTGATAGTCTATGATCTGCCCAGACGGAGAGCCAATCATGTTTTGATTTAAAACTTCAATATGCAAATCTATTTTTGTATTAAAATTTACTACTTTTTGATACTTTTTCTCTGATTCACTGGCATGGATCCATGAAAGGTCCAATTCTTCCTCTTCTTCATCTTCAAGCCATTCCAAATCGGTGAAAGGAATTTCTTTCCATATGTGGTTAACCTTTATTCTAGCAATTTCTCCGGTTATTTCCCCTTCATAAATTCCTATAGTATCCAAACTTTTGATTCGAACGCGGTCGCCAATCCATTTTTGTCCCATAAGATAGAAACCACTTAAACACACCAACTGTTTAATTAAAAAAGCGATAGGATTTTAACAATTATTAAATATTTCACTCAATTGGGGATAATAAATTAACCAACGAAACGGTTACATGATAAAAACAAAAATGAGAATTCGTATCTATTTGCTCTTTTTGGTATTGGGGACGGTAAGCCTGGGATGCAACAAAAAGAAAATCTCGTTATTGGAACAAGAAGTAAAAAGTAAAAACGAGCAAATTGACCAGCTCAACGAGGAGTTAACTTACCTGAGGGGGACCAATGCAAATCTCCTGGACCGAATGACTGATCTTTCGGTCATAAGTAGGACCGGGGCTGAAAATTTGGGTAAATCTCTGGAGTCCATCAGCCAACAGTATGCCTTTATCGAAGGACTATCCGACAAAATACAACTCAAAGATTCCCTTAATCTCGCCCTGGTAATGAATCTTAAACGTTCTTTGGATGACATCAATGACGAAGATGTACAAATAGAGGTAAAAGAAGGGGTGGTTTACGTTTCTATTTCAGACAAATTATTATTCCAGTCGGGGAGTTCGAAGATTAACTCATTAGCCCGCTCCGTTTTGGGAAAGCTGGCTTTAGTACTTAATGATCATGCTGAAATGAATATTCTGGTAGAAGGACATACCGATAATGTGCCCATTAATAATAATTGCACCATAGACAATTGGGATTTAAGCACTAAAAGAGCCACGGCAGTAGTACGTTATTTACAAACCCGCCATCAAGTAGATCCAACCCGGATGACCGCAGCCGGATGCGGCGAGTACAAGCCCAAGACAGATAATCTAACTGGTGTCAGTCGTTCGGTTAACCGCCGAACCGAAATCATTTTAACGCCAAAGCTTGATCAATTCTTTCATTTGTTAGAAGCTCCGCCATTAAGTGATTAACCTGAAGGGAGAACTTCTATTCAACAATGATTTCATCCAGCAGTGCCCAGGCCGGTTCCCCGGCATTATAATGCCAATCGGGACAAGTCTCACGACTGTCTACATTAATTCTGATGTATTGCACCGGCATATTTATGCTCTGACTGAAAGGTAGAACCATACTTTTTCGATCCCCGGGATGTTTAAACGTCCTGAGTGGCTGAAAATTTTGACCATCACCAGAAACTTCAAAAGCGATTTCTTCAGGAATCCAAACCCGAGCGTCAGGATTTTGTAGAAAATGAGTGGTCACCTTATTCACCTTTTGTGGTGCTCCCAAATCCAGAGTAACTTGAAAATCTTTACCTTCCCACCCAAGCCAGCTATACAAAATATCATCACTACCTGTAATTCCATCATGAAGAGCAATCAAAGCACCTCCGGCGTATTTTTTTTCAGGTATTGGATCCGCAGTAATCGTGCCTTTTTTGAAAGCTAAATGTTCATAGAGTTCGGTTTTTAAAAATGCATTGATATCCAACCAATAATCTTTGGGAGACATCCCCTGTTCATTCAGCATTTGGATTCCCAGCCGGTTGGCTTCCGAATTAAAGTTTTGCGCAAAAGTTCGCATACCGGGAATCACCATCCACTTATTATTAAGAAACATATAAAATCCTTTCTTATTGGTCGCATGTACCTTTGCTAACTCCTGGGTTGCATAGGCCAGAGAAAGTCGGGCTAATTTTACCCGGTCTCGAATTTCAGGATCGTTTTCGACAGCCAATTCGGCCTCGTTAAAATAATGGTTGTATTGATCCATATATTCAGGTTTTAGAAAAGTAGCGACATGATTTGCTGGAGATCCGTAGATACTCAACTCCGCCCCAGACTCCGCTAAATGGCTATGCATCAAATCGATATAGGCTTTAATACTTGGTCCGGCGGTACCATAATAATTATTACAGAATTCGGAAATGGTGGAATCAACCTGAATGTCCGGATTCCACAACAGTTTGGCAATGAGGTAAGCTCTCAAATCATTAAATTCACCACCAAAGTGTCGGTTCCCTTGTTGAAACATCATCGTGACTCCTGCATCCCGCATATACTGAATATTGGGTTGCAATACTCTAAGATTTGGAAACGGACTTACATAATTAGTAAATTGGGTCACATAATCCCATACCATAAGATTTTCGGTCAAATCCTTCCATCCGGACAAATCACTTCGAAAGGAAGCACTTGTAGGATCCGTTGCAATCGGCTGGCTCCGGTTTATGCCAGCTGTACTGAGCATTATGTGGACATTATTGTGAGGTTTTATCTGAGCCGGTGGTTTACGGCTGTAATGATGCGCCAGGGTAGATATCCCCTTTTCCGGAAAAGCATCAGCGATCTGGTTGATAAAATGTATCAAACTTCCGGCGTGGGATTCTTCCTGATCATCCAGGATTTTGCATTGACGACATTGACAAAAGTGGTAGTTGCTATTTTGAGAAACTGACCAGTACAGTGCCTGGGGTTTCATAGCCATAAAAGCGGCCAAGTTTTTGATCAACTCATTCTTCATGGCTTCATTGGTCAAACAGAGCTGACCATCCGGAATTCGGGTATCATTTACTTGTGAAAACCACTCAGGATTTGTTTTAAAGTACCTTTTCGCCGGAATCAATTTATCAAATGTATGGGTCAATAGTCCCCAATTTTGCATTTCATCGCTTCCATGCAATTTATGCCAATCTGTAAAAAAGTTATCGTCCGCATGGTGAGCTTGTACATGACGAAAAGAAAAAGGTGGGTTAAATGTGTAGTCCGTTGAAGACAAAACAGCACTTCCCGCAACTGGAATAATGGTGGTGCTCGATACAAATCTACGTGCCCCCAGCTTTTCTAATAGTTCATATACCGCATTTTCATGGCCTTGAGCGGAGATGGCACCCAGGAAAACTTTTTTACTATCCACAATTAACCGGAATCCCTCTCGGTCGATATCCTTACCATAGGTTCCGTAGGCATTCTTCCAGCGGTTGGTATTACCGATAAGGATTTCTTCTGCGGCAGAAGGTTCTGAATCAGAAAGGATAACTAATTTGCCACCAACAGCTGAATTTAAGAATTGCCGAAGTATTTCAGCCGCCTCACGTTCACCCTGCTGAGCATTCTGAGGAATTATGATTTGGTAGTTTGAATTGATAACAATTTCACCTGATTGCTCCTCACATCCGGCTAGTATCATCCCAATTAAGACTCCGAGGAAAAGAATAAAAGATTGAGTTTTCATAACAAAATTTCACATTGTTGCAGATCGGTAAGACCCTTCACGTTAAAATATTCACGCAAAGAAAGCGCTTTCCATGCTTTCTGCAAAGCAAATGACAGAAAGAGAAGTTGGGTGTGTGTTTGGGTGTGGGTGTGGGTGTGGTGTGGGTGTGGGTGTGAGTGCAGGGTGGGTGTGAATTAATGAGCTTAATTTCCTCGGAGTGATGTATTAGATTAGCTGGTTCCTCTACCTAACATCAAGCCCACTACTCCACCCACAATTGCGGAAACAATGGTCATCACAATGAGATCCACTATGACAGCTGTTAAGGTACTGATATGCGTAGTAGCTAAATTGATAAAATCGAAAGTGCAAGCAATCAAAAAACCTATTAGTGCTCCGGCCTGAGCCCCCGTGGAGAAAGTTGATATCTGAGCCCAGCGGCCAAATATTACGGCAAATAATAATCCCCAGGTCAGATGACCGACAATCATGGGTATCCACAACATTTCATCGTCAGCACGCATGACGCCTGAAGCGGATCCGGCATTTGAGGCAAAAAAGTTAGACAATGCCATTCCATAAATTAAAAATCCCAGGATAAAAGCGACTACTCCACCGACGATGCCGGCAATAATAATTTTGTTTGTATTCATGCTTGGTTGGTTTAAAGTTTTGAAATAGATATATATTAAAAATACTAATTTTTCTGGTATGTTTAATACAATCTTGCCATTTATACCTGGTGCATCGTATTACAGATCATTCTGAAACAGTGAGTTAGGAAGAATATTTGTTTGGAGATAATTGTCATAAATATAGATGTAGTGCTTAGGAACTAATCTGTTTTTCACGGTTACCAACAACATTTGCTTAAATCAACTATTCAATTAGTTGTATAACTAATATTTTAGTTTATATTTGTAGTAAACATTCATGCCATGAAGAGATTGACCGCATCAGAAGAAAAAGTAATGCAAATCCTGTGGGAGTTAAAAAGGGGATTTGTTCGTGAAATCCGAGATAAGTATCCCGATCCGAAACCGCACTACAATACGATTTCAACCATCATTCGTATACTGGAGAAAAAGGGGTATATCGGACATATAAGTTACAATAAAAGTCATCAGTATTATCCCAAAATATCCAAAGATCAATACAAAAGTTCAAGCTTCGACAACTTGCTCAAGTCCTATTTTAATAACTCTTATCAGGAGCTGGTAGCCTTTTTTTCACGAAAAGAGAATTTGAATCAAGAAGAATTAGACGGGTTAATCGAAATTATCAGGAAAAACCAAAAGAAATGACACTTCTTCAATTCTTACTACATAGCAGCATTGCTTTCACTGTGCTTTTTTTAACTTTTTGGCTATTCTTTAAAAATCTGACTTTTCACAAACTGAATCGTTTTGTTCTTTTAGGAATTATCGGATTATCAACTATCTCTCCGCTCATCCAGATCCAGTTCCCCTCGTCTACACCAATAACCACCATCCCAAAGTTGAGCAATGACATTGTAAATAAAGCACCCAATAAATTGAGAGAATATCCACCTACATCAAATGAGTCTCTTGATCATTTGATCGAACTTACCATTTTGCACACCTCAGGAATTTCTTCAAATCAACCAAATCTCTTGTTAAGTGCTATACCAATAATTTATGTTAGTGGGCTGGCAGTTTTTCTATCCATTTTAATACTCCGATTCCTCTCGATAAGTCGTATTATACTACGTTCTGCGCCGAAAACCTGGAATGGAATTAACTATCGTGAATCTGAAGATATCCAGGCACCATGTTCATTTTTTGGTTTTATTCTTTTTCCTTCATCTCAATTAGACCATGGAAATCACAATATATTTTATCATGAACTAGCCCACAGAAATGAACTGCACTCCTTAGATCTGTTGATTGCCGAACTTTTCAAGACCATCTATTGGTTTAATCCATTAGCCTGGATATGTAAAAATCAAATTCAATTAATCAATGAATACCGAGCTGATGAAGTTACGAGTACTAAAACCGACAAAACACAATACCAATATGGTGTTTTAGGGCTTAGGAATATTCCAGCAGTTGCATTCTCAAATTCTTTTCATCACCAAATTAAAAAACGGATCCTGATGATGAACCGTCCCATTTCCAATACCCGTTATAAATATTTGTATTTAACACTCTTACTCCTGGCACCGGCACTCTTTGTATCCACTCAAGATCAAGCCTTTGAGCCGGCTGGAATAGACACCACTATTAAAGTAGATATTGACCAGGTCCAACCTTATTTTGATGCCAAAGAATACCGTTTTATCGAATTAGCTGTTCCCCGCGATCTCACTGTAAAATATTTTACCACAATCAAGTACATCAAAAACAAATTTTACATACTTGACAGAGGACACAATCGGCTCTTATGTTTTTCAAATAAAGGGAAATATCTTTTCCATATCAATATCCCCTTATCGAAGAACGGACAAAACACCGTCCAAGATTTTTGTTATGATTCGCAGACCTCCACACTTCTGGTGATGAATAGGGTAAGTATCGAAAGTCAGGACCACGTCATTCGATATGCTTTAGATGGTAAAAGATTGACATCTTATCATACATTTTACGGCTTTAGAGCCATCCAGCCATTAGCTGACTTTTATGTTATGATTAACGGAACCAACCGCCAGCCGGAATTCAATCATGCCATTTACTATGTTGACAGAGAATTTACAACCGGAATTTCAGAAATTGCTCGAGGAGGACATTATGTAGTCACACACATAACCGGCCCAACCGCTATGGGATCAAGAGGATTTTCTCCGATTACCAATCAGGAATATGTGTATTATACTGGAGGTTATGGCCCAATACACCGCATTTGGAAAGATGGATCCTTTGAACTATTTGCCATTCCCGATTTTGGACCGGCCACGGTTACCGAACGGGATATTTTGATGAAAAATGGATTTGATTTGGTTGAAGAATTACACAAAGGGACCGCGGTGTCATATTCCAATTTTTGTGAATTAGAAAAGGAATTCCTGATGACCTATAACTACAAAAATGAATACAGAATTGCCCATATCGATAAAAATTCCGGGGTGTCTACCAGCGCAACTCATATTCGCCTCGGAGAAAAAGAAATGGTTCCTATCAATTGGCACACTTCTTTCCTGGAATATACTCATCTCACCAAAGAAATGGTAACACCCCTGCAGGGCAATGGGAAGACGGTACTGGCTATTTTTGAATTATAGTAGTTCTACTACGAATTTAACGGAAAATATGAACTACTAAGAGCAGAAAGAAACACTATGAAGGAATGCAGAAATGGATCTATTTTGATAAGTGATTGGTATTGAGCTCTTTTATGTTTATTTGAATTACTTTCATAAAGAAAATGTTCGTTTTTTAAGTTCACTAAGCTGACTTCTTCGAACTTTAATCCACAAAAATGGTAGTAGAACCATATAAGAAATATCAAGTTTGCTTCCAGAATAATTCAAATATGCAATTTTAGTTAATGCTTCCTGGTTTTTATTAACCACTTAATCGTTTTCACAGCGCTTCATTTGAGTTCTTAACTCTCATCATTTATTTTAACAACTCACAATTTGAATTAATTAGGTAGTTTACCGATATTTTTTAACTTGCTGCAAAACAGAGTAATTTTGAAGAAAATTAGAATTGCCTTAATTAATATACATGGCCTAATAAAAAGTTCCGGACTGGAAATTGGTCGCGATGCAGATAATGGGGGGCAGACGCGATATGTATATGAACTTGCGGATTATCTTTCCCGATCGGATGAGGTCAGTCATGTACACCTGATAACCCGATTGATTGATGATCCGGCTTTGGACGAGGCTTATTCTTTGCCCGTAGAATTCATCAATGATAAACTAGATATTCGACGTATACCTTTTGCCGGGAAGCGGTATAAAATGAAAGAAGAATTATGGGCACATTTAGATGAATTTGTGGCCAACACCTTAAAATACCTGAAAGCAAATGACATCATTCCCGATTGGATCCATAGTCATTATGGAGATGCGGGGTATGCAGCCGTAGAACTTTCCGTCTTACTCAAAGTACCTTTTTCCCATACTGGGCATTCTCTAGGGATAGCCAAAAAGGAAAAAGTGAAAGCGATGGGTTTAAGTCCGGAGGAGGGAGAAAGAATGTTCAAGTTTTCTCAACGAATAGCTGCCGAAAACAATACCTTGATTCATGCGGAGTTTATTGTTACTTCTACTGACCAAGAGGTTGAAACTTACAAACTATACCCAGATTATAAGCAAGCCAAGTTTAACACGATCTCTCCTGGTGTCGATACGGAAAAGTTTTTACCCTATTATCAAATAGGATCTGAAGCGACCAACGCGGAAGAAGAATTACAAAGGAAATACTGGGTTGGAGAATACATAGAAAAGTTTCTTACCAATCCCTTGAAACCCTGTATCCTGGCATTATCGAGACCTGATCGCAGAAAAAATTTGCATACACTGATTGATGTTTATGGCAATGACAAAGAGTTGCAATCATTGGCTAATTTGGTCATTTTTGCCGGAATCCGCAAGGACATTGAAAAGATGCCCGAAAGTGAACGTGAAGTGCTAGTTGAGATTTTGTTGCTGATGGACAAATACGACCTCTATGGCAAGCTTGCTATTCCGAAAAAACATGACGTGGAAAACGAAGTGGCAACCATATACCGTTATTGCGCTGAGAAAAGAGGTGTTTTTACCAATTTGACCCTGCATGAAAATTTTGGTTTAACACTGATAGAAGCTGCTAGTAGTGGATTGCCCGTCATCTCTACCAAAAATGGAGGTCCTGCTGAAATTATTCCTAAATGTAAAAATGGAATACTCGTTGACCCTCTCAACGCATCGGAAATCAAGGAAGCGATTAAAACCCTTATCACTGATGAAGATAAATGGAGAGCTTACTCCAATGCAGGTGTTCTGAATGCTCAAAAGTATTATAGCTGGGAGCGTCACGTAAAACAATATTTGGAATTGGTTGTTTCGGCACTGGCAAAACCAAGAGAGTCCTTTCCTCAACCAAAAAATCGCATGAAGAGAGCCAAAAGATTGTTTGCAACGGATATCGACGGCACCCTGATCAGTGAAGAGCACGATCATCCGGGTTTACAGGAATTAATTCAATTTTTAGAAAATCGTCCTGATGATTTTGCCATTGCCTATGCATCGGGGCGTTCAGTAAATTTGGTCAGGGAGGCGATAAACGAGTTTAATTTGCCAATCCCGGAATTCTTAGTTTGTGCTGTCGGTTCCCAAATCTATTATCTAAGAGGTAATAATCATATTCTGGATAAAGGTTGGAGCCGAAATCTTGATAAAAATTGGAATCGCAAAGAAATTGAAAAGAGACTTAATAGTCTCAGCTGGATCGAAATTCAAGAGGAGGAAGGTCAAAATCCACACAAAATATCGTATTACCTAAAAGACAAACAATACAAAGAACATCAACTAAAATTGGTATTGGGTAAATACATAAGTCATGTATCAATCATCGTTTCTCACGATTTATACCTTGACATATTGCCTCTACGGGCATCTAAAGGCAAAGCTTTAAGGTACATTTGCCGAAAGTGGTCCATTCCGTATAAAAATTTATTTACAGCAGGAGATTCCGGCAACGACCTGGATATGCTCACTGGTTCTGGTAATGGTATTATCGTCGGTAATTATGCTCAGGAACTTGATTCTGTGAAACCAAAAAAGAATTTGTATAAAGCCCAAGGAATTGCAGCCGCTGGAATTATTGAGGGTTTTGAACACTTTGGAATAAAATAATCCGCATGGAACCTCTTTCTTATAAACCGGGCAAACAAAGCCTACCTAATTGTGTTTCTGCGATCTTTTTGCCTTTTGTAATTCAAGATACAGTTCCTGTAATTCCATACTTTTTTGTTGCATTTGCTGATGTACTTCCTGATTTATGGTCTGCATTTCTTGTTGAATTTCATGTTGCAGTTGGTTCATTTTCTTTTGCATTTCCATAGTCTCCTGATTCCAAATCTTCTGATGCTCTTGTTGAAACTCTTGCATAGAAAGTTGAAATTCTTGAATATCATTCTGCAATTGTTGCATTTCCGGATTTTGCATTAGTTTTTGATGTGCATTTTGGAATTCTTGCATTTGATGTTGCATTTTCTTTTGATATTCTTGTATCTCCTGTGTCAAATCCTGGGCTTTCTTTAAATTCTCCTCATTTTTTGGCAGTGCCTGTAATGCTTCGAGTTGTTGTGAGTTTTGTTCTATTTGTTGCTCCAATTGTTTGAATTCAGCACTCTTCATTTGCTTTTCCAATTTATTCATGGATTCTTTCATTTGCTTTTCCAGCTCAAATTGCTTGCGTTCAAACTCTTGCATTTTTTCCCTGTTTTCGGATTCCATCAGTGCTTCCAACTTTTTTATTTTAGGCTCCAGCTGCTTTTCCAGTTGTTCTCTTTGTGCTTGTAAATCTTTCATTCTTAATTGCATTTTCGACTCCATTTCCTGAGAAATCCGGTTAGAGAGCATTTCAATTTCCTGCTCTTTCTTGGCTATTTTTTTCTCTAAATCTTTTATTTTCTTTGTTGATGGCAAGGTATCCTTTAAAGAACCTGTTTTCGGCTGATTGACTTTCAATGATTTGGGAGAACTAACCATTTGCTCTTTTTCAGGGACCAAGCTTTGCCCGGTTTTGGCATTATCCTCACCACGAGGTATCTCAACCACAAGCTCTTGACCCTGGATGCTTAAATCTGCCACTTTCTCAATTTGATCATTGAAATCAGATTGACGAAAGGCATACTGAGAAAATACGATTACCAAAATTAATAATACATATACAATAGGTTTCAGGTGAATGTCTTCTATTGGACGGTTTAGCATGCGTTTTACTCTCATTATTAATTCATTTTTATGGTTATACAAAGCAGGGGCAAGCTGCATATTTTGGGTTGAAAAATTGGCAATTTGGTATAATGTTTCCAGGTAGGAGGATAATTGTACATTGTGTTTTACCTGATCATCACAGATGTATTCTCTATTTTGACGGATTCTCCTACCTATGATCCAGGTCACAGGATGGTAAAACAGTAAACTCTCAATTAATACTTGAATCTGATTAAGAAGGTAGTCATGTCGTTTGATATGGATCAATTCATGTATCAAAACGGCTTCTAAATGCTGAGCCGAAAGATGATTGAAATAAAAAGAAGGTAACAGGACAACAGGGTTGAAGATTCCTACTACCATGGGTACATTTATCGCCGAAGAATGTTTGAGAACTACTTGACTTCTGACTTTTAGCATCTGCACCAGTTTGGCCATTTGCTGCTTCCAGTTTTCCGGTACCGGCTTAGCGGCATGTTTGATCCTATGCAAAAATAGTGTACCTAAAATTGCTCTTCCCAAACAAAAAATGGAACCAATCATCCAGATAAACGCCAACAAGTAATAGAAACGATTGCCTTCAGTTAAGATGCCGGAGTTATTTAGACCAAGATCTCGTATCATTTGCCAGGATTCCCCATCTGTACCTATGGTGTTGGATGGAATTTGATAGTAACAAAAGGTTAGAATCCAGAACAACATCATGGCACACAATCCACCGAAATACAGCCAATAATGAATAAGGGAGTTGCTGGAATGTAGGGCTTTCTTAATCATTGCAACCAGGCCAAGGATAAGTACCCCCTGCCATAGGGAGTGGATGCAAGCCATGGTAATGGCATTTACCAGATCATAATCCATCCAGCTCATTGATCCTGATTTTTGTCAAGTTTATCAATCATTTTCCTGATCTCCTCCAGTTCCTCCTGGTTCGGTTGTCGATGTCCGATAGCGCTAATTACCAGTTTAGCCGAAGATCCACCAAATACGGAATCGACCATTTTTTCGATAATGGATTTCTCCACCGTAGAGCGGTCTAATTCCGGAGCATAAATATGAGATCTAGAAGAAGTGTCTCTGCTCAAAAATCCCTTATCAAGCATGACTTGCATGGTTTTTAAGGTTGTGGTATAAAATATTTCCTTGGATTGCGAAAGTATATCATGCACCACACGTACACTAGACGGTCCGTGGTTCCAAAGCACTTTTAATATTTCAATCTCTGCTGATGTAGGTTTTCTTTTCTTATTCATTACTACGATGATTATCGTACGTCAATAGTATAACATATTTTAATTAAATCCAAGTTTTTAATGAATAATTAACATTTGATGTATAAGGTATACGGTGATCGGTATACGGTGTTCGGTGATCTGCTTTGACCACTGGAGCCCTATGCCCAAGTGGGTGATAGCTGAACGTGTCAAACAGCCTTGTCATTATGGGTGTAATTGCTCTACCATCGGGTACGCCTAATCCCTAAAGGAAGTCCACAAAAAAAGGTCCCAGGAATCAGGTATCGGGTCTCAGGATTGACCACTCCCTGTAAACAAAGATCCCGAACATTTGCTGTTAATTCACCAAATCTTGCCCGACAGAGGTGAGTTCGGGATGACCTAGTTTTCCCCAAAATGAGTTGCCTGTCTCGCAGGAATTGGAGCCTTGGTTAGTGGTAAAAATGGCTATTGAAATTTATTATTGTACTTTCCCTAGTGCTATGTCAACGTTTGAATGACGAGTTGGATTAGAGTGAAGTTTATGCGTGGGCAAGGCGGAGGTTCACCAGTTATGCCAGGCATAATGAGTGGTTCTCCAACGCAGCACAGGCTTAAAATACGCCTAATCCATCCGTCAATTTAAGCTTGACATAGCACTAGAACTTTCGTTGCTTTTTATGCTTCATGACTTCCTTATACATTTTGCCGAATTGCTTGTCTTTTTTTCTTTTTTCGGCCAGGCTGGACTCAAAATGCTCCTTTTCCCGCTGCATTTTTTGAAAATTATCCAAAATTTCTAGCTCAATATCTCCTTTTTCCACTGCTGCAAGAACGGCACATCCCGATTCATTAATGTGGGTACAATCTCTAAATTTACAATGTTGCGCTAATTCACCAATGACATCAAAAGTCATCTCTAATCCCTCCCCGACATCCCCGATCCCAACTTCCCTCATACCCGGATTATCAATAAAAATTCCACCGTTGTCTAATACAATCAACTCCCGATGGCTGGTGATATGTCGTCCCTTCTTCACACTTGAACTGATATCCCCAGTTTTCATGTAATCCTTACCGGCAATGGTATTTAATAGAGAAGATTTCCCTACCCCTGAAGATCCCAGCAAACAATAAGTCATCCCCTTTTCAATTTGCTCCAATAGCAGATCACATCCCAATTTGCTTTTATTGCTTATTTGCATTATGGGAACTCCTTTCAAACGTTCTCTGGTCATTTCAACCATTGAATCCAACTCCGATGGACTGATAAGATCAATTTTGCTTAGGATTACTAGAGGTTTAATTCGCGACGCATGACATATAGTCAAGTATCGTTCTACCCGATTAAGATTAAAATCCCGATCTACAGCCTGAACTATTATCCCATAGTCGATATTGGTGGCAATGATCTGGGTCTGAATTGCCTTCCCCGCTGCTTTCCTTTCAATAATCGATTTACGTGGAAATATGGCATGGATCAAAGCTTTATGTTCATCATACTCCGATACCGAGACCCAATCGCCTACTGCTGGAAAATCGTATCTACTCTCCGCACTAAATCTCAGATTTCCAATAAGCTCTGCATCCAATTCTCCGGTTTCGGTTTTGACGACATACCTTTCTTTGTGTTCAGAAATGACCCTCCCCACTTGAAAGGAGAGCAAATTTCTTTCGACACGAAATTGTTGCAAGCTTTCGGTATATCCTAATTCCTTAAGGGTTATCAAAATAATTAGTTTGAATGTTTGGTCACCTAACACTACTCAGCTTCCAACCTTATCTACGCACATACGTGCATTTCCATTACCAAGTTCAGGCCGGAAATGTCGACTGCTAAAACGTATCTCTAAGCCTAATCCGATTTACTTTTTTCGTCTGCTTCGAGTTCAAAACTAACCATCCAATTCACTCCAAACTGGTCGGTTAACATACCAAAATATGAACTCCAAAATGTTTTGTTCATAGGCATTATAATCTGTCCGTTAGCTGCAAGAGCATTGAAAATTTGATTTGCCTTATCCATAGAATCCGTATTGACAGATATAGAAAAATTATTCCCAACTACCACCTTGGAAGCCCATTCACCACCAGTATCACTGCCCATCAAAATCGTTTCCTTACTTATCGGCAAAGATAGGTGCATTACTCGATCCAAATGTGCCTCTGGTATCGGGGGCGACTCCGGGTCTACAGGCATATCTCTAAAGGTACCTACATAAGAAAATTCACCTCCAAACACAGATTGATAAAATTCGAATGCATCTCTGCAGTTACCCTCAAAAGTCAAATAAATATTTACTGTGGTCATAAAATTATTATTAATTCACTTCAATGTTAGAATAGACTAAGATAGCGAATATTGAGCTGTTTTGCTACAACTTAATCACTCTTTAACCAGCATACTTTATAAGCAAAACATCTGAGTTAAATAGCATAAATGCTAGTTATCGGTATTCGGCTTTGCCCACTGGAGCCCAGGGCCTTAGTAGGTGATCGGTGGAGTATCTGTCCTCTGTTGTCTGTCTTCTGTCATCTTTCTAAGGTGGAACTGTTTGAGGCGGTACGCTTCAAACAACATTCACTCCAAAATGCTGATAACTTTGCTCGATTGATCAGGCAGCGAAACTCGTCCGGACTGACAGCTAAAATCGAAAGTACAGTACTTGCTACCCCTTCTCTTTTCTACGTTCGTCGCAAAGAAGAGCTATTTAAAAACGCATTGAGTTTTTATCAAGTCGATAAGTTCCTCTTAAAGACAGAGTACAGCGTGACGAAATCTCAACAAAAATATTCTACTTTTGCAACTTTGTGTTGAAAACAAATAACTTAAGTTATGTACGCTGGTGCCGGACACAGTGATTGGGAAATCGGGGATATAGATGTATTTGTTCATGAAGGAAAGTATCATTTATTTCATTTGATTATTCCAAATCACGATTATATCGCTCATGCCACGTCAAAAGACGGTCTTACCTGGAAAAGAGTTCGAAATGCCCTATTTGTAGGGCATCCGGGAGCCTGGGATGACGATATGCTATGGACCATGCACGCGGTCCACCGAAAAGATCAATTCTATTTGTTTTATACGGGATTGCATATAAAAGACCGTGGAAGTACCCAAAAAATCGGGATAGCCACAAGCAAGGATCTGATTCACTGGGAGAAAAACAAAAATCATGGATTTCCTTTGAGCACCACAGGTCCTCATTATGAGGATCTAGCCAACAATCCAAGACAGTGGCTTAGTTTCAGAGATCCTTTTTATTTTCAAGACGGCGAAAAAGAATATTTATTGGTTTGTGCACGCGCTTCTACAGGTCCTTTATCCAGGAGAGGCTGTGTGGGATTGATAGAAATAGAAAGCAACAATCTGGCATATAAAACACCCTTGTTGTATCCAAGAATGTACGACGATATAGAATGTCCTTGTATATTCAAGCTAAACGGTAGATACTACCTGATCGGCTCAATCCGGGAAGACATAAAAGTTAGATATTGGTTTTGCGATGAGTTTATGGGTGAATATCATAGTTTTCATGCTGACGTTCTGCTGCCCCAAGGGAACTATGCGGCTCGAGTGGTAAAAGATAATGGCCATTGGTTACTCTATAATTTTTACTTCATGGATGGAAAGGTCAATTCCAAAAGAGTGTTACCTCCACCTAAACAATTGGAAAGTGATCAAAAGGGCAGACTTTTGCTTACCAGTTATTATCGCTGGGAATTAATGGTTGAAAGTATACTTTCACAACCATTATACCCGGAAGTGAAAGTATTTTTTGGCAATCCAACAGCGGGAATTCAGAGAGATGATAATGAATGGAGGTTATTCAGTCGTAGTGGCTATGAACTTTTTTATTTCTCCAGCCCTTGGCAAAGTTACATCTGGCAGGGCAAAATTACGGTAGAAGGTTTAGGTAAATGCGGTTTGTTCTGTAATCTTGATGAATTTGGAAACGGGTATTTTATCGCTTTTGATGTGGTGAATGGAGTGGTTAAGATTAGAAGCTGGGGAAGTAATGAGAGCGATTTGAAGCAAGATTTTATTTTCAATGATTTGCAATCAAATGTTTTTGCAGTCCCTGACCAGCGAACTTTTCAGTTTAAACTGATTCGTTATGGCAGTTATATTGAATTGTCGATTGATGGGGTGGTCAGGCTTACATTAATTGACTATACCTTCTCTGCATCCGGGTTGGGACTTTATTGTGCATCTTCAAAAATAGCTTTTACAGAAAGTACTTGGAAGTCCCTACCGGATCCTAAATTGGAGTATGCCAGTCTGGAAGATACCGATATCTGATAATTTCCCATTAGGGATTTTTGCTTAGGTTCAGGCCATGACATAATAGATCGTTTTGGTTTATTCTAAATTTTACATAACCCAATTAACACCAAACCTAAAAGTATAGGGATTAGTTCTCAATGAAAATTCGGATTGACCACTTCCCACAACAAACATGTGATGCATAAACATCCGAAATGAACTCGACTCTTTGAATTTCCAGGTATTTGCAAGTCGAAACAACGTTCCGTAATCCAATAGATTCATAAGCGTCACAATCTCGGAATCAAACGTATTAAGTTGATTTCGATAGTACCATCTGGAAAATAAATAACTTTTTCGCACCGGTGTAGACCCTTGTAGAGATAAGAGTATTTGATCCGAAGACTCAGCTAGTTGTGGGATGGAGTGATTGGTTTTTAGTTGATCGACAATATTGAAATAATCATTCCACTCCGGCTCATTGTATCCATTGTTGAAGTGTAGGTACTCCAATACCCAATTGAGTTTTCTGGAGGGTGACCATTGCCCTCCAAAGAGGAAGCGAAATGTTTTGTCATCTCTTGATATGAATTGAAAACTGTCTACTGAAGCCGGATAGATACCAGGATTAAAGGAATCAAATAAAAACTCTCCATGAATCTCTAAGGCGCTACCCAGGGCCACCGCACTATTCAATCCGACTTGATATTCAAGCGTCTGATCCAACCTTCCCACTAGTGAAAGATCAAAGGGAGCCATGTATCGGTAGTATCTTAAGGCAAAAGCATTTTGTTTTTCGTGTATTTTATTGTTGGTTGTAGAGGGTAACAATATGACATCGAATTGCCGTTTGTCATTGGTAAAAGACATTTGTACAACATCACTACCTGTAAGACGGTACAAATGGTCATTTGAATCATCAGGGCCTGGTGGTTTTGACACAATTGCGGTCGGACTATTGACATATCCTACCCCCCATTTAATTTTTTTGCGACCAATAGAAAGACTGAATTGTTCATCAGAATAGGTATAATAACATTCTATAGCATCCAGTGATGGATCAAACTCCCATTTATCTTTAGTGTTTCCCGGGTTTTTAATTACAGTAGTGTTGCTTTCTCCACGCCAGTCCATCGCTAATCTACCACCTAACAACTTAAATGATTGATTATAAAGTAAAACAGTCAATAAGGTAGTCGAAGGTTGCTTTGCTATGTTGTCCGGGTTTAAAAAATCGAAGTTTAGCTTGGATGTTTCGTATTCTGCTAAAAGGCGAAAATTCTGTGATTTTAGCAATGGGAATTTGAAGAAAAACAAAATGATCAATAATACAAGAAGTTTGTATTTTAATGAATCACAATCCTTTAGATTCCGCTTATACATTTTCTAATTTATCAATTCAGTGCACGATTTCCACCGACAAATCCGGCAAGTAAGTCTTGATAAAATATTTCTCAGGAAGATCATTTCGGGGAATAAATTGAGTAAAGGACAGAGTGCTTTTTTCGTCTTTATTCAGATGATCAGTGTAAACCATTTCGGTATTGACATTCTTTCCTCCAATTTTATCGTATTTGGTAAATTCAATGGTTTTAAAGTGTTTACCGGAGAGCAGGAATACCTCGCAGAACAAGGGCTTAGATGACTTGGCCTCAAGCCACAATTTTATCTTTTGGTAGGTTGCCCCTTTAGAATTGGCTGTTAAATGTAGTATAATAGTGGCTTGTCCTTTTATCGGATCGGGTGGCTTTTCCATTTTTTCTATATCGTAATCTTTAGTCCAATGCAAGCGTGCCAGATCCCCATAAGATACCGATCCACTAAGTCTTTGTATCGGGGTTATTCGAGTGGGTCGTCTGGTTTCTTTCACAAAATACCACAGATCTTCTCCAAACATCAATAGGAGATTCCCTCTCTCAAATTTTGGTTCTAAGAAACCAGCCAAAGTCTTAATCTCATCCTTAAAAAAAACCCGGTATTTACTGGTTTTTACTCCGCCTCTTCGCGCCGGAGCTTCCAGCTCGGCGATAATCTCCATTTGATCCCAGGGTGCTCTCTGTAGCTCCGCGGCCCTTAATATTTTCTCTGCATCGGGCTGAGTTATACCAATTTGCACATTTCCTAAAACTAATAAGAACGAAAATAACAGAGGTACATTTTTGATCATATTAAGCATAATCCAAAGATTCAATTATGGTCATTTTACGAATAATAAATAAAGACGACAGACCAGAAAAGGTGATCGCAAAGACTATTGCTAATGCAATGCCCGGATGATAACTGGTGACATGATGGATTTGTAAGGCATACCCGCTTCCCTGCCCGGGAATGGGAGGCATCTGAATTTGTAAATAATTGATTAAATAGCTCAATCCAAGTTGAAGCATAAATCCCAGGGTAACTCCAGCGATACCTAATAAGAATGATTCCATCATAAAAACGGATGTGATGTATTTGATTTTAAGTCCCATGGCTCTTAACGTTCCAATTTCTCTGGATCGTTCCATAGTAGTCATATTAATAATATTCCAACAACTTAATATTACGATGGCCAAAATAATTATACCGTTAAACGAAAATATGAGTTTAAACAAATCACGGATGGAAGTGTAAAATTTTCCTAATTCATTCCAAGGCACCAATTTCAAGGTAGAACTTTTCGGTGATACTAATTGGGATTTGGTATTTTCTACCTTGTTTGATAAGCCGGAACGATTATGATACATAATAGCCATGCGGCTAATTTTATCGGTATTGATAAGTCGTTGAACAACCGGGATGTGTGTGCATAGATAAAACTTATTGACCATTTCAAGCCCAGTATTAATCGTACTTACTAATTGCACGTCATCAGCATTAACCGCGCCATCGACTGTAGTACTATATATCATCAAGTAATCACCAGGACTAGCGGATAGTGACTCTGCCAAAGTAGTACCCAAAATGACACCGTACACAGAAGTATCCAGTGGACGAACTTCATCTCCCAATCTTAAATTGTCTCTCAATTTAGTTAGTTGATCTCTCAATTTTGCTTCCGCTTCCGGTTTGATGCCATATCCCATAAAAGGCAAGGACTTATCACCATTGGATATCAATCCTCCAAATTTTATGCGGGGTAAAACGTAGTCTATTTCAGGTTGAGATTCCAGTTTGCTAATCATATTCTCAAAGTCATCTAAGCCAAACTCCATGGCAAACTCTTCATCTCTTTCGTCGAGTCTGGCATCGTAAATTTGAGCATGTCCAGTACCTCCTTCACCACTAAAGCCAAGTCCAATAGTCATCTCCTGCAATCCATAAATAGAGAAAGAGAAATAGCCCATGGCCAAAGCCATGGCAGCAAATCCGGTGGCAGCTATCAATAAAGTAAATAAAGATCTTCGACGGTTACGAAACAGGTTTTTATAAGCGAGGATCCATAATTTCTTAAATGTATGCCCCATACTATAGAATTTTACCGTCACGAATATGGACCTTGATACTTGCTCTGGCGATAACATCCGGATCATGCGATGCGATTACCAATGTTACGCCTTCATCTTGATTTAGTTGTTCGAACAAGTCCATAATGGATGCGGAGGTGTTCCTATCCAAATTTGCAGTAGGCTCATCTGCAATAATAATGGTTGGTTTACCAGCCAGGGCTCTGGCAATTGAAACCCGTTGTCTTTGCCCTCCGGAAAGATGAGCTGGTTTGTGATACATCCGATCTTCCAAACCTACTTTCTCAAGGACTTCTTTGACTTGCCTGTCGATTTGAGCAGGATTTTTATATTTAAATATCAGGGGTAGTTCTACATTTTCATAGGCATTCAATACCGGAACTAAATTGAACGATTGAAATACAAATCCGATTTTTTGCATGCGAAGGTCATAGAGTTGCTCCAGTGGCACTTCTGTAACATCCTCTCCATCAATGGTTAGTTTACCTTTCGATGGTTTGTCCAGACATCCAAGTATATTTAAGAAAGTAGATTTGCCACTTCCCGAAGGTCCTGCTATAACCATAAAGTCACCCTGGTTGATCGTATAATCAATTTGGTCTAATGCCCTGATTTCATTATTTCCCAGGTAATAGATCTTAGATAAGTTAGTGAATTGTGATGCGATCATTTTTAACTTATTCGCCTCCGGATTTTACTTGCTTACATATCAATTTGGCTAATCCAAATACTGTAGGTTCTCTTGTCAATTCAATCGGTGAAATTACAATTTTAAAAGTTCGCTCTAATTTTCCTTGCATCTCCAATGCCATCAATGAGTCTAACCCAATTTCATTAAAACCATCTTCATCTAAGATTTGTTTTGAGTCGATTCCCAGCATTCTTCCTACGGTATCCTTTACATAATCAATAACTATCGTTATAGCTTGTTCTTCAGGCATTGAAAGTATGGTACTTCGAATTTTTGTCTTGGTTTTTGATTGTTGAGCCGTTTTGGAGTAGAAGTCATAAAGTTCCTTTACTTTCATAGTTGGAGCTCCTAAGCCAGAGGCTTTCCAATATTTGAAGAAGTTGACCCGATAGGCTCCAACCCGTGTTATTTGATTGTTCTTGGCAAATTCAGTCAATTGTAAAGCTTGTATCGTAGGTAATAAATCGACTCCTATAGTCTCTAATCGCTGACCGATGACTTGATTGCGAGCAATGAATCCCGTATTAAGTAAAGGTCCATAATCGACTACTGTTGCAGGTAATCCTAAATTTTTTCGGTAGTAGGCCAAATTATCAATAAATGAATTGGCCGAGGCATAACTTACCTGACCCGCATTACCAAGCAGTGCGGCAATGGAAGAAGTAAGGACAAAATAGTCCAAATCAAGATCCAGACTTGCCTGATGCAAGTTCCAGGCTCCAACTACTTTCGACGAATAAACCACTTCAAATGATTCGGCATCAATATTCGTAAGAAACTGATCTTTGTATACATTAGCTGCATGAATTATTCCTCTAATGGGTGGAAAGGCTTCCTTAATCTCAGCAAAAGTTTCTTTGACCGCTTTTTCATCAGTTACATCCAGTTGTAATGGAATGAGATTTATATCCTTTAAATCTTTTAACTTTTCCCTTACATATTCGACCTTTTGTGAATCGGGTTCAGAGCGACTTAACAAAATTAGGTTTTTTGCTCCAATGGATACCAGAAACTTTGCATATTCTGACCCAAATCCACTTGTAGCCCCACTGATAATATAGGTGGCTTCGGTGGAGGGAGGATTCCATGTACCGTATCTAGGTTTTATTGTTTTTGGTTTACTATCAAATGAAATAATAAGTTTACCTACATGTTCGCCTTTTGACATTTTGCGAAATGCTTGTTTGATTTGTTTTGCGGAAAAAACCTCTAGTGGAATTGGGTAATATCCCTTTTGCCGATCAAATTTCTCGAATACGTAGTTAGAAAAATGTTTCAATACTGCTGAACCACTGGTCATTAATGCACTTAAATCTATAACATGAAACGAAATGTTTTCACGAAACTTAAACAACCCGGTGCTTCTATTAAGATAAATATCGCGTTTCCCAATTTCCAAAAATCTTCCAAAAGGTGCTAACAATTCCAAGCTAGTTTCCTGAGCTTCACCAGCCAATGAATTTAGAATTACATCAATCCCTTTGTCATTTGTATCCCGCCGAATTTCATCGGCGAAAGACAAATCCCTACTATTGTATACATTCTTCACCCCTAAGGCTTTTAACAAAGGTTGTTTGGCTTTACTCGCCGTCGCATATATTTCGGCACCTGTCTGTTGTGCTATTTGGATCGCTGCCAGACCGACCCCTCCGGCTGCGGCATGTATCAAAACGGAGTCATGTGGCTTTAGTTTTCCAATTTCTTTGAGTGCGTAATATGCGGTCATAAATGCTACCGGAATGGTAGCACATTCTTCGAATGTAAAATCAGATGGTTTCGGGAAGAGCAAGCTTTCATGAGTTATCACATGGGAAGCTAGGCAGGAACTTCCAATAGCAATCACCTTATCACCACATTGCCAATCGGTAACTTTTCCACCCACCCTGCTGACAATCCCGCTGCACTCATCGCCTAATTTGAGATAATCATCCGAATCTGCAGGATAAAGGCCCAGAGTCTTAAGCACATCCCTAAAATTCAAGGCGGCCGCATGTACTTTAATTTCTACCGAATGATCATCTAATTCTTTGGGTTCGAATTCCGAGAATTCCAAACTGTCAATTGTATTTCCGGATCCGATTCTCAATTGATATTTTTCACCAATTACCTGGGGATTTTCTCTTTCTATTAATTCATCCGGATATAACAAGGAACCTTTTTTTATCCTGGCCCCCAATCTGTGATTATTTCTATAGGCTATTTCGCCTTCAATATCGTCCGCAAGCGAAAGTTCTTTACAGATTATTGATAAGTTATCCTTAAGCGAAACTACCGGATCTAAATCCACCCACTTTAATTTAAGGTCAGTATATTCTGATTGGAGGCACGAAATCATGCCCGGAATTGGAGCCTGTCTCATGTTTACTTCAACCGAATAAGGAGGTGTTGCTATGGCTCCCTTTGAAAATACAAATAGTTTTGGAAGTTTATCCGGAGAATTTTGGACGATTGATTGGAATAATTCGATTACTTTCATCCACCCAGGTATCAGGTTTGACCTGAGATAATTTGTTGAAAACGACAGGTTATTATCCAATAATTGATAAAGCAAAATTATATCAATATTTTCATTCAGGGTAGTAGGCCATTTTTGTTTATGATTGTCCAGGGATATCCAATCGACTGATTTATATAGTCTGGACTTGTTAATCGTTTCTACGATCTTAATCCCATTTTCGATACCTTCAGTTACCAGATAAGCCACTCTTTGAGAAAGATTGACTTGGTCCTGTTCGAATTTCACCGTACTTGGATTACTCTCACCATTTTCAACTTTATCCTCTGGAATTACCCATAAATTGGCTTGGGATTGGTTTGCGGAACTATTGTTTTTATAGTTTATTTCAGCGTGTTTTAAAACGGAGTTCCAAACGGAATCAAAACACAGATGACCTGGTCTTTTTGATCTCACCAGATTGGGAAAAGACAATCCATCGGTATGCACAAGACTTGAGTAATATGGAACTTCCAGGGATTCGTGGATCCAGAAAATTCCACCCGCATCTAACAATCCGCGCAATTCGAATAAAATAACTTTGGCCTGGTCCGGCATAATAGCAGGATCGCTATGTAAAATGATTACATCGAACAACATGTCATCCCAAGGTCGTTCTGTAGTAGGGCTCATAATGTTCCAGGAATGGACGGCAAAATTGGGACCTGAGAATTTAGATTTTATATTGGCTGCCCTTTCTCCCGAATCGGTGCAAATAGTCCAGTCAATAGCTTTGACACTTTGATAACTCTCAGCCAAATATCCATCTTCACTATTAATCTCCAACACTTTAATGTTTGGAAATTTTATGTGAGATCCAATTCCGTCCAGCAACAAATTATAAATTTCCGGATTCTTCTCCCACCATCTTAAAGACTGTTTTTGTGCACTTGGATGATCATCAGTTAATAATGTTGTCAAATTTGAACCATTCCTCAGAATTGGAAGTAAAAATGAGGTGAATTCAGGATGTGTTTTTAAAAATAAGGATTTGTAGTTTTGGTTATTAATCCCATTGAATTGAATCTTCCATTTGTCCTTGGTTTTTTTAATCCCTAAATCTCTTAGATCTATTTCCTCCAAAGATTTTTGCACGAACGGTACAAATCTTCTATTAATTCTTAACTCGGAAATAATGTCTTCAATGCTCAATTGCTGTCCATTCAGTTCTTTAAGCCCTAAATCGACCAACGCCCGGGCGGTCTCCTCGACTGCAATCCGGTTGAAATGTTCAGTAACTTGTAAACTTTTTACCGTTCCAACCGGTTTCAAAACATGTTTTTGATGATGGCTACTCTCCTCTAATTCCTCCCAATGCAGGTAGTGTACCCAATCATCAAAGTTAGATCCATCATCCAGCGAAATCATTTCAATACCATATAACTCCACCTTTTCAAGGAACGCAATACATTGTCCCGTATCATTGAAAATATAAGAATCGAACAAGGAGTTTTTAGGAGTATCTCTTAATTTTTTAATATATACACTGAGCTTACCATTACTATTGCTTATGGATTGTAAATAGGTAATTCTATCAATTCTCACCGGCACCAATGTATAACGTGCATTTTCAGAATCTAAGAATACAACCCGATTTAAGGAACTTGCCTGAAGCGTCATATCTAATAGCACAGGATGAAAATGGTATTTCTCAACTTGTAAATCCACTCCTTCCGGAATTTTGATTTCAGCAAATATCTCGTGTTCGGATCTCCAAAATCTTTGTATCCCTCTAAATTTTTCTCCAAATTGAAGTTGAGACATTTGGCTGTGATAGTAAAGCAATTCACCGGGGTAAGAATCACCTAGTTTTTCTTTAACCCTTTCGGGATTCAGTTCTTTTGTGACTAGGCTATCTAATGGTTGCTCTCCAATAGTTGCTCTACAATTTGCGGTCCATGACTCGTAGTTATTGGGGGTTCTGGAAAGAAATGTTACTTCCTGGTTCGTTCCATTATACTCCACCATAGTTTGAACATAACCTGGTTCGTCCGGAATGATCAAACCTTTTTCAAAGCGAACATTATGCAGACGAACCGGCCAACGATTTGGGTAAATAAAGTTTGCTACTGCCAGGAATGATTCCAGGTATCCAGTACCCGGAAATAAGATATTCCCCCTAAAACGATGATGGTCTAGAAAAGCGAACTTTAATGGTTGCAAGTAATTAATGAAAGCAGGACGTTGCAGTGACAATCGCTTTCCGAGCAATGGATGTGCGAATGGCTCTTCTCTAAATGTTTTGTTCTCATAACTTTCTCGCCAATATGATTTTCGGGACCAGGGATAACCCGGTATCGGAGTTGTGTTTTTCCTATTTCGAAATTTTTTCCATTTCACGGGGTAACCCAAACAATACAATTTTGCCAATGCCAAACCCAGCGCCAATATTTCATTTTCTTTCCGATAGATTGTTGGCACTACCTGGATATTTTTAGCAGGGTAGCTTTTTAGGATGGAATGCAATGAGGTTAATAAGACCGGGTGAGGTGCAATTTCAACAAATAAATTTATGCCTTTTTCGATAAGCTTTGAAACTGCCGGATAAAATCGAACTTGTTTTCTCACATTTTCCCACCAATAATGACTATCTAAAGGTAAATCCTTGGAAACCCAGTCCCCGGTTACAGTAGATGCCATTGGAATATTTGGATTCTTGATGTCCAAATTTTTTAGTGTCTCTTTCAAAGGTTGCTCAACCGGGTTCATAAATGCACTGTGAAAAGCATGCTCTACTCTTAATTTTTTACCAAAATATTTTTGGTCTTCACATTTTTGAACAATCTCATCTATGACTGATTCATCTCCGGCAAAAGTAAATCCAGTCGGGCTATTGATAGCCGCAATACTTAATTTTTCCGGATCATGTCCATAGGCCAACTGATACAACATATTTTGAGGTAAATCTACTGCCACCATCCGTCCTCCCTGAGAATATTTACCCATAGTTGCGCCTCGATGGACAATAATCTTAATAGCTGTTTCCAAGTTATAGGCTCCGGCAGCATAACCGGCAGCTATTTCCCCAATACTATGACCAACTACCGCTTTGGGTTTGATACCGAATTTTTTGAAAACTTCAAATAGGGCTATTTGAAAGCAGGTAATTGCAGGCTGGGCATAAGCTGTATCGTAAATTTTACTTTCCTCTTGAGGTTTATTTAACTCTGCAATAATGGACCAACCCGCGTACTTTTTTACAAATTCATCACACTTTTCCATATTGTTCCGAAAAACCGGATTCTGATCGAGCAATTGTTTTCCCATCGCAAACCACTGGGGACCTTGACCAGAAAATACAAATCCTAGACGAATATCCTCCAGGCTTTCTTCACTGTTCGTAACTATATGTTTGGAGTTTTCTTCATCATTGATAAACTGTTTTAAGTATTTGATGCAGGCGCTTTTATCTTCCGCAACAATGCTAACCTGGAATTTTTCTTTGGACCTAAATCCGTTGGTACTCAGAATTGTTTCTTGCAAAGTTACTTCTGGCGATTGCAAATAAGCATAATATAATTTCGCCATCTCTATCAATCTATCTCCACTAGTTGCGCTAAGATTTAGGACATTCAAAGATTGATCTCTCGTCTTCCTCTTTAACTTTTTGGGAGCTTTTTCCAAAATCACATGTACGTTGGCTCCACCGAAACCAAAACTATTAACAGCAGCTAATTTTGCATGTTTAAATGAAGTGGTCTTGGTTGCAACCTTCAGACCAAGTTTCTTAAATTGAATGTTGGAATTTGGTTTTTCAAAATGCAAATTTGCAGGTATTTTCTCATGGTGCAACACCAAGTTGGCCTTTATCAATCCGGCAATACCTGATGCCGCTTCTAAATGTCCTATATGGGTTTTAATCGAACCAATAAATAAAGGTTTTCTTCTATCACCTGCCTTCCCAATGATGTTGCCAATACTGTTGGCTTCAATATAATCTCCAACTGTGGTTCCCGTTCCATGGGCTTCTACATATCCTATTTCTTCCGGAGGAATAGAAGACTGAGTATAAATCTGTCTGAACAAAGCCTCCTGGCTTTGTTGGTTCGGTACCGCAATACCATTGGTTTTTCCGTCCTGATTAGTGCCCGTTGCTCGTATACAAGCATAAATACGATCACCATCTTCAATGGCTTTGTCCAATGGTTTTATTAATACCATGCCAGCTCCTTCCCCTCTTACAAATCCCAATGCCTCTTCACTAAATGCTTTACACCTACCTAATGGAGAGAGCAATCCCATTTTACTAAAGGCAATCCCATTAATTGGCTCAAGAATTAAATTGACACCACCGGCTAACGCCATTTCCGCATCACCCCTCCATATGGCTTGTGCTGCAAGATGCAAGGCCATTAATGAAGAGGAACATGCTGTATCCACACTTAAACTTGGCCCCCAAAGGTCAAATATATAGGAAATGCGATTAGCGATGATACTTAATGAGGTACCGGTTGCACTGTAGGTATCGACATCATCTAGATTTAACTGGTTGATTTCTTTGATCAAATAATCAAATGTTGAAACCCCCATAAATACACCAACCGATTGGTTTGAAAATGAACTTGGATTATATCCAGCGTCCAAAAAAGTATTGTATGCCACTTCCAGAGAAATTCTCTGTTGAGGATCCATTTGGTGGGCTTCTCGCGGCGAAATCCCAAAAACTTCCGGATCAAATTGATCTACATTTTCAATAAACCCTCCCCACTTTGAATATCCCAGTCTAACCGCTTCTTGATCCGGGTGGTAATACGAATTTGCATCCCATCGATCAGGAGGGATTTCCGTTACGGCATCAACCTGGTTCAGAAGGTTTTCCCACAGCTGGTGATGATTATCGGCATTCCCTGGAAATCGGCAGTTCATGCCTATAATGGCTAAAGGCTGATCGGTTCTCTTTTCCTTTTGTCTCATCCTTGATAGGTACAATTAGGGATTAAGTGGTAAAGTTACGAAATTATCACAACCCCCATATAAACATTGTTTATAATATGTCACATTACAAAAGGGGCAAAAAGTAAGCCATTTTTTATAGCGCATAGATAAGGGTGGCAATCATCCATCTAATAGACAATACAGCCAATTGTACTATTTAGTCAACAGGTTGCCCAAGAGGATAATAATGGTCTACTGGTTAGCTTGTAAACAGGTTAATTTACTGCCTAGGCCTAAAAACAGTTAAGGACTAAAATAAATACCTCTTAAAAGCTTCGATCGCTTCATACTCTGCAAGTCCCAGACGATCATACGTAGCAGCGGTCCCTCGATTTCTTTCTTCTGCACGTTGCCAAAATTCTCGGGGATCATTGCCCGGGAATAAAGGAGCATCTTTTTGAGATTGGTGTTTGAATACCGCTCTTCTTTTACGCAGGAGCTCCTCCGGACTAATCGGTACGGCCATATCAATATCTACCACATCCCATTCTTGCCAGGCTCCGCGGTACAACCAAATCCAACAATCTTTAATCCACTCTTTTCCACTTTCCTTAATTTGACGAACCGCCTCGAATATCGCATGCAAGCATACCTGATGCGTCCCATGGGGATCCGATAAATCTCCGGCAGCATAGACCTGATGCGGTTTAATTTTATTTAAAAGATCAATGGTAATATTGATATCCTCCTGGCTTAATGGATTTTTCTTGATCAGTCCGGTTTCATAAAACGGCATATTGAGAAAATGAGTAAAATCAGCTGTTATACCGGCATTTCTGGCTCCGGCCTTGGCTTCACCCCGACGGATTAATCCTTTAATAGTTCGTACCTCTGCTGAATCTATTTCTCCCGGCTTTTTTCGTTTAATCTGATCTACGACCTGATTCAATAACTGCTGCGTATGATCCGGTGACAAACCAAACGCGGAATGGTAATCATTGACAAAATCTGCAAATCGGATCACATCATCATCAAATACAGCTATATTTCCAGATGTTTGATAGGCCACATGTACTTCGTGACCCTGATCAGCCAATCTAATAAACGTACCTCCCATGGAAATCACGTCATCGTCAGGATGAGGACTAAAGATAACCACTCTTTTTTTGGCCGGATTAGCTCTTTCCGGACGATTAGTATCATCTGCATTGGGCTTCCCTCCCGGCCAGCCTGTAATGGTATGTTGCAAATCATTGAATACCTTAATATTCGTTTGATACGCATTATCAAATTCGGTGACTATGTCTCCCATTCCATTATCTCCATAATCGCGATTAGTCAATTTTAAGATCGGTTTTCCAAGTTTTAATGATAACCAAATAACCGCCTTTTTGATTAATGCATAATCCCATTTGCACTCTTCAACCAACCAGGGGGTTTTAACCCTTGTAAGCTCAGAACTTGATCCCTCATCCAGTACAATTAATGTATTGGGATGATTTTGCAGATAGGTAGCGGGAATCGAATCGGTAACCGGTCCTTCTATAGATTTTTTAATGATTTTATACTTGCCCTCACCCCAGGCCATCAATATTATTCTTCTGGCTTTCATAATGGTTCCGACTCCCATCGTAATCGCTTTGCGAGGTACATTTTGCTCTCCAAAGAAATCACTGGCCGCATCGATAATGGTCATGGTATCCAATGAAATCAATCTGGTATGAGAGTCCACTCCCGACCCAGGCTCGTTAAAACCAATATGTCCAGTACGTCCAATTCCCAGAATTTGCAAGTCTATCCCACCGTAAGATTTAATTTTTGCTTCATATTCAAGACAAAATTGCTGAATATCATCTTTAGGCATCATACCATTAGGAGTGTGGATGTTTTCCGGTTTAATATCCACATGATCAAATAAGTACTCTTTCATGAAGTGTACATAACTTTGCAGCGCATCGGGTTGAATCGGATAAAATTCATCCAAGTTGAAAGTAACTACATTGGCAAAACTTAATCCTTCCTCTTGATGCATCCTCAACAACTCATTATACATACTTTTAGGCGTCGATCCAGTGGCCAATCCTAAAACGCATAATTCATTGTTTTTCTGCTTTTTGCGGATTAAAGTCGCAATTTCCTCTGCTACGGACTTGGAAGCTAATTCTGAGTCGCTAAAGATGCGAGTAGGTATTTTCTCAAATCGGGTTTGACTATTTTTAACTGACATTGAATAATTTTTTTTTAATATTTTATTTCATAGGGTGGAAGTGAATTTGCATCAGTTGCCCATTCTTTATTTGGCGTATTTCCCATTACAAATTCCAATTTTCCCCCGTTAATAATTTCGTTGTGAAGAATATATGAACGGTTAAGATTCTGATTGTTCAGTGTGGCACTTTGGATATAAAAATGGTCACCGGATAATCCCTGAGCTGTAATCTGAAATGTATTTCCATTTGGAAGATTGACCGACATTTCTTCAAAAGCCGGGGTTCCAATTACGTAAACTCCCTGCACTGGATTGACCGGATAAAAGCCCAACGCACTCCAAACGTACCATGCGGACATCTGACCACAGTCTTCATTTCCACAAAGTCCATCGGGCTGATCGGTATACTGGGTACTCATTATGTGGTGAACTTTTTCCTGAGTTTTCCAAGGCTCACCGGCAAAGTTATACAAATAGGCAATATGATGACTGGGCTCATTGCCATGGGCATACTGCCCAATTAACCCACTAATATCCACGGATACGTTTTCACCTGAAATTTCAGATTTAGCACTGAATAATTCATCTAATTTTGCCACAAAATTTTCTTGGCCTTCATGTAGAAGGATTAGATCGTCTATTTGGTGTGGAACAAACCATGAATGCTGAAAAGCATTACCTTCGGTATATTCGGCAACATCAAAATTATGATCCGAATAATAAGGATCAAAAGGGACTTTCCATGAACCATCAGACATCTTAGCCCGCATAAATCCGGTTTTGGAATCAAACAGATATCGATACCCTAAACTGCGCTTGGCAAATAGCTGCGAGATGCTGTCATATCCCAAATGGTTTGCCATTTGGCCGATGCACCAGTCGTCGAAAGCATATTCCAACGTTTTAGTTACTGACTGGCCATCCTTATCATACGGAATATACCCGTATTGTCGGTAATAATTTGTGCCGCGAATGTCTTGAGAAGCACTTCGGATCATTGCTTGCAATAAGGAATCAGGAGATACACTGGTCAGCCCTTTGAAGTACGCATCAACGATCACAGGAATCGCATGATAACCCGTCATCGTATTGGTTTCGTTTCCCAATAATGACCATACCGGGAGCAGGCCATATTCTTCAAAATGAGCTATCAGCGATTTGACCATATCATCCACCTGATCGGTATTGATCAATGTGAAAAGTGGATGTGCAGCACGAAATGTATCCCATAGAGAAAATATATCATAACGTGTGAAGCTCCGACTATGCTTTTCCCCATCCGGACCGTGATACCATCCATTGCCATCACTGTACACTACTGGAGCCAATTGCGTGTGGTACAAGGCGGTATAAAAGATTTCCAATTTTTGCAAATCTTTGGTTTTTACTTTAATAGGTGAAAGAGCCTCTGTCCACAGCGCTTCCGCCGCCAATTTGGTTTTTTGAAAATCCCAATGCGGGATTTCGTTTAGGGATAACATGCTACCATCCAAATCTGCAGAAGAAATGCCTACTTTAAATTGCAAGGGCTGTGAATCCCTACCGAACTCAATTAATGCACGTGCTTTACTTCCAGTAACCTCACTTCCCTCATGAAAGTCGTTTCCCTCAAATAACTCATAGTTTTTGATTTCTTCCGAGAACTTAATCGTAAAATATAACTGTTGATCCTTGGCCCAACCAGTAGATTTTCGATACCCCTGCAATGTATATGAGTCCAGTATTTTAATGTATGTATCCACTGGTCGATCCCAGTTTAAGGCATAAGCCAGGTCTAAAACCAGGTTACGCAAAGAATCCTTGGGAAAAGAGTATTTGTGCATACCTACTCTCGTAGATGCGGTCAATTCAGCCTTAATGCCATCATCAAACTGCACGGTGTAATAACCTGGGCTCGCTTTTTCATTTGCATGCTGAAAGGTATGCGAATAGGCCTCCATTTTCGGATTTTCGGCAAATATACGCAAATTGACTGTGTGCGCACACGGTGAAACTAAAATATCATATAAATCTCCAATTCCTGTTCCTGACAAATGAGTATGAGAGAATCCAACAATAGTACTATCTACATAATTGTACCCAGAACACCAATCCCAGCCTGGGGTTCCATTGTCAGGACTTAGTTGGATAGCCCCGAACGGAACAGTAGCTCCCGGATACGTGTGGCCATGTGCAGCCGTACCAATAAAAGGATTTACCCATTGTAGATAGTTGTTATCTGAAACTTCAAGGTTAAAGGATTGAGAACCAGAACATGCTTCCAAAATCAATAGCAATAACATTCCCAGAAAGCTGAGGCTATATTTCTTTATCATTCTTTTTGGTTTATCCATGATTAAACGGCAGCATTGAAATGTGATTCTTGATGTGTGCTTCGGGTATTCATTTTTTATTTCTGAAGTCATATAATAACTATTTTGAATTTTTGAAAAACGGCTAAAAGTCAGGGGGAAGGGATTTTTTGTTTTCATAACTTCGGGAGTACGCTCTTTGGCACTTACAGGGTGTCGCCGGACTGAAGCCATGGGAATCGAATAAAGCGAAAAAATGGCTTTCACTGAGTTTTTTTATTTATAAAATATGTTTTTATACGACTTCCTTTTGAAAATAGGTAATTTAAAAAGTCAAATTTCATTTTTATCAAAACCAATCATAAAATTACAATTTACTAATTTGGATAAAAATTAATTCAAATATACCCTATATGCTTCGATATAATATTCTTCACTTTTTTTTAGTCATATTCATTCCGTTTCTTGGTTGCAATCACGCTGACCCAGAGTATCGCTATGATGTAATCGTATTAGGAGGAGGAACCGGCGGTACAGCTGCCGCCATCCAAGCTGCGAGATCCGGAGCTTCCACTTTGTTGGTTGAGCCAACACCCTGGTTAGGAGGAATGCTAACAGCAGCTGGAGTCAGTGCCGTGGATGGAAATCACCAGCTCCCCTCGGGGATTTGGGGAGAATTCCGGGATAGTTTATACGCCTACTACGGGGGAGTGGACCAATTGGCTACAGGATGGGTAAGCCATACCCAATTTGAACCAAGTGTAGGTGCCCGAATTTTTAAAAACATGGCCCACCCAATCTCGAATCTCAAAGTACTCACAAATACCCAATGGAGTACCATCAGTCGCCGATCGGGATCCTGGAGAGTTGATTTGAACCTGATCGATCTACCCTATGCAGAAGGAACCGTACTCATTGATGGAACAGATTTAGGAGATGTAGCTGCTCAAGTAGGTGTATCTTATGATCTTGGGATGGAATCAAACCAGATTACAAATGAACATATTGCGCCGGATGTTGCCAACAAAATTATTCAGGATTTCACTTATGTCGCCATCTTGAAAGATTTTCAAAAAGCAGGCCCTCATGTGTTAAAATCATCCTTTCCTGGTTATGATCCGCAGGAATTTTTGTGTGCTTGTGATTCGTTATGTGATGATCCTGAAGCAGATATTCATCCTTGTAATACCATGATAAATTATGCCAAACTTCCCGGTGATAAATATATGATCAATTGGCCTATTCAGGGGAATGACTATTATGCAAATATGGTTGAGATGAATGAACCAACAAGAGATTCCGTATACCAACGGGCAAAGGAGCATACTTTGAATTTTGTTTACTTTCTTCAGCATGAACTAGGAATGAAAAACCTGGGCTTGGCCAATGATGAATTTACAACTGAAGACAAGTTACCTTACATTCCCTACCACAGGGAAGGAAGGCGTATTCATGGTCTTAGCCGATTCACTCTTAACCATATAGAAAGACCCTATGACTATACATTATATCGAACCGGTATTGCTTCCGGGGATTATCCCGTCGATCATCACCATCGAAAAAACCCGCAGGTTCCACAATTGGCATTTTACCCAGTACCCTCATTCACCGTTCCTTTAGGAACTTTGATTCCAACCCAAAATAGTCCTTTTTTGGTTGCCGATAAATCGATCTCGGTGAGCAACATTGCGAATGGATCAACCCGGTTGCAACCCGTGATCCTGCAAATCGGTCAGGCAGCCGGTGTGGTCGGTAGTGTGGTGGCCAAAGATATGGTTAACCCTGCCGATATTTCGATTCGGCTGATTCAGGATAGTTTGATAAATAATCAAGTATATATCCAGCCCTTTTTAGATGTCCCTTTGGATCACCCTCATTTTGCAGTAGCACAACGAATTGGCGCGACCGGGATTATCCGAGGCACCGGAATTCCACATCAATGGGCCAACCAAACCTGGTTCTATCCCGACCGACTGATGCGTATCGATTCCTTATTTTTTATGGATTACTACCCTCACCTTTCTTTACCTCAGGAAAGTCCCGTTATTAAGCTCAAGCAAGCTTTCGAAATAATAGAATCCCTGAATCCGATTAATCCGACCAGCCTCTCTCAAGTATTGGAATGGATTGATAAAAAACCTGATGAATTGATTACCAGAATTGAAATGGCTTTGTTGATAGATCGCATTCTAGATCCATTTCACCAAAGAGACGTGGATTGGCAGGGAAGATTAAAATAAACTAATGATTATATTTATTATTTTATTTCGATCATCGAAAACCTAATGAAAGGTACAAGGTGAAAAGGATAATTAAAATTGACCGAGATAAGATCTACTTAACACCCGGTTTCGCACTGACCTGGGAGGATACCAATTTACCTTTTCAAGCTTTTAAGATAAAAAGCGCAAGAACCTATCTATGGGAAGTCCACATAACTAACTACGAAAGAGATCAGGGTATTTTACACTTTGAAGTTATCGATTACGATAGTCCGGAAGAATTGGCCTTTAGCAATCAAAAAATGAAAGGTAAAATCTCCGGTATTCATTTCCTACCTTTGAATAAAGAGTACTTTTTAAATATGTGTTCCTACTATGCCCTCCGAGATATAACTCCATTTTTAAGCATTGAACCATTGGAGTCCGGAGGTTTCGAAATTGAATCAAAGGAAATATTAAAGCCCTATATATCGCAAAGTATTTTCCAGGATTCAACCGAAAGGGAAATATTCTTCTCGTATCCTTTCAATCAAGCATTGTTTGGACATGGTTATTTGGAATGCACCACTTGGGTTCCTGAGATAAATGAATTAATTTCTGTAAGAATATATAATCGGAACCTAATACCAGAGTTTTATCTAATTAGAAATTTTTTTCATCGGGTATTTCAAACACGAAAGTTTCATGTAAAGGCAATTATCCGGTTTGAATTGGGTAAGGTCATTGAAATAAATGCCAAATCCAAAGAAATTGACTCCATCAACGGTAGAATACTTGAAAGAATTAGAACGGCACCCTTTCATCATCTCATTCAAAGTCACAGGCCAGAAAAAACCATATTGGTTTCTCCGGAAGACCTGTTAAAAGAGTATGAAGAAATGGCTAAAGATAAAGATTCGAAAACAATACAAAATGAAGATATATTCAGTATTTGGATGTCACATAGTGGAGTTAGAAACCGTCACCAGTTGGTATATTTAGCCGGTAAAATTCAACAGTCAAGCTCAAAAATACGCATCACAGTAAAACCGGATTTCGGTTTTCTTTTTCACCATTCGACTGAGGGATACCATCATTGGATTTGGGAATTATTGAATTCCAATGCAACCTATGTCTGGAGTTTCAGCCAAGAAACCCATTCTAAGCAACGATGTTTACAAAAGCTCGAAGAGTCAATTCAATATATCGGAGATTTGGGTCGCATCAGATACAAATCCTGGACAAAGCAGGACCCGCATAAGGATTATGGCTTCCATGCGATACACCATACTGGTCAGACAAATATTGAACAAGATCCTTTTGTGCGCTGGAAAGAGAACTTACACAAGGTGTTGATTTGATTTTCTACCCCTTGGGCACAAATTCAAAAAAAATAGAGATTTGCCTCAAGTTGGTTCAACAAACCAGAAACTGAATCGGAATCTCAGAATTGAACCCGGTTTAAGAAAATAACTTATTTAATAGTTTTTTAACGGATTACGGATCTTTTTCCATGAATTTTTATCTTTAACTTTCTGTTATACAAAATAAAAAAAATGAAGAAACTTTTTTTACTCCTGGCCATAGCCGCCATTTCAATCCCTGAAATCCAAGCCCAATGTAAAGTATTATTAACTTCACTATCCGGAGAATACTCTGGAGGATGTAAAAAGGGAGTTGCCAATGGAAAGGGAAAGGCTATAGGAACCGATACCTACGAAGGCAACTTTAAGAAAGGATTGCCGGATGGAGAGGGAACTTATACCTGGGCTAATGGTGATGTCTTTACCGGTGCTTTTAAGAAAGGTGTCAAAGTAGGAAAAGGGAAATTAATTAAAGCAAGTGGAGAAACCTTAGATGGGTATTGGAGTGATGATGAATATATTGGAAAAAACAGTAAACCATTTGCCTTTTCGGGTAAATCACCCTCTATTACCAAAGTAATAGGAAAAAGAACTTCTCCAACAGGCAATAAAATTGAACTGGTTTTTACTCAATTAAGTAAGCCCAAAACAAACGTAAGGTTCGATGTAAATGTGATTGAAGGTAATTATGGCAACAAACAAACTTTGTTTAAAAATGGAGAAATAAATGGTATTTCTATTCCATTTAGAGCCAAAGTATCAGTAAAAGGACAATCTGTTAATCTTGAAGTGTATCAAACAGGAACTTGGGTAATCGAATTGGATTTTGCCAAAGATTTCAATTTCTAGAATGCTGTGATTCGAATGCTAAGGTATTATTTACTATTGCATTTGACTTTAGCCACTTTGATTCAGGTCAAGGGACAACAAGGATGTGGATTTGAAGAATTTCGAGAGTACCTCAGCAATAAAAATCCAACTTATCAGCAAAATCAATCTTGGCGAAACATGCTTCAGGATACGGTTTCGGGTACTCCAATTTTTCCCAGAGAAAAAATTCGTATTCCTGTCGTAGTTCATGTAGTTTGGTATGTTGCTGAGGAGAATATCTCGGAGGAACAAATTGAATCGCAATTAGTAATTCTCAATCGGGATTTCAATCGGTTAAATAGCGATACTTCCCGTACACCTGCCTTTTTCAAACCCCTGGCCGGAAAAATGGATATCGAGTTTTGTTTGGCACGAATGGATATAGATGGGAATCCCACCTCCGGAATCATTCGCAGGCAAACTGAAATACAAGAAATAGGTAGTTCTCCATATAGGGTATATTATGGATATGCCGGTGGTAGTAAAAATTGGGATCCGTACCGATATCTGAATATCTGGGTATGTAATATCGACAATGCCAGAAAGACTTTTGGTATTGCTACCACACCTGAGGTTTTATTGGAAGACGATGATGTGGATGGAATAGTAATCGATTACCGGGCATTTGGAAATATGGGCACAGCAACTTTTCCCACAGATCAAGGCCGAACCCTCACTCATGAGATGGGCCATTATTTAGGATTAATGCATACCTGGTCAAAGCAAGGTTGTATTGCAGACGATTTGGTTGAAGACACGCCCATACAACTTAACGGATATGTAGGATGCCCGGGTAGTGCACAATACTCGTGTGGTTCGCAGGATATGTTCATGAATTATATGGATGTGGTGCATGATACCTGTATGAATTTATTTACTAAAGGGCAGGTATCCAGAATGATGTCTACCCTACTTGGACCTAGAAATACATTGCTCAATTCCGGAGCTTGCGAATTTACCTCTGTATCTGATCATAATGCTTACTTTGATGATCCTATCAACTTTTACCCAAATCCAGTATCGGATGTAATAACGATGGCAAATTTACCTTTCCAAAGTAGAAAAATTACTTTCTATTCTAGTTTGGGGCTACCCTTGGCTGTCTTTCCACTAAACAGCAAGCAAGAATCCTTACAAATTTCAGTATCCCACTTTCTGCCAGGCTCATACTATTGCAGCATACAGACTGATAAAGGACCTATAAACATTAAGTGGGTAAAACAATAGGTTGTTCCGATTAAATATATGTGTGTTTTGCTTTCCAATAGGGATCTTAAGAAGAAGAGAATAAATCCAATATCAGAAACGCGTTTGGGCGCTTCCGATATTGAATCGTAGTGAAGTGATAGGTATTAAAATGATGTGCCCGTTTAATCTTTTCAGAAATCAACTAAGCTTCATTTATGAAGCCTATCAAACACATTTGGTTTTTTGGAGTTCACTGACAGTTTAAATAACTCATCCTCTATCTATGATGTTATTTAGAGTACTGTTACTTGAAGATATAAAGAAAAGATCCGGATCAATAATATAATTGCCGAATGGTATGATAATCCTTCCGAATGATAAAAATTAGTGATCGAATCAATTTAATGAAAAGGATATTCTGGTTAAATATCCTCTTTCTACTTGATCTTCCCGATGCGTTCCTTTGAGCTGAGTACAAAGTAAGCTGATCAATTGGGTACCAAATGAATAGTTAGTCTCCATTTTATTGCCGTTTTTGCCGATTCCATTATCCCAATATATCAGGTTTACTTTTTGACTAGAAGGGTCGTTCTTTAATGATATGGTAATGCTACCAGCTCCTCCATTTGGAAACGCATGTTTCAGGGAATTTGTTATTAACTCATTGACTATTAGTCCAATAGGAATGGCAATATCAATATTCAATTCCATAGGATTCATATCAAAAATAAAGTCGATTCTTTGTTTTTCCTTACCTGTTGTTTTTTGTATCTCTTTACCCAAATTTTGTAGATAATCTTTCATCTCAATTTTTTCGAGATTTTTCCCTTGGTATAATTTCTGATGAATAAGAGCCATGGTATTGACTCGATTTTGACTGGCCAGGATCGCTTGTTTTACCGAGTCATCCTTGAGGTTTTTAGATTGTAAGTACAATAAACTGGAGATGGTTTGCAGATTATTTTTCACCCGATGATGGATCTCCTTCATCAAAAGTTCGTTTTGTGCATTTTTGGTTTCTATAAGGTGTTTTTGGGATTCCAAAGTTTGGTTAACCTTCCACCGGTAACGATTATTTCTCCACAATAAAATAGCTACTACGAATAAGGATGCCAATAAAACCATACCTAACAGCAAAACCTTACGTTGTGCCATTTTATCAGCCTGAAGTTTCTGAATCGTCGATTCTTTTTGTGAAGTCTCATATTTTGTTCGGATTTCAGCGATCTGCCGGTCGGCTTCAATTTTGAATATACTATCTTTCGCAATAGAATAATCATACATATATTTATATGCTTGCTGATATTGTCCCAGACCCGCATACGTCTCCGCCAAGTTTGTGTATATAGGCAGAAAAAAATTATAAGGACTAATGGTAATCCTTTGATCCTCCATAAAATTTCTGGATTTCTTAAATTGCCTCAGAGCCTCTTTATATTTTTTTTGTTTAAGAAACACGCCCCCAATGGAATTATGTATCCACATGTCAATAGTGTAATATCCAACAAGTTGAGCATAAAACTTGGCTGAATCGTAATAAACGATTGCGGAGTCAAATTCTTCCATAGCTTCATAGATGTAACCGCGAGTCCAATATTTATCCGCTAGACCTGAATGACATCGAAAATCTGTCAACATCCGGCAAGCATCCATAGATTTTTGAACGTATTCTTGAGCTTTCTGATAAAATCCCAGCTCACGGTATACAATCGCTATCCTTTGATAACTAAAGCTCAATTCCAGCCATTCTTTTTCCAATTCTAAATGTTCGACTCCACTCAGACAATATTTCAGGGCATCTGCATATTTTTTTTCTTGGAGCATAATTGATCCGACATCACGATTCGTAATGGCAATTCCTGTCTTATCTCCATAGTTTTCAAAAATCTCAAGCGCTTCAAAACAAATGTCATACGCTTTTGAAAATTCGGATTTGCGGGTATATATGTTTCTGCGCAAATTTGCGGTCCTGGCGTACATTAATTCATCACCTACCTCCTGAAAAATCCAGGCAGCATGATCCGCATAATATTGAGCCGAGTCGAGATTCAACAAGTCCCAATAGATTTGAGCTATTTCCATTTCCATTTTGGCGGAAAGTCGCACGAAATGATTTTGGATGGCTAGGTTTTTGGCTTGCTGATAAAGGAGGATTGGTTCTTGCGATCGAAAATAATTTAAGGTGTGAATAGCACTATCCAGCCGCAGTATATCTGTTTCTGAAATCGACTTTTGGGAAAATAGGCTATCACAATATTTAAAGGTTTGTTGACTATGTCCTGAACAAGGAAACAATAAGGTTAGAAGAAAGCTGTAACTTATACAAATCAACCATATCGTTTTATTATACCTCATAATGAGTTTCTGCAAATTGGGATATGAAAATGGAAAGAAATATTTAAAATATCAATAAGTTTTGCCGAATTGACTAAAATATTGTCCCACTGTACACTTGTATGGACTGAAAATCTTTAAATCATGTTAAGTTTTTGAATCAATAAAGAGCGGAAAGATTTGCTGACCGGAATAATTTCTTTTCCAAAAAACAAATTATGATCATCCAATTCATCAATTTGAAGAATATTGACTAAATAGGAGCGATGAACACGAATAAATTCATTAGAATTCAGTTTACTCGCCATTTTCTTCAAAGGAACACTTAATAAGAACTTCTTATCATCAGTCACAATTTGGCAATAGTTACGCTCGGCTTTTATATATTGAATGTCTTCAAATAATACCTTTACTAATCTATCCTTTGATCTGACAAAAATTCGATCTTGTAAGAATACCGGCTGTTGGGTCTGCGCTGGCTCACCGTCCTCCTGAGCAAATTTTAATATGGCCAACTCCACGGTTCTTACCAGTTGAGTGGCATTAAAGGGTTTTGGGATAAATGCATCCGGATATACATGCTTTGCTCGTTGATAAGTACTTTCATCAGAGTTGGCAGTTAAGAAAATAATCGGTATGGATAATTGTTCACGGATTTTTTTTGCCAATTCAATTCCATCAACTTCTCCCTTAATACTTATATCTAAGATTGCCAGATCAGGGGGGGGGTCGGTCAGAAGACTCATGGCAGACACTGCGTCGACCGCTATTCCAGTTATGTTATAACCTGCTTCCGCCAAAACACTGGCAATGTGCGTGGCGATAATCATATCATCTTCTACTAATAGGATATTTATTTTATCCATCAAGTATTCAATCCATTTTTTTAACTAAAATAATCAGGGATTTGGGGTTAGGCCTAAGATAATACAATAGTAAGAGTTTAATGCTTAAAACTAACCATAAATCTAGTCACTTGAAATTCTTAAAAGTAAATACAACCGGTAGAAATCAATAAGGCAATCCATATTGATTACTTAGATCCATTTACTTCCCGGCGATTAATTGTTAACAGGCTTTAATCGAACAACATTTATCAGTAACTTTGCACTGCCCTTAAATGTCAGCCTCCTCCCCCACAAATCTCAACCGATTGAATAATTTATTCGCAATTAATTGAATTGCTTTTGAATACAAAAAACAAAAAATTATGAAAAATAATAAACTACCACACACTAGAATTATTACTTGTATTGCTGTGTTTTTGCTATTCATTAATCATCCATCCTTTGGTCAATCATTTTCGATTTCCAATGTAAATGTTACCTCTGTGGGCACAAATAATTGTACCGTAAATTTTACGGCAACTTTAACTAATAATACCGGTAGTGACATTATAACTGCATCGTACTTGGTCACTGCGACGACAGTTTCAGATGTAAAAACTACGTCCTTGACTTTTAACAACGTTCCGGACGGGACCAACAGTGTTCAGAATGGAACCATTACCAACTTGGATGCCACACCAGGTAATAGTGCCAACTGTAATTTAGTTGTGACAATTACCTTCCAACAAACCAATATTGTTTTGCCAGTAGAATTGATTTCATTTGAAGGTAATATATCAAACCATGGAATTAATTTGGAATGGCAGACCGCTTCAGAAGTTAATTATGATTATTTTGCCTTAGAAGTGAGATTTAACAATTCTGAATTCCGGACGGAAGCCATTATTCCCGGAACCGGGGATATACATAAAATAACCACCTATAACTATGATTTTTTACCACAAAGGGAAGGAAAGTATTATTTCCGCCTTAAGCAAGTAGACTTAGATGGAAGTTACGCCTATTCGAATATCATTTTTACGGAATTGGATAATGCTCAACATGAATTAACTGTCTTTCCCAATCCGGCTGGAAACTCCATCTCATTACAGATCCCGAATATTAAATCCGTTCAACCTAGAATTGTGCAGATTCTATCAGTAAATGGCCGGCAAGTGAAGCAACTGCGTATCAGGGATCAGACAATTCGTGAAATACTGGACATTTCAGATCTATATCCCGGTATTTATTTAGTAAGAATAACTAGTCAGGATTTTCAACTAACGACTCGATTTGCAAAACGATAAATTGGATCCTTTTACGCTTTCTTATCCGACTTTCTGGATTCTTTTACGCTCGTGTTCTTTGAGGTATATTTTGCGCAGGCGAATATTCTGGGGAGTTACTTCTACGTATTCGTCCGATTGGATATATTCCAAAGCTTCCTCAAGCGAAAATTTAACCGAAGGGGCAATACGCATTTTTTCATCCGATCCGGCGGCCCTTACATTGGAAAGTTTTTTCGTTTTGGTTACATTAACTACTAAATCACCCGGTCTGGTATGTTCACCAATGACTTGTCCCTCATAAACTTCAGCACCTGGATCAACAAAAAACTTTCCCCTTTCTTGCAGGTTATGCAAACTGTAAGGTATGGCTTTTCCATTTTCCATGCTGATCAGTGAACCTTGGATGCGTCCATGTATCGGACCCTTATGAGGTTGAAATTCCAGAAATCGCTGAGCCATTATCGCCTCCCCGGCAGTATTATTCATTAAGAAAGTTCTTAGTCCAATTATACCTCTGGAAGGAATGATAAAAACGAGTTTGACTCTTTCTCCTTTTGGGTCCATCTGGTTCAATTCTCCTTTACGGGCAGTTACCGCTTCAATGGCTTTTCCTGCATAAGATTCGGGGAGGTCAATTGTCAATTCTTCATAGGGTTCATAGATTTGGCCCTCCCGATTTTTAGTAATGACTTGAGGTTGACCGATTTGCATTTCAAATCCTTCTCTTCTCATGGTTTCTATCAGCACAGACAAATGCATAACTCCTCTGCCAAATACCCGAAAAGAATCGGCTGATTCTGTAGGTTCAACCCTGAGGGCCAGATTCTTTTCCAATTCCTTCTCCAACCGTTCTTTTAGCTGTCGTGAGGTTACGTATTTCCCTTCCTTCCCAAAAAATGGAGAGTCGTTGATGGTAAACCGCATGCTCATCGTAGGTTCCTCTATGTCAATTGTGGGTAAAGCAACCGGAAAATCCGGATCGGCGATAGTATCTCCAATTTCAAACCCTTCGATACCCACCAAAGCGCATATTTCTCCGGCTGGTACTTCAGCTTGTTTTGTACGCTCTAATCCTTCGAAAGTAAATAATGATTTAATTCGGCTCTTGATTACGGTACCGTCTCTTTTGATCAATGCAATTTGTTGACCGGATTTAAGGATTCCCTGATGTACTCTACCTATGGCAATACGTCCCACAAAAGAGGAGTAATCCAATGAGGTGACCAACATTTGGGCATAACCGTCCTGAACCTGAGGAGGTGGAATATGTTTCACAATGCCATCCATCAATGTGGTAATATCACTTTCGGGATGTTCCCAGTCTTCACTCATCCAACCCAGTTTGGCCGATCCATAATACGTAGGAAAGTCCAACTGTTCTTCCGAGGCATCCAATTGAAACATTAAATCAAAAACCGCTTCGTGAACATCGTCCGGTCGGCAGTTTTCTTTGTCCACTTTATTTATCACCACGATCGGCTTTTTACCCATTTTAATCGCCTTTTCCAAAACAAACCGGGTTTGAGGCATGGGACCTTCAAAAGCATCAACCAGGAGCAACACTCCATCAGCCATATTGAGTACCCGCTCCACCTCTCCACCAAAATCGGAGTGACCGGGAGTATCAATGATATTAATTTTTACCTCTTTGTAAGTAACAGAGGCATTTTTAGCAAGGATGGTAATACCTCTTTCCCGCTCGAGATCATTGCTATCCATGATCAATTCACCGGGTTTCTCATGCTCTTTAAATAGCTTTCCGGCCAATAACATCTTATCAACCAATGTGGTTTTACCGTGGTCTACATGAGCGATAATCGCAATATTTCTGATTTCCTTCATGACTAGGTTTTGAAAAAATTCGGGCAAAGGTAGTGTAAATACTTGGTAAATTAATAAGTCCTGAAATTAGGTAATAGTTTGAATACATTCTATGGCATAAGATAGAATTACATTCCGTATGAAAAGTAAAGTGAACTCCATTATGATCAAACCCTAATTCTTTATTTTTGTTTTTCTATTTTTGGTCGCATTAAAAAGATATCTATGAATTGGTTTCAAATTTTGGTTTTAACAATCAGTGTCCATTGGGGGGCAAGCACCAACGTTGGCAACACATTAAACATCGAATTTCATCATTTTGAAAATAACGATCCTGAAATACATTACAAAACCTACTGTGCTTCTTGTCATGGTTCAAACCTAGAGGGATTTGTTGAAAAACAATGGCAATATGGGAGTGATGCTCATTCTATGTTTAATTCGATCAAAAAAGGATATATCCAGGATGGGATGCCTTCATATGATACTACTTTTACGGATGTCGAAATTGAAAAATTGGTAGAATTTATCCAATCAAGTATCGTTGGACGAAAGAAATATGATTTTACTGCGACTCAGTTACAATCCGATACTTTTTTCACTCAAAATCTCACTTTCCATCTGGACACGGTGATGACCGGTTTAGAAATTCCCTGGGGTATGACCTGGTTGCCGACAGGTGATTTATTGGTAACCGAAAGAGGAGGTGACTTGTACCGGAAAGATATTCAAGGTCAGATTGCGGAAATCAGTGGAGTTCCAAAAGTTAAGGCCAGAGGACAAGGTGGCTTAATGGATATTGAGATTCACCCTAATTTCGAGGAAAACGGATGGATCTATCTGTCCTACTCCAAACCTCAAAGTGATCAAGCAACCACGGCAATTATGAGAGCCAGATTAATTGAAAATGAATTACAGGATCAAACCGTGATTTTTGAGGCTCAGCCGTATTCCAATACACGCCATCATTACGGTTCCAGGCTTGAATTTGATCGTGAGGGGTATTTATATTTTTCGGTAGGAGATCGAGGAGCACGGGATAAAAATCCCCAATACCTAAACAATCACTGTGGAAAAATTCACCGTTTGCATGATGATGGTTCCATTCCGGCTGATAATCCATTTGTAAAAGTCGCAGGAGCTATGCCTTCTATTTGGTCTTATGGTCACCGTAATCCTCAGGGAATCTCATTGGATCCGGCATCAGGTGATATCTGGGTTCATGAACACGGGCCCCGAGGAGGAGATGAAGTTAATATCATCCAAAAAGGTAAAAATTACGGCTGGCCGGTTATTTCTTATGGCATCAATTACAATGGTACTTCTTTTACTGATATAACAGCCAAAGAAGGAATGGAACAACCTGAATTGTACTGGGTACCTTCGATTGGTCCTTGCGGATCCACGTTTGTCAGCGGCAGCCGATACCCTGGTTGGGAAGGAGATTTTCTGGTTGGATCCTTGAGCTTTAAATATCTCAATAGATGTATTGTTCAAAATGGTCAAATTGTAGGGGAAGAAATGCTCTTAAAAAATATTGGCCGAGTACGAAGTGTTGCAATGGGACCTGATGACTATCTTTACGTAGGTGTGGAAAAACCAGGTATCATCTATCGATTGATTCCGATCGAACCGAAGTAACACCACAGTGATGTCTGTACGAATTCCAAATTCTAAATCAATAAAAGGCCCACCTGGAGGAGTCAGAACCAAAAGTAACCCATAGAAATGGGTAATCATAAATTGTTTCTACTACTAAGTTCATTGAGGTTCACAAAGAATTATTCACAACATGTATTCTTAGTAGTTATTAATGGCCCAAATGGCGCCATTTTTGACTACTAACCTGAGTATTAAGTATTATCGCGATGTACTTTCCCGGCTTTGAGTATTGTTATTATACTTATTGCACCCGAATCATCTTTTTATTGATGACTTCGGATTCCGTTCTTAACTGATAGTACAATACTCCCAATCTATTATCCAATTGATGCTCTTCTAACTTCCATTCATGGTCACCCCTACTATAAACACCAGCTTTTCTAATAATCAACTTACCCGAAATATCGTATACATTTAATTCTATTGATTGTGTAGCTGGCAGCCAAAATTGGATTACAGTTGTATTGCGAAATGGGTTGGGTTTATTTTGTAAAAGAGCTGGTTCAACCTCAACTTGACCGGGCCAAATAAATTCCAGGTCGTAGATGTTACCGTCAATATAAACTTCAGATGAAATCGAATTACCTAATTGAATCTCAGGTTTAATATCAGTCAATTTTCGTTTGGACTTTATCAACAGGGTAAACAGAGTTTCGCCCTGTTTTACCAGGCTGTTATTCTGATTCCAACTTACAAGCAGTTCACCATGGTCTCCAATCCGGTAATTATCCGACTCAATTTTTAATTTGGCAGAAGTAATTCCAGCAAAATCTCCCGGCGCATCCATTGAAAATTGAAATCCTTCAATAAGTCCATGATAGTTTGACACCACCGGAATTTCGATCAGGTCATCGTTTAAGTAATTTATGCCTTCAAACCTCAATGTAATCAACTCTCGTTGTTCCAAACTATGTAGTTGGGCTGAATTGGCTTTGGCCGTATTATTTACATCTCCTAATTTAATTCCATAAAAGTCAATTGACATGGAAGTATCCTTATCAATTATGAATTCGGCCTGTTCAGGTACCTCTTCCAATAGTTCAGGATCTGAGAAAATGTGATCTTTCATAACAAAACGCCAGCTCTTATCCGAGCTTTGATCTCCGTAGGATCCCAAGATATGTTTTCGAAGTTCGACAACATCCAGAGCTGATATTTTATTGTCCCGGTTCACATCTGCAGCTATCAACTTATAGGGCGAATCCAATCTTTCATAACCTAAAACATGCTTTTGAATTAACACTAAATCGAGAGTAGTTAATCCATTGATCATATGATCCTCTTTTCGTGGCCGAACCATATATTCTTCCGCCACACGAATGTTAGAAAACAAATAGTTCCCATCCAGTCCAGTAATAAAGTCTCTTAATTTGAGCTCATCCCTAAACAACTCTACCTGTACAAATTCAATGTCATCTCCAAATTCTGTTTCAATATGCCCTCCTAAGGTTGATGTGACCAGTCCTGGACAATTCTGATCTCCAGCCTGAATAAGTAAAGAAGTTGTACAAAAATCAAAATTCCCCTGTTCATCAAATACATAGATGGATACCACTTCCTGACCAACATCATCACAGGTAAAGATTCTTGAAGTTTCCAATCCACTGGAATCAAATGCAAACAACAGATCTTCATGTAGAGTACAGTTGTCAAAACTTCCCGCATCCAAGTCCTTGGCCCATACCTCTACACTTTGTGAGGATGGCATCACCACTGTCGCGATTCCATCATAGCAATAAGGTGTCGGAGGTTTACAATCCTCTACCACGATTTGGGTAGTACAGGTGTCTTCATTGCCACACCGGTCCGTCGCAATCAGATATACATCGTGTACACCCAACTCTAAATTTCCTGTATAACTGGCTCCATGTCCATAGATCCACGATCCACTATCTTCACTTTGTCCCGGCTTGATTATATAACGATACCCAATCTCCTCCGGCAACGAACAGTTATCCGTAGCCGATCCAAATTCATATTCATGCTCCGCTAATTCACAATCCGCATCTTCATTGCATATGCTGATCTCTCTTACACAAATTACCTCGGGAGCTTCCCGATCGATCACTTTAATAACCTGGATGTAGGTCACATATCCATCTCCTTCATCCTTCAAATTGCGATGTATACAGGGACGATCTCCTCCTGCTACCAAGCGATCATCCACGATTACATCCGGATGTCTGAAGTGCTGATCCGCATCGTATACGCACCAATCTATAATTGTCCAGGTTCTCAATATCTTATAACAGCCCTCTTCGGTAATCTCAAAACGCTCATCTACATAATTGATCCCGATCAATTCACAATCATCATCCTCTACTACCGGCCGACCGGTTTCTTCCGGATCAATTCCCGTTACTTCCGTACATTCGACTATCTGATCTTCCGGAAATACCACCTCAAAGTCAGATCTTGGCTTGATAATCACTTTTTGACTACAGATACTCTCATTTTTACATCGATCTCCTACCGTCCAGGTCCGCTTCAAAACCCCTACCCCACATTCGTTCAGCGAACCACTATCCTCATAACTCACCGTGTCTACTCCACAATGGTCACTGTATTCCAATTCTCCAAAGTATCGCGTTGCATCCGGTTTCCCATAACTCGGATCATCATATTTATCCAATAATAACCATACCCAACAATATATCGGTTGCCAACCATCCGGTAATAAACTGAACTGTGATCCGCAGTCTTCCTGATCATAACCATAGCCAGAAGATTCCGGTCCTCCGTAATATCCCAATTTACCACCATCCCACGGTACCTCTATGCAACATACATTGTAGCCTACCAATACACCCCCTTGTAATATATCTACGTGAATCCGCTGCGTATAACATCTTTCACTCAATATATCGCTGATCCCACACTGGTCATGAGCATATCTCGCTCCCCAACCTGATACGATAGTCGTTTTACGTCCTAAATCATAGGTCTTCTCCACCTCCCAGTGGTATGGAACCCCATCACAGTAATACGTCACATCTTCAGGCGCCGTACATACCGGTGGCACCTTATCATCCTTGATCACCTCGATCATGCAGTCACTGTACAAATGGGGAAAGTATACCCGCTTATCTATGGAAATGGCCTCCAATACTTGTACTTCCGTAGGATATTTATTTCTGACGCGTTGTTCCCATTCTGCTTTTGCTGAGGGAACGGATATATCATATCCAATTTCTGTCTTAAATGGCCCGTGCTCATCATATTCATAGTTTATCGCAACTCCCACCGGTACATCCCAGCGTACCGCAGGATAGGGTGCCAACGGGTCTTCCTGTGTAGCAGCAGACCCTCCACTACTTCCAAACACTCCACAGATAAATTCCGCCCGCGGATCACCATAACCAATATATTCATTTAAGCGCCAATAGTAAAAACGCGTAAACCGGGCCGATATATTCCACCAATACCATTCGTGAGGACCACCATAAAACGTATGAGGATCATATACCGGCATTCCACAGGCTTCATACACGCGCAATACCAAATTCTCCGTACCACATTCCGTTACATCAACATAATCATCAAATACAAATATGCTAATCCATTCTTCAATGCCCCCTTTGATATCTTCTATATCCCGGTGATACTCATATTCACTCGAACAATTTTTAAAATAATCCAACCAGTAATTCCTCCAATACTCAATCGTATCCATCGACGCCACCGCAAAGTGCAGTTGGCCACAACAGTTATCATGACTGCCATCATCCAGATCCTTGGCTTCGATCCGAGACCAGCACGAATCCGGGTCTAAGGTCACCTGTGTAATCTCATCACATACCGGGGTGGGTGGAATTTCATCTAATACCCATACTTTTTGATATACCTCACTTTCATTCCAACAGCGATCTCTTAGTTTCCACTGAATTTCAAAATACCCGGCGGGCAGATACACATAATTTTTGTCATCGTAGTAGCCATTAATAATAATTTGTTTACCTGGATGTGTTGGATCTGAATATATTATTTCGTATTCCAGTTCTACGTTATCGTCGCACTCTTTAGCCCACTTACCATTGTACAAAATGCCCGTCCGAGATTCTAAAAGTAATCTAATATCTTCGAGTGCCACGTGGGCTTTACAATCATGAGGATCTACATAAGCTTTTAAGTCATGATCTGAAATTAGCCATTGAAAACTCATATCATCCTGTATCACATAACGCGCATCAATCACTGGTGGTGCTTCGTCCTTAATTTTTATCCATTGGATGCAGGTTGTATCTTCTTTGGTACACCAGTCATAGATAATCCACTCTCTTCTGATCTTGTAAGCTTTACCACAAGTAGGAATGATATGATCTTTGTATTTGAAGATAACCTGACACTTTCCGCCATTGTCAAAAATAGGCCCGGAATCGGTTTTAGTAGGTATCATATATCCTGGGTCCTGATTTGGATCAATACTTTTCAAATAAGGAGCGGGAGCAATTCCATCAGCATCCGTAGGCCATGGGTGTGCATACCCTTGGTCATCCAGATAGGCATAACCTTTGGCTCCGGTATTCCAAAGCACATCAACCCAATTTCCGTTGATTTGATGTTGTAAATTACAATCTACTGCGGTGTCCGGAGGACAAACCAAACTATCCAAACTTTCTTTCCAGACCCATAAGGTGTCCCTGCATTCGTTGTAGTTACCCCAGAGATCGGTCGCCCGAACTCGGCGCGAAAGATACCCAATGAATTCGCGATCGTCACATCCTAGGTCAGTCCATTTCTTTTCCAAAAAGTCAATTTGGGGTTCAATTCCGGTGCAATTATCACTTGTAAGCACGAGGTTCTCCCGCTCACTCATATTCAAACAACTGATGGTGTCATTTTGACAAATGATCTGAGGAGGATATTTATCCTCAATCAACAATTTGCCCCAACAGCGTACTCCAGAAACGGTGTCTTCTACCATGTAGGTGACATAACGACCCCGATGCGCATCGGTAACTGTATTGTTTGGAATAGTCACTACTGAATTTCCTACTGGGTAACTTAGAGATACTTTATAACGATCACCGCATCCAGCAGCTCCTGTTACCAGAACATCCTGAGCGGTAATCACTCTTTCACATCCTGCTCCAAGAGAAATATTCACCTGGTCTTGACAGGTCGGAATTCCATTTCCGGTGTTTTCTAACACGGTAACCATAAATCGACAAGTATCTGTATTCCCAGCCGGATCGGTAACTATGATTTCATTTTGGGTGGTACCGATGGGAAAAGGTACTCCAGGTGGGAGGCCACTGATGATATTGACTACATAACTACAATTTTCATTTATCGTATAATCGGCTAGAATTGCTTCACATCCAAATGGTCCTAATTGAATTGTTGTATCATTTGGGCACATAATCACCGGTGGGATCGTATCCAATACTGAAACAATCATTGCACATGTGTGCAATGTGTCCCACGTCATGCAGGTCGTGTCAATCACATCAAATTGTAGGAGACTATCTCCGGGTATAGAGCAATCAAATTTTAAAGTATCTATACCCATCATACCGTTGACCAAGCCGATAATATTTCCGCTCAAGGTGGTGCGAATAATCGAATCTACCGGAATACACAGGGGGGTTCCATTGGCGTCTAAATACCAGGTGGTATCCTGGCAATACAATGGATGTTCATAGGCTCCCATATCAATAATTGCGTTGGCAACACGACCAATACCATCAAGATCAGTAGACATTGTAGAAGCACTATTCAATCCCATATCCAGAAGAGGAGACAGTGGTTGTAGATGATAATTCGTGGTATTGACGAACATCGGGTCCATCATTTTGTTTCCAGTTCCGGCTACCCCTATCACATTGGAGTATTGAATATCCGGAACTACAATTCCGGTGACATCCATTGCCCCATTGTTCCAAAATATGGTGTTTCTCACTAATACAGGTCCTGGGACTCCAATAGTATTGCTATTAAATGCATCCGGACTATTATCTGCAATCGTAGTATTGATTATATCCAGATCCAACCCATCACTAAATGTGATGGCAATAGCTCCCCCATTGATTGTGGCCTGATTGTGATGCATCAAGACATTTTCGATTCTGAATGTCGAATAAGTACCGGTTATGGTGGGAGTAATATACAGCGCACCACCCCGGTCTTGAGCCGTGTTATTATAAAGTTCTGAATTGAAAAGGTTAAAATCACTGCTTCCCTCTTTATAAACAGCCCCTCCTAGCACACCATAATTATTGCGGAAAATACAATGATTGATGTCGATCAAACCATTGTCAAAGGTCGATCCGTCCCACCATCCACCTCCAGTGTGCATTTCTGCAATGGCATTCCCCCATTCGATGATAAATCCATCGATTGCGATTGTCCCGGAATAACCAGAAGTGGTAATCACATGATACGAATTACCAGAACTATCTTGAGTCTGATTGATATCTCCACTTAAAACCGTCAAATTACAAGCAGGTGAGCGAGAAGTTAAAGGACCTCCTCCGGAAGGGAAGCCACCAAGAATCGTTGTACTATCGGGTAGCATAAAAGTGCTGTCTCGATCTGAAATTGCCGGATAATAAGTTCCGGTAGCAACAAACACCGAATCGACTCCAGGACATTGGCCGGCAATAAGTAATCCCAACTGTACGTCATTAAAGGCTAGTGCCCAGCTGGTTCCATCTCCACCTGGTGCCGCACTTGAATCCACATAAACCACCTTCCCAAACATATTGCAGGCGAATTGTGCAACCTGAGTCATGGTGGCATCCATTGCTGTTCCAGTGGCAGGATCATCGCTAAGTGCAACCATGCCCATATTATAGCTCACGGAATCATGTTCCGAAACGGACATAGTGGAAAGTGGGTTTAATGGTGTATTGATACCCACCTTATAATAAACTTTGATCATCTTTCCAGCTGGCAAATGTGGGAGAGGTAGCGGGAATGTCTGAGCATTCAGTATACTTGAGGAGCTAAACCAAACGAAAATCAATAATCCAACAATTGTTAAGATCTTGGTCATAGTTTTCCTGATTTTGTGGGATACATTCTCGCTCATGGTTATTCAGCTTGGTCTTCTAGATTGTTGCAGTACCGAAGGTAAAGAAAATATCCCATTATTCCCGTCTATTAATGCCGTAAAAATCAATCCTGATCTTTACAGTATTACCACTTCTGAATTCATAAACTTTTCGTTCTCAATCTACCATCCTTTCTCTACTGGATATTAATTACACCCTTTCCAGCACATGTAATAACCTAACACAACTTAGTTAAAGATGGCTTCATATAACATACCGCCTTTTTCCCCTTTCGGACCTATGGGTACCAGGAATAAATCTATAGCTTTCAATTCCTTATGAGTCACCTGAAATACACCCTGTTCGTAGTATTCATCAATTTGGTCACTTTCAAAAATAAGCGAAAAAGGTAGGCGTACATCGGGTCGATTCGTATTAAGACCTTTTACTTCAATCAACACAAGCTTTACCTCCACTTCGTCCGATATACGCATGGAAAAATTGGTGCCTTTATATTGTTCAAATTCCTCCAAAGTTATCTCTCCTAAATTTGCCATTTCCGTTTCGTTTAGTTTTCCGAATTCCATTCCATCAGATAATATACACCGGTATCTCCAATCTGCCTAAATCCCAACCTGGAATAGAGCGAAAGTGCCGGGTTGTTTTGTTCGACATGAATGCGTACTGGTTTTTCTACGTTATGGGCTTCTTTTAGTATTTCCCTTAACAATTTGGTTCCAATTCCAATACCGCGATATGCGGGTAATAAAGCGATATCTATGATACGAAGCTCATCCTTCCGCCGATCAAGATATAACCTCCCGACTGGAATATCATTGACTAATAAAAGGGAAAATTCTGCCTCTCCAAAATTTTCCTTATAATAGGTATGTTGAGCGTGAAACTGTTGGTCCAGGAAAGCTTTTTTTTCATCCTCGTTCCAATGGGGAATGAGCTTCAATTCCTGACTTCGAGTAGATTCGTAGAGTTTTCTCAGAAAAGGCAAATCGGAAGGCTTGATGAATCGCTTTTGAATATGGACCGTTTCCACACTTGAGGAGATGTTTATCTTAATTAAATGGGTTTAGATCCATCAACTTCTGGAAGGATACAATCCCACTAATGCAATAATAAAATTCAAAGTCAAATAGGGCTGCAAATTGTTATGGGGTTGGCTACCTCCTGTTTCTGTCAACACATTTACATTTAAGTTTACCAAATTTGCTGTCGCGTTAATTTGAAAGGCATCGGCACTAGCTCGTGTTAATGACCGATTTGGGCCTGGTGCTTGCAAATCGGCAGGATCGACTGCCACTCTCGTAATATGTTGATGATTTGGGATTTGTGCCTCAGTCAGGGTTACCATTTCCACTCCTCCCCTTTGACCTAATCGTCGCGAGGTCAATCCCGGTCCTCTACCCGGATGCATCGGGGCTCTGCCTTGCAGGTTTGGCAAAGCGGTGGTTGTTCGGCCATCTCCTCCGTATGTGGTCCCAATTAATGAAAACAATGCTGTATTTTGGGCAACCGGAAGCAACTGCCCGTTACAAAACGCCCAGCCTCGGGGTGCAAAATTGCCGGCAAAGATTCGGATTTCAGCGATAAAGGGTTCTGACATGATTATTTGTTTAATTACGACTTGGATAGATTCCAACTAGAGCAACAATAAAATTAATACAAAGAAATGGTTGTAGGTTTGTGTGCGACCTACTGCCTCCTATAAAGGAGGATCCTGATGATGCCATATTGGCTACAGGAGAATCTTCAATATAAAGATCCACACTAGGGGAGTTCGATATAGTATTGTTCTCACCATCGCTGAGAGTTCCTGATGCTGATGAAGCCCTAAAAGTATGTTTGTGAGTTGCTAAAGTATTAGTAGTAATAGTAACATTTTCTGTACCTCCTTTTAGTCCGAGCCTTCTTGGGGATAATCCCGGACCTGAACCAGCATGAATGGGAATTCGTCCTCTCATTTCAGGTAGGCCAAAAGTTGTGCGACCATCTCCTCCGTAGATGGTCCCAAATAATGAAAACAAAGCATCATTCTGCGAAGTAGCTAATAACTGACCATCACAAAAGGCCCAGCCTCGGGGAGCAAAATTGCCAGCAAACATCCGAATCTCACCTACAAAGGGTTCTGACATATGTCTAGGTTTTATTGAATAAACTAATTTCTTGACGGGAAGAGACCACGTAAAGCAATGCAAAAATTTAATGCAATGTAAGGCATCATATTTTCATGGGCACTTCCGGATCCTACGTTCGGTATGGTCTCTGGATGCATATTTGTACTATTAGCGGAATCATATGCAGCATATTGGTTAAGTCCTCTGGCTAAAACTTGTCCTGAAGCAACTCTGCTGTTGGCATTTGAACTTGAAGCCTTTACAACGTGACGGTGTATAGGTATTTCAGAGATTGTCAAAGTATGCGTTTCTTCACCACTTTTTTGTCCCAGAGTGTGATCCCCTCCTCCATTGCTTCTGCCCACATGGATTGGAACCCTCCCTCTAAGATCCGGTAAAGCAAATGAAGTACGTCCATCTCCTCCATATGTGGTACCCAATAGACTATATAAAGATTGATTTTGGTTGATGGGTAATATCTGTCCGTCGCAAAAAGCCCAACCGCGAGGAGCAAAATTGAATCCTACTATTCGAACTTCAGCCAGGAAAGGTTCCGACATGATTTGATTTTTTGGATTATGTATTATTTTCGATACCTACAAGAGGTTTATTTAATAAATAAATATAAAAAAAATGTCTTGATTTTGAAATTGTTCACTCAAATAATTTTTTAATTGTTAGTCGGGCAAGACATTCCTGTACCTGTAAATCCCGACCCAGCACATGGAAGCGAAGTATCGTGAGTTGCTGATCCAGATGGTGTACCTGTATTATTACCTTGAACAAAAGTAACTACTGCTGCATCATCCGTAATACTTCCTCCATATCCAGGCAAATTAATTCCAGTAGCAAATCTCTGTCTAATCCTGAAATCAGTAAAATATCCAGCCGGTATTCCACCGACTGGGATAAAGTCATTGCCAGTAATATGGGCACAAATTGTCCCATTATCACACGGAGGTCCAGACGACGCTCCAGCTTGAATTAACAGCGAGACAAATGGATTTGAATTTGAATAGGCATTTATCGTATTATTTGTCAAAGTCAAAAATATATCTGCACTGCCATCTCTTGTAATGGCCCGGATTGCATAATCCGCATCGAAGCCATTTATTGTATTTCCATTAATCGTAGCATAACTGTTCCCTGCTCCATTAGCTACTAGATCAATTCCACCACCATCTCCATTAATTGTATTGCTGTTTATCATTCCAACAAATTCACCGGTCCCACCTGCCACCAATGAAGTACCAAGGTTTACATTGATAGCAGTTCCCTGATTGTCATTGATGCCATTACCGGAAATATCATAATTTACTTCTCCGTTATAATCTCCTGAGCATGAAATGGTGATCCCTGATCCCAGAACCGTTGTCACTGTATTCATTGTATTGTTTCGAATATTTACAGTTAAATCGGCGTTATCATCCATCGCAGTCTGTACATGATCGCCATCACTAGTTAAGAAATCATTGTTGTCAATATTCACAGTCATATCTGCTGACATTTGCCCTTCTATCAAAATACCATCGTTGCCCTGACCAACCATCCCTTTACCTGCTCTTTGGATAGTATTCGCTTCTCCCATAGCCGGGCTACCTACATTTAAGGTCAATGCCGTGGAACTATTATTCCAAACGTAAAGGTTATTATGTCTGGCATCTTCAATAGTATTTCCTTTTATATTGCATGTACCTAATAAATTATAGAAGCGGATATTATCTTCATCTATCTCATCACCATGATTATCAATAAAGCTATTTAACAGATTAAGACCGGTAACATTATTGCCAATGATTCCAAATTGCCCATTTTGAGTTGTTATATTTAATAAGTTAACGGTATTCACGTTATTGAGAAATACAGATGAATTACAACCTGTGATACCAACTAATGGAGTACCACATGGCCCCGGTCCATCCACTGTAGCGCAATTAATGAAGTCCACATTGCTAATAGTGATAGGCCCAGAATTGGTTGCTTCTAAACCACGTGCTGTGCAATTTTGGATCAGCCCTCCGCTTTGATTAGTAGTTCCGGTTCCAGTTATTGTAAAAGTACCGGTACCTGTTGTATTCAAAATAATTCCATCCACTGGTCCTCCTCCTGACCCCACTGAAACACTTTGCCAGGTAACACCACTAGCACCAATAGTGGAATTACTTATTTCGATAGCGGTTGCGGATGTGGTTGATATTATGTTATTTGCACCGACAATATTTACTGTTCCACCAGATATTGAACGCAATGCGGTTTGAGTGGTGGTGTTCAAAGACAATGTACCTGCAAAAGTAGATGTTCCAGTATTGGCATTCAAATCAATTCCTCTTGCTGCATTGTTTTGTGTAATAGTCCCATTAAACGTGATGTTTGCCGAACTGTTATTTGCCACAAATGCAGGTCCTGAGGGATTAGTTATTGAAGAATTGGCGCTAAATCCAAAAGTTCCTCCTGATCCATTCAGAATATCTATCCCAGCATCACCTCCATTCAGTCCTGTTGTGCCGTTAAAATTATAATTTCCATCAGCGTTATTAAACTGCAAGCCGGTTCCATTAGTTGCATTTATCATGCCGGTTTGAAAAGTGATCGTACCATTGTGACCATTTTGTATGTTTACAACAGGGGCATTGGAAGTTTGTGTGATACTCCCATTATAGGTGAATGTAATGGACCCACCATCAATATCCAAAATAGAGCCTGTAGAATTTTGCATCATTCCAATTCCACCATTGATTATTCCTGTGGTATTTTGTAATCGAATTCCATTAGATCCTCCTTGTGTTGATATTTGATTGAACACCACATCTAAGGCTCCTGAAGTATTCACGTCTAATCCTCCTCCCAGCGTGTTTATAATTGAGGAAAAATTAATGGTCAAATTACCAACGGCTCCACCTGAAAGAGAAAACAATGCCACACTTCCAAAGACAATACCGCCAAGAGTATCATTTTGTGCTAAACTGACTTGGCCGTTGATTGTTGGCATCGTTCCGGCTACCTGTATCAGAGATCCATCCAGGGGACAGTTCCAGGCTACTCCTTCTCCTAATAATTTTTGATTGTTTTTGAGGGTTATTCCAGTTGGATAGGTCCCGGCAAATACGAAAATGTAATCACCTGCCGAACTAGCTGCCTCAGCTGCTGCAAGAGTTGGAAATGGATCGCTAAAACTACCAGCGGCTCCCATAGATCCTCCATCATCTACAAACCAATAAGCGATATCAATATTTAACAGTACTTTGGCAGAATCTACCGAAATACCGCCATTATCATCTATGATTTTATAAAAGAACGAATCTACCGCACCGGTAGCACATGTTGCCTCGTAAATAAAGCTACCATCCGCATTTACCGTTAGTTTACTTCCGGAGCTTAACGTGATTTCCATTCCTACATTTGCGGTCATCCCATTGACTGAATAAACCGTCCGGGTGGATCCCATATCCACGTCAGTATCATTCGTCAATATACCGGGTGCCGGATGATTGTAATTCATGTCCTGAGGTACAGTCATAATGTCATCATCAACCGCCACCGGTAGATCGTTGATACCATTGATGGTCAGTGTTACAGTTGTCGTTTGACCAGGTTGCATACAGGTCATGTCTCCATCACTAACAGTATACATATAGGTATCCATCCCCACACTACCCATATTCAACGTATCGTAGTTCCCATTGGGATCATAAGCGTACGATCCATCACTATTTTGGGTTAATAAAGCCCCAGAAGCCAATGCAATTTGCATTCCTACACTGGCCGGATTCCCGTTTACCGCTGAAACCATGAGCATATCCATTTCAGCATCCATATCATTAGTGAGTACATTGCCAGTCATGGTGGCAGTGTCTTCACTGGTCGTAAATCCGTCCATTCCAGCTACCGGACAATCATTGACGGCAGTTACGGAAATATCTCTGGTTATTGTATTACTATTGATATCTCCATCATTGACCGTAAAGCTCACGGTGCGAGTCATGGTATTGGGATCCTGACTTGAATTGTTATACTGAATTTGGCGAAGAGCCGTTTGATAATTTGCCACGGAAGAGGTTCCGGTCAAGGTAATAGAGCCATTAGCTGCATTAAAGGCTCCGGCTGCAATTCCTCCCGGAAGAACTCCACTGACTGATAATAGATCTTCCCCCATTACGTAGGCACCGGTAATTTGGATTATTCCACTTTCAAGATTTACATCGTCCGGATCCGACGCGGTAATAGTTGCGGTTATCTGTATCGCTCCACCGTCTTCCATAAATGCAGCTGCACTCATCTCAATATTGGCCAATACCGGAGGCATGTTCATCGAAATGGTAGCTATCGCCGAATCGGTAAATCCTTCGGAGTCTATTATTTTATAGGCAAAGGTATCCGCTGAGGTACCGGTAAAGCCGGTAGAATCGTAGACGAAACTTCCATCTGCCATTACCGTAACAGTGGCTCCGTAAAGGGTAGTCTGCGGAACTCCAACTGCACCTCCGGCCGCTTCTTGAACCGTTAAATTTTCATTATAGGGTGGATTGGGTAGCACATCATTAATATCCAGGTCATTAGATAACAATCCATTCGCTGCGGAAACCACTAACGTATTGGTTATGAAGGGAAAGGTATCTGAAATGGCTAAAGGGGTGGCCCGGATGCTGCTGGGATCCAAGGAGGTGTTAGGATCCATAGAACGATTGATCGACAAGTCTGTGGCGCTCATATCTCCTGTGTTGGTAATCGTCAGGGTGTATTCTAAAGTATCTCCGGGATTGGGGACCAAATTACCATTATTGTCAATTATCAAATTGTCTTCCAAGGTTACCTCTACCATTGCTGCCAACACAAACAAACTGTAATACTCTGATTCCAAGGGCTCTCCCTGAAATGTAAGAGAACTATACGAGGCTACTTCCATTTTTAAAGGCACATTCATCGTTGCAGTGGTAGGGACTTCAATTATGCCTTGATGAATACCGGATTGCTTTGAAGACCTGTAAATCACTTCGGATAAAGGATTGAACCTTCCGTCGTGATTCCAATCCACCATAATTTGCAAAAACTCTTGATTCGAACCTGTGAGGATTTCAAATGGATATTGATTTCCCGGAACAACTTTGGAAAAAATTCTTTGTGAAAAATCTTGTTTCTTTTGCTTGGTAAGATGTGGAACCTGCGAATAATGATCAATATTCGCTATGGTGACTTTTCGTATACCAGCCTCATTTTTAGTTACCTGGGCCTGCAGCGACAGGCTGGTTAGGAACATTAAACATAGCAAGGTAATAATATTGGTTTTTCTCTTCACGGGTAATGATGTTTTTTACCAAATAAGATATTAATCTTAAAAAGGAATATTTTGCAAAATACCGATTTATTTTCCTTTCTTGAAAATACTGATTCAAAATTTATCTTTGTAGGATAGTTGGAGTTATATTCCATAAAACAAACTATCTCATTATCCCATAATTGTCCGCTGGCCTTTTTGATCATGGATCAGCCAAATCTCATTTCCTAATTTGTTTTTAAAAGAATATTTATAATACGCTCCATCAATGGAATGCACAGCATCCTCTACGCAACAAAAAAAATCCCTACAATAACCGGACTCCACCTCAAGATGAGCTAAATTGGTTTCCATTTCACTACTAAATTCGGAAAGATGGTTTTTTATAACCAAAGGTAAACTTGTCCTTAAACCCCTTGGCATTTGAGGCTTCAGAAACAGATTACTGGTAAGTACCGTGGGCACTGCATAAACAAATAAATTCAGCGCCTTTCTTCTGGTATACATGGGATAAAATTTATTATAACAAGGTAAGTATATATTTAAAGCTTTAATAATCTTTATTCAATGAATTAACTTGTTTCCCGAATTTCGAATTCATCATTCAAATTACAACGCAAGGATATTGAACCTTAAATTTTATAAGATTTTGCATACTAATACTGGAGCTCCGGACAATTACATGTAAATTGAGCTCTTTCGTAAATAGACATTTGTTGTTTTTTCTCAACGGTCATAACTCTCAATATTCTCTTTACCGGCTATTCCCTTTTAGGAATCGGCTGTAAACTAAATTGGAACATAACATTACCCAAAAAACAAAGGACTATGATTATTAATACCAGAATTGGAGTAGTTGGAGGTAAAGAGCATGCCAAATTATTAGTCCGTGAAGCCAACAAATGGAATTTGGACATGTGGATTATGGACTCCTCTTTTGGGGATCCAGCTGCCAGAGCAACCAATCAATTCATCGAAGGGGATGTATCCGAATTGGATCAGATTTATGCTTTAGGAAAACATGTAGAGATTATTACCTGCCTGGATCCGGTTGTCCCCATTTCGGCCTTACAAAAATTGGAAAATGAAGGCAAGGAGGTTTATCCACAATCGAGTATTTTGAGGCAATTAGTTCAGAACCGCAATAACCTATTTTCGAGTTTCGGGATAAAAGTTAGCTCCATTCAGGAGATTCGTTCCGGATGTAAAATCCTTACTGTTGTAGGTAATAGGAACGAAGCAGGAAACACCTCATTGTTTCCGATTTTAACTACCATTCCCGCTTCAGATCCAGTAGATGTTTACAGCACCACACATATTCGTATCAATTCAGCCCATCTTGAATTAATCAAGCAAATATCCACCAATATTCTTACCGACTTGAATCTTGTCGGCACCCTAACCCTGCGCTTTCTCGTTGACTTAACACAAAATATTTCCGGATTATCCATTGATCCTTTTCTGACACAGGAAGGTAGTTTTACTCTGGATTCATGTTCCATTTCTCAATACGAACAACATATCCGCTCTATCATGAATCTTCCTCTTATGTCCGTAAAACATCCTCATCGAATCTTCCATTTAGCCCTGATATCCCAAACCGATCCGGAGAGAGAACGGATCGTGTCACAAATACCGGAAATCCTAGCTCAGGAAAATATTCACTGTTACATTTATGGTGGTCAAATGTACCCTGTCACAGGGCATATTACCATCATAGAAGATGATGAAGAACAGGGTATTAAACGTGTTCGGGAATTACAAAAAATGTTATTTCAATAAAGCAATTGATCGTTTTTAATAATCATTCCATGCTATGAATTCTGATGTACCATTTTGGCCCATATTTTCAAATTGTCCGGGGTTAACTATTTCATGTAACACATAAATTGTGTATATTGGATTCATAATACTATTTCATTAACCTCAAAAACAAGTAAATAATGGCTACTCCACAAGAACAACCTTTAACGATACAGACTAGCATATATCATAATTATGGCAGCATCATTGTCATAGGCTCCAATCATCTTTACGCTAAAAGCTCTAACGACAGTTGCTATTGGATAGTCATTCTGGATCGATTGGACCTGTCGGTTAAGGAGAACTTTACTTTTACGGACAATTCAGCTATTCCAAGTCAATTAAATCCTTATTTGGGAAATACACGGTTTATAATGATCTTGAATACCCAAAATTTAGCTTCAAACAACTTACCTCAGGGGAAGTTATATGATTTTTTGATTTCCGAAGGTGCTGGTTCAGCATTAAACAAAGCGGAGCAAGTGTTTGAAGCACTAAATTGCGGCACCTTTGGTGCCATGGGTTATACCCTCACTGCGGTATTAGGACGAGACGGAACACCGGGATTTGAATTTATGGAGTTCATCAATGGTGTTATGGTCAATACGCTACATTTAGACCCGGTGAAAGTTGAAAATGAATATTGGTACACTCCCATTGTCCATTAATCCATTCTACCCCGTCCAACATGAAAACCATTATCGCCGTTGGATTGTATAGGCCGGGAACGGGATTCACCAAAGTCTTTGAGTCCATTTTTAAACATCTCAGTAATTTCTATATTATTCATTGGCTCGGCATAGGATACAAGGGTCCTGTGGTTGAATCGGAATACACCATACATCCCAATAATTTAACCGGCGGTGACATGTATGGAAGCAAAAAAGCAGCAGAGATGGCCATTCAGTATAGAGCTTCTCACATCTTGTTGCTCAATGATATTTATATGCTTCATAATTATCAACCCTATTTAAAGCCTTTGCAGTCTCAAGGAATCAAAGTGGTTGCCTATACCCCTCTGGATGGATATGTAAGAGAATCTGGCCAAGTTAAGGGAGGTAATTTTGTGAATACCTGGGTTTTGTATGCCCAATGGGCAAAAAAAGAGGTACAACACTATTTGAAAGATGACACGGCACCAAAACTGGTAGTAATCGGCCATGGTGTAGAGCTCGAAAAATTTAAACCTATTGATGATAATTCTCAAAAAAATCAATTGAGAGCAAAGTGGTTTGGAGTATTACCGGAGGATGCCATCATTATACTTAATGCCAATCGGTATAATGAGCGAAAAAATCTTGAAGGAACATTAAAGGCTTTCGGAACCGCATTTAAACATTTTAATAAACCCACCTATTTATGCTTACATACCCCAGGTGTTTATATGGAAAAACTAAAGAAATTGAAAGAAATCTGCTTTAACCACCCAACTAGTGAATCCATCTTCCTGAATCCCACTGGCAATGATTATGTAGACGAGGAATCCCTGGTCCACTTATACCAAATCTGTGATATTGGTGTGAATAGTTCCTACGGTGAAGGTTGGGGATTAATTGCTTATGAGCATGCTGCCTGTGCAGGAGCTCAAATAGTTCCGGGCCATTCAACACCTGCCGAAGAGTGGATGAATCAGGCCGTAATTATTCCTGCTACTAACAATCAATCTCTATGGGGTAATCCTTTTGATATGAAAAACATTGATCTGCAAATACTTAGCTCCGAAATGATCAAGCTGGTAAACCAAGATCAATACCGGAAAGAGATACAAACTCGTTGCCTATCCCATACTCAACACCCTAAATATCGATGGGAAAATATCGCATACAATTGGAGGACTGTGTTTGATTAATAAAATCTAAAAATTTACAGTTATCCCAAATCGATACTGAACCGGAACCTGGATGCTTGTACCATCATCCAGGACATCATATAGTATGTAAATTTCGGATCCTATTTTACCGCCGCTGTTATAACCTCCCCCCACTAGAAAAAGGGACTGCCCAAACCTTTGTTTAATGACATCAGAACCTCCAGATAAACTGACATTCTGTCTGCTTAAATAGTCGTATTCTATATGAGTAAATAAAATATTGAAAAGCTTGACCCGCGAAAACACCCCACCGCCATAAGTAAACGTGTTGTATCTAATGGGATTACCAAATCCCTGATCTATACGTCCGGTTAAGTACTGGAGTTCAACTCTGGGTCCAACCGAAAGGATATCAAAGATTTTATATCCCACCAAAGGAGAAATTCCAAAATAAAACGAATTTCCTCCGAATCCAGAAATGCCACTACTGGAAAAACCCAGATTTAATCCCCCTCCGTACCAGAGCCGTTCTTTAAACTCTTCTCCGGGAGACTTTTTACGCCGACTATCCCTGGATTGGCTGAACAGAGATTGTTGTACCATTAATAGAGATAGACTTAAAATGAGATATTTAACTAGCTTCATGAGTTACAATTTCCAACCTGTCAGATCCTAAACGACACACTCCGCCTCCAGTTGGGCTAATGTTATATATTTAACATCAAAATAACACTATCCATCAACATTGAGTAGTACTAAACCAGCAGGTTGGAATATAAGGTTTAAATCCCTTAATCTACTTCAACAATATCAGCCTGTGGAGCCACTCTTTTAACGGATGAAATTCCACCTTCCATGGTCGCTTTCGAAGCATACATCTGGCTGGAGCCTACTATTTGTTTATTTGTGGATAACAGGTTAAAGTGGTGTTTTCCATTTTTTGCAACTTTGCGTTCAAAACAATTGTCATCACCGCAATTTTTCTTCACAGATTCGATGCCATTTTTGGCTCCGGCCTTGTTTACATAACCTTGGCTGGATAAAACTACCTGACCATTTCTGGCTTTCAGGTTGAAATAAAATTTACCGTTTTTCTCGCTTTTAAATAATTCGAATTTCATCTATCAAAATTTTAAAATGAATATAAACAAATATGAAAATAAACTATAATTTGAAACAAAGATTCAAAATTAATTTGAATTTTTTCTTCCGTGTTATCTTTTAGACGTTTAGAAATCAAAAAGTATCACAGATATTTCAAATTTCTGAGCTATTCTTTCATTCTGATACCCCTTTCTTCAAATAGGAAGATCCAACCTACTACTTTCCCAGCCTGAATATTATCCTCAGGTCGCCAATATTCATAGTTACGATCAAATTGAGAACTGGTATCTCCATGCGGAATAGATTTAATCTCGGCGATTATATTTTCAAAACGTTTTAACCACAGTGAAATATTTTGCTCTCGAATATCTACCCATCCTTCATTTGCCCATTTGTTGATATTTTGCGGTGTAATGTCCAGGACATCGGATTTATGAGAAGTGGGAACTTTCATCACCGGTCCACGTAACAAAGTGGTGCCATCAGATAGTAATATGGGTATTCCTACCGAAAGGATTTCACTTCTTAATTTATGGTCGTTACGAATGATCCGATCTATCTCTCTAGTAAGACTGCTTGCAGAAGAATTTACGATATCTACCATTGAGTTACTGCATTTTTTTAGCAAATGAACTTCAAAAAGCAGTTTGCTTAATCTTGGAGGTCCCAGAAGTTCAAAAGCTATACTTGGTGTATCGTATTCATTGCATAATTGTCGAAGTTTTCTGATGGCACTGTTTCGCATAGAGCCCGCTCGGTATGTAGGCCCCATTGTGGCATTGTCCAGGGCGTTAATAATATCAGTCCCGGTATTCCGGCCGTAAATTTCATACATCACATTACTGGCTATTTCTTCAGGAGTTACAAATTCCATTTGCCCCCGGGAAGTTATCGCACTGAATTCCTCCAGACTAAAAATTCCATTTTCCCCGGTATCAATAAACACAGATTTCAGCGAGTCTTCTTTGTCAACCCAAGGTCCCGATTGAGGATGTAATTCCAATACCTGACTCAATGGTATACCCTGATCAGGAGGACAATCATAGAGCCTAATTTTCTTTCCCCGTTTAAGTATTTCACCATACTCAATTTTTTTCCAGGCAATAGCTGCGGTGGGCTTAATTTCTTTGGTTATGGGTGCATCCGGTGTCCTGGCCATTAACCATAACAACATAGTATGGGCTCCAGCTATCGCCGATTTACTTAGCAACATTCTTGAAGGCTTTTCTTCGCTATGAGTATACGGGATATTTAATCCCATACCTCCGGTACCACTAGTACCAATTTTAACATATATACCAGTAACAACCCTTCGCATTGCCTCGTAGAGTATTTGCAAATGCCTGATCAATTGTGGCGTATAGAGAGTCACCAGTAATTGTTGTACGGATACCTTTACCTCATGATCAAAACTTTCTTTGTTCTTTTCGAGTTTTTGATTGGTTTTAATACCGGATGAAAAGATATCCTGATAAGCCAGCGCAGTCGCTGAATTTATACAATCAATCACGATATCCGGTTTGTGCCGAGTAATGATTTGATAAAGGAATGAGTTATTCAAAACTTCCTCATTTAATTCGTACAAAACATCATGAATCAAGATCTTACGGCATTCTTCATTGTTTAATATCTCATCTCTGGAAAGGTCCTTCAACTTCATGGGGACAAAAATGTTTCCCCAAACCGGAGTAAGCTTGATATCTGTTAATTCACCAAGAATGTTTACAGCTTCCTCTGATTGCTCTTTTTGTAAGGAAAGTACAATCAATTCAGCCGGTGCTTGTTTGATTATTTTTTTACAAATTGCCATCCCTACTAATCCCCAACCTCCTAATACCAATACTTTTTTACCTTTTATTTCCATATTTATTAATTATATCATCTAATTTGGTTTTCTCTTATCGATCACTCGATGTAACTTTCCCCCTGTGCTTCGAGGAAGTTGGTCGTAGCCCATAATGGTTACATGAATGGTTAGGCCTATTGTATTTTTTATTTTTGACTCCAATTCTTTTTCGAGATTATATATCCATTCTGTATGTTGGGATCTCAGTTCCTCCTTGGTGAAAGCATTTAAATTTCGGTAAATATGGTGATCCAATTCTACCCGCAGATCCAGGTAGTCCAATTCACCTTTTTTTGATATACTCAACTGATAATTTGCGGAAAATTGAGGCCTGTTTTCCAAAACCTCTTCGACTTGGGTAGGATACAAATTAACGCCTCTGATAATCAACATATCATCAGCCCGACCTTTGATCGGCCCCATTTTAATATGAGTGCGACTGGAATTGGAATCATAATATATACAGGTAATGTCGTTAGTCCAATATCGAATCAAAGGAATTGCTTGTTTAGTCAAAGTAGTGAATACCAAAACCCCATCTTCTCCGTTAGGTACAGGTTCCCCGGTGTCCGGGTTGACAATTTCCGGAAAAAAATGATCCTCCCATATCGTGCTGCCACCACCTTTTTCATTCACTGGCTCCTGAGAAACACCAGGGCCAATGATTTCACTAAGTCCGTATATATTTAGTGCTTCTATTCCCAAGGTATTTTCAATATCGTTTCTTATTACCTCTGTCCACGGCTCGGCACCCAAAACCGCATATTTCAAATTTAAGTTTTGGGGGTTAATCCCCCGATTTTGAATGGCCTCGGCTAGAGTGAGGGCATAAGAAGGTGTACAAGCGATAACTTCAGATTGAAAATCCTGTAGAAGCATTATTTGACGATCGGTCATGCCTCCTGATACCGGAATAACAGACATTCCCAGTCTTTCCGCACCATAATGTAATCCCAATCCTCCGGTAAAAAGTCCATAACCATACGCATTGTGAAGTTTCATGCCGGGTCTGGCACCGGCAGCCATTAGGCTTCGGGCATTAACCTCTGCAAAAGTCTCCAGATCATCGCGGGTGTAAGCTACTACAATTGGTTTTCCCGTGGTACCACTGGAACAATGAATACGAATGATCTGGTCCTGCGGAACGGCAAACAAATCAAATGGGTAATTATCACGCAGATCAGATTTCAGAGTAAAAGGTAATTGCGGCAAATCATCGACCCTTTTTATTGACTTAGGATCAATCCGGTTTTCATCCAATTTCCGGCGGTAAAAAGGCACCTGCCGGTAGAGATATGATACCAATTTTTGAACTCTTTTATTTTGAAGTTGCCGCAACTGAGCAAGGGGCAGCGTCTCAATTTCCTTTTGAAAATACATGCATCAATATCCACTTATTTGACTATCTATCACATGAGTTTACTCATTGCTCTAAATGAGAATTGTCAAGTGAATGAGTAAAATGTACCGTGCGGTTGAAAGGTCGATGCCTCATGACAAAATGATATCCTCTGACTAGTATATTGGCAGTTTGGAGCGGATTTCAAACACCATCAATTGATTCGCTTTTCAATTGGCTTTGATTGGCAAAATCTATTGAAAATAAATAGATAATTTCCAGAATTTTGAGAGACTTTTGTTCAATTTTTAAATATATTGCCCGTTGGGAAAGTTCTTCAACGAATGCGGCACCTAGGAATATCTAAAGTGCCAATATATTCAGATTTACCAGGCATTTCCCCAAAGACTTTTAGCAGTGAAAACTTGGATTTGTTGTAAGAATACAATAGACACAGTAGTCATATTTAATAGATTGCGAAGACAATAAACTATGACAGTTAAATATATCAAAAACTCGAAAAACAGACCGTTTCTATTTATTGCAATTCTACTTATAGTGTTTAGCGGGCATATCCATGGGCAATCAAATAAAATAGTTTTTATCGGAGTCCAGCCGGCCATAACCGTAGAACCATTTTATGAAAAAGGAGAACTTGACGTTAATATTTTTCCTTTCATGATAGAAACGCCAATAGGACTCAGGTCAACCCTCAAGTTGACACCACTAATCAATTATCATAGCGGAGGTTCTAAAAACGGAATTTCGGATATAGGCCTTTTTGCCATTTTACCCTTTTATTTTCAAAAGAGAGCAGATTCAACATCCAGGCCATTTGGTTTTTATCTTGGTCCGGTGGTAGGTTTTGGCAGAAATAAAATTAATGATCATTACACGACTACTCTTGCAGTTGAACCGGGATATATGTTTCAAGCTGAAAAAAAATTCACGATATCGATAGGCCTGCAACTGGGTGGTTCTTTTTTTTCGTATGACTCAGAACCAAATAAATGGGTTTTTCACTGGGGACCAAAAATATCGCTTGGATTGTGGTTAGGCGGCTCATAAGAATAACCACATGACAACAAGGATTTTTCAGATTTTATTTTTCATCTGAGTCTCCTTATAGAAATTAATTTATGCTAACTGCGGCAATAATCGGTCTTTACAGCCCTAACAGTGATAAGCAGGTAGAAAACGCTGTCCAATACAGGGGTAATCTATCTTTTTTTCATAGTCCGGAGTAAATGTTTTTGGTCATACCAATCAGCGGCATGATCAATATCTTTAAGGGGTTGAAGTATCTGAAAAGAGATCCCTTGGTTCTCCAATATTGATATGGTGCGGGATAATACCTGCTCGGAACTCCAAGGTATGTCTAAAAATACCTCTTCTACAAAGCGTGACAGACCTAATAAATAGTACCCTCCATCCAAAGAGGGACCGATTACCGCTTCATGGGAATCCAAACTCGAAAACGCCTTCTCTATGATGTCGGTAGTGAGTTGGAGACAATCTGAACCGATGATCACAACCTGGTTGTAATCTTGAAACTGTTCTTGAAAAGCGTCATACATTTTCGTACCTAAATCCCCTCCTTTGCTTTGTACTCGGTACTTTGTTTTACCTTGGTTCCCAATAGGATTTTCCGGCATGAATTCGCTAAAGTAGATATAGGTTTCAATATTCAGCTCCCGTACCATACGTATTGTATAATCGACAAGTTGCTGATAGACCACGAGTGCCTCTTCATCACCCAATTCTTTACCTATACGTGTTTTAACCTGACCTAATACCAGGTTTTTCATGAATACTATCAGAACCTGACTATTCTTTGTTTTTGTCTTTCTTCTTCTTCTCATCCTTGTCTTTAGTCCTGATCTTCATACCCGATTTCAATTTCTTGGAAACTGTTCGATAAGGACCGGTGACAATTTCGTCGTTTTCCTTTACACCTGCAAGTACATGAATATATTCATCATCTTGAATGCCGGTTTCTACCTTTGACATGGCCACGGTATCCCCAACAACTATAAATACGACTTCTTCCAGTTCCTCATCATCTTTTTCTTCATCCGTTTCAGATACTTTTTTGACTTTGGGCTTGTCCTCATCGGCTTCTTTGTTCAAATCTCGGGTCGTTACGGCCTGAATCGGAATGGATAATACTTCGTCCACCGTTTTAGTATTAATATTAACGGTAGCGGACATCCCAGGCCGGAAGGCATAGGTTTGGCCTTCCTTAATAATATCTGCATAGGAATCAGGATCTATCCGGATTTTTACTATAAAGTTTGTGACTTGTTCGGAAGTTAGACTTGATTGTGCAGTTGCTGCATTGGCTGCAGAATTTGCAATTTCGGTAACTTTGCCCATAAACTTTTTATCTAAATAAGCATCCACTTCAATTTCGGTTTCATGCCCAAGGCCTACCTTCATAATATCATTCTCGGTAACTTCCACCTGCACTTCCATGTTATTGAGGTTGGCAATACGCATCATTTCAGTCCCGGTCATTTGTATCGTACCTACCACCCTTTCTCCCTGTTCTACATTCAACATTGAAACAATACCGGAAGTCGGTGAAAATATAGAAGTTCTTTGTAGCGACGTGCGTAATTCTTTTAACGATGCTGCTGCACTTTTAACACTATATACGGCAGCTTCAGCTCCTTGTTCTGAGGATCTTACACTGGCTTCAGCTGCTCTCAAATTGGCCTTTTGCACTTCAAAGTTAGACTGAGAAGTCTCAAAATCCGCATCACTAATTACTCCCTGGTCTTTCAATTGTACATTTCGTTTGTGAATCTTTTCTGCATTGCGTAGTTGAGATTTAATTTGTTCTAACTGGGCTTTACTATTTTCAACTTGAGATCTGGAAATAGCCAACTGTGAACGTGCATTGTTCACTGTAGCTTCTCCCCTTTCCACTGCAGATAGATATGCATCGGGATCAATCTTTGCCAGTAATTGGCCCAGTTCTACCGAATCGCCTTCTTCGACATATAATTCTACAATTTCCCCAGATACATCTGAACTAATTTTTACTTCTTTCTCTGGAAATATTTTGCCACTGGCCGATACCATTTCCTTTATGGTTCTTTTTTCTACTTTTTCAGTTTCAACCAATTCTCCACTGGGTGTACTTTTCTTTTTAAATATGGCTGCAACGATCGCAATCACGATCAGTCCAATTAACACATAAAGTAATGTGCGATTTCTTTTTTTCTTTGCCATGGTTTAATCTAGTTTAAGTGGATTTCCTAAATAGTAATCAATAACTTTTAATCGAAAAATGTAATCGTATTTCGCAATAATTGCATCATTCGACGCCCTGTCCATACGATTTTTAGCTTCAGTCAACTCATAAGTATTTGCGGAGCCTAAATTGAATTTGCGCTCCGCATTTATAAAGGCAGAATTTAATGACTCAAGGGTTTTTTGAGCCGCCAGAAATGCTTTTTTCGCAGCTTTAGCGTCTGCTACGGCCCTTTGTACGTTTGTCTTTAAAGTTTCGGTATTTTGCTCATTATTCAGCAAAGTGTTCTCTAAATTCAATTCGGCCTGACGAATATTTGTTTTATTTTGACCCCGACTCAAAATCGGGATGGTTAGCTGGACTCCTGCTCCAAATCCCAGATTTTCATTCAGCTGATCAAAAAATGGAGTTTTGCTGATCCCGGTAGGTACTTTTTGGTCCACTTCAAAGGAGACCATTTCTCCATTAATAAACACGCCTGGAGTAGGTATACGGGCTGTTCTAAATCCATCAATGGATTGTGCCAAAGAAGAAAATGTGGTATTTAATCCTGCTCCGATGCCAATGCTTGGATAACCTTGAGACTTTGCAATTTTAATATCCAGTTCAGCCATTTTTATCCCCAATTTATCTGCTTTAATATTGGGTTGGGTTTCCACTGCACGGGCATAAACCATTTCAAAAGTAAAGTTTTCAGGGTCCACGTCAAGCGGGACGGAAACCTCAGGTCTTAGCAACCTCATTTCATACAAAGGATCAAGGCGTAAGAGAAACTTTAGGTTCATCATTGCCATTTCCAGGTTATTCTCCGCATTGATCAGTAACTGCTCGTCTCCGGCTAATTGCGCTTCCAGATCCAGTCTGTCATTAGCAGGCAGTGAGCCCGCCTTAATTAATTTTTCGGTTCGGTCTAGTTGTCGTTTGCTCAAGGCTAGTTGCGCTTGCTGGTTTTTCAATCGGTCTTCTTCAAATAGTACGTTAAGGAACGCTGTAACCACACTTAGTGCTATATCGTTTATTGTTTGGTTTTTTCTTAATTCCTGATCTTGAAGGGCTATTCGGTTTTTTTCGATGTTGTATTTTAAAAATCCACCATTGTAGATAGTCATTCCAGTGTTTAATCCATAGCTGTTGTAGCTTAACGATCTGGATTCAAAGTCATTAGTACTCGGATCAATATTCCGTCCCCAATTATACTGATAACTCGAACTTCCTGATAAGTTGGGCAAACGATTGTTTTGGCTTTGTTTAAGGTTTAAGTCACTAGACCTTATTCCAATCTCATATTGTTTTATCTGGAGGTTATTTTCCCAGGCATGATCCACACATCTCTCCAGACTCCATTGTTCCTGGGCAACCGCAGTGATATTCAAAGCAATAAAAATAATCCAAAGGCTTAGTCTTTTCATAATCCAGCGTTTGTGGCAATATTAATTATAGTTGCCTGAAATGATGAAATAATTATATCAACTGGGATTAATTATAGATTAAAACTAAGTTGAGTAGCAGTGAGGTCCTTTTCCTATGAAACTTAGGCAGAAATTAAGCAAATCAATTTTTAAAAGATTGGAATGTTTGGATCCCAATTAAGTAGTCATAACGTGCTCCAAAAGGACGATGGTAAATCAAAACGGTATATTCATTTTCTGTTTCGTACCAGTTTCCCTCTAGTTTTTGCGTATCTACATATCCGGTTTCAGTATCTAAAGTGGCATAGATATAGTTATAGATTCCTTGCTTTAACAAAAACTCACCGGTATATCCTCCTTCATTATCATTGTATTTCATCCTGAAATCTTCTTTACACTCCCAATCATTGACATCTGAAATCCAGTAAATTTCCTGGTTATCAATTGACTCAGATTCCAATAAAAAATTACAATAAACATATTCGGCTGAGGTACTTGCCCTAGGCTTCTCTTTGTTATCAATGAGAAACTGCCCATTAATATCTTCTTCGGTAAAATAGTTTTTATATGTGCGAATGGACTCAGGTTCTGCAAAAACCACATATCCATCGTTATATTCTTCCACCGCTTCTACTTGCTTGGATCTAAATCTAAGTGAGCGTATATCCAGAATTCGAAATTCTTTTCCCGCGGGAAATACTAATTCATGGCCAATGTCAAAAACGAGATCCTCTCCTTGAACATATTTTGGCAATACGTCCTCAATCGCTTTATCCCAGCGGTCATTTTGTAAAATAGTAACATGAATATCCTGTAGAGGATCACTTAAGATCACATCCTTGATATTGATATAGAGTTGGAACTGCTGGTGTGATCTTTGATGCTTCGCGTTAATAGGCTTCACGAACTCGATGCGCGGTTTCAGTTTAGTATCCACAACATAGAATCTTCGGGTAATAACCGGAAGTGGGTTGGAACCATCATCAAATACGTGGATTAGATAATTTCCGGATTTTAACAATGATATTTTTGAGTTAGGAAGAGCAAGTTCGTAATGCGTGTAGTCATGGCGAGTTGACTCAGAATAATCCAATTGACGAATTTGCTCCCCTTGAAATCCTTGTATATATTCCTGTTCTTCCAAATCCGAAGGATCCCATTTCCGATCACAATGTTCAATAGTATAGGTATATCGTTTTGAGCCACCTTCCATGTCGTCGAATGACAGGATGATCGACCCCCGGGTATTCAATTCCAGGATTGGCATGGTCAAAGGCAAGCCGGCAGTATGGAATTTCACCGATTTTATTTGAGCGTTGTAGGTGTGATTATATCCAACTAATTCATCTTGGGCAGTTAAGGTCATTTGACCGATCAATAGCAAAACGAAGCCCCAAAGTTTCACTATTTTTAGAAATTCTACTTGGCTTTGCTTGTCCATGGATTATTCTTTATTCTAAATCGCCAGGGCCAACTGGCACACTCATCAGCATAATCTATTCCAACCCGAGGACTACTCAATATATCTTCTGTATTCAGTTCCAAACCTTGATCTTCAACCCATAAAGTGCTTCCTTTTACTAAATCAGCTCCAGTATGATAAGTCTGAATTCCCAAAGCCTGGCATACTAACCCAGGTCCTGAAGTCAATCCGTATCCGGAATCTTTGGACCTTCTTTTAATCATCTGATTGAGATTTTGCCTGGGTTCCAGGGCCCTGATTAACACGGCATGTGCCATTTCTTTAGGGCCAGTGACTACATTGAACATATTATGGATTCCATAACAGAGATAAACATAAGCTAATCCCCCCTCTGCAAACATGATTTCGGTCCTTTTAGTTCTGCGGTTACCATAAGCATGGCTGGCTTTGTCATCCGGAGCTCGATAAGCTTCCGTTTCTACGATTACTCCTGAAGTGAGTACATCGTCTATTTTTGAAACCAAAAGCTTTCCCAATAGCTCCTTAGCAATCTGTACTACATCTTCCCGGGCAAAAAATCTCTTGGGAAGTTTTTCATACCTGGTTTCCATAAGTCTATTATTTGCGACTATAATTTGGAGATTCCTTAGTAATGGTGATGTGGTGGGGGTGACTTTCTTGTACTCCTGCAGGTGTAATTTTGACCATGGTTGCATCTTGCAATTGAGTGATATTGGGTGTTCCACAGTACCCCATGCTCGCTTTCAGCCCTCCTGTATACTGTACCATTACTTCCGAAAGTGTCCCCTTATAAGGTACGCGGCCTTCGATACCTTCTGGTACTAATTTTTTAATATCGTCTTCCACATCCTGAAAATACCTATCCTTTGATCCCTTTTGCATGGCTCCTAAAGACCCCATGCCGCGGTAAATCTTAAATTTTCTTCCTTCAAAAATCACGGTTTCTCCCGGAGCTTCTTCTACCCCGGCAAACAATGAGCCTGCCATGATCGAATCGGCACCGGCAGCTATTGCTTTAGCAATGTCCCCGGTATACCGGATACCTCCATCTCCGATTATAGGTACCCCCGTATTTTTTATGGCCTGTGATGCGGACATGATTGCTGTCAATTGAGGTACTCCCACCCCTGTGACTATTCGAGTGGTACAAATACTACCGGGACCGATTCCAACCTTTACTGCATTTACCCCAGCCTCTACCAACGCTTGAGCTCCCTCCGCAGTTCCCACGTTTCCTCCTATTATTTGCAGATTTGGATATTTTTTGCGGATCTCTTTGATTGTTTTAAGGACGCCTTGTGAATGCCCGTGAGCAGTATCTACACAAACGACATCTACATCCACCTCAATTAATGCTTCCAAACGGGCAAATGTATCACTACTCACTCCCAGAGCAGCGCCAACCATTAATCTCCCCGAACTATCCTTACACGAATTGGGATAATCCTCTAATTTCATTATATCCTTGTAAGTGATCAAGCCTACCAGATGATTGGCTTCATCCACAACGGGAAGTTTTTCAATTTTATATTCCTGAAGAATATGTCGGGCTTGTTCCAAATTAGTTCCAACCGGGGCGGTAATTAAATTTTCCGATGTCATAAGTTGAGTAATCGGTTTTTCAAACTCCGTTTCAAATCTCAAATCCCGGTTGGTCAATATCCCAATGAGTTTACCGGAATCATCGATTACAGGAATCCCTCCAATCTTATATCGTCGCATTAGAGCCAGGGCATCTTTAACCTCTGCTTCGGCAGATAAAGTAACCGGATCTTTAATCATACCACTTTCAGATCGCTTTACGCTCCGGACTTGCTCCGCTTGTTTTTCGACAGACATGTTTTTGTGGATGATACCGATACCTCCTTCTCTGGCAATGGCAATAGCCAGCCTTTCTTCGGTGACCGTATCCATAGCCGCAGAAACAATGGGAATGTTTAATTTTAGTTCAGTCGTTAATTTGGATTGAATATTTACTTCGCGGGGAAGAACCTGAGAATAGGATGGAAGCAATAAGACATCATCGAAAGTCAGCGCCTCATCAATTGTTTTTGAACTTTTGTTTCTTTCCATGCGCAAAGGTAAAAAAGAATCTTGAGGAACATAAGATCCTACTATGATTTCCTTGACTGAATTAAGATGCAGGCGATTTGCCAAAATTCTAGGGCACAAGATCTCTTAATAAATAAAATGGTGCTGCTGGAAAGAACAAATCGGAACATATCCGATATTTTGATATATCCGGTTTGAGGTAGGATAATCCAGGTCGGTGAATAATGTACAAAAGGAATAACCCTTTTCAAGCAGTTTCTGACTTAACTGAGCAACACAACTTGATGCAAAACCACGTTTGCGATACTCTTTGGGAGTAAAAACATAATTTACAGTTATTCCATTTGGGGTAGGCCGTGAACTTGCGGCAAGTGATACAATTTCCGAATTGTCCACCCATACCCAAATGCTTTGGTCATTTATTTTTTGAGTTGCGATTCTATTTACTTCTGACATAGTCACTGGAATATTTATTTCTTTACTAAAGTCAAAAAGCATCTTTTCGGTTTTCCTAGAATCTTTGGGCTCGGCAGGACGTAGATAGCCAGAAGAAAATCGAACCGGTAGTACTTTTTCCAAGCGATATACCATTTGATTCATCTTCAATATGGACTGACAACCCTTCATTTCACACCAAAGCCTAACAAACTTTTGTACTGCTTCCTTCGGGCCAATAACTCCCGGAAGGTGAATCGATTTTGCGATCAGAAAACGAACCAAATCATGGAGTACAAGGGAAAGGTCATCATCCACTCCGGCCAGGATTAAATTATGTGGTGGGGTTTGAATCACAGCATAAATTGGTAATCCATCTTGTTCGACAGCGATGAGCAAGGGAGGATTAGGTCCAACAGATTTAGATATGGGAAGCAATAATCCTATCATAAGACTATTTACATCTTCCCGGGTTTCCAGAATGGGTAACACTTTTTGTAGAAAGGTAGCTACGTCCTCGTGTTTTGTTACTTTCATCGAAATACAATTCAATAATGTAATCAATCTCAAAGTTACTCAATTACAAGAAGTAGGATGTCAGAGCATAAAAGACAGAGAACAGAAGACTGAAGTCAGAGGACAGAGATCAGAAGACAGAGGACATAGCAGCTTTATCCAGATTCGAGTTGAATCTCAGCTTAGTGCGGATAGCTTCTTTTTCCGGATGATTATGTAAAGTTCCAGGTAATTAGTCCGGTTTGATATAGTTGTTTAACCATGAGGCAAACAACCTGGGCCATTGCTGTAAGTGAGCATTCCCAATAGCCAATGCGTATCCATGCCCTCCATCGGGAAATAGATGCATTTCTACCGGTATATCAAACTGTAACAATGCCTGGTAGAATTTGAGGGAATTTTCGACAGGAACTGCTTTATCGTTTCCCGAATGGATTAAAAATGTTGGTGGTGTATTTAGGGTGATATTCAGTTCATTTGAAAAATAATTAACCAGACCAGAATCCGGAGATTGACCAATTAAATTATTTCGTGATCCGGTATGAGTAATTCCAATTTCCATAGAGATGACCGGATAAATGAGCACCAGAAAATCCGGTCTGGCAGATAGGGTATCTATCGCTGATGTAATCTTGTAAACCTGATCATTAAAGTGAGTAGCTGAAGATGCCGCAACATGTCCTCCGGCCGAAAATCCCATAACACCAATTCTTTCAGGATTGATTCTCCATTCCTTCGCTTTATGTCGAACGACTCGAATTGCCCGTTGCACGTCTTGTAAGGGGGCAAGATGAGGGTGAATCTGTAGAGTTGAATCGGGCAATCGATATTTAAGAACAATTGCAATAATTCCTTGACCATTCATCCATTTGGCGATATCCATCCCTTCCCAATCGTATGCCAATCCGGCATATCCTCCTCCGGGACAAATGACTACAGCTATGTCTGTCCGTTGTCTTTCGGCAGGGAGAAAAACATCCAAAGTTGGGTTAATGACTTTCGAAACCCACTTTATCCCTCTATTCTGGATGATTTCAGTCTGACCTACTTCCTTTGAGTTTGGCACTTTATCATTCCATAAAGACATGTGGAAATCCTGAGCCTGAATCCCATCGAAATAACATAGGATACTGATCAATACCAAACAAGATTTCCTTACCCGATAATTCATTTTAAAAATTTTTAAATATATGGAGTAGGCAAATAAGAATAAATATCCTAACCTATAATACCATGATTTTCAAAAGGCATTAATAAATAGAAAGATACTGGAAATATTAAAATATCAAGTCTCAAAAAATAGGAACTCCTAATTGATTAAAGGTATCAATGGGAACTGAATTGTTCGAAGTTTGAATTCCCAAGAGTCCGATCCATTATTAACCAGCTCAACATTGTTTATCTGGATTCTGGAATTAGCTCATTTCCTTTCTCAAAATGGTTTTGAATCGTGTCTTACTCAAATAATGATCTTCTAAAAGTTTGCCATCATGGAGTAAACTAAAAACGCCAAATCCGGAAGGGGCAGCCTGTGCTTCCCGGACCGAGTTAATTTTCGAAACCTGTAGCTCTATACCTTCCTCGATCGCTACTTCAGTAAGTGCCTGAACCGATTTTTCATGCCAGGGGCATTGATCGGCATACAACAAGTGCCAACCTTGGTAAGCAGGATGATCTTTGGTCCAGTCGATCAGTTTGGGGTCCTCTGCCTGGGGAACAAATTTCTTCACCATCAACTCAAATCTTCCAAGTTGATCTACTTTTTCATAATCGTTTTTAAGAAAGAGTTGGCTACTTGCGATCCATGGTCCTTTACTGGTCATGACTGCCACACCGTGTTTTTGTAAGTCTTTAGCCTCTTTTTCACAAATTTCCACCAATTTAGAGCCAATTCCCTTACCCTTATCGCTTTTGGCATAAACAAACATACAGTGGATAAACATATAGTCTTTGGCCTGCACCGGCCTCCAGGCATATTCTCCGGGAATGTATTCAATAAAAGCGATTTGTTTACCCGAACTATTTTTTAAAATTTTGATTTTGAGGCCTTCTTTGATTCGTTCAATAAGCCAATCCTTTTTACATTTAAAACCAGATGCTTGAGCATCCTTAATGCAAAAGAGTTTTTCCTCCTGAATGTTTTCCGGAGTAAGTGTGATTACCGCATAGTCTTCCATAAAGTGAATTTAATTTTATTGATACAATTATAAGTTAAAATTCCAGACAAAAGCCTTGAAAATTACTTGGATTCCTGCGGGCACTGTATACGTGGTCCCGAGCCAGATTCTCGGCTAAAGGTAAAGTTGTGGCATTTCTGTGATGCACATGTCCGTTTTTATGAACCAATTCGTGAATGATGACTCCAGCCCTGGTACGCACATTGGTGATATTGAACCAATGCGGGCATAGCTTTATTGGAGTACCCGGGGAACAATAGGCAGCCCGATTGGCATCCCTTTGGCAAAGGTAGGATCGATGACCGGTTTGATGTTGAATTACATCGAATCGGATCGTTTGCATAAATTCCTCCCGTATCTTCCACATCCTGTCTTTGGTTTTATCCATCTGGTAGGTAGATAAGTGATCGTTACCAAACCAACGGACGATTCTACGATCTGCATTCCAAGCGTCTCGTCTCCGGTTCCGTCTGGTAATAAGTCCTCCGCTTTGATTCCACATCCGCGCAAATGCATGCCAACCGGCTTCTGCCATTCTTTCGGCTTCATCAGCTGCCTGTTGAATCATATTTCTTTGGTTGGGGGTTAAAGGGGAATTTCCATCCCTGTTTTGTCGGGGATCAATTGAAATAGTGGCCATGATTAAACTTTTTTTAGTGAGTAAATTGAATACAAATCACAACTTGATAAATAACGGTTCAATGGTTGCAGAATTAATCTTGCTACTAAAACACAGCCTTTTCGGGAATGAGAAGATGCACAATTAATTAAGTACTAATGCGAAATAGGAATTGGGGTATGTCCTATACTTTACAACAAATTAACACGAGGAAAGATTTCAACTTTTAGTACTGGAAGGAGTCAGAATTCTGTAGATAATATGTGTGTTTGGGATTTCACCAATTAACCAGGTGGTCTACTCATAAGTCCGTAATATTAGAGATAATGACATGTCTATGAGTTCTATTCAAATTTGACCTTTACATCAGGTGGATGGCATTTACTACAAGAAGCAATTTCAAAATAATTTCCTATAGGTCTTTTAATCGGCTCCTGTGTCATCAGACTATGCTTGATTAATTTACCTAACAGCTTATTATCGGTAGTCATATCCAGCCAAATAGAATCTTTTGTGTCCGGGTATGTAACCAGAATAATCGGCATCACCCCAGTATCTGCACTATCACTTCGAGTAACTATCCATTTTTCATCTGATTTTTTCACTAAATTCAATTCCTGATAAGGATGCCAGGCGATAGTCATTTGGACCGGTGAATGGTAGGAGCTTACCTCTTCGGGAAGAACAGTTCGCATCCGGGTTGGAACCAATTCCATATTAGTCCGGCAAGAGATAATCAATATAATTGCAAAAAGAAAATATAGCATACATGCCTTTTTCATGCCTCAGAGTTTTTTAAAATTTCAACTTTTTTGTCTCGAGGCAAAAGTTACCAAAGGCACTTTACAGTAACATTGATCTTGCTCATCACTTGCATTGATTATAGAACAAAAACTATACTCCTAAGTCAGAATAAACCAAATATTAAAAGCCGAAAGGCCACTCAATTAATCAATTAGTGGCAGAAGACGTTGTTGATGAATGAGTCCCACAGAACCAATTCATGGGGAATGGTCATCGAAAAACCCCGCATCAACAGCAACAATCCAAATATTCCGATGGCCACAGGAGAAAATTTGTTGAGGTAGTTGCGAAAATTTGGGTGAATTACCTGTTGAAAAAGGATTAAAGCAAAGAGTAATGGTACCGTCCCTAATCCAAAAAAAAACATACTGGCCATTCCCAGTATGGGTGCACTACTTGCAACGGCCAACGCGATAGCCGTATATACCAAGCCACAAGGAATAAGCCCATTGAGCATGCCAATTAAAAAATAACCTCCTTTTCGATTATGCCGCAAGATCCTATTGATACCATTTTTTATGCTATTTTGTAATTGCAAGTTTATATTTTCCAGCCAGAGAATTTTCCAATGATAGGAAAAAAAGACCAAGAGTAATATTAGTATCCCACCGAAAATCGAAAAATACTTTTGAAATCCGGCAACTTCAATAACTTGACCCAGCAATCCAAAAATTACTCCTAATAAAACGTAAGTCAAAATTCTACCTAAGTGAAATATGGAGCCAATAGCCCACATGGTATTCCGGGTCGATCTGGCAATAGGAAGGGCTAAAGTGAGTGGACCACACATCCCTACACAATGCAAACTACCGGCTAATCCCAGCAGAAATGCAGTCCAGAAAATCATATCTTTAAGACAATTTTCTGTTCGTGATAGAACGCATCACCATCCATGATGTAATCAATTTTTAAGCGCCATAATCCACTGGTCAACTTTGCTGTAGAGAGGATCAACTGGGAGGATTGTTCACCTTGGATCCTAACGGTATGATCTAATCGTTGATTATCCGGTTTGAAAAAATGAACCGTACCTTTTATTCCATTTAGTGGCCCCGGGAAATCTAAAATCAACTGCTGCTTTTCTCGGGTATACTTTACGGTGATTGGTTTGCTGATCGCATTTTGCTTCTTTTCATAATGTTGTTGGTATTTTAAATCTTCCTCATAATAATTGTCTTTCACCAAACTGTGATCAACTTGCAATGATTTGAAGACCACCCATACCAGAGTAAGGATAAACAATCCCATAAAAATTGCAATTCCTGTACCCCAATTGATTTTCATAAATTCTAGTTTATCGGACTCATAAAGGTAGTCTTGGCAACATCAATTATCTTACCTTCAGAGATGACATTTACTTTAACTTTATTCTTCCCTCCCACTAGCTGATCTCGTGGAAGTTCGATAAAAACAGCACCTTCAGTTACGTCATTTGGTGAAGCTACTGGAGGTTCGCCGACCCATTTAATCGCACCATTCAGGCCATCTAATTCAAACTGAATAGACATGGTATCGGAAGTCTTGTTGATAATCTGGTAATTGTACAAATTACTGTAGTGTTCGTCATCTACTTTCTGGTATAACATCCCTTTAGTACGTAATAATAACGTTTCTACCTGAGTTCTGGTTGCAAACAAGACCACTTCGAGTACAATCAATATACCTAAAGCACAGGTGTACGCAATTGAACGCGGGGTAAAAAACTTTCTATGCCCCGTGCGAACACCCTCCTCACTATCATAACGGATCAGGCCTAAAGGACGCTTTACTTTTTGCATGACTTCATCGCAGGCATCGATACAAGCAGTACAGTTAACACATTCCAGTTGAGTACCATTACGGATATCAATGCCAGTAGGACAAACCTGTACACACAGTTTACAATCAATGCAATCTCCCAGTAACGGTAAGTCATGTATTGTTTGTCCTTTTTTAGGTTTCCTGATCTTACCCCGGGGCTCTCCCCGCTTATAGTCGTAGGTAATAACGACTGAATTTTTGTCCAACAATACCCCCTGGAGTCGGCCATATGGACAGATCGTCGTACACACATGGTCTCTGAGGTAGGCAAATACACCGTAAAAAGTAAATGAAAAAGCGATCATTGCAATAAATCCGGAGAAATGAAGGCTAACGGGTTCCGTTGCTATCTTAATCACTTCATCCACACCTATTATGTAGGAGAGAAATAAGTTAGAGACAAATACAGCGATTATAAAAAAGATGACATGTTTACTGATTTTCTTAAACACTTTCTGTCCATCCCAAGGGGCTTTGGCCAACTTTTTTTGGGCATTCCCATCCCCTTCGATTAAGTATTCAACTTTGCGGAAGACCATTTCCATGAAAATGGTTTGGGGACATACCCATCCGCAAAACAGTCTGCCATAAATTACGGTGAATACCGCAATGAATATGACGAGTATCAGCATAGCGAGAACGAAAAGGTGAAAATCCTGGGGGGGGAAATAAATTCCAAAAAGTATAAATTTTCGCTCCAGAATATTTAAAAGGATAAATGGTTTTCCATTTACCTTGATAAGTGGTAGAATAATCAACACGGCCAACAAAAACCAACTTACCCAGGTACGGTAGTCATAAAATCGTCCCTTAGGTTTTTTAGGATATATCCAAACTCTTTTTCCAGAAGAATCAACTGAACTTAAATGATCACGGAATTCCTGTTGCTCCTCAATTCTTTCATTAACATTCTCCGTATTCATATAGACACTTTAGTTTTCGGATTCTACGGGTACTTCTTCGGCTGTTTCTTCGGATTCGGGTTCATATAAGGTTCCTTCAGGTTCCTTTTGATTTGGAGGATTTGTGCCTTGCAAAGTCAAAATATAACTGGAGACTTCTTGCATGGCCGTAGCATTTAGCTGTGATTGCCAGGAGATCATACCCTTCTCCGGCACACCATATTTGATCGTGCGAAAGATATCTTGAATACTTCCACCGTGTACCCAATACTTATCTACCATATTCGGTCCTACACCACCTTCACCTCCCATACCATGACAAGCAGCACAATAGGAAACAAAAATTCCTTTTCCTGATTCAAGGGCTGCCGCTTCTGTCAATACCGTAACGGTATTTTCATCTACCTGAGTAACCTGGGAAGCTAGATATTCATCGACTTGCAATTTTGCCAATCGCATTTCTGAATTATACTCTTCAATTGAACTGGGTCCTTGTCCTGTAAAATGGTAATATGAATAATATACCACTCCAAAAATTATCGTAAAATAAAATAAAGCTACCCACCATGGTGGTAAACTATTATCCAATTCACGTATACCATCGAATTCATGATCAAACATAATGTCCCTCTCCTCATCCAGAGGTACGGTTTTCGTCAGTTTTCGATTGAGCCAATTCCACATGGAATCACGTGCCTTCTGGGATTTAGGTTCAGAAGCCCAAGTCTCACCTTTAGCCTCGGCAAGAGAGCGGGCATATAAATTTGAAATTGTATCGTTGATACGAAATATGACAATAATCCCAATCGCCAAAATTAAACCTCCGAGCAGAAGAACTAAATTCTCATACACAAATGACAATGTTCTATCCGTAACAGATACATTTTCTAATTCCTGAGACCAAACCAAGAGCGGCAATAAACTCAGCAATGTGGTAACCAAGATATGTTTAAAAATATGTTGACCTTTCATTTTTAATTATTCTTTTGCTTGTTAAACTATTCTTCATCATCCAACGGAAGACGAGACATTTTGTCGATAAACTTTTTATCCTTGCGAAACACTTGTATGACACCGACTACAAAAATGGAAATAAATGTGAGCAAGGCGAAGATGGCCATCCAGTTGAAATTACCTGCACTATCTAAAATGTATTTAGCCATTTTAATATAATTTATAAATTAATTAGTTGCATTTATGACCTTTTCACCTGCCGGTTTAATATCAGTGCCCAGTCGTTGCAAATAGGCTATCAAGGCGATGATTTCTTTATTTGCCAGATCTTCACCTTCGACACCATCCTGATTTAATCTTTCTGCAATTTCAGCTGCTTGAGCATTCAAATCATCTACTGCCTTTTCCGCATAATTTGCCGGATAGGGAGTACCTAACTGTTGTAATACTCTAATTTTTGCACCGGTATATTCCGTGTTCAACTCACGTCTAAACAACCAGGGATAAGGAGGCATTATGGATCCCGGTGACATGGACTCTGGATCCAGCATATGGTAATAATGCCAACTGTCCGGATATTTATTTCCAATACGATGTAGATCGGGTCCAGTACGTTTGGATCCCCACAAGAATGGACGATCATATATAAACTCTCCGGACTTGGAATACTCTCCATATCTTTCAGTTTCAGATCGGAAAGGTCTGATCATTTGTGAATGGCACCCCAAGCATCCTTCTTTGATATACAGGTCTCTTCCTTCCAATTCCAACGGAGTATATGGTTTTACCGAGGCTATTTTCGGTACATTGGAACTGACAAACAACATCGGGAATACTTCAATCACAGTACCGATCAAGACCAACACCGCACTTGCCAGCAACATTTGAATTGGACGTCTCTCAATCCATTTATGCCAGTATTCTCCTTTTTCTCTGTGATATACTTCTCTAGCAGGTGCTTCGGCAGCTTCATTTGGCTCCAGCGATCCGGATCTAACCGTCCTGATCAAATTCACAACCATCAAGATGACCCCGGCGAAATACAATGTTCCTCCTAAGGCTCTCATCATATACATGGGAATAATCTGGGTTACGGTTTCGAGAAAGTTTCCGTATTGCAAGAATCCTTCGGGTGTAAATTGTTTCCACATCAAGGATTGAGTCCATCCCGCCCAATATAACGGAATCGCATAAAATATAATTCCTAAAGTACCGATCCAAAAATGTGCATTTGCCCATTTTACGGAATACAATTTGGTATTGAAAATTCGAGGTAACAACCAATACAGGATACCAAATGTAAGGAGTCCGTTCCAACCCAATGTGCCAATATGTACATGTCCAATGGTCCAATCCGTAAAGTGGCTAATCGCATTCACAGATTTTAATGACATAAGAGGTCCTTCCAAGGTAGACATCCCATAAGCAGCAACCGCTACTACCATAAATTTCAAAATAGGATCATCTCTTACCCGGTCCCAGGCACCTCGTAAAGTTAAAATACCATTAAGCATCCCACCCCATGAAGGAGCAATCAACATGAGAGAAAAAACAGTTCCTAAACTTTGAGCCCAATCGGGTAAAGAGGTATATAATAAATGATGTGGGCCCGCCCAGATATAAATAAAAATAAGAGCCCAAAAGTGAATAATTGAAAGCTTATATGAAAAAACGGGTCGATTAGCCGCCTTTGGCAAATAATAATACATTAGGCCTAAATAGGGAGTAGTTAGGAAAAAGGCTACCGCATTATGTCCATACCACCATTGTACCAAAGCATCCTGAACTCCAGCAAAAACTGGGTAACTTTTCAAAAAATGCACCGGAATTTCCAGATTGTTCACCACATGTAATATGGTAACCGTAATCCAGGTGGCAATATAAAACCAGATGGCTACATAAAGATGATTCTCCCTCCGCTTTAGAATAGTACCAAACATATTGATACCAAACGCGATCCAAACCAAAGCAATAGCAATATCAATAGGCCACTCGAGTTCTGCATACTCTTTGGCCGAAGTTACTCCCATGACTAATGTTAGGGCCGCAGCTACAATAATGGCCTGCCATCCCCAGAAATGAATGAGCGATAACTTATCGCTATACATCCGGGTTTTTAGCAATCTTTGTAAACTATAATACACACCCATGAAGATTCCGTTCCCCACAAAAGCAAAAATTGCTGCGTTGGTATGAAGCGGTCTAATCCTTCCAAAAGTAGTCTGAGCGATACCAAAGTTCAATTCCGGATATATCAATTGGAATGCTGCAATAAGTCCAACCAACATCCCTACTACACCCCACAAAATAGTGGCGTAGGCAAAATTCTTAACAATAGCATTGTCGTAGCTGAATTGTTCAATCTTTCCCATAAATCACTTTTAATTATTATTTTTTCTGATCAGTTTTTAAGTCCGAGGATGCTTGGGGCCGTTCAACTTTGTCATCGAATAACATTCGTACAGATGGAGTATAATCATCATCATATTGTCCAGATTTGACCGCCCAAATAAAAGCCGTCAAAAATCCGACGGCAACTAGAAGACTAATGGTTATTAACAAAAAAATTATATTCACTTAAAACAAAGTTTGCCACAAGTTATCAGCCTTACCCTGCAAGGCTTATGATTGTTGTCAATAATTATTATGATCTAAATCATTGGCCCAGAATATTTTCAGATTTTAGAAAACACTCTTATTTACTTTCCATCTTTTCTTGAAGTAAGTTCCAACTTTTTGTCCAATTTTAGTAGTCCCATCCAGCGGAAAACTCCTGAACTCACCAAGATACCATACACCACCATCGTCAACGAACTTGCCGGCATCAGGATCGCTGCTACAATCGGAGATAAAAGCCCCCTTACTGCAAAGGACAAACCTACTACATTATATATTAAAGCTAAAACATATGCCCCATAAATTATTTTTCTACTGGTTGTAATGTATTTCAACATCCTTGGTAACTCATCAAAAACGGTATGTTCGATAATCACATCAGATGCCGGGGTAAAATTGTTGATATCTTCAGTAATCACAATCCCTACTTCACTTTGCTGTAGCGCTCCAGCATCATTAATTCCGTCACCTATCATCATTATTTTAGAGCCGGTCTCCTGTCGAAGTTTGATAAACTCTAACTTGTCCTTTGGCTTTTGGTTAAAAAGCAATATACTATCCTGAGGAAAAGCTCGGCTCAGACGTACACTTTCCCGATCACTATCCCCTGAGACTACAGAAAGTTGATATCTCTTGGCCAGCATTTTTATGGTTTTCCTCCATCCTCTACGATATTTGGATTCGATCACAAAAGACCCTTTCAACTTACCATTGATTTGTAAATACACCTGATTGGATAATCTATGACCATCTTTCACAATTCCCAGCCATGTCGGGGAGCCTAATTGATATACATCATTATCAAATATTGCTCTAATTCCGGATCCTGGTATTTCTACGAAATCATTGAAAGTAACCAGGGAATATTTCTGCAGGAACTGCTTAATCGAATGACTATGAGGATGTCCCGACTGGCTGACCAAGGTATATATTCTGTTTAATTCCAATTCATTTAGTGAAGGACCTTTAAATAGTACCCTATTTTTTCCAGTTGATGTTAGCGTACCAGTTTTATCAAAAACGATGGTATCAGCCTGCTGAATATCTTCGATAACTTTCGAACTTCGCAAAAACATCTTGCGATGAGCCAACAACCGGATTACATTACCATAGGTAAATGGAATGGCTAAAGCCAAAGCACATGGACATGCAATGATCAGAACGGCAGTTAAGGTTTTGAATGCCAGATTCAAGTCATATTGATACCAATAAGCGAAAGTGATGGAGGCAATGGATAAAATGATCAGGGTGAAGTATTTACCAATGCGGTTTGCCAATTCATGATCACGGTGGATAGTTCGATTGGAAAATGCCTTTTCTTCCCATAATTGGAGCAGATAACTTTGCTCAGGTGTTTTGACAATATCGAGATCAATCGAGTGTCCTATTTGTTTTCCACCAGCATAGATCTTATCTCCTTTTTGTCTAGTTACAGGCATGGACTCACCAGTTACAAAACTATAATCAATCTGTGTCCGCCCTGTTTTCAAGATGCCGTCGGCTGGTACCAATTGGTTATTTTTAACTCGTACTGAGTCACCAATTTTAATCTTGGATAAAGATCTGGAAACCCATTGTCCGTTTTCTAAAATTGAAACAGCGATTGGAAAATAAGATTTGTAATCCCTTTCAAAAGATAGATGATGAAAAGTTTTCTGTTGAAACCACTTTCCTACCAGCAGGAAAAATACCAATCCAGCCAGACTGTCCATATATCCGCTTCCCACCTGGAAAAAGATATCGTAAGTACTTCTTAAAAACAGGGCTATGATTCCCAAAGTAATAGGAACATCCATATTTAAATATCCCCTTTTTATACCCTGAAATGCAGATTTTATGTAATCACTTGCTCCGTACACCAATACAGGAATACCCAATACCCAGTTTAAATAGTTAAACTTATGTCCGATTGACGTTCCTACTACACCTAAATACTCCGGAAAACTCAACAGCATGATATTCCCGAAACAAAATCCGACCACACCGATTTGATAAATAAGTTTTTTACTTACTGTTCGTTGACGTTTTTCCTCCAGTTGCCCCATATTCAACGCGGGGCTATACCCTATTTTATCTAATATTTCTACGATCCTACGCAAAGAAATAATGTGATGATCAAAACTTATACTTACTTGTTTACGCAAAAAGTCCACTTTCGATACAGTTACCCCTTTGGCCATTTTATACAAATTCTCTAACAGCCAGATACAGGAGGCACAATGAATAGCCGGAAGATGGAATGTTACTTTGGTGTAATCATCACTTTGAAAATCAATAAGTTTTTGTTGAATATCCTCATCATCGAGAAATTCGTACTGGGTGGTGGATTTGTTTTTAAGGCTTAATCCGGGATGGTCTTCCAATTGATAATACTTCATCAGACCATTTTCATGGATAATCTCATATACCAAGCGGCAGCCCTGACAACAGAATATATGTTCTTGAAGCTTGATGTTATTGTCACGGCAGGAGTCACCACAGTGTACACACTGAAGTTTTCGCTTTCGATCCCTATTCTCAGAGACAGATTTTCTCATTTTGCAAAACTCATTTGCTAAAATCAAATTATATTTGACGGTTCTCAATTAAAAGAATGATAAATATCATTCTTAGAACCATAACAGGCTTTCTACTTTTGGGGCCAAATATATGCAAATTTGTATGCACCAAACAGATATAATTATTGTTGGAGCCGGACCAGTAGGCCTATTTACTGTATTTGAAGCTGGATTGTTGCAGTTGAAATGCCATTTGATAGATAGCTTACCACAGATCGGGGGTCAGTTATCAGAAATTTATCCGAGAAAACCCATCTACGATATTCCTGGAATTCCCAGCATCTTAGCCAAAGATCTTGTCGATAATCTTTGGCAACAGATTGCTCCTTTCAACCCTGAATTCACCCTTGGAGAAAGAGCAGAAAAATTGGAACGACTGGAGGATAATAACTGGGTAGTCACTACGAGTGGGGGAACTAAAATTAAAGCTCCGGTGGTTGCCATTGCCGCTGGACTGGGTGCTTTTGAACCGCGCAAACCTCCATTGACCAATATTACCCGGTACGAAGGTAAAGGGATTGAGTATTTTGTTCGGGATCCTGAAAAATTCACCGGAAAAAAAGTGTTAATAGCCGGAGGTGGAGACAGCGCCTTGGATTGGAGCATTGGTTTGGCAAACAGAGTGAAAAAATTATGGTTAGTTCATCGCAGAAGTGAATTCAGAGGAGCCCCAAAAAGTGTTGCTAAAGTCCATGAGTTGGCCAATCGTGGGAAGATTGAAATTCTAACCAACTCCCAGGTAACCGGTTTACAAGGAAATGGGCGATTGGAAAGTGTTGTTATCACGCAAAAAGAAGGAAATATTAGCGAACAGGTTGTGGACTACTTTATACCCTTATTCGGCCTTACTCCAAAACTCGGACCCATAGCCACTTGGAACCTCGAATTGGATAAATCAGGAATCATAGTTAACACCTTAGATTATCAAACGAACATCCCTGGAATTTATGCAATTGGAGATATCAATAGTTATCCAGGCAAATTAAAGTTGATCCTTTGTGGATTTCATGAAGCCACGCTGATGGTTCAATCTGCATTCAAACGAATTCATCCGGATCAAAAACTCAGCTTTAAATATACGACTGTGATGGGTGAACAGGGAATTTTAAAAAAAGCAGAGTCACTATGATTAAAATATCGGTTGAGGACCGCGAAGGCAAAGAGCATTTGCTGGAGGCACCAATCAACATGAATTTGAATGTCATGGAAGTATGTAAAGCCCATGAATTACCGGTAAAAGGTACTTGTGGTGGCATGGCTTTGTGTTCGTCATGCCATGTATACGTGCTCTCCGACCATCCACTGTCTGAAATGAACGATGAGGAGATGGAAATGCTGGATCAAGCCTTTTTTGTTCAAGACAATAGCCGCCTCGGTTGTCAATTGAATATTACTGAAGATTTAGATGGATTAAAACTTAAACTTGCTCCGGAAGGAGAATGAAAATTAGAGTTCTAAGTACCTTATTTCAAGTATTAAAATATGTCCAGCCTGGAAAAATGATTACACCTAATTGAATTTTCTATCCCAGACTTAAAATGGGCTTATGGATACGCATTGCTAACTGTGATGTCTTACTGATACCGGTAAATTTTTTCCAGAATCCGGGATTTGAAGGAATTACCACCACTAAGTCTATTGGATTTTGATCTATGTATGCCCTTAATCCTTCCCATACTGAAGTTGCCGTTTGCTGCCTAATTTCAAATTGAAAACCTTCTTCCAGTCTTCGTTCCATATGCTGACGAATCGTATTTTCTACTTCAGAATATTTATCTTCTTTTTGAGTTTTAATATGTATAAAATGCAAATTGCAGGGTTTAAAATACTTGGCTAGATTGATAAGTTCTTCCATTTTCTGGTAGGAAGCCAAATAGATGTCACTAGCTACTAAGATATGCTTTGGTTTTTGGTATCTATATCCATGTGGAACCAAGTAAACTTTTTTATTGGCATTTTTTGCTACATAAGTAGAAATAGTTCCTAACAATCGCTCTTTAACTCCATATTGATTACGGGTGCCCATCACGATTTCTGAAATATCCGAACGTTCTTCGACCATTTGAAGTATCTCATTAGCTGGCAGTCCAATTCCGAGTTTTATCTCATGCCGTACTTTGGGCGTTGGTGGGTCTTCATGAGGAATGGTCGCTAAGAATTCCTGAATTTTTCTTTCCGTAATTTCACGAGCGCTAAGCATTGGTTGAAAAATCAGTGGTTCCTTTGACGACGCCATACCGTCATACACATGTAAAATCAGGATGGTGGCTTGACTATCGAATGCAAGATGACATGCAAACAAATAAGCATCTTTGGAACAATCGGAAAAATCTATAGGAACCAATATGGTACGGGTAGCCATCACCATTACTTATGGTAGACCATAAGAGGAATTTTCGTAGATAAGGCTACTCGCTTCGTGAATGATGTATGTACCAGGTTGACCCAAAAGTTTCGATGTTTTGACACCAGAATCATCAAGTCAATACCTTTGGAGTTGACATATTTATTCAAGCCTTTTGATACATCATCAGCATATACAAAATCAAATAAAATTTCATTACTGGAAAAGTATTCCGACATCAATTCATTCGTATCCTGGTTTTGTTTTTCTCCTTTTTCCAGAACGTGAACCAAATGAATAACCGCTCCAAATTGATCGGCAAAATTTCTGGAAAGTGATAATAAGAAGGAATCATCGGAATCACTATTGAATGCATATGCTACATGCTTGAAAGGAGCAAAGGATACATTCTGTGGAACCAACAACACCGGACATTTGGCTTTTCTCGCCACGGCAGAAGAAACACTGCCAAAAAGTTTTTCCAAACCGGTTTTTTCACCTGTGGAGCCTAATATTATTAAATCATAATCCACGGACTCCCGGATTAATGTTTCAACCGGAAAACCTACCAAGCATTCTGATTTTACGGTTTCTCGATTCGAAACCGTATTTGCAATTATCTTGTCCAGTTGGTCGCATTTCATCTTTTGCATCTCCTGCAGATCACTGGCTCCGCCAATAGCTCCATAATTGGGATCTACAGGGGGCATAAATACATGAACCAGCTTAATTTCAGCATTCCATTTATTGCTAAGATCTGATGCATATTTAAGTGCATTAATCGAAGTATCAGAATAATCAATTGGTACTAATATCTTTTTTAAGTGTTGCGATTTTTCCATACTGACCGCCTCTGTAAGAATATTTTCCAATTTAGTCAATTCATCTTTGCCATATACAGATCTGGTTAGCCCATTATTTATGCTGATAGCAGGTATACTATGAATGTTCTCATTAACCATTTCATTGATATCCTCTATTTCTTCCAACTGATACTCTTCATCTACCTCCCTTAAAAACTCAATAATTTTTTCTCTTAACTCTAGATAATATTGAGTTTTTAGACCGTACATTTTAATTTCCAACATATTTTCCACTTAGGATATTATTACCTCAAAATCAGGACTTTCCAATTATAACCGAATGACGTAGATCATTTTCAAATATGTTTTGTATCATTAAGCTACAAATTGCAAAATTTAATATTTTTTCGTGTGAAAGATCCCATCCAAAAGTTTTCAGATCCCTTTCTATCTTCTGTTTTTGAAACAGTAATTGATAGTGTAATTGTCATTGATGAAGATGGAATCATCATTAAGGCAAATCAAGCTTCAGTGCTTCTTTTTGGTCACACTAAGCAGGAGCTAATTGGCAGCAATGTATCTATTTTAATGGACGAACCTCATCAATCAAAACACAATCATTACTTAAAACGATATTTATCCAGTAGAAAGCCTCAAATTATCGGAATCGGACGTGAGGTTATGGGAAAAAAGAAATCTGGAGCACTATTTCCAATTCGCCTGGCAGTTAGTGAAACCATAGTCGATGGTAAGCACTATTTTACCGGAATCATACACGATTTGACCAATCTTAAAAAGGCAGAACAAAGTTTTATCGAATTAAATGAAGAATTAGAGATTAAAGTAAAAAAAAGAACGGAGGAATTGTCATCCGTGGTTAATCAGTTGTTGGAAACCAACCAGAAACTAAAATTTGAAATTAATGAAAGGCAAAAAGTAGAGTCCTCTCTAAGGGATCGTGAAGTCGAGCTGAAAAGTTCTCTTTCAAGAGAAAAAGATCTTAATGAACTGAAATCTCGATTTGTCTCTGCTGCATCTCACGAATTCAGAACTCCGTTGAGCACTATTCTATCATCGGCGAATTTGATTCAACGGTATTCAGAATCCGACCAACAATTACGCCGGGAAAAACATATTCATAAAATCAAAAACAGTGTTGCCTACCTCAATAGTATACTCAACGACTTTCTGTCGTTAAGTAAAATTGAAGAAGATAAAATCTCCTTGAAAACAGAACAAATTAAGATTAATCAGTTTTCCAGAGATATTATTGAGGAACTGGAAACTATTCTCAAGCATGATCAATATTTTATATTTCTTCCCCTTGAGGAAGAATACGAACTTCACAGTGACCGGACTATTTTGCGTACTTTGTATTATAATTTAGTCTCCAATGCATCTAAATATTCAGGAGAAGGTAAACCCATTCAGGTGTCTTTGAAAAACTCAGGGAGCCATTTAAAAATTGAAATCAAAGATGAAGGAATTGGGATTCCTCGAGAAGATCAAAAACATTTATTTGGAAGATTTGTCAGGGCACAGAATGTAACTGCCATTCAAGGGACTGGATTGGGTTTGCATATTGTAAAAAGATACGTAGATTTACTGTATGGAACCATTGAATTTCAAAGCGATTTGGGTAAAGGTTCTATATTTACAATTAATTTGCCCCTTAAATGAATAAGATAGGTAGGAAATGAGTAAAATCTTGATCATTGAAGACAATGTAGATGTCCAGGAAAATATTGCCGAAATTCTGGAGCTTTCCAATTATGAGGTTATTTCCGCAGATAATGGAAAAGAAGGTATAGAGAAAGCATTCAGTGAGTTACCCGATTTAATCATATGTGATATCATGATGCCAGAATTGGATGGTTTTGGAGTTTTAAAAATACTCAGCCGAGATCTGCGAACCCGAGACATTCCCTTTATCTTTCTTACCGCAAAAGTTGAAAAAGTCGATTTTCGAAAAGGTATGGGTTTAGGTGCTGACGATTACATTACTAAACCATTTGAAGATACTGATCTTTTGGATGCCATTGAAATGCGCCTTAACAAACGAAAACGGTTGTTGACTCATATAGAACCCGCTCTGGACAGCGTCGTGAAGTACAAAAAGGATATTGAGCAATTAATGACCGACAGAGAAATTCGAAAATATCGAAAAAAACAACATCTCTTTGACGAGGGGGATACTGCCAACTATCTTTTTTTCATCAAAAGTGGAAGTGTTAAGACCTGTATGCTCAATGAATATGGCAAAGAACTAATTACCGGAATTCACAAAGAAGGGGACTTCTTAGGTTATATAACAATTCTTCAGCAAACACCGTATTCAGAATTTGCTGAATCTCTGGAAAAAACGGAGGTTATCTTAATTCCAAAGTCCGATTTTCTGAGTTTTATCCACGATAATAAAATGGCGGCCATACAATTTTTAAAAGAACTAGCTCGAGATGTATCCACTATTGAACAAAAACTGCTGGATATTGCTTATTCTTCAGTCCGGAAGCGACTAGCTCGTGCTTTGATCAGCCTTTCCGATCAATTCAAACATCCAACCATTCATATTTCCAGAGAAAATCTGGCAAATATGATCGGAACGGCCAAAGAAACCTTGATTCGTACATTGTCTGAATTTAAAGAGGATGGATATATTTCGGTGGATCAGAATGATATTACTCTGTTACAGAAAGAAAAATTAGACTCCATGCCCTATTGATTTCAAGGTAGGATTCGATCTTATTCTCTTGCTGTCTCAAAATTTTATTGCTAACTCAAGTCTTTCGATATTCGCGTCCAGTGTATCTGCTAATCAAAATTCAATGTCGGGAAATCGATCTTTGATAATTTGCAAATTGCTGGTTATCATTTCATCTCTCTGTAACGCACATAATTCCGTTCTACCGGGATCTTCCGGAGTATTCAGTACGTAATCAAGAAGCTTATCTACGGTAGTTGTAGCTACATGCATACGTGTGTCCGATGATGCATAGTAAATATACACGGTGTTCGAATCATCAACCAACCAGCCACTAGAAAAAATAACATTTGAAACATCCCCTATTCTTTCTAACCCCAAGGGTTCGATAAAATGACCAGAGGGTCGTCGGATTACTTTCCATGGTTCATTTAGATCTGTGAGTAAAATATACACAGTATATCTCAATCCAGCTGCCGTCCTGCGTACTCCGTGAGCTAGATGTATCCACCCTGCTTCGGTTTTGATGGGTGGAGGACCCTGTCCATTCTTTACTTCCTTAACTGTGTGATAGGTTCTTGGATCCATCATGATTTCCTCACCGATGATTGCCGGATCCATTTTTTCAGTAAATCCCACACATATCCCACTATCACCCGTCTCAATAAATCCGGATTGTGGTCGGGTATAGATCATGTATTTTCCATTGACAAATTCCGGATGTAATACACAATTACGTTGTTGCGCTGCAGTGGATTTCAAATCTGGGAGTCTCTCCCATTGTATTAGATCCATAGTGCGGGCTATTCCTCCGGCAGCCAATGCCGCCGATGAGTCATTAGGTTTTGACAAATCTTTTCTTTCTGCGCAAAACAGCCCATAGATCCACCCGTCTTCATGTGCTGTCAGTCGCATGTCATATACATTAGTTTCCGGGTCCGAGGTTACCGGCATTACGATAGGATGATCCCAAAACTTCCATTTGTCTATGCCATTGGGACTCTCCACCACCGCAAAAAATGATTTAACATCAAATCCTTCTGTACGAACAACCATCAAATAACGGCCTTGATAATAGATAGCACCAGCATTAAAAGTAGTGTTGATTCCAAGGCGGGTCATCAGATGTGGATTACGGCGGTAGTCCAGATCGTACTTCCAAAATGGAGGGGTGTGATCTCTCGTCAACACGGGATCTTGATATCGTCTAAATATTCGGTTACCCCCTTTTTGGGCTCGATTTTCTCTTCCAATCAAATTGTGGTAGTTGTTAAACAACTGCCTTACTTTTTTGTCAAACTTTTTTCGCTTCATTTTTACCTCGACTTTTAAGGAGCAATATTTCTATCTTCAGTCAAATGTCTGCATTCTAACTGAAAATGTTAGTGAAAAAAGACAAATTATTTTTAAGTATAAAAAACTTGAAAGGATACATTGAAACTGCTCGGATCACTCAATCGATCCGGATCAAAATTCCCATTGGAAAGACAACGTAGGTGTAAATGGTAACATCTCCAACTGGTTTCCCAAAATCAGGGAACGTAGATTACTGTTAGTCGTTTCCTCACCTTGCAAGGCATATGCATATTGGAGATACCGAACATTTTGATGATTCAGCGCATTAAATATGTCTACACCAATTGATGCCTTGGTCGATCCTGGACGAAAAGTATATTTGACACCAAGATCGAATCGACGGTAAGGGTTTAAATATTGAATATTTACTCGATAATTCTGGGTTCGATTTTTACCCATAAATCCTTCATAATCCAAATAGGGCCTTCCACTACTGAAGGTAAAAGCAGCATTTAACTTCCATTTACCAAGCTGTAGATAATTGATCCACTTCAACTGATGGCGGCGATCATATTCTGATGGGTAAGGTGCTCCGGCATTTATCCTAGCGATTGTAATGGTATTTTTACTTAATGAATAAGTCAACCAACCTGTGTATTTGCCCCGATGTTTTCTCAGAGTTATGTCACAACCATAGGCTTTACCCTTACCCGATCGCAATTGATATTTTAAGGTCCGGAATGGGCGGTCCGGATCAAATCCCGGATCTACTAACAAATGTTCAACGATTCCTTTCATCTGATGAAAATAAGGCTCTAATTCGAAGCCCCAGGTGTGGGATAAATTGCTTATTCCTATACTTGCCTTCCCAGCCTGTAAAGAAGGAAACCTCTTACCATCAGAGATTACAAAGAATTCAAAACTTCCACCCAATGGCCCCTCATGGGATGAAGTTCTTAAAAATTGAACGTACTTACCCAAAGATCCATTTAATTTCCAAGCTTTATCCAGTTGCCAGGAAAAACGGGCTTGTGGTAGAAAAAAAAGCTTACTTTCCTTAATATCATAACTAGATCTTAAACTTAATGCACCCTGTACTGGGTTTTGCTTGGAGCTTGCCAATTCCAAAAATGCACTGGGGATGGTATTACTAGTCTGATGATTGAGCCTGCTGTTCGATGAAATAATTTCCGGATAAAGAGGTTTTGGATTTAATGCAATATTTACCTCAACAAATTGTACCTGCAGGCCCCCATTTAGGATCAGCTTACTGGGAAAAGTATACTGATTAGACCAGCGCAGATTCCAAAGATTCACATTGTTTTTATAATTACGTCCATTGCTGAGGTCGTCCAGAGATTTTGGTCCCCTATCCACCGAAAGCTCATTGTTTTCGTATTGTGTAAAATAGCTTTTACTTAGACTAATGGAAGTATTTGCTTGATCTGAAATACGAAGTTTATAATTAAACGATAAAGCTTGATTTTTCCATTTTCCTTTTTCATTATAGGTTTCCAGGTTGCGGGTTACCTTACCTCCTCGTAATAGCCCGAATTCCAATTCACGATGATAAGTAAATCCATCTTCACTTTGAAAATACTGGAAGCTGATCGTCGATTTGCTATTTAGCCGGCTGTTAAGTTGGGTGTATACATCATAAAATCTGAAGGAAGGGTTCAATGATTCAAAAAGCTTACGAGAATCCAACAGATTTGAGGTAACCGACTCGTTTCCCTGATAGGCTACATTGAATAAAGAAGTATTTGATAAATCCTGTAAAGTACTGCGGATACTTATCTGTCCTGATAATTGGGGTCCAAAACCAAACTGTGAATTCAACGACCCCGCCAAATTGTTAAGTTCAATCGTATTTACAAATCCCTTGGATTTTTCAGCTGATCGAGTTTCAATTTGTAGAATGGAAGAAACATTTCCGGCATATGCTGCCGGATAATAATTTTTATATAGCTGAATATGGTCAACCATACTTGGATTAACCACACTAAATATTCCAAAGTAATGATCTACTTTTAATATCGGCATTTCATTCAACAATAAACTGTTACCTTCCGGGTTTCCTCCTCTAATGACCGGATTGGCTGTCAATTCGTTATGACCTTGCACACCTGGCATGAAATGCAGTGCTCTCAAGGCATCCCTTCCGACCGGACTGAATCCAGAATTCCATTGTGAAAATCTAATCTTTGGATTTTGGGCTTGATCACGTTGTACCAAAGGTTCTTGCTCGGCAATCACTATTGAGGGAATTAGTTGCGGTTGGATTCCGAGTGATATGATCAGCTCTTTACTGTGGGGAAGGAGCACCCTTTGTTTTTGAGAATAATATCCTAAATATTGAATATTTAAGATACAACTTGATTTCTGTGAATTGATTTCTAATGAAAATTTTCCACTTTCATCTGATGTGGTTCCGGTCTGTAGGTCGTTAGTAAACAGGGCAGCATAAGGTAATGGCTCACCGGTTTCTCGATCCAAGACCTGACCGGACACAAGATATACCTGTTTTTTTATATCACTGGGATTTTCTTTTATCCGTAAAAGTACCTTTTGCGAATCGAGAACCATATACTGAAGATCCCGGTCCTTGATCAATGACTCCATGGTAGTGGCCAAACTGGGTCCTAAAGTCAAATTGGCCAGTCTAACAGGGTGCAAAACGGAATAGTCATAAGCGATATTCACCTGAAACTTTTCTTCGATGATCTGGATTGCATCGGACAGATTAATATGAGATTCAATTGTTGACTGACTCGTACCACGACACACCCATAGCCCTAAAGACATCAAGCTTAAGATTATTTTTATATTCATCCGCTTACTAACGGTCATTATTTTACAATCACAGTATTCCCCTGGATCTCATATTCGATATTCATAGGCCAGCATATTTTAAACAAAGCACTATCCAGGGATTTGTTTTCAAAAAATCCGTTATATAGCCGTGGCCCATGATTATTTTGGTCCTTAATATTTATCCGAAACTGTCGTTCCAACTCGCTAAATACTTCTGACAAAGGTCTTTGTTGGTATTCAAACCAACCTTGTCTCCAATCTTTATAATTTTCAACCTTAAAACGACCCACATTATCCTTAGTATTGTACCGGTCGGAATGAAACAATTCACCTGGGTGAAGCAATATTTCCCCACCTTTCCAGGATACCGCAACTTTACCTGTCATGCACTTGACTTCAAAAGTTTTCCCTCTGGCATAAACGTTGAATGAAGTGCCCAATACTTGAACATTGCCAATCGATGTGGTAACTAGAAATCGGCTTCCCTTTCGCACTTGGAAAAAAGCTTCTCCATTTAGATTCACGATTCTATCTCGCTTCCACCTTTTATCTTTATATTCTAGATTACTGCCAGAATTAAGTACTACTTGTGATTGATCCGGAAGCTCAATTGGTAACAATTTATCATGACTTGCCAATTGAGTCATATCCACTGCCGGCCATAGAAAATAAAACCCCAATAATAATAGTAAGCCGGCCGCCACAGAATAAGGAATCCATCTTAAACTGCGAATTTTGCCTATGGATTGCTCGGTGGTAGCCTGATCAATCCTTTTCCATAGATGTTCAATTTGCTCAGATTGAACATTGAAGTCTGATTCAAGAGCCTGCACTACAATATCTTTAGCCAAATGGATTTTTTCCTTTTCCGCAGGATTTTGCCGGATGTAATTTTGCCATTGTTCACTAGAGACCTGATTGTTATTTTTTACATATTGAATAAATGACAATTCTGAGGCGATTTCTTCCGCTGTATATTTTGTATAATCTATATTCATAATTGATCTATTACCATTTCATAACTTAATAAGTCCTGTAAACCATTTTTGTACTCATCAAGCCAGTAAATTTATCAATAGCCAGTAAAAAATACTTAATACCCCCCTTAATTTAGAAATTGCTCGGTGCAATTGATTTCTCACTGATTGATATTTAAGATCCATTATTTTTCCAATTTCTTCATATTCAAGTTCCATCTCAAAACGTAAATGGATTACCTCGCGTTCTCGTTCACTTAAGAAGTGCATCGCATCCTTGACTCTTTGAAGTTGATCACCATCCGACTTTTCTACACTCTCGGTAATAGGAATATCTACATCCAGACTGTTCGTCTTTTGTGAATGTTTTATTTTTTTAATCAATTTGCGCTTTAATGAAAGGATTAGATAGCCACCAATATTATTGGTTAGCCCAAGATTTTTCCTTCTTTGCCAAATCTCAACAAAAAGTTCCTGAATGCAATCTTCCACCAAGGTTTGATCTGTACACAGTCGGGCTCCGTATTTAAGCAATTGGTGGATATAAAGACGGTAGATCTGTTCATAAGCACTTTTATCACCCAACTTCATTTTATTCCAAAGTGCAGATTGATCCATAAACATTGAATTCAATATCGTTACTTTTTAATAATGATTAAAAGTATGCCAAAATTATTTAGACTGCTCATTTACTTCGATGTTTAAAATTGAATTTGATTTGACCATGTCTACATCACGAGAAGGTCAGCACTTGCGTGCTCATAAATTTCATCCGTACTAAACAGATTGTTTATTGATAACTTTTTTCAAAATTATTGAAATCGGAAACAGGAACTCAAACTATTTCTTTATTACCTATATATGTGCATATTACACATAGCGATTTTCTAGATGTTAAAAGATTGATTCCATATAAATATTCCTTTTAATGATTTTTTTTCATTTGAGATGAGTACAAAAAAGGTTGCCGATGCTTTATGGGGTGAAACTAATTTCTAAACCATTAAAATAACATATCATGTTTACAAAATTTTTTAAATTAAAATGTATCCTACCAGCTCTATGTATATTAATTATAAGTAGTTGTCAAAAAGATAATCTGGATACATACAATGAATCCAGTGTGGATTATTACCAATTAGATCTGCGTGAAGAATTAGGTGATCCGGATAGTACCCGCAGATGCTTTGAATGGGAATATCCGGTAACTTTAATCCTAGCAGAAGGAAATGAAGTTGAGGTAAATGATAAGGAAGAATATTTGTCTGTTCTTAAAGAATGGAGAGATGGGCATTCTAATGTATTCAGACATCCGAAAATTAAACTACCGGTCAATGTCATTCTAAAAAATGGTGAGACAAAAACCATCGAAAGAGCTATCGGATTGATTAAGTTGCTGAAACGTTGTGCACCTTGCAAACCCTGTCGTGGGCAAATTATCAGGTCCTGCTTCAAGCCTGTTTTCCCCATAGTAGTCACATTCAATGATACCATGATGGTGCAGTATGACACACCCGAAGATTTGAAACAAGGTATAGCGGATTGGAGAGCAGCGAATCCGGATTCATCCGGACGACCAGCTTTTGAGTTTCCCTATGATGTTGAATTGCAGGATGGAACCGTGGTCACAGTATATAGTGATGAAGATGTCAAGGAAATTATGAAAGATTGTATTAAAAACCGTCCTCATGGACCTTGCATTGAAATGGTATTCCCGGTAACCTTGAATTACCCCGATGGCACCAGCGAACAAATAGATGACAAGGAAGCATTGCACCAGGCAATTGAAGACTGGAAAGCTACGACTACAGATAGTACCTCACGACCGCAGGTTGAATTCCCTTATGATGTAGTATTGCCAAATGGCGAAGTGATTACAGTGACCAATGCAGAAGAAGTAAAGGAATTAATCCAGAAATGCCGCATAGCGAGAGCTCATTTACCAGCTATCCTGAATAATAATTGTTTTAGAATTGCATTCCCGGTAGCCCTACAAATTCCTGGTGGCTCCAAAGTACGAGTTGACAATATTGAAGAATATCTAAAGGTGATGAAAAAATGGATCGTTGAGCACCCGTTTTCTCGTAAGCAACCTCATATTGTATTTCCAATTTCAGTCATATTTAAAGACAGTGGCGACAAAGTCCCGGTACGATCGGCCAATGGACTAAGAATAGTCTTTGAATCTTGCAAGAAGTAAATATAATTTCAGAGGTTCTCGAATAAAAGCACTTCCATCTAGGTGGAGGTGCTTTTTTATATGTTTTACCCGATTCGATTTCGCCCGATTCATTTTCGATTTGTAAATCCTCCTTTTTAGGTACATCAAGATCCCAATCCGTGGTAGAGATCCACTACAAAACTAAAAACAAGCCGGCCGCTATGGCAGCTCCAGCCACAGGTCCTAAAATAGGAATCCAACTGTAATGCCACTCAGAAGTACCTTTATCGGGAACCGGCAGTAATTGATGCATAATTCGCGGCCCTAAATCTCTAGCCGGATTGATCGCATATCCGGTGGTCCCACCCAAACACAACCCAATCACCCATACCACAAGTCCTACTGGTAAGGCTCCCAGTGATCCTAATCCCACAGGCACTGCAGGATCGGCTGGCACCAAATTTGGACCGGTAACATAAAGTACTGCAAAAACTAAAACGAAAGTTCCAATGGCCTCCGAAAAAAAGTTCGAAGCAGAATTATAAATTGCCGGACTAGTACAAAACGTCGCCAGTTTAAGGTTTTGGTCTGGTGTCTCACGATAATGATCCCTATACATCAGGAATACTAAAGCAGCCCCCAAACCGGCACCAATCATTTGTGCAACTACATAATTGGCAACCGAAGTCCAAGCAAATTTCCCTGCCAGAGCCAGTCCAACCGTAACAGCCGGATTTAAATGTGCTCCACTATAATCCATGGTAATAAACACAGCAGTAAAAACAGCGAGCCCCCAAGCCGTAGTGATTACTAACCATCCGGAATTGTTTCCTTTGGTTTTGTTTAACACCACATTAGCGACTACCCCATTCCCAAGTAAGATTAATATAAACGTTCCAAGTATTTCAGCTACAAATGGTGTCATATCGTTTTAGTTTTCTAAGTATTAAAAATTATTATTCGCTAAAGTAAATCCATTAAAATCCAGGGTAATATGGTCTTTGAACTAAAATCTAAAGTCAGTTTATCGCTTGCTACACCTCGATCTATTCAAATAAGCCCAAAATATAGTGAAATAGAAGCATAGAATAGTGAAAACCTACCCTAAAAACATGCAATCGTGTTTCGGTATGGAATTTGATTAATAATAAATTCTTGAAGATCCGGAATATGTTTTCTGACCTTTAAGTGACCAACGATCATCTTGAACGTCACAATAGTACTCGGGAATTGCTCGTAGTACTTCTCAATTCCTGAAAACCTTGAGATACACAAAAAATAAAGTATAGGTCAAAACGAGTCGAATAAAAATGGTCACTGCAAAGTGGCCATTTTTTGTGGCTCTTGAAATTACCTATCGCTCGTATTTCTTAGCTATTGTTTCCAGTTGAGAATCAATGAATTCTTTGTTCAACCATCTACCCCTGACCATAACTCCGGATATCTTAGCCATATTGGCAATATCTTCCAGAGGGTTTCCTTCAATGAGTATCAAGTCGGCAATTGCACCTGAGGTGATCTCTCCAAATTTTCCGGTATGCCCAAAAAATATTGCCGGATTCCTGGTTCCGGCCAGTAACACATCCCGGGGGGGAATTCCGGCGTCAACCATTGACTGCATTTCATGTTGAATAGAAAAGCCGGGAACATTCATTACTTGCGGGGCATCAGAACCTAATAAAAATCCTACCCCTGCCTGATGCAAAGCTCGCATGATGGCCTGTCGAATAAAAAGGAACTTGCGATATTTTTCTTCTGAATATTCCGGATTGTTAAGCATCGTTGTTTTGCTTTGACTCCAGGCGTATCTGGTACGGGGTGAGATATACTGCATCTCATTCGCCAGCATCATTTTGGCTGGTGGTTCCGGAGATATCCACCGGGTAAACAAACTCTGAGTAGGCACAACCCATACTCCTTGCCGTGCAGTATATTCTGCTAATTCCTTCAGCCTGCCAAGGTCTACCTGGTCCGTGAAGTTGAATCCAAAGAACCCTCCTTTTTGAATATCTACTTCCGCCGAGGCTGGAACCAAACCCTCCAGAAATCCATCCAGATGATCAATGCTCGCATATTGCGCTTTTAGTGCATTATTGATTCCAACCAGAGTGGAGACATGTCCACTAAACGGTATGTCTACATCTTTCGCAGTTTCTACCAATGACTCAAAAACATCCAACTTAATACCCGGGTGGAGTTTTAGAAAATCATATCCATCATTTTTGTAGGATCTTACCTTGCTAATAGCGGTTTTGACATCGGGTATTGTATTACCATTCAGAGATGGACTTGAGGTAATGATTCTTGGACTCAGAATCGATTCCCCAGCCACCATTTCCTGCAATTCCAAATGATAAGGATTTCCAAGCATCCCTCTGATGGTAGTGATACCGTTTGATAGATATAAAAACAAAGTCTCCTTCACGAGGGTATCATTCCCATTCCTGGCAACCGGAATGTGTGCATGCATTTCCGCAATCCCTGGAACCAGGTATTTACTTTTTCCATTAATGACCATAAGTTCACGATTAACTCTCTCTTCCTCTGTAGGCCCGATGTAAGCAATCTCACCCTCATCAACGATAACCATATGATCCAGCAGTATTTTTCCTTTTTCCACATCTACGACATTGACATGAATAAAAGCTACCGGTTGAGTTTGTGCAAAAAATACATTCGGTAGAAGTAGGATTAGCAGGTATTGAAATAATCGGAACATCATTTTGTCATTTTGGTATTAAATAAAGTTGCATTTTGGGCACCTATCAGATCTATTCTAGTATAAAACAAAATCATTAGTAAGGTTTATTTTCTATCATTTAAACTAATTTCTAATGTGAAGGATTAATTCTCCTGCCAAAGCTCCAGCATATCTACAATCCGTATGCCCAGGACCCCGGATAATAGCTGATTCAAACCACTTCCATCACCCTCAAAGTGAAAAGAAGATTGTATATGAGTGATGGAATCTCCAGGAACCAATTCTGCACCAGGTGAAGAGCTCTCCAGCTCATAGAAAGGACCTAGTTGTCCACCTCCTTCCAAAGGTCCGTCGTTGTAAAAATTAACCACATCCCCTCGATAAGGTTGCTGATCGATTCCCCACCGACTATTGACATATTTAGCATCGCGATCAATTGGTTCAAACAAAGTAAATGTCAGAATTTTTGCTTGCCAATCATAACTGGCCATGAGAGGTGTTGATCTTTCCGGAGATATCCCAATTTTATACCTCATTTTGCCATCTGCTTTGAGAAATAGGATATTGTCTTTTATCCGAAAACTCTCCTTGGGTAAGGCATTAAAGTAGTCATCCGTAAATATCGGTTTTCCGACTAATGAATCTCCCTCTTCAAAAGGTATCATGACATAATTATCATCCGAAGAATTCAACATGCTCAACAACCAAATTGAAAGCAAACCACTTTCTGAAATCCAAGGTTGATCACTTTTATTATATAAGATGTTTTTTGATTGATAACCCACCCCATAGACATCAGGCGGAGTCTCTACCTGAAGTAAATGTTCTATCTCTCTGCGATTTAATAATGTAATCTGCCTGGAGATACTACCCCGAAACTCAAAGCCTGAATAATTTTCTAAAATAAACTCTTTGCCAACTTTTAAGGAGTTTTTAGCTTTTGTTGCCACGTTAAAAGGATCGGTATCAATAAGTGATGGTACTTGCCAGTGTGTAAATAATTGTTCTTTCCCTGGCGGAAAATAAATACTAAATGGTCCTCCTTCGGGTCCAAACCAAAGTCGCTCTTCACCTCCGATAATATGAATTTGATTCTGGATGGTGTCGGCCTGGATCAATCCATAATTCAACCATCCAAAGGAAGTTCCAGCTTTACCTAAAGCGGTCGAGGTCATCACTCTTCCCTGATAGGCCGGTGAGATTAATAGGCATGCTGTGCTGTCCGCATTGCATAATTTTACCAATGTAGGGTCATATTGTGAAAGTAATTCCTCATCATAGCCAAATTGGCCCTGCTGATAGATTATTTGTTTTTTACAACTCGGTAAAATTACCGCCCCCATCAGTATCGCAACAATAAAAAGCTTCATTCCATTTTGATCATACATATCTTAACTGTTGTAGTCTTTGGTGAAAATATAAATAATAGGCGACAAATCCTCTATAAATAAGCCTTGACTAAGTCACGAATGGATGTATCCAGGTAGATCCATTCTGAGTGGATAAATAATATCAGGATTTTTGTCAATACATCATCTATGATTTAGAAGTCGTTTAAAAAAACTTATTAGGAGAATTTATTACTTTGCACGTTTTGAAAACAAATTATCAATGAATTTGGATTTCTCCCCGGGTGATTTTCAACAATTACTACAGCAAGCTCTTGACATTATATTGAACTGGCATCATAATCATTTGAGAGACTCCTCAATTTACCAAAATTTTACACCGTCACAAATACAACAGCGATTTGATCAACCTCTCCCTGAAACCGGACTCCCACCCAAGGAGCTATTGAACACACTTGCAAAATCTCTAATTGAAACAGCTAATTATAATCCCAGTCCCAATTACTATGGTTATATCACCGGGGGAGGCAACCAAATCTCAATCATTGCCGAAATCCTGAAAAATGCATTGAATCAAAACAATCTTAAATGGCACAGTGCCCCGGGTAATTCAGAAATCGAAAAAATAGTAATCCGGTGGATCTGTTCATTCCTCGGATATCCAAAAAATGCAGGAGGTGTCCTCGTGAGTGGTGGAAGTGTGGCCAACTTCTTAAGTCTTGCCGTAATGCGAAAAGCAAAAACCCATGTCGACGTTAGCGAAACAGGATTATACCATCGGCAACCAATTACCATTTACGTCTCAGCGCAAGGACATTCGAGCATTGATAAAGCCATAGACATGTTGGGGCTGGGAAAACAGTATCTCCGCAAAATACCTGTAAACCAACATTTCCAAATTGATACGGACCTATTAATTAATCAAATCGAACAGGACATCCGAAGTGACCTGGTTCCGGCTTGTATAATTGGCATTGCCGGAACTACTAATTCGGGAGCTGTCGATCCTCTGGCTGAATTGGGTCTTATCGCCCAAAAATATAATTGTTGGTATATGGTGGATGGAGCCTATGGATTACCAGGTGCAGGGGTACCTGAGTTATCCTTCCAATTCCAAGGATTCGAAATGGCCGATTCGTTACTTATCAATCCGCATAAATGGTTTTACGTGCCCTTCGAAGCTTCGTGCCTCATAGTGAAGGATAAAAGTCAACTGAAAAACACCTTCAGTCTGATCCCTGATTACTTGCAGGCAGGAGTTAATGAAAGCGATCGTGAGGATCTCATGGATTACAATCTACAGTTAACCAAGGATTTTAAAGCTTTAAAGATCTATATGACCTTTAAGGTCTATGGTGCCGATCGCTTGCGAAAAGCCATTTTGAATGATGTACGGACGGCACAATATGCTCAGACTATCATCGATCAAAGTAATGATTTTGAATTGTTGGCACCTGTACCGCTTTCGATCGTTTGTTTCCGCTATCTGGGTCCTTCAAACACCAATCGAGAAGCTCAATTTTTAGATCATCTCAATGAGAAACTTTTATCTGCTATCGAAGAAGACGGAAGAATCTTTTTTGCCGGCACCAAAATCAAGGGTCGTACTGCATTGAGAATAAATTGTACCAACCATCGCCGCACCAATGAGGATATTGACTATTTATTTCAGGTGTTAAGAGAATTGGGAACGGATCTCGTGAATACTATTTATTGATCTTATTTTGAATCTTTTTTTCAAGGGTGTCCAGAGTTTTCCAAGGTATCATTTAATACCGTTTTTGCCAACCATCAACAAAGTAGGTAGTTCGGCCTGCAATGGTCGCCTTCTTCACAATACCCTTACCTTCAGGCCCTGCACTTCCGGCTTGGCGCCATTTCCAAAACCAATCATCCGGATATACCTGGTAATACGCATCTTGATCACATGCCCACTGCAGGATTTCCTGCATTTTCTGATGGATCAACACTAGAAGTTTTTTACTTAAATATTTTACCTGAGAAGCCGGGTGGACTTTACATTGATAACAAATTTCATCCGCATATAAATTGCCTATCCCTGCTAGATTAGACTGGTTTAGCAAAAATGATTTCAAATTCACCTTCTTATTATGGATCCTTTCCAGAAATTCTTGTTGAGTTATTCTTAAGGCATCGGGGCCGAGTTTGATCTGACGGATGTAATCCTGCAAGCTTTCCAAATGAAGAATTCGGGCAAATTTACGCGGATCATTAAATCCCAGGTAGCGGTTATCAGATAAATAGAACCGAAACCTTTCATGTCGCGGCTGGTCTTCTGGTTCATTATAATAACAAATATCACCGGTCATACCTAAATGGAGCAACAAATGGCAACCATTGTCAAGACCGGCAAATAAGAATTTTCCCTGCCGGTACGTACTGATAAATGATCGATCGGTGAGTACTGTAATAAATTCATCCGGATCAAGATTTCGCAATATTTTTCCGTCATGAACTACTATCTCCTTGATTTTACGATCCAGAGCTTCACTCTCAAAAATTTTTTGTACCGTATTGACTTCTGGCAACTCGGGCATGGTCAGATCATTTTATGTGAATGAATGGAACTTCCGCCTCTTTGATTTTTTGATTGAATTCAGACAATTTTTCTCCTATCAACTCCATGATAATCTGTCTGACTTCTTCCCAATTTGCTAACATTTCCCGAGCCCTTTCCTTCTGCCCATAGGTCAAAGGAGGATCTGCTCCATCTATAGTCGATTCAATATGTTTAATCTTCGCATCCAATTGATTTGGAAAATTGATCACATCCTGGAAAGTTTTTTGTTTGCGCTGAACCAGCTTTCCATCCAGACTATCAATTATGCGAATTAGATCTTTTCCCCCTTGAATAAGTGTGAAATCAATTTCCTTTCTCTTTATCAATTGACTTATCTGAGCTTTCACTTGCTGCATTTCCAGCAGTTTCTTATAAAGTAAAGTACCGGCTGAATGGAGGGTATCCAGATACCAGGTTTTTTCATCAAAATCCTCTTCACTTTGCTTTTTACGAGGATCCGGTAGTATGCTAAAGTTGTGGGAAATGCTATCCTTTCCTAATATCACGGTTACCTGATAGCCACCGGGTGTTACTCTCGGACCCGAATTACCTCCAAGTGTCATCAATCCCTTTATTTGATGTTTATTGGGTTTACGCAGGTTCCAGACGAATTTATTCAAGCCCTTTTTCCTGATTATATTGTCAGCAGGCAATTTGGCATTTTCCTCATATACCCTTAGCACATCTCCAGTCGATTTTTGCAATCGAATTTTCATTTTCAGGGAATCATTTTCCGAGGGATTATAAAAGTACAAAGACAATCCAAAGTCCGGATTCGAGCCCATTGTACTAGATTTTACCTTAGGGCCACCGAATAGAATGGGATCTCTCGGTTGATAAACTGCAAAAGAGATCTGATCATTGGATGGTTGGTAATTCCGGATTGGTGTCAAGTCATCAAGAATCCAGAATGCCCGTCCCTGGGTAGCAGCCAATAGATCACCATGGTGAACTTTAAGGTCCGTGATCGGCACGATAGGAAGATTCAACTGGAAACTATCCCAAACTTCCCCCTGGTCAAATGAGATATAAAGTCCGGTTTCCGTTCCGGCATAAAGCAACCCTTTTTTCTCAGGATCTTCTCTGACTACTCGTACATGGGCTTCCATTCCAAATCCCTGATTAGAGTGTAGCCAAGTTTTTCCATAATCTTTAGTAATGTATACATGGGGTGTAAAGTCATTAAATTTATATCGATTGAAAGCGACATATGCTGTGCCCTGATCATGTATGGAGAGATCGATCGAGTTTATCATACCTTCCTCCAGATCTCGTGGCGTTATATTGATCCAATCCTGACCTCCATTCCGGGTGATATGAATCAAACCGTCATCGGTACCAACCCATAGGGTTTTAGGATCCCGTGGAGATTCGGCTACATACATAATAGTATGATAGACTTCGCCACCGGCACCTTCGGAAGTAATCGGACCACCACCCATTCCAATATGAGTAGAGTCGTTTTTGGTTAAATCCGGGCTAACCTCCTGCCAGCTAATCCCTCTATCAGTTGATTTAAGTAATCTGTTTCCGGCATGGTAGATAACCTCTGGGTCATGCTGAGATACCAGGATCGGTGCATTCCAATTGAAGCGGTATTTCAAATCCTTTGCATTTTCTCCCAATCCTAAAAAAGGATAGGCCATCACATCTTTAGTCTGCTTCAAAACCATGTCGTATTCCGTAATAATGCCTTGATAGCAACCGGCATAAACCAGGCGCGGATCATCAGGATCAAAAGCACAAAAAGCACTTTCACAACCCCCTACCGAATGAAAATCCTGATTACGGATACCGGCATATTGGGTCTGTGAGGGTATAGCCACAGTCGAGTTGTCTTGCTGACCTCCGTACACCCAATAGGGGAATCGATTATCGGCATTGACACGATAAAACTGGGCTGTTGGCTGATTGGATTGTATACTCCAGGTTTTACCTCCATTGTACGAAATGTTAGCTCCTCCATCATTTCCGTTGATCACAATCGAGGGGTCTTCCGGATGAAACCAAAGTGCGTGATTATCTCCATGAGGTGTCGCAATGGTCTTAAAACTTTTACCTCCGTCTCTTGATTCCAAATAAGGAGCATTTAATACCACCACATGATCCTCATCGTGAGGATTGGCAAAGACATGCATGTAATACCACGATCGGGCACGCAGAATTCGGTCCCCATTGACCAATTGCCATTTTTTTCCGCCATTATCCGAGCGATACAATCCTCCTTTTTCTGCCTCGATGATCGCATAGACTCGTGAAGAGTTGGCTTTTGAAACCGAGATCCCAATTTTGCCCATAATATCTGCTGGCAAACCTTCTTCCAGCTTGGTCCAGGTATCGCCTCCATCTGTAGTCTTCCAAATACTGCTTCCTTTACCACCACTTACCACTTTCCAAGGCAATCTTTGATGCTGCCAAAATGCTGCATATAATATCCTTGGATTAGTGTAATCCATAGTCAAGTCGGAGGCACCAGTCGAGTCATTTACAAAAAGCACTTTTTCCCAGTTTTCTCCACCATCCTCAGAACGGTAAATCCCTCTCTCCGAAGTAGGCTGATAAGGACTACCCTGTACAGCTGCATAGACCAAATCCGGATTATCCGGATGCGATCTGATTTGGGATATCTGCCTGCTCTTGGGCAAACCCTTATGGGACCAGGTGGCCCCGGCATCAGTGGATTTATACACTCCATCGCCATGGGAAGTCATCACTCCCCTGACCGGTGCTTCACCCATCCCGGCATAGATCACATTTGGATCCGAAAGGTTGACATCTAATGCACCTACCGAACCGGTTTTTACAAAACCATCAGAAATATTGGTGTAGGTTGCTCCCCCATCCTGAGTTTTCCAAATCCCCCCTCCTGTCGAACCAAAGTAAAATATGAGTGGATTTTGTACTACTCCACAAACCGTGGTAGATCTGCCACCTCTGAACGGTCCGATGTTCCTCCACACCATTCCGGAAAAATCTTTTTGATTAAAACCAGAAGCCTGTACCAACTCGGTCTCCGCGGTTTTTTCTTTCTTTTTTTTCTTTTTAGTTTTTTGGGCATTTACATTCAGCGAGAATACTAAAATAATAGTCATCACAGAGAAAGCCAATATTCGTTTTTTCATAATAAAAGTTTACCTGCAAGTGAAAATAAGGAAAGATATGGCTTAATTTCAGTTTACGAACTGGGAAAAATGAGGAACTTTAATTGGGCAACCGACATATGCTCCTACATTTCTTATTTTAGGCCCGTCAAATACCAAATATGAAAGACCGATTATTGTCAATAGATGTATTACGCGGCATGACCATATTTTTTATGATTGTGGTGAATACTCCAGGCACCTGGACCTATGTTTATGCTCCTTTGAAACACGCACCTTGGGATGGTTTGACTCCAACCGATCTTGTATTTCCTTTTTTTGTATTCATTGTGGGACTTTCCATGTCCTTTTCTTTTCGCAAATACCAACGAGGAGACCGCTCTCAATGGTTAATCAAAGTATTCAAAAGAACGGTGTTGATTGTCGTCATAGGATTACTGCTAAACTATTTTCCGTTTTTTAACAAAACATTGGAGAATCTTAGGTTTTATGGAGTATTGCAACGTATAGGACTCGCATATGGTTTCGGTGCTTTATTGGTTATTTTTATTCGAAAAAAATGGTTACCTCTGGTTTTGGTGGTCCTGCTTTTTGGTTATTGGGGTTTGCTACATTGGTTTGGGGAAGAGGGACCTCTGACTTTGGAAGGTAATGCGGTCAGGGCATTGGACCTTTTTTTAGTTGGTGAAAATCACATATACCATGGATATGGAGTCCCATTTGATCCGGAAGGACTACTTAGCACTCTTCCTGCCATTGGAACGGTACTTTTTGGTTATTTGATGGGAACATTGATCCAATCCCACTCCGATCATATGACTAAAATCAAATCCATCATACCGTATGGGACCCTGGCGCTTATCCTGGGAGTTCTTTGGCATTATCTGGGCTTCCCAATCAATAAGCCGATCTGGTCTAGTAGCTATGTGTTGGTTACCGGAGGGATGGCTACCTTATTCTTTTGTCTCCTTCTCTGGATCATTGATGTGATAGGAAGGAAAAAATGGACATATGTGTTTAGAGCATTCGGCCTTAATCCATTGGCTTCCTATGTCCTGTCTGGTCTGGTCATTAAAACAGCATTTTTAGTCAAGATTGGAGATCAAAATATTTACAATTGGTTGTATACCAACCTATTTCAAAGTCTCTTTGGAAATTATCTGGGCTCCTTTATCCAGGCATTAACCTATACCATGTTTATTTGGTTATTCGCCTGGTGGTTGTTCCGGAAAAAGATAATTATTAAGATTTAGCTGACATCCTATCACGGTAAACTTTTTGGATTCCATAATAAATTAGGATAGAGGTGAACAAGCTAACGACCACAATGATAGTACTAATTGCGGCGGAAGAATTTGACTCGGTCACCCAACCGGTAATGTAATTAATACCCATGTTACCACCCAACGCAATACTCAATGCAATACTAAACGCGGTCCCTGACCATCGAGCAAAACGGTCACCGATAATGCCCAACACAATTGGAAATCCAGCTGCCAATCCAAGCCCCATCATAAAATAAGAGATTACCCTCCAGAATCCCGTATCGGTATAGGCCAAAAAAATACTCCCAATGAGGGCTATAATGGTCGAAAGATAAAACAAACTCCGGGCTGAATATCTTTTTAAACCAAATCCAATCAATAAACGCCCTAAGGTGAATACGGCCATATAGAAAGTGAGGTACCTCAGCGCCACCTCACCGACTAACTCATGAGTCTGAGTTAAAAAGGTGGTAGTCCAATTCGTAACCAATGATTCCCATCCTGACTGAAAAAACAGGATTAATGACAACAGGATCAAGGTCGTATCCTTTAATAAATTGCGAATAAAAACTATGGATATGGATTGGGAATTTTTGGGAGCTGGATAACGAATAAATAAGGTATACAGCAAAGCAGGAATAATCCCTAAAGCAATACCAAAAAGTATGGTGCGGTAGTCAAATCGATTGCTAAACAAGCTTAATATCAATGGCATACCCAATGCACCCAAACCCCAAAACACTCCAAGTAGGCTTAGATTGGATGCCTTATTTTCATTATGTTCATCACTTACATCAGAAATCAAGGAACTAGTGGCTCCATTAATGGCTCCCCCACCGATTCCTATTAATAAGAAAGCAACTTTTAAATGACCCAGTTTTGTAGCATAAGTAATGATAAGGAATGCAACAATAGTCATCAAAATACTCACACTTAAAACCCCGCGATAGGAATACCGGTCTACTACCGGTCCAAAAAATAAAGATCCAACCAAAATACCCAATGGCAAGATCATAGTCAGAGTCCCTTTCTGTATTTCAGAAAGTTGATAATGAGTTGATAAATCCGGCAAAATAGATCCCAAAGTGATCAGGGAAATACCAAATAGAAAAATCGCTAGAAAGCATACTCCACTTACGGCCCACTTACTATACATACATCTGACTTTCTCCATCTTGCCATGCCAAAGGAACCATTGTATCTATCCGGACCAAATTCTTTCTAGTAGCCATTCCTATTCTGATTACTCTCCTATCCGATTTTCATTTGTCAAGTTCCAAAGCCATTTTGATTCGGTGTAAACAATGTTCCAGATGGTACTGACTCATTTTATCAGCTGCTTTTTTGGAATTTTTTTTCAGGTCTTTATACAATGCCTGCAAAGTACCCCTGGAAATTGCAGCTATGTCAGAAGTCACTGGATTAACTGAGGATGTGGTTCTAAAAAAAGTACTTATTGTTCCGGAACCAGGTTTGGTAGGCTCCAAAAGATTAATCAACTTTTCAAGATGAGTCTTCTGAAGGTTTCTACGGTAAACACTGATTTGCTGCCCATTGCCTACTTCTGACCAAATCCCTTGTTGCATATCCTGATAAAACTCCTCTAGACCATAAGCCCCTGGAAAAGCAGCATGTGCATCGATTAATCTTTGTAGTCTGGAAGTACTATATAAACTATTGATGGTTGAAGATTGCATTCTTGACAAAGCATTAACTCCATTTTCAGGAGAGATAACCGCTAGAATATCCTTATCTAATAACCACATCGGAGGTTGGAATAAATGGCGATTTAAAAAGGCTACTGCCTCTTTTTGCATGGTTTTCGGTGCCGGTTCAAATATTACTCCGGTTTGGTCATAGGTTTTTGGGCTATCAAAAATACCTCCTACCCATTTGGTTACATGGCCGATATAGCGACGAAATTGGCTAAATACGTTGTTATACAGTTCAGCAGCCATGCTAAAGTCCTCAGCTTCCTCTTTGGTCCAATCCACGGCCTGAGGAAGGATACGTTGTAGGTTTTTAATCCCATATTCCGATGCCAACATGGAATTATTTCCCAAATCTTCACTTTGAGCCCTCGGATCGTAGGTACTGGCTTCCGTCAGAAAATGCAAAGCAGGATTATCAGCCGCTTTTTCCAGATACCACTTGTTCAGTATCTTTTGATCTTCTTCTGGTGTATTGGTTCCGTAGATGGGTTTATAATTCCACTCAATGGCCCATTTATCATAAGCTCCGACTCCCGGGAAAAAATTGGTAACACCATCACCTGGTTGAGCTACATAATTGAAACGCGCATAATCCATAATCGAGGAAGTATGTCCATTTTCCTCTAACCAAACCGGATCTCTTAATTTTTCAACCGGAGTTGCATGACTAGCTCCGAAATTATGTCTTAATCCAAGCGTATGTCCAACCTCATGAGCGGATACAAACCGTACGAGTTCTCCCATCAAATCATCATCAAATACATTTTCCCTAGCTCGTAAGTCTACGGCAGCTGTTTGTGTAGTATACCAGTTTTTCAGAAGTCTGGTTATATTGTGATACCATCCAATATGACTTTCCAATATCTCTCCTGATCTCGGATCATGAACATTGGGGCCATAAGCGTTTTGGATTGAGGAGGCAAAATAACGAATCACGGAGTAGCGAGCATCTTCCAAACTCATTGTGGTATCCTCTACCGGCCAGTCTTTGGCCAGGATGGCATTCTTCCATCCCGCTTGTTCAAACGCAACCTGCCAATCCTCGACTCCCTTTTTCAAATGAGGCCTCCATTTTTCCGGAGTCGCCGGATCAATATAAAACACTATGGGCTTCTTGGGTTCAATAATTTCTCCTCTTTGCTGTCGCTGAGCATCTGCACTATTTTTTGCTTCTAATCTCCATCTTACCGTAAATACTTGTGGATCTGCACGTTGCTCTTCCCCATCAAAAACAGTATACCCGGTAGCGAATAGTCCCACTCTCTGATCAAAGAACCTCCTTTTCATGGGCACTTTTGGCAATAAAATCATGGAGGTATTGAGCTCAAGAGTTACCGCGCCTGCACTCATTCCGGATGGTATATCCACCGTACGGCGTGGTCCCGTGCTTGGACTTAAAGACGGAGGACTTACCGCGTACGTCATTACCGTGCGTACCTCAGTGTTGATCGGATAAGTCCGAATACTCTCGATGTAAGTACGATCCTTTTCCAGCTTGGTCAACTTATATCTTTGTTTAAACCGGGGAGGCAGGGCAAAAGCCTGATTGGGATTTTCAAAAAATCCAGTCACATTGATTAAAACGGAAGTGTCCTTGCGTGTCGCTTTAATGTCAAAGGCCGCTGCAATAGGATCCAAATTGGAATTTTTTACTGCCAATGTGATCGGTTGGGTACTATCAGCGCTTACATTGATATAATTGACTACTCTCACAAATACTTTTTCCTTGGGTCCTTTTTCAAATCGAATTACCTGACGATTGGCTTGCTCCCCTCCATATCCGGCACCCGTTGGAGTCTTCGCAATTCTGGTAATGGTCATAATTTCTCGTCCAAATAACTCTTCAGGGATCTCAAAATAGTATTTGTCTTTAACCAAATGTACCGTCAGCATTCCAGTCATGGATTTTGCTTTCTTGGTGATATAATCATGAAATCCCTTCCCTTTCTTTTTGCTGGTGGAATCACTTTTTTCTGATTTCTCAACGGCAACCTCAGTTCCATTTTGACTGGTTTGTGCATGACTTGAAATGGTTAAAAAGAGTGCTACCGCGATGGTAAAACTCAAACGTAAAAGAGCCGATCTATTTTTCATTTTGAAATTATTTTCGTGGCTGAATCGCTGATTTCTAATCCGGACTGATAATGCCACCCATAGGGCATCGAATACCTTACCTGTTTCAAATTTAACAAGGAATATTTAATTATCGCCATTCACTGATTAAAATCAGATCTTTTCCGTTTTTCCATTTTAGCTTTTTGCTGTGGCTCACCCCAGATTAGGTATTTAAATATCACCCAAAAGTATGAGTAAAGACAAAGCTTTTCGACTTAACTTCACAAAGATATTTTTCATAATTACTAGATTAACTATGATTATTAAATCCATTTATTCCAGCAATCAGGCCCTTGGGAGGATCTTCTATTTCATTAGCAAGCGCATCTTCATTACAACGGTAATCTTATTTCTTGGCAATCACTATATCGAAGCTCAAAAAAGCCACGGAGATCAGCTGTATCATTGCCCTGAAATTGGATGGACCATTGATATCCCAGAAGGATTTAAAATAACTGTACAGAACGAAATGGCAAAAATGGAAGACCACCAACCGGCTCAAGAACTTATTGAAAAAGCGCACGGGCAACGAAGCGATGTAACCGGTATGAAATATTTAGTGTTTTTTCAAAAGGATCAGGTAAATACATTTCAATCCACCTTGGAAAAGCGAAACTTTAAAAATTATGAGGAATGGAAAAAAAATGTGCCTAATGATTATCAATTTTTGCTTAAGACCTATGAAACACAAGGATTAAACATTGATACCTTGACCAAAACCAGTTTAATCGGCCACTTAGAATTTGATGTTTTGGAAATTATCATTAAGAATTCCAAAAATCAACCGGTAATGAAACAAGAATGTTTTGGCACGTTTGTCAATGGCTATGAGTTTGGAGTCGCACTAACTTACAATAGTGATAAAACGAAGGCAGTGTTGACCAAGGCTTGGACCAATTCCAAATTTGCCAAAAAGTGATTTTTGGTACAGCCAGGAATTCTTAGTTTGGCGAATATTTGGCGCTTGACCACCTTAATCTTATGGAAGCATTTGGTTCACCATCAGGTGTTGATCATATGACCAATAATGGGATCCGGTGAATGTGCTTCTCCACAAACGTTGATCTGGTCAAAATAATGGTACCACTTGGCCTGTTGAAGTAGTGATTTAAACTCATTGATAAGCTCTTCATTCGGAAAGGTCCAAACGGCATAATAGTCATAGGAACCACGGTGATCATTGATTTTATCATTGTGACCCCAGGCAATGATCTGAGCACCTTGCTCCAAAAACGTGGGTATGGTGGGTTTCATCTTTGATAGGTATTCTTCCCTGGCCGCTTTGTCTAAGGCTTTCCAATTTTTATTCGCACTCCAGAGTTCAATAAAAGTGATCATGTTTTTCAATTTAAGAATTAACAATTAAGTAGCGAGTTATATTATTGATTGAAGCACAACTTTAAGTGCCTTTTTCTTTAGTGTTATTTGCAAGTAAATCGTTACCTCTACATTCTCATACAGAAGTCGCTACATCCTTGCCCACAAAAGTCCTCAACGGCCCTTGAAGGGGAGTGACCCCTGGAAGGTATTCAGATTTATCACTGCTTGATCCGTTTATCGATGTCATCGATCTTAAATCTAATGCTCAGGATATAAGGAGATTCTTCCTGAGTCCAATGTCCATAGGTTGTAGCTATTATGGTGCCATCAGGGAGTAACTCCATTGCCGGATAAGCACAATCCGCACCTCGCGTATTATCTTTTAACCGGATCCGGCACTGGCCTTCTCTGCCTTCAACGAGATCCTCATAAGTACCTAACCAAGCGACCCAATCACCAGCAGTAGGACTTACCGGACCTGCTTGCAATTTTAATTGGTGCTCATCACAATCCTTACACTGCTGCTTAAGTCTGCGGTAACGGGCTAGTGCCGGCGTATTATCACGGAAAGAAATCAGCAATCTTCCGTCGGGAAGATATACACCCTGATGCCGGTCTCCGGTTAGAGAATTAGGTAATTGTCTAGGAGAAGTCCAGGTTTTTCCTTCGTCATTGGAAAACATAATAAATGAATTCATTCGACGACTGTTTTCCCTCAATAAAACGGCAAGTTGTCTACCATCGGGAGATCGGAATATTCCCGGTTCACATAAGTGAATAACCCGGGAATTAAATATCTCCTGAGGATAACTCCAGGTCATCCCTCCATCATAAGAAAAGGTTTTATATAGAGTCATCCTTTTTAAATTGTGCTGAGAAGCCAATCGCTCCAATGGCGGAGTACCCTCTTTGGTGAAAAATCGACCATCATCATGAAACATGGCCATATAATGCCCCTTCCCGGTCCTCAAAGGTACGACATCCCCCATCACTACGATTCCTCCCCAATCACCCACTATTTGCAATTCACTCCAATTATTTCCATCGTCAGATGAAACTGCCATCCGGGTAGGATATAATCCTGAGAACATAATTAACCTCTTGGTTCCGGCAGCATCTTCTACCGGAAACAGGGTTGGGACCTCAAGTGAGGTAGCCCAACTTTTAGGTACTTCTAATCGATCACTCCAGGATTTTCCTCCATCGGTACTTTTTTTCATTACTATTCCTCCCCGTCCATGACCTTTGGGATAAACACAAAGAATGGTTTTACCATCATCCAACAACACCGTAGTCGGATGCCCTAAATATTGACCCGGTTCCCGGTCTACCACAACCTGCATTGCCGATTCTTCATCCAGGTCGACCAGAGGTACACTGTAATACTCCGAGGAGAATCCGGTAAGATCCACTCCTAAATTCTTTAATTCTTGACCGGTCATTCCCGTATAAAAGAAGCTCAAAATCAATATAACTAGTATGGTTTTGCATTTACTCATTTTGAAAATTTATTTCATTAAAAATAGTAAAACTTGGAAAACCATATTGAGCTAAAGGTAGGGAAATCATATATTAGCCACTCACTTCATATTTACTTGAAATTTTTATTACTTACCTGTAAAGTATTTTAGTTAGGGCAGAACATTAATTCAGTAAATGTTCATTGGTGGTTCTTAACGACTTTTTCGAGTCAAAAATCGATTGGGATTCTCCCGGGCAATCAGGTCAAATTCTTCCTGATCGAGATTCGCTTGCAGCTCTGCCAGCAGTTGTTTTTCCGATTTATGGTTTCTGACTACATAAAAATCGGTACCAAACAGCACCCTTTGTCTTAATATGGGATTTTGCTTCTGCAGGGCTTGTTTGAGTAAAGGATAGATATCCGGTTGATGTAGAATATAACTTATATCGCCATATACATGCTCAAATTGCAGAATCATACTACAAATAATCGAATACCAATCGACACTTTTCCAGATTTGCTCTATTTTACCTGGCCGGGGCTCCCCTTCCGGACTATAAAGAAAATCGATCCCCTTACCAGGTTCTCTGATTAATCTTGAACTATACCGGTCGCGATCCGATTCCAGAAAATCCTGCCACTGGTCTTCACCTCCAAAATGTCCAAAGCAAAGTTTTAGATGACTGAGATCATATTCCAGAGGGGTATTCAAATCGGTATACCCGAAAAGTTCTTTAGTTTCAGTTTGCTTGGCCTGTGCTACAACCTGACGCAACAATTCTTCATTCAGAAGACATAAATAATTAAGTGGATGGGTAAAATTCACTGAAAAATTGATGTTTTTCCTTTCCGGAAGTAGGAGTGGTTCGTATTGGCCATGGCCTTTTGCCTGTTGAAAGATCGGATGTTCATCCCAGGCAGGTTTCTTTTTACCACGATAAAATATAGTGCCTCGGATACAATGGGTAAGAATCGGTATCCCGCGATCCGCTGCATATTTCCATAAAGGAAGTAAGATTTCATCAAAGGGATAATAACCTAAAGCTGGATAGATCTTAAATCCACTAAATTCCAGATCTTCCATGTAGGTTTTAAGAAAGCAGGATTTCAACGTTACCGCTCCTTCGTCGTGCTGATACTGAAAAAAATCATTTTCCGCTTTCATTCTTCTGGGATCAATAAATACAAAGGGATGAATAGTTTTTTGATTTTCCGAAGTCTTCAACTCGGCCAGTTGTTTCATTTGTTCCCGGTACAGGTTGGTTTGCTTTAATGGACCACCTCCCATATATTCCATATCCATTGGCAAAACCACAAATTGGCTTCCAGCAGGATATTGATTTTTTAATCTGGAAAAGATTCCACTTTGATCACCATAAAATACGAAGCGGCCAAGTAAGATATATCGCCGGATAAACTCTTTGCTTTTTTTGTCTGGTAGCAGTCCGAAGAAATTCCAAAGTTGTCTCAAAACAAAAAAGACCAGATTTCTTCCCCAGGGGATAAATAAAACCAGAATCAAAATCAGTAGGATTTTCATGCCCAGATTTTGAACCGAGATGACCAGATGAATGGATTCCAACCAATCTCGAATTTGTACAACCCATCCGTAAATAACTGACGATTCCGGAGCGGATACCTTGCTGATCCAATCGATTATGACATATAATACTTGTATGGTGATCCAGACCCCAAGTACGGTTTGTAAAATATTCAATATCCAGTTCCGGCGCAGGAATACCTTGACCCTGTAGAGGGTACGACTCAGTATTTTATACCATCCTTGAAATTGAAACCGATATGGATATTTATACCAAAATCGGAAAACCCGGAGGATGAAAGGAACTGAGACCATATAATATAACGGCCAGGGTATAAACTGCTTGGCCAAATACGGCGGTACATGATCACCGGTAAATATATGGGTATGGCAATTAATAATAGGTTGCTTAGATGGTGTAGTATCGGACATAATGAGTCTGTATAATGATCCAATTTCTAAATTAAGAAAATATATTCAGAATTGCGCCACATAACTTGATTGGTTAAGAAGCAAAAAATCGCCTTTTTCATATCACCCCTAAAGAATGCTTTGTTTTCTCTTGGGTTAAAATAATCCATATCTTCAAAATCTCGAATATGTGCCCTGAACATTTCGATGCAATTGAGAGATATACCATCAGACAAGGAACTCGGTAATTGATTTAAACTTTCCTGGGCTGAAGCACATCATTATAGAGATTCTTAGGAGTCCATCTATTACGATTAAATTTCGAAATATGCTAAGTAGGACCAAGAAAAGTAATTGATCTGTCATCTGCCTATAGCCGTTCGCCTCATCAAACTGATCCAAATGATCTGGATCTTTATTCTATACCCTGAGGCAAATAAAGCATTTTTCTCACAGCTCTCGAGTTTTTTGTTTCTATTTGCAGGAAATAAACACCACCCACTAATTTTTCTCCGTTGAAATGAACCTCATGGGTGCCTGCCAGCATTTCTCCATTTATCAAAGTCGACACGCTCTGTCCCAACATATTATACACACTCATTTTAATATTTTGAGCCTTGGATATTGAAAATTGAATAGTAGTGGTTGTTTTAAACGGATTGGGATAATTGTTAATCAAAAATAAGTCTCTCGGAGGTTTGCCACTCAGGGCGCTGGTTTTTATCTCTTTTAAGGCATTTCGAACAGTTATCAAACTGCCGTAAAAATCTTTCTCCCCCAGCTGTGTTTTTGCTCTAATCAGACTAGAGTCTCCAAGTCCAAGTATTGGAGTTGCCAATTCGATCATGTATTCAGGATTCAAAGCTGCCAAATACTCATCAGGGTTTAACACAATACCACCCTGACTTTCAAATAGTTCGGTAAATCTTTCTACTGTTCGGTTTAAGTCCTTCTCAATGGCCCAATCAATGGTAAGCACAATAAAAAGTGTCGCTAATACTGGTAAGTCAGCCTCCCCTTCTTTTTGAACCCTAACATAATCTGCAGTCCATTCCAATTCCCCACTTCCATAGTCAACCCGAAATTGAATGAATGGAGTCAGGGTATCGAGCGTAAATGAAAAAAAGAAGTCCTGATATTGATTAGATTCTGAAAAGTCAGCTGGTGATATATTTTTTGTAGCAATCACCTTCCAATCCGGAAAAGCAAACCGCTTCCCAACAAATATACTGACAATTTTATCTGAAGATTGATTATCCGATACCTTCATACGGAACGCTACGGTATAGTTACCGGGAGCCAATACAATTGCATCGGAATTGAAAATATATCCAGGATTGGAAATAGATTCCGTTTTCACTATAACTGCATGATCACCAGCAGCGGCGGTATCATTAATGATTTGGATATGTGGATTATTAATCATTTGAGGATGCTGAGCGATATCCATAAAAATTTCACCTGGCTTTCTTGAGAGAATTTCATCAATAATAAAAGATCGGTTATTAGTTGCCAAAATGAAAGTCGGTTCAACGGTTGGAGATGGAACTCCGGCATAGCTTAGATTAAGACCCCACAAGGCAGTACCACTCCCATATATCGACCCGAGATAACCCGAATGAGATAGGTGATCATAATACGCAGTAGCAAGATGTTTTGACCAAGGCTTCTGATTACTACGATCATCAATATGAATTGTTCGCATTCCTGTTTCTTCAAGATATCTTGCCGAATATTCTAAATATTTTTTTAACTCATTATCTGACATTTCCTGAGGAAAAGTATAACCAGCACCAGAAAACCCTGCTGTCATCCCAACATCCTTACGCACGTTCATGTAATAATTCCACATTACAGGCGATAATTCGGCTACCGTGGGATTAAATGTCCAATTGAATCTTTGATTCTGGGTATCCTCCCATAGGTAAAATGGATAAAATCCTCTTTCAGTTGCTAATGCCATATTGTCTCCATCAGATGCCCACATCATAGTCACAGGGCTATTACCAAGAGTTGACAAGATTCGTTCTTTATCTATCTCTGGCTTCAGCTTTACGATCTCCGGACGAATTCCAGACAATACACTAAGTCCCCTAGAATCCACCGGAGTTCCTGGCCAAGTAATTCCGGATACCCAATCGCCAAAACGAGAAACAAAGGTTAATGTTTCGGCTTCATAGCTAGAATACACACCAGTAATTGGAATAGGAGAAGGTGCATCCTCCAGGAACTTTCCAAAAAGTTCAGACTGATCATCATCAATTGGGGATAAATGTAAAGCAGGAAGTTTTAAAGCTACTAGATAATCTCGGGCTGCCATTTTTATTGGCCAGGACCTGTTAGTAGATTCGAATATTGAACCTGAATTAGGGGGTCCTGGACTGATTAAACCAATTATTCGGTGATCTAGTTGATGCCACAAACTATCGTAAATCCATTGATGAATTTTTGTTTGACTTTCTTCACTATCATCCCAGCCCTGTTCTTGTACAGTAACTCGGAGATCCAAGATCGATTTTAAATCACGGATACCAGGCAAATTCAATTGTTCCGGTGCTACCACCAATCGATTCTCTAGTCCGGCTATCATGGTGGCCACATTTATCGTGTTGGGCACATTGGGATCATAAACCACAGCTCCGGCAAATCGATTTGCATACCTTCGCAACAGAAAATTTAATGCACTCAACCCATCTAAATCAAGGTAATTAACTTCAACATGCTTTTCCATTTCAGAAATCCAAAAAGCCGACCCATTACTATTATCTACCCAGTCCAAGTACACGCATGGACGATTGCGATTTATTACACCTTGCATGCATACTAAAGTTAGGGCCATCATGGATTCATAGGAATGATTGATCCGCCAGTCAGAGAACCAGGCACCAGCATATCCTATGGATTCAGGGTTTTGACTTAGACCATGATGGGTCCTTATCGCATAGATATAATCTGTAGAAGGAAAATGGGGAAAATATCTCCCCTCATGCCATTGGGGCTGGGTGGTTGGTATATCCTCTATCTTTGCTTCACCAATCGGAACATATCCAGAGTGCCAATAGGTATCCACCAGTAACATTGCGGTCGAATCTTCCTCGATACTTACCTTCATCCAAAGACTATCCTGTATCGCCTTGATTTTAAGCAACATACCTTCTGTGCAAGGTGGAATCGTCAACTGAATATTCGATTGTTTGGCAGGAGTACCTGACCACTGGATTGATCCTACTTCAGCTGATGATTCATTCTCAAACCAACCAGTTCCCTGTAAATCATTTGCAGAGGAGTTACCAAAAATAATACTGCCCAGGGGTTTGGCCAGGGAATCGATGAAGGTGATGGAATGGAAGGCTACTGCTCTTTCTCGTGAATCACCTTGAACCCTTACCACTTCATTGAAATCAAACACAATTTTGGATTGAATTCCATAGTTGTGCAACTGAACTTGTGTCTTAAAATTTGCAAGGGCAAAAAATAGATGCTTGTGACAAGATATTTATTTTGTGATATCATGAAAAGAGTGTTGTTTTTTCAATATAATAAATTTGGGAGGAAGTATAGAACAATGATCCACAGAATATTACAGATGTTTTAATAGCATTGAGCAGTGGAGCTGCTTGATTTTGAAGTTCGACCAAGCTCTACGAGTAAAAAACAATTTTGTCATTAAAATCTGTGATTTGGCCGCTGAAATAGACCATACTAATTTAACAGGTTTGGTAGATACATTTATTAATTAATTACTCAAAAGAACTCTATAAACACAATTGTGTATATCTATTTGTATCAAGCTAACTCAATCTAAAAGACTTTTAATTGAAAGTGGATCCAGTCGCCATTTTTCAGTTTTTGTCATAAGCCAAGAATCTTATTAGCAAGATACATAATACGCGTTCATGGCAGTTAGTTTCAATCCTTGCTTTCGTGGATTCGGAATTTAAAGACGATGGTCTTGATAGTTGATGTAAAAATTGAATTTGGTTATTCAACATTTGCCCAATCCATCGCTGTACAATTTCACCCCATTCCAAACTTCCAATCGCGAAGATGAGAATCCTGGATCATTTAGTAACGAACAGTATTTGATCTTACGGTTGGTAAATATTAGGACCAATCTAATATGACAGTTGTATCGAAAAACGTTTAATTACTGAAACTCAGACTTGCAATTTCTTATGAACTAAATTAATAAGTGCGAGGACGATGCGTTCCTCCCATGGTCGTGCTGCTATTTGTACTCCAATTGGAAGCCCACTTGAATTAGCTTCTATTTTACTGGCGGCTTTTACCAATAAGTCAGCTGTCTTTTTTCTTCCAATTGCTTCATCGTGTCTGACTTTGGATATCGTTGCTACTCCTGCAGGAAAACCCGTAACATTATGTAATGCGGTGTAAACTCCACCTAAACCTACTTTATCAGCCGTATTGTGAAGAAAAGCCGGAAGTGCGCATACCGGGCTGAGGATGGCGTCCAGTCTGCCGGCAGATGAGCTGTTCATTGCTTCAAGAAATTTTCTGATATATGCCTGCTGCTTTTCTTCCAGATTCTTTCGGTTGACAGAACCCTTGCCACCAAAATAGGGAATGATCCGCTTGAAACTATTTTGACCAAGTAAACTTGTTAATACCAGCAGTATTTTTTTTGCAAACGGAGAGGCTTTAGAAAGCATGATCAATCCTGCACACTGGGGCATTGCTTTCTCATTTTGCAAATTGTCGACAAATAGAAAGGCTCTGTCAGAAGAAAGGATTCTGAAAATAAGTTCTTCTGCCTCGCTCAAATCAGGCGGTTTGAATGTTGTCACTTCCGCTCCTGCCTTTTTAATTTCATCAACAGCTTCCAATACAGCTCTTTTAACCGCCTGCATCGGCTCAAATAATCCATCTGTTAAAAAATACCCTACTTTGAGCTTTGATACATCCACTTCCTTATAGTGTTGCAGCGATTGTACGGTTCTCATTGCTGCAGCAGCATCGTTTATTACTTCCAGCAACAACTGTAGATCTTCTGCATGGTTTCCAAGGACTCCGGTCACAGATTGTATAGAAACAGGCTTCGAATCTTCTACGAATCGCGCCATATCTGTCGTGCGCTGCATTGTAGGTTTTATACCGCATATACCACAAAATGTAGCCGGTATGCGAACACTTCCTCCAAAGTCGGTTCCGATACCCGCAGGAGAACCGCCGGCAGCAATAATTGCGCCTTCTCCACCACTGCTACCACCTGCTGTATGAGCCGGGTTGTGCGGATTACTAGTGACACCATAGACTTTATTGCTGCTTTCGAAATACAGCAACAGTTGAGCTACATTTGTTTTGCCCAGTATTATTGCTCCCTCATTTATTAATGCCTGAACGTAAGGGTCGGTAGATACCGGTATGTCGGTCTTCCTTCTGGTTAATCCAAATGTGCTGGGGGTTCCCGGCAAATCAAGGCACTCTTTGATGGTTATTGGTAATCCATGCAAACGCCCTGTGCGTTTACCTTCCGCAAATTGTTCATCAGCATAATCAGCCTGCTTTAAAGCTTCTTCATACAGGTGTACCACAACTGCATTCAAATCGGGATTTAATTTCTTTATCCTGTCAATAAAATGTTGTGTTACTTGTCGGCTGCTAAGCTCGCCCTCGTCAATTAATTGCAGAATTTTGCAACATGTCATACATTCTATTTGATGCATGTTATTTGTTTTACCGTTTACAGCTTGTTATGCCATATAGAATTCCCAAGAAATGCGATCGGGATCTTTAAAACAAACGTACTCCTTGTCCAACGTTTCATCCAGTTTGATACCGGTGTTTTCAATATTGTACTCGGCCAATGCACTGGCTACTCTTTCCAATTCGTCTTTCGTTTCACAGCAAATGGCTAAATGGTCCAGTCCAACCCGGAAAGGGTTGAATTGATCTCCCTCGGGTGTTTGATTGTCTGGACCTCTTAAACCAACGGGGTGGCTACCAATAAGAATGATCACCAACTTGGGTTTTTCCAAAGCAATCGGGAATCCCAATTTATCCACATAGAATGCTATAGCTTTTTCTAAATTGGATACTCTTAATGCGAGGTGGTGCAATCCTGGCGTTTTGAAATTGATAGGCATGTTATAAGATTTTGATTTAATTTTTAAATAACCCTAAATAATGAAGGGTTTTGATACATTAATTCAACGTGAGGTTTCACCTTACAGAACCGTGGAATATCAAAAAGAGCCCGGCAAACATTGGGCAGTTCCCGGTTTGATTAGTCAATAAATTCAATCAAAATACCATTCGGGTCCTGTATTAATACAAATTGATTTTGACTTTTAGTATAGATCGGTGTATCGCCCAAAAAACTAACTTTGTGTTTCTTAATACGCTTTATTACAGCTTCCATAGATTTAACTTTGAAATTCAACATTTGTACTCCTACCCCATCGTTTAAAGAATTTCCTTTTGTTGATTCATAATCATTATTAAAGCTTATCACTTTTATGACCGATGACTCCGGGTCGTCTGTCAGCTGAAGCTTATGAACTTTGAATGATTTACCAGCAGCCAAGCCTGAACGTCTGCTGAAATCTTCTTTTACTGTAAAATCCCCTACTTTTGTAAGGCCAACCACCTGCGTATAGAAATCAAGGGTCTCCTGCAACTTATTGGTTACAATAACTGCTTCAAACGTTGATGAGCTCAATTCAATTTTCGATTCTTGTGCGATTGTGATTTGAGATATCAAGGTAAATAGACCTAATATCCCACAGATGTTTTTATTCTTCATTTTAATACCATTAAATTTTGGATGGTTATTTCTAATTGAGAATCTCTTTGAAGGTAGCCTCCTTTATGGATATAGTGAAAAACCCAACGTTATAGCTTTATGAATTACTGTATGATCCAATCTGTGTAATTCCAAGTCCATGTTCCCAACTTATTTAACTCCGTCCCAACGGGATCCATCTTCTTAAATGCCAATGCCCCTAATTCAGTTGTACTTCCATCATCTTTCCAGAATTTGTTCCTTGCCTCTTCGGATTCATAAATGTAAATTACACCGAAGTTGTTCTTATTCTCCCCTCTAATTCCTTGTAATAGGAATGCCTTTACTCCCGTAAAATGCTTTTCAAGTTCTGGAATCCATTTATTCATAAAAAAGGCTTTAAACTGATTCATGGTCACATCCGGATCAAGATTGATGGACAAAACATGTGTACCGACGAGATTTCCCTTTTGTAATGTTTGCCCTGAAGTTATACTTGTTACTAAAAGCAAGGCTGCAACAAGGATAAGGTTTTTCAAGGTTAGAACAACATCGTGCCGAAATATCGATACTTTTTCCATTTGTAAAAATTTAAAATAATTAAAGAATTTTGTTATGTACTAAGATAAAATAGAAGTGTCGAAGAAGACGGTACCTTTTGATACACACCTATGTTTTTTAGGAGAAGAACTGATTGAAAACTCACTTCCATTTCCAAATAGTTAACGAGACAACTGAGTCAATTTTGTTTAAATTGGATGGCATCCTCCCGGATGGATGCTTAGATGGTTCCTTCAACTTAGACTAACCAGCAGGAATGGGCTTAAGATTTATGTGCATGATACACCAAACGACCATTTTTTGTAACGGAAACACTTTGAGTGAATCGGCCAATAGCTAATGCAAACGATCCTATCTTCTTTACACTGCATAGAATTCCCAAATGATCCGATCTGGGTCTTTAAATCCTGTGCACTGTTTATGCGCGGTTGGACTTGTTTTGATTCCCGTACTTTCTACGTGTGCTGCTTGATGTGCCTTAGCTACCCGTTGACAGTTCATTTTCACTTTCGCAGGCAGGAAGTACATTATCCATGCCTATTCTGAAGGGATTAAATTGATCATTCTCCGGATCAATTAAGTTAATATGGAAACATTTGGACAAATTTATTTAAAGTTAATAATAACACAAATTTTATAGGACTTTTCTTAAATGTTCCATGTGCTTAAGTATTATTTCCCCTCGTAACAATTTAACGACTCCCTTTTTTTCAAATTCCTTCAGCAATCTTGAAATTACAACCCTGGTGGTGCCTAGCTCGTTGGCCAATCTTTTATGTGTCAGTAACACCTTTTCATCTCCTTGTCTATGATGATATTGAATGAAGTAGTTGTATAATCGCTCATTGATATTCTTAAAACTAAGATCATTGATTGTATTTAGTAATTCCGTATAACGGTCTAAAAAAGTCTGAATTATAAATCTATTCCACCTCGGATATTTAACCTGCCATTCGCGTACTTTATCAATGGGGATTAGCAATAAATCCGATTTACGTTCTGTATGAGCATGAACCTGACTTTGCATATTTGCAAAACTTGCCATCAAAGACATCATGCAGGTCTGCCCTGAGGAAATATAGTATAATAAGATCTCCCTATCCAAATCATAATCATTTCTATATACCCTTATGGAACCATTCAGTACTAGGGGGATCACTTTCATGTATTTTCCTAATTCAGCAAGGACAACATCTTTGTCAACGCTAATAGTTTGGCAAATAGAACCAATTTCAGTCTTAAGATCGCTTTCAAATGGTAGGTCAATTATTTTCATATGATCTTCATACTTAACCATTATTATACAATATACTCTAATATATACTTCTAGTAAACAAACAAGTCGTTATTCAATGAAAGTTATGGCAATTCTGCAGGTAGAGCAAAATTCACTTTCTTCCTCTGACGCTCCTCAATAGACTATCCTCTTGACTTGCTGGACATACCCGAAAAGTAAATTTGGCAACTAGCCTTTTCCACCATTTCATAATGAGATATCAGCGATCCAGGTCCAAGCCCACGGCATTTTCAATGGCATCGTCTCTTATTAGTCGCACTTCATCTTCAGCCATGAACAATGTGATCATATGCCCCACTTCCACGACTGTTTTGCCCCTAAAAATGTCAACATTACTTCCCTAGGATTCTCAAACTCTTGGATCAAATGGATTAGAATAAACTCTTTGCCGCTATTTTGTGATTCACCCTTTGGGTACCAGAAGAACTAATGTCAATAATAATGGTATATATTATACAAGTGTTTCATAAGTAAGGTGGAAAGTCAATTAAAAATTTACTTGATAATACTCTTTATACCTATCGCATTTATTTTTCGGAACGATTTCCAGTGTCACTTCTTCAACACCGTATTTTGAATTTGTGTGTTCTACAACCAATTTTAGCGCTTCAGTTTCTGTATTCGATCTGATACTTCCAATACAATTAAAACCCATATCTCAGCAGTGCACTACTTTTTCCCATTCTCGGAAAATTTTAAGTAATTAAATGCATTGCCAACTAAGATATAAAAGAAGTGACAAATAAGACGGTATCTTTTGATACAAACCTATGTTTTTTTTAAGAAAAGAATTGGTTAAACCGCTCCCTTGCACTTCTAATAGTTGATGTGACAACTAGTTGAGGTGTAAATATTGAATGACGACCACCCCACATGAATGGCGGATTGGTTCTCAAATTTAGACATGAACTGGTGCAAGCACATCCAAAAGCGGCGCTTGAAGCAGTGAATAGGGCATTGGAACTAGACACAAATCTTGCTGAGATTTAAAAACATCCTGGATTTATTCGATTTTAGTTCGGGGACGACCTGTCAGTAGTAGAGAATTCACTCAATCATGCAAGCTATCTAGATCCTAACATGGTCAACGTCAATGATTGGTATGCAACCATATTTACCGTAATAGGTCTTTTTGACAAAGCTTTTCAGGCGCATTGGAATAGGTTGCATTGAAGGATCGGAATGATCACCTACTCCTTTGGCAATAACACCAATTCCACCCGCCGGTTTAATCTACGGCCGGCAGCGTTATCGTTGGTGGCGACCGGCTCGGTTTCACCTTTACCGGATATATGGACCAATCCGATCCTGAGGTCGAAGGCTTCGGTAATAAATTTCCCCACAGCTGCCGCACGTTTTTGTGAAAGTTTTTTATTATATTCCTTACTTCCTACATTATCGGTATGACCAATGATATGTATGTATTGATATTTTGAAAAATCAATGCCGGCCAACATTTGTTTTAGCGTGGATCGATACTTTGAGTCGATAGTACTCTGGTCAGTTTTGAAAAGCACATCAGAGGTAATGACTTTTTTTACCGGTTCTTCATCCATGGCTTGGGCCAATGGTAATAATAAGGGTAAAGTAGAATCCCGGTCCGTAGTGAAGTGAACATAATCCCGATAGTATTGTCTTTTGGCAAATGAGAAATAAGGCGTGTGGCGTTCCTGATCCTGTTCGATCTCTTGAGCAACCTGTTGATATTCATTACAAATTACGGTGTCCAGGGCAATGAGTTTTACACTATCCAGATGTACCCATAATTCTCCGTTAAAAGGTGGAAATGGTGGAATTCTGAAACCGGTGACATCCGGCTCAAAGTTTCCGATAATCAGGTATTGTTCATTTCCACCCGCTCGAAATTCCCTCACCAGTTTATTCCATCCCTGTACATTAGGTCGACCTTTTACATACCTCTTATTCATAAATAACTTGGGCTGTTGGTACAATAAATCCCGCTTTGGCAACAAGATTTCGCTTTCGAGAAAATGAACACCAATACAGCAAAATCCATTTACCGGTTCGGATACATAAGCTTCAAATCGATAACGTTTGCCTGGCACTAGCGGACAAAGTAATCGGGTTTGGAGATAGGATCTCCGGTTGGGTTCATTACCCTGATAGATAATTGCCGCTCCTCCCTGATTATCCATGCCCGGTATTAACCTGAAGCTATCGATTTCCTGGGCTGTGATCTCCCATCCCACCGGCGCACAAGCAGCGTGATATTCTGTACAGGTATTTCGATCCGTAAAGCTACCATTGTAAATCAGGTTTTGACTTTGGCTCGAAAGCGTCGTGCAGATCAAAATCAACCAAATATTTATCTTTTTCATACTATTTTGAGCCGTTGCAATACTCTTGACAAATCTTGAGATTAACTCTTTGTTAAAATTCAATCAAACGTTCTCCTAGATTATATTTGTTCATTCTGTTATTGAACATCAAAAATCTAATTTTGTTAACCCTTGTTCGATATTCGTACGAGTTTTCTTTTGAAAAATCAACTGGTTCTAAATACAGTTTCCCTAATGTTTAACACAGATCCCGAAATTTGCTGATAAGTCAGCAAATTTCGGGATGACCCTTGTTTTTGATTTATGAACAGATTATATAGTGCCCTTATGATGCCTCAATATTTTGCCGGTACTCCTTTCCCAGGTAGCGATTTCTGAATAAAATCCCGGATATGTTCATTGGCGGATTGCAGATCCTGCTTTCTCAAATACATCATATGCCCACTGCGATAACCTTCAAATCGCAAACGATCCTTCAGTTTTCCGCTGGGATCCAATTGCCACATGGTATACTTTGCTCCAAAATAATCGGTGGCCCCATCAAAGTACCCGGACTGAATCATGACATGTAAATAGGGATTCTGAGCCATAGCCTGACGTAAGTTTTCCCCGGTCCTGTCATTATTCCGATCCCAGGGGTGAACCGGTCCAAACATATTGTATTTGAGATCGGTCTTATAGTTCAGGTGATTACGCAAATAATGGTTGATGGCTGGTGTAAAGGAATGTAACCAAGAGGTCAATTCTGCCGAATAGTCGGGTCTCTCACCAGATTCCTTTTTGTCGATTCCAAGATATCGACTATCCAGTCTGCCGATGGTGACTCCCTTTTTTCGTAACAATTCCTTCCAAAAAAATGAGGTGGGCACATCCAAATTATGTTGTAAAATCACCTGGGTCGAAAGTCCTGAATAGTGGGCCATTCTATCGGCGGTAGTGGCTCTAATCTCAGGAGCAATATATCCTCCGTGAGCAATTGCCGGAATCAACTCATTGACCGTATACTGTTCGACTTCCGGTAATAGATCCTCCAAATCTCGGCGTTGCAAAGCCTCCGGTAGGGCATTATGATACCAAGCAGCAGCCGTAAAATAAGGCAATCGTAGAGCAGCAGCTACCGGACCATCGCGCCGGATACCTAAAGATGTAGGGGAAACCAAAATGACACCGTTCAGATACATCCAGTTGCTGTTTTGTAATTGAAGAGCGAGTCCGGATACCCTGGTTGTTCCATAACTCTCGCCAATCAGAAATTTAGGCGATGGCCAGCGGTTATGACGGGTCACAAAAGTATTGATCCATTCGGCCAAATATTTTACATCGGCATTCACCCCAAAAAACAACTTCCGATCCACTTCTTTATCCAAGATCCGGGAATATCCCGTATTTATAGGGTCCACAAATACAATATCCGCCACATCCAGTATCGAATGTGGATTTTCCCTGATGCCATAGGGTTGAACCGGGTAACCTTCGTCGTCAATCTCTAAAATCCTGGGACCGGTATAGGCAATATGCATCCACACTGAAGCTGAACCGGGGCCGCCATTGAAAGAAATGATCAGCGGGCGGATTGCTAAGTCTGAAACATCAGACCTTTGGTAATAGGTGTAAAAACAAGCGGCTACCGGATCTCCGGATTCATTCCAAACCGGTTGGGTACCGGCTTCAGCGGTATACGCTATGCGCTTACCCTTAATGGTCACTTCATGATGAGTAATTATAACTGAATCGGGTGGAAGTCGTTTATCCTGAGTATAAACCTGAACACTCGCAATCAATATCAAGCTGATAATCCAATGAGATGCTTTCATCGATCTTTAAATTTTTACTGAAAAGATAGATAAGAAAAATAACTTGTCAAAAAAGTTGAGTTGGGAGCTATCAGTTGTGAGCTATGAGTTATGAGTTGTGAGAGGTAGATGCCTAAATGAGGTTGACCGTTTTCTGGCGAAGGAGAGTGAGTTAATAGCTAAAAGATGCGAGATGTGAGTTGAAAGTGCACATTTCTTTTGTAAGGGATTGCATAAGTTCAGTTTTTCACCTATATTTATGTACTACTATACTAGTACACTAAATGTATAATGCATGATAACAGTTCAGGATCTACACTTTAGTTATGGAAAAAATCGTGTAATTGAAGGAATGGACTGGGAGGTAAAGCCCGGTCATATCTATGGTTTATTGGGAAAAAATGGATCTGGGAAAACTACTTTGTTCCACAATATTTGCGGCTTGCTTTTTCCTAAATCCGGATCGATCCAGGCTTTCAACTTGACACCCAGAGATCGGCTTCCGGAATTTTTACAAAAGATATTCATCATTCCGGAAGAGTTTTGGCTTCCGGATATTAGTATGGATAATTTATTGAAATATTATGTTTCCTTTTATCCGGATTTTGATACTGAGCTATATCGCACTCTCCTTTCAGAATTTGAAGTTCCCAATCAACCCAAGTTAAGCACCATGAGTTATGGGCAAAAGAAAAAAGCATTAATCAGCTTTGGCATGGCCTGTCAGACGCCCATTTTACTGATGGACGAGCCCACCAATGGCTTAGATGTGGTCAGCAAAAGTCAATTCCGAAAAGTATTGGCCCGCCATATCCTTGATCAGAGAACGATTATTATCTCTACCCACCAGGTGAAGGATTTGGAGAATCTGATTGACCGAATTGCCATATTGGATGATGGTCAAATTATATTTGATTATACGATTCAGGAAATTGCCAATCGGCTGCACTTTACACATTCTCCTGAACAAGCGGTTGCCAAAAACAGTCTTTATGCAGAATTCTCCTTATCCGGATATTCAATTGTAAGTCACAATCAAAATTTTAGCGAGAGTGAAGTAGACCTGGAGTTGCTTTACAAAACCATCATAAGCAAACCAATAGAGATTAAACAAATATTTATTTCCTAATTATGAGAAACAAATTTTCATGGTCTCGATATAAGGCATTAATTCGCATTCATTGGGTGGAGCACAATAAGCTATATCTCTGGAGTACCTTGGTTCTAACCGGATTAATGTTTATTTGGTATGCCATCTTATTATCTTCCAAATCTGAAGTGAGAATATCACTGCAAGACCAATTAATGATATTTTTGGTTTTTCTGATTTTACCTGGAGTATTATTGGCTTTTACTGTTTTAGCAGGATATAATCGTAAGCCCAAGGCCACTTTTACATTGATGATTCCTGCCTCATTATCAGAGAAATTTTCAATGGCACTTACTTATGTCTTAATTTTTTTTCCTATTATTTATTTATGCATCTTTCACCTGCTCAATATTCCATTCACGTCAATCTCAAATGCAATAATCCCGGAATACAATGAACCGGTTCCTGACCACCTTAAACCCGTGGATGTCATTAACATTAAAAAAATTCTAACCTTGGAATCCACTTCCAATGTTAGGCTTTATCTAAAAGTCTACCTCATATTAATCTCTTCAGCTTTTCTGGGAAGTCTCTATTTTCGCAAACTTGCATTCGTAAAAACTACATCACTAATCATTGTATTGTTTTTGACTGTTTCTCTATTTGCAAATTCAATATTTCCACTAACATTTACGCCGGATGGATGGCTACACAATTTTTACTCGTTGACAAAACATACAGATGAAGGAGGATATCGAGTAGAATTGAGTAATGTCTGGCAAATTCTTGTATTAATTTTTACAGTCACATTGATCCCATTGATAATGATAATTTCTTCATTTTTTCAACTTAAAGAGATTGAAGTCTGATTAAAACGTCCTAAACTATGAATTTTAATAACCGGCAAGCCATCTACTTACAAATCTCAGACTTCGTATGCGAGAAGATCCTACTGGATGAATGGAAGCCACAAACCAAAGTTCCAAGTATAAGAGAATTGGCAATCGACCTGGAAGTCAATCCCAATACGGTGATGAGAACCTATGAGTTACTACAACAGCATAATATATTGGAAAGCTTTCGGGGTAAAGGACTATTCGTTCATCCTGAGGGAATAAAAAATGCCAAAGCCATTCTCAAACAAAAGTTTCAAAATGAAATAAAACCGGTCTTTTTCAGAAACTTATACCTGCTTGACATAAATTTTGAATCGCTGAGTCAGGAATACGACCAATTTGTCAACCAACAAAATCAGCACTCATGAAAACCAGCACTAAACTAGTATTAGGATACCTAGTTTTTATCATTTTATTACTAGGTGCAAAGGATGCCACACTATGGATTAATTATAAGCAGGGTAAAATTAAAACTCCAATGGATATACGCAAAGAAAACTATCATCAGATCCAACTGGACCGGGTCGACACACTATTCATTTACGACTCCTGGGTAGAGCTAATCATGGGGCAAGCACCATATTTAGAAATCATGAAGGTTAAGACTAAGGATTCCATCCATCACGAACTGTATGGCGGGAACCTGACACTTCAAGTAGATTCTTCAAACAGGAAAAACAAACATAGTCGACATGGAAATAGTTTCTTGAATGTCCCGGATAGTATAGTCATTGTTTCTCATAATAGTGCCATTCTCATTATGTGCGATAGTACTAGGACAGGTTATGAACACGGACTTAAAATATTAGGTGAAAATAGTGATATCAATCTTCACGTTCGCACCAAATCCGATCAATTGGAAAATCAGATCGTAATACCTAAATATTTAGGAAAAATGTGGGTAAATATGAAGTTTGGCACCATATCCATTTCTGATAACACCTTCTTGCACTCACTAACTCTGGAAATGAATAGCAGTACTTTAAATCTACACGGAGAAATGGAAATTGATTCTATGGCCATCCGGTCAGACCCTACCAGTCACTTCAATATTCCTGCTCGTTATCTGAATTCCCTGAATCTGCAATTAGAGTAAGCTCTAAGAAAAATTAAGTTTCTGATCAAATTTAAGCATTGAAAATGTGATAACCTCTGTATGAATGGGTCTATCTCCAAATCTGTTCAGCAATGTTCCAAGTATTTTCCTTTAACCAACCGTAGCCCAGGCTCCAAGAAAATGCAGAACCTAAATGTTTGCACACAAGTTTCAGCATGACTTTCGATTTTTATTTTTGTTTGATGAGATAAGAAACGGATTGTCACTATTAAAGTAATGCAACGCCTCATCAATCGCCTCTTCTATGGGAGTAAAGTTCATCATAAGCTCTGTTTTCGCTTTATGATTGCTGTAGTAGTTTTTAACGGTTAATATTTTGGTATTGACACTTGAGATGTCCGTTTTTACTTTCAGAAATCGCGCCATATTTCCCAGTAACCCAATTAGCCCTAAGACCACATCCGGCAGCTTGATTAAAACGGTATTTTGTCTGTTTGTGGTAATTACCTTAGATAAAAATTCGTGATAGCTCATATTCTCATTGGCGACTATGTATTGGTTACCAGATGAAGTATTCCGAAACGAAAGAATAATGCTGCGCACCACATCTTTCACATGGATAAAATTTTTTCCTCCGGAAGGATAAAATGCGATCTTTTTGTTTAGAACCGACCGAATTATCCGGCCCGAACTGGGTTTAGAATCATGAGGTCCAATGATAAAAGTCGGACTGATTGTGGTAATATTGACTTTGGTACTTGCGGCATCAACTATATCCTGAGCTTGTTTTTTACTTTGAGCATATAACGATTGGGTATAAGGATACTTCATTGGTTTGGTTTCGTCACCCAGGTCTGATAAACTCCCATAACCAAAGGTATTTGCCGTACCGATGTAGACCAATTTTTCAATTTTGTTTTGTTCACAAGCTGATATGATGTTTTGCGTACCCGCAATATTTGCGGGATAATAATCATCCAGGCTCAATAGATTTTGGTTGGTATTGGCCGCAATATGTACTACGTAATTGCAGTGGGCAATTTCAGTATTTAAGATATGCCAGTCAGACAAATTGCCTTCAATTATCTGCAAATTGGAGTGATTTATATGGATAAACCGTCTTTTATTGCGTACTAGCGCTTTTACATCATAACCTTGATCCAAAAGGGTCAATATCAGATTGGTTCCTAACAATCCATTAGCACCGGTTACAAATACCGTTTTCACTTTATTTCCAAATATTCATTTTCTGCTGCAATTAGACTAAACTATTTAAATCTCTGCTTTGTATCCATGTGATTATCACTTTCTTTTCGATTTATACGGAACAGTTTCATCGAGGAGAATGGCTTCCTGAATGACTTCGTGCATATCCGAAATGGGTATTTCGGCAGTATGTCCAAATTCAATCCCATATACTTGTTTACGGCCTTTGCTCAACAATAATCCGTGATCATTGGACAATTCGTTTCCTCTGACAAACGCCAATTCGATTTTTCCATTCTTGGTAGGGTTCAGATAACAAATCCAACTGATTCCATAATAAAACGGAATCTTAAAACGGATTTTGGCTTCAAGGTTAAAGTCCTGAGTAAACAAACGATGAAAATACAATAGAACATTTCGTTGCTCTCCCTCGAATTGATATATAAAGTCATATTCTTTAGACATTGATGTGTCTTTAATGGCTTACTTATTCCAAATTAAATGGACCCATGTTTCCTAATGTTTGAACCACTACTCTTGACTAATAATAGTCCGGATAGGAAACGGAATATTAACTCCATTATCATCAAAAGTGTCTTTAATTTTCATAATTGCCTCACTTTTCACCTGTAAAGCAGTTAGGTTTTCCTGAGCATCTACCCAAAACCGCAATAAAAAATCGATTGAGCTGTCCCCAAAATCAGTATAATAAAACTCGATTTGTTCTTCTTCATTAGGAGGAAACAATTCTTTTATGGCTTTAATCGCAATTTTTTTGACCATATACAAGTCTGACTCATAGCCAACACCACAAGTTATGGTGGTGCGAATACGTTGGGTCAAACCAAAATTTTTAAAGGGATTTTCCAAAATCAACTTATTTGGAACAACCACAATATTGTTATCTGCTTCTTTGATTTTAGTATTACGCAAATCAATTTGGACAACTTTACCGGAATATCCATTGGTTTCCACCCAATCTCCAATATTTATCTCATCTTTTATCGCAATAAACAAACCGGAAAAGGTATTGGATAAGGTACCCTGCAATGCAAGACTGATAGCAAGACCGGCTACACCAGCACCTGCAAGAAGTGACTTTAATGTGCCGTCAAGATTTAAAATGGCCAAGGCAAGTATCAATCCTAAGATAATAGTTACTACGGAGACCACATTTGACACCAATCCTCTGATAGAAGGTTGGTGAATAAACTTCTTCAATATTTTATTCGTCCAACCCTGCAGATTTCTGGAAAGCCAGTAGGCCAGGATGAATACCAACAGGGCAATAAGTAAGTTAGGCAGATTGAAAATTAAGGAATCTAGCCATCCAAATATTTTGTCAACTAATTTTGTCCAGGATGTTTCAAATTGTTCTTCCATATGATAATATAATGCACATGGCGAGAAAATGTTTGAGCAAGTAGGTCATAAACCACCTAATTTTTGTAACTCCTAAATTCCGGACTATTTCAGTGCTTTCCACTCCTCCAAAGATGCTTTGGATTTCTGGTATTCCATTAAGGATAGCCAACTACCACCACGTTTAACCAGTAGCATTTCAAAATGCACATAATCATTCGCCAAGTAGTTCCCATCTCCATCTTTTGACGAATAGTGAAAAATTCCGGTTTCATGGGCGGTGGTCTTATCGTTAATTCTTTGTGAGAAGCGGCACTCCACTTGGCTCTGAACCTTCCCGACTTCCGTATCCAGGAATCCCTGTCTCCAACCAGCAAGTGCTGTGGAAATCGGAATCGACATTTTGTTCTCTCCAATTGCAAAGATTATCACTGCATCCTCATGATACATGGCCTTATATCCTTCAAAATCACCTTCTTGCACTGTTTTACCCAGCTTATCCCAATACTGATCCAATTCGGAGATCCGGGTCGAAATTTTGGATAATTCGCTTTTCGCGGTAGTATTACTTTCCTGGTTGTACGCGTTAAATCCGATGCCAACAACAAGTACAACCACAATCAATAGCAGATTTCTTTTCATAAAGATTAGAGTTTAGATATAAAAGTAATCAAATTCCAAAGAGGACTAACAAAGTTCGGGAATCGATTCTTATAGGAGTGATTTAAAAAATCCTGGATATTGCAGAGTCTTTTGCCGGCATACCCTAACCACCAAGAATAAATCACATAAATCTTTGATTGGAATGGACGAAGATTACTTTTTGTAGTGTCTTCACAAGCTCACTAAGGTCAGATTTTAATGACCTTTTTAATTCCGGATTTATTAAAAACAATCCTATAGTTTAGAAAGTCGGTTTCCCCATCACTTTCCAACTTCATGATGAGATTAAGATTGTACAGTTTGTCGGCTTTAAAAGTTTGTAACTCACTATTTTTAAACAAATGAACTGGAACTTTGGGGTCATCCATTTTGGTGGTAAAGTAAAAGATATTGAATCTCAAAATATCATTGATACCTGTCAATTCATAATCCTGATAAACCTGTTTGAGTTTACCTCGATACAATCGCGTTAATTTACGATACAACAAGATTTTCTCATAGGAGCTAACATGTCCGATATTTAAGGTCCGAGATTGATTTCTTAGATCTAAAACTTTCTGGGGCATTTTTTCCTCGGGAACAAAGTCAAAGCCTTCTTTGCACCAACCAAATTTTTGCCCTTTATTAAGACCGACAATGGTTTTATGATCAAAAAAGGCTTTTAAAAGTTTGGTGCTAAGGTAAAATCTGGTAAGCTCCTTAATCCGATCTTTCAACATATAACCTATTACCAAGGCTACAAAAAATGGCAAAGTAAAATTCCCATATCTCTGTTGGAATATAAACGCAACAATAGTTGCAAATACCATCGACAAACCCGCTGCTACACTAAACAGAAGTTGTTCTGCAAAGGCTCCGTCTTTCTTTCTACGGGTTGATAGAAACAACTGACTATCGATATATTTTTTGAGCACACCTCTTCGATAAACAACTAATCCGTTATTTTCAGCATCATTTTCTCTGATGATTGGCCAATCTTGTTCCGCTTTGTAGTTTACTTCATTTTCGATGATTTGCTGTAGATCATCTTTGTACTTATTTCCAGCTTCTGGAAAATTTTCGTCTAACATCCTTATCAAGGTAAAGGTATATTTCTCAATGAGGTTGCTCATATGTTCGTCAGAGAGTAGAAATTGGGTGAGGTGTTTCGCCCCCACCGTAGGAACATTGATTATTCTGCGAAGTTTTCGATATTTTTTCGCAATACTCAAGGTGTGTTTTAAATAACTTTTTATTAGAAATCCCTCATCACCGACCACTTCGTTCTTGTTAATGTGCTCTATTTCATTTCTCAAAGCACTATTTAATATGGAAAGGAACATTTTGATATGGTGCTCATATTTTTTGGCATTTTTTCGCAAAGGCGCATTGGAAAAATCCCAAAATGCCTTTTCCAATAAAATAAACGGTGAGTTTTCTCCTTCGGCAATCTCCCTTAGTAGGAATGAAGGTGATGAAAGCCGAATATATGTTTTGAGATCGTTATAAAACTGATTTTTGGAATAGGTATATCTGTTTATATCCAGGCTATTGGGCACAAAAATCCAGGTAGTTATACTGTATTCATTTATTTTTTTACTCCTTCTAGTTTGATAACCTAGTTTTATTTCTATTGAAAATTTATCATGTATTTTAATCGTTTTTTCTATCATAATAGGAATTATACATACTTCAAACACCTAGAAAGCTATCTAAATATCTGTTTTTCAATATCGATTTGTAATGGCAAGGTAATTAAATTAAGAATTTTCATCGACTCTACCATTTATTTACAGGACTAATCCTTACCGCTCCGAAAGCAAGTAATTATGAAATCTGGCCTTTAATTGTGATTATAAAACGAAAATTCAGCGATATATTTTTTCATCAATAGACTTTGCAATTTATCTATTTAGTCAGAACCAAGAAATAATAGGTTAAACCGAGAATTTATTATTTTGAAAAAAATTTGAACTTCCGATGATAAGATTCTTCTGCATTTTCATTTTTGTTTGGATCAATATGAGCAGTGGATTTTCTCAAAATCTACTTACTGAATTCAAGAATCTGGAAAACCAACTTGATCTACAGCGAAATTATCCACAATCTTTGCTTGATTATCAGGATTTCATCGACAGAGCGGAATCAGCAGGAATGGATTCCTTGGTTGTAATGGCCATGATATCCAGTGGTGTATGCAACCTGAATATGGGAAAATACAAGGAATCCTTAGATAATTACAAACAAGCCATTGCTTATGGCCGGAAGAAACAGCTAGTCGAAGCGCTGGCGGAAGCTCTTAGTGCACAGTTTACTATGGAAAAGTTTTTTCCAGACGGCCAGGACGACCATTTGGCTCAACTGACGGAGATCAAAAACCTTTATGCCCAAGCCGGCAACTTAGCCCGGTATTCTTCTACTCTAAGGCAAATTGCCAATTTTTACGGGAGTCGGGGAAATCAAGACAGTGCCTTGTTTTATTTCGATAATGCTATCCGCATAAAAAAAGAAATAAAAGATAGTGCAGCTCTGGCAGTTGTTTTTATGGATTATGCGGGATTTATCCGCAAAGGATTGAACCGTCCGGAGGAAAGCGTGGAATACTATTTACAAGCCCTGGCCATTAATGATCGATTGGGGAAGCATATGAATTCTATGATAAGCTATAATAACCTCGCTTATCTTTTCAAAGATTTAAAAAACTTTCAGAGGGCGCATGAATATGCCGATAAATTTCTAAATATCGCTACTCGAAACAAGTTTATCATTCGGATCATGGACGGGCATATTTTGAAAGCAATGATAGCCATCGATCAAAAAGACCTGGCCACTGCGGAAAGAATATTACTAGTTCACAATCATATTGCAGATTCTATCAAAAATGATGAATATATATTCAAAGGAAATATCCCTTTACTTTCCATATATATATCCAATAAGGATAAAGAAAAAGCAGATTCAATTATTCAAATTCAAGACGCTTTATTTCCTAACATCAGAAGAAATTTATACAAACACAATTACGGTTTAATGCTGGCTAAATATTTCAAAAGCCAGCATAAGTACAATCAAGCGATCAGACAATTGCAACCTGTATTGGAATATGCTGAAAAAGCCCATTCACAGGATCTGCCAACTATCTATCGTTCTCTGGCTACCTCGTATGAAAAAATAGGTAAGTATTCAGAGGCATTTCTTTACCAGAAAAAATACTCCGTGTGGTTGGATTCGGTAGCTACCATAGAGCAGCAAAAAACCATTCAGGAACTGGAAGCCAAATATGAGCGGGCCAAAAAAGACGGGGAAATAGCTTTGCTCAATCAAAAAAACACCGAACAGGAACTTGCTATTTCCAAGGTAAACCGCCAAAGATTGATTCTTGGATTGAGTGTCTTTTTTCTGGCTTTAGTATCCATTTTACTATTTTATTGGAATCGATTTCGCAAACGCAGTTTTGATCTACTGGAAGAAAAGAACGTTATCATATCAAAAGCCTTAGGTGAGAAGGAAACGCTTCTAAAGGAAATCCATCATCGGGTAAAAAACAATTTACAAATCATTACCAGTTTGCTTAGCTTACAATCGAAGTATATTGACGATCCAGCGGCGTTGGATGCTATTGAAGAGGGAAAAAACCGCGTAAAATCAATGGCACTGATCCATCAAAATCTTTATCAGGAGGATAATCTGGTAGGTGTGGAAGTAAAGGAATATTTCGAGAAACTCACTCAAAATTTGATTAATACGTATAAAACGGAAGAGAAGATCACTTTTAACACGGATATCGATCCGGTAAAATTGGATGTTGATCTTATCATCCCTATGGGACTTATTGTCAATGAATTGATCACGAATAGCATTAAATATGCTTTTAACAACCAAAATTTGGCAAAAATCGATGTCTCACTTAAAGTTGAAGACGATCGACTAAATCTCTCAGTTAAAGACAACGGTCAAGGAATCCCCGGCCACATCGATCCCAAAAGGGCCAAGAGTATGGGATTTCGCTTGATTCGCGCACTCACTGATAAGATGGGCGCTGAGATTGATATAAAAGGCCGGCAGGGAACGGCGACTCAGATATCCGTACCCATGGCAAGTTGAGCCAATGCAGTTGAAATTGTCCACTCGGACATTCCCATAAATCCAGAAAGGATATTTTTGCTAATAATTTCCATCAATGCTTAGTCCGCAATAGGTCATTCTTTATACTACAATTAATGGTTGCTGCCGACTCCATCAATGTTCCTGGATACGGATGTTGCGGAAGCGCACCACACTTCCATGTCCTAAAAATCCAATATGCCCTATCATTTTTTGTAAACCCGGGTGATTATGTCCATCCATAGTGCCGAATTTTGAGGCCATCAAATAATCGCCATTCACAATGGTAGTTCCATTCAGCTTGACTTGAATATGTGATCCCTTTACGGTTACTTCCTCTTCATTCCACTCACCCACGGGTCTGAGAAATCCTCTTTTCGCCGGAATCACTCCATACACGGAACCGTGATACTGATAAGGTTTCAAATTTTTGTATACTTCTGCTGTATTATCCAGAATTTGAATCTCTTTTCCTTGATATGCGGCATTTCCAGTCAATGCCGTATGAATTCCCAAGCCATTATTTGCTCCTGGAGTCAACTGAAATTCAAATCTAAAGGTGAAATTATCGTATTCCCTTTCGGTAAACAAATTTCCCGATCCACCCCGGTGAGGATAGATGACCATTTGCTTATTTTCGACCACATAATCTGTCTTATTTCCAACCCAGCCATCGAGGTTCTTCCCATTGAATAATGATTTAAACCCAGCTTCAATCTCTTCATCTGTCAGCCGGTAGACCGTCTCATCAAGTTCTCTGAGAAAGAGATGACGAAACGCTAAGTCGGTACCATGAGCCTGCAATTCGATGTATCCTTCGCGGAATATGGGTAAGCTTCGATCCCAGTAATTTTCCAGTGTGACTTCATCAACAATGAGTTTCCCGTTAAGCCAAACACTAACTTTGTCATCGATCATCCTGATTTTGAAGTGATTCCAGTCTCCCACCGGATTGTCAGCAACCCTCAAGGGAGTACTCCTCCCAATTTTATTATTGTAGAGTCCACCTGATCCGACTTTGGAGTTTACTCTGGAAGTATCCCATATTTGAATCTGGGGAGTACCTCTCAAATATATTCCGCTATCCCCATCTTTGGTAATTTTCCAGTCCAATAGTAATTCGAAATCCCGGTATTCCTTCTCGGTCAGCAAGTTTTGACCGTGGCCGGAGAAGACTATGCTGCCGTCCTTCACAGACCAGTTTTTCCGCATCTTAATATCCGCCAACTTTTGTTTCATACTTAAGGTATCCGGATGCATGGTATCCCTGGAGATTGGATTACCCACCAGCCCTTTCCATCCGGAAAGATCTTTGCCATTGAAGAGAGAAACAAAATCATTTTTTTGATAAGACTGCTGCAATTCCACAACTCGCCGGAATAACTCATCTTCTCCTGCAGATTTTAACACTACTTCAGAACGGGCAAGTACGTGGCGCAGGTTCCTACAAGAAATAGGGTAAATTAATTGGTCTTTGCCGGGATCTGCTATTTTTGCTACCGCTATCGCAGCATCAGTTTGTAGTTCCTCTTCATTCATCCATTTATCCAGAATGAGTATTGCTGTTAAATCACCTCTTAAAGAGGCCCATTGTTGAATTATGAGTAACTTTTGATCAGTCGAATTGGCTAGATTCATTAGTTTTTCCAGCTTCAATCGGCGTTGTTGATTATTCCAATTGGAATACCTTAAATACCTCAAACATTGATTAATTCCTTCACCTTTAAATTCAGGATATTTCGACATGATTTTGCAGAGGCCATCGACAGCCCAACCATCTGGCCATTTTGACAAGATATGAAATGCTGAGTCGACCTCTTGCCGGCCTTTGGACAGGGCAATATGTGCGAGTGAATTGGCCGCATGTATACCCCCTAGTTTTGACAATAACTCATAGATAGAGACCCAATTATCGCGTTCTACAGCACCTAGAATAGCATTTACGGAAGACTTATGCTTCGTGTAATATCGAGCTAACCAGGCTTGTCGAAAACGATCTCTTTCCGGGTTTCCTTTACCCAGCTGGGCTAAAACCTGATCTTTATAAATTGGATCCAAGGTTTCCAACCATGCTTTCCAGGCAGAATGTTCAAGTTTTGGATCTCCTTGGTCCAAGATCTTCTTGATCCTTTTATGCAGACCGAACATCTTATGACTCCCGGCAAGATTTAATAACATTACCTGATTTTCAACCGGATACTCATTAAAAGAATCCCATAATTTATGTAGGGAGGATTCATCCATTTTGCGCCTTAAGTAGTTATTCAAGTTGAGCTGCATTAAAGGACTATTTTGAGATCGCAATAAGTGGCTCATACCTTCCAAAGCGCCAAAATCATCCAGTTCTCCAGCCGCTTCCAAAGCCGCAATAGCCGGTAAAGGTTGGGGACTATATAAATATTTTTTGATAACCGGCCCGGCCAATGGATCTCTTCTACGGCCCAACATTTTAATAATCTGAACTTTTGATTCCTGCGTTGCTTCTGGTAAAAGTTCGATCCAGGCTCTGGTTACATTCTTTCCCGGCCACTTTCCTCCCAACCGAATTGCGTGAGCGGCTAATTCCTGGGGACCGGATTTCACCATTTTCTTAAAAGTCGGAAAGGCATCCGCTTCCAAATGTTTGGATATCACCGTCAGGGTTGCCTTTTTCTGATGCACTGGTCCCGGCTTTTTCAAGATATATTTTGCAACCTTATTTGCTGGTTGAATATGTCCTTTTTTATACAGATTATCCAGAAAAGCCACTTGATCCTGAATCGGGTAATGCGATTTCACCTGTTTCCAATCTAAAGGATTACCGTGACTCGCCAAATAGGATTCAGCCATTTTTCGAATTGCTGATTCCGGATGGGATCTCATATCTTCCATCATCGATTTGACCTCTTTTGAGGTGCTATAGCTAATACATTTGATGGCTTCAATCTGACAGGGAATCCCGCTATTTATATTGGTGAGCAATACCTCTTGATAATTGTGGGAAGGCAAATAGGAATACAACCGGATTACCGCTTGGCAATAATCCGGGTCTTGTAACAAGGGGGAAAGTGCATGAACTGATTGAGCTGTCGCTACCGGAATCAATGTTTGTAACAGGAAAAGTTTGACTGATTTGTTGTCCAGCAGATCAATAGCATGAAGCAAACTTCTTTCGATCCATTGATCCTTTTGATCTTTTGATGCTGCCCTCACCAAACTGGCCAACAACATTCGTTCGCGATGATCATCTTGTTCAGACACGTCCTTTAACCTGGAACATATTTCCCGAACACCTTCTTCACCTAAGGTTGTCAATTCTTTAACTACACTTTGCAATTCAGGATGATTACCAGCAGGGACACGTTTTACCAATTGATCAATATGATATTCCACAGGCCAGGCGTATTGGCTAAATAAGGTAAAAGTTCCGCAGACAAATACCTGCAAAAAGAAAAATCTATTATACTTTCGGTTAATCATTTTCTTGACAACTATTTAAATCTTAATAATCAGTAATGCTCCATCCCCCACGCATTGCCTGCTGAATTAGTGCATTGGCACCGGGGTCAAAAGGAAATCGTTGAGTTTGTGGATTAAAAACCAGATTTCGCCCTAATTGCAAGGCAATTTTTCCCAAATTGACCAACGTACAGGATCGGTGACCATTAAGTTCATTCAACGCAAATTTATTTCGTGATTTTACAGTTTCCGTAAATGAAGTCACTTGCCGGGATGAATCGGGCAAAGATGAAATGATATCCGGTAAATTAGGGATATTAGATACCAATCCGGGATATAGCTTACCTGAAGGTCCTTCGATAAAAGCGGCCTGTTTGTCGTAGTTAGCCCCATCGAGCACTATTTTACAGCCATCTGCATAAGTATATTCAATTCTGCGCCACGAACCTACGGCTTCATGATGTTGTTGAGGTGCATCAACTTCTATGTATACCGGGCTGATGTGATCTTTCTCTAATAAATATTGGGCAGGATCCATATAATGCTGCCCCATATCCCCTAAGCCTCCGCCGTCATAGTCCCAGTATCCCCTAAACGATCCATGCACACGATGGGGATGATATGGCTTATACGGCGCCGGGCCCAACCAAAAGTCATAGTCCAGATGAGCAGGAATTTCCTGAGGGACAAGATGTAGTTTGCCGCTATGATGAAACTTCCAGTTAAATCCGGTAGTCGCATTAAGTGTTATCTTCAGAGGCCAACCAAAGATCCGGTTTTCTACCAACTTTTTAATTGGAGTCACCGGAGTTCTCATTCCATAAAAATTTGAAGCAAATCGAAACCAAGTATTAATCCGGAACATGGTGCCGTATTTCTCCATCGCTTTGACAACCGCTTCTCCTTCGCCTATGGTTCTGGTCATCGGTTTTTCACACCAGACATCTTTACCTGCCTTGGCCGCTGCTATTGACATCAGGCCGTGCCAATGCGGCGGAGTGGCAATGTGCACAATATCTACATCGCCATTTAACAACAACTCCCTGTAGTCCGTATACGATTTTACTTCTTGGTCACAGATTTGCTTCATGCGTTGTAAGTGGTTCGAATCCACATCACAAATAGCAATCAGACGTGTACCTTCATAACCTTTATGCCCCCTACCCATTCCTCCAACTCCTATTATCCCTTTGGTCAGTTCATCACTGGGGGCCACATATCCTTTTCCCAAGACGCGACGCGGAATAATGGTGAATAATCCAATTACTCCCAAACCTGACTGGGTTATAAATTTCCTACGAGAAGACATGTAATAATACTTTTGCTGAAAAGGTAAACAAAAATAATCAATAGGTACACCTGATAACCTAATAAATAGATAACCAAATAAGAAGTTTTCACATTACAATAAAATGAATTAACTATGTCTAGATTTTGCAGCAAAAAAAAATTCATGAACGAGACAAAACCAAGTGAATTGAGAAATAAGTGGCAATTCTTGCTATTACAACTTTTTGTGGGAATGTGTCTGGTATACTTCTCCGCCTGTAGCGAATCACTTCCCGAGATTGAAAATAGAAAGTCACTATGCTCTTATGTCAATCCTTTTGTCGGTACGGATGGCCCGGGTAATACCTATCCCGGTGCACAAGTACCCTTTGGAATGGTGCAACTTAGTCCGGATAATGGCAAAAACGGTTGGGATTGGATTGCGGGCTATTATTACCCGGATTCGACCATAGCCGGATTCAGTCATACTCATTTAAGCGGCACAGGAGCCGGAGACCTATACGACATTTCATTTTTACCCGTATCCGGAAAGCTTAAGGAGGCCAGGTTGGATTCTATTGCGACACAACCGACCGTATATTCATTGTTTAGCCATGAGGAGGAGACCGCTTCACCAGGATTTTACCAGGTGTATCTCAGAGATTATGGCATTACTGTTTCCTTAACCGCAACCACCCGCACCGGATTGCAGCGCTATGAATACGATCATAAAGAGGCTAAGGTCAGGCTCCACTTGGGCTATACCCGTAACTGGGACCGGACTACCGATGCGATGCTGGAAGTCATCAATGACTCTACCGTTATTGGATATCGAAAGTCTTCCGGATGGGCCCGGGACCAACGAGTGTTTTTTGTTAGCATCTTTTCAACACCTATAGAGGCTTCCAGTATCAGTGATGGAAAGATCTATATCGATGGTCAATTGGGATCCGGATTGGATCTTTTGGGTGAATTTGACTTTGGAAATGTATCCGAAGTTATGGTGAAGACAGGGCTTAGTTCAGTAAGTATAGCGAATGCTTTGGAAAATCTTCGTACCGAACAAACAGGATTTGATTTCTCAAAAGTACAACGAGAGGCTGAGAACGAGTGGGAAAATGAATTCAGCAAAGTGAAAATTAAGGCCTCACCTACCACCATGGTCAACTTTTATACTGCCATGTATCGAAGTCTGTTGGCACCTACCATTTTCTCCGACGTCAATGGCCAATACAAAGGTGCTGATGGTCAAGTTCATAGAGTGGTCAATCGCAATCGGTACACTACTTTTTCCCTGTGGGATACTTTTAGAGCTTTGCACCCTTGGCTTACCCTTACTCAGTATGCACGAGTTTCGGAAATGGTCCATTCGATGCTTGACTTTTATAAAGAGTATGGGCAACTACCAGTCTGGAATATGTTAGGCAACGAAACCGATATGATGTTAGGGTATCATTCGGTTTCCGTTATTGCTGAAGCCATGGTCAAAGGCATTTCCGGATTTGATTATGAGGAGGCCTTTACCGCAATGAAAAAAAGTGCCATGCAGGATAAATTTGGAATTAAGGAATATCAGGAAAAAGGATATGTTCCTCATGAAAATAATTCTTGGAATGTTTCACTAACCATGGAATACGCCTATGATGATTGGTGTATTGCACAGGCCGCAGAAATCCTAAATAAAACCGATGACTATCAGTATTTTCTCAATAGATCCAAAAGTTACCAAAATCATTTTGATCCCAATACCGGATTTATGCGTGCTAAAGGAGGCCAAGGGACTTTTAAAATTCCCTTTGATCCACTCGCCTATCATCCGGAAGATTATGCCGAGGCTAATGCCTGGCAATACAATTGGTTTGTTCCTCATGACGTATCCGATCTAATTGCTTTGCACGGAGGGCCTGTACCTTTTGCTCGTAAGCTGGACTCTTTATTTACGATTGAACAAAGGCCAGGCCAACTACCGGCTTGGATCTCTGGTTATATCGGCCAATATGTCCATGGAAACGAACCTGCACACCATGTCCCATATCTTTATCAATACATAAATCAACCGGGCAAAACAGAACGTCTGGTAAGAGAAATTATGGATAAAATGTACACTAACTTGCCGGATGGACTATGTGGAAATGAAGACTGTGGTCAAATGTCAGCCTGGTACTTGTTTAGTGCATTAGGATTTTATCCGGTCAACCCAGCTGAAGGAAAGTATGTCTTTGGGAGTCCAGTGGTGGATGAAGCAAAAATGGCATTACCCAATGGTAAGCAATTCATAATCAAAGCACTAAATAATAGTAATTCAAATATAAATGTAAAATCTACATCATTGAATGGAGAAAAAATAAACCGCTATTATATTACTCATGATGAAATCATGCAAGGTGGAGAATTGGTGTTTGAGATGGAATAAGTTTATGCGTCATTGGCAACTTTTACCAGATCTCCAATGCCTATTTTACCATTTTTTAAAATACGGCAGGTAATTCCTCCGTGTCCCCGCATCGCATTATATCCACCTGGTCCTAAGTTTTCTTCCATTCTTGAACATGGGTGGCAGGGGCCGGTCACTTCCGCCACAACCGAGTCTCCAATCCGGATTGTACGGCTAATTAACGAGTGAAGGTTTATTCCCTCGATCACCAAATTTCGTCTTAAAAGCGTTGGTGAAATTTCTTTTTTTAATATAGAAGATACCGTTTCTATGTGTTCTTTTTGGATACAGGTCAAATGTCTTTTCCCGTTAGTTCCGTGGTAATGATCTCCGATGACACCTTGGTTAGTATCCACCATGATCTCGGAAACCACCTGTACATCAGCTTTTTTGGCAGGTCGATAGCTAATCCATGTCACTCTACCGACTTGGGGTATCCGATCAAGCATTTCTTTCATTCCAGAAGAATTTAATCTTTATTACTGTTCCTTTGACAAACTTATAAATATGGTTCATCCGCATAATACATACTTTTTTTGATGGATTGCATAAATTTTGAGTTTAAAGAACTCTTTGTCTCTATAGCCATAAGCTTGTCTTTTGAGCACTTTTATTTTGTTATTAAGACCTTCCAATGGACCTGTTGAAATGGGATAATGTTTGTATATCCGAAACTACATCAAGCCGATTTATCAAAGCAAGGATTCAAGGAGAGATTGAAGATTTGGGCTTGAGGGATTGGGAGCGTTCTTTTCTATAATTTTGCTGTTACGGTCAATAATAAAATATCTGGGAATTCCCTCCAACTGCAATTCCTTTAATAGACCAGAGTTTTTAGAAATGATAATAAAGTTATTAAACTTTTCCATACTATGAGAGTTAATAGCATTTTTCCAGTTTGCTCTATTTTTATCCACAGAGAGGAAAATAAATGATAGATCTCTTTTCTCATTATGATTAATAAATTCTATCGAGTGCGGTATTTCGGCTCTACAGGGAGCGCACCAACTTGCCCACAGTTCTACATAAAGTATTTGCCCCTTGTATTGACTTATAATTTCAGACCAAAGGAAAGGTTCTCCATTAATATTCTCAATAAACGTTTCTTCCGAATTGTTTTCTAAACCATCCGGATCAAAAATGTAATTTTCATTAAGATAATTTACATAAGTCGTATCACTTATAATCTTTTTAAATTTAGCATAGTATTTATCAAAATCCTGAGTAGTTAGTTCTTCTCGAATCATTCTAATACACCAAAACAAAAGGAAAGTTTTACTCTCAGCAATTGAGGTATCTTTTGCAATATTGTCAAAAATAAATCTATAATCATGAGGTCTGGAGTGTCGGCCCATTTTTACACGTTTACCACCACCTAGCTTTTTAATTACATGAGATGTGAGAAAAGACTGATATGGCTCAAACGGGATTAGATCCACAAGATTTAAATTGTTGTCAACCTGGATATTTGTTGTTTTAAAAAAATGATTGACATAATCGATTTCAGATATTTTTGCCAGGTTATAGAGTAGTCGGTTCTTATGCATTGCATAAATATCATCACTTATCAGCCCTTTATTCCGAATAGAATCCAATAATTTGTTTTTCTGCAAGTACAATTGGTGTTCATTTTCCGAGAATTTTTTATACCCTAGTGGGTCATTTCGAGTTAAGAACAGTTCAAAAATAAACCGATCAAACTTACCGCATATTGAATCATTTACGAAATGTGCTCTCTCAAATTGCTGATAATTGGAGTCATAGGGTCTTGAAACTCTATCTGATATTAAAGTTCCTCCAATAGTATTGTTTTTATCAAATGTAAATATGATGGTATCGCCTCTGTAAAATATAAAATGTGAATCTGGTATACCGTCAGCATCATTGATATGAATAAACATTTTTTTATCATCACAGGGAATTCTAATTGTATCCGGTAATTGATAAAATTTTGGTTTGTAAGAAATATAATCGAAGCCTGCAAAATACACTATTGAAAATGCATTATATGCTTTAGTTGGCATTTTTTTGTAGCGGTTGGGTATTGGTTCGTTGTTAAATATTAGGGTTATGAAATTAACTTCGGTTTGATTTTTTTGGATATGTGAATGGTCGCGGTTTTGGTCCTTCTCACAACAATAAAAGGCTAAGACTAGAAATATACATAATCCTCTTAATCTTAGAAAATATTGTTTTGTATAAACATGTTCGATCATGATGATCAATTACCATTAAAGGTATAATGTACTATTCAAAAAAAGAGGATGTATGAACAAAAAACTGTATTGTGGTCTAAATAAGTTAACCTTTGACAAACTTAGAAATATTTAAGAAAAAAATATATTTATTGTAAATTGATGCAAACTTAATGACAACCATGAATAAGCTTATGTGGATGCTAACCCTTTGTAGTATTTTTTCTTTTACCTTCTGCAAATCAAGCAAATACACTCCTGCAGATTATCCGGACTCCCAGATCCGATTTGGAAATGGAGGAGGTTTTACCGGGCAGGTAACCGAGACTTGCCTCTTAGACAATGGAACCTTATTCACCGGAACTGGGTTACAAACTAAGGTTTATGAAAAATCAGGGAGAATCAAGAAAACCATCGCAGACCAACTTTTTCAAAATTTCCAGATCTTAAATCTGGGAGAAGTTGAATACCATCATCCGGGTAATATCTACCATTACATCGAGTTAAAGGAAGGTAATGGCTCTACTCACCGCATCACCTGGGGAGACGATAAGCATAAGGTACCTCAAAAGGTCAAACTATTTTACGACTTATTGAATCATCATATAATTTCAAAACAATAGACATGATACGTGTTTTCTTTTTGACTACTAGCATCTTACTGGCTGTGTCGTCCTATTATGGACAAAGTAAATTACATGAATACCAACCGCCGTTGTCCCCGGTTCAGGTGAATTTAAAACCACTGAAGGATTTTAGAAGATTCCCGGTTTCTACTAATAGTAAAATTCATGAACACAGGCTATTTCCAAAAACCTTGGATTATGCTAAGCTCAAGAAGGCAAAAATCAAAAGATATAAAAATTCAATTTGGATCGAAGGGGGTTTTATGAACCATTCCGTAAAACGCAATAAGCAAAACATCCACTGGAATGTCCTCGAAAGTGCTCAAAAGTGGATTCCCGTACAAAGCGTACGCGAAGAGTTTCGTGTAAAGAAGATTGAACAGGATGAATTGGGTATGAATCATCACAAACTGCAACAGATGTACCACGGTCTGGAGATATATGGTGGAGAAGTTATAATTCATTCACAAGATGGAAATCCAATCAGAGTGAATGGCGTGGTATTCCCCACTCCCAGGGAGTTAAACCTAGGTAAAGAACTCGTAACTGCCCAAAAGGCTATGGAATTGGCATATGATGATCTGGGAATTAACTGGGAGGCAGGTAAGTCCAATGTCATTTTGCAGTTACTTGAGGTCACTGATCAGGCCAAGAAGATTATCATATATAAAAATGAAAAACCACATCTTGCCTGGCATTTGGACTTGCATCCCAATCATTTGAGTGATTGGCAGTATTTCATTGATGTGCAAACAGGCGAAATATTGCGGAAATACAACAACGTTTGTCGTTTTCATCATTATGATCTTGATGACATAAAACCCTTTTATGCAAGCGGCAAACCTGCTTCCAATCCCGATCCAATGGACTTACCGATGCAAATACAAGAATTCGATGGTCCGGCCATAGGTATGGGTGTGGATTTAAAGGGGGTAAACCAACAAATACATTGTCTGGAAGCGGGGGGGCAATATGCTCTAATGGACGGATCCCGGGCGATGTTCAAGTCTTGGGGTAGTGAGACGGTCAGGCCTCAGGGAATCATATGGACCCTGGATACCAAAAGGGAAAAACCTTCCCAGCAAGGTTACCGTGCCTATCAAGTCATCTCTAATAGTAGCACTTTTAATAACCCTACTGCGGTTTCAGCACATACCAATTCAGCTACTGCTTATCTGTATGCCTTAAATACCTTCAATCGCAACTCAATCAATGGATCTGGGGGAAGTATTGTTTCCTTTATCAACATTGTAGATGAGAACGGGAGTGAAATAGACAATGCCTTTTGGGGCAATGAGACCATGATGTATGGGAATGGTAAGCAAATAGCTAAGGATTTTGCTTTGGGATTAGATGTTGCCGGTCATGAAATGTTTCATGGCGTTATACAAAATACTGCTGGTTTGGAATACATGAATGAATCCGGAGCACTCAACGAATCGTTTGCCGATATATTTGGGGCGATGATCGATCGTGACGATTGGCAAATGGGTGAGGATATTGTACTACCCGGCGTGTTTCCCAATAATGCATTGCGCGATCTGTCCAATCCGCACAATGGAGGTAATTCACTCAACGATCTGGGTTATCAACCTAATCATAACAATTCCAAATTCAATGGAACCGAAGATAATGGTGGTGTCCATATCAACAGTGGTATTCACAATTTTGCATTTTATAAGGTGGCCACCCGTATTGGCAGTTCTGAAGAGGACGGTAAAGCCAAAGCTGAGCAGATCTTCTATCGCGCATTGAGTGTTTATCTAACCCGGTTTAGCTCATTCATCGATGCCCGAAATGCAGCAGTTTCGGCAGCTCAAGATATTCATGGTGCAAATAGTCCGGAAGTACAAATTGTCAATCAGGCATTTGATGAAGTGGGAATTGGAGCTGGAGCAGGAACAGCCCCGGTGGAAGATGTAGTAGAAAATCCGGGAGTCGATTTGATACTGCATCTCAATACCTTTAATAATCGCTTAAGTTTAACCTGGCCGGATCGCACTGAAATCTCAGATGGTTTGACCAACTTTGTTCCCTTAAGTCGCGCTAGTCTCACTGACGACGGATCTGCCTTGGTCTATGTGTCTGAAGACCACATCATGCGTTATATACTCTTTGACTGGAGTAAAGAGACCCTCGAAGAAGCCATTTTAGAAATTGGAACCATCTCCAATGAAGCGATTTACCGAAATGTGGTCATTTCAAAACAAGGAGACAAAATTGCTGCCCTTACTGCTGAGGAAGACAACAACATTCATATTTATGACTACAACAAAGAAGCGTGGCAGACCTATCCACTATACAATCCAACTACAGCCAGTGGAGGATTTAGAACCAATAATGTTTTGCGAGCGGACGCTATGGAATTTGACTTTACCGGAGAATATCTGATGTACGATGCTGAAAATTTTATTGAAAATGTAGATGGACCGGACATTACGACCTGGGATATTGGATTCCTCAGGATTGCAGATCTTGCAACCGGGGCCTGGGGAGATGGTGCCATATTCAAACTGGTATCCGGATTGCCGGATAATGTTTCAATAATTGGCAATCCGACATTTGCCAAAAATTCACCCTTTAAAATCGCGTTCGATTTAGTGGAAACTGTGGACGACCCAATCTGGGGTCCTACAGAAGAGTATTATGTCCTGGGAGCAGATCTTGAAACCGGAGATTTTGGATCTATAGTACAAGGAACAAAATTGGGATTTCCAAGTTACTCCCCGGATGACAAATGGCTGATGTACGACAGCAAATCCGAAGATCTATTCGGAACCGCAGCTACTCTATTTGCGGCTCCTTTAAATCCTGATAAAATCAATTTTGCGGATCAGGGAGAACTTATTAATTTCAAACAATACGCGTATTGGAGTAATTGGTTCGCTACGGGAACTCGTGAGTTGACCAGTCATGTCTCCACCGCTGAACTGGACGAACTTCAGATCAACTTATTTCCAAATCCAAACTACGGACAACTCAACCTACAATATGAGTTGTCCAAAGCAGAATTGATCCGGATACAATTGTATGATTTAATGGGGAAAAAAGTACTGGATGATCATTGGAATGAACAGCCCGGTAAATCCCACAGGTCAATAGATTTAGATATAGTTCCTACAGGAATTTATAGTCTCAAAATCAATATTGGCTCACGCCAGGGTGTATACAAAATAATAGTTCAATAGTCTCGAAGGCAACCATTAAATGAGCATTACTTTTTTTTCGCGTGGGGATTTATGTAACTAAGAAAGGATTAATCGAATATTGCGATGAATTCAGACCTTACCTTTCAAATTCTTTCCGAAACGCACCTGTTGTATTTCTACGGTCTGTGGCAATTCTCGGTCTGTCTTTTTGCTTTCCTGGCATTAATGGCCATCTGGTGGCACATCGGGCAAAAACAGCGTGATTTCGGACAGGTTTGGTTAGCCCTTTCCGTATTGTGTTGGTGCTTATCCGGTGGTGTAGAAGTCTATTATGCCAATCAATATCAAGAAGCTGGATCTACTATAGAGGAATTGCATAATCAGTTAATGGTTGAAGAGTCAAACCCCTCAGGTTTTACAGACAAAATGACTCTGTATAGAGAAGCACAAACCAAATTTTTGGAATACAAGGCCGTTAAATCCTTACAGCTAGACGGACTCAGAAGCATTCTTTCTCTTTTCAATAGCCTGTTTATTCTTCTTGCATTGCCGTGGTTTCGTTACCTACCTAAACAGGTTGAATGGATCATCAAATCGAATTTTTGGCCCTTTTTAGTAGGCTTACCTTTTCTTTTCTCTTTGCTACCAACCCTAAGTAAAATGATCTTTAAACAAAATTATGGTTTTATCAGTGAGCTGGATGTCTATTTCTCTATCTTGACGTTAGGGTTTTTAGGAATTGTTTTATGGGAGTCGTTTGCCAAGCGTAGACTGGTAATTTTGGCCTGGCTTTCTCTTCTCTGTATTATTATCACCTTCATAGCACAAGTTTTAAAGTTGACCTCCTCCAGTATTGATCTCAGCTTGTTTTCAGCCATTTTTAAGACCTCGCTGATAATGCTTTTCTTTGCACTGGCCCTCTCCTGGGTCAAAGAACTTGCTGAGCATATTATCCCTGAACCCGAAAGTCTATTCTTGGCTTTTACCAATAGTAACACCTTGGGGAAAGCAAATTATGTTTCCTTAATCGGGATACCCGGAGTTGAACAAACCCGGTTTTCACTGACTCCGGCTTTGTATGATCTGCTCTTAAAGTTCGCTAGAAACAAAATAAACCAAACGGACGGATGGCTTGAAATCAAACCTAAAAACAATACCAATGCATCCAAAGCATATGACATCAATGATCATAATGAAATCCGGCGTCTTTTAAAATCGATATTGGATGGTATATTTGGAGAGGGACAATGGACCAAAGTACATCACGAAAAACCTCTCAAGGCGACTCTTTTTGAAATGTCTGAAAAGCGCAGTCGTCAGATCCGCCTACGCATACCGGTTAAGAATATCAATATTCTGTAAGATTGATCATTGTGAATTATTCCTCTTAAAGGCCATCATGGTCAATCCGCTTTTTGCTTTAAATATCGGATCCAATAACTTTGTAAATGGTAGTACCGCATTTTGAAGTAAGACAGACACTTTGGTTGGAGTCTCTCCTTCTTCACGAATACCAGGATTGAAAACTTTCCTGATTGTACCGCAACAGAGATAACTGATTCTGATATTTAAGAATTTCGATTTCTCCAATTGGAATCCGTTCTCCTTAAAAAGAGTTGTATAATAGGAAATAGGCCTTCCTGTATTCGTTTGGTTGCCTTTGACCTTTCTTTCGGTCCGCTCAAAAATATAGATTTCCTTTTCAGTCACACGACAGATTTCTCCTATTAAGGACTTTAAAGTCTTCTCATCAGTATTATGTTGGAGAACGGTTGCTGTAAATGTCCGATCGAATTTTTTATCCGGAAAAGGTAAATTAATGCCATCTGATAAGATGATCTGAACCTGAGGGTGATTATGTCTCGCCAAATCAACCATTTCTTGGGAGACGTCCACAGCAGTAAGCGATTTGGGCTTAAGTCTTAAAATCTCTTTTAAATTCCCCCCCGGACCACAGCCCACCTCGAGTATATTTTGATCTTCAATAGGCATAGTGGTCAGTAACTGCAAAAACATTTTCCTCTTATATAAATAGAATGGTTCAATGTCTCCGGCAATATAACCCCCATGCTTTCTCTCTTTGATCCTTTTTCCTACTTCAGACCAGTATTGCTCAAGGTTGTATCCCATAATATTGATTTAATTCAGCTTAGAAGTTTTAAACCGCCAAGATATTCTAAATTGAAATAATCCATTGCTCTCCTTAGAATTATTTGCCAATAATGCAACTTCTTGAAGATGTACAATCCGGTTGAACCACCTAATTTCTATATCGAGTCATGGCTTTTGTTGCTCCATGATTGCGATACCTTTTATTTACAACCTAACCATTTCAGACCTCACACCAAAACATACTGACATGGCCAGTCTCACCATTTGTCAGTAAAAAAATTTCTGACCGCTCGAAATTAATTTCCGACATATCTCCAGGGTTCAGAGTTGGTCATTACAACTTTGGCTAAAGCTAAATAATGATTAGAAATAGTAAATTGACTCAGAAACCACCTTATTTGTACTTGCTAGTATTACTGCTATTACCCATATTGGGGCAGAGTCAATCCACCGGATTAGATGATCGAATTAATGAAAATTTTATGCCGATCGCACAATGGTGGGAAGGTTTGGTCTTTACTGAGATCCAATTGTTTGGATTCGGTATTCCCTGCGTATTGATATTATTGGTATTAGGAGCATTGTTTTTCACGGTCTATTTTTCCTTTGTAAATATCCGTCATTTCTTCTTGGCAATACAAGTGGTCAGAGGTAAATATGATTATTTGGAATCCACTCCATTCCACGTGGATTCTGACAACCTTTGCACCTTGGAAGGTGATGCCTTGGGCACGATTAAGGACAAAAGTCATCAAGGGGAAGTCAATCATTTTCAGGCCCTGGCTACTGCTGTATCCGGAACAGTAGGCTTGGGTAATATTGCGATGGTTGCCGTTGCAATATCGGTCGGAGGTCCGGGTGCGACGTTTTGGATGATTCTGGCAGGATTACTCGGCATGTCCTCAAAATTTGTCGAATGCACACTGGGCGTAAAATACCGTGATATCGACCAGGCCGGACAGGTCTATGGAGGACCAATGTATTATTTATCCCGGGGGCTGCAAGAAAATGGAATGGCCCGGCTGGGAAGAGTACTAGCAATGATTTTTGCCTTGTTATGCGTGGGAGCCTCATTAGGAGGAGGAAACGCCTTTCAATCGAATCAAGCAGCCGCTCAAATTATGCAAAGATTTGATTTGACCGGTTCATCTACCGGAACATTACTTGGATTCCTATTTGCACTGATGGTAGGTATCGTGATTATCGGCGGTATCAAGAGGATTGCTAAAGTGACCGCACGCATCGTACCTTTTATGGCTATTCTCTATGTGCTAGCTGCTTTGGTCATCCTGATTGCTAAATTGGAGTTTGTTGACGATGCGGTTTCCCTGATCTTCACCGAAGCATTTTCACCCCGTGCTACCATTGCCGGCGGTACTATTGGAGTAATCATTCAGGGTTTCAGGAGGGCGGCATTTTCCAATGAAGCGGGTGCCGGTTCTGCGGCAATTGCGCATTCGGCTGTAAAAACGAAATTCCCGGCATCAGAAGGACTGGTGGGTCTATTGGAACCATTCATTGACACGGTCGTGATATGTACGCTGACTGCATTGGTCATCATCCTATTTAATATGGAAGGTGCATTTGAGTATGGAGATGTGATCAACAATGAAGTAGTCATGTCCCTGTCAGGGGAAAGAATAGGGGGAGTCAACTTAACTTCAATCGCTTTCGATTCGGTGATCCCCGGTTTCTCTTATCTTCTTGCCATTGCGGTGATCCTGTTTGCCTTCTCCACTATGTTATCCTGGTCGTATTATGGATTACAGGCCTGGAAATATTTATTTGGCAGAAGTAAATCAGCCGATTTGTTGTACAAATGTATATTCCTAATATTTACCATTCTGGGTGCAGCGGTAACTTTGGAGGCGGTGATCAAGTTTTCAGACGCAATGATTCTGGCCTTGGTATTTCCGAATATGCTTGGATTGTTATTCTTATTCCCTAAGGTAAAAATGGAATTAAGGAATTATTTGCTGGCAATTCGACAGAAGCAGCAAACTTAAATAGCTTTGTCATCGGTAACCAAATGTTGGCAAAAAGACAAAAGTGAATTGAAATTAAACCATTTTATGGCTAACGAGTTTGTAGTGCTTAGAAATCAAAATTAATTTTCATGGGATTTTGGGAAAACAAAAAATTCGCAACAGAAACCAAAGCTGATCTAAATTGGCAGCATTTGAATGAATTGGAGCAGTTAGAGCTTATCCATCAGAAATCTTTTACCAGGCCACAAGTAATCTTCAAACATAGTATACACTGTGGTACCAGTGCCATGGCGAAGTATCAGCTGGAAGAGTCGTGGGATTTACATCAAACTATTGATTTTTATTATTTGGATTTAATCAACCATCGTCAAATATCCAATGCGATTTCAACCAAATATCAAACAACCCATCAGTCACCGCAGTTATTGGTGATTAACCAGGGGGTAGTCACTAATCATGTAAGTCATCATCGCGTATCAATGGATTGGTTAAAACAGACTTTGTCAGAAGTTGGCTGAATTCGTTTTGAGCCTGCAACGAATTTCATTTATTCATATTTTTCCGATACCATGCTGAGATTAGTATGAAATAGCCCAGGCTAACTTTTAAATCTCTTTTTAGCGCAAGAATACTACACGACTAAAACCCGACCCCTGCCGGTCAGCTGTCGAAATTTTTCCAATCTCAGGGTTGCAAAATCCCGATCCCCAAAGAGTTAGTGAAAACAATAAAACTGAGGCCTATCTACCAAAAAAGCACATGCAAAGCTTTGCAGTCCTTTAGGATATTTGGATATTGAAGGGCATAAAATTAAAATAAATATAAATGTATATCCGGAACTTTAGTCCGGATAGTAAGGTGATGGTGGCCATTCGTTTAAGCAACAATGATCGAAATGAACGTATATAAGATAATAGGAGTCTTACTATTCTGTTTTGGTTTAGTTATGTGTACTTCACCTGATGTTTGCGAAATTCCGATTCTATTTGATTCACAAAATGAAATTTTTCAGATAAATGTAGATGGCAGCAAACTAAAAAAAATTACTGATGCTAAAAATAGATATAGTTCTAAACCTGCACTATCACCATTAGGTGATAAGATTGCTTACATTTCAAATATCAATGGTAAAGATGCGCTGTCATTGATGGATTATAATGGTTCCAATAAACGTCAGCTTACCTTTAATGAAGATTCTGCATATATGGACGGTAGGCCTGCCTGGTCCCCTTCAGGCAAAGAGATTGCCTATAATTCATTACAAAATGGGAATTGGGATATTTATGTCTATAACCTTGAGTATTTAACAAACAGGAGGTTAACATTTAATGAAGAATTGGATGAATTTCCATCATGGAGTCCTGACGGTAATGTAATTTTATTTTCTTCCTTTAGGAATGGTAATTTTGATTTATTTACGATGAATTCAAAAACAGGGAAAAATATTCAACAAATCACATTCTCTAAATCAAATGAATTTCGAGCGACGTATTCACCAGAAGGAAAAAGAATTGCCTACAGTTCTGATGAAACTGGAGATTGGAATATTTACATCATGAATCTTAATGACACAAGTGTCACTCAACTTACTAATTGCAATAAATCATGCTTGCGACCATCTTGGTCACCTTGTGGAAATAAAATCGTGTTTCAGTCTGGAAGTGATGGACAATCGGAGAATTGGAGTGATTGGGAAATCTATATATTTGATTTGATAAGCAGAAAAGTTATGAACATTACCAATAATAATGTTGCAGATGCACATCCAGATTGGTGTTCCTTTTATAGATCGAGATGATTAAAACAGCTACCAATATGTACAAAAATAATAGCCGAGATAATACGGATATTGTGCCATTAGGTCTGGAAAGATTATAATGAATGTTCTCAATAACAAAATTAGTTACTCAGATACGTTGGATTCTCATTTTCATAATTTACAAAAAGTTCCTAATTCCTTTCTAACTACTATTTCTTACAAAGCGATTGAAAATAGAGGGTTCCATCTTTTTACTTCAATAAACCTTCGCAAAAAAATTATAAAATTATTTGATGACACTTTTCCTTCGATGATATTAGAGATTAATAAAATTGACGAAAACATATTGAAGACGAATATGAAAAAAAATAAATGATTGATCATTTTGAATATTTTAATGGTAAACTGAAGCCAAATGATTATCAAAATCTATTAGAGGACCAGCAAGATAGAAGTATATTGACGTTTAATATGTCAGTTCAGAATTATTTCATGTTGAAGAGAAGAGATTGTTTAAAACAGATTGAGATACTAATCGAAGAAATTGATAATGAATTGAATAAGGAGAAATAATCTATGAAAAAATCTGTATTATTATTTGGATTATTTATGTTATTCGGCTGTATGGATAAATCCAGTAATGATAATATTTTTTATCAAAATTGGGAAGATTCACCGGTAGAAGGTGCTTTTAAAATGGATGATTGGATAATTTGGGGAGGTTCTGTTATAAAAGCCGATGATGGGAAGTATTATATGTTTGCAAGCAGGTGGCCGCAAAAGCTATCTATGAGCGCATGGATAACCAATTCGGAGATCGTATTAGCTGTTTCCAATACACCAAAAGGACCTTATAAGTTTAAACAGGTAATTTTGCCATCCAGAGGGAAAGAATATTGGGATGGTATGGCTACACACAATCCCAATATCCAGTATCATGATGGAAAGTATATACTTTTTTATACCGGGGCGACTTATAACTTTAAGCAACCAATTGATACGATACCCTCACGTAAGTTTTACGAAACAGCATGGAACAACAAGCGTATAGGTATAGCTGTTGCTGATTCACCTACGGGTCCATGGAAACGAATGGACCAAGCGATAATGGAGCCTCGAAAACATAGGTGGGATGGTGCAATAATCAGTAATCCGGCGCCGGTTGTCCATAAAGATGGCAGTGTTTTATTGATTTATAAAAGTGCTCCGGTGCCTTATCCTGAGCGCAATAAAAATCGAAAGATGAGATTTGGGGTTTTAACGGCAGGTCACTATTTGGGAGAATATAAACGCATGGGAGCAAACAATCAGATCAGAATAAAACCAATTGACACAGATGTTGAAGATCCTTACATTTGGCATGATGGTACTAAATACTTTATGCTAGCTAAATGTATGAACAAATCAATAACTGGTGAAAGTGGGGCCGGATTTATTGCATTTTCGCAGGATGGAATGGAATGGAAAACTCCTGAGAACCCATCAGCCTATGGAAAAACCCTTCATTTGTCGGATGGAACCAAAGAGAAAATGAAAAAATTAGAACGCCCACAAGTATTAATAGAGAATGGAAAGCCAACACATGTATTTTTTGCATGTACGAATTCCAAATCTGAAATTTTTAATATGGTTAGACCATTGAAGAAATAAAACTACTGGTAATAAATAAGGATTCAAGCGGTCGGCACGACCGAGCTTTGAATCCCGTGTTGGACGAAAATGCTGAACCCCAAACCTAGGAGAAAGCAATGTTTAAACTGAATTGAATAATCCTGAGAATCAACTAAGATTTACAACCATCGAGTATTACTAAATAGAGAAAGAACGAATAATCTTTGATTTGGTCTATCAAACAACAGAATGTGAGATTTTAGCTTAGCAAAAATTACTGGTTGACATAAGTATCTTAAACTATGTACTGGCATAGTTACTTTTTAGGATATTAAAGAAAGAATTGGATTTAAATTAAGAGAATTGGGGGGTCCACGGTTGGGATTAATTTTAGCGACGAGAATAAGTTTTCCATTTTTGCAATAAGGACACTGATCGATTAATAGTCCTTTTTGATCCCAGAGCTGTTTCCATGACATGGTTTGTTTGGGGACTTCTGGAAATAACTTATTTTTCCAATGACTGCTAAGGATACCAAAATGGCGTATTCTAAAGAACCGTTTAGGCAATATGTGTAATGTTAAACGTCGCACAAATTCCCAAGCACTCAAGGGCATTAAATTGACTTGATTAGCATGACGATAATCCGTGTACCTAAAAGTTACAGAGTCCTCATCATATGTAGTAATCCTGTGATTGGTAATAGCAGTTTTATGAGTATATCTGGCCAAATATTGAATTACACCTTTTGCTCCACCAAAAGGAGGTTTGGCATAGACAACCCATGGTTTTGCATACAGTTTGGCATGGAGATCTGAGATATATTCCATTCCACTAGCTACCAGGAATTTTTTCAGTTCCTTTACAAACTTAGCTCTGAATACCAAGCTCAAGGCTTTGACCGGGAATAAAAACTTACCATTGCCATTGGCCTCTTTCCATTTTCCATTAAAGGTTACACCACCACCGGGGACAATGCAGTGCAAATGTGGATGATAACTTAAATTGGAACCCCAAGTATGAAGTACAATTGTAGTCCCAATTTGAGCACCCAGATATTTGTTATTCCACCCAAATTCATCCAATGTACACCAAGCACACCGCAACAACATAGCATACATCTGAGCTTTGTATGCCAGAAATAGCTCATTCAAGGCATGAGGTAAGGTGAATACCACGTGATAATATTTGGTCGGTAACAGCTGTGCTTCTCGAGCAGCTATCCATTCCTCTTTCTGAGTATTTTGGCAAACCGGGCAGTGTCTGTTGCGACAAGAGTTGTATCGCATATGCAGCTTACTGCACTTGTCGCACTTGTATAAATGTCCACCTAATGATGGTGTACGACACCTCCTTATGGCATTCAAACACCTTATCTCATACTTGTTGCAACGCTCAAGTATCTTGTTCCATTGGCCGTTTATTATATCGGCAATGGCGTTAATATGTGCCATCTGCTATTCGTCGTAGAGTCGATCAAACGGGCTAAACCGGTCAGTTCCTTTCAATCGCGCCACGTGCAAATAGATTAATGTGGTATTCAAATGAGCATGGCCTAATAATTTACTTAATGTATCGACATCCATTCCGTATTCCAGCAAGTGAGTGGCATAGCTATGGCGAAGACTGTGAGCGGTCACATCTTTTTTGATCTGAGATCTCTTAAGGGTCTCTTTCACTGCCCATTGAACTCCTCGTGGAGATAGCTTAGAACCAATCGATTTGCCATTGAACAAAAAATCCTTAGGTGAATAGGCAACTATGTACTTATTCAATCCTCTTGCAATCAGTTTACTCAAAGGCACATATCTGTCTTTGTTGTATTTGGTCTGGCGAATGTGAATGGTCATACGTTGAAAATCAATATCACAAATCTTCAGATTACGCACTTCCATACTCCGTAATCCGGCCGAATATATCAAGCATAACATGACTCGGTGTTTCAGTATTCGACCAGATCGAAATAAATGTTTACATTCTTGTGTACTCAATACAACAGGTAAATTATTCTGCCTCTTCAGGCTTGGCAATCTAATGGCACGATCCTCTAAATCATAAATCCGAAATAAGAATCGTAAGCCATAAACGGTATGCTTAAAGTAACTCTTAGAAGGAGAGTCTCCCCGGACTAAACTTTGTAAATATCCATTGATTTGTTCCTCCTCTAATTTGATTGGAATACAATGGAAGTGTAAACTGATCTTTGCGATACATCTTCCATAATTGGTCAAAGTACTTTGGGAAAGACCTCCTAACATAACTTTTTGCTCTAGTTGAGCATACATTGTTTGAAAATCTTTAACTTCATTTTTGGCACGATCAATAATAGTGCCTTTTTTTGAATTTTCCATAAGTCTATTATTTGATTATTTAATTCTTTAGAATTATGGAATTTTTTTGAAAATGTAAAGACCATCGCTGAAAGCGATTTAGTTCAACATTTTGTATATGTATTCAGGGTAAACGCCAGATTTCATGTTCCGTAACTCACGCCCAAACTGAATAGCGGTTTAACAGGAAAGTACCACTCAATCTGGTACTATTCATACAATTTACAGTTACAAAACATTATCTAAATTGATTATGAAGTCAAGATATCAGGCATTCAAAATGATTGTTCCAATGTTGCAATTCATATTATGTAACATCCCTTTTTCAGAGGTTCAGGCACAAACCACTGATTCGAAAATAATTTGGCAAATAGGAGAAATTAATAATTCAGCATCCGAATTTGCTCTAACTCCCGAAGCTTTTAGCGACTTTGTTTCCGAAGGTTTTGGAGGGAAAGACAGGTACTATGTTGTAAATAAGTCTACCCCATCAAAAGACTGGCCCTATGTGCTACCAGGCCCCATAGACCATTTTGGCGGTTATGGATATTGGGCAGGATTAGCATTGCACCAGTTGCCAATTTATTTTGAATTAGATAATTTAAGTACTAAAGACTCCTGCACACTATTTATCAACATCTTAAATGTAGGCAGTGAAAATCCGCCATTATTTCGCACCATCATTAATGGAAAGGCTTATGACAATCAGTTGCAAGCTGGAGAATTTATCAAAACCCCAAAAACCTCATGGGGAAATCCTCAAATTATTTCGATTTCTTTTTCGGTTATGGAGCTAAAAAAAGGTATTAACGAGATACTATTTCAGAATATGACTGGCAGTTGGGTTGTATTTGATGCAATTATAATGAAAGGGCCGAAGGAGCTAAACCTTGTAAACCCTGGGAATACAATTTTGAAATCGGTAAAATTTGCCAATTTCGAAACAATTAAGGGTTCTGAAAGAATTCAACCTTTGTTGATTGAAATAAGACAACATAAAAAACATGCTACAATTAAAGTTATTGTTGACGGATTTGAAGTTTCCAAAAACCTAGAACCCGGACACAGTATATTAGAGTTCGATTTTCAGGCGGTAAATAAACACAAAGAATCACAAGTTCAAATCTTTGTCGATGGAAAACTCCGATTCAAAGAACGAAGGCGGCGTTTTCCATCAAAAGAGATTAATTATGCTGACTATGTTGACCAATTTATGGGAACTAGCGGCTCTCGTTGGATGATTACACCCGGACCAAGGCATCCAATGCCCATGGTTCAACTTTGTCCAAATAATGAAAATACGGTATGGAAAGCAGGTTATGAATATCAAATCGAAAACATATCAGGGTTCAATCATACCCAGGAATGGACGATGTCCGGATTTTTAATGATGCCAACAGTAGGAGTTTTACAGACGAAACCAGGGCCGTCGCATAATCCTGATCTGGGTTATCGTTCTCAAATTAACAAACAAACAGAAAAAGCGGAAATAGGGAAATACAGTGTGGATTTGATTGATTACAATATACATGTAGACCTGACAAGTACTACCCGGGCAGGTTTTCAAAGATATGTTTTTCCTCAATCTGACGCTTCACGAATATTAATTGATGCTTTTCCTGATGCTGAATACGCTTATCAGAATGTAGAAACTGTAATTACGCGGATTGGTAATCAAAAGGTTGAGGGCCATGTTCACCATATTTGCAATAAAACAGGATATGTCCTTACTCAAGACTATAAACTATATTTTGTGTTGGAGTTTAATAAACCTTTCATAAATATGGGTGGGTGGACAGACAAGGTAAAAGAATTTGAAAAATTAAACCATGGACTAAATTATGGGTCTGTGATTAGTGATATTGATGAAATAAGAGGTTCTGGACATACTGGCGCTTTTATAAACTTCAATACACGAGAAAATGACACCATTTTAGTAAGAAGTTCTATTTCCATGGTAAGTACCAAAAATGCCTGGCTGAACTTAGAAAAGGAAATTTCAGAACCTTTTGACTGGAATTTTGAACAAGTTGTTCAAAACCAAAAAAGTGTTTGGAATGACTATTTGGGTAGAATTGAGATAGAGACAGACGATTATTTACAAAAGATTAAGTTTTATACCAACCTTTATCGTGCCCTATCGGGAAGAGTTGCTTGGGGTGATGTAAATGGTGAATGGGTAGATATGAATGAAGAAATACAAACCTTTGAAGACCCCAATCAAAGGTTGTGTTCCGGAGAATTCTGGAACACGTTCTGGAATGTGCAACAACTAAATCAACTGGTAGCTCCGGAGTTTGCTTCTATGCAGGTGAAAAGTTTAATCGAGTTCTACAATAAGGGAGGCTGGCTTTCAAAAGGCATTTTTGGAGGAGAGTATACCAGTGTGATGGTTGCTGAACATGGCATCCCGTGGATTGTTGGTGCCTGGAATTCAGGCATTCGGGATTTTGATTTATATCAAGCTTATGAGGCAATGTATCACGCACAAACAACGCCTCCTCTTGAATCCCATTCCGGAGGAAGTCGAGTAGGAAACGAAAGTCTTATATCGTACATAAAGTATGGTTTTGTCCCTTTAGGAGATAATATCTATCAAAGCTATGTTTCAAATACACTTGAATATGCGTTTGACGACTGGTGTCTTGCACAGGCTGCAAAATTGCTCCAAAAAAATGACGACTATACGCAGTTTATGATTCGTTCTGAAAACTGGCGCAATATTTTTGACCCGGAAAGTGGCTTTATGCGACCAAAAAATACTGATGGCGTTTGGCATAAGCCATTTAGTCCCTATCGGTCACCGGGATTTGTTGAAGGAAATTCCTGGCAATTTAGTTGGTTTGTTCCACATGACGTGGATGGGTTGGTTGCTGCGATTGGCAAGGATCGTTTCATCACAAGGTTGGATAGTGCGATGCATCGATCCCAAAAAGTAAATTTTAATGCGCTTGGTGATAATTTTTCAAAATATCCCATAAATCACGGGAACCAACCCAATATGCAATCATGCTATCTGTTTAACCATGCAGGGGCACCATGGCTAACGCAAAAGTGGGCACGAGCAATTCAAGAAAAATACTACGGGACAGGTCCTCGTGACGCCTATCCGGGTGATGAAGACCAGGGACAAATGAGCGCCTGGTATGTGATGAGTGCCATTGGACTGTTTCAGATGGATGGTGGGGCCTCAGAAACTCCTCATTATGAACTTGGAAGTCCCAGGATTGAGAAGATAATCATACACCTTAGTGATAAATATTTTGGGGGGAAAACCTTTACGATAGTAGCCAAAAACGCATCACGTGAAAATAAATATATCCATTCCGCTATTTTGAATAATAATAAGCTAAGCTCATGGAGATTCCCTCAAGTAGAATTAATCAAGGGAGGCGAGTTGATTCTTGAAATGAAAAGTACTCCGAATAAAACAGTACTAAATGAACAATAGTAGAAAAAACGTTTTTTCAAATAAATCCAGTAAACTTTGAATAAGTCAAAATGACCAAAAAAAAACTTAAGGATGGGTATGAATGGTTAGTGCAATTTGACAAGACCGTGTTACAAAAATATGGAATGGTAAGAGTAATAATTTTGTTATACTTCAAACCATTATCTTTTGAGAAATATAAAAATGGATTAATATATAGATTATTAGGTGTGCATAGATTTGGGAGATACTTACCAACTGGCGGAATTAATATTCGGAGATGGACAAAGAAGAAAATGCAATCCTACACATTAAAGGCATTGTCATTGAATGCGGCCAAGGAATTCAAATATAAATCCTGCTTTTTTGAGACGCTTCATATCCCATTTTTTGTTGTATTGGTATGGCGATCACTATGGTGGTACTTTGAAAACGACAATATAAACCTGGCCATTGAACTATTGATTGTCAATGCAATTTTTAACATTTATCCGATCATGCACCAAAGATATACCAGGTTAAGAATTGATAGACTTATTGCTATAAACCTGAGTTCGACCAATCATTTATTCACAGTAAGCTGATAGTCATATATTTATAAATTCAAATTAGTTGATCTTTTGATTATTAACTGATTTTTAAGGTTAAAGCCATTGAAACAGCAATCTTTAGCCAATAAAAGCCTTGCAAATAGCGCTGCTATTACTGCATTTTTCTTGTCTAAATCTCACTATTTCAATGACTTCTGTGATCAAATCATTAGTCGAACTCAGGTTATAAAATCACAAAGAACAAAGATTGACAAATCACCTTGACCCTAACACCAATCTACTCTATGCCCTACCCCGCTTATCTCAGCCTCAGTTATGCCTGTACAGTCCGCAACAGAGCATTCATGACCAATCACTACTGTAATTACTAAAACGCGATTACAATCAGGCCATTTATTAATACCTATTCAATCGATTAGTTGTCGAAATTAGCAGTAGCAGTTTTGTTGAAATCTTTAGAACCTGGTCAATTCTGTCCACTTCTGGCTTATGAAATACACCACTTTTTGAAACACTTCCTATATCAAAATTAACTACCTTTGGAATTGAGTAAATTGATGCAGTATTGCGGGTGGTTAGGGCATATACCAGAATGTTTTTATTGGCACTCACGATGGTTTTCTATCTATTATTGATAATAGGCAGACAACTGTTGATGGGAAAGAATCAGGCATTTGCTTTCCGGATTAGAAGAAAATGGATCAAACTGGCTTGTAAAATTCTATCGCTGGAAATTGAAATCCAGGGATCTCTTCCTAGTGAAACGGGATTAATCATTAGCAATCATCGTTCGATGATCGATCCGGTAGTTATTTTGTCTTATGTCTACGCGGTCCCATTGGGAAAGGCAGAAATCTCAGATTATCCATTGATAGGCAATGCAGCCAAGGCCACCGGTATCATATTTGTTGATCGAGAAGACCGCAAAAGTCGAACCGGAGTCCGAAAGACTCTGGAAAAGACATTAAAAAGAAATATCAGCGTCCTGGTATTTCCTGAAGGAACCACTGGCACGCAACCTTTAACCAAAACATTCAAAAAAGGTTCCTTTGAAATAGCTTCAAAGTTACACCTACCAGTCTTCCCGGTTGCCATTGATTATGAAGACTACGATAATTTATGGAAGGAGGGAGATTCACTCATGAAACATTATATAAAATCATTTGGAAAATCCTCAAGCAAGGCTTATCTTTTTATCGGATCCCCCATTAAATCACCAAACTCCTGGACACTTCTTAGAGACACTCAGGCATGGATCGATCAGAGTTTGATTGAAAAAGAAAAGAGTTGGAATCTACAAACCCGGGTACATGCAGACAAAAATTAATACCATTCGCGCGGTCATCAGACTTTTTTTACTATTTACATTATCACTAATTGATCTATTTTTTATCATAGCTTTCTATTTTATCAGCGGGTGTAGCACCAGAGCAACGATGAAATTACGGAGGGTGCTATGGGCAAAAAAAATGATGTGGATCGGTGGTATGCGATTAATAAAACAAGGAAGCTGTCCGCAGGGAGGTCACCTGGTCGTTGCTAACCATCGCTCTTCAATTGATCCATTGGTCAATCTCGCGGATGGATTGTTGTTTCCAGTTGCTGCTATAGAGTTTAGCAGATGGCCGATTATTGGACAAGGTGCCTGGCTATCCGGAATAGTGTTTGTAGATCGATCCAGTAAGCAAAGTAGAAAAAGAACCCGTGAGAAAATAGCTTCAGCATTGCTAAGAGGATATAATGTCCTGATCTATCCTGAAGGTCGTACGGGAAACACAGATCTCACCAAACTCTTCATGAAAGGGTCCTTCGAAGTGGCAGCACAACATCATATTCCAGTTGTTCCGGTGGTCATTGAATATTGTGATCGAAGTGATAATTGGGACCATTCGCAAACATTTGTTCCGCACTTTATTAAGCATTTTGGTAAAAAGAGAACTTATATAATCCTCAGATATGGACCGATTCTAGTTTCAGATCAGTCTTGGACCTTGATGCGAAAATCGAAAAAATGGATTGATGCTCAAATCATGGAGATTCGGAGTGAATTGGATGGACCAGACTGGAGACTCGATCCGGAATCTTCAGACTATAATGAAAACTTCGATCCCTATATTCGCAAACTTCGCTCCAAGACCAAACATTCCAAAAAATAACGATCCTTTGCTCAATGGGAACAAATATTGGTCCTTTTAAGCCTCATTGGAAATACAATTCACTAGGATGATTGTTGAGCAGCGGTACAAGGCCCAATCACTACTCAAGGGTCAAGGGGGGATCAAGGGGGTAATAAATATCAAAAAAGAGAAATTGGATTTGAGTGCTGACATTCGAAGTATAATATCGATTGCTGAATAAATTTTTGTGCCATTAACAAAAATAGGTTTAAATGGTGGAAAGTGGTCAATTAGTATTAGTAAGACAAGATACAAACCAAACGGCAAAGCTAGGGGCAGATATGATCCACCTGCCCCTGCCGCATCCTTCAATAGAGAAGAAAAAGTTCAGCAGGTAGCATAGCTTTTACAGGAGCCATTCTTTTAAAAATAACATAGATTTAAATTGGAAAGTCAGATTATTTTCTAGAATTGGCTCATTTTCAAGTAGACACTGAATATCTGAAAAATTTGTTATATATAAAAATTTTTATATAGATCAATTAGATACTGATCCAATTTATGTAAAGTTTATCTAAAACTAAGTGAATTTAGGTGCTGTAGCTTATTTAGGAGATCTCCTCAGCGTATCTCTTTACAATATTGATAATTTCCATTTTCCCATTAATAATGGCTTGAAAAACATAGATTCTGGCTGATCTTTAAAACAACTCGATCATATCTATTTCCAGTAATTTGAAAAAGCACATGGCGGCCGCTCTTACATCCTGATCTGCATGATTGGCTCCTTCATATCCAGTACCAAAACACTTCTTGAATAATTCACTGAGTGAAGGCCATTTGTACCCTCCCGTCTTACTGGGAATTTTGCAATAGTAAGTTGCCTCTCTCATCAAACAATAATTGTCACTGGAAATTAAGGGATTGGGGAGGTTTTGTCTGATGTACTCTGCACCTATGATCCTTTCATTAAAGGTTAGATTATGCGCAATCACATATTCCGAAGCTTTAACTGCTTCTGAAAATTTCTCTAATACTTCTAGGACCGAAAGTCCCTTGGCCACCGCTTCATCATGATCCACACCATGTTTTGCCGTACCCTCATAAGGTATTTCATAGCCATCCGGTTTGATCAAGATGTTTTGCGACTTGATAATATTGGAGTCTGCATCAAAGTGCTCCCAAGCCAGATGAATCATGCGAGGCCAGGCGTAGGTCTCTTCAGCAGGTGCTTTCCAGTTTTTAGGCATTGAAAGAGGTGTGGTATCGAATACTAAATACATATGTTGTTTTTGAACAATGCAAATATAGAATAAGAAATCCATTCGGAACGCAGAATTAATATTCGAAAAAAATATCTATATCAACTAATTCTTGACAAATGACTACCTTTGCGCCATGCAAGTCAGCGCAGTCGAATTGGCACAACTTTTACAGGGGAAGATAATAGGAGCTTCGGAAGTAAAAGTTTCTGCCCCCAGTAGAATCGAAGAAGGCAAACCAGGTACAATTTCATTTTTGGCAAATCCCAAATATGAACCATATATTTATTCCACGGAAGCTTCCATTGTCTTGGTACATGAGAACTTCGTTCCAAAGCAAAAAGTTGCTGCTACATTGATACAGGTCAAGGATGTATATGCTTCTGTAGGTCTACTTCTGCAAAAGTTTGAGTCTGAATTAATTGAGCCTTCCGGATTGTCTGATTTGGCTTTCATAAGTCCGAAAAGCAATTTAGGCCAAAATGTATCTGTAGGTGCATTTTCTGTAATAGCTAAAGGAGTGAATATTGGCGAAGGTGCGTATATCTTTCCCCAGGTTTATGTGGGTAAAAATGTAAAAATTGGTGCAGGGGTAAGAATCTATCCTGGTGTCAAGATTTATGCAGGATGTACCGTTGGAGATCACTGTGTTATCCACAGTAATGCCATCATTGGCAGTGACGGATTTGGATTTGCGACTACGGCAGAGGGAGACTATACCAAGATTCCCCAGATTGGAAACGTCATATTGGAGGATCATGTGGAAATCGGAGCCAATACCGTAGTTGATCGAGCTACCATGGGGAGTACCATTATTCGCAGTGGGAGTAAACTGGATAATCTAATCCAAGTGGCTCACAACGTTGAAATTGGAGAAAACACAGCTATTGCTGCACAAACGGGTATTGCCGGATCAGCTAAAATCGGAAAAAGGAACCAAATAGGTGGACAAGTAGGAATAGCGGGGCATTTACGAACTGCGGATGGTGTAATGATACAAGCGCAAAGTGGTATCGCAAGCTCTATTGATGAATCAAACAGTAAATGGTTTGGATATCCGGCGATCCCTTATCACCAATATCTTAAATCCTATGTGTATTTTAAAAAATTGCCGGAAATTGCGAGTGAAATCAAAAAATTAAATAAAAAAATTACCGAATTAGAATCTCAACTTAACCAGACAAAGTCGCAAAAATTAGATTCACAGTCATGAAACAGTACACTTTGGCATCCGGATTTAAGATAAGTGGCATCGGATTACATACCGGTAAACAGGTAAATGTACAAGTTCTTCCAGCTCCGGTTAATCATGGAATCAAATTTAAACGGACTGACTTAAGTTCCAAAAACAGTCAAGTAATATCTGCCGATGTTAACCTGGTATCGGAAACCACCCGAGGCACAACACTCCAGCGAGGAGAAGTGTGTGTAAAAACTGTTGAACATTTTTTATCGGCCCTAACAGGAATGGGTATTGATAATGCTTTGATCGAATTAGATAATGAAGAGCTCCCTATTTTGGATGGCAGTGTAAGGCAAATTGTCAATGCCATTCAAAAAGCCGGCTATCAGGAACTAGACGAAGAAAGAGAAGAATTAATTATCCAGGAACCTATTTCCTTCAAAGATCCGGATACGGGTTCCGAATACACTGCCCTGCCCGCCGAAAATTTTGAAATTACTTGTCTGATCGACTTTAACAGTCCTTACCTGGGACACCAATATGCCACACTGACTCAGCTTGATCAGTATGCCCATGAAATAGCTCCCTGCCGTACTTTTGTATTCTTACATGACCTGGAAAAATTAATTGACCTTGGTTTAATAAAAGGAGGGAGCCTAGACAATGCCATAGTTATTGCAGATCGGAAAGTAACTCAGGAAGACCTGGATGCATTGGCTGCCAAATTAGATCGTCCTTCAGTGAAATTGGATAAAGAAGGCGTTTTAAATACCACCACATTGCATTTTAAAAATGAACCATCACGTCATAAATTATTGGATGTAATGGGAGATTTGGCATTAATTGGGCGTCCGATCAGAGGTAAAATTACCGTTAAAAAGCCAGGACACAAATCCAATACCGCTTTTGCCCAGATTCTTAAAAAAGTATTCATAGGACAGAGGAAGCTGAGAGGAAAACCGATTTATGATCCAACTATAGATCCTATATTTGATATCAAAGACATCAAAAAGAGAATACCCCACAGATTTCCCTTTCTACTAGTAGACAAGATAATTGAACTTAGTGAAAATCATGTAGTTGGCATAAAAAATGTAACCTACGACCAATTTTTTTTCCCTGGTCATTTTCCCAATAACCCCATATTCCCAGGAGTATTACAAATTGAAGCTTTAGCCCAAACCGGAGGTATCTTAGCACTTTCTACAGTAAGTGATCCGGAAAATTGGGATACGTACTTTATCCGAATCGATAATACTCGTTTTAAAAATAAAGTAGTTCCTGGAGATACTATTATATTAAAAATGGAACTTTTATCCCCCATTCGCAGAGGGATTTGCCAAATGTATGGAATTGCATACGTGGGCAACAAGATCGTGTCGGAAGGGGAATTAACGGCCCAAATAATCAAGAGACAAAAACCATGAGTAAATTAGCAATAGTCGACAAGAATGCGAAAATCGGTAAGAATGTAACTATCTCACCATTTTCTACCATCTCCGGAGATGTAGAAATTGGAGATAATACCTGGATTGGATCCAATGTATGCATAATGGATGGTGTGAGAATTGGTGAAAATTGTAGAATATTTCCAGGTGCAGTTATTGGTGCGATTCCCCAAGATTTAAAATTTGAAGGGGAAAATTCTACCCTGATTATCAAGAATCAGGTAACCATACGTGAATACGTTACGCTTAACCGCGGAACCAAAGCCAGTTTTTCTACCCAGATATCAGATAATTGCCTTTTAATGGCATATGTTCATGTTGCCCACGATTGTTTTTTAGGAGAAAATTGCATATTAGCCAACAACGTCAATCTTGCCGGTCACATCGATATTGGTGAATATGCTATCCTGGGAGGTCTTACGGCTGTCCATCAATTTGTAAAAATTGGAGAGCATGTAATGGTCGGCGGAGGATCTTTAGTCAGAAAAGATATTCCACCTTATGTCAAAGCGGCCAGAGAACCATTATCATATGCCGGAGTGAACTCAGTGGGATTAAGAAGACGGGGATTTGATTCAGCAAAAATTAACAATATCCAGGATATTTATCGAACACTTTTTATAAAGGGTTACAATACCACTCAGGCACTACGGTATATCGAAGCCAATATGAAGGTCACTGAAGAACGCGACAATATCCTCAACTTTATCCGTAATTCCGATCGGGGTATAATGAAAGGATTTCGACAGCTAAATGGATATGGAGGTTGAGTTGATTAATGTAGGTAAGCAATTTCAATATCGATGGATATTTCGAAACCTAAACTATATTTTCAAACCTGGTGACAAGGTTGCCTTGCTGGGTCCGAATGGATCTGGAAAATCCACACTTCTAAAAATTCTCAGCGGAATTATGGCTCCTAGTGAGGGAAAAGTCCATTTTCGTAGTAACAAAAAGAAGAAAATCGACAATGCCTGGCATAATATCACTTTTGCCGCACCCTATCAACAGTTGATCGAGGAATTCAATCTAATGGAAATCATGGAGTTCCACCTCAAATATAAACTCTTAGTCGATGGACTATCCGCTTCCGAATTTATAGAGTTATGTGAATTGGAAAATCATGTCAACAAACCTTTAAAAAATTTTTCAACCGGTATGATGCAACGCCTTAGGATCGGCCTGGCGGTTTGCAGCCAGTCCCAGCTGATTCTTCTTGACGAACCTACTTCAAACTTTGATAATCGATTTAAGAATTGGTATACTGAACTGTTAGCTCGTTATGCTAAGGATAGAACTATCGTCATTGCATCTAATGATCAATTGGATTACGAAATGTGTACCGGTCATATCAAAATCGGTGAAGAAATAAGGATTTAACAAACGGAACAAAGAGCTATTCCAGGAATCACAATTTGTTCTTAAATATCTCCAAACGATTACGTACAGAATTTAAACTTCTGAGCAAGTTTTGCTTGTTTTTTAATTTTTTGCGGTTTTCTTTTATTTCCTTTTTTGCACCATCAATAGTGAATCCTTTTTCTTTAACCAGATGAAAGATTAAATTGAGTTGTTCCAGGTTTTGCTTGGTAAACCTACGATCGCCTTTGCTGTTTTTAACGGGCTTCAGATTAGAGAATTCCGATTCCCAATATCGAATGAGAGACTTGGAAACGTTGAACATTTCGGCAACTTCTCCAATACTATAATACAACTTAGTTAATCCATTCAGGTCGACCATGGTGCATAAAGATAAGGCTGATTTTTATTAATTACAACTCATTTGATATCAACCTTTTAATTGATCGTATCAAAAGTTATAGATAAAACGATCGGTTTTACATTTTGTTTCACATTCGAATTTCCAACCGCTGAGAAATCTTCAAGGTAATCAATTGATCAATATACAAGTTTGTTTATAACAACAATGGCCAACGCTCAACGATTGCGTACCCTAATCCAATAAATCACCAACAGAAGCTCTGTGAATCAGCTTTTTGAGTAATCTAGTGGTTCAAGAACAAAATAATAAGAGGTTATAACTCGATCTTTTTCCCAATATCATCGTTCTTAAACCACTAGTCTGACTGGACAACCTTATTTACAACGTGATTCCAATATAGCCCTCACCTTTTGAGGATGGGCTTTTCCCCTGGAAGCTTTCATAACCTCTCCCATAAACAATCCGATCAGGTTTTTCTTTCCTCTACTAAGTGCCTCCCATTTGTCAGGATATTTGGCAATAGCTTCATCGATCCATACTTCCAAATCTTCTTTAACATCGGATTGCAAAATATTCAAATCGTGGGCCAGTTGGGAAGCAGACTTGCCTGGGTTTGAAATCAACTGATCAAACAACACCTGGAAAGCTGAAGTTCGGCTTATTTGCCCTTTGTGAATCATGAATATTAATTCGTGCACGATAGACTGGGGGATTTCAGCATTACCTTGGTCTATCCGGGGTTTGATTTTATGAATAAACAGGTCGATGAATAGTTTGTGGTATTCAGGTTTATAACCAGAAATATATTGCTGAAATGCATTTAGGCTTTCTTTGGAAGAAGTTATAATACGCGATATTTCATCTGAGATCAAATATTCCTTTTGCAGATTTTCGTTGATCCTTTCTAGGTTATCGGGTAATAAATTACGGATGTTCTCGATTTGTTGTTTGGTGATTGGAATCGCTGGCAGGTCTGGATCCGGAAAATACCGGTAATCGTGAGCTCCTTCTTTGGTCCGTAAGGGATAGGTAATATTTTTCTCCCGGTGGTAGTGCAAGGTCTGATTGGTTATTTGATGTCCTTGCCTGACCAGAGCCTTTTGCCGCGAAAACTCATATTCCACCGCCATCCTGGCAAACCTCCGGCTGTTTAAATTCTTAATTTCACATCGTTCCCCTAAAAGAGTACTTCCTTTGGGACGTATTGATACATTACAATCGCATCGCAAAGAGCCTTCTTCCATATTACCGTCAGAAATATCCAAATGTCGAACTATTTTTTGCACAACCCCTATACATTCATATACCTCTTCAGGAGTCCTCAAATCGGGTTCCGTCACAATTTCCAACAAGGGTACACCTGCCCGGTTGAGATCAATAAGTGTAAGATTTGGATCCTGGTCATGAATCAGTTTTCCCGCATCTTCTTCCATATGAATGTGGTGTATCCTAATAGAGCTTCCGGATGTCGACAAATTTATCTCTCCTCCAATGCAAATGGGATTTGAATCCTGAGTAATCTGATATCCTTTGGGCAAGTCGGGATAAACATAATTTTTCCGATCAAATCGAACCAGTTCACCTATCCGACTTCCCAGGTATAATCCCAAACCAATTGCTTTATCTACGTGTTGTAAATTTGGAACTGGCAAGGTACCTGGATAAGCTAAAGATACCGGGCTTATCAAAGTGTTGGGTTCTTGCCCGAACCTATTTTCGTCTGCACAAAAAGCTTTGGACAATGTATTCAGTTGCACGTGAATTTCTAATCCCACTATCAGCTCGTATTCCTGGATTACTTCAGTATTCATTTTAAAATATTAACACACTTATTATGCCTACCAGAAGTATAAATATGGCACTAAGGACAAAATAAAAAAAGCCTAAGATCATAAACTTTAATAAAGTCTTAAAAAAGCGCTGTCCATAATAGCGATATTGTGCGACTAAAAAGTAAATTCCAGCAACCAAAATACTATAATTGAAGTTCATACTGAATCCCTCCTTGTGCCTGTTTACCAGTAGATATAACAATAACATCTCTATGATCATTAAGATAAAACCGAAGGAGTGAACATGAAACTGGAAAACCAAATGTTCTACATAAAAATGCTTTCTTCGTATATACAGCAGCTTCATGACCAGTGCCATTGAAAAAATCAGCAGCACAATGACCCAAGTCAAATTTCCAATGAGAAACCTAACTGCCTCATCCGGATATTTCATAAATCTGAAGACTTGAGGATAGAGATATGAATTAATTCCTTCTAACTCATATTTTTCCAGGATCTCCTTGCGGGTGTCGTTGAGAATATCGTATTTATGCCATTTGAAATTGTGGTTTCCGAAGATTACCAAATCCATACTATCCTGTGCTGAGGTTTTTCTGGACACTAACTCCCTCAGACTATCCACATAAATCTGGACCTCCGGCTGCAAAACCTCATCTTCTCCATATACCAACAAGGAAGAGTCGATCAATGCTTGAAATCTAGCATTCTCATTTATTTCACTTATATCCTCAACAACTTTTATTTTGCTGATTTCGTCATTAGCCAAAAATCCAAGAGTGGCAAAAAAAAGAATCATGGACACAAAAAACAATCGGATCGGCTTATAGTAGGTATTGTGCTTACCTTTAAAAAACTCTTGGGTCAGTTGTCCGGGAACCACCAACAGTTTTAAACTTTGAAAAATCCGAGATTCTATATTAAATAAATCTTCAAAAAAATCCCGAATCAGATCCCATACCTTGATCATACCATCCGTCCTGATCTGGCCGCACTGATCACAATAATTGGAATCATCTCCAACAAACTCTCTGCCACAGTTTAGACAAGTAGAAATAACCCGCTTTATCCGGCGTCTTTTGAAAAGCATGGTTCAAAAATAAAAAGAATATGAAGATTATCTCCCCCTTCTAATGAGTTTAAACCGCGGAGATAAGTAGCAAACCCTGCTCAACTGTATTCCAAACAGTTGACTAGTAACAATATACAATATGGTTGCTGAAATGCCGATGTATTTGTGGAGTCAAGAGCTTTCTAATCGGGTAAATAGTCAAGTGACTGATTGATCACGGATGCCTTTTCGACCAATTCCTGATATTCCGCCGGAGTCAATCCATCCAAAACATAATTGATCGGATCTATGGTTTTACCTTGGTACCTAACTTCATAGTGACAATGAGGTGCAGTAGAAGTGCCGGTACTTCCTACGGTACCTATTTGCTGCCCTCTAACCACCTTTTCACCTTTTTTTACATCGATAGATGCCATATGTCCATAAAGCGTCTCATATCCGTAGCCATGATCAATTTTAACATGTCTTCCGTATCCTCGTTTGGATCGTTTTACCTCAATAACTCGACCATTTCCGGTAGCTTGGATTGGTGTGCCAGTCGGGGCTGTAAAATCGATACCCGCATGCATCTTACGAATTTTGTGGATTGGATGTATCCTCATTCCATATCCACTGAGTAATTTTACATTGCGCTTAAGCTTATCTTCTCTCACCGGTTTGATCGACGGGATAGAAGCAAAGCGATCCTCGTTTTTCTCCGCCAGTGTCAGTAAGGTATCCAGTGAAATACTCTGTAAATTTATCTGCCGCTTCAGTTTATCTACTTTACTCAGAGTTGAAGATAATAACTCACCAGTGTGTTGGTATTGTTTCAATTCTTCATATTGAACATGACCTCCAATTCCACCATTCCAGATCGATTCGTCAATCGGGTCAATACCCAGCAAGGTGCGATGGAGCTGAGCATCCCGATCTTGAACATTATCTACTATCTTCGATAGAAATTCCAGCTGATCGGTAACTGTGGAATAATGCGCTTTCATGTTGTCAATCTCATTCATCAACAACTTCTCCTTGGGAGAAGGAAAATAATTATAGGCTAAAAACAATAACAGCATAGCACTTATGATCACTGCTGAAGTGAATCCAAGCATGTATAAAAATCTCTCTCTTAAGGAAACATGAACCTTTTCGTACCGAAGCGTATTGGGGTTAAATACAAATTTTTCTCTACTCATTAGACACAAAGAATTGAAACCAAACTTTTAGACTGGATTGGACATGTTCTTTGAAAGGATCGGTCAAAAATACTTGGAACTAACCGATTTACCAAAAATATGTCTAAAAAAAATATAAATATTAAAACATTCGGTAATATCTTGATCTTAAACATATTACATTATTTTTTAATGTGTAAGTTTGGTTTCATGGACTGTTATAATCCTCATTTATTTCTAATTTTGCAATCTTGTATCAAACAAAAAACATACCATGCAAGCAAAAGAGATCCGGAATACCTTTTTAGAATACTTTCGCAGTAAGGACCACCAAATAGTTCAGTCCGCTCCAATTGTCACTAAAAATGATCCTACTTTGATGTTTACGAATGCAGGGATGAATCAATTTAAGGATTTTTTCCTAGGCCATCAATCTCCTCCCCATCCGCGAATTGCAGACACTCAGAAATGTTTACGGGTTTCGGGAAAGCACAATGATCTGGAAGAAGTAGGCCGGGATAGTTATCATCACACGATGTTTGAAATGTTAGGGAACTGGTCATTTGGAGATTATTTCAAAAATGAGGCTATTGACTGGGCTTGGGATTTATTGGTTAATGTATTTGGACTTGCCCCGGACCGGTTATACGCTACGGTGTTTGGAGGTGACGAGGAAGAAAACCTGGAAAAAGATCATGAAGCAGCCCAAATTTGGGAAAAGTATTTGCCAAAGGAACAAATACTTTACTTCGGCAAGAAAGACAATTTTTGGGAAATGGGAGATACCGGTCCTTGTGGTCCATGTTCCGAAATTCACATTGATATTCGTCCTGATGCGGAACGAAAAAAGTTATCTGGTGACAGTCTAGTGAATCAAGACAATCCTTTAGTCATTGAGATTTGGAATCTGGTGTTTATTCAATACAATCGAAAGGCTGATGGCCAATTGGAAAATCTGCCTGAAAAACATGTGGACACGGGGATGGGTTTTGAAAGGTTATGTATGGCAATACAAGGAAAGGATTCCAACTACGATACGGATGTATTTACACCTTTCATTCAATTTATTGAAAAGGCGACCGGAATCAAGTATACAGCTCAATACGATGAAAAAGTGAAAACAGATATTGCGATGAGAGTTGCTGCCGATCATGTCAGGGCGATATCTTTCTCTATAGCAGATGGTCAGCTCCCCGGCAATACGGGAGCAGGTTATGTCATTCGAAGAATACTGCGGCGGGCAGTCAGGTATTATTATTCCTTTTTAGGAATTAACAAACCATTTCTCAACCTGCTAGTCCCGTTATTGGCAGAACAATTAGCCGAGGTTTTCCCAGAGCTAAAGGCACAGGAGCAGTTTGTCCAACAGGCGATTTTAGAAGAAGAAAAATCTTTCTTGCATACACTTAGCGATGGATTAAAACGTATTGAAGGTCTTAATATCATGGATAAAAAGCTATCCGGAAAGGATGCCTTTGAACTCTACGACACTTATGGATTTCCAATTGATTTGACGCGTTTAATTGCAGCGGAAAGAGGATGGGAGGTCGACGAATCAGGATTCTCGGCAGCTCTCAGCCGACAACGAGCTAGATCCAAAGCCGACGCCGTCAAAGAAACCGGTGATTGGATTCAGGTACAAGATGTTTCGGTAGATGGTTTTATTGGATACGACACTTTGGTCAATGCGCAAGCCAGGATTGCCAAATATCGCAAACTAATTGAAAAAGGGCAAGAAAAATATCAAATCATCCTAGACAAAACACCATTCTATGCCGAGGGTGGTGGTCAGGTAGGTGATATTGGTATATTCCGCTCCGGAGATCAGGTAATCAAAGTTTTAGATACGGTAAAAGAAAACGACATTTCCATCCATATTGTCAATCAGTTACCGAAAGATCTCGCATTGGAAATTTATGCCGAAGTAGATGGAAAACGAAGGAGCCTTATTGAAAATAATCATACTGCTACTCACTTATTGCATGCCGCATTGCGACAGGTTCTTGGAAATCATGTGGTACAAAAAGGTTCATTATTGAATGATCAATATTTGCGATTTGATTTTTCTCACTTTAAAAAGGTAACCGTGGAAGAACTCCAGCAAATTGAGGAAATTGTCAATCAAAAGATCCGTCAGAATATTGGTCTTGAGGAGCGAAGGTCCATTCCCATCGAGGAAGCTAAAGCTGCCGGTGCGCATATGTTTTTTGGAGAAAAATACGGAGAGAAGGTGAGGATGATCACATTTGATCCATCTTATTCTAAGGAGTTGTGCGGAGGATGTCATGTACCCTTTACCGGTAAAATCGGATTGTTAAAAATCACTCATGAAACAGCTGTTGCTGCCGGAGTGCGTCGGATTGAAGCCGTTACCGCTGATGCTGGAGAAAAGTTCGTGAACGAGAAAATTGATAAGCTAAGTCAAATTGAAGAAGTACTTCGGTATCCTCAGAATCCTGTAGATGCGGTCCAACAAATAGCGCACGAAAATAAAGCGCTGAAGAAAAAAGTGGAACAACTACAACTGGCTGCAGGTCATCAGGAAAAAAGTCAATTGAAAGCAGGAACTCAGCAAATTAACGGAATCAACTTTCTCGGCAAGGTTGTCAAGGTTGACGATAGCAAGGTATTAAAAACCCTGGTATTTGAATTGGAAAAAGAAATTGACAATGCGGTAGTTGCTCTGGGAGCATCCATTGGAAACAAAGCTCAGTTGATGATCAAAATAAGTCAAAGCCTTATCTCCGATACCGGTCTTCATGCCGGTGATATCATTAGAGAGGTTTCCTCCAAAATTCAGGGGGGAGGCGGAGGACAACCGTTTTTCGCCTCAGCTGGAGGTAAAAGTCCGCAAGGATTACCTCAAGCTATAGCTTCAATTGAAGAAATACTGCAAAATGTGACTTCAAATTGAAATATGATAACGAATCGCTATTTATCCATTTTGATTTCCTGCAGTAAGGTTTCGACAGCTTTCTTCAATTGCAGGTCTTCACCTTTAGCTTTAATATCCGGAGGATTTTCAACTATGATATCCGGAACAGCAGGGCCATGTTCCATATTTTTTTCTGTATGATATACATACCAAGCTCGAAAAGGCAATCTGACGAAAGTTCCGTCCATTAATCTGGCCCCACCGGTAGAAATTACGGCACCAAACGTGGGTGTTCCCACCAATGTACCATGTCCCAGGTGTTTGTAAGCATGGGAAAATATCTCGGCATTGGAATAACTATTTTGGTTACATAGGGCAATTGAAGGTTTAGTCCAAGAAGCCAGAGGTAATCGTTCGCCAAATGGATAATTTGACTTGAACATCAAATGTTCCTTGGAAAGATTTTTTGCTGCTCCTCGCGGTACAGTATATGCATGCTGGCGAACGTTAAGTACGGCCATAAGCATATCAGTCGTCCAACCACCACCATTAAAGCGCACATCTATAACAATCCCTTCCTTTCCATTTCCACTGGCCATGAGCTCACGTTCAAACCGTTCAAAACTTGGCCAATTCATACCTTGAATATGAATATATCCTAACCTACCATTTGAATATCGGTCAGTTAATTCTTTTTGGGTCTTTACCCATGATTCATACTGTTCCCTTCTTACTGAGGAAGCAGGTCGAATCACTACCTCTCTTGATTCTCCATCCAATCCGGTTACGGATAGTAAGATTTTGTCATTGGCTTTCTGATTAAGTAATGAAAAATAATTGACTTGTCGTGAGACAGGGGATTCATTTACGGCAGTGATTATTTCTCCAACTTTTAATTTACTGTTCTGCTTATCTCCTGGGGATCCGGGAATAATGTTGATTATCTTTACTCCATTTGCTATGGGTTCTACTTCTACACCTAAGTAACCGGTTCTTTCGATTTGGGTTTCTTCGGGGGTTGGTCCGCTCATACCCATGTGACTTGCATCTACCTGACCTAACATTTCATTAAACATGTCCATAAAGTCCTGCTTAGTCGATGCAGCTCTAGCCCATGGTTCATATTTTTGTTTTAATGTGGTCCAATCTCTACCGTGAAAATCGGGATCATAAAATCCAAAATTCAGTGTTTTCCAGGCATCGGTAAATACCTGTTTCCTTTCCTCGCGATGGTCAATTCTCATTTTAGCTTGATAAGGTAGTCTTTCAGGCTTTCCACTCGCACCTTTCAGTCTGTTCAGCCCCCCATTAAAGCTATTGTAGTATAAATAGTCCCTTTTGGGTCCCATGGAAAGATTACCAATCCGGGCATTTGGAAGAATCGTTTTTAATCCGGATCCATCCCATTTTATTGATTTTAACTCCGGGGTGCCTCCACTTCCCTGGCGACCACTTCCATTAGTAGTAAATATGAACGTATCTCCTTTTTTATTAATAATCAGGTTACTTTCATTTCCTGCAAATGCAGTGACTTGTACCAATCTTTGATGGATGTTTTCAAAGTCTATGATTACCTCTGTCTCCTTTGGCTTGTCCTTGCCACTCCTAGGTTTATCCGATTCCTCTTCCTCTTCCCAATCCGGTTTGGTTTTTTCCCAATCTATTTGGTTTAACCAGGCAAACCAAACATCAGCATCACCGTTATTTCGAATCGATAAAAACCCAAGTTTACTACCATCTGCACTCCAATAGGGATTGTAATCCCCACGTGGGTGCATACTCACATTTACCGGACCCTGTTTATTGTCAGCCGCATGTATATAGATTTCACTATTGAAGTCTAAATCACTCAATGAATATGCCAGCCATTTACTATCAGGACTCCAAGCTAAGCCTGATGGAGTAGACCACCCATCCAATAAAGTTATTGGATCGATCAATCCGCCTGTGGAATCTATATCATATACCAATAGTTGCCCTCTGTTTCTGGCGACGGCCAACTTTTGATAATCCGGTGATACGGAAAGCCGTGTCTCTTCCTCTCCGGTATTCATTAACCTGGTAACTTTGTGTTTTAAGGATTTAAAAATATTTGACTCGTCAGGATCGTTCGACTGAACTTGGTAAATATCGTATGAACCAGATCGATCGGATATAAACAGAATAGTCGTATCATTGAGCCACTGGGGTTCATGATCATTAAAAGGGTGATTGCTTATATTTATAGATCTGGCTTTTTCTTTGTGCAACTGCTTTACAAATATCTCTCCCCGTATTTCCAATGCCAGGAATTTGCCATTTGGCGAAATAGAGTAATCGGATAATCCCGAATTGAAGGTTTTATTTTCATAACTATCGAAGCGATCGTCTATCGGGATTTTAATCGAAATAGGGGTTAATTTTTTAGATGTCAGATTGATTTTAAAGATTCTATTTTGTCTTTCGATCACACCTACGGTTCCTGATGAATTGATATCATAATACCGAATTCCATCATCTTTAAAATTCGTAAGTCTCTTTTCAGATTTGGGCTTTAGAGATCCATCGCTTTGAATCGATACTTTGTACAGATTGTATTTTTGGTTTTTCGTACTAAGAAAATATAAATCACCATCTTTACCCCAGCGTGGATAGATATCCTGGCCTTCAAAATTGGTAATTTGATGATAGGTGTCATTGGCTTTATGGTAGACCCATATATTGCGGTTGGCAGGTCCATTATAAGCTTCTCTGGTAATTCGACAGGAGCCCATCATGAGTGCGATCATACTCCCATCCGGTGATACCACAGCACCCGAGCCGAGACCATTCATAATTCTTACTGGAGTTGACTCTGATGGAGATAGTTGATAAATTTCACTTTCTCGCTCTAGCTGAACATACGATCTGCGGGTAGAAAATACAATATCATTATTTGGGGACCAGGATGGATCCACATCACTTGATGAATGATGCGTAAGCCTTTTTAGTGAATTTCCATCTTTGTTGACTAAGTAGATGTCGTAATTACCAAAACGATTGCCTTGAAATGCGATCTGGTTTCCATCAAAACTCCACCTCGGTTTGCTTTCATACCCTTCATGTATAGTCAATCGGGTTGCTTTCCCTCCTACGATTGGTACAGTCCAAATATCTCCCTGGTATGAAAAACTCAACATATTGCCGGCGGGATTAATCGCCGGAAATCTCACAAACGGTTCTTTTTGTGCACACAGATACTGGATCTGAAATAGAAAAATGGCTATTAAATAAAGAAAATAAGGCTTAGTATTCATGATATATTTTTTAGGATAAAGGAATGCGAAAATACATTTAATTCTTCTTGTCATTAACTGTTATTCAATGATTATCAAATGATATTCATCAACTATATTAAGACTCAAAACAAAAGCAACACCTCATTGGTTTGAATGATCTTTAGACGAATAATAGAGTAATCTATTCTGGGCTTGAAACTGCACTCCTATATAAATTTTAAACCTTCATAGATTTCAGTGCAGCTACGAATTTGTCCAATTCTTTGGTGGTTGTATAAATATTAGGAGTAATTCTACAGCCATGAACACCATGTCCATCAATGGCAACAGTCCATATTCGGTGCTCTTTCAATAAGCGGTCCGCCATTTCTTTTGGTTTCATATTTTTAATGCCGACATTGCCAATTCCACATGACCTGTGTGGTTCTGTAGGCGTATTTATTATGATATGCTCCCAATCACGCACCTGGTCAGTCCAATATCTTTGCAGATATCTCAATCGGGCCTCCTTGCGCGCCGGCCCAATCCTATCGTGATAGTCCAAGGCATTTAGAATCGCCAGTTCGGTATGTACCGGATGAGTACCTAAATGATTGATCCGTTCAATTTCATCCTGTTCAAATCCATAGTGAGCAAATAGCGGCCAGACCTTTTTGATTTTTTCTTTTTTCACATAGAGCATACCTGCTCCTAATGGAACACTTAACCATTTATGCAGGCTGGTTCCATAATAATCACAATCCATTTCGGACATTTTAAAATCTACATGTCCAAACGCATGCGCGCCATCCACCATCACTTCTACACCTAGCTTGTGAGCCATATCACAAATCTTTCTTACCGGTAAGATTTGCCCGGTTATGTTGACCATATGACACACCATCAACAATTTAGTTTTGGAGTTTATCGCATTGGCATACAACTCAACAATTTCTTCGTCACTTACCGGGTGATTGGGAATTGAGATTATGCGATTTACGATTCCATGTCTTTCGCTTTGTAACCTAAATTGAGCCAACATAGCAAAATAGTCTTGTTCCGCCATTACGGCCTCATCACCCGGTTGCCAATGCATACCCTGAATGATCAAGTCCAACGACTCTGTAGTATTGCGGGTAACCACTAATTCTTCTCTCGAACAACCGGCCAGTTCGGCCAATTTTTCTCTTACAAACAATTTGTTATCTCTTTGGACGGTCCGCATGTAGTGTGAGGCTTGATAGTTTACCTCACGGATGTGATGGATGTGATTCTCCAGGGTTTCCTGAGGGATCATACAATAATATCCATTCTCAAGATTAATATAATCCGGCTTTAGACGATATCCACTACGGATATAACTCCAGAAAGTTTCATCTGAAGCGACTTCATAATCGGTCCGATCACCGATCATCGTTACCAATTTATCTAATTGAGGAAATAAGTAGGGCCCTGCGAGTAAACCGGTGGCCAATTTTCTTACAAAACTTCTTTTATTCATTGGTAATTGATTAAGGCAAATAAAATTACAAATTAATTGGTATAAGCTGACACCATTTGAGGACTTCTTTCCATCCAAGGTCTGGCATTTTCCAACTGAGCTGCAAGACGAAATAAGGTGTTTTCCCTCCCAATCGGAGCGGCAAATTGACTACCTATAGGAAATCCCTCCTCACTCCAATATAAAGGGACACTCATTGCTGGTTGACCGGTTAAGTTAAACAACTGGGTAAAAGGGGTAATTTTAAGGTTTTGCAAAGCCAATTTCATCGCAATTCCGCTTTTCTTCAAAATCCAGGATAGGCCTAAACGCTCTAATACTTCTAAAAACAATTCTTCCCCACTGGTAGGCCCCAGGGTCCCAATTTTTGCTGGCATATAAGCCACTGTTGGCGTTAAATAGAGATCGTATTCCTTATGAAATACACCCATAGTTCTGGCTGCTCGGTCCCAAACCTGTAAGGCTCGTACAAATTCACCAGAGGAAGTAGCTCTTCCCAAAGCTGCTAACATCCGGGTAGAGGCTTCAAAATCTTTTCGCCTAGGTTTACCACCTAACTCCACTTTACTATTTTCCAAAAATGCCTGGACTTCTCCAAAATACATAGTTAAATAAGACTTTGCAATGGTCATTCCATCAACCGGAGAATGAACTTCTTCTACGATATGCCCTAAATCCTGCAACAATTCAATCGTGGAATTTATTGCCCGCTCACATTCCGGGTGAATACCTAAGTTGACTGGTGAAGCCAGGTTATACCCGATCTTTAGCTGCTTCGGAGTACGCAAAGTTTCTTCATAATAAGATCGCTCGGGTATCGGAGCAAAAGACCTGGAGCCAATTTCCGGCCCGGAGGTACAATCCAACATAAGGGCACTGTCTCTTACTGATTTCGATATAATATGTTGCACTACAGCCCCTTGCCAATTATCACCTCCTTTGGGACCGGTAGGATTTCTGCCACGACTTGGCTTCAGGCCAAACAAACCACAAAAAGAGGCTGGAATCCGGATTGACCCTCCACCATCTCCTGCAGAGGCTATCGGTACAATCCCCGCAGCCACAGCTGCCGCCGAGCCTCCGCTGGATCCCCCAGAGCTGTATTCGAGATTCCATGGATTTCTAGTTGGTGGAAACGCTTTTGGCTCCGTAGTACCCATTAACCCCAACTCCGGAGTGCTGGTTTTTCCAAGTATACATACTCCTGACTTTTTATACCTGGTCACCAAGGTGGAATCATAATCCGGTATATAATTTTTATAAGCCCTCGAACCATTTTGCATGGGTACACCTTGGTATTGCGTTTTAAGATCTTTAAGTAAGAATGGGACTCCTCGGAATGGACCGTCACTCAACCCCGATTCAATAGATTTTTGGGCTTCATCATACATTTTATAGATAACCGCTCCGATCCGCGGGTTATATGCTTCTAGCCTCGATATGGCCTGTTCCAATAACTCACTGGGTTTTATCTCTTTGTTTCTTATCAGCTGTGCAAGTCCTACCGCATCGTACTGGTCAAATTCATTGGTCATCATTCCGATTTTGTCATTCCAAGATAGGAATTAGATGGAGGAGTATTGCATTTTTAACCAAGATTAGAACTTCCCGATTAAAAAACAACAAAACAAATAAACACCTCTTCAAGTTTATCAATCTATTACTTCTCAAAAATCTGTATCTTACTGTGTTCCATGGGTACAATCCTGCTATTCTCACAATCATTTACGGTATGAATAAAACTTATTTACTATTAGCTTGTCTATGGTGCAGCTTGGATTTCGGACATTCTCAATCAATACAATTTTCCTCTATTTCATCAGGTTTTAATGTCCCTGTCGACATTTCATCACCTGATGATGGGTCCTTTCACTTATACATTACCGAAAAACGGGGAATGATCATCGTGATAGACTCATTTGGAGCCCGAATAGATACGCTGTTGGACATTCAATCATTTGTGAATACAGGGGGTGAGCAAGGGCTGCTCAGTTTGGCCTTTCATCCCCATTTTGCCAATAACGGAATATTTTACATCAATTATTGTAACCTGTCGACCAACAACGTTTTGGTAGAATATGATTTGGATAATTACACTTCCACGCCAGTACAAACAATCGGTACTCCTTTACTCACTATTAATCAACCACGACAAAATCACAACGCTTCAGAGCTTGCATTTGGACCGGACGGCGCTTTATACTGGAGCGTAGGAGATGGTGGCAAACAAGGTGATCCGGATCATAATGCTCAAAATCCACTTTCTTTGCTGGGAAAAATACTGCGGATCAATGTGGAAGGGAATGGTACATATAATACGATCGGTAATCCTTATCATGGATCTGTTGACACATTACCAGAAATTTGGGCCTTGGGTGTCCGGAGTCCGTGGAAGTTTAGTTTTGACAGGCTAACTGGTGATTTTTGGCTTGGAGATGTCGGACAGGTAACGAAAGAAGAAGTATCTGTGGTTGAATTTGGTGCTTCTGGGATTAATTTAGGTTGGAATTGTTTTGAGGGAAATTTTCCCCACAATCCAAGTTGTACCTCGGCAATCCATAACTTACCTGAATATATCCCTGCCCTACTGGACTTCGATCGTTCGGTTGCTCGATCGATTACCGGAGGTTTCGTATACCGGGGAACAAGGTATCCGGATCTGATTGGAAAGTATTTCGTGGCGGAATATATAAACAATCAGGTATGGTATATCCAAGAGGGATGTAGTGATTCTATCTTGGTAAATAATCTAGCTGATATCGTATCGTTTGGCGAAAGATCCGATGGAGAGTTATTCGCCTCTAACATTACCGGAAGTATTTACCAAATTCATGATGCTACACTCGCTCCGAGTTTCCAAAATATTATCTATGTAGATTCTTCGGCAACTGGAAATGAAAGTGGAAACTCCTGGAGCAACGCGATGACTGATTTGCAAAGGGCTATCGATTGGGCTTATTCTAAAAACTTAGATTCAATTTTTATCGCAAAAGGTACCTACTTCCCATCCACCTGCAATCTTAACACAGCTTCTCTTAAATTACAAGGTGGAGAAAATCTATTTGGAGGATTTCCCAGTGGTGGAAGTAGCTTTTCCAATCGAGATCCTGTGAACAACCCAACTTGCATAAGTGGAGACATTGGTGTCCAAAGCATTAATAGCGACAACTTGCTCCAGGTGATTGAGATATTTGAAATACAAGACGGAATCGAGTTAAATGGTATCCAAATCGAAAAAGGTAAGGATAGTGCTGGATCTGCAATATTCCTTCATGATAGAGTAGTGACTGATACCATTAAACTGGTCGATTGCCAATTTTCCGGACACGAAAGTAACAGTATTATTTATAACCGGGGAAACATGATCATTGAAAACTGCCAATTTTCACAAAACATACTAATTGGACCAGAGGCTTTAATAATCAATGATAATGGGTATTTATCAATGAAAAATTGTACCATCAGGTATTCTTCAAATCAAGAAGCTATTCTCAATAAATCTACTGGGATAATAAATATCCAAGGACAGGTACAAGTCATTTCAGAATAAACAAAAAATGTAGGTTATCTGGAATTCAAATACCAAGCCAGTAGTTAATCTTAAATATGAGGGCCCGATTTTTTCTGATCCAATTGGTGGTAATATAATTATCAGTATAGACTAAATAAACCCATGAAAGTGGTTGAAATTGCCATTGAAACCGACTATTTATATTGAAGTTATCGGCTTGGGTATTGTACTGGATAAAAGTCGACCAAAAAAGATTTCTGGAAAAGGAAAGTTCAAACTTCGGACCCACTAACCACAATTTTGAAGAACCATATTCATCTGGAAACTGGACATGATTAAATTCGGCAGATAAGCTGAACTGCCCCCAGGGTTGCCTGCGATAGTTGAGATCAAATTCTGCATTTCGGATGGTTCCGTTGTAAAACGTGCCTGTTTTAAGACCTACTTCATAGTTTAACAATTTCCTTTCATCGGACTGATATTCCAGTCCATAATTTACATAGTTATATTGGCCGGCTGGTAAGGGATTGGAATCGGAAAAAGAAAAGGGATATTGCAAGGTAAGGTCGGTGTAACTAACTCCAAAACCTACGCTACTGCTATTGGTAAATTCAGTTTCAAATACGAATTCATGGTTGGATTCCATGGTGGTGTAGTCAGGATTAAACAAAACAAAGTGTTCTACTTCGAAGCTTATTTCCTGATAGCGTGATTTTTGCTTTGGGACTAGGGTAATACGGGCAGGCCAGTAGATAAATTTAAATCCCTGTCGAATCTCAACGTCATTGATAGCGTCGTATTGAAAGATTCGATTTACAAATCCCACGTCTGCGTAATAATTTGTACCAATACTTACCAGATCCACAGTTGTACTAAATACTTTGCCTGAATATTCTCCTCCTAGACTTAGATATGTATTTTCAGAACTTATCCCGGGTTTCATTGACAGATGGTAAGATGACCAACTTGTCCACCGACCATCCTGGCTTTGATAAGTGAATTGTAATCCCGCATTACGGCCAAAATCCTGATCAACATGTTTACTCCTTTCAAAGCCCTGTCTGTTGATCAATATTCCTTCGACTTTAGAGCGTTTAAAAATACGTTGGGAAAATGCCGCCGTAAAATAATTCTGAGCATTCGTATCCATACCTTTTTTTCCGGTATGTACATCCATGATCCCAATCCTTAGGTTATCATTCACATTACCACTTAATCTTACTCCCATCTGGATTGGAATGGGTTCTCCATCGTTATTCAATCCAATTCTTCTACTGAAAAATGGCCGAACTATGGGATTTCCAAATCTTGAGAACAGGTCACTATTCTCCAGAAAGAAATTTCTGCGCTCTGGAAAGAATATACTGAATCTAGTAAGGTTGGTTACTTGTGCATCAACTTCAACCTGTGAAAAATCCGGATTGATTGTAAGGTCCAGATTAAGGGAAGAACTCAACGCCACTTTCGCATCAATACCTGCTGAAAAATTGGTATTTGTATTTCCGTCTTCTTCATTGACTTGATTGAATCCGGTAGATAAATAAGGGATAATGGAAATGTTGCCCTTAGTCTTGGGCGGTGGTTTGTCCCAAATTAACCGACCTGCATATCCCAGGTCGATTGGCCAAAACTGACGTGGAATTTGAGCCCATATATGCATTTCGTTTCGCTTCGAATCCAGTCTGGTAAAGTTGATTCCCCAAGTTTGGTTTTTTGAATCGTATCTTAAAGTCTTAAATGGTATGGCAAACTCTGCCACCCAAAACCCATCATTTTGACTGGTTTCAACAAACCACTTATTGTCCCATTCATCACTGTAATTTCCATTACCAGTACCACCTGCTATGAGTGCTTCATTTTGAGCTCCTGCTGTATTTGTAGCAAAGAAAAATCCATTTGTAGCCTCATTAATTGGGTCCAGAATTATTGCAACTCCATCATTATCCCAAAAACTTTCATCTCGTTTTAACGTCTGAACAATATGTTTGGAACTCGTATCATGACATATAAAAGCTACATATAAAAAATGAGGATCATAAGTGACTTTCACCTCCGTGCGCACCGATGCTTTATGATCATCACGTGGGCTTTTTTCCCAAAAGTCACTAGCTATTTTGGCTTCTCTCCAACCCGCTTCTTTGAGATTTCCATCTATCTGGATCTGGTCAATTGTTTCTTTGATTTCAAGAATGTATAGCTCTTTGTTGGTCTGGCTAAACGTTATCTGCCAAGAAAAGGACACTATCAAGAACCACAAAATATATCGCATAAACTTAAGATTAGACCTACCACCCCGCAAATATAGTATTTTGCCTCAACCACATATTAAATGTTTTAATAATGCTTTAACTTGGTTTGCTCAAACCAAGAGAGGCCGGATCACTCCGGCCTCTTCAACTAAAACTTTGATGAACAAACAATTATTCGACTCGCACCATTTTCTTAGTGATCGTTTTGGTTTCGGTTTGTAACTGATAATACAATAATCCGGTTCCGGCTCTGCCATGAGTATTCCTGTACCTCCAGGTATGATTACCCGTAGCGTAGTTACCCTCATGTCGAGCCACTGTCTGACCATTCACATTATAGATCCAGATCACCACCTGCTGTGATTTGGGCAGGTAAAATCCAATCTCCGTCTCATTTCGGAATGGATTGGGACGATTCTGGAATAACTCCACATCTCCGGTTACTTCTCTGATATCCAATCCTCTCTGATCAGTACTGCTCTTTTGTACTTTCCCCTGAGCACTCATACTCAATCCCATCTCCTTATCTCCCGGATTCGCCGCAATAATCTGATCCGCACATACATTTCCACTGCCATCCTGCAACAAAATGTACGTCACACACTTATCCACATTCCCCGCTTCATCCCATACATAGATCTCCACCTCGATCTGCTGCATCCTACCATCCGGTATATCCGCACAGGTAAAAACGCGACTACTTTCCAAGCCGAAAGCATCAAAACTGAAATATAAATTATCTTTCTCCGTACAGTTATCAAAACTTCCGGCATCCAGATCCTTGGCCCACACTTCCACACTTTGTGAAGAGGGCATTACTACCGTCGCTATCCCCTCATAACAATACGGAGTAGGTCGTTTGCAGTCATTGATCGCCACCTGTGTCGTACACGTATCCTCATTACCACAGCGATCCGTAGCAATCAGATACACATCATGAATACCAAAAGGTAAAGCGCCGGTATGGGTATTCCCATGACCGTAGATCCACTCACTCGACTCCTCACTTTGTCCTGGTTTGATGATATACCGGTAAGCTATTTCATCTGCCAAAGCACAATTATCCGTAGCACTGCCAAAGTCCAATTCCAATACTTCCGGCTCACAATTTTCATCATAATTACAGATCACCTGAGGCGCTGTGCAGGTTACTTCCGGGGCTTCCTCATCTACCACCTTAATTACCTGTAGATAGATCATATATCCATCTCCATCATCTTTCAAATGGCGATACACACATCCGCGATCTTCTCCGGCCAATACCCGGTCATCCACAATCACATCAGGATGTCTAAAGTGCTGATCCGGATCATACACACACCAATCGATCAAGGTCCAGGTCCTCAATATCTTATAACACCCATCTGCAGTAATTGTAAACCGTTCGTCCACATAATTAATGCCGATCAACTCACAATCATCATCACTTACAATTGGTCTTCCTGCTATATCCGGATCCAAGCCCTCCAATTCATTACAATTCACCTCTACATCCGGCGGAAATACCACTTCAAAATCACTCCTCGGCTTGATGACCACTCGTTGATAACATACACTCTGATTTTCACATTTATCTTTTACCGTCCAGGTTCTGGTCAATACGCCTACTCCACATTCATTCAGACTACCACTGTCTTCATACGTCGGCTCATCTACCCAACAATTGTCACTGTACTCCACTTCTCCAAAGTAACTCTTCGGATCCGGTTTGCCCGAAGCATCTCCCAAATCATATTGATCCAACAACAACCACACCCGGCAATAAATCGGCTTCCAATCGTAATCATATACCATTCCAGTGACACCCCATGGTTGGCTGTCGCAATCCTCGGTATAATAGTCATCCGTAGGGCCTCCGTAATAACCATGCTCTCCTCCATCCCAGGGTGTGGCCACGCACCAGCGGGCTGGATTGGCTATTGTACCATTTAATTTACTCAATTTATCCGTCCCTCCATTCTGCACATCCCAAACTTGAACTGGGGTCTTATCCAACTCACAGTTAGCCCTTATTACGTCGGATTCATAACATACATCGTGCGCATAACTCGCTCCCCACCCTTGCACTTGATCTACTCCTACTGGAATGATCCAATGATAGGGCACTCCGTCGCAATAATAGGTAACATCTGCTGGTGCCTTGCATACCGGTGGGGTCTTGTCGTCCTTAATTACTTCGATCATGCAGTCGTTATACTTATGTTCAAAATACCACCTACTGTTGCGAATATTGGTCAGATAAGGATATTTGGTCTTAAGTCCCTGCCATTTATCGAAATAGGGGTGATTTGGATTGATCTCATACTCACAAAGTAAGACATTCGGTGCGGGTAAATGCTCCGAAATATAGCTCACTACACAAGTTGGCGATAAGTTAAAATCCGAGCCATAAGGACTTAAACCCACCGCACTCTGGTCGGGTATCGAACCAGCTTCATTACAAGACACTTCAGCAAAGCGACTTTGATCCTGGGTTTGAGCTCCAACGGTAGCACCAGCTCCAAATTCGCCTCCAGTGGTTTTGTATTGATAGATAACATCTCCGTTGTCAAATAAGATGGCCTGAAAGTCAACTGGTCCACCTAAAAAATGATTCCCTACCCACTGTATTACATGTGAACCCATGGTATTGCCATTGGGGTGCGGATAAGGGGAATGTGGAAAATATTGAGCGAACATCCCAATAAGAATATCCAAGTCATCATGATGTGGATAAAGCCGATCCCCTGAACCAGTAGAATATACGGAAGGAAGCGGACAGTCATTTGACAAATCCGGACCATTATCCGATAACGCGGTAGTGATGTATCCATTAGAGGCAATTCTAAGTTGCTTATAATACGTTCCAAATAGTGGGAAATACACATTTAGGTCTACTGTAAAAGCCACATCATCCCCCATCCCCAGAAACTGTCCTGTACCTTGGATATCAATATACTTATAGGGTACATGAGAGACCACATTATAGCTGGTACCTGTTAAGTCTGGGCAGGTTGTCGCTAAGTGCCCTTCCTGATGGAAAGACTCATTTTCACATTCAAAGCCTGGAACTGGATACCCGTAATGGAGAGATTCCTCATAGTGGATTAAGTACCAACAGGCAAATTCATCATAGAGATTAAAACAAAACCATTGATGCTTACTCCCTTTGAAAACATGAGGATCATATACCGGCAATCCACAAGCTTCATACACTCTCAATACTATACTATCGGTTCCACACTCTGACAAGCTAACCGTATCCTTAAACACATAGCAGTTGATCCATTCTTCGATTTGTGCTTCCACCTGCTTGTGCTGATCATAATATTTTTCTCCCAGGCAATCATGGGCATAATTATGCCAATACGTTCTCCAGTATTCAATACTATCCATAGAAGCAGCGGCATAATGCAACTCCTGACAACAATTGTCATGGCTGCCATCATCCAGATCTTGAGCGGCGATATTGGCCCAACAGGAATTTGGATCCAGGGTGACCTGGGTAATTTCATCACATACCGGAACCGGAGGAGTCACATCTGCCACGTAAGCTTTCTGAATGATGCGATACTGGTTCCAACATTGATCCGTAATCGTCCATACAATATAATGCCAACCTACCGGCAAATAAATATGATCATGCTGATCAAAATTTCCATGAATCACCACTTTCTTTCCCGGATGACTTGGATCCTGGTATTCCACTTCAAAGGTAAGTGTTAATACATCATCGCATTCTTTTGCCCATTTCCCATTGTACATGATATTATCTGCTCTCCTCTCGACCAACTCACGAATGTCCTCCAACTGCACATGACCTTTACAGTCATGCGCATCAGCCACTGACTTGAGGTCATGATCCTGGATGAGCTGATGTTCTACATTCTGGATATTCACTGATGCATCCGTGTAATAGCGGTTATCTACTACGGGTGGACTTTCATCGGTAATTTTTATCCACTGTGTACAAGTGGAGTCCTTGCCCTGACACCAATCGCTAATAATCCATTCACGACGAATCTTGTATGCATTACCACAAGTAGGTATTATATGATCTTTGTATTTAAAGACGATATGACATTTTCCTCCATTTTCAAATACGGGTCCGTCAGCAGACCGGGATGGCAATAAATAAGAATCGGGCTGGTCCGGATCTGAACTCTTGAGATATGGAGCGGGAGCAATTCCACTAGCATCTGTTGGCCAGGGATGCGCGTAACCTTCGGCATCCAAATAGGTATAACCATTTATTCCAGTTTGCCAAAGCACATCTACCCAAGTACCATTGGATAATTGTCTTTGCATATTACATGGAATGAGTACATCGTCACTACAAACCAGGCTGTCAATTACTTCTCTGATCACGAATAAAGTATCGTTACACTCATGATAATTACCCCATAAGTCGATAGCTCTGACGGTCCTAGCCAGATATCCGATAAAATTAGTATCGCACCCCAGGTCCACCCATTTTTTAGATAATATTTCCGTTTGGGGTTCAATATCCGTACAGTTATCTCCGAGAATCACCTCATTTTCTTTTTCCTCCATCATCAAACAACTGATGGTATCATTAGAACATAGGATGAGTGGTGGGTGTTTGTCTTCGACTACCAGCTTACCCCAACAGCGATCGCCGTTGACCAAATTTCTAACACTATAGGTGAGTTCATAGCCCATGTGAGAAGCATCAACTACATTGGGGGGATCATATTTGTTGGTATTGGGAGGATAAACCAATTCAACGACCAAGTGATTTAAGCACTGGTCTGAATTAATAAATATATCTGGTCTGACAATATTTCGGCAATTTCCATTAAGGGATAAATTGATTTTATCAGGACAAGACAACACGATATCGGACTCTGCCGGCAATAAAATATTGGCCAGGCAAAATAAGCTATCTACATTTACTCCATTGATGCTCGCAAAAACCTGATTGGGTCCTGTAGAAGCCTGATCAAATGAAATGTCATCCACATACCATCCATTGATACCCGGTCCTCCAACAAAAGGATCAGACAAAAACAAAAATCGTATCAAGATATTTTCACCCATAAATGGAGAAAGAGTAATTGTACTTTCGATAAATTCAGAACTTCCAAAGTGGGCATCACTTTTCCCTTCAAATCCATTCCTCAAAAATGTTTGTAATATTCCGGTATAACCATTTTTCAAAAAATAGGGCTCAGCATCCACCCAGGTAGTTCCATTATTTGTCGAAATTTCTACCACCCCTCCATCCCAGGTTGCCTCAGTTTCAAATTTATGGTAAAAGGAAAGGGTCATAGGTGTGCTAACCTCTATAGCACTTTTTAGTGTTAGGGCAGCGACAGAAGGAGAACTATGGTCCTGAGCATACCAAGAATTGGAAGGGCTGTTGGATAACATGCTAGTTTTAGACCAATTTGGCAATCCACCCAGTTGAACCGGGGCAAACAAATCCAATCCTTCTACATCGTCTTTTAATACAGTCCCAGCTTGTACATAGGTACAGCTATCGACCTCTACTACAAATGAAAAATTAACCACTTCTTCTGCCAAACAATTAAAAGGTCCAAAGGAAACGGTATCTCCACTCAATGTGCCGCCACTGACATGACTGAGTTGCTCAGGTATAATATCAAATACCATGGCATTGTTGATATCCGCACATCCACATGTTGCTTCAATATCTATAGTGGCTTGTTCACCCTCCCGAATGGAACTTGGTGTAATTGTTTTTTCTAATAGGAATGTGGTATCTGTAACAAATGAGGCCACACCATCAAAACGATTATTGGGGTCTCCCTGGTCCGCTCCATAGCCCAGACCACGGCGGGCAAATGCATTCCAAATGGCACAGCGAAATTGTCCATTATAACGCAATTCATCAGCGAGTAAAATGGCATCGCGTCCATCGACAAAGCCAGGTCCGCAATTTTGCAATTTAAGCGCATCGATCACTAATTGCAAGGCAATATTATTGCCTCCCGTGCCGTGATACATATCTGGAACTGCTGCAACTATATCAATTATATTCCAGGTCATATCCCATAACATTGAAGCCCAAATCGATCCGATCCCGTGTGGTTGAGTAAAAGCAGGATTGGCTACTTCATTATAAGTAACCGGATTGATAACCATATCATATGAGTATGGAAAAGGTCTGATACCTACTCCAGTAGTGGGTTGGTTCAAAGCGTAGGTTCCGATACCGCGACTATCATTTCTCATAGCTGTTGTCCAATCGGTGGTCAACATCAAGGTAAAATAATCACTCCATCCTTCACCCATTTGCTCTGCATTCCCCAAACAACTGGAAAGTTGTGGTCCACCGGTAAGCCGTGTTGAAATTCCATGCCCAATTTCATGGGTAATAATGCCATTGTCCAAGTCTCCAATGTGAATACCTCCAATAGCCGACATGGATACTGAAACTGTAGTAGGTATGACCAATTGGGCTTCGATCAATGCACCATCGGCCATGCTGATCATTACAGCCGGAATAGTAATCGTAGGATCGAATCCTCCCATACTAAAGGGGGCCGTAACCGTATTATTAATCACAATAGCCGCAATTGCACCGGCGTTTTGTGCGTTTTTTACCTTCTGAACAAATGAGCAGGCCCCACGCCGGATCACTGCAATGTTTCCATTTAACAATGCAGCATTGGCCGGAGTAGGAGGTTCACATAGATCATGTATCGAACTACCAGGCGTACCTGAAATTATTCCATCATCTGCCAAAACCAAATTTCCTATTATTGGACCTACATTGGCCAGTTTGTTATTGGGACTGAATCCACTCTCCGCAGCATTATAATTCCCAGCGATGATTGCCGGGGCTGTAACGGTAAAGGTGACCACATTATAAGGCCATAGAAACATTTGCATCCTGGGGGCATTCCCATCCGGTGGTGTAAAAAAGTTGGCATTCCCGGCAAAACCTATGGAAAACCCATCAAGTGCTTCAGCTCTTACATAATCATTACCCAGACCTCCACGACCCAGGTTGTCGTGTTGAAAGTTTCCGGCCTGTTCATCAAATCCATACTGGTAAAATATGTCGTGATTGAGGTTGGTCCAGAAAAAAGCATTGGTAATTGCTGCATCAATATTGGTTCGCGGGTGATTAGCCAGATTTAAAGGAAAATCAAAATTCAACATCGGGCCTCCATCGGGTGAGTAATTCCCATTGGGTACTCCGGAAGGCACAAAAGGCGGATCTACATCGAGGGAGTCTTCATATGAGTATACATTATTTCCCCGGGTGTAACTGTAAATCGAGGTTCCGTCATTGTGCCACATCAGCGTAGCGGCCGGATTTCCTGGGCCGTTTCGTTCCCAAGGATTCATTACTAAAGTTCGGGCTCCATGATTTGGACTTTCTAAAGGTAAATCAAAAACCCGGTAGGTTGCCGACATCGGCATTTCCGCTGGCATAAATGCTGATGTACTCTTATTGTCATTAGTTGTTCCGGTATGATGGTGTAAATGGTTTTCATCAAAACATTCATCATCAAAACATTTAATGATCGCATCGTATTTCCCGACAATTTCTCCGCTAGAAGCATCCACGTGAATATGCCATAAACTTTGCTTCGAATCATCATGTATGGTGACTTCCCAACACAATTTGACCTCCTTTTCCTTAGCTCCTCGTACCCACTTCAATTCAATCGTAGGTTTTTCCAAACCCTCTTCAAACGGTTCATACAGATAATAGACCGGTTTTCCGCTTTTGTTCGTATTCGATTCTATCATTCTCATTTCAGAGGGTAGTTTGAATTCTACATGTTCAGCACCCTTACTCATCGCATCCATAGCTGATATTCCAGCTAGCTTAAATCGAATATATTGGTCTATGTTAGTAATGTAATTACTTTGTAAACTTCGTACCACACCGTCCTTAATCGCCGCATTTATAATCCCGTTAAAGACTTTAATATCCTCATACTTCTGTTGAATAATGACGTGGGTTACGCCCATGGAAGGCGTTTGATACACACTGATTAATTCACTTTCTGCCAGATCTCTGGGTGCATGGCTTTTGGCTGCCTCTTTCAATACTTGAGGAAGGAAACTTTGACTTCCATTTTGAGCTATAAGTCCAGAATTGATCGTTGAAAAAAATAATACAATCGAACTTAGCAGGGTAAAATAGGTACTCTTTGGTCTCATAAACTAGTTGATTTTTCGTTTTGGTTTGTTACGAGTTATAGAAAGGCTCAATATAACCACTTTAACTTATATTTTAGTTATTCTTATATTAATTTTTTTGCAACTTATAATAGTAGGTTCCAGCCTATTATATAATTATTTTATTTAATTTATAAGACTTTGTTTTGCTGTGTTGTTAGTAATTATCTGATAACCAAAAAAGTGATAAACCTACCACAAAAAAAGGCCGGAGCGATCCGGCCATATTTTTCGAATGCAATACTTTTGGCTGTCATTATTCCACCCTTACCATCTTCCTGGTAATAATCCGGCTGTCCGTCTGCAATTGGTAATACAACAATCCGGTACCTGCTCTGCCTTGAGTATTCCTGTACCTCCAAGTATGATTACCCGTAGCGTAGTTACCCTCATGTCGAGCCACTGTCTGACCATTCACATTATATATCCGGATCACCACCTGCTGTGATTTGGGCAGGTAAAATCCGATCTCCGTCTCATTGCGGAAGGGATTCGGACGATTCTGGAATAACTCCGCATGGCCATTATTCTCTCTGATATCCAAACTTCCCTGACCAGCATTATTCTTTTGTACTTTCCCCTGACCACTCATACTCAATCCCATCTCCTTCGCTCCTGGATTGGCCGCAATAATCTGATCTTCACAAACATCTCCACTGCCATCTTGCAACAAAATATAGGTCACACATTTATCCACATTCCCCGCTTCATCCCATACATAGATCTCTACCTCAATCTGCTCCATCTTACCATCCGGTATATCCGCACAGGTAAAGACGCGACTACTTTCCAAGCCGAAAGCATCAAAACTGAAATATAAATTATCTTTCTCCGTACAGTTATCAAAACTTCCGGCATCCAGATCCTTCGCCCACACTTCCACACTTTGTGATGAGGGCATTACTACCGTCGCTACTCCGTCATAACAATAGGGTGTAGGTCGTTTGCAGTCATTGATCGCCACCTGTGTCGTACACGTATCCTCATTGCCACAGCGATCCGTAGCAATCAGATACACATCATGAATACCAAAAGGTAAAGCGCCGGTATGGGTATTCCCATGACCATACAGCCAATCACCACTATCTTCACTTTGTCCAACCTTGATAATGTACCGGTAAGCGATTTCATTTGCCAAAGCACAATTGTCCGTAGCACTGCCAAAGTCCAATTCCAATACTTCCGGCTCACAATCTTCATCATAATTACAGATCACCTGAGGCGTTGTGCAGGTTACTTCCGGGGCTTCCTCATCTACCACCTTAATTACCTGTAGATAGATCATATATCCATCTCCATCATCTTTCAAATGGCGATACACACATCCGCGATCTTCTCCGGCCAATACCCGGTCATCCACAATCACATCAGGATGTCTAAAGTGCTGATCCGGATCATACACACACCAATCGATCAAGGTCCAGGTCCTCAATATCTTATAACACCCATCTGCGGTAATCGTAAACCGTTCGTCCACATAATTAATGCCGATCAACTCACAATCATCATCACTTACAATTGGTCTTCCTGCTATATCCGGATCCAAGCCCTCCAATTCATTACAATTCACCTCTACATCCGGTGGAAATACCACTTCAAAATCACTCCTCGGCTTGATGACCACTAGTTGATAACATACACTCTGATTTTCACATTTATCTTTTACCGTCCAGGTTCTGGTCAATACGCCTACTCCACATTCATTCAAACTACCACTGTCTTCATACGTCGGCTCATCTACCCAACAATTGTCACTGTACTCCACTTCTCCAAAGTAACTTTTTGGATCCGGCTTACCCGAAGCATCTCCCAAATCATATTGATCCAACAACAACCACACCCGGCAATAAATCGGCTTCCAATCGTAATCATATACCATTCCAGTTACACCCCAAGGTTTGCTGTCACAATCTTCCGTATAATAACCATCAGTCGGCCCTCCATAATAACCATGTTCGCCTCCATTCCAAGGAACGGCTACACACCAACGGGCTGGATTGGCTATTGTTCCATTTAATTTACTCAATTTATCCGTCCCCCCATTCCGTACATCCCATACTTGAACTGGGGTCTTATCCAACTCACAATTAGCCCTTATTACATCGGACTCATAACATACATCGTGCGCATAACTCGCTCCCCATCCTTGCACTTGATCTACTCCTACTGGAATGATCCAATGATAGGGCACTCCGTCGCAATAATAGGTAACATCTGCTGGTGCCTTGCATACCGGTGGGGTCTTGTCGTCCTTGATCACCTCGATCATGCAGTCACTGTACAAATGCGGAAATTCATAGCGTTTCTTTTCTGATAGCCCTTCCAAGATCGACACTTCCGAGGGGTAGGGCAATTGAACCCGCTGCTTCCACTCATTCTCCGCGGAAGAACTTTCAAACAGGTACTTACAGATCGGTGATTTCTTCCCGCCATGAGCCTCAGTAATTGGTGTCGGGCAGTGTAATGGGTCCACCGGATAATCCCATTGTACAGGACTAAATCCTCCATCTCCATTGGCTGCAACAGGTAACGCTGCGGTAATTAGATCACATGAAAACGACGCCCGAGGATCTCCATAATGTAGATATTCATTCAATCGCCAGTAATACCACCCTGCAAATTTATCGGATAAATTCCACCAATACCACTCATGCTTACCACCATAAAACACATGGGGATCATACGGTGGCATATCACAGGCCTCATAAACCCGCAATACCAGATTTTCCTCTCCACACTCGGTTAAGTCCACATAATCATCAAATACAAATATATTGATCCACTCTTCGATCGCTTGCTCAATTTCCGAATGGTAATGCTGGTAATCATAGGGGTCCAAACACCCGATAAAATAATCCGTCCAGTATTTGCGCCAGTGGTTGATGGAATCCATTTGTGCTACCGCAAAATGCAAACGATCACAACAATTATCGTGACTACCGTCATCCAAATCAATGGCATCTATTCGAGCCCAACACGCTTCCGGATCTAAGGTCACCTGCGTAATCTCGTCACATACAGGTACCGGTGGGGTCTCATCAAATACCCACACCTTTTGTCTTACTCTACTCTCATTCCAACATTGATCTTGTAACCTCCAGGTTATCACATAATAACCAGCCGGCAAATAGAGGTATTGCTTGTCGTCATAGTTCTCCTGGATTACTACCTTTTTGCCTGGATGAGTAGGATCCGCATATTCCAATTCGTAATACAACTTCAAATCATCATCGCATTCTTTCGCCCATCCTCCATCCGGATGTGCTATTCCCGTACGCCGCTCAACCAAATTGCGGATATCCTCCAAGGCCACATGTGCTTTGCAATCATGGGCATCAACCGTCGCCTTCAAATCATGATCCTCAATCAACCACGGACCTAAATCCGGATCATTGTCCGGAACAAAATATCGAGTGTCAATCACCGGTGGCAATTCATCTGTGATCTTTATCCACTGGATACAGGTCGTATCTCGCTTCGCACACCAATCACTGATTATCCACTCCCGCCGGATCTTATACGCCTTACCGCAAGTAGGGATCACATGGTCTTTATATTTAAATACAATATGACATTTGCCACCGTTGTCAAACACCGGTCCGGAATCCGTCTTCATCGGAATCATGTATCCATCGGCCTGATCCGGATCTATACTCTTCAAATAGGGTGCAGGTGCAATACCTCTTGCATCTGTAGGCCACGGATGAGCATAACCCTCGGCATCCAGATAGGTATATCCATTCGCTCCCGTCTTCCAGAGAACATCTACGTTTCCATGTTGCAAATTACAGGCTAAGGCGGTATCCTCAGGACATATTAAACTATCCAAAACTTCCTTCCATACCCACAAGGTATCGCGGCATTCATTGTAGTTACCCCAGAGGTCCGTAGCTCTTACTTTCCTTGACAAATAACCGATAAACTCACGATCTTCACATCCCAGGTCAGTCCAAACTTTTTCCAATACATCGATTTGTGGTTTGATATCAGAGCAATTGTCCGAGGTGATCACCAAATCCGCTCTCTCTCCCATGTGCAGACAGCTGATCGTATCGTTGCGACAGATGATCTGGGGTGGATATTTCTCTTCTACCAATAAGGTGCCCCAGCATCGATTGCCGGTTTCCATATCTTCTACCATGAAGGTAATTTCATGGCCCCGGTGAGTTTCATTTACCGTATTGTTAGGTATCGGATCCGATGATGTGCCTCTTTGGATATTTAAAGATACCCGGTACCGGTCGATACATCCGGCAGACTGGAGAGGCAAAAGATCCCGGGCGGTAATCAATCTCTGACAATCGGCACCTAGAGATACATGAACCTTATCCTGACAAACCAATCCTGCGGATGACCGAAGAATATGTTGAGTCAGTGGATTGGGTTGACCGTTTTCCAAAACCGTGACCGTAAAGGAACAAGTATCGCTTTTACCAGGTCCATTGGTGGCAACGTAGGTGTTCTCAGTGGTCCCGAATGGAAAAACACTTCCTGAAGGTAACCCTGAGATTTGGGTTATTATCGGAATACAATTACTGATTATCGTGGGGGTAGAAAAATTTACAATTGCATCACAAGCAAATGGAGCTGCAACAATTATCGTATCATTTGGACAAATAATATCAGGAATATCACAACAAATATTTAATGGGTCCTCGATTTGAACTGCTGTTATACAAGTGGAGACATTGCCATTAACATCTACGACTGTTACCGTATCTAAATAAGTCCCTAAATCATCACAATCAAAAACACTCCTACTTAAACTCATACTAGCAATTCCACAGGTATCAAATGCAAACTGTAGCAAATCCGATGCTGAAATGGTCGGTGTAGATCTACTCGTGTCAATGTAAAGGGTATAGGCGGGTTTACATATTATCGCCGGAGGTATGGTATCTCTTACAGTAACCAAAGAATTGCAGGTGGATGAATTTCCACTCGAATCCCGAACAGTCAGAATGACAACATTCACGCCGGTATCTGAACATAAAAATGCATAATGGCTCAACCATATGCTGTCAACTCCACAATTATCATTAGATCCATTATCGATATCACCGGGGGTTATGGAAGCATTACCTGCCATATCCAAATAAACAGTAATATCGTTACATAAAGCGATAGGGGAGGTTGTATCGGTTACGGTTACAATGGACTGGCAAATACCCGTATTTGAGCTTCCATCAGTCACGGTAAGTGTCACATTGTTTGGACCCAAATTCGCACAGGTAAATGAAGTCTGGGAGGCTGACAGATTGCTTACACTGCAGTTGTCTGTAGATCCCCCGTCGATATCTGCAGCTGTTATGGAAGCATTTCCCGCTCCGTCCATATATACAGTAATATTCTGACATACTGCTGTAGGTCTGGTACTATCACTTACTGTGACCACCGCTACACAATTATCAGTATTGGAGTTTCCATCAGTGGCAGTAAGTGTAACATTGTTCGGACCGATATCCGCACAGGTGAAAGAAGTCTGGGAGGCCGATATATTGTTTATACCACAGTTGTCCGTAGAACCACCGTCAATATCTGCTGCGGTAATGGTAGCATTTCCCGCTCCATCCAAATATACCGTAATGTCCTGACATACTGCAGTCGGTGCTGTACTATCAATTACGGTAACAACTGCCACACAATTACCCGTATTGGAACTGCCATCTGTTGCGGTTAGAGTGACATTGTTCGGTCCAGAATTCGCACACGTAAATGCCGTTTGCGATGCACTCAAAGTAGGTGCTCCACAGTTATCTGTTGAGCCTCCATCAATGTCCGCAGCAACTATCGTTGCATTACCTGATCCATCCAAATACACATTGATATTTTGACATACTGCATTAGGCGAGGTCGTATCAACAACCGTTACAATCACCCCACAATTATCAGTATTGGAGCTGCCATCGGTAGCAGTAAGCATAACATTGTTGGGACCAAGGTCGGCACAGGTAAATGCCGTTTGTGATGCACTTAAAGCAGGTGACCCACAGTTATCGCTTGAACCTCCATCTATATCCGCAGTAGTTACCGATGCATTTCCTGCTCCATCGAGATATACCGTGATATTCTGACATACTGCTACAGGTCTGGTACTATCACTTACCGTAACCACAGCGACACAGTTACTCGAGTTGTTACCTCCATCAGTCACCGTAAGTGTTACATTGTTTGCACCAATATTTGCACATGTAAAAGAACTCAGGGAGGCTGACATACTGTTTATACCACAGTTGTCCGTAGAACCACCGTCAATATCTGCTGCGGTAATGGTAGCATTTCCTGCTCCATCCAAATACACTGTGATGTCCTGACATACTATGGTTGGTGCTGTACTATCAATCAAGATCAATGGCACCAAACAGGAAGTGGGAACTCCGGATGCATCCTGAACCGAAAATGTAATCACTGTATCTCCAAGAATTACGACATTGGGAGGAGGATCTTGGGTTACTGTAATCGGAGGAAGACAATTGGTATCCAATGTTAACAGAGAAGTGAAATCCGGCATAACAAAATTGCATAAATTGGAATAACCGGCAAGTATGGTATCTGGGCAGGTATAGGTACATATGATGGTCATGTTCTGCAATGCAATACCGTAATCGTCCCCATCCAAGGTCATATTGGAATTTCTCATACCATCTTGCCAGGCCACCACTATGTTATCTTTTGATCGCATGCTGACCACCGGAAATTGCTGAAATCCTGCAGTAGTGGTATTCACTAGTGTTTCATTGAATAACTTTTGACCTGACTTATTGAAAAATTGGTAATAGACACCAAAAAATGAACCGTCCTGGGAATAACTATTCCAGGTGATCATAAACTGGCCATTGTCATGTCGGTTTACATCAGGGTTATCCTGAGCTCCAATGGTCGTAGTATTGACTTGATTTTCAACACCTATGACCACACCGGATGAGTCAAACAATTGCATAAAAATGCCTTCCTCATCTCCATCCTGTTCATCACTTACCCACGTTACCACAAATAAGCCATCCTGGTCAACAGCTATCCGCGGGCTAACTTGATTACCTGTAGTATTTGTATTAATTCGAAATTCATCACCTTTGGGTGTACCGTTGGATAACATTTGTCTTCCATAAATTCCGGATAACGACGCATCTTGATTTTCACTCTGCCAAACCACATTAAAGTTTCCATTGGGAAGAACGGCCACATCAGGATAGGATTGAAATCCGGTCATAGAAGTATCTATGGTAATGGGCGTACCAATTGGAGAAGTGTTGGCGGCAAAGCGCTGGGCAATGATATTCTGCTGATCTTCCCATACAGCCACAAAGCCACCCATTGAGTCCATACCCACAGCCGGTAATCGTTGAATCCCAGGAAGGTTTGTATTTAAGGCAAATTCCGTTCCTCCTACTCCTGTTGCTGTAAAATATTTTCCATAAGTATTCCATTCTTGACCGGAACCTCCATGTCTCTGCCACACCACCACAAAACGTCCGTCTTCAGCCATAGCTACATCGGGAAATAATCCGGGTGGATTGCTGATGACAAATTCCGATCCAATTGTAGATCCGTCCTTCGCATAACGTTGACCGTAGATCCCATTTGGATTACTTACATCGTTAGTTGCCCAAACGACTACATAATTTCCAGAGCTATCCATTGCCGCTGCAGGATGCTCCTGCCTATTAGTAACGGTGGTATTTACATTCATTTCACCACCTACAGTGGTAATTTGAGCTTCTCCATTAGTGTAAAACAGGCAGATAACGAACACAATGCGACAAACACGATCACGCCAGGATAGAATACATTGAAGATTCATTCGATCCATAATCAATTGGGTGAGGTCTGCAAAACATCGGCCTGTTGTGTTTGCATTAATTCAAGCTGATTCAACCGGGCATTAAAATTACTCATGGTGTTTTCAAGTGCTTTTAGTTGTGCTACCTGTTGCTCGATGATTTTTTCATTGGCCTTGTATTTTTGATGTAACTCCTGCATTGCCTTGACCAGCGGTACTACAAATTCAGCATAGCGTATTCCATAAGCCTCCAGCTCGGGATTCAGCGGAACTTTGATTCCGGAAAAATCATACCCCACCGCCAGTGCAGCTTCCAACACCTCCTGGGCAATAAAACCGGAATATTTTTGTTGCGCTTTGATCGTGGCGGCTTTTTTCAAAGATTCTTGCAAATTATATCCTTCGAAAGCTGCAATTTTGTTGGGATCTATATGATAGGTCACCGGGCGCAATTGTCCGATAAAGGACAAGCCGGGTATATCTTCCTGAATTTGATCTTTAAATCGTTTATCAGAAGTGGCCGTCCAGTTTACCACTCCGCCAATGGCCGATGTGGTTGGATTACCCAGATACACCTGATCATTAACCGAGATCGTTGAGTTATTACCAATAGCTACTGAATTATTGCCAGAAACTATGGCAGTATTTCCAATTGCTATCGCATTTTGGTTGGTGGCTTGAGCACTATAACCAATGGCAACCGCATTGGCACCACTGCCCAATGTGTTATACCCAACCAAGGTTACATTATTGGCATTAGCCCTGGCATCGGCACCTATATAGGTAGTGAAACTTCGCACCGTATTGTTAAAATCTGCGAAGGCTCCTATACCTACGTTATGATGGCCATTTCGATTGGTGTAACCCGAATAAGCTCCCAGATAAGTATTCCGTTCTGCCGTAGTTACTGAGGTGATACGACCATTATCATACCCGGCATAAGCTCCCACTGCTGTATTGTAATCGGTATATTCAGTAGCAGCAAGTGTGGCTGCACCGAGGGCTGTATTGTGATGTGCATCACTAGCATCTATCAAGCTGGAATCTCCAATAGCTGTGTTGTGATGACCAGTAGTGTTGTCAAACCCTGATTCATTGCCTACAAAGGTATTTCGCCTACCAGTTGTATTTTGTCTTCCTGCTGTACTTCCTAAAAAGGTATTATCGCTTGCAGTAGTATTGTTATATCCGGCGTCCTCTCCGACAAAAGTATTATCCGAACCAGAGGTGTTGCGATATCCGGAGGTTTCACCAATAAATGTGTTATCAGCACCATTCACATTATGCATTCCTGCATCAGCACCTACAAAGGTATTGTCAGTACCAGTACTATTCATTCCTGCCCGTACTCCAATGTATACATTATCTAGTCCCGTTGTATTGGAATAACCGGCATCTCTGCCAATATATGTATTATCAGAACCAGATGTATTAGAAAAGCCTGAACGGTAGCCTAAAAATGAGTTGTGTAACCCACTACTGGTGTTGGTCCCGGAGCTGTCACCGATAAATACGTTGTAGTCACCAGATGTTATACTTGCACCGGCACCTGTGCCTAGAGATACATTGCCGGTTTGTGTAAAGCCTACACCTATTGAGAATAACAAAAGAAAGCAAAATGTAAAAACTCTTTCACCCTGCAAAGCACTATATCCGATTTTATTAATTGGATTCAAATTATTCATGGCCGTATACTTTCAGACTTTTGCGGTCTTCTACTTGCAATCGATTCAACCTGGCATCAAATTCGGACATCTTTCGATGATAAGCTTCAATTTGTGCTCTTTGTCTAGCTATTTCTTCTTCTTGGATTCTGATCTTTTCGTTCAACTCCTTAGTTGCCTGTACCAATGGCACTACAAATTCAGCATATCGTAATCCATAAGCCTCCGATTGGGGATTATGCGGAACCTTGACTCCGGAAAAGTCATAGCCTATTTCCTGTGCGGCATCCAGCACTTCCTGAGCTAGAAAACCAGAATGTTTTTGCTTCGCTTTGATGGCAGCTGCCTTCTTCAGAGATTCCGGCAGACTGTATCCATCCAAAGCTGCAATTTTATGTGGGTCTATCCGATAGGTAACCGGGCGTAATCGTTCGATAAAGGCCAAACCAGGTATATTTTCCCGTATCTGATCTTTGAACCGCTTGTCCGAAGTGGCAGTCCAATTCACTACTCCTCCAATTGCAGAAGTGGTGGGATTGCCCAGATACACTTCATCATTTACGGTAACCACAGAATTATTCCCAATAGCCACCGAATTGTTGCCAGATGCCATGGCGGTATTTCCAATTGCCATAGCATTTTGGTTGGTAGCCTGGGCATTATAACCGATGGCTACTGCACTGCTGCCACTGCCTAGTGTATTGTACCCAACCAATGTCACTCTATTAGCGTTTGCTCTGGAATCAGCACCAACAAAGGTTGCATAATTCCTGGTGGTATTGTTAAAATCAGCAAAAGCTCCAATTCCTACATTGTACTGGCCGGCCCGATTGGTATATCCTGCATAAGCTCCCAAATAAGTGTTCCGGCTGGCATTGGAGTTATTATTATTTCGGTTATTGTCATATCCGGCATATGCTCCCACTGCGGTATTATAATCGGCGTATTCCGTAGCTGCCAGTGTAGCTGCTCCCAGTGCGGTATTATGATGACCAACACTGTTATCGATTAAGCTGGAATCACCAATTGCGGTGTTATGGTCACCGGTAGTGTTGTCATATCCTGATTCATTGCCCACAAAGGTATTTCGCCACCCCGTAGTATTTTGTCTCCCGGCAGCATTTCCTAAAAAGGTGTTGTCGCTTGCGGTAGTATTGTTATATCCGGCGTCTTCTCCCACAAATGTGTTATCGAAGCCAGATATATTTCGGTATCCGGAGGTCTCACCAACAAATGTATTATCCCCTCCACTCGTATTGTGCCTCCCAGATTCAGATCCGATGAAAGTATTATCTGTTCCAATATTAGCCATTCCTGATCGGGCTCCAATAAAAGTATTGTCAATCCCGGAGCTATTTGAATAACCGGCATCAGTACCAATGAAAGTATTATCAATTTCATTATTGCTCAAGAATCCGGCACGAAATCCTAAAAATGAATTATGCGAACCCGTACTAAGAGTAAATCCCGCACTGTCACCAATAAAAACGTTGTAATCACCAGTTGAAAGATTATCACCGGCTCCTGAACCCAAGGTTTCATTTCCGGTTTGGGAAAATCCTTGAAATTGAATTATGCAGAAAACGAAAACTAAACGAAAAATCCGTATGAGAAATGAGAAATAGGCACTCAATGGTAAGTTTTGCACTTTTGGAATTTTGGAGTTTTTCGGTATAATTCATTTCAAGGTACAAATATTATTTGGTAAACCATAAACCTTATATGTAGATTTTTTATATCTATAAATTTTTATAGGTAATTAAATACTCGGTATATTTGAATTTGAAAAAATCGAACCTATACTGGTTAGTCAGCTAAACAAATTCTATTTTTAAAGGAACTACAAGGCCTATTTTGATATTGGTCTGGAAAAATAAATTCTTTCATTTAGGAATCTATTGCTAATTTGATTGCAAGACCTAAAATCCAAATCGATCATTGACTTCCATATTTATGTATTTTAACCTATTGCGAGTTAAACATTGGATCAAAAATATCCTTTTACTATTTCCACTTTTTTTTGCTGGTCGGATGACCGAGCTTTCTTTATTGAAAACAACTCTGATTGGCATACTTGCTTTCTCATTGATTTCAAGTGCATTTTATGTATTTAATGATTTAAGCGATTACCGATTCGACAAAAGGCATCCGGTTAAACAGTTCAGACCTTATGCCGCAGGATTGGTATCAAAGCAACACAGTTTATTAATAATAACAATATTGATGGTCGGTGGATTATTGATCACATTTTACCTGGGTTTTCCCTTTTTATTTATTGTTTTATTATTCTGTACACTAAATCTGCTTTACAACCTGGGATTAAAAAAGTTTGCCATTGCGGATATCACTATTCTAGCCTTAGGGTATGTGGTAAGAATCTACGCAGGGGGCATCCTTACTCATATCAGGATCTCTGAATGGTTGGCCATAATGATTTTTCTGGTTGCTCTTTTTTTGGCGTTATCCAAGAGGAAGCACGATCTGGAATTGCATCAAAAATTGAATATACCAATGCGCAATGCCATTTCAGGCTATACTATGCCATTTGTCCAATCTTCCCTAACGTATATGGCGGCTATCATCACGGTGTCGTATCTGATGTACACTATTACTATGACTGATAAGATTTCAAGTAACTATCCATGGTTTTTGTTGACTTTTTTACCGGTCATTCCTGGAACTCTGAGATATTTACAGATCATCAACTCTGATCAATTCACAGGGGATCCGGTCAAGGTCCTGTGGAAAGACAGACCATTACAAGGAATAATTGTTATCTGGATTTTTTTATTTACTATATCGTTGTATGGGTAGAACAAAGGTTATGCGAAACTGGGGTGGTTATCCCAAATACATCTGTGCTGAAAACAATGCAAAAAATATCCATGATTTAGCCACAATACTCAATCATAAGGATTCGGTAATTGCAAGAGGAAATGGACGAAGCTACGGAGATGCCTCGCTAGCTAAAAATGTTCTAAGTATCAGATCATTAGAAAAAATCATTCATGTTAATGTTCAAAAAGGAACTGCTACCTGCCAAGGGGGCTGTCTTCTCGGTCAAATTCTGGAACGAATTGTCCCCTTAGGACTCTTTCTCCCGGTTGTGCCGGGGACCAAAGATATTACTGTAGGTGGTGCAATAGCTGCTGACATCCATGGCAAAAATCATGTCGTAGCAGGTTCTTTCTGTAATCATATTGAATCGATGGAGGTGATGGATCATAACGGCATCATCAGGTCCTGTTCTCGCTCACAAAACGAGCAATTGTTCACTATGACCTGTGGAGGAATGGGATTGACTGGGATCATCATAGAAGCTACCATCAAGCTATTGGAAATCGAATCCGCATTTATAGAACAGGATGTACAAAATATCTCATCAATATTACATTGTGAAATGCGCTTTGATTCAAAATCATCATATTCTCACCAAATTGCCTGGATAGCTGATCTCACGGCGGAATCTTCCTCCCAATTTGGCTTGTTTATACAACACAGACATGCCAAAATTGAAGACCTTTCTTCGCGTCAGCAAAGAGATCCACTCCAGTTGAAAAAATCATTTTCCCTTGCGGTTCCATTTCCTTTACCCATTCCTTTGGTAAATAGAATTTCTTACAGTATGTTAAACTGGTATTATCTCAAAAAACATCCCATTAACAAAAAAACATATCTTCATTATTTAACTGGATTTTTTCAGCTTGACACTTTGAAAAGCTGGAACTACCTCTATGGAACAAAGGGATTTATGCAATATCAAGCAGCTATTCCTGTCAATCGTGCATTTTCCGCCTTTAATGCTTATGCCAAAATCATGAAAAATAAACGACGAAGATCTTTTTTAACAGTTATTAAGCGCTTTGGGACGATACCAGCAGCCGGAAAATTATCTTTCCCCATACCCGGATTTACCATATGTATGGATTTTAAAATGGATCAATTGATTCCGGCTATGATCAAAGAATTCGATCAGATCACGATTGCGGCAGGTGGTCGTGTTTATTTGGCTAAGGATGCTCTACTTAATCCGAAGAATTTTATGGCTATGTACCCTGCTTATGAGGAGCTCAAGGCATTTATATATCAAAAACACCCATACTTCAGATCCTTTTTGTCGGACCGTATTGGATTGACCGAATTATGAAAACAATATTAGTACTAGGAGCAGATTCAGATATCGCTAAAGCCATTATCAATTTATTGGCACTCCAAGATTATCAATTTATTCTAGCCGGGAGAAATACCAATTCATTAACGAGAACAGCAGATCTATTGAGAAACAAATATGCCATCGAAAGTCAAGTTGTACACTTTGATGCATGCAAAGTGAATTCTCACCAACGCTTCCTGGAGTCGATAAAAGGGACTTTTCAAATCTTGATTTGTGCTATTGGTTTCCTGGGAAGCACTTCGATAGAGGATGCAAATAGTACACATGTACTCCAAATATTAGATTCAAACTTCCGCGGTCTCATCCCTGTTATTCAAAGTATAGGCAAAACGTTCAAATCACAAAACTCAGGGAAAATTATAGTAATAAGTTCAGTCGCGGGCGAAAGGGGAAAAGGATCTAACTATTTGTATGGGAGTGCCAAAGCAGGACTGACCACGTATCTCTCGGGTCTACGAAACCATCTGTACCCGTATGGTGTACAGGTCAGTACTATTCTACCAGGATATGTGCGCACTAAAATGACTCAGGGGAAACAGTTACCGAAATGGTTGACAGCATCTCCTGAGCAGGTTGCTCAATCGATTGATATTCACACAATAAAAGGTAAGAAAAATGTAGTTTATGTAATATCGGTCTGGCGATTCCTGATGTGGATCATTCGAAACATTCCGGAACCCATCTTTAAACGATTAAATTTGTAATTGATATTTATACCATGAATGGAAATAAGTTAGCACTCATTGATTTTGACGGAATTATTACCACGAAAGATACGTTTCTCTCTTTTCTAAGATTTCAGGTTGGTCCCATAATGTACTTTTTAAACATTTTGAGGTTATCCCCTTGGATCATATTATATTATCTAAGATTATCTAATGATGATCTTCTCAAAGAAAAAGTGGTAACGCTTTTTCTCAAAGGAACTAATAGGTACGATCTGGATAAATTAATTACACGGTATTACAAAATTCATAACGAAAAATTGATCCATCCAACTGCAATGCAAAAAATCCGTTTGTTGCGAGTTAAAGGATATCGCATGATCGTGGTAAGTGCTAATATTGAACCGCTGGTAAAGAATTTTTGCCAACAATTCAATCTAGAGTGGATTGCAACACCATTAGAACATAATAATAACCTCATCACAGGAAAATTATTGAGCAGAAATTGTAAAGGCAAAGAAAAGGTAAACCGTATAAAAGCATATGTTAATCTTGACAATTACTCCTATATTGTAGCCTGGGGTGATCGCAAATCAGACAGATACATGCTTGATCTGGCAAACATGTCGACTTTAGGAAAGTTTACGGACAAACATGGGGACGAGGTATTAATTTGAAATTAAATTTGGAAGCCAAAAAAGCATACACCACCTGGAAGAAGCCCATTTTATGGATCACTTCTATCATATATCTTCTATATTTATCAGCTTTGATTTGGCCAGGTCCCCTCTGGGGGTTTCATGCTATTTGGATGCTGCCAAAAGTCTTATCCATAATCATCTTGGCGGTGAGTGTAGGTTTTACATTAGATTTGTTTTTTCCCTGGATACAAAAGACTTTCAAACCTATTAGCAAACTTAGATTTCGAAACTTATTCATGGTCTTGCTGATCTCACTTATTTGTGGGCTGCTATTTTATTTGTTTCCTATCCATATTGACATTTATGGTGATTCGGAAAGATTCCAACGTCTGATGGGTTTAAAAACAGATGCACTATTACCTTATCATTTAGATAATTTATTCTCGATCAATATTTTCCATCCTAAGAACGGAGAGCGAACCTGGCTCAATCTAATTCAGGTCCTTTCCTATTACTTCGGGTGGACACATGTTACTGTATTTAAGGGACTCAGTTTGGTATCCGGTGTTCTTTTTATATTCACTTGGTCGTCATACTTATTTAAGCATATTACAGAATCGCACCTTCGTGTTATAGGACTATTGGTTGTCATAAGCACCTTTTGTATGCAGAACTTTTTTGGTCACATAGAAATCTATGGTCCTTCGCTTGTGATATTTTCATGGTTTTTAATCTGCTGGATTAAACTTCTGAAAAATCCTGGAAAGCATACTTTGACCTTTTTTATCCTGTTGTTGTTTCTGTGTATTAAATCTCACACCCTATTTTTTCTCCTATTACCATTAGTTTTAATCAGTTTGGGTTTACATTACAATTATATAAAATCTATTAATTGGTACTGGCTGGGAAGTAGAATTTTGTTGCCGTTTTTAATAATGGGATTGGTACTATATTTCTTTGTATTTAAGGATTACAATGATCCGATGACTCTATCCCCGGATACCCAATATATTGATCGATTGTTTTTACCATTATCCCGAGGATTACCACCACAAGACCGGTATTTTCTGTTTTCATTTAGTCATTTTATCGATTTCTTCAATGTAGTGATCTCCTGGTCTCCGATTAGCTGGCTGATACTCGTTTCCATAATTGCCACTTCAGGAACTAAAGTACCCAAAAAAGACCCTATAGTCATGTTATTGATTGTGACGATAATAATGTTTTCATGTCTATTGTTTGTGATCAATCCGCTGTTGTCCTTACTTCGAGATTGGGATCTATATGGAATTGTTACTCCCTTGATAATCATGGTGACCTTGTATATCCTGAGTCAAAACAGAGAAATGACTAAGAATTATATCTTAGGACCTGCAGTTGGAATATTTCTACTTACAGTTCCGATACATATCGTTCATGTCCATGCTAAATCTTTGGGAAAACATTATGAATCGATTGGCGCACAAATCCATAAAACCTATTGGGCAACTGGTAGCGGTATCTTGATATTGGGATTAAAATTACAGGAATATAACTTGGAAAGTTATCAAGGTAAATTAGAATATTATATAAATACTTTTCAATCGAAGGCAAATCCCAGCAACGATTTGGAATATGCCAATTTGATACAAGAATTAGCCAAAACCTATCGAAAGCATTCCAAAGAGTACTCGGAGGCATTAAAGTATCATCAACTAGCGGAAAAATATGGTCCTCGGATGGGAGTTAATATTTTGGGTATTGTAGAAACCCATTTTTTACAAGAGCAGTATGATGAGGCATTAAGGTATAGTAAAAAGTTGATTGATGTCCCTTATCCAAGTACACAAAGGGCCTATTTGATCTCTATACAGTGTGCATTGGAAGCTCAAGATTATCAAGAGGCTATGCACCTCAGTTCTCAGTATTTAAAGTATCATCCGGAAGATGAGTTTATTGAAGGTATAAACGATAAGTTGATCAATGCAGACGGTGTTGATTCTTTGAAATTTCTTTTTAACCGATCTCCTGAGTCTGGGGAAAATCGCTAATTTTTGTTAGAAAGCTGTAGGTCTTGAAGTAATTTTATTTCGGTTTGATCAACTGAATATCCATTTTTAGATGCCGATATAAGGTCCTCCATGGCCCGGTCATATTCGCCAAACGCCGCCTGACATTTGGCTCTCCAGTAAAGTGCAGGACCATAATTCGGGTTGGAAGCAAGTGCTTGCTCCAAGTCCCGGAAGGAGGCTGAGTAATCACCTATGCTTTGTAGCGCCACCGCTCGATACTTTAAATAAACGATATTACCAGGATCGTACTCCAGAGCTTTATTATAATCATTTATTGCCTCCAGATACTTCTTCTGCGATTCGAATAGGACACCTCGATTAACATAGCCCAAAGATTGCCTGGAGTCCAGTCTAATAAACATATTGAAGTCATTCAATGCTAGTAACGTGTCACCCTTACCCATCGCATTGATACCCCGGTTGAGGTATGCCCTACTATAAGTACTATCTATTTGTAGAGCCCTGGTATAAGCTTCATTAGCCGCATCGAACTGTTCTCCTTCTTGCAACATCATACCAATGTCATTATATAGTCCAGGATGTTCAAATCGTTTTGACACAGCCAATTCATAATCTTTCCAAGCTGATTCAAGTTGATTTTGACTTCTAAAATAATCGGCCCGATTCATATATCCAATCAAAAAATCCGGATATTTTTTAATCACGTCTGTCCATAAAGTATAACCATTTTCCCATACTACTATACGCAATTTTGTAGAAATACCAATACCCAAAAATCCCACAAAGATCGCACCTACGACAATCCATTTATACAAGGATATTTCACTGAAACGTGCTAAAATTTGTACGATCACGTATCCAATTATCAAAAATATTCCAAAGCTGGATAGGTACAAATATCTGTCAGCCATAAACGCCTGGCCAAATGGAATTAACTGTAAAACCAGAAGCACATTTATTAGAAAAAATAACAACCCAAAACGAACCGTTTCAGCCTTTACCAATTTCAGTAGAGCACCCAAACAAACAACTACGACCAAAGCGATTATATAAATATTTATAGGCATTGATCCACTCGGGCTAAATGGAAAAGGATAGTAAGCGGATAGCTTAATCGGGGCAACCAAATGCCAGCTGTAAATTCCAATCTCATATAAAGCAAGATAAATTCGTTGAGAGAAAGAAAGTAATTCCAACCTTTGCCCGACAATGGATTCAGGTTGAGCAACAATAGCCACAATCCCAATTAATATGGACAAAACCCAAAAAGGTAATTTCTCCAAAACCATGCTCTGATAATCTCTCCTTCCCTCCTTCCAATCTATCAATAGCAATACCAATGGTAGTGTGACTGCCACACCCTTAGACATAAGAGCTCCCACAAACATAAAAAAAGCAAAGGTGTAATATTTTGTGCGTCGAGCAGAGGACCTAAGATAATACAACCAGGAAATCATCGCTGGCACAAAAAACAAATAACAAATCAAATCTTTACGAGCTGATATCCAAGCTACAACTTCTACCTGTACCGGATGGATCCCGAATAAAACACCAACAATAACGGCAATCCATAAGTTGGAACTTAGTTCTTTAGTGAACCAGTATATCCAAAAAGTTATCATTAAATGACAGATAAGATTAGTGACATGAAACCCCATAGGATTATTGCCATATAACTGATAGTCTATTGCCCACGATAATTGAACCAATGGATTGTAAGAACCGTTTACCTGAACATGCGTAAACATGTTCCATATGTTGTACAGTGATAAATTCTGAACCCAATAATTGTTAAGCACGTAAATTGGATCATCCCAATTTACCCAACCATTTAGTACCACACCTACCATTACAAAAGCAGTAATTAAGGTAGTGAGAAGTCCCATCCAAATCCAAAGATTTTTACTCTTAATCCTGACTTCCATTTTTACTGTCTAAATTTTAGTAACCTCATCTGAAATTCTGAAATGATGGACTTAACTGATATCAAGTTAAGAGGAAATTCCAAAAAAACATGTAAAATACTTAGGAGCATTAAAACAGTAATTCCCATTTGGTAATTTAGAATAACCAAACTTGCAAACAGTAACCATGCTGAAAACAGATAAATCGATTTTTGCTGTGTCAACATTTTGTGCCAACCAATAACTGTTGTTTTGGAAAACCAATTTAAATAATGATAGAAATAAGCAAAGGAAATAAAAACCTGAATCTTATAAGATTTACCCCCCAGAAAATAAAATTCCCGACCTTCTGATAATCCCAAAATTTTACTGACTGTTGCATTTAATACATGGAAATTGTTTTGAGTAAAGTTGAATTTCATCCCTTCTGTCAACCAAATATTTTGACCTGTAATTGGAGCACGCCATATTAATATAGGAATGATAACCATTACAATACAGTTGAGATATCCCACATAACTATTGGTTCGTAATGAACCTAATAACATAAAGAACAGGGTGAACAAAAATACATGAATTAATGTGGGTAATAGAAGTCCAATCCATATGTTGTACACAGGAATGCTTCTTAATAAAAACATCGAAAGTACACCTGCTCCAACAAGTATAATCCGGCCTTTTGAGGATTGAGAAATAACGAGGCCTAATGCCATAAACAAAGCCAACCAAATACACCCACTGATCCAAGAAAATGATTTTGTTAAGGTAGTTTCTGTAAACACTTTCTGATTTGACAATTCAGGTAGTGAAAACAAATAGGGAAATACAAAAATAATCGATAATAGAATTGGCCAAATAATCCATTTTCTTCTTTTTATAAAGTAGGATTTACCATGCAACCAGTTGATTTCTGTCAAGTAATGTAAAGGACCAATAAAAGCATATGCGAATAAAAAAAGTTTAAATGGGATCGCGATAGCCAAAATTAATGCGATAATTATCAAAACTAAATTCAGAATATCTATACTTTGAGATCCAAATTTCATTTAGACAAAGTTATTCAAACCGATTTCGAGATAAGTTGTCAAAAAAAAAGTTTGATTTTCTGATTAATGAACATTCCATCAAAATACATAATTCTGAGATTACAAATATTCCACTCACCCCTTCCGGACAAAAAAGGCCGGGATAACCCAGCCTTTGCATTTCATTTTTCTAGGAGAATCTTACTCCACCTTTACCATTTTCATCGTTATGATCCGGCTGTCCGTCTGCAATTGGTAATACAACAATCCGGTACCTGCTCTGCCTTGAGTATTCCTGTACCTCCAAGTATGATTACCCGTAGCGTAGTTACCCTCATGTCGAGCCACTGTCTGACCATTCACATTATATATCCGGATCACCACCTGCTGTGATTTGGGCAGGTAAAATCCGATCTCCGTCTCATTGCGGAAGGGATTCGGACGATTCTGGAATAACTCCGCATGGCCATTATTCTCTCTGATATCCAAACTTCCCTGACCAGCATTATTCTTTTGTACTTTCCCCTGACCACTCATACTCAATCCCATCTCCTTCGCTCCTGGATTGGCCGCAATAATCTGATCTTCACAAACATCTCCACTGCCATCTTGCAACAAAATATAGGTCACACATTTATCCACATTCCCCGCTTCATCCCATACATAGATCTCTACCTCAATCTGCTCCATCTTACCATCCGGTATATCCGCACAGGTAAAGACGCGACTACTTTCCAAGCCGAAAGCATCAAAACTGAAATATAAATTATCTTTCTCCGTACAGTTATCAAAACTTCCGGCATCCAGATCCTTCGCCCACACTTCCACACTTTGTGATGAGGGCATTACTACCGTCGCTACTCCGTCATAACAATAGGGTGTAGGTCGTTTGCAGTCATTGATCGCCACCTGCGTCGTACACGTATCCTCATTGCCACAGCGATCCGTAGCAATCAGATACACATCATGAATACCAAAAGGTAAAGCGCCGGTATGGGTATTCCCATGACCATACAGCCAATCACCACTATCTTCACTTTGTCCAACCTTGATAATGTACCGGTAAGCGATTTCATCTGCCAAAGCACAATTATCCGTAGCACTGCCAAAGTCCAATTCCAATACTTCCGGCTCACAATCTTCATCATAATTACAGATCACCTGAGGCGTTGTGCAGGTTACTTCAGGGGCTTCCTCATCCACCACCTTAATTACCTGTAGATAGATCATATATCCATCTCCATCATCTTTCAAATGGCGATACACACATCCGCGATCTTCTCCGGCCAATACCCGGTCATCCACAATCACATCAGGATGTCTAAAGTGCTGATCCGGATCATACACACACCAATCGATCAAGGTCCAGGTCCTCAATATCTTATAACACCCATCTGCAGTAATCGTAAACCGTTCGTCCACATAATTAATGCCGATCAACTCACAATCATCATCACTTACAATTGGTCTTCCTGCTATATCCGGATCCAAGCCCTCCAATTCATTACAATTCACCTCTACATCCGGTGGAAATACCACTTCAAAATCACTCCTCGGCTTGATGACCACCCGTTGATAACATACACTCTGATTTTCACATTTATCTTTTACCGTCCAGGTTCTGGTCAATACGCCTACTCCACATTCATTCAGACTACCACTGTCTTCATACGTCGGCTCATCTACCCAACAATTGTCACTATACTCCACTTCTCCAAAGTAACTCTTCGGATCCGGCTTACCCGAAGCATCTCCCAAATCATATTGATCCAACAACAACCACACCCGGCAATAAATCGGCTTCCAATCGTAATCATATACCATTCCAGTTACACCCCAAGGTTTGCTGTCACAATCTTCCGTATAATAACCATCAGTCGGCCCTCCATAATAACCATGTTCGCCTCCATTCCAAGGAACGGCTACACACCAACGGGCTGGATTGGCTATTGTACCATTTAATTTACTCAATTTATCCGTCCCCCCATTCCGTACATCCCAAACTTGTACCGGGGTCTTATCCAACTCACAATTAGCCCTTATTACATCGGACTCATAACATACATCGTGCGCATAACTCGCTCCCCATCCTTGCACTTGATCTACTCCTACTGGAATGATCCAATGATAGGGCACTCCGTCGCAATAATAGGTAACATCTGCTGGTGCCTTGCATACCGGTGGGGTCTTGTCGTCCTTGATCACCTCGATCATGCAGTCACTGTACAAATGCGGAAATTCATAGCGTTTCTTTTCTGATAGCCCTTCCAAGATCGACACTTCCGAGGGGTAGGGCAATTGAACCCGCTGCTTCCACTCATTCTCCGCGGAAGAACTTTCAAACAGGTACTTACAGATCGGTGATTTCTTCCCGCCATGAGCCTCAGTAATTGGTGTCGGGCAGTGTAATGGGTCCACCGGATAATCCCATTGTACCGGACTAAATCCTCCATCTCCATTGGCTGCAACAGGTAATGCTGCGGTGATTAGATCACATGAAAACGACGCCCGAGGATCTCCATAGTGTAGATATTCATTCAATCGCCAGTAATACCACCCTGCAAATTTATCGGATAAATTCCACCAATACCACTCATGCTTACCACCATAAAACACATGGGGATCATACGGTGGCATATCACAGGCCTCATAAACCCGCAATACCAGATTTTCTTCTCCACACTCGGTTAAGTCCACATAATCATCAAATACAAATATATTGATCCACTCTTCGATCGCTTGCTCAATTTCCGAATGGTAATGCTGGTAATCATAGGGGGCCAAACACCCGATAAAATAATCCGTCCAGTATTTGCGCCAGTGGTTGATGGAATCCATTTGTGCTACCGCAAAATGCAAACGATCACAACAATTATCGTGACTACCGTCATCCAAATCAATGGCATCTATTCGAGCCCAACACGCTTCCGGATCTAAGGTCACCTGCGTAATCTCGTCACATACAGGTACCGGTGGGGTCTCATCAAATACCCACACCTTTTGTCTTACTCTACTCTCATTCCAACATTGATCTTGTAACCTCCAGGTTATCACATAATAACCAGCCGGCAAATAGAGGTATTGCTTGTCGTCATAGTTCTCCTGGATTACTACCTTTTTGCCTGGATGAGTAGGATCCGCATATTCCAATTCGTAATACAACTTCAAATCATCATCGCATTCTTTCGCCCATCCTCCATCCGGATGGGCTATTCCCGTACGCCGCTCAACCAAATTGCGGATATCCTCCAAGGCCACATGTGCTTTGCAATCATGGGCATCAACCGTCGCCTTCAAATCATGATCCTCAATCAACCACGGACCTAAATCCGGATCATTGTCCGGAACAAAATATCGAGTGTCAATCACCGGTGGCAATTCATCTGTGATCTTTATCCACTGGATACAGGTCGTATCTCGCTTCGCACACCAATCACTGATTATCCACTCCCGCCGGATCTTATACGCCTTACCGCAAGTAGGGATCACATGGTCTTTATATTTAAATACAATATGACATTTGCCACCGTTGTCAAACACCGGTCCGGAATCCGTCTTCATCGGAATCATGTATCCATCGGCCTGATCCGGATCTATACTCTTCAAATAGGGTGCAGGTGCAATACCTCTTGCATCTGTAGGCCACGGATGAGCATAACCCTCGGCATCCAGATAGGTATATCCATTCGCTCCCGTCTTCCAGAGAACATCCACATTTCCATGTTGTAAATTACACGCTAAGGCGGTATCCTCAGGACATATTAAACTATCCAATACTTCCTTCCATACCCACAAGGTATCGCGGCATTCATTGTAGTTACCCCAGAGGTCCGTAGCTCTTACTTTCCTTGACAAATAACCGATAAACTCCCGATCTTCACATCCCAGGTCAGTCCAAACTTTTTCCATTACATCGATTTGTGGTTTGATATCAGAGCAATTGTCCGAGGTGATCACCAAATCCGCTCTCTCTCCCATGTGCAGACAGCTGATCGTATCGTTGCGACAGATGATCTGGGGTGGATATTTCTCTTCTACCAATAAGGTACCCCAGCATCGATTGCCGGTTTCCATATCTTCTACCATGAAGGTAATTTCATGGCCCCGGTGAGTTTCATTTACCGTATTGTTAGGTATCGGATCCGATGATGTGCCTCTTTGGATATTTAAAGATACCCGGTATCGGTCGATACATCCGGCAGACTGGAAGGGCAAAAGATCCCGGGCGGTAATCAATCTCTGACAATCGGCACCTAGAGATACATGAACCTTATCCTGACAAACCAATCCTGCCGATGACCGAAGAATATGTTGAGTCAGTGGATTGGGTTGACCGTTTTCCAAAACCGTGACCGTAAAGGAACAAGTATCGGTATTGGTAGACGGATCTTCAACAATAAAAGTATTTTTTGTAACCCCAATAGGAAATAATGATCCAGTCGGCAATCCGTTTATTTGGGTTATCGTAAACATGCAATTATCCATTCCAATTGGAGATGGGTAAATTACATTGATTTCACAAGCAAATGGCCCAAGTTGAATAGTGGTATCTCCGGGACAGGTAATCGAAGGAGGCAAAGTATCTCTTACTACTACATTAAACCTACAGATAGCCATGTTACCGTTAGCATCCGTTGCCGTATATTCCTGAACTGTTACTCCTGCTGGAAATATTTGTCCACTGGTTAGTCCGGATGTGTCTGTTTGCATAATCGTCACACCAGTGCACGCATCGGTAGCTATGGGTGGTGAATAGTTTATTAAAGCTCCACACCCATTGGGCATATCCGGAAAAGTAATTATATCGGCCGGACAAAACGTAAATACCGGTGGAAAAGTATCTCTAACGGTTACCGTGCTATGACAGGTATCCATTTTACCATTATTCGAGATCACAGTCAATACAACCACATTTGGACCTACATCGTTACATAAAAACGTATCCTTACTGATACTCATAGTAAATCCACAACTAGACGAAGAATTTGCATCAACATCAGCAGGGCTAATAATTATTAAACCTCCTGGATCTAGGTAAATGTCAATATCTTGGCACAAAGCAGATGGAGGTATCGTATCTACTACTGTTAGGGTAAAAGTACAAGATGTATCATTGCCACTTTGATCGATCATAGTCAATCCTACAGTATGCATCCCAATTTCCGAACATGTAAATGTATCTTGAGTAAAAAAGAACGTATCAATTCGGCAGTTTTCATAATAGGATATGTTCAAAAGGCTGGTATCCAAAATTACCATGCCATCAAGGCTTAAGGCAGCTGTATAATCCTGACAACTAAGTGCAGGTTTTATTGTATCCACCACAGTAACCATAGCTACGCAGCTATCAATTACTCCGGCAAAGTCCTTCACCACCAAAGTGACGGAATTGACACCAACATCACTACAGGCAAACAGCGCTTTATTTACATAACTGGTATCTATTCCACACGGAATTATACTATTATTTCCAACCATATCAGGTGTAAGTACGGCTGTTCCGCTAGCATCCAGATAGATGGTTGTATCGTTACAAATCACCATAGGTAGGGCAGCAGTAATCTCATCTGCTCCAATGGTCGGAGGATTTGATCTGGTTTGATTATCAATATCTAATGGTAACACACCATTATAGGTACCAGCACCTATCAATAAACAGTTTTGCACATGTAAATCGGTACTCGAAATATACAAAGGATCCGTGCTAAGCGAATTTGCATCGAATGCAGTAGCCATAACCCAATCCTCAAAAGTAAGGTAATTTACCCCATCAACAAATATCAGATTGCCACCATTGTTATAATAATTATTATAATCCAAATTCGAGAATAAAAATGCTTGTACTCCATAAAATGCATAGCTGGAAGCCCAATTGACAAAATTGTTGTTTCGAACCGTTAAAGCACCACCGGCAGTAGCATAATAAGCTCGGGAACTATTCGAACCGCCATTTACCAACATGTTGTTATGATCAAATAAATATCGCCCACTATTGGTAGAGTAAAAACCGTACACAGTACTTGTTTTGCCGGGATTCCCGGTACTGACAAAGTTATTGACTATCTGACATTGATCAAGTGTCATTCCTACTGTATTACCTATATATATTCCATAATTGAATCCTTGATTTCCCGGAAGAACCTGATTGTCGTTGATGGTAAACACTCCACCTCCATAAAAAACATAGATTCCCCAGTTTGTACCGGTATAGGCTGTATTACAAATAACCTGATTTCGCTCCACTTTAAAATCCTCCTGGTAATAAAGTCTTAGCCCGTAATAATATTGGCTATCGATTACATTGTCAAGAATTTGGGTGCCTATTTCCGGTATCATGATACCCGTTCCATACCAATAAAAACCATAACTTCCATAGAGGATCCGGTTTTTGACAAAGGTCACGTGGTCATCAATACTACCCGGTGGAGAGTAGATCAGGGTCATATTCGTAGAGGTGGTACTAACAGAAGGTATTCCTTTAATCTCACAGTTAGAAAATGTAATATCGTGGGAGCAAATAAACTCTAAAACATGGCCATAAGTGACCCCATCGCTGATTATGCCTAATTGATCAAAAGTGATATAGGCTGCATTATCTGCAAAACGTATAGTATAATTGTTAACTGAAGTAACAGAATTATATCTCAAAATGGATGCCGTACTATCACCAGATGCTGATCTGAAAGTAATGGTATTAATAGCTGAGGCTCCCAGGATCTCCGGAATCTCAATTTGCTCAATGAAGGTACTGTCATGGACTAAAAACAAGGTAGGTCCACACACCCCCAAAGTTACCAGATCCTGAACAGCGGCAGTAAAACTGGCATAGTCGGTCATTGGTCCTCCAATATAATACGTTCCGGCCAACCCACTGGTCAAGTTCTTGGTTATAGTATCGTTGACCGCTCCGGCCACTGGCTCACAACTTGAATTCGGATCGGTAACCCAAACCGCTACAGAATCTCCAGGTGAAAAAGTTGCCAGCGGTGCCATATTCACCAATTCATTTTGAAGGCTTGTCAACACTCCTGACCAATTGTATGATGGTTGTAGAACTCCATTTAACGACCAATTTAAGATGGCCTTATTTAACTCATTGGTACCCTGATTTTCCAAAGTAATTACCAATCCTGACTGCGAAGCACAAAAAGGAGTCGAAGGGGTATCAATGGCAATCACGGCTGCATTGAGAGGAAGTAAGTCAAAAATACGAATGTCATCCAATGCCATATCGCTAGTAAAACTGGACCCAGTTACTCCTCGAAAGCGAATCTGCACCATACTCTGACCCTGGAAGGGAGCAAGACTTATTTCTTTATACTGCCACAAATCTTGGTTGTCCGTAATTGAAGGAATAAAATCATTGGTAAAACTAACTCCTCCGTTTAAAGATATATCAAAATGCAGGTTGCCCATTGCGTTCCCAAACATGTGATACCAAAATGATAAAATGGGAGCATTAGTACCTGATAAATCAAGGATAGGTGAAAGCAGATTGGCCGTTTTATTGGGATAACAAGGACTAGATGATTCTAAATAGATATAATTACCGGTTGATGTCATAGTAGTGTGATCAATTGAGGGGCCGGTTGAACTTGAGGAGGTCCCATTTTCGTCAACAATCCAATTGGCATTATCTCCAGCGTCATTGACCCAACCATTCAGCAATGGGCAGGGGTCATTGCAACTACCAGAACACAAATTCATGGTTTCGAAGTCTTCACTGATGTTCAAGGCAGTTATTGCACCTGTAGGATAGATAATCCGAACTGAATCTTCATTCATACATCCATTGACATCGGTAACCATGATCGTATACGTGGTATCGTTAGGCGGCAGGGCTCGTGGATTGGCAATAGTTGGTTGGCTAATTCCAGTTGTAGGTAGCCATGAATAAGTATAAGGAGCGGTTCCACCAGATGCCGTGGGCATTCCACCTAAAGTAACCGAGTCCCCAGGGTTACAGATTATCTGCAACGGTCCGGCATTAACCACCAGACTATCGCAGGTGATTGCCACCATTTGGCACGATGAATCAGTTCCGCACAAATTGGTATTTGTCAAACAAACTTTATACACGCCCAACGCGGCATAAGTATGCATAGGATTAGTCAATGTTGAAGTGTTTCCATCTCCAAAATCCCATAAACTACTGGTAACAGCACCTGACGTCAAGTCCGTAAAGGAAGCGGTAAATGTATTGGAGGTAAAACTAAAATCCACTATGGGTATCGGGCAACCTACAGAAATCGACTTGCATAGGGTATCCTGCTTACATCCATCACCTACGACTAAACAAACGGTATATATTCCATCTGTTACATAAGTTTTCGATGGATTTTGCGTCGTAGATGTATCGCCGTCTCCAAAATCCCAATACCATGTATTTACATTTCCAGATGTTAGGTCTGTAAAATCCACCATCAGTGAAGTGACCATCTCAGAATAAGCAGCCACTAATGGGGTAGGATCCGGAATAAATTCATCTGCCCCAATGTCAACAGTGCCTCCACGCGATTCTCCATCAAAATCATCTAAAACCAATCCTGTATTGGTTCCACTTTCATCTAATAGTAAATTGCAAATATGCAAATCATTGTTCCCAAAATAGTTGGGATCAACACTAAATCCATTGGCATCATATCCGGATGCTGAAGTCCAGGAATCCAGATCCGATTGGTTTGCATTGTTAAAATATCCTAAATGGATTCCAGTAGTAAAATAGTTGTTGTAGTCAGCAGAATTCAGACTAAAAGGTGAGGCTGCATAGATGGCATAACCCGGGCCCTTATTTACCAAATTGTTGTTAAATAATTCATTCTGACCTCCCGAGGTTATATAAAAGGATCGTGAATTTACACCTCCACCCAAAACCAAAACATTATTGTGCACAATATTTAGAAAACTACTATTAGAGATATAGATTCCGTAAAATGTGCTGGAGTTTCCCGTTCCATCAACGGTTAAAAAATTGTTAGATATCAAGCCGTTGTCGTTAACATTGCCATCACAATTGACCATATACAATCCATACCTGGGAAATATCCCGGTACCGAACAGAAGTTGATTGTTATTGAATATCGTGCCATTGTCACAGTAATACAGATAATATGCAAAGGAAGTCCCAGTATAGTTAGTGTTGCTTTGCATCCGATTACCAACGACCTCAGGTGCGTCCTGATAATATAACCGAATTCCATAATAATATTGATCTTTAAAGAAATTATTCAGAATTTTTGTTCCTGACTCCAGACTGGTCGGAGAATTTCCATACCAATACATGCCATAACTCCCTCCTTCGATCAAATTATTCTCAAAAGTATTCAGGCTATCCAGTCCGTCTCCCGGTGCCGAATAGATAACCACCACATTGGTGGATGTAGTAGAAGAGTTAATCCCTTTTATATTTGAATGCCGGATAATATTGTTGCTTGAACTCCCGATATACTGTATTACTCTGGCGTAAGTTGGTCCTGTCGCTTCTATGGTCAATTGATCGAAAACAAAGTGATGGGCACCATCGAATAATACGGTATAGTTGCTGGTTGATAGGCTGGACGCAAAGGATATAATCACGGCTGATGAATCCATAGATTCAGAGGTAAAGGTGATCGTATTTAGATTGGATACCCCTTTTACCAAACCCAACACAAGTTGCTCATTATATATCCCGTCGCGAATATTGAATACTACAGGACCACAAATTCCAAAAACGTTTAAATCGTCAATTGCTTCCTGCAAAGTATTGTAATCAGGGGTGGTTCCCCCCACTGTATAAATCCCGGAAAGTCCAGAAATGAGGGTTAATGCCAGAGTATCATTTGTCCTCGAGCTGGGATTTTCTAGCATTCCATTGGGATTTTTAACCCAAATTTGTAATTGATCACTTTCATTGAAAGAACTTGATCCTATAGCGATGGTATCCTTCTCACCGGGATCTAAAGTGCTGGTATAATTGGTTATGGATTGGGTCGCCCCATTGATTGTCCACTGGATTTCGCAGCTGTCTAATGGATCTGTTCCCGCATTTTGGATTGAGATCAGGACATTTTGGGTACCCAGAGCACAAGTTGGCACCTGCGGGTTAAGTATTTCACAAATAGCTATGTCTTCTGCAACCAGATCAAAGACCGTAAAATCGTCCACCGCCATGTCACTACCAAAACTACTTCCACTAATTCCTCGTATGCGAAAATTGAAACACGCTCCTGCAAAAGCACTCAGATCTACTACTTGCTTTTTCCAGATGTCAAGATTATCAGTCCAACTCGGTATATAATCTAAAGTCCAATTGGCTCCTCCATCTGTGCTTACATCCAAGTGCATGGTTCCCATAGAATTTCCGTACATGTGATACCAAAACATTAATTGGGGAGCATTTAAGCCAGAAAAATCAAATTGAGGAGATACCAGATAGGCTGTCTTATTGGGATAACCGGTACCAGAACAAGAGGTCTCAACGTAAAGATATTTGCCTAAATTACTTCCTGAGGTATGATCTACGGAAGGTCCTGTATTCGCAGAAGAAGTACCACCTATATCTACCAGCCAATCTAGGTTATCTCCTCCTGGATTAGACCAAAATTCAGATAAAGTACAACTTGCTCCACAACCAGTCCCGCAGTTCGTAAAAGCTTCAAAATCCTGAAAGTAAGGAAATATAATAATTTCTGCTGTTGGACAGGAGGATACATCATTTACCCACACTATACTGCTAAACAATAGCATCAAGGCAACTACCCTTACTTGGTATAAATTGGTTTTCATTTTTTGAGGTTAATTGATTTTGCCACAATATATGATAAATATGGTTAAAATAGATAATTTATATATATAAATAGTTTTTATATGTTGTGTTGAAATCTAGTGTGTCTTACGTCCATATAGCAAATCAGTTATCAAGCTGGATGCACAAGTTCGAAGTCCATGGCTTGCAGTGAATAGAACTCCCGGCTATTTTTGACTAGAATACAGTAAAAATTACTTTTTGGAATCATGCAGAATCATGGTAGTTTATCCACTAAAGAAATAAAAAAATGATACTACATGTTGGACATTACGCTTAACATAAGAGCCACTGATGTTGGCTTTCCATTTTTTTTGTAAACCGAATTTCCTAAATAAATTATTTACCTAAAAAATCGACTACAATAAAGAATATGGGATAAAAGGCTTTTCCTTTGGCATTTCAAAACCATTATGCTTTCGATTTATTTGGTTGTTTTATTTGCTAACATTTTTTGCAAATGTGCCTGGAGCAAAATATAACTTTCGTCCATCCGATTAGCCCGGTAGTCTTCTTCGTCAAACTTGCCGTCACCACATTTAATTACTGCCCTCTGGATACAGTCACTAATGGAAAAATGATCATTTAAGTCCTTAATCATGGATTCATAAGCTTTAAGCTTTAACTCCATGCTCACGATACCTAAAGCTTGCGGTTCTTCCAATTCCGCCATCTCAGCATTCATCTGATCCGTTGCCTGTTCCAAAATTTCTTTAGCTTTAGTCGGCTCAGTATACCTTTGGGCTGATAAACTTGAGGAGAATGCAATTACAGATGCAATGAACAACCCAAGTAGAAAGTTTTTTTTCATATCAAAATATTATTGTAATTCTGGGGCAAAATAAATTAAAAAGTTATTGGTTTTATGAATTTCCTGCAACGAGTAATTATTTCCGGATTCCTCGTAAATATCAAATTGTATGTGTGGAGTCAGCAAAAACAGAAAGGTACCTACAAAGAGCGAGAACGATATGTTCATTATTTCTTGGTTTTTGGAATGGGCAAGATATAGAAATATTAGTAAATTTTAAATATTTAGTTAATATGTAAATGAGACAAAATAAACAGTTTAATAAGTGTTTACACATAATAAATGACTAATACAACATCTCAAACAAAAGGCCGGAATTAATCCGGCCTTTCAACTTTTTTATCTAATTTTTGTGATGCAATTATTCCACCCGCACCATTTTTTTAGTTAAAATCTTACTTTCTGTCTGTAATTGGTAATACAGCAATCCGGTACCTTTTTGTTGTTGGTATCTCCAAGTATGAAGTCCCTGGGCATAATTCCCTTCATGCATAGCAACTGTCTGACCATTCACATTATAAACACGGATCACCACTTGCTGCGCCTTGGGTAAATAAAATCCGATCTCCGTCTCATTGCGGAAGGGATTCGGACGATTCTGGAATAACTCCACTTGACCAACTACCTCTCTGATATCTAAACTTCCCTGATCACTACCGCTTTTTTGTACTTTCCCCTGACCACTCATACTCAATCCCATCTCCTTCGCTCCTGGATTCGCCGCAATAATCTGATCTTCACAAACATCCCCACTGCCATCTTGTAGCAAAATATAGGTCACACATTTATCCACATTCCCCGCTTCATCCCATACATAGATCTCTACTTCGATCTGCTCCATCTTACCATCCGGTATATCCGCACAGGTAAACACTCTGCTACTTTCCAATCCGGCTGCATCAAAAGTAAAATACAAATTCTCCTGCTCCGTACAGTTATCAAAACTTCCGGCATCCAGATCCTTCGCCCACACTTCCACACTTTGTGATGAGGGCATTACTACCGTCGCTACTCCGTCATAACAATAGGGTGTAGGTCGTTTGCAGTCATTGATCGCCACCTGCGTCGTACACGTATCCTCATTGCCACAGCGATCCGTAGCAATCAGATACACATCATGAATACCAAAAGGTAAAGCGCCGCTATGGGTATTCCCATGACCATACAGCCAATCACCACTATCTTCACTTTGTCCAACCTTGATAATGTACCGGTAAGCTATTTCATCTGCCAAAGCACAATTGTCCGTAGCACTGCCAAAGTCCAATTCCAATACTTCCGGCTCACAATCTTCATCATAATTACAGATCACCTGAGGCGCTGTGCAGGTTACTTCCGGGGCTTCCTCATCCACCACCTTAATTACCTGTAGATAGATCATATATCCATCTCCATCATCTTTCAAATGGCGATACACACATCCGCGATCTTCTCCGGCCAATACCCGGTCATCCACAATCACATCAGGATGTCTAAAGTGCTGATCCGGATCATACACACACCAATCGATCAAGGTCCAGGTCCTCAATATCTTATAACACCCATCTGCAGTAATCGTAAACCGTTCGTCCACATAATTAATGCCGATCAACTCACAATCATCATCACTTACAATTGGTCTTCCTGCTATATCCGGATCCAAGCCCTCCAATTCATTACAATTCACCTCTACATCCGGTGGAAATACCACTTCAAAATCACTCCTCGGCTTGATGACCACTCGTTGATAACATACACTCTGATTTTCACATTTATCTTTTACCGTCCAGGTTCTGGTCAATACCCCTACTCCACATTCATTCAGACTACCACTGTCTTCATACGTCGGCTCATCTACCCAACAATTGTCACTATACTCCACTTCTCCAAAGTAACTCTTCGGATCCGGTTTGCCCGAAGCATCTCCCAAATCATATTGATCCAACAACAACCACACCCGGCAATAAATCGGCTTCCAATCGTAATCATATACCATTCCAGTTACACCCCAAGGTTTGCTGTCACAATCTTCCGTATAATAACCATCAGTCGGCCCTCCATAATAACCATGTTCGCCTCCATTCCAAGGAACGGCTACACACCAACGGGCTGGATTGGCTATTGTTCCATTTAATTTACTCAATTTATCCGTCCCCCCATTCCGTACATCCCAAACTTGTACCGGAGTTTTATCCAATTCACAGTTACTCCTTATTACATCGGACTCATAACATACATCGTGCGCATAACTCGCTCCCCATCCTTGCACTTGATCTACTCCTACTGGAATGATCCAATGATAGGGCACTCCGTCGCAATAATAGGTAACATCTGCTGGTGCTTTGCATACCGGTGGGGTCTTGTCGTCCTTGATCACCTCGATCATGCAGTCACTGTACAAATGCGGAAATTCATAGCGTTTCTTTTCTGATAGCCCTTCCAAGATCGACACTTCCGAGGGGTAGGGCAATTGAACCCGCTGCTTCCACTCATTCTCCGCGGAAGAACTTTCAAACAGGTACTTACAGATCGGTGATTTCTTCCCGCCATGAGCCTCAGTAATTGGTGTCGGGCAGTGTAATGGGTCCACCGGATAATCCCATTGTACCGGACTAAATCCTCCATCTCCATTGGCTGCAACAGGTAATGCTGCGGTGATTAGATCACATGAAAACGACGCCCGTGGATCTCCATAGTGTAGATATTCATTCAATCGCCAGTAATACCACCCTGCAAATTTATCGGATAAATTCCACCAATACCACTCATGCTTACCACCATAAAACACATGGGGATCATACGGTGGCATATCACAGGCCTCATAAACCCGCAATACCAGATTTTCCTCTCCACACTCGGTTAAGTCCACATAATCATCAAATACAAATATATTGATCCACTCTTCGATCGCTTGCTCAATTTCCGAATGGTAATGCTGGTAATCATAGGGGTCCAAACACCCGATAAAATAATCCGTCCAGTATTTGCGCCAGTGGTTGATGGAATCCATTTGTGCTACCGCAAAATGCAAACGATCACAACAATTATCGTGACTACCGTCATCCAAATCAATGGCATCTATTCGAGCCCAACACGCTTCCGGATCTAAGGTCACCTGCGTAATCTCGTCACATACAGGTACCGGTGGGGTCTCATCAAATACCCACACCTTTTGTCTTACTCTACTCTCATTCCAACATTGATCTTGTAACCTCCAGGTTATCACATAATAACCAGCCGGCAAATAGAGGTATTGCTTGTCGTCATAGTTCTCCTGGATTACTACCTTTTTGCCTGGATGAGTAGGATCCGCATATTCCAATTCGTAATACAACTTCAAATCATCATCGCATTCTTTCGCCCATCCTCCATCCGGATGTGCTATTCCCGTACGCCGCTCAACCAAATTGCGGATATCCTCCAAGGCCACATGTGCTTTGCAATCATGGGCATCAACCGTCGCCTTCAAATCATGATCCTCAATCAACCACGGACCTAAATCCGGATCATTGTCCGGAACAAAATATCGAGTGTCAATCACCGGTGGCAATTCATCTGTGATCTTTATCCACTGGATACAGGTCGTATCTCGCTTCGCACACCAATCACTGATTATCCACTCCCGCCGGATCTTATACGCCTTACCGCAAGTAGGGATCACATGGTCTTTATATTTAAATACAATATGACATTTGCCACCGTTGTCAAACACCGGTCCGGAATCCGTCTTCATCGGAATCATGTATCCATCGGCCTGATCCGGATCTATACTCTTCAAATAGGGTGCAGGTGCAATACCTCTTGCATCTGTAGGCCACGGATGAGCATAACCCTCGGCATCCAGATAGGTATATCCATTCGCTCCCGTCTTCCAGAGAACATCTACGTTTCCATGTTGCAAATTACAGGCTAAGGCGGTATCCTCAGGACATATTAAACTATCCAAAACTTCCTTCCATACCCACAAGGTATCGCGGCATTCATTGTAGTTACCCCAGAGGTCGGTAGCTCTTACTTTCCTTGACAAATAACCGATAAACTCACGATCTTCACATCCCAGGTCGGTCCATTGTTGCTCCAGTATATCCCTTTGTGGTTCCCCATACATGCAATTGTCCGCCAATACAATCAAATCTGCTCTTTCTCCCATATGTAAACAACTAATTGTGTCATTTCGGCAGACAATGGTCGGTGGCTGTTTTTCCTCTATTTTTGCCTTACTCCAGCAACTATTTTCGGTCACTATATTGCGAACAGTCACAGTAAGTATTTGTCCAGCATATTCACCTGGGACCGGATTAGGAACCGGGCGTCCTTGGTAATCACTGATTTTTATTTCCCAAAAACAAAGGTCTATACATTCCCGGCTTACTCCATTTAAAAACATACCGGCATCTAGCAGTATTTGACAATCGGGACCTAAACTAATATTTACCATATCCTGACAAGTAGGTTCATCTTTCCAACAATCAGGCAATAAGGTGGTATCATTGGCCGTACCACGATCGGCAAAATTATCAGGATTAAAGCCTTCTGGGTCCGTGCCGGCATCGGATGTATCGTAAGTGGTCATTGGCATCAACATGGCATCCAGAATAGGATTGCCCATATTATCATTTGCTTGAGCCGTACCCACTATTTGATTGCGCAATGTGTCACATAAAACAGGACCACCAGCGTCCGGATCGATTTCCACGATTAAAACGACCTCAAAAGTTTCTCCAGGATTTACCATAGTCGCAGCTGTAGCTGTGGTCAGGTTATGATTAGGGGCGATTCCAGTATATCCAGGATTTGCTGGCGGAGGTACCGCTGCAGTGCTATTTTCAATAGTTACCGATATAGCCGTTACAAAATAGGGACCAAAGGCGGCCATTAGATCCTCCTGCAACAAGATATTATCCAAAGGTGTATTCCCTGTATTTTCGAAATAGATCCGATAAATGGCATCGAAATTCCCTGGAGTTCCGCTGGCTGGTCTTCGTACCTTTTCGATATCCTTGGCAATATTAAAGATTGGTAAGGGAACAGGGGTGGGATCACGTTCTGTGCCGGTATCCCCTAAGGCTCCAGCATTTCGGTTTTCCGGATCCCATCCAGAATCCGAAGTATCAGATGTCATGCCAATTGGACTATCTCCCATGGCAAATGCCTGATTGGTTAAAGTCGCATAATCTGCATTGGCCAATGCATTCGGATTTGTTAATACGGAATACCGAATATCTAAAAATTCATCACGATTTAATGTATCATCTTCCGCGGAACCGTCTATTACCTTATCAAAAGGCATTATGGTCGGAGGAACACTAGCAGGAGTTACCGCAACAGGTGCACCATGCAATATCTCCGGTGGCACCAATGCCGGCGGACTTAAAATACTTAATAATGTCGCACCCAAATTGGCAACAATGGAATCTACGACCATGATATCGTAAATAGGCACATCCCCCTTATTCTTAACCAATAATTGAAAATCAGCAACAACTTCCCCTGGATTAGCACCTTGATTATAAGGACGAGTTGAGAGAACTTGCTTTGAAATATTTATATCTACCAAATTCAGAGGGGTCGGATCAGAACAAGTTCCTGATCCATTATCGGTTAATTCATTACGCCCGAAATCAGAAGTGTCAAAAACTACTACTCCAAAAGTGGGATCTTGTCCAGTGGCTATCGCTTGATTAAACAGCGTATCGGGCGCCCCAGTAGCATTAGGATTAACCATTAAGCTCATGCAAAAAACAATACTATCTCCTGCTGGAATAAACAGACCCGCAGAGGATAGAAAAATAGAATCATCGGCGATGCCATCATAAGCCGGATTGAAAAGACCTATCGGAAAGACCGGAGGGTAAACTACCGTAAAACTGGGTTGTCCCATCGAAGCCATATATCCAGTTCCCAATAAATTTGGATCATCCAGATTATCATAAAGAGTTACATTAGTCAAGTCTACATTTCCCGTATTCGCCATTTTAATCTTATATCTCACTAGGAAATTTCCAACTGAGTCACTCGGAGGCATCAGGAGGTAGGTGGTATCGATCCATTTAACCACGTCTATTGATGACAGATAAAAATCCGTTGCTGAAGTGCTATCTGGAAAAGCCATTGAGCCCACATTAGAAGAGTCCGTGACCGTTAATCCTGTCATTCGTCCGGTAGCGGTTCCGGTAGCATAATTTTCTGCCGGGGCCGGCATAGTGTGCGGTTGGTAGGAAATAGAAACAGTAAAGGTATCACAATCACCAGGTGCCATGCCATTCCCCGTCATACCAGTAGTAACATATTGAGGATCAAGAGTTATAAAAGACAACCCGAATGTCCCGTCATCATCTCCGGTAATTGTAAATCCACTGATCCCAGGGTCATTGCACACCTGGATTGGAAATGGAAAAGAGTCTCTGACCTGTACATTGTCCAATGTATCCAAACCAAGATTGCATGCAGTAATCGTAAACCAAGCCCGGCTCAGGCCATTAGGCTCAGCGGTCAGGCTATCAAATGTCTTAGCTAAGGCCAAATTGGAAAATGGTGGGATTACTGAGGAGAACATTCCACGTCCGTGGGTGGCAGCCAGGAAGGTATTATCAGCAGGCCGCACACATATCATATCCACTCTGGTATTAGCCAGTCCTATGCTGGTCGAACCCCACACCGTGCTGCCTCCGTTAATAAAATCAGTCGACCATACCCCCAAATCAGTGCCCACAAATGCGGCAAATGGAGCTCCTGGGTAAAAGACAATCCACCGGATCGGGATATCGGGCAGGTTTCCTTCGATCGAGGTCCAACTGGTACCTCCGTCCGTTGTTTCATAAACACTATTCACTCCATAATTACTATAACACATTAAGATATGATTCTCATTGCCTTCTTCCACCTCTATACAAGATACATAACCAATCCCGGGGGGACTTATGTTAACTCCAGCTATCATTCCTCCTGCTGCAGTAGAAGCATTGTCAACCCGAATGATCTGTCCCCCTGCGGCTGTAGCAACGACGGAATTGGAAGTTTGCTGAGTAGTTCCAAAATAGACTCGATCATTTACATTAGGTGACACTTTAACCGCGCTGATCAAAGCCCCATTGGTTATTTGTGGCACCATACCGGAATCTGGGACATTGGTTGTACCTACACCGGTAATCATGGTATACCACTGAGTGCGATAGGATCCGAACATCACGTTGTTATCGCTGTCATAGTCAGTAGGATTTATAAAAAATCCATTAGGCCGACCCTGTAAAGGAAAATTAACTGCAGTCTCAGCACCTATCCAAAAATTATCGGTTATATCGTATCGATTATAAGTAGTTGCCGATATTTGAATGCTGGGATCATCCGCATCGATATGGGAGAATGCTCCGTCACCACCATTTACTTCGGTGGTCACATTGATTCCCGGCCCGGTAAAATATTGAGTTCCGTTATCTTGAGTGCCCCCGATAAAAATATTAGAGCCTGCGGTCTGGTCAATATCACAAGAATAAAATTGAGTTATATTGATGTCATTGCTTTGAAATGAGAAAGAAGGAGGTGTCATGCTACCATCTTCCACTGTCCAGAATCCACCATCAGTTCCAAAATACATGGTGTCAGAAGATCCTGGTAGAAACTCAATGGCATGGTGATCTGCATGGACAATATCAACAGCGAGTGGAGTTGCTGCAGACCAACGAGATATTTGGGTAAAATTGGCACCTGCATCATTACTTACCAACAGATCTACACCACCGATGAACACTCTCTGTTCATTATTTGGATCTACAGCGGCAATCAAATCGTACCATGCCTGTCCCCTGGTAAATTCGCGTACCGTTCCCTGATCATTAAACATAGGGATCGGTTGTGATGTCCAGGTGTTTCCGCCATCTGTAGAAGTAAAGAAACCACTACACTGATTTGAAGTGGGTGTTCCAAAAGCACCTTCAAAAATCGCATACAGGCGATTGGAGTTTGATGGTGCCACTGCGAGTTCTATACGTTCAAATCCAGTGGTCGGTAAACCATTAGCACCATCATGTAAATAAGTCCAGTTTGCACCCCCATCTGTAGATCGATAGATACCATCTGTATTTCCAATACCCAAGGCTGCAAAAATATTGCCATTTGGAGCGATCTCGATATCTGCCACTCGTACATTGGGAAATTGATTGGCCATGGTATTGATTGTAGTAGCAATAGTCAGAATGTTGTTGAAGGTAGTTCCACCATCATTGGAGAACTGCAATCCCGCGTTACGGGTGGCAGCAAAAATATTCCCTGCATTGTCTACAACAATTTTTTGTACATAAAAAAAGCTTGCATTATTGGTAGATGCTAATTGATTATACGTTAAACCACCGTCGGTACTCTGCCAGATTCCAAGCCCTTGAATAGCATCTACATTAAACCAACCTTCACCGGTTCCAAAATAGATATTGTTTAAGTTTGATGGATCCTGGGCGATCGTCGAAATCGCTATGTTATCAAAAAAATCATCAATATTATTCCAAGTAGGGGTTGCAGCTAAAGCATTGGTCGATCTCCAAATGCCACCACCAACACCACCAACTAATACCGTATTCCCGGTGGGATCACTTCGGTCCACTAATAAACCTCTAATTCTTCCGGATACATTGGATGGTCCTCTCTCATTCCAAGTTACACCGGGAACCGGTGCAAAGGCTAATCCGGGAATACCACTTCGCTGATTCATGGCATCTCGGTAATGCATAGCATCCATGATCTTTTCTTTTGGAATACGCTCCAGTCTGGGATCGGCAGTTTTGAGAAATTCCATATACCCAATTTCCTGGGAACGACGCACTTTCTTGTGCAACTGTTCTTCTGGAGGAGCGTTTAAGGATTCCGAATCATTGGGATTTTGACAACCCATTCCTAAAATAAAGACTATAAAACATGTCTTAGCAAGCAAGGTAAAATTGGATCTCATTTTTGAGTTGGTTTAAAGTTATTATGTCTTTTTACATCTGGTTTACATGGTGGGCAGGATCGATCACATTAAAATAAATATTTATATATCCTTCTGATATGAAGCGACTTATCAAATATAGTATTTTTTCAAATAGGCGGAGTATGATTTTATTAATATTTTAAACAGCAATGAAGTTTACTCTGCAATTCCACAAGACAAGACATAACTAAAAAGGGTTGGACATGATGTCCAACCCTAAGTTTTATACTGACCTGTTAATAAAAAAACTAACGCACTCGTATCATTTTTTTAAGTGCTACATGATCTTGAGTTTCCAATTGATAGTACAGAACTCCAGTAGCTGAATTTATTGATTTACTATCGACTCGGACTTCATTATAGCCACTCACAAATCCTCCTTCAAATTCATACAATAATTTACCTCGCATATCGAGGATACGCAGAATACCCACATCTGCCCGGGGCAGTTCAAATCCTATCGTCGTGTAACTGAAGAATGGATTCGGTATGTTTTGATACAACTTAAAGCTTTGATGTTCTATCAATTCATCTCCCCTCCTGAATCTTACTCCTACATCTATTGGTGTATAATCGGAATGATAGGCTTCTGCCGGAGTATAACGCGAATGTACTTTCATTGATTCACTCAACTTACCATCAGCTGCTGCTCTTACCCGCAGTGTAAACAGTTCCTCTTCTTGATCCAGGGTCACACCAGATTCGTCATGCCAACTCAATGTGAGCATTCCCGAAGCGGCCCAACGCCAACCTACATTGGTCTCATCAAATTCCAATCCCGACCGACTGATGCCCAGAACTTCCAAATTTAACAACTCTATAGTACCCTGGAATCCTACTATATCCTCAAAAGCTGATCCGTAAAAGGAAATCTCATAAGTCTCCTCTGCTGTATATTCCAACTCGTCAACCTCAAACCACATCTTTTCCCTCTCCTCCCGTATCTCTACTTCCATCAATCCATTGGCTTTGACATTTCCATTCACATCTCCTATCTTGACACCTACAAAATCCAAATCATCCATTTCTTCCACTCGCATATCCTGCAATTTGATCGATTCAGGATACTCCCACGGTTGTTGAGGGGAGGGAAATACATAATTCTTATCCACAAATCGCCAACTCATATTGTGCTCAAACTCCGTAGATGTCCCTAATATCATCTTTCTTAATTCTACGATATCTAGTGCACTGATCTGCTTGGAATCATTCACATCTGCCGCTATAAGTTTATAGGGACTACTGAGTAATTCAGTACCCAGGACATGCTTCTGGATCAATACCAAATCCAAGGTGCTTACCCCATTCAAGGGATCATCGTTACGTTCCGGTCTCACCTCATAACGGTTACCAAATATCGCATTATGAACCGCATATCTGCCATCTACATCCGTCTTAACCATTCCCATCTCAGTCACCGATACTTCTGCATATTCTACTCCCTCTCCACTTTCTATATCTATCTTGCCGGATAGCTGTACTAGATTCGGTGCATCCGTACACGGAGGACCAACTCCATCCTGAAGATTTAACGTCACATTACAACTTCCGATATTGCCTCCTTCATCCATAAATATAACGGTCAAAGGGATCAGCTGAGATATCCCATTGGGTATATCAGCACACGTAAACACCTTCGATGTGGTAAAATCATCATAACCTATGTACAAATCCTCCTGGGGTGTACAATTGTCCAGGGTTCCCAAATCAAATATCGAGGCATCTACTTCAACACTACCTACAGTATCCATAATCACTGTGATTATTTCTCCCGTACAGTACACTCCAGGTGCCTTGCAATCATTGACCGCAAACTGAACCGTATCCGTCACCGCATTGCCACAACCATCCCCTATCCTTATCGCCACCGTGTAAATTCCTAAATCAAATACTCCAGTCAACTCATTGCCCGTTCCAGAAGCCACCTCATTTTCCATATTATCATAAACTGTATAACTATAACGGATATCTCGACTACAGTTATCCCGACCTTCTCCCAAATTCAAACTAATCTCCAATGGCTCACAGTTCTCATTATAACTACAAAATACCGTATCTGTCCTTCCCGTAAACTCCGGCTCTTCCTGATCCTGGACTTTGATCACCTGAATGTATTTCATGTATCCATCTCCATTGTCCTTGAGCGATCGTATTACACAGGGTCGATTCGTTCCGGCTCGCAAACTGTCATTCATAATATAGTCCGGATTACGATCCAACTGCTCGCCTTCATAAATACACCAATCTACTAATGTCCAAATCCTTAATATTTTGTAACATCCATCTTCCACAATATTCAAGCGCTCATCGTGATAATTGATCCCAACTAATTCACACTCATCATCACTTACTATAGGCAACCCTCCCATTCCTTCCGGACTGAGATCCATAACTTCATTGCATAATATTTCTATATCAGTAGGAAAGATTACCTCAAAATCACTCCTCGGAAGCGTTGTAATTCGCTGCCCTCCGGTCCCTACATTTCCACACCTATCTGTTACCGTCCACACACGATGCATAGTACCTACTCCACATTCATTCAATGATCCACTATCCAACTCACGCTGCTGTAGCGAATCCAAAGGTGTACAATTATCTTTAATGAACGGTGTTCCAAATTCAAATTTTGGACGTCCACCCGGACTATCATATACATCCATCAACAACCACGCTCGACAATATACTGGTCGCCAGTTATAACCATCTACCACATATCGACCCTGAATTCCCCAGGGTAGCGAATCACAGGCAGCATATTGCCCTACCGACGGACCCCCATAATATCCATTTGTCCCGCCTGGCCAAGGATAACTAACCGGATTGTCACAGGAGCCAGGATAGACAAAAGAATTAGCGATCGACAAGGGTACACCATCACAATAAACCGTAACATCTCCTGCTGTGGTAACCACTGGTGCTACCTTGTCTTCTTTTAATACTTCTACCATACATTGACTCCAGTGATGTGGAAAGGTCATCCGGCTATTACTCAAATTCACTATTTCAGGATAGTCAGCCTGTATTTTAACCCATTGATCCAAATCAGAAGCCAACACATATTCACAATCCAAAGGATTCGGTTCTGATCCATATACCGGCCCATCCACTCCCTTGGCCAATGAGGCCTTTAACAAATCCATCCTCGGAATATCTATTGGAGTAACCTCATCGTAATGCAAGCGTAGGTAACAGGCAAAATCATCGTATACCTGGAAGCAATACCAATTGTGCTTACTACCCGCAAATTGATGTGGATCATACTGCGGCATTCCGCAGGCTTCATATACTCGCAATACCACCATTTCAGACCCACAATCAGTCAATTCTACATAATCATTGAATAGATAACACTCGATCCAATGTTCAATCTCCGATTCAATCCCGGCCTGATTGCTCAAGTAGTAGTTTTCTCCATAAAAAACCTTGTAAGCTTCCACCCAATAATTAGTCCAGTAGTCAATGTCCGTCATCTTCGCTACTGCAAAATGAAGTGAATCACAACAATTATCAAAACTTCCATCATCCAGATCTTCCGCCGCAATCCGTGACCAACATCCCTCAGGATCCGGTGTCGTCGTCGTAATCCGATCACATACCGGGGTTGGTCCTATGTCGTCCATTACATCTACCTGCTGAATATATTCCCTGCTGAATCCACAAGGATCCTGAAGTAAATAATGAATACGATACGTTCCCGGACTCAATTTGAATCCTATCTGTAATCCCGGAAGTAATTCCCCATATAGTTTTTCCAAAGAGTTAGGAATAGAACCATCCGGATTCCTGACTACAAAAGTGACTTTGGTTGACAGATCATCTGTTCTGCTTTGTCTCCTAATTTTCAAACCGCAATCATCAATAATGGAGGGTCTTCGTAGTGTGATTTGGCCATTGCAGTCGTGAGGAGAAATGGGCGAAATAATACCACCTAACTCCTGCTCAAGCCTGGGGGCAACAGTATCCATGACTTCAATCCATTGTATACAACTTGTATCCGTGCCCGCACACCAATCAGCTATTTCCCAAGTTCTTTTGATCTTATAAGAATTCCCACAAGTTGGAAGAATTAAGTCTGAGTAATTTGTGAATATTTGGCAGTGAATCCCAAAATTTTCCGTTAAGAACAGAGTATCTCCGCCTTGGATCAGATAGGGAGGTGAGACCAATCCGACAGATTCCCCTAGCTCATTCAATATCGGAAGTGGATGGGCGTATCCATTTTCGTCGATCTCCGCATAATCCGGATGCCAAAGTGCTTCTACCCACATAGAGGTTGAGGAATCGAATATCTGAGCGTTACAGGCCACTTTTACATTCGAAGGACAATTTACTGGTAATCCTGATAAATTGATCAAATTTATTACCTGTTCGCAGGTAGTTATACGCTCCCATTGGTCCTTTACCTGTATCTTGCGTGTTACCTGTCCTATTAACTCGCCACTATTGCAATCGAAGGGAGTATATTTTTCAGAAATGATCTTACTTTCAAGAGGAAATTCACAAGTCTTACCGAACTCTGGTAATGGGGGTAATGGAGATAAACAATAAATGGTTGTATCTCTGCACATGATTGCCGGAACTCCACTTCCGAGATGCACATTTAATTTGCCCCAGCAGTGAGCATTGGTCAATATATTGGTGACTTTGTAATACAGGGTCTGTCCAATCATATTGATATTAATTGCGGTACCAATTGGTCGTTTGGCATAGTCCAATACCATACCTTCCAACGCTACTGTACATTCCGGATCATATCCTGCCACGAAAAGCTCTAAAGGAAACTCTCTCTCGCACTCCATACCAAGTGACACACTGAGTTCGTCATAACAAATCATGGGCCGATAAGGATTGCAGCCACAATTCAAGACCAAAATTGTGGTACAGGTATCACGCAGTCCATAATCATCTACCACTATGAGCTCAACACTATCCAATAGAACCTGGTCATAGAGTCCACCGCAATCAAATTCATATTTGCTTAGGTACATGGTGTCAATACCACATACATCAAAACTTCCATCATCAACTGAATCCACCGTAATAACAGCTGGTCCCAGCACAGGAACATCGAGAAACAGAGTATCCCTGCAGCGGGCAACCGGGGGTTCGGCTGCTACAATGTTACCGACAATTTCACAGGAGTCGGTCAAACCACAGGAATCTGAAATGAAATACCTCTGGATGACATCAGTAGAACTGGTTATTAAAATTCCTCTAAAACTTTGAGAATCAATCCCACAATTATCGGTAAAACTACCACCAGCACGTATAAATGAATCAATTTCCATTAAATCATCAGGTACCATTTCACAACCAGTAAAGATGATCGATGGACATGTAATATCCGGAGGAATGGTGTCGATTCTAGTAATTACCTGCCTTAAACTATCCGTATTGCCACATTGATCTTCGGCCCGCCACCAGCGATAGATTGTATCAGTTGCCGGACATTCACCGGATACTATTTCATCTCGGTAGCTTACCAAAATGGCATCGCTACAATGGTCAAATGTATCCATTATTTCACCGGTTCTCGCCGGTAAAGTATCCAAATCGCAATTGAGGACCGTATCCGGGGGAACGGTAAATGTCGGTGGAACCGTATCAATACGAGTAATTCTTTGGATATGCTGAGCAAGATTACCACAAGTATCCATAATGCTCCACACCCTCAAAATCGTATCAATAGCAGGACAAATACCCGGAACTATATTATCGAGGTAGGTAATGGTTACCGTATTGCCGGTACAGTTATCCATGGCATTTGTGATCATACCTGTAGAAGACACCGATGTGTCACCATCACAAGGGATTTCCATATTTGCAGGTGCCGTAAATGTAGGTGGAGTGACGTCTTCAACCAGGATTACTTGAGTACAGGTATCCATACCATCCAAATTGGAATAGATAAAATGACGGTAAATAAGCAGAGGATTTAGATTACATCCCGTTCCTGAAATCACTTGATCAACCACCATCGAATCATATCCCGAACACGTTGTTACCATGATTCCTGACCAATCCGCAGAAGGAACTTCCATCAAACACTCTCTTCTTATCGTATCCAGATCACAAGTTACTTGCAAGCCTATAAAGGCAGAATCCATTGCGATTGCCTGAACACAAGTATCGGTACTATTTCCCATTTCCGATCGGGTTACTGTGACTGAATATTTTGAATTGTCTGCCAATGCAGATATGGATGAAGTAGTACTTCCATCGGACCATTCATAATTGTAATTACAAGATGGAGCAGCACTTATCACATTGGCTTGTAAAATCACACTGTCCATATTTCCACATGATTTGGTTATTTCTACTTGATACACAGGAAAGACAACCACATATGAGGTATCGTAAATGATCGTATCTGGGTCTAAACATACCATATCCAGTGGTGATGCCGCAGCAATGTACATAAAAGTATCACCCACACACTGTGTCACTGATCCAAACACCATGGAGTTATACAAAAATGTGCACTCCAAACTATCTGATGTACAATTCAACAAATTATCCAAATTTGGATCATCAGGACTTGTCCAGCATACTTTATCCGCTCCGGTAACTAATAATACCGAATCGCAGGGTTCGACAGTCATAAGGTTTTCAGCCTCCACAGAGGGTATATCCATTATACTTACTGAAGTGGCATTCATACCTTGCTTACATGACAACATATACACCACTTTGTTGTCATAGGTACATACTGTTGACATATTTAGACCATTCGGATTACTGGCAATTAAAGAATCACAGGTATACGCATCTTTATTAAATGCCCAATACAATTCACCAGCTGGAGATCCCGAACCCACATCTTCCACTTCGACTCCAAAGTCATTAGGTCCTAGCTCTATTTTGAACTCAAAACATCTTTTGCTCGCATTGTTGCCCATGCCTCCAGTACAATTTCCACATCCCAATCCCCTTGGTCGAGCAATTATCAAACAACTATCTACATGAGAATTGGTAAAGATAATATGGTAGAAAGGCACATCAGAACTGTCTGGGGAAGTACACCCGGTAAAGGGCTTTCCTACACAGGTGTAAGATCCCGAATCTACGTGCATGGTATCACAACTATTTGCTTGTTCAACAATGACAATATCATAGGTCATGCCGTTTTCATAAGGTCCAAAATACCAATACTCGTTGGGTTCGGCTATAGTTAAGTTTATTTGAGCAATAGAGTAACTAGCTGATTCTACATCAGATGAAATGTCATCCACCCTGATACCACGATTGTCAGGGTTGTTTCCGGTAAGATCTATGACATCATAAATACCTGGAGCACCCATAATGTGAAACCCAACGTAAAATGAATCTGGATTTTCTGGTCTACAATAAAAAAATATTCCATCAATTTCGGCATCACAAGGCTGAGCACTACTTTCGACAGAATTTACAAGAAATAAGGATAAGAAAAGTAATGAAAAAATGGTCCTGCTAAGCATCTGATATTAGTTTCGTTATTCAATGGAATACACCATTTCACATCGAGTATTCCTTAAATTGGGTAAACTGACTGGAGAAATACCAAAAAGGTATATCTCGATCGTTTGATTTAATTCAAATGATTGAATAGGTCCTATTTATTAGGACTGGCAAGGTTCTATATCAGGTGATAGCGGATTATATTATAAAACAAATATATATTTAGTTTTTTAATTATCAATGTATTTTATTTAATATTTTTTTGTAATATATATAATACACTAAATGTGTCACTTACAATCTTGTTAATAATTATATACGTATCTTATTGATAATCAATATGTATTTGAATCGTGTAGCTCAAGGAAAAAAAGGGTTGGACATGATGTCCAACCCTAAGTTTTATACTGACCTGTTAATAAAAAAACTAACGCACTCGTATCATTTTTTTAAGTGCTACATGATCTTGTGTTTCCAATTGATAGTACAGAACTCCAGTAGCTGAATTTATTGATTTACTATCGATTCGTACCTCATTATAGCCGCTCGCAAATCCTCCTTCATATTCATACAATAATTTACCTCGCATATCGAGGATGCGCAGAATACCCACATCTGTCCGGGGCAGTTCAAATCCTATCGTCGTGTAACTGAAGAATGGATTCGGTATGTTTTGATACAACTTAAAGCTTTGATGTTCTATCAATTCATTTCCCCTCCTGAATCTTACTCCCACATCTATTGGTGTATAATCGGAATGATAGGCTTCTGCCGGAGTATAACGCGAATGTACTTTCATTGATTCACTCAACTTACCATCTGCTGTTGCTCTTACCCGCAGTGTAAACAGTTCCTCTTCTTGATCCAGGGTCACACCAGATTCGTCATGCCAACTCAATGTGAACATTCCCGAAGCGGCCCAACGCCAACCTACATTGGTCTCATCAAATTCCAATCCCGACCGACTGATGCCCAGAACTTCCAAATTTAACAACTCCATAGTACCCTGGAATCCTACCATATCCTCAAAAGCTGATCCATAAAAGGAAATCTCATAAGTCTCCCCTGCTGTGTATTCCAACTCGTCAACCTCAAACCACATCTTTTCCCTCTCCTCCCGTATCTCTACTTCCATCAATCCATTGGCTTTGACATTTCCATTCACATCTCCTATCTTGACACCTACAAAATCCAAATCATCCATTTCTTCCACTTGCATATCCTGCAATTTGATCGATTCAGGATACTCCCACGGTTGTTGAGGGGAGGGAAATACATAATTCTTATCCACAAATCGCCAACTCATATTGTGCTCAAACTCCGTAGATGTCCCTAATATCATCTTTCTTAATTCTACGATATCTAGTGCACTGATCTGCTTGGAATCATTCACATCTGCCGCTATAAGTTTATAGGGACTACTGAGTAATTCAGTACCCAGGACATGCTTCTGGATCAATACCAAATCCAAGGTGCTTACCCCATTCAAGGGATCATCGTTACGTTCCGGTCTCACCTCACAACGGTTACCAAATATCGCATTATGAACCGCATATCTGCCATCTACATCCGTCTTAACCATTCCCATCTCAGTCACCGATACTTCTGCATATTCTACTCCCTCTCCACTTTCTATATCTATCTTGCCGGATAGCTGTACTAGATTCGGTGCATCCGTACACGGAGGACCAACTCCATCCTGAAGATTTAACGTCACATTACAACTTCCGATATTGCCTCCTTCATCCATAAATATAACGGTCAAAGGGATCAGCTGAGATATCCCATTGGGTATATCAGCACACGTAAACACCTTCGATGTGGTAAAATCATCATAACCTATGTACAAATCCTCCTGGGGTGTACAATTGTCCAGGGTTCCCAAATCAAATATCGAGGCATCTACTTCAACACTACCTACAGTATCCATAATCACTGTGATTATTTCTCCCGTACAGTACACTCCAGGTGCCTTGCAATCATTGACCGCAAACTGAACCGTATCCGTCACCGCATTGCCACAACCATCCCCTATCCTTATCGCCACCGTGTAAATTCCTAAATCAAATACTCCAGTCAACTCATTGCCCGTTCCAGAAGCCACCTCATTTTCCATATTATCATAAACTGTATAACTATAACGGATATCTCGACTACAGTTATCCCGACCTTCTCCCAAATTCAAACTAATCTCCAATGGCTCACAGTTCTCATTATAACTACAAAATACCGTATCTGTCCTTCCCGTAAACTCCGGCTCTTCCTGATCCTGGACTTTGATCACCTGAATGTATTTCATGTATCCATCTCCATTGTCCTTGAGCGATCGTATTACACAGGGTCGATTCGTTCCGGCTCGCAAACTGTCATTCACAATATAGTCCGGATTACGATCCAACTGCTCGCCTTCATAAATACACCAATCTACTAATGTCCAAATCCTTAATATTTTGTAACATCCATCTTCCACAATATTCAAGCGCTCATCGTGATAATTGATCCCAACTAATTCACACTCATCATCACTTACTATAGGCAACCCTCCCATTCCTTCCGGACTGAGATCCATAACTTCATTGCATAATATTTCTATATCAGTAGGAAAGATTACCTCAAAATCACTCCGCGGAAGCGTTGTAATTCGCTGCCCTCCGGTCCCTACATTTCCACACCTATCTGTTACCGTCCACACACGATGCATAGTACCTACTCCACATTCATTCAATGATCCACTATCCAACTCACGCTGCTGTAGCGAATCCAAAGGTGTACAATTATCTTTAATGACCGGTGTTCCAAATTCAAATTTTGGACGTCCACCCGGACTATCATATACATCCATCAACAACCACGCTCGACAATATACTGGTCGCCAGTTATAACCATCTACCACATATCGACCCTGAATTCCCCAGGGTAGCGAATCACAGGTAGCATATTGCCCTACCGACGGACCCCCATAATATCCATTTGTCCCACCTAGCCAAGGATAACTAACCGGATTGTCACAGGAGCCAGGATAGACAAAAGAATTAGCGATCGACAAGGGTACACCATCACAATAAACCGTAACATCTCCAGCTGTCGTAACCACTGGTGCTACCTTGTCTTCTTTTAATACTTCTACCATACATTGACTCCAGTGATGTGGAAAGGTCATCCGGCTATTACTCAAATTCACCATTTCAGGATAGTCAGCCTGTATTTTAACCCATTGATCCAAATCAGAAGCCAACACATATTCACAATCCAAAGGATTCGGTTCTGATCCATATACCGGCCCATCCACTCCCTTGGCCAATGAGGCCTTTAACAAATCCATCCTGGGAATATCTGTTGGACTAACCTCATCGTAATGCAAGCGTAGGTAACAGGCAAAATCATCGTATACCTGGAAGCAATACCAATTGTGCTTACTACCCGCAAATTGATGTGGATCATACTGCGGCATTCCGCAGGCTTCATATACTCGCAATACCACCATTTCAGACCCACAATCAGTCAATTCTACATAATCATTGAATAGATAACACTCGATCCAATGTTCAATCTCCGATTCAATCCCGGCCTGATTGCTCAAGTAGTAGTTTTCTCCATAAAAAACCTTGTAAGCTTCCACCCAATAATTAGTCCAGTAGTCAATGTCTGTCATCTTCGCTACTGCAAAATGAAGTGAATCACAACAATTATCAAAACTTCCATCATCCAGATCTTCCGCCGATATCCGGGACCAACATCCCCCAGGATCCGGTGTCGTCGTCGTAATCCGATCACATACCGGGGTTGGCCCTATGTCGTCACGGACAACAATCCTTTGATTTATTCCGCTTTGATTGCCACAATCATCCTGAAGCGTATAATGCAGTAAATGCTCTCCAGGAGGTAAAGACAATTCCGTAGTTTCGTCATATTTCAATTCCCCGAATAAAATTTCTTTGGCTCCAGGATGTCCTGGTTTTAAATAGGTTAGTTCATAAAACACTTTAATTTTGCTTTCTGCTTCCCGCGGATCAGTGGAAAGTTTAATTGCACATTCATTAGAAATGTCGGGTCTACTAATTGTTACTTTTCCCTGACAATTATGTGCAGCAAACTGGGGATACAAAACTGGTAAGGTATCCACTTGAGGGCCTTTAATATCAACAACTTTGATCCATTGTATGCAAATCTGTTCAATTCCTGTACACCAATCTGTAATAAGCCATTTCCTTTTAATCTTATACAATGGTCCGCATGTTGGAATAATATGATCTTCATAATTAGCCACGATCTCACATCGGGCATTATGGGGCCATAAATATGTGGTATCCATTCCATCCACCAAATAGGGAGGATCTACCAAACCGATACTCTTTCCATTTTCATCAATTACAGGTTTAGGAATTCTTCGACCAAACTCATCGACTTTGGTAAAAAAATCATTTAAAATGGCGACCGTATTGGTATTAGTTACAGGATCCAGGCGCTCTTCACAACAATCGATTATCGCTGTATCAGGACAAACCAGATTATTTATATCATCCCTTCTCAAATAGATTTCTCTTGTGCACGTCGAGCTGCGATTCCAAGCATCTTTAAGTCGAATTATTTGGGTAAGCACTCCAAGTATCTCTCTATTCTCATCGCAATCAAATGCCTGCCAGTCCTCCATAGAAATGTGGATCTCCGGTGCATTTGTACAACTGGCTCCTACATCAGGTAAAGGAGGTAGCGGGTCATAGCAATTGATTGTATCATTTTCGCATGAAAATGATGGTGGTGTATGATCGTCAACGCACACATTCATCCAGCAGCTATTCGAACCGCACTCTGGTATACTGATACTCACTTCAAGGCATTGTCCCCGATGTTCATCGGTCAAAAGTGGGTCATGGAATACTCTTCCATATCCATCTTTAATGGTCCATTCTACCAAAGGTGCTGGTACTGGAAAATCTTTTAAAAACATTGCTGGATGTAAGAGAAATTCACAATTACCATCCAAGGAAACATTAATTTTGTCCCCACAGATAAATGGTCGACAGACAACCACAAATGCTCCATCATGGTCGTCGGAGTCTCCACCGAATATGGCCAATTCTCTCACCTCATTGTCACTAGGTCCAAACGGATCACCTCCATTGGGATCCGGATTGTCATCATACATTCCAGGATTGTTACCCGGATCTGAGTCCGCATCGACTTGGCCCATTTCATGCTCGGAAGAACCTGTAATTTCCGCAAAGTTTACAAGACCAAATTCAGTAATGTTGGGTAATACCAAAAGTTTGATATAGACACATGTATCCTCATTTGCATTTAAAGAATCAATGAATGTAAACGGTGTCATTCCGGATGGGAACCAAGCAGGATTGACACCGATATCATCAATAAATTCAAAACTTTCCGGTACATAATTCACTACATTGATCTGGTTGGCCTCAAATGACCCCTGATTAATAATGCGAATTTTAAACGTGACAGTATCCCCGGGCACTACTGTCGTGGCATCAGTAGTCATGATCAATGCAAGATCATATAGCCTAACTAAAGCCGGGTCTGAATCGTCTTCATCCTCTCCCTTCTTGCCATTACCAGAGGTATTGTTATCATCCGGAGTTCCTACTTTACCTCCCGGATCATTGGATTGATTATTGTCACTCTGTGAATCAATATCATTGCGCGCCATTCCTGTCGGATCCTGGGCGGTAGTGATCTCAGATATACTCAACCAGGCAGAATCGCTGGGCGAGCCCGGAATTTGCGCAACTGGTTGTACATGTAATATAAGACAAATAGAATCAACCTCCCAAGTTGGCAAGGTATCTACATAGGTGTACATCAGTTGGTTTCCAGCTTCGATCCATCCTGGATTTTCAAGAACATCGAAAGAAAATCCATCAGATACATAGTTGGTAATCTTAATATTTTTGGCATCAACACCCCCTTGGTTATACAACTTAATGATGAATTTTACAGAATCCTGATATCTCAATGTTTGCTGATCAGTTGTATTGGTATCTACGAACATGATTAGTGCTAAATCGAAAACACTAATTTCTGCAGGATCATGATCATCTTGGCTTCCCAAACTATCCGTATGAATACTTTTCAGATCATTATCTCCTGGTTGACCAGGCAAGACAGCCTTTTCTTCCACTAAATCACTGTTTGGTTCAGAATCGAAATCCACAGGAATCATACCAGTTGTATCCAGTGTAGATCCTATTTCTGCATAATCGACAAATGGATTCATACCAATGGGATTGACAACCGGGATAAGTTGTAGATAAATGCATAAAGAGGTATCTGTCTGTGGTCCCAGACTATCAATAGAGCTAAATATGGCAGGATTTCCTGGTGACCAACCCTGGTTAAGGACAGGGTCATTTATATAAACATATCCCTCGGGTATATAATTATTAATAGTAGTGGAAAGTGCCGGTTCATTGCCTTGATTAAATACTTTGATTATAAATTTGATCGTATCAAAATAGGCTACATTTGGAATATCTACAAATGAACTGTCAACAACCTCAATCAACGCAAGATCAAAAACTTTCAGATGAGCTGGATCATGATTATCTTGATCGGTGCTATCGACGGCACTACCCGGCGTCCCGGTTCCGTCACCAAATGTCTCATCATCAGCAGGACTATTCGGCAAACCTCCCGGATTATCCATTCGATCACTATTTAGAGGAGAATCTCCATCCAAATCATCCAGATCTCTACCGGTAGAATCTTCTGCATGGCTTATTTCAGAATAATTTGTCCAACCTTCTACTGTAGTGTCAGGTCTCGGAATAAAGTAAATACAAACTGCTGTATCTTCTAAAGCTTTAAGTTCTAGATTTCGAAATGTAAATTCTGCTGTTGAATCATTTATCAAAATCCAACCTAGTGTATTGTTAGAATCTGCCACATAGGTAAGTCCAGTAGGAATATAATTAGATATTTCCAATACATCAGCGGTGGCATTCCCCTGGTTGAAGACCGTGATTTGGTATTTTACCGTGTCTCCATATTTATACGGACCGGCTGTTACTATTTCTTCTATTAATGCAAAATCCACGATTTCTACTAAAGCAGGATCCTGATCATCTTCATCAACAGCTGCTATTTCAGACAAAGGAATATTGGCACCAAGTGTACCAATTCCGAATATTTGGTCATCTGTAGGAGTATTGGGAGCACCTCCTCCATCGTTTATTTTTGAATTGTCATAATCAGAATCTACATCTTGTCCAAAAATCGCACCCAGTGTATCCCTTACTTCCAATATTTCCGCATAATCTACAAATGCATTAGGCATTATAGAAGGCTTCAATCTGAGGTAAATACAAATGGTATCAATTTCTTTAAAATCAAGGATATTCCCCGTAATTTCACCTCCAAGGACCCCGCCTCCCAGATCTGTCCAACCCAAACTATTATTGGTCTCAATTCCGTCACCATAGTTTGGGTCATACTCCATACCATCCATCAGATAATTAACCAGGGCAATTGAATCCACCGGAATATTCCCTTGATTAATAACTTGCATTAGAAATTTAACCGTGTCGCCATAAACGAATGGGCCGGGATCGAACGTGGAGTCTATTTGATTGATTAAGGCCAGATCAAAGAAATTGATATTGGCAAAATCCGAATCGTCTTCACTTCCTAAAGAATCATTACTAATGCTATGAATATCATTATCTCCAGGCAAATTAGGAATAACAGCATCTTCTTCTGGAGTATGTGAAAGTGGATTTGAATCTATATCATCTTTAGTGGTATTTTGTAAATCCTCAAACCCAGCAATTTCAGTGTAGTTATCCAACTGTCTGTTATCAAGAATATTACAATCCATTAAACGATTTGTATTAAATTTAATCTGAAGGTATACAGGGATACTATCTGTAGTTCCCGGAAGTAAAGTATCTGTAAAACCAGTATATATGTAATTTGTGGATGATTGCATCATCCAGTTTGAATTCAAACCCGGCAACCAGTTATACCCACAGGGAATAGAATCGAGAATGGTAATATTTTTAACTGGACCATTGCCTTGATTAACTATTTTGATTAAATATTTAACTGTGTCTCCTTCAGTAAAAAATCCGAGTGGAGGGATTGTGTCCAAAACCTGAAACAATGCTAAATCGCACACTTGTGGAGCTGCCGGATCTTCACTATCCTGATCTGTAGAGTCGACTCCATCAGGGATAGTTGCAGAACCATCACCTAGGAGATAATCGTCGGCAGGACTATTCAATCTTCCACCCACATTATCAGCAGGATTATTGTTCAGCGGATAATCAAAATCAGCATTGCTTACCATGGTTCCAGAGGTATCGCCAGCTGAACTTATTTCCGCATGACTGGTCCATGAATCCATATCCGGAGTCAGAACCTGAGCTAAAACAGTGTAAATACAGATCGTATCACTTTCATTTTGACTCAAAGTTGTTCCATGCCATGAATATACCGGATTCATCGCGTCGACACCATTCCAACCTTCGTTAAGGCCACCCATGCCTACATCATCAATAAATACTAACCCAGCCGGAAGATAGTTGGTCACACTCAGACTATCTACCGGCACATTGCCCTGATTGAATAATTTGATTCTAAATTTGAGTGTATCTCCATAGTTTAAATCATTCAGGTCAGTGGTAAACGTTAGAGAACTTTCTGTTCCGGTTGTATCGATTTGGTGACAAAGGGCTAAATCCACTACGCGAAACAATACCGGATCTGCATTGTCCTGGTCAGTACTATCTACACCGTCAGGTCCCATCGCCGTACCATCTCCATTTTCTTCATCATCAGCTGGGCTCTCTGGCTGTCCTCCGACATTGTTGTTCGGATCATCATCCAAGGGACTATCGATATCATTCACATTATTTCCACTAGTATCTATCATTTCACTGATTTCGGTTTCATTGACCCAACTAGTTTCTCCTCCCGGATCCGGTTCAACAGTTAAATAAATACAGATACTATCCTTGGCTCCTGCTGCTATATCTTCCAACCAGACCATCACAACGCTATCATTCATGACCATCCATTCGGAATTGGTCGCTATCAATGGATCAAAACTAAATCCCGATGGGATATAATTTGTCAATTTGACACTATCCGCTATTACATTCCCCTGATTGGTCACATCTATTAAGATCTTAATACTATCTCCGTATCCGATGCCTACCGGATTGAAGGTCGGATCAAGTTTTTCTACCAATGCCAGATCCGCTATCGTCAGTTTGGCCGGATCCACATTATCCTGATCCGTACTATCTACACCATCGGGTGTTGTATTCATCGCTCCTTTGGCATCTCCATTTATATAGTCATCCGCTGCTGTCATGGGAAGACTGCCTCCATTATTGTATGGGTTATTATCTAAATCACTATCTATATCTTGCATCGATATATCCGTACCATTGGTATCCTGCGCAAAGCTTATTTCAGCAATATTCGTAAAAATGGAATCTCCCAAAATGGTAGGCATTTCTAATTTCAGATAGATGCATATCGTATCGCTTTGAGCGGTATCTAAGACTTCACCACCCCACCTATATGTTGGCTTACTTAAATTGGCAGCTGTCCAACCATCGTTAAGTCCTCCCAGCAAAGTGTCGGTAATAAATGACAATCCGGAAGGAATATAGTCCGTAATATGAAGGGAATCCACTGGAGAATCACCTTGATTGAATAGCTTAATTTGAAATTTGATGGTATCACCGAAAGAGAGGTTATTCAAATCGGTGTCAAAATCGACCGAAGAATTCGTACCCATCGTATCAACTATCATACATAACGCTAAATCAGCAGAAAGTGGCACCAATCCCAAGTCTAAGTCATGGTTGGTAGAATCTCCAATAGAATAACATAGATAAGGCAGTCCATCAGGAATGCTTCCGGGAAGACCATTGCTCAAATTGCCTGGATCGGAATCATTTACATATGGTTGCATACCGGATCCCGTACTATCATTGCTAATCACATAATTTTGCCCGTCAATAATAAGTATCTCTGAAGACTGAATTACTGAATCCCCAAAAACAAGAAAATAAGTGGAGTCAAGTTGTAGTGCATTTCCGATCAACCAGGTTTCATCCGGATCACCTGATCCTGAAAAATAATATTCTCCATTGAGATCGGATTGAGTAGTTGCCACCAGATTACCGGCTTTGTTATACAGACTAACAGGCACATTCGACAGAGAAGATTCACAGGCATCTTGCACCCCATTGTGGTTGTCATCAATCCATACATAATTACCAATTTGAGGAGGTAGAGGATCACATCTTGCTTCCAGGTCTGCCAGTCCGATTCCCTTCAATGCAAATCCAACGCTGTTCCCAAATACTTCATAACCCGGTCCAGTCTGACCACCGGTAGTTAAACTTAATTTGATAATTCCTCCGGTATTGATGGTTATTGGATCCAATGCAGTTGTCAACACTTCGCTGCGCCCCGGAAAATGGATAAGACCTCCTTGGGCTAATTCTCCATGTCCAGGAAATACTTCGCCGTCAAAAAACTCTTGAACTGCCATTGTACTAAGCGGTTCAATTTGGTAGGTACCACTGTTGTTAATGGCCCTCAAGATATCACCTCCGGACACTATTGTGACCAGTTTATCTGCACCTTCAGGAAATGGCAGTTGATTATCCGAGAAAAATTGGTGTGCCGTTCGATCGGAAAAGCCCAAAATCATGTTGCCACTTTGATCAAATTCAATATCGGTAAACATTGGGGTAGGATGACAAAATGAATATCTAATTGCATTTTCTCCGCGATTAAATGTAAGACCGCTATAAACATCCGCCCATGGATACCATCTGGTCGAATGAGTAGGAAAGGCCTCGCCCCCGGCAATGACATTTGCTCCGGAATAGAAAGGCTCATTCCATGCAGAAGACTTCAAATAATCCAATGGAAAATCCAATATACTTCCTCCACTAAATGTGTTGGTGGATAGGTCCATTACAAAAACACTTGCCCTCAGATCACTCCTCATTCCTAATATCGAAGCATCACATATGACTCCAACATATAGATTATTCCTGTACACTTTTAATCCGAAAGGTTGGGCCACTCCACCATTACATGACGGATCGGGAATAGGCACAGAGGCATGGGATGTTCCAGGGTTTTCAATATCCACGATGTAGATTTGCCGATCATTTAGGTTGACCACATAAAGAAACTGCTCGTCAGGAGATATATCCATATCACCCAATCCCATTCTTCCTAGTAATCCAAAGGCAGTTGGATCTCTTGATGGGTTGGCCGGATTACCCAGGCCTCTAGCCGCGTTCGAGGCAATAGTTCCGGCATTAGGAATCGTGGTGAATAAAGTACCATTTGGCGTTCCCGAAGTAGGATCGACCACATAAATACCGCCTAATCCACCGCTACCTAAACCCACATGCCTTTTCAAAAATGCTGAAGCATATAACCTTTGTCTAGTGCGGCTATACGACAAACCCCAGGTCGAACCGATTTGATCCTTATATGCATGGGTTTGTTTAGTAGCCCCAGTATTACCTGAAGCATTATATTCCCATGAGACTATGGCATCTCTGGGAGATGTAGTGTTGTTAGTTCCATTGACATAACAGGGAACGACAATTCTTGGATTTGATTGACAATAATGACTAGGATCAATAACTCCTAAGCTGGCACAGCTTCCTGGTGCTGCAAACTGTACTTTGGTGCCATTATCAGTTCCTTTTTTCGTCACATGTGCCCATATCGGTAAGTTGGAAAATTCCACTCTTAATGTATAACAACTACTACTTACACCGCTCACGTCAATCGCCCAATTTCCATCAGCATCAGTAGTATCATTTATACCTACTTGGGCGTCGTTTTCATCAAATATCTGAATAATTACATCAGCCACCCCAGTGATCTCTCCAACATCTTTAACGCCGTCGTTGTCATAATCCTCCCAAACGAATCCACCAATAGTATCCATGCTTCCCGAGCATGCTGGTGGCATCATCATTGAGTTGAATTGATTCTCGACTTGAACCGAATTACTTTGAGCTTGGTTGTTGTAATCTTTACTATTTACATTCCAGGTAAATACCATGCTTATTATTGTTACCACTGTAAATAATAAGATCGAAATGTGATTTGATATCTTCATAATAAATTGGATTAATTTGTGAGAAGTATAGTTATCTGAAGTAGGTTATAGGTATCAGACTTTAATTGATATTTGTATTTGCTTTTCAAGGAGTGGTAATGTGTTAGTATTATGTTCTTAGTATTCTTTGTTTTACAATAAACATAGTATGTACCCCCAAGCCATGTCAATTCATGGCATAGGTCATAATTATCAGGAAATCACATTATGATTTACCTAATAAGTCATTGATATCACATAAGTGTGATAGTCAATTACGCATAAATTCATGTAAAAATTGATTCCTCAGGGGAATCGGTGGGTTCTATTTGCAGGTAGTTACCACAAATATATAGATAAATATTTTAGTTACACAAATTATTTAATTAAAATATTAACAATTATTAATATGTATTACTTTGTTTCTTTTCTATTATTTTACAATAAGCTCCCAATTTTGCATGGTGATAAAACATGCCAGGACCATTGAATTTTTGGTGTACCATAAAATAAAAGTAAAACCTTGTCTCAATTATTTGAGAATATCGTAAATTCCATGGTCTAATGGTATTTCAGTAAATAGAATGAAAAAACTTACACTTTCTATACTTTGTTTATGGTTGGCTTTTACTTGCCACCATCCAAAGATTTCCAAAACATCCGTATATAATATCACCAAAACGGCCTATGGTAATAATCACATGGTGGTTTCTGCGCATCCTTTGGCAACTCAGGTTGGATTGGATATATTGGATTCCGGCGGGAATGCAATAGATGCAGCTATCGGTGTACAATTTGCATTGGCTGTGGTATTCCCAGTGGCTGGAAATATCGGAGGGGGAGGCTTCATGATCACCCGCTTGAGTTCAGGAGAGATATCTGCTCTTGATTTTAGAGAAAAAGCACCAGGCTTAGCACATCGGGATATGTATCTGGACGAAGACGGTGAGGTGATAAAGGGTTTGAGTTTAAGTGGACATCAAGCAGCAGGAGTACCAGGAAGTGTCGCCGGCATGATCACAGCATTTGAGAAGTATAGTAAATTAAGAGATTTACGCAAATTAATTCAACCCGCAATTGATTTGGCAGATAAAGGATTCCAATTGACCGACCGGCAAGCAAAAAGATTGAATGGCACAAAAGCAGCTTTTCTCGAATTCAATACCGTAGCACCGGTTTTTGTAAATGACAAACCATGGCAAAAAGGCGACTTATTAATTCAGAAGGACTTGGCAAACACGTTAAAAGCTATTCGAGATTATGGACGGAAAGGGTTTTACCAAGGAGAAGTTGCCGACATGATTGTGGCTGAAATGCAAGCAGGAGGAGGTATTATCTCTCATGATGATCTGAAAAATTATGAAGCCATTTGGCGGACTCCGATAGAATTTGACTACAAAGGATATGGGATAATATCTATGCCACCTCCATCTAGTGGTGGTATCGCCCTGCAACAATTATTGGAAATGACTGAATCTTTTCCCATCAGGGATTGGGGATTTCATGATCCACGCACTATCCATATTATGACAGAAATAGAGCGTCGTGTCTATGCGGATAGGGCTTCCCATTTGGGAGATATTGACTTTTATCCGGTACCAGTAAAGGCTATAACGGAACCAGAATATCTTAACCAAAGGGCTTCGGATATTAATTTGGATCGAGCTACTGACAGTGATGTGGTATCGGCAGGTAATCCTCATTATCCTGAAAGTGAAGAAACAACTCATTTTAGTATTGTTGATAAGGAGGGAAATGCCGTAGCTATTACCACTACGATTAATGGGGGATTTGGGTGTAAAACGGTGGTCAATGGAGCCGGATTTTTGCTAAACAACGAAATGGATGATTTTAGCATAAAAGTCGGGGTTCCCAACATGTTTGGATTGATCGGAGGTAAAGCCAACTCCATTCAACCTAATAAAAGAATGCTTTCATCAATGACTCCTACGATAATGACCAAGGAGGACCGACTGGTAATGGTAGTGGGAACCCCGGGTGGTTCTACAATCATCACATCGGTGTACCAGGTTATCCTGAATGTGGTTGAATTTGAAATGTCCATGAGTGAGGCGGTTTCGGCAAAGCGATTTCACCATCAATGGAGACCGGACGTAATTTTCTATGAGGAAAACGCTTTTAATCAAGCTACCCTATTGGATTTGGAAGAGAAGGGACATGAATTTCGTAAAAGGGGAAACATCGGCAGTGTAGATGCCATATTACAATCACCTGAGGGACGATTGGAAGGAGCTGCAGATCCAAGAGGAGACGATCACGCCGCCGGAAAGTAGTTTGGTTTATTTGGTTTTAGAATGGACACACCTTTAACACTTTGATAAAAATTAGATTTCAATCATTCCATAATAATAAAATGTCAAATGACTAGTTTCCGCAGTAGGCCTCGATTTCAGACTACCTCTAATATGGATATATCCGAAATTCAACAAGCTGTATCAGCACATTTAAAAAATAGTGATTGTGGATGTGTGGGAAGTATGGTCAAGGGACATATCGTATTAAAAATAAAACCTGAGGATCTACATTATTGGTCGCCACAGTTGAGCCTTTCTTTAGAAAATACAGAAGAAGGAACTTTGATCAGAGGACTGTATGGGCCTAATCCCCATGTATGGGCGTTGTTTCTATTTGGATATGCTGCGATTGGAATATTAATTCTGTTTATCGGAATAATTGGGTTTTCACAACGAAGTTTGGGATTGAGTTCAGGAATACTGTGGTCATTACCAGTACTTGCAGCCCTGGGAATCGGTCTGTATATAGGCAGTCAAATTGGACAAAAAATCGGGGCCGAACAAACATTTACCCTCCACCACTTTTTGGAAGAAGCGATTGAACAGAAAATACATATTCACTAAATTCACTTCAAAGTCAACTTTCTCACAAAGCCTGATTGGGTGATTCTCTAACCTGAATTGTTAACATCAAAAAGAATAATATATATCTAGATGTAATACCTACCCTATTTCACATTAGAATATTAAAAAATATTCTATATTTAGGTGAACTTGTATCCCTAATGCAAAGGACTATCCACCTCCTTTCTAAATTTTAGTTTTAAATTTCTATTTACATTTTATGTAATCGTTTTACTATTTAATAACTCTTAAATCTCTATTACTATGAAAAAAGCTCCTATCCTTTTTTTCTTTCTTTTTACCATTCTCTTTGCCTACGGACAGGATATTAAGGTGATTTCTCCAACCAAGAAATTAATTGAATCCTTAAAGTCAAAAAATGTTGTTTTGAAACAATATGACTTATTTACTGTGAAAAAACAAATCAAAAGATCCGATCCACCATACAAACAATTTTTAAAAGACAGTAAACTAATTTCTATAAAAGAAAATCAAATGAAAGCCCTCTTGTCTGAAAGTCCGGACGCAATATCGATATCTATACCTGGTATAGGCACCAATGACTTTACCATAGAGTTGATCAAAGTGAATCTTTTTAAAGATGGTTTTCAGGTTGTTACCGATGCTGACGAATCAGTTGAGGTGGATTTGGGTGTCCATTATCGGGGTATAATCTCCAATACAGATCAATCACTTGCAAGTTTAAGTATCTATGAAAATGAAGTTATGGGTCTATTTTCAACACAAGAGTTTGGGAATATCGTACTCGGCAAACTCAAAGAATCTGAGGATCTAATTCTTTATGCTGAACATAACCTCAATCGTCAACGCGATTTTATCTGTGCCACCCCGGATGATGATTATATTTATAGTGAAGAAGAATTGACCCGAGGTTTAGAGACCAGAGATGTTGGAGATCCAGTAGGCATATACATAGAAGCTGACAAAGATATATTCCAGGCTAACGGAAACAGCGAAACTGCAACCGCCCAATGGCTATCTGCAATGTTTGCTCAGGCGGCTGCCATCTATGACATTGAAGGTGTGACAATTCAAATATCATACATGAAAATATGGACTCAAAAGACTCAGCATCGTGGGGGTAGTTCAGGGGCTTTCCTTTCTTCATTTCAACGCAAGACGACCAATTGGAATGGAGATCTTGCTATATTGCTGAATCTGGTAAATGCCGGAGGTATTGCAGCCGGTTTTAATGGATTATGCAATAGTAATCGGTCGGCCAGTATGAGTTATGCCGGAATTGATGCATCGTATGAGAATATTCCCACATATTCTTGGACAGTAGATGTATTTTGTCACGAGTTAGGGCATTTATTTGGTTCCCGTCATACACATGCCTGTGTATGGAATAGTAATGGTACTGCTATCGATGGCTGCTATACTGTAGAAGGAAGTTGTCCACGTCCTACATTCAGAGGGCCTGGTACCATTATGAGTTATTGCCACCTAAGTGGAAATAATGGCAAAGATTTATCTCAAGCGTTTCATCCTCAACCCGCTACTATTTTGTTAAATAGTATAGCAGCAGCTTCTTGTTTAGGAGGTGGTACAGGCAATCATTGTAACAATGGAGTCATGGACGCTGATGAAGAAGGTGTGGATTGTGGAGGAGTTGATTGTGAACCATGTAATAGCGGATCTTGCGATATTCCCTCTCCTACGCAAACCAACAACGTAAGAAGAAATAGAGCACGGTTAAACTGGACTTCTATTGCTGGAGCTAGTAACTATACCGTGCGTAAAAGAGTTTTAGGGACTTCAATTTGGGATACTCACACGACATCCAATACCAACATTACGTTAGGTGGATTGACTCCAAATACTACTTACGAATGGCAGGTACAGGCCGATTGCGGATCATCTGTATCCACCTATTCTAATACCTGTACATTCTTGACTGGGGGTTCAAAAACGCAGAGTTGTGGTGGGAATAGCATAATTGTTGACAATAACGTATCGATTTATCCTAACCCGGTAAGTCATGACTTGACGATTGAGTTAGGTAAATTTGCCACCAAAAAGGGTGAAATGCTTATGTTTGATGAGTTGGGTCGCGTAATTATTCGTAAACCTTTTGAAAATACCCATACCTTGATAGTTGATGTTTCCGGAATAAATACTGGGCTTCATCTAATAAAGATTGCAGGAGAACAAGAATTAAGCCTACACAAAATAATGGTTAGAAAATAATATTCATGATTAAGTCAAAATCTGATCAATTGAGGATGTCTAAGGGCATCCTCTGTTGTTTTAATTTTTAGGATAAACTTCGTTTAAGAAATCATTCCAAGGCTTACCGGCCTGGTAATGTTCCATAATAAATTCTACCAGATCCTCCCTGACAAAATCTTCCGGATTTTGGTAATGTGACATGTAATAATATTGTTTATTGAAGAGCAATGGGAATTCAGCAGCTGTATCTTTAAATTCCTTGGGCAGGATTTTATTTTTTTCCCCCTTAATTTCTCCTGCGTAAACTCGATGAAACAATGCATTATTCAAAATCGCATTCACCCTTACCGGATCATTCATAATCGCCTGGCGGATGCGATATAAAAATGGTTTATCAGGCATATAGCTCCCACCTCCAAGATGAATCCCTTCTACTCCAAAATGCAAATACAGTCCGGGCACCATATGATTTTTCCTTCCTGTTGGGGAGACAATCGCAGCCATATGTGTTTTGTACGGTGTTTTATCTTTTGAGAAGCGGATATCCTTATAAATGCGATATACACAATTTTTCACATTTTGCTCGGTGTTCGTATCCAATTTTGTGACTCTTGCAATCACTAATTCAATCAACTCTTCGAATGGCTTTTTGACCACAGCTTCAAATCTGGATTTGTTCTGTTTAAACCAATCGCGGTTATTGTTAAGATTTAATTCCTGGAGAAAAGGTAAAAATTCAGTAGATAATGGATTCATGGCATTTCTATTAAATTGTTATCTATATAACGGTTAGGTAATACCAAAAAAGACAAAATTCTACATTTTCTCTTGGACAAAGACAATTCCTTACTTCAATTCTTCTCTTAATTGGAATACACGTCTCATTTTTTTATATGCCATCTCAGCTTCCTGATAACTCAAAGTTTGTTGACTATCCGATAAGGCTTTTTGTGGTTTTTCATGAACTTCGACAATGACTCCATCGGCACCGGCCATTATACTTGCCAAGGCGATAGGCTCGACATATTTTCGAATGCCAATTCCATGAGAAGGATCGGCAATTACCGGCAAATGGGACATCCTTTTTAGCATGGCTATTGCATTGACATCCATGGTGTTTCGATAAGCCGATTCATAGGTTCTTATGCCTCTTTCGCATAGTAGAATTTTTTCATTCCCATGTGAAAATATGTACTCTGCTCCCTGCAGTAATTCCTCGATTGTTCCGGACATCCCTCTTTTGAGCAATACAGGTTTGTCTACATCACCTAGGGCATCCAGTAGGTTGAAATTTTGAGCGTTTCGAGCACCTACTTGAAAGATATCTACATAAGGCTCCATTGAATCAATCTGGTCTACCGTCATCACTTCGGTAATTATCTTAATGCCCGCCTGCTGGCATTTCTGTGAGAATACTTTGAGTCCATCTAAACCCAGTCCGCGAAATGAATAGGGAGAACTTCTGGGTTTGTAGACCCCCCCTCGCATCAACTTGATATGGTGATTTTTTAAATGTTGAATCGTACTATCTATTTGTTCTGGTGATTCAATTGAACATGGCCCCGCCATAATAGTCAAACTTCCAGTTCCAATTTCTACCCCATCTCCGAGATCGATTAGAGTATCCTTCAGTTTCCACTTTTTTGATACCAACTTATATGGATCACTTACTCTATGAATATCTTCGATTCCAGGTAAGTGGCCAATAGAACGTATATCCAAGGTTTTCTTCCCTACTCCCACCAAATAATGATTGAACTGAGTGCGAACTTCGGTTACATGATAGCCGAGTTCCGTTAGCCGTTTTTCCAAGTTGTGTAAATGCTCATGGTCTATTTGATGGGCTAATTGAATAATCATTGGTTACGAATTGTATTTACAAATGCAGGAATAGCATTTGCTAAATTATCTGAATTTTGATCTATGGCTTTGATAAATGCACTTCCCACAATGGCGCCATTTGCATAATGACATGCGGTGTGAAAGGTTTTGGAATTTGAAATCCCAAATCCGATTAAAGAAGGGCTAGTGAGATTCAAGCTTTTAATTTTCTGAAAGTATTCTATTTGAGCATCCGCGATTGAAGACTTGGCACCGGTAATGGAACTGCTGGATACAATATAGATGAACCCGGTGGTTAAATCATCAATTTTTTTAATGCGCTTGATGGGAGTTTGAGGAGTAATCAGAAAGCTGATTGCTAAATCATATTCCTGCATCTTACTTTGATAGACTTCCTCATATTCATGTAAAGGTAAATCCGGGATTATTAATCCGTCTACTCCGGCATCTTTACAAGCTTTGAAAAAGCGATCATCACCGTATTGCAAAATTGGATTAAAATACCCCATAAGTATGAATGGTATGGAGACCTTTGGCCGGATTCGGGTTAATCTATCAAATAATAGATCAAGTGTAAGGCCATTTTGCAGTGCTTTGGTGCTACTTGCTTGAATCGTGGGACCATCTGCCAAAGGATCGGAATATGGAATTCCGATTTCGACTAAGTTTACTCCGGATTTTTCAAGATGGATGATAATATCTTCAATACTATTCAGCGTGGGATGACCTGCTGTAAAATAGATATTCAATATCTCAGAGGAATGGTTATTAAAAAATTCGGTAACTCTATTCATGATCATTCATATTCTTAATATACGTGTCCAAATCTTTATCTCCCCGTCCGGATAAGTTGATCACAATGATTTGTTCGGTTTGAAAATCCATCTTTTCCAGGGCAGCAAAAGCATGTGCTGATTCCAAAGCAGGGATAATACCTTCCGTTTTTGTTAGCTTATAAGCCGCTTCCAAGGCCTCCGCATCGGTTATGCTTATTGCTTGGGCTCTTCCGGTCTTAATCAGGTGAGCATGTAATGGGCCTATTCCGGGGTAGTCCAATCCGGCAGATATGGAATAGGGTTCAATGATCTGCCCATCGGCCGTTTGCATCAGGAGGGTTTTACTACCATGAATGATACCTGCGCTTCCCAATATGGAGGTAGCCGCAGACTCTCCTGAATCGATGCCCAACCCGGCAGCTTCCACTGAGATTAATTGAACCTCTGTTCTATGCAGGTAATGAAAATAAATACCGGCAGCATTACTTCCTCCTCCTACACAGGCTACTATAGTATCCGGATAATCCCTTCCTTCGCATTCCAGTAACTGCGATTTCACCTCTGCACTTATTACGGACTGTAGGCGGGCAACCATATCCGGATATGGATGTGGGCCCACCACCGAGCCAATGATATAGTGAGTATCTTCCGGATTGTTAATCCAATCTCTTATCGCCTCATTGGTAGCATCTTTCAAGGTTTTACTCCCACTATGGGCAGCTCTTACTTCGGCACCCAGCATCTTCATACGGGCCACATTTGGCGCTTGTCTTTCGATATCCACCGCACCCATGTATACCACACAAGGTAGGTCCATCAGTGCACACACCGTGGCGGTGGCTACACCATGTTGTCCAGCACCGGTCTCGGCAATAATCCGTGTTTTTCCCAATTTCTTCGCTAGTAGTATTTGACCTATGGTATTGTTGATCTTATGGGCACCTGTATGGTTGAGGTCTTCCCTCTTTAGATAAATTCTGGCCCCAAAATTTTCGGAATACCGTTTGGCAAAATACAATGGTGTAGGTCGTCCAACGTAATCTTTTAATAAGGAATGGAATTCTGCCTGGAACTCATGACTATTAATGATGTCAAGATAATTTTCAGCTAAGGTGTAAATATTATGGTAGAGCATCTCAGGGATGTATGACCCTCCAAATTTTCCATAATATCCTCTGTTGTCAATTTGATAATTCATGAATAAAGTTATTGATCAAATCTATATTTTTTAAACCTGGGCTCGTCTCAAATTTGCTGTTAATATCGATACCCCGACAGGCAGCATGATGAAATTCTTTAAGGTCATTGATGCTTTCTGGTCCTATACCTCCACTCAGCAAAAAAGGTTTTGCCTTACGATATTGCGATAATATGTTCCAATCAAATGGTATACTGTTTCCACCCCTCTGCTCACCCTTGGCATCGAATACAAACAGACTTACCACATCCAAATAACTATCCAGGATTTGAAAATCAAAGGTGTTATCCAGACTCCATGCTTTCCACACTTCCACATGGGGTTTTAAATTAAGACAATATTCAGGTGTTTCATCACCATGCAGCTGAACAATATCCAATTGATGTTTTTTAATTTTCTCCAGGACCACCGACTCTTCTTCATTAACAAATACTCCTACTCTGTAATATGGATCGGTATCCTCTTTAGGAGGTACTTGTTCAATATATCGCGGCGATTTGGGATAAAATATGAATCCGATCCAATTAATCTTGGGGTTTCTAAGCATATGAATATTATCCGGGCTTTTCATCCCACAAACTTTGATGGAATTAAGTTTCATGAGACTACTTTTTGATGAAGAATTTCATTCACCTGGTTAATTAGCTTACGACATGCCCAAGCCGGATCTGTCGCTTTCATAAAAATCTCACCTAATAGGAAACCTTGATATCCCATTTGTTTTAAATGAACAATAGTCTCTGCTGAAGAGATCCCGCTCTCAGATATCTTGACAAATTGATTCGGAATCAATTCAACTATTCGTTCGGAAGTGGCTGTGGAAGTTTTAAAAGTACTCAAGTCCCGATTGTTTACTCCAACCAAGTCGATGGAATCATTGAGTTTTTCTAATTGATTTTCATGATGCAACTCGGTCAATACCTGCATGCCCAGTTTGTGAGCTAACTCCGCTAACTCTTTGATTTCTACCTTGGTTAAGACTTCAGCAATGAGCAGGATAGCGTCAGCACCTATCGACCTGGCTTCGATGACTTGATATGGATCGACAATAAAATCCTTGCGGAGGATAGGACAAAAGTTAAAATTACGCGCTATGGTTAAATCTTCGCTTTTACCGGCAAAATACTTTTCATCCGTCAGTACGGATAATGCGGAGGCCCCAGCCTGCATATATCCGATACTTACTTCTTCAACATTCGCAAATTCGTTGATATACCCTTTGGAGGGAGATTTTCGCTTAAATTCAGCAATAATTCCAACTTTATCTTCCCTTAATATATATTCTTTAAGTGAAACGGGTTCGGCTCGAAAGTAGATACTTTGTTCCAACAAGGTGACCGGAAAAAGGGATTTTCTTCGGGCTACTTCATTTCTTTTGTCGGCAACGATTTTATCCAATATGTTCATCTTAATCTTTATTTAATCAGTGATTTAAGAACTGAAAGTGCATTTCCACTATGAAGGGACTCTGCTGCTTGCGCAATGCAATCCGCTAAAGACCAATCGGGATTAAAACAATGGATTCCCAACGCAGCGTTGACCGTCACCACTTGATTTTGAGATTTCGTCCCCTGGCCCTCCAGGATATGCGTAAATATTTTCGCAGCCTCCGGAACCGTTTCGCCTCCGTACAACTCTTGGGGTTTTAAAATTTCATATCCTAGGTCTGTAGGATGGATCACTCTTTCCGATCGATTGGACTTTAGTAAAAAAGGGCCTGTTAACGATACTTCATCGTAACCGTCCAAACCATGAACAATCAAGTAAGATTTATTGGAACTTTGAAAAATATATTGATACAGTCTAGCCAATTTGCGAGAAAAAACACCGGTCATTTGAAACTCGGGTTGTGCCGGATTTACCAAGGGTCCAATCATATTAAAAAAAGTAACCATCTTTAGTTGTTTTCGAATAGGCCCAACCGCTTTCATGGCAGGATGGAATAGAGGAGCATGGAAAAAACAAATGTTACTTTTATCCAATTGTGCTTTTAAAATTTGTTCATCGTTGGTAAACCGGTAACCTAAGTGTTCCAAAACATTACTTGATCCACTGGATGAACTAACACCATAATTACCATGTTTCGCAACCTTATAATTGGCTCCGGCAATTACAAATGCTGATAAAGTCGAGATGTTGAATGTATTTTTATAATCTCCACCGGTTCCACATACATCTATTGACTTGAATTCGGACAGGTCCACCGGTCTTCTCAATTCGAGGAGCGCATCAACAAAGCCCTGCAGTTCGGCTACTGAAATATCTCTCATCTGAAAACTGGAGATAAAACTGGTCATCAAAGACTCATTGTATTTCTCCTGAGAAATGGCAATCAGTATGTCTTTTGCTTCCTTCCTAGATAGAGGTACGTATTGATACAACTTATTGAGTACAGCTTTCATGATTCAACCAGGTTTTCACAGTGATCGATAAAGTTTTTTAACATTTGTTTCCCATGGTCTGTAAGTATGGATTCCGGGTGAAACTGTAATCCGAATATTGGTTTGGTTTTGTGTTTGATTGCCATGATTTGGGTCTGATCGTCAACTGCTATACACTCCAATTCATCGACCAGTGTATCTTTCTTAATAACCCATGAATGATACCTTCCTGCCTGGAAACGAGTTGGGATATCTTGAAATATTTCAGATTTCAAACCATTTTGTTTGATGGGTGTGGCCACACCATGGAAGGCAAATTTCAAATTTTCCAGTTTACTACCAAAACATTCTCCAATTGCCTGATGTCCTAAGCAAATCCCCAGGATTGGTTTGCTTTGTGCATAGGTCTTTATCAGTTCCGGCATAATACCGGCATCCTTGGGTAATCCAGGTCCAGGAGATAGTACGATACAATCATATTTTTCTACCTCATCGATGGCTATTTTGTCATTTCTGAACACGTTTATTTGGTGAGTGGTGATTTCATCCAAATATTGGACCAAATTATAGGTAAACGAATCGTAATTATCTAAGACTAATATTTTCATAACTTTTCTGCAATTTCTAGAGCGCGTTTTAGTGCTCCCAGTTTATTATTGACTTCCTGCAGTTCTTTTACTTCATCACTGCTCACTACAATTCCAGCCCCTGCCTGATAGTGTAAGTATTGATCCTGACTTAAAAATGAGCGAATCAAAATAGCCTGGTTCATATCCCCATTAAAATCGACAAAACCAATGCTTCCACCATAGTAATTCCGCAATTCCTTTTCATACTGATGGATCAGTTGGATGGCTTTGAATTTAGGTGCTCCGGATAAGGTTCCTGCCGGAAAGGTATCTCCAAAAACCTGAATCGGATTGACTTCAGCCGGTAATTCCCCTTCGACCGTTGATACCAGGTGCATAACATGACTGAAGAAATGAATCTTTTTGAGCTCTTTGACCTGCACATTTTTCGTATGTCGGCCTAAATCGTTCCGGGCCAGATCCACCAACATGATATGTTCGGCATTTTCTTTTGGATCCAATTTTAATTCCTCTGCACTAGCTAAATCCTCCTCCAGATCCCCGGAACGGCGATAGGTGCCCGCAATAGGATTGACTTTAGCAATCCCGTCTTTGATGACCATTTGAGATTCAGGGGATGATCCGAATATTTTATAACTGCCTAAATCAAAATAAAAGAGATATGGTGATGGATTGATGGACCTTAAAATTCGATACACATTAAATTCATCCCCAATAAATCCTTGCTTAAATCGCCTGGATAACACGATTTGGAACACATCTCCCATCTGACAATGATGCTTACCTAGTCGCACCAATTCCTTAAACTCATCGTTACTCAAATTGCTGGATTCAGGACCTCTCAGTTGGAATGGATAGGAGATGTAATTCCGGGCAAAAAGCATCTGATGTACTTCTTCGATCTTTGATGTTTCGTTGGAAGGGCAGTTTTCGATCAGGTAAAATTGATCTTTATAATGATTGAAGGCAATCACGAAGCGATGAAAGTCATAATGCATTAAGGGTAAATCCGTAGTTGCTTTGGAATGATCGAATGTTAAGGTGTCAAAAAGACCAACGGATTCAAAATTTGAATGGCCAAAAAATCCATTGACCAAGGGGTATTCACCATGAAGATTGATCTCGAAACATTGCATAAATTCAAAAAATGCATTGGGTGCCGTATGAATGGAATCCACAGACCTTCTTTGAATGCCCAATGGGCTAGACATCTTGATATTATTTTCCGTTGCCTGAAAATTGGCAATTGGTTCCAACCCAATAAAGGAAAAGCATACTTCCTTGTTGGTAAAATCATTACTTTCTAATAGCACCGGATGATCGAAATGATCCCGAAGTTTTAAATATACGGTCACCGGTGTTAAAAAATCAGCCAGACCCGAAATCACATAGGTGTTAATCTTTATTTTCTCCATATCTTCTATCTAAAATAAAAATGCGGTTCGCCGAGTGTTTCGACAAACCGCATCTTCTTTTCTGGTAACGGCAAGGTCAACTAACCACTCGATCTTTAAGCATCTTATTATGCCACCACCAATATGTATTTTGAATTATCATTTTCATTTCTAGCTTCAAATATAAAGGAAATTGCAAAAACTTATGAATTATGAATAAAGAATTAAATTTTATGAAATCTGAACAACTTGTTGATTTTGATTTATTGTTGTTGTAGATTGTCATCATGACAGCTATTAACAACTTTCCCAAGATTAGATTTTCTCCAACAAAATACTCCTATGATCTCGAGGCCAAATTGCAACATCTTGATATCCTTTGGGGATTGGAAGATGAAGAAGAAATCTTTGAAATCGTTAACCAGCATCCTGACATTGCGGAATGCCAGTTGGCTTTAGCCACTTTTTATGGTGACCTGAAGAAGCCGCTTAAATATTATACTACCCTTGAAAAAGCCTTGGTTTCCCACCCTAATCATATAGCAGTAAAAGCCGAGTATGCTCGGGCTTATTATTTTGATTATACTAATAAATCACACAGAGAAGGATTCGAAAAACTTTTTGCTACGGAAATCGATTGTCTTATCAATGATAAAATGCTACCGACCATCATTTCTGATTCAGAGTTGAGGATATTATTGATCACTTTGAATGAATTTTTTATTGCAACCAATCAAAAAGAAAACTACCATAAAATTTTTAGAACTGCAGTCGCTATTGAACAAGATGAGTTGACCGAAATGATTGCCTTTGCCATACGGGGAAAGGACATGCCGTTTGAAGGAATAGATGTAGATCTCCAGGTCGATATTGAAACTTGGGCGGCCCAGGTGTTTGGACAGTTAATGAAACATCAAGTCAATAACCGGCCATACTATGATCTCTTTTACTCATTGTTAAATAAACCGGCAATAGAGATCACAGAGTCGGATATAGCTAAAATATCCGGCTTAGATGACAATGCAAACATCACACATGATATTATCTGGCTTTTGTCAGAAGGATTGATCAGAACCACTAAGTCAATAGGTGAGTGTAATCAAGATTATTTTCTCAATGGACTTTATGTCTGTGGCCATTACAATCTGACCGAATTAAATAGACTATTTCTGGCTTTCTTAACCGGTATGCCTGAACAAATTGTTGATCGAATTCTGGGTGATATTGGTTACGAGATAATTGGTGCTCCCTTACAAAAATTGGGTAAGACTAATCTCGATGGATTCCTTGAGATGTTCACCTTTACAGAAAAAGATCTATATGATGAGGTGGACTTCGATGAATTTTATGATCTTGATGACTCAAAAATTGACAACAATTACTGGTATATTAAATCCGTGGTTTTGGAAACACTTGGAGCTATCGCCGCTATCGATGATTCAAAGCAAAGCCAGGCGAAGTTATTGATGCGAACGCTTTGGAACCATTATTCTGAACACGACCATGAAATGCTTGGGTGGACCATGCATACAATTACACAATTTCATATCGAAGGTTTTGAACAAGATATTGAAAAAGCATTCGAAGAAGACAAAATTGATATTCGTATTCACGGTGATTTTGCTGATTATATTAATGATAAAGACGAGGACTTTCTTTACACCGTACATCGCCCCTTTGAGGACTACTCAGATGTCTCAATTTATTATCAATATTTAGCCCAAGGTATTGAAAAAGTCTCCTCACATGTAGAAAATGAGTCAGCCGACATAGAAGAACAGATTGATTCAATCATAAAAAGAGCTCATGTTAAGAATAAGCAAAATAGGTTGATGATGAAAGATTTCGAAGAGGACAATGATTTTATTCTTTATTCAAATGAAGATGAGGATGACGATCTAGTACAGTCAATATCGGAGCCCCTTAGAAGAAATCAACCGAAAATTGGCAGAAATGATCCTTGTCCCTGTGGCAGTGGAAAAAAATATAAGAAATGCTGCTTGTCTAAAAGAGTCGATAGGTAATTTGGAAGTTATTTATTGATTCAGTTTGAATGGTTGTGCTCATAATTCAAATACACTATTTGCCTAAGGTCTAGCACAAAACCTTAACAAAGGTAGCCTGAAATCAATAAGTATTGGCAAGATCAAGGCGCTATTTTAATACCTATAAAAATTTTGTTTATACCCTGGTAAAGGAACAAGAGCAGTCTTTGATTTTTACCTATGATGTAGACCCAGGAGTAATTAAGAAGTTTATCGTGGCGGCAGAAAAATATTTTGGAAATAAAAGATTAACCGGTATTCGATATGGACTATTAGTACGTCTACAAAATTTCAAACAAAGTCTGATAATTTATATTTTCGTTAAGTAATATATCCGAAACTGATACTTCATCAAAGAGTTCATTCCATGGTTCATCGACCTGTTGATGTTCACACCTAGTCGTCAAATCGAAATATTTTTAACTTCAATAACCCCGCGATCCAAATGATCGCTCATTGCATTGATTAAAGCCACATATTGGTAATTGTAAAGATCTTCTGGTCTGATCTGGGCCTCTTTGATTTTCTTTTCAAACAATAATCTATTTCTGCAGGTCCCTTGGAGCAATGGATTTTTAGGCGTATACCAATGATGACCATCATAAAATACCACATTGGAAAAGGAGGTATCTGTGATCATTCCATCCCTGACGATCAGAATCTCATCACATGAGCTGCGCTGAGCAAATAGTCTTTCAATCTTGGACCGGTCACAGTATTTCAAATCGTAAGAAATCGAATTGTCCTGTACCAACTTCAGTGTTTTGACTTTACGGTGGATATAAGGTAAAATCTCAATCTGAAAGGAGGTATCATTGTACAAAAAACGCAATTTAAAGAGTTTATGGGAACTGATATGTTTGGGTACACAAATTAAATTTCGCAGATCGATCTCAGGACTAAATCCATAATGCACCTGGTAGGATCTTTCAAATCTTTGCTGATGCCACGGCAAATGTTTTACCTGCCGGTCGATTACTTTGATGCTTTCAAATAATGGGTACATACACTTTAGCTAGTAGTTCTTGAAATTCTTCTTCAGCATCACTCAGGGCGGTAATTCCTCCACCACTGCGAAATAGAAAACCCTCTTGAGTCTTTTCTATATACCGTATCATCACTGCACTATCCAGGTTGCTCCCATCGAAGCAGCCAAAAATTCCGGTATAATATCCCCTTTTTCCACTTTCTACTTCATGTATGATTTCGATGGTTTTTTTCTTAGGTGCTCCGCTTATTGATCCGGCCGGCAACAACTTGATAATTATATTACCCAACTGATCCTTCCAATCATCCGGTAAAGTCCCCGTAATAGTAGAGCTTACCTGTAACAATTCGCCTTGATGGGTTTTAATGCGCGATAAATGTCTAAAATTGTGTACTTCGACTTGATTGGATACCATGGACAGATCGTTGCGAATGAGATCTACAATGGTATTGTGTTCCCATTTCTCTTTGTTATTTTGCAGGATAGCTACTTCCGCATTGGGCACACTAGCATCTATGGTACCTTTCATAGGAAATGAATATATTTTTCCATTGCTAATCTTAACAAAACATTCCGGTGAGAACACGGTAAATTCAGGATGATACAACTTATAAGGTGCCTCGGCAAAATGAAAAATGTCCTCTAATTCCAAATTAATGGAAAGCGGAGTAGGAAAAGTTAAATTTAATAGATACGTGTTTCCCCTATGTATGTGTTGTTGTACCAATTCAAAAGCCTCAAGATAATGATCTTTATTCATTGGGCTGGTATCTACACTAAGCGATCGCGGATGGGGCTTATCTTGAATACAATAATTGCGGATACCGTTAATATCGAAGCGAATTCCGTGCTGGTTGAGATCACTAAATTTGCAGATGATAGGCTTTTCCATTTCAAAGTCAATTAAGAATAAAAATGGACATCCGATCCGTGAGAGATTGTTAACTCTGTCGATAAAATCCTGGCCAGCCATATTAAGAATAAATGAAGTTTTTCATTATTTCAAATCCATTTATGGTTATGAAGGATTCGGGGTGAAACTGAATACCGTGAAGATCCAACGTTCGATGGGAAATAGACATGATCAGGCCGGAAAGGGAAGCACCCGTAATTTCCAGTTCCACTGGAAATCCTTGATCGCTGATTACCCAGGAATGATACAATCCTACTGTGATACTGCCGGGAAGATTTTGATACAATTTTGTTTTGTTATTAATGTTTATTTGCAATTCCTGTCCATGACACACCGTTGGAAGATTTATCAGTTGAGCTCCAAAATAATTACAAAGAACCTGGTGCCCGAGACAAATGCCCAAGATGGATTTTTTCGATTGATATTCATCCAGAAATGATGTTAAATAGGGATATTCATTGACATGTCCTGGTCCTGGTGAGAAAATCACTTTATCAAACCGATCAATTTTTGAATTATTTAAGTGATCATAATTGACAACCGCAACATTCAGACCCTCCATCTTTCTCAATAATTCCAAAATATTGTAGGTAAATGAGTCATGATTATCTACAATTAATATCTCCATAGGCATTGAAAAATGAATGCTCAATAAGTTTAAATCCTAAATTATGATTTGATTAAAATGATTGCAACATCATTAAGCTCTACATAATTCCCATAAATTCGCTTGAATGTAATAAATGATAGGCCATTTCCTTTAATAATTCTTCTTGTTTAAGGCTACTATTTTTTACTCCTTTTCCTCTAAGATCATATTCAGCCAATATGTGAATGCATTGTTCCACATCGGTAAGGTGGTAATTTCTTGCTGCTAAATGATACTCTTTCATAAAAAATGGAGATCTAATACCCATCAAATGCATCTTTGCCGAATCCGAAAGATTTTTATTCTCCAGGTAGAGCAATAATTTACTGTAAAAATTAAATAAAACAGAGATTATCATGACCAATGGGTGATCTTTGATATTTTGGGTAAAGTGTTGGATGATCTTCATCGTTTGTTGTCTGTTCTTACCCGCCAGTGCCCGTTGCAACTCAAAGACATTATAGTCTTTGCTTATACCAATATTTCTCTCAATGGTCGCCGGGGTTATTCTTTCTTTTTCCTTAAGATTTATGGTTAATTTATTGATTTCATTTTGAATCTTACTAAGATCAGTACCTAAATAGTCGGTTATCATTTGCAAAGCGGCCGGTTCAATTTCATATCCCAATGAATGAACTTCATGGGCAACCCAATCCGGGATCTGATTTTCATATAACTTCTTAGATTCCATAACCACCGCATGTTTCTTCACTACTTTGCCAAGACTAGTTCGACTATCCAATTTCTTATGTTTATGGCATAATACCAATATGGAAGATGGAAAAGGTTTTTGAATATAATCCGTCAATTTAGATAGGGATCTCATTTCTTGCGCTTCCTTGACAATCACTACTTGGTATTGAGACATCATTGGCATCCTTGAGACATAATCCAATACAGTCTGAGCATCTGTTTCCTTTCCAAACAAAATAGCCTGATTAAAATCTTTTTCACTTTCGGACAAAACATTTTCAGCAATATAATTGGATATCAAATCAATAAAATAGGGCTCGTCACCATGTAAGAAATATACAGGTTGGTACTTCTGTGCTTTCAGATCCGTTAATATTTGAGCATAATTCATAGCTGGAATGATTTTATTCCGGTTCAAAGATTACTTTGCGATATAGTTTTCGCGTCAAGGTACCTCCTTGATGAGTAGTCTGTAAAATTAGTTTTTTATTTCTTTTCATGATGTTTCGAATCAACTTCAAGCTTACACATGGATCATGATCATTAATTCCAACACCATTGACATGAATAGTCTCTTCACCTGGAACCATCCCTTGATCTAAGGCTTCTATATTTTCATATACACCTCCGACAACCAGATTTCCGTCATCAAGAAATAATTTAAATCCATAATCCTCAAATCTATTGCGTTTCATTGTCATTACCTATCCCTAACGAAATTGTAAAAATAGAAATTTAATGATCTCTTAGATTAGGACCTTATTATGTACCTTAGCCGGCATGAAAAAACCATTGATACTGGTAACCAATGATGACGGCATGTTTGCACCAGGTATCAAGGCTTTGGTGTCCATAGTCAAACCTTTAGGTGAAATAGTAATCGTCGCACCTAATTCGCCGCAATCAGGCAAAGGACATGCAGTTACCCTTGAAGAACCTTTACGATTAAATTCAGTTGACGTTTTTTCGGGGATTAAGGCCTACGAATGTTCCGGAACTCCCGTGGATTGCGTAAAGCTTGCCAAAAACATTATCCTGAAAGGGCGTGAAATAGATCTTTGTGTTTCGGGAATAAACCATGGCTCAAATGCCTCTATTAACATTTTGTATTCAGGTACTATGTCCGCAGCAATGGAAGCTAGTCTCGAAGGTATTAATAGCATCGGCTTTTCTTTATTGGATTACTCTTTTGAGGCTGATTTTAAGCCCAGTTTGCCTTATGTAAGCCATATAATTGAACATGTAATTACCTATGGCATCCCTCATTCCAAATTACTCAATGTGAATATTCCCAATCTACCATCGGAAAAAATAAAGGGTATCAAGGTATGCCGTCAGGCTGAAGGTAGATGGATCGAGGAATTTGTAGAATCCGTCGATCCCAGAGGACAAAAATATTATTGGATGACCGGTCAATTTGAAATATTTGACAATGGAAAAGATACCGACATAATATCCCTGGAAAATGGATATATTTCCGTCGTACCTTCCGGTCATGATCTGACTACCTATGAATCATTAGAACCTTTGCAGGAAATAGAAAATATACCATCATGAATCTATTCAGACGTAATCATCTGATCTACGGATTGGTTTTAGGAATCTGCCTACCCATAGCAATGTATGGCATATTGCTTACACTGTATGACTTTCTGGAAAGTCAGGAATTACTAGCAAGAGGTACATTCTCTCCTTCTTTTAGATCGCGCACTTTGTCGCTGATTTCCATCTGTGCTAATCTCTTTTTGGTAAACAGGTTCATGAGAACGTATGCTACAAAATCCATGCGCGGTGTAGTTTTTGCGACGATTGTACTGGCCTTGTGTTGGGTTGGTTACTACAGCTATTATTTATTGAGCTAATTTTCCGAAATCATGGCCAGGTATTATATAATAGCCGGTGAATCATCGGGGGATCTTCACGGCAGCAATTTAATCCGAGCAATTTTTCGCTTAGATCCTGCAGGTGAAATTCGTGCCTGGGGAGGTGATAAAATGATAACCGCAGGAGCTAAGGTTGTAAAACATTATCGCGATTTGGCGTTTATGGGTTTTGTAGAGGTAGTGGCAAATTTGAATACAATTCTTAAAAATTTAAGGTTTTGCAAAAAAGATATTCTTGCTTTTCGGCCCGACGCTCTCATATTAGTTGATTATCCGGGATTCAATTTGAGAATTGCCAAATGGGCAAAAACTAAAGGAATACCTGTCTATTATTACATATCTCCGCAAGTCTGGGCGTGGAAAAGCAAACGGGTTTTTACCATCAGAGACACCGTACAAAAGATGTTATGTATTCTCCCGTTTGAAAAAGACTTTTACGCAAAATATCAGATTGAAGTAGAATATGTTGGACATCCTCTCCTTGAAGCTATAGATGAGTCGGGGAATATGATCCAGCGCATATCTTCCGGGAAACCGATTATTGCCTTACTCCCCGGTAGTCGTAAGCAGGAGGTAGAAAAACTGTTAAATGTCATGCTGGATATGGTTCCATTATTCCCAAATTACCAGTTTGTTATTGCCGGTGTTTCACACTTACCAAGAGAAATTTATCACCAATGTATAGCCGCGAAAAGTTTAGAATCCGAATGCCTGCTATTATTTGATCAGACCTATGAGATTTTAAAATCTGCCTACGCCGCTTGCGTGACCTCTGGCACAGCTACTTTGGAAACCGCCTTATTCCAAGTACCTCAAGTAGTGTGTTACCGGGGTAGTAAACTATCCTACCTGATTGCCAAAAAATTAATTAATATCGAATATATTTCCCTGGTTAATTTAATCTTGGACCAACCAGTAGTAACTGAATTGATCCAAAAAGATTTCACCCAAGCCAAGTTGCAGATAGAACTATCTAAAATACTTGATAAGAACTCAAGAGCAAAAATAATTACTGCTTATCAAAGGCTCCGGACTATTCTGCATAGCAATGGAACGGCTTCAGAAAATACGGCACGTTTAATAATATCAGATACATCATCTGCTCATGGACGGTAATTTTTATGGTGTCGAATTGGCTGTAATTCACGACCAGGATTATAAAGACCTTGGTCTGGAAGGAGCTCGGTTTTTAAAAGACAACCTGACTTCAGCTGGCATTACTCAAGGTATAATTGTCAATTTAGGTTGTGGATCCGGACATGTTGAAAAGTACTTTGCCGATACGGATTTTGAAATGATCGGTGTGGATCTGTCGCCGGAAATGATCAAGCTGGCAAAAATTAATGCGCCTCAAGCCCAATTTATCTGCAATTCCTTTATAGATTTTCCGCTACCAGATTGTGTGGCCGTAACCGCCATAGGAGAAGTATTTAACTATCTGGCCGATTCCAGAAATAACTATGAAACTCTGATCAGCCTATTTAAAAGGATCAAAAGCCATCTGGTACCCGGAGGGATATTTGTTTTTGATTTTTTAGAACCCAAAGTATATCAGATCCTTGATCATCCTTTCAAAATTATTGAAAATGATCGATATACGATGATTATAGAATATTTGGATCATCCGGAGCACCAACAAATGAGCAGGAATATAACCACTTTTACTGCCGTGGAAGGCTTGTACCAGAAATCATTTGAAAAACATCAACTTCAGTTATTCGATCGAGACTGGATTGAAGGACAATTGCGAAAGATAGGTTTTGAAATTAAACAAATCTCGGGATACGGCCCACTCAAGTTTAGGCCTAAGCATAACGGATATTTGTGTATCAATCAGACCACACCTTCATCGGCAAAGCTGTAATAGCCGTTATCCGAAAATATTATGTGATCTAACAATGGAATATCCAATATTTGGCCGGCTTCTCTCAATTTTTTGGTAATCTGTAAATCAACAGAACTAGGTTTTAGTTGACCGCTGGGGTGGTTATGCGAAACAATTATGGAAGTCGCTTTTTTATCCAACGCTTTTTTAAATATAATCTTCGGATCGACAATGGTAGCTGCTCGTCCTCCAATGCTGACTTTCTGCGATTCGATGACCTCGTTGGCCCGATTAAGCATGATTATCCAAAATTGTTCGTGATCCAGATCCATTAGAAGGGGTTGCAAGTAATTATAAATATCTTTACTACAGGTAATTTTAGTCTTCACTTCCGGTGACTCGTGCAACCTTCTTCTTCCAAGTTCCATGGCCGCCACAATGGTCACCGCCTTTGCTTTGCCAATCCCATTGTATTTCAACAAATCATTAAATGACCATTTGGATAATATGGACAACCGATTATCTACATCTTTCAGGATCTTTTGGGATAGGGTTACGGCACTTTGCTGTGGCGATCCGGAACCAAGCAGGATGGCCACTAATTCAGCGTTGGACAAAGATTCTCTTCCCTTTTTAATCAATTTTTCTCTGGGTTGATCATCTGATGACCATGACTTAATAGTAAATTTTTTCGTCATCTGAAATTATGGCTAAGATTATTTAATCAAGAAGTCATTTAAGTCATTTAAAGAAATGAAAGATAACCATTTCAAAAAAATAGGACCAAAATTACTTCTCCAAAGCAGCTGTAAGATCCAGGATCAGGTCATCCGCATCTTCTATACCAATACTTAATCGTATCAATGAATCAGTAAGTCCCACTTTCATCCTTTCTTCTTTTGGAATGGATGCATGTGTCATACTCGCCGGGTGGCCTATCAGGCTTTCTACTCCTCCCAGGGATTCGGCCAAAGAAAAATAGTGGGTTCCACCAAGTACCCGATGAGCGGACTCTATTGAATTATCCACCAGATCAAATGATATCATGGCACCAAAAAGAGTCATTTGTTCCCTGGCGATATGGTGATTGGGATGTGAAGTAAATCCGGGGTAATACACATGACTCACCCGCGGATGTTCATTTAAAAAATGAGCAATGGCTGAAGCGTTGGCACATGATCTTTCCATGCGCAGATGAAGGGTCTTGATTCCCCTCAGAGATAGAAAACAGTCCTGAGGTCCAGGAATCGCTCCTGCTGCATTTTGGACAAAATAGAGTTGTTCTGCAATTTGATCGTTGTTAGTGACTACTGCTCCCAAAACTACATCGGAATGACCAGCAATATACTTGGTTACCGAATGAACTACGATGTCGGCCCCCAAATCCAACGGATTTTGTAGAAATGGGGAAGCAAAGGTATTGTCAATACATACCAGGATATTGTGTTTTTTTGCCAGTTTACAAACGTGGGCAATATCAATAATACTTAACATGGGATTGGTAGGGGTTTCAATCCACATCAGCCGTGTGTTCTCGGTAATATTTTTCTCGATATTTTCCTTCATGGATAGATCTTCAAATCGACCTACTAAACCAAATTTTTCATAGATTTTACGAACGATCCTAAAGGATCCGCCATACAAATCATTATTTGCGAGGATTTCATCACCAGGTTCAAGCATTTTCAGGATAGCATCCATTGCCGCCATGCCACTGCTAAAACAAATTCCAAATTGCCCATTTTCTAAAGCTGCAATACTGTTTTCGAGAGCGGAGCGGGTTGGATTCTGAGTTCTTCCGTATTCATATCCCTGATGTTCTCCCGGGGCAGTCTGAACATAGGTTGAGGTTTGAAAAATCGGAGTCATGATAGCTCCGGTAGAAGGATCAGGATCGATCCCCGCATGAATAGCTTTGGTTGCAAACTTCATTCATTCAAATTTTGTGCAAAAATAAAAAAAGGCAATCCGACTTTCTCGAATTGCCTTATTTTATTTGTTAACAATTAATGTCTAACAGTGCAGCGTATTAATTTAAAGCGTCGGTCAAAGCTTTACCAGCTTTAAACTTAACTACTTTTTTCGCAGGAATGTTAATTACCTTACCGGTCTGTGGATTCCTGCCTTGTCTGGCATTGCGTTCATTTACTGAAAAAGTACCAAAACCAATCAAGGATACTTTTCCTCCACCTTTCAAAGTGCTTTCAACACCATTAACTACTGCATTTAAAGCATCACCAGCTTGTGCTTTTGTAATTCCAGCTGCATTTGCAATGTGATCAATGAGATCTCCTTTGTTCATTTTAAATCTTTTTATGTGATATAATCTAATAAACGCCGCAAATTTATGTTTAGCTACATATATAAACAACACTTAATACAAATAATTGTGTAAAAAAGTCCCAGAAATCAAGGTTTGGGGCACTTTTTTACTCTTTTTCCAGTTTTTCGTGGTGAGGATTAAGGGATTTTAACATTTGATCACCGATTGAATTAAACGCTACCACGGTGAAAAAAAGGGCCAATCCAGGAAAAACCGCCATCCACCAGGCGGCAAAATTACCTCGGGCCTCCTCTAATAAAGTTCCCCAGGTAACTTTGTCGACTCCTAATCCTAAACCTAAAAAAGATAGGGTCGATTCCAACAAAATGGCAGCGCTAATTCCAAAAGCAGCGTGAATAATGATGGGGTAAATTACATTTGGCAAAGCATGCCTACTAAGAATTCGATAGGAAGAAAGACCAAATCCCACAGCGGCTAACATATAAGGTAAATTTCTGATTTTTAACATTTCCGCTCGGGTATATTGTGCAATGATTGGCCATCTCAACAAACCAATAATCACACTTATCGTAATGATACCTGTATATGAAAACAACGGTATCATGGCCATTAATAAGAATATACCAGGTATCGATCTAAACCACTTAATCAATTGTAAAATCAGACTATCAATCATCCAAAATATCTTTCGTTGACCTACTTTGGATTGTTTTAGAACAAGATATACGAGACATGATATCACTATTCCTAGAAGGAAACCTTCTAAAAACGTAATAAATCCTGGTGTTCGATTTTGCCAGATTGGAAAGATGATAGATCCACCTAAAAATGTACACCCCAGACCTAAGCAAACTGCAAAACTCAATGCGATTGAAGCTTTCGTATGATTACCGAAATAACCGGCGATCATTCCAAACATCAAACCGATAATTGTTGCAATGAATACCGACAGTAGACCCACAAAAATTGCTACTCTTACCCCAGCTATCATACCTGCTAGTACATCTCTCCCCAGCAAGTCTGTACCCATCCAATGCCGATACATTAGACCTTTGACATCCTGCTTTTCAAATGGACTGCGGAAATTGTCGTTTCTGGTATCTAAGCTGTTTGCATCGTATGGGATTAAAGGATTTAATTGCCATTCAAAAGGGGTGTCTTCATAGTTTTTAAACCTCAACACGGGGTGATGTGAATGTAACCCAAGATCTGTTCCAACCTTTCTTAGTACAGGAAAGTAGATTTTACCCTCGTATTTACACACAATAGGTACCTCATTCGCAATAAAATCGCCTAACAAAGCAAAGACCAAACAAGAGATGACAAAGGGATACGTCCATCTTCCTCCCAGCTGGGATTTAATCCTTGATCCTATTTGCCACCATTTTTTCATTTGCGAATCAATCCTTTAACCCTGGGATCAAGCCAGGCATAAAACACATCAGTTATTAAAATTCCAATTGAAGTCAGTAATGCCGTTAAAACCACTATGCTAAGCACAATATTCCAATCCTTAAACTCAATCGCTTGCAACATCAATCGACCCATTCCCGGAATATTAAAGATGTATTCAATGGTAATTGAACCGGCAATAGCTGCCGGAATGATCGAGCTAAACACCGTGGCCAAAGGAAAAAGAGCGTTTGGAAATGCGTGTCTCCAAATTCTTTTTTTCTTGCCCAATCCCTTGGCTTTGGCAGTAATCATATATTCCTGTAAAAGTTGTTCATCCATTCCAGCCTTTATCATCCGGGAGAGGTAAGCTAAGGAGGTAATCACCAGGCAAAACACAGGCAGGACTAACTTGGAGCCGGTAAGGAGGAAACGTTCTCCAAAAGTTCCACCCATGTAAGCCTCGACAACTCCTACGGTTGGAAAGATATTCGTCCATGCTCCAAACTCATCCGTAGTAAAAAAGACCACTAGCAAGGTTGCCAGCAAAAACACAGGAATGGAATAAAAAAAGTAAATGATCGTTTGGATCCATTTCCTGGCAAACTTTGAAGCAAAAGCACTTAGATATACCCCCAAAGGAATGGAAATTAATAAGGAGAGCAGTATCGCGATCAAATTTATGGATAAGGTCCATGAAAGAGCCTCTTTGATTTTGGTATTGGCAGAGCGTCCATCCTGCAAAGATCTTCCAAAATCTCCTTTCAATAAGTTACTTATCCAAATATGAAATTGATTTTGTGCACCATGCCAACGTAAAGCAGGGATACCCAATGACCGGTTCGGCATAGTATTAAGAGTCGAGCTTAGTTTTTCAAATTGAATCTTGAGTGATGGAGAGTTGATGACGGTTGAATCAACCAGCGCAGAATTCACAATACTTCTTCCCTTGGCAGATATTCCGGTTGAGTAGAAATTAAGTAGGTAGGATCCTATCCGTGTACGATCGTCAGCCGATATTTTCAGAAGTGAGTCTACGATATTTCGGGCAATGTCGTTTATATCCTGCACCAGATTCCAATGACCTCCGGATTGATAATACCAACTTCTAAGCCGATATTTATCCTCTTTCACCGCCATGGTAAACAAGGTATCCGGATATGAAGCAGGAACTATTGAAAAATAAAACAGGGGGCGATCCAAGTTGAGTTGAGCAGCTATCTGATGATATCTTTTAAGTGATGTTCTTTTTGAAGATGTGAATTTAGACTCAAAAGATGTTGGTCCAGTCAGTTGTAAAACAGCATCTCCAGGCATCATCCTGGTCATTAAAAATACCAGGATGCACACAGTAGTTATGGTCACTATGGTACCAAATAACCGCTGAAGCACAAAACCAACCATTAATTTATTTGACTAATTTATTGATCTTCAAATTCAGGATTCAAAGTAAAATAGTTTTCGAAATATCCGGGTCTTAAGATAGATGCCTGAGCTTTGATTCGGCTACTCGTAATAAACAATTTTGAAGGTGAAAATAAAAAGAGCACCGGTTGTTGGTCATAAACAATTTCCTGGAATTTAAAATACCATTGCTTTCGCTTCACAGGATCAATCTCTTCTCGTAGTTGTTCAATGATCCGATCGCTTTCTTCATTTCCAAATCCTATAAGGTTACCAGACTTTTCCAAATAACTTTCCGTATGCCAATTTTGAAACGGATCATACTCACCGGGAGATTGACTATTTCCTAAAGCAGCAAGTTCAAAATCACCGGCAGATGCATGTTTTACTATCTCAGAAATTGATGCTAACGGGACAATATCGATCTTTATTCCAATCTTTTCAGCAGACTCCTGCAAGATGAGTGAAATATTTTTTCCCAGTGGTCTTTGAGTCACAAATACCCTCAACACACATTCCGTCAGTGCTCCGTTTATGACTTTATCAACAGTGCCATTTTGATTGGTATCTTCCCAACCTGCTTGTGACAAATAGGTCCTTGCTTTTTCGGGAGCATATTCTATTGGTTTTAAGTCGGTATTATAATTGGGACTGGCGGGATTAATGGGGCCGGCCGTACGTTGTGCGTATCCACCCATATGACTTTCGATCACTTCATCGACATTCAGAATATGTGCTATTGCCTTTCTCACTTCAACTTCTTTCAAAATGGGATGTTGATTGTTCATGGCAAAATAAAAATAGAGAAATTGACGGTGAGCATGAAATGCATATCGATTTGAATCACCCGATTCTTTCATTTTGTTAAAATTCACCTGATCGTTAATTTCAACCAAATCCACATTCCCTTCTTTCAATGAGGTAATAGCGACCTGCTCATCAGGTATGATCTGAAATACCAATCGCTGAGGGTTATTGGTAAACACTGGCATTTTTTGACTTAGTTCCTCTCCCCACCAATTGGACTTTTTGGCCAGAGATAAATATTGATTTGCTTGCCAATCAACCAAGTAGTACGCTCCACTTCCAGAAAGATCAGACCTACTCAAAGGCTCATCCGTAAATATGCCCGAGAATCGATTGAGAGCGGAGTCTTGAGCCAAGTCCAGGTTGTTTTGGTCCGGATATCTGATTTGGTCATAGCTATAATTAGCTAAGATTCCCTGACGATCATAATGATATTGAGGAAGTATGGGCCAATTAGTGGCGCCTTCCAAAGCAAGAAGATATTCTCTGTTCACCACAATGGCAAATTCTGATGGATCACTCTCATTTAGCTCAAAGTTCAATATCGATTCTACATAGGGCGCCAAACCACTAGAAGCACATTGAGGCAACAATGCACATTTAGCAGTAAAAACCACATCCTTACCAGTTATTGGAGTATCATTATCCCATTTGGCCTCATCACGAATTTTAAACAAATATTTTAATTCTCCTTTATATGGACCATTTTCTATAATTGTAGGCAAAGGCAGATCTTCTAGTAGTATCGGCTCATAATCCATCGAGAAGGGATTAAATTCTGCTAATGGTTGAAAAATAAACTTATTGATATGGGTCGCACCACTTGTTGTAGACAGAATTGGATTTAAACGGTCAGGTTCATCATTGAGTCGAACTCGAACTGTAAACGATGATTCTGATGGTTGATCAGATTTACAGGCAATAAAATAAAACAGGAAAAAAATAAAACAAAACCGGATTAAATAACTTGTATTCATGAAGAAAGTTGTAGGATAAATAATAGTTTAATAAAAGTAACGAAACATTGCCTAAAGGTATTTGTAGATGGAACAAAAAAAAGAAAAAGTTTTAATCGCCGGCGGTACAGGGATGATTGGGCAAAGATTACAACACACTTTACTCAAAAATGGATACCAGGTAAATATCTTAAGCAGAGTAGAGAATTTGGAACTTGACCAATATGGATGGAATCCAGCAATAGGACAGATCAATCCAGAGGCCTTTGCCGGGGTCACCAAAGTCATCAATTTATCCGGAGCGGGAATAGCAGATAAAAGATGGACACCCCAGAGGAAAGAAGTATTACATCAAAGCAGAATACAGAGCACCAAATTATTATGGTCTACCATTAGAGATCTAAAGCAAAAGCCGAATGTTTTTATCAATGGTTCGGCGATTGGATATTATCGGGATCAAGGCAGCCGGTGGATCTCGGAAGATTCCCATCCCGATGATGATTTTCTGGGTACCCTATGTACAGAATGGGAAAATGTTTTTACAGGACATGCTGTCCCGAGCGTGCGTAGTCCAATTATCAGAGTCGGCATGGTACTGGATCCCACAGGTGGGATTTTAGCCCAGCTCATGAAGACCTACAAATTTGGTTTTGGCACCTATTTTGGCAATGGGCAAATGTATTATTCTTGGATTCACTATCAGGACCTGGTAGATCTCATGGTTCATATTATGGAGACGGATTCCTTACGTGAAATATACAATGGGGTGGCTCCAAATCCTACGCCCATGAAAGATTTGGTGCAGGTGATTGGAAAAATCAAAAAAACACACCTAGTGTTACCGGTCCCCAAATTGGCTATGAAAATAGCTATGGGACAAAGAACAGAGATGATCTGGAAAGGATCAAGAGTCTCAGCGGAGAAAGTCAAAAAATCAAATTATACGTTTCAATATCCTTCGATCAACAAGGCATTAGAACATTTACTTGCCGAATAATTCCAAAAAGGTAATCTGATCTACAGAGATAAAGCGATCAAAGGCTTTCTAAAGGACACATCAATGATCAAATACTTCTATATTTTTTGACTTTACAACCAGGTCTGTAAATTTCCCTCTGAATCGGGTAGCTCTCACAATATGATTGTCGATCCAGTGGTAATTTCCGCCCCTTGGTTTCCCCATTAACAAGTGATGATATTTAAATCCAAACTTTCGTAGCCACTCTTCCGTAATTTCACGATGTTCTTCAGTTCGGGAGGTCCAATAAGTAATTATATGTCCTTCTTCAAACCATTTATTTATGACGTCTAATGCGTCAGGATAAGGAACTACCGTGATCATCCTTTCCGGTTCTTCATTCGGAATATCTTCACAAATGGTTCCATCAATATCGATTAAAAAATTTTTAATCTCATCAGGAAGGATCGGGCTCAGTTTTTCACCTTTTTCATTTACGATTTGCTGTAATGACTGAGTTTCATCTTTCATTGATCATAGAATTGTTAAAAACACTTTTAGATTTAATTTTAATCCAAACTGTGAAGTACGGGTAATTTTTCTAATCCCGGAAGGATGAGCGAGAATTTTTTTTCATATTTTCCGATATGCAACTACTCACAGAATTTCAAAACTTAATAAATAATGAGGGGTCTAATGGCTGTCCTTCGTGCCACAACTCAAAATGAAGATGCGGACCGTCAGATAACGTTCCTGAATTTCCGATAATGGCCACAGCCTCACCAGCTTTTACATAATCCCCTACTTTTTTCAGGTTTGAAGAGTTGTGCTTATAAAATGACAATAGATTATCTCCATGTTGAATACCTATGGTATGTCCGGTTTCCAAAGTCCAGTCGGAAGATATGATGATACCGTCCAAAACAGCTTTCACAGGTGTGTTTTTAGGAGCTAGAACATCGACACCAAAATGTTTTTTTTCCAATTCAAAACCGGCACTGATTTCTCCTGAAATCGGCGGAATAAAGTAGAGTTGATAAAGGGATTTATTGAATCCTTTTTTTAACAAATCATCCTTTTCCTTAACCGTTAGACGATCTTCTATTTCGATCATTGACCTCAATTGATCATCTTCGGGAATTCGTTCTATCTCTTTATTTGCAGCCGGCTGAGCTATTGGACCCATTTCCTTATGGTCATTGGCATTTTGACTTACCTCACCGGTAATAATATTCCTCAATTTTTCAGTGTAAAGCAGTTGCTGCTTCAACTCTTTCTCCACATTGCGAAGTTTTCTTTCGATCTGAATAAATTCTGTATTATGGGTAATATCTTGATATCCGGGAATAATCCGTTTTAAAGGAGTAAATAATAACAGTAAGCCTACAATTAAGGCTCCAATGAACATTAGTGTGCATAACAAAATGTAGATATTGAGAAGTGTCAACTTATAAGAACCCTTTTCTTCAAAGGTGTCGTGATTATAAATCACGAGACGATATGGTGCCTTCATCCGATCAATCCACCTTTCCCCACTATCTTTTAAGTTACTCGCCATTAAAGTTATATTGTTTAAAATTTAAAATAAATTTGCACGCAAATAGTTATATGTAAGACAAGAAATTATAAGTTACTAAGCATATGATCAATCTAAGATATAAACGTAGTTACCTTCTTTTTAGCATATCTTTATTATTATTTGTTTCTTGCGTTACCCAGAAAAGAAGAGATGATCTATCTGGAATGGCAAAACTGTATCACAATACAACGGCCAAATATAATGGATATTACAATGCTGAAGAAATTGTCTATTTATCTACTCTTCAACTTAATGAACAATTTCAGGATAACTATACTAAATTATTACCAATCTATCCATATTCCGAATCGGATCAAGCCAGCACCTCGGCAGGAGAGTTAGATAAGGCGATCGAAAAATTAGGTATCGTAATCAATCTGCACCGTGTTTCCAAGTGGACTGATGATAGCTATTTATTGATGGGACAAGCACAATACATCAAAGGAGACTTTGAAAGTGCTCGAGAAACTTTCGAGTATCTGGTAGATGAATTTAATCCTAAAAACCTCAACAGTAATAATCGGAAGATCAATGCCAGTGATCAGCGAAAATCATCTTCCAGCAAACGTCCCTCTGCCCGAGAAAAAAAACAAAGAGAAAAGACTAAAAAACAGGCCCAGAAAGAAAGAGCAAAACTTATCAAGAACAGAAAAAAACAGGCTAAGAAAAATCGATCCAAATCCGATAAATCCAAACGCAGACCAACATCAACTGTAGCTAAGACTCCTACTAATAGTGCTCCTGCTAAAAGCCCGGTAAAACCTCCTAGTAACACAAATAAGAACCCAAGCAAAGAAAAACCGGAAGAAACATTTGACAATGACAATCTCTTTGATCACCAACCGGCCTACTTTGAAGGGGTAGTATGGCTGGCTAGGACCTATATGAAGCAGGGGAATTACTACGGAGCCCAAGAGTTAATCACAAATTTGCTTAAGCAAAATGGCATCCCCGATGAGGTAAGTAAACAAGCTAACCTAGCAATTGCTGAAAGCAAAATCAAGCAAAATCTCTATCCTGAAGCTATCGCAGCTTTGCAAAAAGCATTTGATCAATCCGAGGATAAATCCGAAAGAGCCCGAATTGCCTATATCAAAGGTCAACTACAAGAAATGGAACAACTTTTCCCAGCTGCTAACCTGAGCTACGATGAAGTATTGGCTAGCAGAGGGAATTTTGAAATGGATTTTAATGCCAATTTGAGAAAAATCATCATAGACCATAAACATGGTAGCCTGGATGAAACCAGAACCAAAAAAGAATTGGAATCATTGATTAAAGAGGCAAAAAATTCTGAATTTAGAGATCAGTTGTACTATGCTTTGGCTCAAATGGCGTTGGAGTCAAACAACCGGTCGGAGGCAAAATCATATTTGCATAAGGCTGTAGTGCAACCAAGTAATGTGGTCGTCAGAAAAGCAGAATCTCTCTATCTCTTGGCATCACTCTATTTTGAAGATGAGAATTTTATTCAAGCTCATCACTATTTCGATAGTACCTTTCAAGTAATGGCAAAAAATGATGAAAGGTATCCGGAGGTAGAAAAATACCGGAATGCACTTGGAGCTATAGCGCAACAACTAGAGATTATCCAACTAACGGATAGTTTAATTCGGATCAGTTATTTATCAGATAGTGAAAAGAAGAAACTTGCGGCAGCAATAATTAAAAAAAGAGAGGCGGAAGAGGCTGCTAAAGAAGCTGAACGAGAAAACAAAGCATTAGCGCTCAATCGCAACGCCAGTGCAGCCATTGCCCGGGTTAGAACCACAAACATTGCCAATAGCTCATTCTTCGCCTATGATGAAAAAGTCCTAAAGAAAGGTCTCAGGGATTTTATTTCGAAATGGGGAAACCGATCCCTTGAAGAAGACTGGCGTCGCAGCAACAGGGCTAATGCAACTTTGAATTCTGATCCGGATTTAGCAGTAAACACGGAAGAAAATCAGGTCGTCGATGATTCTGATTTGGAAGAAATCTTTAAAAATGTACCTCGCAATGCTCAGGAAGTAGCCAGAAGCAAGGAAAGTATACTTGAAGCCAAATTCAGATTGGGAGTATTATTCCGCGATAATTTGGAAGATTATAAACGATCCAATGACTATCTGGAGGAGGTTTTAAAAGAAAATCCCGACCATCCTAAAAAATTAGATGCGTATTTCTACTTGTACCTGAACTATCAGGATTTAAACGATGCAGTCAATGCCAAAATATACTATGACAAAATACTTAAAGAAGGACCAGACTCCAAATACTCTATTGCACTCAGCAATCCCAATTATTGGAAAGATGCTGAAGCTGAAAAATTAAAAGCTCAAAAATATTATGAGGAAACCTATCAGTTGTACATTTCCGGTGACTATCAGACTACGCAACAAAGAATAAACAGAGCCAATGAAATGTTTGGCAAGAACAATCCCCTAAAGGCTAAATTTGCCCTGCTCAACGTCTTTTGTATTGGAAACCTGGAAGGCAAAGAAAAATATGTCAACACGCTTAAGGATTTTATCGCTCAGTTTCCCAAAACCGAAGAACAAGTTCATGCCAGAGAATTATTACGAATCCTCTACGGTGGAGATAAAACGGCCTTCAAAGGAAGTAATGCACAAATAGTTGCCTATCAAGATCGAGAGAACGCATCTCATTATTTATTGGTGGTCTTGTACAATTCCAAGGATTTTCCAATCAGCAAAGCAAAAACCAGCATCTTCGAATTCAGCAAAAAGTTTTATAAGCAGAAAACACTAAGGTTGAGCACATCAAGCCTGGATGGTAAGGGTGAAATTCCTTTTATCATAATTCGTGACTTTAAGACGAAAAAAAGTGCCATGGACTATTTCCAGGTGATTCAAAAGAATAAAATCGACTTTTTACCTGAAGATTATCGTTACGATGTATTTCCAATTAGCTTGAATAATTGGCGTACGATGATGAAGTCAAAAGATGTGGAGGGGTACAAAGATTTTTTTGAAAAGGAATATCTAGATTGACCAATCTCCAATCATTCAGGAAGCAAACAATTGATCCATATTTTTAAAAGCTTTAAACTCCAGATAGTTTCCTGATGGATCTTTGAAAAACATGGTGGCCTGTTCCCCAGGTAGACCGGCAAATCGGATATAAGGTTCAATCACAAACAATATTTCTCTTTGTTTCAATCGCTCAGCCAGATCCTGCCAATCTTGCATTGAAAGCACAATTCCAAAATGTGGAACCGGTACTTCATGTCCATCTACAGGGTTGGTCGATTCCTCGGTAGGCACCTGGTCTGATATATGCAATACGACCTGATGGCCAAAAAAATCCAAATCAACCCACCTGTCCGAGGTCCTCCCTTCGTTACATTCCAATACTTCATTATAGAATTTTCTCGTCTCCTGTAACTCCTTCACCGGAATTGCCAGATGAAATGGTCTTAATTCATTCATATGTCTATATTGTTATACTTCGTGATCAATTTGACTGTCTACTTCAGATTTGGAGAGAAGATCAATCATTGCCACATGCTTTTTTCAAAATCTATGTATATTCTATACTATCCAAAAATGGATGTTTTCAAAGTATATCTTCTAGTAAATATATTTGTTATTCGAATTGAATTAATACTTGACCTTTATCTACGACATCTGATATTTCAACCATTACTTGTTTCACTTTACCCGGGCTCGTTGCTTTTAAAATATTCTCCATTTTCATAGCCTCTAATATGCATAAGCTATCACCAGAAGAAACCATATCTCCCTCCTTGACAAAAACCTTCAAAACCATTCCAGGCATCGGTGCAATTAAACGATCCATTCTGGTTATTCTGCTTTTTCCCAATCCCAACTGATCAATATGTAATCTCAGCTCATTGGTAAGCAGGAAGTTTCGTATAACACCATTGATTTTTAAAGTAATTTGGTGATTTAACAAATCCGTCCTTAACACCTGAACACTATAGGAACGATCTTTGAACAAAGCATGGAAATCGTGAGTATTTAGCCGCCGGATATCTATTGAATCCAGTTCTTCCTGCGACACTACAACCTCTTTTTGCAGATCCAAATCCTGAACTTTATATTTCTTTCTTGATTTCATCTTTGGGATTGGTCTTACCTAATTTAGTCATAAAAAATGTTTCATAAATAGTAAACCCCGCATAAATTATTAGGGTTGGGACGACAAAATATCTGGAAGTAGGTTGAAATTGTTCGTGATAGTACCAAACAATACCGATAGCAAAAATAAACTTTAGCAAAATAGACCCATACATTACATAGACAAACATCAATGGATTTTCGTGCAATGCTGCTTTCCGACTGATATAATACAGTCCAATACTTAATACCGCAAAGAAAAATAAGGCCACCCATGATAATTCATGATATTCTGAAATCTCATTCCATTGATGTAGCAAACAGATTCCAAGTATGGTTAAGCCGACGAGAAACAGTAAGCCTGAATAGAATTTTCGTTCATTCATTGTCTTTACGGTTCAGATCATAGTAAACCGAAACCATAAAACCTATGAAAAATAATAGCAGCAAAAAAATGGTAAACACTGGCTTATTCAAAGCAAAGTAGGCATCAAGCTTTTTACCTAACCAAATACCTAAAAAAAGCATGGCCCCCAATTGGAGAGCCATTCCGGAATACTTTAAATAATCGTTACTTTTCCTCTTTGACACAATTATTTCTTAGGAGGCATAGTTTCTACGAAAGAAATGACTTCTTCCGGCTTATTCTTTTTGTATTCTTTTCCTGATCCCGGTTTAAAAACTGGTTTGTTCAAATTCTGTTTTTGTTTTGATTTGACTCCCATGTTACAAGCCACATTAAACACCGCTCCAGAGTGAACAATCAATTTATCGGTATTAATATCTCCGGCAATTTTCGCAGACTCATTTACAGTTAAAGTATCTGAGACAGATAACAGTCCATTGAATGAACCTTCAATTAATGCATTGGAACATTGAATATCACCTTCGATCTTTCCTTTGGGTCCTATGATCACACGTCCTTGGCAATCTAAGGTCCCAACTAATGCTCCATCGATGCGAATATCATTTTGGGTTTTTACATCCCCTTCGACAATAGTCCCCTCTACGATACTATTAAGAGAATGACTGGTACTTTGTGGCACAATACTAGAGCTTTTGCTTTCTTTTGGTTTATTACTATTAAACATTTCCAGGTGGTTTACTTGATGAATAAATTAAAAATCTTGGATACACCTTGGCACCTACAAATTAAGGAATATTCGGGACATTGTAAAGCGGGATCAATATAAATAAATTATATAAGTTTACAAAACCTATTTCCCTAAGGGCTATAACGGAGGAACGGGAAATACAAAAGATTAATTACTCAGCTAAAGGATTAATTCAGTGGAAACCTTGCCAACTCAGGAATAAAGATCTAAAATATGTGGAAATTAAATCACCATGATGTAGTCCTTATGCTACAGATACCTGGTGCTAAGTCAAGCTTATATTAACGGAAGGCTTAGACGAATTTAACTAAAGGTCAGAACTCCGGACAATAGACTGCCCGACTTTCTGCTCCGCATAATTTATATATTAAGGCAAATTCAAATGACCCATTACTATTGCTCGCTTGTCTCAAACTGGATGTATTTACATCATAACTAAAACCGATTCCAAAATTACCATAGTCAAAGCGAGTGGAGAGTATTATGGCATCAAGGAGCAATGATTGCTGAAAATGATTGGCTAACCTTCCCCAAACTCCAAATTGTACGGATTGTTGGGCATCTTTAGGTCCAAACAAAAACCGGAAGGATGTTCCTCCGTTCAATTCAAAACTAGGCCCTTGCTTTAACATGACTACTCCCGGAAGCAAGCTGTACTTACTATTGATCAACAATTCTCCTCCGGCATGAGCAGTGTATTTACTGTAAAGTGGTATGAAGCTGGAAGGATTAAAGGATTGATTCGGTTGATTCAAGTGATCATAGGCAATTCCTGCATAGACATTGCTGTTTTTATTAAATACGGAGAACCAAAGTAAACCTACTGCTACGTCGGCAAATAAAAAACTATTATTTTCCAGCAATTCGGGATTTTCTCCAGGATCTATCGCTGGATCCCAACCGCCATCGCCATCATGTTGACTTCCCCATCTAGCCAATTGAAAGTCAATCCGACGTTGAGCCAGTCCGGCATTAGCACCAAATACGAGATAATGTGAGTTTTTATTATCACCAAACATTCTCTTACTAAAAGACACCGATGCCAGTCCTTTCAAGGTGCCAAAATTCAATGATCCGGCTACATCACCCCAAAATGCACCTCCTACGCCAAAATTATCATATCTGCCCACTGGTATTTTTCGGTCATACGAAACGGAATAGGTATTATATGCCTCTGATTTCAGAATACTCGCCCATTGATTACGATAATTGGCCACAAATCGATTGTTGCAATTCATCACACCAGTCATGGCCGGATTAAGAGTCAGTGGAGACAAATAGAATTGTGAAAAATGTATATCCTGCCCAAATCCCGTACTCCAACCTCCCCAAGTCATCAGGCTTATCATCAATATTTTGCTCAACTTTCTCATATTATAAATTAGGTATGTAGTTAGTAAACGATTTTCGCTTAAAAATTATAACCTTTCTACTAAACGTTGCACCGTTTACATTATTATTCATTAATTTGATTCTTCTCTCCATGATGCTCCATATTGCTCCACTAATATATTGTCATATTCATCAGCCTTTTCAAATAAATAGCTAAACAAATGTAATGCCGAATCTTTTATCAGGTACTGATCAAATATAAGCAATGATAAAATTATATCATTTCCGCGAACGCTAAAGCTTAATCCTTCAATTTTATAATTTTCTTGTAATAGAAACTGATATACCGGTTTAATATTTTCTTTGGGCAGATGACATAAATAGGCATCGCCGATGATTAATCCTGATTTTTCATGATACGAAATCGTAATACCGGCACTACCTTTGATAATCTCCCAATTATTAGGTCCGCGTCTTGATAAATTTACATCAAAATTTAAGTCTTTCAGCATGGCTTCAATAGTAGCCGCAATTCCAATAGGTTCGTAATCCTCCAATTGTGAAGGCAAGGTTATTTTGGTACCGCACCGTGGACAATAACAGTCCTCTATATTGTGATTGGTCACCACAAAACTACAAGAATGGCATCGAACTCCTTCATTCCCTTTATTGGCTAAAAATGCTTCAATGGATTCTTTTAACAAATTTATTGGCAGACTGAATCCAATATTTTGACCATCCCGAATGATGAATGTATTTACGCCTACTATCTCACCACTCTTATTAATCAAAGGACCACCACTGTTTCCAGGATTCAGTGCAGCATCATGTTGAATGTACTGAATGTCACCGCTGCGATAAAAAGTACTTGAAACTATACCCTGGGTCGCTGTGAATTTTAATCCATAGGGATGACCAATTGCCACCACCGGATCTCCCTCTTTTAAGACATCATCCTTGGCAAGAATACTTGATCGACAGGATATATTCTCAGGTACTTCGAGAAATGCCAAATCATATTTTTGATCAACAAAGATAATTTTGGTTAATTGTTTAGGTAAACATTCACCATGCACTACCACTATTTTATTGTTCCTAACTACATGTTCATTGGTGATAATTAATTGATACTGATCCAAATAAAATCCGGTACCGGTCGAATAAGGAGTGGCGATTTGAATTACGATATCTTTGTATTGACCAAGTACTTCTTTCATTAGTTTATTTTTGCCAAATTTAAATCCCTGATCATCCACAAATAGGAACGAGTAAATTCAGGTAAATTAACATAACTCAATACCGAAGCCTTTAATGTCAATTCCGGAAAACGGGCAGCATGCTGTTTTTCAATACGTTTGAATTCTTCTTTGATTAATTTTTTTACTGGTAATTTCTTATTTAAAAAGGATTTATATCCCAATTCCTGAAAATATTCGGACTCAGTAATCCGATAAAACAATTGAAACAAATCTCTTAGTGGCTCTGGAAGAGCATAATTAAAAAAACTATACCCTACTACATAGCTGGGAATAGCCAGCGCAAACTCCATATGGTTATTTTCCAAATACCAATCCATATTGCGAATTTCTGTATCGATTAAATCGACAATTTGCCGGTGGTTTGCCGGTAATGTAATACCAAATGTGGAAATCGTCTTATAGATTTCCTTATAAAATTCGTCTGCCTGAGTGGTCGCGAGATTTTCAAAGGCTTTGGTCACTTCGCTAACTTTTTGGTGGTGACTTTTTTGATCGTTGGTAAAATAATTACGATGTATCCTTTCAAATTGCTCCATGATATTACCTTCCGGAGTAATAAGGTAATCCAATTTATAAATGGTACTTAACAATAAATAACCCACGGCACCGGGATATTGAAGAATGTTTAACCGGGTTGAATTCAAGAGGTTTAGCACCTTTTTGATCTCATCACTAAAATATTGAAATTTTATGGCTTTCTCCTTCATGGGAATGGGCAGGACATGACCGGTATTTATAGGGTCCAAACTGGAAAATTCGTCAAGTAGCAAGTCATCCTGCTTGTCTGCGTTTAGCGCTATTTCTCGCAGTGCATAATACAGCTTATAGGGTGAAGCATCAATAATAAAAGAATCAAAAACCAAAGTTATGGTCGAATTTTCATCTAATGCATATCTGCTGTATTTTAAACCAAAGTTTTGGTCGATTAGTCTCCTTAGGTAACCAATTTTTAATTGATGCGTGTAAGCAATTTTGGCTTCTGCTCTGAATTTGCGGTGATTGGTAAAACCGCGTATTAATTTTGATCCCTGCAGGATTTCAAATCGTAAACCTCCTTCTATTTTTTGCCATTTTACATTCTGTAGTGAATCGTCCTTGATATACCTCAAAAAATACTGAATGGAGTCATGATAAGATTCCTGTTCAAATTTTTCCAAACTGATGTCCCATGCATCGTACTGCTTCTCATCTTTATACAAATCTGAAAATCTTCCGAGTTCAGGATACGTTTCCGCCTCACCTTTCCATTTAAAAAATCTATCCCAAATATCCATATCTTCAATTTCTCAATAATCACTCGAAATTAATATATTTCTAATCCAATAAAGTATGGAACGTAAATTAATACTTTTGAAAATTCAATGCCTCATGTCAATCTTTCACTTCGTGGATCCTTCAAGGAGTGCAAGATGTATTCAGATTAGAGTAAGAAGTCATTTAAAACATTTCTTAAAACTAAAAACATAATTTTTAAATGACTAAGAGAAATAAATTCCAAAATATGAATAATAATTTTCGAACACCCATTAATATTTCAGGTCTTTCTATAGATATAAATCACCACGATCAAATCATGTCAGTCGGATCTTGCTTTGCGGTGGAAATTGCTCAATATCTTACGAAACATAAGTTTAAGACTTTAACTAATCCCCATGGTATAACCTACAATCCCCTTTCGGTAGCAAGAGTGATGAGTGATATCGTCCAGCAAAGGCTGTATCAGCTTGCAGATCTGGTAAAACATCAGGGTTTGTTTCATAGTTTTCAACATCATGGAGATTTTTCAGCATCGGATCCGGATGACACACTCACCAAGATCAATAATCAAATTGTGAAGGCTCACCACTTCCTCAAAAAATCCAAATGGATAATTATTACTCTTGGGACAGCTCATGTCTTTTACCACTTGAAGCGTAAAGAAGTAGTTAATAATTGTCATCGCTTTCCGGCTACTCTTTTTCGGAGAGATTTACTGTCAGTACATCAGGTCACTAAAGCTCTTAAAAAGACTTTGGAAATGCTCTCAAATTTTAATCCTTCCTGCCATATCTTGTTTACCATTTCTCCAGTGCGACATTGGCGCGATGGGCCCGTAGAGAATAACGATAGCAAGGCTACTCTAAGACTGGCAATCCGTCCTTTGATAAAAAAAATTAACAACACCCATTACTTCCCATCTTATGAAATAATAATGGATGAACTGCGGGACTACCGATTTTATGGTAATGATATGCTACACCCAAATTCATTGGCAGTTCAATATATTTGGCAAAAATTTGAGCATTTTAGTATGAATCAACAGACTCAAATGACTAACCATAAAATAGGCAAACTTATCGAAGGTATTGGACATAAACCGTTCCGCGTTACTTCTCCTGAACATCAGAAATTTCTCAAACAATGGAAAGCTAAAATTATTTCCATCCAACTGGAGTATCCACATATTAACTTTGAAGAGGAATTGACTAAAGTGCAAAATCAAATTATATGATCTTCGACTATTCCAACTTGCCAAGTTTGACCAAAAGGGTCTCTATTTGCTAGAAGAAAATGCGATTGGAATGACAAGAATGGCTTAGATGTTTTACCCGCTTCCACCCGGGAGTTATCACAATTCTAATTTTATGCAATACGCCTTGCCTTAGTATTTTTATTAATTGATTGGCTATTTACTGCATCAATATGAACCAGACCCGGAGTTTTGTCCGGCTCTATACTGCCAAGCGTTTCTGATACGTCCAATGCTTCGGCCCCATTAAGAGTAGCCCAAGTCAACACTTCATCAAATGAAATCGAACTTTTATATTTTAAAATCGTTTTCATTTCTTCCAACATCGATAACTGCCAGTTGGAAGTAAGTGAATCGGTCCCAATGGCTATTTTACTTCCTGCCTTGCGAAAATGATCATAATTGGGTAGGCTATTTTCTATGTAAAGGTTGGCATTTGGACAAGTAACCCAATAGGCACGCGATAAATGATTTTCTGCTGCGACAATATCTTCATAATCCGAAACGGTATTGTGCACCATTAAATGCTTATGATTGGTGTCCAGAAATTGAAGAGCATGATAAATAGAACCCTTGCCCATAGGCTGAAAATTGTTTAACTCGACATTAAAATGTTTAAAAAAATCCGGGAACCCTCCTTTCCCATCGATGAATAGTTGGTTTTCATGAAGCGTTTCCTGATTATGTATACTGACTATCGTACGATAAGTTGAATTCAATGCGTTGATCTTTGAATATAATTTTGCTGAAACCGTATAGGGTGCATGAGGGGAAGCACTTACTCGATCCTGAAACTTCTCGCGCAAGGTATCGTAGACTTTAAGGTACCTCTCAAAAGAAGAGTCCGCCCAATCTTCTTGCATGAAGTCAAACATTTCAACGAATGAATGATAATGTATTTTACTTCTCGATTTACAAGAAAGCGTGTCGGCCGTATTGCAAATATCACCAACGGCGACTATGCCTTCTTCCTCCATCAAACGGTTTTGAGTATGAATGGCTACTTGAATTTCTTCAGGATCGACCTCCCTCAGGCTCACAACCGATTTCAAAAATGGAAGTAATCCGGTACCTGAATCCACTTTTCCCTTTAAGTGTGAAAGTTCCAAATGACAATGGGTGTTGACAAAGCCGGGAACAATCATGCCAGAATAATGTTCCAATGAGCTTTGCTCGACCTCATCCCTGTCTAAAATTTCTTTTACCATGCCCTCATTATTCAGCAAGATCACGCCCCGATGTACAGGAGGACTGGAAACCGGATAAATAATGTCCGCACTTATTTTTCTCATAAAATAATTTTGTCGAAGTTAAGAATCTGAAACAAAACTTATTGATGATCTCCCGATAATTGGATTTAGGTTGATCCATAATGGCGACAGTTTTTGCTGAACAGAGATCATAACAGGATAGTGGAACTCTAGTTTTGATCGTAAATCTAATCTTTTCCAGAAATCATGCCGCGTTCCGATCCTGGTTGCCGTTACTTGCCCACAGTAATCCAGTCAAATATTAATTCACTTTGATTAAATGGTATCATTTAAAACCCTAAACAAAATAACTATTTTGGAGTAAATCCTCATTTTGAGAAGCATATTGGAAAAAAATGAGGAAATCAATTGTCAATATAATTAAAGAAACAGCTTGACTTCCATTTCTAAGACTAAGGTTCAAAAGGTGATAGAAGAAGTGTTGAATGGAAAGACACAAGCTTTTTCATGGTTAGTTGAACAGTATCAACAATCTGTTTATAAAATTGCTTACAATATGGTGCTGGATAAAGATTCGGCACAGGATATCACCCAAGATGTGTTTATTCGATTTTATAAATCCATACATCAATACAAAGGGGAGTCCTCATTGAAAACGTATTTAAGTCGCATCGCCATAAATCTATCATTGAATCATCTTAAATCACAAAAAGCGAAAATTATCAAAATGCAGGAATATGAAATTCAAGCGGAAAGAAATAAGATGAAACAACAATCCGATTTAACCCGATGGGAATTGAAAGAACAAATTCAATTGGCCCTGCAAAAATTGGATCCAGTGTATCGTTCTGTGGTTATTCTAAGACTGGTTGAGGGATTAAGTGTACAAGAAACGGCCAAAGTCTTAAACATACCACCGGGAACTGTAGGAAGCAGATTGCTAAGAGGTCAAAAAAAATTAAGAGAAATATTAAAGAAATATGATCGATAAAAAGTATAAATATTATTTGGACTTACTTTATAAATCTCTGGATTTTGAGTTGAACGAGTCGGAAACGCATGAGCTCACTGAGGCTTTTCAAATATATCCCGAGTTGATCAAAGAAAAGGATGCCTTGTTACATCTGAGAGAATTGTGTAGCCATTTGGAATATCCTGAATTACCTGCGAATTTCAGCTATTCCATTATGAATAAAGTCTCAAATCCTGATCCTGTTCCTATGGGACTTAATCAATTTTGGATTCCGGCCATTGCTGCCAGTGTTTTATTGCTGATCGGCGTTTTCTTGGTGCAACAGCATTTTCCAGACGATCAAATTAATTTGGAGACACTAGTAGGTCTGGAAGAAATTTCGCCGGAAGATGCAGTCACCTATTTGGATCTTTATCAGTCGCAATAAGAAAATATGAAAAAATACCTTAATATAATTGCTGTTTTGGTGCTCCTGGCCGTAAGTTTCACCGCCGGATTCTATACACATCGATCTATCACATTTAAGAGATTTAAACGAATAGCCCAATTAGATAAACCGGGAGGCTTGACTAATCATTTATCCAGATCCCTTGAATTGACAGAGGAACAAAAAAGTGTGATCACGCCCATATTGGATAAATACAACAAACGGCTTCATCAGGTGAATCGAAAATTTTTCCAGGAGTTACAGCAGAATAGATCGCCAATTGTTGATTCGATGTTCGTTGAATTAAAAAGCCATCTTTCAGAATCTCAAATCGTAATACTTAACAATCGTCTGGATAACATAAAGCGCAATCGATACGGTAAAAAAAGAAGAAGACCCCATCAACCAGGGTCTTCTAATAAATAAATTAACTAACCATTTAAATTTATTAACCATGAAAATACGAAATTTTTGGCTAATCAGCCTATTGATCTGCAGCACTGCTCTTATGGCCCAACCTACAAAAGGTCATAGAAATCATGCAAATAAAGATAGGACCCAAGTAGGTTTGAGATCTTTGGGTCTGGATAGTCTGCAAAGAGCCACTTTACAACAATTCAATAAGGTGCTCAGAGAAAACCTACTCAAATTAAAAACAGAGACTGAGACTCCCAACTCGGAGGCCATTTGTGATGTATTGGAAAATCATCATCAAGCTGTACTTGGCATACTGGATAACAATCAGAAGGAGAAGTTTTCTGAAATATTGGAAAAAATCGAGGACAAGCATGGTGATGTTGTAGAAAGGAAAGAGTCGCTAAAGGCGATGATGGAGGAATTGAAATCGTATCGAGAAACCAATATTACCCCAGTCATGCGAGATTTGCGTATGCAATTAGAACAGAAAATTAGTGCAGAAGATAAGGTGAAGATAGACACCCTGCGAGCCCAGCATAAATCAAGGCCAGATAGACAAGCTGACCGAAAAGAACATCAACAACTGGATTGTTCCCCACTACACCTTGTCTATTTAAGGAATAGAAGACCGATGCCAAATCGTCCCAGAGTTGCAGAAGGTCAAAGGAAGTCTGGAAAAGAACAATTCGGAAACCGGGAATTGGCCATGGTGTTGACAAAACAGTACAGCAATGAAATAGAAAGCTTGTTTGCCACTATTAGTGACCAACAAAATACCTGGGCGGAAGATATAAAGGCTATAAAAGAGAAATATTTACCAGATAGAGATCAAAAACCAGATATCAATCCTCATAATCGCAATAATAGAGGTACTAAATTCCAAAATCATCGCAAGCAAGCCCACAGAAAGCACGCATCAGGTGGGGAGAAGAAAGCGGATCGGTCGAAAAATATGAGATATTTGAAATTCTTACTCATGAGGGCTGACCAAAAGGTAGAGTTGAATCAAGCTGGCAGTGCTTCTACAATAATTAAAGTATTCCCCAGTCCAGCTGAATATGCACATCGAATAGAATTCACGGTAGTCAAAGCCGGCAAGATTCAGATTAGCTTAATGGATCGAAGTGGTAGAGTCCTTAAAACTGTTGTAAATAAGAATATGCTACCGGGTAAATACCATCAGGAAGTAAATTTTCAAGGTCTGAATGATGTCATGTACTTCTATTCGGTCCAAGATTCTGACGGTATTAGTACTGTTAAGTTTGTAAAATCTAAATAACAATACGGGCCCAAAAAGTTGAAATTTAGCTGTAAGCTGTTGCCTTTTACGGGCAGCAGTTTTTTTTTAACATTTAGTCCGGTTGTGTTCATTAGTTTGGAAGTAATGGATTGATACTATTAATAACATCTATCGATTATCCAATTAATTGTTCTAATCTCACAACATATTCCATTTTTTTTGAGTTAAGTTTGGTAGTTATTCAATAGAATTTCCATGAAATACATCATTGCGACTTTCATCATGTTTCCAATCTGTGTAGTATGTAGTACCATACACCACACAGGTAAAAAAACAACTGAAACTTTGAAGAGTTATCCGGAACTTTCCTGGGACTATACTCATGTCTCTTTTGGAGAGGTAATCCGAGGTGAAATCCGAGATACAATATATAAATTCACCAATACCGGAACAGACACTATATGGATTGAATTGGTAACCGGATGTGAGTGTACTGAGTTGGAATATCCCGAAATGGAACCCATAGCCCCAAGGCAAAAAGGTGTCCTTAAAGTATCTTTCCACAGTGCCGACAAAGAAGAAAATGAATTAATAGACATCACTGTTCTCCTTTCAAACACCGATCCGGAAACCGGCTTTCAAATGAACTATCCTCTAACTTATGATTACCATTTAATTCAAAAGAAATAAGGCGCACCAAAAAAAAATGCCCCAGGAGTTCCTGAGGCAATATCTTCGAATAATAATCTCTAATAGTTTAGTTGGCACCTTTCCAACTCTCAATGGTTTTCTCGATGGTTTCCTTCATCGCATTGTAAAATCCATCTTTTTCAGCTGCAGCTCCAATAGCCAAACTTTTACCGGCTGTCGCAACAGCTGCGGAAGAATCACCTTTTTTGGCCTGAATTTGAGCGAGCACCCAATGATTCCATGAACTTTCCTGCATAGAGGCCGATTTTGTAGCCCATTCCAGCGCTTGGTCCAGGTCTTTATCAGCTCCCAATAGAAAATCGGCACCGGCTGCATATACTTGCCATTTTTTATCTTCCTCCACATTTTCCAAAGCCGTTTCTACATTCGCCATCGCATCCTTGATCGCCGTGGTTCTGATGCGGATATATACACGCATCTTTTCCCATCCCAGACGGATATACCCACTTTCATAATTGAAATCAACAATTGAGAAATTTAATCTCTTTTCATTTACTTTCGAAGACTTTGGTTCGACTTCAACAGTGAGAACATCCTTTGCCGGATCATAGGCATAAGCCCCCCATTGCTCGGTGTCCGAATTGAAATGAACAATCCAGTTTCCGGATTCTTTGGGAGTAATAAACAGTGCATAGGTCCCTTTTTCCAACATTTTACCTTCGACTTTTACATCGGTGCTAAATGACACTTTGGTACAAGAATTAGCACCGGTCCTCCACACTTCATCGTAGGGAACCAAATCACCCCAGATCGTTCGATCATTCACAGCAGGAGCAGAATAGTCAATCTTGATTTCAGTCAATCCTAAAGTATAACTTACACTTGCTTTAGGACTCTTTTGAGGCAATTGCAATTGTGCATAAGAAGTCAGACTAGAAAAAGCGAAAAAGCATATAGCCAAGACCAGATTTAGTTTTTTCATATTTGATTCTATTTTTTTAATTTTTGAAAATTCGGTGGCCGAAGATAAGGGATGAGCGTAAAATTTCCAAAAACAACAAATTGGAATGTCGTGTATTTACATTATTTTAGGAGGAATAGGGTGATTAACTCTTTTTTTTCTCCTATGTCGCTTTGAGATAATTGCGGTTAACTTATAATTCATAATACTTCAGAAATCTACAAATACCACCAATCCAAGTAACAAGGGAATTATCTGCATAAGTAGATTTCAGCGTATCATTTTCATAAAAGAGCGATTTAGCCAGGTGTCATCGGTATTGATCAGCGTATCAAATATTTTATCTACTTTTTTGGAAAATTGTTTTAGTTCGGAAACCATTTTACAGAATTCAGCCGAGGATTCACAGAGACAATCTATTTCGGATACTTCATCCAAGGCGGCTATCATGGGTTCCAGTTCTTTCCGTTTCCGGTGTTTAATTACATGTTGCAATAATTTCCAAATATCCTTTTCTGCCAGATAATATTCCTTCCGATCGCCTGGTTTGTGTGTTTTGGAGACGAGTTCCCAATCCAGTAATTGTTTCAAATTCATACACGTATTCCCTCTGGAGATTTGTAGTTCCTGCATAATTTCTTCCGAACACAAAGGATGTGGAGCAATTAGCAAGATTGCGTGTATTTGTGCCATAGTTCTATTGATACCCCACTGGGAACCTAAAATTCCCCATTGTTCAACAAACCTTGCTTTACCCTCTTTATAATTCATTATCTATTCCTTCTGTGTACTAAATAGGACAACCTTACAAATTGTTTAAGAAATTTGGGTATTTCCGAAAAACTTTGGAAAAAAGGTAGATTATTTGGAAACCAAAATAGTTCTATTTGACTGAGCAGAATGCTAGTGGTTGAGGTACTAAATATCGGACCTAAAAATCGATGATATTTTTGTCCTGATCAAGGTCTTCGACTCTCGTGGAGACGCGAGACTCTACGGAGCAGCGGTTCTAGTCCATAGTCCGAGACTATGGTCGAGGTTCGATAACGATGAGCAGGGCAAAAAGATCAAAATTTGGTTGGCTCATGTATTTAGTGCCGCAACCACTAGACCTTGACAAAAGGAATCCTGACAATCTTTCCGGAAAGATATTTGGAACCAGCTTTAACCTTGACGGGTGTTCCGACTTCACTAAAATCAATAGACACATATCCCATTCCAATCGGTTGCTGAGTCATTGGTGACAGAGTTCCACTGGTGACTATTCCAATTTCATTCAGTCCATCATCGCAAATGGGATAGCCTGTACGTGGCACCCTGCGATCATCAACTATAAAGCCAACCAATTTGCGAGATACACCGGACTTCTTTAATGCTAAAATTTTATCCTTTCCCAGGAAATTCATTTTTTTAGTTTTAGTGATCCAACCTAAACCAGCTTCTAACGGAGAGGTAGAGTCCGAGAGATCTTGTCCGTACAGGCAGAATCCCATTTCCAATCTCAAGGTGTCCCTGGCCCCTAACCCAACCGGGGCTATGCCAAATTCTTCACCTGCTTTTAAAATGGCATTCCACAAATCAACAGCGTCTTTGTTATGAACATACAATTCAAATCCTCCGGAACCAGTATATCCGGTTGCTGAAATTAGCACATTAGAAATCCCTGCTACTTCGCCTTTGGTAAAATGATAATACCTTATCGTAGTGAGTTCAATTTTGGTAAGTTTTTGTAAAGTTGATAAAGCCTTAGGCCCCTGCACTGCCAGCAAGGCAGAATGATCTGAAATATCGATCATCCTGGCATCAAAGGTGTTGTGTTTGGAAATCCAATTCCAGTCTTTTTCAATATTGGCTGCATTCACAACAAGCATAAATGCCTGTTCACCTTCAGCACATTGGTCTTCATCCAGGCGGTATACCAAAAGATCATCCACTATTCCACCTTCGATATTGGGTAAGCATGAATATTGAGCACGACCAATAGTCAATGTAGAAGCATCATTGGAAGTCACTAATTGCACCAATTCCAAAGCTTGTTTTCCCTTAATAATAAACTCTCCCATATGAGAAACATCAAAGATTCCCACTTGGTTACGAACTAAAAGATGTTCTTCCCGGATAGTACTATATACTATGGGCATATTGTAGCCGGCAAATTCTGCCATTTTGGCTCCCAGTTTCTGATGTAAGCTGGTTAAAGGAGTAACTTTCATAAAATCGAAATATTTTCTATGAGATCACCTAATTCAATACGATGTACGACATCCATACCGGAAATCACTTTAGCGAATATTGTATAATTACCATCAAGATGCAATGTAGGACTGTGAGTGATAAAAAATTGAGTAGATTCAGTGTGATTACCACTTGAAGCCATTCCCACATATCCTTGTTGATCATAATGGAGTGGTGGCAATTCAGACCTTAGAAACTTATTTAGTGTTCCATAACCATCTCCTCGGGAGCAACCGGTCTGGATTACAAAATTGGGCACCACACGATGAAATACCTTATTGGTATAAAATCCATCATTGATCAAACTGATTATATTACTAACCGTAGCTGGGGCCGCAGTAGGCATAAATTCGATTTGGATATCTCCCCTGGAAGTCTTGATCAAGGCTTTGGCCCCCGGGTATTGAGCTAAAATATCCCAGCGGATGGGCAAATAGGAAGGTATAGGTTTAAGGATTGCATCTTCTCCGGAAATTGCCGCTACTGCCTTTCCGATATCATTATATGCGTCCAGGGTTTGATCTGCACTAAGACCTGATTGCGTGTTTTTCAAGAGGGCGATATCGTCAGCCGGAACGAGATTTGGATCCGATTGTATAGCTCCTGCTATTACACTACAAATAGAAGGATCTTTACTTTCCAAACCTTGTTTGAATATGTTCCATATTTGCCGGCGGGTTCTATTGGTATTCCCACCATAAACTGTTGAAAACTTCGGATTTTCCAATATAGCTTTGAGTGCCTCAAATCCTTGTGTCCTTACAGATTGTAAAGTAGAATTAAGTGCTTCCTGCGCAATAAAATTGATTTGGCGAACGTCGTTAGCCAAAGTCTTAAGAATTCTTCCTTTGACGATCGGGTTGGATTCTACTCCAAATAAACGCTTAAGCTGAGTAATGCGGTTGTTTCTGGCAATATTATACCCATAAGGGACATGTTTCAGAAATGCTTCTACCAGCAAAATTTTGGTAAGACCATTGGTGTTTTCCAAGCTTAATCGAGTTAATAAAATCCGGTCGGCTGACGTAGCATAATCCACTAACCACTTTGCTGCAGTAGTTGAAACATGAATGTTGGCATCTTTGATGCCTTTCTCAATTACACCGGCTACATCATTTAGTGGCCAGTTTGCCAACGCTCTGAGCAGATTGCATTTTACACGGTAATCGGTTTCGCGATCAAAATAACTGAGCAAAGAATCTCGCGCCAGCAATGCTTTGGATTTTCCTAAAGCAATGACCAGGCACATTCTGATTTCCGGGTTATTCTCGTTTTGTAAAAGCCCAATTAAGTCCTGAACTTTATCACCCAGATGTATGCCTTTAGCTCGGTACAAATAATTGGATGCTACAACTCTGACCTCTGTGGGTATATTCCGGTCAAGTACATAATTAATCATCAGGTTGGTCCCCAGGCTATCAATCATGCCCCTAAGCATGAATCGATACACACCTAATGTTTGACCCAATAACAACATAGTGTCGGTCGTTTGATACGTATTTACTGTACTCATTGATCGTAGATAACTTTGATCACCACTTTTACCCACAGCTTCCAGAATCGCATGATTCAAAATATTATCCGGAGAAATGGTATCAAATTGTCGAAATGAGTTGATGAGGGAAGGTGTAGCAAGTTCATTTCCTAATTGCCCTATGGCATAAGCGGCCATAGCCGCCACTTCCAATGACGGATCATGCAATAAGGGTACCAATGAATCAAGCGTTTCTTCTTTCTTAATTGATGCCATGGCCAAGGCGCAGGCATACCGAACGGTCGCTTTTGGGTTCTGTAGATTGGGGAATAGCTTATCAAGATTTTGTTGATTTTGCAGATCACTAATTTTGCGGACTGTGGAATCAGCGAAATTGTAAGCCACCTGAGTCTCTTCACCTTTATCATCATCAGTCATGTCAGACGGAATGCATGCATACATTCCAATTACAATGGATAATAAAAAAATATACAATCTCATTTTTACATTTTACCTCTGGAAATGAATCCGTCTATTCTTATTTATATTTCTAACTAAGTATTCCTTACTTAAAAACATTAAGTAAAGGCATCCTGATTATGGTTTCTATAAAATGGCCCGCTAAATTAAGGAATTCAGGGCATTTACTGGCGTGGATTGGTCCCAATATCAAATTCGTCCTCTAATCCCTGGTTAGAATCGAACTCATCCTGCAGGTTTCCGGGATTCTCTTTATTGAATTCATCACAATCGATAGTTATTCCCAGATTTCCTAAAGGTCTACGAAATGAAAGTTCGGGGTCAAATTTTTCTTTGGGTAAAGTTTCCAGTTTTTTCATCAGTTTTGTAAACATTGGTCTGGCCATCACTCCACCTTGACCTGTAGCTAAATCCCGGAACCGGATCCAGGGATAATCACCACCGACCCAACTCCCAATGACCAGATTAGGGGATATTCCCATAAACCATCCATCTACATGGTCATTGGTAGTACCGGTCTTTCCACCTAAATCGACACTTTGTAATCCGGCTCTCCCTCCTCCAATGGATTGACGCAACATATCAATCATCACATAATTGCTCTTAGCAGGTAAAGCCCTTTGCTGGAATGGTATAGTGGAATAGATCACTTTTCCGTTTTTATCCTTTATACTGGTTATGATCATTGGTTTTGTGTAGATACCATCATTGGCGAATACATTGTACGCAGCGGTAAGTTCTTCTACTGTCAACTCCGGAGTTCCCAGGGCAATACTGGGATAAGGAGGTACCTTTTCTGGATCCAATCCCATATTGACAGCTGTTTCTCTGACCGGCTCGGCACTCCCAAAGGATTTCATTAAAAATACCGAAATCGAATTGACCGAATTTTTCAATCCCCGGTAAAGGGTCATTTTCTCTCCACTAAATGTTTTGGAATTGGTGGGTGTCCAAGGTTCCGTAAGGTAAAAGTTGTTTTCTCCCGGTGAAATCGTATAGGGTTGGTCGACCACTTCCCTACAAGGGCTTATCCCATTCAACACCGCAGTCGTATATACAAAGGGCTTGAAGGTAGATCCTACCTGCCGGTTTGAGGTGACATGATCAAATTTGAAGTATTGGTGATTTATACCACCCACCCATGCTTTGACGCTACCGGATTTTGGTTCCATGGCCATAACACCGGTTTGTAAAAACTTCATATGAAATTTTATACTATCCAGCGGGCTCATCAATGTGTCCTTTTCGAAATTAGGCGCATGGTAATCAAATACCCGGCAACTGGTTTTTTGATCAAATTCTTTCTTAATGGCTTGGCTAAATTCTTCGTATTTTTCTCTAAACGGAGACCACAAATCGGATTTAAGGATTTCTTTCATTTTGTTGGCTTTATCACGTCGTATGGTACCTTTTGCCAACAAACCGGCAATTTTCCCCGGTCTTTTACTTTCGGCGATAATCCATTCGATCTCCGTATCGGTCATGATAATATTACCGATTTCTTCATTAATTTTTTCAATGTCCTTCCCTAGATAGGAATACCTCCTTGAAATGTAACGATCGGTTTCTTTCATTAAGCGATTTAAGACAGATCTGATAATCGGTCTTTGTTCAGAAGAATAGGTAAAGGGATTCATCCCACGCCAATGGTTGTAATACTTTTTTTGTAAGTCAGGCATATGTTCTCTCACGGCCTCCAGGGCCATGGCTTGAATCTCCGGATCAATAGTAGTATGAATATTCAATCCATCCTTGTAGATGTCATATGCCGTGCCATCAGCTTTTAAATATTGAGGTTGGTTTAAAATATTTTTAATTCTTTTGGAAATCTCAACCAATAAATAGGGTGCCATCCCATCGGATTGTGATTTTCTTTTAAAATTGGAAATATCCAAAGGAGTCTGCTTCAGCGAATCATATTGGGCTTTGGTCAAAAGATCATGCCTGTACATTTGATACATCACTACATTCCGGCGATTTACACTATTCTCGGGAAATTTCTTAGGATTAAATAAGGTAGGGTTTTTTAACATTCCGATCAGGACCGCCGCTTCCTCTACTTTTAATTCTTCTTGCTTTTTACCAAAATAGGTTTCAGATGCCGCTCGAATTCCGTAGGAGTCATAGATAAATTCAAATTTGTTCAGATACATGGAAATTATTTCCTCTTTGGTATAGGCTCTTTCCAACTTCACTGCTGTGATCCACTCTTTGAATTTGGAAATAGCCAGTCTTGTAGCTCGTTGAAGCCGTCCTAATCCGGAATAGTTGTTTCTGGGATACAATAATTTAGCCAGTTGTTGTGTAATAGTCGATCCGCCTCCACTCGATTCCTGTCCCATGACAATACTCTTTACCAACACCCTTCCCAATGCTTGCATATCAATCCCGGCGTGCTTATAATAGCGTTCATCTTCAGTGGAAATCAAAGCATTGATCAGGAGAGGATTTAACTCATTGAAGCGAACGGGAACCCGGTTTTGGGTAAAATACCTACCAATTTCTTCTTTGTTATTAAAGTAAACGACAGATGCCAACTCATATTTGGGATTTTCCAAGTCTTCAAAGGTGGGAAGATTCTGTTGTGAAAGAATCAGAAAAAAAGCAATTACGGAGATCATGGAAGCTACAACCAGGCCCCACAGTATGCGAAATAACATTTTATTTTCAGCAACTTTAGCCATAAATAGATATTTTATTGTAATACGAAATAACCGTAGATATTATTTGAATACTGACCATATAAATTAATCTAAAATAATAACACTATGGATTAGCCACTTGGTTCTCAGACAGTTTATTGCGACTAAAAACAAGAGCTTTTTCTGCTTCACGCTTCATAACTTTAACATTGATTTCCGGATCTTCTATATCATTCAGCAATGAAAAGATCAAATCTCCATGTTCATTTTTTTTGTCGTGGCCGAGCAAACTAATCATATTTTGGATTTCAAGATCCGAAAAATCAACAGTCGGGAACCATTTTTTTACATAATGGATCACACGATTCAACAATTCATCAGTCAGTCCAAGTTTTGTTTTAGAAAGGTACAACTCGCCAACCAATCCAAAAGCAATCGCTTCACCATGCAATAATGATTGATCGGATTCTAAATAATGACTTTCCAACGCATGCCCCAGACTGTGACCTAAGTTTAACACCTTCCTCCATCCCTGTTCAAATGGATCTTTTTCAACAACCTCCTTTTTGACTAGAATAGCTCGATGGATCATTTCGTTATTGATAAAATCCTGATATTGATCCGCAGAAATCATGGACTCAAACAATTGTTTATCACCGATCAGCCCGTGTTTCAACATTTCGGTCATTCCACTAAGTATTTGTCGTTCAGGGAGGGTATTCAGAAAAAACGGATCAACAAATATTGCTTTGGGGTCTCCAAAGAGTCCGACACAGTTTTTGACCCTGTTGAAGTCTATCCCCAACTTTCCCCCTACTGAGGCATCCACTTGAGATAATAATGTAGTTGGTACTTGAACAAAGGATATTCCGCGCATAAATGTCCCGGCGCAAAATCCTCCCATATCACCAATTACCCCACCTCCCAAATTGATGATCATTGATTTGCGATCCAAATTAAGTTCCAGCATACGGTGCCAAATTTCGCTGCAACTTGCAAGTGATTTATTTTCTTCACCGGAGGAGGTGCGGATCAAGCCGAAATCCTCGATAGCATCTGCAATCATAGGCAAACAATATTTCTCGGTATTTTCATCGCATATGATCGCCAATTTGGAATATTGCTGCTGTTGTAAAAATTGGGTCAGTGCGGGTACAACACTACCCAAAAAAACGGTATAATGTGGAAGTTTGATTAATTTCATTATTTAACATTTCTTTGCAAAAGCAATGTTTTTGCCTGAGCCGGCTTGGCAAACATCGGTTTTACTTTACTCCAGGTCATTTTGAACAATTCAGATTTGCGATAAGCTTCTAGTGATGCCAGAGATTTCCATTCACTCCAAGTATAAAAAACATCTAAATTTTGGTGATCCTGATATAATTGCAAAGATATACAGCCAGCGGAATTTGCAATGGCATGTTGATGTTCGGCAAAAAAAGTGATAAATTCCTCAACTTGCTTAGTGCGGATATGTAACGTTACCAGTCTTTTGATCATGGTTCGTCGTAAAAATCAATTTGGACTGTTTCATCTACTTTTACTCCCAACAAACTGGCCGCTTTACCCATATTAATCGAAATTTCCAAATGTCCGGAGGAATTGAATAAGCAAAGGGTCTCTCCTACCGGAACATCAAAATAATGATCACATATTTTAGTTATAGGATCAAATCGCTTGAAATACAAAGCAAATTCTCGATTGTTACAGGCTTTCTCAAAGATTTCTTTGGTAATATTCAGGATTAAGTTGTCAAATTTATCAATATGAATTACCGAACCCCGAATGTTGGATCTCGTCACAACCGGTTGCAAATTCATTCTCAACACCAGATTTTTCACCGGATCACCGATTTCGTTCAAGGTATCTCCGGCAACAATCTGCCTCACTGCTTTTCGAAAAATCTTGGTTACTGGTAAAGCCCCTTTTTCTTCCTTACCTATTTCATATACGTCGGTGGGCAGTTTATCGAAAATCAAAGAAAACAGTCCATTATTTGGGCCTACAAAGAAATAACCGTCATTCTCAAATATCACGTAGGAATTTTGGTAATTGTAATTATTATGAACTGAGATTAAATGAATAGTGCCGATAGGAAAATGTTGATACGCATTTTTTAAGATAAATGCCCCTTGTACAATATCATGACTCGGAACTTCGTGTGTTATGTCTACAATTTGAACATCGGGTGATTCATTGAGTATGGATCCTTTGACTGCACCAGCGTAGTAATCTGTACATCCGAGGTCAGAAGTCAAAGTTACAATAGTCATATTTGCTATTAATTCTTATTTAATATTTCCTCCAAACTCCAAAAAGTAAGTTTGAATAAATTAAATTTACTGCAAAAATAAAATATTAATTAAAATCGTAATTCGTTTTTCGTTCTAATTGAATTATTTTTTCATACAAAATCTATTTATTTGGCAATTACTAAAAGTGAAATCAATTTAACTCTCGAAGGAATAGACCTATTAGAGTTTTATGGTGAAAACAACAACAAGCTAAAACTAATCCAGAAAGCAAATCCTGGAGTACAGATAACTTCACGGGGAACCAATCTAAAGATACATGGTCCGAAGAAGGATACCCAAAAAGCAAAGTCCACGGTTGAATTAATTATTAGGGTACTAAAGAAAAAACAAGAACTGAGTACCGGAACGCTCGTCGAATTATTAAATGGCATCAATCCATTCGATGATCAAACAGGGGGTAAAAATATGGTCATACTACACGGGAGGAGCGGAAAGGTAATCCGGGCCAAGACTCGTAACCAAAGGCGACTAGTAGAAGCAGCCGACACTAATGATATCGTTTTTGCCATTGGACCGGCTGGGACCGGAAAAACGTACACCGCTGTGGCACTGGCTGTACGCGCTTTAAAAAATCGCCAAGTAAAAAAAATTATCCTCACCCGCCCGGCGGTCGAAGCAGGAGAAAGTCTGGGATTTTTACCCGGTGATCTAAAAGAAAAAATTGACCCCTATCTGCGTCCCCTGTACGATTCACTTGATGACATGTTACCGGCTGAAACATTGAATCAATTTATGTTAAATCGAATCATCGAAATAGCTCCTTTGGCTTTTATGCGTGGAAGAACGCTCGACAATGCCTACATCATTCTGGATGAGGCTCAAAATGCCACTTCCATGCAGTTGAAAATGTTTCTCACCAGATTAGGTCCATCTGCCAAATGTATCATTACCGGAGATCTGTCTCAAATTGATTTACCAGGTTATCAACGTTCAGGCTTAAGATTGGCCGTAAATCTTTTAAGTCATTTAGACGGTGTAAGTTCAATCTATCTGGATCCAACTGATGTAGTACGTCACAGATTGGTAAAAGAGATCATTTTTGCCTATGATAAACATGATGCCCATAAAAGACGCAGATCTGATGAAGAGGAGTAAGCATGCCAAGACTCAGTTTTCCATGATTAAAATTTCACATCCCAGTCAAATCCTTACCGGTGAAATCACTCTGGACGGCTCAAAAAGCATCAGCAATCGAATTTTAATAATTCAAAAACTTGGCGGAAAAATCTATAATAATCCCGGTATTTCCAGCTCGGTAGATACCCAAACGCTATTCAGATTATTGCAGAGTGAGGATGATATATTGGATGCAGGGGCAGCGGGAACCACTTTACGATTTTTAACGAGTTACCTGGCTTTAACCACGCGCAAAACAGTAATCCTGACTGGAACCAAACGAATGCAGCAAAGGCCCATTGGTCCGTTGGTGGATGCACTTAATTTTCTGGGTGCTAATATCGAATATGTCAATATTCACGGATTCCCTCCGTTGCGCATTCTGCCAACCAATAAATGGAATCATCATACCGTTTCGATACCAGCGAATATGAGCAGTCAGTTTCTTTCTTCCATCTTGCTAATTGCGCCCTATTTACCCGAAGGTATTATATTGAAAACTGAGCAAGACTTAGTCTCCAGACCTTACCTGGAAATGACGCTGGAACTAATGAAGGAATATGGAGTATCTTACACTTGGAAAAATGATACCATTCGAATCGCTCCCGGAAAATATGAACAGAAACCCTGGCAAATTGAAGCGGACTGGTCCGCTGCATCATATTATTATAGTATGGTAGCTTTAGCCAAAGAGGCAAAAATCAAACTTTTCGGATTGCATGCTGAAAGCACCCAAGGGGACCGCATATTACCTGATTTGATGCAAACTCTGGGTGTTTGTACTAAATTTATCGATAAGGGTATAGTGTTAACCAAAAATAAAAGTGGCCCAAAATCAGGTTTTTCATGGAATTTCATACGATGTCCTGATCTTGCTCAGTCTATTGTGGTCTGTTGCAGTGGATTAAACATACCCGGAGAATTTAAAGGATTGCAGACACTTTATATTAAGGAGACAGATCGGGTTGCTGCACTTCAAAATGAATTGGCAAAAATCAATGTACACTTCACTGAAGCTAATCAGAATAGCGAGGAGGAAGCAATGGTAGTCCTTGGTAAAATGGCATTTAATAACCGTATTCCAGAATTTTCAACCTATGAAGACCATCGGATGGCCATGGCCTTCACACCGCTTTCCTTACTGAATCCCATAGTCATACACGAACCGGAAGTGGTCAAAAAGTCGTACCCGGCATTTTGGGAGGATTGCAGTCAAATTGGATTTGTCATTGAGCAAGCCTAATGAATGGCCAGGCCCTAATCGGATTTTATTGAAAGTTTGAATGCTGGAGTTCCTAAAAATAAAGATACCCTGGTAAAAACCAGAGCATCTTTATTATCCCAATGGATTATAACCTGAACTCAATCATTAAATTATGTGTGTCAATCAATTTTAATAAATCGCTGATACCATATTTTAGAACCATCACTGATAATCAATGTATAGGGTCCGGATTTAAAATTGTCCAAAGCAATTAATTCTTGAATAGAATTTATTTGTTGGTATTCCCGCTTAAGATATTGTTTACCCTGATCATCAAATATCCGGAGTTCAAAGTCCCTCAAGGATTTTAATCCCGATAAGTCTACATTGATGGTACCGGCTGTAGGATTTGGAAACAATCTTAAATTTCCATTTTCAGACAGCATGTCCCGAATGTCCGGATCTTTTTGATTGGGATTATTTAAACGAATGATATGGTCGGTATCTCTACTGATATTTGGGTTGAGCTCTTGCGACCTTTTCAGCACGGATTCTGCACAATGGATATCTATTCGCTGGAACTGAGATTCCGGTTCTTTGCCGCAGCATTCCTTAACCCAAAGTCTAAATAAAACACAGATCTCATTCTGACATCCTCCATCAATCGTTAAGACCAAATTCATTTTACAGGGTCCACAGTTTTCATTGTCGAAAATTGGAGGATCTGGTGCTTCACAATCAAATACAACGGTATCAGTAGGAAATTCATATTCCGGTATGTCCGGATCTACATGAATCCAGGAAACATCCCCTTCGCACACGGTACTTTGACCACATGCGTCGGTAGCCTTAATTATTACGTGGCGGATTTCACGGCAGTCTTCACTCTGAATTACACTGATATCAATATCCACACTAAAGTCTCCGCAATTATCCGAAATGGTGTTAACAATCGAGTCGATAAATACCTTTAGATTTTCTTCGCCTCGCGATGTACAACCAAAATCCGGATTTGACTCAAGAAACGAACAATAATCTCCATTAAACACAGGGGGGCCATCATCGATCGTCCAGGCAAATATTTCCAGACAACTGCTGCGATTGCCGCACGAATCAATAAATATATAAAGATGTCCTACCTGATATTCACAGCCATTTGGAATATAATCCACAATGGCAAGTAATGTGTCTGCTATTCCACAATCATCCTCCACTTTTACACGAGTGACATCAAACCCTGGTATTTCATCAGGATTGCAACCTAAATGGATTGAATCAGGACATTCTAGAATCACCGGACCGCTCGTATCCGTAACAAATTTAATTTCCCGCTCACAGTATGTTTGATTTCCACAAGAGTCTTCAGCCGTCAATGATTGGGTGATGTATGTAGTACATCCCTCTAACCTAATGCTAGAAGCTGCATTTACAATGATTACTTCACCTCCACAATTATCAGACATCGGAATATCTCCAATCGCAGGAATTGAATCGGGATTACAGCCCAAATCCAAATCAACACAATGGACGTCTGGTGCTATCGTATCAATTCGATAGGTTATTTCCCGATAACAATGCGTCGAATTACCACAACTATCGACCAGGTCAAAAGCTTGGCTGATCAGATAATCACACCCCTCGAACGATATGGCTGAAATCGGATTTTGGATCTCTACTCCGCCACAGTCATCGGACCACTCGATATCATCTAAAGAAATCTGGGGTATGTATTCCGGATTACAGCCCAAATCTAAGTCTTCACAAATCACCTTGGGAGCTGTAGTATCCACTCGATAGGTTATTTCACGGTAACAATGGGTAATGTTACCACATTTATCTACCAAGTCAAAGGCCTGGCTAATCAGGTAATCACATCCTTCAAACGATATGGCCGAAATCGCATTTTGGATCTCTACAGTGCCACAGTCATCGGACCACTCGATATCATCTAAAGAAATCTGGGGTATGTATTCTGGATTACAGCCCAAATCTAAGTCTTCACAAATCACCTTGGGAGCTGTAGTATCCACTCGATAGGTTATTTCACGGTAACAATGGGTAATGTTACCACATTTATCTACCAAGTCAAAGGCCTGGCTAATCAGGTACTCACACCCCTCGAATGATATGGCTGAAATCGGATTTTGGATCTCTACTCCGCCACAATTATCTGACCATTCGAGGTCTTCCAGTGAAATCTGGGGTATGTGTTCCGGATTACAGCCCAAATCTATATTTTCACATTTCACCCGAGGTGGTATGGTATCCATACTAAAAATAAATATTTCTTCACACCTGGACATGTTGCCGCAAATATCAGTCGCCTTGTAGATGTAAATCAGTTGGTATTCACAGGGATCACCTTTCAGCAGCCGCTCTTCAAATTCCACCTCTACGTCTCCACAAAAATCGCTAACCTCAATCCGGTCCGGATCTGGAAGGGGGACCTCTGCCAGGCTCGTTATACAACCCAGATCCTCAGGCTCTGGGCAGATCATCGCAGGAGAACTTTCATCAATGGTCCAGGTGAAGGTTTCAAAACAAACCGTTTCATTACCACAGAAATCTATGAATATGTATACCCAGGTCAGATGATAGGTACAGTTAATTACCACAATATCTACTGGCGGTATCTTCACCTCAGCGATACCACAATTATCCTCATATTTAATCCGACTGGTATCCGGTTCCGGAGGACTAAAGTCTTCATCGACACAACCAAAATCAAATTCTTCCGGACATTCAACTTGAGGTGGTACAGTATCCATACTAAATATAAATACTTCTTCACACCTGGACATATTGCCGCAAATATCAGTCGCCTTGTAGATATAAATCATTTTGTACTCACAGGGATCTCCTTCCAGGAATCGCTCTTCAAATTCCACCTCCACATCTCCACAAAAATCAGTAGCCTGAGTCCGGTTCGGGTCTGGAAGCGGGACTTCCGCCAGGCTGGTTATGCAACCCAGATCCTCAGGCTCTGGGCAGATCATCTCAGGAGGGCTTTCATCAATGGTCCAGGTGAAGGTTTCAAAACAAACTGTTTCATTACCACAGAAATCTATGAATATGTATACCCAGGTCAGATGATAGGTACAGTTAATTACCACGATATCTACCGGCGGTATCTTCACCTCGACAATACCACAATTATCCTTATATTTTATACGACTGGTATCCGGCTCCGGAGGACTAAAGTCTTCATCGACACAACCAAAATCAAATTCTTCCGGACATTCAACTTGAGGTGGTACAGTATCCATACTAAATATAAATATTTCTTCACACCTGGACATATTGCCGCAAATATCAGTCGCCTTGTAGATGTAGATCATTTTGTACTCACAGGGATCTCCTTCCAGGAATCGCTCTTCAAATTCCACCTCCACATCTCCACAAAAATCAGTAGTCTGAATCCGGTTCGGGTCTGGAAGCGGGACTTCCGTCAGGCTGGTTATGCAACCCAGATCCTCGGGCTCCGGACAGACCATTTTGGGTTCTTCATTATCGATACAAAAAGTATAGATCACCCGGCAGTGGGCCCGATTACCACAGGAATCAATTACCCGGTACCTCCTAACAAAACGTCCACAGCATTCCTCAAACTGCAGTGATTCATTGACTAAAATGACATCCACCGGACTACAATTATCTTCAATAATCAATGGAGCAGGAAATGCCGGTGGAATCTCTGATGTATCTGCGATACAACCTAGATCTCTACGGATAGATCCGTCCTGACAATTGAGTATTATGGGTGGATCTTCATCCACAGTCCAAACAAAGGTTTCATAGCAAGTAATGGCGTTGTCGCATAGGTCCTTAAATATATAGGTGTAAGTCAAAGAATAAGTGCATCCTTCCACCACAATATCTCCGGGAAAATATTCAGATAAAACTCTACCGCAATTATCTTCTGGTCGAAGCCGTTTGGGATTTGGTTCAGGAATCCGACGAGGATTACATCCCAGATCTACTTCTCGATTGCAATCTTCCACAACTGGAGGTTCGCTATCTTCAATCCATTGATAAATCAGTCTACATACCGTGCGATTGTTACAGGCATCCAAAACGGCAAACCGGTAAATTCTTCTTTTTCTACAATCGTTTCCCCGATCGATTGAATTAAGTAATATAATTTCAACGGGGCCCTCACAATTATCTTTGGCTTCGATCAAAGTAGGATCAAATTCAGGGATCTCCTCCGGATTACAACCTAAATCTATGGTGTCATTGCAGTTGAGCACCTCAGGTGCAAGGGTATCAGATACCCATATAAATGTTTCAGTACATTTCAATTCATTTTCGCACCGATCACGGAATATATAAGTATAAATTTGAGAGTAATTGCATCCATCTACGAGTAAAACGGTAGATAGTAATTCATACGTAACCGGACCACAGTCATCCGATGGTTTTAATCTTTTGGGATTGGGTTCAGGGATCTTTTTAGGATTGCAACCAAGATCCACCAATCGCTCACAGTCTTCCACCTGTGGTGGCTCATTATCCACGTACCATACAAAACGGACTCTACAGATGGTTCGGTTTCCACATTTGTCCACTGCGGCATATCTTATAGTTTTTACATGTTTACAACCGTTTACATTTTCGTTTTCCGATAAGATTTGGATCTTAACTTCGCCACAATTATCTGTAGCTCCTACCAATTCCGGTGTAATGTCCGGAAATTTATCTGCATTGCAACCCAATTCCAATACCAGTTGACAATGTTCAACAACTGGCGGTTCTTCATCCACGCAAAATGTTAAAAAAGAAACACAGCGTGCATAATTTCCGCATTCATCCAGTGCTTCAAAAATCCTTGCATATCGGATTGTACATCCTTCCTGCTCATAAAATTCATCTCCGATGTGCTTAAGATGTTGAATTGGGCAGGTAGATACTACTTCCACCTGACTAAAATCAGGTGGTGGAAAAGATTCCGGGTCCGCATTACACGGCAACTCAATAGTCTCGGGACAGGAAATTGAAATACTTTCTACATTTGGATTTGGCTCCACATGGTTAGTGGACAGCGGTGTATTTGTTGAACTGACAAATGCAAATACCAAATACACCCAAAAAGAAGTAGTGAGAGTGCTCATAAAAGTTGATTTTTTGTGATAAATAGTAAAGGACGACGCCCTTCAACGAGGAATGACCATGGGATTAAAATTCCTATAGCTTTATTTGGGTGAAAGCTGTGGGGAGGAGAAACAAAGTATTACTTCCAGATGTATAAAGATAACCATAATAAAGCATAAAGTAAATAGGAGATTCAAAAAGGGCTCATTTTATTTTTATATTATACTGGGCTTTGTTTGATTGATTAAATTTTACTAATCAAGTGCAATAACCAAACGTTTATGCAATAATTTTTACATTCTTGGAATTATATACCAAATAACTTAGGTCATGTACAAATTAAGCTTTTCATTAGTTATCCTAATCTTCATCACGGTATTGGGATGTAAAAATGAAGATGAAGTAACCCCTAACCAAGAGTTTACCGATTTTAATCGTATCTCTTCCGGTGAATTTCCAGCCCGGATCAGCCATACCCTAACCTCATTTAAAGACAAACTTTGGGTAATAGGGGCAAGAGTAGATGGTGCACCGGCCAGTAATGATGTTTGGTACAGTGAGGATGGTCAAAGTTGGAAAGAAGCCACCTCAAATGCTGAATTTCCAGGTCGTTATTCCCATGCTGCAGTCTCATTTGACGACAAGATCTGGGTAATCGGTGGTACAAGTGGAAGTGATTTTAAAAATGATGTGTGGTATTCTTCTGATGGTGTCTCGTGGAAAGAGGCAACTTCCAATGCGGAATTCTCCAAGAGATCCAGACATACGGCAGTGGTATTTCAAAATAAGATTTGGGTGATTGCCGGTTATAATGGAAGTAATCTGCAAGATGTGTGGCACAGTAATAACGGTAGCAATTGGACAATGGCGGTCGATAAGGCTAGCTTTGGTGATCGGGATGCACATGAATCTGAAGTTTACAACAATAAAATCTGGGTGATTGGAGGATGGTCGGGCCAGGGCAGGAGTAATGATGTTTGGTATAGTGAGAATGGAGTCGATTGGATAGAAGCAACCGGACAAGCTGAATTCTCCAAAAGGTGGAACCACTCTACTGCCGTATTCGATGATAAAATATGGGTAATTGCCGGTGGTGATGGATCAAAGTCATTAAATGATTTATGGTATAGTACGGATGGTGCTACCTGGACACAATTTTTGGCCAATGCCGCATTCTCTGCAAGACATTCACACACCTCAATCGCCTTTGAAAAAAAATTATGGGTAATTGGGGGTTGGGATAATCAAGCTCAGAACGATGTTTGGGCTTCAAATAACTGATTATCCAGCGTTTCGAAATTATTTAATTCCATCCCTTAAAATGTATGAAAACGGATGCCCACACCATTTATTCCCTGAAAAACCAATCAATAGATTAAGAGGTAGATTACCCACAATAGCAAGAGTACAATCAAAGTTAGCAATACCCATTGCTTCCATAGTACATTACTCTTTTCAAAAAACCGCATCTCTGGTGATTCTTGGTTGAAAAATTTAAGGTGGATCGAAAATAAGAAGTGAGCATGTTGCAGCTCACTTCTTATTTTTATCTTATTAACCTATTCGGAAATCAATTTCTGGTTAATATCCGGGATTTTCAACCAAATTGGGGTTGTCTGTAAGACGATCTATCCCCAGTGCATAATAATAATTGCGTTCCGGATGACTTCTTAATCGACCTCTATCACCATCCGCGGTGGCAATGGTGTACATACCGGTATCATAGTCATATCTGAAATGCATTCTGGTTTTTTGAACGTTATCTAATTCCTGGACTGCAATTCTCCATCTTCGCAAGTCCCAAAACACATGCTGTTCAAAAGCGAGTTCCACCCTTCGCTCCTGCCTGATACGGTCTTCGGTAATTTCATTTGCCAGGATTTCTGGCATACCTGCCCGCTCTCTGATTTCATCATTGAGGTAATGCGCCATATCTCCATTAGGATCTCCGAGATAAAAAGCCGCTTCGATATAATTCAACATCACTTCTGCCAATCTAAACAAGTAGATGTCGGTGTTGGAAAGGCTACTTCCTGTTGCGGGTAAACTTTCATCCAGTCGCTTTCTGATTTGCAAACTGGTAACGGCTGCATTAATATTTCGTTTTGGCCCAGCACCTGGCCAGTCTCCCGAACCTGGAATAATAAACGAGGCACTAGTGGATCTTTTTCTCTGCCCGTCAGCTGGATCGGTATAATCCGTACTGCGATGGTAATAAGCCCTTTTGCCTCTCCACATCATGCCAGGATAGGAAATGGATGCACGCATGCGAGGATCTCTTTGACCAAAGAACCAATCCGGATCTATAGCCGTTTTATCATCGAACATGGCCCGATCTACTCTTCCTGAAGAACCATCCATAAAATCAAATAATTCAAGAACTTCCAAATAAACCGGAAAGTTAGAATTCCAACTGAATCCATATCCATCCGGATGTGCGAGCAAATCCCAAGAATGCCCTTTCCCAGCCGCTGCGTCATATTTTTCAGCAAAAATGACCTCGGGGTTGTTATTATCATCGGTAAACAGGTCAGTAAAATTCTGGACTTTATCGCTCTTCTTTCGATACAAGGTATAAGGACCCTCATTCAAAATTTTGGCCGATGCAGCTAAAGAACTCTGATAGTAAGCTTCAGCTTCTGAAGCTGGAAACCCCAGCAGACCATTCAATTGTTGTGTACCAAATTTCGCAATACTGGCCGCATACAACATTGCTCTACTTTTAAAAGCCAGAGCTGCCCAGGAGGTTACCCTTCCATCATCTTCAGCAACTGATGGTAAGATTTGAGCAATAGCATCCATTTCGCTACCTATGAAATCATAAATCTCTTTTTCTGAATTCCTTGTAACAAATAATTCAGATTCAGGAGCATCGATGGATTGTGCTTGGGTAATCAAAGGAACTCCTCCATATCTTTTCACCATTTCAAAATAGGCATGAGCACGAATGAATCGGGCTTCCGATACCCGGGTGTTGATAAATTCCTGACTTAAGGATTCTGACTGGGATAACTTTTCAATAAATACATTACATTCCCTGATATGAGCATAGGGCCAATAATTCAAGGCTTTCGCACCTTGCTCATCAAAAATAGGTCCTATTACTTGCCCAAAAGGAGCTTGCCAAGGAGCAAAGTTTCGTGATTCCCCTCCGAAGGCATTAATTAAGTTCATATTGTAACTGCTTTGTCCGGTAATATATACGAACAACGCATCGGTATAAAGGTCGGCTAAAAATGCATTGGAAAGATTTTCATCCTCAAAAACCAGATCTTCCGCAATAATATCACTTCTGGTTAGTTCGAATGGATCTTCACACCCTAACAGTAAAACCAACGACATTATGGTTAAATATATATATGATTTCATTTTATTATATTTTTTTAGTTATAATGATACTCTTAACCCAAAGGTTATATTACGATGAAGTGGGTAATTCCTGGAAGGACTTGTCCTAGCTGCTTCCGGGTCAAAAGAATTTTTATAAATTCCCAGATTTGACAGAGTAAAAATATTCTCACCGGCTACATATAGTTGCAGATGGTTGATACCTACTTTAGAGGTGATCCGCTGAGGAATATCAAATCCCAAATTGATATTTTTCAACCTTAAATAAGTGACATCATACCGATAAAAATCGGAGTTCCTGGCATTGTTTGCACCGGGTGAAATCGTCGCGGCCGGCAATTGGGCATTGGGATTGACGTTTTCACCTGGATTGTCCTCCGCAGGCTGCCACCTTAAGTCATAATGATAGGTAAGGGGTGTCGAAAAATTGCTAAACATATTTCTAGCGGACCCGCTGATATTTATACTGAACCGAGATGCTCCTTGTAGTAAAACATTTAGACTTAATCCCTTATAATTAGCACCCAGAATCAATCCGTAAGCAAAGTCAGGCAGACCGCTGGCATAAGCAATTTGATCCTGGTCTCGAAAATCAATGACTCCATCACTATTCAAATCAACATATTTAATATCTCCAGGACGAAGGGTACTATTATCCTGATCGTCTTGGATCACTGAATGATTGTCAATTTCTGCTTGGTTCATAAATATACCATCTGATATATATCCGAAATTTCGGTTTACCCACTGATTTTCACGACCAAAGATTCTCAATTGATCCGGATCTGTAAATTTTTCTTCATCAAATACATTTCCCCATTTTGCCCTCGCAAAGGTGATATTAGGTGAAATGTCCAATCTTAAATCACCGATTCGTTGTCTATAGGTTAGTTGTAATTCAACTCCCCTGTTTGTTCTGCTATTTAAGTTGACCAATGGAAGTGCTCCTCCAAAAGTACTGGGAATCGCTTTCAGATTTTGCCCAAGTAGCCCTTCTCTGTTACGGTAGAAAAAATCAGCTTCCAAATCCAACTTTCCCTGCAAAAAAGCCACTTCAAATCCAATATTATATAAAGTGATTTCCTCCCATGTTAACAAGGGATTGACGAGTCCCAAAGTCTGTATCTGTGGTTGGGCAGAATTATTACCTAAAATGTATGGTTTTCCTGAGTTTACTTGTGCGTATCCGGTGAGATAATCAAATCCGGATAATCCATTGGCAGTATCATCTCCTAGCTGTGAATAGGACGCCCGTAATTTTAGGCGGTCTATGACGTTGGAAGTCCCTTGCATAAAAGGTTCTTGTGACATGATCCAACCGGCAGATACGCTGGGGAAATAGCCCCATCTGCGCTCCGGAGAAAACAGCACATTACCATCCGCTCTAAAAGTCGCTTCAAATAAATAACGTTGCTTAAATTTGTAATTTAATCTACCGATAAAACTCTTTCTTCCAATATTGGATCCGGAAGATCCGAAATTGGTTTGTAAGTCCTCCGAACCTGAAAAAAGCTCAGGTATAAGTGTTGACAATAAGTCCTGTCTTTGAGCGGAAACCGAATTAAATTTTCTGGTTAATTGTTCTCCTACGGCAAGCAATTTAAAATCATGGTCGGCAATGGTTTTGGCATATTCAACCGATAGCAAAGGATATAGCTGATTGCTTCTAAACTGCGCATCACTGATTGCGGTTCTGGGACGATTAACACCATGATCAACATAGGTATCGGTTTCCTGGTTATACTGCCATACATGATAACTATTTGATAATACTTTGGTAGCTCGATTGACCTGAACTGTATTCACCTCCGCTTTAATTTTCAATCCATCTACAAAAGGAAAATTATATTGGATTCCTATTTTTCCTCTGAAGGTATCATCCCGGCGATTGGTCCATCCATAATGCTTTTGGGAGGAACTTGCAATAGGATTTCGTTGTGAAAAACCGGCATAGGCAACACCCAATTCAGGATCGGGTATTTCTGTTGGATAAATAGGTAGTGAAGTTTGTAGGTCATTAAAAATTCCCGAGGGATCCCGAGCGGATTCTCTCCAATCATAGCGATAGGATAGATCCATATTAAAGCTCAAGTTCTTATTGATATCTACATCAATGTTGGTTCTGGCGTTAATGCGGTCGTAATCATAATCCCGACTGCGGAAATAGCCTTCTTGCTGAGTCATCCCTAAAGAAGTAAAGTACCTAACGTTATCTGTTCCTCCTGAAACTTTCAAACTGTGTTGTTGCATCGGAGCAAAATTCTTTACCAAGGCATCTACCCAATCTCCTCCTTCATACCCGGGTGCTCCTGACTTGTAATTAGCCAGATCTTCTTCGGTAAAAGTCGCATTGATATCACCAATATCATTCAGGTCAGCCTCCCGACGCAATTCTACATATTGGGCAGCTGTAGTGTGCTGCAAAAATGCAGTAGCTTCCTGTAAGGTCAAACTGCCATCGTAGGATATTCGAGCCGGCCCTTTTTGGCCTCTTTTAGTGGTTACTAAAATAACTCCATTTCCTGCTCTGGATCCATACACGGCAGCAGATGCATCTTTGAGGATAGATATACTTTCAATGTCATTAGGATCAATGCGTGTCAAACCTCCTACCATTTCTACTCCATCTACCAGGACAAGTGGACTACCCTGAAAGCCTCGAATCCTGATGGTGGTATTATCGCTACCGGGTAATCCGGAGTTTTGCTTTGTAATTACTCCGGGAACCCGGCCACTCAATAGCCCGGTGGTACTCGCTACCGGGACGACGGTTAAGTCTTCATTTTTTATGGATCCAACGGATCCTGTAACATTAATCTTTTGCTGTGTACCATATCCGGTAACCACTACTTCGGTTAACTGTTCCATAACTTCTACCATGGAAATGTTGATAACGGTTCGTCCGGCCACAGCCTCCTCTATAGTGTTGTACCCCAGATAGGAGATTTGTAAGACGCCGTCAGGATTGACGGAGATCGAAAAATTCCCATCAACATCAGTTACTGCTCCATTGGAGGTTCCTTTTTCCAGAATATTTACTCCAATCAAGGGCTCCTCTCCAGAGGTAACCTTACCGGTAACCTGCACTTTCTGGGCTAGTAATCCACTTCCCAATAGTACTAAAAGCACTAGAAGGAATAATCGACTAATAGTAATTTCTTTCATAATATCAAAATAGGTTAAATCGGTTAAGAAAATTGTTCTTAATTAGGTTGAAAAGTTAATCACCCATAATTATTTATATGGGGTACGAATTCACCAATGAGAGGGTTCATATTCTGAAAACATGGATTCGTTCTATCTGTAGACCTGTAATCCGGTGAAAGCTGTTGTTAAATCGGGGAAAAGATGAAATATATAAATATCTGCATGTACTCTCGATTCACTTGAATGAAGTTGTTTAAAAAACGCCATTGATTGGCTGAAGATAAACGTTTGGAAACAAGATGAAGCTTTGTGCGTATATCGTAGCCATAGTTATGAGACTAGAAACCGGCCAGCGCCGTTGGGCAGGAAGCTGACTGTGCCTTTGTGAAGATGCTACGGTCGCTTGCGCCATAGCTGGCTTCAGCGACGGAGCACGAAGCTAAGAGTATTGGTTCTCATCTCGCCTGATTTAACATAGTACCAAAGTACTGCAGGCAGGTGATTTATCTGCAAGCATTATGATATGTTTTAAACAACTTCAATATCCCGAAATTCCGAAGGGTTGAGTTGGTATAGTTTTTTGAAGCATTTTCGGAAATATTTAACACTACTAAATCCAACTTTATATGCGACCTCTGTAACAGACAATTCACCTTCCCTTAGTAACTGAGCTGCATTCTTTAAGCGCACATCTCTTATGAATTCAACAACTGACTTTCCCGTCACCATTTTGATCTTACGATACAGATTTGATTGACTGAGATAAAGTTCTTCTGCCAGTTGGCCTACGTCAAAATTGATGTCTTCCAAATGGGCTTCTACCAATTGTATGGCCTTAAAGACCAACTTTTCTTCTCTATTCAGGGGACTGTCTGAGGTAGATTCGAAAAACAATTGTTTGCGATAATATTCTTTAAGGTACTCCCTATTTTTTAGGATGGAAACTAATTTTGATTTTAATGAGGTTACACTAAATGGCTTGGTGATGTAATCCTCGGCACCAATCTCTAAACTATTGGATTCATATACCTGCGAAGTTCTAGCCGTCAAAAGCACAATCGGTATATGAGCTGTCAAATCATTAGACTTTAATTTTTCACACATACCAATTCCGTCTAAAACCGGCATCATGACATCGCTAATGACCAGATCAGGTAAATACTCCAGAGTCATTTCATAACCTTCTTTTCCATTTCCGGCAACTTCAATTATAAATTCTGACTCAAGCACTTGCTGCATATATTCCCTCAGCTCAAGATTGTCTTCTACAATTAAGAGTTTATACTTTTTATTATGATCATTGATTTGATCCAGGTAAATTTTGGGATGGTTTCTTTTGCTCTCCATTTGATTTTTGTCCTTGCCTAAGTAGTGTTCTATATGCTCACTATTATGGAAATTTGTATTGACCTGATTTTTAGGCAAGTGGTTTTTACCAAATGGTAATTTAATGATAAAAGAAGTAATATTAGTGTTGCTATTCGTGGCAGATACTTCGCCTTTGTGCAATTTGACTATTCCACTTACCAAAGACAATCCTATTCCTGTACCAACGGAATTCGATTGAGACGAATTTTTAACCTGATAATATGGATTAAAGATTTTTTCTAATTCGCTGCTTGGAATACTTGGACCGTTATTATTCACTTTGATTTCGAGATAATTTTCCACCAGAATTTCATTCTCATAAATACCTTCCTTTGAATCATCTCCAAATACGGAAAGGTGAATACTTATTTGCCCCTCCTGGTGGGTATGTTTATAAGCATTAGATAACAAATTTATCATAACAGTTTCCATTTTATTCCGGTCATAGGTAAGTTTGATAAACTCAGACACAGAATGAAATTGATAATCAATGCTCGAATTGGAAGTGCTTTGTGAAAAAATCAGAAATAATTCTTTGCAAAATTTGACAAAATTACCTTCTGCAGTAAAAAGTTGCATGTTGCCGGTTTCCATTTTTCTGAATTCCAGCAATTGATTGGTTAGATTGAGCAACCGATTAGTACTTCGATACATAATTTTCAACCTGTCAGTAGTCTGTTTTCCAAGATTTGAATGATTTAACAGGTCTTCCAATGGGCTCTTTATCAGTGTCAATGGACTGCGTAACTCATGAGAAATTTTGGTAAAAAAAGATAATTTGGACCGATCCAATTCATGCTCTTTTTCAGCAAGGATCAGTTCATTTTTAAGACTAAGTTGCTTCAATGTGAATCTCCGGTACAACACAAGACCTATTCCAATCAAAATGGCATAAATTATAAAGGCAAGTACGGTGCCGTACCATGGTTTTTGAATGTACAAGTCCAGCATAGCCAATTTTTCATTCCAAACACCATCGCTATTCGATACTTTAACTCTAAAGGTGTACCTTCCTGGAGGCATATTGAGATAATTTGCGGTCAAATTCGGATAAGTAGTGTTATTCCATTCTTGATCATAACCTACCAGTTGATATTTATATTGATTCTTTTCCGGTGAATTAAACTGTAAACCGACAAAACTTATAGACAAATCATTTTGAGTTGAGTTTAGTGTGATTGAGTTAGTATTAACCAGTGAAAATGATAATGGCGTATTGGTTTTCTTATTATTCACGTTCACCTTCGTAATGTATACTTTGGGCAAGGTGGTTTCCGGAGAAATCTCACCAGGAACAAAATAATTAATCCCATTTATGCCACCAAAGTATAATACCCCCTGATCATCTTTAAATACAGCCCCGACCTTAAAAGAATTGCTTTGCAGGCCGTCCTGATAGTCAAATTTTTCAAAAATTTTTGTCTCCGGATTAAACCTACACAAACCAACGCCACTTATCCATATATTGCCTTGGTCATCTTCTGCCAATGCCTCAATATCATTATCCGGTAAGCCATTATCGGTTGTATAACGGATAAATTGACAATTTCCCGATGCCGTATCATAGAGTACCTGATTCAGGCCTCCAGCTAAGGTTCCAAGCCATAAGCGTTTTTTCCGGTCTCTCATTATCTGCCAGGCATGATTGCTACTAATACTTTGTATATTAGTTGGGTCATATTTGAATGATTCCCACTGAAAATCATCCGTTCCGGACCAGCTTACGCGATTTAGACCAGCGTCCCTGGTAGAAATCCACATGGCACCATCGAGGGGATCGCAGTAGACATCAGTAAGTTTGTTCGAGGAAATCGAATTGGGATTGCGTGGATTGTTCACATATTGTATCTGACTATTATGTTCTATATCAATTATGAACAGTCCTCGCAGGAAAGTACTTACCCACAGCCTCCCTTGCCTATCTTCCGCTATTCTCATGAGATTGTACATCCGATTAGAATTTGTTTCCAAAAGCTGGTTAGTTGAGACTAATTCCAATCCTCTATCTTGTAAATTGGCCTTGTACAATCCTCCGAATTTTGATCCAATCCACAATAGACCTCGACTATCTCTGAAAATAAAAGAGATGTATTCTTCCTCCATATGGCGGCTTTGAATTTCGAAATCACCATTTTTATTATTACGAGAAAAAATAACCAATCCTGTGCGAGTTCCCATTAAAACTTTGTCTGATTTATCACGATATATGCTGGTAACGATATTATCCGAACTGGCAGGGTCATACAAATGGGAAAATGGTTTTCGTTTCAAATGGGTATAAAAAACACCAACACCGATGTTTCCGATCCAAAGTACCCCAAAACTATCCTCTAAAAAACAAGAATTATCGTATTTGAATATTTTCCTAAAATCCAGTTCACTCAACTGAGATCTGCTATATCCTTGATCAAGTAAATAGGTGCCTTTATTCGTCCCAATCCAAATATTTTTGGTATTGTCTTCAAATAGATTATCTATCCGTTCACCAAATTCATATTTAAAGGAATAAGCTATGTGGTTGGTAAAAACATCTCCTTTTATTTCTACCCTGACCAACGATTGATTCGTCGCCACCCACAGGTGATTATCCGTAGGATAAATGCTATTCATGTTTTCATTCTTGGCTAAGGAAAAATTCGGTATTTCAACCGGATGGAAGGTGTTGCTTTCTTCATTATAGAGATGAATGGTGTTGTTACTCAAGAGACAATACAACTTCCCGGAACCATACTTTATTTCGTTGATCTCCACATGTTCACTTGGGGTTATATGCTCTTTGGGGTAAGTAATGATATCGGTAATATCACCGCTTTCATTGAGTAAATATCTACCCAATCCGAAAGGTTTTTGATTAACCCACACATCACCAATATCGTCAATAATTAATGCCAAACCATCTGAAGCATCACTAATTATATGGTGAAAAGGTAGATCGATCTCATGAAATACCATTTCTTCGGGATGGAATCTGAAAAGTCCCTGGTTTTCGATAAACACCCAAATCCGGCCACTTCTATCCACAAGCAGGGATTGAATGCGATTGCCCGGCATCTCTTGCGGATCATTGACATTGTATTTATAAGTGATTATCCTATAACCGTCATATTTATTTAAACCATTATTGGTACCAATCCAGATGTACCCCATGGAGTCCTGAGCCAGACACAGCACATCACTGTGAGAGAGGTTTTCATTGACAGTAATCGATTTAAAGCGATAAGGCTGGTGTAGTTTGTTCCCCCATACCAAAGTATTAATCACAATACACCAAAATATTGCTGTCAGTGTGAGATATTTTGTGATTTTACTGTTAATCATCTATTCTCTTTTATTCGGAAAATAGCCATAATATTTCATTTTACCCTCTTCCCGACTCACTAATCTTGTCAGAAATCAGAAATCAAACAACAAATATCAAGTCCACCTTTATCTTCTGTCTGCTATTGAATTCTTACTTCTAATGTATCGTACTTATGGGTGAAGACTTGATGCTCACATTGGTTTAATTTTGCCTCAAGCGAAGGAATGTTTATTACATTTTTATCAATTGCAAATGTATACTATGCCAGAGTTTCAAAAGGACCAAGAAGCCAAAGGATTCAGACTAATTTCTCATCAGGCAAAAAGGCACAATTTAACAGAATGGGATCGTTCAATCCTGGAATCCGCAAGTCGGTCATTTCTACATTCGTTACAGGAAATCGAGAAACTAATTTCCAAATACAATCAAAGGATTAATCAAACCAAATAGGATTAAGCCTCTAGAAAACTTCCAAACCTCAAATGACACTTAATATTTTTATTTCAACGCGCTGATTTTTTTGCCTGCCATACGGGGTACGATTGGAGGCTATAGGTTTAGTTTTTCCGTAACCTTTATACTTTACGCGCTGATTGGAGATGCCACTTTCGGTTAAATAGTCCGCTACTGCCTTGGCTCTGGCGATGGAAAGTCGATTACAATAATCTTCCTGGCATACCCCATTGGTGTGACCTCCTATCTCAACAATTACATTTTCATTATAGGCCAGAAAATGGTAAATTTCATCCAATACATCAAAAGAACCCTCATCGATGTTGGAGGTATCTGCTTCGAAATAAAGATTTCGAATACGAATGGTTTGTCCCACTTTGATGTCCCGCGATAGCTCAGACAATATTTTGATATTGGGTTTTTGACTTTTTTGAGGATCCGGATTCTTTTTAGGCGGGCTTTGTACTTTTGGTTTTGCTGATGGAGTCGATGGGGGTTTGGTTTTGGGAGGTGTATTTGCAACCACCGGTGGTTTTTGATTGATCACTTTGTCTACTACCACCCGATCAGGTTCCACGATTGGTTCAATTTCTTTGTCACAAGGCACCGGGACTAAATTGGAGGCATTATCAATCAGTACATTGCCATTGTAAGGTAGTAGAACCGGAGTTTTGTAGAATGCCTCAATCATTATAAAGGCAAATCTCTTTTGAGGTTCCAACTTAAAATTGTATTTCTGCCAATCCGTATTTTTCACCAGTGGAGATTCCGCCAGTACCTGTGCTCGGTCACAATAATTATTACCACCCCAAATTCTTATTTTCACCGGTTTTACAAAGGGGACTTTCCGGGTTGAATCTCGATGTGTGGGGCTTAGATAAATAGGTGATCTACACAAAAACAAACTGAATTCGTAACAAACATTGGCTTCCATGGGCGCAATAAGTCTTTGCGACACCCGCTCCCAGGTATCATTATCTCTGACGACCATCCCCAGATAGGTGCGACCATGGTACGATGGACGGGTAACGTCAAAGGCATTGGAGGGCTGGATATCAGGTGGTGTCTCGTTGGGAAATCCACAATCTTCCCAACCAAAAGGCGGACGGCAACAAGTAGGAAGTCCTTCGAATGAAGCATTGTACAAAGGAATAGAACGACCACCTTCACTGCTACTTTGAGCGAAATTTACATTTCCAACCAAAAACAATAGGGATAAGATATTTAAGATTTTGAACATGAACAGGTTGTGGTCTCTTTATTAAGGAATAATCTATTTACAGTTTTAGTTTATCTAACCATAAATTTAAGAAATTCTTAACTAGCAAATCTACTCAAATCCCTATTTAATGAGATTCATCCGAATATTGAGTACTAGAAGAAAAAATAATGATAATTGATAATTCGCAATTCACAATGATAATTGAATTCACAATTTGTAATTCGTAATATTCGTAATTCGCAATTGAGATAATCCTATTTAAAAGCGTTCAATCCGGTTACATCCATTCCCGTGATCAACAGATGTATATCATGTGTGCCTTCATAAGTCAAAACGGTTTCCAAGTTCATCATATGTCTCATGATCGGGTATTCATTGGTTATTCCCATACCACCATGGACCTGTCGCGCTTCCCGGGCTATCTGCAGCGCCATGTGCACATTATTTCTTTTGGCCATAGAGATTTGTGCCGGAGTCGCTTTTCCCAGGTTGGCCAAAGTTCCAAGTCGCCATGCCAATAACTGAGCCTTTGTAATTTCCGTGATCATTTCCGCCAATTTTTTTTGAGTTAGTTGAAATTGACCGATTGGACGATCAAATTGGATACGTTCCTGGCTATACCTCAATGCCGAATCATAACAATCCAAAGCGGCGCCGATTGCACCCCAGGCAATACCATATCTGGCCTTTGACAGACATGAAAGGGGGCCTTTCAAACCCTTGGCATGGGGTAAAAGGTTCTCCTTTGGGACTCTTACCTCTTCAAAAATCAATTCGCCGGTAATCGATGCCCGTAAAGACCATTTCCCATGAATTTCAGGAGCAGAAAATCCCTCCATTCCACGCTCTACGATCAAACCTCTGACTGCACCGCTTTCATCCCGGGCCCAAACCACAGCTAGGTCCGCAACCGGAGAGTTGGTAATCCACATTTTAGAGCCGTTTAGTATCACATGATTCCCATCCTCTTTTATCGTGGTGATCATTCCGGCAGGATTGGATCCAAAGTCAGGCTCAGTCAAACCAAAGCAACCAATAAGTTCTCCTGCGGCCAATTTAGGAAGATAGGCCCTTTTCTGTGTCTCACTTCCATATTTAAATATCGGAAACATAACCAAAGAACCCTGTACCGAAGCCATAGAACGCACCCCTGAATCGCCTCTTTCCAGCTCCTGCATGATGATACCGTATGAAATTTCATCCATACCCCCACCTCCATATTCTGTCGGGATGCTAGGCCCATATGCTCCAATATCAGCCAGCCCCTTAAACAGATGCTCTGGACATTCTCCGCGCTCTGCATAAGCTTCGATAATCGGAGTTACCTCACTTTTCACCCATTCCCGAATCGCTTCTCTTGCCAACAGATGTTCTTCTTCCATTAACCCATCTACCTGGTAGTAATCATGGTATTGAAATTTATCCTGCTTACCCGCCGTCGATATCTTTTGCATGTCAAAAATATTTATCCCAAATGTAAATAATAAAATAGAATGAATTTGAAAAGATCTGCGAACATGAATACATTTATCCCTGTAAAAAACCAACATATGAGTAAAATAGCTATACAAGGAATGGAATTTTATGCGTATCATGGATTTTACCCTAATGAGCGCAAAAAAGGGAATCGATTTATTGTCAATATTTCCTTAAAGTTAAATTATACCAAAGCTGCTGAAAGGGATACTATTAGACATACCGTCAATTATGAAAAAGTGTACAAAATCTGCCAAAATCATATGAAAAAGCCCAAAAAGCTTTTAGAAACGGTCAGCCACAATATTGGAGAAACTATTATCAAAAAATTTCCTGTGGTGCAAAAAATACGGGTCGAAGTACATAAACTGAACCCGCCACTACCCGGTCCTGTAGATCGATTTAGTGTATATTATGAAACAAAAAGAAAAAATAATAAGAAATAAAATTGGGGCTTCAAAGGTTATATTCAAATCAATTCAATTCAAAAGTTCATTAGGTTTAAGAATTTGATAACAGTCTTTCTAACCAAATCATCGTATTATTAACCTGAGTTCGATCAATTATTCATCCACAGAACCCAAGTAATCAATTTTTTATATATTAAAAGAAATTTATTTTATATATTTTCGCCGTTATGTTTTGTATTTAAGCCATTGAAACAGCAATCTTTAGACAATAAAAGCCTCGCAAGAGCGCTGCTATTTCTGCTTTTTTATTGTCTAAATCTCACTATTTCAATGGCTTCTGTGAATAAATTATCAATCGAACTCAGATTAATAGATAAAAACAAATATGAAACTCAAAATATTTTCATTGTTATTGGTATGTGGCTTAATTTCATGTGCTGAATTGCAGTCATTGGTGAAAACTGCCAGTGAAACCCCGTTAACCAAAGAACAAGTAGGAATGGGGCTTAAAGAGGCCCTGAATATTGGCATTAGTGAGGGTGCAGAACAATTAGCAAAGCTCAACGGATATTATCAAAGTCCGTACAAAATACTTTTGCCTGAAGAAGTCCAAAAAGTTACCTCCCGCTTAAGTGTCATTCCGGGATTCAGTGATCTGGAAGAAAAATTGATTGAGCGGTTAAACCGGGCCGCTGAAGATGCAGCCTCCAAAGCAAAGCCCATCTTCGTTGATGCAATCACCGGAATGACTTTTGCCGATGCATGGGAAATACTCAAAGGACCCCAAAATGCGGCCACTCACTACCTACACCAACAAACTTACCAACCTCTGTATGATGCATTTCTTCCGATAATTACGGAATCATTACAGAAAGTACATGCCCTTGAGCTCTGGGAATCTGCAATTACTGCTTACAACAAAATCCCCTTGGTGAATAAGGTTAATCCCAAGTTGGATGATTATGTAAATTCAAAAGCCCTCGTTGGCCTTTTTGATATGGTAGAAAAGAAGGAAAAAGCGATCCGTACCGACATCAATGAACGCACTTCTGATCTATTAAGAAAGGTTTTTGCCAAACAGTCCGGATAATCCAAACCGAATAAAGAAAGAATGATCAGGTATTAAGTTATTTTGTTGGACAGTTGAGTTCCAAATTCTCAATTGAAGAAAATATACAGAAATATCATGACCAAAAACAGCAATCCCCATAATCCAAGTACTTGCTTCGAAGGGCGATAATCCAACGCAATATAGGATTCGGACAAGGTGGGAAATTTTCTTTTAAACATTCTCTGATCAACAAGAGATACGATGAAGACAATGAGCAAGTTGATTAAAAACAAGAAAAAAGATACCAGTAGAAAATGAGGCCAAAACTGTTTATTCGGATATTCCAATAGCTGCAAAAATCCTACTGAAAGACAAATCAAAGAACCCAAAACCAAAGCTGTGTTTGCCGCTTTTGCTGTCATTCCTTTCCAAGTGACGGCTATTAAAAATACAGCTGCCATAGGAGGTGCCAGATACCCAAGGATTGCTTGAAAAAGGCTGAATAAATCCAAACCACTTATGGTATCCAACCCTAAGGCGATAAAAAAAGCCACCATAGCACCGACCAATGCGGTAAAACGTCCAACGGCGACCAATTTACCAGCACTAGCGTGTGGATCAAATCGTTTCTGATAAATGTCCATGGTGAAAACCGTACTCAAAGAATTTAAGGCTGAATCGATAGTGCTTACTAAAGCTGCTATCAAAACGGCCATGATCAATCCCACAAAACCAACTGGTAAAAGATTGGTAACTAGTGTCATATAGGCCTCATTGGGATCTTTGAGATTGGGGTACAACAAAAAACATAGGATTCCAGGTAAAATAAACAACGGTACATCCAAAATCTTTAACCATCCCGTCAAATTGGTGCCTAACTGGCCTTGTTCCAGAGATTTTGCACCAAGTACAGATTGCACCATGCTTTGGTCGGTACACCAAAACCAGATGCCCAGCACCGGATATCCCAGAATAATTGCGATCCAGGGGTAATCAGGATCATCCGGTGGCAGAAACAAATCCCAGTATTGTTCCGGTACATCATTTACCAAACTTTCAATACCTCCAAGTTTATAGATCCCGGCAAAAACCAAAATACTCGAAGCAATTATAAGTAATATCATTTGGAAAATATTGGTAAAAGCAATCGCTTCAAGTCCTCCGGCGACTGCAAAAAATGAGGCCAATACAATTAATGATAAAACAGAAATCCACAATGGCCAGTCCATTATCTGTCCCACTAAAATTCCACCGGCATATAAAGTCAACCCCAGCCACGATATCAGAATCGTGATCACCGAGTACCAGGCCAGTATTTCACGGGTTACCGGGTTAAAGCGCTTGCCCATGAATTCGGGTAATGTACTTACTTTGGTGTTTTTATAGTGGGGTGCGAATATCATAGCCAACAGAAAGATGAAAATAAAGGCGTACCAGGAAAAGTTACCTGCAACGATCCCTGTCGTATAACCAATAGCACAAGAAGCTATTAGCATGGATGGCCCGACATTGGTCCCCCACATGGTCAGTCCGATGCTATACCATTTGAGATTGCCACCAGCTAGGAAATACTCATTTTCACTGCTTTTCTTCTTTCTGAAACTTATATATGCCCCGATCCCAACCAGCACTAGCAAGTACACCAAAACGACAACAAAATCACCTAACTTTAATTGCTCATGAATGTTCATTTGAATCGCATCACCAATGAATGAAATAATCCAATATTGGAAGGATTATTTCCATGTTTGCTTAGCTGTAATTTTTTTCTCCTTCCGTAATCGCTCCCAATCTACCTCAACTCCAATCCCTGCCGTATCCGATAAAATAAATCGCCCGCCTATAATTTGTGGACGTGTTTTCCATATTTCATTCAAGTATCCAACCACGGGCTCCAGATACTCCAACAAAGCTGAGGGCCCAGCGGCGGCAATGAATGGTGCATTGATTTGTGAAACTCCTCCCCCACTAAACTGAAGTCTGTGCTCATCAGCTAGACGAGCCAGTGAAAGCCATTCCCTAATGCTGCAAATATGGCCGGCTATGGGTTGAATATGTTTAACGCCGGCTCGAATTATTGAAGGAAACACCTGGTAAGCCCGTTCGGATTCACCGTACGAAATGGGAGTAGTGCTCTTTTGACACAATACTTCAATGTCAGTTAGCGCAGCAGAGTGTATGGGTTCTTCCAACCAGAAAATGTCAAGAGATGACAGCTCTCCAACTAATTTAATTGCTTTGTCTAAAGATAAGCACTGATTAGCATCTACTGCCAGTTTGGTTTCCGGGCGAAGCACTTCACGTATTTGAGCTATGCGCTGAATATCCTCTTGGATTGAAGACTCCAGCGTGCCAAACTTCATTTTTATGATCTTATATCCCTGATCCTCCCAGGCTAAACATTCTTGAATTAATTCAGAACTTTCCAAATTAATTCCTCCACCGCTTGCATAAGCAGTGACAAAGGAAGTATCAGCTCCCAAGTACCGGTGTACCGGCACCTGATGACGTTTCGCTGCCAAATCGTAAAAGATTCGATCTAAATGTCCCAGTGCCATGGCTGCTCCTCCTCTGAATCCTTCATTGCGAATATTCCAATACAACTTTTTGTACAATTCAGAATAGCTCATTTGGGGAGACTCTAATAAAATGGGAATGAATAAGTTCTCTAATACCCACCTTCCAGAAAGTGGAAATTCGCATTCACCCCAAAAACCTTCATGATCTCTTATCTTTAATAGGCGTGGGGAGTATTGATAAAAAGGCCCCATGGTTGCATCAAAAAAAGGCCTTTTGAAAGGGATAGGTGCAATGTGTATCAGTTGGATCTCCTTTATATCAAAATATTCCAAATCCAGTGGTGTCGTCACAGAAAGGGAATTAACCTTAAGCATCGATCTTTTTTTTCTGGTTAATTAACTTATCTCAACGCCAAGGTAACTAAAAACATTTGCTTTTAGTTTTATGCCCATAATCTGTTTGGATTCTTTTTAACTGCCTCGGTTTGACAAGGTGTGCAGGTCCCAACTCTTGTCCATTTCAATGCCACTAATCATTCTCAATGGTAATTCTCGTTCAACTTCCTCCTTGGTTGGTTTTCATTGATATAACTATTGCTATTTTTATTGCTATATCTATTATTATTGTCATTACTATTACTATTGACTCCACTCAATCTAAATGGTAATTTAAATTTCAAATGCGACTGCAATTCATCGCTTTATTTCTTCCTTGGTTGGATTTAATTGTAATTGCTATTGTCATTGCAATTGCTATTGAGAATCGCAATTTGTAGATCAATAAGGGACGATTTGAATACCGAGGGTCATCGGATAGATTTGAGTTCCGCTATCTTGATCGGGATCGAACATTTCGGTCATGGCCAGGGTACCAAACAAGTTGATAGGCCCAAATCCGATTTGCCCCCTAAAACCCCATTCAAATTTGTTCAGATTAAAGTCATCTCGAACTTTTACTTTTCCGAAACTTTTACTTTTCTGTTTCGTGCTGGAAGTGAGCCTGATTCCTCCATATACTCCAGCACTAATATGAAAAGAGTTATAACTTTTGCGTGGATTGGATTCAAAATTAATCATGACCGGAATACTTAGGTAAGTGGATCTCAATCTGTTTTTGCGGTAATCCACACCCTCATCATAAAGAAATAAAAGCTCAGGTTCACCAGATGGCAAGGTAACCGGGTTTAAAAAAGCATAATCTCTGAATTCGGCGGTAAGGCCGTGTAATAAATTGACACTACGACCAATAAGGTGTACCCTCTGCATGTAAATATGCATATTCACACCCACACTCTTCAAAATTTCCTGTTCAAACGGATTAATTCCATTATCCAATACATAAGGTATATCTTCAATGTAGGTATTTACTCCCAAGTCAAATAGAAAATATCTGGTCTTAACCGGTTGATAATACCTTTTTACCTTGTATTCAACCCACTTGGAATCTGATTTCTTTTCAATTTTGTGAACCGTTGAATCCTGAGCAGAAATTAAATTCAAACTAATCAAAACAACGTTGAAGGTAAAAATATACTTAATTATAATTTTCATGAGATATCAATTTAATCTTTAGATAATATACCTGCAAAAGACTCAGGAAGTAAGGCCTCTTTTATATCCTTCCAAGTATTTTTCTTGGCAAATGCCTCAGGTTTCAGAGAATTCGGAAATTTACTGTTTCCCATGGTAAGTGCTGTTTCTTTAAAATTGGGCAATTCAATATTTGGCAAAACGATCGGATTTGCTTTAACAGCAGGTAAAGGTGTTAATTCAGCGAGAACGTCTTCTTTAGGGCTTTCGGTTCTGTCAATTGAACGGGTATGGAATACTTTTTCATCTAATTCAGATTCCGTACCGCGATTGGTTACCAACACGTCCGTTATTTTTTGCACCTGCATATGACTGGGAGCTTTCTTTGCCTGCGTTTCATTTTCCATAGAAAGAGGATTAGACTCAACTGCCGGGTTTGATCCTATTGATTCGGCAACTTCGATCTCCGCAGTTTCTTTAGTTCCTTCTTGTGCCTGATTTAATTGTAACTTATTCTTTGCTAACTTATCCCTGCTTTCCACTGTGGGTTGATGCTCTGAATAGGAATCAGAAGATTCTCGTATCGGATCCATCCTTTTTTCTGCTAAATTCTCACTTGGTGCATCCAGAGTTCCTTGTCCAGTAGAAACGATCCAAAGTACCAGGATGAGTAAACTGGCTGCAATACCTAAAATGGGAATCCATTTATTTGGTCTTTGTTTTTTCAATGACTCTTTGTCCGGATAGCTTTCCATTGAAAAAACTGGAGCCGAAAAATGCCTAATATCCTCTAATTCTTTGTCGATCTCCGGATTGGTGGCCAGGAATAATTCCATTTCCCTCATTAGTTGGTCAGATAGTGTACCTTCTAAATAGTCAATGGCGTAGACTTCATAATTAATTTTATTGATAGTCATAAGGCTCTAGTCTTTTTTTTAACAAATTCATGCACTTTCTTTCGGGCACGAAAAAGGTTTACTTTTACTTGTGCAATAGTCAAGTCGAGCATATGTGCAATATCCTCATAAGAATGGCCCTCGTATTCTCTTAATAAAAAAATAGATTTTTGCTTTTCATTGAGGGTTTGCAGACAATAATGTGCATATTCTATGGTTTCATATTCTTTGGATTCAGCTGCCGGTTCTGTGCGTTCCAAGGTGTCAAAAGGTATGATGCGGTGATATTTTCTCCAAAAATCTATTGCCGCATTTCGCGCGGTAGCAAATAAAAACCGCTTAGCATCACGATGGTCTACCTGCTGATGTCTTAACCAAAGTTTTTCAAATGCATGCTGGACAATATCCTGAGGATCATCAATACTCCGAAAGCCGTTTTGTATGTATCGGAATAATCCATCGGCATAAAGATCCACACATTTATTGTAATCGTACTGATTCATACAATGGAATTACGCTTACACAGTAATGAAAGTTACACCAGTTGAGCCAATTTTATTCGATTTTTTTTTGAAAAATTACGGATCATTAACTACATCATTTGTCCAAGGAAGTGGAATTCGGCTCCGCAATATTCAAAATGTAGAATCAAATTCAAATCGGAGTTCTTCAAAATTTTATTCACATTACATTTTTTTATTATATGTATATTCATATATTTGCGTGTTAGACGTATCACATTATTTTTTAATATGATGCAAGCACAATCCTGGAACATATGGCTCAAAAGAAAAAAAGCAAAGCAAAACGGAAGAAGAAAAAAAAGCTAACCTGGAAAGATGAAAGGATAAGGAAAGTAGTCGGAATATTTGTAATATTCATAGGCGTTTATCTTACACTGGCTTTCATCTCATATGCTTTTTATTGGAAAGTGGATCAAGACCGGGTATTTCAATTTTCCTGGAATACTTTATGGGAAAATTCACTAGCAATGCAAAATTGGTGTGGTCGCTTAGGGGCCATACTGGGTAGTCTTAGTATTTATTGGGGATTTGGTATGGCAGCTTTCCTTTTCTTACCTTTTGTCTTTAAAATTGGATGGAAACTCCTAAATCCGAAATTCAAACAAAGCCTTACCTATCATTTTGTATATGTATTGGGATTGGTTATTTATTTGTCGGTTTTTTTTGAGGCTTTCTTCTTAAGAACCACATTTCCCTGGGGAGGTACTATCGGTGAAGGAATAACCTACTGGATCAGTAACTTTGCAGGAGAGGTCGGACTTTATGCTTTGCTTCTTTTAGTGATCATGGTATTTATGATTTGGTCTCTGAATCCTTCATTCACACTATTTGATAAATTACCGTTGAAATGGTTCAGTAAGCCATCATTTAAGGTAAATAGAGCGTCCGGAGCCACGTTAAGGCCATCTTATTATTCCACACCCCAGGAACCCAAAATCATACCGGAAGGCGACTCAGAGGAAACCTCTTCATTTAATAAATTTGGTCAGCTTGAGTTTGTGATTCCTGACACCGAAAAAACCAAACCACGAAAAGCCGATTTAGAGGCTGATTTTGAAATTGCCCAATCGCCAATACCAATAAAAGGTGAGGTCAAATCTGGAGGGACTGAAACAGGTGAGACTGAACACAAACTGGAAATAAACGAACAGCGTTCAGATCAACTGGAGGTAGAAAAAGAAAACCCTACCCCCTCAAAGCATATTGGACTGGATAAACCATTTGATCCTATCCAGGATTTGGAAAAATATCAGAATCCGGTGTTGGATCTTTTATTGAACTATGAGGATGACAAAGTCGAAATAGATCGATCCGAATTGGAGGCCAATAAAGATCAGATCATATCCACTCTGTTAAATTATAAAATTGAAATCACAAAAATAAGGGCTACTATTGGACCCACAGTCACTTTATATGAGATTGTCCCGGCACCAGGTGTTAGAATTTCCAAAATAAAAAATCTGGAAGATGACATCGCCTTGAGTCTTGCGGCTTTGGGAATCAGGATAATCGCTCCAATTCCCGGCAAAGGAACCATCGGAATCGAAGTACCCAATAAAAAGAAACAGATCGTCTCGTTAAAAGAAGTGTTAAAATCAGAGAAGTTTACAAATACTAAAATGGACCTTCCTATAGCTTTAGGGAAAACCATTGCAAATGAGGTATTTGTCGCGGATCTGGCTAAGATGCCTCACTTATTAATTGCGGGAGCTACCGGACAAGGAAAATCGGTTGGAATCAACACGGTCTTAATGTCCTTGCTTTATAAGAAGCACCCTTCTGAGGTGAAGCTAGTGCTGATTGATCCAAAAAAGGTTGAACTTTATCCATACAGCAAACTCAAAGATCACTACCTCGCCTTTCTACCAGATCAGGAGGAAAGTATTACTACCGAGACCAGTAAGGTTATCCATCTGATGAATTCCTTGTGCATAGAAATGGATACACGTTATGATCTATTGAAAAAGGCCAGATCAAGAAACATCAAGGAATACAACAAAAAATTTAGAAAAAGAGAACTCAATCCGGAAAATGGTCACCGGTTTATGCCATTTATCGTACTCGTAATCGATGAGTTTGCAGACTTGATCATGACCGCTGGGAAAGAAATTGAATTACCAATTGGACGATTGGCTCAACTTGCCAGAGCGGTTGGCATTCATTTAATCATCGCAACCCAAAGGCCAAGCGTAAATATCATCACTGGCGTGATTAAAGCCAACTTTCCGGCTCGGATTGGATTTAAAGTAACTTCAAAAATAGATAGCCGAACTATCCTGGATGGAGGAGGAGCTGAACAATTGATCGGAAGGGGAGATATGTTGCTTTCTGTGGGAGGAGATATGATCCGTTTACAATGTGCTTTCGTAGATACTCCTGAAGTAGAGAAAGTTGTGGACTTTATAGGAGATCAACAAGGATTTTCGGAACCTTACTTTTTACCGGAATACCTTAGTGATGATGAAAAATCAGTCGGAAATACAAGTCTTACCTGGGCTGACCTGGATGATCAGTTTGAAGATGCTGCTCAACTGGTAGTTCAAAATCAACTTGGTTCGACTTCAATGATTCAACGTCGTATGAAACTGGGATACAACCGGGCCGGTAGAATAATGGATCAACTTGAAACCCTAGGAATAGTAGGACCTGCTGATGGAAGTAAACCACGTGAAGTATTGGTTTTTAACGAAATGGAACTGCGTTACTTGTTGGAAGAATTGAAAAAAAAGTAGGAATCGGGAATCAAAATCATGCAAAATAGTAGCTGTGTTCATAAATTAGTAAAAGAAGACTTAGAAGATGTTTAACCTGCTTTTAACGAAATACAAAAACTAATGATAGCTGACGAGCGTTTTTTCTAATGAAGTCGTTTAAAAACTATGTTGAATTCTAAAAATAACTGCTTGAAAGTCAGATCGAAGGGATTTTTTATTTTCATAGCCATAGCTAGCGCCTCCGCTGAGCAGCTATGGCGCTCGCGGATGGGAATCAAAAATCGCAATGATATGGCCTTCAATGAGTTGTTTTTAGTTTTAAGATATGTTATTAAACGACTTCATATGAATTTAAATGCCAAAAAAATAATCACCGGCCTTATTTTTGCCACAATTATGTCTACTGTTGCGGCGCAAATCCCAAAAAGTGTTGAAATAGAAGTTTCTGATCCGAGGGCCACTGGTATTCTCGAAGCTGCCAAAGATAAAGTGGAAGAATGGAACGCTATAAAAGTAAATTTTACGGTCCAAATAGAAATTCCAGATCAACACGCAGACTTGCAAAAAGGCACTTTAATTCAAAAACAAAATCAATACCGGCTGGATCTTCCCGACCGCCTGATTATCTGTGATGGTAAATCAATGTGGTCTTACCTGAAAAATGCTAATGAGGTTCAAATTCTGGATGTTGATGAGGATGGGGAAGACGATTTTCAAACTCCTTTAGATTGGTTAAGGATATATGATAATCCTGAATATTATTATGCACTGACCGATCAGGTCTCTTCTGGGGGTCAAAACCTTGATCTCATTGAATTTAAACCACGTAATATGGCTGGAGATTTGAGCAAATTCCGACTTACTATGAAGTCCGATAACATACCTCAAAAGTTGGAATTCTTTTACCGAGATGGAGTAAAAATGTCCATAAATCTGCTGAATTTTTCGCCCGAACCTATCATTGCCGAGGGTGAATTTACCTTCAATAAAGCGGATTTTCCCGGAATTCATATTGAAGATCTTCGCTTTTAATAAGGGGGTTCTGATCAAGCTTTTTATTTTTGTACAATGGGTTTAAAAGCTTCATTAATCAAGCCATTGGCTAAAAAGGTTTCTCGGGATATTAAAAAATGGTCGGACGAAGCAACCTTACATCAACACGAAATTCTTTTTAGCCTTATTGCTAAAGCCCGAAAGACCAAATTCGGTGCTGACCATAATTTTAACGATATACATAGCTATCAGGATTTCACCAGAGCTGTACCGGTAAGAGATTATGAAGAATTGAAACCATACATTGAATCGATAAAAGGAGGTGTAAAAGATATTCTTTGGCCGGGGCTTCCTAAATATTTTGCCAAAACCTCCGGAACTACCTCAGGTGTTAAGTATATCCCTATAACTTCAGAAAGTCTACCGAATCATTTTATGACTGCTCGGAATACCGTATTGAATTATGCCAACCGAATTAAAGATTTTTCATTCCTGGACGGTAAGATGATTTTTCTATCCGGATCTCCCAAGCTCGAAAATGTAAATGGAATACAAATCGGAAGACTTTCAGGCATCGTAAACCATCAAATTCCTGCCTGGCTCCAAACCAATAAAATACCTAGCTATCAAGTGAATTGTATTGAGTCGTGGGAAGAAAAAGTGGATGCCATCGTCAAGGAAGTAAAAGGAAAAGACTTGAGATTGGTCGGAGGGATACCACCTTGGGTACAAATGTTTTTTGAAAAAATACTGCAACAGGCTAATGCCAGTCAAATCAAGGAAGTATTCAAAAATTTCTCAGTTTTGGTACATGGAGGCGTGAATTATGAACCTTACCGTCAGACGATGGACCAATACATAGGAAAGGCCTATCATCTTATTGAAACCTACCCGGCCTCAGAAGGATTCCTGGCTTTCCAGGATGATCCCGACGATCCGGCTTTGTTATTGAATGCCAATTCCGGAATCTATTTTGAGTTTATTCGTTTTTCCGATATTCATTCTCCCAGCCCAAAGAGATATAACTTGGAAGAGGTAAAAACCGATATGCCATACAGTGTAGTATTAAACAGTAACGCAGGATTATGGGGATACAAAATCGGAGATCTGGTGGAATTTACCCAATTGGACCCCTATAAGGTAAAAGTAGTGGGTAGAATAAATCACTTTATATCTGCTTTTGGTGAACATGTGATTGGTAAAGAAGTAGACGATGCGATGAAGTTTGCCACAGACCAATTCGGTTACCATATAAATGACTATACAGTGGCACCCCAAGTCAATCCACCTGAAGGAGGATTACCCTATCATGAATGGTTTGTTGAATTGGATAACCCAATTAAGGACATTTCCTCATTTGCGTCTTTGTTAGACCAAAGAATTCAGGAACAAAACATATACTACCGAGATCTGGTTACCGGCAAAATTCTACGACCATTGGAAATCAGGATCGTTCGAAAAAATACCTTCAGAGAATATATGAAATCCATTGGGAAACTTGGTGAGCAGAACAAACTGCCCAGGTTGAAAAACGATCGTAGTATTGCAGATTCTCTGGCGCAATATATCGTACCTTGAGGATCATTTCACCGTACATCACGAACGAATCAATTTCAGGTTAAAATCCAGCAGACTTTGCAGGATCGACTCTCTTTAGGTTGTAATGTCTAGAATGTAGTGATTTATTTAGTGCTTGAACCACTTCAATAATTGAACTTCGGCTTATATAAAAAAAGCCCGGCTATTAAACCGGACTTTTTACTTATAGGATAACTCGCTTAAGACTAAGTCAGACTAGGTACCTGACTAGTTCAAGAGTATCATCTTTTTGGTCGCCACAAAATTTTCCGTTTTGAGTTGATAATAAATAACTCCACTGGAATTTTCCAATTGATTACTTTGTATTTCATATTGGTGCAACCCTTTGTTGAAATTACCTTCAGTACCCGTCAATTTCTTTCCGGCTATATTAAATACGGTTAATTTTATGTTTGTATTTTCCGGTAAATAGAATTGAATCTGGGTTCTATCGGCAAATGGATTTGGACGGTTTTGATACAAAATGTAATCCTCTGTATCTTTATTTCTGAGACTTAAAGCTTCAATGGCTGATCCACTCTGAGCCGTCATTTCAGCTCGTTGACTTTGAATATTCACAACATTGACATGATGACTTGTAGTCTCTACCACCTGGTTTGAACGGTCCTCTTCACACACATCACCCGATCCGTCCTGCAGCAGGATATAGGTTACACATTTGTCTGCGTTGCCTCCTTCATCCCAAACGTAAATTTCAACTTCTATTTTATTGCTAACTCCATCTGGAATGTCTTCACAAGAAAATATCCGACTCGGTTCCACACCTAAAGCGTCGAAAGAGAAGTATAAGTCTTCTTTAGCTGTACAATTGTCAAAACTACCTGCATCCAGATCACTAGCCCACACTTCCACAGTACCACTGTTCGGCATGATTACCGTTGCCACACCTTCATAACAATAGGGTGTAGGAAGTTTACAATCATTAAGGGCAATTTGAGTAGTACAAGAAGCTTCGTTTCCACATCGATCCGATACAGTCAACTCCACATCGTGAATTCCAAATGGTAACTGACCGGTGAACCTTTTCCCATGTCCGTAGATGTAATCTGATTCATCAGCAGCACCCTCAGGAATGATAACATAACGGAAGGCTAATTCTTCTGTTGGAGTACAATTATCCGTGGCATCACCAAAGTCAATGTCAACATCTTCAGGTACACAATTTTCAGAATAATCACATAAAACAACGGGAGAAATACAAATTATTTCCGGTTTTTCACGATCGACTACTTTGATCACTTGTACGTATTCCATGTATCCATCTCCATCATCTTTCAGGTTTCTGTACACACAGGGTCTGTCCTCACCGGCATAGATTCGATCATCTACTATAACATCAGGATGTCTAAAATGTACATCAGGATCAAAGACACACCAATCAATAATCTTCCAGGTTCTCAATATTTTATAGCAACCATCAGAGGTGATTTCCAGGAGTTGGTCACTACTGCTAATTCCTACCAACTCACATTCATCATCCGTAATAATCGGTGCTCCGGTGCCTGTCCTATCAGGAGAAAGATTATTGTCATCGTCACAAATTACTACGACATCCTCAGGAAAAACTACTTCAAAATCTGAGCGAGGTTTGATAATTACTCGTTGATAGCACACACTTTCATTTTCACATTTGTCAGTAACCGTCCAGGTACGTGTAAACACTCCAACTCCACATTCATTCAGTGATCCTTCCGTGGTAGAATCGATGGTTGGATACCAGCAATTGTCATAATATTCCGGAGTTCCGAAATATTTCTCAGGATTAGGCTTTCCGTAGCTAGGATCATCATACATATCAAGCAGTAACCAGACTCGGCAATAGATTGGCCTCCAATCTCCCTCATGTACCATTCCATCGACTCCCCAGATTCTGGTATCGCATAACGGGTAATTGTAATGATCTACCTGAGGACCACCGTAATATCCATGATCACCACCATCCCATGGTACACTGACACAGAAATTATCATACCCACCATGTCCATATCCAACGATTATATCAGCTCTCTGTTTTCCAGACTTATCAAAATCACAGGGTGAAGTAAGAGTATCACTTTTCGCACAAATGTCGTGAGCATAACCCGCTCCCCACCAACTAATCTTTTCATCTCCCAATGTCAAATAGGAAGCATAAGGCACGCCATCACAATACGCTGTAACGTCATTAGGAGCGTTGCACACCGGAGGGGTCTTATCGTCCTTGATCACCTCGATCATACAATCGTTGTAATAGGGGAAATCATGAAATCGTTTGGTTAGTACTCCTGAATATAGAAAATGTATCAGGTTGCGATCCAATGATACAAATGAGGCTAACTCTGGGTAATAAGCTATGTTATTATAGATTTGCTGTTTTTTCTGTAAATCATCCTCGAAGCATATCAGGTAACCCAGTAAATTGATCAATTGGAGTACATTAGTAACCTGGATATTAGCAGTGTTACCGGAAGGTGCAGCTAAAATGGTACCTACCAGTGGTTGAGCGCCATTAGGGATGATCGTCACGGTTCCATTGGTTGCATTCAACGTCACGTCAATCCCCAAATCGATCGGAGCTATATTTTCAAGAATACCCTCCAGATTAAAACAAAGGATACCCTCATCAAATATATTATCTAATGGATTGTCACAAATTTGGCGACCAAGGTATGCCAGTAAATCATCTAGCTGGTCCAATCCGGAATTGACCTGAAATATTTGTTCTATGGTCATATCCAGACGATCAAAATCGAATGCTGTAACCGCACCAAGTACTTCTACTAAAAAGTCTTCAATTAGCTCTATGGTATAGGCCAAATGAATGTCTCCGCAATGAATAGGAGGATAAAACTTTTTGTATTGATTTAGTGAGTCGTAATAATATACATAGTTACATCTGTAGCCTCCATATCGCATCACCGGAGCTCGATACCAATTGAACCATTGATGTTCTGATCCTCTAAATACATGGGGATCATAAGGAGGTGTTTTTAAATCTTCATATACCCGAAGCACGAGACTATCTGTTCCACATTCGGTCAGATCCAAGTAGGTATCAAATACATACAAATCAATCCATTCATTAATCAGATCATGAATCGTTCCTTTAAAGTGATCATACTCATAAGGATCTAAACAACCTGCGAGTTGCTCGTACCAATAGCTTTGCCAATATTCGATATCACTCATTTTCGCTACTGCAAAATGTACATCATCACAATTGTCATGACTGCCGTCATCCAAATCGTTTGCATACAGTCTAGCCCAGCAAGATTCCGGATCCAGTGTTACCTGGGTGATTTCATCACAAACCGGATTTGGAGGTTCATTATCGAATACCAATATGGTCTGACAAATCTGCGTAAAGTTTTCGCAGGGATCGGAGACGGTATATTTGACTTGAATATGAGGCCTGGTAAAAAAGAGTCCGGATTTTGGTATGTACACGTTCACTTTTTTACCGTATTCTATTTCACCATACTGGTGAACCCTTTTACCGGGATGTGAAGGATCAGGATAATCAAATTCATAATGCACTTTCATACTCTTTAGTGCAGCTTCCGGATCCGTTTTATTACTTTTTATCACACAATCATTATAAATAGTAGGCCACGAAAGTTCGATATGTGCTTTACATTCATGAACCTGTGTAACTGCTTCGATAAGCGGTGGAAAATCTTTGCTATAAAATACAACCGGCGCATCTTCATCCTTAATTTTAATCCATTGTGTACACAGTCGTTCAATTCCGGAACACCAATCCTTGATTTTCCATTCACGCCGAATCTTATAACTTGCTCCACATACTGGCACGACCCAATCAGAATACTTAACTACGATATTGCAATGGTCATTATTTTGCATAAGGTATATCGTATCACCATTGATCACCACGGCTGGTGGAGCTACCAATCCAACACTCTTTTTCGTTACCGGATCAACTATCGGCTTAGGATGGGCGTACCCCTCATCATCATACCATACGTAGTGATCATTCCATAATTTATAATCTGTAAAGACACTATCGGGTCCGAAATTAATGTCACCAACACAGCAGTCAATAGCCGTATCCGGTGGACAAATCAAGGTGTCCAGATCTGCTCTTTCGATGGAGATTACTTGTGTATCCCGTACAAAATTTCCCCATAAGTCTTCCGTGTGAACAACCCGGGTCAGTTCCCCTACAAATCGTGGATTCTCATCACAACCATATACATCAAACCGAGTGTGGATCACTTTAGTTAATAAAGCAAATCCACATCCTTCTACCCCATCAGGGACTTCCGGAATAGGATCAAAACAGCTGATCACAGAATCCGGAGTCAATAAGGTAGGTGGAAATTTATCTTCCACCAGGACATATCCCCAACATGTATTGTTGGTTAATGGATCAATCACCTTATAAGTTAATTGTTTTCCCATGTATTTTTCAGTCAATAAATTGTTTGGAATTGGAACCCCGTATGGATCCATCACCATTAATGTAAGACCGGCAAAACATGGTTGGGTATGATCTCCTTGAGCTACATCGGCCGGAATCAGTGTACGTTCACATGTAGCATCTAGGGCAATATGTACCAAGTCATTGCATGACAGGTCACAGGTATCTGGCGCTGCCTGACTAAAACTGGATATTGCAAATGCAAGGAATACAACGCAGGTAAATATCCTTCTCATGAGATAGTTGGTTATGGTTAAAAATTATGGTTTATGGTCTGTATCCAGGTAAATACAATGCTAATGTAGTATTTTATATTTGGAATATATATATATATGAAAAAAAATTAGATGTTAAATATTTGAAAGTCCAACGTTTAACGGTATGCGCCAGACATGTAGAGAAAACCAGATCCAATGATCGCCAAAAAAATCAATTATTTGGCAGGAATAATCGAACTCAGGTTATAAAGAATTGAATTATGTCAAGAAGAAATAAATAGTGAGATTGACATCTAGTCACTTTCGATGAAATTACTTCAATGAGGTCCTTTTAATTTAACACAAATAGACAAACATAGTATTTATCGATAATGTTAATCCTAAGTGCAAAGACATTAGACATAAAATGATCCAATATCGTTCAATTCACAGATTATATGGAGCCTATTACTGGAAAATATGACGTTTAAGGTTACCGTACCAAAGTGATATCTCCCCGGTAGATAAGGGAGATCCCATCTATAAATGAGACTTCCGCGGCGTATACATATACTCCTGGATTCATGATCTGATTATTAACACTACCATCCCAATTACCTACACCATCAAATCCGGGACTTAAATTACCTTGTTCAAATAACATGTTACCCCATCGATCGAAAATCCGTATATATTTAACCTCTTCGACTCCTGGACCGGTGTAGATCTTAAATAATTCATTTACCCCATCATTGTTTGGAGAAAAAACATTTGGAATAAATACGTTTCGTCTGGCCCGAACCTGAACCAGCAAATCAGCTGCCTGAATACAACCGGTTGAATCCGTAACCATTAGGGTATAGGTTGTAGTGGTAAGAGGACTTAGATTTACAGAGAGGCAGTTAAGATCTAGGCAACTCAGTCTGGATGTTGGATTCCAGGCAAATTCTATAAAAGGTTGGATGCCGGTTACCACCGGATCAATACGTACTGAATCTCCCAAATCCAGGACTACTGGATTAGTTCCATAATCAATTTCTATTTCCGGAGGCTCAACCAGAATTAATGTGGTATCCACAAAACACCCCAGACGATCTAAAAACCTAAGGCTGTGCTCTCCACTTTCTAAAAACAATGGTTCATCTCCAGGCTGCTCAGGGCCTCCATTTACAGAAACAACATAATCCGTAGGCGCATTTCCCCCGGTTATGTTTCCAAAAATAATAGTTGCTGCATCACCGAAACATGGTATTGCAGAGATCGTATCGAATGGAACATTGATTGGATTGGGTCCGGTTAAAAAATGCGATGCTTCTTCCGTGCATCCACGGGCATCTGTTACCATAATTTGATAAAATCCGGTATCCAAGCCAGTAGCTATCAACGTATCTGATACCCCATCGGTCCACACATAGGTCCTGGGTCCGGTATTTCCTCCAACCACCGAAATGACTATCCTTCCATCATTGCTTTCTGCACAGGTCTCAGGTTGTGTGTTCAAAGTATCTATACTTACCCTCATGGAGTCAGGTTCGGAAATTGAAACCAGAACACTATCGCTACACATGTTAGCATCTCTTACCAATGCCCAGTAGGCACCGGCTCCCACCAATCCCAAACTGTCTCCAAATGTCATCGAAGCCGGCCACAATACAGAATAACCTGGTTTTCCCCCTAATAGCTTCAGATTGACATACCCGTCAGTTAGTCCGTTACAGGAAACGTTGTTTATATTGGTCAAGAGTGTATCCAGCGTAATCGGATTCGGATTAAGAATATTTACTGAATCAACCGCATTGCAGTTATTGGCATCCGCTACGGTCACCCTGTGGATTCCAGGAGAAAGTAATTGTGCTCGATCGGTTGTTTCACCGTTATCCCAGGCGTATACATAGGTTGGTATCCCATTAGTTACCAATATGGTTGCTGCGCCATCCGAAGAGTCCCAGCATCGGGCAGAATCCACTTGATCGAAGGTCAGAATCATGGCAGGGGGTTCAATCAAATTGGTATCCGCCACTAATTCAGGGCAATTGTTGGCATCGGTGATCGTCACCGAATAATCTCCTTCACCTACCGATGGAAGCAAAGGATTGTCAGATCCGTTTACGTGGGACCAGGCATAGCTATGAGGGGCAGTTCCACCCGATACCAACACCGATATACTTCCAGTTGGAACCGGTTCATTTGCACAAGTCGGATTGGTTACTACAAATGATGCTTGCAGTGGTAATGGCCCCTGTAATTGAGCACTATCCACACCGACACACCCGTCACCGGTGACCGTGACATAGTAGGTTCCAGAACTTAAATTGGTAATAGCATTAGAAGTGGTCCCATTGTTCCAAGCAATTGTGGACAATGTAACCCCGCTACCGGTTGTTATACTAAGTCCACCATTATTATCTCCAAAACATAAGATCGGATTTGTCGTATCGATTTGAAAATCAATTCTATCTTTTACGACCTGAAACGAGTCTACAAAAGGTCCACAGCCATTACGATCCGTTACGGACACACTATATAATCCTTCTACCAGATTGGTTGCAACTGAATCGGTGCTAATTCCATTTTCCCAGCTATACTGGTAAGGGCGGTTTCCTCCGGTCATTTGCAAAAGTATGGCTCCATCCATGCCTGTAGCGGAGCAAGATTCTCCCTGTATCAATGCCTCCAGGGTATCTAACACCTCCGGTTCCGGCATGTTGAAGAATACCGAATCCCGACATCCGTCGTCGTCCAGAATGGCCAAAATATAGTCTCCGGCAAACAAATTATTAAAACTGTTATTCGGATCTCCGGGGATCCCATTGGAAGTCAATCCATTAGGAAATACAATTTGGGTGTTCAAATTTCCCAAGGTTCCCGGATTAGCAGTGATACTTGTATGTACACTTCCATCTGCATTGCCGTTGCACCTCACCGTATCAAGAGTAAATGAGGTTTGAATGACTTTATCTGCGAGCACAGTTACTGTAGTGGAATCAATACATCCATTTTGGTCCGTAGCGGTCACGCTATAATTTCCGGGATCCAGGTTATCCTGAAAGGCAATGGGTGCATTGGGTTGAAACACTCCGGTACTCCACTGGTAGGAATAGCTTGGGCCTGGTCCAGGTGTCCCTCCCGTAGCCTGAATTCTCAGGGCTCCATCTTCTAGTCCCAGGCAGGTAGCTGTGTTATTCTGAACTACATTAAAGCTGATGTCTTCGATCTGGACACTATTAGAGGATATATCGACACAACCATTGGCATCAGTAACCGTAACACTATAATTACCAACTGGCAAATTTGTTATTTCGTTGACATTAATGGCTCCATTGCTCCATTCTATCTTATAGGGAGAAGTTCCTCCTTGAGGGCTTACCACCATGGACCCATTCGCATCTCCCGGGCAAATTGGATTAAATGGAATGGTCTGAATTCTAAAATCTGTTGGAGTGGCAATGAGATCAATGGATTGGATGCGCTGCGCTCCTGTGTTGTCAGTAACTGTTACATTGTATGTTCCGGCCGGCAACATTCCGGCGGAATAAGTACCTCCGACCGTCGCTACCGATCCAGAAATGGCCTGAGGGCCGGTCCCGGTGATTGTATAAGGTGGTGTTCCTCCAAATACTTGCACATTGATGGTACCTTCCATCAAAGAGCTGGAATAACACGATGAAGGAAAGACGCTAAGATTGGAAGGGTCGTTGATAGTAAGGTTACAATTATTAAATGTAAAGGGAATTTCATTATCTACAAGATCCGCAAATTCAGGAGGCACAGGACCTTCTTGAATTCCAATCGGATAATTTCCAGGAGGTCCTTTCAGAACCAAACAAGCTTCAAAAATCAAAGTATTAGCCGGGAAAGTGGTTCCATTATTAAAATCTGGAGAGATGAACACCACATTAACAAATCCATTATCCGGAAAAGGGGTATAACTATTGGTAAACTCCGGGCTTACGTTGCGCATTATAACCGTATCAACGGCAAAAACATCCCAATGAAATGAAAATGCGATCGCCAACATATTGCTTGCGCCGGTGATGGTTACCGGTACACAAACCGTGTCGCCAATATTCCCTGAAGTACAGGTTGAATTGATGGTAATCATTTTTTGACCTGATGAGACAAAACTACACAACAGTAATCCCATCATTATTGCCAGCCCATATCGCATCTTTCTACTTTTCGCCAAAAAATTGCAAAAATAGTCGTTCATATTAATTTTCCTATGTTCACAGAATATTAAAATAGTGACCGGAGCAATTTTACCATCCAGCCAAGTTTTCTCCCATATTTAAATGGTCATAAAAAATTTTAATTAGAATAATTTAGTAAAGCGTACTATCCATCAAGAGGGCTTTCAAAACAATTAAATAGTAAACGACCCATTGTATAGGTTATTGCTATATTGATTATAATTAATGTGTTAAATAGGATGTTTGTTGTGGGTTGATCGGATTAACCATGCAGTCCATAATTTGTAGTCCCCACTATTTTGTTTGCACATTTTCCCAAAGCCTTCCAATAAGGCAGAAAATGGTGTAAATGATTCCGGTACTGTCGTTTTAAAAAAAACCAACCCCATTGCTTCGGCTAGCAATGGGGCTTCCTGTTTGGGATGGTTATTAGTGTTTAAAAGACTCTATCCAAATTAAGATACTATTCCGCTGGAAATGTTTTCACAAATCCATCGATACCGGCATTCTTTACTGTTGGCATATAAGCATCAGCTGCATGACGTGAATAAAATTTGCCAACCACAATGCGATACATAACTTCACCGGTTTTTACATTTTTCTCGTTGATCACAGTTACTGATTGTGAAAATTTGGGTTTAAGTTTTTCTACCTGGCTAAATACATTGGTTGCATCCTTGTATACACCTACTTGGATTCTATACACCATGCCAGAGTGAGCGGGAGAAGCCGAATGGGTAGTACGGGGGGTGGCTACTTCCGAAATCGGTTTATGTGATTTTGCATTCGAGGTACGGTTTGGTTTTACAGTTGCAGCCGACCGATGGTCTTTCAAGATCTTTAGCATTTGACTGGCTGACAGTGATTTTTCATATTTTCCTAATAATTGTCCATTTTCTGAGAATACTATGATGGTTGGCAAATATTCGACATTGTATTTTTGCTTAAGTGCATGGCCATCGAAGTCCTCAATATTCACTTTTACCGGTACATAATTGTCTTCAACATAATCAACCAGCTTTCTATTGGTGAATGTATTCTCATCCATCCATTTACAAGGCTTACACCATTCAGCATAAAATTCCAGGAAATAGTATTTGGACTCAGCTTTTGCTTTTTCTTTTGCAGAAATGATACTCCCGGTAAAGAATTCTACTTTCTTGACAGCTCCATTGCTTGCCAGGACTAAAGCTGCTGTAAATAGAAAAGCAGCCATCAAAGTCATCTTTTTCATAATAATCATTTTTTGTTTTTGCATTAAATTTTTTTATAACATATAAGCTTCACAAATTCATTGATTTAAATATGACAAAAACAATACCATTATGTGTAAATATGAATGGAAAGGCAGGATAAATCCGTTTTATACGGTAAATTGTATTTCATATTTATTTGTTTATCTGATATTTATACATTTACAATAATATAAATGTTAAATATTTATAATGTGTAAGCTTAAAACAATGGAATCAGGGTAAATGAATCGAATTCTGCATTTCAAGTTCAAAACTTTCCCTACTTTCGCGATTTAAATAAGAATCATGATTCAAAAAAGAGCCAAAATTACCGGTGTTCATGGATATGTGCCGGATTATATTCTTACCAATGCGGAATTGGAAACTATGGTGGATACTTCCGACGAGTGGATTAGAACACGCACGGGTATTGAACAACGACATATACTTAAAGAACCCGGTAAGGCTTCTTCGGACATGGCTGCAGAGGCTTGTAAAGGATTATTGGACCGCACCGACACCGATCCTAGTGAAATTGAGATGTTGATTTGCGCAACAGTAACTGCAGATATGAAATTTCCAGATACTGCAAATACGATTTCTCATAAAATAGGAGCCTCTAAATCCTGGGGATTTGATGTCAATGCGGCATGTTCAGGATTTTTATATGCCCTTACAATTGGCGCAAAGTTTATCGAAACAGGAGTTCACAAGAAGGTACTAGTAGTCGGTGTGGATATGATGTCCTCAATAATAGATTATCAAGATCGTACTACCTGTGTTATATTTGGAGACGGTGCTGGGGCAGTTTTGCTAGAGCCCACAGATGAAAAACTAGGAGTTATTGATTCCGTATTTTATGGAGATGGGGCTGGTCGGGAATACCTCCATATGAAAGCTGGAGGTTCTTTGCATCCCGCATCGGTTGATACGGTCAAAAACAGGGAACACTATGTATGGCAAGATGGCCGTCCGGTTTTTAAAGCAGCAATAAAAGGGATGAGTGAAACCATAAATCAGATCATGGAGCGAAACCAAATGTCCCCAGATCAAATCAATTGGATCGTTCCTCATCAGGCAAATAAACGAATTATTGATGCTGTAGGATCTTTTCTGGATTTCCCTCAGGAGAAAATCATGATAAACATTCAAAAGTATGGGAATACTACTGCAGCAACCATTCCGCTTTGCTTTTGGGACTATGAATCCCAATTAAAACGGGGTGACAATCTCCTTCTGACAGCTTTTGGCGGTGGTTTTACATGGGGAACAACTCTCTTGAAATGGGCTTATGATGGCTCCAATTGATTTGAGCCAAATGGATGATTTCCATCATCAAGTGCAATAGTTTTCCTACCCATTGCATGAAAATATTATCTTTACACCTCAAAAATAATTGGAGTATTAAATATGGCCAATACCTCTGATATTCGAAATGGTTTGTGTATTGAATGGAACAATGATATTTATACCATTGTAGAATTTCAACATGTAAAGCCTGGTAAAGGAAATGCCTTTGTCAGGACCAAGTTGAAAAGTTTAAGCACCGGTAAAGTTTTAGACAATACTTTCTCTGCCGGGCATCAAATTTTTCCAGTCAGAATCGAGAGAAGAAAGTTTCAATACCTGTATAAAGATGATATAGGATATCATTTTATGAATACCGAAACTTATAATCAGGTGTCTATTCCTGAAGAACTAATCGACTACCCACGGTTCCTTAAAGAAGGAGGTGAAGTAGATATTCTATATCATGCCGAGAAAGAATTACCTTTAAATGTAGAATTACCGCAACATCTGATCGTAGAGATTACATACACTGAGCCCGGAGTAAAAGGTAATACCGCCACAAATGCGCAAAAACCGGCAACTACAGAGACCGGAGCTAAGATTAGGGTTCCTTTATTCATTAATCAAGGGGATAAGGTGAAAATTGATGTTGCCACCGGATCCTATATTGAAAGAGCCAAATAAGCAATTATGGATTTTAAACAAATTTCTGACCTTATTAAACTGGTAAACCGATATAAGTTGGCAGAGTTCAAGCTGAAAGAAAATGATTTTGAATTGGTCATCAGGTCCGATCGATTTACCAAAGCAAAGTCAGAAGTCAGAAGTCAGCATGTTCCTATCGCCACACCCCAGGTTTTGCCTGTAACTCCTTCAATCACACCATCGCCTCCAGTACCAGAGGTTAAAGAGAGTCCCAAAAAGGATGAAGATGATAAGGACATTACACCTGATAACCTTATCGAAGTGAAATCTCCAATGGTGGGTACTTTCTACCGGTCCTCATCGCCCGAGAAGGCTCCATATGTCAAAATTGGAGATGTCATAGAAGTAGGTAGTGTGGTCTGTATCATCGAAGCTATGAAGTTGTTCAATGAAATTGAATCAGAAGTAAGTGGAAAGGTTGTCAAGATTCTTGCCAATGATGCGACACCTGTTGAATACGATCAGACGCTTTTTTTGATAGATCCTACCGGATAATCCCTATAGAATAAAAAGTATGTTTAAGAAAATCCTCATCGCCAATCGTGGAGAAATAGCTTTACGCATCATTCGTACTTGTAAGGAAATGGGCATCCGCACTGTCGCTGTTTATTCTACGGCAGATCAGGAAAGCCTGCATGTGCGATTTGCTGATGAAGCAGTTTGTATAGGTCCTCCCTCGTCACAAGAATCCTACTTGAGCATTCCAAAAATTATGGCAGCGGTAGAAATTACCAATGCTGATGCTGTCCACCCCGGATATGGATTTTTAGCTGAAAATGCAGATTTTGCTGAAGTATGCACAGAGTACGATATTAAATTTATTGGCCCGACACCCAATCAAATGAGAGCTATGGGTGACAAAGTAACGGCCAAAGAAACCATGATCAAAGCTGGAGTTCCCACAGTACCAGGGTCGGGAGGCCTGGTTAAAGATATAAAACATGGATTAAAGATCTGTAAAGACATTGGATTCCCAGTTATTATTAAGGCAACAGCCGGAGGAGGGGGAAAAGGGATGAGAATTGTGTGGAAGAATGAGGAGTTTGAAGATCAATGGAACCAGGCTAAGAAAGAAGCTCTGGCCTCTTTTGGTAATGACGGAATTTACATCGAGAAATTTGTGGATAAACCCCGACATATTGAATTTCAGATAATGGGCGATCAATATGGCAAAGTGGCTCATCTATCTGAAAGAGATTGTAGCATCCAGAGAAGGCATCAAAAATTAATCGAGGAATCTCCTTCTCCTTTCATGAATCCGGAATTACGGGAGCGAATGGGTAAAGCTGCAATTGCGGCAGGAGAAGCTATTGAATATGAAGGATTGGGAACAGTGGAATTTCTGGTGGATGCTGATGGCAATTTCTTTTTTATGGAAATGAATACCCGGATCCAAGTAGAACATCCGGTCACTGAAGAAGTGACCGATCATGATCTGGTCAAAGAACAAATAAAAATTGCCGCGGGCATTCCAATAAGTGGTACAAACTTTCTTCCCCAACTCCATGCCATTGAATGCCGAATAAATGCCGAGGATCCTCTCAATGAATTTAGACCATCACCAGGAGTCATATCCTCATTTCATAGTTCGAAAGGACATGGAGTCCGGGTAGACACTCATGTATATGCAGGATATACTGTGCCTCCATTTTACGATTCAATGATAGCCAAGTTGATTTGTAAAGCTCAGACCCGCGAAGAGTGCATTACGAAAATGGAAAGAGCTCTAGATGAATTTATTATTGAGGGAATCAAAACCACTGTACCGTTTCACAAGTATATGATGAAAAATCCTGATTTCAGAGAAGGTAATTTTAACACTGCTTTTTTGAATGATTTTGATTTTTCAAAACTAAATGATTAAATGCTTGAAATTAATTGGGCATAATATTGGTTTTTATACTTTATAATGAGTGGATTTCTCAAACTATTATCCTTCGTAAAACCCTATCGAGGTTTAGTTTATCTCAATATACTTTGCAATTTGCTAATGGCTATATTTACCGTAGTCAGCATTCCTGCAATCATTCCATTCTTTAGCATTTTATTTGGACTGGAATCCTCAGTTGAAGAAAAACCTACCGGACTGGGAATCTTCGATATATTGGATCATCTCAAGTATTACTTCAGTCGGTTAATTGAAGATCAAGGGGCCCAGACAGCCCTTATCTACACCTGTCTATTTATCGTGATCATCTTTTTCTTCAAGAATTTCTTTCGGTATTTGTCCATGTTTTTTATTGCACCGGTGCGAAATGGCACAATCAGAGACCTGCGGTCTAGTCTCTTAAATACCATATTGGTGCTTCCAATTGGTTTTTTTACGGAAGAAAGAAAAGGGGATATATTATCCCGGATGAGTTCAGACGTATCTGAAATCGAATTTTCGATTCTCAGTATGTTGGAGATCATGTTTCGTGAACCCCTTATCATTTTGGGCTCCATCATGTTTATGCTGATTATCAGCCCTACGCTAACAGTATTTGTATTTGTCCTTATCTTATTCACTGCCTTTATTATCGGGGGCGTTTCCCGAGCATTAAAAAAGAAATCCTATTTGGCACAGTCTAGATTAGGGGATTTGATTTCCATTGTGGAGGAATCTCTTTCCGGATTACGGATCATCAAAGCATTCAGAGCCGAGAGATTTCAGTTAGACAGGTTTAAAGCAGAAAATAATGAATATAAAAATCTACTTAACCGGATCTTGTGGAGACGAGATTTATCATCTCCACTGTCTGAGTTTCTGGGTGTTACAGTAGTGGCTGTCCTTATGTGGTACGGCTCCTCATTGGTATTTTCAAATCAAGTCGATCCACACGATTTCATAGCATTCCTGCTCGCATTTTACTATATCATTAACCCGGCAAAGGCCTTTTCCAATGCTTATTATAACCTGCAAAAAGGGTTGGCCGCTGTCGATCGAATAGAATTCATTCTATCCGCTACTCCCGAACCTTACCAAGAAAAATCCGGACTGCATATCCAAGAGTTTCAGGACTCGATCAAATTTGAAAATGTATATTTCAAATACCAGGAAGATCAGGATTGGGTGCTTTCCAACATAAATTTGACTATAGAAAAAGGGAAAAGCATCGCTTTGGTAGGCACGTCTGGTGCAGGTAAATCTACATTAGTTGATTTAATTCCCAGGTTTTATGAACCTAGTGCTGGAAAACTACTTTTAGATAATCAATCTTTATCAGAATATAATTTATTGGATTTGCGTTCCCTAATGGGTGTTGTTTCTCAAGAAGCCATATTGTTTAACGACACCATATATAATAATATCGTATTTGGTGCCAAAAATATCAAGGAAGAACAAGTAGTCGAGGCTGCAAAAATTGCTTTTGCTCACGATTTCATCATGGCTACGGAACGAGGATATCAAACAGTTATCGGCGATAAAGGAAGTAAACTCAGTGGGGGCCAAAGACAACGAATTACCATTGCCAGAGCAATACTCAGCAATCCGGATATTCTTATATTTGATGAGGCAACTTCAGCGCTTGATTCTGAATCTGAAAGTATGGTGCAAAAAGCGATTACCAGTTTATTAAGTAACAGAACAGTAATTCTTATTGCACATCGTCTTTCTACAATCCAGGATGTTGACGAAATAATTGTTCTGAAAGAAGGTCAAATTGTCGAGCGAGGAAATCATCATTCACTAATCAAAATGAACGGAGAATACGTTAAATTCCTAGAACTTCAAGCTTTATGAGAATAAAAGGATTGTTATGGATAATTTTCACTGGGTTGGTTGTCTCTATACACGGTCAAGTGATTATTACTTCCAACAGTCTACCTCATAAAAAGGACACTTTGGAGGTGCTTACGGATTTATTGCCGTCTAAATTTAATTTGGGATTAACTGGAAATAATGTCTATTGGGATTTTAATTCTCTTACCTCTCCTTTTATCTATCAATATATATTACGGAATCCAAATCAAGGTTTAGGACGAAATGATTTTCCTAATTCTGAGAGCTTCACAAAAAATTCCGAGGGGTATGAAATGTATTTCAAATGGTCCAACCAGAAAATGTATATCGTTGGCTATTATGGCTATGACTTTACAAAATTAGGTATTAAGGCCAGTAGTTATTTTACCAAACCCTTTTATACGATTCGGGAAACACCATTGCGCTACGGTGATCGTAAAAAATACAATGCTACCCTAATCATGCCGGTTACCAAAAAGGATGTTCCGGCCTTTATCCTTAAAAAGCTTCCATATACTCCGGATAGTTTAAGATTTATAATGGAAGTTCAGCGCCGTGACCATATTGATGCCAGTGGTATGATCGACCTTCATGTTCAACAATATCCCGTATTGAGGGTTTCCCAAAAAGAATGGCGAAACAAAAAACTCGAAGTAAAAAGTCAATCGATTCCATGGCAAGATGTAACCGAATTATTTAAGGGTGATCGCTTTCTGGCACCAGACTCCACCTATAAAATTTTATTTTTAAGTAATGAAACCAGAGTACCAGTAGTCGAATTTTTTCTAAATCCTGTTACTCGAGAAATTCAAAAAGCCAATTATACCAGTCATCCATTTCTTAATAACATTGTACGTATCAAACAAGTAAACCCTGATATTTTTGCCTATCCCAATCCTACTTTAGGCAAGTTAAGATTAGATTTTATCAATCTGAGATCAGGCTTTTACACGGTAAAAGTTCGTAATCTACTGGGAAGATTGCAATGGGAACATAAGTATTATATTGATAATAATAAATCCATAAGAATTGATTTGACTCACCTTTATAAAGGAACTTACTTTTATTCATTAATCAATGAACAAGGTGAAACCATAACTACAAAACGTTTGGTTATCTTTAATCCTTGATGACTGTTTGGAAAAAACTACTTGATCAGCTCAATTTACCCAGCTCTTTAATTCAACTGGACACCCCTTACCCGATCCAATTATGGCTGAAAAGAGAGGATCTGATCCATCCCGAACTAAATGGAAATAAATGGCGAAAACTAAAATATAACCTACTCAAGTATTTAAATGGTCATTATACCTCGATCCAAAGTTATGGTGGTGTTTTTAGTAATCATATCGCCGCTTTATCCTTTGCATGTCACAAACTCAATATTCCTAATACCGTGCTTATCAGAGGTGATGACCATGCGATCAGTAACCCCACCATGATTCGCATTCAAGAGCTTGGCTCAAAGATCCGGTTCGTAACCAGGTCTGAATATCGAACAATTAAGAATGATCATAATGTGTCCTCTGATATCTTGTTTATTCCGGAAGGAGGTTCCAATCCAGCAGCCATTGCAGGTATTGGTGAAATGGTAAAAGAGTTAAGGCAACAATTGGGATCTTTTGACTATTTGGTAACACCGGTAGGATCCTGTGGCACTATCATGGGTTGTGCAAATGCATTACCTGGGCAAACCAAAGCCATCGGAATACTGGCTCTGAAAGCGCTAGATTATACCTTTCCTCAATATTTACAAAGCCACACGGATTCTAAATTCCCCATACTCTTAAAGGACTACCATTGGGGAGGTTTTGCAAAAACACCCCTAGATCTTATTTCATTCATGCGTACATTCCATACCCAGTTTGGAATCCAATTAGACCCTATTTATACAGGTAAAATGATGTATGCCATCTTCGATTTATGTAAAAAAGGCTATTTCCCGGAAGACAGTAAAGTGGTTGCAGTTCATACAGGTGGAATTCAGGGGATTACCGGTTGGGAGTACCGGTGGCAACAAAAATTATATAAGCGTGAAGAAGCAAACTAGTGGGTCTACTCCGAAAACTGTCATTTAAAAAGAATACTTGAAATAATGCAAAATATTGTATACTCCCCCGCCACCCTAACCCTAAAGGGCCTCCGTCCACAAATCCATTCTTTACCCTAGCCCAAAAAGGAATGCAGTCGCGCATTCATTTACAGCAAGTTATGCGGGAGGACTCTCCTTTAGGAGTCGGAGGCGAGCGTGGGCAAATTCTAAAACCAAATTATATTTACCGCAGGTTTTGATGTTGACTTTTCAGAGTGAACTCACTAGTGAGTCTACTCTGAAAACTGTCATATAAAAAGAATACTTGAAATAATGCAAAATATTGTATACTCCCCCGCCACCCTAACCCTAAAGGGCCTCCGCCCACAAATCCATTCTTTACCCTAGCCCAAAAGGGAATGCAGTCGCGCATTCATTTACAGCAAGTTATGCGGGAGGACTCTCCTTTAGGAGTCGGAGGCGAGCGTGGGCAAATTCTAAAACCAAATTATATTTACCGCAGGTTTTGATGTTGACTTTTCAGAGTGAACTCACTAGTGCATCAAGAACGAGGTAATTTTTTTCAAGATCAAGGTCCGCGTCTCTCGTAGAGGCAAGTTCACGAGACTCTGCGGAGCGAAAAACGTAGGTATAACCGTAGTTATGGCGAGGCTTTTCAACGATGATTTTGGGAAAAAGATCGAGTTTTAACTGTTAATTTATTTTGTTCTTGATGCACTAGATTAACTTGAAGAATAGATACATATTATTCGTGACAATTAAGAAGTATTCATAGAAATCAATATCGGATAAGGAATAATCCCGCTTACGACCGGCAGGGAAATTCGATTTAAGAAAATAATATGAATACGTGAAAAATCAATTAATCGTTAATAATTCTAAAATCGTTAATCGGTGTTCCCTGTTCTTAAATCAAAAAAAGGAAGGTCATCCCGAAATTTGCTGGCTTAGAACAAGATTAATGAGATATGATTTAGAAAGTAATGCGAAATTTACTTTCAACTAAACCTGAAATCGGTGTACATTGTTCTTAATTCTAAAACAGATGAAGACCAATGCTAAACAATACAATGTACTATATCGATCCTGATATTACCCGTGCCGAAACATTACCACCCCTGTTTTATACAGATGAAAGTATGTTTGAGAAAATGAGATCCTCTCTTTTTGCTAACAAATGGGTGTTTCTTGGTGACTTGCTAGATTGTGTTCCAAACTATAATCAATTTCCATTTACACTTTTGCCCGGATTTCTAAATGATTCAATTGTTGCAACTCGAGATCAGGATGGAAAATGGAAGGCGTTATCCAACATTTGTACCCATCGTTCCAGTAAATTGGTATCCTCTCCTTGTCAAGGTTCAAATATCAAATGTCCTTATCATGGTCGCAGATTTTCACTGGATGGCAAATTTAGATCCATGCCTGGTTTTGAAAAGGTCCGGAATTTTCCATCCAGGTCAGATCATTTACAATCAATACCCATTGGGATCTGGCAACAGTTTGCGTTTGTAAATATGATGGCCAATGAGCGTTCATTTTTAGACTGGATCACTCCCATTAAAGCACGTATGGACTTTTATCCATTTGCCGATTTGCAAAGACATAAGCAACAGATATATGAGGTCAAGGCGCATTGGGCTTTATACTGTGATAATTATTTGGAAGGATTTCACATTCCCTTTGTACATCCTGCTCTAAACCGGGTATTGTCGTTTCCTGATTATAATGTGGAACTATTTGATCAAATGGTACTGCAAACCGGCATTGCCGAACCTAATGAACCTACATTACCAATTCCTTCGGATCACCCGGACTCACAAAAAAATATTTATGCGTACTATTGGTGGATTTTTCCAAATTTAATGATCAATTTTTATCCCTGGGGTATTTCCTTAAATGAAGTTATCCCGATTACTCCCCGGCATACAAAAATCCGATATACTTACTTTCTATTGGCGGAACATCATGAAGAAGAAATTATCCAAACCAAAATCCACGAAACCGAACTGGAAGACGAAACAATTGTAGAAGAGGTACAAAAAGGACTGGAAAGCAGACATGCGGTACGAGGCAGGTTTTCACCTCAGCATGAAATTGGGGTTCATTACTTTCATCGATTACTTGCTGACTTCGCACTACAAAATCATAAGTAGTAATATGGAAGTAGTTGCCCTAAATAAATGGACCAAGGCTCATAGCATTTTAATGATTCTTAGTTTTTTATTCTATTGCCTGAATGGAAAAATCTGGCCAGTAGCCATTGTTGCCTTTGTAAGTTATGCCGTATTGATTCTTCAATTTCATAAATACATATTTGGAGAAAGCAATTTACCATCACGAGCCAATATGGTCACGCTGCTGAGACATGATCTGATCGGCTTGCTATTGATATTCTTCACCTTTATCCCTAATTTCCTGATTGGATTAGCAAGCACAATCATTGCACTACTCGATCTGCTTGATGGTCATTATGCCCGCAAAGACGGAAACTCCACTTTGATCGGAGCTTATCTGGATAAAGAAACCGACGCTTTATTTGTATTTGCGATGTGTCTTATGATATGGGATCGCGAACTGCTACCCGCGTGGATTATGATACTTGGATTATTGCGCTACATCTATGTGTTATTTTTACTTCCATTTCTCCACAATTCGAACACCAAAGAGCATCGATCGAAGTTCGGGCAAACGGTTGCAGTAATTTTAATGATCGGTTTGATCGGCACATTTATTATCCCATGGTCCTGGTACCAACACATCATGGTAGGAGTAGTGATTCTAGGTCTTACCTCTTTTGCAAGGGGAGTATTTATTAATTTTTGAAAATTGAAAATATCTAAAGAATCTGGCAGAATTCGATTTGTAACAGTTGTACTACTGTTTCTGATTCTGAATGCTTGGTTATTTTTTCCTTATTACCTGGTTAACGCCGGATCGGCGTCTTTTTGGCCGACAACTACTTTACCTTCTGGCACCTTACTTGGCGAATTTCGTATGTTGATTTTTCGCAACAACCCGGACATCTTCAGAATAATGGGAGAATGGGTTGTTGTATTTCTTGGAATGTTACTAATGGCTTCGCTGAAAGTGAGAAAAACAATACCTATCCTGGCCATGTCGGTTTATTCCTTAATATTCCTATATCAATCCTATTTTGCGATCTCGTACAAAATTTATTTTGAGCATCCCAACTTGCGCAACGATTGGGAGCTGATGAAAGAAGTACTTCCCATTTTCCTGGGAGAAATAGGAATAGGTAACACCTTCAATTATTTCCTTTTAACCTGTGCAATTTTGGCGTTCCTCATTTTACTCTATTTGATTTTCAATCGTTTATACAAAAGTATTTTTAATCTCGGGATTATTCAAAAATGGGCTATCAGTGTATTGATTATATTCCCATTCTGTCTGATTACCGGTGTAACACGTTTAATGGAAGGACCAAAACTTGCACCCTATACCTGGCGCACAGCCCAATGGACTGCTCCTATGCTGCAAAGAAGCCTAAATCCTATTGATAGTCTGATAATACCCGATGAAACAATCAGAAACTATCAGAACTATCAAAAAATTTCTTTATCTGAAAAACCAGACGTTTACCTTCTCTTTTTTGAGTCATATGGTGCCGTGATACAAGTTTTAGAGAAAGAAGGACCTGAATACGAAGATTTAATGACTCAAAAGAATAAGCAGTTAAATTCCAATGGATGGTCGGCAACAACTGCCTATAGTAGAGCCCCAATTATGGGAGGTAGGTCCTGGCTTTCATTTACCAGTGTAATCACTGGAATCCATATCAACAATCATATTACTTATAATTCATTGCTTACCACGCACTATGCTTATCCTCATCTTGTACGTTTTTTTAAGGAAAACGGATATCATACTTATCGGCTGAAGACAATGGCCAATCAAGCTCAGAGTACTGCTCTTTCCTATTCGTTAGCAGACAGATTTTACGCCTTTGACTATTGGTATAAATATGGGGATATCCCTTATCAAGGTTATCAATATGACTTTTTTGGTGGGATGCCTGACCAATATGCCTTGAATTATTTCGCTGACAAGTTATGGAATCCTAATCATAACCCCATGTTTTTTTTTATGATCAACATGTCAAGTCATGGTCCTTGGCATCATCCTCCTCCACTGGTTAAGGACTGGCAACAATTGGATCAGATTAGAAATGATCCGAATGGAACCGATCGCAAACTGGAATATGCCGATGAATCGACCCGCTATTTCAATTCTTTGAAATATTCGATCGACGTATTCATAGATTTTGTTTTGAATAAGATAAGTGATCAAAGTATAGTGATATTGCTGGGTGATCATCAACCACCTGGCATGACCTATATCTGTTATGGAATCATCGAAGAACCTGCCGTTCCAGTTCATATTATCTCTAAGGATAGCTCTCTTATATCCTCATTCTCCGAATATGGTTTTATGTCAGGAATGGTTCCTGATCTAAATGTTCCAGTACGAGTGAAGCATGAAGGTCTGTACTCAATGATTGTTCGTGAGCTGGCTAGACATTATGGAACAGATCCTGTAATGCTCCCTGATTATCTACCTGATGGATTGTAATTGATGATTAATTAAATAGTCTTTATGGTTTATTTGCATCTTTAACTTATGATTATTTAAAAGCTCCTTCTTTACATCGATCCATTTAAGGAACATTTTCATTTCATCAGTAGCTATTAGGTCCGGAATAGAGCCTTCCATATATTGCAGGAGCCGTGCCATTATTTTTTCATCTCCCGATGACAAATTCCATACACTATCAGCCGCAAGAATAGGTATTTTAGGTTTTAGAGATTCGATCAGTCTGTGAATTTTAGGACCAATGGCATATCCTGATTCTTGTCTCCTGATCATATGTTTGTCGTATAGTTCAAGATATAAAGCATCTAATGGATATGCGGGTATAAATATCGTTTGTAAGTAATTAATCGAAGCATAAAGTGGTACCTGATAGGTCAAACAATACTTAAACAAAAAGGTCAGTTGAGTGGCATTTAACACATCGAGGAGCGCATTTGCCATGATCAGGTTTGGAATAGGATAATGATCCAAGTATTTTTCAAAATTGGAATTAATAATTTCAAGATGACCATTTTGAGGAACTGCAATTTCAAATTCGTTAGCATACCCTACAAATCTGGGATCAACCTCAATCCAATCCCAGAGAAATGGAATTTGAATTTTGTTTACCCAAAAGAAGAAATTCGAACCTATACCGGCACCTAGATCTGCAATATGAATGTGAGATCTGGAATGGATAATTTGATTGACTTTAGCTACCAAATGGGGATTCCTACTTCGCTCATCGTAAATCTGACGCAATCGTAGCCATTCAATCGTATATCCTGTTGCACTCATGCTCTAATAAGTTTTCTCCATTCCTTGGCCAATTCACCCCAGATCTGAACATTATCCCTATATACAGGTCCGGGAGACGCAATCGTCTTTTTACCTGTTAAAAAATCCAATACATTTTGGTACAAACTCTTATGATCATCCGCTAATAGTCCATTCACTCCATCCTTTATCAGATAAGGAATATTCCCTTTTTTTAGTGCGACAACCGGCACATTATATGCCAGGGCCTCTTGTATTTGCATTCCAAATGTTTCCATCCAAGAGGCACTGACCAGCAACCTCGCCGAAGAATACAGTTTATCAATTTCCTCATGGTTCACTTCACCAGAGTAGTGCAGTGGTATGTGATTCTTACGAGCAAAAATCAAACATTTCTGAGCATATTCGGGATCTAAATTGCTACTACCTGCTATTTGCAAATAAAATGGAACCGGAAAGGGCTGTGAGGCTATCTCTTGTAAGAACTCCATCACCCCTTTACGACGAATCAGATTATTTACCATCAATATCATGGTAGAATGCTGAGGACTGACAACTGCTGAACGTTTAGAAATATATGCCGGTGGAATACAGGTAATTGGCGGTAAGTTGTGTTCATTTAGTTTGTCTTCGAGGTACTTTCCTGTAACCACAATGCAATCCATATTTTCCATAACCTGCTTCTCATGTTTGAATAAACTGGTTGGTCCTGGATATAAACTGGACAAATGATGGGCGAGGAATATGGTCTTTAACCGACCTTTAATCTTTACGAGGTCCCCATTCCAAGGTGGCTTTAGATAAAAAGAATCAATCACCACCACATCCGCTGTAATATGGGTTTGCAAATAGAATTCCAAGCTACATTGCGATACCCCGACATTGATCGACCGTAAAGCTTCTATCAATTTGGAATTATAGATATTTCCTCCGGAAACAAAAGCATCAGTAGGTGGTATGACAAATAACCAATCCATCTATACTACAGCTTCATAACTAGCCCAAGCTTCGTGAGATTCCCCTAATGTAACCTTAAGGCGACCCTTAAATATTCCTTCCAATGATTGAACCATACACTGATGTATGTAGTATGCAATGTGCTCTGTGGTTGTCAGAGTATTTTTAAATGCACCTAAGTTATCCAGATTCTGATAATTTAATTCCTGAAGTACCTTGTTTAGTATTTGATGTGCTAATCCAATATCCATAACCACATTCATTTCGTCAAGTTTCTCTTTAAAAAATTCCGCATCTATGACATATGTGGCTCCATGCAAATTCTGTGCTGGTCCGAATCCAGGATGAGGTAATGAATGAGCTATCATAATATGGGACCTTATCTTTACACTATACATTTATTCGTTATATTTTACTAAAAAGGTTAGAAAATCCATTTTCTTTTCGCGTAGATCGGTAAAAACTGAAGGCAAATTGTTGAATTTAATCTCATGAGTCAGGTGATCATCAATGGTTGGATCTTTGAGCAAGTGCCATACCAAGTCACACCGGCGCTTTTCGCTCCATCGATGAAGTTTTCTAGAGGGCAATTTGGCAACTTGGCTGGAAATAATCTGTTTGCGATCAATATGAAAAGATCCGCCTAAATATACAGTTGAGGGGGTGATTCCATACCAACTTAATTCTATAATCTTGCTTTCCAAACCACTATGATCTATTGCCAATTGCAAGGCTTCTGCATTCGCACTGGTGTTAAATATTACATCAAAGACTTCTTTGTCCGTATCTTGCCATAGTATTACACCATTTGATTTTGCCCAATTCCTGCGCCACGGACTAATCTCAGCAACTCGCAGATCGATTCCGGGAAGATTTTTCAAAAGACGCCATAATAATGATCCTACCAAACCAAAACCCATAATCAATACCTTATCACCGATCTCCACTTCACCATCCCAAACCGCGTTTAGTACGGTTTCCATAGTTGGAAACAGGACTGCTCTCCTGGGGTGAATTCCTTTAGGTACAAATTTGACATCTTCCTGACGAACTACACACACCTCTTGGTGTGGATGCATCAAAAAAACCCAACGATCCTTATGAGGTCCTGGAGATATCACCTTTCCCACTACCGAATACCCGTATTTCACTGGAAATTCAAAAGTTCCATCCATGTAGGGAACTCGCATCGCTTGATGTAAACTTTGTGGCACCCTTCCCATTGAGACCAAGCGCTCGGTTCCTTGTGAAATTAAGGAGTAATATGTTTGAATCAACAAATCATTTTCGGCAGGAGTTGTTAATACTTCCTGCTGAATAACTGAACGATCAGCTGAAATATGCCATAATGCATTTGAAAAGTTATCCATATTGCCTATTTTTCAAGCGCGTTGATCATTGAGAAATCTTAAACAGATACTAAACTGCAACTTTATTAAACAATTCATCCAGAGCATTGATATCGGCATATATTCCAGCACCGGGGTCCGGATTGTGTTGTTCCAGATACTGCAATCTATTTGACCAAAATTCACTACCAATCCACACTCTCTCGTCAACATTTGTCCATGATTTTGCCAATCGATTATTATTTGAGTTGTTACTTGACACTATCGCTAATCCTCCAAAGCAAACCAAGAGAACATATATCAAACCAGGTGACAAAGAGTATGGGAACATGGGTAAAGTCTTGCTTTCTATCATCGGTGTGATATAGCCAGAAGCTTTCAATTTTGGAATTAAATATCTCCGTTTTTGTCTTATCAGATTTTCTTTTGTTTCCAACATGAAAGCTTAATTGCTGACTGAGTTATAAAGAGAAATATAGATAATAATAATTAAATATCCTGGATTATTCTATGTCTCATTTTAAAAGTGTGACGATCAGATCCGTAATATTTTAAATTGTTTTTTATTATGCCTTGAAAAGCATTTTGGATAATCGTAAACGGTTGTATATTCGCTTCAATTTTGCAAAAATGGATTTATGATGCCAATATGGAGTTCAATTAGGAATATAGGGATTTTAATTTTGATTTGTCTTCAATCCAACCTTGCCCAGGTAACAGAAGATTCCAGCGATTGCAGCTGGCTTCCGACTTTGTTTCCAGCGATTGCAGCTGGCTTCCGATGCGTTTACCTATTTGTCAGGCTCACTTGAGATGAATCAATACAACAGCCCACACGATGTGGCCAATGTATATCATGTGAAGGATTTGTGGAGTGAGTTGGCAACTGAAAGTGATATTTTAAGTATTCCTCAGCAAATCGCCTGGTCCATATTAGATACTTTGGATCCGCAACAACTCAATTGGTTATTACCCCAGATCCTAATTCAAACATTGAATAATGGCGAATACCAAATCAAATATGATTTGATGTGTCGTGAGCTTCGTAAGCCTCTTAATAGTTTGTCTATCGATTCTATTAGTTTAGATGAACTTGCCTACAATACCAATTTATTGAAAGGTATTGTAGCGGTGACCAATCGGGAAATCATTGATACATTGGAGACCAAACTCACTATGGCCCAAAAGTCCTATTTGGATTCCTTAGTGGCTGGAAAAATTAAGTTACTTACTGATCCGAGCCAGAAAATATCATCCTGGATCCAGAAGTTGGATCAAAAAGAATGGCAAGCTTTATTGGGAACGATCAACAATCTGGCAGCCTTTAGAAGAATTCGAAACATAGAATTCTTTCAGGAATACTTTCCTGCATTTCATGCGCCCTATTTTGGAAATTATTTTTTTAGAGATCAGGATAGTTTGTTACTCATCCATGCGGGACAGGATTTTTTTGAAATACTTGACAGCAATCAACAAAATAACTTTCAACATTTCTTCCAATCTATACGACCACTGCAAAATGAATTTGACAGTCTATTGGAACTAAACTATCTTCAGTTATGGGGTGATAGCCTGGACCTGGATGCCTTTTATACCTTGTTAACTGAAAATGGTGTAACAGAAGGCCGGATCGCAGGCAGAAAAGCCAGATATTTTGCACAGTTATTATGTGATCTCCAAGATCATCAGATCGAGCAACTTGTCGGAATACGAGACACCACAATCGCTCTGCAGAATCAACAAATATGCCCATCAAGTAACCAGGAAATCATCTATACTTCGTCTGCAGAATATTTGTTATTTCCCAATCCAGCATATCATGCAATCACAATCCGCCTGCCGGAAAACTTTACTGTTGGTAGAATTGAAGTTTTCGACTTGAAAGGTAGTGAATTAATTGTCCGTAAACTTAAACCAGGTATAAGCCACTTCGATATACATATTGGTCATTTACCGAGTGGTTACTATAGGGTGAAAATGTTATCACCGCAGGGAATCAGCAGTCTTCCTTTTATTAAGAGATGATAACCTTTTAATCGAAAACATTTATCCTTTCATATTATGATCCGGCACTTTCAATAATCTTCTTTACCTCATCCAAGGAAAGTTTTGCCGCTTGTTCTGAATCCATCTTCTTCCCATCTACTTTAGGCAAACTGATGAATTTTCGACCTGACCGAATAAACGGACCCCAGCGCCCATTTTCAATACTTATCTTATGTTCCGGCCATTTTTGAATAAACCTCTTTTTCTCTTTTTCAATTTTTTGCATGACCATTTCTATGGCCTGGTCGGGAGTAATATCTTCAGGAGTAATCCGTTTTGGAATATTTACGTAAAGTGAATCTCCCCATTTCAGAAAAGGGCCAAATCTTCCTTTTCCTTTGGTGATAGGCTGCCCTTGATAAGTAGCAATTGGTTTTTGACTTTCCTGTTTTTCCTTAATCAGAAAAATCGCCTCTTCAAGTTTTATGCTTTGAGGATCTGTTTTACGAGATAGAGAGATAAATTCATCACCATATTTTACATAAGGTCCATAGCGACCTGCACCGACAGAAACCGGTTTACCGGCAAACTCTCCCAAATCTTTTGGTAACTTAAATAAATCAAGTGCCTCTTCGAGAGTAATCGTTTCGATAGATTGTCCCGGACTCAAGTTTGCAAATTTTGCCTTCTCAGCACCCAATTCATCTTTTGTCCCAATTTGGATTACCGGACCAAATCGACTCATTCTGGTCAGTACCGTGTGTCCAGATTTAGGATGTGTCCCCAAAATACGTTCACCGGTGGCTTTTCCGGAAATTTGTAATGTATCCTGTACATCTTGATGAAAAGGTCCATAAAAGTCATTGATCATTTGCTTCCAACTGAATTCTCCATCGGCTATTTGATCAAATTTTTGTTCAATGTTGGCCGTAAACCCGTAATCCATTATCATGTCAAAATGCTCGGATAAAAAATCACTGACCACCATTCCCATATCGGATGGATAGAGTCTGTTTGTAGTCGTGCCGGTGATTTCCGTTAAGGTATTTTCATTGATAATACCCTCTTGAAATGTCAATTCCCGATACTTCCTCTCCACTCCTGGTCTGCTTTCCTTACTTACATATCCCCGTGCTTCCTCCATAATTTTACTGATGGTAGGAGCATAAGTGGATGGCCGACCTATTCCCAGTTCTTCTAATTTCTTAACCAGCGAGGCTTCGGTATAACGAGCAGGAGGTCGTGTAAATCTTTGAGTAGCTTTTATCTGTTGTAACGGTAAATCCTGCCCTCTTACTAATGGAGGAAGCATCCCTTTGTTTTCCTTCTCATCATCTTCATCCGTGGATTCGATGTACACTTTAAGAAAACCCTCAAATTTTAGGACCTCCCCTTCTGCCAGAAATTTATGTTTAGAGTCGGTGCTGATACCGATTTTCACCTTGGTCTTCTCCAATTTGGCATTGGCCATTTGAGAGGCAATGGTCCGTTTACTTATTAATGAATAAAGTTTTTTCTGATCGCGGTCAGATCCAGCTTCAGCTACTTCTGCATAGGTTGGTCGAATGGCTTCATGAGCCTCCTGAGCAAGCGCTTTCTTCTTATTATACTTCCGAATTTGAACATATTCTTTTCCGTAGTTCTTCTCAATAACTTCGCCAATATTTTGTAAAGCCGTATTGCTTAAATTAGTACTATCTGTCCGCATGTAGGTAATGTATCCTTGTTCATAGAGCCTCTGTGCATTGACCATCGTCCTGGTTACTGAAAAGCCCAATTTCCTGCTTGCCTCTTGCTGCAACGTAGAAGTCGTAAATGGAGGTGCGGGTTTCTTAAATGCCGGCCTTACTTCGATATTTTCAATTTTATATTTTGCATCAATATTGTTGTTCAGGAATTTCAACGCTTCAGTTTCATCTTTTAGGTTTTCCGACAAAACTGCCTCTAACTTGACTTGTTTACCGTCACGACCACTAACTAAAAATATCGCCTTAACCCTAAAAAATGGTCTGGTTTTGAATTTATTAATTTCTCTTTCTTTCTCGACAACCAACTTAACCGCCACAGATTGAACTCTACCAGCGGAAAGTTTGTTGCGAATCTTTTTCCATAACAATTCCGATAACTCAAACCCCACTAACCTATCAAGGACTCTTCTTGCTTGTTGGGCATTGACTAAGTTTAGATCTAGAGTACGAGGACTGTTTATCGCTTTTTCAATAGCAGGTTTGGTGATTTCTCTGAAGACAATCCTTTTGGTAGTTTCTTCATCCAAGCCCAGGACTTTACACAAATGCCATGAAATGGCCTCTCCTTCCCGGTCTTCATCCGTAGCTAACCAGACTTCCTGAACTTTTTTGACATGATCTTTAAGTTCTTTAACCACTTTCTTTTTTGAAGGTGTTATGGAATAGTGTGGTTCAAAATTACCTTTGATATCTACCCCTTTTTCACCTTTATCCAGATCGCGTATATGCCCATAACTTGATTTTACAGTAAAGTCTTTTCCCAAATATCTTTCGATAGTTTTAGCCTTTGCAGGTGACTCTACAATAAGTAGGTTTTTTGCCATTCGATTTAAAATTTTTTATGCAAGCGATTGCAAATGTAATATTATTCTGAATAAGTCGCTTAATTTGAGATTCTGTACATTTATTTTTGAAACAATCTAAATATGAATGTAGTACCAATTCGAAAGTATGAAAATCAGTTTGTTGGAATTTGCATTATTTGAATTTCTCTTTTTATCAATTTTGTGGTTGATTAATGATTTTACGGGTACTTTATTTTGTTTGGCAATCGCTGGAATTTCAGTATTTATCTTGATATTCGCTTTGGTTGCAGAAGCAATAGAAAGATCGAAAGTCCCCAAATGGTATTTCAAATTAATGATCATATCCATTATAGTACCTCTGATCGTTACGGCAATTTTTTTCTTGATCCAGGGTGGAGAGCTTTCCTGGATGAAAGATCCTTTTACTCAATAATCTTTCGTAATTTTAAAGTGAACTCTATGTTCTGGATTTCTGTTTGAAACTCTATTAAATCCCGATTTTCCAACTTGGCATGAATAACCAGAAGTGGTTCTCCATCATGTGAACTTTGTTGGATAACTCCATTTTCACATGTATAATTAGAGGTCTCTTCGCGGCCCATTATATTGGTAGTCATTTGACTATCACGGGTAAATTCAAAAAATGCTCCGTTCAGAGTCTCTGTCTCTTGGCCATTCCTTACGGCACCGATTATTTCCCAAGCACCGATAATATCGGATTGATTTAAGTTATTGGATTGCTGACAAGACCCCAAAATCATTATACAGAGTCCAATACCCATCCATCTAATCACTTGTAAAAATTTATTTGAATATTAATAACTACTTTATGATTCTCTTAATTGTCCGAGATCCTAATTTTCATTTTCGATCTCCAAAATAGTAATTTCAGGTAAAATGCCAACTCGGCCCGGATATCCCAGATATCCAAATCCTCGATTCACATATAGATATTGATTCCTTTCCCGATAGATTCCTGCCCATTCTTTATAAACATACTGAACCGGACTCCATTTAACCAAGCCTGGAATCTCAAAACCAAACTGCATTCCATGGGTATGACCACTTAAAGTTAAATCGATATCCGGGTAGTCCTTGATCACTTCAAACTTCCAGTGACTTGGATCATGGGAAAGCAATATTTTTAAATCCGTTTCCGGACATCCAGCCAAACTAGTTCTTAAATCCCCATATTTTGGAAATCGCAGTTTTGCCGAGAAATTTTCGACACCAATAACTGCAATGGTATGATTTCCTAAATCAATGCATTGGTGAGCATTTCTTAATAATGTCCACCCCATTTCCTGATGATACCCAATCAATCTCTCCAGGTTTTTTATTTTGGCGTCCGAAGATGACCACTGAACATAGTCTCCGTAATCATGGTTTCCCAATACCGAATAAATACCATACCTAGCTTGCAAAGCTTTAAATATATCCAAGTACTTGATGATCTCATCTGCTCGGTTATTTACCAAATCACCGGTGAAAAAAATCAGATCTGCATTTTGTTGATTGATTAACTCAACGGCCTTTTTTATGGGCTCTTTTTTAAAGAAACTACCGGAATGTATATCTGATATTTGCACAATTTTAAGAGGTTTCCAGTCATCAGGCAACTTGGGAAGAGCGATCTTATGACGATGTACCTTATATCGATGTGGATTCCTGATGAGTCCATAGACCAAAAGGATAAAAAGACCTGTGCCTCCCATGAATCCCATTCCGGATATTAATTCAGACCGATCGTATGATATAAGATCTCGGTTGGGAAGCAAACTAGACATGATTGTGATTCCTCTTCTGATGTCATCAATTAATACAAAAATTAACATGACAAATTTGGCAAAATAACCCATGACTACCACTGACCTGAATCTGGTTTTAATAGTTTCCGACCATCTTCGATCAGCTTGGGAAAGGGTAGATGCAATATAAATTATGGTCAACAAAGTAAGAATACCAAAAAAAACAACCGATATCCACCAAAGCGAAGTATCGTTATTGAACCATGCAAAACGCAAAGCTTGGAAGGAATAAATTTCCAACAATATCGCGAAAGTAAATCCAACGATCCATCTCATATCATATATCGAAGCTATTATTTGAAACGTTATGTAAGAAAACAGATCAGTTATAAATTAGTTGCAAAACACCTATGGCAAGAATTAATCATGTAAAACCAATGGAGGTATCAACAAGTTAAACATTATGATTTTCTTGCATGATTTTTGTTAATATTAGTTATGTTGTATACGACATTGATATATCAGCATATGGTGGATAAAATACCCCTCAATAGATGGATACCCGTATGGGTCTGCAGTTTTTATCTATTATTAATTAATACCACAGTTTCAGCCCAACCATGTACCCCCAGTGATATCATGACACTGGATAGCCAACAAATAGTCAGAATATGTCCTCAGGACGGAAATCCTGATCTTATTTGGATAATCAATACAGATACCTCCTCGGTAAACTATTCCTATGTGTTAGCTGATCTTAGAGACAATATCATCTCGATATCCACCAGTAATGTATTTGACCTGGATAGCTTACCTATTGGATTTTGCCGAATTTGGGGGGTCTCCCATCAGGATACACTAATTGGAGAAGTAGGTCAGGATGTAATTACTGTTACAACCAAGAATGGTGGCTGTGTATTTCTTTCCAACTCCGTGGTCACCGTAGTAAAAGATATTCCTGACGGGGGAAATGTAACGCTTAAATCTGGCATAAGTGATACGATATTTTGTGGCAACATTAATAATAGAGATACTATCAGGGTGGAACACACCACCTCTTCAGGATTGGATTTTGCCTATGTGCTGACCAATCAAACTAGTGAATATATTACACACAATCACAACGGTATATTCGATCTTTCTGACCAGCCGGATGGCAGTTATTTTGTATACGGAATGTCTTATGCCGGCGATATTACACTTACACCAGGCACATCGATAAATGACAATCCTGCTACGAGTTGCTATGAATACAGCTCGAATTTTATTATCATCAACAAAGATTTTCCCAATCCCGGATTGGTGCGGACATCAAATCTTCAAACTGAAGTAAATGTTTGTCCAGGTGATGGCTTGGCTGATCTAATCATAATGAGGAATACCGCTAACCAGTCCTTTGACTATTTATACTTAATCACAGACACCAACGATATTTTATTAAACACAAGCTTATCGGATACTCTTGATTTTGAGTCTTCTCCTATAGGTGTCTGTAGGATCTATGGGATGTCTTATTCCGGTGACCTAACCCTTAATCCAGGAGATAGTATCTTTATCGATACTTTGACAAGCGGTTGTTATAATGTATCTCCAACCTTTGTCACAGTTACCAGGCTCATACCGGTTGCAGGTTCCATTAGATTGTTGGGAAACGATTCGGTGTTTAGCGTTTTTACATGTCCGGGAGATAATCTACCTGACCGCTACTTTTTTGACTCTGTCAATGCCACTCCAAATCCTCTGAAATATATTATCACAGATGACCGAGATGTTGTATTACGAATATTGGATATAAACATAGTAGATTTTGAAGCCAGTCCTCAAGGTGTTTGCCGGGTATACTCAGTCTCCTATATCGGTGATTTTATAGGTCAGATTGGCGATACGTTGAAGATCTCCCGAATGGCCACCGGATGTTTCGATATCTCTAGCAACTATATTCAGGTTAACAGATTTCTGCCCCTTGGGGGTAAAGTATCGATGCTTAATGGAGATACGATTTTATATCTTTGTACAGAATCCACCGTACCTATTTCATACCAATTCAAGAATAACAGCTCCAGCCCACAAAAATATAATTACCTACTTACCAACGAAATCAATGAAATACTAAGGGTAATTGATAGCGATGAATATTCCTTCCTGGAAATTCCTGGCGGTTCTTTAAGGATCTGGGGTGTATCCTTCACTGGTAATCGCCTTCTGGATAAAGGTGATAATATTTCATTTTCTTCCTATTCCGATGCTTGTTTCGAATTTTCAGAAAATTATATCACCGTTGAAAAGAATGTACCTTATGCAGGACATATCGAACTCTTAGACGGGAGCAAAGAGGTTTTCTTTTGTTTGAATTCACAGGGTTCTCCAGAAATACAGTTTCAAACCATAGATGCCAGTAAGTCTAGATATCTATATGTGTTGACCGATCTCGATGATCAAATTATCGATTTTGTAAATCAAAAGTCTATTAACTTTGATAACTATCCGGTGGGTGGATATAAGGTATGGGGTGTATCTTATACCGGAAACATTGCCATTCAGAAAGGCTCAATTCTCCGTTCGGTTCCCTTCAGTAATGATTGTAGTGATATCACTGATGATTTTATCAAAGTGATTCGTGACAACCCTTTTGCCGGTAAATTAATTGCACAGGAGGGGTTCGAAAGAGTGTTTACATGTCCGGTAAATGACAATTTGGATTTCATTCGGTTTAAGTCTCCAAATGGTGTATTTATAAAATATGCCTATATCGTAACCGACACACTCGAGGTCATCCAAAGTTTTAGCTTTACGGATAGTATTGATTTTGGTATTGCAGATGAAGGGAAATGCAGGGTATATGGTGTCGCCTTTGAGGGTACTTTCCGCGCCAGGATTGGGAATAATATTCGCAATATTGCATTTTCTGATGAATGTTGGGATTTGAGTAACAACTATGTAGAAATCGTAAAAACTGAACCTCCAAACCAATCCATATCATCACCCCTCGGAGATGATATTACTATATGTGTCAATGATGGAGCTGAGGATTCTATATATTTTGACAATTCCAATACGATTGGTATTCCTATTGGATTGGTCGCCACCGACCTACAATCCAGAATCGTGGGAATATCGCTTACAGATTATATGTTGTTCAATCAAGCTCCTCCCGGAGTTTGTCGAGTATATGCTGTGGCCTTTACCGGAGCATTTACCGCTGAACTAGGCAACTTTCTTTTAGACCGACCTTTATCAGATGACTGTTACACCCTAAGCGACAATTTTGTCACCATTAATCGCGTAAATACAGGGGACCTATGTGTCACTGGTGTAAATAATCCGGAGCAAACCTCTCAGTTCTTAGAAATATTTCCCAATCCGTTTAATGAATTGATCGCTCTACAATGGAAAGGTGAACCCCGCTCCATACATAACACTCAAGTCCGTATTCTCGACATCAATGGACGGCTAATTTATTCCGAGCGATGGAATACTTCAAAAGTCTTAAAAATTAACACCCAACAGTTAATCTCTGGATTTTACTATCTACAAGTTGTTCAGGACCGAGACAGTTTTGTTCAAAAACTATTCAAACCTTAGACTCTTAGTGGGCGATAAACATATCAGTAAGGGATTGTATAAGGAAGGTTATTTTATAAATTTTCTTTCTTTTATCTTCGATTTCTTACCACTTAGTGCTCGAAGATAAAATAACTTGGCACGCCTAACTTTTCCGCGTTTCACGATTTCAATATTTTCAATGATTGGAGAAGACATTGGAAAAATACGTTCTACCCCTACCCCGTTTGAAACTTTACGCACGGTAAAGGTTTTGGTAGGACCATTGCCGTTTATTTGGATTACATCACCTCTGAAAGCCTGAGTTCTTTCTTTTTCCCCCTCAATAATCTTATAACTGACTACAATTCCATCACCGGCCTGAAAAGCAGGAAAGTCCTTAGCTTCAGAAAGTTGATTATGTACAAAATTCAAGTAATCCATACCTTTTAAATTTTAGGACTGCAAAGTTAAAAATATATTCTAAATATGACAGTCTATTGAAGACGAAAATTTTCAGTGATCGTGGTTATAACCAGATTAACGAATAACTGTGGCCAATCCTTTTATCTCTTGTCCGTCACCTCGAGGATCTGTATATCTAACGATTGCCACATAAACTCCGGGAGGCACATCAGTACCAATGTTGTCAATTCGGCCATTCCATCCTTCATCCGGATTATTGGTAAGAAATAACCTTTGGCCCCATCGATTCCAAATGGAGAATTCATAATCATTCATCCAAGCTAAGTTTCCTTTTCCAAAATATATATCATTAAATCCATCACCGTTGGGCGTAAATGCATTTGGCAGAAAATACAACACATCAGGTTTTATATCAATAAATGAAAAAGCGGTATCAGTACAACCTGATTCATGAATAACAATTTGGCGCACGTGGTACACCCCTGTATCTTGAAAAGTATAAATCGGATTATTTGTCGTACTTATCCCTTCATCACCAAACAACCATCTCCAATTAATTGCAAATTTTGATTTATCCTTAAATGTGATCGTAGGACTGGTACTCTTTGGTTCCTCTGGAGTAAAATCAAAACCGGCTTCAGGAGAAGGCCTAACCGTAATCAGATCATCAAAACTCGCACTGGTTGTGCAACCAATTGGTGAGGTAATGTCTATGCTGATATTATAGGTTCCTTCTTCGTCATATAAATGAAATGGGCTTATTTCTGTTCCAAACATTCCATCACCAAAATCCCAATTGATATCATAGGTTGAGTCGATAGGTGTGGAAAGATTATTGAAAAAAATGTTTGCAGGTGCACATCCGCGATAAGTACTCGGTTCGATAATTATCAATGAAGGTACTGGAAAATAGGATACACTATAACTTTTAGTTTCCCTACATCCATTATCGTCCTCGACGGTAAGGCTGGCTAAATGATTACCTGGGATAGGATATTTATATTGCGGATTTTGCCGTGAACTTACCCCTCCTTCCCCAAAGTTCCATTCCCACCCTATCAATCCTCCTGGTGCACCAGTACTGGATTTATCTTTGAAAAGAACCGGACCCGCAACACAAGTATCATATGAGAACTCAAAATCAGAATGAATATCCGGGTATACATTTACAGAAAGATTTACAGAATCCGAACATTCACTTCCACGATTCAACACCATTTTACCCAAATAATTACCTAAACCGGGAAAAGTAACTGTGGCATTTTTAGTCGCATACGTTTCAAGTTGGCCTCGAATATCAAATTCCCAAAGGTAACTATTGATAAATTGTTCCTGGAAACTATTATTTACAAAATCAATGGTGAAGCTTCCACATGAATTGATTTGGTAATTCCTTTGAAAATTAGTGTCAGCCATTACTTGGGCAAATACCGTGGGATCACATTGTGCAATATTAAATTGGAAATCCCTTTGGATGCTACCCATTTTTACTCCGCCTCGATATTCCGTTACACACACCCCTACCACATATTGTCCCTGATTGTCGGGAACTCCACTAATCAATCCCGTATTTGGGTTAATCCGGATCACGGGATTGCCAGCCATAGGGGTATTCACATTATAAGCCGGTTGAAATCTTACATCGGTGTAAGGCGGTAAACATCGAGAAGGATTGGGACTAACGCCATTACACGCTTGAGGGTCACCTGGAAACTCCATTGTCCCGTACGGACCTCCACCCAGCAAAGGAGCACAAAAAGAATAAACCAATTGATCACCTTCCTTATCCGTAGCTGCATGATCAAAATCTATATCTTCTCCCAGACAAACAACTATGGGTGGAAAATCGTTAAACGTCGGGCTGTTATTACATGACAACTGAGCCGTATCGGTAATCTCAACGGTATATGTAGCTCCTGAAGATTGGGGATCTACAATGTTGGTGATGGTATTATTGCGGCAACATCGTTGATATGAGATAAAATAACTACCAGGAAAAACTGGCAACATGCCTCAAAAACATAGCTTGTAGATTGGACACACACCCCTGGGGGTATGACGACGCACGGATTGTCTTCCAATTCCAGATTCTCAATGTTTCCTCTTTGAACTAATTGGTTCCGAACAAAAAGATACCTGGTACTATCCCAGCGGTAAATACCAAAGTTAGCCATATCATCAAATTGAGCACCACCTCCCTGACAATCACGGTATAGGTTCATGGTAAACCGGTAGTGCATTGTATTCGCATTAACTATGCCTAAGCACTCATAGGTTAACTCACCACCAATAATGTGTCTGGCTTGCAAAATATCACTGGCTCCAAGACCGATAAATAATAGAACCAGTATTTTATACAGAGGGTACTTGCCATAAACAAGTAATCTTTTCACGAAACATTTTTTTTATAAACTAAAATACCTTTTAACAACGTTCCATTTCCTTGTAATCTATTAATTTGCACCACTTTTTTAAGGTATTAATCAAATACTTAACAGAATTTTAGCTAAAATGATGCTAGATTTTGCGAATCTTGAAAATATCGCCCAAATTTTAACGAAAGGTGGAGTTATTTTGTACCCAACGGACACGATATGGGGAATTGGATGTGACGCCTTCAACCGGGAAGCTACTTATCGTATTGCCGATATCAAGAACCGTCCCAGAAATAAACCTTTTATCTTATTAGTAGATGGTATAGACAGACTTAAATCTCTAGTCACTACTATTCATCCACGTATTGAAACATTGCTGCATTATCATAAAAGACCCCTTACCGTGATCTATGACAAGATCCACAAAAGTGTACCGAGCCATTTGATTAGCTCTGAAGGCACATTAGGCATACGTGTAACACTAAATCCGATATGCAAAAGCATTATCGAACATTCAGACTGTCCACTGATTTCTACATCGGCAAACTTTAGCGGAGATCCATACCCAATTGCCTTTGAAGAAATAAATCCCCAGATAGTAGCATTATGTGATTATGTAGTAAATCCGCCTCGTAATAAAATACTCTCAGGAGAACCTTCGGTTATTGTAAAATATTCTAAAAAAGGAGAATTGATCTTTTTACGGGAGTAGTTTTCAAGCTTGAAAATTACTAATGTGTTAGTGACTAATGACCATTTAGAAATATCCGATGATGCAGATGAGGGTAGCTGGATTGAATCTATATCGAAAAGCTTCAACTGGCTTTGGCCGGGAATTGTTTTTAACCACTAGTTCCTTGAGGCAGGCTGCAATCTGTGGATTTTTGCACTAATTTCATGACTAGCGGCAGAATGTATGAATACCATTTCTCATCTATGACACCTACATAACTAATTGTCCAAAGCAAGGTTAGCGCGGGCAGCTTGTACAAATGGATCGTTTTCATCGACCATTTTCAACATTTCCTTTCTTCCCTTAATAAAATACATAAGGTGTTGTTTGAGCTTTTCATCAAAATACTCCTGCCATTTTACCTTTTCCGTTAATTCCGTGTATTTAAAGAATTTCAAAAAAATGTGTTCTTGCTGATACCACTCCAATAGCTTTTCAGGTGTATAATTATAAATCTCAGGTTTCTCTTTAATTAATTCGTATAGAAAAGGATACATTTTTCGAACAGTTTGCCTGGATGCATCCAGATATTGTAAACTATCAACGGGAACAAAAATATCCGGTACAATTCCTCCACCTCCGTACACTGCTTTACCAGAGTTGGTATAATATATCTGTGAATCAATCACTTGCATTTTTTCTGCCAACAACATTTCTCCATTATCCCATCGATCGTGTAATTCTTCCCGGTATGCATCTCTGTTGGCATAAGATTTCTGAATCATCCTTCCACTGGGAGTATAGTACTTTTCTACCGTTAATAGCAACGCCGAGCCATCAGTCAATTTAAATTCTTTTTGAACCAATCCTTTACCAAAAGAACGACGACCTATAATAGTAGCCCGATCCCAATCCTGAAGGGCACCGGCTAAAATTTCACTGGCAGAGGCGGAACCTTCATCTATAAATACAATGACATTCCTAAGGTCAAAAAAGGGATTTCCACGAGATTTGTATTCATTTTTTTGTCCGTATTTATTCTGAGTATATACCAATAATCTTCCCTTTTCATCAAAAAGTTGTCCCAATATCTGTACAACCTGTTGTAAATAGCCTCCCGGATTCTGCCTCAAGTCAATGATTAAGTTTTCCAGTTCATGATTTTCTACTAACGCTTCCAGAGATTCCATAAATTCTTTATAACTCCGGTTGTTAAAACGAGATAAGGTGATCAATCCTGTTTTGGCCTCCAACATCCTGCTATCATAAACGCTCGGGATATAAATAACTTCCTTCTGCATTCGACGGAGTTCCGTGGTCCCTCCTCTTTTGATCACTTTAACCTCCAGTGTTTTCTCGTGGTCACTTTTTATATAATCCTTAAAGTTAGTTTGATCTTTTTCATTAGGAACGGTCAACACATCTCCAGGTTTAAGGTCAATCTTTGCTGCCGGTGATCCGGGTATGGTATTGAGGATCACTACGGAATCACCATAATCAAAATACTCAGCACCAATTCCCACATATTGCCCTTCTCGGGCATAAGCCTCAGCTTCATATATGTCGGCACTCAAATACATAGAATGAGGATCCAACTGTCTTACCAGCCCGATGATAGCCTTTTCGGTCAATTCTTTCTGATCCAACGTGTCGACATACCGGGATTGCAAGTAGTTTAAGACCTCATTGAGTTTACCATATTCAATGAAATCCATCTTATCAGATTGATAAATAAATCCCAGACGCGGATACATTTTAATACCGATAATCATACCGAATGTCAGCATGAAGGCAAGTAAAAGTGGTTGATATATCTTATATTTCCGGCTAATTGCTTATGAATATTTTTTGCAAAATTAATACTTAATCATTACTGTTGTTGAAATTTAGTGATCATTATCCGTCTTTTTTACTGTTATAGTCAGAATCTCAAAGGAATTTTTAACTAGAAAAGACCATCATTACCATAAACAAAGCTTTAAGCCAAAATTATGAGTGAAATAGACAAATTGGATAAACAAATTCTAGCCCTTCTAATGGAAAATGCCAATACTCCCTACACCGAAATAGCTAAAAAGCTATTCGTATCAGGCGGGACAGTTCACGTGCGGATGAAAAAGCTAGAGCAAATGGGGGTCGTAAAAGGATCGCACCTGGAAGTCAATTATTCCGCTCTGGGATACGATATCACTGCTTTTCTTGGGATTTACTTAGAGAAGAGTTCGCTTTACGATGAAGTTCAACAAAAATTATCACAGATACCGGAAGTAACAGCTGCTCATTACACAACGGGAGTATACAGCATATTTGCAAAAATTATCTGTCGGGATACAGATCACTTAAGAATAATATTGCATGATAAAATACAAATGATTAAAGGAATCCAACGTACAGAAACTTTTATCTCCCTCCAAGAAAGTATAAACCGGTCTATAAATGTTCTGGAGGACAACTAATAGACCGGTATCTGAATAGATATAAACTTAATCAAGTGTTATGTCATGTTTGAATGACGTGTGGGATTATAGTGAAGTTCTCTCACCTAGCCGAGTTAACGAGTCTCTGCGGAGTCCGTGACACTTGCGGTGTGCCGGTGCGAGCACGCTCGGAAGGAAGAAGTATCGAAGATATTTACCTTTACGGCATTTCGAGACTCCCGATCAGACATTCACGAGTTATGCCAAAGCACAATGAGTCGTTCTCCAACATGGTACAGGCTTAAAATATACCTAATCTTCCCATCAATTTAAGCTTGACTTAGCTCTAGGCTCCTAGATAATGTTTGAGCAATTTGCTCCTTGATGCGGATCTCAATTTATTTATCGCTTTGTCCTTAATTTGCCGTACTCTTTCCCGCGTAAGTCCAAATTTATCTCCAATATCCTCAAGGGACATTGGATGCTCCACTCCAATTCCAAAATACAATTTTATTACATCGCATTGTCTCTCTGTCAGCGTTGAAAGTGATCTTTCAATTTCCTTGCGCAACGATTCTTTATATGCTAGTCCCTGATCGGTATTGGGAGTATTGTCATTTTCCAATACATCCAACAGCGAATTATCTTCACCATCTACAAAAGGAGCATCCATGCTCACATGTCTGGCGGCTACACCTAAAGTGGTTTCGACCTCCTCACTTGGAATTTCCAATAAGTTGGCAAGTTCCTCTACCGAGGGTTCACGTTCAAATTCCTGCTCTAATTCACTAAAAGCTCGGTTGATTTTGTTCAAAGAACCTACCTTATTCAAAGGTAACCGAACAATCCTGGATTGCTCAGCAAGTGCCTGTAAGATAGATTGTCTAATCCACCATACAGCATATGAAATAAATTTAAATCCTCGAGTCTCATCAAAACGCTGTGCTGCTTTTATTAAGCCGAGATTTCCTTCATTAATTAGATCTGAAAGGGATAATCCTTGATTTTGATACTGTTTTGCTACAGAGACTACAAAACGAAGATTCGCTTTGGTAAGTTTCTCAAGTGCTTCCTGATCACCTTCTTTGATTTTTTTGGCCAAATCTACCTCTTCCTCCGGAGTCAGTAGATCAACTTTACCAATCTCCTGTAGATACTTCTCCAAAGATTGGCTTTCTCGGTTAGTGATAGACTTAGTAATTTTTAATTGCCTCATTCAATTACTGGTTTTAATTTAACTATTTGTCCTAGTTATTTAATCGACTTATCAGATTAGGAAAATTGGTTATTCTGGATATTTTTACAAAACAAACTGCAAAGGTACGATTTTAAATATTCTAGTTCAAGAGAAAATACTATTCATTTAGCACTCTATTTCTCTGATAAACAATAACATTAATGGTTAAAAAGTTTCTATCTTTTGAAAAAATATTAATAATAGTAAATGGTAATAGGTAAAAATACTTATATTCCCCCCCATTCAAGTAAAAGAGGTATATAAATGTCGAGAGTTTCAATAGATTTGGAGTTTATTTTCAGAGCCTCTCCAGCTATATTGTATAAATTTCTTACCGCACCAGCCTGCCTTATCAGGTGGTTTTGCGATGGTGTCGATATCAATAAGGAAACCTATTCATTCGAATGGCAAGGATATGTAGAAGATGCCGAAATGATTGATGATATCGAAGAAGAAAGAATTCGTTTCAGGTGGCTTGATGCCGAAGATAGTTCGGAATATTTTGAGTTCAGAATGTATAAATCACCAATCACTGAAGAGACGGTATTAGAAATTACAGACTTTTGCGATGAGGATGAAGTAGATGACCAAAAATTGCTTTGGGAATCCCAAATAGCTAAGCTGCGTAAAGAAACTGGTGGTTAATTCTCTACTTTTTACATTTTCCGCATGAAAATAAAGGCTCCATGTATATCTAAATTGCAATACATTACCATTTTTGTAGCCTCAATCGCTTTCATCTTTCTTGCCAGTTCTAAAGGTGCCATGCCGGAAGCTACCGGCGCACCAGGAGAAATTACTTGCGGAATATCAATCTGTCACAACCAGACTCCAAATTTAGGTCCTGGAAAAATCAAACTGTCACTAACCGAGAAAGCCAATTCAAACCTTAAAGCGTATGATATCTCACTCCAGTTACTGTACTCCGATCGAGAAAAACATGGTTTTGAAATATTAGCATTGGATCATAATCAGAATAACGCAGGGAAGTGGATTATCCAAGACACCTCCTACATCCAACTAAAATCTGGTTTTAAACATACCAGCCGTCAATATTTAACCCATACTGAAAAAGGAAATGATACAAAAAAATGGAATTTTCAATGGATTCCTCCGGAGCAACATACTCAAGTCACTTTCTATGTGTCAATGATTGCTGCCAACAATAACCTGAATAATTTTGGAGATCTGTTCTATCATCGTACCATATCTTTTACGCCCTAGTTGATGGATTATTACAATTAATACTTTACCTGAAGTATTTTCCTACATCTTTTTGAAGCGATACATTAAATTAACCTGCAGATAAGTTAGAACTCGTTAACCCCAGCCACAGTAGTATACTTGAATGACGGCTTCTTATCCGGAAATATTTTCTTAAAAGCAAATTGACACATTATGGCCGCTTCATGAAAACCGCATAGTATTAACTTTAATTTTCCGGGATAGTGATTGATATCGCCCACGGCATATATACCTTCTATGTTAGTACTGTAATCCAGGGCATTATTAACCTTTATGGCATTGCGATGAAGTTCAAGTCCCCAATTGGCCAGGGGGCCCAACTTTGGCGATAATCCAAACAATGGGATAAAGTAATCCACATTAACCAAGGTAGAAGTCTCCTCATTTTTGATCAACACGGCACTAAGTTTTCTTTCACCATGAAGTTCTTTAACTTGAGACGAGGTGAACAATTTAATCCTATTGTTTCTTGATAGATCGAGCACTTTGTCTACAGAGTCAGGTGCACCCCTGAATTCCTTTCGGCGGTGAACTAAAGTTAATTCTTGTACAATTTCAGCCAGGTGAATGGTCCAATCAAGAGCAGAATCTCCACCACCGGCGATGACAATTTTTTTATTGCGATATTTCTCCGGGTTTTTTATCATATAATCTACACCCTGATCTTCAAATTCTTCAATCCGGTCCAGATTCGGTTTTCTCGGTTCAAAGGAACCTAACCCACCAGCAATCACAATAACCGGTGCCTCCACTTCAGTCCCCCTGTTGGTGACTACTCGAAATCCGGACTCCAATTTAACTAATGTTTCCGCTCTTTCACCCAGCGTGAATCCCGGTTTAAATGGTTCAATTTGTTTTAATAAATTATCAATAAGACCTTGTGCCATGATTTCAGGAAATCCTGGAATGTCATAAATTGGTTTTTTGGGATAAATTTCTGCAAGCTGTCCACCGCACACCGGTAGTGCATCGATGATATGGCAACGAATTTTTAAAAGTCCCGCCTCAAATACCGTAAACAAACCGCAGGGCCCGGCTCCAACGATTAACATATCAGTCTTGATCATAAAAATTCAAATTTTGCGCGAAGATAAGAGTTGATGAGGTTCCATCCTAATCCATTCAGGCAAGGTATTTATTTCGGATAGATTCATAAGTACTAACAACAACATGGTGAGCAAATACTACTTTTATTATTGCCACTTCTAATTGTGATATTAAATCCTCAATTTTGCATCATGGGCTTTAAGAAAGATGGACTAAAATACTCTTTTCAAAATAAGATGAAGAACTTCACCCGACCTAACCTTAATCTACAAATTGGTTAAAGTAGCTGGCATTTACCAAAATAAAATTCAATTTCCGGATAGAACACTTGCCAATAGCGTTGCGGAATACTCCTATTTCCCAATAAGGTAATATGCGGCCGTGGATACAAAGTCCCTGATGTATGGAATGGAAGCTATTATATCCAATTGTTTGCGGGTTTTCAAACCAAACTTATATTGGTAAATAGGGTTAGTTAAATACAACTTTCTATTTATAATCTTAAAACCTGAATCGTCGACTATTTTTTCAAATCTTTCTATTGTTATCCCGGTATCTTTAATTTCTTTCATCGCCCTAACAGCCCCGTTTGATTCTTTAGCCATTTTCAATACACTGCGGTACAAGGGCCATGGAAGTAAATGAAAGTAGGGTGTTTTAGACAATACTTTATGGGTTAACATCTGTTGATGGCCTCCGAATGGCATTAACCATGGAGGAAAACCAAAAAAGACCACACCTCCAGGATTCAAAAATTTATGCAATTCCGGAACAAATCTTTCCTGTTGTGGAATGTGCTCAATGACATCTTTTAAGATTACGATATCATATTTTGTGGCAAGATCTCTATCCGGATCAATTAAATAAATATCACGATTGAGAAAATCCACTTTCCCCTGATCCATGTATTCCCGAAGAAAATTCTTCGCTTTTTCCATCCGGGCTTCAACTAATTCAATACCCGTTCCACTATGCCCTTTATCTAAAAATGCTTTCAGAACACCTCCCTCACCACATCCAATTTCTAATACGCGCAGGGGATTTTGGATAGGATAACATTGTTCTATAAATGGGAAAATATAGTGCTCGGTTACTTCTGCTGTAAACTTAAAATAACGCTCTTTGTCGCGATGAAATTCATACATATGGTAAAATTAGCAATATATCCTAATTCTTGTTTCATCCCTAACGGATTTCTAAGGTTGATCCCAAAATTCGCTGAACAAATTTGGAAGATGTAATTAATGTATTCATTTCTATCGCTGAGTTTATCCGCTCATCGAAGCAGGATATTGAACCCTTGGCCTAGATGATGGTCTTCCTATACAATAATATTCATCTTTTTGAGATCCTCACGTAGTTGCTCAGGAGATAAGAAATGCAGGGCCTGCATACCAACATCCCTCGCCCCTTCAACATTAACATAATTGTCATCAATAAACACACATTCTTGGGCTGATATTGCGGTACGCTTTAGCAAAACCCTATATAATTCTGGGGAAGGTTTTATTATTTTTTCAACACCGGAAACGACAATATCTTCAAATAAGGACAAAAAGGAAAAAGATTGCCATGCAATAGGAAAGGTTTCCGCAGACCAATTTGTAATGGAAAACAATCTATAGTTTTGACTTGCCAATAGCTGTAAAATAGATACGGAACCTTTAATAGGTCCTCCAAGCATTTCCGACCACCGAGACCGATAGGCATGTATTTCTTTTTGATAGGTAGGAAACCGGATTGCTAATTCATCGCAGGCTTCCTGAAAGGGCCTTCCGGCATCCAATGTTTCATTCCATCGTGAATGACACACTTCGGATAAAAAATACTCCATTTCAGACCTGGATTCAAATACCTTTTGGTAAAGGTATCGGGGGTTCCAATCAATCAACACACCTCCTAAATCAAAAACAATATTCTTAATCATATTACAATCTATACCTTTCGAAATCTTAAAATAAGATTTTTTGAAGGGAACCAAATACTGCCAGTATGATCTCTTCGGCGCATTTTACATTTATATCAGCAACCAATTACCATCCTGTTCAATTTCCGGTTCAATCTTTAATAACAAGGATTTTGAATAAGGTTTGGATTCAAGTTGATTTGCGATTCCGGTATTGGCCACAATTTAACACATTCTAGCTCGGTAGCGTCTTTTTCCCATCTGGCCTCGGAATAAGTACCAAACCGAATAAGATCTGAGCGGCGATGACCTTCTGCGTATAATTCCCTACCCCGCTCGTCCTGAATATCTTGTAGAGAAACTGCGGTTAAGTCATCAACTCCGGCACGAGCTCTGACCATATTGATTAAATCAAGAGCTGCTCCATCACCGTCATCCTGGCGAAGCAGAGCCTCCGCCTTCATCAGAATCACATCTGCGTATCTGAATATAGGAAAATCATTGCTGATATAGCGATCACTTTCATCAGGAATAGGAAATTTTACGATTCGAGCTCCGGCTTGTCGCAGACAATTAGGTTCCAACATGTTTATTGCAGGTGTCAAAACCAAATTTGGACCATCTGGATCCCGGACCCCTCTAGGATTGGTTGGATCAAACTTTTCAAAACTGGGATCTTTTATAGCCACACCTTCAGCATCAAACTGAGGTCCAAAGAGCAATCCCTTCCGCCTTTCATCGTCTTCCTCAAAAAGATTAAACAAAGATTCCTGAGCACAAACACCATTCCATGGCAATTCCTCCAACCCAAACTTTTCTTGCAAATTGTAATGTAAGCTAAATAAATGTACTTCAAATCCGGTTGCATTGATCTGATCAAAGGGAACGGCCAAAATTACCTCACTGCCAGCACTGCCATCCGATGAAAAGTTTGAAAAGTAATCTGCAGACAAACTATACTCTCCGGAGTTTATGATTTCATCCAAAGCCACTATAGCCATATCCCAACTAGGTGTTCCGGTATACACTTCCGCATTCATAAACATTTTTGCTAGGATCATTTGAGCTACATAGTAGGTAACTCTACCATAGGTTTTGCGGCTTGTATCTTTCGACAAGTCATTGATAACCGTCTTAAGTTCGTTCACAATAAAAGTAAACACTTGTTGTCTATTGACTGTGGCCGGTGCGAAATCACTTGGCACATCGAATTCCGTAACCAGTGGAACATTACCAAAAATATCTATCAACCAATAGTAATATAGTGCTCGAAAAGCCCTTAGTTCAGAAATCGCAAGCGAAGCTTGAGGTGTATTTACTTTTTCAAACTGAAAAATTAATTGGTTGCAGGTATTTACACCCTGGTAACAAATATCCCACCAATGCAACAGGTAACCTTCTTTGGGAGTCCAGGTCTGTTTATGCCAGCGAATCCATTCACCGCCATCAAACCAATCTCCGCCACGCTGGGGCACCACCAATAAATCGGTACCGACCTCTTGTCCCACCATTCCGAATTTATGTCCCACCAAAGGGTAAAGACTGGTATAGGCAACCCCAAATGCAGCAACCAGGTTGTCAGGGTCTTCAAAAAATTTCTCTCCATCCAGATCACTGAATACTTCTTCGGTAAGATCGGTGCAGCTGGGGAGAAATGCCATAAATAACATACAAAATGCCAAGATGATTTTTGAAAGTTTATTGAGCTTCATGATATTACTTTTGTTGAAAATATTTATAAACCCACATTTATTCCAAATGTAAATCCTCTGGAAAAAACATAGGTATTTTCACGATCTATTCCAGGTGCTAGGGGGTTACCAAATCCAAATCCATCCGGATCATCAACATATCTGACTTCAGGATCCACTCCACTATAATTAGTAAGCGTATACAAGTTTTGGCCCGTAGCATACAGTCTTAAATTTTTGAATCCCGATTTTTCCGGTAAGTCAAATGTATATCCTAGTGTGACATTATCGAGCCTTAAAAATGAAGCATTTTCAACGTGGACATCAGAAAAAACAGGACCGTTCGAGGCGCCCAGAAAATCAAGGGCTTGTGCCATTCCGTTTTGAATAGCAACAGCAGCGGGTATCCCATATCTGGCATTGTTGACATTAAGTAAATCATGTCCAATCACCGCTCTGACAAAAATATTTGCGTCGAAATTGCCCAGGGTAAATGTGTTGTTAAGACCAAATTGGTAATCAGGAAGTCCATTACCGATTACCCTGATATCATCGTTCGATTTAAATCGCCCATCTCCGTCAATATCTTCATAAGACAGTTTTCCATCTTCATCAATACCCGTATAAATTGGACCGACAATTTGGCCAATAGGCTGACCTTCTTCGATTTTAATCGTATTGACACCGGTAAGGAAAGGTGCTCCCAAACCACCCAATAATCGGAATCCTTCCGATTCTACTTCAGGTCCTGAAATTTTCACCAATTCATTATTTAGAAAATAGGTCACCGCAAGCGTTGGTTTCCAAGTAAAATTGGGTTGATTGATTGCAAAATAACTGGCCGTGAATTCCAATCCGGAGTTCTTCATTTCTCCCAGATTCAAAAAGGAAGTACCAAATAAATTAGGAGGTACCCGTACAGGAAAATCCAATATCAAATCGTCTGTTTGTGTCTGATAATATTCGATTGATCCACTCAACTTGTAATTTAATAGAGTAAAATCGAGGCCGAAGTTTAAATCTCTTTTACGCTCCCATTTAAGATCGGGATTGGGATTGCTAATTGGTCCGAACGCCTGTACATATTGACCATCATTGTAATACCTGGAACCTTGAGCTCCAAATCTCAACAGGGATAAGTTCGTCGGACCGGGCGTATTGCCCGTAACACCGTATCCCGCTCGGAACTTTAATGAATTAACCAATTCAAGATTTATCAAACGAGACAAATCTATACCTCCGCTCACCCCGGGGAACCATCCCCATTTGTTATTCACTCCAAATTTGGTACTACCCTCTCTACGCATACTGGCTGTTATAAACACAAAATCATCGTAGTTTAGGTTAAGCCGTCCAAAAAATGCTATAAGTTTACTTTTGTTTTTGTAACTGTAAATACTTGCTTTTCCCTCAGTAATTTCCGATGACGATCCAAGGTTATGATATCCGAATCCATCACTCAAGAAGTCTCCGGCACTGGAACCAAATCCTTCGTTGATAAACTCTTGATAAGAATATCCTCCCAATAGTTTAGTATTCAATTTCCAAATATTGGTTTCTAGATTTCCTGTGGTCTCGAATAATTGACTAAATCTTTCATCCGATTTGCGAGATCCGAATCCTTTGTCATTTTTAACTCCAAATGGGGTCCAGAAAGCTTGTTTGCTCCAATATTCTCCAAAAAGATCGTTCTCGCGGGATTGGTTATAAAAGATACTCAATTTGAGCCCCTGGATAACTTCGTAATCTGCTCTTATATTCCCCAGGATTCGCTTTTTAGTAGCGTCATTTTCATGCTGTTCTATAGCCGCTACCGGGTTGAAGAAACCGAATGCATCGCGTTGAAAATAACCTCCCCAGGCTTGAGCATTTTCATCATTTTCATAGATAGGAGCAGTGGGATTGTATCTGGTGGCAAAGGCATTGGCAGCCGGTGTACCAATTTCTTCGTTTCGAATCGTACTTGATAGATTAAAGTTAAGTGTAAGGCGGTCGTTAAGTGCGTATTGAGTAAACCGTATCCTCCCATTTAGCTGATCGAATCCTGTCTTCAACGCAACACCTTCTCCATCCCGGTAATTAAAAGAAACTCGGTAGGTGGACTTCTCATTACCTCCGGAAGCGGACAGATTATGACTATGAGTCAGAGCATCCCTGGTAATTGCGTTAAACCAATCAGTGGTATGTTCAAAATCGGTAGTACTTGGTAAGGTGATGTATTCTTTAGCCGTAAGTACATCCAATTTATTGGCAACCATTTCACGAGACACATATCCATTATAGGATATCTCGGTTTGGCCTGCCCGGCCTTTTTTAGTAGAAATCAATATAACTCCACTAGCTCCACGGGTACCGTAGATGGACGCAGCTGAACCATCCTTTAACACATCGATAGATTCGATATCCTGAGGGTCAACGGTTTCCAGAGATGCTCCGATTACGCCATCAATGACTACCAGTGGCGATGTATTGTCGCCAAATGTGGATAGACCCCGTAGCCTTACCTGAAAACTACCATTGGGATCTCCTCCTGGTTTTGCAATGGATAACCCAGCCACTTTACCTTGTAACAGTTGAGTGGGATCAGACACATTTCCCTTATTAAAATCTTCCGATTTAATATTGGTTACTGCCCCGGTAACTTCTTTTATCCTTTGTGTACCGTATCCAACCACCACAATTTCATCCAGCACTGAACCACTTTGTAGAGCGACATTGATGACATCACTTTCATTAATTTCTTTGGTTACAGTCTGATATCCTGTATAAGAAAATTGAAGTTGATTAGCTCCTTCGGGAATCTTTACAGAGAAGCTACCATCAATATCCGTAATTGCACCTACTGTTGGAAAATCTACAACTGCAACCGTAGCACCTATCAGGCCTTCTCCTGTTTCTTTGTCGGTAACCATACCGGTTACCGTTTTTTGAGCGTGTAGTTCCATGCTGAGTATACAGCAAATCAGCATGATTACAAAACAATAAACAGCCTTCATAATGGAAATTTATATTACCACAATTAACAAAATTCTATTTAATCATAAAACGATTTCAAAGTCGAAAAGTGGGCCAAACTTATCTTCTGCAGAGCCCTATTTGACTAATTAGTGTCATTTTAACACAAATTCCGATTATTTTAAGAATTTCCATAGTATTTTCACAAAAATATTCGTTTATTGTATGTTAATATATTGTAAAATATACACTAACTTTATTCCTGTGATAAATATCTGTGATTAACAAGACTTAAATCTTAAAAGCATGTTCAAAAAACTATTTTTTCTCATTCTTACAATCCCTGTACTTTATTCTACTCAAGCTCAAGCTCAAACCTGTGAGCAAATTGGTGTAGTTGGGGAACACACCAAGTGGGCTGGGGATGTTAATTTGGATCGTAATCCTGAAAATCCCGATATGTGGTCAGGAATTGTTACCCTGGTCGATTTAGTTACTGATGACATGGATTCTGCGGATTCCGTTGCTTGGAAATTTCGAGAAAATGGTACCTGGGATCGAAACTGGGGTACAGATTCTACGGGCAATGCGGTTTTTAACAGTTCAACTAATTTCAATGTACCGGCGGGAACCTATCTGATTACATTTAACTGTTCAACGCTAGAAGTCACGGTTACCCCCACTTGCGGTTCAATTGGGGTCATTGGAGAATTCACCAAATGGGCAGGAGATTCACTCCTGACAAGAGACAAAGAGGATATAAACTTTTTCTATGGGGTGGTTAATCTGGTTGATTTGGTTACCGACGATATGGACTCTCCGGATTCTGTGGCCTGGAAGTTTAGAGCCGACGGATCATGGGATAACAATTGGGGTACAGATTCAACCGGCAACGCAGTATTCAACAGTTCCACCAACTTTAACGTACCAGTGGGTACCTATTTCATTACCTTTAACTGTTCTACTCTAGCAGTTACCATCACACCCACTTGCGGCCAGATTGGCGTAATCGGTGAGCATACCGAATGGGCAGGAGATGTAAACCTAACCAGAAGTAAAGAGGATCCTAATCAGTTTTCAGGAGTTGTGACTCTTGATGACAAAACCACTGATGACAGTGGGCCTCAAGATTCTGTAGAATTTAAATTTAGAGCTGATGGAGCCTGGGATAACAATTGGGGTGTGGATTCTTCCGGAAATGGTGAATTTAACGGATCTACTAATTTTCATGTCCCACTTGGCACTTATCTAATTACTTTCAATTGTTCTACATTAGCTGTTACGATTACACCAACTTGTGGTGACGTGTATATGATCGGAGAAGGTGTGAGTTGGGCAAATGATGTGCCTTTTAAAAGAGATGCAGATAATCCCGATCTTTGGACTTTGACTTATTCTTTTAGTGCCAATTTTGATGCTGATGGAGATGGAAAGATTGCCACCAAATTCCGAGTTAACAAGAATTGGGATGTAAATTGGGGTGGTACTGATTTCCCTTCCGGAACCGCTGTTTTTAATAGTGGAGATAATCTTCCGGTTACACCCGGCACCTATGATATTACATTTAACTGCTCTACATTGGAGTTCAGCTTTGTTGAAAATACCGATGTCTGCGGACAAATCGGTATTATTGGAGATTTCAATGGATTTGGATCCAATTTGGATGATCCCACAGATCTTTTTCCCACTGATGTAATGATGCAAAGAGATCACGAATATCCCAGCAACTTTACATTAAACTACAATTTCACCTCCGGGACTGGTTTATTGTTCAGACAAGATGGAGATCAAGCATTTGTCAATGTGTGGGGAGGTACCGCATTTCCTAAAGGTACCGGTGTACAGGACGCTGCCTTATTCATACCTGTTTCAGGAGGAAAATATGACATCACATTCAATTGTAAAAGTGGGGATTACAGTTTTACCCGCTTAGGGAATTCTGTAATTGCTCCTAAAGTTTTTGCCATGAATGTGGATGGTCAATTGAACGAAAAAGACTGGAACCTGAATCAAAATATCTCCGGAGCATTTGAGGGAGATGGAGGTACGGATCCGATTGTAGCCACTTTTGGTGCCGTATATACGGACAATGCCCTATACGTAGGTATTAATGTATCAGATAGTACCGTGGTTTCCAGTGGCGATACCAGCTTAAATGATGCCGTGGAGATATTCGTCGATGGAAATAAAAATGGAGGTAGTTATGATAGTAGTGATGTACACATGATTGTGGATGCATCAGGAACCATAACTGTTCTTCAGGGTCCCGAAGGATTTGCACCACAAGCCTCATTTGTCGAGGTTACGGGTGGATACAATGTAGAAGTTGAAATCGCCTGGGCTGATCTGGGAGTAACTCCGGAAATGGGAGGACAAATTGGATTCGACATCATTATTGATGATACCGATGATGCAAATGCCGGACCAGCGAGTCGGGCTGTGTGGAATGGAGGATCCGGAAATGCTGCCGGAACCAGCGCATTTGGAGACTTGTTATTCGGAGCATTAAGTTGTGGTGATCTGAGCATGTATAGTGAAACTATTGGAGATGTTGCCATTCGACCATTTACCGAACCGGCCACCAGCTATACAGCGGTATACGAATTTGAAGCTGCAGATAATGTGATATTCAGAAAAGACAATCAAGATGTAGTTACTTGGGGCGGTGCAAATGGTGTTGCCACTATTGGTGGAGATGCCATTGCAGTGGATGCCGGTCGGTATAGAGTGACTTTCGGATGTTTGGACGGAACCTACACCTTTACTGAAGAAGCAGCCGATGCCACAGTTGCTTATGCGCAATTCACCGAAGACTCGGTGTCGATAGATGGTAACCTCAGCGAATTCCAATTAACATATGGATTGGATGTCGGAGTTGTAGATGGCACCGGCCCACTGAACAATGATGTGCAATGGGGTGCTCTTTGGGATGGAAACTACTTATACCTGGGATTCCAGGTTGAGGACGCTGTGGTCCAGGGAACATCTACTTTTAACCCTTGGGAGCAAGATGCCATCGAAATATATATTGATGGAAACCATGATGCAGATGATAAATATGACAAGGGATTTGATAACCAGATTGTTTTGTCTAGGAGATTAATAGAAGAAGGACAGGTGATCTGGACTAAAAGTGAAGGAGATGGAGGTACGGATGTTTCAGCTGAAGAGCATGAAGCGATCTTTTTGGAAACTGAGAATGGTTATAATGTAGAATTCAAATTGAAATGGTCAACCATGCAATTTGCAGCTGCAAAAAACAGGACCATTGGATTTTCGGTAGGTCTAAACGATAGTGATGTCAATACAACCAACCGGGATTATCAAGCGGTCTGGGCAGGTACTAATAGTAACTGGAATAGCACCACTGCCTTAGGAGATTTGCAATTGGCTGGTGGTAGCCTTACTAAAATCCAGGAAATATTGTTTAACCACAGCGTACAAGTACTTCCCAATCCAACACATGGCCAATTAAAAATTGTCGTTACCGATGATGTGTTTAAGGGTAGATCAACGGTTTTTGTGCACAATAGCACAGGTCAGGTGATGATGGTACAAAGCAAAGAATTCTTTGGTGCCAACAGTTCTGCAAATATCGATATTAGCCGATTACCCGCAGGAGTCTATTACATAAACATAATTGGTGATGGAGCTCAAGCGGTTAAGAAGGTTGTTAAGAAATAATGTAACATGAGGTTATATATTATGTAAATTAATTTAGGGCTGCGAAAAGCAGCCCTTTTTATATTCTGAACAATGATTCACCTAAGGGCAATTCTATCAGTAGTAATGTTTACTACCTGTTCCCAACTTTCAGCACAAATAGTGGTTGTCACTCCTGCTTTTCCCGGACCAGATGAAGCGATCACAGTAACCTATGATGCGACAAAAGGGAATGCGGGATTAAAAGGAACATCCCAAGTTTATATGCATGCAGGATTGGTCACCAATAAGAGCCAGGGGATGGAGTGGAGATATGTGGTAGGAAATTGGGGTCAAGACGATGCCAAAGTCAAAATGAATAATCTTGGTAATGATAAACATGCAATCACCTACAACATAAGGGAGTTTCATGGCCTTCCACCAGGCGAAGAACTGAAGTACTTAGCCTTTGTATTCCGCAATATAGATGGCTCCAAAGAAGGTAAAACAGAGACCAACGGAGATATTTTTATCCCGGCATCATCCGGTTCAAATTCCTCCTTTATCCGAAACGCACCTGAATCGACCCGGTTTATTGCTACTATTAATTCGACCATAACGCTTGACTATACCTTCGCAGCAGATGTCGATATAACCGTTTGGCAAAATGGATTGTCCATCTTTGATACGACCTCCAATAGCCTTAGATATGATATTAATGTGTTGGAGTCTGGCAATTATACTTTAATTGTTGAGGCCGCCACAGAATCTGAAACGATCCTAGATACTCTAAAATATACCGTTTTTGAAAAGAACCGAATTGCGGAACCACCGGTTGAGATAAAATCAGGAGTAAACGTTGTTGGTAATAAAATATATATGATGTTCGAAGCTCCAGATAAGGAATATGCCTATCTAGTTGGCAATTTCAACAATTGGTCTCCGGATTCTACCTACCAGATGAATAGAACACAGGATGGAACAAAATGGTGGATTGAAATGGAAAAGCCGGATCTCCGATACTTAATTTATAAATATAAATTACCCGGAAATATTGAAATAGCGGACCCATACTCAACCCTGATTTTGGATGAAAATCATGATCCTTTTATTACAAACCAGTCTTTTTTTCCCAGTTTCCCCAGTCAGGCGTACGGACGAGCCACGGTCTATGATTTAGAGGCCACTAATTTTTCGTGGAAATATGATCATGTAATCCTTACACCAAAAGAAAAACTGGTCATCTATGAATTGTTGCTGAGGGATTTTCTTAAAGATCACAGTTATTTAAGTCTTTTGGACACACTCAGTTATTTAAAGAACTTAGGTGTCAATGCCATCGAACTTATGCCAGTAAGTGAATTTGAAGGAAACTTAAGCTGGGGATACAATCCATCTTTTCACATGGCGCTGGACAAATATTACGGTAGTTCGGAGGAGTTAAAACTAGTAATTGATGAAGCCCATAGGTTAGGAATAGCCGTCATCCTTGATGTGGTTTATAATCATGCTTTTAGCCAATGCCCATTGGCACAGATGTATTGGAACGCTGCTGAAAATAAACCGGCTAGCGACAATCCCTGGCTGAATCCGGATGCCAAACATCCCTTCAATGTAGGCTACGACTTCAACCACGAAAGCACATTTACACGTCATTATGTAAAAAGAACATTGTCTCATTGGATAGAGGAATACCATGTGGATGGCTTTCGTTTTGACTTGTCAAAAGGATTTACCCAACGATTTAGTACTCATGACGGTACATTTCGTCAATACGATCAAAGTCGGATAAATATTTTGACCGACTATGGTCAACATATCTGGTCAATAGATTCTTCATCCTATCTCATATTAGAGCACTTTGGAGATAATTTGGAGGAAGAAACTCTTTCAGATCTGGGCTTTATGTTATGGAACAACTTAAACCATGAGTATATCAACGCCTGCCAGGGTAAGGATTCGGATTTTTCCAACTTGTCCTACAAAAATAAAGGATGGTCAGCACCTCATGCGATTGGATATATGGAAAGTCATGATGAAGAAAGGATTTCCTATTCAGTCCAAGTAGCCGGAAGTCAAACTTCTGGATATGATACCCGAGACTTTGACATTACAATCGAAAGGTTAAAACTCGGGGCTCTATTTTTCTATGCCGTCCCAGGTCCCAGAATGATGTGGCAATTTGGAGAGTTAGCTTATGATTTTAGTATCAACACCTGTGAAAATGGGACCATATCTCCCAATTGTAGGTTGTCGCCGAAACCGATTCTGTGGAGTGATTTCCAAAACGAAAAGAGAAGGCAACTTTTTGATTTATATTCGGAGATCATTCATTTGCGTAACAAATATGATCTTTTTCAAACGGAAACATTCTTTTTGAGTTCCAGCAGCCGGGGTAAGGTGATTCGACTTTCCGATGAAGAAAATGGAGAATTTGGTATTGTAATCGGGAATTTTGACGTCAGACCATTGGTGATAACCCCCATATTTCAAACTAAAGGAATTTGGTACGAATACTTTTCCGGAGAAGAAAAAATGGTAAACAACCAATTAGAACAAATTACATTACAACCTGGGGAATATCGATTGTACACCAATTTTAAAATGGATACCAGTTCTACCACCCCTGTCGTAAATTTAGTTGATGACCAAAATATTCGAATATTTCCCAATCCGTGGTCCGGTCAACTAAGTGTGAATAGCGACATTTATGAAATCCAAGAAGTCTTTATTTCAGACTTAAGCGGCAGACAGATACACCATGAATCACTTAATCATGGAGTCAATAATTGGACTTGGAATACTCCGGTTGATCCAGGCTTTTATTTCATAAGATTAACCACCGATAAGGGGCTAACCTTCACCAAAAGCATTGTCAGATTATAAGTTAACGTGAATAATGGATAACAAAAAGTGTTGATAACGCTATAAAATAAAGGGAATATTTAATATATTAATAGCTGATAAACAATCAATAATATTACAATATGCTCCAATGACTGATGGCGAAATTATAAAAATTTCGTTGCCGTTGATGATTTTTGTAAACTTTTTGAACCCCAAATCAAACAATTTCACTTGAAATCGGGTTAAAACATCCGGCGCAATCGGCCTTCTAAACTTTCTATAGTTTTTCCAACCTATTCCTCTATTTATTTCACCACATTTTGACCTTAGAAAGGTCACCAATTGGGCGACCTCACTGAGGTCGGTTTCTCTTTAAATGGTTTTCTAACCTACGATAACCCCTCCGGGGTTTGTTCCGCTAATTTATTCCACCACATTACCATAAAAAGACTAGGAGTATTAAATAATTATCGCGAATAATGGATAACAAAAAGTGTTGATGACGCTATAAAACAAAGGGAATATTTAATATATTAATAGCTGATAAACAATCAATAATATTACAATATTCTTCAATAACTGATGGTGAAATTATAAAAATTTCATTGCTGTTGATGATTTTTGTAAACTTTTTGAACCCCAAATCAAACAATTTCGCTTGAAATCAGGTCAAAACAACAGGCGCAATCGGCCTTCTAAACTTTCTATAGTTTTTCCAACCTATTCCTCTATTTATTTCACCACATTTTGACCTTGGAAAGGTCACCATAGGTTAGTATTCATTATTGATAATCTTCTGACCTCAGGGAGGTCACCCAATTTTGTATATCGTACAGTTAAAAATTTTGCAAAAAATATTATTATCATCGAGTTTAGATTGATCCAATATGGCTGATACCTATAGAAAAGTATACCTACATATGGTATTCGCTGTTAAAAACAGAGATGCCCATCTCGATGTATCCTGGTGAAACAGACTATTTGCCTATACGTCAAAAATGCTAACTAATCGTGGCCATTTTGCCCTTGCTGTGAATGGATATCATGATCATGTCCATTTTTTTATTGACTATTCATGCAAAGAGCTAATTGAAGATTGGGTAAGGGAAGTAAAGAAATCTATGAGTAACTTTATCAAGGACCATCGTCTCTGTAAATGCCATTTTCAATGGCAATCAGGATACGCCGTTTTTTCTGTCGGATACCTAGAAAAGGGTAAGTAATTGGGCGACCTCGCTGAGGTCGGTTTCTTTTTAAATGGTTTTCTAACCTACGATAACCCCTCTGGGGTTTGTTCCGCTAATTTATTCCACCACATTACCATAAAAAGACTAGGAGTATTAAATAAATAATTAAATTAATTAAGACGTAGATGGAAATTGGGATCACTGATCAGGTATCATCTACTCGCAATGTAAATACAGCTGCTATTAAAAATGACACACCCCCAATGATTAAAGCATATCCGGGTTCACTGTCGAAAAAAGTTCTCAACAAGAACCCCAGGACAGCTGCAGCCAGTATTTGAGGAATTACAATGAAAAAGTTGAAAACTCCCATAAAATATCCCATTCGTTTTGCCGGCAGGGCACTGGTTAACATAGCATAAGGTAAAGAAAGGATACTGGCCCAGGCAATTCCAATTCCGATCATACATACTAGAAAAAAATACTTGTCCGGTACCAGATAGACAGCAGTCAAGCTGATTGCACCGATTGTCAAAGCCAGGGCATGAGTTCTCTTTCTTGTAATGCGAGATGCTAATATAGGGAGTAGAAATGCCACCAGAGCGGCCAAACCGTTATAGACTGCAAAACCATTACTTACCCAATCACCTCCATCATTAAATGCTTTACTGGTGGGATCATCCGAGCCAAAAATATGTTTGGTAACTGTTGCTGTGGTATATATCCACATTGAAAAAAGAGCAAACCAGGAGAAAAATTGCACATAGGCTAATTGTTTCATTTTATGCGGCATCATCAATAATCCATCGATAATCCCTACAAAATCATTATGATTTCCTTGCTGTTTTAAATAATGAGATATCCAAAAACCCATACCAAATACCAAAAATCCAACACCGAGGATGTAGAGGTCCTTATTTTGTCCAAACGGAGTAAGAGCCAACAATAAGGTGATTAATATGCCACTCACAATAAAAAACGTGCTCATTTTGATCTGACCTTTCCACTTGGACTGAGGTAGATGATCTACTTCTTCTTCCGGGTTATCATCAAAGCCTTCGATTTCTTCCGGAGAATATTCAAAGGAACGGAAAACCGTCCAGGATACGGCCCCCAAAAAAGCAATGGCTCCAATGTAAAAAGACCATTTTACCGAATCCGGGATTTGTCCTTCTGGAGCCGTATTCGAGATACCCAGAAAGTTTGTGAATATATACGGTAAAAGAGAAGCTACCACAGCTCCAATTCCGATGAAAAAACTTTGCATGGCAAAACCTAGATTCCTTTGCTTTTCAGGTAGATTATCACCCACAAAGGCCCGAAAAGGTTCCATGGAAACATTGATGCTGGTATCAAGAATCCATAAGGTGCCTACTGCGATCCAAAGTGCGCCTGAATTAGGCATTAAGACCAAGGCTAATGAAGCAAGAATTGCACCTATTAAAAAATAGGGTCGACGTCTTCCTAATCTTCCCCAGGTACGATCACTGAAATATCCGACTATCGGCTGTACAACCAATCCGGTCACTGGGGCTGCCACCCACAAAATAGCCAAACTATCAATTTCAGCACCCAACGTTTGGAAAATACGACTCACATTGGCATTTTGTAACGCAAATCCGAATTGAATACCTAAAAATCCAAAACTCATATTCCAGATCTGCCAAAAACTTAATCCAGGTCTTGTATTCATATATTACATTTTGGTATTGGCAAAATCAATTTTTTGAATCACAATTCATACAGACAAAACCATTCTTTATTAATCATAAACTCATGCTAAAATCTGCATTGGAACTGCTAATATCTCTTCATGATCTATTTGAAAAGATTGTTCAAACAAGAACAATTGTATTCGTTTATCACCGAAGTTTTGAATCTTCACTTCATCCTCGGTTAACCAAACACGAATTGGAACTTCGTGATACAGAATCGTAAAAGTTAATTTTTTCCATTCAGGAGGCAATTGTGGATATAAATAGAGATCCTGATTTCTGATCTGCAAACCCGCAAACCCATATACAATAGACATCCAGGTACCTGCCATACTAGTAATATGCAGACCATCTTCGGTATCCTGATTGTAATTATCCAAATCCAATCTGGAAGTTTTTAAATACAATTCATACGACTTTTTCATATCTCCCAATCTGGCTGCCAAAATACTATGCACACAGGGTGACAGTGAAGATTCATGAACTGTCATCGGCTCGTAAAATTCAAAATTTCTTTTGATTTCTGATTTCGAAAAATGATCAGGAAAAAAGAACAATCCTTGCAAAACATCTGCCTGTTTAATATAACACGATCTAAGTATCCTATCCCAGGACCAATTTTGATTTAAAGGAATCTGTGATTCTGGAATCTGGCTTACCGTTTTCAATTCTTTATCTAAAAATCCATCTTGCTGAAGAAATACCTCCCTGGTACTATCCAAAGGCAAATAGATTTCCGGAATTACTTTTATCCATTGGTCCATCTCATCTCCTAAATTCCATTCCGACAAAAAAGTTTGGTATTTAATCTCAGAATGGGTTTTTAATTCAGAGAGTTGGTCCAAGGCAAATTGCAAGCACCACTTTGCCATGTAATTGGTATACCAATTATTATTTACATTGTTTTCATACTCGTTCGGACCGGTCACTCCCAGTATGACATATTTTTTCTTCTCTTGCGAGTAGTTCATGCGCTGATACCAAAATCTGGCTATTGAAATAATCACCGGCAATCCATAAGTGTAAACATATTCCTTATCACCGGTAGCATTGAGATAAAAGAAAATGGCATAAACGATGGCTCCGTTACGATGGATCTCCTCAAAAGTAATCTCCCATTCATTGTGACACTCTTCCCCATTCATTGTGACCATTGGATACAATGCGGCACCTCCATCAAATCCTAGCTTTTCGGCATTTTCAATCGCTTTTTCAAGATGGTTATATCGATAAAGTAACAATTGTCGGGCAATAGTTTTTCCACAAGAATGATAATAAAACGGTAGGCAATACGCTTCCGTATCCCAATAAGTACTGCCCCCATATTTCTCACCGGTAAACCCTTTGGGACCGATATTTAATCTTGGATCATCCCCCCGGTATGTCTGCAGTAATTGAAATATATTATACCGAATCCCCTGCTGGGCAGAGACATCTCCTTCAATCTGGATATCCACTTCTTGCCACTTTCTTTCCCATGCCTGAACATGTAATTCTTTTAATTGCTGAACACTTTGTGCTTTGAATTCATGCAACAAAGCAATCGCTTGACTCTGCACTTCCTGTGGATTCACATAAAAAGAAGATTGATTGGCTACCCTTTTGATCAAACAAATTTTCTGTTTCGGACTTAGTTTTCCAGTAAGCTGGCAACCGGCATATTGCTTATTCCGGATAAACTGTGTATCACAGTTCCAATCTTTGAGTTCCACATCCGCAGCGGAAACCACCACAAAGTTAGTCTTTTTGGTCCGTGCACATACGGACATTTCATATTTGTTAATATGGGAACCTACCGGTTCCCAAAACACTTCATCATAATTACTGTCTTGGTTTCTAACGTCAAAGTCCAATCCGCTTTGAATTGCTATTTCACCCTGGAATGAATTACTGGTTATAGTCAATTCAATTACTCCCAAGTTAGGCTGAGAAAAACTACAAAAGCGGCTAAACCAAAGATCCAATTTACCGCTCTTGGTTTGCCATGTGAAAGATCGGGTGAGTATCCCCTTTTGTAAGTCTAAGACACGCAGATAATCCGAAATTTTTGCTGAATTAAAATCCAGGCTTTCACCATTTGCAGATATTTTGCACTCAATCCAATTGACTGAATTCAGTACCTTGGCAAAATATTCAGGATATCCATTTTTCCACCATCCCACTCTGGTTTTATCCGGGTAATAGATACCGGCGAAATAACTTCCAGGCAATGTTTCTCCACCATATCCTTCCTCGAAATTTCCCCGAATACCCATAAAGCCATTTCCGGTACTAAACAAACTTTCTGTAACCAGGGCATTTTCTGGTACAAACGTTGACTCTATTATCTTCCAGGCATCCTTTTCAACATATTTTCTCATTATTCAACTTTCTTAGCTTGGATTTTGTCAATTATATTTTGTGGCGTAGATTGATTCAGACCCGCTATAATTAGGTCAGCGCTATGCAATATGGGAACTGGTCTAGTATCGATACCTACCACCCAACAGCCTGCTGCTTTGGCAGCAAAGATCCCATCCTGTGCATCTTCAAAAACAATGCAATCACCAGGATTCAGATTTAACCGCTCAATCGCAATGGTAAACACTTCCGGATCCGGTTTGGAGTTAATAATATTAGTACCATCAGAAATGGCATCAAATAAATGAGTAATCTTAAGATTAGTCAATACTTTCTTGGCATTTTTCGAGCTGGAACCTACTCCAATTTTTAAACCTAATCTCTTACAAGTCTCTAAGAATTTTAAAACTCCAGGAAGCAAATCATCCGGAGTCAATTTATCTATTTTTTTTAGATAATTGTCATTCTTCCAACTAGCCATTCGGACCTTTTCCTCATGTGGAAAATCCCCAGCCCTATCCTGCAATACAATATCCAAAGCATCCATTCGACTTACGCCTTTTGTCATTTCCAATACTTCTGGAGTGACCTTAATTTGATAGGTCTGGGCCATTTCCCTCCAACATTCTTCATGATACATGGCCGTATCCACCAGCACCCCATCCAAATCAAAAATAAATCCTCTAATCCTATTTATTTTGGTCACATTTTTGATGTTTTACAGAAAATATTTTTTCAAAAATAAAGATATTGTATTTTAGACACTTAATATAGCATAGCAGTGGAAGAAATTATAACTCAAAATTTAACTTGGACACCAATCCGCCAAGAACATAAACTTGCTTTTTCGGTTGATTGCATCCTTTTTGGTTATGATAACCATAGTTTGAAAGTGCTTCTTACCGAGTGTACTATGCCTCAATATCGGGGTAAATGGTCATTGATAGGAGATCTAGTCAGAACCGATGAAGACTTAATTAAGGCGGCATTGCGGGTCATTGAAAGATATACCAATATCCAAGATATTTATATTGAACAAGTACACACATTTGGCAAAGTAGGCCGGCATCCACTAGGGCGCGTGATTACAACTGCATTTTATTCGTTGATGAAAATCGATGACTATCAATCGATTTATGAACCTCACATCCCAAATATAAAATGGGCGGAAGTCAAAGACTTAACTGGTTTGGCATTTGACCACGATGAAATCTTACAAAAATGTTTGGAAAAACTACGCAGATCGGTAAGAGAAAGCCCCATTGGATTTAATCTGCTTCCTCGAAAATTTACTTTAACCCAGCTGCAAACCTTGTATGAAGTGGTATTGGAAATCCAGATTGATAAGCGAAATTTCAGAAGGAAACTTCGAAAATTAGACTTACTGCGTGATACTAATGTATATCAGGAGGAAGTTTCACACCGACCGGCAAAGTTGTATCGATTTGATTACGAGAAGTATCAAAAACAAAGACTTTCAGGATTTCATTTTGAAATTTAAATATCAAATCCACTTGGTAGCACACCAGTCGGTTCTCAGGGAAAAAATAATACCGATACTATATAGAATCGAAATCGATTATTCCGACTTTCACGAAAAAATGTATCTCAATACCTATGCAATTTCTATTTTTAATCCATGAAAACAAAGTTTGGGATATTTCTCGGGTTGTTATTTGTACTGTCGGCTTTCAAATCGATAAGTCAAACACCAATTGATTCACTCAAAGTATTGACCTATAATATTTGGAATGGTTTTGACTGGGGAAAGGATACAGTGCGGGAAAGTCAATTCGTAAAATGGGTACAATATCAGGATCCCGATGTTTGTGCACTCCAAGAATTATGTGGTTTCGATTCTGTAAAGCTCGCTAACATTGCAAGAGAATGGAACCACCCTTACGCAATAATCTTAAAAACTGGTGGATATCCGGTTGGTATAACTTCCAAATACCCAATTAACTTAAAAGAACGCATTCGATCCGGTATGCATCACGGTGCTCTACATGCTACCATCACTGGTATTCATTTTTTTGTGATCCATTTTTCCCCTTCCAGTTTTGTCAAAAGGCGCTGGGAGGCCAATCGTATAATCGAAAAAATTAAACCACTTGGAGACACGACCCCGGTTATTGTTCTAGGAGATTTCAACGCCCTTTCGCCAATGGATGCCCATCTGTACCCAGAAGGTAGTCCGGTATTAGCAAGATACCGTAGAAACCACCCCTCCGGTGATAAAGGTAATCTGGAGGATATGCAATTTGATTATGCGGTAATAGCCCGTTTTTTAGGCTATCCATTATATGACTTGGCTTACAAGTTTCAAAATGAAGATCCCGATCGGGGTACTTTCCCGGCCCTGGCTCTTTCCCATGCCAATCAGGAAACACACCAATTATTACAAGCTCGCCAACAAAGAATAGACTATATTTTCGCTACCCGGAACCTGGCTAATCATTGCATTTCGGCGACGGTGATAAAAAACCAATATACCGAACCCCTATCAGATCATTATCCGGTAATAGCCGAATTCAAATTCCACCGGTGATCCGATCGGTGGTGAGAATTGGTATGGATAGAATAGTGCGAGTACAGCCTAAACCTGTTATTATCTTACCCTTTTATGAAGCGATACTTTTGAATGTCATGTGGAAATATTACTTCTAAAAAATATACTCCCTTTGGCAATACATTGATATTCAATTGAATCTGCTGTTGATTTTCCATTCTTGCAAAAGACTGAAATACTTGCCCATTTGAACCAAGAATTCTTAATTGTAAGGATTTAAAGTTTGTATCCGGGATAAAGTTTAAAAAAAGAGATGCTGGGTTTGGAAACAACTGTATTTGTTTCCCATATTCATTTATGCGGATGCTTTTTATATCGGTATACTCATATTGACCATCCAAATCCACCTGTTTTAAGCGATAGTAAATCTCTCCTTGGGCTCTAACATGATCAGATAGGTAATCTACATACTTATAATTACGAATTGTACTGGAATTCCCTGACGCGCTCACTACCCCTATACTTGAAAACGGGTGGTGATGGCCGAGCTTCCTCTCAATTTCAAAATAGTCACTATTAATTTCTGTAGCTGTGCTCCAGACAATATTAATTTCGTCAAGTGATTTACTTTCCACATTAAAATCCATTAAACGGACCGGTAATACGGGCATTTGTGTATAACAGTCGAAACCTTCTACATCTCCGCCAGACAAAGTGGCTACATAAGTTGCAATCCCCGTTGAAACATTTAAAGTGAATAGTTTATTGTGGTTACTTGCATTTGCCCCATCTCCGGTAATTACCCATAAAACTCCATTTTCATCAAACGTTAGACTCTCAATGTCAGTCAAATCCCGAGTGCCATTGCTGCAATCTGTTTTTTTACAAACCTGAATGTCATCAACAATAGTCGTAGCCGCACCTGTGGCGGTATTTATAGTTACTAAATCATTCCCACCGGTGTTCCCGGTATTAGCAATTCCATACAAAGTACCACCAGCATCAAATGTAATTTCATCTATATCACCTAAAGTTCCGGAAATACTTTTCCCAGTGCCTATTAGCGCTCCCGATGTTGGGTTAATTTGAATCAATAAGTCATTACCAGATTGTCTTACCGATCCATACATGGTCCCATTGTGAATTGCCAGGCCATCAATATCTCCATACGGCGTAGATTGAGCCAAAGGTGTAAATGAGCCGTCACTTGTATTTAATGTGCCTACTTGCCCGCCATGCGCAGCATATATTGTACCATTAGAATGATCGGCGGCTACTGTTTCAATATTTGTACTATCATTCGCTCCGATAAGCATATTGTTCATCGTAGTACGGTTGTAATCATACAAGTTATTATCCGTATCAGAAACATAGTAACATTGGGAGAGTACCGGACTTACCAACAATAAACTGAAAACAGTGCAGACACAACCTGCCTTGAAAGTACAGTTGAATTTCATCTCAAAGGGTATTATCTTCCATTATGAATTACCTGGTAATTCGAGGAAGAGTACTTAATAAATTGCTATTTGGGGTTTATCCTAACTATCTGTGGGCAAAGATATAAAATTATATCAGACCTATTGAATTTCAATTTCCTCTAACTAGATGATCACTTCTCTAATTGTCTGAATTTTACAACTTTACAAATTGATACCCCTGAAATCCCAATTCAGTGATCAGCTGATCCAGGTATAAATACAATTTATCAGTCCGGTTGGGATGGGTTCCCATGTGAATTAAAAGTAAAAAACCATTGAGACCGTTATCCGACTTTTTCTCAAAATCCAAAATGCTTTGATATAACTGTTTACTTCCCCGATAATTAGGCATGTCCGGGGTAGTGTAATCCGCATGGGATAAAGTACCGGGAGTATAGTTTATCAATTTCATATCCATTTCCCTGGTCCAATTGACAATGATCTGATTATACCACTCATAGGGAGGCATAAAATAGGGTATGCTTTTTCGGGTTATTCCAAAGCTAGATATAGCTTCCAAGTTGTTCTTGAGATCCAATTGAAATTGAGGATGAGTTACGAACAGAGAATCTCTATTTTCCCAGTCGCAGTAAAGTAAATGTCGATCAGAATGAGGACCGATATAATGTCCTTGCGAAATTATTTTTCGAATGATTTTTCGAAATGATCTGTTTCTGAGAAAATCACCGGTCAAAAAAAAAGAGGCTTTAGCACCCTTTTTCTTCAAAGTTTTCAAAATATATTTTCCACCCTCTCCATATTCATGGGCTGTAAACACCAGGTAAATCTTTGGAACCGATGTATCCATTCTGGTGATTGCGCCGAATTTATCTATTGAAATATGACCAGTGCGATAATTATCCACTACCTGCGCCGACACCGGATTCAATTGAAAAAACCCTATCAGAATCAATAATTTATTGTAAATTAGCGTCTTACCCAAATTGCTTAATTAATTATAATTCACTAAAGCTCTGCAATTTAACCTGCAAAGAGAGTTGGTTAAGTTAAGTAATATGTACATAGAATAAATAATCGATATATAAAAGTTGTTAGATTACAGAAAATAATCTAATTTTATTCTTCTAGGATGAACATTTCCAACATATAAAAATATTTAACGGCAAACCTAAATAACAAAACAACTATGAAAGCTTTTTTTGCTCCCCTTTTTATGTTACTAAGTATCACCCTCTTTTCACAGGATTACAGTGCCAGCCGTTTTTCTCCTCCTGGTGATACCATACCGGTATGTGTGGGAGACTCAAACACCTTGGTTTACCTGATTACCGATGATGGATCCAATACATACAATACCAATTATGAGGTAAGTTCAAGCTCCTCGGAGGTTACCCTCTATACAGCTGAAGGAACCACCCCGGTACCGATGGGAAATGTGAGTAATGGCACCGCTTTCCTTCCACTTCTACTCAGATATAAAGTTACAGATACAGCATCACTATCTTACTACACTATTCGCTTGATTCTCACTTGCGCGGATTCTGAATGTACCGATCCTGCAGATACAACGGCTTATACGCTGGAACTTACTATGAATCCGGTAGCCCAGGTAGAAGCTGTTCCCGACACGGTATTGTGTTCGGATGATCCGGTGGTGATTATTGCTCAAGATACCAACAATACACCCGGTTTGAGTTATGAATGGAGTACCGGTTCTACCAGCCCTTTTATTTCAGTAGATACAGCAGGTGAATATTGGGTAAAGATCACTAATGGTTGTGCCAGTTCATCTGACACCATTACAATCTATCCAGGTGGTGTACCTACCATTGATTCTTCCGTATGTACGGTAACCGCCGATACGTTGCGCAATCGGGTGTACATTACAGACACCTCTGGCCTGGCGACCACCTTTACCTGGTTGCATGATGGAGACACCATAGCTAGTGGCGGTGATTTTACCATCGTGTCTACCGATACCTCTTCCATGCTGATGGTAGTGAATTCCGATACCACGGACTATAGTTTACAAATATTTAATTGTGTAGTAAGCAATTATTGTGGATCCGCATCCAGCGACGGATGTGTCGGATTACTTCCTATCACATTAGTACTTTTTGAAGCCGACCTGTTAGGTCAAAACGTGTATATTAATTGGGCTACGGCGAGCGAGCAAAATAACGAACATTTTTCCATTGAAAGATCCATTGACGGCCATCAATTTGAATCAATCGGGATTGTTAATGGGGCTGGCAATAGTACGAGTACGATTAACTATTCTTTCATCGATCCCAATGCCATGACCCTGCATGCTCCCTATATTTACTATCGTTTGAAGCAAGTGGATTTTGATGGATTATATACTTACTCTGAGGTCATTTCTGTCGAAATTGAATCTGATCAAAATCTTCCTTTTGAAATCGGTTATGCCAACTTTAATGACCAGAGTTTACTCGTTCAATTCAATCAGGTTCCCGATTCGGAAATCGATATTTCGCTTTATGATTTCAGTGGTAGATTGATTTCCACACAAAGTTTTAAAGTACCAGGTCAACGACAATTTACCATGGATACAGGCGATATACCATCCGGTATTTATGTATTGACGGTAACCAAAAACGATGAGATCAAACAGCTTAAAGTATTGAAATAACTGAGTCTTTTGCTTCTGAAGACCTTTTGCCGGCATGTATCCGGAGTATTTTTGTTGCTTATAATCTTGGATTGTCGTTCCAATACCAAGAAAATACCCCAACAAAACATTTACCTATCGGTACCGGAATTTAACATAGATAGCGCCCTTTTTTATCTACGGAAACAGCTTTCTTTTGGTCCCAGGTACGTCAATTCTTCCGGCCATGAAGCATGCAAAAATTGGCTATCTTCGTTTGAATCAAAGACCAATTTTTACCTGGTTGAACAACCATTTATAGCCACTTCTTATCGGGGAGAAGATTTGCACGGAACCAATCTGATCTTCAGACATAAGCCGGAAGTTATAGAACGATTGTTATTATGCGCCCATTGGGATACCCGACCTTTTGCGGACAAAGACACCTTGCGCACCGATGAACCAATCGCCGGTGCAGATGATGGTGCAAGTGGTGTAGCTGTAATTTTGGAAATCATGAGACAAATCGCCACAAATCCCATCCCAATGGGTCTGGATATTGTATTTTTTGATGCCGAAGACTACGGATCGGACCAAGGTGATAATGATTATTCCTGGGGATTAGGATCTCAATACTGGTCAAAAAACCTTCATGAAGATCCGTATGAAGTAAAATATGGAATTCTGTTGGATATGGTAGGTGCTCGAAATGCTACTTTTACCAAAGAAGGCTTTTCAGCACACTATGCTGCAAAAGAACAAAGTAAAATATGGAATATGGCTGCACAAATGGGTTATGGTACCTATTTTGTCAATGACCCATCGCCGGCAATTACCGATGATCATCGTTTTATTATTGAGTATGCCGGCATCCCGGTAGTAAACATCATTAATCTATCAACTCGAGGTGAATTTGGAAGTCATCATCATACTCACCGGGATGATATTGATATCATTGATCCGAAAGTTTTAAAAGCAGTTGGCCAGGTTGCGCTCAGTGTGATTTATAATGAATCCAATGGGACATTATAAACTCTCACAATTTATCAGTTTAAGAATAAGTCTAAAAACTAGTTACCGCCTTACATCCACCGCTCCCTTCTTCACACTCGCAACTTTGAGAAACACATTGTTCGTGAATTGTTTGTTTACATTTTTGACAGTTTTCTTTAGGATCACAGGTCATGGTGCAAACATAACGATACATATTTTTACCGGGAAGTTCTTCTAAAGGTACAACAACTGATATAACTCTTCCTTGACGTAAATATTTTGCTGATATGTATTTATACTTTCCTTGAACATCTTCAGCTTCTTTTATGGAAGCTTCATTAATTCTAATCCCAGTATTGTTTTCCTTAATCACGAGTTTTTTAACAAATCTCGATAGATCTTCATCAGAGTCAATATCGAACGCTTGTTCCTTAATGTGCAAAACATATTTGGTTTCGCTAAATTCGACTTTCTCAGAACAGGAAAAGATAACAATAAAACTCAATAGTATAAAATAAGTAAAATGCTTCATAAGTTTTGTTTTTTTGTATTAATATTGTTTTTATTAATGTCGTTTAAAATCTAACTATAACTAAAAGGATATAGAACTTGAACAGCTTCCTGTTCCAGAATCGCAAACACAAGTTTGCGAGACACATTGTGTAATGATTGTCTGTTTACACCCTTGACAACTCCCTTTAGGATCACAGGTCATTGTACACATATATCGATACATATTTTTACCGGCCATTGGTTCAAGTATTCCAACCGTTGTAACTTCTCTATCCTCAAGAGAGTATTTTGCAGAAATATATTGATATTCACCTTGCAAGTCCTTTGCCTTTCTTAATGCAACTTCTTTTATCCTTATATCATTATCATTTTCTTTTGTGACTACTTTTTTCATTGCATCCAATAGATCTTCATTTGTGTTTATATCAAAGACCTCATTTTTTATGATCAAAGTATAATTTCCTAGATATACATCAGCTTTTTCGTTGCAACTGATTAAAACCAAGATAACAAGAAGACATAAACTAAATATTTTGTTCATGATGTTAATGTTTTATTCATTTATAATTATCACCTTTAAAAACTTTAAAATGTAATTTTACTTGAACAACTTCCTGATGGTGTATTGCATTCACAAGTTTGTGATTCGCAACGGGTAATTATTGTTTGAGAACAACCTCCAATACAATTACTTGCTTCACAAGTCATTGTGCATTTGACATAATAATAAAATCTAAAAGAATTTTCTCTATCCGATTTTTTCTCCAAAGGCATGAATGTCGTGAAAGGGATAGAATCCTTCATATATATTGATTTTACAGCCCGGAATACTCCCAAATTATCTTCAATCTCAATTAATTCGGTAGATATAACTTTAACATCCTTGTTACCAATTACATCTTTTGTTAATTTGACAAAATCTTGCTTGTAGAAACTCTTATAAGATTTTGATTCATGAATAATTTCAATACCATTATGTTCATCACCATTTAAGTCTGTGTTGCAAGCAAGGATGATCGAATAAACAGCTATTAACAAGTATATAAATTTAACGTTACTTAAATACATAATTAAGTTATAATAATCTAAAATGAAATGGAGCTAGAGCAACTTCCCAAAGGGAATCCATCAGAACAATCACATAATTGAGACACACATCTCTCTGTTACAGTTTGAGTACATCCATTACACCAAATGTTAGGATCACAACTCATAGTACATTCAACAATAAAAAATGAAGCCTGGTCCCTTAGGTTTGCTTTGCTTAAAACAAGCAGTTTTGAGATTACATCCTTACCTATTTTTACCTTAGTACTGATTCCATAAAATTCACCTAAATTATCTTGAAATTTTTCAAATTGAGCATTTAAAACATTTCTGGAATCTGTTGACAACACTTCAGCAGCTAAAACCTTTATTTCCTTCTTTGAGGTTACATTGTATAGCTCATCTTTAAGTATAACAGTTGGAGGATATTTGTCAACCGAAAAATCCGTTTTCGTTTGACAATTACAAAGCATTATAATAGTTAAGAGGAGTCCGAATTTGATGTGGGTTACCATGTCCAAATGTGTTTTTAGACAAATATTAAAAAAAAAAAAACTAACTTTTGCAAGTTTCTATATAATTTTATATTTTTTAAATATCCAGATTAACACAGTTTTCAATAGTTCACATCGGAAAATGTAGTTTGACTTTTTCAGTCCAAATTGAACGTGCCACATAGGTATTAAAGTATTAACATTTAAAGTATTCGACTTGGAATTAATGCAGCGAAATAATCTGTAAAGAACGATCGCTTTGAATTTGTTCTTCTATTTTTACTGCGATTTCTTTGGATTTATGCCATTTATCGAATTCTGCATTCGGCATGGATTTACGATTAGCAGGAGTATCGATAATGCCCGGAGTTATCAGGTGGGAACGAATGTTATATCTTTTTCCTTGGCTATCCAACATCAACACCCAATTGTATAAAAGTGCTTTGGACAAAGTATAAGCCGCAGCACCGATTCCAATCTCAGGATCAAACACCTGACTGGATCCAAAAAAGAAGAAATGTAAGGGACCGCAGTGTTTGTATTTTTTAAATAATGCTCTGCTGATATAAAATGCCGTTTGAAAATTCAAATTTACCATACTGTTGAGCTGAGTCGAAGTCATTTCCAGGAGATCTCCAACCTCAAATCCACCTGCCGTAAAAATGGCTGCATCCAGTCGGTCATGATTACCAGAGACTAGATCCACAACCCGTAAAACACTCTCTTCATGATCTAGATCCAAAGCATACAATTCATAATCTGCAATATCTTCCGATATTGATTTTCCCTTCCGGATGGTTCCTATCACCTGATATCCGCTCTGAGAAAAATTTTGGGCTAATGCACTTCCAACGGCGCCATTCACTCCGGTTATCAGACATTTTCTTTTAGGCATTTTATATTTCACTATTTTTGCAGCACTTAAGAATTATTTTTTTTCCTGCCTTCTCTGATCGAAAATAAGACCTTTTTCATCGAATTTCATAAACAACATGGAATGGTTATCTTTAATTCTGAGTTTATTCTTTTTGAAAATCGACTTTTACTAATTCTTCAATAGTCTACCATGGTCTATTTTGTCGTTCTGTTGGCTTTAGTCAGCCTGATCTCATTATTTATGTACAATGGATTGATACGTAAAAAAAATCAAGTGGAATATGCATTCAGCAGTATCGATGTGATGCTGAAAAAACGATATGACCTGATTCCAAATTTGGTCAATACAGTTAAAAAATATATGACATTCGAAAAGGAGACATTGGAAAATATAGTCGCACTGAGAAATCAGGCTATGAATGAAAAACCAGAGGATCGCAAGCGATTTGCTGTCGAAAATCAAATCACCCAGGCGCTGGGACAAATTTCTATACAATTTGAGAACTATCCCGATTTGAAGTCCAGTGCAAATTTTTTACAATTACAGGCATCTCTAAATGAAGTTGAAGAGCAAATATCAGCTGCTCGAAGAGCCTATAATGCATCCATCTTTGATTATAACAACAGTATTGAAATGTTTCCCACCAGCCTAATTGCCGGGTGGATGGGGTATAAACGCAAAGCATCATTTGAAATTGATGAGATAGAGAGAGGCCCTGTCAGGGCTTTTGATAATTGATTATGAAAACTTCTGCTACCATATATCAAAAGATTGCAGCTGAGTTGCTCGCATTAGAGCAAGAGAGACAATTAGCTCTCAATAAAAAAAGACCGTTTAACCGGGGTAGTTGGGTAATTGGTATCTCCGTACTGATTGCAGCTGTGGTTAGCTTCACCTATTTTGATAATCCGATTCTATTTTTTGTCGCCTTTTTTTTAGGAGTGGTTGCCGTTTCGTTGTTGCAATATTTCGGTGGTGATCTGATTCGTAAATACCGGGTCGACTATGCACAAAAGGTAATCCAAGCTAGCCTCAGTGCTTTTGATCCACGTCTGTCCTACCATCCGAAAGACTATATTTCTGCTTCCGAATTTATTGCCAGCAAGTTGTTCAGGGAAAAAATCGACCGGTATGGAGGCAACCACCTGATCACCGGATGGCTGGGAGAAACGTATCTGAAGGTTTCAGATTTGTTAGTAGAATATAGAACCCAGGATGACAAAGGCAGATCCCAATATCACACTATTTTTAAGGGAATGTTTATGGTCGCCGATTTTCACAAAGATTTTCAGGGATCAACCTATGTCCTTCCGGATACATCTGAAAGATTATTAGGTTCATTAATTGGTACCCGCTTTCAAAAAGCCTTCGGCAGGGCGGATCTGGTTTATTTGGAAAATAAGGAGTTTGAGAAACAATTTGTGGTCTATTCCAATGATCCGATTGAAGCCAGATATATTTTGAGTACCTCCATGATGGATAATATTCTCAACTTACAGCACCGCGTCAAGAAGGATATTCACCTGGCATTTCACAACTCACTTGTCTATCTGGCTATCAGCGATTATAGTAAGCTCTTCAAAGTTAAAACGAAGTTACCTGCAAACGAATACAACCAATTCAACAGATTCTTCCACCAGACTTATGATTGGATGACCATCATCGATACACTCAATTTGAATTTGAGAATTTGGTCCAAACAAAAAACCAACAATAAACTGAACCCGGACCAATAGAAATTCACCTCAGTTAGGTTAGAGGTTGAATGTTCTTGAAATCGTGAATCCCAATCGAAATTCGCCTTCAGACCATTGGGTGCGGGTATAAGGGATAAAATCAGATTCCAAAATTCCGGTAGCATTGGTAAAGTTGACTTGAAAAACGTGACCACCCGTATAAAATTCAAATCCCACTCCTAGCGGCAAATAATAACCCAAATCCGACTTGCGAAATTCAGAAATAGGATAATTGAAATCAAGCAACATTCCAATGACTCTTGAAAATCGAATCCTCGCATTAGCTCCCAAATTCACAAGTCCATTCACATCATCCGAACTGACCACATTTCGATAGGTATATCCTGCATTAAGTTGCAATGAAAAAATAGGAGAAAACTTGCGGGCAATCATTAGTTGTGCATTAAAAGCAGTCCGCTCAAAAAAGTTATCAAAATTATTGAGGTCCTCAGGATTGGTACTCTTGCCCATGGTTGAAACGGCCATCTGACCAATCCCGGTAACTGTAAAGGGCCGAGATCCATCTGAAGATTGCTTTTGCAGATTTACTTTTAGTGACCCGTTGATTAATTTCTGCAGTGGGCCTGAACCTTTAGTTCTGGCAATCCCAATCGTAATATAGTCCGAAACCCCATAATCCAATCCAAATAATATATCGGAAGCATTTTCAATTCCATATAGTGTCGACCAGCCCCCATTGTCACCAAACATATCCCCAAAGCGGTGGCTAATTCTTAAGTCAAACTTTTTATGAGGTAACACTTCTACAGAATGAGAATTGATCACTCTGGTATCATTAAAAGTTTGAAAAACTTCATCCTGAGCGAAGGATAGTTGAAGAAATACCAACGTATAAATAATAGAAAAAAAACTTCTGAAAAGTAGGCTCATCTCAATAATTCCAAGTTTGAGGAGGCAAGATACAAAATCCTAAATCAAATATTCAGGTATAAAAATTGCATAGTAGTTAATTGCGCAGGGACAGTACACCAAGGTGAATTGGATGGTGCTACTTGGCGGAATAGATCCAGCTAGAAATCCTTTTAGGAAAATTTCAGAATGGTATAAGTTCAACATAAAATGGTATTAAGATCAAGAAATAAAGCGTCGAAAATTTTAACATTAGATATATTTCTTAATCTAACATTTCAATAATGACACATAAAACCTTAACTAAAAATATTTTAAATATTACATAATTATTTTATATGTTTGTTTTGGAATACCTGTTTTTAAAAGTATTTGCCGAAATTTTAAAAAATGAAAATGGTATTGTTATTTTCGCATAGGCAACGAAACTTAAGGAATATATAGATTATGAGGAGCAAACTTTTACTTGGATTGTTCGCTGCTTTCTGTATCCATGCATGTCTTGATCAAACTTTGGTTAGTGAGGATATCCTAGATACGCAGCTATTAGAAACTATAGATAATGTATCTCCCACCAGTTCATACCAACATTATATCTTACCTGAATACGATGATTATGCATCAATTCCAAATCAGGATCCTGAAAATCCATTGACTGCGGCCAAAATAGAGTTGGGGAAAATGTTGTTTTTTGAGACTGGTTTAGCTCAAAAGCCTGTAAATCAGGAAATGAGAAGTACTTATTCCTGTGGTAGCTGTCACATTCCTTCAGCTGGATTTACTCCGGGTAGGTTCCAGGGAATAGCGGATGGAGGTATTGGATATGGTTATAGTGGTGAGATGAGAAGAAAATCTGCCATTTATGATGAATTTCAGATAGATGCCCAGGGTATCCGGGCCCTCAGCATGTTTAATACTGCTTTTGTCACCAATACACTGTGGAATGGTCAGTTTGGAGGTGGAGATTTGAATAAAGGAACCGAAAGCCAATGGGCCAAGGATACTTTTACCATCATCAATCATGAAGGATACAAGGCTTTGGAAAGTCAGAACCTTGTCAATTTTAAATTGCATCGAATGCGCATGGATAGTGAAATTATTCATGAATTGGGTTATAACGAACTTTTTGATAAAGCATTTCCAGAACTTTCAGAAACCGAAAGATATTCTGAAAAAGGCGGATCTTTTGCCGTTAGCGCTTATTTACGATCCTTAATTACCAGTAATGCTCCATTTCAAAAATATTTAAAGGGACAGAAAGACGCGTTGACCGAACAGGAAAAAAGAGGAGCAATGTTGTTTTTTGACAAAGCCAACTGTGTATCCTGCCACAATGGTCCGGCATTCAATGCCAATCAGTTTATCGCAATCGGTGTAAACGATCTACATGAAATTCAATCGGCGTTGGCGACTTCTGCTGAGGATAAAAAGAATTTTGGCCGCGGAAGCTTTACCGGAGAATCCCGGGATTATTATAAATTTAAAGTACCTCAACTTTACAATCTTAGGGATGCTCATTTCTACTTTCACGGAAGTAGTAAAAATACTCTAAAGGAAGTAGTCGAGTATTTTAATGATGCAATTCCGGAAAACTCAAATGTGCCCAAAGAACATATTTCACCAGAATTTAAACCACTTAATCTTACCAAACAGGAGATCGATGATCTGGTAATGTTTTTGAAAAATGGTTTGTTCGATCCTACTTATACGAAATTTGTTCCGAATGAAGTGCTTTCAGGAAATTGCTTTCCAAACAACGATTCATTTAGCAGAAAAGATATTGGTTGTCAGTAATCCTAAATGAATTCTCCATTAGCCAATTATCCATCTACCATGTGATCTAATACGGTCTAAATGTTAATGTATTCATTCTGCAATACGCTCTGCATATTTTTCTCAGTACATTCTGATCCAGATCAATAGGGTTCCTAACTCATATCATGCAAAGCCCCTTTTCCATTTTATAATTTAGAACCAATAAATGAATAATATGAGTACTTTTCAAAAGATTGCTATTGCCCTGGATTTTAGTGAATGTGACCACTTCTTGCTGGAGTTTGCTAAAAAATACACCGAACCGGAAATGTTATACTTTGTCCATGTCATTCCGGAATTGTCCATCTTGCAAAAATCATTTAGCAATGCCACTCAGGCGATGGAAAAACAAAAAGAAATCCATTCGCATATTTTAGATTTGATCAATGACCGAATTAAAGAATGTTACCAAGAAAATATACCTGTCCATAAAATTGAGATCCTCGAAGGAAAACCCTACCATGCATTGGCTCACTGGATCAAAAACCATTCGATAGATTTACTTATGGTCGGTAAAAAACTGAAGAGTCAGCACAGTGGTATTACTTCTCGAAAATTAGCCCGTCACCTGGATATTCCAGTGGTATTTATTCCAGATCATCCGGTACATCAAATCGAAAAGATATTAATTCCTATGGACTTCTCAGATTTTTCCACTCTGGCTCTTAAGCATGCCATGCCGTGGAAACAAAAATATCCGGAGGCTCAGATCGATTTGTTACATATTGTTTCAGTATTAACTGCTGATCATTACTACGGACTTAGTCTAAACCCAGGCTATAATCAAACCATAATCAAAGAAGCTGAAAAAGAGGTACTTGATTACCTGGCAGAACTGGAAATCGACCCTCAACTCCTCAATATAAAAATTACTTCTGCAGACTACCACCAGATTCCTTATAAGATTCATGAGTATATCATGAATGAAAATCCGGACTTAGTAATCATGGGCGCCAAAGGACATTCACTGATTGAAAATTTATTGGTCGGTAGTGTAACCGAAGGATTTTTGGATTATCGAGAAATAATTCCTATCCTTTTGATTAGATAAGAAGAACAAGGGTAAATGAGCAATTCAGATCTTTAACATTTTTGGGACCTACACTTCTCTTGACAGGCCCCATATTAACCATCTATCCTTTGGTCTATATAATGGATCCATTCATCGAATAGATTCGAGATTCCAGAAATATATCAATATCTATATGATATCAAAATAATATCATTATGGAAAAAGATTTTAAACCAATTTCGGGGTATATAATGGTTGCGTTGTTATTCCTAACAATCGCAGGTATCGTATACAGTATATTACAAGAACAAGCAGTATGGATTGCCGCTCTGGTTCTTGTATCTGCCCTTATCGCCAAAGGATTGTTTTTTATATATCCTAACGGTAGTAGAGTGCTCACTTTATTTGGGAAATATGTTGGGACGGTAAAGTCGGATGGTCTATTTTGGGTAAATCCTTTCTACGTTCGTAAAAGTATATCGTTACGTGCTCGAAATTTTGACAGTGAAACGATTAAGGTGAACGATAAAAAAGGTAATCCGATCCTGATTAATGTAATTTTAGTTTGGAGGGTCCGAGATACCTACAAAGCCGCCTTTGAAGTAGATCACTATGAAAGTTTTGTGAAAGTCCAAACGGATGCAGCGGTTCGCACATTGGCCGCAAAGTATTCTTATGATAACTTTGATGATGAAGAAAAAGAAGAAACCTTACGTTCAAGTGTAGAAGTGGTCAATGATACGCTGGAAAATGAAATTGCAGAAAGACTGTCAATTGCCGGTATCGAAGTTATGGAAGCCAGAATCGGGTATTTGGCATATGCTCCCGAAATAGCCAGTGCCATGTTACGCCGTCAGCAAGCAGAGGCTATTGTGGCAGCCCGTTTTAAAATAGTCGAGGGAGCGGTCAGTATGGTTGAATTAGCCTTAGATGATTTGTCAGAAAAGGAAATCATCGATTTGGATGAAGAAAAAAAGGCAACTATGGTATCTAATCTAATGGTGGTCTTGTGTGCTGATAGGGACGCAACTCCGGTAATCAATGCAGGCACCCTGCATACTTAATCAGGCGTTCTATGTCCAATAAAAAAAAATTCGTACTGAGAATAGATATCCAGACCTATGAAGCCATTGAAAAGTGGGCAGCTGACGAATTTCGCAGTGTTAATGGACAACTTGAATGGATCATCGCTGAAAGCCTGAAAAAAGCAGGAAGATTAAAAAAAAGGCGCTCCTCGGGGAGCAACAAAACAGACTTTAAAGAAACATAAAGGTTATGGTTAAAAATGCGTTAAAGAAGATGAAAATAATAAACTATGCCTACTTTTGAGCGTCTAAAGAACGAAACGGTTATAAGAAAACTTAAATTTTATGCAGCGTTTTGTTGAAATAAAGCATCTTATATTTAAAATATTAAAAATTTTTAGTCAGGTTTAGTAGTATGAATGGGGCACTTTTCAAGTGTCCCATTTTTCATTATCTTTCTGACTCTCCTTAAGATTGTTTACTCAAGCGCGAAAGTTCTTCTTTTAAATTGTTGAGACGCGCCTGTCCATCTGCCAATTTTTTTCGCTCTTTTTCCACCACTTGCACTGGGGCATGCGTTATAAACTTTTCATTTTTTAATTTCTTTTCAACGCCTATCAAGAATTTTTGAGCGTGATCAATGTCCATTAGCAACTGATCTTTTTGTTTGGACACATCCAATCCCGGTTTGGCATCTAAAAAATATTGTTCTGCTCCATGAATAAATGCAATTCCTGTCTGGTCACCGGCCTTCACAATTTGAATTTTGGAGACATGAGCTAGTTTTTTAATAATTTCCACTAGGCCCCTATTTCCAAAAAATGAATCTACCCATTTGGTTTGTATTACAAACAAAGGAGTTGAATGACGCATTTTGAGTCCATTTTTATTTTTTTCATCTCTAACTTTACCGACCAAATTTTTTACGTAATCTGCCTGATCAATAGTGCTCTGGTCATAATTAACTGCTTGCGGATATTCTGCAATGATAATATCTTCGTTTTCAGCCCTATCCGAAAGCAAATGCCATATCTCTTCGGTAATAAAAGGCATAAATGGGTGTAAAAGCTTCATTAAATCAGCAAAGATTTCAATGGTCGCCTGATACGTATCTTGATCTAAGGATACCCCGGTTTTAGGCTTAATGATTTCCAGATACCAGGAACAAAAGTCATCCCAGATGAATGAGTACAATTTCATCAGGGTATCGGACAAACGATAATTCTGGCAATCTTCTTCGATCTGAATGCTAGTCGCTCGAATCTTTTCCTGCATCCATTTTACCGCCCAGACATCAGCATGTGTGGATACTCCTCCTTCCTCCACACTCCATCCTTTCACCAAACGACAAGCATTCCAGATTTTATTACAAAAATTTCTCCCTTGCTCAACCAATTTGTCTTCAAAGAGTAAATCACCCCCGGCAGGAGAGGAAGCCAATATGCCAAATCTTACGCCATCGGCGCCGTAATCCTCAATCAGTTTTAAAGCATCTGGTGAATTCCCCAAGGATTTACTCATTTTACGGCGCTGCTTGTCTCTTACCATTCCGGTAAAGTATACATCTTTAAATGGTTTTTCCTGACGATACTCGTAACCGGACATAATCATTCTTGCTACCCATAGAAATATAATATCCCATCCGGTTACCAATACATTTGTGGGGTAATAGTAATTAACGTCTTTCTCTGAATCAAAACCATCAAATACCGAAATGGGCCACAACCAGGAAGAAAACCAGGTATCTAACACATCATCATCTTGTCGAATATCATTCATTGTAAGGTTGGTCTTACCTGTCTTTTTGATAGCCTGCTGCAAGGCCTCTTCTTTGCTTTCGGCAACAAAAACATGGTCCTCCTCACCTATGGAAGGATTTTTTAAATAATAGGCGGGAATCCGTTGGCCCCACCACAATTGCCTGGAAATGCACCAATCCCGAATGTTTTCCATCCAATGCCGATAAGTATTTTTAAGATTTTCAGGAATAAAGCGGATTTCGTCCTCCAATACGGCTTTCAATGCCGGCTCCGCCAGAGATTTCATATTCACATACCATTGAAGAGAAAGACGCGGCTCGATCACAGCGTTTGTTCTTTCTGATCTTCCTACATTATGAGTATAATCTTCTATCTTTTCAACATAGCCCTCGTGGTCTAATTGTTGTAGGATTTTTTTCCGTGCCGTGGTTCGATCTTCTCCAATATACAAACTCGCTGCTTCATTAAGAGTTCCATCTGCATTTAAAATATCAATGATTTCCAGATTATGTCGTTGACCAATTTCAAAATCATTCGGATCATGCGCCGGGGTAATTTTTAGTGCTCCAGTACCAAATTCCAAATCTACATAATCATCGGCAAGTACGGGAATGGGCCTATTGATTAAAGGTACCAATACCTGCTTGCCTTGTAATTTAAGATATCTTTCATCTTCGGGATGTACTGCTATGGCCGTATCTCCCAGAATGGTTTCAGGACGGGTGGTTGCAATAGTTACATATTGCTTTGGATTGTCTTTAAAGTAATACTTAAGATAGACCAGTTTAGTGGATTCGTTGTGGTAAATTACCTCTTCGTTTGACAACACGGTTTGGGCTACCGGGTCCCAATTAACCATACGATTCCCACGGTATAATTTCCCCTTTTTATAAAGATCTATAAAGGTTCGAATAACTGCCTGATATCGCTTATCATCCATGGTAAACACCAATCGATCCCAATCGGCTGACGCTCCTAATTTTTGCAACTGCTTCAGAATTATTCCTCCATAGCGATGGGTCCACTCCCAAGCATATTCGACAAACTTTTCCCTGGTAATAGATCCTTTGGTCAATCCTTTTTCCTCCCTCAACCACCTAACCACCTTCGCTTCGGTAGCAATGGAGGCGTGATCAGTACCCGGCACCCAGCAGGCGTTGAATCCTTTCATCCGGGCACGTCGAATCAGCACATCCTGAATGGTGTTGTTTAATATATGACCCATATGGAGGACCCCGGTAACATTAGGAGGTGGTATTACGATTGAAAAAGGTGTCCTATCATCAGGTGTTGATTTGAAATAACCTTTATCCATCCAGTGTGCATACCACCTATCCTCTACTGCAGCCGGATTATATCTCGTATCTAATGTCATCAATTGAATATTTGAGGTCAAAGATATTAAAACAGATCTTCCTGGCTAAGCAAAATTTTGGTCAGTTTAAAGTTGGTATAAAATACACAGTGCCATTCCCACCAAAAAATAAAATTTTATCATCTGTCTTCTGAGAGAACGCAAGTCAGCTTGTTTTACGTTCTTTATGAAAAGTTACATCAACAAATTTGAGTGACCGAGGAAAAAATCATACAGGCGTGTTTAAGACAAGACCGGACTGCGCAAAAGGAATTGTATACCAGGTATGCACCTATTTTCTTAGGAATAATTCGCAGGTATGTTAAAGACGATGTTTTCTGTGAAGATATCCTGATTGATGCTTTTTATAAAATATTCTCTCAAATCGATAAGTATTCCGGTTTGGGCAGTTTTGAAGGATGGATGAAGCGGATTGTGATCAATGAAGCTCTAATGTATGTCAGGAAGCTCAAAAACAATCGGAGGTTTGAGCCTTTGGATCAAGTTAAACACCAGAAAATTGATCTAATTGAATCTCAAATGGATGCACAAACAATATTGAATTTGCTGGATGAATTACCTCCAGGATATCGCACAGTATTTAACTTATATGTCGTGGAAGGATATAAACATCGCGAAATCGCGGAATTATTGGGAATAAGTGTCAATACCTCCAAGTCACAACTGATACTGGCAAAAAAAAGAATGCGAGCGTTGGTAACTACCAAATTGTACCCTGATCTTAAAAGTAATAACAATGAGTAGACAAAGTATATTTGAGAGCAATTTTCGTAGGGCTGCGAATAGAATCACCAGACAGCCTTCACCTCAAACATGGGTGAGACTGGAAAAGAAACTCAATGGTGGAAACAGCCACCGATCTATTTTTAGCATAAATATTTTGGGTATCGCAGCCATTATTATTCTATTCCTGATTGCAGGAATATTGATAAAAGTATATCATGGAAATAATGGAATGCAAATTATTGGCGAAATAGAACCTACGAATGAGATGGAGTACTTACAGACATTTGTAAATCAAAGCCCTCCACCTCAAACCATCAATAAAAAGCTAAAATATGCGCACCTTGCCAATACCGAACTAATGCCGGTAAAGGATCACAAAAATCATAGTTTACTCACCCAATGGATGGGAAAGATTGTTGAAAATGACAACCAGTTAGTTCCATTGACCGTAAATTCTATCAGTGGTTCCTGGTTATTTCCTGATGAAACTCCAAACAGCTGGAATCATGTTTCAGAATTTGAGCTTGAACAGGAAAATCAGGTGCGGGCCACTTTATATGTGAACGACCATAACTACTCTTTTTTAAAAATTCCTGGCGACTATCCAATTTGGATCCGGCAATCCGTCAAAACTGAATCTTCGTTAATGGCATTGGTATTTATCTCTTCCGATCAGGGCATGATCCAGATCTTTCAGGAAGAGTCAGAATCCTTTAGCACCTACAGATTTAACCGAATTATTCAATAATGATCTTCTATCTGTGGTTTAGTGTTCATTTGAATGGATTTCTGGGTGTCCAATTCAAGTCCATACTTAAATAACTGAATACTTTGGGAAGGATTCTATGGATTAAGTTTTTTCGATGCCGGACCAATACAAATGATTCCTCCCCTTTAGCCCCAACGCTACTTTTGATTTCCATTGCGGTTCTCGAAAAAATAATTTCTTCGGCCTGAAATTCAATTCCGGCTTGTACTAAATCCAATAAAATGTTTAAATACAACTGATGCGTTACATTCAACCTTTTGTGGTAACCCAGAAAGTGAGCATCCAATTTGGTTTCTTCTTCAAAATAAGAGGCGAAAGCAACCAATTGGTCTTTTAAGAAATATCCGCGTATACGAAAGGAATCAGGAAATTCCTTGGTCAGAGATTGAAAATAATCAAGGTGAAGATGAAACAAATTAAATTTAGCCTGTTCGGACACCTGTAGGTACAACCAATATAACCTATCCCGATATTTTTTAATTTCCTCATCACTCAATAATCGAGATTTTATCGGCATTAATTTTTTTCGCGCCCGATTTGCTCTGATCCGGTACTTTGAGGATAAGGACTGTAAATAGTCGTTATAGGATGCCCAATCAGGATTTAGGTAGAATCGCATATTGGGCTGCACCTTTAATTTATGGAAGGAGGGAATTTTGTCCGAAACTAATGGGTATTCCACTGAATATTCCGTGAAGTCTTTCATCATGACCACTGAAATATCGACTGCCTGTTGATCCAAATGCACAATCAGTTTATCTACAACTTCTGACAGCAAATCAAAAGATGGGTTTTTGAACCCTGGAAAGGTATAGACATAATATTCTCCGGTTAAGAGCAGGTTGCCAACGACCAGGGTATTAAATGCTATCTTTTCAGCAATTAACTTTCGTAAATATTGCTTAATCGAGGTAAAAATGGAATTTTCCATCATTCCAGTTAGCTCATTTTTTAGACTCTCCACGGCATGGAAATGATGAATTTGACAGGGAAACAAGTATTTGGGGCGATCATCTTCCAATACCAGCAAATAGACAAATCTCATCCCGCGAGGCGGATTTCGCTCCAAAGTCTTAAAAAATTGTGGAGATAAAAATATAGGATAGGGAACGTATTTGAAATATGAACCTAGTTCTGCTATAGTATCCGTAATATGAAAAGACGTGATATTTTCTTTTTTGGATACTGTGGTAATGCACATAAAAATTAATTTACCTCACTTTGAGAAATCAATAATTGTGCATATTGTTCATTATGCCACTGAATTCTTTGCACGGCACCAGTTCCTTGATGGTGTATTATCCATTGTTGTATTTGATATTTTAGCGGATCATATTGGGTGTTTAACTCTTGAAAGGATTGAATAGTCAGGGGAGATAACTGAATGGGTGAAGGTATTAGAAGTATATAAAAATCAGTTTGTCCTCCGATAGTAAATGACACAGCTCCTAACAACCTTACGGGCAGTAATTCTCCAAAAGGTACTCTTTCATGAATGATCATTGCTGGAATCTTTGTACCCGCCGGTTGATTTTTTCTCAACAAAATGGCTTCATTTACCGGCCAGGGCAAATAATTCCACTGGGCAAAATAATGGGTATCTATCCGAGATAGGTGTGAGTCTTCCCACTCGTATTTAGAGATTTCCCCAGCCGGAGTCAGTACGAGACCATAGAGGCTATCCTGTCTTAATGAGGATATTATTTTGTTTAAATTAACCTTATCAGCTCCTTTATCCTGTCCGCATGCTACACCGAAGATTCCGATAAATAAAATCCAGACAATGTAATGACCAAGACAATCCGTAATAATGATTTTCATTTTCAAATTTCAAAATCCTATTTTGCAGAATTATTGACTTTAACAAAAAATAAAGCATAAAAATAATTCAAATGTCAGCAAAACATTATTTCGACCCCTTGGATTTAAAGAAATTTGGAAATATTTCTAAATGGCAGCTGGAATATGGAGAAAAATTTTTTGATTATTACAATACGGTAATGGCTGAAGGTGCTCTGACCGAACGAGAAAAAGCTTTAATAGCCCTGGCGGTGGCTCATTCCTATCAGTGTCCATACTGCATTGATGCCTATTCGACGGCTTGTTTTGAAAAGGGTGCAGATGAAGAACAAATGATGGAAGCGGTTCATGTCGCTGCGGCCCTAAAAGCGGGCATCACCTTAGTGGGCGGGGTGCAAATGATGAATCATATTGAGAAAATGACCATGTAATTACATTTATGAGCATTAAACAAAAGAGCAAATCATTGGTTTCCAGAGGGACGGAATTAGCAGATACATTATTTCAGCTTAAGGTCCTAAACGGAGAAGAGATGATTGATCAGCGACTAACTCTCTTTGAGGATAGAGTAGCCGAACAGGGATATAATGGATTGAATCCTATAGATACAGAATACTTTCAAATCAACATTGGCAAATTATGCAATCAAACTTGCGCTCATTGTCATGTAGATGCCGGGCCGGATCGTAAAGAAAATATGTCTCGTACGACCTTGACTAAGTGCTTGGAGATCCTAGCCAAGCATCCAATTCCCAAAGTGGACATTACAGGTGGTGCACCAGAACTCAATCCGAATTTCAAATGGTTTGTTGAAGAGTGCCGTAAACTCGGAAAACATGTCATGAATCGATGCAACCTTACCATCATCGTTTCGAATAAGAAGTACTTGGATTTACCTGAATTCTTTGCTGAAAATCAAGTTCAAGTGATATCCAGTCTTCCCTATTTTTCAAAAAGCCGAACCGATAACCAACGAGGGGAAGGAGTTTTTGACGATTCGATCAAAGCATTAAAAATGCTAAATGAGGTAGGTTATGGAAATCCCGATTCCAGCCTTATTCTCGATCTGGTCTACAATCCCTCGGGAGCTTTTCTTCCGGCCAGCCAACATACTCTGGAAGCGGAGTTCAAAAGACAACTATGGAGAAAATATAAAATCCGATTCAATAGCTTGTACGCAATTACCAATCTTCCCATATCCCGATTTTTGGATTATTTGATTCAGTCCGGCAACTACAGAGAGTATATGGATAGTCTGTCCAATGCATTTAATCCCGCAACCATAGAAGGATTAATGTGTCGCAATTCATTATCCATCAGTTGGGATGGATATATCTATGATTGTGATTTCAACCAAATGCTGGATTTAAAAGTTGACTCTCCGGTATGTCATATCAATGACTTTAATGCGGCTGTTTTAGCAAAACGTAAGATTGTTCTCAATCAACACTGTTATGGATGTACGGCTGGAGCAGGCTCAAGTTGTGGGGGTGAAATAGCCTGATGTTCACCTTTGTGTACTGGAAATTCTATAAAAAAGGGAGTGAAGACTTTTACAAGTTGAGTCTTGAAACAGGACAGTCCTTCGCGCAACTTAATGTGGTAAGTGGTCAAAAAATAATCCATGCCTACAATATAAAGCATAAATCAATTTGTCCATGAACGCATCTTGTATACAAGAGTGTTAATTCAACACAAGAAGTAGTATCTTTATAGCGTTTATATTGGATTATGATTTATAGATTAATTTTATACATATTTACACTTCTCTGCTTTGCCAACTGTGTCTCTACCAGTAAATATAATGAACTGGCTTTAGCCAAAGATTCATCCGATCTGGAAGTAGGCCGGCTCAAAGCAATGGAAAAAGATTATCACCAATTGCAATTGGACTTTGTTAGTCTACAGACACAATCCGAAGTAGATCATAAAGCACTCAAATCTCTAGTCAGCAAATATGACCATCTCAATAAGACTTTTAATGACCTGACTCAGAAATATGACATTATAGTAAAAGACAAGGAAAGCATTCTAGAAAATAGCTCTCTTGAAAAACAGGAACTGGTATCCCGAATCACTGCTAAAGATCAATTAATAGAAAAGAAGCAACGAGAAATCTGGGATCTTGAGATGGAGTTGGAAAATCGTAAAAATAAAATCGACAATCTCTCTAGTGGATTGAATTCCAAAGAAAAGCAAATCAACGATCTATTAAGTGTGTTGCGAAAGCAACGCAGGATTATGGACTCAGTCAAAACAGTTATTAGCAATGCACTAGCCGCCTATTCACTAGAGGACCTTTCAGTAAGTGAACGGGATGGAAAAGTATACATTTCTCTATCACAGGATTTATTGTTTGCCAAAGGCAGTGATCAATTGAATAATGAAGGTAAAGAGGCCATTATGACTCTTGCGAAAATACTCTCTAATAATCCGGAATTGGAAGTTACAGTCGAAGGGCATACGGATACAGACGGTTCTGATGATTTGAATTGGGACCTGAGTGTTACGAGAGCCACCTCTGTAATTAAATATTTGACTACATTTGAAATTGATCCCCGGCGAATTTTAGCCTCAGGGCGTTCTTCCCATTTCCCGATCGACTCGTTGGATACCGAAGCCAGTAAGTCCAAAAACCGGAGGGTGGAAATCATTTTGACACCCAAAATTGATGCTATTTTGGAAATTCTTAAGACCGATTTTTAATGCACTTGCATGAAATGGTGGTTCCTTATCGCTTTCATTTGTTTTGTATCCAACGGTTACGCCCAGCGTCGTTGTCAGGTAACCAATAGTGCAAAATTTAAAAATCAGGAAAAGATCTTCAAGCCTGAGAATCTCAAACCCAATTTAAATACCCGGGAAACTATCTTTTTACCCCTTGTGATTCATGTGGTTTACAATGATGAGAAGTCGAACATTTCAGATGCGCAAATTCATTCACAAATTGATGCACTAAACCAGGATTTTGCTGGAGAAAGGATATTTTTCCATCAAGTACCCCATCTTTTTAGGCAGCACATTGGAATACCCAATATTCAATTCTGTCTGGTAGCGAAAGATCCATTAGGCAGTCCAACGAATGGAATCACGCGCACCAAAACTCCGATCCCAAATCCTGGAATTGCTACAGCTCAAGAACAACGTTATGTAATTCATTATGATGAATTCGGCGGCAAGTCCGGATGGGATCCATCTCGATATATAAATATTTGGATAGGAGAAATGGGTGGCTTGTTTGGACGGGCCACTTTACCCAAGGCCGCTAATCACCCTGAAGAAGATGGCATCGTTATAGATCCCAATTATTTCGGAACTATTCTGGGGGTAGAACCTCCATACGATCTGGGCAGAACATTGGTCCATGAAATGGGACATTATCTGGGGTTATTGCACCTTTGGGGAAATCAGGAAAACGATTGCGGTGAAGATGATCTGGTTATGGATACTCCACTACAATCACATGCTTACACCGGATGCCCGCTATTCCCTCAGCAGAGTTGTGAAAGTGCGGATATGTTTATGAATTTTATGGACTTAACGACCGACCGTTGTTATGCCTTTTTTACCAAAGGACAAGTATCCGCAATGCATCAAACGATAACCTGGTTAAGAAACTCCCTGATCGATCAAACGCCCAACTGTATTCAACCTAATGCTAAACCGTCTTTTGATCGCCTCAAAGTCTATTATCAAGCTATTTCGAACCGCCTCGTAGCGTTTTTTGAACCTGCATCCTACTGGGATGAATGTAAGATTTCCATTTTTAATCTGACCGGTCAAAGGATCTATTCTTCTGATCATTTGCAAAATACTTTTACTTTTACTTTGGATCAAAATCTTCCAACTGGAATTTACTTCATATTAATTGAAAATGAAGGGAATTATTTTACCAAAAAATTGTTCATAAACTGAAAAGATGTATACGTACAAACTGTATATTTTGTTGGCCTTGTTTTATCTCCATTGTTCGACCATGAAAGAATCACATCAACAAAATAATGAAGCCACTTTGATTATTGAAATGCGTAAGACCCCTTGTTTTGGCACCTGCCCTGTATACAATTTATACATTTATGACAACCGTAAAATAGAATATCAAGGGATTAAATATGTGGATAAATTAGGGCTCTTTAAACGAACTTTATCGGCACAACAGTACGAAGGAATACGGTTTGCTTTCGAGGAGGCTCGTTTTGATCAAATGGATAATGAATACGACGGGCCAGTTTCCGATTTACCTTCCACCATCATTTCTTTTACCAAAGACGGTCACACCAAAACCGTAAAAGGTAGATATGGTACTCCGCAAAACTTTAAGAATCTGGAAAATATCCTGCACTCCCTGGCCATGTCCACCGAAGCATGGGAACCTCTTGATGACCCGGATCGCGATCCCAATATTATCAGTAATGAAATAATCGTTCAACTCAAGGAGAATACTTCGTTAGATCAATTGGTAACAGATTTTAAATCCTATGGTGTGCAACAAGCTGGTAAAATTGCTCCCAGTATGAATATGTGGCTAATTCGATATGATACTCAAAAAATTGCCTCCCGCAACATGCTTCAAAAAGTTTTGGGCCATCCTTCGGTTAAGATGGCGGAGTTCAACAAAAAAGTACAGATCAGATAGATCGATGCTTAAAATTGGTTAAAGGAATTATAGCTGTTTTTATTATAAGGAACTTTGATGAATCCCAGTTTATCGTCTTTCACACGAATAATGAAGCTGTAAGTACGATTCTGGGGTTGCCAACCAAAACTCATATCCCAACAATGTAGGTCTCTGGTAAATCGGAGGTCGGGGTACGTAATACGCTTGGTTTGAAAATCGTAGCCAATATTCCCTATACTTATGTTCCACTTATCTGTAAGGGGAATCTGCCCTTGAATATAAATCACATTATTGGTTTTGACAATAAAAGAGTCCAGTTTTGCAGTCGAGCGATTCAAACTTAAGAGGAAGGTATGCCGCAAATTAAAACTTGAAAACAAATCCGAAAACTGATCGCTGTTGCCAGGCTTTTGCCGTGTTGATTTCTTTTCCCCATTTTCTTTTTTGGTAAACCATTCCTTGATTTTCGAACCGGACAAGCTTGAATTTAAGCTTATGGTCAGGGTTTCTAATGCAATGGGAAATTGACCTTCCTTAATCCGGTATTTATCGACCTGCCTTCCCGCCTCAAAGGCATAAGGCGTGAAAGATCCCCTGATGTTCATACTCGATACTCCTTTCAAAATCCGCGTATTACCGGAAAATGCAATATCCTGTAATTGAAAGCTATCGGCAATAAAATTGTAAAAGGTACTTAAATTGATGTTATCAAAAAGTTTGATCACATTTTCAGTTGAATCCTTTTTAGAATACAGTTTGGCTTCAAAATTATTATTTAATCCGATGCGCATTCCCATTTGTGGTCCCGTGTATCTGGGTGTGGAATACACCGAATTGGCCAAAATACTTCTAAACTCACCATTAACCTCTTGAAAATAACCCAATTTGGGATTGGTGTAGTCCGGACTCATCGAAAATCCTACTGACGGCCTCATTACATGTCGGATACCGCGTATCCATCCCTTCTTGAAGCGCAGAAATCCATATAAGGTTGTATTAAACGAAAGATTGAAGTTGTATTGATGTGATGCTTTAAACTCCCTTACCGTATCTATCCGTTGAATTTGGGTTCCCGTAGAATCTGTACCCCAACGGACCGTATTAAAGTTCCACACTTCGGTCAGATTAAATGATGGAGCAAAATTGAGGTATTTTAATAACTTATAATCAGCGGAAGTCGTAACCCGGTGACGAATGCCTGTTTTGGCATTGTTGATGGTTTCTTGTGTAAAAAGCGTGGTATCCGTGGCATTTAAGGTGTTTTGTAAATCGGCATCATACTTTATTGATATTCGTTCATAAAAAGGACGATCCCCAACCGCACCTTTCTTGCGAAATGGAAAGAGCCTTTGGGTTTGGAAATTGGCCCGGGGCAGGGTAATAGTCATGTTTCTACGGGATAGGTTTTGGGAGTGATTCATGCTGGCCGAAAAAGAAAAAGGCTTACCGGGAAAAGTTCTGCGGTAACTAAAATTGGATCCGATGGAAGTATTAAATCTACTGTCGGTATCATAAAAATTCTGACGGTCATAGCCTCCGCCGGTTTGAATGTTTACACTCCCACTAATCACCCGATACGGATGAGCGGATTTGTCCTGAGTATGGCTGAGTCGAATAGCGATGCTGGTATTGGAAGAATTCAACCCTTCGAAATTTTCACTGACCCGGTTGGAATAGGATACGGCAAAATTCCCGGAATATTTATACCGCTTACGATAATTGGATGCTACACTGAGACCCCAGCTGCCCCGCGTGTAGATATCGCCTGTCACTCGTAAGTCCATTTTCTCTCCAATCGGAGTATAATATCCGATATTTCGAATGCCATATCCCCACTGGGGAGAATATTCATAATCACGAGGAAAAATCAGTCCGGCAGTTGCGGTCTCTTTGAAAGGAAAAAAACCAAACGGTAGCCAAAACAGGGGTACACCGCCTATTTCTACGGTAGAAGGCCCGACTACCACCAGCTTATTAGGCACGACTTTTTGCTTATTACTGCGCACTCCAAAATGAGGAATTTCATGGTCACAGGTCGTATATAAGGCATCGCGGTTGTAAATCACAAAATGCGAAGCTGTGTCATCCTTAAACAGATCAGGATCATCGACTATCTTGGTTTGTTTGCCATGAATATAACCGCCTTCATACTCGGTGGTTAAGGAATAAATATAGGCTTTTCGGGTCCTAAAGTTATACCGCATCGAATCCGCCTTATAGGCCCCAGTATTATCAGTAAATATCGGTTTCCCGGCAATTTTACCGGTACTGTCCGGCAATCCTTTGGCAAAAGCCAGATCATTCTCCAGATCAAATTCGATATAATCTGCATCTAAAGATAGTTCTTGAAAGGCTACATGAGCATCACCATAGAGATACACAAACTTGTTGCGATTATCCATAATCTGCGAATCCTGAGAATGATAGTCTACTTCATCCTCTACAGAATCCTGAGATATCCTAATCTGACTGAATACCGGATCAATGATAGGAAAACTGTCGATACGCAAGCTGTCATTCTGCAATAGCGTATCCTGAGGAGCTGGCACCTGACCTCGCAGGGGACTTAATAGTGTCCCCAAAATGAATATCCCAATGCAGTTAAAAATCCTAATCGTTAGCCTTTATGTTTAAAAACGTTATATAAACTATCCTTCAAACTATCAAAATGTTAAATTCTATACACATTCACGCAAATATGCTAAACAAAATCAAATATAATCCATTGGTATTGAGGATTTAGTTTGGTTTAATGAGAACATAACACAGATTATGCAATACTTTAGGAACAATTATTGCACCCATTTCGTCGCTGGGATGCCTCCAATTATCGAATAAATGAGTATTTGAAATCTCATGGTCGTGATATATTCGTTTAATATTTATAATTTCGGCGATTAATGGAAATGTAAACCCAAATGAAAATATCAAAAGAATTTAGAATCGGAGTACTGGCTATCGTATGCATAGCGGCCGCCATTTGGGGATATAAGTTTCTTAACGGTAAGGATCTATTGAGCAAAACAAATTATTACTATGTCAAGTATGATCATGTGGATCAGCTCAGGCCTTCCAATAGCGTTTACGTCAATGGATTTCAGGTAGGAACTGTATTTGAGATCACTTTGGATGAAGACCATTTAGATTCCGTAGTTGTTACTCTGGATATTCAGAAAGACATCCAGGTTCCTAAAAATACCATAGCTACCATAATAAGTGACGGACCATTGGGTGGAAAAGCGGTTGTACTCCAGATGGAAGGACCATGTTGTGCTGAAGATGGGGCCTTTCTGCGAGGTCGCACCTTTGGACTATTAAAATCCATGATTCCTCCGGACGAGGTTGATCTCTACTTTGAATTGTTAAAAAGAGGGGTCGGTAGTTTGGTGGATACCTTGACCTCATCCACGGACCCGGACAATCCTTCCGATGTATCCAAAAGCATAGAAGAGCTAAAGTCTACCATTCACAACTTAGAAAATATTACCCAATCCTTGAGTTACATTTTGTCTCAATCCTCCCGGGATTTGCGCGAAACATTTGATCATTTGTCCAGTATTACCGGAAACCTGGCAGAGAATAATGAGCAAATCACCAAAACCATGTCCAATATTGAAATGATTACTACTCAACTGAAGGATGCCGACCTCGGTACATCAATCGCCAATACGACTGGCAAACTGGAAGGCACGATGGAAAAAATGACCTCGGTTATGACTAAAGCCGAAGCCACTGTAAGTGAAATCAATCAATTACTGGAAGGTGTAAACCGCGGAGAAGGATCCCTGGGATTGCTGGCAAAAAATGACGAGCTTTATGTAAACCTGGCCAAAGTTTCCAAAAATTTGGATTTGTTCCTGCAGGACTTTCGCCTTAATCCCAAGCGGTATGTTAATGTTTCCGTATTTGGTAAAAAGCAAAAATCGTATGTTCTCCCTACTGATGACCCTGCATTCAGCATCGACAGCATCAAAAATTAATGGTTAACTGAATTTTACAGAAATGCCATTTATTAATAGCCATGTTGATTTCGTGCATCATCCTTTTTTCGACCGGTCGGTCCAAGGTCCGTTGATAGCCAGTGTCAGTCCTGCATGTTGGATATTAACAAACAACGTCTTTCCGGAAGGTGAAAATACCACACCGGCAAATTCTGAAGGATACCCCACATTCTCGGCGATAATATACATTTCTCCTTTTGGAGTTACTCCGATGATGCGCGGATGATCGTTATCTTCACAAAAGACCAAATCTCCCCAGGGGGCGACCGTCAGATTATCACAACTCCTCAATAAATCGGTATTGTTAGGTTCCAAAAACAATCTGAGTTTTGCAGGCCGGTTCTTCTCACGACTTGATCCTTCATATGGGCTGGGTCTATATCTCCAGATTTGTCCAAACTTTTCGATACCGCCATTGGTACAGGCAAAATAAAATTCATTCTCGCCATACCACATACCCTCTCCTCTGGCAAATTTTGCCGCTCCGGCATGAAAACCGCGCATTCTGACATCGTCTTCCGGGGTATCCACCACATCAATATTAACCCATTCTACATCAAAATCCTTTTTAGTAGGGAACAATGTTTCCTCCCAATTTCGCAAATCGGCACTTTGCTGTTCCCTAAGCGCTAATGCCTGCAACTGCCCCCCTTGTTTTAGATCGGATTTTACCTTGGGAATAAAGCGATATATAAGACCGTCATTCCGATCTTCAGTTTGATACACAATACCGGTTGGGTGGTGAACGCATATGGCTTCGTGGTTAAATCGTCCCATTGCTACTAGTGGAATGGGATCCGCTAATTGTGGAGTAACCGTCGGTTTTACCTCAAAATTATAACCGTGGCTGGCCTTAATCGATTTATTGGCACTAACAACAATTTCTTCACAGGTGACCCAGGTTCCCCAGGGAGTTACTCCTCCTGCACAGTTTCGTAGTGTCCCTGCCAGACTAAGAAATGATTTCTCAATCTCCCTGCTCTGTTCATTGTACACAAAAGTAGTAGTTCCACCCTGACAAGCAAATTCATTCCCGGGATCAAATACTTTGTTAGTAGGTAATTTTTTTAATAGTTTATCTTTTGTCCCAAATGGTCCTTTATCTTTTAAAAGTAATTCATGATTTCTCACCACAATTACTCTTCCGTTAGGACCTGCGAAAGTCCCCATTCCATCAGGTTTATCCGGTGTAATGAATCCATCATCCATCTTAGACCCTGCCCGGCTAATCACTTTGTAATGAAAATCCGGAGGTAGTTTAAGCAATCCCTTGGGATCGGATTTCAAAGGGCCATATTTTTCTTTCAGCTTCACTTCGGTAAATTCACTAACGGTGGCACAACTTTCAATCCAGGTACTGAAAAAAGTTTCCAACCCTAAAAAACCTCCACTTACCAGAGCGGCTTCCTTTAAAAATTCTCGTCGGCTTCGGTACTTACTCATGATTATCCGTTTCTGTCAACTCATTTAGTAGTGGATTAAACCGAGATTCCTGTATGATATGAAGAAAGGCCTGTTGATAAGACCAAACTCCTTTATTACCAATTTCATCATCCGTAATAATTGTTTCCCGCTTTTCTTTGCATGGAGTTATTCCGGTATAAAGATTCATTCCGGATTCAAAAATAGACGCTTCGTTGTCTGAAATCATCAGATTGTTTTTATTAAAGATCTCATCTTCATTCTTCAGTATTGGAGATACTGTAATGTCTTTATTAGTCCAACGAAAGACACCGAAATCAGGTTCCAGATTTTCAATAATCGCTGTATCCAATAGGAATACAAGCTCTTCGCCTATTGTATCCCAAACCAGGTTTTGACAGGCTCCGGTTTTATTGATAACAATTTCGTATTTATTAGTGAGTGCATTATAGACCAGAATTCCATTTTGGAGTGCACTAACCCAGGCATCCCGGATCTTTGCTGTTGTTGATCCATCTTCAGGTAGCAGCTGAATTCTTTCCGTTTTGACGCTTTTTTTATGGTCGAGGGTTAAAGAAGCATCACCCTGTCCGGGTTTTACCAAATACGCAAACCATTCCCCATTATCTGTCATCTGGATAGATTCCAGGTAATCCCAGGCACCCCATACCTCAAGATTTAAAATCTTTGGTCCTCTTTCTTGTGCCCCGATCAGGTGGACTAAAAATAATAAAACCAAAGAGAGAGATTTTTTCACTAGTATTTATTTTTCACAAACAGTTTACAATATAACGTTATTGTTATCAAAGGATTAGAAATTTAATTTGATTTTTTCCATCTATGATAAAATATTCGGCAATTAAGCTCCGTTTATATGATAACTTACCAAGTTGCACTGAAGTACTGTTGGGTTTTGCAAAAGTAATCGAACCTTTAATAGTTTGTAAAATTCACTAAATCCAGTACTTGTAGTTTACAAGATCCTTAATTAAGAAGTTGTCTAAAATATAACAATTGACTATCTGAGCATAGTTTAAGGAATTATTTCCATATGCTTATTTCCGGCCAATTGGTTGGGCCAACGACGGGTATTTATTCGGGAGGATGTAACAATTTACTCGATCATTGGCCCCCAATTTAACTAATCTTTCCTCTATCTATATAAATTGCTTAACTTTAAGAGACTGTGCTCCGGCACCGTCTCTTTATTTTTTAGTTGGGTATAAAAAATCCACAACATGTTTCAAAGAAGACGTTTTATCCAGCTTGCTGGAGCTGTAGCTACCGGTATAAGCCTTCCCAAGTTTACTGATTTCTACCAATTAAGTAGTATTGAAGAGGCTCTTAAAAAATGGGATGGGGCAAAAGTTACCAATGATGAAGACTTTTGGAAAATCATTAAGCAAGCATATACAGTCAACCCAAATCTTATCAATCTGAATAACGGTGGTGTAAGCCCGCAGCCAAAAGTAGTCCAGGATGCAGTTACCTACAATAATCAGCTGAGTAACCAAACTCCATCATTCTATATGTGGCGAATTTTAGATCAGGGCAGGGAACCGGTACGAAGTAAGCTGGCAGCACTTGCTGGAGTCGATCCAGAAGAAATTGCCATTCAGCGCAATTCTTCAGAGGCTTTGGAAACAATCATTTTTGGAATACCTCTGGAAAAGGGTGATGAAGTTATACTGACGTATCAGGATTATCCAAACATGATCAATGCCTGGAAACAAAGAGAAAAAAGGGATGGAATCAAATTGAAATGGGTTAATCTGGAGTTGCCAAACGAAGAGGAAAGTTATTTTATCCGCAAATATCAAGAGCAAATCACACCCAAGACCAAACTGCTACATGTTACCCACATCATCAATTGGAGTGGACAAATACTTCCAGCAAAAAAACTGGCAAATTTAGCTCATGAACACCATGCCGAGATTCTGTTGGATGCCGCCCATTCCTTCGCGCATATTGAATATTCCTGCGCAGAACTCGATTGTGATTATATGGGAACTAGCCTCCACAAGTGGTTGTGCGCGCCGTTCGGAAGTGGTATGCTTTATGTCAGTAAAGAAAAAATCGGGAAAATTTACCCTCTCTTAGCAGCTCCCGATCCCTCCTCGATTGATATTAGAAAATTTGAACATTTGGGTACTCGATCTTTTGCCATCGAACAAGCGATTGGCAACGCCATTGATTTTCATCACTTGATCGGAAGTCAGCGCAAAGCCAGAAGACTGCATTATTTAAAGAATTATTGGGTGGAGAAGACTCAGACGATTCCGGGATTTAGATGCCACACCTCACTGGACCCAGCTTACGGAGGAGCTATTTGTTTATTCTCAATCGATGGCTTGAAAAATGCAGATATTGCCCAAAAACTGTTTAGCAAATATAAAATTCACTGTATTTCGATCAGCTGGGAAAATCTGGAAGGTGTCCGCGTTACACCAAATGTATACACGAGTTTAAGAGAATTAGATATTTTTGTGGATGCTCTTAACGCGATTGTGTCTGAATGATGGGTAAATATTCAAATACTACAATTAAATATTCAGGATGGATGTTGTTGCTATACCTGTGTACCATAGTACAGTGTAGTGAGGAAACACCGCCTCCTGAGGGTTCCTTATCCGCTTATCTCAACTCTTCTAATTTACCTGTAAGCAAACAATTGATAGCCTGTGCTGCCGGAGGACAAAAGGGATTTTTGGAAGATCCGTCATTCCCGGTGTCCGTATTTTTCTTACCGATCAAAGGAGCTTATGATTTTGTCTACTTCGAAAATAAGAATATCAGCGATGATCAGGATGACCTCGACAATTACAGGAAAGTGGATTTAGAGGTGGTACCGGTTTTTAATGGTTTTCTGCAACGTTTCTTGCATCCCGGAGGTGATCAGGATGTCTGGTCAAAAGTAGTATATCGCACCCAGGATTCGATTCATATTTGCAATGCAATCCGCTTAAAGTCAACTACCAAACCAAGTGAGTTTAACCCGCAATTAGTAGCTATTTCTTTTGCCGATGCCTTAAGTCCAAAGTTTTCATGGCAGGATGGGTCCATAGCAGAAAACGCCATCTTCTTTCAGGTTGTATCCGATGCTGACGGATATCTGTTAAGTGGAACTTATACCTACGAGAAATGCTGGCAATTCTACAATTTGGACAATGTAGTTCTCAATGTCAATGATATCGTACCCGAGCCGACATTAGACGCAGGGGAGACCTACCATTTCACGTTAATGGGTGTAAGCCTCGACAACTGGGTAAATCTGATCTCACAAAATGAATTTATTGCCAGATGAGTATTACCTAATAACACCACTATCCGAAACTTTAGAAACCATTCAAGTTAAAACCAAAGTTTTAATGGGCCGCTATTAATTACTATTGAAAAAATATACAAGATAAACTGCAAAATTCCGAATTACGGAAAGGGTGTTCAAAATTGATATATTATCCATCGAACTCAGGATATTAAACTTTTCAATCGATTTTGTTGAATGATATCATGGAATTGCTTACTCGAAATCAACTCGGCCCCCAGGGATTTTAGATGAGGGGTGTCCTGCTGACAATCAATTAACTCGACATCTTCTTTAGCTAGTTTTTGCGCCAGTTTAATCAACCCAAATTTGGAGGCATTAGACTTATGAGCATACATGGATTCACCGAAAAATATCCGGTTAAGCTGAACGCCATACAACCCACCCACTAATTCATTGCCTTCCCATACTTCGACGGACTGAGCTATTCCCATCCGGTGCAGAGCGGTGTAAGCCTCTACCATTTCTTCCTGAATCCAGGTTCCGGTTTGACCCGGTCGACGATGATTCTTACAATTGATCATCACCTCTGTAAATTGTTGATTGTAGGTGCAAGAATATTTCTGTTGATTAAAATAAGATCTCATGCTTTTGGCAATTCTTATTTTAGATGGGAAAAGTACCAGCCTGGGATTGGGGAACCACCAAAGAATCGGATCATCATGGTTATACCATGGAAAGATACCATGTTGATAAGCCAAAATCAATCTTTCCGGATCTAAATCACCACCGATAGCCAGCAGGCCATCTTGATCTGCCCGTAATGGATGTGGGAACACGTAAGGATAGGATGGTAATTGATAAACCGGCATCAGGAGAATGGCTTTAATGCTAGAAAATACGTCAGCAGGCTACTTTCTAAACATCTTTTTTACACTGCTCGATCACCGCGGATAAGCCTCGGTCTACCAATGCATCTTTTTTGGGTTTTAGCTTATTGTAGGCCGCTGACATTACGGTAGCTTTCCCCTTAAAATGAATCATAAGCGACAACTGTTCGGCCTGCACCTCTGTATGTTGAAGGATTTCCATCAAACATTGTATTACCCAATCAAATGTATTGATGTCATCGTTATAAACCACTAAGCGTGCACCAAGATCATTTTCGATCTGGTCCAGGACTTGAATATCTTCTTTTTCTATCGGTGAATATTTTTCGCTCATGCAAAAAAATTTAATGATTGTCTTTTAACAGTTTCTTATTGCCATATACAATTTTGGCAAATCCGGCATCTGATCCGTATTTTCAAAAACTTCAGTGTACCGAATAATACCGTCCTGATCAATCACAAAAATGGATCTTTTGGCCACTTCTTTCAATTCATACAAATAAGAGTCATATAGTACATCGTAGGCCCTACTTATCTCCTTGTTAAAGTCAGATAACATAGGAAATGTATACGGAATTGTTTCCTGCATTTTTTTCAAACAAAAAGGTGAATCTACTGAGATTGCCAGAATCTGTACGTTTAAGTCTTTAAATTTCTTTAGTTCAGCCTGAAACAGTTCCAACTCCCGATTGCAAATTTCGCTAAAAGCAAAAGAAAAAAACAACAGCACAACCTTTTTCCCTGCAAATTGGTCCAAGGTAACTTTAGTTTTATCTCCTGAAACCAGTGTAAAACTAGGTGCTTTATCCCCTACTTTGATTGCCATCCAAAGTGATTATTCCACTGGTACAAAGATACATAATTATAGCTATTCAAGGTTAAATGCGCTAGGCTGTTGGCTATTGGCTTTTAGTAAATCGACCATAACCAAATAGGAATAAAAAAACGGAATCAACAATTCGTTATACACTCCAAAAGGATAATAACCTTATTTTTGACGCCATGGAAGCGGTAAGGAAGTCCTATCTGGAGTTACACCTAGCTGTATTATTATTTGGGTTGACAGCTATCCTGGGAGATTTAATCCGGCTTTCTTCATTGGTATTGGTTTGGTGGAGGGTTCTGCTGGCCTCACTAAGCTTGTATTTATTGATTCATACTTCGCGATCCTTACTTAAATTATCCAGACGCAGGATACTTATTTTCTTGAGCATTGGATTATTGGTAGGGTTGCATTGGTTATGCTTCTTTGGAGCGATCAAATTATCAAATGCCTCCATTACTTTGGTCTGTATGGCCACCAGTGCCCTATTCACCGCCTTCCTTGAACCTTATTTTTTCAATAAGAAAATCCATCTTTTTGATATCCTTTTAGCCCTATTAGTCATTCCGGGAATGGTATTGGTGGTTCGCAACGTAGATTTATCTATGTTTACCGGAGTTGTTATTGGTCTGGTAGCTGCTTTTTTAGCCGCTCTATTTTCCATATTGAATAAAAAATATATTCAGGAAAGTGATGCCTTGACCATAACTTTCCTGGAAATGAGTAGTGCCTGGATATTGATGAGTGTGGGCTTGGTGATTTATCCACTATTTTTCGAGGCGTCTGGGTCGTTTTGGCCAACAGGTGTCGATTGGATCTATATCATTATCTTAGCTATTCTATGCACCACCCTCGGCTATGTCCTGGCCTTAAGAGCATTGAGACATTTATCCGCTTTCGCTGCCAGTCTTACTCTTAACCTGGAACCGGTTTATGGTATTCTATTGGCTTGGGTATTATTAAAAGAAAACAAAGAACTCACTGCAGGGTTCTACCTTGGTGTGTGTATGATCCTTTTTGCCGTATTTACTTATCCGGTCCTAAATAATTGGGCCATCAAAAGAAAACAATCCATCCGATGAAATTATCCGTATCCGAAATTCAAAATTATTGTGAAACGTATTCCTCTCCGGCACATGAAGTACTTCAACAGTTGGAAAGGGAGACCTATCTGAAAACCCTGGCTCCGCAAATGGTATCTGGAAATTTGCAGGGAAAGCTATTGGAATTTATGGCGTCTGCATGGAATGCCAGCAGCGTATTGGAAATAGGAACCTTTACTGGATACGGGGCAATATGTTTAGCACTTGGCATGGGACACACCAAGGGTAAGGTAATCACCTTAGAACAGAACAGGGAATTTGAATACTTTCACCGCAAATATTTTCCACTGGCTGGAGTGCATGAAAAAATTGAGGTCCTCTATGGAGATGCCAAAGAATCTATCCAGGAGCTAACCGGACCTTTTGATCTGGTGTTTTTGGATGCCGGAAAGCAGGATTATGCAGCTTATTATCAACAAATAATTCCAAAGCTCAGATCTGGGGGGCTTTTAATTGCTGATAATATGCTGTGGAGTGGAAAAGTGATTACAGAGCCTAATGATCCTGATGCGAAAGCATTGATTGAGTTTGCCGAAATGATCAGTAATGATGCTCAAGTACAGCAAATTATCCTTCCGGTTCGGGATGGTTTGATGATGGTTTTAAAAAACCAGAATTAATGGCCGGGCTATACATCCACATCCCTTTTTGCCGAAAGGCATGTCACTATTGTAATTTTCATTTTTCTACCCGGACTTCATATGTCGATCAAATGGTCGATGCCATCTGCACCGAACTGGAGCAAAGGTCTAATCTCCTCACCGAATCATTGTCCACCATTTATTGGGGCGGTGGCACCCCTTCCATACTAACTCCTGAGCAGATAGAAAAAATATTTACTATAATTTTGAAGTGTTACCAGCTTACAGAAACACCGGAGATCACCCTTGAAGCAAATCCCGAAGATGTCGATCGGAACAATCTGCAATTTTGGGTATCGACCTTTAATCGGTTGAGCATTGGTATTCAATCGTTTTTTGCCGAGGATTTAAGATGGATGAACCGCTCTCACGATGAGAACCAGGCTCACCAATGCATCCGAGACGTCATTCAGTTTGGGTTTTCTGATATCAACATCGATCTGATCTATGGTAGCCCCACTACATCCTTAGCAAAATGGTTGCAAAACCTGGAATACTTCACCAGTTACGGTATACCTCATTTGTCGGCCTATCATCTCACGGTAGAACCCAGGACCGCGCTGGAGGTTATGATCCGGAAGGGCAAGACGATGGCACCACATGATGAAGCTGGAACAGTACAGATGAAAATACTAATGGAAAAAATGGATAAACTGGGATATTGGCATTATGAAATCTCCAATTTCTGTAAACCCGACAGAATATCCCGCCACAATTCGGCCTACTGGAAAGGTGAACCCTACTTAGGGATTGGGCCGGGAGCCCACTCCTATTTACATCCAGTCCGCTATTGGAATGTTGCACATAACCATCAATATATGAAGGGTATTAAAACCCATGGCATCCCTCCGGGTGAAAAAGAAGTTCTGAGTATTCAGACTCAGTACAATGAATACATCATGCTGGGGCTTCGTACTATGTGGGGAGTATCTGAAGATGATCTTAATTTAAGATATCCAGCTTATTCCCAACTGTTTAGAAAGACACTGCAACCTTATATAGTTGAGGGAAAAGTCGAATTAATCGATGGTGTCTACCGTTTGACTTCAGAGGGGAAGTTGATAGCAGACCGTATCACTTCTGAGTTGTTTGTATTGGAGTAGGCTATTGGCGGTTGGCTAATTTGCTTTTGGTTGTTAGCTTTTGGCTGTTTGATAATTGATAATGCCTGAATAAGTTAACTTTTTTCCGGTCTCCTTGCTCTCCGAACCTTTATACGAAGGAGAACCGTCTTTCCGACTTCGGTTTCCACACTTTTTTTGCTCCCTGCCCCTTGCCCCATGCTCTTTGTCCGTTCACCAATCACCGATCACCGTCTTCCGTTCAACACTTAATTCCCATTAAGGTAAAGTGTAAGCAGATCGATAGCGGCTTCTGCAATTACGGTTCCCGGACCAAATATAGCTACTACACCCTGATCGAATAATTGATCATAATCCGCCGGAGGTATTACACCTCCTGCAATAACCAGGATATCTTCTCTGCCAAACTTTCTTAGTTCTTGTATTAATTCGGGAACCAGGGCTTTGTGCCCTCCCGCCAACGAAGAAACACCAATAAAATGTACATCATTCGCCACAGCCTGTCGGGCCGCTTCACCGGGTGTTTGAAACAATGGGCCCACATCCACATCAAAACCAATATCAGCAAAGCTGGTGGCCACGATTCGAGCTCCTCTATCATGTCCGTCTTGTCCCAGTTTAGTTACCATTATTCTGGGACGCCGGCCGTATTGCTGTTCAAACTTCCGAGATAATTGAATGGCTTTTTGAAATAAAGGGTCCATAGCTATACTTTTTCCATAAACTCCCCTCACGGTTTCGATGCGGGGGTTGTAACGGCCAAATACCGCTTCCAGGGCTTGCGTAATTTCGCCCAGGGTAGCCCGATTTCGAGCCGCATCAATTGCTCCCTCCAATAGATTACCCGTACCGGTCTTGGCTATTTGTGTTAGATGTTGTAAACTTCCTTTTACCTCAATCTCATTCCTGTCTTTCTTCACTTTGGCGAGTCTTTCCAGCTGGATTTTAAGCACTTTTTTAAGTTGTACCTCCAATAATTCGAACTTCGGCTCCTCTTCACTCTGGTATATATTCACGCCAACGATCGGATACTGACCCGTATCAATCAGGGCTTGTTTACGAGCAGCAATTTCTTCAATACGACGTTTGGGAAGACCATTTTGTAAAGCCTTGGTCATTCCGCCCATCTCTTCGATCTCCTGAATGTAATCCCAGGCTTGACTGGCGATTTCCAATGTTTTGCTCTCGATTTCCGAGGATCCACCCCACAGATCCAGGGTCCTGATGAGATCCGATTCATCACGAATTATTTTTTGAGTATCCCGGGCAATTTTGGCAGAAAAATCCGTAGGTAATGCCAGTGCTTCATCCAATGCATTGGTATGCAGTGATTGGGTACCACCCATGACCGCCGCCAATGCCTCGATCGTCGTCCGGGCAATGTTGTTATAGGGATCTTGCTGAGTCAATGACCATCCACTCGTCTGACAATGAGTCCGCAAAGCCATTGATTTTGGATTCTTAGGATTGAACTTTCGAATTATTTTTGCCCATAACATACGAGCGGCTCTCATCTTGGCAACTTCAGCATAAAAGTCCATGCCGATCCCCCAGAAGAAAGAGATACGTGGTGCAAAATCATCAATTTTTAGACCGGCCTTTATTCCGGCACGTACATATTCCAACCCATCAGCTAGTGTATAGGCTAGCTCCAAAGCAGCATCCGCACCCGCTTCATGCATATGATAACCACTTACGCTGATGGAATTGAATTTGGGCATCGATGCCGCAGTAAACCGGAAAATATCGGCTACAATCCGCATGGAAGGTTCGGGAGGATAGATGTACGTATTGCGAACCATAAATTCCTTGAGGATGTCGTTTTGAATAGTACCGGTCAGCTGCCCAGGATAGACTCCTTGTTCCTCTCCTGCCACAATATAAAATGCCAATACCGGGATTACGGCACCATTCATAGTCATCGATACCGACATTTTATCCAGCGGAATACCGGCAAAAAGCAACTTCATATCCTCTACGGTATCAATGGCAACTCCGGCCTTACCTACATCCCCTCTGACGCGTTCATTATCCGAATCGTAACCCCGATGGGTAGGTAGGTCAAATGCTACCGATAGCCCTTTCTGCCCTGCGGCCAGATTGCGCCGGTAAAAAGCATTACTTTCCTCAGCCGTCGAAAATCCGGCATACTGGCGAATGGTCCATGGTTTTCGCAGATACATGGTACTGTAAGGACCTCTTAAAAAGGGTGCCAATCCGGATACCAAATGCCCGGTGCGATTACGTTTGAAAATACTACCTTGAGGGGCTTTAAACTTCTTGGACTTTATTTCCTTTAAGTTATTCATATGAATAATCACAAAGTAACGTAATTTTGGCGGTTAGTAATGATAAAACAATCCCAGGTTGATTCAATATAACAAATATACGCTGGATAACGGGCTTACCTTTATCCATCATCACAATCCGGATTCACCCATGGCCGCTTTATTTCTACTGATCAACGCCGGATCGAGAAATGATCCACCCGGGTATCGCGGTTTAGCTCACCTATTTGAACATTTAATGTACACAGGTACGCGCAAGTTTCCCGATTATGATCAGGTGTTGCAAATGGCAGGCGGCGATGGGAATGCGATGACCAATCAGGATATTACTGCCTTCTATGCTAGTCTCCCATATCAAAATATCGAATCCCTCCTGCAATTGGAGGCTGACCGGATGACTAATCTTAAGTTGACCAAAAAAGGACTGGAAATTCAGAAGAAAGTAGTCATTGAAGAATATCGGGAAAGTTGTATTGATGATCCATTCGGTAATTCCCTAGGCATCATTTTACAAAATCAATACCATCGAGAACATCCATACTCCTGGCCTACTATTGGCTCCAGTATTGACGAGTTGAAGCAAATAGATCAATCTATTGTGGACCGGTTTTATCAAGATCACTATACTCCGGGCAATACCATCTTATCTATTTCTTCCCCCTATACGGAAGCCGAGATATTAAACCTGGTAGAGAAACATTTTGCCAAACTAGCCTCCAGGGCAGCTCCAGATTTTCATTTTCCAACGGTCAACGGCAAACTTCCGGATAGTTCTCACTTAGATCAATATGTGGAATTGCCATTAGGCAGCCTCATGATTACTTTTCCCATGAGTAATCGGTTATCCGGCCAATATCTTCCGGCCCAGATACTTGCGGATGTATTGGGCAACAATTATTCATCTAAGTTTTACTTGGATTTGGTGAAGCGCCGTCAATTAGCCACAGATGTAGACTGTTATACGACCGGTTTTCTGGGTCCAGGTCTATTTATTATCGAAGCAGAACCGGTAGAAGGTGTAGATTTAACAGATTTATCAAATGCCATCTGGGAACATCTCGATCGCTACCAATCTCAGGAAATCGAGGATAAAGATCTAATGAAAATTAAAAATCAACGGGAAAGTGCTTTAGTTTACGGACAACTCAACGCGATGCAGAAAGCCAGCACCTTGGCCATGTATGAATGGTTGGATACTCCGGAAAGAATGTCACAGGAATATCAAAGGATGATGAAAATCAATGCCAGGGATATTCTTGAGGCTGCCACTTCAATCTTTAACCATAAGAAATGTTTTGAACTCAGATATCATCCGGCGTCAGTGTAATGATGGAATGGAGGAATTGTGGAATTGGTTAATTGTGGAACTGTGGAACTGTGGAATTGGTTAATTGGTTAATTGTTTAATTGTTTAAAATTCACATTCCAGAAGCACTATTTCTTTTTTTAAATTCACACCCACACCATCTCACTACTGCATACTGACAGCGAAGCTCGTATAGACAGGTATCAAGGGTGTCAGGTGTCAGGTATCAAGGGTTTTCAGGTATCTTTCTGACTTCTGTTTTCTTTTCAACAATTTCACTACAGAATGTTGACAGCGACGCTCGTAAAGACAATACTTCCTGACCGAATCAAGCCAAAGGCGAATGGCCAATAGCAAAAAGCCTATAACTAGTTCCATTCCACACCCACACCTTCTCATTACCCAATACTGACAGCGAAGCTCGTATAGACAGGTATCAAGGGTGTCAGGTGTCAGGTATCAAGGGCTTTCAGGTATCAAGGGTTTTCAGGTATCTTTCTGTCTTCTGTTTTCTTTTCAACAATTTCACTACAGAATGCTGACAGCGACGCTCGTAAAGACAATACTTCCTAACCGAATCAAGCCAAAGGCGAATGGCCAATAGCAAAAAGCCTATAGCCATTAGCCAGTTCCATTTTACACCCACACCTTCTCAATACCCAATACTGACAGCGACGCTCGTATAGACAGGTATCAAGGGTGTCAGGTGTCAGGTATCAAGGGCTTTCAGGTATCTTTCTGACTTCTATTTTCTATCTTCTATTTCCCTTCTCACTACCGAATACTGACAGCGACGCTCGTAAAGATAGATATCAAGGGTGTCAGGTGTCAGGTATCCAGGGTTTTCATGTATCTTTCTGACTTCTGCTTTCTTTTCAACAATTTCACTACAGAATGTTGACAGGGACGCTCATAAAGACAATACTTCCTAACCGAATCAAGCCAAAGGCGAATGGCCAATAGCAAAAAGCCTATAGCCAGTTCCATTCCACACCCACACCTTCTCAATACTCAATACGCTGTACTCACTACTTATTTCCTATTTTTGCACCATGGATATACACGCATTGTTAGAACCGGTCCTCGAGATCGCCCAGGCAGCCCGTCATGAAGTCCTTAAAATCTATCACAGCACCGATTTCGGGATTGAGAATAAAGAGGACGATTCGCCGCTGACCAAGGCCGATCGGAAGTCACATGAGCTGATTACAGAATCGTTGCAGAGGTTGACGCCGCATATTCCTGTGATCTCGGAAGAAAGTGCTGACGATTCGGATCCCGGCGAGATCCGCTCGACCTATTGCTGGGTCGTAGATCCTTTGGATGGCACCAAAGAATTTGTCGCCCGAAACGGACAATTTACGATTAATATTGCTTTGCTGAAGGGCCAGTATCCGGTGTTTGGGGTAGTAGATGTACCGGAAGAACAGGCTGTGTATTGGGCATTAAAGGATGCCGGTGCCTGGCGACGGGACCATCAGGGTCAAACCAAGCTGGAAGGAGGTCATTTGCCATCTACTTTGCGAGTAGTATGCTCCAGGTCTCATCTGAATTCGAAGACCCAAGATTATCTGAAAAAGTTACCTCAGCATCGGTTGGTACCCATGGGAGGATCCATGAAGTTTATGTTGATAGCTGAAGGGAAAGCCGATTTATATCCACGGCTGGGACCCACGATGGAGTGGGATACTTGTGCCCCTCAGATCATCGTGGAGGAATCGGGTGGCGTTCTAATCAATCTGGAAACCGGTAAGAGAATGGAATACCGCAAACAGGGTTTTCTGAATCCTCATTTTATTGTACATTCGCGGCAAGGTATTGAAGTCATTTAAAACATAACTTAATAAATAGTCTTTAAATGACTTCATTGGTAAATTGGAACTGAATGCAGCGTATTGACCACTGGGTAAAGATTTTATTTCTGGCTCTATGTATCTCATTGCCTATATCGAAGGCCGTAGTATCCATATGCATAGTCCTGTTATTGATCTTGGCTATACCGGGTATTATCAATCGCACCTGGTCATGGTGGAAGTCCCAATACCTGATCTTACTGCCGGCACTGTTATTTATGGCATACCTTCCGAGTGTGATGTACTCCGAAGATCTGAGTAACGCCATGACCTTTTGCTACCAGCAGGTTCCCCTGATCGTGATACCGGTAATATTGGTACGATTCCGGGATATTGTCATGGAAAATCTGCGCGACATGCTGAGGTTTTTTATTTATGGGTGTGCCATATCCAGTGTATGCACACTGGTCCTCTTTGCTTTACCCGAAGATGCCGTTATCTTTTTGACCGAACACATTCCACTACTTAAAGAATATAAACAAATGGCCAGCCGGATCAAATTCGGATTATACAGCCCTTTCCTGGACCGGTTGCACTTTAGTTACCTTCTGGCCATAGCCATCTTGTTTACCCTCTGGTTGCGCATAAAAAATGGACGTGAAGATTGGATGGTATTAACCACCGTGGCAATCGTACCGACTATTATCTTATTAGGTGCTCGCGGGGCCCAATTGGGTTTGTTACTGGTGTTATCGCTTTGGATCCTCAAGGGAATGCGATCCTATTTAAAGGAGCAAAAACAATGGAAGCGACCGGCGTTAAACCTGGCCACAGTTGCCTTTCTGGGGGTATATTTTCTCCTGGCGCCACTTCTGATCTATAAGACCATCACTCCGGTTCAAACACGATACGCACAATTGTTTTGGGAGCTGGAACTGATCCGGAATGGCAAATATGTGGAGTACGATTATGCCCATTTTACTTCGCTATCCCGGCTACTGTCTATAAAGAACCATGCCCGACTCATCAAGGATGCGCCCGTTCTGGGTACGGGAGTCGGCGATTTCCGGAAAAAACTGGGCGAAGCCTATGCCAGAGATGCAGAAGTAGGTCTAAATCTACAACCTTTCGCCAACAACCAGTATGTTTTCCTATGGGCTGCTGCCGGCATACTGGCCTTGGCGGTATTCCTCTTTGTGTTGTATCATTTGGCCTCACATTTCCTTGCTATTCAGGATCCCTGGTTGCAGATCCTGGCCATCTCGTGGTTGGTGTTTATGGCCTTTATCCTGATGCTGGATGTCTTTCTGATCTATCAGGTCGGATCTTCCTCATTTGCTTTGTTTGCCGGATTGCTGACCCTACAAACCCGCAGTACCTCATGAAAATCCTCCAGGTTTCTTCCGCAAGGACCTGGCGGGGGGGAGAACAACAAATCGCCTATTTGCTGGAGGGGCTGATAGATGAAGGACATGAACTATTTGTCTTTTGCCCTCACACCAGTCCACTGGCCGCAATGTGTGCCAAGCAAGGATGGTCTTATCAGACATACACTAAACGAAACCTCGATCCCCGGGTGGCCTGGCAGTTAACCGCATTAGCAAAAACTCAGACGGTGGATCTAATCCACTTGCACGATTCGCACAGCCACTCCTATGGGGTAATGGCAGCCCGTCTGTTTGGCCTCAAAGTACCGATGGTGTTAAGTCGCCGCGTAGATTTTCCCATTTCGTCTAATTTCTTTTCGCGCTGGAAATACAATCATCCTCAGGTGCGGAAGATCCTTTGTGTCTCGAGGTTTATCAGGGATCTGCTCAAACCGGATATCCGGGACCACCGGCGGCTGGAGGTGGTGTATAGCGGAGTGGATACCAATAATGTCAATCCGCATCGTACCGGGATCCTGCGCCGGCAATATGGGATTGGAGCGGATGAGATACTCATCGGCAACATCGCTGCCATCGCACCTCACAAGGATTATTATACCTGGGTGGATTCGGTAAAAGTGCTTCTCTCCCGCAAGTTGAAAGCCAGATTCCTGATCATTGGTGATTACGACGACGGTAAAGATCAACTTCTGCATTATATCCAAGCACAAGGCCTGCAAGATCACATTCAGTGTACCGGATTCCGTACCGATATTCGTGACATCATCTGCGATCTGGATATCCTGCTGGTAAGTAGCCAAACCGAGGGATTGGGCACCACCATTATTGATGCTTTTGCCTCGGAGGTACCGGTGGTCGCTACCAATGCCGGAGGTATACCGGAACTGGTTCGGCACCGGAAGACCGGCTGGCTCGGTAGGGTCAAAGACCCGGAATCATTGGCCAACGGTGTGGAAGCGATGATCCGGGATACCGAATTAAGAAATAAGGTGATCCGTGAAGCCCAGCTGTTGGCACCGAGATTCCATTTCCGGAAGATGGTGCAGCGGACGGTGGAGGTGTACGAGAGAGTGGTGGGGGATAAGGTGGATTAATATTGGAGACTAGTGTAGGCTACTTTCTTGGTGAAGCTGATAAGACTTATCTCTTTAAAGATTCTGCTATGTTACAACGTCTAAGTGATCTGGAAAAATTGGAGAAGAATAAGTCTCACATCCTTTCTGGACTTGATGGATTTCTGCAGTCCATTAAGATTAAGAATATTGCTGCTCTGTAAATGATAAAAGCCTCGAATTAATCGAGGCTTAGTATTTTAGAAGTTGAGGACTAACGTATTCATTATTGGGTCTAAATTTTATTTGATATATGTCCTCTTTTCATATTGCTGATTGTCTTGATTTTTGGCTTGATAGTTTTCGTAGAGTTCTTCTAGTATTTCTTTTGGGTAAAGGCTTTCTACTTGAATTTGTCTATTGATTTGGTCTTTTAGATACAGGTATTTGCAAGGATGGTCAGCTCGTTTTCCAACTTCTACCAAGCAGTTAAAATAGATCTTGATAGCAAACAGATTGTTCCGCAAGCTCTTTGGGTGCAAGCCTTGTTCTCGTACTATTCCGATGTAAACTAAAACGTCTGTATAACTCGCTTTATCTGCTCTTTCTCCTGCCCACAACTTAAACCGTTTTATCATATTGGCATAGCCTTTTACCGATGTTGGACTGTATTTTTCATTCAAGTATTCTTCCAGTTTCATTGCATTAGATTTTGTAATTGCCGTCTGCTGATGTGGGTATAAATCTGTGTCGTCTCTAACTGGCTGTGTCCTAAAAATAACCTTACTTGCTCAACTGGTATTCCTTGTTCTAATAGATGTGTGGCGATGCTGTGTCGTAAATTATTGATGGTGATTTGCTTGCTTTTGATAGCTTGGTTTTCTGTCCTGTCGATGATTCTGCCGAACGGCAAGGCTCAAATCTTTATCATTATTCTATATAACTCTAAATTTTTATCGCAACTACATTATTAAAAACACTCTCTTTCTTTTTTGTTGCGTACAAGAATGAATCGAACCTCAATGATACCACTTCAGACCTATTGTAACTCTGACCTTTTTTGTGAAAATCTTGATATGAAAATGGCATATCATTCTTTTTAAATTCCTTAGCAAATTCTTTAAAGGTAAAAGATGGTTTTAATTGCCGATTTATGGTATTGATTTTTTCAAGAACTTCATCAACTTGGTTGTCATCAACTTTGTAAGTTAAAAAGACTTGACGCATTAGAACTTCTTTTCCTTCCTCTGTAATATAATTCTTATATCCTTCGGGATTCTCAGCTTTAATTTTTTGGACTAACTTTTCTTCCTTTTTACTCAACTCTTGAACTGAAGTATAATTCTTAACCAAAAACCTTGATTTGATTTTTCCTTCAAATCCACAAAGAACCTTACATATATACATTACTCTTTCCAGCTCACCCTTTTTTCCTGACTTGGTAGCCAATGTAAATTCTTCTATATAAAGTTGTCGATTAAACAGTACTTGACCATATCCATCTTCGGTACTAACCCAACTTCCAATTTCAAATATTTTATCCATTAGTTATTTTCTTTGTGAAGTTTAATATGATCCTCTTTTTTCATAAATTCAATGTTTCGAGGATCTGTCATTTGTGAAGGATCATCCTTTACCATAGTTTTATGATGCCCGTCAATTCCCTTTCCTTTTTCATATTTCTCCCCTAAACCATCTACACCTGCCGCTTGGTCTTTTCTGGCATCTCTAACTCCAGCATTACGCATTTTTTTCTTGAACTTCTTTTTCTCTGATGCAGGTAAAGCATCATATATCTTTTCGATATACTTATTCTCTAAGTCTTGAAGCTTGTCATATGCCTTAGCTACTTTCTTTCCAAATTTTGTTGCACCATACACATCACCTACAACAGGAACCAATTCTATTGCAGTTTCCCACAAAGAATTATCTAATGTTTCAAGTACACCATCTAAGTCTTTTGCAAACTGTTTAGCCATATTCTTCGACATATAATTTTGCATCCGTCCCCTGATTTGTTTTTTAGCATATGCTCGAATTCCTGCTTTTACACCTTGCTTTGCAACCATCTTGGCCAAAACAGAAATTGGGCTTCTTCCATCAGGGTCTGTGTATATTATCGGATTATTTAAGGTATAGTTATATGGAGACCATCCAGGGAACTGGTCAGCCATGGGGTCCACCCCTGTAAATCGGCACACCGCCGGATCATACATCCTAGCGCCATAAGCGTACCCAGCCATTCGCTGAAGTTACAGCTGGCAAAGCAGCCCAACGCAAATTCATCTTTTCCGTCAAAGTTAATATCTAAGGAGTCACTAGTCAAGTATTTGCCATTATAAAGATACACATAAGAATCAGGTAGAGTGTCTTTCCAGGTACCCACCATCTCCCCGCCTTCGCAATGCTACGGACGGGCAGGCATCCCAAATGGGTAATAATGATTAATTTGGATCAACTCGGTAATGGTATCACACCGTACATCGATGGTATCGTTGCGGTTGATATCTTGAAACAACACCCGGGTATTACCCAGATGATCCTTTAAAGCATACTGATAGAAAAACCGGTGGATCGAATCATACACATGGATAATCCGCCCCTCTTCATGAAGCATCACTTGAAAAGTAATATGATCCTCATAATTCTCCCCAAAGGAAATTCCACCTTTTTGTGCCAGAAATCCATCTGTGCCAAATTTGTAATTGATCGCTCCGTTTCCTCCAAGATCGACCGTCTGCCGCAAATCTACCGAGTCAATATTTATTCTTCTGATGATAATTCTTCAAGTATGAGGTTCAACCTACTCTTTAGCATTAATGCATTTTCAATAGTCGCAGGAACTTCTATTGGATAGCATTCTTCCACAGATTTATTAGATTCAACAGCCGCCACCCAATCACCCATTATTCCAACATAACTCCTAAGAGCTTCTTCGGGATTATTAGCACTTTCAATATCAATATAGGCTGGAGGGATATCTCCAACCACCATCCAGACATATTCATCAACTTCTGGGTATTTACTCTTTATTTTATAGAGAAAAACCCCAAGAATATATCCCCAAGAAATTGCTAACCACCCATCAACCACTTCAGAACACCATTCATAACTAAGTAAATAACTGGTAGCCTCTTTTGATAAATCAATTATTTCCTTATCACTCTCTTCTGTGTCAGATAATGTATTAAAATTATCCAGAGTTGATGTGAGCTCTGTTATCTTATCTATAGATTCCATTTATTTTTTTCTTTGTTTCGCCCATCGTTTAAAATCTCCTCTTCTTTTATGCATTTCATGGTGTAATCCATAGCTGAGACTCCTCTTTTCCTCACCATATTCCATTTTCTTAGAAGCAACCGGGGTGCAACCGTAGGGTAAAGTTTTCACTTTTGCCAATAGTTTTCCGAAAAAACTATGATTGATTCAATATTGTCTGTACCATATTCACATGCTATACCAATACCCAAATCAAAGTAAGTGACTCCTATTTCATCCTCAACTTCTTTATTAGAACTCAACTTATCAAACATTTTTTTTATACTAGAAAATGTTAATGAAAACAACTCAGTATCATAATAAAATAGACATGAATCTCTTGTAAATTCTATTGCTTCACAAATGTTATCTTTTAAATATTCTATAAAAACACCATTCTCCTCAAAATAATCTGAGGTATTTTCGGCGTACTCACTCCTTCTTATCTCTTTAAAGTTATAACATATTTTTTTTCGAATTATACTCCTTTCTGTTCCAAAGGAAATATCACCTACACCCTTAAATGGTTTTATAATGTTATTCATTGACTTTTATTCGATTAACCTTTAATGTTTATAATTATTGAATAGATTGATCTATTGCTCCATTGTCTCAACGTCCTTAAGCACTTCACTCTTCTTCCTCAGCTTGAAAATACCGGGCCAGCGCCTTGGCCGGAGTTTTACCGATCAGAGCTTGCAAATCAGCGTCTGATGCCGCCTTAATCTTGGGAATCGATTGATAATGCTTGAGGAGTTTTTCTACACTTTTTTTGCCAACCCCAGGAATTAATTCCAACGAGGAGTTCAAAAAATTGCGTGATCTTTGATCCCGGTGAAAATTGATCGCAAAGCGATGCGCTTCATTGCGTAATTGCTGGATCAAAACCAGGGATTCGGATTTTTTATTGATGTATAATGGAATCGGATCGTCCGGAAAAAAGATCTCTTCCAGGCGTTTGGCAATGCCAATCACCGTAATTCGATCCAGCAAATCGAGCTTTTTAAGACTACTTACCGCAGCGTTAAGTTGCCCCTTGCCTCCATCAATAATGATTAATTGAGGAAGCGGTTTTTCCTCTTTCAACAAGCGAGCGTATCTGCGGTAAACAACTTCACGCATCGATGCATAATCATCCGGTCCAATAACCGTCTTGATGTTGAACTTTCGATATTCCGATTTGGCGGGTTTGGCATTTTTAAACACTACGCAAGAGGCTACCGGATGGCTTCCCTGTATATTCGAATTGTCAAAGCACTCAATTTGCAAAGGTATTTCCTCCATGTTCAAATCGGATTTCAAGGTCGTAAGGATCCGCTCTGCCCGACTCATGCGATTGGAGGTTTGCAGTGCCTCTTTGCGCTTTTGTCGGATGAAAAAATCGGCGTTTTTCTGTGAAAGTTCCAATAACTTATGCTTATCTCCCCTTTGCGGTACCGTGACTCTAAGGTTTTGATCCGCTACATTCACCTTGAATGGAACAATGAGCTCCGTAGCCGTACTTTGATATCTCTCCATGATCTGATCAATGGCATAAGCCAGAAAATCTTCAGCTTCTGTATCCAGGTTTAGGGTATACTCAAATGTGTTGGCATAGATCATCGCGCCATTGATAACCCTCAGATAATTCACGAATGCCGCCTTACCATCGGTGACATATGAAAATACATCTACGTTTTTAATCGAAGGATTGACTACCGTACTCTTACTTTGGTAATCTTCGAATACTGTGAGTTTCTCCTTCAGTTCTTGTGCTCTTTCAAACGCCAGCTGGTCCACTGCTTTCACCATTTCATCATTGAGATATTGTTTAACCGGGCCGAAATTACCTCTGAGGATATTGTGGATTTGCCGGATTTTACCATCATAATCCTCCTCGCTTTCCAAACCAACGCAGGGACCTAAACATCGCTTGATATGATATTCCAGACAGACCTTAAACTTGCCATTGCGAATATTTTCTTCACTCAAGTGCAAATTACAGGTTCTGAGCGGAAATAGGTTTCTGATCAAGTCCAGGATGATCCTGGCTCTAAATTTCGAGGTATAAGGTCCAAAATAGGTAGAGCCATCTTTGATCAGTCGGCGTGTAAAGAATACCCGCGGAAACCTTTCCTTCTTGATACAAATATAGGTATAGCTTTTACCATCTTTTAGATGGACATTATAACGGGGCTGATGGCGCTTGATTAGGGTATTTTCGAGTAATAAGGCATCACTTTCCGTATTTACAATGATAAAATCGAGGTGATCAGCACTTTTTACTAAGAGGCGGGTTTTATAGGGAAGATGTTTACTTTTTTGAAAATAAGAGGCGATGCGTTTTCGGATATTTTTTGCCTTTCCTACATAAAGTATTTTGCCTTCAGAATCTATGAATTGATAAATACCCGGATTATCGGGTATAGAAGGTTTTAAAAGTTCATATTCTTCAATGGTCATATTTACAAAAATAAAAAAGAGGCACCCATATTAGATACCTCTCTTTCATTTAATCCTTACCTAGCTAATAACCAAAAACCATAATATACCGCCGTCACCAAAGTGACGGCGGATAATTATTTTAAATATTAGTCAATTAGCACCATTTTCTTAGTAGCTACAAATTCACCGCTTTCCAACTGGTAGTACAATACTCCAGTCGTATTCAATTCTTTCTTAACTACTTTCACTTCATTGTATCCCTTGGCAAAATCACCCTGGTATACCTTCAGTGTCTTTCCAGTCACGTCCATTACCTTCACGGTTGCTTCTCCAGCTTCTGCCAGTACAAACCCTATGATGGTCTCGTCAGTGAATGGATTCGGTGTATTTTGATACAAGCTGTAGTCTCCACTGGCGATTACTTTACCTTCAGTAGTAAACTCAACGCCAATTCCAACTTGCTCTCCATTTACATAGGCCTCTGCTCGAGTCACTGCCGAATTCACTGTCAACAGTTTGCTCAGTTGACCACTTTCTTTCGCAATGGCTGTCACGGTAAACAAGGTCGCATCATCAGCTACATTGACTCCGGCAGATTCATTCCAACTGGTGGTGACTACTCCCTGGCGGATCAGTCCAAAGTTGTTTTCATCTACCTTCAGACTCGCTGCTTCGATATTCACGACTTCCATTCCAGGTATATTCAAGGTGAACTGATATCCCTCTACTCCGGCAAATGACTTCGCCTTGAAGGAAATCTTCACTTCTTCTCCTGCACTGATGGCCGCATCTTCGACAGCAAAAATCAGTTTCTCGCTGGTACGAATCTCTGCTCCCTGTAACTGCGCACTATTGGCTTTGCTACTACCGTTAACATCTCCAACCTTCACTCCTACGAAGCTAGCTTCTACCTCCGTATTGCTCATGTTTTCAATGGTTACGCTTTCAGCAAATCCCCATGGCTTGTCAGGATTGGAAAATTCATATCCTGCATCTACAAATCTCCAACTCGTATTGTTGGGGAATTCATTGTAGATACCCAAGATCAGTTTCCTCAATTCTACAATATCCAGGGCAGTTACCTTGCTATCTGAATTGATATCTGCTGCAATCACCCGGTAAGGGTTCTCCAACTTCGTATTACCCAGGATGTGCTTGGTAATCTGCACAATATCCAGAGTACTTACTCCATTGTCATGATTGTCATTGCGATATGGCATCACTTGATAGCCTTGACCCATCTGTACTGCAGTAAAGGCAAATTTGCCATCTACCCCTGTATTGAAGGTCCGCTGCGTATTCATCAGATCTACCTGTACAAATTCAACCGGTATCTCTGACTCATTGATTACTTCTCCTTTGATCGTTGAAGTGGCTAAACCTTCACATGCATCTACTCCAGGCTGGATCAATAAGTAGGTATTACAGAAATCACTGTTTCCTTCTTCATCCCATACCCAGATATCTACCGATACTTGTCCTAAATCATCACAGGTGAATACCCTGCTGGATACTTCTCCCGCTGAATCAAAGGTAAAGACCAGATTTTCTTTCAAGGTACAGTTGTCATAACTACCTGCATCCAGATCACTAGCCCATACTTCTACTTCATTAGAACTCGGCATGATTACAGTTGCAATGCCATTGTAACAATATGGTGTAGGTTTCTTACAATCTCTAATCGTCAAGGTAGTCCAGCAAGTATCTTCGTTACCACAATTGTCTGTTGCTATCAAATGTACTCCGTGGGTACCCACTGGGAAGTTGCCTTCCAGTACGTTGCCATGGAAATACAAATAAGTACTTTCGTCTCCACTTTCATATGGATCTACATAGTGACGGTAGCGAATCTCATCCGCTGGAGTACAACTATCTACTGCTGTACCGATCACCTGCTCTACGTCTGCTCCCGCACAATTCTCATCATAGATACATACTTCTTCCAATTCATTACAAGTAACGATCGGTGCTTCTGCATCGGTTACCTTGATTACCTGCAAGTAAGTAACATATCCGTCACCATCATCCTTCAACCAGTTGTGCACACAACATCTTTCATCACTAGCCACATAACGGTCATCCACGATTACATCAGGATGTCGGTAGTGCTGATCCGGATCGTATACACACCAGTCGATGATCGTCCAGGTACGTAATATCTTGTAACAGGCTTCATCTATAATGTCAAAGCGCTGATCTTCGTAGTGAATTCCTATCAATTCACAGTCATCATCATGGATTACCGGATATCCGGCTCCTTCCGCAGTTGCACTCAGGTCTTGACCATCAGCACAATCTACATGTATATCTTCAGGGAAGTGTACTTCAAAATCAGATCTTGGCTTAATCACCACGCGCTGATAACATACACTTTGGTTTTCACATTTATCGGTTACCGTCCAGGTTCTCGTCAATACGCCTACTCCACATTCATTCAAACCTCCTTCGGTCTCTTCTTCTATGTCTGGGAACCAGCAATTGTCATAATATTCCGGTTCTCCAAAGTACTTATACGGATCTGGTTTGCCATAGCTGGGATCATCATAGTAATCCAGCATCAACCATACACGACAATAAATAGGTTTCCAGCTATGTGTAGACCCATTTGGTCCCCAATAATCGTCATTACAGCCAGTGTAAAGCTCATAACTGTGTGCATACTCATCACATACAGGCCCTCCGTAGTATCCATAATTTCTATGATTAGGATCCAGATCGGTACCGTCCCAAGTAAGCTTAACGCACCATGTAGGTGGATTTGGTGGATTTCCAGTGATCTTATGCATTGTTCCTGGCGACTTATCCAAATGACAGCCTGGATCATGCTTATCGCTTCCATCACATACGTCATGAGCATAACTTGCTCCCCATCCTTCTACAAAGTCTACTCCTACCGGAACTTTCCAGTGGTATGGTACTCCGTCACAGTAATAGGTTACATCATCCGGTGCTTTACATACCGGTGGTTCTTTATCATCCTTGATTACTTCAATCATACAGTCATTGTACAAGTGTTTGAAGCAATAGCGATGTTTATCGTTGTATAACAATTCAGGAAAGTCTGCCAATAATTTCTGCCAGGTCGAGTATCCTGAATGTCCACTCCTTTCGTAGTGACAAGCTACATAATTGCGATAAGGATAGTGCTCAGTCTCCATTTCACAAGTAGATGTAAGTGATCCGCTAGCTGCCAAACAACTGTCACTCCAAATCATACTAGGAGCACATATGTCCGGAATCGGATTTTCATAATGAGCAAACTCACGATACTTCCATCGGAACCAGCAAGCATATTCATCCCATAAGTTGAAGCAGAACCATTGATGTTTCGTACCCACAAATATATGGGGATCATATACCGGTAGATCACAAGCTTCATACACTCGTAATACCAGTTGTTCAGTACCACACTCAGTCAAGTCTATGTAATCGTTGAAGACATAACAATTGATCCAAGCTTCTATCTTTTTATCTAATTCTTCTTTGTGATCCAGATAATAGTAGTGATCATAACAGGCGATGATATCATCATACCACTTCTGACGATAGTGCTCAATACTATCCATGCTGGCTACTGCAAAGTGCAGATATTGACAACAGTTGTCGTGACTTCCGTCATCCAAATCTTCAGCATATACTCGGGCCCAGCATTTTTCCGGATCCAAGGTCACTTGTGTGATCTCATCACATACCGGAGTCGGGGGAGTTTTGTCCACTACATAGGCTCTGCGCCATACACGGGTTTCATTCCAACAACGATCTCTCAATGTATACAAAATCCAGTGCCATCCACTGGGAAGGTAGATAGTCTTTGAAGCTCCTGCAGCTATCGATCCTGTGATGATGACTTCTTTGCCAGGATGCGTAGGATCCGGATATTTTACTTCAAAATCCAATTCCAGCTCCATGTCACATTCTTTTATCACACAATCACGTATATCTGGAACTTCAATATGCGCTTTACAATCATGTGGCTTGGTGTTTCCAATCAGATCGTATTTATCTGCAAATCGATACAAGGCCACTGACTGCTCAGAGGCATGCTCCTTTCTCACTAGCTTAGTCATATCCAATTGCGGCTCGGTGGTATCTGTGATCTTGATCCACTGGACACAAGAAGTATCCGTACCGGCGCACCAGTCATACACCTTCCACTCCCGACGGATCTTATACGACTTACCACAAGTAGGTATTACCCAATCCTTGTAGTCCCAGACAATATGGCACTTACCCTTATTGTCGATATCGACCAGATAGACCTGACCTCCGGTAGCCTGTGAAGTATCCTTACTATTAATATAAGGTGCGGGGAACATTCCAGCTCCATCTGTTGGGAAAGGATGACGATAGCCGTCATCTCCATCATAGAAATGCTTGTCATCCCACAATTTCTCCTTATTTCCAATTTTAAAAGTACATTCCATAGCGGTGTCCGGTGGGCATACCAAAGAGTCTATGCTTTCTTTAAATAACCATAGGGTGTCTCTACATTCGTTGTAGTTACCCCATAGGTCGATTGCTCGTACTCGTCTGGACATATATCCAATCAGACAAGTGTCTTCATCGCAATCATAAGATACCCACTTCCTTTCCAGGAATTCAACTTTGGGTTCCGGTGCGTACAACGTACAGTTGTCACCTGCTGTCACCAATAAGGTGTACTCATCTGCAGCGATACAACTGATTGAATCGTTTTGACACAAAATCTGAGGTGGATACTTATCTTCAATACATACGTAGCCCCAGGTAGAATTACCCGTACGCCAATGCTTGACCTTGTAGATCATGCAGTACCCGATCAAGGTTCCATCCACGGTATCCGTGCGGCCACCAAATTTGGTAGCATAATATTCCGGATAAGGATAGTTAAGGATCACATGTAATGAATCCAAAGCACAAGATGGATTCGTAGGATCCAAACCATTGAGTACATCAGCGGCCGTGATAGTTCTTCCACAAGCGCCATCCAATGAAATGTTCACTTGGTCGTTTCCACTCAGATTACAATCCTGAGCTTGAAGTCCCAGCGAGAACATTAAGACAAGTACCAAACTCAAAAAGGTAAAATTCGTCTTTCTCATGAGATTATGGTTTTGGTTAAAATAATGATTAAATTTCAATGTTTACTGTAAGTTTTGGTTTAAACAAATACTAGCATACATGCTAAAAAAGCATAGCAAGCCCACATTTGGACTCGAAAAATAAAATCGGATTGGAAGGGTTTCGTCTCTTTCTGGCGTAAATATATAAATTTTATTTTATCCCAAATGGTCTGAGTCAAAATTTATATAAAAAAATACGCCCTTTTTTTCACAGAGTAAAAGGTACAAAAAGATATTTATATTTTGCTACCTTTTAACAAGTAATTTATTCAACCCCATCATTACAAAAATCGGTTTGGATCACAGGGAGATAAATCAATCGGGATAGATTGATTCTGTATAAGAGCAACAATAATCTTGCCAGATACCGGGGCTAATCCCAGGCCCACCATCGCATGCCCCGTAGCTATATATATATTATGGTGTCCTCTGATTTTACCTAAATAGGGAACTCCATCAGCTGAGCAGGGCCTTAGTCCTGCCCAATAATTTATATCGGGGTAATTATTCCAATCAAATTCCGGGAAATAACGATTAAAATTCTGCTGTATAGCATATATCCTACGGTCATTGATCCGCACATTGGGCCTGGTTATTTCCATGGTTCCTGCCAATCTGAAATGAGATTGCATGGGTGTCGCTGCCAATCGATCCTCGGTAAGTATAAATGGGATATGGGGAAGTGAATGATCCTGATCAAAAGTAAGGCTATACCCTCGACCAGCCTGAAGCGGAAGTCGGAATCCTAATTCGCTCATCAATCGAGAGGTCCACACTCCTCCGGTCAACACCAACTCATCTGCATGATACCTTGCTCGGTTACCCTCTACTGCAATTACTTGGGTACCATTGTAAATAAAACCTTGGATCTCATCCTGAACCATAGAGACCAATGGATGTTGCACTAAATAAGAACACAAAGCGGACATAAGAATATGCGGATCCGTGGTAGTATCCTGGTGATAATGTATAGCCCCTTTGACATTCATACGGATGTTGGGAAATAATTCCCTTAAATGATTCTTGTCATATTCGGTAACCTCCAACCCAAGTGATACGGCCTGTTCCGCAATCTTACACTCATGCTGGTGCATTTTTTCCGTTCTGGACATCATCAGGATACCTTGCTGCCACCTGGGGAATTCCAAATGTTTTTTCCACTCACCAAAAAGATCCTGACTCCAGGCAAATAAATCGAGAAAGGTCGTTGCAGACCGATCTACGTGCTTCTGATTTGCATGCCTGATAAAATGGTATCCCCACTTAAACAAATCCCATGACCAGCGAGGTTGAATGTAAAACGGACTTGTGGCATCAAACATCCATTTAATTCCTTGCCAAACTACACCTGGGGCTGCCAAGGGTATAAAATGGCTGGGGGTGATCATCCCAGCATTGCCATGAGAGCATCCTGCTTTAAATCCCTCCCGATCAATCAAGGTAACTGGAATCTGTGCTTGTGCTAAATAATAAGCAGTTGACAATCCTAATATTCCACCACCAACGACAACCACCATTTTACAACACCTGAAATCCATGAACAAAAGGATCCTCGTCATCGACTATGATCTCATTATATCCCGTAATTTTGGCCCATCCTTGTATCGAAGGCACTATCGCACTTAAATTTTCCAGTTTAGTCACTTTCTCTACTTTGCCAACAAATTTACTTCCAATTATACTTTCATGAATAAAAGTATCTCCCACTTTCAATTTCCCAGTGTTTACCCACTGTGCCATTCTCGCGGAGGTTCCGGTACCACAAGGTGAGCGGTCTATGGCTTTCTCTCCATAAAAAACCGCACAACGTGAGGTAGAATTTGCATCCAACGGAGATCCGGTCCAAAGCACATGACTTAGTCCCTTAATGGAGCGATCAATAGGGTGAACAAATTCAAAGTCCTGCTTAATCCTTTCTCGAATCACCGGACTCCAGCGAATGAGATCGGAAGCCTTAAAATATTCCAGGCCGGGGAAATTGTCTTGAACATCAATGATTGCATAAAAATTACCGCCATAAGCCACCTGCACATCTAACCTACCCAGATCAGGGCATTCTAAACTTATATTCGTGGCGGCCAGATAAGATGGAACATTCCACAGTTTTACCCAGTCTACCTTTTCCTCTTTTAATCCGTAAGAAACTTTCACCAAGCCGGCCGGTGTTTCCAATCTCAGTTTTCCGGGTATATTTGGTCGAATAAGTTTTTCCTGCATGGCCAGAGTTACCGTCCCGATGGTTCCATGACCACACATGGGTAGACAACCGCTGGTTTCAATAAAAAGGATACCCGCATCGTTTCGAGAATCAAATGGAGGATACAATATGCTCCCGGACATTAAATCATGACCACGAGGTTCGAACATCAATGATTTACGTATCCAGTCAAACTCCTTCACAAAATGTTTTCTCAATTCACTCATGCTATTGCCATTCAGTTTCGGTTGACCCGAAATAACCAACCTTACCGGATTGCCGCAGGTATGCCCATCAATGCATTTAAAAATATGCCTAGCCATAAAATAGGTTTAATAAGGTAAAATCACTCTACCAATGATTGTCTTGATCATTCCGAGGGGATTATCAGGTTGTAGGGCAGGAGGTAATATTTCGGGTGGCCAATCCTGGTAAGCCAAAGGCATCACAAATCTCTTAATTGCCTGCGTCCATACTGATGTAAATCGACTATCGGTGGTAGCCGGAAATGGACCTCTGTGACGCTTGCTATGATTTACTTCGACTCCGATCGGGACACCATTATATATTATATAACCAATTTTTTCCTTGAAACTGAGGATTAATTGCCGGCTAGTCACTTCAATAATCGAGCTGGAATTTCTGCAAAACTGACCCGCACCCAATGTCAATGATTTAGCCAAGTTGGTTTTCCAATTTTGATCCGATGACTCTACCGTCGGACTGCCTACCAGTTTAACCTCATCCCATGTAACCACAGAAAAAGAACCCGAGTGATACCTACCACTCTGTGCATCAGAAGATTGTAAAATTTTGTCCGATCTTGAGGAAGTAGGATTACCAATGATATTGGAAGTAATCATATTAAGTCAAAGTACACATTTTACTGAGGATCAACCCATCCTTTTGCTTTAGTAATGGCCTTTTTCCAACGTGATAAAATAGCACCTCTATCCAGAGGTGACATGTTTGGATGGAAGCTTTGTTCCTTTTTCCATATCCGGACCAGATCTTTAGTTTGCCAAAATGAGGACCCGAGTCCGGCCAATAATGCGGCTCCCAATGCGGTACTCTCAAAAATTACCGGTCTTTCAACTTCAACATTTAATACATCCGATTGGTATTGCATGAGAAAGTCATTCTTGCTGGCCCCGCCATCCACTCGCAATAACTGAATTCCAATTCCGGCATCTTTGCTCATGGCTTCAATCAATTCTTCGCATTGAAGGGCAATGGATTCCAAAGTTGCTCTGACTAAATGTGCCTGAGTAGTTCCTCTAGTGATTCCCAGTATCGTTCCTCTAGCATACATATCCCAATGAGGAGCTCCGAGACCCGTAAAAGCCGGTACAACCACCACACCTAAGCTATCCTCTACAGAACGTGCGATTTGCTCAGTTTCTTTTGCCTCCTCTATGATGTTCAGGCCATCCCTTAACCATTGAATCGCTGCCCCAGCAACAAATACACTTCCTTCCAAGGCATAGGTTACTTCCGATCCTATCCCCCAGGCTATGGTTGTCAGAAGGCCATTTTCCGAAGCCATGGGCTTATCTCCGGTATTCATCAGCACAAAACATCCGGTCCCATAAGTATTTTTAATCATTCCCGGTTTAGAACAGGCCTGTCCAAAAAGTGCTGCTTGCTGATCACCCGCAACTCCGGAAATTGAGATGTTTCCATCCATAATTTCTGCATCAACAAATCCAATATGACCGCTAGAAGGTCCGACTTCCGGTAACATTATCCTGGGAATACCCAGATATTCAAGCAACTCATCATCCCAATCAAGATCATGGATATTAAAAATCAGGGTTCTGGATGCATTGGAATAATCGCTGTAATGAACCTTGCCTCCGGTTAATTTCCAAATCAACCAGGTATCAATGGTCCCGAACATCAATTCTCCATTTAGTGCTCTAGACCGATCCGGATCAAATTGGTCGAGGATCCACTTAATTTTTGTCCCGCTGAAATAGGCATCAAGTACCAATCCGGTTTTTGCCCGAAATTCAAGTTCCAACCCATCATGCTTGAGTTGATCACAGATAGTAGCCGTACGACGGTCTTGCCAAACAATGGCATTTCCCAAAGTAAGTCCGGTAGATTTTTCCCAGACTACGGTGGTCTCCCTTTGATTTGTAATACCGATGGCGTGAATATCTTCAGGATCAATAGTACTTTGTTGTAAGACTTTCCGAATGGTATTTAATTGAGAACTCCAAATTTCCTGAGGATCGTGTTCTACCCATCCTGGTTGGGGATAAAACTGGGTAAATTCTTCCTGGGCCGAAGCCAATAATTTTCCATTTTGATCAAAAATAATTGATCTGGAACTAGTTGTACCCTGATCGAGGGTTAGGATGTATCTTCCCATGTAATTGGTTTTTTAAGAATGTCTGTCGTATTAGCTATAATTTCTCATAATACATCAAGATACCCTCATCCCGGCTCTAATATTCATTTGTTCACCACGTCGTCAATTCTATCTATGAGTAATAAGAAAAATGTTCTAGATACCGTCAGATATTCCTTACCATGCTAAGTTAAAGTCATTTAAAGACATATCTTAAAACCAAAATCAATAGTTCTAAAACGACTTCGTTGGAAAGATAAGAAATGCAATGGTTCTCTGGTTGAAATCAACATAAAAAATAACTTATAAATCCATAATCCCAGGAGTTGTTCTCTGAATACAGCATCCCAGAGAGCAAAATGCGACTAATGTTATCCTAATTCAGATCAATTCCTTTACTTTGCTTTTAACTATTTGATCATATGTTTTCAGCTTTACAAAGAGCGCAATATCTAGCTAGATTGGCAGATCAAGAATTCGATGTTTTGATTATCGGAGGAGGTATAACCGGAGCAGGCATAGCCTTAGATGCCGCCTCCAGAGGATTGAAAACCGCACTTGTCGAAAAAAGAGATTTTGCCTGGGGTACCAGTAGTAGATCTACCAAGTTGATCCATGGTGGATTGCGATATCTGAAACAATTGCAATTCGGACTGGTCAAGGAAGTTGGAATCGAACGTAAAATTGTGTATTCCAATGCTTTACATTTAGTCCGCCCACAAACCATGTTACTGCCGATATCCAAAGGTGGTTCGCTGGGAAAATGGAGTACAAAAACCGGATTGACGATCTACGACCGTCTGACCAATGTAACAAAAAGTGAGCGTCATAAGATGCTTTCACGACAGCAAGTGATCAATGCGGAACCATGCCTTCGCCCGGATTCCTTACTAGGGGCTGGTTTGTACCATGAATATCGCACAGACGATGCTCGCCTTACCATGGAAATTATCAAGAAAGCTATTGAATTGGGAGCTATAGCACTCAATTACGCTGAGTTAACGAATTTTTCGAAAAATGCAAATGGCAAAATTCATTTCGCTACAATTCAAAGTATTCCTGAGGAATCTGCAATAAAGGTCAAGTCCAAAGTATTCATCAATGCGACCGGTCCTTGGGTGGATACTATTTTGAGATTAGACCAATCCAAAAATCCAAAAAGAATATTCCATTCCAAAGGAATACACCTGGTTGTCCATAAAGATCAATTGCCTATCATCAATAGTGTGTATTTTGATCATCCACAAGATGGAAGAATGATCTTTGCCATTCCGCGTCAAGACATTGTGTACATCGGAACTACCGATACGGAATATCGGGGAGATCCCGAGTTGATCTATGCCAATATCGAAGAAATTCAATATCTGCTGCAAGCCATAAATACCCGGTTTAATACTTCTTTAGATCCAGATCATATTCTTTCCAGTTGGGCAGGGATTCGTCCATTAATCTATCAAGAAGGTAAATCTCCCAGTGAAATGTCGCGCAAAGATGAAGTTTTAGAATCACAAAGTGGATTAATTACCATAGCCGGTGGAAAACTTACAGGATACCGAAAAATGGCCGAAAAGATGGTTGATCTGGCCATTGAAAAAATATTAATTAACTCAAAAAAGAAAGCGAATCCTTATCGAGAATGTTATACCGATCTGTTAAAACTGGACGGAGCTGACTTCAAGACTGAAAAAGAATTTCAGCAATATCACCAGGATTTGCTGTCCAAGAACAAAATCCTGGCTTTAGCACCTGATACCATCACCTATCTCGTATACCAATATGGTCATAATGCGGACCAAATCATCGCTAAGTATACCAGCTATAAAAATTATCAAGAAAACGCTGAAAAAAATCTTTTAAAAGCAGAGGTATGGTATAGTGTAAACCATGAGATGGTTACCAACTTAAGTGATTTTTTGATCAGACGTACGGGGCGCTTGTATTTTCAAAAAGGTTTTGCAGATCAAAATGCGCCATTTCTGAATGAATGTATAGCTCAAGAGCTCCGTTATAATAAAAGCCAACAAGATGATTCTCTGAATCACTATCTAAAAGAAAGCGCCTTAGCACTAAAATTTTTGAAGGAATAAATGGATAGCAAGGCTACGATAAAAAAAGCCCACCAATAAACTTTTTTAGTGGTGGACTAAGAAAAAACTCTCACTATGAAAAAACGGATTAGCCAAATTTAGTCCAGGACTTGAATATGTCAAGTCTAGGTAAAACCAGTGAAATTGTCTACCAATTAAAATGTGGAGCTGCGGTTAGGTGAGCTACATTTTAATCAGGTTTAGTATGAATGTATGATGACGTAAAAGTGATTATAAAAGGGACAATCATCAAGAAAAACCGATTAATTGACCAATTTTTCTGATGAATGAATCTTAATCAAATACATCTTTTTCGGTACATCACATTGGAAAGACGATATTGATTTGAAAAAGGTTGCGCTCTTAACAAATGCTTAACAGAAGTTTAACTGTTGAATAAAAAATCCTTATGAATCGAAGAAATTTCAATAAAATTCTAACTGCTGGTATGGTAAGTGCCAGTATACCTTTATCGTATCCAAAGTCAAGCCATCCCGAACTATTAAAGAAAGGATACGGTATAAAAAAGGGTGATGTAGTCGGATTGATCACTCCTGGGAGCCCTATTACAGAGGGACAATTGACTAAAGCCAAAGCCAATATGCGAAAATTGGGATTGATTCCCTACCACACCCACAGAGTAAAACTGACCAATGGCTATCTTGCAGGTACGGACGATGAAAGGCTTGCAGATATCAATCACATGTTGCAAAATGACAAAATAACACTAATCTGGGCCATTAGAGGGGGGTATGGGTGTACTCGTATCCTCAATCATCTACCCCAGCAAATATTGAAAAAAAAGAAAAAGATCTTAGTAGGCTATAGTGATATCACTGCACTGCACTGCTATTATCAAAAGCATCTGAACCTAACAAGTATCCACGGACCTGTTGCCAGTTCTGAATTTACACCTTATACACTAGAACAAATAGAGAAGGTACTTAGGCTTAAATCAGGACCGTTAAACATACCCAGATTCACTCAGATCGACGATACTGTTTCTGAAAATCAACCATTTGTCATCAATCCTGGAATAGCACAGGGTAAATTGGCTGGAGGAAATTTATCCTTACTCAGTGCGCTATGTGGAACCAAACACCTGCCTAACTTGACGAACAAGTTAGTTTTTATCGAAGATGTAGGGGAAAAACCATATCGGATCGACCGGATGTTAACACAACTCATTGATAGTACTAATCTTCGCGATGCTACAGGAATCGTATTAGGAGTTTTTGCAGGGTGTGAAACAAAAGAACCGGAAAAATCATTTACCTTAAAACAAATGATTCTTGACCGGATCAGACCATTGGGCATTCCCTCGTATTATGGATTTTCTTTCGGCCATGTGGAAAACCAATGCAGTTTTCCAATCGGTGTGAAAGCAGAATTAAATACACATACCGAGACGATTACCATCTTGGATTCGCCATTTAAATGAGACATATGCAACTAACCATATATCCGCATAGGATCCTATTAAAACAGGTTTTCACAACCTCTCATGGATCTGTCGATCAAAGAGATAGCGTCATTATAAGCTTGCAAGCTGAAGGTGAAACCGGATGGGGAGAAGCAACAACAATATCCTATTATGGAATCACCAAAAGGTACCTGATAGATATCCTGACCAAAATGCAAAAGGATTTAATAAATTGCCCGCTTACCCATCCCTCCGATGTATATCATTTCCTTTATCCGCGTTACTCCCAACATCCCTTTGCCTTGTGTGCAGTTGACATGGCGGCCCATGACTTGTATGGCAAATCCAATCAGCTGAGAATCTGTGACTTTTACCAAGTTTCTAACCAATCTATGCCTCCTTCCAGTCTTACCATTGGAATCATGGAAATCGCGAAAGCAATTCATTTCGTTCAACACAATCCGTGGCCTATTTACAAACTAAAATTAGGCTCTGAAAATGATTTGGAATTGGTCATGACTTTAAGAAAGCATACGGATAGTCCTTTTCGCGTCGATGCAAACTCAGGTTGGTCACTGGAAAAAACCATTATTATGGCCGAAAAACTCAAGGATCTTGGCGTGGAATTCATAGAACAACCCATAGCGGCTGATAACAAAGTAGCCATTCGTGAACTGGCAAAAAAGTGTGTTCTTCCATTGGCAGCAGATGAGAGTTGCCATACCCTTGAAGATGTGGATTTTTGTTTGGAAAACTACGAAATCATTAACATTAAGCTGATGAAATGCGGAGGAATCACCCCAGCTTTAAGAATTATAAAAAAAGTACGAGAAGCCGGTAAATTATTGATGATCGGCTGCATGACGGAAACCAGCATTGGTATTTCTGCCGCCAGTCAAATCATAAGTCTAGTGGACTATGCCGATGTAGACGGAGCCCTACTGACTGCCAATGATCCCGCAACCGGCGCGCTCATCCAAAATGGTAACATCATTTTGAGTGAGCGCTTTGGAAATGGAGTCCAGGTATTCATGGAAAAACTCCTGACCTAAGTCTGTTAAATAAATCCCGATTTGTCCTCACAATATTACAGAATACACCTTATCTTTGATCAGTTATTAAGCCGCAGTGGCGGAATTGGTAGACGCGCACGTTTCAGGGGCGTGTATTCGAAAGGATGTGGGGGTTCGACTCCCCCCTGCGGCACTTTTTGTTTCTTTCCATCAACTTATTGAAAATCAATGCCTTCCAAAAAGGATTACCCTGGCTCTCTTGTCTTCTTTCGGATGTGTTTTGTAGAAAAAAACCACCTTCCGGATGATCCGGTTATTTCCTTTTAAATCCATAACTCTGGTTTCTCCACCGGCAGGAATATTATTACGCATAATTAATTTCTCCGGTTTACCTTTGCGATAATGGACCACTACGCGATCAAAGTGTACATCTGCCTTTTCTACTTTGAGTTTTAGTTTATCAAATCTACCTTCCCTGGCAGTAACTAAAATCTCATCGAAATCGGCTTTATAGGTCACATTCCGGCTTCCTAATTTTTCCCATCCCGGTTGATCCGAGGTAAAAGAGGAAAGTAGGGCAATAGTCAGAAAACTAAAGAAAAGTGCAGTCGTCGATTTTAATAAATTTGATTTTCGCATGGCTTTGAATTTTAACATTAATAATTTGGTTTGGGAATTAGACTTTGCTGTTTGGGATAGGTTTAATTTGTAGATTTTTCAATGTAAAGATTATTTTGATAAATTGAAAACCGTTTGAACATGTACTCCGAAAATTTTTAATAAATTTGCGATGCTTCCTAATTAAAAAAGTGTTATTCAATTAGGCGACACAAAGGTGCTCCCAATGATAAGACAATAATTTTTTGCCGAAGTGGCGGAACTGGTAGACGCGCTGGACTCAAAATCCAGTGGTAGCAATACCGTGTGGGTTCGAGTCCCACCTTCGGTACTAAAGGATAAACATAAGAGTGTTCCTGAGACAGACAGGGCACTCTTTTTTTTAATTGGTGGGACGAGAAGTTTATCCCGACCGACTAAAAGGAGCGGAGGGAAGTCCCACCTTCGGTACTAAAGGATAAACATAAGAGTGTTCCTGAGACAGACAGGGCACTCTTTTTTATTTTCAACTTGATTCTAACCTTCCCTTAACGAGCCTGTCCCGGCCAGGCACAGCCTGCGGCGGGAAGAAGTTTATCCCGACCGACTAAAAGGAGCGGAGGGAAGTCCCACCTTCGGTACTAAAGGATAACAAAAGAGTGTTCTTGAGACAGACGGGACACTCTTTTTTATTTTCAACTTGATTCTAACCTTCCCTTAACGAGCCTGTCCCGGCCAGGCACAGCCTGCGGCGGGAAGAAGTTTATCCCGACCGACTAAAAGGAGCGAAGGGAAGTCCCACCTTCGGTACTAACAGATAACAAAAGAGTGTTCCTGAGATGGGACACTCTTTTTTAATTTTCAACTTGATTCTAACCTTCCCTTAAACGAGCCTGTCCCGGCCAGGCACAGCCTGCGGCGGGAAGAAGTTTATCCCGTTGCTTCTTACAGTTGAACTTAAAAAAATGAGCAATTTTCTTTAAGAAAGCAATTCAAATAAACAGAAAGAGCTCAACGATCAATTACTTATCAAAATAGATCCATTCTCATCCTTCTTAGTGTTTCTTTGTACTCTTTGTGGTTTATATTTTCCATTAAATTCGTGGCAGAACGATATTTAAGAATGCTGTTGTGGCTACAAAGAAACATTTCAGTGCCACCTTCCGCATTAGATGGTCATTATGGCTCTTTTACACTTCTTTATTAAACCATGTGATTACCAATAAACAATTCCTTTAGTTTATTTTTCAAATCCTCACATGGTATGCATCGGGGGATAATTACCCGGTTTTCATCAATGAGGAAATTGTCGGGTAATCATCGAGCATCATGAAACGGTACTGCTTTGTTGGCAGGACCTTCAAATCAAATTATTCTCAGCTACATGTTTTGAGTTCAAATTGGCGATAATATTGCAGATAGGCTAGCTTCTCCACAATCCTCAAAAAAATCAATTTTACCATCACTTAGTACCTTTATCACGACGGTGCAATTCTGAATACAGCCCTCCGAAACCACTTCTGAATAGGTATAAGAATTCCCTTTCTGGGATTCAAAGGTCAATGTTCCGGTACAATACTTATCATATACAACTGTACCGCTGCCACATGCCAAACTCACTTCCATCTCATATACATTCCCATTTGTATCCATGCCGGTCCCTTTCCACACACCAAGATGACCATCGCCATCCAGGACTACCAGATCGCCATGCGCCAGATGGGTCTGTAAGGCATTTATACTCACATTGATGATGTGGCCATTGTGGCACACATCTACCTTATCCCCTCTCAGATCGACCGGGATAGAAGAGGAAAATGTACTAATTTGTTCTTTGGCTTTGGATGGAAGGCTTTCCTTTTCACAAGCTACTACCATCAACATGGCTAATAAAGGTATGCATAGCTTTTTCATAATTGAAAGTTTATTAAGAAATGAATTATAAGGATAAGACCGGGTATTCTACAATATAATACATTTTAAAGAAAAAATGGGAAAAAAGTAGTTCAACAATTGCTTATCCGCTATACATCAAGCACAAAATAATTGGTTAGTTAAACAACTCTTTCAGCTTTGATTTCAATTCCTCACCCCTTAAATATCGAGCGATAATTACTCCATTTTCATCAATTAGGAAATTGTCAGGTAAATCTTGTACGCCGTATATTTGTGCGGCTTCGTTGGCAGAGCCCTTTAAATCACATACATTTTCCCAGGTCAACTGATCCTTAATCACAGCCGTTTTCCATTTTTCTTCGTCCGTATCTAAAGAAACTCCCAGAATCTCAAAGCCTTTATCCTTATATTTGGCATACTCCGCTACCAGTTCAGGATTAAAAGCTCTGCACGGTCCACACCATGAAGCCCAAAATTCCAACAAGATGTATTTCCCTTGCATATCAGAAAACCTCACCTGTTTACCATGAATATTAGACTGCTCGAAATCGACATACCTGTCTCCGACCTTCAAATTTCTATTTAGCTTTAAATATTGAGCTATTGATTTACCTTCTTCTGTGGATTTCAATTCTTCACTCAAACCAATAAACAACTTATTAGTCTCTTCCGCCTCCATTTTTTCCTTGGATTGAGATAGACGGAAAAGGCTTTCATAGGAGTCCGGAAATTCCTGAATAAATTTCTTGTTGATTGCGACTTCCTGGGCAATTAATTGGTTGTATAAAACAAAAAGAGAATCGCGATTTTCATCTGTAACCAATTTATCGATTCGATCATATTCCGCAAAAATTGTTGACTTCTGCTCTCTGAGCATATCGGCTTCCCGTTGTGTTTTGGATCCGACTATTTTGCTATTGATAAGGTTGCCTTTTTCACCAATCACTTCAATCTTTGTATTTTCCAACCAGAACATTTTATGATCCCTGGTGCTTTTAATTCGCAACATGACCAATGAAGGTCGCTCGATTTTACCTGAAAACTCAAACCTGCCACCAATAATCCAGGTGGAATCGGCAACAATCATATTTTTCCTTTCCAGTGTAATTACCGTACTATCCGGAATGTTCTTAATTACTCCATGAAGCCGGAAACTTTCGTCGGCGCTGTTGCTATAACATTGCACGAAGACTAGAAATACCCATATTACCTTTCCGATTTTTTTCATACTATTATTGTAACTTTCAAACCTAACAATGTAACATTCAACCATTCACTTCATAAAAGCCTAACGAGACCGGTCTCTGGATGTCACCTCGTATACCAATTCCCGGTAACCGATATTTCCTTTTTCCGAAACGGCCTCGATGACAATTTGCATATCTCCTAGATGATCCGCATTGTAGAATTCTACCGAGGCCTTTCCAGCAGAATCTACGGTAATTATCGGCTCCCAATGAATCAAGGCGCGTAAATCCCGAGCATACCAATCGTCTGGCTGAAGATTGGCATGTTTTGGTGCATAAAATTCGTACGGGGGAGAGAATACCGGAACCGCAGCGGTTAACATTCCTTTGGTATGCTTGGCTCCATGAAGGCCTTTGCCGGCATGGGTGTAGATGGCAATTATATTTCCAAATCCAGGTGCATCCAGAGGATGTACATAGGGAAAAACAGTAAGAAAATGTTTTCTGAAAGCTTTAGAATTTTTAATAATTTCAAAACTACTGACACTGCTGGGAGGAATATTGGGAATCAACGGATAATCATAGTGCATTACTGGTTTGCCATCAATCACTACCAATGTCGGGCCCGGCGAACCAAGTACCTCAGCGTATAAAAAATCGCGAAGTTTCAAGATCCTAACCATCTCCGGGTAATTGAATTTGATGACGCTGTAGAGACCGTAGGACCAGGTGGCTTCTTTTTGCATAATATCTTTACCATGAATCACTACATCGGGTTTTCCGTACTCTCCCAAAACCTTCTTCCTATCAGGAGTAAGTCTATAATCACTCACCACAATTTCATCCAACATAATGATTCCATCAGCCAATTCGGATGCATCTTCTATTTCTTTTCTTTCGATGCTCTTTCGAACTACATATCGAATTGTACTATCGACCTTCTCCAAAGACTTTTCCTGATTAAATGTAATAGGGAGTGACTCCTTTTGATTCAGTGAAATGTCATATTGTGATTTTTTACCCGACTTCTTGGCACTCTGGATAAGTATATTCAGATTTTGTCCATATTCGTCATCGACATTAAATTCAAACCTTCCCAAACTATCCGTCTGCCGGGTCTGTACGGAAGGTGATTTACCAAAAGTCATCATCGTAAGGATAACCTCCTCCTTTCGCTTTTTTGAGGACAATCCGTTCACTTTTCCCTGCACTTTAAGTGTAGCCTCCGGTTGAAAATGAAACTCTCCAACCGGATGCTTGTATTGATATTTGCGCCACCCCTGAGTAAGCATTAAAGCATCCAGATTATGATGTCTCAAAGAGACGCCATTAAAATAATATCCCGGATTTTCTATTTCACCTTTTAGATCCGAACTGAGGAGAAAATAAGATAGAATATTTTGACGTTTACTCTGGATCTCCCCTAGCTGGTTTTTATTGATAACCAGCAAAGACAGATTGGCTTGAATGGGTTGTCCTTCTTGATCGGATACTTCAATATCCAGCCGGGCCTGTTCCCTTTGTCTATACCCATTACGATCCATTGCCGCCTGAATATTTATTCTTGTTTCAGGTCTTTCATTGAAAAATAATCTTTCTGCCATTATTTGCTGCAGACTATCTATCAAAGTAAATGCAACAATTCCTTCAGGAAGTTTGTTGGCATTCAGGGAAAAGGACATGCTTCCATTGATCAGTTTTCCTTTGATTTCATAATATCCCATGCCTCTACAAGAGATCCGTACATACAACGTGTCATCCGGCAAATAATTCGAAAAGGCCTGAATAAAAAACTTATCCTTTCTTTTGACAACCGATAAAACATTTCCTTTTGCTGTGACTGCAGGTAATGGGATCATGAGGACTGAATCCGTATTTGCATGAGATTTGAGTTTCGCATTATAAATGGTATTACTATCTGCCTTGGCAATCGTAAAAGTTCCCATGCCCAGGGAGTTGCTTTCAAACATGGCCAGTCTATCTCCCCATTGGTTGACAATTTCCCCCGATATCTTTTTTCCCTTTCCGGTATAATCCAGGGCTTTGAAGCCCATAATGCATTTTAAACCATGGACCATCTCTCCACTTTCAGGAAAGAATTGTAAATCCAAGTATTCCTCATCCAAAGCGATGGTTTTGGTATGCGTAAAATGATTTTTACTTTGGAAATGTAGTGTCACTAATTGGCTCTTAAGGGGTAGTGGATAATCCAAAAGATAATTATTTCCTTTGTCCTTTTTAATCGTAAGTGAATCGGTGACACCATCGGTAGTAACAAATATTTTGAGTTCTTTTTTGTGTAAACTGTCAATGACTAAGGGGTCTAAAATTGCCTGTAAGTGATATCTGTTTTGCGCCTTCTCAATTAATACCAAATTCCGAATGGGTTCTTTCTCCTTACTTGCTTCACTATCAAAAATCCGAATGTATTCCTTAAATATAAAATCACTTCCAAAATTCTTGTTCCATTCAGTATATGCTCGCACTAAATATTGTCCGGAAGCGAACTGTTGATTCAAAACAAAATACCCCTTGCCTACACCATTGCGAATTTTTATCAATTTTTTCTCTACCATCTTTGCATCAGGCCCTATCAATTCGACATACAGTACACCACTAAGCCTGGAGGGAGTATGGTCCGTAGCACGCACCAGAACACATTTGTACCAAATAGTTTGATCATTGGTGTAGATCTTTCTATCCAACTGCAAATAAATCTTTTCGGCAAACGAGTTGTGCGTAAAATTTGAGGCATCCTGAGCAAAGGAATTTATAGGGGCCAGGAGACACCAGAAAAGCAAAAAAGTCCAGTTTGCATATAGTTTTTGTCCGCGATAAAGCGTTTGGTTAGGGATGTTTGGGTTAGATTTCGACACTTGTTGCAATTATCTCGACTTGATTTCACTCCAATTTAATAACTACCTGGACTCCTAAATAGATAAAATTCCGTTGATTAACATAAGATTAACCACAAGGAAAGAAAAATTATCATTCATATGACGATATTCTTTATGCTTTGTAAAGTACAATTCACTCCTGCTTGGGAGAGCTTATCCTTAAAAAGTTGTCACAAACTGAACATAGGGGTATCGCGTTAAGAGGTCACTTACGCACATGTATAGGGCAACTGAAGGTTAAAGTTGTAATTCTAGCGTTTTCCCCATTACGGTCATCGAATGCAACTTCTCCAAGTTATAATACACCTCGTCAATCTTCATAAATTGATTTTCGATAACTACATTTTTGACTGGATATTTTAACGCGTTAGTCGCCGATTCTTCATTGGAAATAAGACTAATTTCAACGATACCATTGGCTTTGATCAGTTCGTTCATTTTCTGGCCTACAAGAATCCCATCCGAACAAGCACAAAATAATCCAATAATAAGGTAAACAACTAAATTTTGTATTTTTTTCATAGTGATCTAATTTAGATAGAAGTGATTTAAAAACAGATGTTAAAATGAGTTGTATGCGCTTGATTTTCAAGACGAAGCTCTTTTTGAGATTCATAGCCACAGTTATGGATCGAGAAAAAGCTGACGTATTGAGAATCAATGGTATGCAAATCAATTAACAATTTGTTTTTAAGTTGTATGAATTCAAAAAATAGAATACAAATAGGCGAATAAAAATGGGGAATACTATGACTCCCCATATTAATTTTGGACTGATATTTATTCTTTCATATTATAATACTATACTTAAATATTATGAATAAGTCCAAAAACGAGGTCATCATTATGCCTCAATATTCTTCAGCTAGTGGGATTGATATCCACAAAGATATAATTTATGTTTATGCGAGTGATAATCGTAATAAAGATATTTATTCAGGCGAGTTTGGGAGTACTACACGTCAACTTAAAAAACTTGTTTCAGAGTTAGTAAAACGTAAGATTGAAATAGTACTAATGGAAAGCACTGGTATATATTGGATCAGTTTATATCATATGTTGACAGAATCCGGATTACGGACAATAGTAGCTAACCCTGGTCACATTAAACAACTTCCCAAGCAAAAAACAGATAAGAAAGATGCCAAATGGCTTTGTAAGATAGCTATTAACAACATGGTCAGACACAGTATTGTACCAGGACCCCATCAACATGAACTGCGCGAATTTGTAAGAATGAGGCAGAAATATACCCAACAAGAAACAAGCTGCTATAACAGAATTGTCAAAATCATAGAAAGGGGTAACATCAAGTTACGGTCAGTGGCATCATCGATACGGACGAAAACTTGTCAGTTGATAATAGAAGCTATCATGAAAGGACAAACTAACCCCAAAAAGTTAGCTTCACTAGCACTGGGAAAATTGAAAAACAAGAAAAAGGAAATAGAAGAAGCTGTAGAGGGAAAACTCACACCCACCGATATTAAAATATTGAGGCTGTTAAAAGAAGATTTGTCTCATATCCAAAATCAAATCACAGAAATTGACCAACAAACTGATCTGATAATCAGTGAGCATTATCAGTTAGAACATGATTTGTTAATGAAGGTGACTGGTATAGGAATACGAAGTAGCCACAAGGTATTGGCAGAAATCGGAAATAACCTTGCTAAATTTTATTCAGCCGACCACTTGACATCTTGGGCAGGAATTGCTCCAGGTAATAATGAATCTGCCGGTAAAAAGAAATACACTAAATCAAGAAAAGGTAATGTACATCTGAAAACAACAATGGTACAAATAGCCTGGGCAGCAGTCCGTACAAAAAATTCTTATTGGAACTGTAAAATGGCTGAGTACAAAAAGAGAATGAAGGCCCAAAAGGCCATTTTTGCTATTGCCAGAAGAATGCTAAAATTGATTTATAAAATTATAACCACCAAAATGGTCTACATAGAAGGTGGATCCAAGCTATACATAGAATTTCAACAAAGAAGAAAACAATATTTGACTTTAAAGTCAGCTTAACCATATGCCAATAATAATAGGACGGAAGTGATTTTAACCATTGAGTATGTTTTTTAAGTTGCCAAACAGGGTATAATTTTTAACCCTTAGTAAATAGGCCTGATCTACGAGATCGCAGAGGAAAATTATCACTAGTATTTTATCACTGATAGTCCTTATATTGACGGTTAGTACATTATTTTATTTTTAGAGGAAATCACTTCATATTCAAAAGTCATTCATCTTAGTCATTCGTCCACCAAAATTAAGATAATTCATTAGATCTCGTCTTGCTTTGTTTGTTCATTTTCTTCATACGAGGTGTTAAAAATAGTTGCTTAGTATAAATTTTTGGACCTCTCAATCCTCGAGTATTTTTTTGAATTATTTTCTTTTGTTTCATAAAACATCCAACCTATTCATTTGTCAATCAATGAATTCATTGATGTTTAACTTCATTTTTGTTAGTAATTTGAATTTTATAACAAGCCACCATAAAAAATCCTTTTGCCAGGATAACATTTTTTAGTGGCAAGACAAGCAATCTTACTAGTGGAAAAATGTCTACATCATTGATTATCTTCGGGTTATAATATGAAAGCAATTCGTTTTGTTATCGCATTTATATTAGGTTGCTCATTCTCTCTGAGTGGACAAAATTCAGATACTTCGCTCCAGGTAAGTACGAATTTATTATTATCTCAAAAGAAGGCCATCCTGGATAGTTTAATCCTCTCCAATTCAGAAAAGAGAGAATTGACACGAACTTACCATGATATCGCCTGGATTTACCTAAATCGCGAGGGAAATGCAATTGAAGCGGAAAACTATGTCCGTCACGGGGATTCTATTGCCTATTTATTGAACGATACCAGTTTACAAGCTGAATCTCTGACCATTAGAGGGAGAATATATACACGTATGGGCTACTTCGCATCTGCATTAGAGGCGCTTAATAGGTCGCTTGAATTAAAAACCGCTTTAAGAGATACCGGCAGAATGGGGTACTCCATCAACTTGATAGGCCGAGTATTCCTATCGCAAAATAAATATCAAGAGGCACTCTCATTTTACATGCGAGGTATGAAGCTAAGAGAAGCGTTACAGCAGGAAAATGATGCCTTTCTGCTATTTAGATCAATATCCATATGTTACTTAAAGCTGAATGATTTTATAAAAGCCCGAGAATATGCTTTGAAGGCATTAAGATTGGTAGAAGAAGGTACCCGGCGTTCTGGGAAAGCTTATCAATCTATGGCAGAGGTTGACTTTGCCGAAGAAAATTACGATTTGGCTCATAAAAATTGCCTCAAAGCCGAAGAATATCTTTTGAAAAATGGTTCCAATCTAGAATTAGCAAGAGTTCAAATTTTACTTTCCAAAGTATTATTTCAACTAAATAGACTCACCGAGGCCAAAACCAAGGCCATTTCTGCGTATCAGATCAGCACAAAGGAAGCTCATGCCATTTATCTTATTGAGGCATTAGAAGTATTACAGTCAATCGCCGTAAAAAGAAATGATTTTAAAGAAAGTCACCGATTGAACCTACTTATAAAAAATGCAAGCGATGACTTCTATCGGCAAGAAGATTTAATTAGAAGTTTGGATTTTGAAACATTATACCGTGTCAAAGAACGAGAAAATCTAATAGCTCAGCTTGAAGTGATCAAAGAAGAAAATCTGAAAAAAATTGCGATCCAGGAGAAACAAAGAGTGATACTGATTGCCATATTAATTGCTTTTTCGATCCTTTTGGCGATATTTATTTGGTTCTATTTTTATAAAAAAAAGGTGGATCAGGAAATTTCCTCAAAGGACCTTACCATTAAAAACCAAAAAATTAATGAACTAAAGCAAGAGCAGAAAACCATTCGTTTGCAAGCCATGATCGAAGGGCAAGAAAAAGAAAGATTGCGGTTGTCCCAAGACATTCATGATAGCCTGGGTGGCTTGTTATCCACCGCAAAAATCTATCTTTCAGAAAAAAAGGATACGGATTTACATCTTAAAAATATCATCGACAGGTCTTGTAATGAAGTGAGAGAAATTACCAATAACCTGATGCCCGTATCTTTAAAAGTGGTTGGATTAAGCGATGCTATAGAAGATCTGGCAGCTCGGGTAGAAATATTAGGGATCAACTGTAATGTTGAAATTTATGATTTGAACATCACCGATGAAATGACTAAACTTGCTGTATATCGTATTGTACAGGAATTGGTCAACAATGTGGTCAAACACGCCGATGCCGACCAACTATTGATCCAATTAATTCATTCTGAAAATTGGCTTCATATCTTGATAGAAGATAATGGTAAAGGGCACAATTATGAGGTTAAAACCAATGGTATGGGTATTAATAATGTCCGATCCCGGTTGGATTTATTGGGTGGTAATATCACTTATGATTCATCAAATAATAAAGGAACTAGTGTAACAATTGAAGTTCCAATTCCTGCCAATATCAACACAATATGATCCGGGTAACTATTATCGATGACCATCAGTTGTTCGCCGAAGGGGTAATCCAACTACTAAACGATGTCCCTTCCATCCAAATGGATACATTTTACCATTCATACGACCAGTTTACTCAAAAGGACCAGTTGGAACACTATGATGTAATGCTTTTGGATATCAATTTGGATACCGAAAATGGAATTGAGATTTGTCAGAAGATCAAGGCAAAAGATTCAGCAATTAAAATTATTGCTTTGACTATGATTAATGAAATGAGTGTAATCAGAAAAATGATCAATAGCGGTGCGGATGGTTATTTATTAAAAAATGTGGATAAAAATGAACTGGAAAAAGCGATCAGAGAAGTACATCAGGGCAATCAATACCTGGGAAAGAATACCTCTCACATTGTCTATAACCAAATAAGGAGTACTAAGGAAAGGACTCCGGTAAAATTACTGCCTTCTCTTTCCAGAAGAGAAAAAGAAGTCTTAGCACTTATTGTAGAAGAATATACCACTCAAGAGATCGCAGATACTTTACATATCGGATTTAGCACCGTTGAGACCCATCGCAGAAACCTCTCGATCAAGTTGGGAGCAAGAAATACAGCTGGTTTGGTCCGGATTGCCATTGAAAATGGAATAATCTAGTCACAAGTTACTTTTCCCATATCTGAATTCACTCTAAAAAGATTGGTTTGTTAATCCTATTAAAAATTACACAACAATATTTTGCTTTAGCCCTATTGCGCACCAAATATGTACATTTCATGTTTTTGATTTTATCAAGCGCTAGGGTTTTAAGTGGTTCGATATTCTCTACGGTCGTATCTCACCCCTGCCCGCCGAAGAAAAGGCTCGATTCGCAGGCAGGCCTCAAACTCCCCTTTAGCAATGCTTCCATTTTAAATTGAACACTTTTTCCAATAACAAACCCAAATAAACTTTTCAAAGGCAGGTTAAGTCACATACTACCATTTCTTTGACATTTACTCTTCAGAACATCAATACAAAATACAGCTGGACAAAAGCTTTTTGGAGTACCCTCACTACTTTAGACGGTATAAACCACTTTTGCCTGGTTTTTTAGACATTTTAGCCTTTCTACTGGTATTCTTATAACCTTAGTTCGACGAAATTTGCGGCAAAAAAGGAGTATTCCAATCAAAGTTTAATTTTAGACAGGGTTTTTTAGGTAGGAAGTTGTAAGCAACCAAACCAGCTACAATATTTACGATAAAATTTAAAGGACTTCTGTGTCTTGAATGTTCAATTTGGCAGATATTTTTAAGTTCATCATTTACGGTTTCAATCAGGGATCGTTTTCTCAAAATAATTTTATCTGAAATGGTCATTAAGTGATTTTTCATGTTGTTTCTGATGCTAGTAATCAAATGGATACCATCAGAATACAACCAGGAAAATAGTTTTTTCGAAATGTAGCCTTTATCTCCAAATAGTTTGCCATATAGTTTTTCGGATAAGGGCATCATTACCTTTAGATCCCTGTCATCACAATTTCCTTTAGTTAAAACGAAATTGATTATTTCTCCAATATCATTTATGACTAAGTGGAGTTTAAAACCAAAAAACCATCCCATTGTTCCTTTCCCCATACTAGCAATGCCTTTAAATACCTTGTTTTGTTTTATTCTTTTGTTTTTGCATACACGTACTGGTGTTGAATCAATGAAGGAAAGACCATTGCATTGACCTAAACCATGAACTTGTAAAAAGAAAGCCAAAGGCAAGAATACTTTGGATTGTATTTCCACAAATCGGTTATATGAACAAGTTTGGGGAAACAAATGTAAAAGGTGTTTTTGAACATAGTTTATGTAATAATGCTTCAAACATCTGGCACCTGATAAATGGAAGGCGACAAGAATAGTCATAACCTCCGAATAGGAAAGCCTCGGTTTTCTCGGTTTATATTTACGTTTTTTGACCGTACTAAGAGACATTTTCTGAAGTTCTGGAATAAAGTCAAGGTAAAATTCATCCAATTGAAAGTAAATTTCCGTAAATTGTTCATCAGTAAGATTCATTAGAAGTCATTCTATTATTTAATAATTAACTGCTTATCAACTATTAATATATTAAATATATTTGACTTCTTTTGAATCTCTTGTGTTAAATTATTTGGTCGAACTCAGGTTTATAGGATTTTTTCTCTATTAATAGGTGACATTCTCAAAAAGGAAAAGATACATTTTAAGATTTGCTGAGTTTTTGGAGTGAACTCATATCTAATTTGTAAAATAGGTCAATAAATTAAGGGATTTCATGGATGCACTATCCAAAAAAAGCCACTAATTTGGGCAGCAAAGAAATGAAAATGAATTGGAAATATTTATTGTATGCTATATTAATGACCTCAGTCTGGGCTTGTGGAAAAGACGAGGTACAGTCTGATGAATTTATTATTGGTAAAAATATATACACTACCGAGGTTAATGGTGACCTCCGGGAATATTATGTGCATGTACCTTCTGGTTATGATGGTCTCCAATCGGTTCCGGCAGTGATCATGCTTCATGGTGCCTCAGGACGAGGAGAAATCACTTATAATAACTCCGGATGGAAAGAATTGGGAGAAACTGAAAATTTCATAACTATTTTTCCAACCGCCTGGAGCTATTGCTGGATAAAGCATACCGGAGTCATTAAAGATACTACTCGCTGGAACAGTTTGCCGGGAGTGTTTACATTTTGTGACGGAGAGATTCCGCGAGACGATGTAAAATTTCTGCGACAAATGCTCACAGAAATTAATCAACGCCTGATGATTGATACCAAGAAGGTATATATGGTGGGATTCTCAAGTGGAGCTCAAATGACCTTTCGATGTGCAGTAGAAATGAGTGATGTAATTACCGCCGCCGTTCAATCAGGGGGTACCCATCGCTATGAAACCACGCTAAAACCAAGTCGGAAGATGCCTATCGTGTTGGAATTGGGTAATTCTGATGCAGCCTGGTTTGAACCTGGAATGTTTCCACCTTTGCCTCTTTTCGACACTTTGCTATCCAACTATGGGTTATTTCAAAGAATTATTGATGTTCATGCGACTACCTTTGATTTTGAGCCTACCTATGAATTGAGTGGAGATGAGACTGCTATACTAATCGCCACCTTCAAAGGGATACCTGATCCGGATCGAACTTTCAAGTTTACTTTGATCGACGGACTTGATCATTCTTATCCCAACGGAAAAAACCATCCTTTTTATGGTGCTAAGCACCATTGGGAGTGGATGAAACAGTATTCCTTACCGTAATAAAAAGTGCTGGGATTGGATGTAATATGTTATCATAAATTAAAGTATCTCACAACCTCTAAAGAAATTTATTAAATCAACACAACGGACCAACTCAATGAAAAACAGAAAACTAAATTCTTCCTTTTTTTCAAATAGGTTTATGCGAATTTATTGGATATTACTTTTATGCTTCACGTGGTCATTCATTACCAAAGGACAGCCTCCGGGGAATGTCATGTTCCAACCCCTCACTGGTGAGGAAAAGATCCTGTTTATCCGAGTCATTTATCCGGATGACACTACAGCCATTCTTTCCGATGACATGGCCGCTAAACACGCACAAAATCTGGCCGAAATGATCGAAATTAATTCTTACGGACAGTTTAGTATTGATATAGATATCACACCGCAGTTGATGATGCCTCAGCCATCCACCTTTTATGAATTGGATAACAGGCTTTCATTCGTACGGCTCCGCTCAGATGCCATCCGGGTTGCTGAGGAAGCTGGATTTCCAGAAAGTAATTATGATCGTGAGGGCATCTTCACAAAACATATCTGGCCACAAAAATTTACCGGTGTAGGTGGTGTAAACCGTAGAACGTTTTATTCCACATTAAACAATTTGGTCCTATCGGCGCATGAGCTGGGACATACTTTCGATTGGAGACATGCCTCTTTTTGGAGGGTCACTAATGCCAATCCATTGGATAGTTTCGGAACCCTCATTGAATACGGTGACAAATTTGATAACATGGGTGATGCTCACGGTGTAAATGGTCCGCATCATTTCAGTCCCTGGTATAAAACACGGGTCGACTGGATTCCACGCAAAAATATTCTGACCGTAAATAAGTCTGGAAATTATATTATTCAAGGACTTGAGCTTAAACCGCAACCTGATTCAACAGTCACCTCATATTCCGCGTTACGAATCAGGCGGAATTCGGAAGAAAGTTACTTTATATTCTACAGAAGCCAGGAAGAGTTTGCTAATAAGGGGGCACTAATCGTAAGAGTTGAACCGCGTAATGGATCCCATTCTGTACTGTTGGATATGCATCCGTTTTCGATGCCCGAACACCAAGATTACCTTGACGCCGCACTAGAACCAGGCGAAACCGTGCATGACCAAGCGGCAGGTATAAAAGTTTCTGTCCTTGAAAAGAATGCCGATTCCTTATTGGTGCAGGTCACGGTTCCCAATACCACTATACCAAGACTCCCAGCAATCAACTTTATAAGTCCGTCCTGGACTCAAGGAAGTTTTCAGGGTGACATACAATATGAGGTGACAGCATTTGATCCGGATGTTGAGGCCGTCAACGGTGCCGGTATCGATTCGGTGTTTTTAATTCTTGGATATCCGGAAGGTGAAGATCCCTTTGGGGAAGGTACTACTTTCATCCCAATGGCAGATAGCATTTACACTTCACCACCCTATGTGTTTGAAATTGATTCACGTAAGTTGCCAGACGAGGCTTACCGTTTAATAGCATTCGCGAAAACTCATGATGGCAAACTAAACCTAGCCGTTTTCAATCACCTCATTGATAATACCGGACCTAGCGCAACAACATCCGTTCATGAGACAGCTTATGGAAATGATATTCAAGTAAAAATCGATGCTTATCCCAATCCATTTTCAACCTCTACAACAATTACCTACGCTTCGAATTCAGAACAAAAAGCAAATCTTTATATTTATAATTTGAGGGGGCAGATAGTGCGAATGTTCTCACCGCCTCCTATGAATTCAGAGCCTGTGATAATCGAATGGGACGGTTCTGATCCAGCTGGAAACCCTGTGCCACCAGGGATCTATTATGGTCAGTTGATGGTAGGTCAACAGAGGACTTCCAATTCCCTGATTTTGATGAGGTTCGAATAAAACAAAGCAATTTGGATATTTTAAAACCACCTTGGCTACCGTTCTTTGGATTTAATATTCACTGGTGTGTGATCATCTCTCCGGTAGTTCAGAAAATAAAACGAAAGGATCAAAATCATTAACTGCTTGGTCGGTATAATGGGGATAATATCAGTTCTTATTATCCAATTAGAATATTAAACCCGAATTATGCATTAGAATATCTATTACGAGCCTGGCCAGCCCGTCCAGTTTCATGCATTTGTACTGACATTCATTGTCATAAGTTCTCTCACTTTGCACACTATCGTTCTCGACCCCACGGGATCATTCGCTCATGAGGCAAAATCACTGCGGAGCACCTTATTTTACCTGCCTTCCTTTAGTATTGTAATTGATAATTTATTATCATATTACTATTATCACTATATGTTTCTTTTTGCTACTTTTTCTTTGTTGAATTAACAAAGAAATGTTAGTAACTTAAAAAATAGTGGAGGTGAACTATCCGCCTGCCTAAGTATATATGACTTATTAGCCGAATTAGTCCTCCGCTATTTTAGATTAAGCACCATGTAGAAATTTAGGTTTTCAGGCCTACTAAAGGTGATCGTGTTAATCCTTAAAAAACTCTTGTCCAGGCGTAATCTGCTGGTCAGGCAAAAACAATCATTATCCGTATCCTTGAAAGAACAAAAAGAGGTATTGGATCCTGAATTATTCAAAATCATGAATGATCAGAACAACCAATTATTAGAAATGTATACTGAACAGATCAAGGAGTTGAAACAAATGATTGAAGATACCATGGCGGATGATGAAGAAATGAAAACAAATTATGAATTAGCCAAATCAGTAGTAGGAGTTGGACCGGTAATTTCAGCTTATATGATCGCAATTACTGAAAATTTTACTTGTTTTGAAAATGGTCGAAAATTTAGTACTTATTGTGGAATAGCACCATTTCCATACCAGTCAGGGATAATGAATGGTAAATCATCAGTAAGCCATATTGCGAATAAGAATATAAAGGGCTTATTATCAAATGGAGTAAATGCAGCTATTAGATATGATAAAGAATTAGGATTCTATTACTCCAGAAAATTGGCCGAAGGAAAAGAAAAAGGCGTTGTTTTTAATGCAATTAAAAACAAACTTGTTCATCGGGTTTTTGCCGTAATTAAAAGACAAACACCTTATGTCAAAATGATGAATTATGCTTAATTAATTTTTTTAATAAATTAATATTTGGTTATTTGTAGAAATTCGAAGTCTTGTATGAAGGCAGGTTGGCCTTTTTGTCTCTCACGACGAAATCCCAAAGCATAATTCGGGTTGAACATTTCAAAATTGCAATTCTCAAAACATTGATTGAATACCTGCTATCCTTCCCTGAATTCATGGATAATCAATTTCCAACAAAGCAAAAACTTCTGAGTTAGAACCATTGTAATTCGGCCCACATTATTTTGAAAACTGCTTCAAAAAGTCAACAATCGAGTTGGTTCCATCAAATCCAGAATTTTCCAGACTTGGCCAACCGTGTCCATGGTTTTGGATAGCTAGTGCACGTACCCGTGTAGAGGCATTACATGTTGCAAAATCAATAACATTCACGTTACCCAGTGAGCCTTGCAGGACAATTGTATCAGCATCTCCAACGCTACACTGATTATTTTGGACCCAAAGCATAGTAGACTCTAAAAAAGAAATGTCGATTCTATCTTTTCCTGAACTTTGTCCTCCATGAAACATCACCGAACCGTCAGACATTCCATGGGTAAGCATAATTGGTATGGGAGCTATAGGTGTAACTGTGAGCTTTGGGCTGTTAGCATCAATTTGCCCTCCGACGGTTGAACTTACCGGAGCAGCGGCCGCAAAATATTCCGGGATTTCTGCCGCCAGCTTGTGAGTCAACATTCCACCGTTTGATCCACCCATGATGTATATTCGTTTAACATCAATTTTTAACATGTCAGTAAGCTCCTCAATCATAGCTTCAACGAAACCAATTTCATCAATATCATGATTTATAGCCGGAGGACAACAATGAATCGCTTTCCATACAGAAAGCCCTTTGTTTTCCTTGTTATCACTGCCATTTGGAAATACCAAAATCCAATTTTCTTGCTCACATCTTTCTATCAAATCCTTACGCTTATTAAAAAAAGTCTTCATCGAATTATTGCCGCCATGAAAACAAAATAGTAATGGTCGTGCAACAGTATGATCATAATTCTGTGGAATGACAACTTTGTACCATCGCGTCACTGAATTAACCGTCAGGGATCTTTCGTAATCTCCGGGTTCAAGGCCAACTGGAACAGTATCACCTTTACAAGCTATAAATAAAATAATAATGGCAACATGAATTAACAAGACCGAATGCAAAATTCTAATGAAGTGATTATTTATCATAATTGGTTTTCTGTTTCTGAAGTATTTATAATATTTCAAAACTAGCATTCCGTTGCCATTAATCCATCCATGATTTCCAGGATAATACAAAAATGGTCTCAACAAAAGTGGTTTTCTCCTTTAATTAAATTGTTGAATGATTAACATCATATCGAATTATCAATAATTATTAGATATATCACGTTGTAATTTTAGGGAAGCATTCATTTTCGATCACCTCATTACGAAAATTGTACAAGATGAGATACCACTTCCTGCTTTCTCTTTGTTTGCTTTGTCAATATCATGCTTTTACCAGCCATATCATTGGCGGGGATTTCTCTTACCGTTTCCTACAGATGGACGGTCCGAATCAGTATCGATATGAGATTACACTTAGAATTTACCGCGATTGTAGGGATCCAAAAAATCCGCTATTTGATGACCCTGCCTATCTGGGCTTATTCCTGATAGGGCCGGATCGCAACCTGACTTTTAGGGAAGAGATTGCCGTTTCACCCGGTACCATATCCACATTCAATTATAAAAACAACCCGTGCTTAATCACCGGGGATAATATTTGTATTGAAGAGACCACTTATATATTTGAAAAGGTGTTTAATCTCATTTCTCAGGATTATTTCATTACTTACCAACGTTGCTGCCGAAATGGGTCCAATATTGTAAGCCCTGAGAAAACCGGTATAACATTTTCACTCACCATCTCGCCGTCCTCAATATCATCTCAAAATAGCAGCCCAAAGTTCTTTCAATTTAATGAATACGTGATCTGTCAGGAAGTTCCCTATTTTATTGACTTTAGTGCCAAGGATCCAGATGGAGATTCTTTGGTGTATAGCTTCTGTACACCATTTGCTGGAGGAGGGTTGGGCTTTTCGGAAGAAAATGACACGGTAATGTACCAGTGTGACGGATTGACCCCCAGACCATCTTTTTGTATACCTGAATTAGTACCGGTGAGGTACCGTACTTCACCTCTGCCCTTTTTTCCTTCTTACTCGGTAAAAAAGCCGATATGGGGTAATCCGGTATTGGATTCTAAAACCGGTTTTTTGACTGGTGGTCCAAAGTCGCCAGAAATAAGGTCAGTTGGGGAAGTCCATTTAATCAGTGTCTGTGTTTCAGAATATCGCAACTCTCAACTACTTAGTACAATAAGTAAAGAATTTGAATTTTACAATGTTTCTTGCTTTGATCCGCAGGCAAAAATACGTCCAACGTATCTAGACGGCGAAATTCCAACCGTGCTTAACTGTACGAATAATCCGTTTAATTTGGTCAACCATTCTGAGCCGGAAGAAGATATTTTTGCTTATGATTGGAATATCATCAACCGGAACAATAAATATCATTTTGAAGACCGAAATCCATTAATTGAAATTAACCTTGACCAGCCTTCAGATACATTTTATACACAATTAATCATAAACGGAGGTACCATCTGTGCAGATTCAGTTGAAATGGTATTTGTAAGACATCCCGAACTTATCGCAGACTTTGCCGTAGATTTTGATTCGTGTCAAGTCGCTCCCATTCACTTCAATAGTCTCTCAGGATCTATTTATCCCATCACTATCAAAGAGTATATTTGGAAAAGTGTTTGGGAAAATGGATTTACAAATATTGGCACAGGTCCTCAGCTGGAATACGCCTTTAAAGACTGGAAAGAATATGAAATTTGTCATATTGTTGAAGATGTGAATAGATGCAGAGATACTATTAATAAACCTTTATCTTATTTCCCGGTTCCCGATACCCTGATGGGGTATGATTCTTTGGTGGGTTGCGGAGAGGTAACCTATGATTACAATGGGTTGAAAAAAATCAAATTCTCAGATGCCTATCAATTCGAGTGGAATTATATGGATGGATCCCATAGTAATGAAATGAATGTATCGCATGTATACAATCAACCCGGTGAGTTTGATGTGAACATTACTATCACTTCTCCTAATGGATGTCAATATGCTCAAAATGTAGCCAATATTCGTGTTTTACCAGATCGAAATTATGCAATTGAATGTTCAGCCCAAGAAATTAGTTTAGATGATCCTAAAGGTCGTTTCTGGTCCCAATTTGAAGACGGTGACCATAAACAATGGATTGTTGATGGGATATATCAAACCGACAAGGATACTTTTGACCATCTGTTCCATGGACCTGGGCGGTATTGGATAGAGTTGGAAGTATGGAATGGAGCCTGTACCCATAGATCCAGAAAAGAAGTCGTTATATTTCCTGAGGACTTGATCTTTCTTCCCAATATTTTTACTCCCAATTCAGACGGAAGCAATGATTATTATATGGGGGAAGGAAAGTTGGAGTTTATCCAGACTTATGAAATGAAGATCTGGGACCGCTGGGGTCAACTACTATTTTTCACAGCAGATCCTAATTCCGGTTGGGATGGAAATGTAAGTAAAAATGGGAAAATCGCGGCACCAGGTGTATATGTATGTCAATTGGTGATAAAGGATGTATTTGACAAAACACATATTTACCATCAAACGGTTACCTTGGTCAGATAATTTTCAATAGAATCACCCGAATTTATGTATCTTATGATTACGAAATGTGGTTTTATTTATTCCATAAAATGGGAAAGAAGAAATACATTCAACTAGTAGCCTTTTTGGTTATTTTTTCACCTCTTGTTCAAGCAAGCCATATCATCGGTGGAGATTTCTCTTATCGTTTTCTTCAAATGGATGGCCCTGATCTATACCGATACCAAATCACACTAACAATATACCGGGATTGCGGATCTCCGGATCATCCGGCGTTTGATAATCCTGCTTACATTGGGATCTTCCTGATGGATACGGATAGTAGCCTGACATTTCTCGAAGAAATACAGGTTCTTCCAGGCCCAATTGAAACCATAAGTTATGTAGATAATCCCTGTCTGGAAGAAAATGATAACATATGTATCGAAGAATCATCCTATGTATTCGAAAAAGTTTTCAAAATGATACCCCAGGATTATTTCATATCCTATCAGCGGTGTTGTAGAAATCAGGGAGTTTCCAACCTACCGCGTGGTTCTCAATATGGAGCAACCTATTCCATTTCTTTATCTCCTGCCTCTTTAGTTCATCAAAACAGTAGTCCACGATTCAAACCCCTTAATGAGTATGTGATCTGTGCCGGGGCACCATATTCACTAAACTTCAGTGCGATTGATCCGGATGGTGATTCTCTCGTATACAATTTTTGTACACCTTACACAGGTGGTGGATTACAATTTATAAATGAAACAATTTTCAATTGTGACGGATTGACTCCCAAACCATCCATTTGTACTCCGGAATTAATCCCGATCCAATTTACCAGATCAGGATCTTATCAATTTTCTGCTTTTAAACCGGCTTTTGGCCACCCTGAGGTGAACGGTAAGACCGGCATCTTAAGCGGGAGTAAAACTCCGCGTGATATTAATTTCATTTCAGGTATTTATTTGATTACCGTCTGTGTTTCAGAATATCGAAATTCACAACTTTTAAGTACTGCAAGAAAAGAATTTCAGTTTCATTCGGTTCCCTGTGTGCCCAAACCCCAATCAAAAACTGTTTCAAGCTACGTTGAAAATGGCTTAAGTACTTTACTGCTTTGTACTGACAACCATTTTGTTTTAGCGAATAACTCAGGTCCGGAGGAAAATATATTTACCTATGATTGGAACATATTTTACCAAGACGAAGAATTGCACTTCAATGTGAGGGAACCGGTTATTTCGGCAGATTTCTTAAACCCTTCAGACACCTTATTTGCCCATTTAGTACTAAACAAAGGATTACTATGCGGAGACTCAGTAGATCTGCTAATTATCAAACATCCGGAACTCACGGCTGATTTTTTATTTACCATTGATTCGTGTGCCAACAAGCCGGCACAGTTCATTAGTCAATCACATACTGCTGATCCTAAAGGTATCGACAATTACCTATGGAAAGATGGAAATACGGTAATCAGTTCCCAATCGCAATTCGAGGTTGAATTTGCTGAATGGAGGTATCATGATATCTATCACATCGTTGAAGACTTTAACGGATGTCGTGACACGACGTCGCTATCAATCCCTTACTTCCCGGTTCCGGATACACTATGGGGTTTTGATTCTTTGTCCGGCTGCGGAGAAATCGAATATAGGAACAACAATCTGCTTGAACTGGGATTTTCTGATGCATACTTGCTTGATTGGGATTTCATGCATGGAAGCCCCAGTAAGAATGCTTCGGTTTCCCACTTGTTTGATCAACCTGGTGAATTCGAAGTGAATTTGTTTATTGAATCTCCACTAGGTTGCCAATATATGCAAAAAATGGCCTACATCAGGGTGTATGAGAATCAGAGCTACCACATTGTTGGCTCTAAACCTAAGATTATGGTTGGAGATCCTGAAGCCAGTTTCTGGCCGGACTTGTCAGATTATGAGCAGGTTCAATGGACCCTCGATGGAGTATATCAGACAGACCGTGATACATTCAATTATATCTTTAATCATCCAGGTCAATACATTTTGGAAATGGAAGTCTGGAATGGTACCTGTACCTATCAGGTCAGTAGTGAGATTAATGTTTATCCGGAAGACCTGATTTTTCTTCCAAATGTGTTTACGCCTAATTCAGACGGAGTAAATGATTATTATATGGGCGAAGGACTGCAAGAATTTATTCAGTCCTATGAGATGACCATCTGGGATCGTTGGGGTCAACTGCTATTTTTCACATCCGATCCCAATACCGGTTGGAATGGTAAAGTAAATCAAAATGGCCAAACCGCGGCACAGGGTGTATACATCTGCCAATTGGTGATTAAAGACATTTTCGATAAAACGCATATTTATCATCAAACGGTTACCTTAGTCCGGTAAATTACTCAGGCTTAAGTTAAAACACCTTTTCATTTCAATGACAAAACAAGAATTTATCAACAGCTTATCCCAAAACAATCCTCCGGATAGTATCCGCGCTGAACTATTGGCATTATGGTATGACAAGAAGGATAATTGGCATCGAGCACATCAGATTGCCCAAGAAATTCCCAGCTTTTCAGGGTCATGGATCCATGCCTATTTACATCGTAAGGAAGGGGATGAGTGGAATGCCGGATATTGGTATCGCCGGGCTAATCAACCCTTTCCACGACATTCTTTGGATCAAGAATGGGAATTGCTAGTCAATGCTTTCTTAAATTAATCAGCCCGCCTGGTTGAGATTTTGCCTCAACCTCCATAAGTAGCGCCGTTTAAAGTAAAAACTGGTAATTTGCTCCCATTCTTGGTCTGTATATACTTCAGGGTTTTTTGAAAATAATTGCCGAACTTCTTTGGTTAACCCTTCCTCTTTCTCTTGGATTAAATGTACTATTTTCTCTTTCACCGATGAATCAGGAGAAAATTCCATCTCCATCAACATTTCATTTATTTCCATCATTTCCATCAAAAATGAGGTCTCTATTTTGTTGGTTCCTTCCTCTTGGTACCGGTCATGTAACTCAAGAATGTATCTCAACCGGAGGTCAAAATCATTAAGAATCCTATAGGCTTCGTTGATCTGAGTGGAATAATTTAATATCTCTTCTTTTTTTGAATCGCTTTCAAGGGTATAGAAATCCGGATGAAAATCACGGCTTTTTTGATAAAATCTGCGTTTTAATTCTTTTCTATCCAGTAGAATGGAAACAGGAAGTTCAAACAGTTCAAAATGGTTCATCGAAAAAGATTCAATAGGTACCGAGTCGAAAGATTTGGATTTTTATTTTCCGAAAAAACGCATAATGTCAAGTCCGTTGGCGTACAATACCAAACCAATGATCAAGATAAATCCAATGATGGTGGCATACTCCATAAACTTATCACTTGGTTTTCTGCCACTGACAACTTCATAAAGTAAAAATACCACATGACCTCCATCCAATGCAGGTATAGGTAACAAGTTCATAAATCCTAAAATCAAAGAAAGTATTGCCGTAGTATGCCAAAAGTTTTCCCAATTCCAGGTGGTATCAAACAAGGTGGCAATGGTACCAAATCCCCCCAGACTTTCCGAAGCTTTTATTTTCCCCTTAAACATCTGGCTAAACGCCTTTAGCTGATCAGTTAGAAAGTTCCATCCTTTGGTTACTCCAGCCGGAATGGCCTCAAGTAAACCGTATGATCGTCTACCTAATTCAAAAAAGTGATCCAGAGATGGAGTGGATACCCCGATGAGTCCATCTTCAGTGGTGGTTAATTCTACATCCTGACTGTTCCCATTACGGATCAAAGTCACCGTTATACGCTCATTCTTTTTATCCTTTACCAGTTCCTTGTATTCATCAAAATAGTTGATCTTTTCTCCATTAAGAGCAACAATCCGATCTCCTTCCTCGATACCAGCTCCTTCTGCCGGATAACCTTTGGCTACCTTCCCAACTTCGTATGGGGTGCGAGGTGCAAACAGATAAACCCCTTTATTTTTAGAGCTGGACAAGATACCTACAAATTTCTGATCGATGGGTACAGTTACCTGTGATCCTTCTCTTTCGACAACCATTTCTTGTGCGTCATTGAGGACGATTTCCCGGATCAGTTTACGATTGTCAAATTCTGTAAACGGATCTCCGCTAATGGAGACAATTTTATCTCCATTTCTAAGCCCTAGTTCATACCCTAATGAATCAACATAGATGCCATATTTTACATTATCATTGGGAAGAAACTTCTCTCCCCACAGAAACAAAAGGGCTCCAAATATGAGAAATCCCAAAATAAAATTTACGGTAACTCCTCCCAACATGATGATTAGTCTTTGCCAGGCTGGCTTCGATCTAAATTCCCAAGGTTGAGCCGGTTGTTTCATCTGTTCCGTGTCCATACTTTCATCAATCATTCCGGATATCTTCACATACCCTCCTAAAGGCAACCACCCCACTCCATATTCAGTGTCTCCTCTTTTGGTTTTCCACAATGAAAACCATGGATCAAAGAATAAATAAAATTTTTCTACTCTGGTTTTAAACCACTTTGCAGGTAGAAAATGACCTAACTCATGCAGAATAACCAATATACTTAGACTCAGAATGAGTTGTAATATGATCATTAAAACGCCCATTAATTTATTTTTTAGTTCTCCTTTCCGCTAAAAACGGAATATCAGCAAATAAAGTTTATATTTCAGATCGCAAAGGTACTATTTCTACCGAATTCGTTATGGATTGGATCAATGGCGGTTTTTTTATGATTTGATTACAGGTTAGATGCAGTTTTTTTATATCCCCGACCTAAATTCCTCACATATCATCCTGGATGGTGAAACCTATCGTCATGCCATCCGGGTGATGCGTAAAAAAGAATCAGAACAATTGGTGCTGGTCGATGGGAAAGGTCAAAAAGCAGTTGGAGCTATTCAAAGTATTGCAAAAAAAGCAGCAGAGGTGGAAATCATTGAGAGGGTCTATGCCTATCAGCCTCTTCCTTACAACCTGTTACTTGGGCTTGCTCCCACTAAAAATCCAGGCCGTACCGAATGGTGTCTGGAAAAAGCCACCGAAATAGGAATTTCTCAATTCTATCCATTTGTGAGTGAACACTCCGAACGCAATCGAATAAAAAAAGATCGTTTGGAGTCTATAGCCATTGCTGCCATGAAGCAAAGTCAACAAGCGTATTTACCCCTGATTGGCAATCTACTGTGTTTTCAGGATGTTATTTCGCAAATGTCGGAGTGCGAAGAAAAATTTATCTGTTCTGCCCATGCATCTCACCATTTGGATTCGGTACACCAAAGAAGTGGACATGTAGCCGTTCTCATCGGTCCCGAGGGTGATTTCTCAGATTCTGAAATCGTCTATGCCAAAGATCAAGGTTTTATCCCAGTGCATTTGGGCCAGAGACGATTGAGAACCGAAACTGCCGGGGTGGTGGCATGTACTTTAATAGGTCAAGCCTATGTTAAGTAAAAGAAACCCAGGCAATCTATCTGAAAGTCTCATTCTTTTGTTTTCTACGATCTGACTTCTGTTATCCTCAAATAAAAACAAAAGTCATCCCGAAATTTGCTGCCTCAGCAGTAAATGTTCGGGATCTGTGTCAAGCATTAATGAAACAAAAATTAGTTATACCACTGGAAATTAAGTACCTGGTGCTTTTGAAACGAAATAATAGCACTATTATCATTTCTGCGAAAAAAAACCTGCCTATGGCAGGTAAACCTGTCTACCTAGGAAGATTTCGCAGACCAATGGGATCATTAAATAGATTTTACTCTCAGACTATATTTTGCCTGATAGTAAAAATAGAAACTGCTTTTTTCGGAGACCTATTCTATGATTGTAGTATAGTTTTATTCATTTATCATGAACACATTTTAAGAAATCTTTTCTGAGATACATCTTTTTGGCATAACTTGCGTTATTGTTCAATGAAGTCATTTAACAAATCAGGTCCATGCAAAAACGGTTAGGAATTGGAATCGCCATAACTATTTTTTTTTCTTTTAGTTATCCGGGAGAACCTTCCCTGCAAATGGCCTTATTGAAATACAGCGGAGGTGGTGATTGGTATGCCAACCCTACTTCCCTCCCTAATCTTGCCAGATTTTGTAATCAATCGTTAGGCACCAATTTTAGGATTGAAAATGCCACAGTTGAGGTAGGTAGTGCCGATTTATTTAACTATTCTTTTGTCCATATGACCGGTCACGGGAATGTCGTGTTTAATGATACAGAAGCTGAAAATTTAAGAAATTATCTTATGGGAGGAGGTTTTCTGCATATTGATGACAATTATGGAATGGATCGATTTGTCAGACCGGCAATGAAGAAAGTATTTCCTGAATTGGATTTTATTGAACTTCCGTTTGAACATGAGATTTATCATCAGAAGTTCAGGTTTGATTCCGGGCTACCAAAAATTCATGAACACGACGATGACCCTGCGCAGGGTTTTGGTCTGCTATGGGAAGGAAGGCTTATCTGTTTTTACACTTATGAATGTGACCTGGGAGACGGCTGGGAAGACCCTGAAGTTCATAATGATCCCCCTGATAAAAGGCAAAAGGCCTTACAAATGGGTGCCAATATCATCCAGTATGCTTTCAGTCAATAAGCAAATAAATGTATTTTGTGAATTGACCTGTCTGGCAAACTAACTTATCTTTTCTTTACTAAATGCTTTGCAAACAATTGATAAATTCTTCGGTACTCATCAGCCCAACTTGATGACTCCACAAATCCATGACCTTCTTTCGGAAAGACAGCAAGTTCCCAATTTTCTTTACCCAATTCAATTAACCTTTGCGACAATCTCACCACGTCCTGAAATTGCACATTGCGATCGATCATTCCATGTAACATCAATAAATGGTCCTCTAATCCTTCGGCATGATAAATTGGTGAACTGCGATAATATGCAATGCTATCTTCTACCGGAGTATTCAATATATTGGAGGTGTACCCATGGTTATAATGGGCCCAATCGGTCACGCTACGCAAAGCTGCTCCCGCTTTAAAGGTACCCGGAGATGTAAATAGCCCCATCAAAGTAATAAATCCCCCATAGGATCCGCCATAAATGCCAATTCGATCCTCATCAATACGATGATTTTCCACCAGGTATTTAGCTCCATCAATCTGGTCACTCAAATCTTTACCGCCCATGTGGCGATAAATAGCCGTCCGCCAGTCTCTACCATATCCCGCACTACCCCGATAATCAATATCCAATACAGTATATCCCTGGTCTGCCAGAAAATTATGGAACATGTATTCCCGGTAGTAACTGCTCCACCATTTATGTACATTTTGCAAATAACCGGCTCCATGAACAAAAATCACCCCTGCTCCATTGCGTTTACGTCGGTGCGGTGTATACAATCTGGCTTTGACTTGTTCCCCATCAGAGGCCGTGAAAGTAATAATCTTTGGATCTCTCCAGGCATAGTCCTTAAATTCGGAAGTTGTAGATTCTGTAATTTTAACTTCCTCTGCAGCTGCTTGGTTTTCTTTAATATATAACTCCCACGGTTGATTGGAGTAAGAATAAAGTAAGGCCAAATATTTTTCGTCCGGAGAAAGATACGCTTGATAGCCACCTGCCCTATTGGTGATTTGCATCAAATCCCCTCCATCTGCATCGAGATGATAAAATTGTTTTTGTTCCGGTCCGGGCCGGTTGCTGGTAATAAAAAATTTGGACTTATCGGCAGATAACTGAGCATCGAGAATTTCAAACGGACCTTTAGTCAACGATTTTTTAGTACGAGATGGAAGATGGTAACTGTACAAATGAGAATACCCGGTTTCCTCTGATTGAAACCAAACGCTCTCATCATCCTCCATCCAACCCAGATTTCCCTGTGAATAGGTCCATCCGATCCCAGGACCTCCGACCCAGGCTTCATCTCTTTGCCGATCCAATAAGGTTAAACTACTTGTAGACAATTCCAATTCCATGATCCACCGATCTTTATTATCCTGAGATCGAACCACCACTACGGCCAAACTTCCCGTTTCATTGTATACCGGACCAGAGATAATTACCTTCCTCGGAATTGAATATTGATTATTATATGGAATACTGTCCTGATGATAATCTTTCAGAAATTCAGGTTTGTCATAAATGCCGGGAATTTGTTTCACATCGATAACGTACACGGTGTCCGCTACCCGATCATAAACCGACATTTCATAGGAAGATTGCCGGCTACCGACTTTATGTCGTGCCGACAAAATGTCCAAATACCCGGTCTCGGTTACATAATCCGGCACCTTGGTATTTTTTCTTGATTTGGGAAAGGTTATAAAATTCCAGGTGACGAATCGATAATCCGGGCTTATCCGAATATCGCTAATTCCACGACCATCGAGACTTATTTGGCGTGTTTGGGCTTCTCTGGAGCCTTCACGCTGCTTTTTAAAGAATTCATTCCTGTCTTTTCTAATTTGCAATATTTCGAAGTACTGCAATTGATCTTTATTTAACCATTCTTCCTGCGAAGAAAGACTTTTCGAAACTTCCGATTTCTTTTTACTCACAAATCGGGTCAGTTGTTCTATAATCTGCTGATCCCGATCCCACCTAAACCAATTATTCCCAACTTGATAAAGGATTTCATTCCCGCTTTTCCCAAAGTAAGGATTGTATTCGTTTTGTTCGGTTTCAGTTAAGCGAATTTGATGATTTCCACTTTTTTCATAAATAAAAAGATCTCCATGTTTGGAGTAGAGAAAATGGGTTTTAGCCGAATTCCATTTTCCTCTGGAAGCCGGTAATTTTAGCTGCTCTTCACTTGACACTTTACTCGGATCACTTCCTTTCACGTCAGTTCGGAATAGATGATCTCCAATATCACCATCAGGATTCCAGCGAAAGTATATTTCTTTGCTATCGGGAGCCCAATACACAGATGAAGGCATGTGTCCAACAAAATCTTCACCTCGCATTATTTCTTCGATGGATAATACGGACTGGGACCAGATAAAGCATGGGTACAGGAAGATGCTAATAATTGGAATTATCCTTTTCATAACAGTATGGAATATGTTTAAAGTTTTATCTATATGAAATACAAATTAACATTTTTATGACCCATAAATAAACAATACCTTGAGATGAAACAAAAAATAATGTCTCTGATGTTAGCGCTTACAGATGAAAAGTAAGACAAAAGGGCTAAATGTATGATTGCAAATGAAAGTTTATATAAATGGCTTCGATCTTTGGACATAGTGTAGTGGGAATTACAATAAGTTATTTACCGGGGTTCAGGAAATTAAATCGTTCTACCAAATGGATTGGCATAGTAAGTACCATTCTACCGGACCTAGATGTATTGGCCTTTAGATTTGGCATTCCATATACACATATGCTAGGACATCGGGGTATTACCCATTCGATCTTTTTTGCCGCATTATATGCCCTGATATGGAAAGTGATCTTACGCAGATCTAAAGAAAAAAAATGGCACCAATGGTTCTATATTTTTCTTTGCACCGTTTCTCATGGATTTTTAGATGCTCTTACCAATGGAGGTAGAGGGGTTGCTCTCGTGGCTCCTTTCTCTGCTGAACGTTTTTTTTTACCCTGGACTCCCATCCAAGTTTCTCCCTTGGGCATAAATCGATTTTTTAGTTATTGGGGCCTTGAGGTTTTGAAAAGTGAACTTCTGTACATCGGAATTCCCTGTACGATACTGTTTTTAACCTTTCAAGGTTTGAATTGGTTCAATAGAAAAGGGATCTCATCATGACATCCCCATTTATATTGCTTAATGTATTAAGTCGGATGATTTATTCAATTCCCAACAATTCTACTTCAAACTGAATCATGCTAAATGGTTTAATCATTCCCCCAGCCCCTTGTTCACCGTAGGCCAAGTCATAGGGAATGTAAAATATATATTTTGATCCTACGGGCATCAATTCCAATCCCTCCTTCCAGCCCTGGATCAGGATGTTGACATCAAATACGGCAGGCTCACCTTTTTCAACACTAGAATCAAATACGGATCCATCCAATGTAGTGCCGTGATAGTGTACTTTTACCTTATCTGTGGATTTAGGTTTAGGTCCGGTTCCTTCTTTAATTACTTCGTATTGTAATCCACTTGCGGTAGTGATTACTTCCGATCTTTTTCCATTTTCAGTTAAGAATTCCTCTCCTGCTTTCTTCACCTCTTCGAATTGCTTCATTTGAAGACCGCGAATATGGTCATTTACAATACTTGAACATTCCTGAACATCTATTTCAGTTTCATTCCCTTGCAGAACATCCTCAATGCCTTTTACCATTGATTTGAAATCTAAATCGGTTAAACCTTGATTTTTTAAATTTTGGGCCAGTAATACGCCAAGACTATAACTTACTCGATCACTCTCCTGAGCTTCAGCTACCTGTCCGCAGGAAAACAGTGCCAAGGCACTAAATAATATTACATATTTCATTACTTCAATTTTAAAATTAAGCGGCAAAGATACATGAATCTTCAAGTAGCTAAATAGATATCCAGCATTGAAAAGTTAAAGATGTCCTAAATTTGGCCCATATCCCATGATCAGGATGAGCATTTGCCCTCATTAACTGCATTCATGAGACCGCAAATTACTGCTAAATTTGCTGAAGGAATCAGGAAAATTGCTACTTACCTGATTAATTCATACTCTTTAAACAATGGTATGGTATAATTCTCGACCAGTTTTCGGTATTCAGCCCAAGTAATTTCATAAAACGCATTGACTTTGTCGGCTACTTCCTCAATTGCAGTTTTGGCAATATCCAAAGCATTAAGGGCATTTTTCCCAGGTTTGCCTCGGATGCCGCTTAAATAACTCCTAACTCGATACAATTTGGATAAGGTCCGTTCTGTGCCATCAATTCCTTTAAAGTCACGTGGCGAAACAAAAATTTCACGCAGCTCATTAATTTCTTTGCTTATTTCTTTACCTCTCTTTTTGATTAACTTTTGTGTACTATCTGGCAAATTCACAATACTACTGTTTACCAATTTTACAGTTCTTTCTGCCTGGGTAATTAAATCCGCAGTTTGCGCGGCTGTCTTTACAACATTGTTGTAGGCTTCATAAGCTGCTTCTTTTTCCTCCAGATCTTCCCGGGAATAGCTGGCTCTGGGATCCAGCCGGACCTGAATCATTGTAGAATCTTTTTGCCCGTTATAATGAATATGAACCTGATATTCTCCCGGCAGTACGGTAGGGCCACCAGGAAGGCGATTATTGGTTCGAGGAGGTCCGAAATTGGGGAATACAACACCATTCCTTTCCAGATTCCATGTAATTCGGTTCATTCCCGGTTTCAGTTTGTGACTCAATGTTCTGATGGTATCCGCTTTTTGTAAAATGTACATTTTTGCCTCGGGTTTTTGGTTTTTAGAGCTTCCATTTTCTTTTTTTAGCGTGGTGGAATCTGCTGCAATTGAATCGATCTTGGTTTGGACCGGTTTTGCTGCTTTTCGTCTTGACTTTTTCTTTTGTTTCGCATCGTCTTCATCTGTATCTGCTCCAGATTTTTTTGCCGCTTGTTTCATTTCTTTAGGTTTGACCCACACGGTAAAACGACCATTACTGCCCCGATTTGAGCCTGAAAATTCTCCATCGGCAGGAAAATGCATACCATCGTAAGATTTGAAACTCGCTAGATGGGCGTCAGGCGGTGGAAATAGGATTAGTTCCTTTTCCAATATTTGGTGATCCCTGGCAATTTCTCGAAGAGGACGAATATCATCCAAAACATAGACCGACCTTCCAAATGTACCTAAGATCAGATCGCCTTCACGGGGATGAATTTTTAAATCACTGGTTTGAACAGATGGAAATCCATGCATCCATTTTTGCCAACTATTACCTTCATCAAATGAAATATACAACCCCCAATCTGTCCCTAAAAAAAGTAATTGTGGAACTTCCGGATCCTGTGCAATAGATAAAACAAAAGCATCAACCTGGTCCGGAGTAACAATTCTGCGCCAGGTTTCTCCAAAGTCCTTCGTATGGTAGGCATAGGGATTCCAGTCATTGCGGCGATAATTATTTGCCACAACGAATACTTCCCCAGGATTTTTATTTGAAGCTACAATCTGCGGTATCCAACTACCTTGAGGTAAACCCGTAAGTCGTGAAGAAAGATTGGTCCAGCTAGTTCCTCCATCCCTGGTCAACTGTAAATTTCCATCATCTGTACCTACCCAGATTACCTGTTCATTTAGTTTGCTGGGCTCAATAACCAAAATGGTTGTGTGGTTTTCAGCATTGGTGGCATCAATGGTTAAACCACCACTTTTATGTTGTTGTTGTTTGGTCGAATCGTTGGTGGTCAAATCCGGTGAAATAATTTCCCAGGATTGTCCGCAATCCATACTCTTATGTACATACTGGCTCCCGTAATAAACTCCGCATTTATGTGATGGATTTTGAGCTATGGCCGCATTCCAATTAAATCTAAGTTTTACACCTTCAGGGTGCACTGGCTTGATAAATTCAACCCGGCCTGTTTCTCGATCATAATACCCTAGATTTCCACCTTGTGACATAGCGTATCCATACCTGGAATTATCTATTCGAGGCAACACATCAAAACCATCACCAAAGTACAACTCCTGCCATTCATGATTGCGTATACCTCCTCTTTGCCATAAATAACCGGGACCTATCCATGACCCATTATCCTGAAGACCGCCATAGACATTATAGGGGATGTCCAAATCGTAATTGATATGATAAAATTGCGCCAATGGTAAATTGGAAATAAAACGCCAGGTTTCACCGCGATCTCTAGAAATGTTTAATCCCCCATCATTTCCATCGATGATGTAATTGGGATTTTCAGGATGGATCCAAAAGGCATGATGGTCGGGGTGCACACCCGAATAGGGTAATAATGTTCTAAATGTCTTTCCACCGTCCTCGCTCAAATCCACCATGGAATACAAATTGTATATACGATTTTCGTTCTGAGGATCTACAAAAATATCGGCATAATAGAAGGGCCTGTTCCCGATTCCTTTTGAAGCGACTAGTGTCCATTTTTCTCCTCCATCCGTAGATTTGTACAACCCATTCTTGCGGGCTTCTATCAGCGCATAGACGATATTGGGCCTGGAGGGCGCAAATGCCAGACCCATCCTACCCAAATCACCCTTTGGAATACCCTCCTTCGCGGTAATTTTTTTCCAATTCTCACCTCCATCATAGGTTAGATAAAGTCCTGATCCCGGGCCTCCGGAAACAAAATCCCAAGGAGTCCTTCCGTATTCCCACATCCCTACCAGTAGTTTATTGGGATTAGAGGGATCCATCACCATATCCCCGGGTCCGGTTTTATCATTTACATATAAAATTTTATTCCATGTCTTTCCTCCGTCGGCTGTTTTATACACGCCGCGTTCCTCGTTATTCCCCCAAGCGGACCCCATAGCACCGATATAAACAATGTCAGAGTTATGTGGATGAATGATAATCCGGTGTATTATCTTGGTTTTCTCCAATCCCATTAACATCCAAGTCCGTCCTCCATCCAAACTTTTGTATATTCCGGATCCACTATTCATACTATTTCTAGGATTTCCTTCTCCGGTCCCAACCCAAATCTCACTGGGATTTTGTTGATTTATTGCCAGTGCACCAATAGATTGCAATCTTTCCTTGTCAAATATTGGTTCCCAATCAATCCCTCCGCTAGTGGAGGTCCACACTCCTCCCGAAGCGGTCCCAATGTAAATGTGTTCCGGGTTTCGCAAATTCACATCAATTGCGGTTACCCTACCACTCATACCCGCAGGACCAATACTTCTCATCTTTAGATTCTCGAGAAGCTTTACATCCACCGTTTGACCATATCCAATCGAATAAGTAATGACTATGAAGAAGAATAATTTAACCAGAGATTTCATACTATCAGGATTTAATTGTATGCTGAATTTAACTTGTAATATGCACTATATAAAATTTAAGTAAACTAATTCACCAGAAATTAGAAATAAAGTCTATATTAATTCTGCAATAGGTGTTCAAGGGATTTACTGAAAATCATAACTGATCTTGAATGAAAGAAATCGACCTACAAACTGCCAGACGATTCATTCTTGATTGTCAGGGCTTACTAGATACATCGACATCCACTAAATCGGTTATTGAACTCCTAGGCTATATCCAAATTGATACTATATCGGTGATTAACCGAGCCCATCACCATGTGATTTGGAATCGAAATCCGCGTTATCTTGCATCCGACATTCAACACTTAATTGAGACCAAACAAATATTTGAATACTGGGCTCATGCGGCCGCCTATTTACCGATGAAACATTTTCGTTTCAGTCTATACCCCAAGTATCTAATTGCAAAAGGATCGGGCCATTGGCACAAGAAAGATGAGGATCTAATGAAGCAAGTGTTGGCCGAATTTCAAAAGCGGGGACCTCTACAAGCCAGGCAATTTGTTAAGGAATCTGACAGATCAACCTCTATCCCCTGGCTTCAGCATCCAATCAACCGGGCGATCAGGCAGCTTTACATGGAAGGTAAGATCATGATTTCGGGTCGCAAGGGATTCCAAAAGGTTTATGACCTGACCGAAAGGGTAATTCCGGATATCAAACAAATACCAATCCCATCCCGGTCTGAATACCTGGATTATTTGCTTAAAAGAGATTTGAAGGCTCATGGACTCTTAACGCTGAAGGAATTGGGATATCTACTCCCGATAAAAAAGTCAGAATGGTCCTTATTTATCAATCAGAAAATCAAAGAAAAACAACTATTTCGTATACGAATATCCGAGTTATCTAATGATTATTTTTGCCTGATAGAATTTCAGGAAAAACTAAACAGTCCAAGGCAAAAGTCTAAAAAAATGCACCTACTCAGTCCTTTTGACAATCTGATTATCCAGCGGGATCGTTTATCTAGAATATTTGATTTTAACTACACTTTGGAATGTTATGTGCCATCGAAAAAACGAATAGTAGGTTATTTTAGTTTACCGATACTTTGGGGAACCCAATTTATCGGGCAAATAGATCTGAAAGCACACCGGAAAGAAAAAATCCTGGAAGTCAAAAATCTTATTTGGGAAAACAAAAATCGCATTCCGGAAGCTACTTTTCACAAAACAATGCACCGTTTCATGCGATTTAACCATTGTGAAACCATAAAATGGAAATAAATCTGATTATTTATTTTACAACGCAATGAACAATCTTTGCTAAATAATACCCTGGGCACCATACTTCAAACTATCATGACTACCGTGGTTTTGATCTCAATTAGTAGGGTAAATAAAGCAATTGCCGTTTCGAATCTTTTGCAAAAATGTAAGCATTCAGCTTACCAAATATACTTCAAACATCGATTCCAAAAATTCAGATGTTAAGGTTATCATAATTACAACCTTTAATCACTTTATCTGTTCGGAATACGTTATTTATGGATAAAATTACTAAACCGGCTAGGACCTATTTTAATAATTTTTCAACAAATAAATAGCTTAGCTCGGACGTAATACTATTTTTGCAAAGCTATGCAGTTTTTGTTTCCGAATTTCCTTTGGGCTTTACTATTGTTGGCGGTACCAATCGTCATTCACCTTTTCTATTTTCGTAGGTTTAGAAAGGTCTATTTTACCAATGTCAAGTTCTTACGGGAAGTTAAGGACGAAAGCAGCGCTCGCAATAAAATCAAACATTGGTTGGTATTGTTGATGAGATTATTGGCACTCGCATTTCTGGTATTTGCCTTTGCCCAACCTTTCATTCCACTCAATAAAAAAGTAAGATCAGGAAGAAAAGCGGTCAGCGTATTCATAGATAATTCGTTCAGTATGAATGCCAAAAGTCAGGATGTTACCCTTTTGGAAAAAGCAAAAAATCGCGCCCGGGATATATTTGAAGCTTATGAACAAAGTGACCGGTTTCAAATCATCACCAATGATTTTGAAGGTAGACACCAGCGATTGCTCAACCGGGATGATGTAATCGGTCTAATCGACGAAATAAATCCTTCACCGGCCGTTAAAAATTTGTCGCAAGTCGTTTCGCGGCAAAGGCAACTTCTTGACCAGCATAAAGATTTATCAAAAGTCATCTATCTGGTTTCAGATTTCCAATCTCAAATATTAGACTTGCCTGCAGATGTAGATACTAGTTATGAGGTCAACCTATTGCCGATTCAAAGCGTGCAGGAAAGAAATATTAGTATCGATAGTTGCTGGTTTGCGGGACCGGTCCACCTAATACAACAAAATAATCCACTGTATATTAAAATCACAAATTACAGCGATCAAGATGCGGAAAATGTAAGAATCAGTATTGTAAAAAACGGTCAAGAGCAACCCCATGGAAGTATAAATATTGCCGGAAACAGCTCAATCATCGATACGATAAACATACAATCTTTTGCAGTTGGGTGGCAAGACATTGAAGTAAAAATCAGTGATTTCCCGGTAACATTTGATGATCACTTTTTCCTATCCTATGAAGTAGCACAGCAAATTAGAATATTATCACTTTACCAAAATCAACCTAATCCCTATTTAAATTCGGTACTTGCCGGCTTGGATAATTTTTCTATCACGAATCAATCAATACAAAATGTACAATATGCACAATTCAGTGATTACAGCCTGATTCTTTTGGATCAATTGGATCAAATATCATCCGGTTTGGCCAGGGAATTAAAACAATATTTGGAAGACGGAGGAAATGTGACCCTATTTCCCAGCCGCAATATTAACCAGAACAGTTATAATAGCTTTATTCGATCTATCAATGGATATCCTTATGGTTCCGGAGTGGAACAGGAACTACAAGTCACCAGAATTAATACAGATGAATTTGTGTTCAGTGAAGTCTTTGAAAGAATACGACCTTATCTAAGACTTCCACTTACCACTTTCAATTACAATATAGTTTCTTCATCCAGTATCGGAGCTGAGCACTTACTCACTTATCGCGACGGAAGGATGTTTGTAGGCAAATTTCGTATCGGCAATGGATTTTTATATTTATGTGCTGCTCCACTTCAGATTGAATACAATAATCTGGTCAATAATCCGGAGATATTTGTGCCGATGATTTTCAAAATGTCTTTAGCTAATGTGCAACAAAAGAAGACTAGCTATTGGGTTCGACGTGGAGAACAAGTAATTCTTGAAAATGAAGCCAGAGGATCTGACATCGCCTACCGTATTAATGGTCAAAATGAGGAATGGATTCCCAGGCAGGTATCCGGCGGATCTGTAATGTATCTGGACCTTAATGATCAATTGTCGGAATCAGGTTATTATCAGGTCTCCTGGAGTGATCAAATAGTAGCCCATCTCGCTTTCAACTACGATCGACAGGAATCCGACTTGAGTATCAGCCCAATTTCTGAACTAACTGAAAAGTACTCGAATTACTCGATCATAAATGAAACGACCATTTCAGATTTTGGTCAGTATTTGCGTGACAAAAATACAGGTATTCGTCTTTGGAAATATTGTATACTGCTTACGCTCCTTTTCTTATTTTTGGAAATCCTATTGCTTCGGTTTTGGAAAGTATAGACCGAATCCAATTAAGCGACATCTTAAATGTTGATCAAAATTGCTGATCACTATTGAATCTCCATCTTTTCAAACAATTGGATCATGATTTCAACCCATTTCGGTTTCCTCAAATAATTCTTTAATTTTAAGTGGATATTTCCCACCTTTTTATTTTTCAACTATAAATCGTAATTTGAATCGGTCAATAGTACTTATAAGTTAAAAAATTATGAACCCCATAAAACATGGTCTCCGGACCCTAATTATTTATTGTCTGGTTTGCACTCCTATCTTTCTTGTAGCTCAAAATGAACAGGGCCGCCCTTTTATTACCAACTATGCGCCGAAAGAATATGGCTATTCTGGTATCAATTGGTGGATTGAACAAGATGACCGGGGTTTCCTTTATTTCGCCAACAATAGTGGAGTTTTGGAATTGGACGGTGTCAATTGGCGTTTGATTGAAGTCATTGAAGATAGTGAAGTCAGATCATTGGCAAAAAATGGAAATGGTGTTATCCACGTCGGAACCAACGGTGATTTAGGATATTTGTCACCGGATGAAAAGGGACTTATGCAATTTAAATCGCTAAAGCCCAAGCTACCTGAGGAATATCGACAATTCGAAGAAGTATGGGAAACTTTCTATCATCAGGGAGAGATTTATTTTCGAACTAATAATCAGATGATGATTTGGAATGATGAGCGTTTCAGAATAATTACATCTGAAGAAGGCTTCCATGTAGGGAAAGTGGCTCACAATAAAATTTATCAAAGGATCTGGGGAATTGGCTTAACCGTGTTTAACGGAGAGGGATTTGATCTGGTACCTGGGGGTGAAAAATTTGCTAATGACCGGATTTACGAGATTCTGGAATATGATGAAAAACGTCTGTTAATTGGAACACGAGATTTGGGTTTGTTCATTTACGATGGACAAAAATTTGAGCCTTTGCCAACTACGGCTCAGGCCATTTTAGATAAGCGAAGTCTATACCTGCCAGGATTGGTATTAGATAATGATCGCTTTCTGATCAATACCTTCAATGACGGCCTATTCATCATAAATAAGGAAGGCGAAATGCTTCAGTATTTCAATGATGAAGTCGGCCTGCGGGATAATACAGTCAGTTATGTATTTATGGATAAGGATGACAACCTTTGGTTGGCATTGTTTAATGGTATCGCCAAGATAGAACTTGGTTCTCCCTTTACTTATTATGACACCCAAAGTGGATTGGAGTCTAACACTAACTTTGTAACGCAAAGGTATGAGGGTGTCATTTATACCGGAGGTCAAAATGGTATTTCCTATTTAGACCCGCTGACCAATCGCTTTAAAAAAGTCGAAGGCACAACCGGTCAAACTCCGGATCTGATTATCAAGGGAGGTGATTTGCTGGCCACCTCCGGTGACCTGGGTGTTTATCAAGTCAAGGGAAAATCAGTGGTTCCGATCAGAGAAAGCATCAATTATGATTACCGGGCTTCATTTTTCTATGTTTCAAAAGTAGATACTACTTTGGTTTACGTAATCTTGATGGACGGATTATCCGCTTTGCGATTAAATCCACAGGTTGATGGTCCTCAGCGATGGCAGGAGGAATCATCTCGTGATGATATTTTTACCTCTTTTTTTGGATTTGAAGAAATGTCTGATGGGAGAATCATGACCCAGGGAGATAATCCTGGAGAGATAAAGATGATTACACCAAAATATGTAAATGGCAAGCTGGATCTTCCGGGATCCGAGCTAGAGGTATTTACCACTGAAGATGGCCTTCCCAATGCGGAATTAGGACTTGCTACTTACAAAGGACAAATTTATGTAAGTGGTAATACGAGTTCAGATTTCTATATTTTTGATGAAGCAAAAAAACGATTCAAAAAAGTAGATGCTGAATTTGCCAAATATGCCAATAATAACAATGTTAGCGCTTTACCAGTACTGGATGCCAAAGGACGAACCTGGGCCAATTGGGGAGAAGGTATTTATATAGAAGTACCTCAATCCGAAACCAATACCATCATTGACAAGCCATTTTTGCGTCTCAAAGATTTCCCTACCTGGCAAATATTTCCAGAATCGGATCAAGATGGAAATGATATCGTGTGGTTCACGGGACCCAATGGAATTGTCCGTATGGATGGTAATATTGAAGAATTTAAAGAAAATCATTTTAAAGCCAGTATCCGCGAAGTCCACCAAAATCAGGACTCACTCATTTATGCAGGAGCAGGAAATATACCCGAAAAGTTGATATTCGACCACCATGAAAATACGGTATCTTTTACATTTGGTGCACCTGATTTTTCTATCAAAAATGGACTAGAGTTTCAAACATTTCTCCAAGGACTCAACAAGGACTGGTCAGAATGGACTTCCCAATCACAACGGGAATATTTAAATTTAGCTCCTGGTGATTATACTTTTAGGGTTCGAGCCAGGAATGTGTATCAAACCACCGGAGACGAAGCAGTGTTCCACTTTACCATTCAACCACCGTGGTATAAAACCTGGTGGGCTTACCTACTTTATGGTTTAGGTTTGGTAGGACTAATCGGAATTATTGTAAAATGGAGAACCAGCCAATTACAGGCTCAAAGTGAAAAGCTTGATCAACTGGTTAAGGAAAGAACCTTAGAAGTACAGCAACAGGCAGAAGAGCTCTCTACAGTAAACAAAGTTAGCCAGGCTATGGTAGAGCAACTGAAACTTGATGAGCTTATACCATTGGTTGGTGATCAAATGAGAAATCTGTTTAAGGCCGATATCGTATACCTGGCTATGATCGACCCAAAAACAAAAATTATCAATTTCCCTTACCAGTATGGAGACAATATGCCTCCATTGAAACTTGGTGAAGGGCTGACTTCCAAGATCATCCTGACTAGAAAACCCTTTCTGATCAATGAAGATGTAAGTGGACGTTATGAAAAAATGGGTATTGAAGAAGTGGGTAAAAAAGCAGCATCCTATCTGGGCGTACCTATTCCGGTGGGAGATGAGGTGATCGGTGTTCTCAGTGTCCAAAGTACGCAAAACACCAATCGCTTTAATAAAAATGATCAACGATTACTAAGTACCATAGCAGCCAATGTCGGGATTGCGATACACAATGCAGAACTTTTTGAACAAGCTGAAGTAGCCCGCAATGAAGCTGAAACCGCCAACGAGGCTAAAAGCGCTTTCCTGTCAACAGTCAGTCATGAATTACGTACACCACTGACCTCGGTTTTGGGATTTGCCAAGATAATCAAGAAAAGACTTGAGAACCGAATTTTCCCAATTATCCAGACCGAAGATCCCAAAGTAAACAGAGCGATAAAGCAGGTTTCAGAAAATCTAAATGTAGTCGTTTCTGAAGGTGAAAGACTTACAGGCTTGATAAATGATGTATTGGATCTGGCTAAAATTGAAGCCGGCAAAATCGAATGGCACATTTCATCTATGTCAATAGGCGAAGTGGTCAATCGAGCTATCGCCAGTACCAAATCGCTATTTGATGAAAAATCTATTACTTTAAAAAATGATACGGATGCTTTGCTCCCGGTAATTAAAGGAGATCAAAATAAATTGATTCAGGTTGTAATTAATTTACTCTCCAATGCAGTTAAGTTTACCAACGATGGAACGGTATCCATTAGAGCGATTCATGAGGATGATCAAATCATTGTTTCAGTCACCGATACGGGAATTGGTATTTCGGAAAAAGACTTACCCCATGTTTTTGAAAAATTTAAACAGGTCGGTGACACCTTGACCGACAAACCTCAAGGAACTGGATTAGGCTTACCAATTTGTAAGGAAATCGTAGAACATCATGGTGGAAAAATGTGGGTAGAAAGTACTTTAAATTCGGGAAGTACATTCTTTTTCTCCCTTCCGGTAAATGAAGATAATGACTCGATTCAACCGGTGGAATTGGAAGATTTGGTTAATCAACTCAAAATGCAATTCGTAACGCAACCGGTCAAATCCAATGGAGCAGATCCAAAGATACTGGTAGTCGATGATGACCTTCCAATCCGTTCTCTATTATCACAGGAACTTGGAGAAGCCGGATATCAGGTCCTGGAGGCGGTAAATGGCAAAGAAGCTTTGGACAAAGTAAGAAGTGAAAGGCCAGATCTGATCATTCTGGATGTCATGATGCCTGAGATCAATGGATTTGATGTGGCAGCTGTATTAAAAAACGATCCTCAAACGATGGATATTCCAATAATCATTTTATCCATTGTACAAGACGAAAGTCGAGGATACCGTATTGGTGTGGACCGGTACTTAACCAAACCCATCGATACCGAAAAACTTTTTAATGAAGTAGGATCACTGCTGAAGCAGGGTAAATCCTCCAAAAAAGTATTGGTAGTGGATGAAAACTCCCATACGATCCAAACATTGGCTCAGGTGTTGCAAGAAAAAGGATACCATGTTGCTGAATCCAATGGTGCAGAAATAGTCGAAAAAGCAAAATCACTTAAACCAGACATCATTATGTTTAATGCGCTACACTTGGATAAACAGGAAATAGTTAAAACCCTCAGATTTGAAAAAGGACTGGAAAATGTTTTGTTTCTGGTTTATCAATAACCCATATTATTAACTAATAACAAAGAACCTTATCACAGAATGAAAAAATTGCTGATTGTAGATGATGAATCCCACATCCGAATGCTGATCGAACAAACACTTGAAGATTTGGAAGATGACGGAGTAGATCTGTTGTTTGCTGACAATGGTGAAGCTGCCCTCCATCTCATCCAAGCGGAAAAGCCACATCTGGTTTTTCTTGATGTAATGATGCCTAAAATGAATGGTATTGATGTCTGTCAACGAGTCAAGGGAGACGACGCTTTGAAGGATGTCTATATAATCTTATTAACCGCCAAAGGTCAAGAGCTGGATCGGGAAAAAGGATTACAGGTTGGTGCGAATCAATATATGACCAAACCGTTTGACCCGGATACGTTACTGAATACTGCAAAAGAAGTTTTGGAATTGTAATTTGTCTATGGCCTTGATCAGATTAAAAAATATTATCAAAAAGGGGAAAAATACTCGCCATTTGTTGGAAGAGCTGGCACAAGAGTTAAATAGCTCTCTGGTTGTCGAAGATACAAACGGCTATACATTATTTTCCATCGGAGAACATCCAGGGGGTAAAAAATGGCCACTCCACATCGCAGGGGAAGATTTTGGAGCAATTTATAGTTCCAACCACGGCTCTATCTATACTTCTTTTCTTAATCAAGCAATACAAAGCGAAATTGAACGAAAAAAACTGGGCCGTGAAGTATTGGATCTATATCGGGAAATCAATACGATCTATCAATTTGGTGAGAAACTGGCCGATATCATAATTCCGCAAAAAGTAGCAGAATTAACTTTAAAGGAGGCTCAAAAACTGATTGAATCACAAAGTGGAATCGTGGTAATGAATAACGGAGAAAATGGTGAACTCCAAGTCATGGCCCGAGATGGACAATTATTTGATTCCATTTCGCATGAAAAAGCGAAAATTGTCATTACGGAAATTATTGCTGGCGGCCAGGCTAAAATCATCCAGGGAAACAAAGAGCTACTTGCGATGATTAATCCGCATATCGAAGTATTGATGTACGCGCCCTTCAAAGTTGGAGAACGATCTTTTGGGACGGTGATGTTGGCCAATCACGATCGGATTACTTACCAGGCTGCCGATCTAAAATTATTGACCACTTTGGCATTGCAATCCGCCTCTGCCATAGAAAGTGCCCGTTTGTTTGAAAAAGGGCTACGGGAGGCAGAGGAAAGAGAAGCTGCCATGCGAGAGGTACACGAAATTACCACTCGCTTTGTGCCGATGGAATTCATCAAATCCTTAGGTCACAAAGCCCTGTTGGATGTCAGTTTGGGAGACCAGGTAGAACGGGATGTTACGGTTGTATTTGTCGATATCCGCTCGTATACTTCTCTGGCAGAACAAATGACACCGGAAGAAAACTTCAGTTTTGTGAATGCTTTCAACGGTCGGCTCGGGCCGATAGTACGCAAATATGGAGGATTCATTAACCAGTATTTGGGAGATGGATTTATCGCCATTTTCCCAGATCGCGCAGACCTGGCTCTCGAGGCTGCCATCCAAATGCAGAAAGCCATTGAACAATACAATATGGATCGCAAGAAACAGGGAAGGGATGCCATTCGTATTGGAATCGGGATGCACACTGGTCCTCTCATTATGGGTATTACAGGTGATCAGGATCGGTTGGATGCGGCAATCATTTCAGATACCGTGAATACTGCGGCCCGCATAGAAAGTCTTACAAAATATTATCATTGCCGAATTCTATTGACTGGCAAAACCTTTGCGGATTTGTCCAATCCGAATCAATACAGTTTCAGAAATTTGGGACAGGTGCAGGTCAAAGGAAAAAGTGAACCTTTGAGCTTATACGAATGCTTTAATGGAGATCCAGGAGACCAATTTATACACAAAAAGTCGACACTGGTTGATTTTGAGAAAGGTTTAGAAGCCTATCTGCACCGGGAGTTTGATCATGCCATACATTCGTTCAACAAAGTTTTGAAGATGCATGCTGTCGATGAAACAGCTCAGGTGCTGATTCATAAAGCTCAAAAATTGGCTAATAGTTTACTTCCTCCCGATTGGAATGGAGTAGAAAAAATGATCATCAAATAAAATAATCTACCGTTTTACTCCCACTACATCTGCACTATTTAGTTGCTGAAGATTTTTCAATAGTCTTTCGAATAGGGAAGGAGTAAAACCAACCAAAAATGCCAATAATGAGGAAAAACTGGAGATGCGAAGATACTGTTGAGGATCGGTAACCAGCAGATTCGTTGAGATTTCTCCGGTATCCGGCATTGGAATACCTCCGGCAATGATAACCTGTCCGGCAGTGATCATCAAATAGATAAAGAATCCTCTAATTATTGCTCCTTGAAAGTTAATCTTTGTTCGTTTGGCATTCATGGCATTACGGCCGATTTCTCCTATTAATGCGGATAAAATACACAGCAACACCAAGTTGCTCCAGGTCCAGGAAAATGCGACCATAAAGATGCTGCCTACTGAAAATAGTAAGGACTGCTCCTCTCCCAGTTTGGTCACATAAGACCCCGAGTTGATGGTCATTCCCATTACGAATATCATGATCCAGACGATAAGGATAGAAAAGAGACAGGTATACGATTTGATTTTTTGCATTGCAGTGATTTACTGGGTTTATTATTCATTTAGTTGCACAAGGTCATTACATAATACCGATAAGCAACTCTGTAATAAAGTGGAGAACATTGAGTAGAGTGTGACACCTGGAAAAGAACGTCGAGATAATTTATTTTAATTTTTTTGATAAATAAAGGTTACTTTTTTTGAAGAGTATCACTAAGGGCATATTTAATAATTTATAAATAATTAATCATGAAAAACTTAGTGAAATTATTCTCAATACTTACCCTAGCTATTTTAATAACTTCTTGCGAAAAAGATCAGTTTCAAGAAAGTTACTTTGATGAAAGTCAGACAGATCTTTCCGGTGAATTGATGGGTGAAAAGGTCTCCCAACAAGAATTTGAGAACTTAAGTAAAGCAATTTCGAAAACCAATCGGAACACAAAAATTGCAGATTTTTCAAACAAGGAGTTGCAAGAAGACTTACTGAGAAGCCGATATATTTACCCAATCCAATGTGGATCATTGGTTTACAGCACTACGTTGGGAGAAACCAATACGGTATCCGTTTATACAGGTGCTGACAAAGTGTATGAATTAAAGCTTGATTCCAAGACAGATCTGGAGTTTAACCTAAACCAGCTTTATACCGATCTGGATCTTTTTTTAGCCGAGGTAGTGACAGATGCATCCGGAAGAAAATTGATTGGCAATTATTTAGGTCAAAGTACAAACGCGGCCAATCAGGATGAAACTATTAAAACGACCCTTGAGAAAGGAAATTATTTTGTGATAGTAGAAACCTATAATTATGAGGGTCCCTTTGCCTTGGAGGTAAAATGTAAAAAAGTTAATGGTCCATGGACACACTGTGAAGATTTTGAAAACCTTGTAACTAGTTACTCACAGGGAGTATCCCAACAATCTGCATTTTGGACCAAATGGTCAAATCAGGCTGGAGATGGATTGGTTTTATATGAAAATTCACAGTACAATAACAAAGTGGTTAAATTTGATGCAAGAAGGTTTGGATATCAGGATGCCGTGAGGAGTATTATTGGACTTCCATTGTCCGCTGGCTTGTACGAAGTAAACTTCAAGATGTATATTCCTGCATACAAGAGAGCGGATTTCTTGACCGAAAAAACCCAACAATTTGGAGAAGAACAAGGTCATATGTTTACCTTGGAAAATGGGACAAGTACTTTAAAATATCGAGGCAATACGTATTCGGCCTATACCAAATATGATTCGGATAAATGGATCGATATCGTGATGTATTTTGATATGGAAAATAATCTTACCTACACCTATATAGATAATAAAGTATTGTTCATTACCGACGCTCGATCTAAAATTAACTCCCGCAATTGGGGATTGAATTCAATATTCGGAATAAATTTCTTTACTAAAAGATATAATAGCAAATTTCACATCGATAATGTATGTATTGTCGAGCATATTCCTGGATATGATGATCCATTGAAAATCAAGTATGACATAAATGGAATAGAAACAATAGATATGAGGGACTTTTAGAAAATTCTAAAATACATTTGAACATCCGATAGGGGATCAAGCTCAAGTTTGGTCCTCTTTTTTTATGTTTACCGTTTGGGACCTCTTCAGATTAATACCTGAGTACGATTAATTCTAGCTTGTATAACTTGCTGTAAACCAAAAGTATAAGAATTAGCAATTCACTATGCATCATAGGACAACAGATATGAACCACTATAAATCAGACAGTCCTATTCTCATTAATTTGGTTGAATTGATGTAACATAATCAGCTTTTAATCCATTCGATCCGTGCTTATGGATGGGTGTACAGTTTTCTCTCAGAACTTTCTTGCTACAGGATCAAAAAAATGAAAATCCAGGCAGAATATACCTATATTTGAGATGAACTAATTTTTAAAAGATGCAGTCTTTATGAATGTTAACCTATTAGACCAAATTCGATCTGGTGATGAATCAGCTTTAAAGGAAATCTATCTACAATATCGAGAACCATTTTTTGCCTATATGCACAAACAGTTTAAGCTGGATACCGAAAATGTCAAAGAACTATTTCAGCTCAGTATGGTCATTTTTTACGACAATGTAATTACAGGTAAGGTTAAAGAACTGAGAAGTGGGATCAAGACTTATTTGATTGCCATTGGAAAAAACAAAGCCCGTGAGTTACTTCGTAATAACAGAAGGATTACGGACCACTTGGATGAAGTTTTAATTGGCAGTATTTTAGATGAAGATGGTATTACGAACAAAAAGCAACTTGAAGAAAACATTTTAAATATTACTCAGGCACTGGAGACCTTAGGTGACCCCTGTAAGAAAATCCTCCAACTTTTTTATTACCAAAAACTAAATATGTTGGAGATTAGTAACGCATTGGATTATAAAAATGTAAACACAGCAAAAAACCTAAAATACAAGTGCCTCAAAAGATTACAAAAAATTTATCAACAAGCTCTGGTTGAGTAATTATGGAATGGACATCGGATATATTGGATCAGATTGACCGCTATATATCAGGAAAAGCAACTGAAGAAGAACAAGCTTGGATCGAATCTCAAATTGCTTCAGACGATACTTTTCGAGCGAAAGTGGAAGAGGTTCGCCAAATACAAACTTCTACACGTCTGAGCAAGTTAAAAGATCAATTTAGCCAATTCCAAACTTTCGAAAAAGAGATTGAAAATAGTGGTGCTGAAGAGGGTTACCTTGCTAACGAAAAATCAATAAGGGTAAACGACATGAACAATACACCTGGCGACCCACCCCAGGATAATACAAGTAATATTCCTGGCAAATCTGACAAACCTAAAGTTGAATACTCCAAATTGGATACATTTTATGCAGGTATTCGTGTATTTTACGGTAAACAGCTGATCGAGCAAATGGAAGGAATCGAAGAAACTGAATTTGGAGTTAAAAAAGATTCCGGCACTGAGCAATCTCCTGATCAACAAATTAATCGAAAAACTAAAATTGGAAATTCACCGGAAAAAACAAAACCCTCAGTAAGACGGATTCGTATAATTAGCATTGTTTCGGTAGCTGCCATGTTTGGTTTAATAGTACTAAGTAATTTAGATTTTCTAAATCGCAATTGGAGTCAAGATACATTTGATCTTTATTACGAATCCTTTAACGTTAATCGAATTACCAGAAGCACTCAAAATCAATTTTCAAAGGCTGAAGAATTATTTAGCCTTGGTAACTACGAAGAAGCATTGGAAGAACTCAACAATCAAGAACAGAAAACCGCTTCAGACCACCTATTAGAAGGTTTCTGCTATGCAGAAATGGGTGATTACACCAAATCAATAGAAATATTTTCTAGAAATCAAGCGGATAAATACTTGCCGGAAACTCAACTTTGGTATGTGGCCTTATTAAATTTGAAGCAAAACAATCTGAAAGAAGCCGCTAAATATTTAAACAAAATCCCTTCAGAATCTAGTTATAAAAAGAAAGAACGAAAAAAGTTATTAAAACAAATTAAACTAAGGACACTATTCAGGTCAGGAGCTTGAATACAAAAGGAAATCATGTATAAAGCAGGTAAATTTATACTTTGTTTATTTCTCTCCTATGCTTCATTTGGTCAAACGATCTCTGTAGGAGAAATCGAAAAACACATGTCATTAGGTCAATGGGAGACTGCTCTTGAAATGGGATTGGAACTGCCGGTCCCGGAAGACAAAATTGATAGGTTTAATTACATGATATTAATAGGTGATTTGTATCTAAAAATTGGCTATGGTCGCTTATGTGATCCTACTGATAAATCTACCTATTATAATAAATCCAAAAGTTACTTTAATAATGTTTTAAATGAATCCAGGACTACAGGAGATTATCTACATTATTTCATTTCCATGAGAAGACTCATTGAAATATTTTCGAATAACTACCAACATGATTCTGTCTATATACTGATAGAAAAAGAATTACCCATAATTAACCAAAGTGAGCTGAAAAACTCAGAGGACTACTATACCATAATTAATAGTTATGGTAGACATCTATTACAAAATGGAAAGTATAATAAGGGCGCAAAGTTGTTATTGAACGCCTATAACCTTTTCAAGGATCAACCAATAAGGTTAAACCAAATGTACTTTAGGATTCTACGTAATCTTGCGATCTGTACAGATGCACTAGGGCAAGAGGCAAAAGCTGATTTTTATGTACAACAATCAAATCTATATTGGTCCCTTACTAAAAATCAAGAAAATTTAGCTTTGCAAGAATATAGAAATAGAAATTTTGCAAAAACCCTTTTCATTTACCAGGATTTACTAGATGCAACTAGAAAAAAGAGTAAGGGTATGCTCACGTCCCTAGAAGCCAAATATCTGAGCAAGATAGGTGAATGCCTTTGCCTATTGGAAGATTATAAAAAATGCGATTCACTATATACTTTAGCAACTAAATACGTTGGCTGCACATTAGGTAAGGAGAACAGGTATTACCATGGAATGTTACAAGAACATGCTTATTATTTATTGAAAATCAAAGGGAAAGAAAGAAAAGCCATACAATTGCTGGAAACTGCCAAGAAACTGCATTTATCCAAGTACCAGGAGAAACAGGATTTTTACCTAAAAATTATTTCTAGACTGATCGAAGGTTATCAGATTACCAATCAACTTACCAAACTTGAATCCGAACTCAATAATTTTTACGAATCTATTTACAGAACAGCTGAATATTATGTATCCAACCAATCCGAAGAGGAACAAATAAATTACTTACAAGGCCTGGAAAAACAAATTGGGAGGGCACAATATTATTTCATCAAAGCACATGCAAAGCTTTCGAATAAAGCGATCAAGGAAAACTATGACTTTAATTTCTTCTTGAAAGACTTTGCCGGAGCCAGAGTAAGAGCAATTCACCAGGCTGAATTGAATAATGAGTCTCCTATTCTAGACTCCTTGTTTAAAAAGAGAATTGAAATAAGAGCGAGAATCAGTAAATCGTATTCTAAGGGAGATATATCGGCCAGTAACTATTATCAAAATTCAAATGTAATAAAATTAGAAAAAATTGAAGATGAAATCTTCAATATTACAAGAAGGCAATTTAGAAGTCCACTACATTATCACCCCTCTGACCATTTAATGGGTAGTATTAATGGAACTTTTCTTGATTTTTACTTTGCAAAGCTCTCTGAAGAATGGTGTAAGGACAGTTTGATTTACTTTGTTTATCAGGTTGAAAAAGAAACACTCCAGTTATCTTGTCTTTCAATTTCGGATACATTTAGTATGAACCGTACTCAAAGTATAATTGCGGAATATATCAATAATCTTAAATCAGCCAATAAGCACTTCTTGGTATCACCGGTCAGGAAACTCTGGAATATAAGCCTCGAAACACTCACTCATAGCAGTGGAAGTTATTTTTTAGATGCAGGATATTCTTTTAACTATGTCAATTCGGGTCAAGTCTTTTTTGAACCTGAAAACAAACCCCGTGAAAATCCGTCCATTTTCCTAGCTGGAAATCCATCATTTGAATCGAATGCCGGTATTACTTCTCAATCCAATCTGTATCGAGGTATAAATTCTACCTTTCAATTACCAGGTACACAAAAAGAAATCGATTACATAGATAGTTTAGCTCAAAGAGAAGTTAACTGGAATATAAAGGTACTGAGTGATACTATGGCCACTGAACAAAATATTAAAAAGTCTCTTTCAAACAACCAATTTTCTGCTATCCATTTTGCAACCCATGGGATTTATTCAACCAGGGCGGATACATTTTTTGAAAAAACTTTTAATTTTTCTGATCCTTTAATGAATTCAGGTCTATTTTTTCTTGACGATGAAAATGAAGATGGATTCCTAAACGCCTATGAATTAGCAAGTTATGATTTTTCAGAAACTGACCTAGTTATTTTGTCTGCTTGTCAATCCGGACTTGGTGATCTTTCCACTAATGAAGGTGTATTTGGACTTCAGAGAACTTTTAGTAATCTGGGTGTTCCAAATATGATCGTGGCCCTGTGGAATGTCCCGGATCAGATAACGGCAGAATTTATGATTTCTTTTTACTCATATCTGGCTGCTAATTTTTCTTATTTTGATGCTTTTATGAAAGCAAAAAAACAGATCAGAAGTCAATATGAGGATCCAGAATTATGGGGTGGTCTGATTTATTTGGGAAAACCTTCTCAGCCTGAATATATTCTGCAAAAGTCGTACTTTTTTACAGCTATGATAATTTGTATTTTAGTTTATTTTTTGTTCTTCACCAGTGAAGGCTCCAAATTCTCTCGTAAATTAGGGTTTAACCGAGCGAAAGAAATGAGTGTGCCGAAATTGTAAGTCATCATTTACCTTTTCGCTATGGACCTTAAAATATTTCCTCTTTAATATTCTAATGCCAATTCATAAACCAATAAATATCCTTGATTATTCTTTCTTATGCTGATTCAACAAACATAACTTATCGTGCATCCATGCTTTGCAAGCATTTTTAAACTGAATGAGATATTAGTAGGCAAGCCAAACTTATTTCTTACTCGAACAGAAATTACATATGAATAATTTGGGCTACTTTTTATAATTGCGTATATTAAGACTGAAATCCACTTGATACATGGAATCCACTATACACTATTCACTTCACTCTACCGTCACAATTTCAACAACATATTCAGAATTAATGGAATGCATTAAATATTCTTTTGTGATACTTCGACCTCTTAAATCTTAATTTCTCCGTTGAAACCAAAAACTTATGAAAGAACTGAAAATCATAGGCATTGAACTTGATCAATCCAAAGACACCATATTGCCTCCGCTGGAAGATGAGGAATTTGAGCTGGTACAGGCTATTAAAGTCAGTAAGAGCCGGGCGGCTGGGGAAGTAATCAAGCTAAAGATTGAGGAGGAAGACGACATTATTGATGCCCTGTTTGAAGATGGTACGGAATGGATCGGTAGTGCTCATGATTTTGAAGAAATATTCACGGATCAAGAAATTCAAATAACCCGCGGAGGTGAACCAGGCTTGTTGCCATCTGGAATTATGGATGATTCCAACCGTGGATTAGGCTCATTCTTTCGAGCCATTAATATTTTTAGGAAAAAGGATAAATTGCCAAATCTTGCCGGTCGTAAACTTGGGGAATGGTTGGATCAGAAACTTGCACCCAATCCCGGGGTATATCGGTTGACCCGTCAATTTGAACTGAAGCCTTATAATATAGACGGAAATGCAACCAAAAAATTTTTCGTTTTCATTCATGGCACTATATCTAACACTGAAAACTCATTCCATAAATTAAAGGAATTTGATTCCACAGGAGCATGGGATTTGATACATGACCGATTTGGGGATAATGTGCTGGCCCTGGAGCATTATACTATTTCGGAAAGTCCATTGAAAAATGCCTTGGATTTACTAGAAGCGTTACCCAAAGATTCAGAGATAAACCTTATGTCAGGATCACGGGGTGGGCTTATCGGAGATATCCTAGCCAAGTGTGATCATCGAAATGAACAACCTGGCTTTTCTAAAAACCAAATAGAATCCTTAGAGGGGATTGATCCTGAGGAAGCAGAACTGGCTAGACAATTGAATAAACTTATCAAGAAAAAAATAACTGTACATAAAAACATCCGCGTGGCCTGTCCAGGGGCCGGAACAAAAATTCTTGACAAACGAGCCGATCACTTCTTGAATGCGATCCTCAGAGTAATCGGTTTAGCATTTAAACCGACACCCATAGCACCAATCTATAAATTTGTTAGGCGCTTTATAATGAAAGTGATTAAGTCCAGAACTACTCCCGGTGTAATGCCCGGACTGCTAGCCATGATTCCAAGGTCACACATCATTCAATTGCTGAACCATCCCTTGAATCGCTCCGAAGACAACCTTTATGTGATCGAAGGTAATTCCAGGTTTGGGAAGTTTGGACAAACGATACTAGTCATTTTGACTAGGATCTATTTTTTAAAAAAGAATGATTTTGTCGTTAATACGGATAGTATGCGACTTGGTGTTCGACGTCGAAAAGGCAGTTATTGGTTTCGCACTGAAGATGGTCAAACTCACCATCTTAATTACTTTAAGAATAATCCCTCACAAAAAGCTATTAAGTTGGCCTTGGAGAGCGAGCGCGGTACAGCGCCCACCATCTTTTCCCATTACGGCATTGAGGTTGACCGCGGCCCGGTCGCTAAACTATTTAATTTGGTTGAAGAAAATCGCCAAGATATTTCAGGAAATAAACCTATTGTGGTATTACTTCCCGGGATTATGGGATCCCATCTGTATTCCCAAAAAGAGCATATCTGGGTAGACTTCGACTCCATTATTCGAGGTAAAATAGTTTCCAACCTCAACATGGAAAGTGATGTGGAAGCCACTTCCTTAGTTGGCAATTTCTATTCATCACTTGTTGATGAATTGGAGAAGACGTATGATGTTTATTGTTTCCCATATGACTGGCGGAAATCTCTTGAGGAAAGCGCTCAAGAACTAAAAGCTGTATTGGTAAGGTTGTCCAGCTTTGGTGAAGAACTAAAAATAGTGGCACATTCCATGGGTGGAGTGGTTGTTCGAGCATTAATGATGAAAGACCCATCTTTCTGGCAACAATATATCCAACAAGAAGAATCACGTTTAATTATGCTGGGAACCCCTTGGTACGGCTCCTACTTGATTCTGGAAGTACTTACTGGTAAATCAAACCGGGTGGCACAACTGGCCTTTTTAGACTTTGTACATTCACGCAATGAACTTGTTGAGACCTTACTGCAATATCCAGGTATTTTTGAGCTGCTTCCTATCGAAGAGGCACGATCATTTGAATCTCCGGATTTTTGGCGGGATTTAAAATCTGAATTTCCAGATATTATTGAACCTGACCCCAAATTATTGGAAAGATTTATGCAAGTAAAAAAAGCGGTGAGTAAAACCAATTTTGATTTTAGAAATACTTACTATATCGCTGGAAAGAGCTCACGAACCACATTTGATTATAGATCAACTCGCAGCATATTTTCCACACAAAATGAAATTCAATTCTTAAAGACACCATACGGTGATGGTTCGGTTACTTGGGAAGGAGGGATTCCTGGTGAGTTTCCTCCTGGCAACTTATACTACACTGAAACGACTCATGGTCAATTAGCCAACGACCCAACCTTGTTTGATGGAATTCGGGAACTATTATCTCATGGAAAAACCAGCAAATTTTCTCAAATCCCACCCAAGATTAGAAGTAATGAATCTATCGTAGCTGAAGCTCCCGAAACTGTGATAAGCAATGAACCAAAGGATCTCTTAGATTTTCTATATGGTGTACCACCAATGGATCAAATCGAAAAGTCAACCGTTGAAATCGAGATTACGGTGTCACTGGGTCATCTCAGACATGCCTGGTTCCCAGTAATGGCCGGACACTTTGATCAGGACGGCATTGTTAGTGCCGAAGCTGCACTGGACTGGCATCTTGACAGCAAGTTGAAGGAACGACATGAACTAGGTATATACCCTGGCAAACTGAAGGAAAGTGAAATTGTATTACAAAAATCCAACAAACCACCTGGTGCATTGATCATCGGATTGGGGGATATCGCTCAGTTGACTGCATTCCAATTGTCTGAAACTGTGGAAGCAGGAATACTGAAATATGCCATGTTTACGCGCGACCATTATAATCAAGATCTAACTGGACCAATCAAAAGTGGCATTACTTCGGTATTAATAGGCTCGGGATTCGGTCGCCTACCCATTAGGGAGTCCCTCACCGCCATAATCAGAGGGGTGGATAGGGCAAACCGAATCATAGTGAACCGATTATCCGAGTTGACACCGATTACCAAACTCGAATTTATTGAGATTTTTGAACACAACTGTCGACAGGCATTCTATGCTTTAAAAGATATCATTCGTACCGAAACTAAACTAAGCCTGACCCTAGTCAAAAACATAGAGCAAAAGCGTGGATCGCATAAAAAACTGGAATATAATATGGATGAAGCATGGTGGGATCAAATATCAGTAAATGCAAAAGAGAATAAGAAAAATCGAAAAGTGCTAGAGTTTACTTTGTCAACTGGTTTGGCCAGAATCCAATCCACTAAGCTCTTCCCGTCAGAGGCCCTTGTTGAAAATTTGTTAAAAGATTTTGCACCCAATACGATGTGGATTCCCAAACGGGCAAAAACCTTATTCGAAACATTAATTCCCCGTGATTTTAAAAGTGTAATTCGAAATCAACACAACATAGTTTGGAAAGTGGATAAAATCACCGCTAATTATCCATGGGAAATGTTTCACGATTACAAAACCGATGACGAACCTGCCTTTGTCAATTCAGGGATGATCAGACAATTGATCACCGAAGATTATCGACCGAAACCCCGCATCATTCGTGATAATAAGGCACTTGTCATTGGCGATCCACTATATACCGACATGCCAGACTTTCAGCAATTGGAGGGAGCTTTGCAGGAGAGTAAACAAGTCTACGAATTACTTGACCAAAACGGATTTCGAGTAGACTATTTAAAACGAAGCGAAGGTACAACAATTCTCGATAGCCTATCCGATTCGGATTATAAAATATTACACATGGCCGGCCATGGAGTGTACGATATAGAAAACCATCACATAGGTCCGGTCTTAGGCAATGGCATGTATTTAGACTCCAGTATTTTAAGAAATCTGGATAATGTACCTGAGTTTGTCTTCATCAATTGTTGTCATTCTGGTGAAGTAGGTCCGGAGCTTGCTACCAAAGATCGTTATAAACTGGCGGCAAATATTGGTACCACTTTTATTGAAATGGGGGTTCAAGCCATCATAGTCGCAGGGTGGGCAGTTAATGATCAGGCTGCCAAGGTCTTCGCAGAAGAATTTTACAGGTCGATGCTCAATGGCAATTATTTTGGCGATGCCGTTAAAAAAGCTCGTAAACAATGTTTCGTTGATTACCCATCAAACAATACATGGGGAGCTTTTCAATGTTATGGCAATCAGTGGTATACACTTAATAGTCGAACTGATCAATCAGCGGATGATAAAGAATACATTGCCTATGAAGAAGTAGAAGTGGACCTTTTCAACCTAAAATCTAGATCAGAAGATCAGAAGAGAAGTTCGAAAGTTTTCCTAAAAAAACGGTTATTATCGATCATGGACAAAGCGTATCGTTCCAATATGATTAATGGTGGCATACTAGAAATTGAAGCGGATATCTACTCTATTTTGGATGAGGTAGATATTGCTGTTGATAAATATCAGGCCCTATTGAGTTTAGACCAATCCGATTATTCTGTGAGGGTTTTAGAAAATTATGGGATAAACCGGATTAAGAAATTATTTACCGATCCGGCTTTAGATAATAATAAAATAGAGGAATGTTTAGGAGAAGTTAAATCACTCAGTTTGATTAAAAAAACACCTGAAAGGATGCGCATTTTAGGCTATGCCTACAAATTATTTTCGGTTTATGTCCAGGGCGGTCGAATTGGTTATCTGCAAGAAATGTTTCAACAATTTGTTCATGTGTATAAGATGACACAAAATCAAATTTTTAACAACTACAGTGCGTTGTGCGAGATACTCACTGCACATATTCTGTTGGGTAAGCAAAGCACAGGTCGACTATTAAATCAAGATCTTGATAGTGATAAATTATTAAAGTCCGCTTTCAATCACCTTCAGGCAGAACGTGGAAATTTGACACAATTCAAATATCTCTTGCTCAAAGTACGTCTTCAAACGGTTGAGTTTCTGCTTGCCGAGGAAAATCAAGAACAGATACAATTATCCAAAAAAATCATTAAGGGATATAATCAAGTTTGGGCGTATGGAGGGAGTCCGATGTCGCTAAAAAATGAAATTGAGCATTTTCAGTTTTTAACAAGAATACCCTCTCGCAAAATAAGCAAAGCCATTAGAGATGCTTTAAAATTGATCTTAAGATCACTGGAAGAGATAATTCATTAAAAATAGAAATATGAAGACTTCATCAGATTACCAAGCAGATGCCAATCAACGCATTGACAAATCCAAATTATCCAACAAACCCAAGTCCAGGCTGCAAAAGCCTACATTAGATCTGATTGAAGAAAGCTTTGTAATTGATGTACATACGCATTTCTTTGATATCAAATGTATCAACAAAGCCTATTTTGCCATCCGGGCCATAAAAGATCTTTTTAAAATACGGGGAGCGACCTCTGCCCAGGCTGAAGCTGCTTTGGAGTATGTATACATGAATCTTGCCGATGATCCAGATGATTGGGCTGAGACCACGATCAAGTTAATGGAAGAAGGGAAAGAACGGGGCATCATTAAAGATATTGTTTTTAAAATATTGTGGATGGGTAAAATGTCTAAGGTGTATAAACATTATCGCGATGGTTATTCGTTGGCCGAATACTTTGGACTGCCTAAAGAAAAAGTAATTACCACAGCACTAATGATGGACCTTGAACAAGGTTGGGGTGTCAAGCTCCGTAAAACTGTTGTGCAAAAGATCACTGAACTCAAGAAATTGAGTATCGAATACCCGGTACTTCCCTTTTTAGCGTGTGATCCCAGCCGTGCAGATGAGCCTTCAAAAAACAAAAACCTATACAGCCTATTTAATAAAGCGTTCTGTGAGGATACATCTTTCTTTGGGGTGAAAATATATCCTGCTCTTGGCTTTGATGTAAATGATCATCGTTTATGGCCAATTTACAACTTGTGTGAAAAGTTCAAGATTCCGGTGTTGAGCCATTGTGGAGGCAGCATCATCTCTACCGATAAATTGGAGTTGGACATTTACCGAGGTGATCAGCACGAGGTCCTAACCGCCAGAAAGCGCCAACAGATGGCGGACCACTTAAACGATCCTAATCGTTGGTCGCCGGTACTCGACCAGTTTCCTAAACTCAAATTAAACCTTGCCCACTTTGGTGGAGGATATACCTGGCTTCCGCGTCGAAAGAAGAACAAAGTCATTGAAGCACAAAACAGAAAAGAAACCATTTGGAAGCTGATGAAAAAATACACTGGTGTATATGCCGACTTTTCATTCAACTTTGCTGAAGATCGTCACTTCGAGGTGTTCCACGACAAAATAAAATCGGATAAAACAGTTAGGGATAAGACCTTATACGGCACCGACTATTGGGTGGTGTTCAGTGAAGGTAATATGAAAAAACATCAGACCCGGTTCTTAAACAAATTGAAAAGTGATGCTTTACGAAAGCAGTTGTGTAGAGATAATGGGGAGAAGTATTTGTGGGGGTGAAATTATTAAAACTAACAGAAATCAATTATTTTTCAGATTTTCAATTCTTCTCAACTCGAGTTTCAAATTAGTAGCTGCTGCAGTTGGAAAAGTGATTCCTGCATAAATAACCCTGAACCGATCGTGTTGCCTTGGTTCTGAAGTAAACTCTCCTAGCAGATTCTCATATCCACTCATCCAAGCTCCATAATGATTTTTCAACATATCAGCTTCATCAAGCAAGCTTTTGGGGATAAGGTCTTTTTGTGCAACAAGTAAATTGAAATTGCTTTGATTATAATCATAAATTTCCTTAGCATATTTATACTCATATTTCTTTTTATATTTCTTATAAGTTTCCTCAGAAGAATTCAAATTTTCAATCAATGGGATTAATAATTCTGTAACTAGCTTGTCATTTGAATTGCTTCTTTTCTCTTTGATTTTTTCAATTTTGGCGTTTACAACTCCTTCAGTTTCTATAATTTCTAAATAATCACGCACTAACTCTTCATCAAATGTTGAGGACAAAACATCAATGTAATTTTGGAGTTCTTCGGAACTCATTGTTTTCAAATTATCGATTTTCGACAGAAAAAAATCGAAGAGTTTTAGTTTATCAAGCTGTCTTCTTTCAAATTTCCTCTGAAGCAATTCTCTGCTTTGAAGATCAGCTCTAAGGTTCATCGCACTAATCCGAATATTCTGCTCAAAAGTTGTCTTGTTTTTGGTGTGTTTAAACTGGATTATTGATACTGTCACGGCAGCCAGAGATACGATTGCCATTATTATATGACCAAAATGTTTGCTAATGAATTCTTCTTTTACAAAAGTCTTCATACCTATAAACTAATTAAATGCGTAATATTTTATTAAATTTCTATATACACCGAGTTTTCTCCATCCGGTGGCCAATTCACCTCAAAATCCAAATCTTTCTTAACCGCATTGATCAGCTCCATTAGCTCTTGTTTTGGATAGTCTTTGTCATGATACCTGATGAAATCAGCCGGATTGTAAGTCAAATAAATGGTAAATGGCTCGTCGATATCCTTTCGCGCTTTGAAAAGCATTTCAAAAGTACCCAGGTCCGGATTTCCATGAGCGCCATTTCCAGAGATAACATAGTAGTCCGCTATTATTGTTTCGAATAAATCCATATCCGCATTCCGACTACTTCCATGATGTGGTAGTTTAAAGACATCCACCTTCAGTTTTCCATCTGAATCAAGATAACCACCAGATCTCAGATCCTCTAAAATGAGGTCTCCCCGGGCATCGCCTGTAAATAAAATGGAATTATCATTTTCTTCAATTAGAGCGACTATACTTGACAGGTTTGGAATACTTTTATCTAGATATTCCACAGCACTGACCTTTTCAGCCCAGTCTTTCTCCTTTAAGACCTTATCCCATTTTTGCTGGAGATCTTTCAGTTGTTTTTTTTGAGGCGAAATAATGCGATACGTCAATCCATCATCTGCATTAATTCTTACCGGATCTTCGGTCGCCAACCGGGCCATCAAAAGCCCATCCCCCTGTTGATTAGCCGGAATTCTTAATCCTCTGGCTTGGTCCCGCAAGCGTCGCCCTTGACCCACACTGGTCAACACCAATTTACTAAGTACACTTGTGCGGCTATGATCCAGATTTGATGTATTGATGCCGGGTGATAGATTTAAAGTTTTTAATGCGGAGGTTTCTAAAAGGGCGGCGTTGGAGTTACCTAAAATATCATCAAAGTGATTGTGCCATAGATTCTTAATAATAAATCTTTCACCATGTTGATTCCGAATATGATCGAAAAGATCTATAATACCTCTTATGTGATCATCATCAATATGACTAACCATCACTAGCTCGATATGCAAATCATGCTTTTTACTAATCCAATTTTCTTGAATCTCCTCTAATCTTGGCTGCATGCTATCCGGAAATACACCAGAAGGACCTCCATCTACAATCACCATCTTTGGGTGTTCTTTGGTGCCATAATGAAGGAAAAAGGCATCCCCTTTTTTAGCTCTTAATATCTCAAGCTTCATGTTTATTGTTTTATACGGATTGAATGGCTCTTAAAATATCCAACATACCGGCTCCCTGGAAGTGCTTTTCCCTGCCCAGGTCAGTAGCGGAATCACATAGAATTTGTTTTATTCTTTTGGGTTGACCTATGAGTTCGCGGTGTCTGGCCAATAAGGTAGCGGCTGCACCACTTACATGAGGAGCGGCCATACTCGTGCCGTCCATATCCCGGTACTCGGCATGAGGAACAGGTGCTTTGATTTTTTCACCTGGCGCAACCAGATCCGGCTTACTACGTCCGTCACCGGTCGGTCCACGACTGGAAAAATAACTAATGCCATAGGAGTGTGGTTCTTGTTTATGAGTTGACCCAACCGTGATAACCGAATCGGTGTTACCAGGATCACTGATACTGACGGTTTGATAGCCTTCATAAAAGCCATTAGTGGTGCGGTAATTTTGGTAACCTTCATTACCTGCTGCGGCCACCACCACTACTCCTGAGGAAACCAAACGGTCACATTCATCACATACTGGAGTTCTTCCGCAAGCAAAATTCGAAACATCATGACGAATGGCCAAACTCAAATTAGCACCATGAACTGCATAATAGTCTTTTTGATTATTAAGATGGTGAATAAATTGGAGTGCAGCTAATACGTTAAATTCTTGATTGTTTTCTAAATCTTCACCAATGACTCTAAAGTCATAAAGCTTTATATCCGGACAAATACCATTAAGATTTAGTCTTTTATTATATCGCCACGATGATCCCAAAATTCCAGCTACATGCGTACCATGGCCTAACTCTGGGATATGCCTTCGGACATAATTATTATCATGCTTAATTTCTAATAGCGGCCTTAAAACTTTCCAATCTATACGATCTCCTCTCGTTACTCTTTCCTTATGCCAGACTAGATTGCGCTTTAGAATATCATATAGGTCATCTTTCAAACTTTTGGGATCCCCAAAATAGTCTTCAATCCATTGGTCATGATTCGAAATGATGGTCAAATCCATTAATCCTCGCATTCGTGTAAAATCAAAGGTGGCTTTGACCCTCGTATTCTTCATCCATAGTTCTTCATACCTTGAATCACTATATTGAAGTTCAGAAAAATTTCGTTTTTTGTCCTCTTTATCGTCATAGGTAGCATCAGGAATGATAAAAGCTGGATGACTGGCATCAATACCACTGTCTATGATGGCCCAATAAATATTACTGCAATCCACTTCAAATAACCTTCTGGCTGCATCCGCTTTTGTAGCCAACGTAGAATAGTTTAAAGCGATATCTGCACGTCGATTTAAACTAATATTGTATACCTGAAAATCATCTTCTCTAAAGTACTCATTGGTTGCCTTAATTATACTCTCAAATAATTCACAAAATTTGTCAAATAGCTTGGTTGGTGTGTATTCAGCAGGATTAACCTTCTTCTTCCTATCATTTTGCAATAAACCGATTGCCCCAATCAATCTTATTGCCCAAAGAATCTGAAATGAAAATGAGGTTTTTTTACATATATAATAGTTGCCCTCTTCAAAAAACTTCATAGCTTCAATAAAGTCATCTTTGTTATTTTTAACAGCTTTAAAGAGAGTTTTTGCTGTGACCTCCTTTTTGATGAATTCTTTATCTTCAAACTTGTCCGGATATAAACTTTTTAAAAGTGATTGGATAAAATGCTTATACCACCATGAAGTTAATGGAATAACTAACTGAAGCAATTCATCATATCGAAAATCCGCAGCTGTATAAGTAATGTTATAACTAATTTTGGCACCTCTTAGCTTTGGTTCATTGTTACCAAGTAAATGTGCAACTTCACCCGGGCTAGATCCAAAATATGGTGTTAAAAGTAGTGAGATTCTCTTATTTTTTTTCTCATATTTTCCATACTCAAGCCACACATCAGGTAAAATCGGCGTATCTTGAGTATAACGTCTCATTTTGGTTCCATGCATGATTTGCAGCACAAAATCTCGTCGATCTAATTTTTGATTATTTTGGGACATAACAGTCTATTTTTCTAATCCTGAGGAAAAAGTTATTATTTAATATTGCCATTGTATTTGTCATTTCAACTTTTAAATATCATACCACACCAATGATGTAAATTTGTGATAATATTTGGTATTACACCTGGCATCAACAAACTTCAAATAGACTTTCTTTTTCATTTCAGTATTGTTTAGAATTCCAGGTAGTTTATTAATATCCCTCCCGTTCCAACACCTTTTCAATTTTCCTAAATAGATCAATTAATTGTTTATTTCCTGGTCTGCTATTCGAAAAGGATTCAATACGATTGTGTAATAGAATAGTAATAATCAATGAGCTCGTTCTATTCATTCGATACTTATAGTTTTCATAGGATATTTTATTAGGGTGGTTTTTAAGTTCACTCTCCACCTGTTCGTATAAATGCTCAAACAGCCGAATCTGGTCATCAATTTTAATGTTCGCCTGACTATATCCTACCAGGAATTTTTTAAAAGATTCACAACATGAAATGAATGAACTGGAAGGCCAATTCTTAATTATCTTATCCTTAAAAGAGTCTTCTTTCGATTTATTAATTTGCTGCGTTAGGATTCCAGAAAATTTTGGGTCTACTAAGGTTTGTTTAAGAAATCCAACCACATGCGTCAAATATTCTTTGACTTTTGTATTTGGTTTTTCTGATTCTTTATTTTCTTCCGACTCAACTAAAACCCACCGATAGACTTGTTCTAGCTGTTCTACATCCATACAATCAAGAAAAGAGTCAATAATAAAGGACATGGATGAAAATTCCCGGACATCTGTCCAGTCACGATAGTTTTCTTCTCTCCAATTTTTTGAGCTTTCATTATTGAGATCAAGGTTATGAATTTCAGTATTTGATGATTTGAAAGTATCTAATTGCTCAAATTTAAACGTAGATGCCTGGGTATTATCGCTTCTTCCATCGGCCGTAAATTCCTCAACGAAATCCGAGGATATCGTGAGTAAAAATGCATTTAACTCACTCTGAATACTTATTTCCTTAAATCCGGTAATCTGATCTTTCCACAATGCCACAACTTGGGACATACTCTCTCTATTCTCCTCAAAAGAATTGGACTTGTTTGACATTCCCCTGGAGGTCAAGGTGAGCACTGCAGTTCCAGGATCATCTGCAAAAATACTGGCATATCTTGCTGACCATCGAAAATTTAATTGTGGACCATCCGCAAGCAAAGCAAACAGTAACGTTGGTCCTACTCCCCTGATTAATTGTGATACCGGTTCAAGTTGTGCCAGATCTTCACAGATCAGAGGAGTAAATGAAAGCCAACCATTAGGAACAAAAAATGTGAGCTTTCTTTGTCCAATCTCAATTTTTTCAAACCAATTTTTCTTAGTAGGAAACTTGTGTGACAAACCATATTGGAGAATTTGATTTCTATCCATTTTCCAACGATGGTGTTTCCATTGTTTAGTAATATACCAATTGCCGGTGAAGTAATATGCTACACGAACCTCATTTATCATCCCATGAGATATGGTATCAGAACTCCTCAACACCCCAGCCACTACTACGGGCATCGGAAACGGATTATTCTCATTACTCTTTTTAAACTTCTTTAAGTGCTTTAACAGGTTATCAAAATCTTCTTCGGTTAATGAAACTTCTGGAAATACAATGAAGTGAATTCTTGTCGCACCTTCATGAATAGACAAATTCATTAGGCTAATAATCTTTTCCGGCTTGAAATCAGATTCTTCAGAACTAAAATTTAAATGAAAGAAACGCGTAGATCCAAAATTTTCACTTACTGGCTTGAACCAATTATTTTCAACTTTTTGAGGATCACATACCGCAAGTATATTTAGCGCATTATTATGTGTATTAGGCCAAGGAACCGCTCTCCATTGAACCTCTACCTCTGAACTATGACAAGTAATATGGTGAGAGAACGATCGAATAGTCAATCCGGATTGAGGTGTTCTCATCTTTGGTAATACAGTACAAATCTGCTTGGGAAAGGTACTCAATGATCCGGATCCATTAAGTAATAAATTTGCAAGACAACTATATAAATAATGGTGTTTGACTGACGAACTCAACAGACCAATTCCAGCACAGGTTTGATCACAAATAGCATGTATGGTAATTAGGGCTTTGATTAATTTCAAAACCGTATCATCACCCTCTATGTTTACAGCTCTCAAATCATTTAAGTCAGTATCCAGGTTTGAAATTATCTTGTCAATTGATTCCAGGAGGATAGATTGTTTAGGGAAATCAACATTGATATTTCTCTCATCAATCTGTTTATAAAAGTTTTCGTAGGGAATCTCCTTTTTCCCTTCAATATCAACCAGGTTATGATGAACAAACAGTTTCCAAACCCAGGATTCAATTTCAATAAACTCCTTCCACTTCCTATTTTCATGTTTAAAATTCCAGCGACTATTCAAAAGGATTCTATAGCCACCGGTACGTTCCAAAATAAGGGAGGTGAGTGCAAAAGAATTAGGCGGCCAATAAAGCCACCCTGAGAGACTAGTATATTTATCAGATTCAGATATATTATTGACGTAATCAAGGATCTTCATCAGGTATCAATGGGTTAGAATTGTGTAAATTAATTTGATCAACGATAAAATGATTAGAACGATACCCAGTTCAATTTTTCGGTCATGAAAAAAAATCTCGTTTCTATTATCAGGTTCAATATCAAATAGGGAAGAATCTACTTTCGATGTTAGCAAAAAAAAGTACTTGTGCTTCTTTTTGGAAAATTTGGCCACAAATTCCTCATATTTGAAAGTGTTGTTATCACAAGCAAAACAATAGTTTATTGCTCTTTCAAGCTGTTTCCTTTGCTCTTTGTGCAAAGTCATATGCTCAATCAATCCAATGATCACCATTAAATACCCAATACATAAAATCCCGAAGTACAACGCGTCGGCATTAAGCAGTTTTGTAACTGATTCTAAATTGTCAGATTTATAGATAAGGGCAATAATTAATGCAGAAAGTGTACCTCCTGCAGAATAAAAGAATTTGAGATTTACGCTGTGTGGATGTTCAAAATGATAGTTGCGATCATCAATAAGAATCCGCATTAAATCAATTCTATTCACCTTTAACTTTATTTTTTAATGAGGTTTTGTGCAATATGTAACCCAACATCAGTTATTATAAAGTGACAATAAATCAAAGAATCGTTCCTCAACTTACTTGATATGTGTTGATTTTCGCTGAAATCTAAGTATTCATGTTCGTTTTAATATCCATTTTACACCTCTCACATTTTCGTCTACAACCGTGGATTCAGTTTCTAAATCCCCCACCCCAATAGGGGTCCCTGCCACTTTTTGTATCCTATTATCAAATAAGGTGATCATCACCTAGTCAAAAGCAGACCAGAATCTGCTATTCATACTAAATCTAATTCCTAGACCATGATGAAATCAATTCATTGGGTATGGCTCATTCTATGCCTGACTCTTTCCTATGTTCACGCTCAGCCACACAGCCAGACTATTAGGGGTCAAGTAATCGATAAAGAATCTTTGCTGCCCCTCATAGGAGTAAATGTGGCGCTAACCACCAGCGATCCCATTCGTGGATCGAGTACAGACGAAAATGGGCTCTACCGCCTGGAAGAAGTCCCCATCGGTCGCCACAATCTGGAATTTTCCTACCTGGGATATGAAATTACTCAGGTACCAAATATTATCGTGACCACTGGCAAAGAAGTGGTCCTGGAAATCGAAATGACCGAAGCTGTTCTGAAAATGGATGAAATCGTAGTCAATGCACACTCCGAAAAAACTCAGGCGCTCAACGAAATGGCAATTGCCAGTGCCCGGTCCTTTTCGGTGGAAGAAACCGGTCGTTATGCATCCAGTCTGTTTGATCCGGCCCGTATGGCTATGAATTATGCCGGGGTTTCAACCACCGGCGGCACTTCAGACTTGTTCAATGAAATTATTGTGAGGGGAAACTCTCCACGTGGAATCCTCTGGAAACTTGAGGGTATTGAAATTCCTAATCCCAATCATTTTGGCAGTTTGGGAAACAGTGGTGGAGGCATCAGTATGTTGAGCTCTAGTCTGTTATCTACTTCAGACTTTTACACCGGAGCATTTCCGGCAGAATTTGGAAATGCCACCTCCGGTGTATTTGATCTTAATTTGCGCAAAGGAAACAATCACCAACGGGAGTATTCTTTTATGTTTGGCATTTTAGGTACCGAACTTGCTGCAGAAGGTCCAATCGGCAAACCGGGAGGGGCAAGTTATTTGATGAATTTTCGCTATTCCAGCCTCGCACTTTTGCAAAAAATAGGCTTGAATCCGGTCGGAGACATTCTTCCTGAATACGGTGACCTTTCCTTCAATATCCATTTGCCATTTGCGCATAATCAGGTCAACCTATTTGGACTTATGGGAAAAAACCAGGCCTTCTTTAATCCGATTGCTGATTCATTGGCATGGGAATCAGGAGATGACCGGTATGGATTTAACGAAAGACAAACTGTGGCCACCGTGGGCTTGTCACATCGCTGGTTGATTTCCGATCAGAGTTATTTACATACGGTAATTGCCGGATCACTAGATCAATCGGATGATGATGAATACTTTCTTAATGCCCGGGAAAATTACTTAAAAGTCAAAGACTTTCTCTATATATTTGATAACCGGATTTACCGCATCTCCAGTACTTACCATCACAAAATAAATGCATCACACAATCTGGAAGTAGGAATGATCGGCAGCCGGCATCATTTTGACTTTAAATCCCAAAACTACTTCCCCAAGACTCAGACCTTAATTACTTACCTGGAGAATAAAGGCGTGGGCAACCAAATTCAAGCATTCGCTCAATGGAAATGGAGACCGAATGACCAATTAACTATAATTCCCGGGATTCACTTTACCCATTTTAGTCTTACCGGACAGCAGTCTTTTGAACCCAGACTTGCCATTAATTGGAAGGTCGACGATCGGACCCGAGTCTATCTAGCGACCGGATTCCATTCACGTCCGGAGCACCCGGCTTTCTATCTGGCCGAGTCGACCCAATCCGAACAAAAAAGAACCACGCCTAATATAGGCCTTGATTATCTTAAATCGGTACATCTGGTTGCCGGATATGATTTTCGCCTCAATACAAATCTTCAGTTTAAAATTGAGGCCTATTATCAACACTTGAAAGATGTTCCTGTAAATGCGGATCCTCAGTCAATGGGCACTATTCTTAACGTGCTGGATATATTCGATGTCCTTGACGGTGAACCTGCAATCAATGCCGGAAAAGGCAAAAACATCGGTATTGATCTGACGGTGGAAAAATCATTCAGCAGGAACTATTACTTTTTGTTTACCGGTAGTCTGTTTGACTCAAAATCCAAAGCCCACAATCAACCCTGGTTTAATACTCGATTTAACAGTAAATATCAAGGAAACCTGCTGGCCGGCAAGGAGTTTATTATCGGGAAACAAAAAAATAAAACTCTTGGTCTCAATGTCAAAGCAGTCATCAATGGGGGTAACCGTATGACTCCCATCCTGTTAGAAGCATCGAAAGCATCCGGGAAAGGTATTTACGACCATTCCAGGTTCTTGGAATCATCGGTCGGCACGTATTACCGGTTGGATGTAGGAATGAGCTATAAAATCAATCGATCCCGGCTCACACATTCCATTATGATCGATATCCAAAATGTCAGCAATCGCCTAAATCCCTTGGACAAATACTATAGTGGTTTTCTGGGAGCTATTCGTACAGAATATCACACGGGATTGTTTCCCGTTTTGAACTACCGATTGACATTCTGACTTGGGTATCGACAACAAGATGAGGAGAGGATCCATTTATAGGATCGCTCGTAATTTAACTCAAATTGCGACGTATTGATTTATCATAATTAATTATCAATTATTTAAAGAAAAGAAGCTTGTTGAAAATAGAACAAAATGAGTGAAGTAAAGAAAATTAGGTAAGAAGGATACTCATAGGATCCCAGAGGGATCCAATTAGGTTTGACATATCATGAAGTACCAGTTTCGACCCCAGAGGGGTCGTATTAGATTTCTTCTTGATGTATCGCAACTTGAGTTAATTAGTCCCCACCTTGTTGTTAAAATCAACAGAATCCAATTAAGATAACCTAATGGTGATTGGAGTGATCCACCCCGCCGGGATCGAATTAGCTTTCCCTCTTTATGGTGAGATGAAGAAAGAAGTCAGTCAGATACTTGTTTTGATACGAAGATTCCTTTAAATTCATCTTCCGAAAAAATTTAAATGTGAGACCAAGTTGGATAAAATGGGGTACAGTTATTGTCATAGGAGGACTGATTTCTGGTTTATTGTGGTTCAGTTGTTCGGAAACAAAAGAAATCACTTCTCAGGTAGATTTTAATCAACATGTAAGACCTATTTTAAATGAAAAATGTTTAGGGTGTCATGGAGGTGTCAGGAAGTCAGGAGGTTTCAGTTTGTTGTTTGAAAAAGAAGCGTTTGGCCCTACGGAATCGGAACAGCCTGCTATTGTGCGTGGTGATCCTGAAAATTCTTCCTTGATCCAATTGTTGTATGAAGAAGATCCGGAATACCGCATGCCTCAGGATCATGCTCCCCTACCAGACAATGAAAAAGAAATTCTCAAAAAATGGATCGCGAACGGCGCTTCCTGGGATAAACCCTGGTCCTTTAAAATCCCTGAAAATGTAAATATCCCAGAGGTAAAACTCGAAACCTGGGTCTCCAATCCTCTGGATCATTTCATTCTCAATAAATTAGAAGATCTGAAGCTTGCTCCTAATGAGGAAGCTACCTGCCATACCCTAATCCGAAGAATGTGGTTGGATGTCACTGGAATGCCACCGGATCGAGAGGATGTACTGCAATATTGCAAAAATCCTACCCCGGAAGCCTACATTTCACTGGTGGATAAAGCTCTAAATTCTACCTTTTATGGAGAGCATTTGGCAGCTATGTGGTTGGATCTGGCACGCTATGCAGATACTAAGGGTTATGAAAAAGATGCCCATCGGGAAATATGGAAATATCGCGATTGGTTAATCAAAGCTTTTAACCGGGATATGCCTTATGACGAATTTACCATACACCAATTGGCTGGTGATTTAATTCCGGACCCAACTCCTGAATCCATTATAGCCACAGCCTTTCACCGCAATACCATGACCAATGAAGAAGGTGGCACTGATGACGAGGAGTTTCGTGTCGCTGCTGTTATAGACCGGGTAAATACCACCTGGGATATCTGGCATGGATTATCATTCAGCTGTATCCAATGTCACGCTCATCCTTATGATCCATTTGTCGAAGAAGATTATTACCGAATGTACGCCTTTTTTAATCAAACTGCAGATTCGGATAAAGGTAATGAGTTCCCAACTGTCAAAGTATATACGGAAGAAGATCAGTTGCAAATTGGTGAAATAAAAACTTGGATCAAATCACTTACAAAGAATAGCCCTGAATGGAAAATAGCGCAGGATTCTTTGCAAAGTTTTAAAGCCAGCAGTGTTCCGGTGATGCGAGAGTTGCAACCTGAACATCACCGCCAGACCTATATGTTTATTAAGGGGAATTTCCTCGACAAGGGTAAAGAGGTACTTCCTGGAACCCCAGCCTCTATGCATACATTTAAGGAGGAATGGCCCAAAAATAGATTGGGTTTGGCGTATTGGCTTACAGATAAAGCCAATCCGTTTACCGCCCGTGTGATGGTCAACCGGATATGGGCGCGAATATTTGGTCGTGGGATTGTAGAAACGGTGGAGGACTTTGGAAGTACCGGAATCAAACCTTCACACCCCCAACTATTAGACCACCTGGCCTACCAATTTATGTATGAATTTAATTGGTCGATTAAAAAGCTCATCACCTATTTGGTCACCTCATCAACTTACAAACAAGATAGTAAACTCCTGGCCGAACATATAGACAAAGATCCACAAAACTACTACTATGCCCGAGCTCCAAGAGTAAGGCTTACCGCTGAACAGATCCGGGATCAAGCCTTAAAGTTTAGTGGATTGATGAGCAATAGAATGTATGGACCATCCGTAATGCCATATCAGCCTGAGGGTGTTTGGAAATCGGTTTATAATAGTCGATCCTGGGAGCAAAGTGGAGGTGAAGATCAATATCGCAGAGCGGTCTATACCTATTGGAAAAGGACCAGCCCTTATCCTTCTCTGATCATGTTTGACAGTCCCAGTCGTGAGTTTTGCGTAAACCGCAGAATTGCGACCAATACTCCACTACAGTCGCTGGTGACTCTTAATGATAAAACCTACATTGAAGTCTCCAATGCCTTAGCTGCAAAAATGAAAGAAAGAGGCAGCAATCTAGAGGAATATATTCATTTCGGTTTTAATATGATCTTATTCCGGGATGCTACTGACGAAGAAATGTCCATATTAAAACATTTATACGAACAGGTTAAGGGAAAATATGGAACCGAATTTGACAGTGAGTTAAGTGTTGTGGCCAATGCGCTGATCAATCTGGATGAAGTGATTACTAAAAGTTAAATACCTAAAAATCAATGAACCTGCAAGAAGAAGTAAAGTTTAAAAGTTTATCCTATACCACGCGAAGACATTTTCTAAAATCTTCGATCGGCGGTTTAGGTGCAATTGCATTGGGTTCCTTGTTAGGTTGTGGTACAAAACAAAATAGTAGGATGACTTCGATTACTGAGGGGCTGAGTCATTTTGCACCTAAAGCCAAAAGAGTTATTTATCTCCACATGGCGGGATCACCATCACAACTGGAATTATTTGATCATAAACCGGCCTTAAAAAATCTTGATGGGTTGGATTGTCCGGATTCTTTCTTGGAAGGTAAGCGGTTTGCTTTTATTGAAGGAGTTCCGAAGATGTTGGGGCCTCAATTTAAATTCCAACAACATGGTGAATCCGGTGCCTGGATTTCCGATCGACTTCCGGAGTTTTCCAAAGTTGTCGACGATGTGGTATTCCTGAAAGCCATGTATACCGATCAATTTAATCATGCTCCCGCCCAATTGCTGTTATACACAGGTTCACCGCGTCTGGGCCGGCCATGTATGGGTTCTTGGGTATCCTATGGACTTGGTTCGGAAAATGAAAACCTCCCATCCTTTGTGGTATTGGTATCCGGTGGTAAAACGCCCAGTGCAGGGAAGAGTCTGTGGGGAAGTGGCTTTTTACCTTCAGTCTACCAGGGAGTACAATGCCGATCGGAAGGAGATCCGGTTATGTTTATTTCCGATCCTGAAGGGATGGAGCGAGATGCTAAAAAACAAACCATTGATGCGATCAATCGGATAAACAAGTTGCAATACCGGGACGTAGGAGATCCGGAAATACTGACCAGAATCGAACAATATGAATTAGCCTACCGAATGCAAATGGCCGTTCCGGAAGTCATGGACATCAGCAAAGAACCAGAACATATACTACAAATGTACGGAGCCATACCCGGGGATGGATCTTTTGCCAATAATTGTTTGTTGGCCAGAAAGCTTATCGAAAACGATGTTCGCTTTGTACAACTATACCACTGGGGATGGGATTCGCATGGTGCCAGTGAAAGTGAAGCCTTGCATACCGGATTTGTCAGGCAATGCAAGCAAGTGGATAAACCGATCAGAGCCTTGATAGAGGATCTGAAACAAAGGGGATTGTTCGAAGAAACTCTTATTGTATGGGGCGGAGAATTTGGAAGAACACCCATGCGTGAGAACCGCGGTGGACGAGAAATGGTTTTCGTCGGGAGAGACCATCATATCGAAGCTTTTACTATGTGGATGGCTGGGGCCGGTTTGAAAAGAGGAATAAGTTATGGTGAAACTGATGAACTGGGGTACTATGGAGTCAAAGATCAAGTCCATGTTCATGATTTACAGGCCACTATTATGCATTTACTGGGATTCGACCACGAACAACTTACTTACCACTTCCAGGGAAGGGATTATCGGCTTACCGATTTATATGGTAATGTCGTTCATGATATTCTAGCATAAATAATTTACTCATCTGCGATACTCACAGGACACTAGAATAATTCAATATGAATTAAAAAATATCATCCCATTTTTTATGTCCATTTCGTATTAGATATTTTCAAGGATGACTATCCGGCCTTTTTTTGGGGATAATTAATTATATTAGCTTCAAAGGAAAACACTAAACCACTATTACATGTCCTGGGATGATCTACTCACTCGTATCCAAAGTGGAGACGACACTGTTCTTGATGAAGTTTATCTGCACTTGCGCGAACCTTTTTTCTCGTATATGCGCAATTCATTCGCGATGGATCCCGAGAATACCAAAGAGCTATTCCAGTTAAGTATTGTGATCTTATATGATAATGTAGTAACCGGCAAACTTACATCTTTAAACAGTGGACTTAAAACCTATCTTTTTGCTATAGGCAAAAACAAGGCCCTGGAACTCATCCGTGAAAAAAGGAAAATTAGTCAACATTTGGATGAAGTGTTGATTGAAACGATTCTTGATGAAGATGGAGTAGAAGATAAAAAACAATTAGAAAAAGACATCATGCAGGTAACGCAAGCTTTGGAAGCTTTAGGTGATCCTTGTAAAAAGATTCTGCGACTCTTCTATTATAAACAATTGAGCATGAGTCAAATCAGTGAAACTCTCGCTTACAAAAATGCAAAGACTACCAAAAACATAAAATACAAATGCATCAAAAGACTGCGAAGAGAGTTTAATAAACAAAAATGAATTGTTTCTTATCGACTCTACACCACACGGTTTAATATATGCTTAGCGCATCCATATTAGACTGAAACGATTTGACCAAATATGGATAATTCTAATTTATAATTATCAATTTCCAATTTTTCAAAATATATTCGCATCATGAAGCCGGATCACTTGCTGGTTACCAGTAATAATATTCCTTTTCTTTCAACCGGCATGGGTAGTGATCATAAGGTTTATGGAAAAACAGACGCATGAATTTGTTGCTTAAGCAATGTACGATCATCGATCCCCTTTCTTCCAGGCACGGTCAAAAACTTGATCTCTTGATCCGCAAGGGAGAAATTCAAAATATTGCAAAAAAAATTTCCAGTTTTCCTTCCAAAACCAAAATTGTCAAATCGAAGAATTTGCATGTGAGTATAGGTTGGATGGATTTGATGCCTTTTTCAGGTGAGCCTGGTTTAGAGCATCGGGAAACCATTGATACGTTGTGTCAGGCTGCCGCAGTTGGTGGTTATACCGCCATTGCACCCGCTCCAAACACCTATCCTCCCGTAGATAGCAAATCCGCCATTAACTATTTGAAAAGCAAGTCCTCTACTTTTGGTGTGGATCTATATCCGATTGCTTCAATTTCTTCTCATGCTCAGGGGGTCGATATTGCTGAATTTCTGGATTTATTTCATGCCGGAGCTATTGCCTTTTCAGATGGCTTACAACCCATCCAGGATAGCGGCCTGTTACTCCGTTCTCTGCAGTACGCCAAAACGTTTAATGGTTTGATTATCAATCACCCTTATAATGAGAAATTGGCTTATGAAGGCATGATTCACGAGGGGAATGTCAGCGTGGCATTAGGTATGAAGGGAATCCCCAGTATGAGTGAAGAAATCATGTTGAACCGGGATTTGGAATTATTGATCTATTCAAAATCTCGCCTGCATGTCCTGAACATCTCTTCAAAGGGGTCACTGAAATTAATACAGGCAGCGAAAAAGAAAGGATTGGAGGTGTCCGCTTCCGTGCCAGTAATGAACCTGGTGCACAATGATACCTCCTGTGAGGATTTCAATGAAAACTTTAAAGTATTACCTCCATTGCGAGAAGAATCGGATCGTCAGACCCTGGTAAAAGGGATTAAAAACGGACAAATAGATGTCATCACTTCCAACCATGTTCCTCACGATCCCGAAGCAAAATCATTGGAATTCTCCTATTCGGCTTTCGGAGCCATCGGTTTGGAAACCTGTTTTCCAATATTTAATACGACCTTCCCTGATCAACTGGACTTATTTGTGGAAAAAGTTGCCTACAATCCGCGCAAAATATTAGGAATATCCGCCCCGGAAATTCGAGAAAATACCACTGCTAATTTGACTGTTTTTGATCCATCGAGTGAATTTGAGTATAACCTTGATGACATTCGATCACTATCGAAAAACAGCCCTTATATTGGAAAATCGTTTATCGGTAAGGTAATAGGTATTGTAAACGGTAATAAATTTATCGAAAACCGATTGTAAGTGGGATTTGCTTAAGGTTTGGTCGAAAATTCCAGAAAAACCTTTAAATAATTATTATTTTCAAAACAAAATTTTAGCCATGCAAAATCACGGAGTAACCAACGGATTGTATCTCGGATTAATCACAGTTGCATACACTTTATTGTTCTATTTTATTTCCACAGATCTCTTATTCAAGTGGTGGTTGTTATTGGTGATAGGATTGGGATTGACTATATTCTTCATGCGCAAAGCAGGAATTGACACGCGCACAGACCTAGGAGGAGCTATTTCCTTTAGAGAAGCTCTCAAACCAACTTTTTTAACCTTAGTAGTCGGAGCTTTAATTGGAACAATTTTTACCTATTTGTTATACAATGTAATCGATCCCGGATTAATTGATGTAGCCAAAGAATATACACTGGCTGCAACAGAAAAAATGGTTGGCATGTTTGGTGGAGATGATGCCGCTGTAGAACAAGCTAGAGCAGCCATTGAAGAAAAGGATTTTGCTAAGAATTACAGTATCCGCAGATTGGGACTTGGATATTTGGTGAATTTAGTGATAGGGTTTATCATTGCAGCAATCATATCAGCAGTGATCAAAAGAAATCCACCTGAAGACTTATCTATGGATTAGGCTATAGGTAATCGACAATTAATCTATAAGCCACTATGAACAGTATAATTAACAATACTGTTCATGCTCAGCGATTTATTTATTAGATTTGTCACTAATTTAAAAGTGGCAGCGTGATAGATGTATCTATAGTCATACCCTTATTGGACGAAGAAGAATCCCTACCTAAGCTGACGGAGTGGATTCAACGTGTCGTTAAGGATAATCAATACAGTTACGAAATTGTATTCATCGATGATGGCAGCACCGACAATTCCTGGGAGGTCATCAACCAACTAAGGTCAATTGATCCAAATATAAAAGGAATTCGATTTCGCCGCAATTATGGAAAATCAGCTGCACTTAATAGCGGATTTCAGCACACCACCGGCAAAGTCGTGATTACCATGGACGCAGATCTGCAAGACAGCCCGGACGAAATTCCGGCCTTGTATAAAATGATCACCGAAGAAAATTACGATCTGGTATCCGGCTGGAAAAAAAAGCGATATGATCCAATAAGCAAAACCATTCCAACTAAAATATTTAATGGATTTACGAGTAGGATGAGTGGTATTAAACTCCACGATTTCAATTGTGGCTTAAAAGCTTACAGCCACGATGTTGTGAAAAATATCGAGGTTTATGGAGAAATGCATCGTTACATTCCGGTGATTGCCAAGTGGGCCGGATTTAACAAAATCGGTGAAAAGGTAGTACAACACCGTGCCAGACAATTTGGAAGAGCCAAATTTTTCGGTTTTGAACGATTTATCCGGGGTCCATTGGATCTCATCAGCATTATATTTGTGAGTAAATTCGGAAAGAGACCCATGCACTTTTTTGGCAGCATAGGATCGGTCATATTCTTTGCCGGATTTGTCATCCTGGGATATTTAAGTATTGCTAAAATCATTTGGAAGGAAACCCAAATGACCGATCGCCCTCTCTTTTATCTGGGAATTGTGGCACTTATCGTAGGAGTTCAACTATTCTCTACCGGATTTTTAGCTGAATTGGTCAGCAGGCATGATCCGCGCCGCAACAATTATCAAATCAAAGAAAAGAACGGATTTGAATAAGCAACCACTGAATGTACTTTTTATCGGTCCCGCCTACCCGTACCGCGGAGGAATTGCCTCCTTTATCCACCGATTGGCTGAAGAATTTGAGGATAACGATCATCAGGTAAAAATTAACACCTTTACTTTTCAGTATCCGGACTTTCTGTTTCCGGGAACCAGCCAATACAGTGACGGACCCAATCCGACTTCCATTCCAATCGAAAGAATGATCCATTCGGTTAATCCCCTAAACTGGCTAAAAGTCGGTAGAAAAGTCAAAAAAGAAAAACCGGACATAGTCATCTGTAAATTTTGGCTCCCGCTGCTAGGACCCTGTTACGGCTCCATACTTCGACTTATCAAAAGAAACAAACATACTAAAGTCGTATGTATCGTAGACAATATTATCCCCCACGAAAAAAGGATTATGGATCGACAATTTGCTCAATATTTTGCCAATGCCGTCGATGCTTTTGTAGTCATGTCCGAATCGGTGCGAGCCGATTTGAAGAAGTTTGTAAAGGATCAAAAAGTAAAACTTATACTTCATCCCATTTACGATAATTATGGAGACCCGGTGCAAAAAGGTGAAAGTATCAATAAATTAGGACTTGAGCCTGATTTCAGCTATCTCTTATTTTTTGGCTTTATCCGAAAATATAAAGGACTGGATTTGTTGATTGACGCCATGAATCACCCTTATTTTTCTGAAAACAATATCAAACTCCTGATCGCCGGTGAATACTATGACGACAGTCCGTATTACAAACAAAAAATCGGTCAATTGAAAGATCCGGGAGTCATTGTAGAGCACACAAAATTTATTCCGGATGGGGAGGTAAAATATTATTTTGGCGCATGTGATCTGGTTGTACAGCCGTACCGGTCAGCAACACAAAGTGGTATTTCCCAACTAGCCATATTTTTTGAAAAGCCCATGGTGGTCACCGATGTAGGTGGACTACCGGAAATAATCGGGCATGAAAAAGGCGGCTATGTAGTCGAACCCACGGCAAGCTCAATCCGGGATGCCCTAATACGGTTTTTTGAAAAAAAGGATCAAAGCCAATTCGTAAATCACATTTGTCAACAAAAGAAACTATTTTCGTGGCAAAATTTCTATACGGGAATTTTGGAACTGATATCATGAATAGTTACGCTAATAATATTAAAATAATCCGCTCCCGGGCTCCTTTACGAATTGGACTAGCAGGTGGTGGTACTGATGTAAGTCCATTTGCTGATCTCTTTGGCGGTGCTATTTTGAATGCCACAGTTAGTCTTTTCGCAACTACAACCATTAAGCCCACCCAGGATGGAAAAATCACCTTAATTTCCAGAGACTTAAACAAAAAAGCGGTTTATGAAAGTCAGAAAGTGCTTCCCATTGATGGTGAGTTGGATTTGTTGAAAGGAGTTTATAACCGGGTGGTTAAAGATTACCTTGATGAGCCTCTTTCCTTTGAAATGATTACCGATGTAGATGTTCCAAAAGGTTCTGGAATGGGTTCTTCTTCTACCATCACTGTAAGCATATTGGGTGCATTCAGTGAGTGGTTCAACCTTCCTTTAGGGGAGTATGATATGGCCAGGTTGGCATTCGACATCGAACGCAACGATCTCGCTCTGGCCGGAGGCAGGCAAGATCAATATGCTGCTACTTTCGGAGGATTCAATTTTATGGAGTTCTATGAAGATGAAAAGGTCATTGTAAATCCGCTTAGAATAAAATTGGAGTACAAAGAAGAACTTGAAATCAATTTACTGCTCTATTATACCGGTACAAGCCGGGAATCCGCAAAAATTATCAAGTCACAAAGTAAAAACTTTTCAAGAAAATCAGATGAAGTGATCGCTGCGGCACATGCCCTCAAACAACAGGCTATTGAGATGAAGGAAGCTTTGTTGACAGGAAACATAAATGAACTTGGTCATATCCTGGAGGAAGGTTGGCAAGATAAAAAACGAATGGCTAAGGGTATCACCAATCCGGATTTGGACATGCTTTATGAGGCAGCTAAAAGAGCCGGAGCCACCGGTGGCAAAATTTCCGGAGCGGGAGGAGGTGGCTTCATGATGTTATATTGCCCAGAGAATTCGCGATATTCCGTAATCGATAGTCTTGAAGACTTTCCGGGAAATTTCGTTTCCTACCAATTCACTACCAACGGATTAAGATCCTGGAAACTATAAGCTCATGAAGTCTAAAATCACTCAAATATTACAAAATAGCGTTGATGTCAAAAGCAAATTGATCAACGATAAGGATATGGTTCAAAAAATTGAAAAAGCGGTTGTTCAGTGTATTGAGGTGTTGAAGAACGACCATAAGATCTGGTTTTGTGGAAATGGAGGTAGTGCTGCCGATGCCCAGCACTTGGCGGCTGAATTTTCCGGGAGATTTTACCATGACCGGGATCCCTATTTTGCCGAAGCACTTCATGTGAACACTTCTTATTTAACCGCTGTAGCTAATGATTATGGCTACGACCAAGTCTATGCCCGCCTAATTAAAGCCAAAGCCCGCAGGGGAGACATCCTCATTGGGATGAGTACTTCGGGAAATTCTGCAAATGTGGTTAATGCCCTGATGCAAGCCAAAAAACAAGACGTATTTGTGATCTCCATGACTGGTAGTGGGGGTGGAAAAATGAAGGCCTATTCGGACCTGCTACTGGCTATGCCTTCTAATGATACACCCCGCATTCAGGAAGCTCATATGTTGGTAGGACATATTATTTGTGAACTTACAGAAAAGGGATTAATGGAATGAATAAATTACCCCCGGCAATCATCCTGGCCGGAGGTTTTGGTACTCGACTAAAACATGTAATTAGTGATGTTCCCAAACCCATGGCTCCCATCAACGGACGACCCTTTTTAGATTTTGTCCTGGATTATTTAATTGAACAGGGTATCCGAGAAGTTATCATGGCCGTTGGCTATCGCCACGAACAAATAATTAATCATTATCAAAACCAATACCACAACCTAAAGATCCAATACCTCATAGAAGATAAGCCGTTAGGAACCGGTGGAGCTATCTTAAATGCCTTTACCCACGCAAATCTGGAAAACGCCTTCATCGTCAATGGCGACACGTATTTTCCGGTTGATCTAAACCTGTTTGAGTATATTCATCGCAGTCTCGGTCGTCCGATTTCCATTGCCCTGAAACAAATGAAAAACTTTGATCGATACGGAACTGTAGAATGGAACCCCTTTAATCAAATCACTGGCTTTAGTGAAAAACAACATCGCAGGGAAGGGTATATCAACGGAGGCATTTACTTAATCAACAAAAGCGTATTCGCACAATTTGAGCCGGGCCAATCTTTTAGCATTGAGAAAGAAATTTTTGAAAACCTTTCACTAGAGATAAATATATCGGGAATTCCATTTCCAAATTTCTTCATCGATATAGGAATTCCTGAAGACTATTACCACTTTGTAGAACTAGCGGTTGGTCCTACTATCAAGGTTCTCCCGGACCCGGCTAAAACAAGTACCTTATTTTTGGATCGTGACGGTGTGATCAACCGACAAATAAAGAATGGCTATGTGTTGAATTGGAACCAATTTGAATTTCTTCCCGGCAGTCTGCAGGCAATCGAAATCCTGAATAATTACTTTAAAAGAATACTTATTGTGACTAACCAACAGGGTGTCGGCAAACAACTTATGACTGTGCAAGACCTGCAAACAATACATCAGCAAATGCTCCTTGAAATTCAAAAACATAGTGGCCATATAGATAAAATCTATTACTGCCCTGATCTTCATAGTGAAAGTCCGGCAAACAGGAAGCCAAATATCGGCATGGCACTCCAAGCAAAAAATGATTTTCCAGACCTTGATTTCAACCAGGCTTTTTTGGCCGGTGACAGTATATCGGATATCCAGTTTGGTATCAGAGCAGGCCTAATTCCCATTCAAATTGGCAATTCGTCATTTTTTCCTCAAGTCCCCCATTTTGACAATTTGTTATCATTTGCCCAATCCGTAATGGAAGACAAACTGTTCTAAACTGATTACCTTTGCCCAAAAATATTTTGAAATATTCTATCAAAGAGATCTATTATACTTTACAGGGAGAAGGAGCTCAAAGTGGTAGACCAGCCATCTTTTGTCGCTTTGCAGGGTGCAATTTGTGGAGTGGTCGTGAAATCGACCGAAAAACAGCAATTTGCCAATTTTGCGACACGGATTTTTGGGGTACAGATGGAGAAAATGGGGGCAAGTATAGTCTGGAAGAGCTGGTGTCAATCCTTGAGAAAGTCTGGCCCACAGATCAAAAGCACCATTTTGTGGTTTTTACCGGCGGGGAACCGGCATTACAACTTGATGATCAATTGGTACACCGGTTAAACCAATCGGGCTTTCAAATTGCTATTGAAACGAATGGAACCTTACCTTTACCTCAAAATATCGACTGGGTATGTGTAAGTCCCAAAGCACATACCGAATGGGTTGTCAAAGCGGGAGATGAACTAAAATTGGTTTTTCCACAGGAGGGTCTTACTCCCGAAGAATTTTCCCAATGGGACTTTAAACACTTTTACTTACAACCACTTCATGACAGTAACATTCATGACCATACACAAAAATGCATTGAGTACTGTTTACAATATCCACAATGGAAGTTAAGCCTGCAATCACATAAACTAATTGGGTTGAAATAAGGACTCTCTGGTCGCGTGATTCAACAAATCGCGATAGTTTTTGTCTTGCGACAGGATTTCTAAATTACCAATAATTACCAAATGAAATCTAGCCCGGGTTAAGGCAACATTTAGTTTTCGATCGACCCCTTCATCGGATTTCGATATCATCGTTTCCAATTGTCTAAACTGATTGGTGCATAATGAAATGATCACAATATCTCGAGCTCCACCCTGATAGCGTTCAACCGTATCAATCGAATAATTGGAGGGGTCCAAATCGTATTTTCTCATAGTGTCGATGATCAAGGCGATTTGAGCTCTATAGGGGGTAATCACCCCAATCGAATAGTAATCCTTTGGGATATTATTGTAAGCATGTAAATTTTGGAAAGTCTGTATCACCTTTACGACAGCTTCAGCCTCATAAATATTGGTTTTTTGATGATCATTCATATCAATTTGGGTCGGAAGATAGGCGACTCTCTTAGTCGCCAATAAATTAGCCAATGTAGCCGCACCCGCAGGAATGGACCATTGCAGTTCTTCCGTAAGTTGTTTGAATAATCCCGGATTATTATTAAGCACCTTTAATGAGCCACCATAAAACTGCTGGCTGGGAAATTCCATAATATTCCGGTGCATACGGCCCTGATATGTCAATTTACCACCAGCCCACTCCCATCCGGCATGGATCGATCTTTGAATCAACCTTTCAAAAAGTGAATTGCTCAGATTGCGGATTCCGTATTGATTTAATAATTCATCCTTCACTACGGTATGGTTACTGGCCTGGGCTACCACGGCAGGCAATTGTTTATGATCCCCTATCAGAATCCATTTCGGCATTCTGGGTAAAATGCCTATTAATCCGGGATCCAGGATTTGTGAAGCTTCATCCACAATGGCCAAATCAAACACCAGGATTTTAAAGAGTTCCATTTTCCCACTGAGCGAAGCAATGGTGGATACAATGATTCGCTTCTGCTTTAACAAGTCTAACAATTCCTGGCGAGTGCTTAGCTTTTCCATTTTGCTGGAAAGCAAACGATCCCTATAATCCGGAGCTGTAGAATATCTTGATCCGATACGAAGGTATTGCTCTGTATTAAAACCAGGTAGAGATTCCAATGCCGCACACATTTCATCGACAGCGCGATTGGTATAAGCCAACAATAATACTTTTTGAGAAGTATGTTCGAGATAATAACCACACAGATTCTTCAGGATCACGCTGGTCTTACCTGTTCCAGGGGGGCCCCATAAAAGATAATAATCCTTGGCCGCTACAATTTTCTCACAAACCTCTTTTTGTTCATCCGTCATTCCTTCCGGCAATTTCAATGAGACCCTGTTCTCCGGTTTTCTCGGTGGTTGAATTCCCATGAGCAGGTTCCTCTGACCAGGTTGGGTATTGGCCCAGGCAAATAATCCCCGGTAGAGCGTATTAAAGCTGCTGTCGATCAAATCTCTTTCCAGATTCCACCTTTTCTCTTTACTGAATTGATCGCGATTGACTTGTTGATTTCTAAGTCTTATGGTGATGCTATTTGCCTCTAGACTTACAATCGTGCCCTTATATATTTGGTTGACTAAAATGGCGTCGGAGGAGGCATTTTGAGGGTACAAAACTACAATATCGCCTTGTCGAAAATTCGCTAGGGGATTGGTGTACTTCGTTTTACTAAATTGGATGACCGGTAAATCTCCAGTCGAGAATTGAATATCCATAATTTCCAAATGGGAAATTATCTCAAAACGACTTTCTTTTTCATCCAAAGTATTTAACCAAAGAGAAGCCATACCATTAGCCTGCTCCGCACCCTGGATCCCGGTTTTGGCAATGTGATGTTCCGTAGCAATAAACCGTACAAACAACTTAAAATAAGTCTTTTCCGATGCATTCAATTGTTGATAGGCTTTTACAAACTGTTCAAAATCAGACCTCGAAAAACCGGTGATTTTGGGAAATTGATCGACCTTTAACGTATCAATCCAGGTACTCGTGGAGTAGGGATCCAAACTCAACAGTCTTTTTTCAATAATTACAATTTCGTTGCGCGTGCGTAGGGATTCGTCCTGTTGAGCTCGTATAACCGGTGCATATCTCAACGGTCGATCTTGCTGGCTCGAGTAAAGTATAAAGTTATTTGCAGCCACCGATCCGTATACCGATTTAACCAAAAGGTCGTATAACAAGGTCTGAATGTAGTGGTTGATATTCAATCCGTATGTATTGGTCATATACGGTTTACCACTTTTTAATTCGATAATGTTAGTTTGTCTGCTTGAGTAATAGAATAAATCCAGCCTACCCTGAATTCCAAATTTTTCGGAAAAAAAACTGGGCTCCAATACAACTTCCTGTACGTTGATTTTCCGTTTGGGCAGATCGTCGGCAATAACTTTTTTCAATACAAAAAAATGCGCTTTGCTTTTAGCCATTAATTCTTTCAATTCCCGATCATTCATGAGCGCAAATGCCAATGGATCCAGCTTAAATACGCTGGCAAAAGCCTGTTCAAAAGTTATTTTTAGATCGGATACGATTAAATCGAGAAAGTAATTAGCAATATTTCCCAGTAAGATGTAATGACTTGTAGACCTGGGTTTAAACTTTTTAATGAAGTATAAAAACTCTTCTGTTCCATAGGGTTTGAAACATTCGGCAATAGCGGTAATATCTACTAAAAAATCAGGTTCAAAGATAAAAGCCCGGGGATGATAAATTCCCTCACGGTCAATTTCCACCTCCAGCAAATTGACTGATATCGGAAATAGTTTTTCGTTATCCAATGACAAGAGATTATCAAGGTACGGCTCATTTCTATCGGTATCATCAAACCGGATTTGTATTTTATCGGCGGGCTGATTCAGATCGTATCCTGTAATCATGCGCATTTCCTTGTCCATTCCGGTGACCAATACTCTTCTGGTGGGTTGATAGGATTTAACTTCATACTCTTTTTCCAAGCCTGGCGGTAATTGGGCTACAAATTGCCTGAGATCCTCCGGAATGGGATGATCCAACCCTTTGCCTACGGTTTGAATTACGGCATACATGCCCAGTGACAATAGTTGTGTATCTGGAATATTTATTTCTTTCTGATTGGCTAAATCCGTGGCAACCCTGCGAAACCGGTGAATGGATCGCATAATCTGTTTATCAATTTTCATTTTGTTGCCAACATAAGCCATGCGAGCAAACAAGGTTGAAAAGTAAAGTCTCTCATGCTTGGTAATTTCCAGAAATACAAATGACTGAAGCTGATATAAAATTCTAACTTTATCAGGGACAGGCCGATCCGACTGATAGATATTTTTTAACTCCTTAAATATTAACTGGATCACAAATCGTAATGGATATTATGCAACAAAATGCAAAATATAGGTAGTTTTTTTATTTTTGTACCGGAATTTCCGGAATAACGCATCTAGATTACTACTTTTAATTAATATATATAAATATTTTTTAATATACCGTGGATAGGATCATTCAATTGTTTTGGCTGGGTATAATTGTAATTTTCGGGTGTGTTTCTGAGGAACAGGGCCCTAAGGAAGTACCTCAAACCGGTGCCGCTCGGGCATTGGATCAATGGTCTTTAGCTCGTACTTATCCCTATGATAAAATATATATGGGAAAGTATCACAAAGCTTTCCAAATAAAAAAAGAAGCTCTGGAAACACGTGATCAGTCTGCAGTTCTATCCAACTGGGAACCGATGGGCCCGAAGAATATTGGTGGAAGAACCTTATGTTTGGGATTTCATCCGAAAAATCCAAAAATAATTTATGCTGGCTCAGCAAGTGGAGGACTTTGGAAAACGGAAACTGGTGGAAAATCTTCCTTAAATAACGGGAATTTGCAGTTTGCCTGGGAGCGAGTTGAACTGGGATTTCCGGTATTATCTGTTTCTGCCATAGCGATAAATCCCAAAAACGAAAACGAAATCTACATAGGTACCGGTGAAGTTTATAACAAAGAAATTGCTATGCCGGGGATATACGATCGCTTTACCAGGGGCACCTATGGAATTGGAATCTTGAAATCTGAAGATGGGGGAAGTACCTGGCGTAAGTCTTTGGATTGGTCACTCACGGATATGAGGGGAATTCAGGATATTGTAATCAATCCACAAAATCCAAATACCTTATGGGCTGCAACTACGGAAGGGTTGTTTAGATCTTATGATGCCGGTCACAGCTGGCAAGTGATTCAAACCATTCCCATGGCAATTGATGTAGAAATAAATCCCGGTGATACCAACATTGTATATGTATCCTACGGCAGTTATCTCAATCAGGAGACAAGTGGAATATACCGGACTTTGGATGGAGGATGGACTTTTGATCAGTTGACCAACGGCCTGCCAAAAAAATATTCAGGCAGGGCGGTGATTAAAGCGAGCGAAATAGACCCCACTACTTTATATATCTATGTTTCGAATGCAACCAAAGGATTGGGATTGTATTTATCCACAGATGCCGGCGATACCTGGACCTTAAAAAATGAGAAAGACATTACGAAATGGCAAGGTTGGTATTCAGCAGATATTGCGATTCATCCGGAAGACCCCAATACGCTGGTCGTGACCGGAGTTGATGTGTACCGATCTTCCAATCAGGGAAAGACGATTGCTCATACTTCTACTTGGGAAGGATTCCACCGGGGTAAAATTGAAGTTTTGAAAGAAGAAGGAATCAGATCCTACGTGCACGCAGACATCCACAAGGCATACTATCACCCTCTATTGGATGACGTAGTCTATTTTGCCACCGATGGAGGAATATTTGTTTCCGAAAATGGGGGCATCACGTTTTCAGGTCGAAATGGAGGCTATCAAACCACCCAGTTCTATGCCAATTTTTCCAATTCCACTACCAATCCGTTTTTTGCTATTGGTGGGATGCAGGATAATGCTACGGCTATCTACGATGGAACCTTTGAATGGATAAAAGTATTGGGTGGTGATGGAATGAGCACGGCCATCCATCCCGTAGATGACAACATAATATTTGGATCTTTACAGTTTTTTGGTTTAAACAAATCGATGGATGGTGGTAAATCTTGGAAATATATAAAACCTTCCGAGTTGGGAAAAGACAAGGTAAGTTTCAACACCCCATACGAAATGACTGCTCTTGATCCCAATGTTCTGTATGCTGGAGGCCAAAGACTTTATATAAGTGAAGATGGAGGATATACCTGGAGAGCTACTAGTAACGAAAATGTCAATGGTAAAAGTTCCATTATCAATATCGCAGTCGCTCCTTCGGATCCCACACTTATTTATCTAAGTACTTCTCCCGCTGAAGACACTTCTCCAAAAGTCTTAAAAAGCTCCGGTGGAGAGAATTGGACGACGATGGAGGGCCTTCCAAACCGACTGGCCATGGATATCGCAGTTCATCCGGAAGATTCTCGCATTGTTTACATCGTATTTTCAGGGTACAACACACAGCACGTCTACAAAACACTGGATGGAGGCCTCTCATGGGACCCTATTGACACTGGATTACCGGATGTCCCGGCCAATACAGTATTTTTGGATCCTTTAGAGCCTAACCATGTTTATATTGGCACCGACTTGGGTGTTTACCTCTCTCTGGACGGTGGCTCTTCCTGGACCGATTACAATCAAGGATTACCAGAAGCTATCATGGCTATGCACCTAAGTATTTCCCCTTCCAATCGAAAACTGCGAATTGCTACTCATGGCAGTGGCGTTTATCAATCCGATCTGGCCTTAGAAACCGTGGGAACCAAACAACTGGCTAATCACCTGATCGAGCTCAGACAAAATTATCCCAATCCGGTAACCGATGTAACTACATTCGAGTTTACCGTAAAAAATCCAGCTAAAGTAAACTTGACTTTAATCAATGGACTGGGTCAAACTGTCAAATCCCTATTGACAAATACCCCGGTTACCAATGAATATCGAGTTACACAGAATCTGACTGAACTTGCTTCCGGCCAATATTGGTATGTATTAGAAGGATTTACCTCGGGGAATCAAAGATTTAGAAAGACTTTGCCTTTGGTAAAGCAGTAATTATTTAATTCAAGTTGCGATGTATCAGGAAGGTCTTATGACATTGACCGGAGGTTTCAACTTACTAAAATCCTTTTTATACCAACTTACACCTTATTTAGATCACTCCTGCTTTTGCGTAAGGAATAATCCCAGGAGTCTCTCCGTGAACTGGGATTTTGTTCTTTTTGGAGACATTCGTTTGGAGCGGTTTAATGACCCCAGCGGGGTCAATATACGTTAGGTACAATGGGAGCACCGGGGCCGACCCCAGCGGGGTCGAATTAGTGACTAGCGGACAACTAGTTATTATTCCGAATCCTCGAAAATCTCGGGGTTTTCAAACAATATTTCTTATTCGAAAAATATGCAACAGATCCGAGTATGGTTTTGCAAGCAAATTTCAGGATGACATGCATTTTTTGTTTTTTGCCTGTGGTTAATTATTTATTCCGGATAATAATCCCATTTCCAGTTAATTTTGGATTGTCTCTCATCCAGGCTCAGTACCGAAGCAGTCACCCGGATCGTATCCTGAATCCAGGAAAACTCTAAAACTCCAAAATTCTTACCGGGATACAAGGGGCTTACCCGATAAGGATTGGGTTCATCACCGGGATTTTCAAAGGAATGGGTCAGACCACTTGAGGTAATCTCATAGATTGGATACATCAGACTGTCTAACTCGAATTTTGATACTTCAGCAAGATGCCTGTCACCTGAAATAATAATAACCGGAACCTTTACATAGGTTTGTATTATATCAAAAAGGCGCATTCTTTCCTGAGGGAAATTGGCCCATTTTTCAAAAGGGTGCTGGTCCGGAATGACCTGGATCCCACTTCCTATTAGGATAAAATCAGCTAGTGAGTCCTGTATTTCATGCTCCAGCCATTTCCATTGCTTTTCTCCTAAAATACTACCTGTTAGATTGGGCTGATATCGCTGTGCTCCGGCACTCCCAGGCTTTAATTGATCACGGAAATAACGACAATCCAACAAGATCACTTTGATAAAATGTTCATCGCTGGATAAGCGATAACTTTGGTAGACTCCGGTGTGTGTCCATACTTCATTTTCCGCATCTATGTCTAAAAATGACAGCAGTAGCTCCCTACTTTTCTCTTTGGCCGGATAGGTTTTGTCGCCGTCATTTACACCGAAATCATGATCATCCCATATCCCTAACACGGGAATTTTTTGCGTAAAAGAATAGTAGTTTGGATTTCGCTTTTGCGTGCTGTATATAGCGGCCATTTGCGTCATGTCTTCAGTATCGGCATACACCATATCGCCCAACCAAATCCACAAATCCGGATTTACAGAAGCTATATATTGCCAGTACGATTGATCCTGGTTTGTTTTATTACACGATCCAAAAGCGATCTTGGCAACTGGTCCAATCGGTGGTTTTGGATTTTTGCCGGTATTTTGGTGACCCTGAACACTACATAAACTAAAGGCAAAAAAGCCAAAAGAGAAAAGCAGAATATTAAAGGTGTTTTGAACTTTCATATCTCTCCAATTCACAAGTGGTAAACCGCTGAAATAGATCCCAAATTACAATTTTCATAGGTACTGCTGCCCATGAAGCGAAGATTTGTTCCGGATTTGATCCTACTGATCGACATTAAAATTTTAATAATTCATAAATTTTCTGTTCATTTAAAGCATGGAACTAGATGCTATCAGGATCAATTTCAGTGAGGACCAACTCCTTCTGATGAACATTTGTCTGGCTTTTTTAATGTTTGGTGTTGCTCTTGACATGACAACCGATGATTTCAAACGGATCATCAAATATCCGCGCTCGGCTATTGTCGGCCTTACTTCCCAATTAATATTACTTCCTATATTGACTATTATTTTAATTCATCTGATGGGTCCGGCGCCAAGCATTGCTTTGGGCATGATGCTGGTAGCTGTATGTCCCGGAGGTAATATTTCAAATTTTGCTACCCATTATGGCGGCGGAAATGCTGCTTTGTCCATTACACTCACCTCAATTATTACCCTCTCTTCATTTTTCATTACTCCGTTTAGTTTTCATGGATGGGCTAGTTTTCTACCTCAAGTCCAACCATTGCTGGCTGAAATTCAAGTGGATCTCTGGTCTATGGTCAAAATAATCTTTCAACTGATTATGGTGCCTTTATTCATAGGTATGGCCCTAAACCGGTATCAGCCTCAATTTACGCTTAAAATCCGCAAATGGGTAAAGAGGCTATCCATCCTGATTTTTGCCGGTTTTATAGTGGGCGCACTGCTGGGAAACATTGAAGAAATTAAGAACTACCTGCACATTGTCCTACTTTTAGTGTTTTTCCACAATACCCTGGCCTTACTTCAGGGTTATTATTTTGCCAAACTGAATAAACTTCCGGAGGCAGATGCTCGCGCCATCTCCCTTGAGACTGGAGTTCAAAATGGAGGTCTTGCGCTAATCCTTATTTTTAACTTCTTCCCTGAACTGGGAGGAATGATTTTAGTTGCGGCATGGTGGGGCGTGTACGATCTAATTTCCAGTTTTATCTTAGCTACCTTTTGGGCATCTCGAAAACCTGAAGCGCCGGCGGTTGCCTCATGACTCCAAATTTAATTTCTTACCATGGTATTCCTTAACCTTGGCTCAGCAGCACAGGTCATCAGGAAAATAGGAAACGTGACTTTTTTTATTCAAAGTTCTGTATTTAGAAGTTTTGAGTTTTGACACTAAAATAACCAATACCTTGTAGTTAAGTTATGGTAATAAATCGTTAATTTCCCATCAACATATCAGGCTGATAAACAGATATTTATACTTAATTTTTATAAAAATCAGCAAACCCTTTTTTAGTCTTTGTTTGAGGAGATATGAAGCAAAATTGTGGAATGGATCTATCCCCAAGAACTAAGCTATCAGCATAGCTTCTATCTATTTACAAAACCAAAAATATTCAAAGTATTACCCAGGAATAGCGGAGAGCAAAATAGAACACCGATAGCCTAAATCATAGTGAATTGTCGCGAATCCTCGTGAAACTCAGGCTTTACATAATCTCTTGTAGGCAAGACATTAAATAAATAGGAATTTTTGACAAAAAGTAATATCGTTTTTAACAAACTCCAAAATCAGTCATCATCCTCTTAACACTTTCATAACAAATTTCCCTATTTTCCGTGACGAAGTCTCTGATTTTTCGTCAAATGAACATTAAGCAAAAAAATTATCACCGAAATTCAAAAAACGAAATAAAGTAAATCATGAGTATTAATGTATTTGATCTCGTAAAGGATGTGGTTTCCGACTCTGTAGTCGATCAGTTGGGATCCTTTTTAGGCGAAGAAAAATCCTACACCAATAAAGCGATTGGCGCCATCACTCCCACCCTGTTAGGCTCTCTTTTTGACAAAGGATCCACACAGTCCGGAGCAGCCAGAGTTTTGGACTTTTTCAACACCAACCAGATTGATGGCAGCCTCATCGATAATCTGAGTGGGCTCTTTGACGGAGGCAATCAAACCGACAATCTGATGAACCGTGGCTCTTCAACTCTGAAGTTTTTGATAGGAGACCAATTGGCATCAGTAGTCGATTTAATATCAAACTTTAGCGGGCTTAAAACCAAATCATCCAGTTCCCTGCTCAAGATGATTGCGCCTTTAATCATGGGAGTAGTAAGCAGATACATCAAAAAAAATGGTTTAAACTCTTTGGAGCTCAAAGATTGGTTTGGGAGTCAGGCAAGTAATGTCAAAAAATCACTCCCGGGTGGAATCGAAAGTATTTTAGGTTTGCGGGGACTGGACAGACTAATTGCTAACTTTAGCGAAGATGACGAAAAAGGTCCCTCTCCTAATGGAGAAAAAGTTTCTTCCCAAAGTGGAGGATTCAATATTTGGCCCTGGATTGTAGGATTATTGATTTTAGTCGGACTATTTTATTTCTTGCGTAAAGGATGCGCCGGTGAAGAGGCTGCGGATGTGGTAGATACGGCAACAGAGAAAATTGAAGATGCCGCCAGCCAAGCAATTAACGGAAGTAAAGAGATATTGGATGATGCCAGTGATGCGGTCAAAGAGGTAATCTCATCTATTCAGCTACCTAGTGGAACAGAACTGAAGGTTAAAGCCGGACGATTTACAGATAAAATAGTCAAATTTCTTTCCGGAGGTGATGGTGATACCGACACCCCTTTTATTGTCGAAGATTTGAAATTTGAAACCGGATCGGATCGAATGGTTGAAACTTCCCTGGAACAACTCGACCATTTGGCAAAAGTTATGGATGCCTACCCGGATGTTGAAATCAGAATTGAAGGTCACACGGACAATTCCGGCAATGCCACTCAGAATTTAACCCTCTCAAAAAATAGAACCAAATCCGTAAAAGCTTATCTGGTAGGTAAAGGGGTTAAGGCTGCAAGGATTGAAACTACCGGGTTTGGTGATACCCGGCCCATCGCCACCAATGATACCGAATTAGGAAAAGCCAAAAACAGAAGAGTAGAAGTCTACGTCACTAAGTTGTAATTAAGATTTTTTTGGAGTAAATCCGTTGAATAAGAGACTGTCTTATCATGAGTCAGTCTCTTTTTTATTTTCGCTCCGCTGGAAAAACCAATATATCGGCACTCCAATTCCCAAGATAATCAAGGCTGCCACCGCCTGTACCGGTTTCTGTGCCACGGTATTGTAGACAAACCAGGTGGAAATGATAATAAACACCAACGGTGTAACCGGATACCAAGAAGTTTTGTAAGGCCGCTGAACTTCCCTGCGACTATATCTAAAAATAATCACGCTAATGGCTCCCAGAATAAGAAATATCCAGTCCATAAAGACGACATAGGTAATCAGGTTTTCGAAAGTACCCCAAAACAATACCAGGACAATCGCCCAGACAGATTGGATCATAATGGCGAAAACCGGTGTTTTATACCGTGGATGCAGATAAGCTAATCGCTTAAAAAAAACTTTATCCCTGGCCATGGCAAAATATACTCTTGGAGCGGTAAGTGTATAAATTCCAATACTCCCAAAAACCGAAATTACAATGAGGATGGCTACCAGATTGGCCCCAAAAGAATACACCTGCTGTACCGAATCTGCAGCTACTGCTGAAGAAGTAGACATATCAGCCAAAGGCATCAGAAACATATAAGCCATATTCGTCAATACATAGGCAACAATCACAATTAACGAACCGAACACCATCGCCCGGGGCACACTATATTGGACATTTCTAGCCTCCCCTGCTAAGAAACTGGCATGGTACCAGCCTCCATAGGACCAGAGTACCCCGATCAAAGCAACTCCAAAAGCACTGGTGGAGAATGTACCCGGATCAAATTGAAGCGAAGTAAAAAAACTGCCTTTTTCAGGTCCGAGAAACAAGGCAATTAATACTATGGCCAATATTCCCAGTAATTTCAGACCGGTAAACAGATTGGAAAAATACTCACCAATCTTTACACCAAAAATATTTACGATTGTCAACAAGACAATTGTACTGATGCCGACAATCGGAATCATCCCGTCCGGGATCGGGATCAGGAAGTCTAAAAACCGTGCAAATGCTAAACTTAGGGCTGCAATGGCCCCCGATGTAATCACCATTAGGATTACCCATCCATATAGAAAGGAGGTTAACTTTCCATACGCTTCCTTCAAATAGACATACACTCCACCTGCATGGGGGAACAATCCTCCCAGCTCGGCATATGTTAAAGCACCGGTCAGAGAAATAATCCCACCCAATAACCATACTCCAATGATCAAAAAGGAATTGTTTAATTCGGCCGCAATGGATGAGGGTGTAATGAAAATACCGGACCCAATACAAGAACCAACCGCAACCATCGTCAATCCGTAAAGCGTAAGTTCTTTTTTTAGCTCAGTCATAAAGTGATCAAATTATCCTTAAATACGTTAAATATTAAAAGTAATCTTTTATCTTATTTATCAAGGAAACATTTTGACTGTAATATTACATCGATGAGAATTAAACAGGTCCTACTTTTCTTGACTTTCCTGATTATCCAATGCTTTGGACATGCCTGCATCGGTCAAAATATAGACTTTGATATCCTTAAGGGTCAAAAGAAGGTAGAAATTCCCTTTGAATTTCGAAACAACTTTATTGTAGTCAAAGTAAAAATGCAAGGAGTCATACCCCTCAATTTTATTTTTGATACCGGTGCTCAGCATACGCTGCTTTTTAAAAAGATCTATACCGATTTGTTGGGTCATGAGTATGATCGCAGAATTCCCATCTTAGGATCCGATCTGGATGAACAGCTGTATGCCTTGGTATGCCGGAAAGTAAGAATTGACATTCCCGGGCTCTTGACTTTTAACCGGGATATCCTGGTACTGGAGGAAGATTTTTTTAGATTGGATGAAATGACAGGAATGTACATCGATGGCCTCTTGGGAATAGAGACATTCAAAAACAACGTGGTTGAAGTGGATTATGTAAAACGGGTCATCACGGTAAGTAATCCCAAGACGTTTCGCCCTCCTACCAGAAAGGCTACTAAGATTCCGGTGTCCATTACGGATGGGAAACCGTATTTGAATGCCCAGGTTACGCTTAGCGATGAAGCCAAAGTAAAGGTAACCCTGCTGATGGATACCGGTGCGGGCATACCGATGTTGTTGTATACCAATACCCATCCCGATCTGAAACTACCGGATGAAACCATCATCGGTAAGCTGGGCAAAGGATTGGGAGGATATCTGGAAGGCTATTTGGGAAGAGTGACACAGATCGATATCCATGACGTTAAATTTCGAAACCTGATTATCAGTTTCCAGGAAATTGATTCATTAAAATTAGTCAATGCATCAATAGAGAGAAATGGTATTTTGGGAAATCAAATTCTTAGCCGCTTTGATGTGACGCTTGATTTGGTCAACAATTATTTATATCTGGTTCCCAATCGCTTTTTCAGGGATAAGTTTTCCTTTGATCGCAGTGGCCTGGTAATCTTTGCGGTCGGACACAACCTGAATGAATATTTGATCAATTCGGTAATTAAAAAAAGCCCTGCAGAGCTGGCCGGTGTCCAGCCTGGTGATTTGATTAAAAAGGTAAATGGCATACCATCCGCTTTTTTTTCATTGGGAGATATTACCAGGATTTTAAAAAAGAAAGTAGGTAAGAAAATCAAATTGGTACTGATCCGGGATGGGGAACGTATAAAGAAAGAGTTTCGGTTGAGGGATCTTATATGATTTGGGCTGGAGGACTCAGGAAATGTGTTATTGCTGTAGGATATGATTGTTATAGTAGTGGTTTGGGATAGTTCATTTAACTGTGTCTTTTGTTAAAAATATTAATATTCTACCTCCCACTTTTGGGAGGTAAGGTTTGGTTCTGGAAGGAGGCCGTAGGCCGACTGGAAGAACCAAACCTTACCTTTATTTTTTCTCAGGTCTCTTTCGGCACCCTTTCTGGATAGTTTTGCATGATGCTACGTTGGATACTTGTCCAGGCAAAGGCCTTCCTACTCCACGATTTTTTATTGTGCATGAGCGATAAATACAACTGTTTGGTTAAGGCTGTAGGTGAAACCCAGGCCGCTTTGGACTTAATCAATTTACGCATGATTCGGTGTAGAGCTTCGACCGGGTTTGTTGTATAAATCATTTTCCGCATTCCTGGGTCAAAGTCCATAAAGGCCATTAATTCTTGCCAATTATTTCTCCATTGATCTACTATGTATTGATATTGGTTCGACCACTTTACTTCAAAGGATAACAGACCGCTCTGGGCTTGCTCTAGCGTCGGTGATGTGTATATTTTACGTAGATCCGATGCAACCTTTTTTACATCCTTAGAATCGACATATTTAAGCGAATTTCGAACTTGATGAACAATGCATTTTTGAACTATAGTCTTTGGTAAAACATCTGTAATTACTTCTGATAATCCAGTCAAATTATCAGTGCACATCACCAATATATCTGTAACTCCTCGACTCTTGAGATCTTCCAATATTATCCCCCATTTACCAGCTCCTTCACTTCCTTGTACATACAAGCCAAGCATGTCTCGCTGACCTTCCCAATCTACCGCGTATACCGTGTAAAATGCATGGTTACTGTATTTGCCCTCATTCCTAACCTTAAAATGTATCGCATCCAAATACACAATTGGATAAAATGATTGAAGCTCTCTTGCACGCCAACGATGTATCTCAGGCAATACTTTGTCTGTGATTTGTGATATCTTTCCAGCTGATATTTCTACCCCATACATCTGGATGAGTAATCGCCTGACATCTTCTATCGAGTTGCCCTGGGCATACAATGCCAATATCTGAGCATCTAATCCACTATTTAGTTCTCTTTGACGCTTCGCTATCAATTCAGGCTCAAACTCTCCATTACGGTCCCTAGGGGTCTCAACATAAATGTCTCCACTATTTGTCAAGACCTTCTTAACCGATTTTCCGTTTCGCTTATTTCTACGATTATTTGTCCGCTCTTCGCCCATAAACGACTCCATCTCTCCATCTAGCAATTGATTCACCATCGATTGTAGTAACTCGCTGAAGGGACTGTCTTCCCCTAATACTGGACGTTTGCTGTACAAATGCTTCTTTAGCCGATCATACATCTTAGAATCAACTAATAACTGTTCTTTTTCATTCTTTCCTTTCATATTTTGCAAAGTTAATCAGACACAGTTATTTGAACAGTCTCAGTGGTTTCGGCAACTTACTATCAATAATTCTTCTTTAATGTAAGAGTAAACCAACCGATGTTCTTTATCGAATCGTCTGGACCAAAAGCCACTAGGTCAATTTCATTCCTCTTTGAGTTCTTTGTCTTTATTCCTTTTTTTACTAACTATACCAAAGGTGTTTTGGTTTGTCCAGTTAAGTTATGATGAAAAATTTTCTAAGATCAAGGCAAAAAACGTAGCTATAGCCCTAACTACAACGAGGCTTTTCAATGCAGATGTTAGGAAATTTTGCAGTAAATTGACGGACAAATTAAATCGTCGTTGGTATAATTGTCCGACGTAGGAAGACTCCGCTTATTTCTCTTTTTTATATCCAATTCTCTTTCTGGTATCTTGTTCTATTCGTAGTTCTTTCTCTGCCATTAATCGTTTCAAGTATTCAAAAAGCACTTTTATTTCTTCTCCTTGACCTGATACATTCCTTTCAATCTGCTCCATTCTTAGAACCAAGTCTTTGTGATGTAATAACAGTTCTCGCATTTTAGTAAATACTCGGACTATTCGGATATTAACTGCTATTGCTTTCTCACTTTTTAGCACACTTGATAACATCAAAACTCCATGCTCAGTAAAAGCGTAAGGTGCTTTTCTTCTACCACCCCAATTTGATGTCACATTTTGTGATTTCAAGCTTTGCTTAGTTGGAACATAAAATCATCAGGGAACCTTTTGATATTCCTTTTCACTTGTTGGTTTAAGACTCTGGTCTCAACTTGGTAGAGTTCTGCTAAATCACTATCTAACATTACCTTTTGTTCTCGGATCATTTTGATCTTACTGATAACTATTCCTTCTTCTATGTATGTTTCTTCTTTCAAATCAACTCGATATCACAATTTAAACAATGTTATTCTATTTAAACTGATGATGCTTTTTGATTTGCTCTTTTAAGTCTGTAGGATCTGCTTTTCTATATCGCTCTGCACTCCGCTCTTCTAAGACCTGTTAAATGTTGTCCTTTCCTCAATCCTTCATTTTTAACCCAGATTGATATTCCTGATTTTCTTAAGTGATTCAGCTATTTGCTCTCGATGTTGAGCTTTTCGGTTGCTTCGTTCTTTAGGTGCTTAGATAAATTTTTGAACTGCCAATGTAGTTGATGAAAGTCGTCGGCTTATGTAGAACTACTATTCCAGTCTATTTCAGGATGACATTGAATGAATTCAAACACAGATTCCATAATAAATTCGGAATGACGTCAAATTGATATAAAAAGATTGCAAGAAAAATCTGAACAACAATCATACTGGAAAATTAACAACATCCGTCAGATCCCAGAGGGATCACATTAGGTTTGCCAAATTCAGTGACCTTAGATCACGACCTCAGAGAGGTCGCATTAGAGATAGAGTGGCCGTTAAATCATGCTATACCCGCTCATACACATACAAAGTCTTCCCTGCTTCATGCAAATACAACTTATCCTGATGCAATACCGGGGCCGCCAGTCCCTCATAGCGTCCGGCTTCCGGATTGTGATCTTGTATCCAGGCAATTTCCGAATTGTAGATATCTACCATCCCAAAGCGGGTACCCTGATAATTGCTAACAAAGTACAATCCTTCGGGATACACATTCGCCAAATGTGAACTAGGCCATATCCTATATTTTTCTTTTAGATTTTCGAATCGCTTCTCGATGACTTTTTCTCCTTTTATAGGATCGATTACCTGATATAGATCGGTCTGAAAGCCTATTAATTTACTTTGTTCTTCCATAACCTGAAAGGATGGCATACATTTTTCTAACCTCCAAAGTTCTTTACCCGTCTCGATATCCAGACCAATCAGATGAGCAGTATTGGTCCTGAAGATCAGGACCTGGTCGACCAGGTAGAGTGGACCATAAATATTCATATCATCGTATGCTCCCCACAAACCCCATTCTAATCGAACATACTACGGTCAACTTTATGTGGTAACCAGTTAACTGCCTGGTCATTAATTTTTTCAGAGACCATTTTTTTGAAAAGCCAAGTGAGGTACTTATAGACATCTATTCCACGAATCTGGCAAGTAGCAATGATTGAATAGAATGTTGCGACATGTTGGGCAGTCTGATCGGTTTTAGCGAACAAATAATTCTTTCTACCCAGAGCAAGTAGTCTTATTTTGTTTTCCAATAAATTGGTATCTATTTCCCAGTTTCCATTATTGACATAGTTGGACAATTGGAACCATCTTTTGATCGTATATCTGAAGGCTGCCTTGACAGGTCCGGTAAGATTCTTCAAGGAGGCCTCATCCAGTTTTTTCTTGATACTATTTAACACTGGGATCGCCTTTTGTTGTCTCAGATCATAGCGCTTCTTAGCATCCATGCGCTGTTCGCGAGCCTCACTTTCCAGAGCATATAATTGCTGTATATCTTCTAATAAAGGATGTATTATATCTGGTTCCAGATCTTTAACTTCATAGAATTTTCTTCGGGTATGAGCCCAACAGTTCAAAAATTCACTTACTTGAATTTCATACTTACCCATGAGCTTAGCTTCGGGAGGAACATCCGCTATGCTCTGATAGGTAGAGTTACCATCTGCTTGTAATACTCCTTGGTAACCATCCAATAGTTCGCAAGCAAAATCTTTTTCTTTGCTGACTCGATAGTTGAATAAAACCAGATCTGACCTAGGTGCATGCATCACCCACATGCAGCCTCGTAACTTACCATGTTCTTGATCCTGACTCAATACTCGAATGCTTGATTCATCCATTTGTACATAGCCACTCGACAACATTTCCTGGTGCATCAAATCGTGCAAAGGTTGCATCATTTCTCCGACCTTGGCCAGATAATTGTAACAGTGCTTGGCTTTGATAAAGTGGATTCCTGCTTTGCGCAATTTCTTTACAAAGCGATATACCGGCATATGGTATTCAAACTTTTCACTAATCAAACCTGCTACCAGACTGTCATCCACCAACCCCTTAGGTATAATCCGCGCTGGTATATTTGCCTGATATATATTTTTTTCATCTAAAGTTTTATCTGCGTATCGTGGACGTATAATTTTTAACACTTTCAATTCCATCGGAATATACTTTAGTATCTCCGTAACATCCTTTCCGATTCGCTTGAAGTGTTCCTGATAACCTTCAGGTTCTATGATCTGTTCTTCCCGAGGTAAGTGGGAAGGAAAGGTATTTCTTGATATTTTCTTTTTCTTGCTCTTTTTCTTTTTACTGTCCTGGTGATCTGTTATGGTATTGCTTGATCCATTTGATTTAGATTGGTCGGATTCCTCTAGGTCAAACATGGACATTTGCTCTTCTGGAACGGCTGGAATGAAGCGTTCTCGCTTGGAACCAAATAAGGCCCTTTCTAATTGTTCAAGCCTAAGGCGTTGTGCTAAGTTTTCTATTTTTAGTGCTTCATTTTCTTCCTTTAATGACAAATATTCCTGTTCTAACTCCCTGATAGTCATATATTAAAAATACATAATCTATCCCGTTTTTCCCAAATTATAACGCTTTCTTTTTACTATCTTTTCACTATTTATTCCACGCAATATCAATAGCAATTTCTCATAGCTTATCCGGTATGACTTATCCTTGGGATGTTCAAATGTACCGCACTCCAACTGCTTGTAGTATATACTGAATCCATCTCCTTCCCACAGTAATAACTTTAGTAAATTACCCCGCCGGTTGATAAATACATATCCGTCTCCACTCTTTGCCCGGTGGTGCATTTGACTCATTACTATTTTGCCCAAACCCCAGAATCCTTTGCGCATATCAACAGGATTATCATATAGATAATATCGTCGACTACTCTCAAGCATAACTCATGATTTTTTCTATCAACTCCTCAGGGATACTCCCTCCACATTCAATCTCTATTCCATTGGGAAGATGTATTCGTATTTGGGTCATTGTTCTGGGGGGGCTTAATTGAACAAAATTACCCGTTTCCTTTTTTTCTTTGTTATAATATGTTACCCAATAACTCAACTTCGCTATGCTCAAACCATGTGCCTTGCTGAACCTGGCTCTGCTTTCTCCACTTTTGTGATAATCCATTACCAACTTTTTCATCTTATCACGTACCTTGCTCATTCCCATTTTTCCTACTTTTGATTATCTTACAAATGTAGTTCAGGGAACCCAGACTCACTAGATGGGGTTGGTGGCGTGCATACATATCATCCCCAAAAGAATAGCTCCATAATAATTCAAAGTTATCAAGCTTTCTATAGTTAAGAGAGCCTCCACTTTTATCTAATATTTCCAATAGTTCAGAGTTACTAAAATGAAATATGGATTGTTTAACTTCATGATCCCAGATACAAGAATTTTGACTAATAAGTTTTACCCTAAATCTTATATTACCATCATCTAAATCTCCGGTATGATAAAATATCAAATATTTATTTTCTCCAACGACAGCAAAACCATCGCCTTTTTCAATATTTTGTAACTCATATTCAAAGTTAGGTCTAATTTTATACAATTGGTCTCTTGACTTAAAAAACAAACTCTTTGGAGAGGAAAGAATGCTATTGATTTTAGAATCAAATATTAATTCAATCGATTTTCTTCTACTTATTACACTAATTGAAGTATCATGTTTTAGAAATAAATCATTGCCAAAAACATGTAATGAGAACACATTAGGAATTTTATCGGTTAATTGAAACATCGTACTTTTATTTAACTACTAATATCATAGTCTCGAAATTCTCAATAATTTTTGTTTTCAGCTTTATAACTGTTGGATCCAGATCTCCTGAGAGAAGTTTTCCTGCCATTTCAACAGTCACCTTCAACTTCCGAATCGCCTTTACCATCTCCGCTTTGAACACTCCTTTATCCGGGATTTTCCGGCCGTCAAAGATCCAGACGAGCTGATCGAGAGAAGTGACTTCGTCAAACTGTAGATCTTTTAGAAATTGATCGACAAAGTCGTTGGGAGGAATACCACCAACTGATTTGAATTCAAAAAAAGTATCGGCAAAATCATCATCTTCAAGAGCCTTTACATCGACGACCCGAGTCCTTCGCTTAGTCCCTTCTTCAATTATCTCTTTGGATTCAAAGATAAGTTTTCTACCCTTGAAGCGAGAGATAATTTGCTTCATCATGAAGCAATTGTTCGGAACGTTTTTAATGCTAATAATCCAATCATATATACCTGCTCGCAGAGAAGGGTTTGGTTGACCATTGTGCCGCTAGGAATAAAGTTGGTAGATAGATATGATTTACATATCTTAGGTAGAACTACTATTCCAGTCTATTTCAGGATGACATTGAATGAATTCAAACACAGATTCCGAATTAAATTCGGAATGACGTCAAATTGATATAAAAAGATTACAAGAAAAATCTGAACAACAATCATACTGGAAAATTAACAACACCCGTCAGATCCCAGAGGGATCTCATTAGGTTGCCAAATTCAGTGACCTTAGATCACGACCTCAGAGAGGTCGCATTAGAGATAGAGTGGCCGTTAAATCATGCTATACCCGCTCATACACATATAAAGTCTTCCCCGCATCATGCAAATACAACTTATCCTGATGCAATACCGGGGCCGCCAGTCCCTCATACCGGCCGGCTTCCGGATTGTGATCTTGTACCCAGGCAATTTCCGAATTGTAGATATCTACCATCCCAAAGCGGGTACCCTGATAATTGCTAACAAAGTGCAATCCTTCCGGATACACATTCGCTAAATGTGGGCTGGGCCAAATCTTGAGTTTCTCCTCCATGTCTTCAAATCGTTTCTCGATTACTTTTTCTCCCTTGATCGGATCGATAACCTGATAACGATTCGTTTGTAGGCTAAACATTTTTTGTTGTTCTTCCAAAATGTGGAAAGCTCTATTGCACTTTTCTAATCTCCAAAGTTCTTTACCCGTCTCGATATCCAGACCAATCAGATGAGCAGTGTTGGTCCTGAAGATCAGGACCTGGTCGACCAGGTAGAAGCGGCCGTAGGTGTGCATAGGGGGAGGAAGGTGGTAGGTCCATATTTCAGAATATGAGTGTAATTCTCTTCTTATCAGTTTTGTTGCCTCAAGGTCATCTTTTTCGATAAGTATATTAGTATTGAAGTTGATTAAAGGTGAAAAAATTGGATGATCCCATAACTTGTTTTCTTGTCTAATGTAACTTACTCTTCTTTCATAAATATCCGTTCCTACTTCACCATGCGAATATTTAATAATAAATTCATCTTCATCAAGAATGATAAAACTACCGCCCTCTAAATTAGATACTTGCTTAACTTTAAAGTCCGAAGTTATTTTGTTTAAAGTGTTGTTTATTTTACAAAATATTTGGCCGAAAACTAGATAAATAAAGGATAATCCTTTGACATCTGTAATTTTTCTAAGCCCATTCTCGACTAGAATTATTGACTCTTGCTGTTTAATAACAACTTTTGATTTGTCTTGAATCAGCATACCCACATCACTAATACTATTCTTTACTGAATACCTCATATGTTGAGAAAAATTTTATCAAATCCTTGGAGAATGTTATCAATCAGTTCAGATTTGTCCTCATCACCAAATTTTATTGCCATTTCATCAGTCACCTTCAACTTCCGAATCGCCCTTACCATCTCCGCTTTGAACACTCCTTTATCCGGGATTTTCCGGCCGTCAAAGATCCAGACGAGCTGATCGAGAGAAGTGACTTCGTCAAACTGCAGATCTTTTAAGAATTGATCGGCAAAGTCGTTGGGAGGAATACCACCAACTGATTTGAATTCAAAAAAAGTATCGGCAAAATCATCATCTTCAAGAGCCTTTACATCGACGACCCGAGTCTTTCGCTTAGTCCCTTCTTCAATTATCTCCTTGGATTCAAAGATAAGTTTTCTACCCTTGAAGCGAGAGATAATTTGCTTCATCAAGAAGCAATTGTTCGGAACGTTTTTAATGCTAATAATCCAATCATATATACCTGCTCGCAGAGAAGGGTTTGGTTGACCATTGTGCCGCTAGGAATAAAGTTCGCAGATAGATATGATTTACATATCTTATGTAGAACTACTATTCCAGTCTATTTCAGCATGACCTTAAAAAAATTCAAACACAGATTCCGAAATAAATTCGGAATGACGTCAAATTGATATAAAAAGATTGCAAGAAAAATCTGAACAACAATCATACTGGAAAATTAACAACACCCGTCAGATCCCAGAGGGATCACATTAGGTTTGCCAAATTCAGTGACCTTAGATCACGACCTCAGAGAGGTCGCATTAGAGATAGAGTGGCCGTTAAATCATGCTATACCCGCTCATACACATATAAAGTCTTCCCCGCTTCATGCAAATACAACTTATCCTGATGCAATACCGGGGCCGCCAGTCCCTCATACCGTCCGGCTTCCGGATTGTGATCTTGTACCCAGGCAATTTCCGAATTGTAGATATCTACCATCCCAAAGCGGGTACCCTGATAATTGCTAACAAAGTACAATCCTTCGGGATACACATTCGCTAAATGTGGGCTGGGCCAAATCTTGAGTTTCTCCTCCATGTCTTCAAATCGTTTCTCGATTACTTTTTCTCCCTTGATCGGATCGATAACCTGATAACGATTCGTTTGTAGGCTAAACATTTTTTGTTGTTCTTCCAAAATGTGGAAAGCTCTATTGCACTTTTCTAATCTCCAAAGTTCTTTACCCGTCTCGATATCCAGACCAATCAGATGAGCAGTGTTGGTCCTGAAGATCAGGACCTGGTCGACCAGGTAGAAGCGACCGTAGGTGTGTATTTGGGGTGGGAGGTGGTAGGTCCATAAGCTTGAAAAGTTTTTGATCTGAAACCTTCTAATTACTTTCGCTTCGAAATCATCCTTTTCAATGTAGACCTCATTTATAAATATATTATCGAATTAATTCTCCTATCCCACAATTCCTTCTTTTGTTCAAAATATTTAACTCTTCTCTGAAAATCTTCTTCCCCTGGCTCACCCATATGATAATAGACAAAATAACTATCCACACTCTCAACATGAAACGAGGATCCTTTCGAATCCAAATAATTACTCCATCTCAAATTTGAGTCTATATTGTAGAGCTTCCGATTTGATTCAAAAAACAGTTTATTCTCCTTATTAACAAATAAGCTGTCAATTTTGGAATTAAAAATACATTGAGGATCTATACTTTTTCCATAATAAAAATAATGTAGAAATCCATTCAAGGACTTGTAAAAAATGATATCATCCCAAATGACAATTTTCAATACATTTTTTATTGTATGGCTTTTATTAAATGTCATATTGTACTAAAAATATTGATTCCAAATCTTTGATAATTTTATTAACCAAATCAAACTTCTTTGCATCTGGGTCAGATAGTAATTTAATTGCCATTTCATCAGTCACCTTCAACTTCCGAATCGCCTTTACCATCTCCGCTTTGAACACTCCTTTATCCGGGATTTTCCGGCCGTCAAAGATCCAGACGAGCTGATCGAGAGAAGTGACTTCGTCAAACTGCAGATCTTTTAAGAATTGATCGGCAAAGTCGTTGGGAGGAATACCACCAACTGATTTGAATTCAAAAAAAGTAGCTTTTGCCAACCCTTCAGCATCGCCTTTCACATCGACAATCCGAGTCTTTCGCTTAGTCCCTTCTTCAATTATCTCTTTGGATTCAAAGATAAGTTTTCTACCCTTGAAGCGAGAGATATTTGCTTCATCAAGAAGCAAATGTTCGGAACGGTTTTAATGCTAATAATCCAATCATATATACCTGCTCGCAGAGAAGGGATTGGTTGACCATTGTGCCGCTAGGAATAAAGTTCGCAGATAGATATGATTTACATATCTTAGGTAGAACTACTAATCCAGTCTACTTCAGCATGACCTTAAAAAAATTCAAACACAGATTCCGAAATAAATTCGGAATGACGTCAAATTGATATAAAAAGATTGCAAGAAAAATCTGAACAACAATCATACTGGAAAATTAACAACACCCGTCAGATCCCAGAGGGATCACATTAGGTTTGCCAAATTCAGTGACCTTAGATCACGACCTCAGAGAGGTCGCATTAGAGATAGAGTGGCCGTTAAATCATGCTATACCCGCTCATACACATATAAAGTCTTCCCTGCTTCATGCAAATACAACTTATCCTGATGCAATACCGGGGCCGCCAGTCCCTCATACCGTCCGGCTTCCGGATTGTGATCTTGTACCCAGGCAATTTCCGAATTGTAGATATCTACCATCCCAAAGCGGGTACCCTGATAATTGCTTACAAAATATAGCCCTTCCGGATACACATTCGCCAAATGTGAACTAGGCCATATCCTATATCTTTCTTTTAGATTTTCGAATCGCTTCTCGATGACTTTCTCTCCATTTATCGGATCAATTACCTGATATAGATCAGTCTGAAGGCCTATTAATTTCTTTTGTTCTTCCATAACCTGAAAGGATGGCATACATTTTTCTAACCTCCAAAGTTCTTTACCCGTCTCGATATCCAGACCAATCAGATGAGCAGTGTTGGTCCTGAAGATCAGGACCTGGTCGACCAGGTAGAAGCGACCGTAGGTGTGTATTTGGGGTGGGAGGTGGTAGGTCCATAAGCTTGAAAAGTTTTTGATCTGAAACCTTCTAATTACTTTCGCTTCGAAATCATCCTTTTCAATGTAGACCTCATTTATAAATATATTAATCGAATTAATTCTCCTATCCCACAATTCCTTCTTTTGTTCAAAATATTTAACTCTTCTCTGAAAATCTTCTTCCCCTGGCTCACCCATATGATAATAGACAAAATAACTATCCACACTCTCAACATGAAACGAGGATCCTTTTGAATCCAAATAATTACTCCATCTCAAATTTGAGTCTATATTGTAGAGCTTCCGATTTGATTCAAAAAACAGTTTATTCTCCTTATTAACAAATAAGCTGTCAATTTTGGAATTAAAAATACATTGAGGATCTATACTTTTTCCATAATAAAAATAATGTAGAAATCCATTCAAGGACTTGTAAAAAATGATATCATCCCAAATGACAATTTTCAATACATTTTTTATTGTATGGCTTTTATTAAATGTCATATTGTACTAAAAATATTGATTCCAAATCTTTGATAATTTTATTAACCAAATCAAACTTCTTTGCATCTGGGTCAGATAGTAATTTAATTGCCATTTCATCAGTCACCTTCAACTTCCGAATCGCCTTTACCATCTCCGCTTTGAACACTCCTTTATCCGGGATTTTCCGGCCGTCAAAGATCCAGACGAGCTGATCGAGAGAAGTGACTTCGTCAAACTGCAGATCTTTTAAGAATTGATCGGCAAAGTCGTTGGGAGGAATACCACCAACTGATTTGAATTCAAAAAAAGTAGCTTTTGCCAACCCTTCAGCATCGCCTTTCACATCGACAATCCGAGTCTTTCGCTTAGTCCCTTCTTCAATTATCTCTTTGGATTCAAAGATAAGTTTTCTACCCTTGAAGCGAGAGATATTTGCTTCATCAAGAAGCAAATGTTCGGAACGGTTTTAATGCTAATAATCCAATCATATATACCTGCTCGCAGAGAAGGGATTGGTTGACCATTGTGCCGCTAGGAATAAAGTTCGCAGATAGATATGATTTACATATCTTAGGTAGAACTACTAATCCAGTCTACTTCAGCATGACCTTAAAAAAATTCAAACACAGATTCCGAAATAAATTCGGAATGACGTCAAATTGATATAAAAAGATTACAAGAAAAATCTGAACAACAATCATACTGGAAAATTAACAACACCCGTCAGATCCCAGAGGGATCACATTAGGTTTGCCAAATTCAGTGACCTTAGATCACGACCTCAGAGAGGTCGCATTAGAGATAGAGTGGCCATTAAATCATGCTATACCCGCTCATACAGATATAAAGTCTTCCTTGCTTCATGCAAATACAACTTATCCTGATGCAATACCGGGGCCGCCAGTCCCTCATACCGTCCGGCTTCCGGATTGTGATCTTGTACCCAGGCAATTTCCGAATTGTAGATATCTACCATCCCAAAGCGGGTACCCTGGTAATTGCTAACAAAGTGCAATCCTTCGGGATACACATTCGCTAAATGTGAGCTGGGCCAAATCTTGAGTTTCTCCTCCATGTCTTCAAATCGTTTCTCGATTACTTTTTCTCCCTTGATCGGATCGATAACCTGATAACGATTCGTTTGTAGGCTAAACATTTTTTGTTGTTCTTCCAAAATGTGGAAAGCTCTATTGCACTTTTCTAATCTCCAAAGTTCTTTACCCGTCTCGATATCCAGACCAATCAGATGAGCAGTGTTGGTCCTGAAGATCAGGACCTGGTCGACCAGGTAGAGTGGACCATAAATATTCATATCATCCCCAAAAGAATAGCTCCATAATAATTCAAAGTTATCAAGCTTTCTATAGTTAAGAGAGCCTCCACTTTTATCTAATATTTCCAATAGTTCAGAGTTACTAAAATGAAATATGGATTGTTTAACTTCATGATCCCAGATACAAGAATTTTGACTAATAAGTTTTACCCTAAATCTTATATTACCATCATCTAAATCTCCGGTATGATAAAATATCAAATATTTATTTTCTCCAACGACAGCAAAACCATCGCCTTTTTCAATATTTTGTAACTCATATTCAAAGTTAGGTCTAATTTTATACAATTGGTCTCTTGACTTAAAAAACAAACTCTTTGGAGAGGAAAGAATGCTATTGATTTTAGAATCAAATATTAATTCAATCGATTTTCTTCTACTTATTACACTAATTGAAGTATCATGTTTTAGAAATAAATCATTGCCAAAAACATGTAATGAGAACACATTAGGAATTTTATCGGTTAATTGAAACATCGTACTTCTATTTAACTACTAATATCATAGTCTCGAAATTCTCAATAATTTTTGTTTTCAGCTTTATAACTGTTGGATCTAGATCTCCTGAGAGAAGTTTTCCTGCCATTTCAACAGTCACCTTCAACTTCCGAATCGCCTTTACCATCTCCGCTTTGAACACTCCTTTATCCGGGATTTTCCGGCCGTCAAAGATCCAGACGAGCTGATCGAGAGAAGTGACTTCGTCAAACTGTAGATCTTTTAGAAATTGATCGACAAAGTCGTTGGGAGGAATACCACCAACTGATTTGAATTCAAAAAAAGTATCGGCAAAATCATCATCTTCAAGAGCCTTTACATCGACGACCCGAGTCTTTCGCTTAGTCCCTTCTTCAATTATCTCTTTGGATTCAAAGATAAGTTTTCTACTCTTGAAGCGAGAGATATTTGCTTCATCAAGAAGCAATTGTTCGGAACGTTTTTAATGCTAATAATCCAATCATATATACCTGCTCGCAGAGAAGGGTTTGGTTGACCATTGTACCGCTAGGAATAAAGTTGGCAGATAGATATGATTTACATATCTTCTGTAGAACTACTATTCCAGTCTACTTCAGCATGACCTTAAAAAAATTCAAACACAGATTCCGAAATAAATTCGGAATGACGTCAAATTGATATAAAAGATTACAAGAAAAATCTGAACAACAATCATACTGGAAAATTAACAACACCCGTCAGATCCCAGCGGGGATCTCATTAGGTTTGCCAAATTCAGTGACCTTAGATCACGACCTCAGAGAGGTCGCATTAGAGATAGAGTGGCCGTTAAATCATGCTATACCCGCTCATACACATATAAAGTCTTCCCTGCTTCATGCAAATACAACTTATTCTGATGCAATACCGGGGCCGCCAGTCCCTCATACCGTCCGGCTTCCGGATTGTGATCTTGTACCCAGGCAATTTCCGAATTGTAGATATCTAGTGCTTCGGGAACGAAGTAATGGCACTATAATACAACGTTATTTTTGATTTAGACAAGGCGAAGGTTCTCGCTTGTAGCCCAAGCTACATAAGGGGTTCTTCAACGTAGTATAAATAAAAAAGAACTAGTAGAATTGTGCTAGAATTTCGTTCCCGAAACGCTAGCATCCCAAAGCGGGTACCCTGATAGTTGCTAACAAAGTACAATCCTTCGGGATACACATTCGCCAAATGTGAACTAGGCCATATCCTATATCTTTCTTTTAGATTACTCTCTATTTATCCGTAGTATAAATAAAAAAGAACTAGTAGAATTGTGCTAGAATTTCGTTCCCGAAACGCTAGCATCCCAAAGCGGGTACCCTGATAGTTGCTAACAAAGTACAATCCTTCGGGATACACATTCGCCAAATGTGAACTAGGCCATATCCTATATCTTTCTTTTAGATTACTCTCTATTTATCCCCATAATGAGAATAAGCACTTACCACAATTACTGTAATTATCTCTTCCTCAATTTCATAAATCAATCGATGTTTCTTGTTGATTCTTCTTGAGTAAAACCCTTCTAAGTCATGCTTTAATTTTTGGGGTTGTCCTGTTCCAGTCCTTGGATGTTCTTTTAATTCTTCTAATAAAACTCCAATCTTATGGAGTAGTTTTTTATCGCCAGATTTCTTGTGTCTTTGGATATCATTAATAGCATCAGGAGTTAGTCTTAAGCTATAACTCATAGACCTAACAACTCCTTAATTTCTTTTGAGGAAGTTATTTCAATATACTTTCCATCACGTGCTTGTTTTGCACTCTTCTTGATTCGCTTCACCATCTTTTCATTAAAGTATATATCATCTTCTCCTATTGGAGTTAGTGCATATGACTTATCCTTTCCTCTCTGAACAATAATCTGCTCTCCTTGATCTACTTTGTCAAAATACATTCTTTGATTCTGTCTAAATTCTCTGCTGCTTATTACTAACATGGTTAAATAATTTTAATGTACCACAATGGTACAACATCAAATATATGCATATAGTTTCATTATTGCAATGGATAATGTTTATTTATCCTATTTCTTAAATCTGTCATTGTCGGCTTTCTATATCGCTAAGCACTCAGAACTCTTCTAAGACCTGCTAAATATTGGATCTTATCTCGTTTTTCAATTAAATTCTAAATATCTGGTTTGAGGCGAGACGCCCCAAACAACACACCGACCACCTAGTTTTAGGGTTGCTTTAGGCGTCCTCGCCTAAAGCGTTAATTAAAAAGTAGTAAGGAATAATTTTGGCCGAAGATATGATTTACACATCTTATGTAGAACTACTAATCCAGTCTATTTCAGCATGACCTTAAAAAAATTCAAACACAGATTCCGAAATAAATTCGGAATGACGTCTATCTTAGAAAAACAAACCTGCTCACCAATATACCATCTTGTACATCGTCAAAACTCACTCCGTTTACCTCAAAACTCAGATTTGCGTCTTGACTTGCTTCTTTTTGAAACTGCTATCTTTGGCCAGAATATAACTTTAGGCTGAACCGGCAACAAATGAAAATTACCCACACGGTTAAAACAAATTCGACAACACATTATAGGATTAAATCCACAGAATTATTATATCTTTGCAGTCCTTATTTTTTGAATAGCAGGAAAATACAATAAAATGTACGCCATTGTAGATATCGCAGGTCAGCAGTTTAAGGTAAATGAAGGTAATGAAATCTTCGTACACCGGTTAAATGCCGATACCGGAGAGCAATTACAATTTAACCAGGTATTGCTGGTAGACCAGGATGAAAATATCAGCATAGGGACACCGACGGTAGACGGAGCTGAAGTAAAGGCTACGGTATTGGAGCATGTAAAAGGGGACAAAGTAATCGTCTTTAAAAAGAAACGTCGTAAAGGATACCGGGTAAAGAATGGTCACCGTCAACAATTTACCAAAATTAAAATTGATTCAATAAACGTATAATTCCACTTGTTATGGCTCATAAAAAAGGAGTAGGTAGCTCAGATAATGGAAGAGATAGTAAAAGTAAACGATTAGGTGTTAAACTATTTGGCGGCCAAACAGCCATCGCCGGAAATATTCTGGTAAGACAAAGGGGAACCAGATTCCATCCCGGTAAAAATGTTGGCCTGGGCAGAGATTTTACCCTGTTTGCCCTGGTAGACGGGACCGTAGAATTCCGGACTAAGAAAAAAAATCGCACCTATGTCAGTATTCTGCCTTTTGAAGAAGTGGCAGAAAAGATTGATAAGATAGAAAAACCTAAAGCTACTCCTAAAGTAGAAGAACCTGCTCAACCCAAAGTCGAAGTCCAGGTCGAAGCCGAAACACCTGCCGAACCTATAGTTGCTGAAGATACAGCTCAAACCACAGCAGAGGTAAAAGAGACCAAACCAGCAGAGGTATCTGCAGATCCGAAAGGAGCCCTATTTGCTTCAATCGGTGAAGCCAGTGCTGATGAAAAAGACGACCTGAAAAAAATCAAAGGTGTTGGTCCCAAACTCGAGTCGACTTTAAATGACATCGGTATTTATACTTTTGCCCAGGTCAGTAAAATGACCGATACAGAGTATGATTTGGTGGATTCACTAATCGACTCATTCAAAGGGAGAGGGAAACGCGACGATTGGGCTGCTCAAGCCAAAGAATTAATGGAAGAATAATTGCTGTCCAACTAAAAACAGCATATTGGATATAACATTGAAGCCGGAATTACTTCCGGCTTTTTTTATATTTCAATTACAAACTAATTTTTCTCTTTTTTGTCGAACCACGGATTACAGCAATTCCCAGATGACATTGAATTTAGATGTGATATGGAATCTACAATTAAAGGATTCCTATTATATTGCGGTGCACCTTTCTCTCTCTTTTTATATCAGGAAAATCAGTTTGAAGAGGCTTTGTAAAAATACGGAGGTGTGATAATTCAGATGAACCTGTTGATCGCTTTATACCGGCTGGGTACTTACATTCTTGCAGCAGAATAAAGTAAAAAAGGTACAGCCATAAAGCTGTACCTATAACGCCCAAAGAGATGATGATAATTCTTTATATTATTGTAGAATCAATTCGTTTTCTTCGATCATCTTCCGCATGTTGATCAGCGCATAACGCATTCTTCCCAACGCGGTATTAATACTTACTCTGGTGAGAGAAGCAATTTCTTTAAAACTCATATCTGCATAATGCCGCAAGATCACTACTTCTCTCTGCTCCTCAGGTAACATGTCAATCAGCTTTTTTACTTTACTATGTGTCTGAGTACGAACTAAGGATTGCTCCATATTTTCATCCTCACTTTGAATCACATCGAAAATATCAAAGTCATCAGACAAAGACACATTGGTACGTCTTTTGGATCTTCTGAAATGATCGACACACATATTGTATGCAATTCGCATTGCCCACTGCAAAAATTTACCATCATGGTAATATTTGCCTTTTCTGATCGTGTCAATTATTTTGATAAATACTTCCTGAAATATGTCTTCTGCCAAATCATGGTCTTTGACAAAAAGATAAATGGAAGTGTAAATTTTGGATTTGTGTCGATTAAGGAGTATTTCAAAAGACTTTTCGTCTCCGTTGATATACTGTTCAATAAGCTGCTTGTCATTTACAGGCAATACCTTCATAACTAAAATTTTGAGTACTGTAAGAAAATCGAATTTTAGTGTAGAGGTATTAGCTTATAATCACAATTTTTATTGAACAAATAAGTTTAGCTGATCAAATATATAAAAGAATATTAATAAATAACAGGGCTCTCCCTTTTTTTCACAAATATTTTTTTATTTAATGAATCATGAAAATTGAATATCTATAAATAAACTATCTTCACTGTTTAATGAAGTTGTTTAAGAAATTCAATCATTACGTATCAAATATCACTCCATTTTTTAATGAAGTCGAGAACTTTAACAAAGAAAAAATCTAACCAGGTCAGGAAGGAAAAGCAAGAAATTCATATCAAGGGTGCTCGTTCCAACAACCTAAAAAACATTGAACTACACATCCCAAAGAACAAATTGATAGTCGTAACGGGCCTTTCGGGATCCGGGAAATCCAGCCTGATTATGGACACCCTTTATGCTGAAGGGCAACGACGGTACGTGGAAAGTTTATCTTCCTATGCCCGGCAATTCTTGGTACGGATGAAGAAGCCTGATGTGGATTTTATTAAGGGAATCTGTCCGGCGATTGCGATTGAGCAAAAAGTCTCAACCCACAATCCAAGATCCACAGTGGGTTCGATGACTGAGATTTACGATTACCTGCGACTTTTATATGCCCGTATTGGTCGTACCATTTCCCCTATTTCGGGTAATGAAGTAATCAAACACCAGGTTTCGGATGTTGTAGATTTCATCATGGACCAACCGGAAGGTACCAGAGTATATATTTTAGCCCCTTTTTCCAAACGGTACCAGGATCGCACATTTTCGTTGGAGTTGTCCATGCTTTTACAGAAAGGATTTACCCGAATCTGGCATCAGGATAAAATTACCTCAATTGAAGATCAACTTAATATGGATCAGGAGGTGCTTAGGAAAGAGGTATTGGAGATCCGGTCCGACTATCAAATCCTGATTGACCGAATCGTCGTTGCACAAAATAATGATGATTTGATCAACCGTTTAGGAGATTCTATCCAAACGGCTTTTTATGAAAGTGAAGGAGATTGCATCATAAATATCAATAACGAATACTATTCTTTTAACAATCGGTTTGAGCTGGATGGTCAAATCTTTCTTGAGCCTACTCCTCAATTATTCAATTATAACAACTCGTATGGTGCATGTCCGCAATGTGAAGGCTATGGCCGAGTAATGGGAATTGATGAAAAAAAAGTGATCCCGAATCCGGCGAAATCGGTTTATGAAGGAGCTGTGGCTGCCTGGTCGGGAGAGAAATCTTCAGCGTGGCTTACGCGGTTTACCAGAGATTCCAATGCGCTGGATTTCCCCATCCATCGGCCCTATCAGGATCTCACTGCCGCAGAGAAAAAAATCCTATGGCATGGTCAGGACCAAGTTCAAGGTATTTATGCTTTCTTCGATGCCGTCCAGCAACAGTTATATAAGATTCAAAATCGAGTGCTACTGGCCCGCTATCGCGGGAGGACTACTTGTCCTACTTGTGAAGGAGGAAGATTACGTAAAGAGGCCACTTGTGTAAAAGTACATGGAAGAAGTCTACCTGAGTTGGTGATATTGCCCATCGATGAATTGCAGGAATTTTTCGAACAGGTTACTTGGACAACCAGAGAAAAGAATATTGCTCACCGGATCTTGTTGGAAATCCAAACCAGATTGAGAACCATGACCAAAATGGGACTGGGTTATCTCTCCGTCGACCGTGTGGCCTCCACCTTGAGTGGTGGAGAGTCTCAACGAATCAATCTTACTCGAACGCTGGGAAGCAATCTGGCCAATAGCATGTATATTTTGGATGAACCGAGCATTGGGTTACATCCTAAAGATACAGCCCGGCTGGTCCAGGTGCTGAAAAAGCTGAGAGATCTCAAAAATACCGTTATTGTAGTGGAACATGAAGAGGAAATCATTCGATCTGCCGATCACATCATCGAGGTAGGTCCGATGGCAGGTACTCACGGTGGAGAAATTGTATATTCAGGTCCATACCACCATTTTATCACTACACCCCACTTGTCAATAACTGCTGATTACCTGACTGGTAGACAGTCCATTCCACTTCCATTGCAAGTCCGCAAAAGCAGCCACAAAATTCACATTAAAGGTGCCCGACAATACAATTTAAAAAACATCGATGTGACTATTCCGCTTCAGGCTTTCACTGCTATCTCGGGAGTCTCAGGTAGTGGAAAAACCACCTTGATAAAACACATTCTTTACCCTGCACTTAAACGTCATATTGGAGACTCCTACCCCCTTGCCCCGGGCATCCATCATGCTTTGGAGGGAGATCTCGATATGATTTCTGAAATTGAATATATCAATCAAAACCCGATTGGTAAATCCTCCAGATCCAATCCCATTACCTATGTTAAGGCCTATGATTCCATCCGGAACCTGATGTCGAAGCAGCCGTTGGCTAAAATTCGTGGTTTCAAACCAGGCCATTTTTCCTTTAACACGGACGGAGGACGATGTGATACATGCAAAGGTGAGGGTGAAACTACGGTAGAAATGCAGTTCCTGGCAGATGTTAAACTACTCTGCGAGGATTGTAAAGGAAAACGATTTAAACAAGAGGTGCTGGATGTAGTCTATAATGGTAAGAATATTGCGGAAATATTGGAAATGAGTATTGAGGAGGCCCTGGAATTTTTTACCAAACATGCAGATATCGTCAACAAAATTAAGCCCTTAAATGATGTGGGTTTAGGATATGTAAAATTGGGACAATCCTCCAGCACGCTATCGGGTGGAGAAGCACAGCGTGTGAAACTGGCCTCTTATCTAGGTACAAACAACAGGCAGCACATTCTTTTTGTTTTTGATGAGCCCACTACCGGATTACACTTTCATGATATCAAAAAGTTGTTATTTGCCTTAAATGCCCTGGTGGAAAACGGCCATACGGTAGTGGTTGTAGAGCACAATCTTGAAGTGATTAAATCCGCAGATTGGGTAATCGATCTGGGCCCGGAAGGAGGAAAGGGGGGTGGACACTTAATCTATCAGGGCGAACCAACAGGACTTGCTTTGGTGCCGGAATCTTATACGGGTCAGTATATTGCTACAAAAGTTGAGAATTAGTCAAAGATTATTTATTTTAAAAGAAAAAATGAAACGTCGAGAATTTCTGAATACTACCGGAAGTCTGGCATCAATCGCCTGGCTATTTCCTGCTATTCCAAATGTCAAAATACCCACAGGATATAAATATGAAATGCAACATTTACGTAAAAATGTCGGATTTTTTACCGAAAGAGGAGGGACTATTGGTTGGTTGATTACCGAGGAGCACGTAGTCGTCGTAGACACTCAGTTTCCCGAGCAATCCGGGCATCTAGTGGATGAAATCAAGAAAAAGGGTATGCGTAAGGTTGATCTGCTCATCAATACCCATCACCATGGTGACCATACGGCTGGGAATATAGTCTATAAAGAGTTGACCCACAAGATCGTAGCGCATCAAAACTCCAAAGTCAATCAGATGAACTCTGCTAAAAATAGAGGTAATGAAGATGTTCAACTATATCCTAATGAATTGTATACGGATAGGTGGTCGACAAAGATTGGCGAAGAAACCATTACTCTTCAGTACTTTGGAGCCGCTCATACCAACGGAGATAGTCTGGTTCATTTTGAAAATGCGAATGTTGTACATATGGGAGACCTAATCTTCAACCGTCGGTTTCCTTATATCGACAAAGGAGCCGGAGCCTCAATCTCCAATTGGATTGCGGTTTTGGCAAAAGCCTTAAAGTATTATGATCAGGATACCTTGTACATATTTGGCCACGCTTCAGAAGGGTATCCGATTACCGGAGGTGCTCAGGATCTGAAAGCAATGCAAAACTATCTAGACAAGTTACTGGTCTATATGAAGGCAGAGTTAAAAAAGGGAAAATCCCTGGAGGAACTTAAAAATACCAAGGCCATTCCGGGAGCGACAGAATGGACGGGTAGAGGAATTATCCGAAGTATTGAAGCTGCCTATCAAGAGCTGAAAGAGATTTAGTATTCTATGCATGCCTTAACCTTCCATGGCATTGAAGACATTCGTTATGAACATACTGATGACCCGGTTATTCAGGATCCCCATGATATCATCCTTAAGGTTACTGCAACTTCAATCTGTGGCTCCGATCTCCACCCTTATTTTGGGAGAGAGCAAGGATTAGATCCTGGCACCACTATGGGTCACGAATTTGTAGGCACGGTAGTTGAAACCGGTCGTTCGGTGGCAATACTTAAAAAGGGAATGACCGTAGTTTCTGCATTTTCTTCCAATTGTGGTCAATGCCGTTTTTGTCGAAATGGATTGAGTTCCAGATGTATATCCGGACAATTATTTGGTTGGGTCTCCCAGGGAATCGGGCTGCAAGGAGGTCAGGCAGAATATGTCAGAATTCCCTATGCGGAACACACGGTATTACCTGTTCCAGATCTCTCACCTAGCCAAGCGATCATTGTAGGGGATATATTGGCTACCGGTTATTTTTGTGCTTTGCAAGCTGAGATATCTCCGGCGAAGAAATATGGTTTAATTGGCTATGGACCGGTTGGAAGAATGGCTGCTTACGCCGCCGTAAAACTAGGAGCCGAAACCTTAATAGTCGTTGAAAATAATACGCATCGCAGGAATTTAGCAAAAAAAGAAGGTTTTCTGGCACTTGATTCAAGTCAGGCAGTTGAATTTGTCGTTGAACATACGGATGGGATCGGACTAGATGCATGTATGGAAGCTGTGGGCTCATTACCTGCCCAACAACTGGCTTTTGAGTTACTAAGTCCAGGTGGTATAATCAGTACCGTTGGATTTCACACGGCTTCTCAATTTTCATTTACACCTACGCAAGCATATGATAAAAATCTGACTTTTAAGATTGGCCGATGTCCGGCACGAAGTTTAATGCCTGAATTAGTACAAAAAATCAAAAGCCAGGATTGGAATCCTCCAGATGTTTTTTCGCACCACATGCCACTATCATCCGGCCAAAATGCCTATCAGTTGTTCGCTAATAAAGCAGATCGTTGTACTAAAGTACTGCTGCTTCCCTAACCTGATTTGTGCGCTTGTTACCCTGATCATAATTAAATGCCGCTTCATTAATGCTAAACACAGATCCCGAACATTTGCGGTTTCTTGATGTCATCCTGAACTTGTTTCAGGATCCGCGTGCTTAATTCAATGGACTATAATCAATTACTGTTTCATTAATGCTAAACACAGATCCCGAACATTTGCTGATAAGCCAGCAAATCTCGGGATGACCCTTGTTTTTGATTTAAGAACAAGGAACACCGATTTACGATTTCAGAAGTATCAACGATATATTCATTTCAGTCATTACTTCTTATTTCTAATCTCATTATTCCCTGTTCGATGTTTATTCGTCTTGATTTAAGAACATGGAACACCGATTTACGATTTTAGAATTATCAACGATATATTCATCAGTCATTACTTCTTATTTCTAATCTCATTATTTCCTGTTCGATGTTTATTCGTCTTGATTTAAGAACATGGAACACCGATTTACGATTTTAGAATTATCAACGATATATTCATCAGTCATTACTTCTTATATCTAATCTCATTATTCCCTGCTCGATGTTTATTCGTCTTGATTTAAGAACAAGGAACACCGATTTACGATTTTAGAAGTATCAACGATATATTCATCAGTCATTACTTCTTATATCTAATCTCATTATTCCCTGTTCGATGTTTATTCGTTTTGATTTAAGAACAAGGGCGTATACCTAATAAAAAATGGCTGCTTCCCAGTGAAAGCAGCCATAAATATGAAAAGTTATTCTTAGTTGTTATTAATGTTCCCAAAGATCTACTTCAAAATTCAGAAGTTTATTCTTGATCTTTTCAGATTCCAATAATATGTCTACCCCGGCAAGATAATCTTCCAATCGCTGATCCAAGACATTCGTTTCCTTGTAGATGTAACTTGAAAACATACGGTCTTCAAAAAGTACATCCCAGGTCATCGGTGCGGCATCGTTATAGGCATTAAATACCCTATGCTTGGATAGCACTTCTCTGGCCTGCGGGTAATACACCCAAAACAACACTTCCTGATATTTGAATTGTTTGGTTGTGGGGTCCACCACATCCCGGATGGGTGCAATCCCTAACAATCGAACTTTCATACGTGATGATTCCTTATCAAAGAACCAAACCTCCTTCAAGCGATAACGTTCAACTTCTAAGGCATTGAATTCACTTCGGGTAACTTCATAGGTAAATTCGAATGTCTCGGGATCTTGTACCGCCACAGTATCCACCTGATACAGCTTTTTTTCCAATGCTTCAACAGAGAGCATGGTTTGAAATTCTTCATCTTCAAATACAGATATTTCTCCATTGGTAGCTGCATCTTTCAATATATCAAAAAAGGGTTTATCCGGATAGGCAAAAGGTAAATTGATCTTTTCACGGGTATTAATGACACGCCAGATTCGCTTTTCCCAAGGGACATCAGCTTCTCTGATCGGTTCATAGGGCAATACCCGATTCTCGACAATCAACCTTTTCTGGACTATTCCATCGATAAACTGGTCTTCAAACGGATTGCTGGATTCGGTAATCACATCTTCGGCGATGATCATATTATTATCCTGATTCCAGGCGATCACAGACCAAAATAAGATAGGAACAAATAATAACTTTTTCATTTTTAAAATCACTTAAGCTTACTTAATGTTAAACACCAACTGTGGTAAATTTCTTCCGGCTTTATCTCCAGGACATCTACATTTTACTTTCTCGAAGTAATACGTATCTCCTGGTTTAGCCATTTTCATAATTCGACTTGCTTCAGCAGTAAATTTTGCTCCGGGGTTTTCGACCGGTTGTGCATCCTGGCGGGGAGCAACTCGTACCACTCTAAAACTTTGGATACTGCAACGTGCATCAAAATCAAATTTATCCAGTGCGGCAATCAAGCCTCTTTGTGCCTTAAATACACCATTTCCGACACTTGTTTCTTTGAGTGCACCCAATCTTGGAGTTGGATCCGGAATCGGCTTAACCCGGTATTCAAAAGCTGTAGGAACGAGTCCACCACCGGACATCGTGATCGTAGCTGTTCCGGCAGCTTTCACCTCTACGTCGTAATTATTAGATCCGGTTTTAGTCAAAGTAATACCTGCTCCGGAAGGAGACAATCTCAAGTCGTTACTTGACACACCGGCAGCAGAGACGGTAATCGGATTTTTAACTCCCAGATAAAATACGTTCATCTTATCTAATGAAATCGTAGCCGATCTTTCTCCCACTTCATATTCAAATACTTCTTTTCGAGTAGTAACTTCCTTGGTTACCGGATTCGTAAAAGAAATAGTCGCAGTATATTTTTTAATTCCAATTGAATTTCCAGGCGCTGTAAACTTAGCTACTCCATTTTGTACCGGCAGTCGTTGACCATTTACAGATACGCTAAGGTTTTCAACATTTTTACTGGAAGCACTCAAAAATATTGCTGTCTCGTATCTTTCCCCTTTCGTAATATAACTTTTCCGGGCAGACGAAACCACCTGAAAATCGTCAAATACGATATCGGTTCCTCCTACTTTGTCCAAGTAATAGTCGAGGATCGCATTTTCAGTACTTTTTGCATCATTCTTGAATTTGGAAAAAATCGGAAGTGTTGCAGCTAGTGGCATTTGGCGAAAATAATAATCCTGCCAGCTCTTCTTATCCTTGGCCGTCTTCCAGGTTTCATCGTCCACATTTAAAGCAATATTATTTTCAAATGCTTCCCGATCTTCCTCATCCACTAATTCCAAAAATTTGGTTCGGTATTCTTCGATCTTATCTTTTATCTCACCACCGATACCAGGTTCTTTTTTATCACCCACCAAATAACGAGTGGTAATGTCCTTATCTTTCTTTCCTATCAGTTCTTTCACCCCTTTGACTACCCGATAATCCTCATCTGTTACCTCACCGTCTTTATTTCCGGCCTGATCAATCATATGATTGACAATACCGTCAATGTAGGTGCTGAATTCCTCTGAAAGTTTTCTCACCTCAGGGGCTCTTTCAGCGTACTTGCGGAGTTCTTCCTCCTTCTTTTTAGCCAATTGATCTATCTTGGTAGGTTTGGCGGCATTTTCTTCATCCAAAACACTATTGGACTTTACCAAACCTTCATCGACTACCTTAAAAGCATTGAATATCTCAGCCGACACGTTAAGCGCCAACAAAGCTGTCAACACAAGGTACATGATGTTGATCATCAATTGCCTCGGTTCCTTTGGTATTGACATAACTATTTTTTTTAATTAAGTTTCAAAAATTAAGCTACTCTTGGGCCTTGATTATAGGCGTTCAGAATATTGCCATAAACGGCATTCAGAGAATTCAAATTGCTATTTAAGGAGGTTAAATGTTCCTTATATAACTTGGTATCTTCTACGGTATCATGCAATGTGGCCATTGCTTCACTCATGCGTGAATAGAAGTTACCCATAGTCTTTAACTGCTCTCCAGTTTCAGCAAAGTCTACCTCCTGGAGGGCTTTTAGCGAGCCGATACTTTTCGACACATTTTGCAGTTCTGACAACATACCATCCAATTGAGCTTCCACAACTTCGCCATTGATTGGTCGTCCCAGTTCCGCTGTTGGACCTGCGGTCAAGCTGGCAATGTTGGCATGATAGTTATCCAGTCCAGGGTACAATTTTTCCCAGTAGTAGTCTTTTTCCGGTGGCAACACTCCCAGGAAAAAAAACAGTATCGCTTCTGTAACCAAACCTATGGTAATGGCAGTTCCTCCCCAAGGCTCACTGTTAATTTTACCCAAGGCTCCTAGCATTACCAGAGAAGCACCTACTCCAATAATCAGATTTTTGAAGTATTTAAACCATTTTTTCTTATAAAACGTCATCGCTTAAAAAATTTAGAGTTAATAAAATGAATTACACATCAAAACTATTTATACGTATTACACCGTATATCTTTTGTCTATTTTAGATATTTACACAATAGGGGATTCAAAATTGCTATAGTCAAAGTAATCTCTATTCTTGAATTAGTCTGACAAGGATCTTCCCAGGTGTGTGATTACACTTCGGAATCCGATGTATGATTTGGTTGTATCCTGATACTCCCAATTTCTCACACCACATTGCAGGTAATACCCGATGTCTTTCCAGGAACCTCCCCGCACAACTTTTCTTTTGAGTACATCCGGATCTTCCGACTGCGCATAATATTTAACATCCGGGTTTAAGTCATGAATAAACGTGTTGGCATTATCATAATAAGCAGAGACGGTCCATTCCGACACATTACCCGCCATGTTATACAATCCGTAATCGTTAGGAAAATAGTTATCTACTTTGGTCGTATATTGGGCACCATCCTCTGCATAATTACCCCGACCGGGTTTAAAGTTAGCGAGTAAGCAACCTTTTGAATTTCTTATGTAATAGCCACCCCATGGATAGGAAGACAGGTTATGTCCACCACGAGCAGCATACTCCCATTCATATTCGGTAGGTAGCCTAAACCCTTCGGAATGTCTCTCCTCAGATCGGTATTGGTTCCAAAAGCTGGTTCTCCAGTTATTGAATGCGTTGGCCATTCTCCAATCCACCCCAACTACCGGATAATCATCAAATGCCGGATGCCAAAAATAATTTCTGGTAAATGGTTCGTTATACGAGTAGGCATAATCCCGAATCCATACCAGTGTATCCGGATAGATAGGCACTTCATATTTGGTAATCAAATCTCTTCTAGGGATGTTTGGATGGTTGGCGGCCTTTACCCAATCAACCTCCTGCCAGGTATAAATCAACTGGCGATTGTCAAATTCACGCAAGCCATTAATTTGCTCATCTTCAGACATATAAAGCTCGGAAAGCGTTTCATCGGTATAATCCAATTCAAACTCCCAATCAATCTGCTCATTGCCAAAGTCATCCTGGACAAAGTCACCCATGATGGTATGAGCTATAGAGTCCCTCACCCAATTGACAAATTGTCGATATTCATTATTAGAGATTTCAGTTTCATCCATAAAAAAGCCCTGGATGGAAACTTGCCGGGGACGTTGTACATAGGTATTAAAGATATCCTGATCATTGTTTCCGATATGGAACACGCCGGATTTTATATATACCATTCCAAATGGGTTGATACCTTTCCACTTAGGTCGATCCAAGACCCCTGTTAATTGGCCGGATTCTTTACTTCCCCCGCAGGATGACAATAGGATAGTACTGACGGCCATTAAGGAAAGAACAACAAAAATTTTACTCATCTGATTCATAGCTTTACCAACATCTTGATTTACAAAATAAAGTGTAAAATTTAATTTTATTTAGGTCTATTTTCAAAAATGGATCGTTAACACAACGCCCATTTAAACATACATATTTTGTGTTACGCAAAAATTTTGCCAATTTTTAAGTGCCTTTAATATCTTGGATTATATATTACCTTAGGAGGCAATCCAATTCCGACAGGTTTACCCAGATTATAATTGAATACAATCTCGTGACCGCCGCGGTTTTGAACTACTCCGCCATTAAGCGGGATATCGTAGGCATAATATAATCGCCATTGGTCGCTTAACTGAATACCCAATAAAATATTTAAAGATTTTAAATCAGTACTTTGAATGCCACGATATCCTAATCCACCATAATATACATCCCGATAGGTCGCTAAAACCGAAAGTCCCAGATGGGATTGTGTAAAATCACTTAGAAAAAAAAATGAAGGATACCATGAGACTTCCTCATTGATAGTCCCGTGATATTCTCCATATACATTAAAATAGGTAGGTAACTTTATCGTCAATTCGTCATCTGTACTAATTTTGATTTGTGGGCTGTTGATATTATCTATGGCGACTCCTCCTTCAAAATAGTCATGAATAAAATAAAATCCTATGCCTGCATAGGGTGAAAGACCTTTACTTAAACCAAGAGGAAGAATAGGATCACGGTGATCCAAACCCGAACCTTCATAGATTCCACCAGGAGTCCTCAACAATGACCCGTCAATTCCTTTTTGATGAACTCCAACTCGTATGCCAGCTGAAAGCAACCCGATAGAAATTTCTCTTACGTAATTGTATGAAGCCGAAAACCGCAGGTTACGTTCAGCTCCCAAAAATTCATTTTCAAAACTTATCCCTATTCCTCCTTGAGCAATATATAAAGGCATATGCGCATTAATCAACTGATTTACCGGATTTCGCTCCAATCCCAACCAATGGGTTCGATAGGCTGCCGTTGCACTGATGGAGCCATCAAAACCGGCATACGCGGGATTGACCACATATCTGTTGGCCATATATAAACTAAGAATGGATGGCTGCTGTGCACAAACAGAGGCAGGAAGTCCGATTAGCATGAATATGAATACGATATGCTTCAAAAATCTCAGCTTAGCTAAATTTGAATAAAATTAAAAGAATAATGCACAGATATCAAATCTTTAACGTTTGGCTGTTGAAAAATGGCGTCTGGTTTCTAAAAATTCCTTGATCTATATTTCAAAATTTAATCCATCATACCCCAGATACACATTTGATGGCAATGTATTTTCGACCTCTGCATGCAATCCCATCTGGTGACTGATATGGGTGAGATAGGCTGTAGTAGGCCTTATTTCTTGTATTAACTCTAAAGACTCGGAAAGGTTCATGTGAGCATGATGTCTGTGATGATGAAGGGCACTTAGTACCACATGCTTCAGCTGATTTATTGCTCTTTTGGTAGGATCAGGAAGCGTTTTCACATCCGTCAAATAAGCAAAAGAGCCAATCTTAAAACCAAGAATAGGAAGTTTTCCATGGGTAACTGCCAGTACTTCCACTTTAATTCTTCCTATCTTAAGTATGTCTCCGGGTTTTATAGGTATCAATTTAAGCTGGGGTGCACCTGGATAAGGATTGTCTCTGAATATGTAAGCAAACCGTAACTTGATTTCATCAACTACTCTGGGAAGTGTATAAACCGGGATAGTCGTATGCATTTTAAAGTTGTAAGGTCGCACATCATCTAATCCAATAATATGATCGTTGTGCTCATGGGTAATGAAGATGGCATGAAGTCGATCTTGCCTGAGCCTAAGCATTTGTTGTCGAAAATCAGGGCCGGTGTCAATAATAATATGATGATCATCATTATAAATTGAAGCGGAAACTCTCAGCCGACTATCTTTCGGGTCCTTAGAAAGACATACAGGGCACTCGCAGCCTATGACAGGAATACCCTGAGAAGTACCGGTCCCTAGTAAACTAACTTTCAAAATTCTCAGCTGTCAAGGACAACACATCTTTAAATTGTTGAAGAAAATGTTTTGAATCATTAGAAAGCTTTCCAAGATCAATATATAGGGTACTAAGTATATCTAACATACATCGAACCCTGCCCGAAGTGTCAAAGAATTTATTTACCACCAGTACCTTAGAGTTTTCAACAAGACAATACCCAGACTGGAAATTTCCCTTTTCATATCGAACGGTATAACCCAAATCTCTGAAAACGGTTTCTACCTTTTGTAACGACCTTTTCGAATATTTACTCATATGCAGTCAACTTTCCATTTGGTTCCATCGTTCTATTCTTATCCTAAAGATGGCAATAGAAATTCATTTTTTTTTACTAATTTAATTGTTTGTTGGTGTACTTCTGTCATTCAAACTGATAATTGTACGCTTAAAACCTAGGAAAATTTAATAACTGAGCCTATTGAAAAGATATTTTTACATAATACTATTGATCTTTCTTGTTCAAACTCTTTGGTCACAAAAAATTGATAAGCGTTTTACGATCGGAGGGATGACGGGGATCACTTTGTCTCAAATAGATGGAGATGATCTCCAGGGTTATTCCAAAAAAGGATTATTAATCGGCCTCAGGTCCAATGCCGTTATCAATGACCGACTTCAAATAAGTATCGAATTGTTATTCAATCGAAGAGGAAGTAAATCCAAGGATTATAATGATCTACGTGCCAAAAAAAGACAAATTACCACTGATTATGCTGAGATGAACTTTTTATTTAACTATAAAGACTGGTACAATCCATTTAAGAAATTGTATCGAATGGAGTTCTATGGTGGAGTAGGTATCGGTCAATTATTTAAAACGGCAACAGTGGATGAGCTTTCGGAAGATCTTAATTTTTCTTTACTCGCACCTGAGTTTACGACCCGGGATGTTTCTCTGATTGGAGGAGCTAATTATTATGTCAGTCCGAACATAGCCATCGGAGCGCGATTTGCACGTTCATTTACTCTACTTTTTGAAGCTCAGAAGAGTTCTTTTAGCGACTTAAGGGCTAAAAACTTCCTCGGTTATTACATATCTTTGTATGGCTTTTACATGTTTTAACTTATGATACAAGATCGACTGGCAGTGATAGATGTTGGAACCAACACCTTTCACCTGTTGATCGCCCATCTTGCAAAAGATAAGATTCAAATCCTTTACAAGGATCAGAAATATGTCAAGTTAGGAGCAGATGGCATCCAATCCTTATCCAGGCAGGCCATGGATAGAGGTATTCAGGCTTTGCAAAAGTTTCGTCAAATTTTGCACGACTACAAAATCAAAGAATGTATGGCTTTCGGTACGGAAGCTTTGCGTAGAGCGACCAATGCACCTGAATTCGTAAATGAAGTTCACCAGTCCGCAGATTTGGATGTCCAGATTATTTCAGGAGACGAAGAAGCCCGCCTGATTCAAAAGGGAATTCTGTCTGAGGTACCTAAGACGTTTACTCAAAATGCTTACATCTTGGACATCGGAGGAGGTAGTGTAGAAAACATAATTAGAACTGATGATGGAGCACCCTTGCGTAAGAGCCTCCCGATTGGAGTTGCTGTCTTAACTGCCAAAATTACTTCCGACCCTGTAAGTGAAAATGACCTCCAGGAAATGACTAAACTAATCTCAGGATATTATCAACCTTTTTGGGCAACCCTTCCCCGGCAAGAATATAAGCTGGTAGGTGCTTCCGGTAGTTTTGAAGTATTGCAAAAGTTTTTTCCCGGTACAGAACAGATTAATATTGATCGTATTATTCCATTGTTAACCAAAATTATTAATTCATCACGTAGTGAAAGACAGTTGATGACTGAAATACCTTCGCAACGCATCGACTACATCGTTAGTGCTTGTGTAATAGTCCAATATATCATCGCTCAACTTCAGATTAAACAACTCTACCTGGCTACCCACGCCCTGAAAGAAGGTATCTTGCTTGAATGGTTTGAGCGCTTATATCCTGAAAAGGAAATTAGATACGCTTAATTTATTTTTTAGGCTAATCTAAAATAATTTTATCTTTGGGTTTTGTTTTATGGAAGAGATTATCCAAGCCCTTCAGATAGACGGAATTGCCAGAGCCCTTTATGCCTCTTGTATGGTAGGTGTTATGTGTGGTCTATTGGGTTGTTTCATTGTGTTAAGGAATATGGCTTTGATTGGGGATGCTCTATCTCACGCTGTATTACCCGGTGTAGTCGGAGCTTTTATGTTTTTTGGGTACAACACTTTAGGCTTTTTTGTAGGATCGGTTATTGCCGGTTTCATTTCTGCTATTGCCATTACCTGGATTCAGCATAATTCCAAAACGAAAAATGACGCTGCCATCGGAATTGTTTTTACCGCCATGTTTGCACTGGGAGTAATTGGAATTTCCTGGCTGTCCCAAAATGAAGGTGTACATCTGGATTTAAAAGATTTCTTATTCGGAAACGTGTTAGGGGTATCGGATGAGGACCTTTACTTAAATGCTGCCATCACTATTTATGTTTTAGGAAGTATCATCCTATTCTATCGTTATCTGTTTATAACTACTTTTCAGCCCACCATAGCACAGACTATGGGCATATCAGTAAAAGTTATCCACTATTACATCATGTTATTGCTTTCTTTTGCCGTGGTGGCCAGTTTAAAAACAGTGGGAGTTATTTTGGTAGTGGCTATGCTAATTACACCAGCTTCTACCGCTTTACTATTAAGTAACCAGCTAAAAATTGTTTTGGTAATTGCGGCAGTTACTGGGTTATTCTCCAGCATCATTGGTCTATTCCTGGCCATTAAGCTCGACACAACTCCTGGGCCGGCAATGGCGGTTGTTGCAACTTTTTTTTATTTAATGGCTCTGTTATTTGCCCCTCAGAAGGGCATCATTGCCAAGAAAATACTAAGGCGAAAAGTAAAATATAAAATCGATATTGAAGATATTTTAAAAGAATCGCTTAAACTGGAATTGAATCATGAATTGACCTTCCAGAACCTATTGGATAAATTGAATATTAAACAAAAGTCCCTTAAAAGAAAAATTCAAAATCTTCAATCCCAAAAATTAATGTTGGCACCGATAGGACTGACAGACCAAGGAAAACAAAAAGCTCTCAAACTGGTAAGGGCACATCGCTTATGGGAAACGTATCTGGTCAATAAAATGGGACTGAGTGAAGAACAAATCCATGATGAGGCTGAAAAACTGGAACATCTACTGCCGGATGAAATATTGGATGAAGTAGAACAGACGTTAGGCTTTCCAACCCAGGATCCTCATGGTTCCCCGATTCCACCCAAACCGGGGAGACCTCAGAATCACCTTTTTTTACTAAAAGAGGAAGACACTGCCATTATTTCAAATGATCAAAATAGTAAAAATATCATTTCTGAACTGTGGAAGGTGGGTTTATTACCCAATCATAAAGTTAAGATTGTTCAAAAAGAATTAGACCAAATACAGGTAATGATCAACGAAAAAACCCTTTGGATTCCAGCAAAAATAGCCAGACAAATCAAAATAGTGACCAGCAAATAATGCTATTCTTCCTCACCCATTTGATGTTCTTCTCTTAAGCGCTGAAACAAATTACGCAGCCGGTACATCTCATCCAAGGTATCATCCAAAAACAACTCAAATCGGGGGATACGTCTTAAGTGCCGTTTCAGCCTGGAAGCCATGGCACTGCGAATGCGATTATGGTTTTCCTCTAGTTGCAGGATAACTTCTTGTTTATAATCCGTATTATAAACACTTAGATAAACCTTCGCGGTCGAGAGATCCGGACTTACTGTAACACTCGTTACGGTGACCAAGGCATTCTGGTATATATATTTGCCTTCACGTAATAGCATTACCGAAAAGTTTCTTTTGATAATTTCAGCAGCTTGTTTTTGCTTTTTATTCACTTTTTCAGGTATTTATTTACAAATATAAGAGCAGATTAGATACTGTCTCCCATCGGACCAACAAACTTGCACCCACGTGATGAAACCCCATTAAATGATCTCCAAGTTTCGATCTAATAGCACCAGGTTTTTAAATTTTGAATCACTCCTATTCATGAATCAACAGTCAATGTACCCATTTTGTTATTTTTGCAATGAAGTGATCTAATCAGAAAGATCTAATTTGCTAGCAAAGAATCACATATTAAATACACCTATAGAATATCTAAAAGGGGTTGGGCCAAAACGAGCAGAATTATTGCAATCTGAATTCAAGATCTTTACATTTTTAGACTTGCTGTTGGACTTTCCTTTTCGATATGTAGATAAAACCCAATTTCACAGCATAAAGGAAATCCGGGAAGATGGTCAAACGGTGCAGGTGAGGGGAACTTTGATAGACCTTCAAACCAAAGGGCCACCCAGAGGAAGGGGCAAGCGCATGGTGGGCAAACTAAAAGACCACACCGGTATCCTGGAATTGGTATGGTTCAAAGGATTCCATTGGATTCAAAATCTGGAAATTGGTGCAGAATATATATTGTATGGAAAAGTCAATGTATTCAAGGGGAAAGTGAATTTGCCCCATCCTGAAATTGAGAAACCCGATCAATTCAAAAATCCATCTCATCTGCATCCGGTATATAGTAGTTCGGAAAAACTAACCCGAATGGGATTGGATAGTAAAGGACGAGCGAAAATTGTTAAAAACCTGCTCGACCGACTCTTTGATCATTTGGTCCCGGAAACATTACCTGATTACTTAATAGAGAAGCTCAGAGTTATTGCAAGATATGAATCCCTTACAAATATTCATTTCCCGGCGGATCAATTGAGCTTGGACAAAGCCCGCTTTCGTTTGAAGTATGATGAATTTTTCTTTTCTCAACTTAGAATACTGTATCAAAAAATCCGCCGGGCTCATTCATCCCCAGGATACGTTTTTGGTGAAGTAGGAGAATATTTACACGCGTTTTATCGTGAAAAATTACCTTTTGAGTTGACAAATGCACAAAAAAGGGTCATTAAAGAGATTCGCAAAGACCTTGGTTCCGGTTTTCAGATGAATCGCCTATTACAGGGTGATGTGGGAAGTGGTAAAACCATTGTGGCGTTGATGGTTATGTTGATTGCTTTGGACAATGGTTATCAATGTTGTCTATTGGCACCTACCGAAATCTTGGCCACTCAACATTATAATTCTGTCCGCAATATGGTCTCGGGGTTAGGCATAAAAACAGGATTTCTAACCGGCAACATTAAAGGCAAACAGCGCAAAGAGCTGTTGAAATGGCTACACCAGGGAGAAATACAAATACTTATTGGTACTCATGCGGTGCTGGAAGACCCGGTCTTATTTAAGAATCTTGGTTTGGCTATCATTGACGAACAGCATCGTTTTGGTGTCAAACAACGATCGAAATTATGGCATAAAAGCAAGCCTTGTCCACCACATGTGTTGGTAATGACAGCTACACCTATTCCGCGAACCCTAGCCATGACTCTTTATGGGGATCTTGATGTCTCTTTAATAGATGAGTTGCCTCCGGGACGTAAGGCCATTCAAACTCTGCACCGAACTGAGGCACAGCGACCACAACTGATCCAATTTATGAAAAATCAAATTGAAGAGGGCCGTCAGATTTATATAGTATATCCTCTGATAGAAGAATCGGAAAAATTAGATCTGCAAAATCTTCAGGCAGGGTATGAAGCTTTGTTACAGCATTTTCCTCGACCAAATTACCAAATGAGCATTGTCCATGGACGGATGAAAGCCTCGGATAAAGAGTTTGAAATGAAACGGTTCATCAATCGAAAAACGCAAATTTTGGTCTCCACCACAGTGATCGAGGTTGGGGTAGATGTTCCTAATGCCACGGTAATGATTATTGAAAATACGGAGCGATTTGGGCTATCCCAACTACACCAACTAAGGGGAAGAGTCGGAAGAGGTGGAAACCAATCCTATTGTATTCTGATGACCGGTTTTAATATTTCAAATGAATCCAGGAAAAGAGTGAACATCATGTGTAGCACAACTAATGGATTTGAAATTGCTGAAGCGGACCTGGAAATTAGAGGGCCGGGAGATCTTGAAGGAACACGTCAAAGCGGCCAATTGGAATTTAAGATTGCCGATTTGGGTAAAGACCAAAAGATACTGGTCGCTGCACGGAATATTGTTAAGGCCATTCTGAGCAAGGATCCAGCGCTCTCCTCCCCTCATAATCAAAAACTTAAGGAATTTATCGAAGGTCAGGATCTTGTCTTTAGTTGGGGAGAAATCAGCTAAGTGATGATTAAAAAATAGGTTGTACAGTTAGGTTATTTTTGGGCCAGACAAAGTCTGCGACTCTACGGAGCAAAAAAGTAGGCATAGTCTGAGCTGGGGAGAGCCTGCCTACCGAAGTCACACACAGGTAGGGCTTTTTAACGAAGTATGGTGCAAAAAGAAGCAGCATAAAGGATGAAGTTATTTTTGTTTCTACTACTAATTTAGTGGATCTGACTTCGAAGAAGGTAGCTTAGTGAACTTAAAAAAACAATTTCTCTATGAGGGCAATTCAAATAAACAGAAAAGAGCTCAATACCAATAACTTATTCAAAATAGATCCATTTCTTCATTCCTGCCTTGTGTTTCTTTGGGCTCTTTGTGGTTCAGATTTTCCATTAAATTCGTAGTAAAACCTTATACTAAATTCAGTTTGATATTATCTCCTATTCCAGATACTCCACCAATGTTTTCCAAACATTTTCCATCACGATTTTTTGTCCGGCGATATTAGGATGGATTCCATCGGCCAGATTTAGCCTTGGGTTGGTCGCTACACCATCGAGTAAAAAAGGAATTAATCCCGCCTGATAGTCCGAGGCTATGTTAGGAAATATGTTGTCAAATTCCTCAGTATATTCGGATCCCATGTTCCTGGGCGCCTTCATTCCCGCAATAATAAGGGGTATGTGTGGGAATTTTACTCTTACTTTATCCAAAATTCCTCGTAGATTCTGATCCGTGGCATTTACATCCAAGCCACGAAGGGCATCATTTGCTCCCAACTCCAATACAAAGAGGTCGACTGTTTGTCTTAACACCCAATCGATACGATTTAACCCTCCAGCACTGGTCTCGCCACTTAATCCTGCATTGACTACCTGATAAGCCAAACCCAATGAATCCAAGCGATTTTGGATTAAGGAAGGAAAGGACTGAGATTCATCTAATCCATATCCGGCCGTTAGACTATTCCCAAAAAATAGAATTACTTTCTTATTTTCTAACTTCGGAACCACTGTATCGGCTATAGATTGGTAGTTTTCCTCAACCACTGTGCCTTCCGGTTGTTTATCTTTGCAGCCAATCGATAAATTGATCATTATAAGTATCGTCAATATGACATTAGGGTTTTTCATAAGATTATGCAGTTGCGAAGTTATTTAACATTTGAGAAAAATCCTATCTACACGGAACTATTAAGAGTAACAATTAGCGATTTAATCGGTTGTTACTTAGAGAATTTCTGAAGTATAAGTCTGGCAAGTAAATTAGATACTTACAAATTAGAAATGTAAAATGCAATATATCCTCACTGTTAAGAATCTTACTAAAACCTACCTTAGCGGAAGTCGTGAGCTAATGGTATTGAAAGATATCAATTTTCAAATTCTGCCCGGGGAGAGTGTAGCCATTGTGGGGCCATCTGGAAGTGGTAAAACGACCTTATTGGGATTGTGTGCCGGGCTGGATCAACCTTCTTCAGGCTCCATTTCACTATGCGGAGCTGAAATTGGAAAGTTGACGGAAGATGAGAGGGCATCCATCAGAAATCTGAATGTCGGATTTATTTTTCAGAATTTTCAGTTGATTCCGACTCTAACCGCATTAGAAAATGTGATGATCCCCCTGGAACTCCAAGGGATAAAACAAGCCCCTAAAATAGCCATGGAATTGTTGACCAGAGTGGGCCTAGGTGATCGTACTGATCATTACCCCAGTCAACTATCAGGTGGTGAGCAACAGCGTGTGTCTATTGCCAGAGCTTTTAGCAATGAACCCAAGATTTTGTTTGCCGATGAACCCACTGGAAATCTGGATGATGATACGGGATTTCAGGTTGAAAAATTACTATTTGAGCTTAATAAAGAAAAAAATACGACTTTGATAATAGTCACACATGATCTGGATTTGGCGGTTAAAACCGGAAGGATTATTAAATTAAAAGGGGGACAAATAATTGCAGATGAAATCACCTCTATTAATGCGGGAAGTCTATGAATGTGAAATTGAAGTTCCTCATACAAACTGCATTCAGGGATAGTCGAAAGAATCAAGGCAAGTTGATATTATTTATGTCGTCGATCGTATTGGGAATATCGGCATTGGTGGCTATTAACTCCTTTAATCACAACATTGTCAAAGATATTGACCGGCAGGCTGTTTCTCTGATGGGTGCCGATGTGGTAATCGATGGAAACCGGGCACTACATCCGGAATTACAACCATCATTTGATTCTCTTCCCGGAGAAAAATCCATGGCGGTGGACTTGCTCTCCATGGCCTATTTCCCCAATCGAGGAGAGAGTCAATTTGTGAATATCAAGGGAATAGAAAAAGGGTTTCCCTATTATGGCAAGATCAAAACCAATCCATTCGGAGCGGCTGAACAATTTCGTGATCACCCGGCAGCATTGATTGATCAAGGAGTGATGATTCAGTATGATCTTGAGATCGGAGATAGTATTCGTTTGGGTAGTCATACCTTTGTAATCATGGGAGAACTTCTCAGTGCGTTTGGAGGTAATGCCATGTCGTCGAGTTTTGCACCCATTGTATACATCAACTATAAGGATATAAAAAGTACTCAGCTTATCCAACCAGGAAGCCTGGTTAATTATAGTTATTATGTCAAAACAGATCCGGATTTTGACACCAGAATCTGGAAAGAAAAATATCGTAGACGATATAGAAGCGAGGGGATGAGTATTGAAAATGTAGACGATCGCAAAGAAGACCTTAACGAAGCATTTTCATCATTGAATCAATTTCTCAATTTAGTAGCCTTGGTCGCACTTTTGTTAGGGTGTATCGGTGTGGCGAGCAGTGTTTTTATTTACATCAAAAATAAAATTCCAAGCATAGCTATACTCCGGTGTCTAGGCATGAAAGGTAAGCATGCATTTTTCATATACTTGTTTCAGATCATTTCATTGGGATTCTTTGGCGTTCTGACCGGAACGATTCTAGGTAGTATAATACAATGGTTATTACCACTTATCTTGAGTGACTTTTTACCATTTGAGGTAAACATTGAGGTTTCCTGGCCTGCAATATTTGATGGATTAGTGATTGGTTTTGCCATAACTTCCCTTTTTGCATTATTGCCTTTAGTCGGAATTCGTAAGATCAGTCCATTACGTACTTTGAGGAGTAATCTGATGGAATCCAGTGAAAGGTGGGATTGGTTGAAGATCATGGTCTATGCCGGCATTGTAATCAGCATTTTTATTTTTTTAAGTCGGTTGACGCAAAGCTTAAAAGATGGCATTTTATTCACTATAGCATTGGGAGTTGCATTTTTGATTCTATATGCGGTTTCTAAATTCACAATGTGGTTAGTTCATCGCTTTTTTCCTCGCAACTGGAGTTTTGTATTAAGGCAAGGATTGTCCAATTTGTATCGACCTAATAATCAAACTCAAACTCTATTGGTGTCAATCGGCCTAGGAACCGCTGTTTTGACCACTCTTTTTATCATCCAAGGTCTACTACTAAACAATGTAGCCCAGATGGATGCCGGTAATCAGCCCAATATGATCTTATTTGGTATAGAAAGAGGTCAAAAAGAAAACTTGGAAGAGATTACCAAGACCTATGATATGCCGGTTATCCAACAGGTGCCTATTGTCACCATGAGGCTGGAAGGTTGGCAGGGCAAGACAAAAAAGGAGTGGTTTGCCGATACTACACGTAAAGCTAGAAGTTGGGCAATTAACCGCGAAGCCAGGGTGACCTACCGTGACACCTTGGATCAGTATGAAAAATTGCTGGTAGGAAACCTGCAACGGCATCAAACTCCTGACTCAATTTACATTACTTTGGAAAAAGGGTATGCTGAATCCATGGCCGTCAATATAGGTGATGAAATGCTATTTAATGTACAAGGAACGCTGATCAAGACCTATATTGGAGGTATTCGGGAAATTGATTGGACCAAAATGCGTACGCGATTTTTTATTGTTTTCCCTAACGGTGTTTTGGAAGAAGCACCACAGTTTCAAGTATTGGTCACTAAATCCCCGAATCCCGCCACGACGGCAAAATACCGTAGTGAGGTAGTGAAGACTTTCCCAAATGTATCGGTAATTGATCTTGGGTTAATTTTAAATGCACTGAGTGAAATTTTAAGGAAAGTGTCTTACATCATCCAGTTTATGGCAGGATTTTCTATCCTTACAGGTCTCATAGTTCTGCTCAGTTCCTTATTATTAAGTAAGTTTCAACGAATTCAGGAAAGTGTTCTATTAAGAACGCTTGGAGCCAGTAAAAAACAAATATTTCACATCAATGCCACTGAATATTTAATCTTGGGGACGTTATCTGCCGCTACCGGAATATTTATATCTATTGTGGCCAGCTGGGCACTAGCCAAGTTTCAACTTGAACTTTCTTTTTCAATCCGTTGGATTCCAATCGGATTGGTATTTATCTTGGTAATTGGTCTTACCGTCTTAATAGGACTTCTAAACAGTCGTGAGGTTATCTCCAAACCTCCACTGGAAGTCTTGAGAAAAGAAGTTTGAATTCTTAATCCAAAATAAATGGTATTCAGTAGAAAAAACCGGTGAATAACACACCATTTGAATATATTTATAGTCATATTATAGAACAAATCCGTAATGGCAAAAAAATACAAAACAACGGGATGTGCCCGATTTTTTCTGGCACTAATAATAATTGCTCCGATTGCATTCTTTGGTGCAGCTTACATAAATGGTGAAAATGGATTCGATAAGTTGAAGGAATTGGTCCGATGGGAATCGAAAAGTAATACAATGGATAATGACAATTATAGCGAAACCACGGATATTTCCATTCTCCGGGAAACCATAAAGGCCAAAGACCGTCGCATCAATGAATTGGTGGATGAAGTCAATCTACTGAAAAAGGAAATTAGCGATCAACGTCAAAAGATCAAAGCACTTGAAGGCCAAGAATGATGTCGTCATTTCCGTCTCCCGGAAATTTAGAATCTGAATCGACCTCATAGAGGGAATGTTTTGATTATCTTTTTTGAGAAATAGGAAGTACCAAATCAATTACTTTGGTATCTTTCATTTTATGAAACAAAATATCGTTACGCTTTATTCTAAGTACTCCATCCTGGTATGCATTTGGGGCTGGATGTGCTTCATATCCTGTTCAGAACCCAGTTCTCAACCGAACATCATTTTCTTTTTTGTCGACGATATGGGATGGCAAGAAACTTCTGTTCCTTTCCATCAGGATTCGACCGAGCTCAATCGTGTATTTTCTACTCCGAATATGGCCCGACTGGCTGAACAAGGAGTTAAGTTTACTCAAGCCTATGCTTGTGCCGTATGCTCCCCTTCCAGAGTAAGTTGGATGACCGGATATAATGCGGCCCGCCATCAGGTTACGAATTGGACACTTCGTCGAGGCGTATCTCCTGATTGGGAACATCCGGTTATTACGCCACCAGAATGGAATGTAAACGGAATATCGCCCAATCCGGATACCGAAAATTCCTTTCATGTCAAGGGAACATTACCACAAATCCTATCCCAGGCTGGATATAGAACAATTCATGTGGGAAAGGCGCATTTTGGAGCAAAAGGTACTCCGGGTGAAAATCCTGAGAATTTAGGCTTCCAGGTCAATATTGCCGGTCACGCTGCCGGTGGACCGGGCAGTTATCATGGTGATAAGAACTTTAGCGCATTCTGGAGAAATGGAAGCCAGATCTGGGATGTACCTGGGTTGGATCAATACCATGGACAAGAAATAAATTTGACCGAAGCGTTAACCCGTGAAGCCGTCAAAGAAATCAAAGAATCGGTGCGTGCGGATTCTGCATTCTTTCTATATATGTCCCACTATGCAATTCATGCACCTTGGGAAGAGGATCGCAGGTTTTATCAAAAATATCTGGACCTGGGTTATGATGAGTTTACCGCGCGATATGCCTCAATGGTAGAAAGTATGGATCATTCGTTGGGAGATATTATGGATGTATTGACAGAAGAGAATATCGAAGAAAATACTCTGGTGCTGTTTTTGTCTGACAATGGCTCTCCATCACAAGCCAGACCAAACCTTCCATTGAGAGGTCATAAACTTACTCCTTATGAAGGTGGAATCAGAGTTCCCATGTTGGTGAAATGGCCAGGCTGTGCTCCGAGAGGAATGACCTGTGGAGAATATGTGATCATTGAAGATGTATATCCTAGTTTGTTGCAGGTAGCAGGTGTAACTCTCGCTAATTTTCCGGAGGACATAGATGGTAAAAGTTGGGTGGAACAATTACAAAAACCGGAATTGTCTACTTCATCCGAAAGACCCATTTATTGGCATTTTCCACATACTTACGACCAACCTCCTTACAGTGCGCTACGCAAGGGCAAGTGGAAACTGATCTACCAACATGTGGATCAAAGTCTTGAATTATACAACCTGGAATCTGATATCAGTGAAAGTCAGAATATGTCTAAGTCAAAACCAGAAAAGTTACAGGAAATGGCAGGAACACTGGCTAACTTTCTTCGCGAAAGCAAGGCCGGAATGTCCATCAATAAATCCACAGGGCGACCAATTCCATATCCGGATGAATTGTAGCACATTATTGGTTATTATAGACTGATATTAGCCGGTAAAGCATAAGTTTCCTGACCACAGATGGACCACATTTGATAAAAGTTTCATGAATTTGTAAACATTTGCCAGAGGGATATTCAATCCATTAATTATTTCTTTTCTTTGTACCTGTTTTAAAAATAAAACTGGAAAAAATGATTCGAATTCTTGCTAATGATGGTATCCATCCCTCGGGCCAACGAATGATGGAGGATGCTGGATATGATGTTGATCTGAACAAGATCGAACAAGCTGATCTAGCCACAAAGCTCAATAACTATGATGCAATTATTGTCAGAAGTGCTACCAAAGTGCGAGAAAATCTAATCGATGTATCTCCAAATTTAAAAGTAATTGCCAGAGGAGGAGTAGGGCTGGATAACATTGATGTGGATTATGCGAAATCAAAAGGCATCCGAGTCTACAATACACCTGCAGCATCTTCAAAATCAGTAGCAGAATTGGCCTTTAGCCATATTTTTGCTTTAGCCAGAGGATTGCACTACACCAATCGAGAATTACCCAAGGAAAATGCTGATTTTAAAGGGCTTAAAAAAAGATTTTCTAAAGGATTCGAACTTCAGGGTAAAACCTTGGGAATTATTGGCTTGGGTAGAATTGGTCAGGAAACAGCAAGAATTGCTTGTGCCTTAGGGATGCGTGTAATAGGAGTAGATATCGTTGTCAATGAGGTCGATGTTGCGATTGAAATCAATCAGGGCTTCAAGCAAGATATTCAAGTGAAGATCAAGGCCCATACTATGGGTGAAATGTTACGAAATGCAGATATTATATCTCTGCATGTTCCTTTTTCAGGAAAGCCCTTGATTGGCCAAGCGGAAATTGAAAAGATGAAGAATGGTGCAATGATTATAAATACAGCCCGTGGAGGTGCTGTGGATGAAGAAGCTCTGCTCGAAAACTTAAATAATGGAAAATTGGGAGGAGCCGGAGTCGATGTATTTCTTAATGAACCTCGACCAAAACAAGAACTTTTAGATCATCCCTTAATCTCAGTATCCCCTCATATTGGCGCAAGTACAGGTGAAGCTCAAGCCAGGATCGGAATTGAGCTTGCCGAAAAAATTATTGATTTCTTTAGCCAGAATTAATTGGCAGAAGTCGAAAAAGGCATTCAGAAAAATAGAGGGCACCTATACCAAAGATGATTAGGTTTGTCCGCCATCATACCGGATAAACCCACCCGTCTTTGGTATATTAGAATTATTAAGGTACCTGATCTTCAGAATTATTCACCATTAGTTAATAATTCAAAAGAGTGTATTATTCTGGTGCAGACTCTATTTTGCCCAAGATTTCTACATCAAAAACCAGTATGGCATCCGGAGGGATAACGGGAGGAAATCCTTCTTTACCATATCCCTGAGCGCTTGGGATCCACACAAGGGCTCTTTCTCCAACTTTGAGCTGCTGTAATGCTTGGTTCCAACCATCTATTCCATTCCCAATATAAGTTTTCATCGGTTTGCCTTTGTGTCGTGATGAATCAAACATTTTTCCATTCAGAAATTTACCCTCATAATGCAATTCAATCAAATCTCCCCATTTGAGTAAAGTACCTTCTTTTGATTCAGTTTTACTGATATAAACTCCATCTGCCAATCGCTCAGCTGGAATAGCATGTTCAATTAGATATTCAATGATCCGGTTTTCCTGAGAATCAATTAAATTTTCGGGGTTGGGAATGAAATGTTCGTATAACTTTTGCATTTCTTGCGAGTTTAGTTCTTGGGAAACCTTATCCTTATTGCTGGATGTTAAAGAATTTCCTTGTTCGGATTGCTTACACGCCCACATACCGAATAAAATGAGAATAAATAATACCTGCTTCATATTCAACAAGATAGGTTATTGTCATTTATACCCACAATTCAATTGCGGGTTGACCAATATATGACTATCAAAAAAGTGTTTCAAGATTTGTGACTTAGCATTTAATACTTGCGTTAAGTAATGGAAAAATAATCAACTTTACTTGAAGCGTATTGTTAACTATAACGAAATAGCTTATGGCGAAAGATACTTTTTCAAATCTTATTCAGTCTGAAATACCCATGTTGATAGACTTTTATGCTGAGTGGTGTGGTCCTTGTAAAACATTTCTACCCGTTTTGGATCAAATAAAGCAGGAATTGGGTCAGCAGGTGAGAATCATTAAGATAGATGTAGATAAAAACCTTAAACTAGCTCAAAAAATGGAAATCATGGGTGTCCCTACGGTCATGATCTATCACCGGGGAACCTTAATCTGGGAGGCTCCCGGTGTTCCAACGAAACAATTTTTACTGGCGAAACTCCGTGCGTTACTTTCTACTTCCAATTAGGCAGGTGTTTCGACTTCTTTCAATTGACAACGGCCTACATATGGGTAAATACTTGATAAAAATTCCTAAGAAGCATTTGTTAGATATCTCTACGTTTGATTCATGTAGGCAAATTTTCATACCAAATACTCATTCAATCAATCTAATTTTACATTAACAGGACGTTTTTTGTTCCTATTTTTATTAAAAATCGTAATTTAAATGCAAGCAAACCCCATGAAATGAGAGTAATTTTTATGCTGGCAATTTACCTGATGCAATTCCAACTTGTTGGTCAAGAAAATCATTTGGTACAAAGTCTTGCATCCGCCAAGGGTAAAAACAGGGTAGAGATATTGCTTAAACTTACCGATCAGTACAAAGTGTCGAAACCTGATTTAGCCAAAGAATATGCACTAGAAGCTAATCAATTGGCTAAAAAATTAAATCTTGTTCGGGAACAAATTGAAAGTTATTATGACTTGGGAATTATCGAGCGAGATAATAGGAAGTATCGAAGGGCTGTACAAAATACGGAAAAAGGGTTATTACTTGCCAATCGAATTAGATCAACCAGACTCAGAATCGAAGGAAATAAAATCCTGGAGACCATATACCGTCTAAATAATCGCAAATCCAAAGCAGAAGATTATGCTTTTGTTCATCAAAGAATCAAGGATAGCTTAGATCAAATTGCAATTCAACGCAAATTAGACACTTTGCAGGAACAATATTCTGAAGACCAAGAGTTGTTGGCTACCACGGAAAAAGCACTGGAGACTCAAAAGGTGTACAGTCGTCAAAAAGAGGAGGCGATCAATCAATTGCAAGAAACCACTTCTCAATTGGAGTATGAAACCATCATGCTTCAAATCCAAGCCAAAGATCTGGAACGTAAGAATTTATTGAATGAATTGCGATTAACCCAAGAAAAGACTCGTCGGGAAAAAGCCAGAAGTCAAAGAAACCTATTTATGGCCTTATCCATTGTGTCCATCTTGATTCTGATAGGGCTCTGGCTATCCTATAGACTCTATCGGCAACGAAGACTTTCAAAAAATGAAAAAGAGCGGCGATTGAAATTGGAACAGATCGATAGACTCAAGGATCAATTTATTGCTAATACCTCTCATGAATTAAGGACTCCTCTACACGGAATGATTGGTTTGGCTGAATCATTACGAGATGGAACGGCTGGAGAAGTTAATGCAGAAATGGTTAAGAACCTAAATATGATAGTACATTCAGGAAATCGACTTTCTGCGCTTATCAATGATTTATTGGATTTTTCAAAATTAAAAAGTAGTCAATTAGATCTCGATCTCAAGGCAATAGATTTAAAGGTTATAACTGACGTGGTTATTCAGGGAATCCGTCCACTAGCGCGAGAAAAAGGGCTGTCAATCAAAAATCTAATATCTAATAACATTGCGGCAGTTGAAGCTGATGAAAACAGACTGCAGCAGATACTATACAATTTATTGGGAAACGCCACTAAGTTTACCGAAAAAGGGGACATTAGGGTTCAAGCAGAAGAAGTCGAAAATGAAGTTCGCATTAAGATTACAGATACAGGAATTGGGATTCCGAGAGAAAAACAAAAATATATATTTAATATTTTCCAGCAGGGAGATGGTTCGACTGAACGGGAACATGGCGGTGCTGGCCTGGGTCTTACGATTACCAAACAATTGGTTGAGCTTCATGGAGGTCGTATTGAGGTGATATCTTCACCAGGAAGGGGCTCAACTTTTACCTTTACTCTGCCCAAATCCGATGCGGATAAGGATGTCATGATATCTACTCCAAAGTACATTGAACCGGAATTGTCAAAACTCATGGATTTAGCCCTTATTAAAGAATCATTGAGTGTGGACTATACTGGAGGGAAGAAAAATGGGTATGATCCGGTGAATGTCCATATACTTTTAGTAGATGATGAACCTGTCAATCAGCAGGTGTTGATCAATCATTTGAAGAATGAGAGATTTGAAATTACTTCTGCGATGAATGGGGCTGAAGCGCTTGCGTCATTGGATAAACTAAAATTCGATTTGGTCCTATTGGATCTAATGATGCCCAAGATGTCAGGGTATGAAGTATGTACACGCATTCGTGAAAAATACCTTCCTTCGGAGCTACCTATTATCATGATTACTGCCAAAAACCAAGTTCAGGATATGGTACAGGGTCTTCGATTGGGAGCAAATGATTATTTGGCCAAGCCGTTCTCCAAGGATGAATTTCTGGCACGGGTGAAAACACAGATTAACTTACATCAAATAAGCAAGGCGACCAGTAAATTTGTACCCTACGAGTTTCTAAAATCTATCGGCCGGGAGCATATCACTGATGTAAAACTCGGAGATCAAATCCAAAAAGAAGTTACTGTCGTTTTTTCTGACATTAGGGATTATACCACGATGTCGGAATCCATGTCTCCGGATGAAAACTTCAAATTTGTCAACGCCTATGTAGGTCGTATGGGGCCGATCATTCGCAACCATCAGGGTTTCGTAAATCAATATCTAGGTGACGCAATCATGTCTATCTTCCTTGATTCGCCTGAAGATGCATTAAAAGCGTCAATAGAAATGCTTAAAATGACCCAACTCTATAATTTAGAAAGAAAGAATCGAGGCCGAAATCTATTGCGAATTGGAATCGGAATGCATACCGGTCAATTGATAATGGGGATTATCGGAGATGAAAGCAGGACCGATGCTGCTACGGTTGCAGACACGGTAAATACCGCCTCTAGAATGGAAGGGTTGACCAAGTATTATGGTGTCAATTTGTTACTAAGTGAATACAGCTTAATTCGCTTGTCCGGCCCGGAAAACTTTAACTTTCGATTTTTGGGAAGAGTACAGGTCAAAGGAAAGAAAGATCCGGTTAGTCTTTACGAGTGTATCAACGGTGATACTCCAGAACAAATGGAGCTAAAATTAGAATCTTTGTCCAATTTTAATCAAGGCGTAGAACATTTTTTCTCTCAGCAATTTAGTGAGGCTGAGAAAATCTTTTCCAATATTCTCACCTACCATGAGGAAGACGGTCCATGTAAATATTTTCTTGAGAAAACGCAAAAATACCTTATCAAAGGAGTACCTGATAATTGGACCGGTGTAGAACAAATGATAAGCAAATAATGGATAATAAAGTGTGAGTGAATGATTATAAATTAGGAATTGATAATTATCTGATCCCTCTTACAATGGTTTTTTCATTAATCCAACAGGGTATGGTATACGTTGAGCCTTCACTTAATTGCATCATATGCAGATCTTCCTTCTTCGGCATATACTGAGCGTATTTCCTGATCCACTGATTGGCTTCTTCAGCTGCTTCGGGATCGATTCTTTTGGCATATTGAAATTTATCGATTGCAGCCCAGACTACCCTTTGACTATCGAAGCCTCTACCTGGACCACACAACGGGCCACTAGAAGCATATAATTTGCCGATTAATAAGTACGGCTCACCCCAATTGGATTTATGACTGGCAGCTTCCAGAGCGTATTTTCGAGAAAGTGAAAAGTTACGTAGGTTGCCGTAATATAATTTGGCTACAATAAGTAAATATTTAGCTTTCTTTTCCGGATCATCAGTTTTTTCTACATATTCCAAAAACTTGGTAACTGCTTCTTGGTATTTTCCATCTTGATAAGCATCATAGGCTTGGCGTAAAGGTCCAGGTTCTGTTGCAACTACACACTTTTCTTTCAGCGCATTACGAATTTCGACTAATTTTTCATCCTCATCGCTACACCCTCCCCATTTAAACCGGGCTAAAACCGTACGTATCACATCACAATCATCTGGATTGTCTAAAAATTCAGTATAATATTTTTCCTTATAATAGTTACAATCGTAAAATCCATCTACTCCTTCGAACTCCTCAAGTCTAAGTGGTGCATATTCATTGATAATATTCCAGGGTTCGCATTCTTTCTCATTCTTGCAGGTAGCCAGGCCATGCTCGAGTATTTCCTTGATCTTTCCGGCATAGTGTTGTGCTTCTTTCAAATCAACTTTTTCCTCAACAAACATCTGGATTAAAAGAGCTGAAAATGGATTTAACACAAAGTAATCTGTCTTGATATCGTATTTGTCAATCGAAGCTTTGAACAGTCTGTAGATTTCTTCATCATCAACAAAATCCCGGTACTTATAGAAGTAATCAAACCCTTTTCTCCCCTCAGGATTAAATTTAGCATCGCACTTTCCCAAATCATCATATAGTTTCATGATTTTTTTGAGATACTCTTTCTTTTCTTCTGTATCTTCTGCCTTCTGTAGAAAATGGTTGTAGATGACTATTCCGTCCTCATAGTGGGTATTTCGATTACCATCTGCCATAGGCGCCAATTCAAAAGCTTTCTTCCAATGAGGTAAAGCTTCTTTATATCTTTTAGCCCGCATATGGTCCCGGTAAATGACATGTTCCGTTTCTGCTTCATCTTGATGTCCGGTTTCAAACCAGTTAGCACATGGACCAATCTTCTCCGCATCCATCTTCTTAGGTAAATCCTCTTTATCTGGAAGGGTACTGGTGACCACTTTGGGAGAGCACGCACATAGACTTATGATCATTGCAAGAAGGCAGATACGAGAAAAACCCATTTTGAAACGTGTTTAGACCAGTCAATTAATTTATAAGTACGGCCAATACTTACAGAGTCACTTTAACAGATTCTCCGATCCAGCACCCTACTTTAACTACTTTACCATTAGTTTTACGCATAAATACCTCTTCTTTCGGAGGTTTAAATTTACTGTATCTGGCGATGAGTCGATTTGCGTCGTCGGCCGCTTCAGGATCCCTGGATTTTGCAACTGCCCATTTGTTTATCGCTGCTAAAATTACCAATCCTCGCTCATATGCATCTTTTCCACAACTATTGCTAGAACGTGCATACATCTCTCCGATTAAGATATGAGGTCGACCCCAGTCTGGATTCAGCTTAGCGGCATTCAGTGCCGAAACTCTGGCTTGTACATATTGGTTTTGGTTACGAAATTGGATCGAGGCCATTCTGAACCAATATTCAGATTTTTTAATATCGTCGGTCTCGAGTTGAATGGCTTCTCGATATTTGGCTATAGCTTCCGGAAATTGACCCGCATCATATAGTCTCTTGGCGGCAAAACTTGGATTCTTAGCTTCAAACTCAGCCATTAATCTCGCGTTTTCTTCTTCAGCATACTTAGACCACTTTTCTGCCAATTCCATCAATAGAGCATCGGTAGAATCACAGCCTTCAGTTTTTAACTTATTATACACATACTTGATAACCTCGGGATCATCTACATTGGCCCGGTAGTCAGGTTCTAATTTTGCCTTAAAATAGGCACAATCAAAGATTTCACTTTCAATTTTGGCAAACGATCCATTCATAGCATCCTGAGCTTGCTTATAATAGGGACCATAGTCCTTATTGTTCTCCACATTATGATCGGCAATTTCATTTAGTATGGCATGAACGGATCGAGCTTTGTCCTTATCCATATTGCCTTTTTCAAATTGATAGACCACTATGTTGGCATAAGGAGCAAAAACAGTATACAGTGTAGATTTTCCGGCTAACTCAATCCCCTTATCCAAAGCTTCAATTGTTTGGGAGTAGGGTGTATTAAAAGTATAATACATATCAAACGCTTTATCCCCATACAACCGTCCCATTTTTTCTTTGATGCAGTGATCCCCTTGACATCTGGGCACCTTTATTGAGCCGGCTTCATAACAACTAATCAGTTTGTCATACAACTGCAGTGTCATATCCTTGGCTTCCTTTTTTGCTGCCTCATCGGCAGCATTTTTAAATTTATGTTTATAAATCGCAATTCCATCAATAAAGTGGTTATCTCTCAAACCATCTGCAGCAGGGGCAATATCGAAAACTTTTTTCCAAAACTCAAAAGCACCTTCATAATCCTCCCTTTTAATAAAATCTCTGTAGGTAACATGAAGTGTTTCGGCTTCATCTTTTTTGCTGGCATCTAAATCTTCCCAATTGACGCATTGGCTAAAAAGATCAGGAGTGAGAAATAAAAAACATATTAAAATGCCCGTAAGTGATTTTTTCATCATTAATAAAATTTTCTTTTTCTAAACCATTCGTTATCGTTTAAGGTGAATCCGGCAGAAAACCGTACATAGTTATTCTTAATCTGCTCGCTGATCCCAAAAGTACCTATATCTACTCCAAAATTAAAAAAAGAAATTTTCTTGTTCGGAAAAAATGGTACTCCGACTCCAAATGATACATTAAATTGATCTAATTGTTTGTTATTAATTTGACGAGGGTCTTTGCCAAAGGACACACCGAACCGATAATCCAAGGTCTTATAAAAACTTTCAAAGGCATTGATGTCAGGCCGGAAGCTTCCACCCAAAGAAAGTACCCATGAATCAGCCAATAGTTCAGGCTTGGCTTCATTCTCATACTTTGACCAGGCTTCAGTCTGCAAATTGACCCCTAGTCTCCACTTTAATCCATCCTTATATGAAACTCCAACACTCCATCGTCCGGGTAAAGTTCCTTTTCCTTCAATATTTTCTAAATAAGATATGGTATCGATTTCACCTGAATTACCAAGACTAAACAATCGTTGATTGAATTCATCATTAATCGTATTGAAAGAAATACTTGGATTTGCTGTAATTCCGAAGGTGAGTGATTTGGTCGGAGCTCGATCTTCTTCCAGGTTTTTCTTTCCCAAGTCTAATTTATAAAGCAATCCTGCATTCCATGAAATTCCTTTGATACTGATGTTATTCACAAAAACTTCACGAAAAGCCCTTGGATCTTCAAAATTCAATTCTCTGGTGTACTCTGACTTGCCAAACATATAGCTTAAATTCAAACCAAGAGAAATGTTCTTATAATTTGCTCCATTGCCCCAGGTGAATTTGTAGGTCCCTCCCTCGCCGATATACCTTCTTTCTACCATTCCATTGGTCCCTTCGACTTCGACCAGATCATTGATATCATATCCTACCTGTGTATATGGCATTAAAGACATATTCATACCCCAATAAAAGTCACGGGTTTTATTGTCCAATATTTCATTCACAGGGTTGATGAGAGGGAATCCAAGTGATAAATAATTAATATTTCCATTCCACACTTTATTAGTGTTTGATCCATCTTTTTGAGTTAGGTGTCGGGCATCTATTCCAACTTCAAAAGCCGTAGCTTTTAGTGATGCCAAGGAAGCTGGGTTCTGAACATTTACATGATATGGATCGGTAAATGAAGCTGAAAGTCCCCCGCTAGTATGTACTGCTTGAAAATCAGAGACAAAAAAGTCTCCAAGACCATAAAATGAGTATGGAGAGTTTATTTTAGGTTGAGCAAACATCAACATTGGAAACATGATGATTGCCATTATTTTAAAATACTTAAGGTTCTTCATAAAGATTGTTGTGCATCAAAATTTGATGTAACCCGGTCAAAATTAAATTTGGGTAAACAAATATCCGAGTTTTCATGTGTTTTACCAAAAAATCTGCATCTCCTCCCGTGAGAAGTACAGTGATCTCTCCATAATGTCGATGGGCGTACTCAACATATCCTTGTATCTCCCAAAGTACTCCGACACTACTACCCATTTGTAGTGCTTCTTCAGTACTTCGGCCAATCCAGGTTACCTCGGTTGGCAATTGAACCAGTGGCAAATTTGCGGTCATTTGATCCATGGCCTTCAATCGCATCTGTAATCCAGGGGCAATATTTCCACCAATGAATACCGGGCCGGAAGTCACGAAATCGTAGGTTATACAGGTACCTGCATCAATTATTAACAAATTGCTGCCCGGAAATAGAGTAGAAGCTCCAACGGCCGCAGCCAAACGGTCTCTACCCAGAGTACTTGGTGTCAAATACTGAATTTCTATTGGCAATGGGGTATTTTCATCCAGAATCAAAACTTCTTTTGATCGAACTTTCAGGATCTGCAGAATGTCTTGATTAATAACGGACGTAGCAGAAATTATGACGCTTTGGACTTCTATCTCCTGCAGAAAGTTTAATAAATCTTTAACATCTTTATGCAGAAAAGTCAATTGTTCTGTTAGCTGAAAATCCTGGAATAACCCGGTTTTTGTCCTTTGGTTACCAATATCAATCGTTAGAACCGACTTCACTTATTTGGGCCTAATGTTTAAAATGACGAACTCCTGTAGTTACCATGGCTAAATCATGTTGATTGCAATAGTCTATACTGTCCTGATCACGAATAGATCCTCCAGGTTGAACCACAGCTTGAATTCCAGCTTCATGACTGATCTCTACACAATCAGCAAAAGGGAAAAAAGCATCGGAAGCCATAACCGCCCCTTCCAAAGGTAACTCAAAATGATTTGCTTTGGCTATAGCCTGGTTCAAGGCATCTACTCTTGATGTCTGACCACAACCCATTCCTACTAATTGATTGTTAAAGGCTAAAGCAATTGCATTTGATTTTAAATGTTTAACACAACGCACTGCAAATAAAAGATCATCTAATTGTTCAGACGTAGGTTTTACTTTGGTCACCGGAATCAGATCATGTCTGCTTTCTTTAATATGATCGATATCTTGAACAATTACACCATTTAAGATGCTTTTATATTGATTATGGTTGGATGGCCAATTATTCAATTGTAGTAAAACTCTTTTTTTCTTCTTGGATAGAAAATCAAAGGCTTCCTGACTGAAGGAAGGTGCAACTAATACCTCATAAAATATTTTATCGATTTCCTGAGCCGTAGCTAGGTCAATTTCATGATTGGCAATTAATATGCCGCCAAAGGCAGAAATAGGGTCTCCAGCCAATGCTGCTTTCCATGCTTCCACCATGGTCTTCCGAATTGCCAAACCACAAGGGTTGGTATGTTTTAGGATCGCCACACAAGGTTTCTCATCCTTAAATTCAGCCATTAACTGGACGGCTGCATCGATATCCACTAGATTGTTGTAAGAAAGTGCTTTCCCTGATAATTTTTTAAATAATTCACTAAGGTCTCCATAAAATGCTCCGGTCTGGTGTGGATTTTCTCCATAACGGAGACTTTGTTGTTTTCTTTCACTTTGGAAAAAACCCAAATTCTCTTTGGTCTTTGATGCAAAATATTGTTGGATTTTAGTATCGTAATGGGCAGATACTGCGAATCCATAATGAGCGAAAAGCTTCCGGTCTTCTATTGAAGAGAATCCCTGTTTTTCTTCCAATAATTCGGCCAACAAACCGTACTGTTCCTGAGAAGGTACTACCAGGACATCTTTATAATTTTTAGCTGCTGCTCGTATCAGTGAAATACCACCAATATCGATTTTTTCAATAATCTGACTTTCATCATCGGTTTCAGCAACGGTCTTTTCAAAGGGATATAAATCCACTATGACCAAATCAATAGACGGAATATCATATTCCACCAGTTGAGCCAGGTGACTTTTTTCTCTCCGGGCTAAGATGCCACCAAAAACTTTAGGGTGCAAGGTCTTTACTCTACCATCCAAAATCGAAGGATAGCTGGTAATATCCTCAACCGCATGGACTTCGGCCCCTTTGGTTTCTAAATAGGACTTTGTTCCTCCGGTTGAATATATCTTAATATGGTAATCTTTAAACAAATTAATAATGTGATCTAAACCCTCCTTGTGATATACGGAGACCAGTGCAGATTCAATCTTTGTTAGTGACATGAGCTTGGTTTATTCAAGGCGCTAAAGTAACTATATTGGCTTGAATTTCAAAGGTATTTTGGAGTTAGAATATTAAACATTTTTCATTCTCCGAAGCCAAATATTTTTAGTTAAATTTGATTGACACCAATTTCCCATTTTTAATATGAAAATACCGGTTACATTTAGTTTATTTCTATAAAATTACAAAGTTATAAGTTGGGCTTTGGGGGTGGCTTTTTATTTTAACATTACATAATACATAATTAAAAATATGAAGGATTATTTCGTCTTTGCAATGATCATATTTTCCTACTCTTGGCTGAGTGCCCAGGAGAATTTTATACTGACTTTCTCGGTCACTACAGTTGGGGTTAGTAAAGATCAATTTAAAGAACAGGGTCGAATTTTTGTGTTTCTAAGTGAGAACAAACAAGGGAAACCTCGAAATCAGCTCTGGCCGGTTGGTACACAAAGAAACCACATCTATGCCAAAACACTTACATGGCCATATCAAACCGTTCTTGAAATTACATCGGATCTGCAATTGGATAAAACCGCCCGCTTTGATTTGCATGAAATACCTGCAGGAGATTATTCACTTCAGGTATTGTGGGATCAAGATCGAGCAGAGTCTCGCATCAATGCACCCGGAAATCTCTACAGCAAATCTAAAATGGTTACCATCGATAAAAATACGAATTTGCAAGTGCAGTTGACAGAAATAATTCCTGCCAGATCGTTGGTTAAGCACGAATTAGTAGAGAAGGTGGTTATTGAGAGCAAATTATTGTCCGCATTTTGGAACCAGCCGGTCAACGTAGCTGCTTCTATACTATTACCTGCCAGTTATCACCAGGAAACAGATACCAGGTATCCGGTGAGATACAATGTAGCCGGCTATGGTGGGCGCTATACCCGTGTGAATAATTTGGTCAGGAACAAAAAATTTATGGATTGGTGGACTTCCAGTGAAGCACCTCAAATCATCAATGTATTCTTAGATGGAGAAGGACCTTACGGCGACAGTTATCAGTTAGACTCAGAGAATAATGGACCTTTTGGAAAGTCATTAACTGAAGAACTAATCCCACATATAGAAAATACCTATCGCGGCACAAAAAGTGGATCCACGCGATTTGTTGATGGCTGCTCCACCGGCGGTTGGGTTTCTCTTGCCTTACAATTGTTTTATCCGGATCATTTTAACGGAGTCTGGTCCTATAGTCCAGATGCCATTGAGTTTGAAAATTATCAAACTATAAACATTTACAAAGATGATAATGCCTTTTATAATGAATGGGGTAACCAAAGACCTGTGGCCAGAGATATTGCAGGAGATCCCATTGTCACTATGAAGGATTTTATCCAATACGAAAATGTGTTGGGTACAACCGGTACCTATGTTACTTCCGGTGGACAATTTAGTGCTCATACCGCACTATATAGCCCCAGGGGTAAAAATGGTCTTCCAGCTCCTCTATTCGATCCCTGGTCAGGAGCTATAGATGCTACCATTGCCGAGGCCTGGAAAAAGTATGATCTAAAAATTCATCTCCAAAAAAACTGGACTGAATTGGGTCCAAAATTACAAGGTAAAATATACATCTGGATGGGAGATATGGATGATTTTATTCTAAATCCTGCCACTCGAAAGGTGGCACAATTTTTAGAAAAAACTCAAAATCCAACTTCTGATGCAGTGGTTAAATTTTCTCCTATGCAAGGACATTGCTGGCAATTTGATCATATAGAAATACTGAAAATGATGGGACAAAAGTAGATTCGGAATCAAAGTAAAACCTCATATGACTTATATGAAAAATATCATCTGCCTTCTTTTGATTTTCTTTTTTTTACTGAGTTGCCAAAATCAGAGTATCAAAAATGAGGATTATAAAAATCCTGACCTCTCAGTAGAATTAAGAGTTCGAGACCTTCTGAGTAGAATGACTCTAGAAGAAAAATTTTGGCAAATGTTCATGATCCCAGGAGATTTGAGTCTGGGAAAGGAAAAGCTGAAGCATGGGATATTCGGATTCCAAGTTGCTACCGCTGGTCAATCAAAAGAGGCTTCTGGTCAACTACTGACATACGATCCTGGAACGACCGGAAAATTAACTGCAGAAAAAATTAATGAAATTCAAAAATATTTTATTGAAGAAACCCGGCTAGGCATCCCCATCATTGCCTTTGATGAGGCATTGCATGGCCTGGTAAGACAAGGTGCCACTGCTTTTCCTCAAGCTATAGGGTTGGCGGCCACCTGGGATACTGGTCTGATGGAAGAAGTGGCAAAAGCCATAGCCATGGAGTGCAAAACGCGAGGGATCCGACAAATTCTATCACCTGTCTTAAATATAGCGAGAGATGTCAGGTGGGGTCGAACGGAGGAGACCTATGGAGAAGATCCTTTTCTCACGACTCAAATGGGTCTTGCTTTTATTAGCACATTTGAAAGCAACGAAGTAATCACGACTCCTAAACATTTCGTAGTTAATGTTGGCGACGGAGGCAGAGACAGCTACCCCATCCATCTAAACGAACGCCTACTAAGGGAGATTTACTTTCCCGCTTTTAGGGCATGTTTTCAAGGAGGTGGAGCCCGGTCGGTCATGATGTCTTACAATTCTTTGGATGGTACTCCCTGTACCGCAAATTCCTGGTTAATGCGAGATCTCTTAAAAAAAGAATGGGGCTTTGAGGGATTTGTGATTTCTGATGCCGGAGGTACCGGAGGGGCCAATGTGCTTCATTTTACCACTGACAGTTATGCTGAATCCACTCAGAAAGCTATTGAATCAGGTCTTGATGTAATTTTTCAAACTTCTTACCAGCATTATCCTCTATTTTGGGAAGCCTTTGAAAAAGGACTTATTTCAGAATCAGTTATCGATGAAGCCGTTTCGAGGATACTAAATGCAAAATTTGAATTAGGGCTATTTGAGGATCCCTATGTAGATCCGGACCTGGCGGCAGAAACGAATGGTATCGCAGCGCATAGGATATTAGCCCATCGTGCAGCTGTTTCCTCCGTTGTATTATTAAAAAATGATCAAAATCTATTGCCCTTGAATCCAAATTTCCAGTCAATAGCATTAATCGGCACGGACGCTGTCGAGGGTAGGCTTGGTGGATATAGTGGCCCTGGTAATCAGGTAGTTACAATATTAGAAGGTCTTCGAACTAAGGCAGAAAACAAAAATATCAACTACCATCCCGGACCCGGTCGACACTACAGCAAGTACAAGATAATTTCAGCTGAGCATCTAAATGCAGCAGTAAATGATTCAGTCGTACGGGGATTGCAAGGTTCCTATTTTGATAATATCACATTGAGTGGAGACCCAAAAATAATTAGAAATGATGCCCAACTGAATTTTGGGTGGACGTTATATGGTCCCGATCCAGAATTGGCCTACGACTGGTATTCTGTGCGTTGGGAAGGGTCTTTAGTATCCCCGCTTACGGGGAAGTTTGAAATTGGCATAGAAGGTGATGATGGATACCGGTTGTATATTGATGACCGGTTAGTGCTGAATCGTTGGGATCAACAAGGATATGGTACTCATACCGTACCGATACATTTCATAAAAAATAAGGACTACAAGGTGCGCGTAGAGTTTTTCACCGGCACTGGAAATTCCAGAATTAAGCTGATCTGGAATATGGGTGTGGAAGATGAGACTAACCAAAAGATTACTGAGGCAGTAAACATGGTCAAAACATCTGATGTTGCCATCGTCGTGGCCGGAATAGAAGAAGGTGAATTTAGAGACCGTGCGTCTTTATCACTTCCCGGAAAGCAAGAGGAGCTGTTGACCAGGCTCATCGCTACCCGTACTCCTGTAATAGTCGTATTAATCGGAGGAAGTGCAGTCAATATGTCAAAATGGATAAAACATGTAGATGCCGTGTTACAAGGATGGTACCCCGGTGAAATGGGTGGAATGGCGATCGCCGACATTTTATTGGGAAATCATACTCCGGGAGGCAAATTACCCATCACCTTTCCAAAATCCGAAGGCCAGTTGCCGTTGGTGTATAATCACAAGCCTACAGGTCGCGGTGATGATTATCTGGATTCCAGTGGCAAACCTCTTTTCCCATTTGGATATGGCTTGAGTTATACCCAATTTTCCTATGATTCGCTTAAGATGAGCCAATCTTCGATTATGGTTGGAGATTCCGTTAAAATTAGCTGTAGGATAACGAATACTGGAGCAGTAAAAGGAGATGAAGTAGTACAGTTGTACATCAGAGACGAGCTAGCTAGTGTTGCCCGACCCGTCAAAGAATTGAAAGGATTTCAACGTATAAGCCTTGAATCAGGAGAATCTGCTGATTGCAAGTTTATCCTTGGCCCATCAGCATTTGAAATGTTAGACCAAGACCTTAACCTGGTTATTGAACCAGGTGAATTCAGGATCATGATAGGTTCTTCTTCAAGAGACATTCGACTTCGCGGAATAGTAGAAGTTAGTAATTAGAACAATTGCCATTCAACTCAGATGATATAAAACCGATTACACTTATCCCACCTCGACCATATAATGTTGATCCTAGTTTATCGTATGTTGAGCAATGGTTGAACTTTTGATATACCACTGTTCATCTGTCAATCAACTCTATGAAATGTAGTCGTAGATATCTAATAACATCACAGGCTAAACAATCGAAATTATTGATTGCGAGTAAAATCCAGAATATTTCCCATGGCAAAACAGGTTCGACAACGGGGTTCATATTTATCCTTTTCACCAATTAGTACCGTTTCTGAATCCGAAGTTAATCGATATGAATGAGTGGCCAAATTCCCGCAATGAACACAAATAGCATGTACTTTCGTGATATATTCTGCCACTGCTAATAAATAAGGCATAGGACCAAAAGGCAAACCTCTGAAATCCATGTCTAGTCCGGCGATAATAATTCGAATACCCTGATTGGCCAAATTTTGACAGACATCCGTCAACTCCAAATCAAAAAATTGGGCTTCATCGATTCCAATTACTTCGGTTTCATCAAGATGGTGTAATAGGTCTTTGGAAGTATTTATAGGTATCGAAGGAATCACATTCTCATCATGACTAATTATTTGTTTGGTATGATAGCGAATGTCTTTGGCAGGTTTAAATATTTGAACCTTTTGGCGAGCGATTTGGGCCCTTTTAAGACGTCTTATTAATTCTTCGGTTTTTCCACTAAACATTGAACCACAAATCACTTCGATCCAACCATTCCTTTGTCCTTTAAAATGAGGTTCTAAAAACATGTACCATCCAATTTATTGAATCGAAATTCGTTATAAGTTCTGAGATTGCCGGACAACAAATAAACTAAAATCTGCATTTAATAAGTTAATTAAATAATTAAAATAAATTTACAACCAACAATTTATCCGTCATGAATGTAGGAAGAACCAAAAACATCCTTGATAAAATCAACCATTTAATGTCAAGCATTGCCATGTCTGACAATGATGTATCCGCACTTGAAAAAGACCTCTTATTAAGTTATGTGCGAGATCTATATGATTCGGTTCTAACTTCGAGCAATTCTCCCAATAATCAAAGCATTAAGCAAAAAGTTGAAACTTCATTAGAGCAGACGAAGGAAATCATTAATGAACATTCGTCAATAGAGGTGGAATCCAATCCAAATCAAGAGGATAATATACCTTCATTATCGGATCTGGAGGCAAACAGACACCTTCAGGAACAAATTCACGTGCATAAGCAGATGCCGGTATCACCGGTACCTGCTCCTCCTTCATCTCAAACTAGTGTTGTTACCCAGATTGAACCTGAACCTTTACCACAGGCCGCTCCTGAATCACAGCGAGAAGATCAACAAAGTACCGATAGTAATCCCCATCAGCAACCAGATCAAATAAAAAAAATAAACCATCTTTTTGAGGTTCCAGAGGCTAGGGATTTATCTTCTAAACTAGGAGAAGGAAAAATAACTGATCTACATAAAGCGGTTGGTATTAATGAGAAGCTATTGCTTATTAATAAGTTATTCAACCGGGATCATATTTTATATAATGACACTATACGCAGAATAAACAGTATGCAGGACTACCAGGAAGCTAAACAATTCTTGATGTCCCAAATCGCATTAGATCAAAACTGGGAACAAGAAGACAAACAGGATATTGCCAAAAGTTTTATAAAGCTGGTGAGAAGAAAATTTAAGTCTTTAAATTGAAATGATTCATCGAAATTTTTGAAAATCCCAGCTCACACACCATAATTTGTGTGAGAAATCAATTCAATATAAAGTGAGTCAGGAGCATCCTATTAAGAAAATTTGGGCAGCGATTCTGTTTCCAGCCATATTGCTGATTTTACTTTGGCTATTTTATTTTCTTCAGTTTCTTAGTGGTGGTAGTTTGGGTTATTTGGGAATACTACCTCAACATGTAGAAGGGTTGAAGGGAATATTGATGTCACCTTTGATTCATGGCGATTTCAATCATTTGTTGTCCAACTCGTTTCCTCTGTTTATACTTACCTTGATCATTAACATGTTTTACCGTAAAGTTGCCATACTTTCCTTTTTTATGATCTATTTCTTTACTGGGTTGACGGTTTGGCTTTTTGCAAGACCGGTGTATCACATTGGGGCTTCGGGAGTGGTGTATGGTCTGCTATCATTCATATTCTGGACCGGAATCTTCAGAAGAAATACGAAATCTATCATCCTGGCTTTGTTAGTAGGATTCTTGTATTCCGGGTTCATTTGGGGTGTAATTCCGGTTGAAGAAGGTGTTTCCTGGGAAAGTCATTTATTTGGAGGGCTGGTAGGAATTGTTGTTGCCTACATCATGAGAAAATTTATCGAAGATGACGAGCAGGCTAAGTTGTATAGCTACGAACTGGATGAAAGGGAAAATTCGGATCACTACTATTACGAACGTGATATTTTTGATCGTACAGAAAATTGATTCCCAATTATAACTTATTCATTTTTACGGGCATTAAGGGTTCTATCAATTCGTAATTCCTGAATTTTTATTTTGCCGTCTCTTTTTTTTCCAAAAACGTACACCCGTAAATTTCCCTTATCTGTTTTAAGTCGAGCGATTGAATATTGAGATCCCTGCGCTTTCGAAGTGCCGCGATGAATTGGAGTACATTCGGAAGGTGAAAATTGTGTAAAAAACTTAGTCAATGCTCTTTTACCCAAATTTTTGTCGTACACGGATACCTTATCCAAAAGATGAATCTCAACATTTTGATCTAAATATTTGCTCAAACCCTCCACATCTCCTTTAGCTAAGGCGGTAAAAATAGGTGCGACACCTTGTCCTGCGGCCGATCCCGTAATAAGCATTGCTAATATGACTAAAAAGTTTTTCATTTAGTTTTGATTGAAATAATTTTCAATAAAGATTTTCAGACATATACTTTTCAGCTTACTTTAAACTCATATTCACAAACAATACCTGCCAAAAATTAATTCAATTTTCAATTTAAGAATATGTTAATTAAAATTCTATAAGGTAAACCGTGATAGTGATGCAAATATTGCTTTCCTAATTGAAATGCAATATATTGATTTAAAGCGGCAATAATAAAAATTCAAAATAAAGACGTATGTACCTGCTATTTGTTCCCAATTTTTACATCTTTGACCGGTCAAAATAATTTGGATAATGCATAAAGCAATGTTGATAATATTAGACGGATGGGGACATGGTCCTGATGATACACGCAGTGCAATTGCACAAGCGAAAACACCTTTTGTAGATAGCATGTATCAAAAGTATGCCCACAGCGAGTTGATCACTTTTGGTGAAGAGGTTGGACTTCCCGAGGGTCAAATGGGAAATTCGGAAGTTGGCCATCTTAATATCGGAGCTGGGAGAATAGTTTACCAAGAATTGGCACGAATCAACAAAGCCATCCGATCCGGAGAACTTGCTAACAACCAAATCTTGAATAATGCACTCGCTGAATTGCGAAATCAAGGAGGAGCTTTACATCTATTGGGATTGGTATCCGATGGAGGTGTTCATTCACACATCAATCATTTATTAGCTATATCCGATATCGCCAATCAGGCTCAAATTGAACAGATCTTTGTCCATGCATTTATGGACGGAAGAGATTGCTCGCCTACCAGTGGTTTAGGATTCATTCAAGAAGTTGAAGATCATATTTCAGGAAGCAATACCCAAATTGCAACGGTCATCGGAAGGTATTATGCTATGGACCGGGATAAAAGGTGGGAACGGATTAAATTGGCATATGATATGATGGTCCATGGTAAAGGTAGGGAGATAACTTCCGCTGCAGATGCAGTATTCAATAGTTACGAAAAAGGAGTTACCGATGAATTCATTGATCCAGTGGTGGTGGTCGACGAGACAAATCAGGCCATTGGCAAAATAAAAGATGGAGATTTAGTGATTTGCTTCAACTTCAGGACGGATCGACCCCGGCAGATTATTGAAGCGCTAACCCAATCCTCTCATCCCGAACATAATTTGTACCCTTTGAATATTCGTTGTGTTACCATGACCGAATATGACAAAACTTTTAAAAACATCGAAGTAATATTTCCAAGTGAGGATATAACCAATACTCTGGGAGAATATATTTCAAATCTGGGATATACTCAGTTACGCATGGCTGAAACAGAAAAGTACCCTCATGTGACCTATTTTTTCTCCGGAGGGAGGGAAAATCCATTTTTAAGGGAAAAGAGGTTGGTAATACCCAGTCCGAAGGTAGCGACTTATGACCTTCAACCGGAAATGAGTGCTCCCGAAGTTACCGAGGTGGCTATGCGCGAAATAAATCAAAATGCACCTGATTTTATCTGTCTGAACTTTGCCAACACAGACATGGTAGGACACACCGGGGTATTTGCTGCCGCTATGAAAGCTGCCGAAACAGTAGATAAAGGAATGAGTAAATTAGTTCCTTTAGCAATCGAAAAAGGGTATCGGCTAGTAATAATAGCAGACCACGGAAATGCAGATTACATGATCAATGATGACGGGAGTCCACATACCGCACACACTACCAATCCCGTTCCTTGCATAATCATCGATCCTGGTGCGAAATATCAGGTTTTCGCGGGCAAATTAGCAGATATTGCTCCGACTATATTAAAACTTATGGAGTTGACACCACCTGACGAAATGAACGGCAATGTACTTATTCAATATACATAAATCCAAATTTGGCTGGCTGGCCCTGATCCTGTCAATTCTTCTCGCTTCCTGTGTTCAATCGGATCCATCGACCGTTGATAATCCTCAGGAATTATTTGATTTTGCTGCTTATCTACAAGACTATAAAAAGGAATTTCAATCTCAAAAAGGCTGGAAAAAGTCCATCACAAAATATAAAGTTAGCGAAATAAAAGAGATCAATTCAGAACAATTCATTGAAGATTTAGATATCTTAAACCTCTTCCATATTAACCCGATTGTATCCCATCATTATCGAATAGATTCCTTGATTGAGCTGAATGTAGTGAAAGAAATAAGTGCGGAAAGCCAAAACCAAAAAGACAAAATAAAACTATTTAAGGTTGAATTTGAGAATCAACTGGTCAAACGGATCATCTCGGAGTATCGTGTAAAATCCCTGATTGGTCGTCGTGAGGTCAAATTGATCTGGGAAGGCGAAAAGGGATATAATTTAGTTATCACTGAAGGCAAAGGTCCTGAGGCTGAAAATACAGAAATCAAATACTTCCAATAAAGTTTATGCAACACTCGGAGATCAGGCGCTAATTTCTTTCACAAATCATTGTATGCTATTATTTTGTACATTATCTGTATAATTATTTATTGCACTGTACTTCAACAAAGAAAATCTGATTTCCAGCATGTAATCCCTAGAACCTTGCTGTATTTTTTCTCTTTTATGAACAAAACGTGGATTGAAAAATGTTAATTACTTCAATGAAGTTCATATCGGATCAAATCTCAACAAAATGAAAAAATCAATTCTACTAAGGATTATTATCATGTTGGCTGTTTATTTAGGATTAACTTATCTAGGTGGAGATATAGGTAGAAAGATATTGTATCCGATCCGTCTTCTGGTTACTTTTTTGCATGAATTCGGGCATGCATTAGGTGCCTTAGTTACTGGCGGAACTGTATTGGATGTTCAAATTAACTCCGATGGCAGTGGATTTACGAGAAGCATGGGCGGTATACCGTCAATAATATTAATGGGTGGCTATTTAGGGAGTGCAATTTTTGGAAACATATTGTTCTTAATTGGATCGAGGGCACGAAGTTTTGTGAAGCCATTCATATTGCTACTTGGCACCGCCATGTTAGTAACGGCATTTGTATGGTTTAATTCATTTTTTACTACAGCCGTATTGATTGGATTTGCATTGGTTTTTTTCTTTATCGCTTTAAAAACGAAAATCGGCGGTGAAGTTATCATGTTTTTGGGCTTAGCCTGTATCTTATATATTATCCAGGATTTTAACGTAGGTCCTGCTTCGGATCTAGCTCAATATGCCAAGATAATGAAGATCTTACCGGCTCAAATATGGATGTATATTTGGTTGCTCATTGCGTTGTTTTTTACTGCTTTAAATCTTCGGATTGTCTTTCGAAAGGAAAAAGAAGATCCTGTCAAGCAAGAGGGCTGACCCCTTTTTAATTTATAGTTTGTATATAATATGGGGTACTGGAGACAGTTATACAATTTGGAGGATTACGCCTGTGATCAGCCAAGAATATAGCATTGAAAAAAGAGAAAGCCGTTTCCGGTAAGGAAACGGCTTTCATAAAAAATGGCAGCGACCTACTCTCCCACCCTTTCGGGAAGTACCATCGGCGCTGAAGGGCTTAACTTCTCTGTTCGGTATGGTAAGAGGTGATCCCCTTCGCTACAACCACCATAAGATTTTGTGGACGATATGTCCAATTTCTTATTAAAAATGTAAAAAGACAGGAGGAGAATTAAGTCAGAACAAGAAGAAAAGATAAAAAAAGGAAGCATTTGGGTAATTAGTACTACTCGGCTACATACATCACTGTACTTCCACCTATAGCCTATCGACCCTGTCATCTACAGGGACCCTTTTCCCACCATCGAAATGGCGGGGTGGAATACTCATCTTAAAGTTGGCTTCGCACTTAGATGCTTTCAGCGCTTATCCAATCCGAACATAGCTACCCTGCGGTGCAGCTGGCGCCACAACAGGTACACTAGAGGTTCGTCCGACCCGGTCCTCTCGTACTAGAGTCAGCCCTTTTCAATATTCCTACGCCCACAACAGATAGGGACCGAACTGTCTTGCGACGTTCTGAACCCAGCTCGCGTGCCACTTTAATGGGCGAACAGCCCAACCCTTGGGACCTTCTCCAGCCCCAGGATGTGACGAGCCGACATCGAGGTGCCAAACCTCCCCGTCGATATGAGCTCTTGGGGGAGATAAGCCTGTTATCCCCGGAGTACCTTTTATCCTTTGAGCGATGGCCCTTCCATTCGGAACCACCGGATCACTTTAGCCTAGTTTCCTACCTGTTCGACCCGTCGGTCTTACAGTCAAGCACCCTTATACTAATACGCTCTGCGCATGATTACCGACCATGCTGAGGGTACCTTTGCGAGCCTCCGTTACATTTTGGGAGGCGACCACCCCAGTCAAACTACCCACCACACACTGTTCCCCGTTTTCGCGGGGTTAGAATCTAAATATAGGAAGGGTGGTATTTCAAGGATGACTCCACCCCAACTAGCGTTGAAGCTTCGCAGTCTCCCACCTATCCTACACATCCTATATTCAAACCCAATGTGAAGCTATAGTAAAGGTTCACGGGGTCTTTCCGTCCCG
>CBDCWO010000006.1:1315000-3097500 GCA_965223405.1 Saprospiraceae bacterium
TTGGCATTCACCGGCTGGTTACTCCAGCTTACTTCCGATACGTGGATTAAGCCTTCGACACCAGGGGTTATTTCCAAGAAAGCACCATAATCCTCTATATTCACGATCTTTCCTTTCACCACTGCTCCTTCTTTTATTGACTCATCAAGTACATCCCAAGGGTGAGGTTGTAACTGTTTCAGTCCTAGAGATATTCGCTTCTTATTTTCATCAAAATCGAGGACAACTACATTTATCTTTTCATTAAGATTTAAAACTTCTGAAGGATGATTTATTCTACCCCAAGAAATATCGGTTATATACAGCAAACCGTCAACTCCTCCAAGGTCCATAAATGCTCCAAATTCCGTAATGTTTTTAACAATACCTTCCAATACTTGCCCTTTCTCTAATCCGGAAATAATCGCTTCTCTTTGTTCGGCCAGGTCTGATTCTATCAACGCTTTGTGAGAAACCACCGCATTTTTAATAGCTTCATTAATTTTTACAACCTTGAACTCCATGGTTTTCCCGACATAAGAATCATAATCAATGATAGGCTTGATATCGATTTGTGATCCAGGCAAAAACGTCTCTAGTCCACCTGCATCTACTATCAATCCTCCTTTAGTCTTACTAATCACGGTTCCGGTGATAATGGTACCATTTCGGTAGGAATCTACCAGGTTTTCCCAGGCTTTTAAAAGTTTGGCTTTACGTCTGGAAAGAATAAGCTGGCCGCGATCATCCTCTTTCTTCTCCACATATACATCTACTTCGTCGCCAATCTTCAGTTCAGGCATATCTCTGAATTCCGATAAAGAAACCAAGCCATCTGATTTATAACTAATATCCAAAACAACATCACCACCGGAAATTGAGGATACCTTGCCTTTAACAATTTCATTTTCTGTAATGGAATTTAAAGATTTGGTATAAAGAACCTCCAATTCCTTAAACTCAGATTCCGAATATGCAAGGGTGTTCTTGTTACTTATTGTCCAGTCAAAATCATCGTGTGCAGAACCAGCTTGTTCATCCTCCTCTACTTTAATTTCCAAATCTTCAGGAGTATAGTTTTCTATTTCTTCATTTTCTATATTCTCCTGATCTTCAACAGGTTCTTGTTCTAATTCCTTTTCGTCTAACATGAAAAAGGTGTTTTTTTTGGTTAACAAATTATTTTAGCGCGGCAAAGGTACGATATTTTTCAGAGTAAGGAAGAAATAAATGTAATTTGTATCGTGTAGAAATTGCAGATTCTAAGGCTATTTCAGAAGTCGGTTGACACCCCATGAATTGTATAGCAAACCATCAGATCTAAGGTAAGGAATTAAGTATAGATTAGTTTTTAATGTAAATGACAACTATCCTGGTAAACATCGTTTGTGCAAGGTCATTTTCCCTCCTAAAAACCATTCGCTGTATCGATTCATTTTAAATGTTATATTTATAACCTCCGCTATGTAATTGAAAATTTGTTAAACCAAAAACATCAATTGACAAAATAAATTTTGCATATTTATTAAAATAAAATAGATCTCATTATGTCAGACGAACGAACCTGGTTAAAGAATTATCCAGTAGGTGTCCCAGCTAATATAAATCCTGATGCATACCCTAGCTTATTAGCGATGATGGATGAAACATTTGAGAAATACAAGGATAAGTCTGCATTCTCTTGCATGGGAAAAGAGCTAACTTATAAACAGATCAATAAGTTGTCCTTACAATTTGCCGCTTATCTCCATTCTCGAGGATTAAACCCAGGTGATAAGATTGCTTTGATGATGCCCAATTTACTGCAATATCCAATCGCTCTATTCGGGTCGTTGAGAGCCGGATTGATTGTTGTGAACACCAATCCACTTTATACTCCACGCGAGATGAAGCATCAATTCGTGGATTCCGGTGCAAAAGCTATTGTTATTGCTGAAAATTTTGCGCACAACCTGGAGAAAATATTAAAGGATACCGAGATCACCATCAGTATCGTGACCAGCGTCGGAGAATTACTTGGATCTATCAAAGGTGCAATGGTTAATTTTGTAGTTCGAAGACTTAAGAGGATGGTTCCAAAATATGAGATTCCCAATGTAGTGACGTTTAAAGAAGCTTTAAGTCAAGGAAAAAAATTTTCTATAAAACCATTTACCAGTAAGCCTGAAGATGTTATATTGTTGCAATACACCGGAGGGACCACCGGAGTGGCTAAAGGTGCCATGCTGACCAACCGGAACTTAGTCGCCAATATGCTACAGATCCGATCGATAATGATGCCGTTCTTAAAGGAAGGTGAAGAAATTGTATTATCCCCATTACCGCTGTATCATATCTTTGCCTTCTCAGTCAATTGTCTGGCCTTATTTGGAATAGGATGTTATACCATTCTAATAACCAATCCAAGAGATCTGGATAATCTAATCAAAACAATCAATAAAAACCGCGTTACTTTGATAACCGGAGTAAATACCTTGTTTAATGCATTGCTAAACCATAAAGATTTTGCCTCCACAGATTTTAGCTCGTTGAAAATTACCGTGGGAGGAGGTATGGCAGTGCAGACGGAAGTAGCTGAAAAATGGAAAGCCATTACCGGTTGCGCACTCTCCGAAGGATACGGAATGACCGAAGCATCACCGGTAGTAAGTTGCAACCCATTTGATGGAACCGGTCAATTGGGCACCATTGGGCTTCCGGTACCAAATACGGACGTGCGAATCGTAGACGAAAATGGTCAGGTCTTACCGCAAGGAGATTCCGGAGAAATACAGGTAAAAGGACCACAAGTCATGAAAGGATATTACAATCGACCGGATGAAACAGCAAAGGTGTTAAAAGACGGTTGGTTAAGTACCGGAGACATCGGCCTGATGAAAAATGACGGTTATTTCAAAATTGTGGATCGCAAAAAGGATATGATATTGGTTTCCGGATTTAATGTTTTCCCTAATGAGATCGAAGATGAGCTGGTCAAACATCCAAAAGTACTTGAAGTCGCCGCCATCGGGATTCCGGATGAGAAATCCGGAGAAGTGGTTAAAGTATTTGTGGTACGGAAAGACAAATCTCTGACAGAAAAAGAATTACTTTCTTTTTGCAAGACCACCTTTACCGGTTATAAAGTCCCCAAGCAAATCGAATTCAGAGATAGTCTTCCTAAATCCAACGTAGGTAAGATTATCCGAAGAATGTTACGCGAAGAAACCGCCAAAGAGTCTTGAGCGAGCAAACAACTAAATCAAATTGAATTGACTTAAAACTAAAAAAAAGAGATCCGCCAGACACAGATCTCTTTTTGACATTATTCCTTTGGCAGTTATTCAAATCTATTTGCCACTCATGCTTATTTTTATTTCTTTGTCCGCTTGATCCTTTTTCAGTAATTCGATCATCATCGTCAGTTCATCTACCAATTTATCGTCATTTCCATCAAATCCAATGCTCTTAAATTTAATTCGACCATCCATCCCCAAAACAAATTTGGTTGGAATACCCTCAACTTTGTAGGATCCGATAACCTTATCGTCATTATCCATTAACACATTAAAAGTGTAAGAGTGCTTATTTATAAATTCCGAAGCATTCTTTTCTTTTTCTTCTCCTCTTTCCCAGCTGTCAATAAACAGGAATTCTACCTGATCGTCATTGGCAAATTTATCAACCGCTTTTTGCATTCCCGGGAAAGAAGCTTTGCAAGGGCCACACCAGGTTGCCCAGAAATCGAGAATAATTATTTTTCCTTTTAATGAATTAAGTGAGACTTCTTCTCCGGATAGATTTCGTAACACAAATGAAGGAGCATCCAAATCGATCATATCTTTTTTAAGCTCTTCAAACATGTGCTTTTTGGCATCCTTTTCGACAATCGCAAAGTATTTCTCAAAAGCAGATTCTAGAGTATGATTTTCCAAAAAGGTAGTCTTGTACAGTTCATTAATTTTGCTTGATCCTTTTCCACTACGAATCATTTTTTCCAACATTTTTTCTGATTCACTACCTCCAACGACCTCACAATGGTACACACAATATCGTTCATTTCCTTTAGGGTCCTTCCACTCTCCTTCTGCACAACTTTTCTTTTGATATTTCAAAGCTTTTTCTGCATTTCCATTTTTATACAAGGCCAGCGCATAAGTGTCCGCATACATTCCAAAGGTTCTTTTCATCGATTTTTCCCATTCCGAAGCCGTATAATACGGTGGTTTTGATTCGGAATCGGGAGTGTTGATACCCTCTTTGGTCAGTTTGATCGCCTTGGCCGCATATTTTTCCGCCATTTTTGCATCAATAGCTTCTTTTTCCAGGTCAGCACCGGATAGATCCCAGGCCGCTGAATTAAGAGTTCGGGCAATGGTCGACTTATTGGTAATTTTGTTTAGGTGTTCATTGAATTTATCCCAGTTTTGCTCCTTAGCGTACACCGTGGCTATGTTGGAATGATAATATTCCAGATCTTTAGGCTCTTTGCTAAATTTGGTCGCCATTTCCTCCATGATGGGCGCTTTGTCAGCAGCGGTTTTGGCATTATAGAAAGCCCTAACTTTCTTTGAAAAAGCCAGATCACCTTTGGGGAATTTCTTTAAAATCTTACTTTCTAATTCCGTAACTTTTTCTGAATTTCCAGTATAATTATAAAGAGCCTGCATCAAACTATAATCCTGTTCTTTTTTCTTCCTCTTGGTTAACAATTTAGCTAATTCCGGAGCCAGAACTTCTTTAGCACCTTCTTTATCCACCCGACTCTGGAGAAAGGCATAGTATGACAAATGTTCGCTTTTATTTTCTGGGTAAAGCTTAAATTCTTTATCCATCAGTTTAATTGCCTTTTCATAATTCTTTTCTAAACCGGCAAATCGATAATACCTGCCAAATATCATAGCCGCAGAGGAATGTGCATGTGGCACCGGATTTCCTTTTTCGTCCGATAATAAAATATAATAGCCATCACCATTATTATTGTCGACTTCATTACCGTCGTTAGCCTTTACAGCGATAAGCACACTGCAGGCATCTTCGGGTATTTGGAAATAACCTTTCAGGTATCCTTCACCAGATTCGGTTTTGATATCAAAGGCTTCCGGGGCCTCTTTCGTGTTGGCAAAAGCGACCAACTTGATATCATCAAAGTCTTTTACCGGGGAGTTTTCAGTGAGGTATTTCAATTTGATTTTGTCGCCAGGCTTGGCGGATTCCGGCATAATTTTTAACTGGCCGAATGCAGTTACGGAGAGTACAAACAGACTTAAAAGCAGGGAAAAAGATTTTTTCATTTTTTTTCAGATTTAAAGCAATAATCAAATTAATTAAACATCCAAATATACAATGGAAAATTAATAGTTGAAAGTAGATCTGAATTCATCAACTCCAGATATGGATCTCTTCCGTACTAAAATTCTTAAAAGATGTCCAATAAGAACAAAAACTGAAGGGTAAAAGAGGTGATTACTTTTTAGCTAATAGATCTCTTATTTCAGTTAATAAGTCTTCACTTGATGGGCCTGCCGGAGCTGGAGCTTCAGGTTCCGGAGGGGTTTTCATCCTGTTAATACCTTTCACCACAAAGAATAAGGCGAATGCTACAAGTAAAAATGCAATAATCTGATTGATGAAATTTCCATATGCGAGTGCTACACCGCCAGCCTCTCGCACGGCTTCCAAAGAATTCATATTCACATCGGTCACATCAGCCGGAGCTCTGAGAATGGCGAATAAATTGGTAAAATCAGGAGTACCAAATAATGAAGAAATTACTGGCATTAAAATATCATTGGTTAGGGAGGATACTACAGTCCCAAAAGCAGCACCCAATATAAAGCCTACTGCCAGATCTACCATGTTTCCTTTCATGGCAAATTCTTTGAATTCCTTAATCATATTTTTCGTTTTGGTTTACTAAATGTTCTTGGCTAAGATAGTAAAAGTGAGGTTTTATGTGAAAATGTTTTAATAATTTATAATTCAATTAAATATAATTACCAAAACAAACCCACACAAACACCCACACTGAATGCTGACAGCGCCGCTCGTCAGCACACACTCACACACACACACACAATTCTACATATTCCTCCGGTATTGTCCACCGGCCTTGTATAATACATGGGTTATTTGGCCTAAAGAACAAGTTTTCACGGTTTCCATGAGTTCGTCAAATAGGTTTTTATTGTGAATAGCCATTTGGGACAAAGCGTCAAGTTTCCTTTGGTTTTCAGCTTCATTCGCTTTATGCAAATTCCGCAAGCTGTCGATTTGTTTTTCTTTTTCTGATTCATACGCCCTGATCACCTCATTCGGTAAAACCGTAGGTGAACCTTCCTTGGATAGATAGGTATTTACTCCAATAATCGGCAGATCACCGCTGTGTTTCAGAGTCTCGTAATACAGACTTTCTTCCTGAATCTTTCCCCTTTGGTACATGGTTTCCATCGCTCCCAGTACTCCCCCTCGTTCCGAAATACGATTGAATTCGGACAAAACTGCTTCTTCTACCAAATCGGTAAGTTCTCTGATGATAAAAGCACCTTGAAGTGGATTTTCATTTTTTGCCAGCCCCAACTCATGATTGATTATTAACTGAATGGCAATTGCCCTGCGCACACTTTCCTCCGTAGGTGTGGTAATAGCCTCATCATAAGCGTTAGTATGCAGGGAATTACAATTGTCGTAAATGGCATACAAAGCCTGTAAGGTAGTACGGATATCATTGAAGGAAATTTCTTGTGCGTGCAGCGAGCGACCCGAGGTCTGGATATGGTATTTTAACTTTTGAGATCTTTCATTACCACCATATTTATGCTTTATGGCTTTGGCCCATATCCGTCGGGCAACCCGGCCAATGACTGCATATTCAGGATCAATTCCATTGGAAAAGAAAAATGACAGATTTGGTGCGAAATCATCAATCTTCATACCCCGTGACAGGTAGTATTCTACATAGGTAAAGCCATTTGCCAGGGTAAATGCCAATTGTGTAATCGGGTTGGCTCCGGCTTCGGCAATATGATAACCGGAAATGGATACAGAATAAAAATTTCTTATTCTATGCCGGATCAAATATTCCTGCATATCTCCCATCATTCGCAAGGAAAACTCAGTCGAAAATATACAAGTATTTTGAGCCTGATCTTCTTTTAGAATATCGGCTTGCACAGTTCCTCTTACAGAGGATAAAGCAATCGCTTTTTGTTCCGCATAATCTTTACTATCCAATACTTCATTGCCGGTTATACCCAGCAGCATCAGACCCAGGCTATTATGCCCGGCCGGTAATTCTGTTCGATAATTCGGTCTAGGCAGACCCCGGTCTTCGTATTTTTGTGTTAATAGTTTTTCTACTTTCTCCTGAAGATTATTCTGAAGGATAAATTTTTCACATTGCTGATCAATGGCCGCATTCATAAAAAATGCACATATAATCGCCGCCGGACCATTAATGGTCATCGATACAGACGTCTTGGGATCACATAAATCAAATCCAGAATACAGCCGTTTGGCATCATCTAAAGAACATATACTTACTCCCGAATTACCTACTTTACCATAGATATCGGGCCGATGATCCGGATCTTCTCCGTAAAGAGTAACACTGTCAAAAGCCGTGGAAAGGCGTTTCGCAGGCATCCCTGATGACAAATAATGGAATCGTTTGTTGGTCCTTTCCGGCCCTCCTTCTCCTGCAAACATCCGGGTAGGATCTTCGCCCTTCCTTTTAAAAGGAAACACTCCGGAGGTAAATGGAAAGCTACCTGGTACATTTTCTTGGAGCAGCCATTCCAATTGATCTCCCCAATCCCGGTATTTGGGTAAGGCGATTTTAGGAATACTTAAATGTGACAAAGATTTAGTGTACGTAGGAATGGTGATGTCCTTATTCCTTACGCGATAAGTAAAATTTTCTTTTTGATACGCATTGACCAATTCATCCCATCCAGCCAATTTCTCCAGGTTTTGGCTATCCAACTTATTTCGAAGAGTTAGATTGAGATCCTTTAATGGTTTAGATGAAGCTTCCGCATTTTCAAGACTTGCCAACACCTTGCTACTGGCATAATATTCAGATGCAATATTCACCTGTTCATCGACCCATTGATCGTATTTTTGATTGTTCTCGACTATCTCGGCAAGATACCGGTTCCTCTGTGGTGGAATGATGTAGACTTTTTCTGACTCTCCTATCGGAAGTGTAACTTTTGCTTGCCAATTTTCGGATTTGGCATTGACTTTTTTTAATAATTCCAAGTAAAACCGATTCACCCCGGGATCATTAAACTGGGAAGCTATTGTACCAAATACGGGCATTTCACTTAAGTCGACATCCCATAATCTATGATTTCTCTGATACTGCTTGCTCACATCTCTTTTCGCATCCTGAGCCCCTCGTTTGTCGTATTTGTTTAACACCACGAAGTCCGCAAAATCCAGCATATCAATTTTTTCTAATTGGGATACCGCTCCATATTCAGGAGTCATTACGTATATTGAATGGTCGCTGTGATCTACAATCTCTGTTCCGGATTGACCAATACCCGAAGATTCTAAAATGATCAGGTCAAAGCCGGCGTATTGTAATACCTGTAATGCCGGTGCTACATATTTAGACAAACTTGCATTGACTGACCTGGTCGCCATTGAACGCATATAGATTTGATCCGATTGAATAGCGTTCATTCGAATTCGATCTCCCAATAAGGCGCCACCGGTCTTTCTTTTAGAAGGATCCACCGAAAGAATCGCTATGTTGCGATCCGGAAAGTCCATCCTAAATCGCCGTATTAGTTCATCGATCAAGCTTGACTTTCCTGCACCTCCAGTCCCGGTAATGCCAATTACCGGTGCAGATTTTTCAGTAGATTTGGTGACCAGCTTTTCCCAACCTTCTATTTTAAGTTCATTTTCAACAGCACTTATCAATTTGGCAATGGTCATATGGTTGCTCGCACTCAGATTCTTAAGCTCTCCGTTCAAGGAAAAATTGGATTGATAATCACTTTGAGCAAGTACGTCATTGATCATTCCCTGCAATCCCATTTGTCGACCATCGTCCGGAGTATACAGCCGAGCGATTCCATATTGTTGTAGTCGTTCAACTTCCTCAGGCAAAATAGTTCCCCCACCACCACCAAATATTTTGATATGACCTGCACCCTGTTCTTGTAGGAGGTCGTACATATATTTAAAAAATTCGTTGTGACCCCCCTGGTAAGAGGTAATGGCTATGGATTGCACATCTTCCTGGATGGCTGCCCTGACTATTTCATGTACACTTCGATTATGCCCTAAGTGTATGATTTCTGCACCCGATTGCTGCAGGATGCGGCGCATGATATTTATAGCCACGTCATGTCCGTCAAATAATGAGGCCGCAGTGACCATTCTGATTTTATACTTCGGCTGATAAATGGTTGCAGGTTTCATGGTTGCGCAATTGCCAGGTCAAAATTACTACTTTTTAAAGGATTGAAGGAATTACAAAACCTTTAAAAGGGCAACTTAGTGATACACATACTGTTTCCAATCCGGTGTTACTATTAATTGACAGAATAATCAAGGAAGTAGTAGAAATACATCCGATATGTCTATGGATAAAAGTCTAGACCAAATAGTAAATACTGCGAAATAAGCCAGTCTGCCGAAGGAAGGTTTCGCAGACCAATGGGCAACCATTATCGTAACACCCGGTAATTATTTAATTTCTGAACCACTGCTGCTAGTGCTATGTCAACGTTTGAATGACGAGTTGGATTAGAGTGAAGTTTATGCGTGGGCAAGGCGGAGGTTCACGAGTTATGCCAGGCATAATGAGTGGTTCTCCAACGCAGCACAGGCTCAAAATACGCCTAATCCATCCGTCAATTTAAGCTTGACATAGTGCTAGTCCCATCGGGACGAAAGATTGTTGCCAGGGTCGTAAGACCCTGGATATGGATCGTTGATTGTTTCGGAGCTCCATAGGAGCGATACAATCCATCAAAGAATTTGGGTAAATATCCCCGATCCACATCAAATATTATTATGAATTTGGGAAACAAATGGTGTTTCAGATCTACCGCTCCGATGGAGCTCCACTGATAACCTTGTTTCGTTTCCAGGTTCTAACGAACCTGGCTACGCTCTGTCGTCGCTAACGCGACTTTGGTTTCTTCGCAACTGCGAAATAAATTTCGCAGACCAGTGGGCAACCTTTATCGCTATACCCGGTAATTATTTATTTAATTTCTAATGCACTAGTCTAGGTATTGTACCACTAGTTTCAACACCTGATTGGTCGAATTTTGTGATTCCGTTAAATATTCCGGTTAATTATTTCTTAAGTCGCCTGTAAGATCCAATGTAAGCAAGTGAAAGAGAGTTTTTTAAGCAGATCAAAAAGCCAATTTACGATTTAGGTTTGAAATCACAGAAAATGATAAAGGGGATTAGAACATTTATATTGTTTTCGGTAATGCTACCATTGACGGCCTGTCAGGTAGAGAAGGTACAACCGGAAATAACAAATCATTTCCCAAATATAGATACCCGGCTAACCAGTTATTTTGAGCGTTTTGTGGAAGAAGGAGCTAGCCGGGGAGTTGAAATCGATTGGGCATTGACACCGGTTCATGGGACGATAGGAGCTATTGATGAGACAAGGGTTCTGGGTCAATGCCAATTCAACTCATTGTATCCAAATCGCATAACCATTGACGAATCTTTCTGGAAAAACGCCTCAAACACTTTTCGCGAATTTGTAGTCTTTCATGAACTGGGACATTGTGTTTTATTACGGGATCACAAGGAGGATCAGAATTCGGAAGGCATCTGCTTAAGTATCATGAGAAGTGGAAAAGGAACTTGTCGTGATGCATACAACAGCTTTACCAGAAAGTACTACCTGGATGAATTATTTAGTGAGGATCGACGGTCTTCACGTTATCTGCTTTCTGAAACAATGCAGTAAATTCGCTGGTCATCATGGCTGTAGCTCCCCATAAAATTTCTCCAAACAGGTCATAATAAGGCACATTGCTCAAACGATATTTTCCGGACGCCACCACATCAGTGGTTCCTTTGCGACTGGGATCAAACAGGTAATACATGGGTACATCAATAGTTTTTTCAATTTCGGAAATTTGAAGCCGGTACTGAGTGGGATGAGTGGTATACCCAATATATGGATGTACGATAAAATTGGAAACAGGGATATACAAGGGAGTGATCTTTCCCAGTTTGGTAATTGTATTTGATGCCACGCCAATTTCTTCTTCGGTTTCTCTCAATGCGGTTTGCCATAAATTTCGATCGGAATATTCATACCTTCCACCAGGAAAACTAATTTGACCTTTGTGTTTGTCCTGCTTGATATGTGACTGCCTTTTCACATAAGTAATATGCGGAATGCCAGCTTGGGAATGAATAAGAATTAGGACAGCGGCTTTGATGGCATGATCCGGTGCCTGTTGATAGGGTACCCGGTGATGCACGCTCATCACTTTTTGTGCCTTCCATCCGGGCAAATCATGATTCAGATTGGCTTTAATCTTATTAATGACATTATCCAAATTCATATCAAAAGTAAAACAGCATAAACTTATGAAATGTTGCCAGCCGGTGTTAGAGATATTCCGAATCAGGAATTAGTTTATAACTTGATAGTCACTCCCCGTTATTGGAAAACTGCAGGTAGTTTTCCAAAGCCATGTGCATACTCGGCACACCAGGAGCAGGAGCTTTAATATTAATAGCTAGCCCACGATCCAATACCGCTTTGGAGGTGCTTTTCCCATATACCGCAATTCTGGTTTCGTTTTGTTTAAAGTCCGGAAAATTTTCATACAAAGACTTTATCCCCAACGGGCTGAAGAATACCAGAACATCGTAAGTGATATCTGCAAGATCGGAAAGATCACTCGCTACCGTACGATACATCATAGACTCAGTGAAGTTTACCTCATTGGCTTTAAGATATTCAACGATGGGTTTTGCTCCCAGATTAGAACAAGGCAAAATGAATTTGTTGCTTTCTTTAAACTTATTTATGGACGGAGCTAAATCCTGAATCGTTTTACCTCCGATAAATACCTTGCGTTTGCGATACACAATAAATTTCTGCAAATAATTGGCAATAGCCTCCGACAGACAGAAATAACGTGTTTCAGCGGAAATTTTTACCCGGGTATCTTCACACAGCCTGAAAAAATTTTCAATGGAATTTTTACTGGTGAAAATCACACACTGAAAGCCATCCAACCGGATTCTCTGCTTTCGGAATTCCTTTTCAGGTAAAGATTCAACATGAATAAAGGGTCTAAAATCAATTTTTAAGTTCCATTTTTTGGCCAAACTGTCATAAGGAGACTTGTTTGATGGTGGAGGCTGTGAAATTAAAATGGTGTCTACTTTCTTGTAAGTTTGAGTCATTGTTTTTACAGACATACTTGATAATTGATTTCAATTTTTCAGTTGTTTAATCACAAAATGCCATTATTACCACAATTTACTCCCTCTACTTTCCACTATAACAACAATTCGTCATCAAACAACTCGATCTACAAGAATTGCGTCGAAAAATATTTGTACGCTAAAATTACAGGTATAATTTCGACGGTGCAAAGGTAAAGAAAAAAATGAAATTTACTATTACCCAACAACCGGACTCCTATTAATAATCCGCGAAATTGTCGCACAAAATAGACTAAAATAAAAGTCCCAATTCCGATTAATGAAACAGTACTTATGATATCTCCGGGGCCAAATAAAAGAACCCAGTTTAGACAAAACAATACCAATCCCAAAAAAATATTGAATTGCATGATGGTAAAGCTATATTGACTGGATTCTTTATGAACCGGAAACAAAGCTCCCAAAGAATAAAGCACAAAATGTTTAATCATATAAATTGCTAAAATCCCAAGTAAAAAGAGAATCCAGGGTATTGCTACATCTGGCAACCAGATTCTTTTCAAAAGACTCGCAAATATGGCTCCTTGCACAAAATAATTGGCATACAGCAGGTAATAGAGAAACGGTGCGATTCCTTTTGAGTACTCCCGGTAAGAAACTCGAAAATAGTTCTCACTGATGAGGGATTGACATAATTCAGGGATAAAAGAACGATTAACATTTACAATGAAAGTGATTAAAATTAACCATCCAAATAATATCCAAAAGAAATAATTCGAAATAATTTTTTTAAAAGCGGTTTCAACTTGTTGCTCACTGTTACCGGCAATCGGGGGTTTGGGCGGAGGTTTTGATTCGGTGGCACTCTGGATTCCGGAATCTGGCACCACCTTCGACCCCATATTCTCAATATTAAAGGGATTGCTGCTGTTATTAATATCTTTTACAACATCCTCTGGATCAGCCTGAATAGTATCCAATATTGGGTTTTCGGTCTTAATTCCGGTTATTTCAGCTGTTTTGATAAAATTATTTTCTAAAGTACCGGTCGGATGATTTTTGCCATGAGACCGATTTACATCAAATGGGTTGTTCCGATTGGATTTCGAGTTTATAGTATTGGCAGGAGGTTTAGGTACCGCTTTGGCTGCCGGTTTTATCGTTTTGGAGATTAGTACTACAGAATCATTTTTACTACTGTCTTTTGCATTACGGTACACATCAAAGGGGTTGGTCTTTTGTGCATACAGGCAGGTATTACAAAAGAAAACAAGGATAGCTATCCACCGTAAATGTCTCAGAGGTCGGCCCATTAGAAAGCACAAAATTACTTATTGTTTTTAGAACCTTCAAATAATTAACTTATGAGGATTGTTGTAATGGATTATTCTTCGAAAACCAGAATAGATTTTAACTTGAATTCGAGACCTCTCCATACCTATAAGCTCAAAAAGATTGTTAATACGTTGTTAATCAATAACTTTACCTGTCAGAAAGCAATTACTTTTGGTACAAATTGGAGTATGAAGGCACTCTATTAAAAGTGTATGAAGAAAAAAAATGTCATTTGGGTCGTGCTGTTTGGAGCCGTAGTCGTACTCGGAATGATTGCTCTGCAGTTGTATTGGGTAATTAATGAATGGAATAGTGAAAGTCGTAAAACCCAACAAACCATCTATGTTGCTCTTTACAACGTGGCCAACGAGATCGCAAAAATTGACAACTTTTCACTTTCTACGCAGGATTTAATTCACCCGGTAACTAGCAATTATTTTGTCGTAAACATCAACAATACCATAGATTCGGAAGTCCTGGAAAGTGTCATGCTCGACCAGCTCCGAAAGTTAAATCTGAATTTGGACTTTGAATATGGAATTTATGATTGTACCAATGATGAAATGGTTTACGGCGACTATTGCGCCTTGAGTGATAAACAACCGAAAGCAAGACTTGGCAACTTGCAGAAACTGGAAGATCTGACCTATTATTTTGGAATACGTTTTCCAGGTCTGAAGGGAAATATTTTGGATAATATGATTCCATCCATTTTGTATTCAGTTGTTACTTTATTGGCTTTGATCTTTTTTGTTCTTACTGTAATAATAATTTTGAGACAGAAAAGATTCAGCGACCTGCAGACCGATTTTATCAATAATTTAACCCATGAATTTAAGACTCCCATTTCTTCGATTAAGCTTGCTTCCGATTTCCTGGCTCAGGATCAACGTATACAAGATGAAAACCGTCTGTCCAGGTACACCAAAATCATCCAACAACAAAATGAGAAATTAAGCCAGAATATTGATAAAATATTGAGCCTGGCAAAAATGGAAAAAGGAGACCTGGTACTCAATCTGGAACCCATCAATCTTAATCTGGCGGTCCGAGAAATAGCCGATGAGTTTAGCTTGCAAATTGAAAATAAAAATGGAAATCTTACCTTGGATATTCCGGACCAAGAGATACCGATCCAGGCAGATAAGTCCCATCTGAATCACATGCTGAATAATCTGATGGATAATGCGATTAAATATTCGAATGGAGAAATCCACATTGCTTTGAAAGTGGTTAGCGATAATAAGGCAACCCATGTAGTCGTATCCGATCAGGGAATCGGCATGGATGAGGAAGTACAAAATAAACTATTTCATAAGTTTTACCGGGCACCGACCGGAAATGTGCACAATGTGAAAGGTTTTGGTTTAGGATTATTTTATGTTAAAAAGATATGTGATGCCCATGGATGGGATATCAAGATTAATAGCAAACCCAATCAGGGTACCGAAATCGATGTGGTAATAAAACAATGATTACATTACCTAGGACGGAGATCCGGATATGAGTGGTATTAAACTTTGAGATTGGCCTAAATGACTTGAATGATTAGTATTACGAAACGAAAACAATGAAAGGAAAAATATTATATGTAGAGGACGATGATACATTGAGTATGATTACTCAGGAAAACCTTGAATTAAATGGCTACCAAGTATGGTTAGCTAAAGATGGGAAAACGGCAAGTCAGTTGTTATTCAGCCATCCATATGACATTTATATCCTCGATGTGATGCTCCCCGGAATGGATGGGTACTCGCTGGCAGAAATGATCCGCAAGCGGGATATTCAGACTCCCATTTTGTTTTTGTCGGCCAAGTCACTGAAAGAAGACCGGATCCAGGGCTTAAAAACCGGTGCCGATGACTACATCACCAAACCATTTAGCATGGAAGAACTTCTGTTAAAAATCAAGATCTTCCTTAAACGTAGTCAAGTCAACGACAATACCCATCCTACCAAGCTTGGCATTGGAAGTTATGACTTCGATTATCAGAATTTATCTTTGGGTAATCAAGGCAAAGAAATCATTGTTACCCAGCGGGAAGCCGATTTGATCTTGTATTTTGCCCAGCGTAAAAACCAAGTTATCAAGCGCTCTGAAATTTTAGAAAAAATATGGGGAGAAGATGACTATTTTATGGGTAGGAGCCTGGATGTATTTATCTCGCGGCTCAGAAAGTATTTTAAAGAGGACACTCGCATCAAACTGGAAAATATCCATGGAGTCGGTTTTAAGTTAAAATGTCCGGAATAATGGTGATCAAACTTGCGATCCGTTCTTGATTATTTTCATTCGCTGACCTATTTCCCGATTGGGAATTGTGATCGCCATGGAGCCTTGTTGAACTTACTGATGAAAAGTTCAATGAGCATCTATTAGATTAGATTACAAAGTAGGTAAAGGTAAATGATAAGCGGAGTATCGACGAAGGAGATATTCTGTCTTATCTAGTGTTAGTGGTCGTTGCACATTAATCATATTCAGGGTAATCGAAATAAACAATTCTCTGGTTCTTGTCTAGAAGTAAGACGGTATAAATAGTTGTATCTGCATCTAATTTATAATACCTCATTTTTTCAATTCCGATCCCGAACACTTTTATTTCATCCGTATTAAAATTTTCCTCTCCCAAAAATTCAATTGACTTTATCCCTCTAAATGATTCCTTAATGGGGTTTGAAAAATAATTAATAGTTGCCATCTCGGTCACCATTTCTTCATCTATATTATTATTATAATAATCTTTAAAGAACTGAAGATGCTGTTTGGTTAAATAGCTGGCATTATCACTAATTGTTGGTCTTCTTGATATTTTGGTAAAAGCTGGGTTATAAACTGCTGCTAGTTCTTGAGTAAAGTCAAAACTGGATCCTCCAAAAAGGTTTGTAAGAAGAATGATAACTAATTCATCTCGGTGAAAAATAAAGACTTGACTACTAAATCCTGTTCGAAAAATTCCGCTATGTTCTGATATCATTAGCCCTCGCATAGGCCAGTTCATCCAACCGGCTCCATATGGAGTTAAGTCTCCATTATCAAGGTTGGCCGGGCCAAACATCTTTTTTGTTGATTTTTCGTTTAACAATTTTCCATTTATCAATGCGTTATAGAATTTCAACAAATCTCGGGTAGAAGTTCGAATTCCCACATCAGCTCTTCCATAAGATATTGGGGAAACCAATAGTCCATTTCCCAAACCAGAGAATCTCGTTTTCATTTGTGTAGAGTCGTGAACAATGTAACCAGAAACTCTATTTTCAATAATCTTATATGGATCATCCACAAAAGTTTGATGTAGGTCCAAAGGATCGAAAATCTCATCCTTTAAAAAATTGGCGTAATCCTTTCCAGTTATTCTCTTAATAACAACTCCAAGAACAAATGGTCCACAAGAATAGCTTTTATTTGTACCAGGTGAATATTTTAGTTCTTGTTTGAAAAGTGCTTGTAAAAATTCATTATCGTTTTGGTTACGAATAAAGAACTCAATGGATTCTTCCCAGCTAAATAATTCCCAATCATCAGGCAATCCTGATGCATGGGTAAGAAGGTGTTCTAAGGTGATTTTATTCCATGATTCTGGGGCCTCGGGGATAAAATTAAGTATTGGGTCATCCAAGCTAAGCTGACCTTTTTCTTCTAGAAGTAGAATTGCCGCTGCTGTAAAAGTTTTACTCATTGAAGCTATGGCAAAGACAGAGTTTTTTGTTATTGGAGAATTCAATTCAATATTCGCTTTCCCATAATAACCTTCTTCAATAATTTCGCCTTTTTTTGCAACAATAAAGGCAAGGCCCGGAATATTAAATTCGGCAATTCTATTCTTTACTAATTTGTGAACTTCACTCTGAGACATTACCGTGAATGACAATGTTATTCCCAAGAGAAGTAGAAAATATTTATAATTAAAATGCTTCATTTATCTAATTCTAATTCTGACTAACGTTCGCTAACTAACTGATTATCAAAACCATTTTCTTTATTCAAATTTACCAAATTACTCTGAAGTCATTATGTTATTCGAACTTTAGAATTGGAAATTATTTAGCTAGGGAGAAATTGACAGCTTCGATTATCTCAATTTCGGTTTGTCTTATATGTTAAATGCCCGCTAACATCTTACTATCAGGAACTTCCCATAAAAGTTCCTGATATACGCTTTTGTCTATGGGTTATTTTCTGTTACTAATTTCAAAAAATCCAAAAGGCATAATACGGCTGGCACCTCCTACTTCTGGTTTAACCTACCAAAAACCTTGTCTTGTTATTACGATGGATTTTAATGTTTAATATCTACATACCCATATTTATATACTTTATCATCAATAATAGGTGGTGCAGAATTTACAATTTGATTATTTTTAATTTCAGCTCCTCTAGGAATTGCTGGATCATCACCGTGTATTTCTTGCAACCAAGGAAATCGTTCACTCCAAGGCGGTTGATTTGTGGGAATTGCGTTTAAACGAGGCCACAAGGATAATTCACGATCGATTAAATGGTGTTTAAACCAATCAGAATATCCTCTGGCATCATACATAATTGATGCTTTCGGGCAATTTCTTAATGCATTGTTATTAATTTGATTATAACGTCCACCACCAATTAATATCCCAGAAGGACAGTCTTCAATCTGATTATTAATAACACGTATTCCTGAGGCCAAATCATCTAAATAAATGGCCCAGTTATGATGGTGACTTGCATGACCTAACTCACTGATAATATTTTCTCGAATCACGGTGCCACCCATAGTCCAGTCTCTACCACAATAAATGGCTCCAGCGTCCGAAGTATTTAAACACACTTTTCTGATTTCATTTTGAGCAATCAAATGATCATTGCCAGAAAAAAGAATCGCATTATGAGGCGCAAAACTAATTTGGTTTCTTTCCACAATATGCCCAACACCATTCAATTTAACCGCAGGGGCATAAGTTTTAACATGTCTTGAAAAGTAACTAATGGAACAATCTTCCACAAAATGGATCGCCTTTGTTAAAGAATTCTTATCCCCGCCTAAGAGTGAAATTCCAGTATTTCCAATGTATTTAAGAGTACTGTTTCTAACTCCACAATTATTTCCGTCAGTTATCATTATCGCAGACCTACTGAATCCATAAATTTCACACCGATCAAGCTCTACAGATTTAGAATTAGAAATATTTACAGCTAAATCGTTATGATACCTAAAATTTATATTTTCAATTTTTACTTGATTACAATCTTTTATGTCCAAAAGGGTGAAATCTTGATAGGCAATTTGAATAGATTCGACTTTCTCATTTGAAAAAGAATGGATAAAACGGATTGTTCCTGTTTTAGGGTTAAAATAGTATTCATTTTCAACATCAACATATTCTGGTTGATTTATAGCATAAAAGAGGCCCCCAGATGGAGATCCCATTCCATAATGGTGTGGAGCTGCAAGTTTAATCTCACCAGTTTCGGGATTTATTGAGTCAACTCGAATAATTTCGTCAGCCCACTTAAAACGCCAATACCCGTTTAGAAATAAAGGAATATCTTTGTTGTAATTTTTTGAAAGATTAGCTGATACAAATTTTGCAGGTAGCTGCTTCGCTTCCTTATTTTTTGGCCTTTTACCAGCCACAATAATTGAATCCGCCTTTATGAATCCTTCATTAGGATAACGAGAAATGGATAGTGGAATTCCTGCAATATAGATTTCTGGCCACCCGGCATAACCTTTAAAAGAGTTTGGCCATGGTGGCATAATTAACTTTGGGTTAGAAATTTCATACATTCCGATTGCTTCATCCAGGCATGTCAAGTTTTTGAATGGCACTTCCATGCTAGAGGTTATTATTACTCCATTCGGGTTATCACCTTTAATAACAAGATTATTGACACCTGAAAGAAGTAATGGTTTCTGTATTATGTACACTCCATCGGGAATCACTAAAACCGAATCCTTGTTTTTTACAGCAAAATCAATCATACTTTGCAAACTTTGTTGCTGTTTACATGAAAAATAACTTAATCCGAGAAAGGTAATTAGTGTTATTTTAAATAGATGTATTCTCTTTATTTGTATCATTTTTTCTTAATACTTTTACCATTGGTTACCGGTTTATTATAAAGAAGCACTGTCGCTCCAGTGCATATGCAGTGCCGACTTTAGGAGACATTGATGTAAGCAGTGTTAGTCTTGATTATTTTACTCATTCCTTGATCAATTTCTTCAATTTTTCCTTTGACGGTGAATCTGGATTTAGTTCCAATGATTTCTTGAACTCCTGTGCTGCTTTTTCCTTCTTATTTAGGGTCAAATAAACCTCTCCCAAAGAATCATAGACACCGTAATTTTCAGGGTAATTTTCAGCATTCATTTTTAAGAGTTCAAGTGCTCTCTTTGGTTGTTTATAACTGTAAAGAAAAGTCATTCCTAACATATTTACCAATTCTTCATTTGGCAACACTTCATAATGCAATTGATCTGAAATAGTTTTATAGTGGTTTTTGGTGATTTCCAGCATATCTGTTTTCGGGTTTCCAAAAAGATCCCAATCTACTCGAAACCTATAAAACTCAAACATCCACCAAAAGCATCATAATGCGAAATATATGTTACCGATCCATGGTTGTCATCAGGGTAATATTTTCCTTTGCTCAAGAAACCATTTTGGTTTATAGTCTTCATGTGATTGGCAAGCGACATAGTATATCGGATGCCAGATGTACTAGGTATTGTATCCTGCATTATCTCTTCAAGTGATTCATCGACCTCAAAACCGTTAGATTCACAGATAAACAATTTTTTGTTCTTATATCGCTCATCCAAATACGGTGATTGCAGCATTTCTTTCAGAAGTTCTTGATCATTCCACCATAATGAAGGGTCGATAGCTATATAAGCATCAAACATTTTGGGGTGTTTATTTAAAGCATACACCGTCAATAAGCCGCCAAGAGAATGACCTATCAATATTTTATAAGGTGCAATATTATACTTTGATGCCAGATGGGATTTTAATTCTTTATCAATAAAATAAAGAAAATTTTCTCCGCCACCGCCAGAGCTTCCAAGACCAAATGACCGAGATGCATCCTTCAGAGCACTGGGTGTTAAATCACGAGTTCTATTGGTATTTAGAATGCCAACAACAATCATCTCAGGACAAAAGGATTCCTCGCTCAAATGTTGCATCAAAGTGACAACTTTAGAAAAATTATTACTTCCATCCAAAACATAAACAACTGGCAGTAGGTAAGCAGGAGAATTTGATAAAGGAACATGTAATAATATCTTACGTTTTTCTTTCAGTATCTCAGAATACAGACTATCAACTTGGCCAATGACTATCTCTCCTGAACCCTTTTGGGCAATGGCCTGAAAACTTATAAAAAGTAATAAAATAAGCAAGAATTTAATTTTGAGTCTACTCCGAAAACTCTGCAAATCCAAAAATGATTCTTTTGGGGATATTTTCATTTTTTTCAATTAGCTGATACTCAGGCATCAACGAATCTCAAAAAATAAAAATCTCATCCAAAATAATTCATTTTATGAAAATTGATAGTTTTCAGAGTGGACTCAATTTTCATAATAGTTCATTTGCTGATTTTTTCTTCTTAATGAGGGCTAACGGACTCGTATCACCGTCAGTTACGGATTATAAGTTAGTATTTTTTCGGTGAGGGTGGAAGCTGATTTGTAGGAAAATAGATTCATTTAACTATCAGTCCGCCGTAATTGCGGTTATACAATGTTGGCATCTGTGCTTTTAATCTTCCTTGTTCCATTTCCCAGTTAGAAATTCGAGAGATACCCTTATAAACTCCGTTTGAAAATCGGCATTTAGATGTGGTGTATGTCCGCCGTTAGGAACAATCCACAGCCGACTTTTAGGGATGCCTCTGTGCATTTCTAAACCAAGTTGTAAAGGAACAAAAGGGTCGTCGTCTCCTAATACCACCAACCAATTTGCCTTGATGGAATTCAACTTATCTGGTGTAAATGCAGGGTCATTATCAGAGAGTCTTCGCTCGTCGTAGAATGCTTTTGCCAAATATTCCTGTCTTTCAGGACCATGTTTTTCATTACCTTTCATAAAAGCATTCATTCCCGCTCTTTCTATAATCTCTCGAGCCTTTGTGCTATAGTAAATATGCCCTCCAATGGTGATCACAGATTTAAACCTGTCTGGTTGCATTACATTAAGATAATGAAGAGTAGTGCCACCACTACTTGCACCAATTGCGTTCACTTTATCTAACTTTATGGAGTCGAGCAAAGCAATAATCATCTTTGCGTACTCTCCATGATCAAAATCAATATCTTCCTCATTGTAAATATCAGATCGTCCATGTCCCATCATATCAACGGTGATTGTCCGGAATTGCTTTGAAAAAACTTCCACATATGGTTTCCAATTATCCGCTGACCCAAAAAACTTGTGTAAAAATAAGAGTGTTTCTCCTTTACCTGTGTCTTCATAATAAATTTTGGTTCCGTTATAGTCAAAGTACTTTCCGTTAGCATTAACTTTAAACTGTCCGTATGTAGTGAGACAAGTAAGACAAACTAAAATTGAGAGTGTAAATCGTTTCATAATTTTTTGAATTTATTTCTGCAATGGTGCCAGCGGTCTTGCTATGTGCCGTGCCGACATTTAGGAGGCATGGACATCATAGCTTGTGTTGAACTAAATCGCTTTCAGCGATGGTCTTTACATTTTCAAAAAAATTCCATAAGTCTAAAGAATTAAATAACCAAATAATAGACTTATGGAAAATTCAAAAAAAGGCACTATTATTGATCGTGCCAAAAATGAAGTTAAAGATTTTCAAACAATGTATGCTCAACTAGAGCAAAAAGTTATGTTAGGAGGTCTTTCCCAAAGTACTTTGACCAATTATGGAAGATGTATCGCAAAGATCAGTTTACACTTCCATTGTATTCCAATCAAATTAGAGGAGGAACAAATCAATGGATATTTACAAAGTTTAGTCCGGGGAGACTCTCCTTCTAAGAGTTACTTTAAGCATACCGTTTATGGCTTACGATTCTTATTTCGGATTTATGATTTAGAGGATCGTGCCATTAGATTGCCAAGCCTGAAGAGGCAGAATAATTTACCTGTTGTATTGAGTACACAAGAATGTAAACATTTATTTCGATCTGGTCGAATACTGAAACACCGAGTCATGTTATGCTTGATATATTCGGCCGGATTACGGAGTATGGAAGTGCGTAATCTGAAAATTTGTGATATTGATTTTCAACGTATGACCATTCACATTCGCCAGACCAAATACAACAAAGACAGATATGTGCCTCTGAGTAAACTGATTGCAAGAGGATTGAATAAGTACATAGTTGCCTATTCACCTAAGGATTTTTTGTTCAATGGCAAATCGATTGGTTCTAAGCTATCTCCACGAGGAGTTCAATGGGCAGTGAAAGAGACCCTTAAGAGATCTCAGATCAAAAAAGATGTGACCGCTCACAGTCTTCGCCATAGCTATGCCACTCACTTGCTGGAATACGGAATGGATGTCGATACATTAAGTAAATTATTAGGCCATGCTCATTTGAATACCACATTAATCTATCTGCACGTGGCGCGATTGAAAGGAACTGACCGGTTTAGCCCGTTTGATCGACTCTACGACGAATAGCAGATGGCACATATTAACGCCATTGCCGATATAATAAACGGCCAATGGAACAAGATACTTGCATTGTCCCCGGTGGTGGTGTAACCTTTAATGGAAAATGGAAAGAGGCCAATGGCAATGGTAAGTTTTTATTCCCGGTCAAAGCCTTGAGCTTGGTATTCAGAGCTAAGTTTGTAAAGGAACTGAAAAAATTCCTGGTAGCTAGTGGAATGGAATATATCTCAGATCTCCATGCCAAACTGTATGCAAAACCATGGGTTGTCTATGCCAAACCTCCTTTTGGTGGAGCAAAAGGTGTAATTCAATATTTGGCCAGATATACTCATAAAACTGCTATTACCAATCACAGGATTACTACATATGATGAGGACTCTGTAACTTTTAGGTACACGGATTATCGTCATGCTAATCAAGTCAATTTAATACCCTTGAGTGCTTGGGAATTTGTGCGACGTTTAACATTACACATATTGCCTAAACGGTTCTTTAGAATACGCCATTTTGGTATCCTTAGCAGTCATTGGAAAAATAAGTTATTTCCAGAAGTCCCCAAACAAACCATGTCATGGAAACAGCTCTGGGATCAAAAAGGACTATTAATCGATCAGTGTCCTTATTGCAAAAATGGAAAACTTATTCTCGTCGCTAAAATTAATCCCAACCGTGGACCCCCCAATTCTCTTAATTTAAATCCAATTCTTTCTTTAATATCCTAAAAAGTAACTATGCCAGTACATAGTTTAAGATACTTATGTCAACCAGTAATTTTTGCTAAGCTAAAATCTCACATTCTGTTGTTTGATAGACCAAATCAAAGATTATTCGTTCTTTCTCTATTTAGTATACTCTGATGGTTGTAAATCTTAGTTGATTCTCAGGATTATTCAATTCAGTTTAAACATTGCTTTCTCCTAGGTTTGGGGTTCAGCATTTTCGTCCAACACGGGATTCAAAGCTCGGTCGTGCCGACCGCTTGAATCCTTATTTATTGTAGCACGTATTAATTCCCTAATCGTAAACAATTCAAAATTTTATTTCGGAATTCTCGTATGCCAATTGGGATTGCCTAGACACGCTCCACATGTTGGTTCATTTGAAGCATAAAACCGTATTTCAACAAGGCTATATAATTTCTTGGTCAATGTAACCAATAATTCCTTTCCTTCTTTAGGTAAATTATTAAGATCTATTTCTTTAACCACAGCAGGTTCTTTAGGAATTTGCTTGGAAAGACTTTGAATCAAATCAACCGATTTTGGTAGATATTCCTTTGCAAAATCTGTTATAAGGAATCGATTTGTGAAATCTTCTGCTATTGAGTGATCTTCAAGCGTCCAGGGGCCAACAATATAGATTAGTCTTTTTAAAGATTCTTCAGCACTTAATTTAGATTCCTCAACACAGCTTATAAGTCCGGATAAAGGTATAAAAGCAAGTAGTCTAGAGCTTTGTATTGTAAATTGACGTCGAGTTATATTTTCCATAATTATCTTATTTTTTCCCTTCTAGATGAGCTGCCAACCTTATAGCTAAAGCCGCAATTGTTAATGTTGGAGGGTTGGATCCCATGTGTGGAAATACCGAATTACTAACCAAGTGTAAATTTTCCAGTCCAAAAACTTTTAAATTTTCATCACAGACACCTTCATCTGGATTCTTGGCCATAGCAGTAGCTCCGGATGGATGATAACCAATTCCCCATTCAGGAGATGAAGGTTCAGAAAATCTTTTAGCCTCCATAGCTTCCGCTATATCAGGCACTAATTCCTCAAACTTCGCATTGGCTTTCCGATCCCATTCAGTAAGTCTCATTGTAATTTTTGCAACAGGATCCTCAAAAGCATCCTTTTTTTCTTTATCAAGTTCTAAAAATCCTTTGCCTTCAGTTTCAGTCATTATATACATCGTAGCCATATTTGGTAAACTGGCTTTGAGATCATCAATTGAAAGTACATTTTGCTCTATTGCCCACTTTGTGGCCTCATCTCCAACAGATGCGATCCAATCGATTTGGGGTGAAGTAAGTATTGTAAATGTGGGTTGAATTACTCTATTCACGTGCTTACGGAAATGATCTGAAACCCAAGTCTCAAAACCTAATCTACTGCCTACAGGTCTACCAGTATCAAAAGTGACATAGCTACCACCGTGATCACTGAATCCGGAACCTAGTTGTCCACCCATATTTCCAAGTCCGGCTTTATGTTTATTATTATCAGCAGATAGAAATAGCAATCGAGGCGTTTCTACTCCACCCATTGCAACTATAAAATTCTTAGCTAGAATGCTAAGGTCGGACTTATCTTCAATGCGTTTAGCATGAGCCGCCACTATTTTATCCCCTTTTGAATTGGTCTCTAACTTTCTTACACTCAACGTATCCAGTATTGTTACATTTTCGAGTTGTTCTAAAAGTGGGAGATGTACCCGATCAGGTGAATATCGAGCGCCTGAGGGACAAAATACGCAGGCCCTGCAAGCTAAGCATCCTGAACGACCACGATATGGAACAGAATTGACAGCTATTGGGCAAGAGTGGCCTGTTATTCCCAATTTTTTGAGCGCAGGACCAACAATTTCACTATCGAAATATGAAAAAGAATGACCTGGCATAGGGAACGATCCAGATCTTGTAGATGCATAAGGATTGTCGTTATTTCCCGAAACACCTACCTCATGTTCTGCTTTCAATAGCCAAGGTTCCAATTCAGCGTATGATATGGGCCAATCACGACCATAACCGAAAAGAGTTTTTACTTTCATGTCTTCCATGATTGGCCGCATCATGAGGCCTTCAAAATGAAGAGCTGTACCGCCCAGTCCAAACAATCTATAATTAGTCCATTCAATCACATCATCTTTTGCAGTCTCCGAACTTAATGGTGTTATTATGGACGGGTCAACATCATCATTGTAATCAGCAAAATCATTTAAGTCCTTTTTGCTTTGTTGCAACATATTAGCACGATCTTCTTCTGAAAATCGAGGTCCCTGATCTACGATAATTACCTTTTTCCCAGATGACGCCAATTTGCTTGCCACCAAAATTCCTGCAATGCCTCCCCCGAGGATACAGTAATCTGTTTTTAATTCTTTCATCATTATAATTTTATATATGTGCTACAACATCTTGCTATCCGGAACTTTCTCTAAAAAGTTCCTGATATACGCTATTGTCTATGGGTTATTTTCTGTTTTGGTGGAAGTACCAAGATCGAGAAAATCTAGCGGACTAAATAGTTTTTTCCTGCTCTTTTGGGTAATATGCGTATAAATATCAGTTGTCTCACTGCTATATGGTTTTGTACACTTGGTCGTAAAACTTTGGTTTTGCATCCTCATCTACATGGCATTGTTCCTAACAGAGGTTTAGATCACAGAGCTATCCGATTTTCTATTCTCCCCTTAAATTCGAAAATCTAAAACCCATAATTTGGCCTCCGCTACGTCCAATCTATCTGTCTCTGGAAGATTTATCTGCCTTTGGAAGATCTATCTGCTTCTGGCAGACAAAGGCTGATCATTGGACTTTATAAATCTTTGAAGCTTGACTGAAATATACATTTGTTTCGCTTCAAGAAAATATTTGGGGACAAACTCAAGTCCAGGAAAAGTAAATTTGAGAATATAGAAATTAGGATAAAAAGCAAAATACTAAACAAATTTGTAGAGATTGTTATGCCCGTTAGTTTCAAGGCTTCTAAACGATAAAATTTTACAAAACTAAAATGGTATTGGCCTTATACCGAGCCATACAACAAAGTCATTACGAGTTAGCGTTTGCGACTTGGTAAAGTGTATGTGATTAAGGCTTGAGTTTTTTCTCAAAATATAGTTCAGGTAATACTATTTTTATTTCTTTATTTTCACCGCTTTCTTCATTTTTGTATTCCCAAAATAGTATAAATCTTATTTTAGATTTGACTAATTGATATTCCTGGTTTTCGAGAGATTCCCTTACTTTTTGAAAAGATTTTGAGAATTTTACTATTTGCTCATCATTTGAATTTACCAGACCTTTTTCGTTTATGCCTAATGAATCTCCACTTTTTAATGAATTCAATCTTTTTTGTAAAAAATTATAATAACCTAAATTAATGTCTTTGTGTGTTAGATGATATAATAAATGCGCCGGCAAAGGATATGTTGACGAGTCGCTAACCCGGTGCAAATCATCAGCATTTATATTATCAAGATAATTACCATTATAATGAACTGTTAAATTCTGTTTTGCACGGGTCATTGCCACATATAATTGACGTTTGGAATCATCCGAATTTGCATCGAAATCGTCAAGCATTAGGAATACATTGTCAAACTCTTTTCCTTTTGCTTTGTGGATTGTAGAAACGATTATTGTTTCACCATATTGAGAATCAAAATCTTCTAATTTTGATTCCTTTATAAAAACCTCGAAATCCGAGCTGTATTTTATTTTAGGATTTGTTTCCTGAAAATCAACAAGAAGATTTTTACAAAGATTGTAATTTGTGCTTTTACTATGCTTTTTTGCAAATTTCCTTTTTGCATCATTCCAGGCCTCCTTACTTATTGTGGGTGTGGATTCATCTAAATTCAAATCCTCAATAAATGACCTGAGTTCAAATAGGTTAAAGAGGCTAAAACCCGCATTCGATTGAATTAATTTTGCCGGTATTTTATTCTTAAGCAATAAGCCGGTAACTTGCAAAGCCTCGTCATTGGTTTTCGTTAAAACACCTGTTGTTCCAGATAAATAGGCAAATAATATGTCATTTACAAATGGAACAATCAAATTGCTACTATTGTATTTTATGATTCGAATCGTTCCATTTTTCTTATGAACAGAGGCCACCGGAGTCGTTTTAAAACGGCGGTGTATTTGTTCGACATATTTATTCGTAAACTCAACAAGGTTTTTCTTACTTCGGTAGTTTTCCACCAACTCATATTGTGTAGCACTTTTTTCCTTGACAAATTGTTCAAAATATTTAGAATCAGCTCCTCTGAAGGCATAAATATTTTGGTCATCATCCCCAACGGCAACTATTCTCATTTCTTCATTTTTTTCCATTAGTGACTTAATCAAACCGAATTCATGTTCATCCATGTCTTGTGCTTCATCAATGACAAGTACACTTTTTACAATTCTATTCGGCTCCACTTCACCATTCTTTATTTTTTCAGTAGTAAGTTGAAGGATTTTGTCTGATTTCTCTATACTTCCAACTCTACCGAGTAAATCAAAACAATAGGAATGAAATGTTTTTATTTCAACAAAATTTGCTGCATTACCGATTAATTTGAGGAGTCTTTTTTTGAACTCGGTAGTGGCAGCCCTGGAAAAGGTCAACATCAACAATTGTTCGTGTTTAACATCTTCCATCAACAAAAGAGAAGCTAATTTATGAACCAATACCCTGGTTTTTCCGCTACCGGGGCCTGCCGCAACAATGACAAACTGATTCAGATTGTCGTTTATTATTTTAAGCTGCCTTGGTGACAATTCCCCAAAAAGTTGTTTGAATTTTTTTGGTGTAATGTTTTTTTGAAGTTCATCTTTTCGGCTTCCCGGAAAATATTTATTTAGAAATGAAGTATAGTTCAATTGGAAATAATCCTCAACGAAACTTAACGCTTCACGGTAATCTGTTAGCATTTTTTTTGCGTATTCACCAACAATATGAATTTGCTGCATTTTGTTTTGATAAAACTGCTCCAGTTGGCTATAGTCATCCTTTTTATACTGAATCTGATTATTTTGTTCCAAGCGGTCAATTGTAAGTTTATTATAAACGACCAAAAAGCCACCTTCAATTTTAATTGCTTCAATTCTTGACAGATAGAAAAGTGCATCTTCAATGTCTTCAATAGATGCATCAATCTTAAACATTGCAGATGTGTTTACATAATTATCCCTTAACTCGTGAACAGAGAATTCAACTAAAATTTCGTTTATCCCGTTTGTATCCCGAGTATTTTGAGTTTTATTGAAAAGATATGTCAAAATAAACTCCGACAATAAGTGCCTTTTCTCCCGTTTCTCTTTCAGAATATCTATTGGCTGCTTACAAATTACTGAAATATGATTTTTCGAATAACTATGATTCCGGCGTTTAATCCAGTTTTTTATAGCCCAAAAATTCAAAACAGTTTTAATCTTATTTGGGTTGGCATTTGTGCAATTATGCTCTAATGCCTCCTCGTTTAATTCTTTTAGATTAATTACTTTTTCATGTTGATCCAAAATGGGCAAAAGGAAGTTCTCAATTTTTGCAAAAGAATTAAGAATTGATAGTGAGCGACTTTCGCTGTCAGCTTGCTTGATAAATGCAGTCAAATCCTTTGTGTCTGCCAGAATTTTTTCCTCTCGAAGCAAGTTTATAATTTTTATTACTTCTTCCTTCACAATCCCTAAATGATCGGAAATATAATCAACTCTCGCTTCCGGTATTTCGTCATTTGAGTGCTTTCTGCTTTTTGTTGAAAACAGCTTTTTAATGATACGAATTGCACTGACCTTTTGCTGTTTATCGAATCTTGAAGATGAATTTATTTTTCCAATTGCCTGCTGGGCATTTTTCGATAATATGCTATTTGCAAAAATCCGTGGCATATTTTGCCCGCGCTTTAAATACCCTGCATGTTCGAGCGCTGCAATGGCAGTGGTAACACGAGTTTCAATTTCGATAACATTATCATCCCAACCTGCTTTTCGTGCAATTTCCAACGCTGAATTCGACACCGAGGAACGAAACTTTGTAATATATTTGATCGCTCTCCATATTTGTTGAATCTCTTTTACAGACAATTTTGTTTGATTCAGCAAAATAAAATGCTTGTTAAGGTCTTCTTCGTTAAATAACACGAAACAATCTGCCAAGATATTTTCATCACGTCCTGCTCTACCGGCTTCTTGCACATAATTCTCTAAAGAATCCGAGATGTCATAATGGATGACCATTTCAACATCTTTTTTGTCAACTCCCATTCCAAAGGCGGACGTTGCTACCATAATTTGAACATCACCGGCAATAAAATCATTTTGGTTTTGTGTTTTCTCGTTAACATCCATTTTGCCATGATAAGGCTTCGCGTTAAATCCATCCTTACTCAATCGTTCTGCAAGTTGATACGCTCTTCTTGTTCTTGAAACATAAATGATCGTAGGGCAATTTTTTGATTCAATCAGATTTCTTGCACTATTATATTTGTCTTCTTCATCTTTGATGTCAAAAACCTTGTATTGCAAGTTAGTCCTTGTACTCTTTGCCTTGAATACTTCAAGTTGAAGCGATAATTTTTCTTCAAAATACCGACATATATCGACAACCACTTTTTGCTTAGCCGTTGCTGTAAAGCAGGAAACCGGAATAGGATCTGACAAGTTTTTCTTTTCTTGTAGCTGTTTTATGAAATCACCAATGTACAAGTAGTCAACTCTAAAATCCTGCCCCCAAGCTGAAAAACAATGTGCTTCATCTACCACAAAACGAACAATATTTCTACCTAACAACAGGCGTTCGATAGTTTTAGAGCGAAGAGATTCCGGTGAAATGTATAAAATTGAAGCTGAGCCATCTTCAACTCTTTCGAATGATTTGCCTCGCTCAATCGGGTTCAGCAATCCATTAATGGTAACCGATTCTGTTATACCATTTTTCTCAAGATTATCAACCTGATCCTTCATTAGTGATTGCAATGGTGAAATTACAACTGTTAAGCCTTTAGTATTTCTGCCAGCCATTAAGGCGGGGATTTGAAAAGTAATGGATTTTCCTCCACCGGTAGGAAAAACAGCAAGAAGTGATTTATTGTTAATTGCAGCTTTTACAGCCTTCTCCTGTAACGGTTCGCCATTGAAGGTGCGGTAAGCATCAAATCCAAAAAAATCTTTTAACCCGAGTTTTGCGTCCAGGGCTTTTTCACAATATATGCATCCGGTTAGACATGGGTTATTTCGGAGCAAGTACATTATTCTTTCTACTTCTGGATAATTCATTAAAACCCAAGGCGGTGTAATAGAATAACGGTCTGTACTATTAATTAACGCCAAACAATAAGCAAGCTCAATTGAATGTTCTTTTATGATGGTTTCTATTGGAGCATTTGGGCAAAACCTATTTTGAAATTGTTCATAAATTAGTTCAGATACTAAAAAGTCTTCAGAACATTTAAATGATACAAATTCAAAGAAATGCTTAAACTCTTTATGTTCGCACAGCAGTAAATAATAAGTCTGTTTTAACAATTCCTCCAGATTATTAAAAGCAGTAATTTCATCGTAAAACAAATCTTTCGCCTTTTGGGAATCATTTACGGGGTTATTTAATTCATCTGATTGTAATTTGTCATCTTTTAACAGATGATGATATGGTTTTGTCGGGAATAATAATGGTGATAAAAATAATGTGTCTATATATTGAAAATCATTTTTCCCTTGGGACGAAAGATATTTTTGTATATACTTCAAATCATGTCTGATAATATTGTGTCCGCAGATAAAGTCGGTATTATTTAAGCATTCTGCAAAATCTTTTATCAAATTTGAATGGAAAGTGCTCCCATCACTTTTTACTCCACCAATATCAAGGATCTTCTTGTTTTTGGGGTCTATTTCGGTATCAAAAAATGTGATGGCCTTCATTATATTGAATACGAATTATTACAAAAACAATTTAAAGACGGAAAAACAACTCTTTTGACAATTAATATAAATAACCTGAGTGTGTGGTCCTTACAGTACTGATTATTTGAGAACATTCATTTTCTTAATTTTATTTTTGCTTCATGCTGATTATCATTGCTGACGTATATTTTTTCAACGCTAAATGATATTAGTTTGTAGGATTTAGACCTAGAATCTTCTCCCAGCACATATACAGCACCTTTTATCCCGAATATTTCAGATTGCCATATCATCCGGCAATCTCGTTGAGACCAATTCACATATTTTAAGTCGGTCAAAAAAGTTACGATTGAATCCTCAAAAGGAAAATGAAGTACTATCTGGTTTTCATCACCAGGTGCATTTTTATATAATTCAAAAGTCCAATTACGAATAGTAGATCGGTAAGACCAGGATTCTTTTATTTTATACGGATCAATAGTGGGAAGTAGATTCATCATCTTAGTGCTCAGAAAATTGAAATTCCAAGATAAACAATCAGGATCGAACTTTGAAAAAGTATGGGAATTTTCTATACCTATGAATGGCGAAGCTTTGCCAATACTTTAATTTACATCAACCGCGACATTTTCTCCTGGATATATCTCATTTTCAGGTGTCACCATTACTTATTCCACTTCGTCCAACCTTTTGGTGTAAATTAAACCCTTCCATTTCCATCCAATAATGACCTCTCTATTTTTACTTTTTCCAAGTGGTGAGGTGACTCAGTCCAACAGGCATTGGTGCTGACATCTATCTTCTGTGGGCTTCAACCCGCCTCCTTCAGGAGGGCCTTGACCCGTTGGGCCGATTGAAGCTTGATTTATCATGGACTGTTTTTCTTATAGACTTCCCATATGTTTTGCAATCCAATTAGATTTGTTTTTAATTCGTCATTTGAAATTTCTGAAGGGTTATGAACAAGCCTATTTCTAAAATTCCTCAAAGCGTCAAATTGTGTTAATATATCATAGTATTTAGGGGCTTTCCATCTTACCGTATTAATTGCATCCCTGGTTGTGAATACATTTCTTTTATATTTTCTTGCATGTTTAACAACGTGATTCTCAAATTCCGCCCAAATCTTTAAGTAATTACCTAAGTCTGAAGGCGTTGCTCCCATTGAGATCTCTTGATCAATTTCTCTACAAATTGATTCAATTCTGTCTTTCTTTGGATATAATGCAGACTCTGGTATTCTTTTAAATTCTTTTCCCCAAAATCTATTGTTGTTAGGGATCTCAAATTTAGCGATTAGGCGATTGTTTAAATCTAACTCACCTTTATTATCATATTCGTTCGTAATATCTTCAGTACCAACTAAAAATCCTTCTTGAAAATAAGGTCTCAATGCCTCTGGTGGAGTAATGCTCAAAAGTCTAATATTGACTAAATCATGTTCGGAATTTATCGAGATTCTGTTAGAATAATATGGTAACCCAAAAACGTATACATATGCAGTTTTTTGATCATTGTATAATTGGTCGAATGAACATGCAACTCGTAAGGATTGCGTTAAATCTATGAGAGGCGTTTCTGTAACTTCATAATGTTGAAGGATGCTCCACTGGATGTATTTTTTTCTTCTTAATTCATATTGGCCTTGTATCTTGTTTGACTTAAACAGATGAGAAAGAATTTTACTTGCACTTTCTAATTTATCAAATCTAAAATCTAATTCTTGTTGAGAAACATAATCTCCCCGATATATTGTTGGATAAAATGTGGAGGCTTGAGCTTTGTTTAGATAATCGTTTTTTTGACCTCGGTAAAAGAGCAAATAATCCTTATTCAGGTAGGCTAATTTGGCAACTTGTTCTACTAATTTTCTAAATGTAGTTACAGGATATCCAGAATCTTTACCAACTTCCTTCGACGAAGTGTGATTTCGTAATTCTTTTGTAAGGTTTCCTTGAATTTGTCTCATAGGTAATTCAAATTGCCCATAACTCAAAGAATGCATATGGCTTCGACAATATGCAGTTCAGTTGGACATCATGATTTATATTTAGGGAATCCCTTTTCAGATTATTCCTGTCAAATTGTATTAATCCGTTCTTATATGGGAATTAATTTACAAAAGAATTTTAGATCTCAATACATTATCTTCCAGAACTAGTATTTTTAATTCAATTTGTCTGGCAGTCTGTAAATTCCTGGATTCTTCCTTTGTTTCCATTACGTCACTTTTTTGTTTATCAATGATCGCAATGTATTATATTTCTTAGGTGTTATGCGATATTTCGGAATGGATTTGTTCAACGGTCCGGCTGCATGCATCTGTATTGGCTAGCAATCGTGAGCCTCAAAACTTAATACTTGCACCTTCCAATCTAACAAACTTAATACGATTATTCCAGTTCAGATCTGCGTTAGCCAATATGATGTCATGGCAGACTGTTATATGCCGTCTTCTTCTGAATACAAATTATAAAATAAGTGGTGTATTTCAACCGTTTTCTGGTCATCCTCTGGTAATACGTGCTTCGATATTAACCTTGTACTACCTCTCTTCAAGACTGAACCTATTATCGCATTATGTTTACCTAAAGCATTAAATGCCGTATCTAAAACATTTGTGAAATTCTTTCTTCGACAGAACACAATAATTATTCCGAAGTTATCCCTCCAAGTAACATATCTAAGAATCTGATCGATTGTTTTAAGATATAGTCCTTCACCTGACCAGTTCTTACATTCTGCAATCAGAATATTTCCCTTATCTATTCTGAGAAATATATCCGTCCTTCCTTTCTTACTGAAGGTCTCTCCTGTTGCACTTCCTTCGAAAATAGCATTTAAGCCCACTAAAATCAGATCTCGGAGATCCTCTTCTTGTAATTTGGAACATGTATTTGGAATACGTTCAAATTGATGTCCTTGATTATCTATTATCGCAACCAAATCCAGCACACGCTCTCGATTTAGCACATATTGTTGAGAGGAATTACCTCCTCTTGGCTTCACTTTGTCAATAATCCTCTTCTTTTGCAGTCTGACCTTTGTTGCTTCAAGTTTTGGGTTCTTTTTCAGGGGTATGTTCATGGTCTTACTTAATTCATTGATTTTTCTATCATCGGCAAGCAGCTTCTTTTTCCTGTTTGTGATAAAATCCTTAATAATTTCTGGGGATTCGCTGTTATTTCGACTAATTTCAACATTCTTCAAATCAAACCAATTCTTAATTCTGATTGTATCTTGCTCAATTTTGCTTTGTATTTGTTCAGTGCTCAACTCAACGCCATATCCTTTAGTCTCAATTGACATGATTATTTCCTTGTCTTCAATCTTAAAAATTGGAGATCCCCCAGACACTATATTTTTTGTTCTAAGATTGTTTATAAGGTAAATATCTTGATCGTCTGTTACAGGAATACAAACATCAACATATTCTTTTTCCATCTTCAGATCCCCTTGATTGTTATAGGGGAAACTTCTTTCATTTGCTCTGATTGTAACAACTTCTTTTCTTGGAGATAGTGTCTTTTGATCGAACTTAATGTCTACTGGCTCAAAGAGCTTGGCCTTTTGTAAGTAGTATTCGACTAGTTCCTCAGTATCTATTGACATTAGATAGTCATCATCTTCCTCAAGAATCTCAGATTTAATAAGGTTGATCCGTTCAAAATAGTATTCATCAATTGATCTTGATTTCCACATTTCTAACTATTTACGATGGCACATAACATTTTGCTATCAGGAACTTTTTAGAGAAAGTTCCTGATATACGCTATTGATATCCATATCATCCGGCACTGGTTGAGACCAATTCACATATTTTAAGTCGGTCAAAAAAGTTACCATTGAATCCTCAAAAGGAAAATGAAGTCCTATCTGGTTTTCATCACCAGGTGCATTTTTATATAATTCAAAAGTCCAATTAGGGTTTGCTGATTTTTTCAGAAATGCGGCATAAATATTTGTTTATCAACATATTGTGTTGATAACAAAGTAGTGATTTATAGTTATAAGTGCAAGGTATTGGTTATTTTACTATCAAAACCCTTGCAGTTATGATACGATATACACCTGCTAATCAGCTTACTCTTGAAGGATTTAAACATCCATTTGATCAAGATCTGAGTCCTGATAACCGTTGGGTAATTCTAGCTAAATTGATACCATGGGATGATTTGGCTTCTATTTATGCACGTAATCTGAGGACTGATTCTGGACGAGAAAGTGTAGACATCCGAATGGTAATAGGAGCAATAATAGTCAAACACCGATTGGGACTTAGTGACCGTGATACGGTACAAGAAATTTCTGAGAATATTTATATTCAATACTTTTGTGGATTGAAAAGTTTTCAAACAGCCCTTCCATTTGATCCATCGCTTTTTGTAGATATACGTAAAAGAATGGGTGCTGAAATGTTTGATTCGTTTAATGATCTGATCATTTCTCGAACTGAACAACTCAAACCAAAACACAAACGGATTATTAAACAAGAAGGAAAGGATAATTTACCAAACAAAGGTCCTGGATCTCCAACTGAAAACAAGTCTTCTGTTTGCGAAGAACCAATGCCAGAACAAACCACTTCAAAAATTACTCACAAAGGGAAGCTGAAGATAGATGCCACCGTGGCCGATCAACAAATCAAATATCCAACCGATTTAGGATTAATTAGTGAAAGTCGTTTAGAAAGTGAGCGTCTGATAGATATACTATACAAAATGACTGATTTAAAGGTTAAGCCTCGCACTTATCGAAGGATTGCCAAAAAGGAATACTTAAACCTGGCCAAAAAGAAAAATAAATCTAAAAAACAGATCAGAAAGGTAATTGGCCAACAACTCAGATATTTAAGCAGAAATATCAAAACAATTCACAAATTGCTAAACATTATTTCACAAAATTCTATTCCTTTTACTCGTCGTGATCAGCGCATCTTTTGGGTAATTCAATTGATTTGCAATCAGCAAATGAGGATGTATGATAATAAAACACATAGTTGCCCAGACAGGATCGTAAATATTTACCAACCTTATGTTAGGCCAATAGTCAGGGGTAAAGACAAGGTTACAGTAGAGTTTGGAAGTAAAATAAGTGTCAGCGAATGTGAAGGGTACAGCAAAGTAGATCACATCAGTTGGCATGCCTTTAATGAGTCTTCAGATCTGAAATTGCAAGTAGAAAAATTTCGAATTACATTTGGTTATTATCCAGAGTTATTATTGGCTGACAGGATCTATTTGAACAGAAACAACAGAGCATGGTTAAAAGATAAAGGAATCCGAATTGTAGGAAAACCTTTGGGTAGACCTCCTAAACAATCTCTCACTCCCTATCAAAAACGAAAACTCAAAAAAGAACGTAATCAACGTAATCATGTGGAAGGAAAAATTGGTCAAGGTAAAAATGGTTATGGCCTCAATAATATAAAAGCCCGAAGACAAGATACCTCAGAAAGCTGGATAGGCGCAATCTTCTTTGTATTGAACCTGGTTAACTTGTGGAAAATTGTAATCAAATATCCGAATATTTTATTTCAAAATTTGCAATCCGAAATTCACCTTCCGATAACTAGCATTGTTAATGACTTAAACAAATTGATTCCCAAGTTCAATTTTCAATTCGTCTGGCATCCTAAAAATAGAAAAGAAAAAAAAGTAAGACAATTTGTATTTAGAATATAAAATCAGCAAACCCCAATTACGCATAGTAGATCGGTAAGACCAGGGTTCTTTTATTATATGCGGATCAATAGTGGAAAGTTGACTCATCATCTTGGTGCTCAGAAAATTGAGATTCCAATATAATCAATAAGGATCGAACTTTGAAAAAGTAAGGTAATTTTCTATACCTGTCCTGATAAGGCGGCTGCCGTGGTCATCGCGTGTTGTGTGACGTATTCACTTTTCTAATTCAAGAATCTTTTTAAGTGCAAATCTATTATCCGGCTTAATCTTAAGCGATTCACGAAAACTTTGAATTGCTTCTTCCTTAGCCCCAATCTTAATATAGGCTTCTCCTAATGCATTATGAGCTATAGGGCTAGCTGGATGTAACTCGATATTAATCTTAAAAACCTGAATAGCTTTTTCAACTTGATCCGAATAGAGAAAACTATAGCCAAAACTATTAATTCGACTTTCCTGTACAACTATGTTAGTTGAATCTTTCTTTCTGAGTTCTTTATAAGCATTCAACCCTTTCTCAAAGGAATCGTTAAACAATAACTCATATGGCACTTTCTCATCTTTTTGTAATCGATTACATATTTGGGATTCTCTTGCTCCATCATCGGCCAAGAAAACCAAAGTCATTTCACCATCAATTTCTTTAAAAGTGATCTTAGTACTATTCTCTCGGCGTATATAAAGATTAGAATCTATCTTAATTAATTCTTCAAAATTATTAGGGATATAGTGGTAATATATCCTGTTATTTTTCTCCAAAATAGTAGTAACGTTATCATCATTGTATTTATACCTTCCCATAATTCTATCTTTTTCTTCTCTGATAATTGGTAAAGGAACAAATGTATCAGATAAAAAGTTGTCCCACTGATAAACTCTTGCAACAGATCGGATAACTTCATTAATTAGATTTGGCTGATTTGAATTACTTAAAACAACTACGCCATATCCTTTATCCCTATGCGCAATAAATTGGCTAGAAAAACCTTCATTCCAACCTCCGTGTTGAAAATACACCTCTTCTCCCTTGTCCAAGATGAAAATCCCTAATCCCATATAACTTTGCAGAAATGGAGTCATCATCTTAGTGGACAATTCCTTTGAAAGTATTTTTGAATTCATACCATTTTGTAGGCTACTTTGAATGTCAATAACAAAACTAGCTAAATCCGATGCGGTAGTCCAGAGTCCGGCAGCTGCCATTTCTGGATATATATTAAATCCTCCATTAATCAAACTTCCATCTTGTGTATATCCATCGGCAGCATTTCTAAGTAGGCTGTCAGGTAGCTGTTGTTTAAATGTACTGGAGGACATTCCCAACGGATCTAGAACCAACTCTTTCATCAAGGTGGGAAAATTTTTCCCGTAAACATCGGTTAGTAGTTGCTGGACTATACAATACCCACCACCTGAATATCGAAATTCAACTCCTGGGTATTCATCAATTTCAATCGCAGGCGAATTAGCTGGAGATTCACCATTAAGAATTTGTATAAAATCTGGAAGTTTTTCTTGAATTCCATATCCTGAGAACCCTTGGACAGTTACTCCTCCAGTGTGACTTAAAAGATGGGCCAAACTAATGGATTTTGAAAGGGTAAAATTGTTGTTTGGAATTTTCCATGAATCCAAATAAGTGTTGACATCTTTATTTAGGTCAATTTTCTTTAGATCGACAGTCTTAAGCGCTGCATAAGCTGCGACAGGTTTACTTATAGATCCAGCTTGAAATAGTGTCGCCTCTGTTACTGGTAATTTTTCCACTTTATCTTTTATGCCATAATATCCTACCCAATCTATTTTAAAATCTTTAATTACTGCAATTGTCACCCCTGGAATACCATAATATTGCATTCGTTCCTCTATATTCCAAGTTGAATCACCTTGTATAAGAACTAGCGAAGACAATCCGTTTTCAACATCGAGAATAGGCTTATTTTCCTGATCATTAACCAATCCTTTCTGTACCTTACAACTTCCCGATAAAATGACAATAGTAATAAGTAGGACAAATGAGTATTTCATTAGTATAGATAGTTTGTTATTACAATATATTTTTATAATATATTTAAATGGAAGAAATGGAAGGTTCTTAAACCTATACACTTTATAGCTATAATTAATTATTTCCACCTCCTATTAAATTATAATACAAATTTCCATTTTCGCTTACTTTCAAGCGGTTATTTATTCATGTTACACCTAATCGAGTCACGCAGGGGAATCTCACCCCTACGTTCTCTTTAATTACTGCTCCAACATTTCCTCTCTTTTTATGTCACACAAAATCTTGCTATCCGGATCTTTCTCTAAAAAGTTCCTGATATACGCTATTGTCTATGGGTTATTTTCTGTTTTGGTGGAAGTACCAAGATCAAGAAAATCTAGCGGACTAAATAGTTTTTTCCTGCTCTTTTGGGTAATATGCGTATAAATATCAGATAGCTCGCAGCTACCATAGTTTTGCACACTTGGTCGTAAAACTTTGGTTTTGCATCCTCATCTACATTGCAATGTTCTGGTTTTAGCTTAAATGATTTTTAAAGTTTCGGATAGTCGTGACCTGTGCCAACTTCCAATTAATTATGTATCAGAATAACTTAATTTTGATCACACGCGATAAGTGCAAGGGAAATAGTAAATTCGTGGCAAATTGCCATCCATGGCTCGTGATGGAATCATGTCGATGGTGAGAAACGTTATTACTAAAACCTTACACAACAAAATTCATTATGAAAATTTCAAACATAGATCACATACCGGGTCATACGATCACTGAGGTGATCGACATTGCCAGAGGCAGCACCGTCAGAGCTCGTAATTTGGGAAGGGATATTTTTGCCGGATTAAAAAATCTGGTCGGAGGAGAGATATCGGAGTACACCCGTCTGATGGCTGATGCTCGCGAACAGGCCATCGACCGTATGATCGCAGATGCTGAATCAATGGGAGCCGATGGCGTCGTCAATGTACGTTTTATGACCGCCATGGTGATGCAAGGTGCTTCGGAAATCCTAGCCTACGGCACCGCCGTCAAGCTTCAGAAAAACAGTTAAGATGGTCAAAGACTTTTCCCAATTCCAAATCAAAAATCGGAAAGCCGAGTACGAATATTTCTTTGTAGATAAGTATCAGGCTGGTATTGTTTTGTCCGGCTCGGAAGTAAAAGCGATCAGAGAAGGACATGCAAGTATCAAGGAAGCCTATTGTATATTACGCGATGGTGAGCTTTGGATTAAGAATATGCACATCAGCGAATACAAACAAGCTGCTCAATTTAATCACGAACCGGTCAGGGAAAGGAAACTGCTCCTAAAGAAAAGTGAACTGAAAAAACTGGAACGAAAGATTAAAGAAAAAGGATTTACGTTGATTCCATATCGCATTTTCTTTTCAGATACCGGGTATGTGAAAGTTGAAATCGTGTTGGGAAAAGGCAAAAGATCATTTGATAAAAGAGAATCCATTAAAGCTAAAGATCAAATGAGGGATCTGGACCGAATCAAAAAACAATACCGCTAAATGAGGAAAGGTTATTTTCTCATAATCACGATGTTTTGCTATGTCGTTTTTATTTTGTTTCGGTGTGCAAATCCCATCGCTCCAACCGGAGGAGAAAAAGACGTAGCACCACCCAACATTGTACCCGAAAAGTCTACGCCCAACTTTCAAACCAACTTCAGAGAAACCGAAATCATCCTGACTTTTGATGAATGGATCAAGTTGGACAAACCTAATCAAATAGTTACTTCACCACCTTTTAAAAAGAGAATTAAAACCGAACTGAAAGGAAAATCTATCGAAATAACACTGCCTGAAGATGAACCTCTGAAAGACAGCATTACGTATACGATTAATTTTGGAGATGCGATTCAGGACATTACTGAAAGTAATAAACTTACCAATTACCGGTTTGTTTTTTCAACCGGTCCACATATTGATTCATTGAGTATCCAGGGTAAAATATTGGATGCTGAAAGTAAGGAGCCGCTGGAAAACATCACGGCCATGCTTCACGCAGATCTTACGGATTCGATTATCTATCAGAGCACGCCTTACTACTTTGCCAAAACCAACAAGAACGGAGATTTTAAAATCGAAAACGTCAAGGCGGGCAGTTTCAGAATGTTTGCCCTCTCCGATGCGGATCAGAATTACATTTATAATCCAGCCACCGAGCAATTGGGATTTCTGGATTCCCTGATCCAATTGCCGCGCGATCTCAATCAAGAAATCTCATTAACCCTATTCAAGCAAAATCCGGAATACAAAAGGCTCCAGGTATACCTATACAAACACCATATTCGCTATGTCTTAAATCGAACACCTGCTGACCTTAAGATCGTCTCAGCCGGAAGCTATCCATTTTATCAATTGCAAAATATGGATACCCTTGAAATCTGGCACCAGATACCTTCTCCGGACACTCTGTTCATAGCGGATGATTATCATTTTTTGGATACACTGATCATTATCCCAGATAGTTTATCTGTAGATCCCCGAGCCTTTGCTTTATTGGGGAGTCCCCGTCGGAGTAGACTTTTTCCCGGAAAGGCGGTACCGCTGATTTTCAACCGACCTGTCACTGCTTTGGATACCGGAATGATTACATTGTTGGATAGTGCCTCCATGCCGGTTGCTTTTGACCTGGAAAGTGGAGAAAACCAAAAAATCCTCCTGATCAATGCCTCCTGGCAAACCGGATTTCCTTATCGCCTGCAAATATTACCTGGTTCAATAAATGGATGGGGAGGATTTACCCTTGCAGATACTTTGGACCTTACCCTGGCGTTTGCCAAAGAGGAAGATTTCGGAACGATTAAAGTCAAATTTCCAAGTGCAGATTCTGCAAAAACCTATATGGCGAAACTCCTGAATCAGGATAAACTGGTCGATCAATTCACTTGGGAAGGACAATCCACTATTACCCGTTCAGGTCTTAACCCTGGAAGTTATACATTACGTATTTTTGCTGATATCAATCAAAATACCATTTGGGACCCAGGGCATTATTTGCGCAAAATAAATCCTGAGCCGGTGTTGAATTTTAAAATTGACAATTTAAGAGCAAACTGGGAAATGGAGGTCCCTGTCTCCTTTCAATAATCTGATATGAAATTACACACGGAAAATTTGGTAAAATATTACGGTCGCAGAAAGGTGGTGGATAATGTATCCATCGAAGTGAACCAGGGTGAAATAGTAGGATTATTAGGTCCTAATGGAGCCGGGAAGACCACCACATTTTATATGGTTGTTGGATTTATTAAACCCAATGAAGGGGGCATATACTTGGAAGATCAAGCGATCACTAATTTACCCATGTTTAAAAGGGCAAGACTTGGAATCGGCTACCTTCCCCAGGAACCCTCCGTATTTCGTAAGCTTTCGGTTGAAAACAATTTAAAAGCGGTCTTGGAAATGACCAAAATGTCGAAACCGGAACAAAGTACTAAATTGGAAGAGTTGATTCAGGAATTCGGTTTACATAAAGTCCGTAAAAATATGGGGGATTCTCTATCAGGTGGTGAACGTCGTCGTACTGAAATTGCAAGGGCTTTGGCTACGAATCCCAAATACATATTGCTGGATGAGCCCTTTGCAGGGATAGACCCCATAGCAGTAGAAGATATCCAAAACATAGTCAGCAAATTGGTTACTAAAAATATTGGCATCCTAATTACAGATCACAATGTTCAAGAAACCCTATCCATCACCGATCGGGCTTATCTGATGTTTGAGGGACGAATTTTGAAAAGTGGTACCGCAGAAGATTTGGCTGCCGATCCTATGGTGCGTAAAGTCTATTTGGGACAAAACTTTGAATTGCGGAAAAAAATCGATTCATGAGGTGGGCATTATTGACAGGATTATTGGTTGTTTGGTTAAGCAGTTTGAATTCTTGTAAGGATTTTGAGCGACCTATAGATTCGAAAACCAAGAAACTGATTGATACCATAGTCGCACATCGTGTAGACTCGATGCGACCCCTATTGGATAGTCTTTGCTTGTTGCAATATGATACGATCTACCAATTGGCTTTTGATTCGATTATGCAGATCCGCTTAGAGCAAAAACGCGAGTTAATGGAATATGAATCGAAGTAAATATATCATCGCACTTTGGATAATAATTTCCGGTTGCTCCCAAACGGAAAAAGAATTGACACCGGCGGTTATGGCGCAAATAGAGGAAAAGGTAGCTGCTCAAGTCAGGTTTATCCAGACAGAATGTCGTGAGGAAATCATTGGCGCAGCGGAAGCCAAGGTAGACTCTATTTTGCTATTGCAAACATTTACTGAAAAAATAGATCTTTTCAAAGTACCGGAAAAGCCACTCAAACCCCATTATGTGGAAATTCCGGAAATTCTGGATACCACACCGATTAAGCCGATCCTTAAAGCTAAAGACAGTACTACCATATTGGATACCATTAAGTAATCTTGATCTCACTAGATAATCGTCTAATGCTGTGGGAACAAGGTTAATAATTGAACTCAGGTTCAAAATGGACACCCCTCATTCGTATTTCAATGCTTGTACCGGATTGGAAATAGACGCCTTGGCGATTTGAATAGAAATGGCTGAAGCGGCCACCAATAAAATAATGAAAAAAGCCAGAATAAAAGGCCATAAATTCAGTTCAATCCTGAAAGCAAATCCTGCCAGCCAGTCGGAAAAGATATACCAACAGATCGGCCAGGCTACGAGGTTGGCTACCAGAATGGGGCGCAACACATCTTTGCTAAGAAGTAAAATGATACCCCAAGTATTCGAACCCAGAACCTTACGAATACCTAACTCCTTGGTTCGTTGGCGTATTGTGAAGGAGGATAATCCGATTAACCCTAATATGGCCACAAATATGGCCAGCCCGGTAAATATGGAAAGTAATCTTCCAAATTCTAATTCGGCTTTATACTGTGCATCAAATCCTTCTCGAAGAAAATGGTAATTGAACGGATTTCCAGGAAAATATTTTAACCACTGGTCCTGTATCTGATTAATGGTCTGCGTAATCTCATGAATTCCTCCGGCTTTTGAGGTAAGCTGAATAGAATAAAAAGTAGTAGCATATTCATTCTTGAACATAATTACCGGACTGACCTCATTTTTAAGGGATTGCTGATTGAAGTCCTTAACAATACCGGTGATTTTCCATTTATTGGATTCCGCATCGTTTGGATCTCCCGCCGTAATTAATTTACCAACCGCCTCGTCCGCATTATGAAAATCAAACATTTTAATAGCCGTTTCATTGACCAAAATCGCCAATTGATCGGTTTCAGAAAAATTCCGACCGGCCAGAAACTCCAATTCATAGTTATCCCCAAATTCTCGATCAACCTGATTGATATAACAAAACTTGCTGTCCGTTTCGGGGTTGTCAACACGAGTAAACCAAGTAGCGGAATTAAATTCATTACCTGGAATGCTTTGAGTGGCTGAAATCCCTTTAACAACCGGAAATTGCAGTAAGGCATTCTTCAAGGCTGTATACCTGGAAATGTAGTTGGTATCAATAACCATTGGCCCTTTTAATACCAACTTATCATCGATATTCATCCCCAGTTTTTGATCTCTCATAAAAGTAATCTGTGAGTAAATAACAATGGTTCCAATGATTAGGCAAAGGGAGCTCGCAAACTGAAATACCACCAAACTCTTTCTTAGTGCAACACCATTGCGATTCGTATTCATTTTTCCTTTTAATACAGTCACTGGACGATAAGATGAAAGTACCAAAGCAGGATAAAATCCGGAAAGCAGAGAGGATAAAATCCAAGTGCATAGAACAGCAATCCAGAACCAAGACTTCTGGAAAATGTCCGCATTTTGTATTCTAGATGCGCCTAGGGTAGCAAGAAATGGCTGAACCAGAAAAACGATCAAAATACACAACATAATCGCAAAAAAATTGACAATAAATGATTCCGTCATATATTGCAGGACCAGCCCTGATCTACTTGCCCCAATTACTTTGCGTACACCGACCTCCTTCGATCGCTCCATTGCCTGGGCAGTCGCCAAATTAACATAGTTGACCAAAGCAATGATCAATATTAGAATGCCGACTATACTCATGTAATTAACGATTTTATGATCTCCGTTAGCTTTTGCTTCGTGTTCAATATTTGAATGAAGATGGATGTCTGTCAGCGGCATCATCGTAAATTTCAATACCACATCCTGCTTGGCGAGTTCTTGACCTCCAATGAAGTCCATGACAAACTTGGGAAACTTTTCGGCTAACAATCTGGGTTCGACGCTGGGAGTAGTGAGAATATAAAGATGACCATGAAACCTGGACAGGTTATCTTCATTCCAGGTATCATACATAATTGAAGATAAAGTAGAGTGTGAAAGCAATAAGTTAATATTGACATGAGAATTTTGGGGCACATCCTCTAATATCCCTGTGATCACATAGTTTTCGGTTCCTCCCTTGCGGATGGTTTTACCCATGGGATTTTGGTCTCCAAAATATTTTTTGGCCAAACTTTTGGTGATGACCGCAGAAAATTGCTCTTTAAGCGCTGTACGGGGATTACCTTGTACTAACTCGAATGAGAATACATCGAAGAAGGATGGGTCCGCATAGTATACATCATCTTCCTCAAAAAAAGTATCTCCATATCGGATAAGTGCCTTCGATGTGATCGTACTGGCGGGTGCCAGCCTGACAAAATCCACAACTTCGGGAAATTGCTCAACCATGAGTTTTCCAACTCCGGCATAAGTCAGAACCGTATTGAAAGATTCCACACCGGCTTTTTCTTTGGAGTAGCTTATTCTGTATATGTGATCGCGATGCTTGTGAAAATTGTTATAACTTGTTTCAAACATTACATATTGGAGAATAAGCAGCGCACTAGCCATTCCAACGGCCAAACCAAAAATATTTAGCAAAGAATGAAATTTGTTTTTAACTGTACTTCTCAGTGCACTGATAAGGTATTTCTTAAGCATGATTCGCTATCTTTCAGAAAGTTATGACAATATAATAAAACCGTAAGTGCCTGTGAGATTTACTGTGCTATAGTGTGACGCTTAGAGAATAACTTCTCCCATTTGCTATTCCATTTTCGCACCTGATGATCAAACTTTGGTATTTGAGATTTTGGTTTGAATATCAAACCAATCAGTTCTTTAGAACGATACCATTTTAACAGATATGGAAACTTCCCAACCAGAGGAACCAGATTTTCATCATGTAGATACCACCCTTTGGGTTTGTTGGTTTCCTGTATCAACTTCAAAATAAAAAAATCCGGTTTGATATCCAAAAAATGCTCATTAATCCAATTTGTTTTTTCAGTTTGCCAATTTTCCAATTCAAAGTCAAAAATAAAGTAGTAGTCGGAATAGGTATAATTTTCAATAAAAGCACGCCTAATGTTGGCATTAATCCATTTTTTACGATTTAATAGTTCCTTCTCTTTTTCCATCCAGTAGGTCGAACTTTTATCATTTGCCAATTGCTTCTGAACAAAATCAAGTTGATTGCGAAAGGAAGGCAGGACTACCAGCAGGGTGCTTTCTTTTAATAATTCTGGGTAGGATTGTGAAGATAACGTTAAAGGGATGATGAGAACTACGAAAATGAGTAGATTGGCGTATTTTCGGGGGCTTATTTTAAATTTTGTTTGTTTTTCGATTTTTTTCTGAAATTTGCTAGCCTTAAATTGTTAAAGATAATATCAAAAAATGAATCAGGTTGCTGTAGATATTGAAGCACTAAATCAACAAATCTATTTGGAAAGTGCCTTTATAGAAAGGTTGTATAACCAAACTTCCCGGATGATAATCGGCCAGCATCATATGGTTGAACGATTGTTACTGGGATTGTTGGCCAATGGTCATATTTTACTGGAAGGCCTACCAGGATTAGCGAAGACCTTGGCCATTAAAACACTGGCTACTGCAATTAATGCCAAATTCAATAGGATTCAGTTTACTCCTGACCTCCTTCCGGCGGATATCATCGGAACATTAATTTACAATCCGGCCAAAAATGAATTTAGCGTACGCAAAGGTCCCATCTTTGCCAATTTTATCCTGGCAGATGAAATCAACAGAGCTCCTGCCAAGGTACAAAGTGCATTATTAGAGGCCATGCAGGAAAGACAAGTCACTATTGATAAGGAAAGTTATGGCTTAGAAGAGCCTTTCCTAGTGCTTGCTACTCAAAATCCCATTGAACAGGAAGGTACTTATCCACTACCGGAGGCTCAAGTAGACCGATTCATGCTCAAAGTGAAAATCAATTACCCGAATCAAGAAGAAGAAAAGCAAATCATTCGATTAAATCTTCAACCGGCAAACTCTATCAAGATCGAACCCGTAATCCAGCCGGCAGAAATTCTCAAGGCTCGTGATTTGGTGCGGCGAATATATATGGACGAAAAAATCGAACAATACATCATAGATATCGTATTTGCTACTCGTCAACCGGATCAATATAACTTGGAAAAACTGGTTCCATTAATCGGTTATGGTGGTTCTCCCAGGGCAAGTATTAATCTGGCTTTAGCCTCCAAGGCCTATGCATTTCTCCAACGAAGAGGATATGTCATTCCTGAAGATGTAAGACAAGTCTGTTATGATGTGTTGCGTCACAGAATAGGGCTAACATACGAGGCTGAAGCTGAAAACATCAGCCAGGAAGATATCATCAGAGATATTTTAAATACGGTCGAAGTCCCATAGACAGCAAAATGATGAAATTTTGGATTTTCGTATTCTTTGGACTATTACTCCAGACAGATCATTCCTGGACCTGGATGGCTAATGCAGTACAAGAGAAATATCCCGAAGTAAAGTCTGAGACGGGATCTTATTATGAAATCGATTTGCAGGATCACATTCCCGTTGTTTTGTATCTCACCCGTCAGCAGGATCAGTATTATGGAGCCTATGCCTATTATAAGGATCAGAACCCCTACATTCTTTCGGGTGAGAAAAGCGGAAGTTATATTCATTTAACCGAATGGGATAACCATGGCTCTGCTTCTGGTTTGATATCCTTTAACCTCAATGGGGACACTCTGGAAGGAATATGGTCTAATTTAGATCGAAGTATAGAGATGACTTTACGAGGGAAGGAAATTCAATCCATCACCAAATATCAATGGCCAAGCTGGAACAACTGGTTAAAAGTATATGAAAGTAAAATAATAACGCGGCCTTATCACCTGGTGATTCAAAAGGAAAAGATAAGATTGAGTGGTACATTTTATGATGGAGTCCAGGGAAAGACTTTCTCCATAAATGGCAAGTGCCAAGACCTGGACTGCAATCAATTTACCTTGAAACTAAAAGATTTAGAACAAGCAGATACTAAGATGTTTGGAAAAATATCAGGGCAATTAGAAAAGGATAATTATGTATTTCTGACCTATACTCAACCTGATGGAAACTCAAATTATATTTCATTGAGCCAGGCTCAAAGTCATGAGTTGGTAGTCGATATGAAATTGAATTATTTTAGCCTGTTCGATATTTCTTACCCTTTCTTCAGTAACACTAACGCCAATCGAGATATTACCAATTTTATCCAAAATCAATACAGCAGGAGTGGAAAACCGGATCGAGATGAAAAGATATCGAATTCCAGGTTAAGGCACCAATTATATATATGGCCTGAATCTTTGTGGTTTAATGAACGGTTTTATTCAGGCAACATTTGGGCTCAGCACTATGCAAAAGATACTTTGATCGCATTCAATTTTAATTTTGATCTCAGACAAAATAGATCAATAACTTTGGATCAAATATTTAAACGCAGCGTGGATGGTCCGGCAATGATTCAAGATCAACTTCGCCAAATATTGACAAAAAGAAATTACGATCAGAGTGAGGAATATTCAACCGATGATTTTACATTTTTCAATCTATTACCCGAAGGAATCTTAATGTCGACACAATTTAGTCCGGGTTATGGATCTGAGAGAATTGTAATCCCGTATAGCGAATTTGGAAATCAAATCAACCGGAAATACTTACAAGAATATCTGGCTAATTAAGGAACATGGATACTTCGGAACTCTTAAAGAAAGTAAGGAAAATTGAAATCAAAACCCGGGGTTTAACCCGTCATATTTTTTCAGGAGAATACCACAGTGCATTCAAAGGTAGAGGCATGTCCTTCAGTGAGGTAAGGAATTACCAATATGGAGATGATATCCGGAATATCGATTGGAATGTGACTGCCCGAACAGGTGAACCACATGTGAAAATATTTGAAGAAGAAAGAGAATTAACGGTGATGCTGGTAATCGATGTCAGCAGATCTTCCTTTTTTGGCACCGTCACTCAATTCAAGAGTGAAATCATCACGGAAATAAGTGCAGTCTTGTCCTTTTCTGCCATTCAAAATAATGATAAAGTGGGCGTCATATTATTCTCCGATCATATTGAAAAATACATACCCCCTAAGAAAGGACGGAAGCATATTTTACGCATTATCAGAGAGTTAATTAATTTTGAACCCGAACAATCAGGAACTAATCTGGGAGTAGCCCTGGAGTATCTGAACAATGTAGTTAAGAAGAGATGCATCACTTTTATCCTTTCCGATTTTCTCACTGAAAATTACGAACAACCTTTGAACATTCTGGCGAAAAGACATGATGTGATAGGAGTTTGTCTGTTTGATCCCCGTGAAGAATCACTTCCGGCCATAGGACTAACTCGATTTTACGATCCTGAAGCTGGTGACGTAAGAGTAATTGACACTTCGGATCGAAGAATCAGAGCGCGATACGCTCAAAATTTTGAAGCCGCCAGGAACAGATATAAACAATTATTTTTAAAGGCTGGTGCTGATACCGTTTTGGTTCGATCGGATCAATCCTATATCAAAATCTTGATGAAGTTTTTTAAGCAAAGGGCTAAATGAGACTTGTTTTTAACATAACCTGGTTTATATTACTCTCCCTGGCTCAGGTGACAGGTCAGATAAATGTTACCACTAGTGTCGACAGTAGCGAAATGGTTATCGGAGATCAAAACCGGCTGAAATTATTGGTCCGATCAAACACTTCTTTGCAGGACCTGGCTCTTGATATGAGCAATTTTGACACCATCCCTGCCTTGGAAATTATTACCCAATCAACATGGCAGTCAACCGGAACTAATTACCTGTTTGATTTACAGTTTGGGGTTTTTGACACGGGCTATGTATGGATTCCTGCTATGAAAATCACCTTCACAGCTGACAATATTCCAGATACTACATTCTCTCAAAGTATACCTGTACTGGTAAAAGGAGTTTCCATTGATAGTACGGGTTTAGCGCCCATCAAAGAAATTATTACCGAACCCAGGACCATTCAGGATTGGTGGCCCTACCTGGCCATTCCTTTGGGACTAATTTTAATCTTGATGTTCATTCAACTGCTGAAGAAAAGAAGATCAAAGCCACCGACAGTAGCACCTCCTCCGGTATATATTCCACCCCATCAACAAGCAATGGATGCTTTAAATGTGCTAAAAGAGAAAAAACTCTGGCAACAAGGTCATATCAAGGCATATCATTCGGAGCTTACTTATATATTACGAAATTATCTCGAACGTAAGTTTGAGATTTTGGCTCTTGAATCAACAACTGCCGAAATAAAAAATCAAATACGCGATAAGATAAATCCGGAGCACCTGGATTCACTGGGGATTATCTTAAATCAGGCCGACTTAGTCAAGTTTGCCAAAGGAAAGCCTCCGATCGAAGTGCACCAGCAAGTGCTGGATACTGCTGAAGCCTGGATCCTGGACACCAATAGAGCGTATCATCAAGTTACTGAAGAAGAAGAAGAAGAATAGAAATGAATCTTGACTGGCAAAATATCGAATTTGTTTCTCCCTGGTTTTTCCTTCTATTGATATTGCTACCTATGGTCATCATTTGGAAACAAAGGAAAAAGCTGCTCTATAACAATCCGGTTACTATTTCCAGCTTATCACCTATTAAGGGGATCTCCAATTGGAAGGAAAAGTTATTAATTATTCAACCCATTCTAAAAAGCCTGGCATTTATTGCATTTATCACCGCATTAGCGCGCCCCCAATTGGCCCTTAAAGAAGAAGTAGTAAATGCGGAAGGGATCGATATTTTCATGGTCATGGATTTAAGTAGCAGTATGCTGGCCAAGGATTTTGAGCCTGACCGGCTAGAAGTAAGTAAAGAAGTGGCGATTGATTTTGTAGAAAAAAGGCCATACGACAGAATTGGGTTGGCTGTATTTGCCGGTGAGAGTTTTACCCAATGTCCCTTGACCACCGATCATCGCATTCTGAAGAACTTTCTAGCTGATTTGGAATGTGGATTGCTAGAGGATGGAACAGCTATCGGAATGGGGCTGGCATCTGCGGTCAATCGATTGAAGGATACAGAAACCAAAAGTAAAATCATCATATTACTTACGGACGGTGTAAATAATGTAGGATATATCAAACCAAAGACAGCGGCCGAAATCGCTCAGGAATTTGATATAAAGGTGTACACAATTGGAATCGGAAGCCGCGGCGAGGCACTTACTCCGGTCAGTAGACGAAGTGATGGTCAATATGTATTTGGATATGCCAGAGTTGAAATCGATGAAGAATTACTAAACGAGATTGCGAAAATGACCGGTGGACAATATTTTAGGGCTACCGATGTCGAAAGCTTGGTGAAAATTTATGCTGAAATTGATGAACTAGAGAAAACCAAAATGGAGATAACCACATTTAAAAGATATGAGGAGCAGTACCGGTATTTTTTGTGGACCGGATTACTCTTCCTGTTGGTTGATTTTGTATTGTCTAATACCCTATTAAGAATAATACCTTAAAATGTTTAGATTCGAATATCCGGAATATTTGTATTTACTCATCATCGTGTTGCCATTGCTTATCGGGGTGTTTCTATTTGGCTATTATCGGCATAAAAAGAAAATTGAAAAGTTTGCCAGCCCAAATTTATTTTTACGTCTTTCGCCTTCGGTCTCCAAATCAAGATCCTGGATCAAGGGAGGGCTGTTTATCTTAGCCACTGCTTTGCTCTTAATCGCTGCCGCCAATCCACAATGGGGCACAAAACGGGAAAAAGTCAAAGCTAAATCTGCGGATGTATTTATTGCCTTGGATGTATCCAATTCCATGCTTGCAGAGGATGTAGCTCCAAACCGTTTGGCTCGGGCAAAACGAATCGCAGAAAATTTAATCCAAGAGCTGAAAGGGGAACGTATCGGCTTGATCTTGTTTGCCGGAAATGCCTATTTGCAGATGCCATTAACTCTGGATTATGCAGCCGCTGAGTTATTTGTTAAGAGTGCCAATACCAATCAAGCGACTACACAGGGCACCAATTTCAGTGAAGTGGTCCATCTTGCCGAAAGGAGTTTTGATCAGGAAAATAAGTCCAGCAACGTGTTGATCATAATTACCGATGGCGAAGATCATGATAATGAAGCTTTGGAAATTGTACAAACTGCTGGAGACAATGGTTTAATGCTATTCACCGTAGGAGTAGGAACCCCTGATGGGGGATTTATTCCAATGGATTATGGCAAAAGAGAAGACTACCTGAGAGATCAAAATGGTCAACCGGTGCGAACCAAAATGAATGAGAACTTGTTACAAAATTTAGCGGAATCATGTGGCGGAGTGTATATTTCCTATCTTGACCACTCTAGGCTCGGAGAGACGGTCAAGACCCGCATTGACCGGTTGGAAAAGATGGAGCGAGAGCAGAGAAGCTTTACAGAGTTTGAAAGCTACTTTCAATATTTTATCTTAGCTGCTCTCATTGTATTATTAATAATGGTCATTCTACCCGAACGAATGAACCGATGGATTGAAAAACAAAAATGGTTACATGTTTAGAGTTGCAATTATCCTATTTATCCTGTTGTTTTCACACGCCGTAATATCCCAATCCGCGCACAAAGAATTATTAAATGCGGATAAAAATTATCAGGAAAAAAATTTCCAAAAGGCTGAAGAGCACTATCGCAAAAGTCTTAGTCTCAAGGAAAAGCCTCAAACCAGATTCAATCTGGGTAATTCAATTTTTCATCAAGACCGCTATGACGAAGCTGTGCGACAATACGAAGATGCCGCACGAAAAAATGCGGACCCGCTCCTGAAAAGTAAGGCTTATTATAATTTGGGTAATACACACTTCAAAAAACAGGAATTTGATAAAAGCATTGAAGCATATAAGAATTCTCTAATTCTTAATCCTGAAGACCTGGATGCCAAAAAAAACTTAATGTCGGCATTGATGCAATTGAAACAACAACAGCAACAGCAGCAACAACAGCAGGAAGATCAAAATAAAGATCAGAAGGAAGAAGATCAAAAGGATCAAGAACAGCAGCAGCAACAGCAACAGCAACAACAACCACAAGACGAGGATCAGCCTCAAAATCAAGAACAGCCTCAGGATCTTTCTAAGGAAGAAGCCGAGCAATTGCTGAAAGTAATCGAACAAGAAGAAAAGAAAGTACAAGAAAAACTAAAAAAAGCCTCCGGCAAACCAAATAAATCCGGAAAGAACTGGTAACCGATTTTTACATTTTCAAATAAGAAAGCATTTGATCATGAAAAAATTATTTCTTTTTATCACATGTATCCTTTACGGTCACCTGATCTGGAGTCAGGAACCGGTATTGAAGGTAAAATTGAGTCAGGATACGCTCTCTTATGAATCCCATTTGGTCGTTGAATTCATATTGGAAAACGCCAAAGGACAGATTGTTACACCAGAATTTTTTGGTTTGACTGCTGTCAGTGGTCCCATGCAAACCTCCTCCGTTCAGATTGTAAATGGTGAAATGAGCCAATCAATGTCCCTTAAATATGTATTACGAGCTGATGAACCCGGAACTTATGTCATCGAGTCCGCTCATGTTGAAGTAGATGGACGTTATTTAGAAACCAAACCGATTCCCGTTTATTTCAGCACGCTAAGTGCCAAAGAACTTCCACCACCTGCTTCTACCAAAAATGATCTGATGAATTTGGATTGGTGGCCACGGAATAAAGATCCCAAACTACTACAAAAACCTAAAAAACCCGAGAAGAAAAAATATCCTACTCGCAAATTCTAAAGATGACAAAATTACTTTATCTGGGATTGCTTTTTCAATTACTGTTGGGTCTGGGGACCGGGATGAGGGCTCAGCCTGCATTCGTCGCATTTACCGATGCCGAAAAAATCTTAAAAGGTAGTTTTTTTAATGTTTCTTTTACTTTGAATGATGCGCGGGGTAGTAAATTTGTCCCTCCGAACTTTAAACCGTTTAGAGTTGTAGGAGGACCAAACCGCACTATTTCCAGCTCAAATATAAACGGGACTTTTTCTTCTAAAGTGACCTATACTTATCAGCTGCAAGGCTTGACGCTTGGTCGGTTTAAGATAGGGGAAGCATCCATTGTGGTGAGTGGTAAAACATTGAAAACCAAGCCCCTCACCGTAGAGGTCATTGAATCTGAAAATACCGGTAGTAAAGAATTACAGGCTACAGAAGAGGTGTTTGTCAGGTTAGAGACCAATTACGATACCGCTTATATTGGGCAGCAAATTCTACTGGATTACAAACTATATACGCAGGTCACCGTCAGCAATTTTGATATCCGGTTTGAACCGGAATACCCCAATAGTTTTTCCCAAAATATTCCTACTTACAACTTCCAGCAAAGACGTGAAATAATCAATGGAAAACAATATATCACCAAGGTGATGAAACGGGTAGCATTGTATCCTCAACAAAAGGGCAAAATCGATATCGAAGCAGCAGCAATCGCCCTTGGCATGGAGGTAGAAAATCCGAGATCAACTAGCTTTTTCTTTCGCTCCAAGGTAGAGATGATCAATCTGCAAACCAATCCTTTGAATATCATGGTCTTACCTCTTCCACAACCCCAACCCTCTTCTTTTACCGGATCTGTCGGCCATTTTGAAATGGAATGCAATGTGGATAGATTAAATACAAAAACCCACGAAACAATTACGCTGTCTGTAGAAATTAGCGGGGATGGTGATGAAAAAAAGATTATGCCTCCTCTTATTGATTTGGGGGCAAATTGGGAGTTATATGATCCCTCAGTGCTGGAAGAAAATTCGGATGCCGCTTTACAAAAAGTAAAATCTAAAAAAGTATTTGAATATTTATTGGTTCCTCAACAAGCGGGAAAATACAGGCTTATACCAAAGTACGCCTATTTTAATCCCGATAGCATGTCATATGTCGTACTTTCGGACACCTTTAACCTTAATATTGTTAATGGCAATGTAGCACGTAGAGGAATTGGAAATGAAGATCCTACATCTGATATTTCTGACATCAAACCGATAAAAAATATAAAAAAATTGAAATTGGCCCGCGAATCATTCTTTCACTCCAGAGGACATGCCTTTTTAGCATTGATTCCCGTATTCATAGGATTAGTTGGGTTTGGATATCGCAGATATCAAATCGTAACCGGCACGATAGACCAATCGTTAATTAGGCAGAAAAAAGCTCGAAAAATTGCAATTAAGCGTTTAGAACCGGTAAGAAAACTCTTGGACAAAGGTGAAATCAGAGCTTCCTATGACGCCATTTCCAAAGCAATATTAGGGTATGTGGCTGATAAACTCAAAATACCATTGGCCGACCTTAATAAAACAAATATTGAGCAGAAATTAGTGGAATATGGGGTACAAGAAAATCAACGTCAGGAATTAATATATCTCTTGAAAGATTGTGAACAGTCCATATTTGCCGGTGGAGGTACTTCCGAAAAAGCTGAAAAAGCGTACGATCAAACTTTGCTGTGTATTTCAAATATCGAATCTTCAGCAGTAAATTAAACTAAACTTAACATCATCATCATTTAAAAATAATTACCTTTCCTCTATGAAAACAATGATTACGATTTTATTTTTTTCCCTTCTCTGGTCGTCTTTGGGTTCAGCCCAGCAAATCGAGTGTAGCCGGGTTGCTATTCTACAAGAAGGAAATTATGCCATAAGCGGTAATGCCTATCTGGAACTTTTTGATGACGGTAAATTACAACTGAGATTAGATAAAGACTTTGCTACTCCTTCAGGTCCTGATGTTCAGATATTTCTAGCCAATGATTCTGTTTCAATCGTCGGTGGAGTAAAGATTGTAGACCTTGGTACCACGGATGGGATTAATCATTTTAGTGGGGAGATTTCCTTCGATGTTCCTGCCGGCACAGGTATCGATGAATTCAAATATATTGTACTCCATTGTGTAGCTTTTAATATTGGTTGGGCTCATGGTCGTTTTGAGAGTAAAAGTTGTGACAGTGTGGAACAACTCACTTGCATTCCCACTTATACCGGACTGAACGACAGCACCTCGATGGTCAATATTTGTTCTACCGATGGAGAAGATGATATCATTACTTTTTGGAATAGCCAAGGCTTGGCCGCGGGGGATAATTATGCCTACATTTTGACAGATACAGCAGGTATCATTCAGAAAGTCCTTATGGAAAATCATTACAATTTTGAAGACTCAAGTGTCCATGTCCAGCGAGTTTACGGCGCATCGTATCGTGGTCAACTTAATTATTCTGAGGGGACTCACCTGACTACCATTACCGCTTCCGAATGCATCCAAATATCCAGTTTGGATACCTTTCTTACCATCAGCAAAGAGGCCTGTGTAGATTCGTTTACCTGTCAAAACACGATCGTAGCTACCACTAATTGGGTTTCTGAACTACATATTTGCCCTTCTGATGGCATAGAAGACAAGGTCCCGCTTTTAAATAACATGATGATACCGGTTGGCGATCATTATGCTTATATCGTGACAAATACACAAGGTTCAATTGAGATGGTTTTACACCAGGAAGGATACAACTTTGAGGGTTCCGGCAACCATACTCAATATGTATACGGCATTTCCTATGATAAAGACTTAAATTACACTTTAGGAAATCATTTTTCCAGCATCTCTGCAACCGGTTGCTGGCAGCTTTCGGATACCACTTTGTTTCTAAAAATATATAAGGACTCCTGCTCGACTTCATCAATCAATCAAATCCAGGTGTCATCGCTTGAGGTTTTGCAAAACAATCCCAATCCCTGGCATATCAATACCCGAATTGACTACTACTTACAAAGTCCTGGGAATGTATATTTGGATATTCTTGATGTCATGGGTAGAAGCCTATTAACCCGACAATATCAAAGCCAATCTGTCGGAAGACATTCCATAGAATTAGTCAGAGGTGAGGTTAATTGGTCAGGAGTTGCTTATTACCGGTTGCGATCAGGTAATTCAACTTATACTCGTAAAATGATAATTAAGTAGCGAGAAGACAGAAACGAGAGGACAGAAACGAGAGGACAGAGGCGAGAGGACAGAATTCAGAAATCAGAAGACAGAAGCCAGAGGAAAGAGGAAAGACATCATTGCTTGAGGCATCTACACCGCGATACCTGACACCTGACGCCCGAAACCTGATACCTGATATGTTGTTTGGGGCGTCCTCACCTCAAATAGTTCCAACTGCCTTTGCCAAAGTCATCGCGGGAAAAGTCTACTTTCGCTAAGCTGCAGTAGACAAAGCAATTACACCAAAACGGCTTTAGCCGTTGGCCATCAGAAGAAAAAGATTAGTCCCAGCAGGGCGAAAGAATGTAGGCAGAGTCGTGAGACCCTGGATATAGACATTTTATTGTAATGGAGCTCCTTAGTAGCGATACCATCAATAAAGCCAATCAAACAATTCGTAAAAAGAAGAGATTACCGGAGATATAGGTGCTTAAAATGCTTGGTATTTGTATTTTCGCGGTCAAAATAAAATCAAATATGATGCAGCGGGTTAAGATTTCTGAAATCCTCAAAACTTCTCCGATAGGCGATGAAGTAGTGGTAAAGGGATGGGTGCGAACTTTTCGAAACAACCAGTTTATTGCTTTGAATGACGGATCCTGTCCTGCAAATCTCCAGGTAGTCATCGATAGAGATCAAACATCATCCGACACCATCAAAAGAATTACTACCGGGGCGGCTATTGGCTGTCGTGGTAAGGTCGTAGAATCACTTGGCAAAGGACAGCGTTTGGAAATCCAAGCTCATGAAATCATCATTTACGGTGATGCCGATCCGGAAAAATACCCACTACAGCCGAAAAGACACACTTTGGAGTTTTTACGGGAAATTGCACATTTACGATTTAAGACCAACACGTTCGGCGCCGTATTCAGAGTACGACATACCCTGGCCTTTGCCATTCATAAGTTTTTTAATGATCGGGGATTTGTATATATGCATACCCCAATTATAACTGCCTCAGACGCTGAAGGAGCCGGAGAAATGTTCCGGGTAACTACGCTGGATCCGGTATCCCCTTCTCTCAATGATCAAGGTGAAGTAGATTACAAACAGGACTTTTTCGGTCGTGAAACGAATCTGACAGTCTCAGGACAATTGGAAGCCGAACTCGGTGCACTTGCTTTTGGTGAAGTATATACTTTTGGTCCGACCTTCCGCGCTGAAAATTCCAACACTTCGCGACATCTTGCTGAGTTTTGGATGATCGAACCGGAAGTAGCCTTTGCTGATTTGACTGACAATATGGACCTGGCCGAAGATATGCTAAAGTATATTATTCAATATACAATGGATCACAATGCAGAAGATTTGGCCATTCTGGAAGAGCGATTATTCCGTGAAGAAAAGCAAAAACCGCAGCACGAACGATCCGCTTTACCACTGATCGAAAAACTACAATTTGTAGTAAACAATGATTTTGAGCGTATAACTTATACCGAAGCCATTCGCATACTAAAAAGCTCAAAACCAAACAAAAAGAAAAAGTTTGACTATATCATCGAAGATTGGGGTGCAGACCTCCAGTCAGAACACGAACGGTATCTGGTCGAAAAGCACTTTAAGAAACCGGTAATCCTGTATGATTATCCCAAGGACATTAAAGCTTTTTACATGCGCATGAACGAGGATGGAAATACCGTTAGGGCGATGGATATCCTCTTTCCGGGCATTGGTGAGATCGTAGGTGGAAGCCAACGGGAAGAACGATTGGATATTCTAAAGGCCAGAATGGCTGAGATGGACATCCCTGAGGATGAATTGTACTGGTATCTGGATATCCGGAAATTTGGCTCCTGTCCACATGCCGGATACGGATTGGGATTCGAAAGATTAGTTCAATTTGTTACCGGAATGGGAAACATTAGAGATGTAATTGCCTTTCCCAGGTATCCTGGTAATGCGGCTTTTTGATTTTAATCGCTATCTGAAGCAGTATTTAGTTTGTTCTTTGGTTTTAAGGCGACACTGACTAACTTGATTGAAATGTAAGCATAGATGCATTAATTTGACATAAACGTGCTTTTATTTTAACCCCCAGTTCCAAGTTTCAGTCTTACCTATCCATTTCTATAATAAATTTATGCTTGACAAGCTTGTAGGATAGGGATAAATTTGTGAATGAAACACACGAATAATGATTAGAAATGCAGGCTTTTTTACTTTCATTTTAGTCACCTCATTTTTAAGGATTAGTTTATATCCCGCTGCTGATACTGCCAATCGATTGGTCATTGATAAAAACGGATTTATCAATGACAGCCTCAATTTACAGGAAATCTGTGATAATAATATTGACGATGATGGAGACGGATTAATAGATTGCTTCGACCCAGACTGCTGTGAATCATTAAGTTGTGATTCGTTTTGGTTTAAAGGTTGTATTGATTCATTATGTTTATTTGTAGGTACAAATAATTTTGAGATCAGCGGGTCATCAATTTCGGATTTTAATGGATATTCAACACATGATCAAATATTTGTTGGTGATATTAATTATAATGACACTATTGATATCATAGCAATTCACAATACCACGGGTCAGCTACTAATAGTAAATGCGCTATCAGGAAAGATTATTAATACAATTGACCACTCCGGGCTTGGCTTTATTATGTATGGTATTGGTGAAGTTTCATCTAAGCATGCAGGAGCCGAAATACTTTTGAATAGTCCTTTTGAATTAACCGTAGTCTCCAATACTGGAGAGATTATCTGGCAGGATACGGCTGCTGATTTAACTTACAATTGTTCATTTGGTGATTTCAATCATGATGGCATTAGTGAGGTTTACACAGGAAACACAATCTATGATGGATCTACCGGTCAGATACTAGTTAAAATTCCTAGCCTTTCTCCTACAATTACTCCTATCGGGACCTCCTTTGCAATGGACATTTTTCAAGATACATATTGTACAGATTGTAATGGATTAGAGTTTATTGCAGACTCCAAAATATTTGCTATAAACTTGCAAAATAGAACCGCAACCCTAATTAAAGATTATAGTAACAAAATAATGGAGAAAGCAATGTGTATTCCGATCGATTGGAATTTGGATGGAACTTTGGACATTTTGTCTTTTGGGAAAAAAAGGATTGATGTTTGGTCACCATTCACCTTGAATACGTTGAATTCATATACCAGGGATAGTAGAGTTCGAGGATCCCCTAACATTGGGGATATCGACAATGATGGTTTTCCAGAACTTGTTTTTGTAGATCGAACCAATAATGGAGCTTCAGTGGATAATAATATGGTTGCTTTTGACAATGATTTGGCAGTTTTATGGGAAATCAAAGTGGAAGACTATTCTGGTGTAACTGGAATTACACTTTTTGATTTTGACCAAAATGGAAGTTTTGAGATTGTCTATCGAGACGAACTAAATCTAATGATTCTGGAAGGAATCAGCGGTAAAAAAATTGAAATCTTTCCTTGCAGAAGCTCAACGGGTTACGAACACCCAGTTATAGCCGACATCGATAATGATAAAAAAGCAGATATCATTGTAATATGTGGAGAGGATAAATTAGATATGAAAGGAAAGTTGATTAGCTTTTCTTCGGGTACGGGTTCTTCCTGGGCAGATGCCAGATCCGTTTGGAATCAGGTTAATTATTTCAATGTGAACGTAAATGAGGATTTAGGTATTCCAGAAGTACAACAACCGCCACATATAGTTGGCAATGGGGTCCTTAATAACTACTTAAATCAATATAGTCCACCAAAAAGAATAAAATTGGACTTAGCAATCCAGTCAGCTTTCCAAAATTTGTCAGAATGCCATTTAATCGATCTGACCATCTGTAACATGGGAGAATCTGAATTTACCGATATCATACCGATAAGCTTTTACCAAGCCAAAGATAATAGGTTGTTGAATACTTTTCAAGCTTCATTGGACCTGGATGTGGGAGATTGTATAGAGTATCCAGTGCCCATGGAATTAAACGATTCTACTGAATTTTACCATATAATCATTAATGATGCTGGCACTTCAAATCAACTTTTTACCAATAGTACATTACCCAATACGCCGCATTCAGAATGTACTTACTCAAACAATGTGCTTAAATCCATAAAATTGAGCTCTTTTGATACTTCCAGTATAATAATTGAAACATTAATAGATTGTGGGAAAGCACAGTTATCTGGTCCATTCGGTTATTCCAAATACATCTGGAGTAACGGATCTACCGATCGATTGATAACTGTGTCAGAGTCATCCAATTACATCCTTCAAGTTATCGATTCATGTAATAATTCAGTAGTAGATCAAGCGAAAGTAATCATAGATTCTTGCGATGATGAGGCAATAACAACAATTATAAATGTGGATATTTGTTTCGGTGATATCTATTTATTTAATGACACTTTTCTGAATCAACCTGGCACCTATCGGGATACGTTTTCCACCTACGACAATAGGGATAGTATAGTAATCTTGAATCTTGCTAAACAACGTCCCATTTCAATCACGATGCCAACTGAGATGACCGTTAAGGCAAATCAAAATTTCAGAATTGAAATCATGGGAGAACTAAGCGATAGCACTCTGATCGAATGGAGTCCACGCGATGTGACTGATTGTTTCAATTGTTTAAACCCCATATTTAATATAATTCGTAATACAATTGTAACATTATTGGTGACTGAAGGAATGTGCGATACAACATTTTATACGCAAATAACAATTGAGTCTAATCACCAACCATTTTATATTCCGAATATTTTCTCCCCAAATTCTGATGGTCAAAATGACTTTTTTAGAATATACGCTAAAGGAAATACACAAAGAGCTCAGCTAAATATTTATGACAAATGGGGAAATAATGTCTATCATGGCGAAGGCAATATAGTTGATTTGTTTTGGGATGGATCGGTGAAAGGTAGACTTCTTGACTCCGGTGTTTATATTTATTGCCTAAAATTACAATCACCAATTGCCGGCTTTGAAAATCATTATGGCTCAATTACGTTAGTTAGATAATTAGTTTTTTAAGTTTTGAAACTAAAAAATGCTTTTTTTACGCCTTCTTAAGTTCCTTTCCACTTTTCATAAGAAAATTAACAAGATATGTCACGGTGAGCTGCACCTTTGGTTCTCTAAGTGATCTTAATGTCAAAATATGCCCGCGAGCTGTGCCTTAATTTCCCTATAAAGAGAATTAACTACTGACTGACGGAATGTATGTTTGCAATTTGCAAAAATAGAATTATAGAAATATGGTATTATCTTCAACTAAAAATCAATAATATTTTGAAACAATTACTACAAATTCTCCTAACATCGATGACCATCAACCTGTTGACTTCATGCAATTTGGATCAAAACACAGATACTTCTGAATCCGTTTCTCAAAACATCGATAAGTCCGAGATCGACTCTTCCCTCATGCTCCATTTAATCAAGCTCCCGAAGGGATTTCAGATCGATGTCTTTGCCAAGGATGTTGAAAACGCCAGATCTTTGTGCCTATCACCCAAGGGGACTTTATTCGTCGGTACCAGAAAAGCTGGGAATGTTTATGCCATCGTCGATCGAGATGGCGATTATAAGGCAGATCAGGTGTACACCATCGCAGAAAATTTGCAGCAACCCAATGGTGTGGCTTTTAAAGATGGCTCACTCTATGTAGCGGAAATCAGTAAGATATGGAGATACAAAGATATAGAAGATCATTTGGAGAATCCTCCCGAACCCACTTTGATATCGGATAGTTATCCCGATAAGACACACCACGGATGGAAATTTATCGCTTTTGGCCCGGATGAAAAGTTGTATGTTCCGGTAGGAGCTCCCTGTAATGTTTGTGTTTCGGAGGAGGAAATCTTTGCCACCATTACCCGTCTGAATCCCGACGGTACCGGAAGAGAGATCGTACATCGGGGCGTAAGAAATACGGTAGGGTTTACCTGGCATCCGGTTACCGGAGAATTGTGGTTTACCGACAATGGTAGAGATCTTATGGGTGATGACATACCTGCATGTGAATTAAATCATGCACCCAAGGACTATTTACACTTTGGATTTCCCTATTGCCATCAGGGGGATTTACCGGATCCTGAGCACGATCACGGTAAAAATTGCAATGAATTTATCCCACCGGTTCAAAATTTAGGCCCTCATACGGCACCATTGGGTATGGAATTTTATACGGGCAACCAATTTCCTCAAAAATATATCCATCAGGCTTTTATTGCAGAACACGGGTCCTGGAATCGAACTGAAAAAATCGGGTATCGCGTTACCTTGGTCACCTTTGATCGTGAAGGAAAAAGTACGAGTTATACTCCATTTGCAGAGGGATGGTTACAAGGCGAAAAAGCGTGGGGAAGACCGGTTGATATTGAGTGGATGCCAGATGGATCCATGCTGGTTTCGGATGATTTGGCGGGAGTGGTTTATCGTATATACTATAAATCGTGAATCAATACTTCTTGGTTAGACTCTTGAAGAATTCAAACATCCATTTGATCAAGTACCGACTTTATTTCTAATATGTAAAAACCCAAAACTTCTAAATACAGCTCAGTATCAGTGAACATACCATTTCTTACAAATCATATATACCTTTTGATCGCCTCATGCCGGCTGGGCACTTACTTTTTTCCAACCATACCTAATCAATTTTTGACGCCATTTCACTAATGCGGAACTTCCCACCAATAATGCATATCCCCAGACGGACAAAATTAGCCTCCGATTGTATTAAGAATTTAAAATCAGCGGGTGCATTTCAAAATGTCCAGAAAATTGAAATATATGTGTTAAATTAGCTATACAACCAAAATAGAGAAATCATGGACAGGGTTAAATTACAAAAAAAGTTTGACCGCCTGTTGAATGATGTAGAGAACCTAGACGGCACAGAGAGTTTTTATGATTACGAGGAGAAATTCACGTATTTGATGAAAGACTTTGGTCGGGAATTATTTGAAAGTTCGCTTGGTGAACCTGTTGTAAACCGAAAAAAAAAAGAGAATTCAAAGCGGTTTTGGAAAAATTGAGTTGAACAAGTCACATTCTTATATTGAACAAATTGAATCGGTAAAAGTGAGTCCTTATTTGGAGGGCAAGTTGGTATTCATCGGACAGCATAGTTGTTATGAAGATGGAGCATCAGTAGCTAACAGATTGTTAGAAATAGAAACGAACGATACGGCGATATATCGGCTAACTGATGGGATGGGTCAACAAGCAAGGCAATGGGTGGATGAAGAAGATCGGTATGACAAGCCCAATGTTGGTCCGACAGATATAGTTTATTGTCAAGTGGACGGATCTCAGTTGTTTACCAAAGAAGATAAATGGAAGGAGGTGAAGTTGGGCAGGGTATTCAAAGGCAGCTCGATATTACCAGAAGGTACAGATAGACAGTGGATTAGAGACAGTGAATACGTCGCTCACTTAGGCTGTCATAAAGAATTTGAACTAAAGATATCGACGTTATTGGATGACTACTCGAAGCTAGGTAAACGTTTGGTGTATATAAATGATGGTGCGATATGGATACAGAATTGGGTAAAGGCAGAATACCCAGAAGCACTTCAAATATTGGACTTTTATCATGCAATGGAAAATATATCTAAATATGCCAAACTTTGTATCAAAGGTAGGAATAAGTTCAAAGAATGGATGCAACAAACCGGATCATTACTAAAGGAATTAGGCTATGATAGCCTAATAGAACGAATCGATCAATTGAATTGCAATACAAAAGCAAAAAAAGTAGCGAAAAGTAAATTAATGGGCTATTTGCAAAGAAATGCGTCAAAAATGGACTATCCATCCTACTTGGAACAAGGATTGCTAATAGGCTCTGGAGCCATAGAAGCTGCCCATCGTAATGTGCTACAAAAAAGAATGAAACTATCAGGTCAAAGATGGTCAATGGAAGGACTTCAAAATATGATTAACCTCAGAGTTCTGAACAAAAGCGGACATTGGGATATAATTACTGATTATTTAAGACGCGTAGCTTAATTAAATGTAAAACATCGGGACATTTTGAAATGCACCCAAATCAGCAAACCCTAATATAATATAAGGTTGGCTACCAGTAATGCAGTTGATATAGCCTAATTAAATTATTATATTAGTATATGAAATCTTTTATGCTATTTTCTCTTATAATTTTCTGGAATTTTGCACATTCTCAGACATTTTTAACAAGTATTTTCTTTGAAGATGCAAGTGGAAATAGAGATACCATTGAGATTGGAATCGATCCTAATAGCTCAGACAGTATTAACCCATTATTTGACGGTCCAAACTTAGTTGATTCGTTTCGAAGGGAAAACTTAGATGTGAGAATAGCAAGTAACTTGTATAACGATATTGGAGTGGTAGACACCTTAGTTCGTTGGGAAACCAAACGAAAGGTTCTTGGTAGAACTTGTGAACCTTTAAGTGCCGATGCAGACCTTAAAGTGGAGATAAAGACTGATAAATGGCCTGTGAAAGTTATGTGGGACAGTTCTTTTTTCTTTGATAGTTGCATTGATGGCAGTATAATTACCGATTGGCCTCCTGGACACAGGTACGATGCCCCAGTAGGTGTTGAAGAAATGTTGGGTCCAGCATATTATTTGTTAAAAAATAGAAATGAATTCTCTTTTGAAAACATTTATGAAATCCCTATGTTAAGCAGCATTGGTGATACCATTAAGGTTATCTATTTCGCTTTGGGAAAATTCGTAACTGCAAGTTCTCAACACGTTTTAGAGGAAAGTTTTGAATTTGATGCTATTTCAACCATAGTACCAGGCAATTAAATGTCAATCTCCCATCTAAGGAAATTTATTCGTTGGAAGTATATAGTATTTCAGGTCAATTGATAGCTCGGCAAATAAGATCTAATCAAGTCTTCATTAAAAATATTACAAATGGTAATATTTATGTTTATTACTTAAGGTTGACCAATGGACAATCCTACTCAAATAAATTTTTTGCCAAATAATTATTAATTATTTTCAACACGTTTACTTCTTTTTCGCTAGAAGCCCCATGTATGTCTGGTTGTTATTTATAGTCTTTGATTATGAGCCAAACAATTCATTAATTTGACATGCTTCAAAATTGGGATTACGGTGGGCATCACATCACTCCACTCACTCCTCATCTGCTAGTTTAACGACTCGGACAGTTTCTATTTTTTTCTCGCTGACCGACTCAAAGACAAACTTGTAATTATCCAGCACGATCTCATTTCCTTCGGTCGGAATGGAAGCCGTGGTCATCACAAGATAACCACTAAGGGTGGTATAATCATCTGCCGGAAACTTAATATTTTTGTACTTTTCATTCAGATAGTCTATCTCGAGACGTCCTGAAAACAAGTACTCATTTTCAGAAATCTGCTGTTCAATATAATCTTCTGCATCGTGTTCATCTTCAATTTCACCGAAAATCTCTTCCAAGATATCCTCCAAGGTAACAATACCAGAGGTGCCTCCAAACTCATCGACAACCCAGGCCATATTGGTATTTTCTTTAATCAACTTCAGCATTAAGTCCTGGATATTGAGGGTCTCCGGAACAACGGGTAATTCCAATATGATCTTTTTAATGGATAAAGGCATGCTTAAAAGCTGCTGATGATGGACATATCCCAAAATGTCGTCAATGTCTTCATCGATGACCACAATTCGAGAATGTTTAGTGGCATCAAATAGCTCAATTAATTCATCAATATCTGATCTAAAATCAATATAAGATATCTCGGTTCTTGGAACCATGACTTCTTTCACTCTGGTCTTATTGAGATGTAGAGCATTCTTGAATATATCCGTTTCGATTGACTTTCGACTACCGGTTATTCCATCGGAAATATAATGCTCCAGGTCAAACCGGGTTAAGGTATGCGCTCCTTTTTCCAATGGCTCCCTGGTAAATATTTTGATAATGAAAGTCGAAAACTTGTTGGTGATCCAGGTAATAGGGTATAATAGAATCTTAAAGAACTGCAATGGATAAGTAAAAAAATAAAGGGCGTTATTAGCATATATCCTGAATATGGTTTTAGGCAGAAATTCCCCAAAAATCAAGACCACAATGGTACTTACTATGGTGATAAGAATACCTCCAACTAATTCTCCTGCTATTCCATCTACCACCGGTTTCATCAAGACTTCCATAAAAAGTGCATAGGCTACCAAGGCCAGATTATTGCCTACCAGTAAGGTGCCGATGAATGATTCGGGCTTTTCATAAAAGCTAGACATTAATTTGCCTTTTCGCAAGCCTTTCTCCTTCTTTAACTCGATTCCAAGCTTATTGGCAGAGACATAGGCTATTTCTGATCCTGAGAAGAATGCCGACAGTAATAAAAATATAATGATGTAAAGTACGATCATAGTAGAACTATATCAGAATACAAAATTAATCATTTTCGTAACAAATACAGGAAACGGATTTCAGAGCGTATGCTTATCAAAACACATGATCTATTTGGTCCCTTTTAAACTTATTGTTTAATGGTTGAATTATACAATTGTTTAAGAACTCCCTCATAAGTATGAAGGCCGAAACAGGGAGCAGGAAGATCAGAAATATTCATAAATTCTTCTGATATCTGTCTTCTGGCTTCTGATGTCTATCTCAATACTCATATCTCTCTACTCAATACTTTGTACCAGGTATCGATGGTATCAGGTTTCGGGTATCAGATGGTACAGATTTTTTCCTGCTGTCTGTCCTCCGACTTCTACCTTCTGCTGTCTGGCCTCTGTCTTCTGGCTTCTGTTTTCGTCTCACTACTCACTACTCATATCTCTCTACTCAATACTTTGTACCAGGTATCGATGGTATCAGGTTTCGGGTATCAGATGGTACAGATTTTTTCCTGCTGTCTGTCCTCTGACTTCCACCTTCTGCCGTCTGGCCTCTGTCTTCTGGCTTCTGTTTTCGTCTCACTACTCATATCTCACTACTCAATACTCATATCTCTCTACTCAATACTCATATCTCACTACTCACTACTCCTCTCTGTCCGATTTCGACTGGATATAAGGCGTTTGATTAAATACAGATCGCGATCGAAATTGAGTAAAATTTTCATCGGCCACAAAACCAAATCCACGACTGATCGTTCCATCAGCACGGGTGATCTTGTAGGGTTTGTCGGTAGTTATCTCGTGTTTGATCTCATTCCAAACCAAGGTAGGCGTTTCCAGAATATCTCCTGCTTGATTCTTAAAAATCACATTTCCACTTACGGTCACCGTTTTGTTGGATTCGTTTCTGATGGCTTCATTGGCTCTTAAGGTGGATTCGACCTCTTCCATATCGTCAAAAAACTGTACAAAAATACCTTGGGGGAAAATCTGGGTAAGCCTTCTTTTCTCTTCCTTTTGATACATTAAGGGTGCATGGATAATCACTTTAGTGCGAGCACTATCGCTATAGATTATTTTGATAGTATCCGTAATTTCAACTCCGGATTGCAACAAAGACAAGATCTCGGGAGGTGTAGGAGCAAATTCTTCTTTGCATCCCATCCAAAGCCCAAAAAATAGGAAAAAAATCCGCCCTCTCATTATCTGACAATTGTTATATCGCCGGAATAAGGTAACGATTTTCGGTCTACAAACCGAATCAAAGCGACAAAGGTATAAACCCCAACCGGCATAAATTCACCTTTATACCTTCCATCCCAACCCACACTTTCATTATTCAGGGGGAGGTCGGTGGCCTCAAATACCAATCCTCCCCAGCGATCAAATACTCTTAATACTTCAATACCGGTTGCAGATCGATTGGCCTTGAATGAAAATACATCATTGATTCCATCCCCATTGGGTGAAAATACGTTAGGGTAAAACAACTTGCGATTGATAGCTACTCTGGCCGAGACCGTATCCCGGTCCGTACATCCCGCTTCATCAACAATGGTAATGATATAGTCGGTAGAACCAGGAGGCAATACCTGAACTGACAGACATTCGGGTGGATCTAAACAAACGATCGAATCTCCGTTTGAGGATATCCAGGATGAATTTACATTGGCAAAGGGAGGGGTAAATTGAGCATGGAATTCGACTTCATAGCCTAGATCCGCCTGGATATCGTCACCGGCATTGACCATCAAGGGGTCTGGTTCAAATAACTCCACCAAAGTACTATCCTCACAACCATGGTTGTCTTGAATTTTCAAAAAATACATTCCCACATCCAAATTGGAAAAGCTATTAATTGTTCTAAATCGATCATTGTTAATGCTGAATCGATATCCGGCCATTGTGCCACCGGAACCGGAAAGTTGGATAACGCCAGTTGGAATTCCAAAGCAAGTTAAATCTTTTATACTATCGATTGCGATGGTCAAATCAGGTAAGGATCCACAACACGTATCTACTTCCAGTTTTTTAATTTTTGTTCGGATGCATCCCTTATCTGATTCCACGGTCAATATAATATATTTAGATCCGAATGATTCATAGGTCATATCGTGTGAACCTTGACCTACCGCTGTCAACGGTAAAGCATCTTTCCCAAAATTCCAAGACCAATTGACAATGCTACCATTTGAGAAAGTAGATCGATCAATAACTGTTAAAGGGTCCTCGCATGCGACATCAAGGTCCGGTACCACCTCAAAGTCAGGTTCTGGTCCTTCGATCAGCGCTCCACCGCCGAATTCAAAAGCAAAACCGTTTCCGGAAGTCGTAAAATTATTAATTACAAGGGCATAGGCCTTCCCAGCCTCTTGTTCGATAAAGCGAATAAAACCATCTTCACCCGGATCACAATTTAAGTCTTCTTCGAGATCGTTGGAAGTTAAATCAAGACCTGTTGGTCCCAGACATGCAGTTGCCATACACCTAATCGGCACTTTGCCAGCGCAATCATCAATTCCTCCCGGCAGTTCATACAACACAAAATCCAAGTCATCATCTGCCTTTAAAGGAGTTAACGTAAATATCATGGTGGTATCATTGGCGGCTATCCATTTATACCATACAGATTGTTGCTCCGAGTTTATACCGAGTCCTCCCAGGCAAGTATTATTTGCTTCATCTGGAAATTGCCCGGCTCCGGATACGGATTGTACTACAAAAGAAGTGGTATCGCAAAGTACAGCTGCTGTGGAGCAATCCTGGCCGGCAACCACAGGCGGATTGAAATTACGTATGCATAAGGTAAAACTACCTACATTATCTTCAACACCATCTACGCGTAGTAGGTACCTTTCTCCGATTATGAGGCCGGATTGATTTAATTCTATTATGTTATTTCCAGCAATATCAGACTCGCATTTCCATGAAATTAGTTCTCCTGCACAATCCCCATACGAGAGTGTGATTTGCGGATTTTTTAGGGTACCTCCGGAGTTGTTTGGGATATCTCCAGAAACTACGACATTTATATCGGTTGCCTGGGCTATAAATGTAAACCAAACATCATGTCTTGCTTCGCTCCAACAGCTAGGAACATCACGTGTAGGATTCTCATTGCTAGCGTTGAGGTTATTAAATCCGGCATGGTCAGAACACCAACGGGAGATATCCAGGATTTCATAAGCGTCTTCACATTTGTCATATGGATTTTGAGAAAAGATCCATGTTGCAACCCCCAAAAAAAACATACAGGTACAAAACCTTATCATACAATGGTACATTTGTAATTCATAAACGCTTGGATCGTTAAATTAGTGCAACGACAATATGCGCTAATTATTTAAGGATTCGTTAAAAATCAGCGGATAAATAAGAATTTTCAAGCATCTTTGTTAATGAAGTCATTTAATATTGATCAATAACCATGTGGAAGCATGCCGCAGACATAATTACAATCGGTAATCTCATTCTGGGCTGTGTTGCTATTACTCTACTATTTGAAGGACAGTACATACTATGTTTTTGGTTGATCTTTATTGCCGCCTTTGCAGATTTATTGGATGGTATGGTGGCTAGATGGGTAAAAGTAGATGGGCTTTTGGGATTGCATTTGGATTCACTGGCAGATATGGTTTCTTTTGGAGTGGTCCCCGGGATGGTCATGTTTCATCTGTTGACCATTGGTTGGGATGGTCATCCGCAAAGCCATCTATTGGCTTTGCCGGGATTCCTAATCACTGCATTTGCCTGTGCCCGATTGGCAATTTACAATGCACATTATAGTTCCCAATCCGATTTTACCGGGTTGCCTACACCTTCAGCTACAGGATTTGTAATGGGGTGGCTTCTGATCTATGCGTTGCACCCAAGTCTTGAATTTTTGACTAACCCCTACTGGCTTTATACCATAATATTAATCATTTCCTGGTTAATGATCGCCCCACTACCCATGGTGAGCCTGAAATTCAAAGACTCCTCCTGGAACTCCAATTGGGAAAGATACTTCTTAATCGGCAGTGGATTCCTCTTGTTACTCATTTTTAAGGAATGGTCTTTTTCGATGATTATATTATTCTATATTATGTTTTCATTTGTTAAATACGCCTTCATGGATAAGACCAATAACTAAGCCTATGAAGCTTCAGGCCAGATTCAATTAAGTTAACTTAAAGAAAAAATCATTTAGTGAAGTCATTATTTGCAGAACCATGTTATATTTAGTCCCTACCCCAGTCGGAAATCTGGAAGATATTACATTTCGTAGTCTGCAGATACTTTCCAAGGTACAACTAATACTTTGCGAGGATACACGAGTGGCCAAAAAACTGCTCAACCACTACAAAATAAATACCCCAGTCTCTTCATTTCATGCACACAATGAACATCAAAAAATTAAATCCATTATCGACAAACTTGTAGAAGGGATGGATATCGCGCTAATAACTGATGCCGGGACACCAGGTATTAGTGATCCGGGTTATTTATTAGTGAATCACGCCAAAGACAGAGAAATAGTTGTCTCTGCTTTACCCGGGGCAACGGCCTTCGTTCCAGCCCTGGTGGCGAGCGGTTTACCTTGTGATCGTTTTCATTTTGAGGGTTTTCTGCCTCAAAAAAAGGGGAGACAAACCCGTTGGAAGTTTTTAGTGCAATATCCTCACACAATAGTGATTTATGAATCGCCCTACCGGCTGATGAAGTGCCTGCTTGAAATCCAATCCCACTTTGTGAACAGGAAGGTATGTGTAGCCCGGGAAATTAGTAAATTGTACGAGGACATTTTTACCGGCTCCATTTCCGAAGTATTGGATTATTATAAAAATAAGGGTAAAATTAGAGGAGAAATAGTCGTGGTTATTGGTCCCAAAATTGTTTGATATTATTTTTTAACTGCGAAATATTTGGCATAGTTTATACGTTAACCTTTACAATTATTTAAACTTATTTTCATGAAATCACTCAAATTAATTGCATTATTTACCCTTCTATTCGGATATGTTGCCATGATGAGTTGTGGCAGTGGAGGTCATAGTCACGACCAGACCGAACAGCACGATCATGATGGAGCGGATCACGACCACGACCATGATCATGACGAAGCAGATCACGATCATGATGGAGACGATCATAGCGATGCTGCTCATGGTTCCAGTGCGGAATACACCAGTGCCTATGTGTGTCCGATGCATTGTGAAAAAAGTGGTAGCGATCAGGCTGGAAAATGTCCGGTATGTGGAATGGATTATGTCGCACTAGCCGAACATACCAAAGACGGGCATAAGCATTAGAAAAAGGAATTGCTTTTGTATACCTTGCACTAGTGGAACAAGTATAAAATAACTACCCATAAAGAAACGTTTACTATTACAACAAAAACAAATAATCATGAGAGGGAAATCTTCTGCCCTCCCATTAACAGTAAATTCACGACTTCGTTCTATCATTGAAAGTCAAGTCAATAAAGTAACCATTTCATCACAATTCAAAACACGTCTTGCAATTATACGTGACGGTATTAATGGTAAGAGTATTCTTCGTACGGCAAAGGATTTAAACACTACACGTAAAACAGTAAAGACATGGCGTACTAGATGGAACGAATCAATAAATGATTTAATTGAAGCTAGTCAGCAGAATAATTCAGTGAATGGAAAAAAAGACTATGAGATCGTAAATTTAATTTTGGAAGTGCTATCAGACCGGTACAGACCTGGTACACCCAAGCGTATAACGATTGATCAAGAGGAACAAATCAGAGCATTGGCATGTACCAGACCATCAGAACATAATATACCAATGACAAATTGGACACATGCGATGCTGGCCCATGTAGCCATGATTGAAGGCATTGTAGATACTATATCCAGCAGGTATGTGGGAGTCATTTTAAAAAAAATGAAATAAAACCCCACAAGACTAAATACTGGATGTTTCCTAAGATAGAATGTTGGAAAACATTTAAGTTGAGAGTTACGATGATATGTATGTTAATTATCACCCATATACGCATGGAAAATCATGGATCGCATTTATTCAGTGTGGATGAAAAGACAGGTATTCAGGCCAAAGAAAGAAGACAGACAAAGCCATCAAATCCTCAACAGATGCGCAGGATAGAATTTGAATACACCAGACATGGCACCACCAGTTTAACAGGAGCTGTAAATGTAGCTACCGGAAAAATGGAGTGTTATCAAATTCAACCTACGAGAAAAGAGGAAGATTTTGTCAACTTCATTGATAAGCTTTGTGGACAAGTACCCAGAGCAGATAAGATCACCATCTTATTAGATCAGTTGAATACACATAAATCAGAATCATTGGTCAGATGGATAGCCAATCAAATAGATTATCAAGGTGATCTAGGCACAAAAGCTTACAAAGGTATACTCAAAAGTCAACAAAGTAGAATGGAGTTTTTAGAAAATAAAGATCATAGAATCAGGATTGTCTATACTCCAAAACACTGTTCTTGGATTAATCCAATAGAAAACTGGTTTAGTAAATTACAAAGACATCGATTAAGAAACGCCAGTTATAAATCGGTGAAAGAATTAGAAAAATCTATAAAAGAATATATTCAATTTGCTAATAGGTGGTTTGCTAAACCTTACGTATGGAAATTTATAGGATTTTCTAAAAATTATCCAATACAATACTAGTGGGTATATATTTCGTTCCTGTTCCACTAGCATGTTATTCCACCCTATTTGTTAAAATACGTTTAAGGCAATTATTTTATTTAAGACCATTGGTTGGTTTTAGGTATATTAAACTTGTCATCCTGAAATTTGCCACTCTTGAAATAAAAGCATGAACTAAGTTGTCTCTTGCTTCAATCTATACGATTTCTGGGTTATAATTTTAGATGAGGTAGATTCTACTAAAAAAAAGATGTTAGTGCTTGTCGTTGAACCGTTTGAGCTGCAGCTGTATCCCTTCTGGTTCAAGTGCTATGTCAAGCTTAAATTGACAGATGGATTAGGCGTATTTTAATCCTGTGCTGCGTAGGAGAACTACTCATTATGCCCGGCATAACTCGTGAACCTCCGCCTTGCCCGTGCATAAACTTCACTCTAATCCAACTCGTCATCCAAATGTCGACATAGCACTAGGATGTCGTTCTTTTGTTCCGGGAGTCCTTTAAACTCTTCTTACTTTTTCGGATGAAAAAGTAACAAAAAATCTTCTTTTCATAAGGCAACGTACGTTGATTCAATCTAAGGAATTGTAGTTGGGTAATAGGAGGTTAATACATCGTACTGGGATGGAAGTCAAAAAAGTAGCTGGAATAAATGGAGTGGATAATCATGAATTTCTCTCTCAGAAAATAATTTGGTTATCCTGTGAATGGTTTGTATCTTCTTTGCACTCCATTTATAAAGGCCACGTCTCGTATTTTCTTGGAGTAACCGGAGCAATTTCTTGATACTCATTTGGATAGAGATTTTATGCTTTTTTGCCTTCTTCAACGCTGCTGTATGAAAATAATACGTTGTCGTCCAACCGTTAGGATCAATGCTTTTGACAATTAAACCAGGGGAGCGATTTTGGCGTTCGTGGTTTTCGTAATAGTTCAAAGCTAGTGTTGGCAATTTGGTCTTTTGTGATAGAACCGTCACGTATTGCATTTCAATATCTCCTCTGCCTTCTTCACCAATACCTCGACATCTTAAAGAAATACAGGCCACAAATTATTTTTCCTGGAGTATATCAATCTCTAGATTTTCATGAGATAGAGATCCTATGCTTTTTGACTTCTTCAACGCTGTTTATATAAATCGCAAGATTCTCAAATAGTCAAATCTCAAGGATTCGGAAGATACGTTGTTGTTTAGTCACAGAGGTTTTGCTTCGGAAGTATATATTCATGGATGGAATTTGCATATTCTGGGTTTGCATAAATGAATAAATCCAGCCTTGGTTTTCGCCAATAAAGTTTTTAAAGTTTCGGAAAATTGTAGTTCGGCGGGTAATCATCGGTGACCGGAGTGCCAGGCAAGTGGTAGTATTTCATGGGCTTCTTCAAATTTAGGTGGATTCTTTTCGTGATTTGCAATCACTATGATAACTTTTCCTATACACTGATTAATTTATCATTTTCATTCCTAATTAATCGATTTTCTAGCCACTGACATCTCCCTCCCCAACTGATGACCCCGAGCCGTTCACCATCTATTTTCCGTCTTCTGACCTCTATCTTCTACCTAAATATCCACATTAGCATACCTTGCATTGGCTTCGATAAAAGCTCTGCGTGGTGGGACTTCATCTCCCATCAACATGCTAAATATTCGATCGGATTCAACCGCGTCGTCAATGGTCACTTTTTTCAATTGACGGGTTTCAGGATCCATGGTTGTTTCCCACAACTGATCTGCATTCATTTCTCCCAATCCTTTATATCTCTGTATTTTTACAGAGACATTTTCTTTACCTCCGGTGTAGTGATTTACAGCGTCTTCTCTTTCTTCTTCATTCCAGCAATACCGGTATTGTTTTCCTTTCTTCACCATGTATAAGGGTGGTGAGGCAATATAGAGATGCCCTCGGTCTATCAAATCTCTCATGTAACGGAAAAAGAAAGTCAGGATTAAAGTAACTATGTGACTACCATCTACATCGGCATCACACATAATGATGACTTTATGATATCTGAGTTTTTCCAAATTCAACACTCTTTGACCTTCATCCCCTTCGGTAATGGAGACTCCTAGAGCTGTAAATATGTTTTTAATCTCTTCGTTCTCGTAGATTTTATATTCCAGTGCTTTTTCGACATTTAAGATTTTGCCTCTTAATGGCATTATGGCCTGAAAATGACGATCTCTTCCCGCCTTAGCTGTTCCTCCAGCCGAGTCTCCCTCTACTAAAAACAGTTCGGATTCATCGGGATTCTTAGAGGCACAATCCGCTAATTTGCCTGGTAAACCTCCGCCGGTCAACACATTTTTGCGTTGCACCATATCCCGTGCTTTCCGTGCGGCTTCGCGGGCTTGGGCTGCTAAAATCACTTTGTCAATAATTCTTTTAGCTTGTTTGGGGTTTTCTTCCAGATAGTGAAATAATACTTCTCCCACTGCCTGGGATACAATAGCCAGAACCTCAGAATTTCCAAGCTCACCTTTGGTTTGCCCTTTAAACTGGGGTTCGGGAACTTTCACGGAGACAATAGCAGTCAACCCTTCCTTAAAATCATCTCCGGCAATTTTGACTTTTAGTTTGCTGAATATCCCGTTGTCGTCCCCATATTTTTTAAAAACTCTGGTAACTGCTCTACGGAAACCGGATACATGTGTACCTCCATCGCGGGTATGAATATTATTTACAAAGGACAGGATATTTTCCGAATACGAGGTATTGTATTGCATGGCTACCTCTATCTCGACATTATCTTTTTTGCTTGCCACGTAAATGGGCTCTTCGATCAGTGGAGTCTTACTTTCATCCAAAAATTGTACAAATTCCTGTAACCCACCTTCCGAATGAAACTCTTCTGATCTGAAAGTCCCATCATCATTTTCTTCTCTTTCATCTACGAGAAGCAATGTCAATCCTTTATTCAAATAAGCCAATTCACGGAGGCGTGTAGCTAAAGTATCGTATTTATACTCAAGTGTCTCAAATATTTCAGGATCAGGAGAAAATGTGATGATGGTGCCTTTTTGAGTGGATTCTCCAATAATACTAACGTCTCCTAAAGGTTTACCCTGACTATATTCTTGTACAAATATTTTTTTCTCCCGGTGAACTTCAGCTTTTAAATGAACAGAAAGCGCATTGACACACGATACACCTACTCCATGCAAACCTCCGGATACTTTGTAGGTATCTTTATCAAATTTACCTCCCGCATGAAGAACGGTCATGACCACCTCCAGAGCTGACTTTTGTAATTTTTCATGCATTCCGGTAGGAATACCCCGGCCATTATCCTTGACAGAAATCGCGTTGTTTTTCAAAATTCGTACTTCAATTCGGGAAGCATGACCAGCCAAATGCTCATCAATTGAATTATCTACAACCTCCCATACCAAGTGATGCAGTCCTTTGATATCCGTACTACCGATGTACATACTTGGACGTTTGCGTACGGCTTCCAGTCCTTCTAATGCCTGAATATTATTAGCACTATAATCTGAAGGTTTTACACTCATTAATTTTCTGATTAAATATGAAATGCAAAGATACGAAAATGACTAGTAATAAAGCCCATAATCTGCTTTTAATTCGTTAATTTTGAAGCTATTTCATACATAAAAAATTATCAAGTAATCCTCTTTAAGTATCACTTTTCCATTAAATTTAATTTGTCTGAAAATTCAGGTTAATGAAAGAAAATTGGCCTTCAAATCCTGATTATCAACTAATCATTTCCGATGAAGCTGAACTACCTGCTGTGGTACAAAAAGTCCTGGATCTTGCGAATGGAAAAAAGAAGTGGTTTTTCCATGGAGAAATAGGTGCAGGTAAAACTACATTTATCAAAGTTTTAACCAAATTACTCCATAGTGATGATTTGATCAATAGTCCTACATTTTCAATTGTAAATGAATATTGGAATGCTGGTGATTCCCTAAACAAAATATTTCATATCGACTTATTTCGCATCACCTCTTTTAGTGAAGCATTGGATATCGGTATCGAAGATTATTTGGAAAATGAGCATTTTTGTTTCATCGAATGGCCTGAGATTATCGAACCGATTCTACCTGATAACGGATTATGGTTGTATCTTCATATCTTAGACCATGGAATTCGGCAGTTAGATATTTCAATAAGAAATGGATCAAATTAAGAAATACAAAGCTGGTGCAACCTTTACCAGTCCGGAATTTCAACTGAAAGAAGAGGTTTTGGAGATTCAACAAAAACCTCAAAAACTATACATTGGGATACCGGTAGAACCATCAGCGAATGAAAGCCGGGTTCCTTTGGTTCCTAATTCGGTAAAAACATTAACCAACTTGGGACACCGGGTGGTAGTACAATCGGATGCTGGAACAAAATCAAATTTCACTGACCATGATTATGCAGAAGCGGGAGCGGAAATTGTAGACAGCTTACACGAAGTATACAAAGCACAAATAATACTTAAAGTTGCTCCGGCACGAACTGAAGAGTTTGCTCATTTTAAACCAGGCCAGATTATAATTTCTCCCTTGCAGATTCCTCTAATCACAGAGGAATACCTTCAGCAAATGAAAAACCGTCGGGTAGTTGCTATTGCTATGGAATACCTCCAGGCAGATGATGGTTCTTATCCGGTAGTTCGGATAATGAGTGAATTAGCCGGATATAGTGCAATTCTCACTGCTGCTGAGTTATTGTCAAATACGAAAGGAGGCCGGGGTGTCCTGTTAGGTGGAATTGCCGGAGTTCCACCGGCAAAAGTAGTGATATTAGGAGCTGGTGTTGTGGGTGAATTTGCCACTAGGGCGGCCCTTTCACTAGGTGCCTCAGTGCGGATATTTGATGACAATGTATACAAACTGATGCGTCTACAAAATCATATTGGTCGACCTTTACATACCTCATCGATCAATCCCGTCTACCTGGGCTATCAATTGTTAAGTGCCGATGTAGTAATTGGGGCTATTCATTCTGAATCGGGTCGCACTCCGGTTATTGTAAGCGAAGAAATGGTTATGAAAATGAAAGCCGGATCAGTTATAATCGATGTAAGCATCGACCAGGGAGGGTGTTTTTCAACGTCGGAAGTTACAACTCATGAGAAACCTACCTTTTTGAAATACGATGTAGTTCACTATTGCGTACCAAACATCGCTTCTAAAGTTAGCCGCACCGCATCTATCGCTATTAGCAATATCCTGACTCCCTTATTATTGAAAGCTGGCCATTCACTGAGTATTGAGCATTTGATTTATCACAATTATGGTCTGCGACATGGGGTGTATATGTATAAAGGTTGCTTGACCAATGAATACTTAAGTAACCGTTTCGGCATGAAATATACCAGTCTGGATCTCTTACTTCCTGCCACTTTTTAATTTGATTTCGATTATTATTGAGAGTACCTACTAATTATCTAAGCTAGTGCTATGTCAAGCTTAAATTGACGGATGGATTAGGTGTATTTTAAGCCTGTGCTGCGTTGGAGAACCACTCATTATGCCTGGCATAACTCGTGAACCTCCGCCTTGCCCACGCATAAACTTCACTCTAATCCAACTCGTCATTCAAACGTTGACATAGCACTAGAACAATCGAACTCTGGATTCTAAGACCCCAGGCCTTTCTATCTTGATCTATTCACTATTATTTCATACTCTATTTTATAGTTTATTGAAAACGGCTCCTGAACTTCTCCACTATGAATTGGTGTCTTTGTACGCGAGCAGGTGTTCTGAGCAATTAGAAAAATTTTGCTAATTTCAGGATAACTATGAAATTCTTGTACCGGATTACGTTTGTCGCACTATGTTGTACCTATGTGCAATTGGTCATGTGTCAAGAGTTAAAAGGGCTTTATTTAAAAGTCGATGGTGGTGGTGGATTCCCGGTATTTAGTTTTGGAGCTGCCAACGACCAAAATGATGGTTTTGCTATTACTGGTTTGACCTATTCATTGAGTATTGGGTATACTATAAATTCTAGGATTGGCTTCGGAATTTCAGTCAGTGCATTTTATAATAAAATTTCCGGTGTCAACCTTTTTGATTTCACCAAGGTGGACCAGTATAAGCAGTTTCAATATACCGTAGAAGGAATTTACTTCATTCCGATTCGATCTAAATTTTTGTATCTCAGACCTTCTGTGGGAATTACTTCACTGAAAGAGCCCTGGTTCTATTTAAGAAGAGAACTTATCGCCGATGATTTAATTATTCTCGGTCCGGACAGCAAATTAACCCTTTGTGGTGGAATAGCCGGAGGATTGTATATCCCCTCCGGAAATTCCGGTTTCACTTTGGAAGCCGGTATGACTTTTTCCCGCTATGACTTCAAGATGTATGAGGGCAGTGTAATCAGTGGAGGCTCTCAAGAAATTAAAAAGCATTTTGCTATGTTGAGTTTGAAATTGGGTATCTTATTGAGGAACAACGGTGCAGCAGGATAATAAAATCATTATTGAATTTCAGGTTGTTGATTAGCTAACTTTTAATTTATTTTCGTTAGCTACCACATTACGATTACATATCCATCTGCACCATTTTTTCCTGTTTCGGAAGCGCCTCCACCACCTCCGGGAGACCTTGCTGAACCGGAAAAGTTAGCATGAAGAACAGTGGAGGTATTGTAATCTCTAGCTGCCTGATCACCCTTACCTCCGGTATTAACCGTATTTCCTCCACTCCCTCCGGTTCCATAATTCCAAATTCTCGCAAACTGTCCAGGTTGGTATTCCTGGTACTCCAAAAGAGTAGGATTCCCACTTTCTCCAACCTCCATATAAGATTGTATTGTTGACGGTTCTACAACAACACCCCCTCCAACGCCAGAACTAAATGTGGTACCTCGACCACCACCTGCTGCAATCAATGTAGTTATCCCAGGGCCACTTACTTCGGTATCTTCACCGTTAGTACCATTGTTAGATTGACCACTGCCAATACCCCCTTTTCCAACATTTATGGTATAAATAGCTAATGGAGTCACGTCCAATTGGACTCTACAAAATCCGCCTCCACCACCGCCACCTTCAGGGCCGGCACCACCGCCAGCACCCCATAATTCAAACAGGACCCTGGTAACTCCAACCGGAACTTTCCAATTGTAGGTAATTGATTCATCAGGAAAGTCCTCAAAATGGTTGTATTGACATGGATCGGACCAGTTCATCCCACCATTCCCATTCGCAACCAGCACTTGTCCCTGGCTACCCATTGACCCATTGGTTTTAATAGTTCCGGTCAAGTTTATATCACCATTTACACCCAGACGATCAGGTGAAAACCCTAACCCTAATCCTGTATTGCCATGAACATATACCCCATTCTCGGGGGTCCCTGCAACATTGTTTGTGCCAATAGAAAGTCCACCATTCCTAAGCAGGCGAAATTTGGTACTGTTTCCGATTTGAACCCGCATCAGGTTATCACTAAGATTCGTGTCTACTCTTAAGTGAAGACCATCAGTTGGATTTAAAATTCCTATGCCCACGTTTTGTGAAGCCACCTGAGCGCTTAACCACCCTAATACAAATAGGAGTAATGTTCGATTAGTGGAGAAAAGTAACATGATATTATTTTTTAAATATCAAATGTACTTAGGATATCGTGTGGTAGGATCACCCATTTGGGTGGTTTATATTTGAAATGAAGGGAAAAGTCAACAGCAAAAATTTGTAAAGATTAATATCAATCCAGATGCTTCTTTAAAAAGCCAATTATTGCTTTGTATACTTCAAATTGGTTTTCTTCATTATGAAAACCATGTCCTTCATCATATTTCACTAAGTAAGGTACATCTATGCTTCGCGCGCGGAGCGATTTGACTATTTGATCCGATTCATCAATATTCACTCGCGGGTCATTAGCCCCTTGTATAACCATTAGGGGTGCATTAATACGATCTACATGAAAAACCGGTGAAGCACTCTCCATAAGTTCTTTATCCTGTACCGGATCACCCACCATCTCATACATCATTTGAATATAAGGTTTCCAGTATGGAGGCATAGTTTTCATAAAAGTAAACAGGTTGGAAACACCGACATAGTCAATTGCACAGGCATAGAGATCCGGGGTAAAAGTGACACCGGCTAAAGTAGCATACCCTCCATAACTCCCTCCATAAATTGCGACCTTTTCTGAGTTGGCTATACCTTCCTGGATCAAATACAGAACACCATCTGTTATATCATCCTGCATTTTCTTACCCCATTGTTTAAATGATGCCTCCCAAAATCTTTTACCATATCCGGTACTTCCCCGATAATTCATTTGCAAAACTGCAAATCCCCGGCTGGCCAACAACTGCACTTCCGGATTATATCCCCACATATCTCTGACCCAGGGACCACCATGAGGATTAATAACCACTGGCAGTCTTTTGCCTTCATGATTATGTGGTAAAGTCAGGTAACCATGAATTTTCAAACCGTCACGGGAAGTATAAGAAATAGGTAACATAGGTGCCATCTCCGATTCATCAAGCCAGGGACTTACATCTGATATTTTACGTAATAAATCGGCATCCACATTATAGTGGTAATAACTACCTCTACTCCTGTCTGAATAAGTTCGGACTAAATAGTTATTTTCTTCCTTATCTGCTCCAACCACTACAATTTCATACGCATCACCCAATTCCTGACCCAGCCGATCGTGAAGTGCCTTGCGTTGAGAGTCGATAAAATGATAATGGCGTTTGTCGGTTACGAAACTGGCAGCTGTTAGTACTTTACGCTTTCGGGAATACATCAAGTGTGATACATCCACTTCATCATGTTGAAAAATCACATCTCCAACCTCCTGTTTGGATTTCATATCAAATAATACGGCAACTGTTTTGTCCCGATCCAGGTTTGAAAGCACATAGACCCAATGAGGTTGTTCAAAGTGAAAAAATCCCGGCGCTAGACTATCCTTAAAATGAGTCGTAATGACTTCTTGAAATTCATCTTCTTCGGAATCCCGGTATAAGATGCACGTATTCACTCCATCCTTAATTTTTGTCGCCAGTCTCAATTTTCCCTGATGGTCAGTCATCCAACTGTCAATAGGTTCAAATACATTATCATTTACACCTAGTTGAGTCAGTGTTCCATCATAGACATTGATGCGATAAGGTTCAAACAATTGGGGGTTGTTCTTATTCATCCCAATAATTATGTGATCTCGATCATCCTTTAAGTCATCGATGAGTTGTACCCTTACTTTAGGAAATGGTGTCAATGGCAATACTTCAGATCCATGAACATCAACTCCAAAGAGTTGAAAATTTTCATCACCAGCTTGATCTTTAACATAGATTATACGTTCTTCATTCGCCCATAAAAATCCTGCAATTCCTCGATCAGTTTCTTTGGTCAACAGTATGGCTTCTTCATCACTCTCTAAAGGCTGCACTAAAATATTTTGCCTACGATGATATAATCCCAGAAATGCCAGTCTTTTTCCATCAGGTGAAATTGAATACCCCGATCGATCCGGTTTACGAAAAAAATCCTCCACTGGAATCAGGTTTTCCGATTTTTCTCCTAAATGTATCAAATCGGATATTTGCTTCTTACTACTAGGCAGTGATGAATCCCCTGGTAAATTTTGATTATTCATAATAGATTTGCGAGTTGAATATGATCCTTGATATAATTCGCGATCTTTGTCTTGTGGATACGCTCCTGAGCCAGTGTATCCCGATCTCTGATGGTAACCGTATCATCCTCGAGGGATTGGTGGTCGATCGTGACAGCATAAGGGGTGCCAATGGCATCCTGACGACGATAGCGACGACCTATGGCATCCTTTTCATCGTATTGGCAATTGATTTCCAGTGAAATGTCTTTAAATATTTCACGGGCTTTGGATGTTAGTTGATCATCATTCTTGATCAGCGGAAGTACGGCGCATTTTACTGGCGCCAATACCGGGTGCAGCTTAAGTACAATTCTGGTTGAATCTTTGCCCGTGGCATCGGGAACTTTTTCTTCCGTATAGGCTGCACTCATCATTGCCAGAAACATTCGATCACAACCGATACTGGTCTCTACTACAAAAGGCACATATGATTTATTAATTTCGGGATCAAAATATTGAATTTTCCTTCCCGATAATTCCTGATGACTACCAAGATCAAAATCTGTCCGAGAATGAATTCCTTCCAATTCTCTGAAACCAAATGGAAACTCGTATTGAATATCTACAGCCGCATTGGCATAATGCGCCAGATTTTCATGATCATGAAATCTAAGTTTGTGGTCACCTGTTCCCAATGCCTTATGCCAATCCATTCGTGCAGTCTTCCAATGTTCGTACCATTTCATTTCAGTACCAGGCCTTACGAAGAATTGCATTTCCATTTGCTCAAATTCGCGCATTCTGAAAATAAATTGTCTGGCTACGATTTCATTTCTAAATGCTTTCCCGGTTTGAGCGATTCCAAAAGGAATTTTTTGGCGAGTTGTCTTTTGAACATTTAAGAAATTTACAAAAATTCCCTGAGCGGTTTCCGGCCTCAGATATAATTTCCCCTCTTCCCCTGCAATATTTCCCAGTTGGGTCGAAAACATCAAATTAAACTGCCGCACATCAGTCCAGTTTCGAGAACCTGTAACCGGATCCGCAATCTGCAGATCCTCAATCATTTGTTTTAAGGCCGCCATATCATTTTCCTTCATTGCTGATTGAAGCTTATCGTTGATCTCTGCAGCTTTTTGCAAATAACCCGATACTCTCGGATTGGTCCTGCGATACAATTCCTCATCAAACGATTCTCCAAATCGTTTATAAGCTTTCGCTACTTCTTTGTTAGCCTTGGAATTTAATTTATCGATGTAATCCTCAAGCATGACATCGGCCCGATACCTTTTTTTCGAATCCCTATTGTCAATTAAAGGATCGTTGAAAGCGTCCACATGACCAGATGCTTTCCAAACTTTTGGATGCATGAATATGGCAGAATCAAGTCCAACAATATTTTCATTAATGTGAACCATAGCTTTCCACCAATAGTCCTTAATATTGTTTTTTAATTCCACCCCATTGGGGCCATAATCATAGACTGCTGCCAATCCATCATATATTTCACTGGATTGAAAAATAAATCCATATTCCTTACAATGAGACACTATTTTCTTGAATAAATCACTCATAACTTTACATTATCAAAAAGAGAGTGCGAAAATAATAAATATTCCGTGATGACATTGGAAATACCTTCAGGACAAGCACTATTAATAAATTGTGTTCAATTATTATGAAAGCCGAGAAATGGTTGGCCGATCATTAACCGCAGATTTCAAAATTATTATGATATTTGAAATAAATTTTCCATAAATTTAAAACCTTCAATGATGAATTTAAAAGAATTAATAAAGCTGGAAGACAATTCTAAGGAGGTCTGGGTAATAAGTCCCGGTCTCCATTACGATACAGAAAATAAAGACTTTTCGGAACTCGTGAGTGTGAATCTGGGAGAAAAAACCAAATACCGGTATATCGTTCCTGCCACCAGTCAAATTGAAAAAAACATAAAAATCTACAAAAAACTATATAGTATTAGCGATGAGGAAATAAAGAAAAACTTTTTGTTTCTGCCTCCTTCGGAATTCAATCCCTTTATTACAGAATGTGCTATTTATGATGCTTCATCCAAATGCATCGCCTGTGCTGCTCCTGCGATGGAAGACAGTAACAAAGTTATCCGCTTCAACAAGACTACCGCTAAAATTATGGCCAAGCATTTTAAAGCTATTTGGAAAAAATACAAGAGATGTAATCCATAATCCGGCAGAACTAAAGACAAGAAGTTCAATTGTTTCAGATGGAAAACGTTCTAGTGCTACGTCAACGGTTGAATGACGAGTTGGATTAGAGTAATGTGTAAGCGTGGGCAAGGTTTGAGACTCTCGTGGATTGGGTACCAGCATGCTTGAAAATATTTGGCGCGCAATCGGACTAAAGCAAAATATTATTGGGTAATTTTTTAATAGGATTAACAAACCAATACTTTTCGGAGAGGACTCATTAGTTGTGCTAATTGTATTCCACGATCGATTTGTGACTCATTTCAGAAGTGATGTAAAATTCGACTTCCGGAAAGTTTTCTTTCGCCATCTTAAGCATCCATGCCGATTCTGCTAGGAAAACATATTGATTATCCTTATCGGTTGCTATGTCTTTTTGTTTCTTTTTCAGAAAAGTATTAAATGCAATTTCGTCATCACTTCGAACCCAACATGCTTTAAAAAGATTTAATGGTTCATAGCTACATCTAGCACCATATTCGTGTTGTAGCCGGTACTGAATCACTTCAAATTGTAATGATCCGACTGTCCCTATGATCTTCCTGCCACTTCCTTCCATCACAAATAATTGAGCCACTCCTTCATCCATTAGTTGGGTTATTCCTTTAGCCAGCTGTTTGGATTTCATCGGATCCGCATTATTTACGTATCGGAATAGTTCAGGAGAGAAACTAGGAATCCCTTTGAAATGAAGTTGTTCTCCTTCCGTAATTGAATCCCCTATCTTAAAATTTCCAGGATCGTAGAGACCAACGATATCTCCTGGAAAGGCCTGATCCACGATGGACTTCTTAGCAGCCATAAAAGATGTGGGATTACTAAAACGTAGTTTTTTTTGTTGCCGGACATGGAAATAGGGGGTATTTCTCAAAAAGGTTCCGGAACATACCCTAATAAAAGCAATGCGATCCCGGTGATTAGGGTCGATGTTAGCGTGAATTTTAAAGACAAATCCGGTAAATTTTTGTTCTTGGGGTTCTACAATTCTCTCTTCGGTCTCCCTTGCCTTCGGTCCCGGAGCAATAGTTATAAAACAGTCCAATAGTTCTTTTACTCCAAAGTTGTTTACCGCACTTCCAAAAAATACTGGTGAAAGTTTACCTTGCAAATAGGTAGCCTTATCAAATTGAGGATAAACAACTTCAATGGTTTCAATTTCTTCTCTAAGCTCTTCAGCTGCCTCCGTACCGATATGTGCTTCAAGACTGGGATCATGAAGGTCACTGAATTCAATGGTTTCTTCATGGGTTTGTATACCATGCGGATTGAAGAGGCATAGTTTTTTTTCAAAAATGTTATAGACTCCTTTGAATCTTTGACCCATGCCAATGGGCCAACTTAAAGGACATACGGTCAAACCTAATTTCTCTTCAATTTCATCCAACAGATCAATTCCGTCTTTTCCTTCCCGATCCAGCTTGTTTATGAAGACTATGATGGGAGTGTTCCGCATCCGACAAACTTGTACTAATTTTTCAGTTTGGGTCTCCACCCCTTTGGCAACATCGATAACAACAATCACACTATCCACGGCGGTTAACGTGCGAAATGTATCTTCTGCAAAATCCTGGTGACCCGGTGTATCTAGAATATTAATTTTCTTATGACCATACTCAAATGCCATCACCGAGGTAGCCACTGAGATCCCTCTTTGCCGCTCGATTTCCATAAAATCAGAGGTCGCGTGCTTCTTGATTTTATTCGACTTTACAGCTCCTGCAACTTGTATCGCTCCTCCAAACAACAACAGTTTTTCGGTAAGAGTAGTCTTACCCGCATCAGGATGGCTGACAATGGCAAACGTCCTCCTTTTTTCAATCTCGGTATTAAAGTTCATTATTATTAAAAGTCAAAGGGTGGCAAAGGTAACAAATAAGGTAAAAAACTATACTCATTTTCCCGTTAGTGCTAAAATAGCATTAACAAGATAAAGGAAAACAAAATAGGAGTGGCTTGGGAATAATTGACCGTCAACGACTATGTTAAGTAATTGAAAATCAAACATAAACAAAATTTTTGCGAAACGACGCATTTAGGAATGAAAGTTGTTATACTTTATTATTGGACTGGTTTATCTAAAAACCAACTGATTTATATGTTGACTTGGATCATTCTGCGGAATGTACATGATCATTTGGTGATTTAGATTTTTTAAGTAGCTTAAATGTAAAATTATGAATATGAATATTCTATACCCAGTCAAAAAGTTTATGTCAGATAAACTCATCACTGTAAATGAAGCGGACTCACTTTATGAGGTCAAAGAGGTTTTTGATAAATATAACGTACACCACATTCCCGTAGTTCATTACAAACAGATCATTGGTATTATATCCAATGAGGATTATTTAGCCTTTTTACAGGGTCGTCACCTTGGCGAAAAAGAAAATATTGATGAGGCATTGAAAGAAATCAATGTTACCGAAGTCATGACCCGAAAGTTGGCTAAGTTGAATCCGGATGATCGTATACAATTAGCCATTGATTTGTTTACTATGAATCGATTTCATGCTTTACCTGTGGTGGAAGACGATGAGTTGGTCGGTATCATTACGACACACGACATAATTTTAGCACTTTCCAAGGAACCCATCAGATTGGCAGATTACAAGCAACAGGATTAAAATTTAAATCCTAAGGTGGCCATAAAAAGTTGGGTTTTATCTTCTTCAGCGACTTGAGGAGCTGTAAACTCTGTGACTTGATAGGGACTATAGGCACGTTCTTTAGCGGTGTATTGGTAGGTCAAATCAAGAAAAAATGAATTACCTCTGAATCCAAATCCACCGCTATATACCGGAACAAAAGTGTCCCCGTCTACATAGGGTGAGGAAAGCAATTGGATACCACCTCTGATCCTGATTTTCTGATGAGCATATTCCGCACCCCCACGCAAATTAATTACTGATGTGAATTCATCTGTTATTTCAGAATTCAAATCATTTTCATATTCTTTATCAACTTCAAATTTGAATTTTGCGGTATGATAAGGAATATATTCAGCCTCGGCACTGATAAATCCGTTTTTACCAAACAGAATCCCAAAAGATCCCAGAGCACGCATTGGAGATTGGTACTTATAATCAAAATTTCCTTCCGGAGACAATTCTGTAAGTGATTGGAAATTATCATCCTCGGTGAATTCATGCGTAAGGTCGGTGGTATAAGTTTCTTCAATTTTGATATTTGTGGGTAAATGAAAAGCTCCACCTATTCTGATATTTTTATTGATTAAATATATGAAACCAGCTTTGGCCGTAAATCCGGAACCACTGGCTTGTAAAAACTCAACAAATTCCATGTTTTCGAAAAAAGGTATTCGATCCTCATCATCAGATTCCTCATAATTTCTGGACATTTCATAATTGACAAATGGAATGCCTACCGAAAGACCTAAAAGCAATTTTTCTTGAAAATTGGTACCTAATGAAATGGTCAGTTCACTCATGCCCCCCAAGCTATTAATGGATTGCCGCTTATTTGTAGGTTCACCATTGGCCAATTGGTAATCATTCTCGTAAAAATTATCTCCTTCAAAGTCGTATATCAGTCCTGCATCGTAAGCTAATAGGGCTTCAAATTCATCGAGTTCTTCTAAAGCCAGTCCATTGGCTATTTCAACATATCGATCTGCAATAGATCCAGTTGCTTGCCCCTCAAATTCGGCGTCAAAATTAAAATCAGCAAGACGATTAACACCGATAGCCAAATTGAATGTTCTAAAATTTCCTTGTGGATTACGATTGACCATCACGAGCCCAACATTGTTCATGCTAAATTCACTTCCACTTCTTTCAGTTGCATTTCCTCTTAGATCAGAGGAAATCGAAGAATAATGGAGGGATGGAGTAAAGGTAAATTCCGACCACCTAAATACGCCGGTGGTCGCTGGATTTTGACTAATCACACCAAAATCTCCTCCCAGGGCACCCATTGAACTTCCAACAGCGGTATTGCGTGCCGTTCCGAAATAGTTGTTTTGACCATATCTGGCCGCATCGGCTAAATTTTGACCAGAGATACGTAGTGAACAACCTACAAGTACAAGAAGAAAAAGATATTTATCCATGGGCCCTGATTTAAAAAAAATGGGTGGAAGTTTTTGTAAACCCACCCATTTCAATCATTCTCTATTATTATTTAGTTGCTCCGTCGAGAACTGCCTCTACTGGAGCTACTTCTTGGTGAAGTTCTGCTATTGCTAGAAGAAGCACTACTTCTACTCGGAGTAGATCTTTGTACATTCGACCGACTTGGAGCACGGTAGGTACTCCGGTTGCTACTACTGGAAGAAGGTCTATATGTACTCTTACTTCTAGTACTTGAAGAAGGTTTGTAAGTTCTAGTTCTCGTACTTGAAGAAGGTTTATATGTTCTTTTAGTCGGACTGGTAGACCTGGGTTTGTACGTAGGTCTGGGAGTGCTTTTGGCACCGCTGTTAGAATTAGGTCTTATTGTCCTGGCTCGACCATTATTTGTAGAACTAGATGGCTTGTAGGTTCTAGTCCTTGGATTGGTAGCTCTACTGCTAGGCTTGACTGTCGTTCTTTGTCCTGGTCTAACCGTATTCGTATTTCTATCTCGATTACTTCTTGGGGTAGCTGTAGGTTGCACCCGTGTACCCTTTGAAGTTCTTCCTACATTACTATTGCGCGAACCTCTTACTGCTCGTACAGATTCTTTGGTTTGAGCTCTATTATTACTTAAGCGTGGCGATGTAGTAACCGTTCTTCCATTGCTGGTTCCAACTCTTCTTGCGCCATAGTAGGCCGTGCGATTAGATACTGAGTTGCTTCGTCCGCTAAAGTAAGAATAACTTGGTATAGTACAACCATTTCCGTAAAACCCGGAAACTCCTCCGTAACCACCATAATAGTTACCGCCATAATAATTATTCACCACGGTGCCAGGCCCCCAACTATTCCATCTGCTATATCGATTTCCCCAATAAGGATTGGGGTTATAAAAATAATTGTAGCTGTAGTAGGATGTTCTGAAAGGTGACCAATATGGATTGTAATACCGGTTATACCGATTCCAATTCCATGAATTCCATCGATTCCATCGGTTGAAATTTCCAAATCCTATGTTAATGGTCAATCCTGGGGAATAGCTATAAAAGGGATCATAAAACGGATCGTAATAGGAAAAAACAGGAGAAAAATAGCTGAATCCAACTACAGGCCTGTAAAAGCGTCTTATACGATTGGTATAATAATAATCCTGTGTTTCGTAAGCATCGTAATCGTAGGAGTCGTCATCATAATAATAGTCGTCATCTTCTACATCATCATAATACGAAACGTAAACATCTACATCTATATCCGGATCATAATATAGATCGTCAGTTTGTGCTGTAAGACTAACATGTGCCAACAGCGTAATGGTTAAAATAATTGAAGTAAACCAATATTTTTTCATGGCGAATGATTTATAAGTTGTAATTACCAGTTCTCTCACTTATTGTGCAATTTATTACTTTTGCGTCGTTTTTTTTGTTAATACACATTTAAAAGTATTCCGATTTAAGTTATCAAGTGTTAAAATGTGCTTTAGCTTCTATTTATATGACGAAATACAAAACTATTAAGTTCCACTGATAACATAAGTTTAACGTATCAATGAAGAGATACGTTGATTAGTATTCCAGGGATATTTTATTATTAGAAAAACAGAATAATTAAACATGGCTAAAGAAATCACAACCAGATCGGAAAATTACTCTCAGTGGTACTTGGACATTGTGCGCAAAGCAGGGCTAGCTGACCAGTCTGCCGTCAGAGGCTGTATGGTAATAAAGCCTCATGGCTATGCACTTTGGGAAAATATGAAATTCCAATTAGATACCATGTTTAAAGCGACAGGACATGTAAATGGCTACTTTCCTCTTTTCATCCCAAAAAGTTTTTTAAGTAAGGAAGCTGAACATGTGGAGGGATTCGCAAAAGAATGTGCTGTAGTGACCCACCATCGATTGATGACCGATCCCAATGGAGGAGGTTTGGTGGTTGATCCAGAAGCAAAACTCGAGGAAGAATTGGTAGTTCGTCCTACCTCAGAAACCATCATTTGGAATACCTACCGGGATTGGATTCAATCCTACCGAGATTTGCCCCTATTGATCAATCAGTGGGCCAATGTGGTACGTTGGGAAATGCGCACCCGGCCTTTTCTGAGAACCACAGAATTCTTATGGCAAGAAGGACATACTGCGCATAGCACCAAATCGGAAGCCATTGAAGAGTCAGAACGAATCCACGAAATATATACCCGATTTGCCGAAGATTACATGGCTATGCCTGTTCTCAAGGGTCGCAAGACTGAAAATGAGAGATTTGCCGGAGCTGAAGATACGTTCACCATTGAAGCGTTAATGCAGGATGGCAAGGCTTTGCAGGCGGGTACTTCTCATTTTTTAGGCCAAAATTTTGCTAAAGCCTTTAATGTTAAATTTCTGAATGAATCCAATCAGGAAGAATATGTGTGGGCAACCAGCTGGGGTGTATCAACTCGTTTGGTAGGTGGACTAATCATGACCCATTCGGATGATGAGGGCCTGGTTATGCCTCCTAAGTTGGCTGCGTTGCAAACAATTATTGTCCCCATTCCCAAACCAAATGTCGAAATCGGAGAAGTCAGTTTGCGCTTGATGTCCGAACTTAAGGCAAAAGGTATCAGCTGTCAATATGACCAGGATATGAAAAAAAGGCCTGGTTTTAAGTTTGCCGAATATGAAATGCGCGGTATTCCCATCCGCATAGGTATCGGGATGAGAGATTTGGCAAAGAATCAGGTTGAAATTGCCCGCAGAGACACTAAAGAAAAAGCCTATATATCGGTGGATCAAGCGGCAACATATATCGAAAATCTCCTAAATGATATTCAGGAGAATTTATTCAACAAAGCATTGAAATTTCGCAAAGAAAATACAAGCCATGCCAATTCTTTGAGTGAATTTAAAGAAATAATCCAGGACCAGGGTGGCTTTGTGCACGCGCATTGGGATGGAACAATTGCGACCGAAATGAAGATTAAGGAAATGACCAAAGCTACCATTCGTTGTATTCCTTTAAGTCCGGACAAAGAAAGTGGTCGGTGTATCCTTACTGGAGATCCATCGCCTTATCGAGTCGTTTTTGCCAAAGCGTATTAAGTTATACAGGGTTCATCGTGATTCGGATTACCAAAGAATCCTCAGGGATATACCAAATGAACATCCGGATAAATTTCGAAAGTCCAAAATGGCTGGAATCAGAAGCGCGGATGAAAATTTACTAAGGTCTCTCTAAGGTATTCGCGATCCAAATGTGTATATATTTCAGTAGTCGTGATGGATTCATGACCCAGCATTTCTTGGACAGCGCGGATATCTGCTCCTCCTTCGATTAAATGGGTAGCAAAAGAATGTCTGAAAGTGTGAGGGCTGACCTTTTTTCTGATTCCTGCTTCTCCGGTATATTTCTTTACCAACATGAATATCATTTCTCTGGTCAAACGCTTTCCGCGCCGATTTAGAAAAACAATATCTTCCTCACCTTTTTGGATATTCTTTTGTCGATTGCGATAACCTTCAAGATAGAATTGGATATGCTTCAATGCATCACTTCCGATAGGAACAATCCTTTCTTTATTGTTTTTGCCGATGACTTTTACAAAACTGATTTCGACAAATAAATTGGATAATTTCAAATTGACCAATTCACTGACCCGTAAGCCGCAAGCATATAATGTTTCAAACATCGCACGATTACGTGTGCCTTCTGCGGTACTTAAATCAATAGACTCCAGAATTTTATTGATTTCATTAAAAGAAAGTACATCCGGAATCTTTCTTGAAATTTTAGGTCCCTCCACTAACTCGGTTGGATCCTCTTCAACTAAATCCTCAATCGATAAATATTTGTAAAAAGCACGAATTCCTGAGATCAGACGTGCTTGGGATCTAACCCCCATCCCCAATTCTCCCAGCTCAGTTACCATCTCCTTAATGTGAATATATTCAACTTGGAGAGGTCCCAAAGGATTGGGCGAATTGAATACAAAATTTTTCAGCTTGGTAATGTCTTGAATATAGGCTTTGACCGAATGATTGGATAGTGATCTTTCGAGACGAAGAAAAGATTTAAATCCGATGATGGCATTATCCCAGTTCAATACAACTTATTTATATACAAATACAAATATATAAAAGAATTATATAATGCTTACAAAAGTGATCGTTTGTAGAGGAGGCGCCCTGAACAAACTTGCTGAGAAACTCATTTTTGTATATTCCATTATCATTTTTCAATAACAAAAGACCAAATTGTATTCCGGTTGCTAAAATGCTCCTAATTTGCAATCGTCAATTAGCAATGAATTTCTTCTCCATTCGTAATTCTACCCACAGTCAATTTCCTTATCTTCGAATTCAATTGTTGATAACATATGATGCGTCGAATCTGTTTTGTAAGTTTTATACTCTTTGTCGGGGTGATGGTAGCCGCTCAGCCCATACATGAAGTGGGCCAATCCAATGAGTCTCCGTATCATTCCATTTTATCTCATCTCCATTTTTTACAGCCTGATACATACCAACCGGAAAATACCAGAATTTGTATGCCTACTAAATTGGATAGCACCAGAGCGGTAGATTTGGCTATCCAAATTAAAAACATCCTGGATGCCAAGGGGCTATATGTATATCTGAATAAAATTCCAAAAAATCCAAATTACCAGGACTCCCTGACAGATAGCCATACCTACACTTTGTTTCCTAACGACCTTCCTGAGTTGTATTTGGAAAAAACGGATGATGGGTGGATTTATGCTCCTGAAAGCCTGGATGCGATACCAAAATTAATGCGCAAAGTTTTTCCGTATGGAACCCATTATCTGGTAAAACGACTGCCAATTAAAGGAGGTAATCAATTCCTCTCACTAGCAGCCTGGCAATACCTGGGAATTTTGATCCTGATTATCCTGGCAGCCCTTGTCTATTTCATTTTCAATTTGATTTTTCAACGGCTCATTTCTTTAGTAGCAAAAACCAAGTTTAAGAACTGGTCCATAGATAGTAAGGAATCATGGTCATTGGCTCGGCTGGTCAGCTTACTGGTAATTTTCAGGTTGATCTACACCTTTTACCCGGTATTGCAACTACCGGTTCGGGCTTCGTATGCCGTAAGTATAATCTTGAAAATATTTTCGGCCATATTCTTTATGGTACTGGCTATGCGAATAGTAACCATTATCATGAATCGATTTAAAAGTCTCGCAGAGATTACTGAAAATCGAATGGATGATCAAATTCTCCCAATCGCGAGTAAATTGTTAAAAATTCTTATAGCTTTTTTAGCGATAATTTATATTCTAAACATCTTACATGTCAATGTAACTGCAGTCATTGCCGGTGTATCCATTGGTGGATTGGCACTGGCTTTAGCAGCCCAGGATACCGTAAAAAACTTGATAGGCTCGATGATGATCTTTATTGACCGACCATTTCAAATTGGAGATTATATTGAGGTAGATGGTAAAGCAGGCTCCGTGGAAGAAGTAGGATTTAGATCTACCCGGATCCGTACTGTGGATACATCTGTTATTGCCATTCCCAATGGATCCATTGCCAATATTTCAGTTAACAATCTAGGCATCCGCCCACGTAGATTGTTTAACACGACCATTGGTGTGACCTACGACACACCGGCTGATTTTTTGGAAGCGTATGTCCTGGGTATCAGGGAACTGATTCTTTCGCATCCCCGGTTTGCTCCAGAACCCGTTTATGTACATTTGAATTCTTTTGGTAACTCTTCCATAAATATCATGGTAAGAGGATATATTGAAACCAATGTTTATGCAGAAGAATTAGCCCTTAAAGAAGAAATGTATCTTGATATAATGAGACTTGCACAACATTTAGGCATACGTTTTGCATTCCCTTCCCAAACACTATATGTCGAGGATTTTCCGGGTCAGAAAAGTTTAATTCCCACTTATGGAGAAAATCGAGAAAATTTAAATGCTAAAACCAGAGATTTTATCGATCGTAAGTACGCGGAAGGAAGTTCTGATGAAGATCATGAGAATCCTTAGTGCAGGTCGGTGCTGTTGAAAAGCGATATATTTGGTATATTCATATTTGATGAACTAATTTGGATTTTATTTATTGCTATGTTAAAGATCTATTAAGTTAGGAAGGTTTATTGACTTAAAAGAGAAAACCTTTTAAATTAGCATGTATACAATGTTTCATATATAAATTATATTTAATATATTTGGGCCGTTGCCTATGGTGAAAATGTTACGAAAAATTAGTTGGATATGTTCGGTACTGTTAGTGTGCAATTTGCATGCTCAGGTTTCTCTTGTCCTGGAGCCACCGGTTACTTCTGCAACTGTTCTTCCAACCGACCTTGACATAGCTGCCAAAGCAACCTTAAAAAACTCCGGCGAAGACAGTATCACTGTCCTGTGGAAAAGAAAGATTCTATCCTTGTCGGCGGGCTGGCAAACTGCTGTCTGTGATCGAAACCAATGTTATACCGCCAGTTTGGATTCAATGGAATTAAAGCTAGCCGCAGGTGAATCAAGTAATATGGATATACACATCTATCCAAATGGGGTGGCCGGAGAAGCAAAAATTGAATTGACGATAACTGATATCGCTAACGATTCCAATAAGGTAGTTGGAACCTATCTATTTAATCAAACGGCACCAGTTAAGGAATTACTGGCCGAAGACATAAAACTTTATCCTAATCCTACGACTGATTATTTTAAAATAGAATCAAGAGAATTGGTTGTCAAACTGGAGATCTATAACTTGATTGGCAACAGAATGAAAACGACCTATGTGTACAAGAATAAACGCTATGAGGTAGGCGACCTTCCCAACGGCATGTATTGGGTCAGACTTCTGGATACTAATAATAAAATAGTAAAAACTTTAAGGCTTAATAAGCGGTAACTGAGTTGAGAGACTGTGTTACAGCACCTCGGCTTCCACATCTTTAATCTGCAGGATATTCTACAAAGTTTCTTGGTGTTTCATATAGCCTTACCTTTAAATCAAAATTTTGAGGCAGTTTTTGCCTTAAGATTTCCCAAATTACAAAACAGATATTTTCAGCTGTTGGAATCCGGTTTTTAAATTCTGGACAGTCAAGATTCAAATTTTTATGATCAAATCTTTTTTCTACATTTTCAAATATCAATTCCTTTAAATGTTTTAAATCAATCAGGTACCCTGTCTCGGGATCCGTGTCACCGATAACTTTCACTTCCAATTCATAATTATGTCCATGGTAGTTGGGATTGGAACACACCCCAAAAACTTGATAGTTTTTTTGATCTGACCAATTGGGATTAAAAATTCGATGAGCTGCATTAAAGTGTGCTTTTCGAAAAACGGCTATTCGCATACAAGGATATTTTAGCAATTACTTCTAGGTGTAACAATCATGTAACAAAATAAATGATTATTGTGTTTTACTCCAAGAGCTTGGTTGCCTGATTAAAATGATCTATTTTTATGGTTGGTAAGTAGTTGTGAATTGGAAATGAATCGAAAAGATAGCAGAATAGTCTCGACATAAAAGAACAAAAAATTAATTATTTTCATATAGTAACCTCATTTCACAGACATATTGGACAAGTCTTTTAATACCATCAGATAGTTTTTCTGTTTCCTTTCGTTCTCTTCCCGGTTGGCAATTAGCTAATTAGAATAATATGCTTTTTGAGCAAATATTAGGTCAGCAAACTATTAAGTCTTATCTGCTCCAGATAATAGAGAACGATCGTGTTCCGCATGCCATGCTGTTCACCGGACCTCCGGGAACCGCCAAGTTGCCAATTGCACTGGCATTTGCGTCAATTATCTTATGTGAGAAATTGAAAGGAAACGCAGCCTGTGGTGATTGCGCCGCCTGCAGAAAAAATGCACAACTTATCCATCCGGATTTACACTTTTCTTTTCCAACTATTGGAACGAATGTGAAATCAAGTGATTTAATCAAACCCTGGCGAGAGGCCGTATTAAACAATCAATATTTATCTCCTCTAGACTGGTTTTCTTTCCTAAATGCGGAAAACAAACAAGGTAATATCAACAAAGATGAATGCATCCAGGCTATTAAGAGGTTAAACCTTAAAAGTTTTGAATCAGATAAAAAAGTTTGGATTGTTTGGGGTGCTGAATATTTAGGCAAGGAAGGAAACAGACTGCTTAAGCAAATTGAAGAACCTACCGACAATACGTTTATTATTCTGATTACAGATCACTTGCCCAGAATCCTAAATACAATTCAATCTCGTTGTCAGTTAATAAAATTTTTACCTTATTCAACCTCTGAAATTGCAGATTTCCTCCACGAGCATCATCTGGTGGAAAGAGAAAAGGCACTCCAATTATCCCGATTATCGGATGGTAATTTAAACGTGGCCATCCAATTGGCCAAAGAAGGTCAATCTGATTTAATTCACACCTGGATGAAGTGGTTTCAGTCGGTCATAATAGGTAAAAGTAATGAAGTGTTGAAACTAAACGATGAGCTTCACAGGATCGGTAGAGAAAGGCAAAAACAATGGGTACAGTTCGGATTGAAATTTGTGGAAGAAATGACCCGAATGCAATTTTTACCTCAAAGTGAAATCAAGTTATTTGATAAAGAAATAAAACTGGCACAAATCGGATTATCCAGAATTCCGATGACATCAATGGACCAGCTGGTGGATATTTTAAATAAATTACAAATCGGTATCGAACGCAATGGAAATGTAAAAATCTTATTGTTGGATACCTATATTCAAATTAAGAAACTGAAGTCCATACAAGTGGCAGCAGTATAATCATAAAAAATGGAAAAATGGCATGTGCAAGTTGTTCTACAGCAAGTACGATTAAGGGGTGTAGAAATAATGGAGGATGTGGAAGTGGTGGATGTAATAAAATGAATACGTTTGATTGGTTGTCTTTATATGAATTTGAAGATCCATCTCAATATAAGTTTGCAGAAATAAGTTTTAAAAGCGGTACCAAAAAAGACTTCTTTATCAATAAGAATAAGGTATCTATCCACAAAAGAGATATGGTTATGGTAGCCACAGGAAGTGGCTGGGATGTTGGGCAAGTAAGTCTGAATGGGGCTTTGGCTGAATTGCAGATGAAGAAAAAAAGAGTTAATCCTGAATCTGTTGCAAATCATATTATCAAAGTAGCCGGTCACCGGGAAGTTGCCAACATGCATGAAGCGAGACGGCTGGAAAATCATGCCCTAGTAAAATCACGTGCAATAGCCAGAACCTTGGGATTGGACATGAAAATTGGTGATGTCGTATACCAAGCTGACCTAAAGAAGGCCACTTTCTATTATATAGCGGATGGTAGGGTCGATTTCAGAGAATTGGTACGGAATTATGCTAAAGAATTCAGAATAAAGATTGAGATGCGTCAAATTGGAGCCCGACAGGAGTCCGCCTTAATAGGAGGATTAGGACCTTGTGGCCGGGAACTATGTTGCAGCACCTGGCTCTCTGATTTTAAATCTGTTTCAACGGTAGCCGCTCGCTATCAAAACCTGGCGATAAATCAGGCCAAATTATCCGGACAATGTGGGCGATTAAAGTGTTGCCTGAACTATGAATTGGATACCTATCTTGAAGCTTTGAATCAATTTCCTGAAGATGTGGACACCCTGGAAACACAAGCCGGCGTAGCAAACCTTCTAAAATTGGATATCTTCAAAGGAATAATGTATTATTCCATGCAAAGTGAGCAAGTCAGGAATAAAATTATTGCCTTGGATATCGCCACTGTTGCAAAAATTAAACAGATGATATTAAGCGGTAAAAAGCCTCAGGATTTGTCTTCCTTTAAAATGGTTACTAAAGAGGAAAATCCGGATTTAGGATTCGCTGATGTCACCGGAGAAATTGAACTTCCAGCTGAAAAAAGAAAACCCTCTCGCAGAAAATCAAACTATAGACGCAAAAGAAGATATCGAGGTAACAAAAACAAGAGAAAATAATGAAATACGATGTGATAATTATTGGGTCAGGCCCCGGAGGATATGTCGCAGCTATCCGCTGTGCCCAATTAGGTATGAAGACAGCGATCATCGAAAAATATGAGACCTTGGGTGGGACTTGTCTAAACGTTGGGTGTATTCCCTCCAAAGCCCTGTTGGATTCATCCGAGCACTTTTATAATGCGCAACACCGTTTTTCTACCCATGGAATAAAAGTCAATATCGAATTGGACTTACCCCAAATGATCAAACGAAAAGCTGATGTTGTGGATCAAAATGTCAAAGGTATCGATTACTTAATGAAGAAAAATAAAATTGAAGTTTTCAATGGGACTGCTTCATTTAAAGACGCACACACTATCCACATAGCAGGTAATAAAGAAACCAAGGATATTACCGCCGATAAAATCATCATAGCAACGGGATCAAAACCTTTGGTTCCATCAGCTTTTAACTACGATAAAAAAAGAATAATTACCAGTACTGAAGCGCTGAATATTGATAAGCTCCCACAATCTATGGTAATTATCGGAGGCGGTGTTATCGGTTTAGAACTAGGATCTGTTTTTGCTCGATTAGGAACGAAGGTTGAGGTCGTGGAGTTTCTTGATCACTTAATCGGTACCATGGATCAAGATCTAGGTAAAGAATTAAGAAGAGTATTAAAAAAATTAGGTATCAGATTTCATCTGAAACACCAGGTAACATCGGTAAAAGCCTCGAAGGATCAAGTAACTATCGAAGTACAAAAAAGAGATAGTGAAGATCGATTCACGCTAAACGCTGATTACTGTCTGGTGTCAATTGGCCGGATTCCTTTTACTTCAGGGTTGGGGTTGGATGCCGTAGGGATTGAGGTTGACGAAAAAGGAAGAATAATTGTAGATGATGATTTGCGGACTAACCTACCTCATGTCTATGCGATCGGGGATGTAATCAAAGGTCCGATGTTGGCCCACAAAGCAGAAGAAGAAGGAGTATTTGTGGCGGAAAAAATTGCCGGTCAGAAACCTCATATCCATTACCATTTGATCCCTTCGATAGTTTATACTTGGCCGGAAGTAGCCGGTGTGGGATTCACAGAACAAGAGTGCAAAGACCAGAATATTTCCTATAATGTAGGTAAGTTTCCTTTTAAAGCTCTAGGACGGGCTAGAGCTAGTATGGATACCGAAGGATTCGTAAAAATTATTTCAGACCAAGTCACCGATGAAGTCATGGGGGTGCATATCATTGGCGCCAGAGCAGCCGATTTGATTCAGGAAGCGACTGCAGTGATGGAGTATCGTGGCTCTGCGGAAGATATCGCTCGAATGAGCCATCCCCATCCAACGTATTCCGAAGCTATTAAAGAAGCAGCGCTCAATGCTACCGGCAAGCGAGCTTTGCACCAATAAAAAATTAATATTCCGAAAATCCGTCGTGGATGCCGCTTTGGATCTATCTCAGCAGATTCAGTGTGCTTAATCAAAACTTATTTTTCCACATCATGGATTCTACCGGTTTTATCGTACGGTGAATGTATTTGGCATCCTGTTTTTTGTTATAATAATTTTCAATTTCTCCATCGACACTGAAATATATCAATTGTCCAATAGGCATTCCGGCATAAACCCTCACTGGTTGAACACAAGAGATTTCCAATGTCCAGGTATTACAGAATCCTACATCTCCTTTTCCAGCAGTGGCATGAATGTCTATTCCAAGTCGTCCTACAGAGGATTTTCCTTCTAAAAAGGGTACGGAATTATGAGTTTCTGTATATTCTTCAGTAACACCAAGGTAAAGTTGTCCAGGTAATAATAGAATACCCTTACTTCCAATTTCTATCTCTTTAATTTGATTATGCCTTCGGGCATCCAATTCTCTGTCGATATATACAGCTAAGTATTTCCCCAGATGAACATCATACGAATTGGTACCCAGACAATGCCGTCGGAAGGGATCAATTACAATTTCGCCATTTTGTATTGCCTCTAAAATCCTCTTGTCACTTAATATCATTCTAGCATGTATTTTGATTTCACAAAAGTAGTGAAACTTTATATGCTTCTATTTCCGAATGATCAATTTATAATAATTCAAATCTCACCCATGGAAATAGTAGGAGCGGTTTCAGTTTGAATGGACCATACCAATAAGTATTCATGATCAAACCATTGATAAGAGATATCAAACTCAGCTTCATAGTCCCCTTTATGAATATAACCTTTAAAAGTGCCTTTTGCCTCAGGCTTCTCATCCCAAAAAATATGGAAATGTTCCTTAAAATTTACTTCTTTTCGACCATACGCCTTAAACAAACATTCCTTGGCCCCCCAAATGGTATGATAAAAGTCTATTTCAGAAGAATATGGACTCATTTCTTTTTCCTGCTGATTGACAAATTTATGAGCAATACCTACAATTTTTGGCACACGATACTGTATGTCAATTCCCACTACATAGGGTGAGGCGATGACTGCCGCTTTGTGGTATGAATGGCTTATCGAAATATGATAAAGGCTGTTTTCAAGGTAGGGTTTACCATATTCGTCTTTCAAACAAATACCACGAATTTTACGCCCTGAAAGCAAATGAAGTAAATATCTTGCCGCCAACCATTCTTTTCTCCTCCGTCCTTTCAACCGCTGGTATTGTAATCGTTCCTGAGGATAAAGGTCCAATCTTTGCAAAAAATAATTTTCGTCTTCTACCATATCCCATATCGCCAATTCGCCTTTGGACTGTAATTCTTGTTTGTATATGATTGCCAAAATATTGGTTGATTTTAGGTACTTATAATTTACAAATCACCTTCTGCATGTTTATAAGGTGAAGAATTATTGCCCAATTTCTCCCATTTCAACACCTTCACTATAGGCAACTTTAATCTGGTGCTGATGAAATGCAGCCTTAATCATTGCATATACTGAAAACCGAACTTCCCAATAATGATCGGGTCGTACATAAGGACGAATGGATAAAATGATGTTATGACTATCAAATGAATCGATACCAACTTCAGGAGCAGGATCTTTAAGGACCAAATCAATTTTGAGCAATTCGCCAATAATGATCTCCTTAATTTTAGGAAAATCTTCATTATACGGCATAGTTGCCTCCAATTCCATCCTGATGAATCCTTTTTTTGAATAATTAGTGACAATGGAGCTGATAATTTCTCCATTCGGGACAATCAATACTTTACGCCCTGGTGTTTGAATATGGGTATTAAAAATCTGGATTTCTTCAACTTTACCAAATTTTTCCTGAATTTCTATCCAATCACCAATCCGGTAAGGTCTAAATACTAATATTATGATCCCTGCCGCAAAATTCCCCAGGCTCCCTTGCAGAGCCAATCCCACGGCAAAGCCAGCAGCTGCCAGAACAGCTATGAAAGCGGTCATATCCACACCGGCAATTCCTGCAATACTAAATAATAGTAGTACTTTGAGTGAAATGCTTGTCAACGAAATTAAAAAAGAGGTAATCTCTTGAGAGAAGTTGGATTTCGATAGCAGTTTGGTTACCCAATTCGTCAATCTCTTGATAATCCAAAGTCCTATTACCAATACTAAAATGGCCAACCCAATTTTTGGTAATAAGTCCAGGGAAATATTTACTACCTGATCATAAAACGACTGTAATTTATCCATGATATTAAACGTACAAAGCTTTAACGAACATCCAAATTAACAAACCCCTAATACTCTTAATGTATCCGGGTTGTGATTTTTTAAGGAAATTTCTCATTCTTAGCCAACTTACAATCCGGATATTTCAGATGACGTTGAGAATATTTAATTTCTTCTCCTCCTGACAGCATCTCGCTAATCCTCGACATAGGCTTCGAGAGGAGGACATGTGCACATTAGATTGCGGTCTCCATACCCATTGTTTACGCGGCCAACGGAAGGCCAGAATTTGAATACATTGCGCAGATTAGGCACCGGATAGGCTGCTTTTTGCCGACCATACGGATATTCCCAATGATCCGATGTCACAACTTCAGCAGTATGTGGCGCATTGGTCAAAACATTATTTTCAGGATCTGAAGTTCCGGTCTCTATTTCATCAATCTCCGCCTTGATTCTGATCATCGCCTCACAAAATCGATCCAATTCTTCTTTGTCTTCACTTTCTGTTGGTTCCACCATTAAAGTGCCGGCAACAGGAAATGAGAGTGTAGGAGAATGGAATCCATAATCCATCAACCGTTTAGCAACATCTTCGGCTTGAATACCTAAATGTTTAAACGGTCGGATATCTACAATAAGCTCATGGGCCACACGACCGTTTTCTCCCACGTAGAGTATAGAATAATCATTTTCCAGTCGTGATTTTATGTAATTGGCATTCAAGATGGCTATTTTGCTGGATAGTGTAGCTCCTTCCGAGCCCAACATGCATATGTAGGCGTAAGATATCAAAAGGATACTCGCACTTCCCCAAGGTGCCGATGCCACGCTTGGTATACCTTGTTCACCTCCTACTCGATGAAAATGATGGGTAGGTAAAAATGGCTTCAGCAGATCATTTACACAAATAGGCCCCATGCCCGGTCCACCGCCTCCATGAGGAATAGCAAAAGTCTTATGCAGGTTAAGGTGACAAACATCGGCCCCAATCCGAGCTGGGCTGGTCAATCCCACTTGTGCATTCATATTGGCGCCATCCATGTATACCAATCCTCCAGCGTCATGGACGGTATTACAAACATCTACAATACTGGTTTCAAATACACCATGCGTACTGGGATAGGTTACCATTAGAGCACCGAGGCTATCCTGATGTTCCCTGCACTTCGCTTTTAAGTCCGGTAAATCGATATTCCCCATATCATCACATTTTACCACAACGACTTTCATGCCAGCCATGATCGCGCTAGCCGGATTGGTTCCATGCGCGGATTGAGGAATAATTGCAATATTGCGTTGATCCTGATTGTGGTGACGATGGTATGCTCTGATGACCATCAACCCGGCAAATTCCCCTTGGGCTCCGGAATTAGGCTGTAGCGAACATGCAGTAAAACCGGTTATCTCACATAGATAGGATTCCAGTTCTTTGAAAATTCGACGATATCCTTGTACCTGATTGATCGGAGCAAAAGGATGAAGACGTGCAAACTCTTCCCAGCTCACCGGGATCAATTGGGTAGCTGCATTTAACTTCATAGTACAAGAACCTAAAGGGATCATACCATGCACCAGTGAAAGATCCTTATTTTCCAGCCTTTTAATGTATCTCATCAACTTGGTTTCAGTGTGAAACGTATTGAAGACCGGGTGGGTCATAAACGTACTTTTCCTTAAGTAAACCGGATTCAGCATGAGTTTTTCATCCAAATCAGAATTCGAAGAATTGACACCGAATATATTCAGAATTTGGGCTACCACTTGCTGATCACAAGTCTCATCAAGCGAAATTGAAACTCCCTCATCCGGATAGAAGAAATTATATCCGGCCGAGATTGCTTTGTCCTGAATACTTCGTTGCTCATCTTTCGAAACTAACAAACTAATCGTATCAAAAAACTGGTCACTTTTTAATGAAAAACCTGCCTGTTGTAATCTATTAGCCAAAGAGGATGTGAGACGATGAATTTTGCCGGCGATTTGCTTCAATCCATGGGGACCGTGATACACTCCATACATACCGGCCATAATGGCCAGTAAGGCTTGAGCGGTACAAATATTGGATGTGGCCTTTTCTCTCTTTATATGTTGTTCTCTGGTTTGTAAGGCCATTCGCAATGCCCGATTTCCATGGACATCAATAGAAACCCCAATAATACGACCTGGAATAATGCGTTTATAAGCTTCCAAGGTGGCAAAATATGCCGCATGGGGACCACCAAATCCCATAGGTATGCCGAATCTCTGGGTATTGCCTACCACCACATCCGCACCCCATTCTCCTGGAGGTGCCAATAGGGCTAACGATAACAAATCTGCAGCCACTATAATGTAAATACCCTTAACTTTGGCCTGAGCAATCATTTGCTGAAAATCCTTGATCCCGCCATCTTTCCCGGGATACTGTATCAATATTGCAAAGGTTTGGTCGTCAAGATCCTGCTTCTGGTCCTGAATTATCTCGATATTTTTAGGTATTGCTCGACTGGCCAATACATCCAGTGTGGTTTGAAAAACCCCAGGATCTACCCAAATCTTATTAGCAGGATTTTCTTTTATCCGTTTGTTTTTCAACGAATAAAACATGAGCATGGCCTCAGCTGCAGCCGTACCTTCATCCAAAAGAGAAGCATTGGCCAAGGGCATTCCCGTAAGGTCAGAAACCATGGTTTGGAAATTGAGTAATGCCTCCAGTCTTCCTTGTGAAATTTCTGCCTGATATGGGGTATACTGAGTATACCATCCGGGATTTTGAAAGATATTTCGCAATATCGGTGATGGAGTGATCGCATCATAATATCCCTGTCCAATTAAAGATTTGAACACTTGATTTTTTTCCGCAATGGTTTTCAGATTGGTCAAATATTCAAATTCCGACAAAGGCTCCGGTAAATTTAGGGTGTCCGAATTGCGAATTTGATCCGGTATCGTTTGATCAATCAAATCTTCAAGACTGATGCATCCAATTGAGGATAACATCTCTTTCTGTTCCTTTGCACTCGGCCCAAGATGGCGAGGCAGGAAAGACCTAACATCAAAACTCATAAGTTGTCTGTTTAATTTTAGCTTGGTTCGGCACAAATTTAAATAACTGAAACCTAATCATTGAGGTTTAAAAATAAAATTATTGCAATTATTCGACCTCGATAGTCAAAAGCCGATTCAAGAGTGTCGGTGGTCGGGGGTCAGGATTCAGGTGTCGGGTTTCAGGTTTCAGGTGTCAAATTGTAGATGCCTAAATAAGGTTGACGGGGAACGATGAATCGCGAAGGACAATCGCAATTTCAATGGCAATTGCAATAGCAAAAACAAAGCGACCATAAGCGCGTCCTGAGGAAATGCTGTGCCTGCCATACTATCTCCTGTCTTCCGAACAACCAACATTTAAGATATATTTAAGACTCGTTAATTTAGGGCATATCAGTAACAGATACTACCTTTGCATCGTTTTTGCTGGGAACCGAAAATCCGGGATATAAGCCATGAGATTAAAACTTATAGTATTTGCTTTACTATTTTCTTCCATAACCTTTGTCGCTGAAGGTCAGGAGAACCTGAATGTAATTGACCATACGGTACCCAAGGAATACGAAATCGGAGAAGTCAAAATCATTGGTGCGAACACTACGGATGAGAATGCAATCTTAAGTATTAGTGGATTCAGAGTGGGAGACCGTATCACCATTCCCAGTGACAAAACAGCCCGAGCCATTGAAAAACTTTGGAATTTAAAACTATTTACATCAGTCAAGATATTAAAGACTAGAGAAATCGGCGATATTATCTTTTTGGCCATTGAAATTGAAGAACGACCTCGTTTAGCAAGTTTTCAGTTTACCGGAATCAAGAAAGCTGCCCATGAAGACCTGACCGAAAAGTTAAAACCTTTCTTAATTAAAGGGAGTAGCATTACCATCAATAGTAAGCAGAATGCAATTAATGCGATCAAGAAACACTATATAGATAAAGGATTCCTTGATGTCGAAGTGGCGGTACGAGAAGAAAATGAAAGTGAAAGACTCAATTCACGCAGACTGATTTTTGATATTGAGCGTAAAGAAAAAGTCAAAATCGCCGACATAACATTTACTGGTAATAAATTTGTCTCCGCTAAAAAGCTGCGCAAGCAAATGGAGAGTATCCATCGGAAAAGCAAGATTTTTGCAAAATCCCGATTGGTCAAAAAGGAATTTGAAGAAGATAAAAACCTCATTATTGATTATTACAATACGATTGGATTTCGCGATGCGAAGATCATCAGCGACAGTATCTGGCGTAATGAAGACGGTGAATTATTAGTACATCTGAACGTGCGGGAAGGGAGTCAATACTTCTTCAGAGAAATTTCCTGGAAAGGAAACAATATCCATGACGACAAAATTTTAGATCGCAGATTGGGAATCGCCAAAGGTGATGTGTACAACCTTGAAAAGCTGGAGGAAAGATTGAAATTCAGTCCCGATGGACAGGATGTAAGTTCCCTCTATTTGGATGATGGGTATTTGTTTTTCCAAGTTAATCCGGTCGAAGTAGCCATTGAAAATGATTCGATAGACGTAGAAATGAGAATCATGGAAGGCCCTCGTGCGACTATCGATAAAGTAGAAATTAAAGGAAACAGTATCACGCATGAACATGTGATCCGCAGGGAATTATGGACAAAACCAGGCAATAAATTCAGCCGTTCCGATATCGTACGGTCTCAAAGACAAATCATCGCACTGGGATATTTCGATCCTGAAAAACTGAATATGAACACCCCAATCAACCAACAAAGAGGAACGGTTGATATTGAATACATCGTAGAAGAAAGACCCTCTGACCAATTGGAATTATCAGCTGGATGGGGTGGATTCAGCGGTGTAATCGGTACACTGGGATTCCAGTTTAACAATTTTTCTTTGCGTAACATATTTAACCGGGAAGCTTGGCATCCGTTGCCTAAAGGCGATGGCCAGAAATTATCGGTTAGAGCTCAGACCAATAGTAGATTTTTCCAGTCCTATAATTTTTCATTTTCCGAACCCTGGTTGGGAGGAAGGAAACCCAATTCTTTTACTTTGGGAGGTTACCTGACCAAATTTGACCGGTCACTTTGGGGACAGGGCAATTTGGGTATTGGTAGAATTTTTACCGGATTGGGTACTCAGCTGAAGTGGCCTGATGATAATTTTATTTTCAATGCGACTTTACAAATTGAAAATATTAAACTTGAAAACTACAGTTTTGGTGGTTTCTTTTATGAAGGACAAGGAGTTACCGATGGCGATTTTAATAATTTCAGTATAAAACTCACCTTGGCCAGGAGCACGGTGTATGAGCCGACTTTTCCTAAATCCGGTTCTAAAATATCTCTTTCCGGCCAATTTACCCCTCCATACTCCATTTTTCAAAGCGACCGTAACTTTCAGACCCTTACCGTCCAGGAGCGGTTTAAATGGCTAGAATACCATAAGTGGAGATTGGATGCCGAATGGTATGCCAAGCTAATCGGCAATCTGGTATTCAAGGCTTCTGCCAAAATGGGCTTCTTAGGTTTTTACAACAATGATGTAGGCTATTCACCATTTGAGCGATTTGAATTAGGAGGAGACGGATTATCCAATCAGTCCATAGGAATTACCGGTAAGGATATTCTGGCACTTAGGGGATATGAAGTGGATGATCTGGATGCCAACAACCTAGGTGGCGCCACCGTTTTTAATAAGTTTTCGCTAGAACTTCGTTATCCTTTGTCACTACAGCAAAACTCCACTATCTTTGTGCTTGGTTTTCTGGATGGTGGCAACAGTTGGATCGGAGGTAAAAATTACAATCCTTTTGACTTGCGACGGTCGGCTGGAATTGGTCTGCGGGTGTTTCTGCCGATGTTTGGACTACTGGGATTTGATTACGGATATGGATTTGATAAAGATAATCTGATCCGCAGGGATGCCAAGTGGAGTGACTTTGCCAAATTCAGCATAATTCTTGGGTTTGAACCGGATTAATTCCTCGTGTTCAAGTTATACTTAGGGACCATCTATTCCTTAAAAGTATTTGTAAAAATATCTTACAAGTAGTCGAATCCAGCAAATAATTTGTCTCTGCTTTTTAAGGTATTTGTCCCGAATTTGGCCAGAATTCTCACATTATTCTTTTTTTTTATACATTTTCTACTCCTAATCACATATATCGCATGAAATTTGTTGTCATTACAACATGCAAAACGGGCAGATATTCACCTCCCTGAATAAACTGTTTACCAGGATATTCGATTATCGTGTGGGTTTTACTCAAGTGGTACTCTTATTGGTGATCGGAAATGTCATCGAATTAATCATCCCATTTCTTACCAAGTCCATCGTCGATCAAGGGATTATCAGCGAAGATTTGAGCTTTATAAACCTGGTCATAATCGGACTGTTATTTCTTCTTATAGCCAAACTATTTGCTGAACATTTCAGAACCTGGATAATCAAACACATCGCGGTTAGGATCAACTTATTGATTATAACGGAATATCTCAGTAAGCTTTTTCGAAAATCCGTTTTATTCTTTTATGGAAAGAAGGAAGGTGAATTGCTTCAGCATGTTAATGACAGTATGCGTATCGAACAGTTTTTGACTTCTGCCAGCTTAAAATTTTTTAATGCCATTTTTAAATTATTGTTGTTCGGATTGGTTCTTTTTGTATTTGACCTGACCATTGGCTGGATATTTCTCATTTCATCCTTGGCTATAATTGGGTATGACACTTTCTTTTTGAGGTACCGCCGGCGAATTGATAATGAAAAGTTTATTGTTGGTGGGCAAATTCGAACCGAACTTTTGGATGTCATCAAAGGAATTCAAGATATAAAGATCAACAATTTAGAAGGAGAAAGGGTAAATAATTGGAATCAGATTCAGGACAAATATGCCACCTATATTCTCAATTTGTTACGGATTTCTCAATACAATCAGGGAGGTACTTCGGCCATAAGCAATCTTAAAGATCTGGCCATCACCTGGATAGCAGCAACACAGGTTATCGAAGGTAACCTGACTTTGGGATCTTTGTTGGCAATTCAATACATCATCGGCCAGCTCGAAACACCTTACTTGCACATTATGGAATTTATTACCCATTATCAAGATGCCAATTTGAGCTTAAAAAGATTAAATGAGGTCACTCAGGATGCAGAAATATCTTTAAATGGCATCTCTAATCAGCGAGTAATTCAAGCAGACATCAAGATTTCCAACTTAGGATATAAATATGGCACCAATCAGGTCCTCAACCACTTATCGGCTTATATTCCGTACCAACACAAAATAGGCCTGGTCGGTAAAAGCGGAAGTGGTAAAACGACAATTATAAAAATCCTAAGCAAACTTTTAACCAATTATCAAGGCGAAATAATTGTCGGAAAAGAACAACTTCATCACCTATCCAAGTATGTATGGTCTTCAAATATTGGCGTGGTCATGCAAGACGGTCACATCTTTTCCGCACCGCTGTGGTATAATATTACACTGGAGAAAGAATACGATCAGATCGACTTTACCAAATTGGATCGCACCATTGAAGCCAGCTGCATGGTGGATTTAATCCAAGATTTGGATTCCGGTTTGGATACACCGATTGGAATAGGAGGACAGCAAATCAGTATGGGGCAATCGCAACGGATTCTAATCGCACGCGCATTATATAAAAATGCGCCTTATTTGTTCCTGGACGAATGTACCAGCGCTTTAGACAATATTACAGCGGCCAATGTGATCAATAATATCCTGGAATGGTATCAAGACGGTACAATTATCATTGCCTCACATCAACTGGAAATACTTAAAACTTTTGACCAAATATGGGTTTTGGACAAAGGTGAGATCATTGAATCAGGTACTCATCAGGAGCTGAGTTTGATTGAAGGAAAATATTCGGAAATGATGCATCAGTTCAATTCGGAATAATTATGGATCTAAATGATAAAATATCCACAAAATTATTGACCAGAGGTTGGGTGGTCATTCTGATCACTTTAGTTTCCTTATTGAGCATTGCCTGGGCTGTGGAGTTTAAGGATACCATTACCGGAAACGTCACCTTACTTTCTGCTAATCCACCTCTGGAATTATTTGCTAAAACATCGGGGTATATCACCCATTTAAAAAACGAAAACGACACGGTATATTCAGGACAACCCATCGCATATGTTACAGATCGCGATATCACCTGGGATGTAATTATTGACTTGGATAATTTGCTGTCGTTCAATCAACGGATCCACCAAGATACCCTTACCGCATACCTAGAAAATCCACACCTGGATGAGCAATTCAAGCCGGATATTATAACTCTAAAAAAAGCATTGGCACAATATGATTTGGAACAGGAGCTTTACAACCCGAAAAAATTGGTCGCTGAAAAATATCGTCAAATAAAGACCTGGGAGCAACAATTGGGTATCCTTACTCAAGTGGAAATTCTTAACCGGAGGACCCAGTTATTGGATAGCATATTATTAAAAACAGACGAACAACTATTAGCTGATAGCATCATCACCTCCAGGGACTATTCAACCAAAGCACAGGAATCTCTGGCGAAGGCATCAGATGTATGGTTACAAAAGAAGGATCGCACCCAGGCAGCCTTAGAAATTCAAAAGCTAAATGAAGAAATTGTTGACCTGGAATTAGAATATAGGAGGAAATTACAAGCTTCGAAAGATCAAATTCGAAAGCTAAAGGAATGGATTCTATACAAAGTGGATGAATGGGAAAGAAATCACATCATTACCGCACCGTTCGAAGGTAGTTGTGATTTTAGTCATTTGGCCACCGGCACCAAATACTTCAATGCCGGAGATTTGGTACTCACTGTTTTGCCAATCGATTCAGAGGTTCCCATAGGCGTTATCCAACTCCCAATCTTTAAGTCCGGCTCGATCTATTCCGGCCAAAAAGCTAATATTCGACTTAAGGGTTACCCTTTCAAAGAATATGGTGTTTTAAAAGCCAAAATAACTTCAATTTCGTCAGTTCCGCAAGATGATTATTATGAAGCGTATTGCGAGTTATCCAATGGATTTCATACATCATATCATTACCAAATTCCATTCCGACAAAAACTTCAAGGTGAAGCCGAGATAATCGTATCCCGACAGTCGTTATTTACCAAAGTGATTAATGAATTTCGATCAAAAAAACTCAATAGATAATTGAAGTTTATTCTTTTCTCCTATCCGGTATTTGGCTTATTCAACCATTTAGGATTCGCGATGAGATCATTTGATAACTCTTTTCCCCATTTCACACGTTATAGTCGACTTCTACTACTTCTGATTTGGGTATTGACTGACATGTGAGCACATATCCTTCTTCTATTTCTTCGTCGGTAAGCGCATAACATTCTTCCATTTCTACGCTTCCTTTAACTAATTTTGCCATACAAGTCGAACAGGACCCTGCCTGGCAAGAATAGGGAGGATCGTATCCTTCATCCATTAAGGACTCCAACACCGTTTGCTTTGGATTCATCTCCATCTCAACCACTTCATCTTCTAACCGGGCTATTAGTTTTATTTTATCCATTTTATCGTAAATTAATGACGCCGCGAAAATACAATTATATTAATAAAACCAACAATAATAAGCGCTGATAGTTGTCCTAAATAAACCACATTCAACTTGATAAAAAAACTTGTCTTCAGCATAGATCCGCATATTACTCCTCTAGGATCGAAGTGATCCGATTGGGAATGGTTAGGTCCATTCATAATAAATAACTCCTCCTCGATTTGATTAATCAGGCCAAGAGTTTTAACAGCGGCTCAATTCCTTATAATTTTCAAGGTATAATCATTTCGGTTTGTCAATTTAATCTTAGCTTTGGCAGCAATAATCTTAAAAAATCAATTTAAAATGAACCAAAAATTTCAATTTGTAACCTTACTATTCATTGCGATATTCTTCCTGGGTTTTACATTCAAACCCTTTGAAACACATGTTATAACCTTACAGGTGAATACCAATCAAATAGAAGTTGGTAATGTAAACCAGGTAAGCACTTTCGGCCAAGCCTCCGATATCTCAAATGAGGATTTCACTATTGTAGTCAAACCGGGAGATATCATCATGTGGAAAGGTGTGTCTTCCGATGCTCCAGATACGGACAAAGTGATGATTCACTCCATAAATCATGAAGGTGGAGCCAGAATTTTTTCTAAAAATACACTAAAAGATAACAGACAAAATCCGGGTGTAGTACTGGGTGTAGTATCTGAGGGTAAGGATGGAGATGAACACAAGTACAAATTATCTTTTAAGGTGTTGAATAACGGAACAAAACGTGGAGGCACTTTTCATATTGATCCAAAAATTCAAGTAAAAAATTAGGGCTATATTAAAGTGAAGTATACTTCACAAGCAATGACGAATCCAATAGCATCATTCTTAAAGTTATTTCTTGGTATTCTATTGTTTCTATTCGGCTCACTGGCCACTGGGCAGGATTTGGATAGCTTAGCGCAACAATACGATCTGGTGAAAGGTACCAGTCGTGCACTGCCCATATTGAAGGTCCTGTCTGAGGAATATTCAGACATCGATAAAAAACTTGAATATGCTGAAGAGTTGATGGCCTTAGCCGGTCCTTTGGATTCTTTTCACTATGTGGTTGCCGGACATCTACAAAAAGGGAATGCTTTGCGTCTTCGGGGTGATTTGAGTGAGGCGTTAAATGATTATTTGTCAGCGGCAGCAGTTTGTGTTACACAAAATATGCAAAGAGATCTCGGCCTCATCAATGTGGCTATTGCAGATGTGTATTCTATTATGGGCAACCATCGACGGTCCATAAACTATTACCGGAAGGCTATCCAAATTTTACGTGCTGAAAGGGATTCAATTAATCTGGCCTCGGCAATTATGAATGCAGGAGATGATTTTTATATTAACAAGAAGTTAGATTCCGCTTTACACTATTTTCAAGAATCCGGAGTCATCTTCAATCAATTAAACTATGAAGTAGGCGAAGCTTACAACTTAGGTAATATTGGTCTTGTTCTCGCGGAATTAGACCGACATGAGGATGCCGAACTCAATATTTCCGAGGCCGTGAATCTTCTTAAAAAGCACGAAGAGTATCACCCGATATGTGAATACCTCACCATCATGTCGGACATATACTTGGAAAAGAATGAAGTGCAAAAGGCATTGGAATTTGCAGATGAAAGCTTGGAACTGGCCACTCAATATGGATTGAAAGAACAGATTAGCGATGCCAACTTGAAGTTGTCCGAGATCCATGAATTTAAAGGGGATCTAAAGAATGCCTTGAATTTTTATAAAGAATATGTCCGATTTCGCGATAGTGTAGTTAATGTAACGACCATTCAGGAGATAGCCAATATTCAAACAGAATTTGAAGTTTCCCAAAAGCAGATTGAAGTAGATTTGTTAAATGAGCAAAGAAGAAACCAAAGGCTCATCGTGATCCTGATCAGTATCGCTTTATTCTTATTGGGATTATTTGCTTTTGCCTTGTATCGTCGATTTATATATATCCGTAAAACGAAAAATATAATTGAACATGAAAAAAATCGATCGGACCATCTTCTCCTCAATATCCTGCCTCAGGATACGGCAACCGAACTCAAAAAGTTTGGTAAAGTACGAGCCAAGAAATTTGACCAAGTCAGTGTTTTATTCACAGACTTCAAAGATTTTACGCCCCATGCCGAACATTTAGCACCAGAAGAATTAGTTGAAACGGTGGACTATTATTTTTCGAAGTTCGATGAAATCATGGAGAAACACGGAGTAGAAAAAATCAAAACTATCGGTGACGCGTACATGGCTGCTGCCGGTTTACCCTTTCCTGTTTCGAATCATGCCCACCGTATCATTCGAGCTGCCCAAGATATTATTCTTTTCATGAATGCATGCAAAGAAAACCCCAAACTAAACCACGCCAAATTTGATATACGAATTGGTGTAAACTCAGGTCCTACTATAGCTGGCGTAGTTGGCACAAAAAAGTTTGCCTATGATATTTGGGGTAACACAGTAAATATTGCTGCCAGGGTAGAAAGCAATTCAGAACCTGGCCAAATAAGCATTTCCGAACACACTTATGGTTTGGTAAAAGATAAATTTGAATGTATTTATCGCGGTGAAATCCAGTTAAAGAATAGTGAGCCTATAAAAATGTTCTATGTACTCGGAGAAAAAACGAACCAAGATAATTAATGAAATGACTTAGCCAGCGGAGCGCTTTATACTAAAATCACCTAGTTAATTGATGATTCCTTTTAGCCCAAGTATTATATTATCACACATTAGATATCCGATTGAATATCACTCCAATTTTTTAATAATTGCATTTGCTTTGGCTTATCCTTCACCGGCTTACGCAGTGGAGAGCAAGGCTTCATGGTAGCCTGTGCTTGACTCGGTAACTGTTGGTATAAAAGCGTACCGGCAGATTTCCATTTTAGCATGTCTTTTGAAACTTTCTTGACTATTTTAGCTGGATTTCCTACTAACAAACTATGTGGAGGAACCTTCATCCCCTCTTTCACAAATGCCAGTGCTCCAACTATGCTTCCTTCTCCCAAAAGTACCTTATCCATTACTACAGCATTCATCCCGACTAAGCAATTTTTCTGAATATGGGCCCCGTGAATAACCGCCCCATGACCGATGTGGGCACCCTCTTCAAGAATTACCGTGACTCCCGGAAACATATGAATAACACAATTTTCCTGAACATTACAACCATCCATGATAACTATTTCACCCCAATCCCCTCTTAAAGCAGCACCCGGACCAATATACACATCCTTGCCAATCGTAACATTACCGATCACTGCCGCTTGTGGATGTATAAATGAAGATTGGTCTACAACCGGCCTAAATCCGTCAAACTCATATACCATAATCTATGTTGTAAAGACTAGTGCTTCCAGAACTAGCGCTGATATTTTTTTATAGCTTCTTTAATTCTTTGTACTCTGTTTTTAGGACTGGGATGAGTGCTGTAAAACTCCGGCTGACGGTTGCCCCCACTTGCTTCTTCCAGAATCTTCATAACTCCAATGAGTTCCTCCGGACTGTACCGACCTTCAAGCATCAATCGTACGCCTAATTCGTCAGACTCCAATTCTTGGTCTCGGCCGTATTTCATATTGACCAGACTAGCTATCATCTGTGCTGCCTGCGCAGTAGAGTAATCGCCAGCAGCTATTACGGCAGCTCCAGTTAACCCCTGAGTCAATTCTTGTTTAGCAATCCTTTCCGCACCATGTCGGGCCAGAACATGTCCTATTTCATGGCCTAAAACTCCAGCGAGCTGATCTTCAGATTCCAGTCTGGAAAATAGTGCTTCGGTTATAAATACCTGTCCTCCAGGAAGGGCAAAAGCATTTACCGTACGGGGATCTGCCAATAAATGAAAGTCAAATCGATATCCCGATTCTGCAGCCACTGAATTATTGACTAATCGATTACCCACCTGGTCTACATATTCCTGAGCTCGCTGATCCGGATGCAATCCGCCATATTGTTGTATCATACTTGGTGCACTTTGCAAACCCAAAGCAACTTCTTGGTCTTTGGTGATTGAACCTACATGTTGCTTTTCACCTGTAATCGGATTGTACTGAGTAGTGGAATAGTATTTAAATAGATAGAATGCGGCAATTGCCAATCCAATGATTAAGGTCCCTTTAACACTGCGCCTGCGATATGTAGGCCGACCGCCAGTGTTCTGTGGATAACCATATCTTTGATTACGACGATACATTATTTAATGTTTGAATTGTATGGATCGAGAAAAATACTTTTTTTCGAATATATAGATAAAATTATAAAACTGCATTCATGCTACCATTCCTCTTTACGATAAACTGTTCCTCGAAAGGTTGCTACCTTTTGACGGTTCAAGACCTTAATAGTAACTGTAAACCATGCAATTTTGGAAGTTTGAAAATCCAATTTGGCTTCGGCAACCAGTATGTCATTCAAGTGAATTGGACGATGGTGTGAAATTGACGTCTCAATCGACACCGATTTGAACCCGATACTATTTGAAGCAAAAGCCAGGGCACTATCCGCCAGAGCATAGCTTATTCCTCCGTGTGCGATTCCAAATCCATTAACCATTTCTTCCCGCACTTTCATCCGCAATTGACAAGTACCTGCGCTTATTTTTTCAATTTGAATCCCCAACCACTGGCTAAATGAATCTTTTTCATACATCAAATTGACGATTTCTTCAGGCTTCATAACAGACAATTATCAAATACCAATAATTTCAGGCTCACTTGTTTTTTGCAGTTCTGGTCTGTACCTAAACAGGTTGGGGTGGATGTGTCTATACCATAGTCGGGGGAACAAAGAAATCAGTATGGTATGGGGATACCCGTATGGCAACTGTGGACCTTCCGGTCGATGTTGCAATTCTTGATATTTCCGGGATGCTACCATATGGTGGTCTGAATGTCGCGTTAATTCATACAGGAAAATACGCCCTAATGAATGATTCGAATTCCAGGAGTGCATAGCGTTTACTTTTTCATACTTTCCGGAAGAAAGCTTTTTTCTAATTAATCCATAATGTTCGATATAGTTGATTAATTCAAGAAATGTGAATCCGATAATTGCAATTAAGATACAGGATAATACGCCAATCCATCCAATCAAAATGTAAGCAGCCCACAGGTATAGAACCTGGTACAGAGTAAATCTGACCATTTGATTTTGCCAACTAGCATAATTTAATCCTTCTCGTAAAAGTCGCTGTTTCTCCAACAACCAGGCATGTTTGTACCCCTCAATGACAGATCGATACCAAAAACGATAAAATGATTCTCCAAATCTAGCCGTTGCCGGATCCTCGTAAGTAGCAACATTTCGGTGATGTCCCCGATTGTGTTCAACAAAAAAATGCATATACCCCGTAGGCAGTAGAAGTAATTTTGATGCCAGCTGTTCATAGTGATTTTTGCGATGGCCTAACTCATGGGCTACATTGATACCAACAGTTCCCAATATTAGGCCCATATTGAAGGCCCATCCCACATATTCAAGTAAGGAGTAACTGCGATGATCCAATACCCAGTAATAATTCAAGAGTAAATAATAAAGGATGGGAATATTAAGATATAGTAAAATATCAAAGAAATATTTCCATCCCGGCTTTAGATTTTGGGTCTTTGACTCTTGATCATACGGAATGAAATATTCCAAAATGGGAATAATGACAAAACCCAGATAGATCGACCCAAATGATAGAATACCCCCAAAATAAAGGCCTAACCAACCAAACATTGGTGTCAAATAGGCCAATAAGTATTTTAGATCAGATCCTCTCATTTTGTAAATACTATTAAAACGATCTCTACAGAAAACATATTCTCCTCGCTCACTATCCTTTATATCACTACTTTTATCACAACATGGTCACCAGTAAATCCTAACCAACTTGAATACCATTCATGATCGATTCGATGTGTTCGATTTCGATAGGTATTTCGGACATTAGGTCTTGAGGTCCATGATCTGTGATCAGAATATCGTTTTCAATTCGAATGCCAAGGTGTTCCTCCCGGATGTAGATACCTGGTTCACAAGTAAGCACCATTCCGGCCTGAAGGGGTACATATCGATCGGCCAGATCATGGACATCTAATCCCAAATGGTGACCAATTCCATGCATAAAATATTTAGAAATTTCCGTTTTTTCCGGGCTCTTATTGGAAACAAGTCCAAGTCCAAATAATTCATAACCTATAAATACTTCTACTTCTCGTTGAATATCCTTCAAGTTTTGACCTGGAACCATCAATTGTTTTGCCATTTTAAAGGTATCCAACACAGACTGATATACTTGTCTCTGTCGACTACTAAACTGCCCATTTACTGGAATGGTCCTGGAAAGATCTGCAGCATAATTGGCATATTCGGCTCCAAAATCTAAGAGAAGCACATCGCCTTCCTTGAGTTTACTCTCATTCTTAATGTAATGAAGAATGCAGGAATTAGAACCAGACGCTATTATTGGTAGATACGCATGACCCTGTGCTCCATTCTTAATAAACTCGTGAATGATCTCAGCTTCAATTTCATATTCCATGATTCCCGGTCTTACGACAGAACAAACTCGCTCAAAAGCATCGCCGGTTATTTGACATGCTTTGAAGATAAGATCCACCTCTATTGGGTGCTTAATCATTGCCATGGATTTCAAAACTGGTTGTGCCCTTTTTTTCTGAATTAAGGGATACTTTTCATTCATTTCCAAGGCAAACCGGTGATCCTTACTTTTTACTGAACTCACGAACCTATCATTTTCATTAGAGTTTAAATAGACTCCCTTGGACATATAGAGTAGTGATTGTAAAATGGGCTCCAATTGATCAAGCCATAATACAGTCTTAACCCCTGATATTTTATCCGCTTCTTCCTTATTGTATTTCTTCCCTTCCCATACAGCCAGATACGGAGAGGTTTTACGGATAAAAAGAATCTCTTTATATTCTTCCTTTTTGCAATCGGGATACAGGATCAAAACGCATTCTTCCTGATCAATTCCCGATAATGCAAAAAAATCTGAGTTTTGCCTAAAGGGATAAAAAGAGTCCCCATTTCGGGGCATTAGATCATTAGAATGAAAAACAGCCATCCAGTTTGGATCCATTTCACGGACAAATCGACGGCGATTATGAACAAAAAGGGTCGGATCAATCGTTTGGTACCTCATATAAAAGGCTTTAATAAATCACCCAAAAATAGGTAAAAAGCGGCATTCGGAAAAGGTTAATTGATTTTTGAATCTGTCGTCGAAGGAGCGCAAGGAGACTGGAATGAAGATAACGGAAACCAGTGTAGGGAAACTCTTCTGACATATATCCTCTGTTTTCTATCCTCTGCCTTCTGTCCTCTGTCTTTTGTCTCAACTCAATTCTTCCTACACTTTAATATCTACTTCTTCAAGTGCTTTTTCATCCAGGTCTGCAAACCAGGTATTCAGTTTTTCCCGCGCTGTCTTTCGTACATTTTTGTCGATGTAACAGGCGATGGTTACCAATCCAAAACTGAGAATTCCAAAATCATCAGTATATCCCAATATAGGAGTTAAATCGGGAATTGCATCAATAGGTGTCAGCAAATATCCGAGCATTCCCATAACCATAGATTTGGCCCAAAAAGGTGTTTCCGGACGTTCATAGGCATAGTATAAGAGTAAGATAGTGTACAAAGATTTTTGTCCAAATCGCTGCAGGTATTCACCCCATTTTTTCCAAAATCTGGTTTTCTGAAACCTCTTTTGATATTTATTCAAATTAATCTTCATGCTTAATGAAACAGGTGAAAGATAGCAAAAAGTTCACAAAACAGAAAACAGCAAAAGGTAACCGGAGTGATTACCACTTCAAGAATTAATTAAAATATCGTTAGGAAAAACTAATTCAAGCTATTTTTTTTACAGCTTCTTTACCAATAATCTCAGTCTCTGTAATACCTCGAAACGAATAGCCTAAGCTCGAATAATGTTCCAAGACTCTTGGCAACGCGTATTTTAGGTTTTTTTGAGTTTTGAGACTATCATGAAACACAACTATTGATCCGGGAAATGCATTTTGGATGACATTCTCCAGACACCGTTCGGGTTCGATATTCTGATCAAAATCAGCACTTAACACATCCCACATTACAATTTGGTAATGTCGTTGCAGAAATTGAATTTGACCTGGTTTTAACCGTCCGTAAGGAGGTCTAAATAATGATGATTTTACCAAACGAGCACACTTGCGCACATTGTGGTAATACGGAATATTGTCTGTTTTCCAACCAGACCAATGGTTATAGGTATGATTCCCTACGGAATGACCTGCGAATAATAGTCTATCCAATATGTCGGGATACTTGGCTGCATTTTCACCAACACAAAAGAAAGTACCTTTTGCGTTGTATTCGGCTAGTTGGTCGATAACCCAAGGAGTAACTTCAGGGATCGGACCATCATCGAAAGTAAGATAAAGGGATTTTTCCTCGTTATATATTTTCCATACAAAATTTGGAAACAAATTTTGTATGAATTGAGGTGTTCTAACTAAGTACATCTTTCATTGCGTTAATATGTTCAGAGATATTATTAATTTTATCCTTTTAAATTTGGCCGGGATAATCTTTTAAATGTTATAATTGAAACGATTATTGCATCATATTTGCTGCTTTAACGTTTCAATTCCGTCAAAAACGAATATAATCAAATTTTGTCTGAAAAACAATATAATACAAATAATTATAATTTGTAATATTAAATGAATAATAAATCAATAAGAGTAAGGTTCGCTCCCAGCCCTACCGGCCCTTTGCATATCGGTGGAATTCGTACCGCTTTGTACAATTTTTTATGGGCTAAACAAAACCAGGGTACCTTTATCTTGAGAATAGAAGATACGGATCAAAAAAGGTTTGTTCCAGGAGCTGAAGAGTATATTATTGATGCTTTGCGATGGATAGGAATAACTCCTGATGAAGGCCCTTACCGAGGTGGAAACTTCGGACCTTATCGACAGTCACAGCGTCAGGATATTTATCAAAAAAATGTTCAACAATTATTGGAATCGGGAAGCGCATATGTCGCTTTTGATACTCCGGAAGAATTGGATGCTATGAGAAAGAAGGCAGCTGCTGAAGGGGTAGCAGCTCCAAAATATGATCATTCCACGAGAATGTTCATGAAAAATAGTCTAACCATGGATCCAGCTACAGTTTCAAAAAATATCCAAACTGGAATTCCTTACGTGGTACGACTTAAAGTTGAACCTGAACAAACTATAAAGATTCTGGATCTGATCAGAGAAGAAGTTGTTTTTCAATCAGATACTTTAGATGACAAAGTATTGCTGAAAGCAGATGGATTGCCTACCTATCATTTAGCCAATGTCGTCGATGATCATCTTATGCAAGTCAGCCATGTAATTAGAGGTGAAGAATGGCTACCGAGTACAGCTCACCATATTCTGTTGTATCAGGCATTCGGTTGGGATCCGCCTGAATTTGCCCACTTACCCCTTATTCTAAAACCTAATGGCAAAGGAAAACTAAGCAAACGCGATAGTGATAAACTGGGAATTCCGGTATTTCCACTGGAATGGCGAAAAGGAGAAACTTATTATCCGGGATTCAGAGAGAAAGGATTTCTACCAGCAGCTGTAATAAATTTTCTTGCTTTCCTGGGATGGAATCCCGGTACAAATGAGGAAATATTTGATGTGGAAGAATTAATTTCTACATTTTCACTCGATCATGTAGGTCGGTCCGGGGCCCGGTTCGATTTTGATAAAGCCAAATGGTATAACCATCATTACATACAAACAGCATCTATTGATACTTTGCTTCCTTTAGTCACCGATTATTTACAAAGTCAAAAAGTAAAGCTCCCTACAGAACGTGACATGGTTGAATTAATCAACATGATGCGTGATCGTGTCCATACTATTCCTGAGTTTTATGAGTTAGGGCATTATTTATTTGATCCCCCTAATAAATATAATGAACGGATGATCGCAAAAAAATGGAAAGAAGGGCATCAATCCCAGCTTATGGCCATAGGTGATCTATTGGAGGATTTAGATTCAGATGATATAGGGGATGCCGAACAATTGGTAAAAAATTACGTCAAAGAACACCAACTAAAAATGGGAGAGATCTTTCCCTTATTACGTATTGGCATCACAGGAGATATGACAGGCCCTGACCTCTTTCAATTGATCAACTGGTTAGGACCAAATGAAACAAAAAGACGAATTTCCAGTTTAGTCAAGTATAAAACTTCATGACAGATAAAAATCACAAACAAAAACCGACGGACGAAGACCGACCTGAGGATAAATTCAAGGATTTTGACATTAACATCAACGAGTTTGGTGAAGTCCTTACCAGTGTAAGTATCGATCAAATCAACCGGTACTTAAATGATACCGTAACGGATAAAAAACTTTTGAACAGAAAAATAGAAGAAGAAGAATAGATGGAAATAAAAATTTGTGGAGCGGCCCAGGAAGTCACAGGGAGTAATCACCTGGTCACCTTGGATTCAGGATTAAAAGTCTTATTGGATTGCGGATTATTCCAGGGACGAGATATTGAACATTTAAATGAAAAATGGCTTTACGATCCCAGTGAAATTGATGTCTTGATCTTATCTCATGCCCACATTGATCATAGTGGTCGTATTCCCAAACTTGTAAAAGACGGTTTTACAGGCCCGATCATCTGTACCCATGCAACGCGCAGCTTATGTTCGATTATGCTATTGGATAGTGCCAAAATCCAAATGTATGATGCAGAGTATTACAATCGCAAAATGGCAAAAAAGATTGCCAAGGGAAGAAAGAAAAATAATAAAAAACTAAAGTATAAAGACCCCTTGTATACCGACAAGGATGTACATCGGGCGATGGAACAGTTCATTTCACTGGCCTACAACCGCTGGTATCCAGTCAATGAAAATCTGGAAGTATTATTCAAGGATGCCGGACACATTCTTGGAAGCGCTAGTGTTACTGTTCGTATCAGGGAAAAAGATCAATGGAAGACACTTGGTTTTACTGGAGATATTGGCAGACCGAACCGACCCATTTTAAGAGATCCTCAATTAATGCCGGCTGTAGATTATCTAATTTGCGAATCCACCTATGGAGACCGGCTCCATGATCTGCCTCCTAACGAAGAAAAAAAGTTTTTGGAAGTGATCAAGCATGCCTGTCTGGAGAAAAAAGGCAAATTACTTATCCCTGCTTTCAGTCTGGGAAGGACTCAAGAAATTGTGCACATGATGGATCGAATGGAGAGCGCCGGAATTTTACCAAAAATCAAGGTATATGTGGACAGCCCGCTGGCTGTCAATGCTACCACAATCTTTGGAATTCACCCGGAATGCTATGATGCTGAGCTCAGTACCTACCTCTTGACGGATTCCGATCCTTTTGGATTCAACAATCTAACCTATATCACCGATGTGGTCGACTCGAAAGCATTAAATAACAGTGATGAACCATGTGTTATCGTATCCTCGGCAGGGATGTTGAATGCCGGCAGATCAAAACATCACTTAAACAATATCATTGAAAACCCTAGAAACACCATATTGATCGTTGGTTATTGTTCTCCCGAAACCCCAGGTGGCCGATTACGAAGTGGTGCGGAAGTGATCAAACTATTTGGTGAAGAAAAATTTGTACGGGCCGAAGTTATGATCATGGATTCATTTTCGGCGCATGCCGACAGGGATGAACTTACCGTATTTATAAATCCCCAGAAAAAATCATTAAAAAGACTCCTGCTGGTCCACGGAGAGTTGGCGCCACAAAAATCCTTTAAAAGCCATTTGCAAAATCAGGGATTCGGACGGATTGAAATTCCCACACTTGGGCAAACATATTATTTTAATGCGTAGATCCTACTTGTACATTTGTGGCCTAATCTTCTGCCTGGGTTGTTCCGGCTGGCAAATAGATGATATTCGTCTAAACGAAGATGCCCAATTTGATATTCCTTTGTTCAAAACGGAATTCTCACTGGATCAGATTATTGACACTTCCGGGGGTTTGGTCGAAGTCAGGATCAACCAGGACAAGATCGAACTCATATTTAAGGGTGAACCACTGCAATTCACGCCGGAAGACGTCTTGCCCTCGTTTCCTACCAACATTCCAATTCCCTTATTAGATACTAATTCACAGATCAATTTGGGAATTGTAGGGGGAGTCTCCATATCAAAAATTATATTGGCAGATGATAGTTTACATCTTGGTTTTGCTTACTCCAGTGCTTCACCTATTGAATTTTCACTCGAAATACCCTCTCTTGCTTTGGACGGTAATTCATTTCATTTCAAAACAACCCTCGAATCAGGTATCGCCAAGGTCATCAATTCAGATCCAGTACCTTTATCCGGATATGAATTGAATTTAGAGGACAATCTTCTCCGCATAAAATATCAAGCCTTAAAAAATGGTGAACCTATCCGGCTTCCTTGGGTCACCTTAAGTTTTAGTGCTTTTGATTTTACTTACTTCCAGGGAAAGCTGGGCAAATTTTCCCTTCCACAACCGGTCGATTCCATTGAAATTGATATTTTCAAAAATTGGGAAGGAGGTACCGTACAAATTGAAAATCCGACGGCGCATTTCAAAGCCTTAAATTCTTTTGGTATTCCCATGGCTATTCAAACTCATGAAATGTACATTTTTTCAAAAAATGGGAGTAAAAAACTGGTCACTTCTCCTTTATTTGAAAGTCCAATCGCATTTGCTCATCCGTCACTGGACCAGGTAGGTACTGTTGAAGAAACATTCGTTGAAATCAATCCTCAAAACAGCAATATTTCGGATATCGTGGAAGAAGTCCCCTCAGCATTGTATTATTATATTTCAGGCGTAATCAACCCGGAGGAACTAAATGAAGATATATTTCTAACGAATAAGAGTAAATTACAGATAGAAAGTGAAATAAATATCCCAGTCTATGGCAAACTAGAAAATTACATCGGGTACGATACCATACCGATTGTTCCTTGGGAGAACACCAATTTTCGTCAAGCTACCCTGCATCTGTATACCGAAAATGAAATGCCCGTGGAAGTAACTCTGGAAGCAGTTCTTCTGGATTCAGCAAAGACTAAGATAGGAAACCTCTGGGAAGGTCCACTACTACTGGCATTAGCAGCCGATCAAAATAAGGTTCCAGATGGTGAACAAATTTCCAAGCATGAAGTACCACTTTCCCTGGATCTATTACAACAATTAAGGGAAAATAGCTCCATTGGTTTAAAAATTTCGTTAAAGACTACCAGTGCAGAAAGTGCACAGGTCACTACTCAGCAAACTGTTCGTATTTTTGCCGGAATTAAATTGGTTTTGGATTGAAAAAGTACTTTTATACTACAATATGTGCACTAATATTTGGATGTACAGCAAAATGTTATGCTCAAAGTGACATTGGGGTGCACTTTATTTCAAATTTATTACAAGCCTCAAATACCAATCCGGCGATGGTTCCTTATGGGATCTATACCGCATTACCTTCTGGAATGATAAACTTATACCACAGTCAGGGGTCATTAAGTAATTTATTGAATAAAGAAGGTTCAGCCCAATACCTGGATTTAAGTAAAATGAAGATTAACGCGGAAGATGATTATTTCCTGTTGGCTGACGCAAGTGCCGAACTATTTCAGTTTTCGTGGTTACAAAACAAAGTTTCCTGGTCAGTTGGTTATAATTACGATGTAAAGAATTTGATTAAATATCCGGGAAGTTTAGCAGATGTTTTGATTAATGGTAATGACCATCTATTGGGAAAGGAAGTTGATACCTACGTGCAAGCGCAATCTCAATGGTATCATCAATACTATTTTGGCTTGGGATATCATGTACCATACTTTTCCATTGGCACCAGGATCAAAGTCTTGTCTGGGATTTACAGTTTGAATACAATTACATCCACTGGAACTTTGCTTTCTGATGCCGAAAATTTTGCTACTAAATTAGATTTTAACCACGTATTTAATGCTAGTGGGGATCTGTTGGATTACAATGCAGATACCCGTTCATTTTCAATTAATGAAACGGCGACCAGTTCACAATTTCTTGGAAAAAATTTTGGCTTGGGCATTGACATTGGCATTAAACTGAGTTTAAGTGAAATATTTTTTATTGATGCCAGCTTTTTAAATATTGGACAAATAAACTGGCGCAATAACACACGCCAATACAGTTGGACGCAAAACAAAATATATGAAGGTATATCCATATCTCCACCTTTCGAATCAGATCCTATTAGTTTTACCCAAATAGTAGATAGTCTGGAATCATTAGGTGATATTCAAGTCGAACAGATTACTTACAATACTGATTTGTTTCCTCAATTGTTTTTGGGATTTCAATATCAGATGACGGATCGAACTAAGATCGGCCTAATTTATTCCAAAGAATACAACCGACAAAAACTATTTCCACTTCTGGCTACACATTTTGCTTATAACCTGGATAAGATCTGGGAGGTTGGAGTTACCTGGTCGACTAAGCACGGACGATTTGACAATTTAGGCCTTCACACTTTGCTTTCCTTAGGACCTATTCAGTTGTTCGCCACTACGGATAACATATTCCAATTTCCACTTTTTAGGCCTTGGAGTAACTTTCACTTCAGAGGTGGGCTAAATATCCGCTTCAATTATTCTTCGATATAGTCTTAAAGGGTGTACGGTAATACATGTTGCCAGGATTATTCGTTTAATGCATGTGGGTAACCTTTTGTAATATACTCAATTGGCCTCCATACGTTTTAGCAATATTTTCTTGGGTGAATACCGAGTCAGTATTTCCATAGGCAATTAAACGCTGATTAAGCAGTATAACTTCTTCGAAATAATCCGGTACGGATGACAAATCATGGTGAACCACTAAGAGAGTTTTTCCTCTGTCGGCCAGTTGCTGCAGGATTTCGACTATTTTATGTTCCGTAGGTATGTCTACTCCGACAAAAGGCTCATCCAGCAAAAAAATCTGTGGATCCTGACATAGAGCTCTGGCAATAAATACCCTCTGCTGTTGACCACCGGAAAGTTGTCCGATTTGCCGGTTTTTCAAATTTAAGATATTCAGGGTTTTAAGTGCAGCCTCAGCTTCAATATGATCCTGCTTGTTCATTCTGGAAAATACTTTCTTATGCGGATATCTCCCCATTAATACGATATCAATAACCCGAGCTGGAAAATTCCAATCCACTTCATCCTTTTGGGGTACATAGGCAATAGATTTTCGATTTTCCGCAATCGGCTTGCCTTCGATCAGGATGGAGCCGGATTGGATATCTATCAAACCTAGAATGGCTTTAAACAAAGTGGACTTCCCAGCGCCATTAGGGCCAATTACACCGATGGTCGTGCCACGATTTAACTTTAAAAAAATATTTGACAATACCCGCTTTCGTTCGTAGGATACAGACAAATCTTTAATTTCAATCGTCGAAGTTGCCATTAACTAATATTTCGTACTAAGATAACCAGGCCTACTATAAATACCACACCTATCAAAATATACAGCCATGAGGTATTGGATTTAGATCCCTGAACCACTTCAACTTCTGACGACAGCGCATCTATAATAGTATCTGCATTAAATTTTAGCATCTTCAAGTAAGTCCCGGCAGGTGAATCCGGTTCCCCAAGTGAATCCGCATACAGCTTACCTCCAATTCTGATCTTGTTGTCATGGGCCAGTTGCTGTAGTAATTTTGGATTAACTGTACTTTCTATGAACACCGCCGGAATATTATTTTCTTTAATGATCTTGTTTAATCGAATGACATCAGATGTTTGAGCATCTGCATCAGTTGATGTACCCAGTATTGATTCGGTTCGTATCTTATATCGTTTGCCGAAATAATGGAATGCATCATGAGAAGTAATTAGTACCCTCTTCTCAGCCGGAATTTCAAGTATTCTATCTACGATGTATTGATCAAGTTGTTGTAATTCGTTGGAATACACTTCATAATTCTGGCGAAATACCGCTTCTTGCTCCGGTTTTAATTCAATAAATGCTTTCATGATGTTGGAAGCATAGATGATGCCGTTACTGGCATCCATCCAGGCGTGTGGGTCAGTTGCATTTTCATAAATTTGACTTTCGATCACATCAATGCCGCGTGTTACCAAAACCGATGTAGCACCAGTCCCTGAATTATCAATCAACTCGTTCAACCATCCTTCAAAAGTTAATCCGTTCCGAAAAATCAAAACAGCTCCATTGATCAAGGCCACGTCGGATGGTGTGGGTTCATAAAGATGGGGGTCGCCACCAATTGGCACGATACTTTTGTATTCAAATAGCTCTCCCCCAATGTTTTTCGCTATGTCATTGATCATGGAAGCAGTAGACACAACTAATTGCTTCTCCTGGCATAAACCAAAGAAAGAGGTCAGGAGGGTGAGTAAAAGCAAGCTGTATTTATTCATAATCTCGCATTAAAAGTTTTTCGGCAGTTTCTGATGAAATCACATGAATGTATTTTCGGTCAATTTTGATCTGAAGCGAATGGTCGTATTCCATATAATCTAAAATTTCAATATGAGATCCGATATTAATATTCAAGGCCTTAAGATATTTAAGAAATTCGGTGGAATGGTCCCTCACCGCAATCAACTCACCCCTTTTGTCCGGGTCAAACTCAGTTAACGGAATTTGATTTCTAAGGGTAAATTTTCCACTTGAACTAGGGATTGGATCGCCGTGAGGATCAAATTTGGGATTACCCAAATAATTATCTAGCCGATTGATCAATTCGTCCGATTGAATATGTTCCAGTTCCTCGGCGATGTCATGGACTTCATCCCAGTCAAATCCCATTTTCTCAACTAAAAAATATTCCCACAAACGATGTTTACGTACCAGTTGAGTAGCCAATTTTCTTCCTAGGGATGTCAAGGTTGCACCTTTGTATTTTTCATAAACCACCAACTGTTTATCCGAAAGTTTTTTCAACATATCTGTAACGGATGCCGCTTTAGTCTTAACCATTTCAGCAATAGAATTGGTACTGGCAACACTTCCATCCTTTTCATGAAGCATATAAATGGCTTTCAAATAGTTTTCTTCTGTAAATGAAATCATAAATCACCTTCAAGGTTACAAAGTTATAGAAAATATTTAGATTAGCCTAAATTTATTTTTTTATAGACCTAAATACGCTCTAAAAAATGCCATTAACCACATTGGAATATACCATAATAGCTGAAATCAAAACCTTGATTAAACTCAGAAAGCAACCCATTTCCTCCGTCCCAAATGATCACAGATTGGAACTAGATCCCTGCCGGCTGCTGGCGGGTTTTAACCTGCATTTGCTATGTACCTGACACACTAAATATTTGCTTGGATAACCGGCAAATTTACCTTACTTTTGCCCCTTCAAATTTCGAAACAAATCATTATAAAATACACAATAAAAGGATTATGGCAGATCAAATTATGTACGCTATACCTATTTTAGGAATAATAGGTTTACTATTTACATTTTGGAAGTCTACCTGGGTCACCAAACAAGATGCCGGGACTGATCGTATGGCAAGAATTGCCAAACATATTGCAGACGGTGCAATGTCATTCTTGAAGGCAGAATACCGGGTTTTGATCTTTTTTGTGATTGCAGTTGCGATCATACTGGGCGTAACCGCCGATTCTGAAGAATCACACCCACTGATTGCATTGTCATTTATCTTAGGTGCTTTTTGTAGTGCATTAGCCGGATTTATTGGGATGCGTATTGCGACCAGAGCCAATGTCCGTACTACTAATGCAGCCAGACAGGGACTGGGACGAGCACTCGAAATCGCTTTTGCCGGAGGCTCGGTGATGGGATTGGGAGTAGTCGGATTAGGAGTACTGGGATTAGGAACACTATTCTTAGTCTATAGCAATTTAGGATGGGATATTGAAAAAGTGGTAGGAGTAGTAACCGGATTTTCATTTGGTGCTTCTTCTATAGCGCTCTTTGCACGTGTCGGTGGCGGGATATATACCAAGGCCGCAGATGTTGGAGCGGATTTGGTGGGTAAAGTTGAAGCCGGAATACCTGAAGATCATCCATTGAATCCAGCGACCATAGCCGATAATGTGGGAGATAATGTTGGGGATGTGGCAGGTATGGGAGCTGATTTATTTGAGTCATATGTGGGATCGATAATAGGTACTATGGTTTTGGGTGCTGTGTTTATCGGACAGGCTACAGGATTCGAAACCAGTAACCAATTTAATGGTTTAAATGCAGTTTTATTGCCTTTGATTTTGGCTGGTGTAGGTATCCTAACCAGCGTACTGGGAACTTTTTTCGTAAGAGTACGTGAAGGAGGAAATCCGCAGACCGCTTTGAATACAGGAGAATTTATTTCTTCAGGGATCATGCTGGCAGCGACTTATTTCCTGGTGACCTGGATTTTACCTGAGAGTTGGTCTTTTGGAGCTTTTAATTATACCAGTACCGGAGTATTTTTTGCGGTCATACTGGGATTATTGGCTGGTTTGGGTATAGGATATATTACTGAATTTTACACCGGCACAGGTACCCGCCCGGTTACCTCAGTTGCTAAACAATCTCTTACCGGGTCTGCAACAAACATTATCGCAGGATTGGGAGTTGGAATGCAGTCCACCGCAGTTCCTATTTTAATTCTCGCTATCGCTATAATGGGAGCCCACTATTTCGCAGGCCTTTACGGTATTGCTATTGCTGCCGTAGGAATGTTATCCAATACCGGAATCCAATTGGCAGTGGATGCTTATGGTCCAATATCCGATAATGCCGGAGGTATTGCGGAGATGAGTGATTTACCCAAAGAAGTTAGACAACGTACAGATAAGTTGGATGCCGTAGGTAATACCACCGCGGCTATTGGTAAAGGATTTGCCATCGGTTCTGCAGCGCTTACCGCATTGGCCTTATTCGCTGCCTTTATGACTACAGCAGATATTTCGACTATCGATATTTCTAAACCACAAGTTATGGCCGGCCTGCTGGTAGGTGGTATGTTGCCATTTTTGTTTTCTTCACTCGCGATGAACGCCGTTGGAAAAGCCGCAATGGACATGATTCAGGAGGTACGTCGACAGTTTAGAAATATCCCGGAATTAACCGCAGCACTCAAAGTGATGAGCTCCAATGAGGACAAAGAATTTAAAGACTGGTCAGAAGCAGATCAAAAAATATTTGAAGAGGCTGATGGAAAAGCTGAATATGGGAAATGTGTGGAAATATCTACTAAAGCTTCTATTCGAGAAATGGTGCTGCCAGGCCTGGTGGCCGTGGTAACTCCGGTGGTGGTGGGATTTGGTTTTGGCCCTGAAACATTAGGAGGTCTATTGGCAGGAGTTACTGTTTGTGGAGTCTTAATGGCTATTTTTCAAAGTAATGCAGGTGGGGCATGGGATAACGCAAAAAAAATGTTTGAAGAAGGAGTTAAAATAAATGGAGAAATGTTTTACAAAGGATCCGAGCCTCATAAGGCTGCTGTTGTTGGCGATACCGTTGGAGATCCATTTAAAGACACTTCCGGTCCTTCACTCAACATACTGTTAAAATTGATGTCAGTGGTGGCCTTAGTCATTGCTCCTCTACTATAAATTAAACACTTTTTAGAAAGCTGCCTCTTACTACGAGGTAGCTTTTTGAAAAGATCTGGCATCGAAATTGCATTATTCTTTACATTTCCAGAATCTTTTTAAGTTAGGAATACGTTAAATACTTGACTGAAATTCAACCTATCAATACTTTTTTGGGTAAATTGAAGTATAATTGTAATTAATGCTTAATAAATCAGTATGAAATTGAGGAGTTACATCTTTGTTATTCTCGGTGCCGGGATGTTGTTTTTTGGAGCTGATCTCAGCAAAAACAAATATAATCCTGAGAAAGAAGCCGTCATCATGAAGGGAGTCCTATCCGTGCTCAACGCGGCTCACTTCTCTCCCAAAGAAATAAATGACGAATTTTCCGCCACAGCTTTTAAGAATTATTTAGACAATATGGATAGTGGCAGGAGGTTCTTAACCCAGCAAGATATCGCCGAGCTTTCTCAATATGAGTATCTACTCGATGAGGAAATCTTACAAGGTAAAAACGATTTTTTTAATCTCTCTTATGATTTATTAAAAGAAGGTGTACTCAAAGTCAAAGGATATTACGAAGAATTAATTGATTATGATTTTGACTTTACCAAAGATGAATCGATTGAATTTGATCCGGATAAAAAACCATTTGCAAGCAACGATGAAGAGTTGAAAGATTATTGGAGAAAATTTATCAAGTATGAATTAATGACCCGGGTAGCGAGCTATGAAGATGACCAAAAGGATGCTGAAGAAAAGAAATCGCGTGCACAATTGACTGAAAGAGCCCGTGATAATGTCCGGAAGATGTTTGACCGGATTTTTAATAATTGGACCAAATTGACAAGAATGCATCGCTATGAAGTATTCGTCAATTCTATAATTACCCTATACGATCCTCATAGTACATACTTTACTCCCAAAGGTAAAGAAGATTTTAAACTGAGGATGTCTGGAGCATTAGAGGGAATAGGAGCACGACTTCAGCCAGATGGAGATTATACCAAAGTTGTATCTATTATTACTGGAGGCCCTGCCTGGAAGCAAAACGAATTGGAAGTAAATGACTTGATTCTTAAAGTGGCTCAGAAGGGAAAAGATCCCATAAATGCCGTGGGTATGCATATTGATGATGTGGTATCCATGATCAGAGGTAAAAAAGGAACCAAAGTGACCCTCACCGTAAAAAAAGTAGACGGTATGCAAAAGGATATTACCATTGAAAGGGATAAAGTGATTACTGATGAAACCATTACCGCACAAGCCATAAAAATTAACAATAAGGATAAGGTTGAAAAAATAGGATATATCAAATTGCAATCTTTTTATGCGGATTTGGAAGATGAAGATCGAACCTGCTCCAAAGATGTAGCTAAAGAACTTAGAAAATTAATGGACGATAATGTAAAAGGAATTATTCTTGATTTAAGAAATAACGGAGGTGGTTACTTGCATGAAGTGGTCAACATGTCGGGATTATTCATCAAAGACGGACCCATTGTCCAGGTAAAAGGCCGCCGAAGTGGTGTTCGTAAGTATTTTGACGAAGACGACAAGGTGTTGTACACTGGACCTCTGGTAGTTTTGGTCAATTCAATTAGTGCATCGGCATCTGAAATCCTGGCCGGAGCGCTTCAGGATTATGGTCGAGCGATTATCGTTGGAAGTAAAGCTACCTATGGAAAAGGAACGGTGCAAAGTTTTTATGATTTGGATCGCGTGATACGTACCGACGAATCATTTAAGCCATTAGGCGAAATTAAAATGACTACCCAAAAATATTACCGGGTTGCCGGTGGGTCTACTCAATTGAAAGGTGTAATTTCGGATATCGTATTACCGGATCGTCTGCAATATGTAGATGTTGGTGAACGTGAAAATGAAACGGCCATACCCTGGAGTAAGATCGATGCGCTGAACTTTAAACAGGATGTTTTCAAAATTGAAAACCTTCGAACTATATCGGAGCTCAGTCAACAAAGGGTTAAACAAAACGAACGTTTTTTATTAATCGAAGAGAGTGCTGCTAAACTTAAAGAAAGGAGAGAAGACAGTGATTATACCCTTAATCTGGAGGACTATATATATGATTTAAAAGAAAATAAAAAAGAAATAGAGCATTACAAAATGACTAAAGAGAATATCGCCAACCTGGAGGTTGAATATGTAAGCACTGATCTACCGAGCTTCCAATCCGACACGACACGCAAGGTAAGGTATGAAGCACTACAAAAGTCTGTATTAAAAGATATTTATATCAGTGAAGGGTTGAATATAGTATATGATGTCATACAACAAGAGAAAAACAGACTAGGCTATAAAGAATAACTTCCTATAGTAATCTAATATCAATTTGCCTGTTCGTATCTTGGACAGGCATTTTTTATATACTACAGATTTATGAACTATCTTACTTTGGAAAATGCCTCTTTGAGGTATGGTGAAAAATTACTATTCGACCGTATTGACTTATACATCAATCAAGGCCAGAAAATTGCCCTTATCGCGGAAAATGGCAGTGGCAAGAGTACTCTGATTCGAATTCTAAATCAAGAAATAGCTCCGGATGGAGATCAATATAATATTTATCACCGTCACGATATCCGGATCGGCTACTTACCTCAAGAGCCGTTATTAAATCCGAATAACACCGTATTGGAAGAAGTATTCCAGGCTGATGATCCTTCCATCAAAGCGGTCATGAACTATGAAGAAGCACTGCTTGCAAATGACGAACAATTAATTGCTCAAGCGACGCTCCGGATAGAAGAACATCACGCTTGGGACGCTAAAGCCAAAGCTGAAGAAATACTACACCGGCTCAAGATTTTTAACTTCGATCAAAAGGTTAAAGCGCTTTCGGGAGGCCAGGCCAAAAGGCTGGCCCTGGCTAAAATTGCCATCACAACTCCTGATTTTTTAATCTTAGATGAACCTACCAACCACCTGGATATTGATATGATTGAGTGGTTGGAGCACTATTTGTCATCACCTGGTATCACTTTGTTTATGGTAACTCACGACCGCTACTTCCTGGAAAGGGTTTGTGATCAAATCATTGAACTGGACCGGGGAAAGCTGTTTGCATATCCCGGCAACTATTCCACCTTTCTTGAACGAAAAGCATTGCGTGAGGAAATTGAAAAAGGCAATATACTCAAGCATCGAAAACTGATGAAACACGAGTTGGAGTGGGTGAGGCGGATGCCAAAAGCCCGTAGTACCAAAGCTAAATCGCGCTTGGATAAATTTGAGGAAATAAAGTCCATTGCCCGAAACCAAATTAAGGCTGAAAAGTTATCAATCCCCATTCAAAGTACGCGATTGGGTTCAAAGATTCTTGAATGCCATGATGTTTCCAAATCTTTTGACTCCCTCACGATCATCGACCATTTCAACTATAAATTTAAAAAGGGAGAATGTATCGGGATAGTTGGACCTAATGGAGTTGGAAAAACTACTTTGGTAAATATTTTGACTGGTCAATTAAGACCGGACAGTGGCAAGGTAGTTATTGGAGAAACCGTACAATTCGGTTTTTACCGACAATCCGGATTGCTCCTGGATCAGGATAAACGGGTGATTGATGTAATCAGGGACATAGCCGAATACCTCCCCCTTAAAAAGGGCCAAAAACTTTCAGCAGAACAATTATTGGAGCATTTCTTGTTTTCAAGAGCAAAACAGCAAGTATTTGCTTCGCAACTGAGCGGTGGAGAAAAAAGAAGAATTCACCTGCTCCAGGTACTAATGGCTAATCCAAATTTTTTAATCCTGGATGAACCGACCAACGACCTGGATATCGTCACTTTAAACATCCTGGAAAACTTTTTACTTCAATTTGAGGGATGTATAATAGTGATAACCCATGACCGGTATTTTTTGGATAAACTGGCTGATCATTTATTCATTATGGATGGTAACGGACAAATATTGGATTACAATGGAAAATATCATGAGTACAGACAACAAAAATCGGATGCTGGTTTACCTCTTAACCTACCGAAGAAACCTCCTTCAATTGCTCCTAGCCCAAGTAGAAATGACTACCTCCTGGAAAAAGAAAAAAGAAAAAAAATCCGAAAAATAGAGCGTGAACTGGCTAAACTGGAAAAGCGCAAAAAGGAAATATTAGATTGGTTTGCCCAAGGTATACAAGAACCGGATGAATTAAGAAAATTTCAATCCGAGTTGGCTGAAATTAATGACTCTATTACCGATAAAGAAATGGAATGGATGGAATTGGTTTAACTGACTTAAACATCATCAACTTTTACTTGTACTAGTGAGGCCACTCCGAAAACTCTACAAATCCAAAAATGACAGTTTTCAGAGTGGACTCACAGTGGAAATAGTATTCAAACTATACTTTTTCTTCCCTTAAGAACTTAGGTTATGGCGGATTGCAACCATGATTCTTCCTTTATTCTCCATTGCTAGTTCTCTCTGTCTAATTCTTCATTCATAACTCCTCTAACTTCCAGCCACCCATCGCATCAATTCAGCACAAAATATGGCTCCATAAGTTCCAATCGCATAACCTAATACTGCAAGCAAAACCCCTACCGGGGCTAGAGTGGGACTAAAAGCAGAAGCCACCACCGGTGCGCTGGCAGCACCTCCTACATTCGCCTGACTTCCGACAGCTACAAAGAAGAACGGTGCCTTAATTAATTTGGCTACTAAAATCAATAAGCCGGCATGCATCACCATCCATATTAGCCCGATCGCAAACAAACCCAAATTCTGGAATACTGCGCCCAGGTTCATTTTCATTCCTATGGTGGCTACAAGTACATAAATAAATACAGAGCCCCACTTTGAAGCGCCGATGCCTTCAAGAGATTTGGCCTTGGTGAATGATAAAAGAAATCCTACTGTGGTTGCAAATACGATCATCCAAAAGAAACTGGACAATAAAGAAGTTAATCCAATTTTTGTAAAGGTTTCCCTGAATTGTTCCATTACGGGGAGTATCAAGTCACTGCCCCAATGGGCAATAGCCGTTCCACCAAAGGCAACGAATAACATGACAAACAAATCCGTCGTACTTGGTATGCGCTCGATGCTTGCTCGGTAATCTTCGACCTTCTTTTTCAAGGATTCTATCGCCGACACATCCGCCTTTAGCCAACGATCCAAACGTTGGGTAATATTTGCTCCATAAAGTATAAAGCCCATCCAAATATTGGCAACAACTACATCAACCACTATCATAGTTCCAAACAGATTATCCTGAACCTGATAAATTTCCTTCATCGCGGTTTGATTGGCAGCCCCTCCGATCCAACTTCCTGCTACAGTCGACAATCCACGCCAGACTTCATCCGGTGACGCCGGGATGATATTGGGAAAAAAGTTTAAGATAACTAATAAAGCAATTGGACCTCCAACAACAATACCCAGAGTCCCGGTCACAAACATGATAAGTGCTTTGGGCCCTAGGTTGAGAACACCTTTAAAGTCAATACTTAAACAAAGCAACACCAAACAGGCAGGTAACAAGTATCTCGAGGCGACAAAATAAAGATTGGACTGTTCGCCATCGATCAAGCCCAAAGGCCAATTCATCAAGGCCGGAATAAAATAACATAACAAAAGAGGAGGGCAGTAGGTATAAAATCTCCTCCAGCCCGGCTTGTCAATGCTGGAAGTATAAAATACAAATGCCAGGGCCGCAATCAGTAATCCCAGTACGATTGCATCGTTGGTAAATAAGGGACTCATAAAAATAAAGGTCTTTTAGCCATTCCGGTGATAAATGGTACCACAGAAGAATTTTGTGATCAATTATTACTTGCTAAAGGTAAAAAAACCCGTTAAAATTTCGGGATTATATTAGTTAGAGAATCTTACATTAATCCACTAAAGTGCCAACTGTTTCACCTTCGACAATTTTTCTTAGGTTTTGCTTGGCATAAATATCAAATACGACGATAGGAAGATTATTTTCCTGGCAAAGTGTAAAGGCAGTCATATCCATTACGCTGAGACCGAGACTAATTACTTTTGAAAATGAAAGTTTATCAAATTTTGTGGCTTTGGGGTTTTTCATTGGATCCTCCGAATAAATCCCATCTACCCGAGTACCTTTCAGAATCACATCTGCGGCAATCTCATTGGCTCGAAGGGCCGCGGCACTGTCAGTGGTAAAATAAGGAGAACCGGTTCCGGCTGAAAATATTACAACTCGTCCTTTTTCTAGATGGCGAATCGCTCGGCGACGTATATAAGGCTCGGCTATTTGTTTCATTTCAATTGCCGACACTAAACGGGTAAAAACACCCAAAGATTCCAACATACCCTGTAATGCCATCCCGTTGATAACCGTCGCCAACATACCCATATAATCACCCTGAACTCGTTCTATCCCCGCTTTATTGGCTTGTAATCCCCGAAATATATTTCCTCCTCCTATGACCACCGCTACCTCGACTCCTATCGAAGTTACTTCCTTGATCTGTTCGGCATAATGACGTAACATTCCCGGTTCAATCCCGTATTGTCCATTACCCATCAGCGCTTCACCACTAAGTTTTAGTAGGATTCTTTTATATCTCAGAGCCATTTATAAAGAGTTAAAATTCAATGTTCTATGGTCTTACATCGACCCGTTGAACTCATATTAAAAAAAAGAGCGAAAAATAATTTTTCGCTCTTCGTAATTTATCCCAAAGCAACATGTTTAAAATCTGTTACTGTCAATCCTTTTTGCACTGAATCTAAATATTGCTTGATGTTGACAGAGCCATCTTTTACATATTGCTGATTCATCAAAGTATTTTCTTTATAGAACTTGTTGAGTTTACCCATAGCTATTTTTTCCAAAATTGCTTCGGGTTTTCCTTCTTGTCGTGCTTGTTCTTTACCGATTTCAATTTCTTTTTCGATAATAGATTGTGAAATTCCCTCTTTATCGACGGCAACGGGTTTCATGGCCGCTACTTGCATGGCTACATTTTTGCCAGCCTCAGCGGCAGAGTTTCCATTTTGGTTCAAACCAACGATCACTCCGGCTTTATATCCCATATGAATATAGGCCGCTACCGTTTCAGATTCCAATCTTTCATAATTGGCAAGTTCAATTTTTTCACCAATCACTCCTACTTGCTCAGTTACTTTCTCTTTAACACTTCCACCGCTAGGATAGGGTAAATTCAACAACCCCTCCAAATCTTCCGGAAAGGCATTTAGGGCAATTTGGGCAAATTCTTTAGCCAGATTGATAAAATCTTCATTTTTGGCTACAAAGTCGGTTTCGCAACTCAACTTGATTACGATACCCCTATTGTGATCATCAGATACCTGTGCAATTACAATTCCCTCAGTTGCTTCACGGTCTGCACGCTTCAGGGATAGTTTTTGTCCTTTTTTGCGCAGAATTTCAATGGCCAACTCAAAATCTCCATTGGCCTCCGTCAAAGCTTTTTTACAATCCATCATCCCGGCACCGGTCTTCTCTCTTAAGGCTTTTACATCAGAAGCAGTAATAGTACTCATTTCAAAAATTTATTTTCTTCTTTTGGTTATTAAATTTAATTATAGGATCAGGCCTCAATATTGTGTTCTTCTTTCATTTCTTTGCGTTCGACCAATCCGGCCTGGACACATTCTGTTAAATATTTGGTTATTACTCCAATAGACTTGGATGCATCATCGTTGGCTGGAATCGGATAATCAACCTGGTTTGGATCGGAATTGGTGTCGACCATAGCAATCGTCTTAATACCCAGTTTTTTGGCTTCTGCCAAAGCAATATGCTCATGATGAATATCTACGATAAATACTGCAGACGGCAATCGATTCAAATTGGCAATTCCTCCTAATACGGTTTCCAATTTTTGTTTTTCCCGGGAAAGAGTCAATCGCTCTTTTTTGGTTACACTGGTTAAACTCCCATCGGCCAACATCCTTTCGATATTCCGCATTTTCTTTACCGAGCGACGAATAGTTGAGAAGTTTGTCATCATACCTCCCAGCCATCTTTCGGTCACATAAGGCATATTCACCGACTGAGCTGCAGATGAAACTATCGATCGAGCCTGCTTTTTAGTAGCAATAAACATGATCTTACGACCCGATAAAGCGATTTGTTTCATCACCTTGCCTGCCTTTTCCAAACTCTTGGAAGTCCGGTTAAGATCAATCAGGTGCACCCCATTTTTCTCCATAAAAATGTAAGGCAACATCTTGGGATTCCACTTTCTTTTCATATGACCAAAGTGAACACCCGCATCCAGCATTTCTTTATGATTTGGTATATTCATGATATATACTTAATTCCTTTAATTAATAGTTTTGTAATTAACGCTTACTGAACTGGAAGCTCTTACGCGCTTTAGGTTTACCATACTTCTTACGTTCCACAACTCTGGAATCTCGACTCAGATACTTTTTGTCTTTCAGAGGTTTGCGGAAATCTTCATTAAGCGCAACCAAAGCTCTTGAAATTCCCATGCGGATGGCCTCCGCCTGACCTTTAAATCCACCTCCGTCTACATTGACTTTGAAATCATAATCCTTATCCACTTGCACGGTTAACAAAGGATCGATTACTTTGGACCGAATATGTTTCTGCGTAAAGTATTGATCGAATTTTTTTCCATTTATTTCAATGTTTCCGGATCCTTTGGACATATAAACCCGGGCTACTGAGGATTTGCGTCTTCCAATGGCATTGATGATATCCATATTAATCAATATTTAATGTTATTGGTTTTTGAGCTGCATGTGGATGATCAGCTCCCGTATATACAAATAGTTTTCTAAATAAACTGCGGCCTAATCTGTTTTTTGGCAACATACCTCTAACTGCATTCTCAATGATAGCATGAGGTTTTTTTGATAACATTACCTTAGCAGATCTTGATCGTTGTCCTCCGGGATAACCGCTATGCCAAATGTATTCCTTTTGACTCCACTTGTTACCGGTAAATCTCAATTTGTCCGCATTGACAACTATCACAAAATCTCCGCAATCGACATGCGGGGTATATTCAGGTTTATGCTTACCTCTTAGGACCTGAGCTATTTGAGAAGCCAACCTCCCGACAATCATACCTTCCGCATCAACCACATACCACTTTTTCAGTGCGTTTTCCTTCTTTGCCGAAACTGTTTTATAACTTAGCGTATCCACTTTTATCCTTTTTTTTATTTGATTTAGAAATCGCTATTTTCAAAGCGTGTGCAAAGGTAAATTTCTTTTGGATATTACAAAAGAGTTTAGATTAATTTTACACAACAATTTTTCATAAAGCGTTGAAAAACAGTTGAAATTTCGCCCTGGAAATTTGATCATTCCCTGAAATCTGAGATACTCTTCCTAAGTTGGAAGTTCAAAATGGATCTCAATTTCTTTTACATGTAAGCAATTAGCGACAAAACTTTTTTAGCAGGTTATAAGCTTCTAGATGCCCATATTTAATGGCCTGCTTCAAATCATGGCAAGCACTTTTATTCTTTTCCTTTTTGATGGATAATTTGGCATACCCCCGGTAATAGAGGGCATCTTTGTGGGTGGCATTTTTCTTTAGTATAGTGTTTAAGTCCTTAATACCAGTTTCCCAATTTTCTAATTTCAGATTCAAATAAGCCCGGTTGAGCAAGTGGGTTTCTCGATGGCCTTGATCTGTCCGTAGCAAATAATCGTATTCTGAAATGGCTTGTTCATAGAGATTTAGATATTGCAATACCAATGCCCTGTTGGTCCTGGCTTGCAAATGATCCGGGTTTAATAATAACACGTTGTCAAAATCTAGTTTAGCAGCAGCATAGTCCTGTAACTCCATTTTTGCATATGCCCGACCAAATAACGCACCTACGTGATCCGGATTCTGCGCAATAAAGAAATTGTAATCAACGATTGCTCCCGCTGGATCCTGATTGATCAACTTTAGATTAGCCACATTTAAAGCGATGTTCACATCGGTTGGATCTAGTCTTTTAGCAATGGCGTAATCGGCGGCAGCTCCGTTCAGATCATCCAAAGCTTTTCTACATTTTCCCCGATTAAAATAAGCTTCGGCAAAATCGGGTTTGAGCTGAATCGTACTATCGAAATCCGCTCGTGCTTGATCCCATTGTCCCAATCGCAAATAACAAATACCCCTATTGAAGTAACTTAAAACAAGCCCTGGATCAAGTGAAATGGCCTTACTAAAAAGGGCAATTCCCTCGGCATATTTCGATTGCTTCAATAAACAAAAGCCCCAATATAAATGTGCTTTCACGTGACGGGAATTGAAATAAACTACTTGTCGATAATCCTGAATGGCTCCCTCATAATCTTTGAGATGATATCTGGCATTCCCCCGGTTAAAGTAAGCTTCCTGATAACCTTCCTTTTGCTGAATTGCCCGACTGTATTCAATAATTGCACCTTCATAATCCTGTTGATTGTATTTATTGAATGCCATGTCGAAATGGTTTTCCGCAGTCGATACCAACTCCGACTGGGATGATATCAACCCGGGGAAAACTCCGATCCACAGTATGAGAATTTTTCTTATCAAATCAAGGTCAATTAGGTAGTCCGTGATATAATGCGATAGCATAGGAGAACATCACGTTAACGATTGTTTCAACAAAAACATTTTGTAAATTGTTAGCTTTATCTTTTAATCATTCAGATTTATTTAGTGAAAGCAGAGGATCGACAGATTGCATCCAAACGAAAGCAAGATCATATTGATCTGGCCTTTAAGTCTCAGCTTAGCAAAAATCTGGACGATCGTTTCTATTACGAACCTTTGCTTTCTCCACATCCTGAACTACCGTTAAGTCCTGTATATTTTGCCGGTAAACAACTTGCTGCCCCGATATGGGTATCCAGTATGACCGGAGGAACGGCACATGCCCAAAAGATTAATCATCAACTGGCTAAAGTTTGTCGTGAATTTGGTTTAGGCATGGGCCTGGGTTCATGCCGGTCTTTGTTATATAGCGACAAATATCTTGCCGATTTCGCTGTGAGAAAAATCATTGGTGATGACCTCCCATTATACGCCAATCTGGGAATTGCACAGGTAGAGGAGTTAATCGAGCTGAATAAGTCTCACCTTTTGGAAGAATTGGTGGATAAATTAGAAGCCGACGGTCTAATTATTCATGTAAATCCAACGCAGGAATGGCTGCAGCCTGAAGGAGACCGGTTTAATCAAAGTCCTCTATCCGTGATCAAGCGGGTAATTGAATCGCACCAGTTCAAATTGATTATTAAAGAAGTAGGTCAGGGATTCGGTTATGAAAGTTTGAAGGAATTGATCCAATTACCATTAGCTGCTATCGAATTTGGCGCTCATGGAGGAACCAATTTTGCACTTCTCGAATTGCTGAGAGGGAATGAAATACAAAAGGATGCGCTGCACGGTTTAGCACTAACCGGTCATAGCCCAAAAGAAATGTTAAAATTCATCCGCTGGATTCTAGCGGAGCAAGATATAAATATTCAATGTCAACAACTGATCATTTCTGGTGGTATCAGAAACTTTTTAGATGGGTATTATTTCATTAACAAATCACCGATATCGGCAATATATGGGCAAGCTGCTCCTTTTCTTAAGTATGCTCTCAGAGATTATGAAGATCTTCATAACTTTGTGCGTTGGCAGATCCAGGGATTGGCCTTTGCCGAAACCTATCTAAGAATCAGGAAATAATTATTGTGTACACATGCAGGAAAACGGAAAAACTATAAGTGGATTCTCCAAACTTTCCAAACGCGGAAAGATCAAATGGATCGTTGAAAACTTTTTCAAAGATCCGGAAAGTGTGATGCGGGAATTGACGAGCTATTGGTACAAAAATGAAGAGCAGCAAAAAATATTCGATGGCTTTAGTGAAAATACCATCAGCAATTTTCACTTACCCTATGGTGTATCTCCAAATTTTAGTATTAATGGAAAGCTCTATTGCATTCCCATGGTCATCGAAGAAAGTTCTGTAGTGGCAGCAGCATCGAATGCGGCAAAATTTTGGTTGGATCGGGGTGGTTTTCATGCCAAGGTAATAAGCAAGATAAAAAAAGGCCAGGTACACTTTTTTTGGAGTGGTGAACCACAATCCCTAATTGAGGCCTTTCCGGAAATTAAAAAATATATATTGGAAAAAACCGAACCGCTTACAGCCAACATGCGTAAACGCGGCGGAGGAATCCTCGATTTAAGATTATTGGATATGACTTCCGAAGAAAAAGGTTATTTCCAATTGTCGGTAGATTTTAACACTTGTGATTCCATGGGGGCTAACTTTATCAATACGGTGTTGGAAAAATTAGCTCAATCATTGGAAGAGTATATCCGGATTCATAATGAAACTAAATTTCATCATGCGGATCTGGAAGTACTGATGTCCATCCTATCTAATTATACTCCGGAATGCCTGGTTAAAGCCTGGGTAGAATGTCCTGTAGAAGCACTCGAAGGAGCATCAGAGCATATGGATGGAGAATCCTTTGGCCGTCGTTTTAGAGCTGCTGTAGGGATAGCGCATATTGATACGTACCGCGCAACTACTCATAACAAAGGAATATTTAATGGAATCGACGCCGTAGTTTTGGCCACCGGTAATGACTTTAGAGCAATTGAAGCCTGCGGTCATACTTATGCCGCCAGATCCGGTAAATATAAAAGCTTAAGCCATTGTAGCATAGAGGATGGAATATTCAAATTTTGGTTAGAAATTCCATTGTCCGTTGGTACTACCGGTGGATTGACCTCCTTACATCCCATAGCACGTCGGTCTTTGGAGTTATTGGACAACCCCAATACAGATCAACTGATGGAAGTAATTGCTGTCACCGGATTGGCTCAAAATTTTGCTGCCATAAAATCCCTGATCACAACCGGGATCCAAAAAGGGCATATGAAAATGCACCTGGTCAATATCTTATCTCGCCTGGAAGCATCGGAAGCAGAAATCTCAGAAGCTGTCCTTTATTTCAAAGATAAAATGGTATCCTTCCAATCCGTAAGAGAATTTTTAGAGGTATTTAGAAATAACAATCAAAAAGAGGAGCGGATATTCGTATAAAATATAGTATTTTCACGCTTTCACCATCCGAAAACCCTTAACACGTGTTTAGAGCAAACGGCAAACTTTTGTTAACCGGTGAGTATTTCGTTTTAGATGGAGCCAAAGCCATTGCCTTGCCTACAAAATTTGGGCAAAGCTTTAAATTAAGAGAACAAAGCAGAGGATACGATCTTACCTGGAAAAGTAAAAATCAAGCAGGCGAAAATTGGTTTGAAGCCAAGTTTTCACTCTATGACTTTAGTGCAATTTCTACCACTGATCAGGAATTGTCTGATAAACTGGCCCAATTACTCAAAGCCTGTTGTAAACAAAATTCAGACTTTCTTTCTACCTGGAAAGGATATTATGTCGATAGTTTTCTGGATTATCCCCTGGAATGGGGATTGGGATCCAGTGCCTCTTTAATTTCCTTTTTAGCCAATTGGGCCGGTATCAATCCTTATCTACTACTATTCGATACCTTGGGCGGTTCCGGTTATGACCTGGCTTGTACGACAGCAGAGGGACCTTTGTTTTATACCCTTGCCGAAGACCAATTGTCTATCGAGCACTTTGATCAATGCCTTCCTTTAGCGGATAAAATGTATTTTATTTACTCAGGCAAAAAGCAAAGTACCGAAGATGAAATTAAAGCCTACCAAAAAAAAGCTAAACCCAGTAATGGGATGCTTAAAAAGATCTCTGATATCAGTGAAGAAATCGGTAAAACCAAAAAATTGAACGATCTGATGTCACTGATTCAAGATCATGAAAATATATTGGCCGATCATTTAGATAAACCTCCATTACAAACTAAATTTTCAGATTTCAATGGTAGGGTTAAGTCTTTAGGAGCCTGGGGCGGAGATTTCTTTTTAGCGACTACCAATCAATCAAAGGTTGACGTGACCAAATACTTCGTTAACAAGGGATACGATACCATCTTTAACTACCGGGACATCATCCTTTAAATTTCATAAGTCCAATTACTAATGAATAGCTTTACCATTCGATTACCTTTGAACTGTGATGCCATTATTGATGATCTATTAATATGACCATGATATCAGACCATGAACCAGAATACGATCTGACCATCCTTATCCCAGTCTTTAACGAAGAGGAAAACCTGAAGCGTGTTAATAATGTGATGCAGGAATATCTAAAAAGGGCTATGGTTAAAGCTAGAGTCTTGTTTATCAATGACGGCTCCACCGATCGAAGTCTGGAAATGATCCGCCGGATGGCTGCGAGTATTCCGGAGTTTGGATTTATTAGCCTGGAGCAAAACTCAGGGCTTAGTGCTGCTTTAAAAGCGGGCATTGATCATGTAGAAACCAGACTCACCGGATATATCGATGCGGATTTGCAAACCACCCCAGAAGACTTCAATTTGTTGTTGGAATATGCAGACCAATACGAAATGGTATTAGGGATTCGCTCCCAACGCAAAGACAGCATCATCAAGCTTTTTTCCTCAAAATTTGCCAATGGTTATCGAAAACTCTTTACTCGTGATGGGGTAACTGACACCGGATGCCCATTAAAAATTGTCCATTCGGATTTCGCCAAGCGCATTCCTTTTTTCAAAGGCATGCATCGGTTTTTGCCTGCGTTGATCCAATTGCAGGGAGGACATATCAAAGAAGTTCCGGTCCGCCATTTCCCCAGAGTAGCCGGCAAAGCCAAATACCACATGTACAACCGCATCATCGGCCCTTTCTTTGACTGTTGGGCGTTCGTATGGATGCGCCGGAAATACATTCGCTACCAGATTGCTGAACAAGGATGAGGGATATATTGATATACTCCATTGGTTTTGGAGCCCAACTTATGTTTACAAGCCGGACTTTTATCCAATGGATTGCATCGGAGAAGCAGAGAAAAGTGGTCAATCCCACCATTTTTTGGCAGCTGAGTTTGCTCGGTGCATGCTTGATGATCGTATATGGCATTATGAGAAAGGATGCACCAATTATATTCGGACAGGTGCTAACCTATGGTATTTATGTGCGAAATATCCAATTGAAAAATAAATGGGACTCCATACCAAGGTTTAGTAAGTTACTCATCTGGGGTATTCCCATTGCCGGTATTTTATTCCTGATCTTCAATTATGAGCAATTCATAGACCAAATTGTCATTAATGAAGATATCCCATTTGCAACCAGCATCCTGGGATTTGGTGCTCAAGTTTTGTTTACTTCACGATTCGTTTATCAGTGGATCTATTCTGAAAAACGTGGGTTCTCGCACTTACCTGCTGCATTTTGGATGATCAGTATCGCCGGATCTTCCCTGATATTGTGGTATGGAATATTACGTGTCGATCCGGTATTGATACTGGGACACTGCACCGGTTTGATCGTCTATATCCGTAATTTATACTTGGGGTATAATTAAAAAAATCTATTTTTGGCAATCTTTAAAAAATTCAGTTTTCATAATTGTTATCCCAGCATAAACATAGAGATCTCATCATTATAGGTATCGTAACTGCCTGTATCTTTCTGCCCTATCTGGACCTGTTTGTTGTCAATATTATGGAGGCCCGCAATTTTACCACAGCTCGTGAAATGGTGGAGTTGAACCATTGGTTATTACCGACGATGAATGGTGAACCGAGATATGAAAAACCGCCCCTGCCCACCTGGTTGACCGCATTGGCCTATTATTTCGGTGGGGACCGGATTTTTTTCTTGCGGCTTCCGGCAGCACTGATTGCCATGGTGATGGTATTTTTTCAATATTTTTTCAGTCGCACCCTTACCGGAGACCATCGCCAGGCTTTGATAAACAGCTTGATTCTGGCGACATCGTTTTATATCGTTTACCTGGGACGCACCGGTACCTGGGATATCTTTTGCCATAGCTTCATGCTGGGAGCTATATATTGTCTTTTCAGGGCTTTCCACCAGGACTCCGGCTATCATAAATATTTTATCTGGTCAGGAATATGGATGGGGCTTTCGTACCTCAGCAAAGGCCCGATTTCATTTTATGCGCTACTCTTACCTTTTTTGCTGGCTCATATCATTGCTTATGGAAAAACTGAAATGCGCGGCCGTTGGAAGTCCGTGATCATGATGGTCCTCCTCTTTGTGGTACTCAGTTTTTGGTGGATGCTGTATATTTATTTAGTTGATGCTGATACCGGCACGGAAGTACTCAAAAAAGAAACCACAGCTTGGCTTACCCGACATACCCGGCCATTCTGGCACTATTGGAGCTTTCCGGTTCAATCCGGGATCTGGACTACCTTGCTGGTAAGCGGACTAATGTATCGCTACTGCCTGAAACGACTTGCGCTCACCAAAGAATATAAACTGGCCTTTTGGTGGACCGTCTTATCCGTAGTATTATTATCCTTATTTCCTGAAAAAAAAGAAAGATACTTAATGCCGGTATTGATACCGGGAAGTTTATGCATTGGTTTTTACGTTCGGCTGCTGATTCGACATTTTCATCTGCGCAAACATGCTCCTCTGGCTGTTTCGATACCCGCAATAATTAACTTTGGTATCCCTATCCTGCTCTGCCTGACCATTCCAGTAATATATTATCTGTTGGTATATAGTGTTTATGATATCTCTCTTGCCCAATTACTTTTGACCTCGGTATTGTTTTGGGGGCTGGCACTCTATATGATACGACAACTTTATCTGCGTCAAGTATACCGGCTAACCTATGCGGTGGTAAGCATCATCGTCGTTTCCATATTGTTTATGACTCCCACAGTCAATTATTTCTTTAACTCCAATCCCGAGCGCCATGAATTTAGCATGCTTAAGTCAGAACCATCCTATGCAAATATGAATTTTTATGCTTCCGAAGCATTACGTCCGGAATTGATGTGGGAAATAGGGCGGATCGTAAAACCGTGGGCTGATTACCCGGCCATTCCACAAACTGCTACCTTTGGACTGTTTACCGAATCGCCGATCGAAAATACTTTGCCCTCGGAAGTGCTATCGAAATTTAACTATCGACTGGAAGATGTATTTGACATCAATTATTTACCACCTGCTTCCAAAAAATACCGGTCCCACTTCAAGCGACATTTTTATATCGTTTCTCCGCTTGCAGAAAATTGATCATACCAGTCGACAAATGCCTGGATCCCGAAATCCAGGGAGGTTATTTCCGCAAACCCTAATAACTGCTCGGCCTTCTCCAGGTTGGCATAAGTAATCGGGACATCTCCGGGTTGCTCCTCCAATTGGTGAATGATTGCCCGGCAGTTCAATTTACTTTCAATCAGTCGGATCAGATCGATCAGTTTGACTGGATTTCGACTCCCGATATTGATTATTTCATACAATGGACCCTGCAAGTTGATGCTCCCTATTATTCCATCCAGTACTTCATCTATGTACGTATAATCACGCCTGGTGTTGCCATCACCATACATGGTCAGTGGCTCTCCTTCCAGGATTGTGCGTGTAAATTTATGGATAGCCAGATCTGGTCTTTGCCGGGGTCCATATACCGTAAAAAAACGCAGGGCGATAAAACGGATACCACATAAATGGGTATAGGAGCGACCCAAGGCCTCTCCACCGATTTTGCTACTGGCATACGGGCTGATCGGTTGGAGATCCAGGTCATCCTCTTTCCAGGGTATATTTTCATTCAATCCGTATACACTACTGGAAGAAGCATAAATAAACTGTAGAATTTGATATTCCCGGGCGATCTCCAGCATGTTTAAGGTTCCCTGCACATTGACTTTTAAATAGGAAGCCGGATCCATGATCGATCCTCTCACTCCCGCTTTGGCGGCCAGATGGACCAAAATATCTATGCCTGAAAAATCAATTTCGCTTAGAGCCCGGGTATCCGTGATATCCACTTCATGAAATATAAATCCGGATTGAGATCGGGCCCATCGTAAATTATGCTCCTTGATTTTTCGGGAATAAAATGGATCGAAATTATCTATTCCAACGACCTGATATCCCATTTTAAGTAGCCTTTCAACCACATGACTACCGATAAATCCGGCGCAACCGGTGACCAACACTTTTTTATGCTTGCCCATCCAATTGCATATTTTTACTATATATCGATCTCTTATTCCAGGGATACAATAGGACTACAAACAGCACCATGACAAAGGCAAATTCAAAAACTTCCCATTTTCGTGAATCGTCCATCGCGAGGACCAGGCCGGTGGAGATTAGCATCAGCAATGATTGATATAGGGTGGGAATTGGAATTCCCCAAAGGTTAACCAAATATTTAAAACGTGGAAATCGATTATACAAAGGCTTAATAAGTAGAAAATATATAATCGCTCCCAGTCCCAACAAGTTAGTGAAAATCAGGCGGTTCAATTTGACCCCTTTGATTTCAAGATTATGAAGGTTGGTTTCTCCCTGTAAATTTTTATCCATAAAAAACTCACCGGATTCGATGTCGAATATTCTTTGCCCCCAGGATAATTCCTCACCGGCCCCGAACAAAAAGCCAATCGCTAGGAACAAAGTAATTAACTTCCAGATGTTTCCCTTCCCTTTTCCCCATTTAAACAGGCGGTAAAAACTTATAAACGAGCAGGTAAGTAACACGACGACTGTAAGGTTTTCTATCCATCCATCTTCCATAACCATACGTTCGTAGACATATTCAGAAGTATATGAAAGTATTAATCCTACCAGCAACAGGATGAGCAAGAAGATAAATAATAATCTTTCGAAAGGTTTAATGGTTTGTTTTTGATCCATCAGGTTCTATTGAGCACAATATTACAGACAAAATATGAAATGACTAAGGTAATTGACCGTGGATTGTTACCATGCAGGACACGAATTAACACAAATTGCACGAAGAAATTCCGGATCCGAGGTCCACGATGGCTGTACTGAAAGTATCGCTCCCATGGAGCTCATACAAAAATAAACTATTCAACCAGGGTTTCACTACCCTGGCAACATTGTGTCGTCCCTAGTGGTACTGTGGTCTTTTAAGAACCTGAACTGAAAGCTAGACAAGATTACACTAGTACTTCAAAATTGTCCAATTCTGTCCAAAACTGCCCAACTTTGTCCAATTCTGTCCTGTGATATTTCATAAGGATGCAAGACCTTTGTAAAAGATATTATTTAAATTTTTTCAGAACAGAAAACATTCAAATCATGAGAACTCCACATCAATATTTACTCTATGCGCTTACCCTGATATTTGTACTTACACTTTTGCCAAGTTGCCAAAAAGAGGAATTACTCAAGGATGAATTTACCATCTCAGAGTTCAGAAATTGGTTTGAAACCACCCATAATTCCCCTCCTTCACACCAGATTGATGCACCCTGTGTGACTATATTTAGTTCACCTGATAAAAAGATACTGTGGGATAAAGCTAAAAAACGCCAGGTAGATGGAATAAAGATCGTGGAAGTGCCCGTAATCTTTCCTGCGCAATATGATCTGCTTGATAAAAATCCTAATGGTAAAATTAAAGAAGATTTTCTCAGTATAACTTATTTGATTATTGAGGAAAATGCAACAGTAAAACAAAGTAAATTAATGACCATTATCCCGGCGGATGAATTGATCAATCGCAACAAGTATATCCGGGGTAAAAACGGATATAAAAAACTACAAAAAGAATTCTCCGGTAAGACGATATTTCATGAATGGGACGGAACATTTGCCGGAGGAACAATCTATGAAGACGGTAAAACAATCGGCTGGATAAATAGTGAACAGGTAGAGTGTGGTTACACCAAATTGAAAGACAATGCCCTTGAATCCCGATATATTTGTTATACAGAATCCATAGATGTATGGGGAAGAACCTGTATCGATTGGTATATAAATGGTCAATACGTGGATACCCAATGTGATCCCTGGGAAATCGAAGAAACCATATATTATGAAGTTTGCTATGAAGATGGATCTGGTCCCAATGATGGAGGAGGTGGTGATGGGGGAGATCCAGATGTAAATTGGCTTAATAACAATAATACCTTGTTTTCCGGCGAAGAATACCAATGGTTGCTTGCAAATCCCTGGGCCATCCAATATTTTATGGATGAAAATCAAGATCCGGATCGCCCTGATTTAGGAAGAATTGGTAATTTTATAAGAGATAATTCTAAGCTAAATACGGATTTTGAGAAATATTGTTTCGAACGATGGTGGTTAGGTTGGGGAAATTTAAGACTAAGTTATTCTTTATTTGCTGACATAGTTAATAATGCAGTAATCTCATGGGATAATCCAACACAACTATATTCTTATATTAAATTTCCAGCAAGTGTTTATGAAAATGAAAATTATAACTATGCTTTAGGTGCTTTTACAATCCATACTGACCTTTTTTATAATATAACTGGTTTAAATGACCATTACAATTTTGATTGGCAAAGCTGGGGTAACCGAGACTTTGAAGCGGAATTGGCTACAAGAGGAGTATCGATATTTACTCCAAGTACTGCCAAAGATTATTACATTAATTATCCTTAGCCAATGTGTCGAAAAATAGTCAAGATTACCTCATTAATTATTTTGTGCATTCTGCTAGCAATTTATATCAGATTCTGGAGAGAAATGCCACCATTCAGTACCCAAAAAACGATAAATTATTTGACCGGTTGCCATATTTCCTGGTTTACACCCAGGGAAAAAACAAAAGGATTTCTTGGAGATGAAATTCTACTTCTTGATCAGGAAAACTTTGACCATTTAGTAAACTGTGTTCCCTTTGACACTCTGAAGTACACCAGGTTAACCGTGTCGGATGAAGAAGATAAAATATTGAATTGGAATAATGATAATCAAAAGATAATTTTACGATACGATACCAAATGGGGAACAATCTACATAAATACAAAGGATAGAAAGTTACTATACCGGATACATCCGATTATAGATTGAGGTATAGGTAAAACTTACATTGCAAAAGTGGATAAAACCCAATGCCACGCTTTTTTAGCGAATCAGTTGTATAGAATGAATTTTACATATCATATATGAATTTTAAGGACTAAATTAGATTTGGAATTCTAAGTTCATAATTAACCCTTTGATTCTGGATTTTTACTTTGATGATTTTCTTTCATAATCAATCAACCAAGGTTTCGAAGCATTAAAATCAATCAATAGCAATAGTTGATTAAATATCCATACCATGATTAGACAAATTGGTATTTCCCTTCATTTCCCTTTTATTGTTATTGACATATGGTTCTGAGAGACCATTTGTAACCTCCGGAAATCAATCTGTTGCCATTATCAAGTTTAAAAATTGGACTGGTATTGATCTCATATCGGAAAATATTGAAATCAGAGAGAACATTGAAAATGTAGGTCCATTTGGTGCGGATTCCTATACCAAATATGAAATTATTACAGATAGTACTGATTTGTATTTATTGGTAGCCAAAATAAAAACTACACAAAGCGTCAAAAATTCTCCTGACATGACTCCGAAATTGAATTAAAACAAGGGATAAATCATTATTGGCTGGAAACTGATTCGACCTTTCAATATAGATATCTTAAAAACTCTAAAAAATGTTCCAGGCAGTTGACCATCTTCAAAAAGGGAGTTATCCTTTTATATGAACCCTGCATATAGTAAATCAAACACAAATATGGCTGATTGGGTCTTAGAAAAAGTATTGGGGGCCTTGCGGTGAATTGCCGAAGGAATAAAGTGGTGTTGGATTGAATTACGAACAAGTCTACTTGGGCAAAGTCTGATAAGGTGGGCAGGGAATTCAGAATTATCTGCAAAACTTCAGCATTCAAATTCCTTAATCCTTGTTACATGGAGAGGGGTACGCTGGCTATCATTCACCGTTTACGCCAAGTAAAAAAGAACACGATGTACATGAGATTGAGCACTTTTCCGATTAGTTGGCAAATACGTTGTGCGATGCTTCCGTCAGGGGGTCGGACAGGCTTCAAAGATTTAGAATCGTTGTTTAATAGTCTAATATAATCTTGCGAATTCTATTTCCTATGATCTATGTATGCACGCCACCAACCCCATCTAGTGAGTCTGGGTTCCCTGAACTACATTTGTAAGATAATCAAAAGTAGGAAAAATGGGAATGAGCAAGGTACGTGATAAGATGAAAAAGTTGGTAATGGATTATCACAAAAGTGGAGAAAGCAGAGCCACGTTCAGCAAGGCACATGGTTTGAGCATAGCGAAGTTGAGTTATTGGGTAACATATTATAACAAAGAAAAAAAGGAAACGGGTAATTTTGTTCAATTAAGCCCCCCCAGAACAATGACCCAAATACGAATACATCTTCCCAATGGAATAGAGATTGAATGTGGAGGGAGTATCCCTGAGGAGTTGATAGAAAAAATCATGAGTTATGCTTGAGAGTAGTCGACGATATTATCTATATGATAATCCTGTTGATATGCGCAAAGGATTCTGGGGTTTGGGCAAAATAGTAATGAGTCAAATGCACCACCGGGCAAAGAGTGGAGACGGATATGTATTTATCAACCGGCGGGGTAATTTACTAAAGTTATTACTGTGGGAAGGAGATGGATTCAGTATATATTACAAGCAGTTGGAGCGCGGTACATTTGAACATCCCAAGGATAAGTCATACCGGATAAGCTATGAGAAATTGCTATTGATATTGCGTGGAATAAATAGTGAAAAGATAGTAAAAAGAAAGCGTTATAATTTGGGAAAAACGGGATAGATTATGTATTTTTAATATATGACTATCAGGGAGTTAGAACAGGAATATTTGTCATTAAAGGAAGAAAATGAAGCACTAAAAATAGAAAACTTAGCACAACGCCTTAGGCTTGAACAATTAGAAAGGGCCTTATTTGGTTCCAAGCGAGAACGCTTCATTCCAGCCGTTCCAGAAGAGCAAATGTCCATGTTTGACCTAGAGGAATCCGGCCAATCTAAATCAAATGGATCAAGCAATACCATAACAGATCACCAGGACAGTAAAAAGAAAAAGAGTAAGAAAAAGAAAATATCAAGAAATACCTTTCCTTCCCACTTACCTCGGGAAGAACAGATCATAGAACCTGAAGGTTATCAGGAACACTTCAAGCGAATCGGAAAGGATGTTACGGAGATACTAAAGTATATTCCGATGGAATTGAAAGTGTTAAAAATTATACGTCCACGATACGCAGATAAAACTTTAGATGAAAAAAATATATATCAGGCAAATATACCAGCGCGGATTATACCTAAGGGGTTGGTGGATGACAGTCTGGTAGCAGGTTTGATTAGTGAAAAGTTTGAATACCATATGCCGGTATATCGCTTTGTAAAGAAATTGCGCAAAGCAGGAATCCACTTTATCAAAGCCAAGCACTGTTACAATTATCTGGCCAAGGTCGGAGAAATGATGCAACCTTTGCACGATTTGATGCACCAGGAAATGTTGTCGAGTGGCTATGTACAAATGGATGAATCAAGCATTCGAGTATTGAGTCAGGATCAAGAACATGGTAAGCTACGAGGCTGCATGTGGGTGATGCATGCACCTAGGTCAGATCTGGTTTTATTCAACTATCGAGTCAGCAAAGAAAAAGATTTTGCTTGCGAACTATTGGATGGTTACCAAGGAGTATTACAAGCAGATGGTAACTCTACCTATCAGAGCATAGCGGATGTTCCTCCCGAAGCTAAGCTCATGGGTAAGTATGAAATTCAAGTAAGTGAATTTTTGAACTGTTGGGCTCATACCCGAAGAAAATTCTATGAAGTTAAAGATCTGGAACCAGATATAATACATCCTTTATTAGAAGATATACAGCAATTATATGCTCTGGAAAGTGAGGCTCGCGAACAGCGCATGGATGCTAAGAAGCGCTATGATCTGAGACAACAAAAGGCGATCCCAGTGTTAAATAGTATCAAGAAAAAACTGGATGAGGCCTCCTTGAAGAATCTTACCGGACCTGTCAAGGCAGCCTTCAGATATACGATCAAAAGATGGTTCCAATTGTCCAACTATGTCAATAATGGAAACTGGGAAATAGATACCAATTTATTGGAAAACAAAATAAGACTACTTGCTCTGGGTAGAAAGAATTATTTGTTCGCTAAAACCGATCAGACTGCCCAACATGTCGCAACATTCTATTCAATCATTGCTACTTGCCAGATTCGTGGAATAGATGTCTATAAGTACCTCACTTGGCTTTTCAAAAAAATGGTCTCTGAAAAAATTAATGACCAGGCAGTTAACTGGTTACCACATAAAGTTGACCGTAGTATGTTCGATTAGAATGGGGTTTGTGGGGAGCATACTGATCTATGATGTTAGAAAATGGAAATCATCCGATACGCTAAAAAAATCAATCTTCAGTGGTAGAATAGTGTTAGAGTTTCGTTCCCGAAGCACTAGGATTGCCAATTGGCCAACTCCCGAGATTCTCGAGTCCTCTAATCTCCAGGATTTTGGTATAGCGAGGCAGTGCAACTCACTTCATCTAATGAAGCATTCAATTATTTAACTTAACGGTTAAACAATTCCGCATCTTTCAGGCATTGTCATTTGTCACAATACTCAATACCCACATCTCACTACTTTCTCCTTCGCTCAATGCTACGAAGGACAAAGCAATACTCAAATCTCAATACCCGGTGCTGACAGCGAAGCTCGTCAGTAATCATCCCAGCATCTCCAGTACCATCGGCCATAGGTCTTCATAAGGAATAATTTCCACTTCAATACCTTGTTCGGCGACGTGCAAGGGAACGCTTTTAAGCTTCTTCCATAACGGTTCAACATACCTTTCGGTCCGGATGCGATTGAAATCGGCTTTCACCATCTGGGTCAACATCTTGATAAAGCAATTGGAGCGAAAAGTTTCATCACGACGCAAATAGCGATAGCAATACTGATTCAAGGCATCTACCCGGTCGATAATTTTGGAATATTTTCGATCCTGTAATAAAAACAGCACATGTAGGATAAGTAAGGAAATATTTAATCCACGTTTGTCTTTGGAAAAATGAGAAACCTCGTTGAGGAAACGACCTAGTCTAAATTCTTTAATTTTTCGTCTTCTCTTTTCGCTTAGGTCAATTTTTTCTTGTTTTAACAAAAAATGAATAAAGGCCGAGAAGACGTTTATATTTTCTTTTAGCGATTCTGATATGAAATTAAAATTTGGATTATTTTTAATTTCATGAAGTAAGTGAAAAGCTTTTTGGTAATTCTTGGTGTGCATTGAAAGAATAAAATAATAATATCTTATGTTAAACCAACTAATATCATTTGATTCAAATTGTGGATAATAAGATTCACAAATTTCCACGCAGGCTTCATATTGACCCAAATGAAGATGTTGTATCAATTTGGTATAGTTAAATGTATAAATCGTCTGTTTTAAATTAAATGGTTTTCGGTGCAACAATGAAATGGCTTGGTCGGAATATGAAATAACATCCATGTACTTTTTCTCTAATGATGAAATAACAACTAGGTTTTTATAAAAAATCCGAATAAATCTTAAACTGTCGAATTTTCCCTCATATCCAAGTACTTTTCTTTTTATTTCTCTTAATTCAGAATAAATCTTTTTATCTAATACTCCCCTTGATTGGTTATAAAATGTGTTTAAAAGACCGTTCAACTCCTCCATATATGCCTCTGCTTCAAATGATTCTCTGAATTTGTGAAACATTTCATTAAAACTTTCAAATTTTCGTCGATTCTGCTCCACTGATCCAAAATGATTTCTCAATTTGTAACTGAGTAAATAGTTTAGTTCTGTTAATTCATATTTGATTGCTTTTTTTAAAGCCTTGTCATAAAGTTTTATAGCTGTATAATAGGCCCCAAATGCCATGAGAACATTAGCAACGATATAGTATTTGTTGCAATTATGATAAGCTCTTTCAATCTGATAAAATTTTTTATTATCAGGATCAATGATTAAAAAGGTATTTAATAATTTGTCAAATAGTCTGTATTGTAATTTTTTAAATTTATATCTACTTGAGCTATCACTATTACCATAAATCTTTTCAATTATTTCAATTTCTTTTGTTCCATTTTTGCCAACAGAGTTCAATAAAATCTGAGTTTTTGAATCTGTTGGATATGGCTTACCTATAACATTGAGATGCTTAATTCTATTTTTTGAAACCAAGTTTGCTAAGTCAACTAATTCATTCATATTATTGATTTTCAATATATTACAAACTGATTATTTTTTGGATAATACTTTTTTAACGTCAAAAAACATACTAATTTGATAACAATTTGATGGACTAAACCACTTAAATTTACACAAAACCTTTTTCTCATAGTTGTTAATATCTAAACTACTGTTTTAAAAGACTTTATGCCTATGTCTATAAAGATAGGGAATGGATTTTTAACGTCAAATATGGATGAAATTTGTTTTTAGAATCCCCGGACTTCTTTATAAATTTACCAGAAGCTATAAATTGAATCATTAGCATCAATAAAACTATTCACCTTTAGACTTTGGGTAACTATTTTATTGTTTGCAGACAATCAACTAACACCCTATGAAAACACCGGCCCGGGCATTTTTTAACCATCAAAACATTTTAATATGAGTACAACCAGAATGGATTTAGTCCTCCCAAAAACCAGACTGCAAATTGCTGAGGAATACGGTATCTCTACCCGAACACTTTCCCGGCATTTGCAGAAAAGAAAATTGTCTTTTCCTCCAGGACTTATTATGCCCTGCGATCAAATCAAAATTTATGAAACTATTGGTTGGCCAGGAATATATCATAAAGCGGAAGGATCAGTGAAATAAAATATGTCTTCTGAAATTTACTTCGGTACTCTCTTTTACCTTTCGAATATATTATCTATCCATCTATAACGATATGAATCACTTATAACACAGTCCGGCATATCCTACTGTCAGATGCTGTATTCAATATCCACCGAATCTAGCAACGACCTATCGACCCTATTTTCTGCGGTCTGATTTCTAGTGTAACAAAAACAAAGTAATTGCATATAAAACGATGCAGGTTTTTTTCAAGATCAAGGCGAAAAACATAGGCATAACCTGAGTTATGGCGAGGCTTTTCAACGCAGATATTGGAAAAAAGATCTAGTTTTATGTGTAACTTATTTTGTTTCTGTTACACTAACTTCTAACCTCTGTCTTCTGTTTCCATCTCACTACTTCCTCCTTCGCTCAATGCTACGAAGGATAAAGCAATACTCAAATCTCAATACCCGGAGCTGACAGCGAAGCTCGTCAGTAATCAATCCAGAAGCTCCAGTACCATCGGCCATAGGTCTTCATAAGGAATAATTTCCACTTCAATACCTTGTTCGGCGACGTGCAAGGGAACGCTTTTAAGCTTCTTCCATAACGGTTCAACATACCTTTCGGTCCGGATGCGATTGAAATCGGCTTTCACCATCTGGGTCAACATCTTGATAAAGCAATTGGAGCGAAAAGTTTCATCACGACGCAAATAGCGATAGCAATACTGATTCAAGGCATCTACCCGGTCGATAATTTTGGAATATTTTCGATCCTGCAGCAAAAACAGAACATGTAGGATAAGTAAGGAAATGTTTAATCCCCGTTTGTCCTTGGAAAAATGAGGTACTTCATTGAGGAAACGATGTAATCGAAAGTCGCGTCTATGAATTTCTTCTTCGGATCTTTTGATTTTACCAACAGCCAATAAAAATTCAATATAAGCATTGAAAATTAGAAAGTTTTCTTCTAAAGCATTTACTGTTTTGGCTCGTTGATTAATTGTGAATATTTTTTTTAATAAAACATAAGAAGCTTCATAGTTCCTAGTATGAGTATTAAGAATGAAAATGTAATAATTAATCACATACCAGTTATAGGATCCTTCATGAAATTTGTTCATAAAATAGTTGCAAAGTTCATTTCCGGCATCTAATTCTTTTAATTGTATCAATGCTAATATTTCAAACAACCTAATATTAAATATAGTGGTAATAAGATTATACGGTTTTATTGAAAAATATTCGTTTGCTTGTTTACCTAACTTAATAATTTCCCTATACTCTCCATGAAATAGATGCAACAATATCAATGTCATGAAATAAAATCGTTTACCTCTCAAGGTGTTGACATCTTCGTATGAGGATATCTTTTTCTCAATACTGGACAATAGACTGTTGAGTTCGCTGTTCCTTTGAATTGATCTTTTTTGATTGAAGCTACTTATCAGTTTACCATAGAAATATTCTAACTCTTGTTCTTTAAAGTAGAGAACTTGATTTTCTTGGAAGAGTTTAAAATAATAATCAAACTTTTTAGGATTTTGTTGGAGTTGACCATAGTGAAAAGCCAGTTTGGATAAATATTGAATTTTTATATCTGTGAAATCGTATTTTGACGAAATTTGATATCCTTCCTTTATTAGTTCAAATGCTCCATTCAAATTTCCGGTTAAAGCAAGTGTATTGCTGACTGCTAAATATTTAAAAGACTTGTTGTAAGCTCTGTTTAATTCAGGCATTTTTGAATCATAGTTCAATGTCAAAATGGTATTGATCATTTTGTGCTTTAACCTTTCTTTTAATTTATTCCAAGTCTTAGGTTTGATTTCTTGATTTCCATAAACCTGCCTAATGGCATCATCTTCGGAGAATTCCTCAGAAGATTTTAGAACCTGAAATAATTTGTTAGTCTTAGAATTGCTATTATAATTAAGAATATTGATCTGACTAATTTGAGAAAATGTTAAACTATTTGATATCTTGACTAGCTTTTTCACCAATTCAATTAATTGTATTTCAATTATTTATGCCGAATACGTCAACTCCTAAATCCAAAAAGGTTGTCGTCATATTGAACATATTGATATTGCATTTAGATAACAAGTTGCATAAATTTGTTGTATTAAATATACAGTGAATTGTCGTGAAAGGAAATATAAGTGAGAAAATATATTTCTATTAATCAAAGCACTATATATTATAATAACCTATTCTAGATGTAGAATAGTGTGTCGCTTAATTTGAATAACTGTTATTGGCAAGGATGCAGTAAGTTTCTAAATTTGAAAATGTTAATTTTAAAGTTATGGAAACTATTGCATTGAATGTTGTTAACTCTGATACCACGGGATTTACAATTGGATCAGATACAACAGGATTCTAAAAATTAAATTACGGCTATTAGCATATCATCTCTATATAGCTTTTTTTTGGGTGTTAAACGTTAGGGGCCTTCCGTGAGGCATGTGACTATCCTATCCTCATCCTCTATCTATTTCCGTGTCGTGCGGGAGGTCACTTTCTTTTAAATCCAAAAAAAGTCAAATAACTAGAATAAAAGATATGCAGGTGAGACCCGGGTTAGATTATTTTTAACTTACCTGCATGCGAAAATTCAACCTTTATTGGTTGATAAATTCAGGGTCTTTAATAAGGTATAATTGGTCCGATGATAAATTAAGAATAATACTACCTTCGGCTCAGGTTGTCTATACCTAAAATTTTTGAAACCTCCACTGTAGCCACCCACTACTACAGTCGGAGGTTGTTTTTTTCATCTAATTTCTTCCGTCTAAATATCTTCCTACATACTACCTATATTTCATTGCCATAACTTTTATTTATTCACTATTGCAATAGCAATAATCAATTTCAATGGCAATTTCAATGTTTTTATACCGCCCATCATCCACAATTCCACTCATTGCCCTAATCCTAAAGGCAAATCCTACCACGGAGCCGGAGGACAAAATCTGGTTTCAAATTTGGCCTTTACTTGTGTCTTGGCCCATTTCGGAAAACGGAAACCGGAAACCCGAGACCGGATTTATTGATATTGATATTGTCATTGCTATTGCCATTACTTTTATTTATTCACCATTTCAATTGCAATGACAATTGAAATGTTATACACTACTTACCCTACTAAGTAATGAAAACGGAAACCGGAGACCGGATTTATTGTCATTTACCAATTATCAATTTATTTTTCTCTATCCACCCCGCTGATTTGTACCCATATTACCACCTTCCATATTTTGATCTCCTCCACTTTTCAGATCATCGTTGTTGATTTTACTCCTACGTTGACGCTGATTAAAGTTTAGTTTTCCAAAACTATACCGGAAGCTCATTCCGAAGGAACGGAAAGGCATCTGGAAACCACTATTCTGAACAAAATTTTCACCATCCAATTCTGTGTTGAATTCCTTATATTTGGAAAAAGGCTCTACCACCCTCAAGCCAATCGAAGCTTTTTTCTTCCAAAATTCCTTACTGAACCCAAAACTCATCATCGAAAATGAAGGGAAAGATCCCTGCAGAGAAAATCTGGGTGAATTGAAAAATGCAAACCCTTCTACCTTCCATCCTTTATTCAAATTAAGGCTGGTATTTCCAAACACGCGATATTGCCATCCGTTATTCTCCAAGTCGACATCGAGGGACTGACTGGTGACCGTAAATGAGTTTACATCAATACTGGCCCGAAACGTCCATTTCTTGGTGATGGGAAAAGAGCCAAATAAATTCAATCCTATATTTTGCTGTAATCCGAGGTTTTCATAGGTAGTTATTGAAATACCTTGCTCAGTCACCTGGAGAAAACGCTCAATGACATCCTTGGTTCTGCGATAATACACCGATGAATTTATTACAGATCCTTTGATAAAAGCCGTATACCCAATATCATACTGGTCCGAAAGTTCTGGATTCAAGCCTGGATTACCGGTGGTAATATTCCGGTTATCCGAAATGTCCTGGAAAGGGTTTATTACTCGTAAACTTGGGCGTTTAATCCTTTTTACGTAGCTCACCTTTAAAGTAGAAAAGTTCTTAAACTTCCGGCTCAAGATGATGCTGGGGATTAAATTTCCGTAGGAATTACCAAATTTTTCTTCGCCATTCAGAAAGTCTCCGGTGATCTCGGTATTCTCGTATCTGACACCTGCCAGCAAACTGTACTTTGCATTAAAATTAATGGTTGCAGATCCATATCCCGAATACACATCCTGATTATACTTTAAAAGGTTGGAACGAGTGACATCCAATTGAAAATCATTCAGTGATTGATCAAAATTCCAATATTTGTAATCACTGTTAATCACCCTTAAGATACCCTTAGCTCCGGTTTCCAACTTTATCTTTTTTGTAAAAGGATGCACATAGTCTACCTGAAAGGTATACTCAAAATTATCACCGTCATTGAAGGTCTTTTGTTTATTAACCAATTCAACAATATCGCTAGTGGTTCCGATTTGATTTTCAGAATCATCATTGTCTACACTAAGCTGAAAGGCAAATGACAACTCCTGATCCTTTTTCTTAAAAGTCTTTTTATAATCTGTGGTCCAATCGAGTCCATTCCTGCTTGACGTTCCATCATTACTGCGCGTATAGGATTGAATCAAACTACTTAAAGGATCGTTAAAAACCGCATCGTTATACCCGTCCCGGTCGAAGGAAAATCCCCGAATACTCATGGATGTATTCAGGCTGTTATAGGCATTGATATCATAAAATGCTCCTGCAGTACCTCTAAACCCGATCCTGGAGGTATTGGTCACACCATTCTGCTCCAGGGTTCTGGAGATTCCATCCAGGTTATCTTCGCGGTAAAAGCTGGTCAAACCATCAGCCGGCCAACTTAGGAAAGTCCCACCGCTGGCGTTGGCGCCAAAACGGCCGCGAGCATAGTTGAAGTTTAAACTCCCATTGTTCTGGCGATTCCCGACGGATGCATTAATCGAGCCACTCACGCCATCGATAGACTTTTTCTTGGTTATAATGTTTACGATTCCTCCGGTACCCTCAGCATCATATTTCGCTGAAGGTGTAGTAATCACTTCTACATTTTTGATTTGATCGGCAGGTATCATCTTCAAAGCATCTCCAACACTGGACGAAAACATTCCCGAAGGCTTCCCGTTGACCAGGATCTTGATGTTGCTGGTCCCCCTCAGGGAAATATTACCATCCATATCCACAGATAATAAGGGCACTTTACTCAATACATCAGTAGCATCTCCACCGGAAGTAGAGGCATCATTTTCGGCATTATAGACAATACGATCAATTTTGTTTTCAATAACCGCTTTCTGGCCCACCACTTCCACCTCATCAAGCATAATCTGATCATTATTCAGCAATTGCTTTCCCAAATGGTAGTCAGGTTTCTGAGGAGTGAGTTCTACGTTATTTATTTTTTTGGTATTGTACCCGATGAAAGACAAACTCACATCGTATTTTCCTAATTTTAGTTCAGGAATCTTAAAACTACCATCCGGTTCTGAAACCGCACCATTAATCAGCTTTTCCGAACCGGCTTTATATATTGAAATGGTTGCAAATTCAATGGGAGAATTGAGCATACTGTCGATCACAGTTCCCGTAATTCTTCCGGTAATGGAAGAAGAACTGTTACCTCGTCCACCCTGAAAAGGATTCTGAGCTTGGATTGATGCTTCTTGCCAACCCAAAATCCCAATCAAAAAAGATAGAATCAAAGATTTTTTCATTCGAATAAAATTTTTCAACACTGTTTTGTCATAATAATGTAAAAAATCGGATATGCAAAAATGTTTAGTTTTCTTCGACTATTAACATTTTTTAGACGAATGCTATTATTTTGGACAAATAATTGGTGCCTTTTATTCCCTAAAGAAGGAAAAATTGCTCTGACTAATTTGTAGGTAATTCGAATTAGAATCGGATCGGAATGGAAACTTGAGTATTATCCCAGAGAAACAATAGATTTGTACCACCCTCTGCTGGCCTAAATACGGCCGTAAAAGCGTCCACTTCACTACTGGTTTTCGCAGTAGGAACTTCTATCTGACCGATAATTTTCGATTCATCCAGGTGATAATGACCCCAGACATACAGGTCTGTACTTATTAATATGGTCCACTTATCCTCATGGATACGAGCAAATAGGGTGTAACTACCCGCTTTAACGTTGACATTCCCGATTTTTGCATCCTGATATAAAGTCAGTTCGGTTGCTTCATTTGCGCCCAAACGCCATACTTCGTCATACGGCACCAAATCTCCAAATATTACTCTTCCTTTCTTCTGTGGACGGGAATAGAGCAATCTGACAATTGGACTAACATCCCGATCAGCACCTTTCTGGAAATTACGAAAAGAAGTACCTTCCGGAAAATACACCAGATCAAGAGGACTTTTGTCTATTCCGGGAAGCTTATCTGTCTGGGCTATGGTCAGCAGACAAAGTAAACTAAACAATAATGTGAAAATTGATTTCATACTTCAGGTTTATTTGATAATCTATACTGGCCAAACACTGAAATATCGCTTGTTGTTCCACTTTTAATTAAAAATTTTCCGGATGACTCAGAATTAACTCAAATTGATAAGAGCAGTGAGATATGAGTATTGAGTAGTGAGAGCTCATTACCCCGAGCTCACAACTCAATTCACAACTCATTTCATCGACAGCCGATCACCGATTACCTACCACCGATTTAAGAAAACGGACAACCTTATTCAGGCATTGTCAGGCATCTACAACTCAATACTCACTACTCAATTCTCAATACCCAAAATAAACTAAACCAGAATGTCATGTATCACCTTGCCGTGGACATCGGTGAGGCGGATATCTCGCCCACCAAATCTGAAAGTAAGATGTTCATGATCTACACCCAGCTGGTGCAACATCGTGGCATGCAACTCATGTATGGTACACTTGTTTTCCACAACCCGGTATCCATATTCGTCCGTTTGTCCATATACTACCCCACCTTTAATCCCTCCTCCTGCCAACCAAATACTAAACGCACTGGGATTGTGATCACGGCCATTCCTGCCCTGAGCAAATGGTGTTCGACCAAACTCACAGGCAAAAACGACTAAAGTTTCTTCCAGCAGTCCTCGTCCTTTCAAGTCTTTTAACAATCCGGCAATCGGCTTATCCACAGCATGTGCATTCGCTTTATGACCTTGAATGAGATTGCTGTGCTGATCCCAACGATCTGCGGCCACCTTAGGACAAGTCAGTTCAATAAAGCGAACTCCTCGCTCCACCAGTCTTCTGGCCATCAAACATTGTGAAGCATAGGACCTGGTATGTGGATCTTCCGAGAAAAATCCATACAAATCCAACGTTTTAGGAGACTCGGCCTTAAAGTCACTCAATTCAGGAATACTTGACTGCATTTTATATGCAAGTTCATAATTTTCAATTGCGGAGCTGACCTTATCATCATGGCCCAATCTTCCGAGCAAGCTTTGGTCCATCTGTTGAGCAAAAGAAAGCTTATGCTCCTGTTGGTTTGCTATTTGTTCACTTGAATTGATGTTATTAACCGGATTTTTTTGAGCTCTTAGGATCGAAGCTTGGAAATTGGCCGGCAAAAATCCACTATTAAAATTATCTAATCCCCCAGGTGGTATCAAACCTCCATCCAGGACGATGTACGAAGGCAGGTTATTGTTTTCCGATCCCAAGCCGTAGGTGATCCAGGCTCCCATACTGGGACGACCTTGTAATCCGTGTCCGGTGTGCAGAAAATAATTGGCATTAGTATGTTCCGGAAAATTGGAAGTCATCGATCTGATCACTGCGATATCGTCCACACAAGTAGCGATATGTGGAAAAAGTTCGCTGACCCATATACCACTTTCTCCATACTGCTTGAAGGACCAGGGGCTTTTAAGGATTTTACCGACATTATTGAATTGGGTAGCGTCAACATTAAACTTATCATAAGGATTTTGACCATTTTCTCTGGTCAGTCTTGGCTTGGGGTCAAAACTGTCTACCTGGCTTACTCCTCCATCCATATATAGAAATATAACCCGCTTTACCTTGGGTGGGTAATGGGGCAACCCGGTGTTTGCCAATAAATTATTTTTACCGGACCGACATCCGGTAAAACCCGATGACATCAAACTCAATAAGGCCAACCCCCCAAATCCATTTCGACATATTCCTAACATTTCCCGCCTACTGATAGTACGTTTATCCATATTAAAAAATGTAAATAAATTCTTTCATATTGAAGACACTATGACATAAATCCTCCCAGCCTGCCTGCCTGGCTTCCCCTTTGTCGTCATGATCCAGGTGTAATAAATATTGTTGCTCAAGGAACTCCTGGGATTTTTGTACTTCTTCGTCTGAAGGTGGCCGACAAAATGCAGACAAATAGAGTTCATAGATCTTTTTTTCATCTGACAACTCGGAATCCAGCATACGTTGTGCCCAATGATTGGCACAGTCCTTCACAAAAGGATCGTTCATTAAAGTGAGCGATTGTGCAGGAACCGTGGTCTGATTGCGCTTTCCAAAAGTGGTTACCGGTTGTGGCATGTCAAAAGCCAGTAAAAAGGAATTTAGAAAATTTCTACGCATACTCAAATAGATGCTTCGCCTACCCTCACCATCAAGTGGTCCCGAGATTGGCTTTCCTCTTCCTTCCATAAATTCATTGAGATACACCGGAACCGGTTTCCCGTACATTTGCCGATTCAACTTCTGTGATACCTGCAACATGACATCCCGGATGGCTTCGGCTTCCATTCTTCTAATTTCGTAAAAACCCAACCACTTGTTGGTTGGATCTTCAACAGGAGATTCAGCCACTGACTGACGTCTGAAAGTGTGTGAGTGTAAAATATATCGTATCGTCTTTTTGAGAGACCAATTATGCTGAATCAAATAGGAAGCCAAATGGTCTAACAATTCAGGATGTGTGGGCAGCTCACCTAATCTACCGAAGTTATCCACCGAGGTCACAATACCCTTTCCAAAAAGATGAGACCAGATTCGATTTACCAATACCCGGGCTGTCAAAGGATTTTGGGGAGAAGCAATAGCTTCAGCCAGTTGCAAACGACTGGACCTATCATCAGTAAATACCTGATCACTAAGGGTGGTAAGTAACCGGTGATTTTGGGTAACGCTATCCAATTGCTGATGATCACCCCGAATGAAAACAGGAGATTCTACACTGCTTCCTGAAGTAACCCCCATGTAAAATGAGGTATCGCGAATTTCTTTTAAAAGATCGTGCCGTTGATTTATTTTCTTTAGGATTTCTGCATTGTCCCATAATGGCTTGGATAGGGGTTTATACAATCTCGGCTTTGACTTGAACTTTTCTTCTTTAACATTGGATTGATATACATGCTGTACTTCGATCCAGGAGGAACTATCCTGATCCCATTCATATGGTGGCATTTGTTTTCCATCCAGTAAGAGGGCCGGTAAGACTTCGATATAAGCCAGGTGTCCCTTCCACATCGATAAATCTATTGAAATATCTTTCCATTCATCTGAATTTACTTGTTGATTGAGGTTGCCATAGATCGGATTTCTGATCAACTGGAAATTGTCAATAACGACCCGAATAGAGGCATGTTTCCCCGCTGTCCTAACATGCAAATAATCGCTGCGTATTTTAAATGTTGGTGAGCGAGCGGCCCCCGACAGACCATAACCAAAAAAACGACTGGAAATCTTGCCCTGGTGGACTCCCAGAATTTTATCTTTTCCGAATAACAGTTGTCCTTTGGCATTCCCACTACCAAAGGCTGTTCCATCAAAGTACCAGTTTTCGCTTTGCCCTTGAGAAAAGTCCGCAATCTTATGAAAATTTGGTTGGTCTTCTGACAAGACGACAGGGACTGCATATTTTGGCATCCCGGATAGGTATTGCTTTATCTCTTGATCAATCTCTTCCACTTGGGCCAGGGTCGTTTCAACTTTGTCCATATTCTGAACAGAGTGATAATGAAATCTTGCGCTTTCCATAATTCCGTACCATGCATAATAATCTGCGGTAGGAATAGGATCGAATTTATGATCATGACAGCGTGCACAGGACATGGTCATGCCCAGGAAGGTCTTGGATGTCACATCAATCATATTGTCAATTCGGTCGGCTTCATCTTTTTTAATATCCACCGGACTATGAGTACCTTCTCCCAAAGCATAAAATGCCGTGCCAATTGACGATTGAGATATGTTATTTTCATCATTTCGGGGTTGCTGAAGTAAATCTCCTGCCAAATGTTCTTTAATCAACTGGTCATAGGGTACATCTTGATTAAGTGCTTTTACCAAATAGTCACGATATTGCCAGGCTCCGGGAATGTTAAAATCGAATTCGTGTCCCCGGGCCTCGGCATAGCGCACCAGATCCATCCAATGCCGGGCCCACCGTTCACCATATCCGGCTGAAGCTAAATAATAATCTACCATTTCAGAATAACTTGTATTATCCGCAAACCGATCAATTTCTTCCCGGGAAGGTAACAGTCCTGTAACCAATAAGGACACGCGCTTAACCAGGCTATAGGGATCTGCTTCCGGATAGATCTTTATTCCCTCACGATGGCATTGGTCATTGATATAATCATCGATTTGATTGAATCTATTTTTACGGCTTTTCCCAATCTCTTTTTCTTTCACAGGTTGAAAAGCCCAATGTCGTTCCCACTTTGCTCCTTGTGCAATCCAATTTTTCAGTAATTCAATTTCTCTTTTCGTCAGAATTTTTTTGGTTTTTTGAGGAGGCATTATCTCATCGGGGTCATCATGCATGATGCGTTGAATTAATTCGCTCCCTTCGGGATCAAAAGGAACTATGGCAATCTTTCCACTTTCCAATTTTGATTTGGCAGCTGATTCCAAATCCAAACGAAGTCCGGCTTCCCGGCTTTCCGGATCATTTCCATGACATAAATAACAATTATTAGAAAATATGGGCGCGATGTCATAATTAAAACTGACCTGCTCCTGTCCGGATGACTGATCAGCACAACTCCAAAAGACGAAGAACAAACCTAGAAAAAAACATAATGAAATGAAATATCTCATGACCACACCCCTTAATTGAGTGCCTAAATTACATAAATCAAAAAATATATTCATGGCGATTGATGCCAACTTTCTGCAATTTCGCACAATTCCCGGTAGAATCCGCGACCATACTTCCTAATAATGGCCTCGTTTACGAATTGATATAAATACATTTTTTGTGATTTCCCATAGGCGCAAGCTGCAGAGCAAATTTTCCATCGATCGTAGGAGATGGATCGAAATCCTGTTTGTTCATTAATATATTCCCGGATGGGGTATAAATGACATGAGATCGGTTTATGAAACGAAATCTTTTTTTGAAAATAACTTCTTTCAATCACACAGTTGGCGCACCCACCTTGTACATCCATAAAAATACAAGCTCCATTTTCCAATAATTGAGTACCCCATTGATTAATATCCTGATGGTATTGAGCCACACCCTTAAGTTTAAGCTGTTTCTGGCTTTCCGGAGTTAATAAGGGTGATAGACCGGATTGATGATCTTGCAAAATTTCAACTTCTTCAAGAGTCAATGGGGCTCCAAAATCTCCTTCCCAGCAACAAGCGCCTTGGCACGATTCTAGCCGACACAAAAAATATTCCTTGAGAATATCAGGATGAACCAGAATATCTTGAATAATTATCATATCGTCTATTCACAAGTGGTATCAAACTCCATGTGCAGATTCCTATTATTTATTTCGCTTTTATGAGACCCAAGTTAAATATAATTATTAAGTGGATAAAACGCATTTTGATCGTTCCAAAATGAAACATTTCTGTCAAAAATTGATTTCTATAGTTGTAAATGGCCTACTTTGAAAATTAGGTATCTGTCGCTTGAATTGTGGAGAATTGGTTTATTCATTGTAAAATCAATACTTCTGAAAACCGAACATTGGCAGCTATGGAAAATTGTTTTACAAGATTTCAATCGTTGTAAACTGAAATTTGGATCAATATTGTAACTTTGGAGTCAATTTTTTGATATTTCATGGTGAGTGATGGTATCCTGTCCGACTTTGGCAAATCAATTTTTCAAGAATTTTATTAATGGATATTTTAAAGCAGCGATTTAAGGAAAAAGCGGAGGCGCTTAGACAAGAAATAAAATTATTTAACAAGGCACATGGAAATGAAAAGGTGGATGAAGTTAGTGTTGCCCAGGTATTTGGCGGTATGCGTGGGATCAAAAGCATGTATTGGGAGACTTCGGAACTTGATCCTGAATCCGGGATTCGTTTTCGCAATATGAGTATTCCCGAAATTCGCGAGATCCTGCCAAAATACCCTGGTGGTAATGAACCTTTGCCAGAAGGTCTTTTTTGGTATATTTTAAGTGGGGATATTCCCACATCCGCAGAAGTCAAGTGGTTGAGTGAGGAATGGCAGCGTAGAAGTCACATCAAACAAAGAGTTTTTAATACTATTGATTCGTTGGATACTACTTTGCATCCCATGTCGCAGTTTAGTATCGCGGTTCTCTCAATGCAGCAGGACAGCGAATTTTCCAGACGGTATGCTGAGGGTATCCATAAATCCGAATATTGGGATGCAGTTTATGAGGACACCATGAACCTGCTGGCAAAGCTTCCCAGAATTGCAGCCTATATTTATAGGAGGGTCTACCATAATGGACAACACATTGATCCGGATACAACGCTGGATTGGAGTGGTAACTTTGCTCATCTCCTGGGATTTGATGATCCCCAATTTGTGGATTACATGCGCTTATACATGTGTATCCATTGTGATCACGAAGGTGGAAATGCGTCAGCCCATACCGTACACCTGGTAAGTTCTACGCTTAGTGACCCCTATCTGGCTTTTTCAGCCGGATTGAACGCCTTGGCCGGACCATTACATGGATTGGCCAATCAAGAAGTCATCAAGTGGATCTTTAAAATGGTGGACAAACTAAAAACCACCCAGCCCAGCGATGAACAGGTCATTAACTATATTAATGAAACTCTGGCTGCAGGACAAGTAATTCCTGGCTATGGGCATGCGGTACTAAGAAGACCGGATCCCAGATTTGTTGCGCAAAAAAGATTCGCAGAAAAGCATATGAAAGATTCGCGTATCATCAATATTGTATGGCAACTATTTGATCTGGTTCCTGGGATCTTAACCGGATTGGGTAAAGTGAAGAATCCCTGGCCTAATGTAGATGCTCACTCCGGAGCCATTTTAGTTCATTATGGAATGAAGGAGTACAGTTTTTATACGGTCCTCTTTGGAGTATCCCGCGCAATGGGAGTACTTGGCGCTTCCATATGGAGTAGAGCGCTTGGATTACCTTTGGAGAGACCTAAATCAATTACATTTGATCACATTAAACAAATCATTGAAAAATGAACATTCCTGATACAATCAAGTATACCAAAGAACATGAATGGGTAAAAATCCTTGATGACACAAATCTAGCTTATATAGGTATCACTGATTTTGCTCAAGGTGAATTGGGTGAATTGGTGTACATAGAAGTTGAAACGGTAGGTGAAGAGATCGAGAAAGATGAAATATTCGGTACGGTTGAAGCAGTAAAAACCACCTCCGATCTTTTCATGCCTCTTGATGGCAAGGTGTTGGAATTCAATCCTGAAATTGATGAAAATGAAGGTGACAATCCGGGAATTGTAAATGAAGATCCTTATGAAGAAGGATGGATTATCAAAATTGAATTAACCAATCCGGAACAACTCGAAGAATTACTATCTGCCCAGGAATATGAAGAATTGGTATCCTAAGTACAAATTCACACACCAAAAAATCCTGATTGGAGCATCTGTTACAGTATAAATGGAGAATTTTAGCGGGAGGATGGGCCTTGATGATTGGTATCCTTTCTACTCTACCCTCCAGATCGTTGGGAAGTCTTTCGATCAGTCATATTGACAAATTAGGGCATTTCTTATTCTATTTAATATTGGTATGGTTAGCCTTAATGGCATGGAATAATGAGATACCTAAGAAATGGAATTTTAGAAAAGCCGTTACTGTTGTATTATTATGCATCCTCTACGGAGGAATGTTGGAATTAGGACAAAGGTATGTTTTTGAGAACCGCCATTTTGAAATCTGGGATATAATTGCTAATATTATCGGATCTTTTGGTGGGTTTATAATATTTAAACTTTTACATAGAAATAATTTATAATGGAAGATTTTGCTGTTGGATCCAATCTGCTTTACGTTGCTCTCATAGCAATTGTAGTTGTTATTGTGGGACTTATCTTATTGTTTAGAATTAATATGAAAAATAAGTCCAACAGTAACCTGGCAGAAAAATATCAGGATAAAAAATGGAGTTCCCCATTAGAAGCGAGAAATAAGTATCCTGATGTGAATGTATTTAATTTTTCTAGAACCTTTTTGTGGGTTGGTGCGGTAATTTCTCTACTGATCACCATTTTGGCATTTAATTATACTGAATATGAAAAGCCCATTTTTATTCCGGACGATGCCTTGGAATTGGAAGAAGAAATTGAAATCGAGCCTCCGCGTACTGCTGAGCCTCCTCCTCCACCTCCACCACCACCTCCTCCTGTAATTGAGGAAGTTCCGGAAGAAGAAATCGAAGAAGAAGAAGCACCGGAGTTTGTGGATCAATCCGTGGATGAAGAAACTATTATTGAAGAAAAACCACCGGAAATCAAGGAAGAAGCTCCTCCTCCACCTCCCCCTCCACCTCCTCCTCCAAAACCAGAGGTTGAAGAAATATTTAAGGTGGTTGAGCAAAAACCCAGGTTTCCGGGATGCGAAAATATCTCCGGAGGAAATGCGGAAAAAGAAGCCTGTGCCCAACAAAAGATGTTGGAGTTTATCTATAAAAATATCAAATATCCGGCTATAGCTCGTGAAAATGGAATCCAAGGTATGTGTGTAGTACGCTTCGTGGTTGAAAAAGATGGATCTATTGCCAATATGGAGTTAGTAAGAGATATCGGAGCAGGTTGTGGTGAAGAAGCCACAAGGGTAGTTGGAATGATGAACCAAATGCCTCAAAAATGGACACCTGGGAGACAACGAGGACAACCGGTACGGGTACAATATAACTTACCAGTCAGATTCAAACTGGAGAACTAAAACTCGTTTTGACACCCAAAGTACAGGTCACTACATTTTAAATGTAGTGGCCTTTTTTGTTTAAGGTCTGCTCATTTATTTGAATTAAGAAACGGTTGGTTCGTGATTCTGGTAGAGTTAAGATCTTAGCAGGTTTTGGCTTTTTCATTAATCCTTCCTTTTTTGTAGGTCTGGTTTTTGTGTGTTTATGGCTAAGTCATAATTGGAAAGGTATCAAACTTTTATGATTCCAAAATCGTTTGTAGTATTGGTAATACTAAAAGGATTTACGGAATGATGGAAAAATTAACGGGTGAAGCTCCAAATTTAAAGGCGGAAAGTCATACGCTTTGCAGCAAGTGTTAGACCATGCCGGACGTGCTCTCGTTACCAATATGTCCAATGTACTGTAAGCTGGCAAAAGTTGTATAACCAGTACAAAGATGTATGCTCAACGTATTTAAGCTGGGAGGGGCAAGATTAATCCAATTACTCTGTTAACACAACTTAATTGTGGAAAGAACTCTCTCGGAGAAATAATAAAATAAGATCCAAAAAAGATCGGAGCGTAGAGTGATTCCTTCCGATAGATTTTGATTTGCCAATAAAACATAATTGTTTAGGGAATCACATGCAGTTGAGCCTTTATTTTATTTTTAACTTTATTGAATAATAGACTATTATGAAATACATCTATGTTGTCATTTTTTTTGTTCTCTCATCGATTTCAGGGTTGGCGCAGGAGGCAAGTGTACAGCTTGCAAATCAGTATTTTTTTAATGGAGAATATGAAAAAGCTGCGGCTTTATTTGAAAGGCTTTATCGTGGAAACAGGAATCAGGATTATTATTTGACAAAATATATTGATTGTCTATTGGGAATGGAAGATTACAAATTGGCCGAACAGGTGATACAAGCCCACATTAAGGAAAATCCAAAAAACGTACAATTATATGTCACCTATGGTAATTTAAAAGAACGATTGTCTCAACCCGATGAAGCCAAGCAGCAATTTGCAAACGCCATTCAAAGTTTACCAGCTGAAAAATTTAGAATAATTCAACTTGCTAATGCATTCATTGGGTTGGCAAAATACGATTTCGCAATCCAAACTTATGAACGAGGCAAGGCCCTGTTAAAAGACAAGGCTGATTTTTCCTATTATCTCGCAGAATTGTATCGTCGCAAGGGAAACAATAGTCAAAAAATGATCCAGCACTATCTTGAAAGTGTAGAAAAAATGCCTGCCCGATTACAACAAATAAAGTCTATCTTTTCAAGATATTTTGCGGCAGAAGATTTTTTAGAACTACAAAACCAACTTTTTGCCAAATTACAAGGCAATACCAGTGCTCTTCATTTCCAAGAACTGTTGTCATGGGCCTACATTCAGCGCAAGGACTATGTCAAAGCTTTAAGACAAGAGAAAGCAATCGACCGCAGATTAGAAGAAAATGGTCTCAGGGTATTTAATGTTGCAGATATAGCTTTAAACGCCCGGGATTATGACGCGGCAATTCAGGGATACGAGTATATCCTAAAAGAAAAAGGATCCGGATCTCCTTATTTTTTAGAGGCTAAACGTAAGGCATTGGTTGCTAAACGACGAAAATTGGTAGCCAATCAGGATTTCTCGAATGAAGAGTTATTGTCACTTGAAAGTGATTTTATCAGTTTTCTGGATATTGTAGGATGGAACAAAGCCACCGCTTTGATCATAATGGATTTGGCGGAATTGGAAGCTTTGTATTTGAATAATTTGGAAAAGGCGATTAAGTACTTGGAAGATCTTAAAGACTCTCCGGGATTAAACAAGTACATTCAAGCTAATGCAAAAATTAAACTAGCTGATTATTATTTGATGCTAGGAGAAATCTGGGAAGCAACCTTATTATATGCCCAGGTAGACAAGGCCTTCAAAGAAGAATTGATTGGCGAGGAGGCAAGATTTAAAAACGCACGCCTATCCTATTTTGCCGGTGATTTTGAATGGGCGCAGTCCCAGTTTGATATTTTAAAAACATCCACTTCCAAGTTAATTGCCAACGATGCTTTGGATCTTTCGATATTTATTACAGATAATCTGGGACTGGATACTACGGCAATTCCAATGCAAATGTATGCTCAAGCTGAATTGTTGGGTTTTCAAAACCGTTACAAGGAGTCGTTACTCCAGTTGGATACTTTGCAATCTATGTTTCCAAACCACGGACTTCAAGATGATATTTTGTATCTGAAAGCCGGAATATTTGAAAATATGCAGGAATATGATCAAGCAATTACTGCTTATCAGACCATCATTGAGGAATACCCGGATGAAATCCGATGTGACAACTCAATCTACAATCTGGCTTCTTTATATGATTATGTATTAAATGATCAGGTAAAAGCTATGGAGTTGTATGAAAAATTATTTATTGATTATTCAAGCAGTACATTTGCTGTCGAAGCAAGGAAAAGGTTTAGAACTCTACGAGGAGACAAAGTACAGTAATGGTTTAATCTAATCGACAAATGGAAATATTTGAATTTTCTGAAGATCAATTAGCAGTAAAAGAAGCTGCTCGTGATTTTGCCCAGAAAGAATTACTTCCCGGTGTGATAGATAGGGATCGAAACATGGAATATCCAAAAGCGGAAGTCCATAAAATGGCAGCAATGGGATTTTTAGGTATGATGGTATCTCCTGAATACGGCGGTGGTGGTATGGATACGGTATCCTATGTACTGGCAATGGAAGAAATCTCTAAAATTGATAGCTCATGTTCGGTAATTATGTCTGTAAATAACTCCTTGGTATGCCATGGTATCGAACAGTTTGGAAGTGAATTTCACAAAACCCATTATTTGCCAAAATTAGCAACCGGAGAATGGATTGGTTCCTTTTGTCTCTCAGAACCCGGATCAGGAAGTGATGCGACAAAACAAAAAACAACTGCCCTAAAACATAATGATCATTATGTCTTGAATGGCACCAAAAACTGGATTACCAATGGCAGTTCATCTCAAATACACATTGTTATGGCCCAGTCCAATCCATCAGAGCGACACCGGGGAATTAATGCATTTTTGGTGGATGCGGATTGGGAAGGGGTTTCAGTCGGCGGTAAAGAAGACAAACTAGGAATACGGTCGTCAGACACACATACCATTATGTATTCCGATGTTAAAGTACCCATTGAAAATCGAATTGGAGAAGAAGGATTTGGTTTTAAATTTGCAATGAAAATTTTGAGTGGTGGTCGTATTGGGATTGCTTCTCAGGCTTTGGGAATAGCAACAGGTGCTTATGAACTGGCAAAAAAATATGCACAGGAACGAAATGCATTTGGAAAACCGATTGCTCAACACCAAGCCATTGGATTCAAACTAGCTGAAATGGCTACAGAAATTGAAGCTGCCCGGCAATTGGTGTACCAGGCAGCATTCCTCAAAGATCAAGGAAAAGACTACACCATGGCTGCTAGCATGGCAAAATTAGTTGCCTCGGATGTGGCCATGAGACAAACAATAGAAGCTGTTCAAATTCATGGAGGCTATGGTTATGTCAAAGAATATCACGTAGAAAGATTGATGAGGGATGCAAAAATCACCCAAATATATGAGGGAACATCTGAAATTCAACACCTGGTAATTGCCCGACAAATCTTGAATGGAATATTGTATATTTCCTAGTCTTGAGAATAAATGATTACACTTAAAAGTTCTTGGAAGTTTTTCACCTTGTTCGGAATCCCGGTTAAAGTTCACTGGACATTTGGCTTTATACTCCTCCTGATATTTTATCAAAGTCGAGTAGCCGGCTTAAGTATATTAGGAACCTGGTGGTTGTTTTTATTATTCATGGTATTATTTATTTGTGTAATATTACATGAATACGGGCATGCTCTTATGGCCAGAAGATTTAAAGTGAACACCAAGGACATTATTATTTCTCCAATTGGAGGAATTGCCCGACTGGAAAAAATTCCCCATCATCCCATCCAAGAATTATTAGTGGCTATTGCAGGCCCAGCCGTCAATTTTATCATTGCTTTGATCATTTGGATCTCGTTGATGAGCTTTTTCCCTGGTTGGTCCTCAGTATTTTTCAATGATAGCATTTCAGTAGACCAGGATTCGTTCCTAAGCATGGTCATGTTTATGAATCTTACCCTGGGCCTATTTAATCTGATTCCGGCTTTTCCTATGGATGGTGGTCGTATTTTAAGAGCCCTATTATCCCTATTTGCCAATCGACTTTTAGCAACTAAGATAGCTATGGTCGTCGGAAGGATCATCGCATTCTTATTTATATTTGTGGGGCTTTATTATTCTCTGTTCGTTATGGCTTTGATTGGTGCTTTTGTATTCATCGGAGCCGGAGCGGAATACAAATCAGCGAAATGGGATTACATACTCCAGCATAAAACGGTAGACACCTATATTAATCGTGAATTTCAAGTTGTATTTCCCAGCACTCCTCTTTCAATTGCTTTACAATCAGATCATCAACACTTCTTAGTCCAAAACATGCAAGGGAGTATGGTTGGAATAATGACTAGAAATGAAGTATTAAAAAAGTTAAAAGAAAATAGTGATTTGGTTTTTGGTACCTCGATAAATCCCGTAGTAATTCCAATTCAGTCCGGTGAAAAATTGGGTACTGCTTTGCATCTTATGCAAATGAATAACATCAAGTCCCTTCCTGTATATCTTGCTGATCAACTACAGGGGTTCGTGCATTACTCCCAAATTTTAAAGCAAAGTAAAATTTAGTAAACAAAAACTTTAGGCAGATACTGATATCCTTAAGGAATCCATCCAGCTATTTTAAATGTACCTGAATTTCCTTAAACCATCTCTATATGGATATGGAACGCTATAAGACTATTCAGAAGTCTTTTCTTCAATCTTCTTTTTCTCTGCTTCCTTCATCCCTTCCCGGATTTCAGATTCAATGGTACTCCGGGCATTGTTGAACTCGCGTATCCCTTTACCTAATCCTCTCATCAGCTCAGGTATCTTTTTGCCTCCGAATAGAAGCAATACCACAAAAAGAATAACGAATATTTCCCATCCCCCCGGTAAAAATGCTAAGAAATATATATTTGTCATTTGATCTTATTTATTTGATGAACTTCAAAAATACAACATAATTGTTAGTGAGACACGGATAATAATAAAACGTTTAACACTTTTTGATTATTTTTTTAATCCGATCTCAATTAATCTTTCATGTAAGTAGGCTCCGGCACTTATTGGAACGTACTTGGGTGGATTGTTTTCATCAATACATGATTTTAAACAAGAAAGTTCCATCTCAACTATAGGATGAAGGAAAAAAGGAATCGATAATCTGGGTAGATGCCATAATTCACGTGGAGGGTTGACAACCCGGTGAGTCGTGGATCTTAAATAATCATTCGTTAATCGTTGTAGCATATCTCCGACATTAACTACTATCTCTCCCTGCTCCGGAATTACCGGTAACCAGTTTCCATCATTGGTCAGGACTTCGAGTCCTCCTGCTGATGCACCCACCAGCAAGGTGATCAAATTAATATCTTCATGCTGTTCAGCTCGAATAGCAGAAGCAGGTGGTTGTGTTATGGGTGGATAATGTATGGCTCGCAAAATGCTATTTCCCTTGGTAATTTTTTCATCAAAATAATGCGAACCAATTTTTAGATAACTGGCGATCGCACGTAACAAAAATGTACCTGCTTTTTCAAATTCCTTAAACAACTGGTCTCCAACTAAGGTAAATTGAGGAAACTCTTTTACATATACGTTATTTGGAAAATCAGGATGGTCAACTCCAATCGTTTCAACTGATTGACCAATCTGATAAAACTCCTTTAAGTCAGGTACTTTAGAATGTTTGGCATGTTCCTTACCAAATGAAGTATATCCACGTTGACCTGCCAATCCTGAAATTTCATAACGTCGTTTATTAGCAATCGGTAATGAAAAAAATTGCTTGGCTTCCCGATAGAATTGATCAACCAAATGCTGCGAAATTCCATGATTCTTAACGCCAACAAATCCAACCTGGTGGAAAGCGTCACCCAGCTGTTGAACAAAGTTTGATCGTTCCTGATCATTGCCTTCAATAAACCTGGATAGATCCACCAATGGAATGGCTCGGTTAGTCATGATTTTAAATTTCTTAATGCGAAAATAGTCGAATTATTTAAAATGGTGCTACGCACCAGTAATGAGGATGGCGTAGTGTGTAGATGCCGAAAAGGAGATGTCGAAATAAGGATCTGAGGTAACCTGAACCTATCTAGTGGACGACTTATGGCCAAAATCAAGCTATCTTTTGCGAGGTTTATATCGGGATTTATTTAAAATTTCCTCGGCAGGAATAGTTAGGATTTCAGGAAAGCCTACATTTATGCTGCCTACATATTTTTCAATAATTTTTAAGGCAATAAAATTTGCTGTACGACCCGGAGCTTCTTCCGGCATCCCTGCAGAGTGTGGGCTGGGATATACATAACTGCGAAATTTTATCAGATCATTACTGTATAAAATATCCTGTTCGATGAAATAGGCCCATATTTCCAGTTCATTTTGTTCACACCATTCTAATTCTCGAGATGTATATTCATGTATTACGGTATCATGAGTCTCTGGTAAAATATTTTTTAAAAAATATAATTTTTTACCCTCATTAATCATCACATCCAACATTCTACCTTCACCCATTGGTTCTACAATATCTTCAGCCAAAGCATGGATGGTCTTTTTCACCAAATGCTCCCGATTAAAAGACCTGGTCAGATAATCCGAAAATGAAGGATTTGTCGGATCAATATTTTTATACTGGATGCGATCACCTAAAAAGAAATCCAATCCAATACCCAATCCATCGTTTCCGGATGCTGATTCAAATACGAAGTTCGCAATTCCAAATGCTGAAACAAAGGTAAAAAGCTCAGGGATGCTCCTCTCGGGAAAATAATAACGGTAATATTGAAAGGCAGATTTAAACCCTATTTCCAGATCAGATATATCCATATACACACTATCTACCAATTTAAATAATTTACCCAGAGCGGAATCTTGCATAAAATTTAAAATCTGAGGAACAATATTTTCGGGTTCATCAGAACCCAAATTCATCACTCTGGAAAAGTAAATCTCGTTAAAGGCTGGATACCGGGTCTTCCACTCATTAAGGACTTTTTTTCCATTGTCTGACGTTATTTTGTTGAGCAACTGGTCGTATCTGATTACATTTACGTTGATATCAATAGTGGATACATCCGGTAAATTGTCTCTTTTTGTCGAACAAGACGTCCAAATGAATAGAATGAACCAAAAAGTATAAAAGCGATACCAATTCATGATGCCAAAATCAAATTCCGAATACAAATTTAAACGAAGCTTTATGAAATTCAGTATAATCATATTAGTAATTTGCTTAATAGGTGAGGTTTCTTTTGCACAAGGTGAGTTTAAGCTAGGTCTACTTACCGGACCTAATTTCTCTTGGGTAAACACGAACAATGCGTTGATCAATGGGAATGGATTAAATGCCGGCTTTGAATTAGGTTTAACTAGTGAGTTGTCATTATCAGACCACGTTTATTTGACCATGGGTGCTGCCATTGCATTCAATCGAGGTGGACAAATGATGTACGATATTGGAGGTAATTTTTTGCCTAAATCTAGTTTGAGTTCATCAGAATTGAATTCCGGTGACAAACCACTTCCTGATGGAACCAACATCAGGTATTCCTTACAGGTATTTCATATTCCTACCTCACTTAAGTTGAAGACCACTGAAAATGGTAGTATTCGTTATTTTATTGATGCCCCGAGATTGGATTGGGGAATTGTGACTAGAGCCAGGGGAACAATTAAAGGATTTGCTATCAGTAGTGCTGATAAAGAAAATATCAAAAAAGACATAGTTCCATTTCAATTGTCAATGGGTATTGGTACCGGAATGGAGTATAATATCAGTGATCGGAATACGGCAATAATTGGTATCTATTGGAATCGCACCTTGTTTGATATTACCAAAAACAATGGAAAAATTTCAAAAACTCTCGATGATAATGGTACGCCCAATAATTACCAAGATGATGAATTAGATGTGAGCCGGGAAAAAAGTCGAGCCTGGATTAATAACCTTGAGTTTAAGGTGGGTTTACTTTTTTAAAAGGAAAACCAAAAAATCAAGTTAATGGTCATTTTGATCTTCCGACCTAACCCTGTCCAAAAGATTTCAACACTTATTAAATATGCTTATATTCGGGGCCAAATTTAAAAGTAATGTTATGGTAGACCCTGCATGGTTGAATAACTTTATTGAAAAAGCACTAAAAGAAGATGTCGGTCCGGGAGATTATACTTCACTGGCTTGTATAGATCCCGCCGCCAGATCTACGGCAAAATTATTGGTGAAAGATGTTGGAATTATTGCCGGTGTGGAACTAGCGGAGCACATTTTGAGAAAAGTTGATGAGGATTCTGAGTTTATCGTTTATAAAAAAGATGGTCAGGATGTAGGCATGGGTGACGTCGTATTTGAGACTACCACTCACACACAGTCTTTATTGAAAGCGGAAAGACTGATCCTCAATGGTATGCAGCGTATGAGTGGGATAGCCACCCATTCAAATCGGTTCGCGACGGAGGTTGAAGGTTTACCAGTTAAAATACTCGATACGAGAAAAACCACACCATTAATTCGTCCCTTAGAAAAATGGGCGGTCGCAATTGGTGGATGTCAAAATTACCGTGATGGCTTGTATGATTGGATCATGATAAAGGACAACCACATCAAAGCTTGTGGAGGTGTGAAATCTGCAATAGATCAAGTCACCAAATATCTTCAAGATCATAATCTTGACTTAGGTATTACTATAGAAGTTAGAAATCTGGTCGAGTTGCACCAAGTTATCGAGAGAGGAGGAGTAACTCGTATCATGCTTGATAATTTTGATTTGACAATCTTAAAAGAAGCCATAGCTACTGTGGATGGTAAATTCGAAACTGAGGCCAGCGGTGGAGTTAATTTATATACTGTACGAAATATAGCTGAGTCCGGTGTAGACTTTATTTCGGTAGGCGCCATCACCCATTCTGCCGGGGTATTGGATTTAAGTCTAAAAATATTTGATAAGGAATAGTTCTTTGGCAAGTAGTAATAACCAAAAAATCAGTTTAGCTCTAAACCGGATAATTAGATATGATTACATAGGCAAACACAACAATCAAAATAGCCAGAAGCCATACTCTACTGTCTTTTACCAGGGTAGATTTACTATTTCTAATTTCCGGATTGTCCATAGGCCTTTGATTTTCAATATGCATAATCACATCAAAAAAAATGCCAACCACCCTAATTTGACTGTTTGAGGTCATATTCCTAGGCTAAATGAGGAATTTTCTGGAATTAATGGGATAGAGCTAATCCAAATCTGGTGATTTTCTTAATTTTTCAAGGATCTTATATACCAATTCGGGGCCTTTATAAATAAAGCCGGTATATATTTGGATAAGGTCAGCACCCAGTTCAAATTTATGCAAGGCATCACGATCAGTTGTAATACCACCTACGCCTATAATTGAAATCTGACCATTGATTTCCTTCTTGACCAATGAAAGTACCTGATCGGACATCTTTTTTACCGGTTGTCCACTTAATCCTCCGGCTCCAATCTTCTCAAGAACTTGTGATTTGGTCTTAAGGCCCTCTCTTGAGATGGTCGTATTGTTAATAATTAAACCGGCAATCTTTAACTCATTTACAATTTCTACTATTTCTATTAACTGCTGTTGGTTAAGATCCGGAGCAATTTTTAGGAAAATAGGTTTTGGAATTTTACCCTGGTTTTCTGCTTGCAGTATACGTAAGATTTCAGTTAATGGACCTTTTTCTTGTAGCTGACGTAAATCGGGAGTATTGGGCGAACTGACATTCACCACAAAGTAATCTACATACGGATATAATTTTTGAAAACAATAAAGATAATCCTCGACCGCTTTTTCGTTGGGTGTAATTTTATTTTTGCCAATATTGCCACCAATGATAAGATCTCCCTTATATTTCTTAAGCCGTTTCACCACGACATCGACTCCTTCATTATTGAAACCCATGCGATTGATCAAAGCTTGATCCTTGGGCAATCTGAATAATCTGGGTTTGGGATTACCCTGTTGAGGTTTTGGAGTGACCGTGCCTATCTCTAAAAAGCCAAAACCCAAATAAGGTAGGATATCCAAGTATTTGGCATTTTTGTCGAATCCAGCTGCTAATCCTACCGGATTGCGAAACGATAAACCACAAACCTCTAAGGGTAGGTAAGCAGAGGATTTCATCTTGCTGCGATAATACGTTTTAACCCCCGGGATGGACAGGAGCAACCTGAATAAATTCATAGCCAGGAGATGGGCAAACTCAGGAGGAAATAAAAATAAAAAAGGTTTGATTACTAGAGAATACATATCTTCATTACATGGTTGGGTAAAGATAGTATTCTTGTGCTTCAAGAACTAAATTCCTTACATAGAAACTTAGTTTTTGAAGCACTAGTGAGTCTACTCTGAAAAGTCAACATCAAAACCATCGGTAAATATAATTTGGTTTTAGAATTTGCCCATGCTCGCCTCCGACTCCTAAAGGAGAGTCCTCCCGCAAAACTTGATGTAAATAAATGCGCGAATGCATTCCCTTTTGGGCTAGGGTAAAGTATGGATCTGTGGGCGGAGGCCCTTTAGGGTTAGGGTGGCGGGTAATCGTACAATATTTTGCATTATTTCAAGTATTCTTTTGGCGATATTTTCATTCAAAATAATTCATTTTATGAAAATTGACAGTTTTCAGAGTGGACTCACTAGTTATTTTAGCCGGCTTCTTTCTGCAATAATTCCATATTGCGTATTAACAATCTTCTGCGATTGAAAGTAAGTAGATTTTTATTTCGCAGTTCATTCAGTACAGTGGTAACTGTTTGGCGGGAAGTAGCAGTAAGGTTGGCAATTTCCTGATGCGTCATAAATCTTCTTACTACGTGTTCATAACCAACTGGCTGCCCTTTACTCTTAACATATTCCAACAAAAAGTCAATAATGCGACTCCTCGAATCTCTAAAGACCATGGATTCCAATCTTTGTTCCATCTGCAAGAGTCTGGAGCCAAAAATCCTCATCATAAAGAGTTCAAGTCCATTGTGATCTCTAAACAAAGATTTCATCTCTTCAACCGTAACTTCACAGGCATGAGTGTCTTCCATTGCGTAAGCAAAATCTCTTCTTTTCCCTTCACCTACAATCGCTAGTTCACCAAAAACTTCTCCACCCCCTAAAATAGCTTTAGTGATTTCTTTTCCTGAGTCACCATACGTCCCTATTTTAACCATCCCATCCATCAGGAAATATATCTTATCGGAACTGTCTTCCGGCAGATAAATATATTCACCTTTCTTAAATACTTTTTCAATGTGACTGCCCTTTTCAAACTTAGCATATTTATTTGGACAGAAGACACCGGTTAGGTCAATATTTTCAAGATACCATAACGCTTGCGATTTCATTGTTGCTAAACTTTAATAAAAAAACAGGTTTTCTCTGAAACGGTTCAATATCCTTATTAGTTGTTTGGGGGAAAGTACTTAGTGGGCCAGCAATAGATTATGAATGATCTACTTTTAGATGAAATTGCTCTGCCAATTGTTTTACGACAGGGTTCTGCTGTACCATCATGTCATATTTTTCTTTTACAGTGAGTATCCTCTTTTTATCTTTCATTTCTTCAGGAGCCCGTTCCGGATCCAAAATTACTTCAAGTTGTAAAGTCTGAACATTAACCTGATTTCTGATAAACTGCATCAATTCAGGTTCCTGTAAAATAACACTTTTTTGAAAGTTAGTGCCAATAATAGCTTTAAGTGTATGCTGCTCAAGTCCGATTTCTGCGTTTTCTAACACGGTTTTCAAAGATGGGGATTCAAGTTTAGAAGTATATTCCGACCACAACTTACAGACATTTTCCAAAGTCAGTGACACAGATTGGTCTATTTGTTTTTCTTTTGTCCTAATGACAGATTCTATTGAATCCAAGGTCATGATATTGGGTGGTTTAGTCTTCTCTTTCACGGGTTCAATTTTCACACTGTCAGTTGAAGAAGGTTTCTGGACAGCGGAAATGGGTTCTGCCTGCTTTCTTATTTCTTCTTTAGCTGGCGCTTTGGGAAGATCAAATACCTCATTAGTCGAAGGATCTAATTCAAAAGTTTTTTTTTCCTGATTTGTTAGCGGATTTATTGTGGATTGTTTATGGACATAATTAATTTTCAAAAGTGCCATTTCTACATGTAACCTCTTATTCTTGGCCATAGGGTAGGCTATGTCACATTCATTTACAATTTGAAGACCGGAAAGTAACAAGGGCAGCGTCGATAAAGCACTTTGTTGTAAATATCTGGTTTTCAGTTTTTCTGATACCTCCATCAATCCAACGGTAGAGTGGTCTTTACTTACCAATAAATTACGAAAATGCTCACCCAGACCTAACAGAAAAATATCCGGATCAAAGCCATTTTGTAGTATTTCATCAAATAGAATTAATACTTTTTTGAAATCTTCAGCAAAGAAACTATCGACTATCTGAAAATAATAATCATAATCCAATACGTTTAGGTTTTCGATTGCCTGTTTGTAGGTAACCTCCTTGCCTGCAAAACTGATTATCCGATCAAATATAGAAAGGCTATCCCTGAGCGACCCTTCTCCTTTTTGGGCAATTATATGGAATGCATCTTCATCAACCTGGTATCCTTCCCGATCACATATTGTCTTCAAGTGTTCTATGGTTTGAGCAACAGGAATTCTTTTGAAATCAAAAGTCTGGCATCTCGAAAGAATTGTAGGGATAATCTTATGTTTTTCCGTAGTGGCCAGGATGAAAATTGCATAGGGTGGCGGTTCTTCCAGGGTTTTCAAGAAAGCATTAAATGCCGATTGGGATAACATGTGAACTTCATCAATTATAAACACCTTGTATTTTCCTTGCTGGGGCTGAAATCTAACTTGATCGGTCAAGGTACGGATATGGTCCACACTGTTGTAGGATGCTGCATCCAGTTCAATAATATTAAAAGTCTGTTGTTCGCTAAAGCTTTTACATAGGCTACAAGTACCGCATGCCTCCATGTCTTCTCCACGATTTTCACAATTAATAGTTTTTGCCAAAATCCGTGCACAAGAAGTCTTTCCTACTCCTCTGGGACCACAAAACAAAAAAGCATGAGCCAGTTGATCATTGCGTATAGCATTTTTTAAAGTCTGAACAATATGTTCTTGACCCACTACATCCTCAAATATTAATGGTCGATACTTTCTGGCGGATACAACAAATGAAGACATAAAAGTTATTGATGAATTATCAAAGGGGCAAATTACAAAATATCAATTAATATACATCCTTGATAAGCACAAACTATTACTTCCCTAATATTTACTTTGCCAAGGTCAATCCTGAAATCCCAATTGAGAAAATTATATCTAATGATTAAATAGTATAGATTGATCGATCTTTACTTACGATTGGTTTGATATTGTGATTTCCAATATTCAATCATGGTTTCTATTACAATTCTCAACTATCAGAATTTAAAACTGGCGGGTTAGACAGCAGCTTTTGGTTTGTCCCAAGAGCCGATTAATTGAGGAAATTCTGAATTAATTTATTCCGTCATACTTGCATTTCACATTAAACTCAGCATTTTTACATACGTTTTCAAATAACTTCAATTATTATCTGTGCATAAACCAGGATATTTATGAGAATTTGCATGGCTCAACTCAATTTTCACATAGGTAATTTTGAATATAATACCCAAAAGATGCTAGATGCCATCCAGACGGCTAAATCACAAAATGCTGATCTGGTCTGTTTTAGCGAATTGGCGGTAAGTGGATATCCTCCTCGGGATTTTCTGGAATTCGATGATTTTATCTTGCGTTGTGAAGCTTCCATTTCACAACTGGCGAAAGCTGCGGACCAAATCGGAGTCATTGTTGGATGTCCGATTAAGAATCCGGTAGTTGAAGGAAAAGATTTGTATAATGCCGCCTATCTGTTGTATGATAAAAAGGTCCAAAGCATCATTCACAAAACCCTACTTCCCACTTATGATGTGTTTGATGAATATCGATATTTCGAGCCTGAGCAAGACTTTCATGTAATTGAATTCAAGGGTTACAAAATTGGATTGACGATATGCGAGGATCTATGGAATTTAGGCAATGAAAATCCTCTTTACACTGTATGCCCCATGGATGAAATTCTTGCTTATCAGCCGGATTTAATGATTAACATTTCAGCTTCCCCTTTTGCCTTCGATCATGCCGAGGCAAGAATTGAAGTATTGAAAGCCAATGTAAATAAGTATCACCTCCCTCTATTCTATATCAATCACTCGGGAGCTCAAACCGAATTGATCTTTGATGGCGGATCTCTGGTTTTTTCAGCTAATGGTTATATTCATGATGAAATGCCATATTTTACCGAATGTATTCGCACCTATGATCTACAGGAATTAAAAACCACTTCCCGAGATCAAGTTCAACTTAAAGATAAAAATCAATTGATATTTGATGCTTTGGTGCTAGGGATTAAAGATTACTTCGGCAAATTGGGCTTTAAGAAGGCTATCTTGGGTCTTTCCGGGGGTATCGATTCGGCTCTATCCACTGTACTTGCAGTGGAAGCATTGGGAAGTGATAATGTAAGAGTGCTTTTGATGCCCTCCGAGTTTTCATCACAGCACTCAGTGAATGACGCTCGTGATTTAGCAGAAAACCTGGGAATCCAATACGATATTATACCCATTAAGGAGATATATAATGAATATCTCCAAAAACTTGAACCTCTCTTTGGAGGTTTGCCGTTTAATGTGACCGAAGAAAACATTCAAGCCCGAATTCGTGGAATGTTATTGATGGGGATGTCCAACAAACTTGGATATATTTTACTCAATACAACCAATAAAAGTGAAATGGCAGTCGGTTACGGCACCCTCTATGGTGATCTTTGTGGAGGATTGTCTGTAATAGGGGACGTGTACAAAACTGAGGTATTTGAACTATGTAAATGGATCAATCGCAATCGCGAAGTTATTCCCTGGAATACCATCGAAAAACCACCTTCCGCTGAATTACGTCATGATCAAAAAGATACCGATAGTTTGCCTAATTATGACATTCTGGATCCGATATTACTTCAGTACATAGAAAAAAGACAAGGACCCAGGGAGATAATCTCTATGGGTTACGACATAGAGCTGGTATTGAAAATTTTAAGATTGGTTAATATCAATGAATTCAAACGTCATCAAACCGCACCAGTTTTGCGAATATCATCCAAGGCTTTTGGCATGGGTAGAAGGATGCCAATAGTAGCCAGATATTTGAATTGAACCATCGACTGTGATATCCGTGATAATCTAATTTTGAAAATTGCTATCACCAGTAGTCAATCTTTAACAACAAGAATGACAAAATGATCGACCTAAGTACTGTAATCATCACACTGAATGAAGAGGCCAATATAGACAAATGTATAAGGTCCATCCACGATATCTCAGATGAAATCATTGTAATTGATTCGTTTTCCACAGATCGTACCAGAGAAATATGTGAGGGTTTTAACGTGCAGTTTTATCAAAAGAAATTCGTTGATTACTCCGATCAGAAAAATTATGGGATACACCTCGCAAAATGTAAATACATTCTTTCTATAGATGCCGATGAAGAACTTTCCCAGGAATTAAAACAATCCATTTTACGGATTAAGCAAAAGCCCCAATATGATGCTTATAAATTTAATAGATTGAATAACTACTGCGGCAAATGGATTTATCATTGCGGTTGGTATCCGGATGATCAAGTCAGATTGTGGAAACAGGGGAAAGGGATTTGGCACGGAGCTGTACATGAAAAATTACTGATAGATAGTGACGAAATTGGTCGTTTAAACGGTGATCTACTACATTATACCTATCATTCCATCCATCAACATGTACAAAAAATCAATCAATACACCACGTTGATTGCCAAAATGAAATATGAAGAAGGAACAAAGTACTCTTTAGTAAAACTGGTAATTGGTCCGCCAATAACATTTATCAAAAAGTATATATTTCAATTTGGAATTTTAGATGGGTACCTTGGATTTATTATATGCAGTATGTCTGCATATTATGCTTATCTAAAATATGTTAAATTGAAGGAACTTGAAGAGGGTCAGAAGGGGTAAAACTGCTATTTAATATATGTATAAATACAATTTAATTTGAGTTCAACTGATAATCATAAAGCCGTCTTGAGAAAAAGCATGTTGGAAAAACGCAACAACCTTAGTGATCTTATCAAGCGAAGGCATTCTCAAAGAATATGTAAAAAACTTCTGGAATATATTCTCAAGCATGAAATAAATTCGTTGCATACATTCTTACCCATAGGAAGTGAGATTGATATCATCCCAGTTGTACAAGAGTGCTTATCTCTGGAAATAATAATCATAATCCCCAAAACGCTGTCAAATAGAAGTCTGGAACATCATCAAATAGTAGATTTGCGAAATTTGAAACAAGGTAGGTTTGGTACCAAATATCCCAAGGATCCGAATCTTTATCATGGTTCTTACGACTTGATCTTGGTTCCAGGACTTGCTTTTGATTTGCGAGGAAATCGAATAGGCTATGGAGCGGGATACTACGATGTATTCTTACAGCAACATCCCACTGCAACAAAAGCGGGTGTATGTTTTCCCGAACAAATTATAGACCAAGTTCCTTTTGAAAGCCATGATGTCAACATGGACCTGATGTTTTGTTGATCGAGTAACTGGATTTTATGAAGGGGTTGGTACCAGGTTTCGGGTGTCAGGTTGTATGTTGTAGATTGTAGATGCCTAAATAAGGTTGACAGGAAACGATGAACGTAAATCACAATAGCAATAGCAATAGCAATAGCAATAGCAAAAATAAAAACGACTAAAAACCAGTCCTGTGGGATTATCGTTCAAAATCTCGTTTGAGGCGAGGACGCACCAATCAACATGTAGTATCTGGCTTCAAGGGTATTAGGTATCAGGTGTCGAGTGTCAGGTTGTAGATTGTAGATGCCTAAATAAGGTTGATGGGTAGCGATGGTCAATGAACGGGAACCTACGCTCTAATTTCTGGTGTCTGACTTCTGATCTCTGTTTTCTATTTTCATCCAGCGCTGTGCGGCTATGCTGACAGCGAAGTTCGTCAGCAAAACTTTTTTACCTTTGCGCAAATTTTTCTAAACACGAGTTCATGATTGCGTACATCAAGGGCAAGATCACTCACAAAAGCCCTACTATGATAATCCTGGAGGCCAATGGTATTGGCTACCAAATATACATTAGCCTGACCACTTATGGTTATATTCACGATAAGGATGTTGTACAGCTTCATACGCATCTTAATATTAAAGAAGATGCCCACACCTTATATGGATTTTGTGATGAAATGGAAAAAAAGATATTCCAACAACTCATTTCTGTATCAGGCGTAGGCCCTTCTACTGCACAAGTAGTCTTAAGTTCGCTAAATCCACAACAGGTGATTTCTGCCATACAACATGAGGATGCACATACATTTCACCGGGTAAAAGGTATTGGTCCTAAAACTGCTAAAAGGATAATTATTGATCTAAAGGACAAAGTGCAAAAATTTGCAACCTCCGAGGTGTTAACATCTGGCGGAATAGACAATACGAATCGTGAAGAAGCGTTATCTGCTTTAGTGGCTTTGGGATTCTCCCGTCCACAGGCGACGAAAGTTATCAATGAGCTGATGCGCCAAGATGCAAAAGAATGGACTCTTGAGGAATTGGTAAAACAGTCTTTGCGAAAGCTTTCATCATAATATTAAAATTTAATATAATATATTATTTTTGCATTTTACAGATATCCCGTGAAGATTATGAAGCAATTGGTTGGTGTACTTGCCTTGATGTTGGTGTGGTTTGCGCTCCCAGGAAATGCAGAAAATAAGACACAATTTCTTCCAGCTGCCTATACTGCAGAAATTATCCTGAATCAACCGGACACCGTACCTCCTCCTATCAAAGATCGTCATGGCGATTACGTCACCGATCCTAATAAGAATCCATTTGACCTTAAGGATCCCAATGTAGTAGAGAAAGATATTACTTACGATCCGGAAACCGGATTGTACATTGTATCTGAGAAAATCGGTGATCAATATTTTCGACCCCCGATTTACATGACATTGACGGAATACTATGAATATAAGCGCAAACAGGAAAACCTGGCTTATTTTCAACGGTTGTCGGGGGTAACCGGTGGAGTAAGATCGAGTAGCGGCAAACCGGATCCGGTCGCCAAGATAGATGTCACTAAAAACCTAATTGACCGATTATTTGGCGGCTCGGATGTAGAAATCAAACCTCAAGGATATATCGCATTAACTTTTGGTGGGGATTATCAATACGTGCAAAATCCGATCTGGACACAACGCCAACAAAGAACCGGAGGATTTGATTTTGATATGGATCCCAATCTTAGCGCCAGTGGAAAAATCGGAGAAAAATTAAGTATTGATTTCAATTTCAACCCTAATGCAAATTTTGATTTCGATCAACAAATGAAGTTGGCATTTGATAGTGATCAGTTCAGTGAAGATGATATTATTAAAAAAATAGAAGCTGGAAATGTAAATCTTCCACTGCAAAATAGTCTGATCCAGGGTAGTCAGGATCTATTTGGTTTAAAAACAGAATTGCAATTCGGTCGACTTAGATTGACCGCACTTGCTTCACAACAACGTTCCCAAGCTCAGTCACTACAGTTGCAAGGAGGTAGCCGGCTTTTAGACTTTGAAGTTTTGGCAGATCAGTATGATGAAAATCGACATTTTTTTCTCTCCCATTTCAACCGGGATCAATTTGAAGCCACACTGTCCAACTTGCCCCAAATATCTTCGTTGTTCACGATTACCCGCATGGAAGTATGGATAACCAATGACCGCTTTGAAACCCAAAATGTGCGTGATGTAGTTGCTATTGCTGATATTGGCGAATACAACCGCATGACCAACAACAATCCGGATCAATGGCGAATGGGGGTCATCCCACCTCGCGACATTTACGGAGTAGCTCCACTGCCTGATAACAGCTCTAACAGTATATATCAAGCAATTATCAATGATCCAATGGCCAGGAACCTTGACAACGCAGTGGCTACCTTGCAATCTTTGCCATTTGATTTAGAACAAGTTAGGGATTTTGAGAAAGTACGTGCTCGATTGCTGAGTCCCAGTGAATATACCTATCATCCCCAACTTGGATTTATTTCACTCAATATCAATTTAAGACAGGATCAGGTCCTGTCAGTGTCTTATGAATATGTATATAAGGGTAAAACATTCCATGTTGGAGAGTTATCAAACGACAGCCCAAACAATCCGGATACGCTGAGTGTGTTGTACACCAAGTTATTGAAAAGTACTTCTTCCCGTATCGATCTGCCCATTTGGGATTTGATGATGAAAAACTTTTACAATATTGGGGCTTACCAAATAGATCAGGAAGATTTCAGATTGGATGTATTCTATGACGATCCGGGTGCCGGTTTAAAACGATTTCTTCCGGCAACGAATATTGCCAGTATTCCTTTGATTAATCTATTCAATTTAGACAATCTCAATCCTTTTAGTGATCCGCAACCCGATGGTGTGTTTGATTTTGTTCCTGGTCTGACCATCTATCCGCAAAACGGAAGAATTATGTTTCCAGTTCTGGAGCCGTTTGGAACCTCCTTGGCCAACCGGATGAATAACAATGCAGATTCAGTAAAATATACTTTCCAGCAATTATATGATTCTACAGTCACCAAAGCCAGGGAGTTTCCCGAGCTGAACCGTTTTGTAATCAAAGGAGAATACAAGTCTTCAGGAGGAGGAGGATCAGATGTGGCTTTGGGTGGATTTGGTATACCCAAAGGTTCGGTTAAAGTAAGAGCCGGTTCTCAAATATTACAAGAAGGTGTAGACTATACGGTAGACTACAATTCTGGACGGGTGAATATCATCAATGAATCCATCAAGAATTCCGGTGCACCGATTGATATTTCTTATGAGGATAAAAACCTGTTTGGTTTACAAAACAGATCCATGATGGGTTTAAGAGCCGAATACGAGTTTAGGAATAGTCTTACCCTGGGTGCTACCACTTTAAAATTATTTGAAAGACCATATACCCAAAAAGTAAATGTTGGAGAAGATCCAATCAATAATTCAGTGTACGGATTGGATTTAAATTTTAGCAACCAGGCACCATGGTTGACCAAAGCTGTTGATGCACTTCCATTCTATAGTACCAAAGCGCCCTCCAAGTTTTCGATCCAGGCAGAGATGGCCGCACTTAATCCCGGTCATTCCCGCGCTATTAACTTGGGTGATGATAAGGGAGGAGTGACCTACCTGGATGATTTTGAAGGAAGTACCAGTTCGATTGACTTGCGGGTTCCTTACAATGGATGGGTAATGGCCAGTGTTCCAAGGGATGGTAAAAATGCAATCGAGCAGAAATTCCCGGAGGCCAACTTTATCGATTCAACTATCAATGGAGTAAATAGAGCCAAACTGTCATGGTATCGTATCGATCCTAGTGCCGACCGTGGAGGATGCGATGCACAAGATCCCTATGTTGCTCAGGTAAATCGCACGGATATCTTCAGAGGTTATCAAAGGAACAGACCTGGCCTACAAGATTATTTCGCCACCTTTGATTTAACCTATTATCCCAATGAACGAGGGCCTTACAATTTTGAACTCCCTGAAGGTACTGAGTTCTCGGAAGGACTGAATAAAGATGGTACGTTGAAGGATCCTTCTTCCCGTTGGGCCGGTATTATGCGAAGTTTGTACTCCACGGACTTTGAGCAGACCAATGTAGAATATATAGAATTCTGGATGTTGAATCCATTTATGGATAAATGTGACGGAACCCCTACTAGTAAAGGGGGAAAACTATATATCGACCTGGGTAATGTATCCGAAGATATATTACAGGATTCCCGTAAGTTTTTTGAAAACGGTTTGCCCAGACCTGGAAGCACGATTAAAACAGATACCACATCCTGGTCTCGAATTCCTCGTGTGCAACCCATAGTAAACGCGTTCGATAATGATCCTGAAGTACGCGCCCTACAGGATGTAGGTCTGGATGGATTCAATGACCAGGGCGAAAGATCAAATTTCGACTGGTATCTGGACCGAGTCGGTTCATTCCTGGAACCGGCAGTATTCCAACGATGGTCGCAAGATCCGGCAAACGACAACTTTCTCTTTTGGGATGAATATCCTGAAAATACATCTCTCATTCAACGATATAAAAACTGGAATAATCCCCAAGCCAACTCCCGACCTACTGAACAAGGACAACGGCGACAGCAATCTTATACCAACATTCCGGATTCGGAAGATTTGAATCGCGACAATACCATGAACGAATCCGAATCGTACTATCGATACGAAATTCCTATTGAAAATGATGGTAGCGGTGGATTGGCAATCAATGAATTTATTACAGATACCGTCAATTCGGTCAGGTCTGGAACCTGGTACCGATTTAAGATTCCAGTGGAACAGTTTTCTCAAAATGTGGGAGGAATTCAGGGGTTCAGATCCATTCGGTTCATTCGATTGTTGCTGAAAGAATTCGATGAAAGGATTACTTTTCGTTTTGGAACATTTGAACTTGTTAGAAATCAATGGCGTAGGTATCAGCAAAGCCTGTGTGAGTTGGGATCACCAAATAGTGCCGGCTCATTGGATCTCAATGAAATTAATATCGAGGAACACGGTACACGCGCTCCATTTCCTTATGTGATACCTAAGGGAATCGAAAGAGAGCAAGATCTGGGTCCTTATCCCAACTTGTTCCAGAATGAGCAATCCCTGGCGTTAAATGTGTGTAATTTAGTCGATGGTTGCTCTAGAGCAATTTATAAAAACGTATATACGGATATTCGGAATTATGAGCGCATAAAAATGTTTGTACACGCTGAATCTGAAGATGATCTTGACTATGGTGAGATGCAGATGTTTATTCGATTAGGTAGTGATTACATCAACAATTATTACGAATACATTATTCCTCTTCAAATGTCTCAATTTCCATATGATGCAACCAAGGCGGCGGAAGCAGTTTGGCGCGAAGAAAATGAATTTGATGTAGCATTGAATGACTTTGTAGAGCTCAAAAAGAAGAGGAACCGGGAGGGAGCAAGCATCATCTTGCCGTTTGAGGATACAGCCAAATATGATCAGGTAATCCGAGTAGTCGGTAATCCAAATCTGGGTCAAGTGAAAACCATGATGATCGGACTTTACAATCCGGATGGTGGTAGATCGGAATTATGTGCTGAAGTATGGATTAACGAATTGCGGGTTACCGGGCTTAACGAGCAGGGCGGTGTCGCGGGTCAGGCAAGGATGGATTTCCAGCTGGCTGATTTGGGTAACCTTTCACTTTCCGGAAATTTCAGCACCATCGGTTGGGGAGCTATTGATCAGAGAGTGGATCTACGATCGCAAGAAACCCTGACCGAATACAATATCACATCCTCTATTAATTTGGATAAGTTTCTAGGTGAAAATACCTCTCTGAGGTTACCATTTTTTATCCAACATTCCAATTTGCAATCCAGCCCAAAATACGACCCATACGATCTGGATGTCAAACTCAAAGATAAACTGAGAAATGCAGAAACTCAGACAGCTCGTGACTCAATCAGGGATCAGGCTATTGAAAAAAACAAGATCACCAGTATCAACTTTTCCAATGTCCGCAAAGTCCGGAATAATAACCAGAAAAAGCCCAAACCCTGGGATATCGAAAACTTTAGTGCCACTTACGCCTACTCTAAAGCTGAAAATCAAAATCCCATTATTGCTAAAGACGAGGTCCAGAACCATCGCGGAGAACTGGAGTATGCCTATAGCCGGAGAGCCAAGTACATTCAACCATTTAAAAATTTGAGTAAGAGTAATTGGTTGAAATTTATAACTGAATTGAATATCAATCCAATTCCCAATAATTTTAGTGTCAATAATACAGTGACCAGAGTATTTGGGGAGAAAAAATATCGATTTTCTGAACCCATTTATAGTACGTGGTTTAACAAACGCTTTTCCTGGGATCGGAGTTATGTATTGCAATGGGACTTGACCAAGTCTTTGAAGATGAACTTTAATGCAGAAACAAATGCTGTAATCGATGAACCGGACGAATATGTGGATCGGTTTACCGGACAACGATTGACTAAATCGGCGCGGCGCGATTCCATCTGGTCTAATATCAAAAACTTTGGTAGGAATAAAAACTATATCCACAATATCAACCTGAATTACAATGTGCCTACCAAAAATTTTCCGCTCCTCGATTGGATCACTTTGCGAGGTCAGGTTAGTGCACAATATTCCTGGAGTGCCCGAGCTTTGAATGTGGATTCTTTAGGTAATATCTTGCAAAATAGCCAAACCAGAAATGCCACCGCTACTTTGAATTTTGAAAGCCTTTACAATAAATCCAAGTATTTAAGCAAAATTAATGGCAAACAGACTCGTCGCGCTCCGACGACACGGAGGACCACCCAAAATCAAAGAACTAGCACCCAGGATGATAAAAAGGAAGAAAAGAAAGATCGAGAACCTTCAATATTTGAAAAAGTATTGATTAGACCTTTGATGTTGATCCGCACAGGTCAGTTTACATATCAAGAGAATATCAGTTCAGTGGTTCCCGGATTTACACCCCAGACCCGATTTTTAGGTATGAATAAGGGATTTGAGGCCCCGGGATGGAACTATGTACTCGGAATGAGTCCTACGGATCAGTGGTTAGATCAGACCGCATCCAAGGGCTGGATTTCAGCCAGTCCATTCCTCAATGATGAATTTATTCGGAATAGCACTAAAAGATTTGATGCTCGGGTCACAATGGAGCCCTTTCCTGATTTCCGGATCGATCTAAACCTCAATAGCAATTTTGTGGAAAATCATTCTGAGTTCTTTCGTAATTGCGACCAACCCAATGCGCCGATCTTTGAACATCAGGTTCCTAGGGATGTAGGCACCTATTCCGTCTCATATCTGGGACTTAAAACACTTTTTAATAACGATCTGGATCAGTTGATAGAACGGTTTATGTCATTTGAAGATATGAGGACTGTTGTTTCACAACGCATTGGTAGTGGCAGTCATTCTAAGGATGGTGAAGAATATGCTTTTGGCTATGGAAGATATCAATCCGATGTAATGGTTCCAGCTTTTGTGGCAGCATACACCGGCTTGGATCCCAATCAGGTTGAATTGGATGTATTTAAGATCAATCCCCGTCCTAACTGGGAACTTTCGTACAATGGGCTGAACAAATTACCTTTTTTCAGAGATGTTATAGCAAGTTTTAATCTTACCCATAATTATCAGTCCAACCTGACGGTAAGCTCCTATAATACCGATATCGATTATCACTTTCAAGATCCTTTTAATCCGAATAATATCAACCCCCTGACTCAAAATTATTATTCGAGATTTGAAATTCCGAATGTCGTGATCACGGAGAACTTCAGCCCCCTAATCGGAGCTGATCTTAAGACTAGAAACAATATGTCCATTCGCTTTGATATGGCTAAATCCCGCAATCTGGCCTTAAATCTTACGGATTATCAACTAATAGAAGCAAATAGCGAGCAGCTAACCTTTGGATTTGGCTATACCTTGTCTAATGTGAATATTGGATTTCTTACGGGCAATAAAAAACGTAAAACTTCCAGAACAAGAAGTTCAGATAATGCAGGTCAGGGTCAGGCTAAGGCTGTCAAAGGCAATGATTTGAATATTGCTTTCACGTATTCTGTTCGCGATGACATTACGATTAATCATGTACTTGACCAAGGTCAAAACGAACCGACAAGAGGTCTTAAATCGATTGGGATAAGTCCTTCGATTGATTATCAAGCTACCAATAGTTTGAATTTGAGATTATTTGTCGATTACCGCAAAACCGAACCCTATACGTCATCAGCATACCCCATAACTTCTATAAGAGGAGGACTTACCGTGAAGTTATCCCTTGAATAAAGATGGTAATATTCACAATCTGAAAAATAGTCCTTGTCCTGTCAAATCGTTATAACAATGGAATTATCTTTGCAATTATCTTTGTTTATCAAATGACTTCTTGGTTATTACGACCATCAATGGTTAGAAGATCGAAATATGAATAATCTAAAGATCTGGGTTATCATTATCATAATGGGTTCTGCCTTGCTCGGTAGTATGTATATTCAATTCCGATGGATTGACCTGTCATTACAGGAAAATAAAACCAATTTTGAAAACAAAGTTTTTAAAGCACTCAACCAGGTGGCTGAGCTGTTGATCAAAGAAGATAAGGAATTAATTTACCTCACCACACCCAATCTTAGGAAATCCAACGATTCTCAAGGATCTGTATTGGGAGAATACTTACGTCGCTCCGATCCAACGGAAGATTATGATTATCTAAGTCGCCAACGAGAGTCAGATTGGAACAGGCGCATTCTTGATAATGTACCTATTGAAGAGCGTTTTGATAAAGAGCTACTACATAAATATCTTAAACAACAGCTCGAAAATCTGGGAATCAAAACCAAATACAACTACGGAGTAGTCCGGATAGATGAAGACAATGAAACTGGTGAAATAAAGGAAACCTTTTTTCTAATCGATAACCATTATGTGGCTCCGGAGTTAGATGGCCAGAAGTCCAACGCTGATTTTATCAGTGAAAGCTTGTACAATTCAAAGTTTGAGGTGGGTATGTTTCTCTCTGAAATTTCTACCAACGTTCCGGGGAAGTTAAAGATTTATTTTCCTAATCAAAACAAGATTGTGTGGAAGGACGTCATACCCTTTCTAATTGCTTCTGTCCTGTTTACATTACTAATTTTGTTTTGTTTTTCTTATGTCATCTGGGTCATCTTTCGGCAAAAGAAAATTTCCGAGATCAAAACAGATTTTATCAATAATATGACCCATGAATTCAAAACTCCGATTGCTACCATTTCTTTAGCTACCGATTCGATCTTATCGCCGACCATAATCAGTGATCATTCCAAAGTCAAGAGGTTTACTGATGTCATCAAGCAGGAAAATAAGAGAATGTTAAGTCAGGTAGAAAAAGTATTGCAAATGGCTCAGTTGGACAAAAAGAATTTTGACCTAAAGCTTTCAGAAGTAGATTTGCATACCGTAATCTTAGATGCAGTAGACCACATAAATTTACAGGTCCGTAAGCGGGACGGGAACGCAGAAGCCATTTTACAGGCAAAAAATCCAATAGTAACAGGTGACTTTACCCATATTTCTAATATTATTCATAATCTATTGGACAATGCGAATAAATACACCACAGACAATCCCGAAATAAAGGTGATTACCAAAGATGTTAAAAATGGAGTCCAAGTAAGTATTGAAGACAATGGAATCGGGTTGAGCCGGGAAGCAAAAAAACATATTTTTGAAAAATTCTATCGAGTCCATACTGGTAATATTCACAATATTAAGGGATTTGGATTGGGATTGAGTTATGTAAAAGCTATGATGACTGCACATAATGGTCAAGTAGATGTCAAAAGTGAATTAGGTAAAGGGAGTAGTTTTATTCTTTTCTTCCCTTATCACCAGGCCGCATAAATTTTTTCTTGTATATATGATTTGTTAACATTTATCGTTATATACCAAAACAAATTAGATTATGACTTTGAACAATCGTATACTTTTAGTAGAAGATGACCAAAATTTCGGAGATGTACTAAGATCTTATTTGGAAATGCATGACTATGAGGTAACACTAGCTACAGACGGTGTTGACGGTTGGCAGCAATATCGCAAAGGCGAATACGACCTTTGCATATTGGATGTTATGATGCCCAAGAAAGATGGTTTTACTCTCGGAAAAGAAATTAGGGAGCATAATCAAGAAATGCCACTGATCTTTTTAACGGCCAAAACCCTAAAAGATGATGTTGTCCAGGGATTTAAGATCGGAGCTGATGATTACATTGCTAAACCTTTTAATTCTGAAGAACTTCTGTATCGAATCCAGGCTATATTAAAAAGAAGCCAGAAACAAGCAGACCCCAGAGAAGAAATCAAAGAATTTGACATTGGAGAATTTCATTTCAATTATCCTTTGCGGATATTGTCCAATCAAAAATCTGATGAAAACTTTAAATTGTCACCTAAAGAATCGGAATTACTCCGGATGTTTTGTATGTACAAAAATGACATCCTACCGCGATCCGAAGCTTTGACTAAAATCTGGAAAGAGGATAACTACTTTACCGCCCGAAGTATGGATGTTTTCGTTACCAAATTAAGGAAATACCTGAAAAGTGATCCTAATATCGAGATTGTCAATATCCACGGTAACGGATTCCAATTATTGGTAAAAGGTGAAGAAGTGTCGGCAAACTGATTCTATTCATGCAGAGTGAAATAACTAAGTTGTTGATTGCTGATTTTCAACGAAGGTTAATTGACGAATCTTTGCCCAGGATAATCAAATGCCTGGATCTCTTATCCGATAATCATATTTGGTATCAGCCCAATGAATCTACTAATAGTGTAGGAAATTTGATTATGCACCTTATTGGTAACGTACGACAGTATATACATTCTGGACTGGCGGGATACCCGGATAATCGTAAACGTAATATTGAGTTTACTTCTAAAGTAGAGCAGTCCAAATCCGAGCTCATTAAAAAGTTGACAGCGACTTTGGATGAAGTAAAGAATATCACAAATCGAATTACCGATGAAGACTTAATTCGTGTGAGACCAGTTCAATGTTTTAGTGAAAATGGAGTGAGCATACTCATGCATGTTGCCGAGCACTTTTCTTATCACACCGGGCAAATCGTCTATTTTACTAAATGGATCACCAATCAGAAAACTGAGTTTTATGCCGGGATGAATTTAGATGGAAATGAAGAGCGGCAAACCGAGTGAATTTCATTGTTCAACTATCATAAATAAATCAAAAGTCCTCCGCCCTTACATTTATTCTAGAAGCACGATCCTTTGCTTTACAGATCTCAAGAAAACCAAGGTACCAGACTTTTTTATTAGATTGAATTGAAGCTCCTAATCCCCACTATTGTTAGAAGTTTCAGCAATGATGACTTCCTTTAGTTTCTTTTCCACCCCAGGTATATATCCGGTATATGCATGTAAAATCTCACCTTTCTTATTAACTACATAGGTTTGTGGGATGGCATAGAAGTTTAGTTGTCGCATCATCTCCTGATTTCCATCCAGTAAAATTTTATAGGGCCATTTTTTTGAAGCCACCATAGCTTTCACTTTATTTTGAGTTCGACTATCATCGACCGATATAGCTAAAAAATTGACCGGGTATTCTTTTTTCCATTCCGGATAGACATTACTCAGCGCATCCAATTCTTTTTTACATGGACCACACCAGGTAGCCCAAAAACTGATTATGGTAACTTCTGATTCATTGATTACTGTTGAAAGGCTTGCTTTCTTTCCATTTAAATCTTTAAGATTAGCATCACCTACCTTCTTTTGACCCGTTAAACTGAAACTTACTAGTCCCAATAAGGTTAAAAAGACATATTTCATTGATTGCAATTGTTACTTTATGTGAAAATCATTTATGTATTTGAATAAAGGTATTTCCTCTGGCAAATCCAGTACATTTGTGCTGAATGTAACGCTAAATAAGGGAATAGTTTTTCCAATATCAGATTTTTAACTTCGAAAAAAAAAAGAGAACTTCTGATTAACAAGAAGCGTATGGTCGCAAAGCACTGTAAATTTTTCATCCAATTCCTAATCCTGCTAATAGCGTGCGTATATGAAAGTGCTTGGTGTCAGGGTTATTTTTCTGGTAATTTAGAAAGCAGGGCTCAATTTTTTATTCGGGATTCAACCATTGGCGCCTCCAATACTCCACAATATGACCATCAGCTGTATGGTGCAGAATCCTGGTTGTCATTAAACTACCACAATTGGGGATTCCAATTTGGAATACGCTACGACTTTTTCCACCAATCCAATTTATTTAATCCCCAGGGCTCGTTTACAGATCAGGGAATTGGTCGCTGGTATATTCGCAAAAAGCTTGAAAAACTTGATATTCAGGCAGGGTATATCTATGATCAAATTGGAAGTGGAATTGTATTTAGGACGTATGAAGAAAGAACGATAGGAATAGACAATGCGTTAATGGGTGTCTATCTGGGATACGATATTTTCGATAACTGGTCAATTAAAGCATTTACCGGAAGAGTTAAAGACCGTTTGGCCCTCTATCGTCCAATTGTGAAAGGGATAGCCAGTGACTGGTATTTGGAATTGGAAAAAGGATCCTGGTCTCCGGGTTTTGGCATAGTTAACCGCACTTTGGATGATATAAGTATGAATGGTGTTGTAGCTACATTAAATACATATACCCCGGAATATGTCTTTGAACCTCGATACAATACTTATGCATTCACAGGATATTCCAACTTGAATCTTGGAAGTTTCAGTCATTATCTCGAAATAGCCTATAAATCACCAGATATTTTTACAGATCCTATGGCGACAAAATTTGACGGAGGATCAGAAGTCATCGAACCTCGTTTGATACAAGAACCTGGAAGTGTAATTTATACATCACTAAATTATGTGAAAAACCAGCTGGGAATAACCGTAGAATATAAATACACCGATCAATTTACTTTTCGAACACGACCCCAGGTATTGCTAAATCAAGGCATGATTAATTTTCTGCCCCCCATGACACGGCAAAATACCTATCGCTTAGCCGGCTATTATAACGCATCAACTCAAGAACTGGGAGAACAAGCATTTCAAATTGATTTGCAATTAGGTGTTGGAACAGATGATGAACTCACCTCTCATTTCTCTTGGATGGATAATTTATCCGGTCAACTCTTATATCGGGAATGGGTAAATGAATACCATTTGAATAATGAGTATCGCAAATGGATATTTGGTCTGCAATACCAATCCTACAACCAATCTGTGTTTGAAGGAAAACCAGGAGTTCCAAATGTAATATTGTGGATTCCATATCTTGAATACTTTAAGCAATGGAAAGAAATCAACTCGTTGAGACTGGAGTTACAATACATGAGCACACCACAGGATATGGGCTCATGGATATTTGGTTTAATGGAATATGGAATTGCTCCTAAATGGCAGTTTACTTTATCCAACATGTATAATATGCGCCACAAAAAATCTTCAGGTATGCACTTTTATTCCGGGTCCGTCGTTTATCAAAAAAATCAATCTCGCTTTCAGCTGGGATATCATCGACAAGTAGCGGGGATAGTATGTGCCGGTGGAATTTGTCGATTTGAACCAGCATTTAACGGGGTACGATTTAATCTCATAACTTCATTCTGATGTCTAAATACTTATTATTTATTTCGGCTATTATATGGTTTTTTATCAGCTGCTCCGAAATCCCTCCGGATGTAGTTCCCGATTCAGACATTACCAGAAACGAACGGAAAGTATTGGTTGAAGAGTTTACCGGAGTGTTTTGTCAAAATTGTCCAGCGGGATCTCAATTTCTGGAGAGCCTAAAAGAAAATTATGAAGACAAGCTGGTTATCGTTTCTATTCATGCCGGATTTTTCGCACGTACTTATAATGAAAGTAAACATGATTTTAAAACCGATGAATCCGAAGCATTACAAAATTTTTTAGGCGCACCGGTGGCTTATCCTTCGGCCACAATTAACCGTATTTTACCAACTGGTACGGATAGTAGAGCATTAAGTCAAAACGAATGGGCAATAATCATAGAAGAACAGCTTAAAACCGAAACTCCTATCGATATTATTCTCAACCTCACCTGGAACAATGAATTACGGAAATTGAAAATATTGACGATTACCAGGACTTCTGAAAATATCGAATCTCCGCTGTTTGTCACCGTATTCTTAATCGAAGATAGGATTATTGACCCCCAGAATTCTCCTGAAGGAGTAGTACTGGACTACATGCACAACCATGTGCTGAGAGATGTCATGACGCCGGTTTCCGGATTACTATTAGCAAATAATTGGGTCACCAATCAATCTGAACAAAAAGAATTCCAGGTTCAAATTCCCCATCTATGGGTTGAAACTAACTTAAGCGTTGTTGTGGCTATTCATGAAAATGGAGAAACTTTAAATGTCTGGCAGGTTGCTTCGAAAAAAATAATCGAGTGAGTCGTGAAGCATCTTCCAGAAGTATCCGTACGATTCTGGATTAACTATCAATAAATAAAAGCACATAACTTCTCAACTATGTTGTTATCTTTGCGATCCATTTTCAATCCATAGAAACTACCGTTAAGCAACATGAAGATTTCTTATAATTGGCTAAAGGATTATCTGGATATCGATATTGAGCCGGTTGAGTTAGGCGAGATTTTGACAAATCTTGGCCTGGAGGTCGAGGGTATTACTACTTTTGAATCCATACCTGGTGGACTGGAAGGCATTCTTGTTGGTGAAGTTCTGACGTGTCAGAAGCATCCAAATGCCGATAAGTTAAGTGTGACTACGGTCAATTTGGGAGACTCCCAAACGGTTCAGATAGTTTGTGGTGCTCCTAATGTGGCTGCCGGACAAAAGGTTTTGGTAGCTACCGTCGGATCTTTCTTATATCAAAGCGATGGTGAACCCTGGAAAATAAAAAAAACAAAGATACGCGGGGAAGTTTCAGAAGGAATGATATGTGCTGAAGATGAATTGGGTCTTGGCACTGATCATACGGGAATAATGGTACTGGATCCAAAATTCGAAGTAGGCAATGCAGCTTCCCATCACTTTCCGGTAGAAACTGACATAATTTTCGAAATAGGATTAACTCCTAATCGTTCTGATGCCACCTGCCATCTTGGAGTAGCAAAGGATATTTTGGCCTATTTAAAGGTAAATGAGGATTATGCGGGAAGAATTATTCTCCCTGATTCTGCCAGATTAAATGTAGAGTCCAAAAGTTTTCCAATCGAAGTGGAGGTACAAGATCATTCAGCATGCCCTCGTTACAGTGGGATCACAATTACAGATCTAGAAATTAAGCCTTCTCCTACCTGGATGCAAAACCGACTTAAGGCCATTGGAGTACGTCCTATTAATAACATTGTGGACATCAGTAACTATGTATTGCATGAATTAGGTCAACCCACTCATGCTTTTGACTACGATCGGATATCCGGTCAAAAAATTATTGTAAAGTGCCTAGCTGAAGGTAGCACCTTTGTAAGTCTGGATGAAGAAGAAAGGACATTGACCGGTGATGATTTAATGATATGCGATGGAGATGAAAATGGGATGTGCATCGGTGGCGTATTTGGAGGATTAAAATCAGGTGTAAGTGCCCAAACGAAAACCATATTTTTAGAATCTGCACATTTTTCTGCCAAGAGCATACGTAAATCCAGTATGCATCACCTTCTTAGAACGGATGCAGCCATGATTTTCGAAAAAGGGTCAGATCCGAATTTACCGGTTGTTGCTTTAAAACGGGCTGTTTCCTTGATCCAGGAATTAGCTGGTGGTAAGGTCTCATCTCGGTTAATTGATATCTATCCAAATAAGATTGAGCCTCAACAGATCAACCTTCATTACGACAAAATCAACCAATTGATTGGTGTCAAATTATCAAAAAATGAAATTGGAAATATCCTTAGGGCCTTGGAAATGTCCATTAACAATATGCACAGTGAAGGATTGAATGTGAGTGTTCCTACCAATAAAGCAGATGTCACCAGAGAGGTGGATGTGATCGAGGAAATCCTGCGTATATATGGTTTTAACAAAGTTCCATTGGACGAAATGGTTAATTATACCTTTACCTACACACAGCATCCGGAACCTTCTTTCCTGCGTAATAAAATTGGCGATTATTTGGCGGCACTTGGATTTGCTGAAGCGATGTCCATGTCGCTTACTCAGTCAAAATATTATACCGCAAGCCAAAAACATATTGTTGATGGGGATTTGGTATTAATAAACAACACATCCAATGTGCATTTGGATGCGATGCGAGGAAATATGATCTTCAGTGTTTTAGAAAATTTTCAATATAACTTTAACCGACAAGTATCCAGAGTACAACTTTATGAATTCGGAAAAATCTATAGTACCGTCGATGAGCAATTTGTAGAGAAGGAACAGCTGACTTTGGCCTTGGGTGGAGTAAGACATGCTGATCATTGGTTAGATGGAAAATCCGAGTCTTTGACATTTTATGATCTTAAAAAATATGTGGAACAGACACTTCAGTTGTTGGGAGTTTGGCCTATTGAGTTGAAGGAATTAAAACCGGACAACACGACTTTCCAATATGGTCTCGAAGGATTGCTTGGCCAGGACCAGGTGGTAAGCCTGGGAGAAGTAATTAAAAAGTTATGTAGGCAATTTGGGATCAAACAACCTGTATATTATGCAGAATTTAATTGGGATCTGTTGGCATCTCGGGCTGGAAAAGAAACCGTAACTTCAAAAGAGTTTAGCAAATTTCCTTCAACTCGAAGAGACCTTGCTCTGGTAATAGACCAAGCAATTTCTTATCACCAAATCGAACAGGTCGTATTGTCAACTGAAACCAAATTGATCAAGAAAATGGGTTTGTTTGATGTATTTGAAGATACCGAGGTCCTTGGTAAAAATAAGAAATCATATGCTGTATACCTAGTCTTTGCGCATCATGAAAAAACACTTAATGATAAAGAAGTAGATAAAAGTGTTAAGAAGATATTAAAAGCCCTTGAAGACCAGATTGGGGCTATTCTAAGATAATGGAGCCTTTAATAACAACTAGCTAATTTACTTGCAAGCCATTGATCCATAATGCTTTAGCCTTTTGGGCCCTATAGTTTTGATTTACAGCCAATTATACAAGGTAGAATAATCAAACTCAGGTTATAATGTTCAAAAAGATTTCGTCTCATGAATCAAGCACTTACAATCTATTTCAGCATATGTTATTAATTCACTTCAATGTTTTCTCAAAAAAATCAAAAAATGTATTAAAACATGTTATTTTTGATTTTATGTCAGAAATAACCAAGCAAATTGAAAATGTAGAGCTCAAGATCAAGCAATTAGCAAAGAAGTTTGAGCTTATCAAAGAAGAGAATAAAAGTTTGGTTAAGGAGAATATTGAATTGAGAGAGCAATTAAGTGTTAAAAAGGAAGTATCGGATCAAGCCATAAAATTTGAAGGTGCTGATTCGTTCGATGAGGAGGTCAAAGCTAAAATGAAAGAAGAAATTGATTCCTATATTGCTGAGTTAAATCAGTGTATTGAATTAGTGAACAGCTTGTAAATGGCGGATAAAGACATTCAAAGTATTCAGGTATATGTAGCCGGTAGGGCTTATCCTCTCAAAGTGAATGCTGAGGATGTTGATTTTATAAAAGGTATTGCTGAGGAAGTAAACGAAAAAATTACACATTTTCAACGTACCTATTCGAACCGCGATAAACAAGATTGTCTTTGCATGGCTTTGCTTACCTATGCGGTGGATCTACACCGGCACCTAAAGGCTAACGATAACTCGGAGATAACCGATAAAATCCAAAAGCTCGATCAACTTATCGATACCCTGCTCCAATAGTACAGGTTGTTTCTGACCCTATTTAATCATATATAAATTGAATTGTTATGGATTTTACTAATATGGGGTTAGGTCTACTGCTAGGAGTCATTATCGGTGGAATAATTAGCTATTTCATCGTTAGAGCATTATTCCAAAAATGGAATCGTTCCAAAATCGAGGAGATCAATAAAAAATCGGATTTAGAAATTCAAGAAGCTCGGTTAACTGCTAAAAAAATCATATCGGAAGCAGAAACCAAAGCTGAAAAAATATTATCTCATGCCGAAAGCAAAAATGAGAAGATCAAACAAAGGAAGATCTCTGAAGCTAAAGAAAGGTACAATAAGCTCAGAAGTGAGTTTGACAGTGAAAAGGCCCAGCATAAAGTTGAGCTAAAGGATAGGGAAATGGTAGTGGTTACCAAGGAAAATGAATTAAAACAGCGTAAAAAAGATTTAGAGAACCAAGCTGAATTACTGGAAACCAAAGAATCCGAAATTGCCTCACTCAGAGAAAATCTGGACAAACAATTAAAAATTGTTTCCCGGAAAAAAGAAGAGCTGGAAGTTGCTAATGAAAAGCAAATCAAACTTTTAGAAAACATTGCTAAGCTCAGTGAAAATGAAGCGAAGGAGCAATTGCTTGAAGCGGTAAAAGCAAAGGCAGAAAACGATTCGATGATACTTGTCAAAGATCGCATCGAGCAAGCTAAGAATACAGCCAATAAAGAAGCTAAGAAAATCATCATCCAGACTATTCAACGGATGTCGGCGGAATATACAATTGAAAATACCGTATCGGTATTTAACCTGGAAACCGACGATGTAAAAGGGCAAATAATCGGAAGAGAAGGAAGAAACATCCGTGCGTTGGAAGCTGCCACCGGAGCAGAAATAGTAGTTGATGATACACCTGAAGCAATTGTCATTAGCAGTTTTGATCCGATTCGCAGAGAGATAGCCCGATTGGCATTAAAACGATTGGTAACAGACGGACGTATACACCCCGCACGTATCGAAGAAGTGGTCAATAAGGTAAAAAAACAACTCAATGAACAAATACAGGAGATTGGAGAACGAACCATTATTGAGTTGGATATACATGGCTTGGATCCCTACCTGGTAAAAATGGTTGGGCGAATGAGATTTAGATCTTCCTATGGACAAAATCTATTGAAACACAGCATTGAAACCGCTAATTTATGTGCCATTATGGGTGCTGAGTTGGGTTTAAACAGCAAACAGATCAAACTGGCAAAAAGAGCCGGATTATTACACGATCTGGGCAAGGTATCCGAAGATGAATCTGATCTCTCCCACGCCATTTTAGGGATGAAGATTTGTGAAAAATACCGGGAGCACAGCGCAGTGTGTAATGCCGTCGGAGCGCATCATGATGAAATAGAAATGAACACTATCATCTCTCCAGTGGTTCAGGCATGTGACGCAATATCGGGAGCAAGACCAGGAGCACGTCGGGAAATTCTTGAAAGTTATTTAAAAAGAATTGGAGAATTGGAAGACCTGGCCATGTCTTATGACGGCGTGCAGAAGGCTTATGCTTTACAGGCTGGAAGAGAGTTACGGGTTATTGTAGAAAGTGAAAAAGTGACCGATTCTTATGCAGACGACTTATCATTTATGATATCACAGAAAATTCAGGATGAAATGCAATATCCCGGCCAAATAAAAGTAACGGTTATCAGAGAGAAAAGGGCAACCACTTTTGCGCGATAGGTCCAATTGCATTCTGGAATTATTCATACTATCACTTAGAATTATTTGGCGCATTCAGGGGTGGACATAAAATATATTTTGCGATCTCGTCAGATTACTTGTGGATATCCATACGACAAACCCTTATGCCAAATAATTGCCAACTATCCGGGCTTTTAGGCAGTTTGGAATTGCGAAAAAATTACACGCAAAAAGCTGAAAAAAGTGGCTATATCTTAGAGAAAAAATTCTTATAAATCATACCTTTGCAGCGATTTTGAAAAAGCTTGCATGCTCATGTCGAGAATCATAAATACTCTTTTTTTTATCTTGCTATCGGCCGGTACGGTCTGCTCTCAACACAATGAGGACTCTAATCACAATACACATCATGAATCCGGTGAGGATACCCCGGCGTTGGATTGCAGCCATGCAGGACATCATGATCATGAATTTGATGCCGGTCAAACTGCATTTCATCACATCAGTGATCAAAATGTATACAGCATTGGGCCCTTACATCTCCCTCTGCCCTGTATTCTCTACAGCAAGGACAAGGGGTGGGAGTTTTTTATGTCCAGCAAATTTCACTTTGAAACATTAGGACACGGAGAAGGCCATTATGCCTATAATGGATATGTCTTGGATGGAGGCTCAATCAAAAGGGTCATAGACTCCTCTTTCCCAACCGGAAACATTGAAATAGGTGGATTTATTCACCAGAAAGAAGAAGAAAATGGCAAAATGAAAGAATTTGCCTATGTCTGTTACGAAGGTAAAGCTTACAAATGCGAGGATAAAAGCAAATTGGATGGAGGTATGTTTGGGGGCGGATTGACTTCATTTTATGATTTTTCCATAACCAAGAATGTCACCTCCATGTTTATCATCTTTCTTTTGATGTGGTGGATGTTTTCTTCCATTGCCAAGGCCTACCGGGTAAGGGATGGTAAGGCTCCAAAAGGAATTCAGTCGTTTATCGAGCCGATATTCCTATTTATACAGGAAGAAGTAGTCAAGCCGTTTTTAGGTGACAAATGGGAAAAGTACCAACCACTTATCATGAGCCTGTTTTTCTTTATTCTGGCCCTGAATCTATTTGGTCAGATTCCCTTTTTGGGAGGATCTAATGTGACCGGAAACCTGGCGGTAACCATGGTATTGGCGATTATTGCATTTTTGGTAACCAACCTCAATGGAAATAAAGATTATTGGAGACATATTTTTTGGATGCCCGGAGTGCCGGCCTGGGTGAAGAGCATTCTGACCCCGGTAGAAGTATTGGGACTTTTTATCAAACCACTCACCCTGATGTTACGGCTCTTTGCTAACATCACGGCAGGACATATGGTAGTAATCATTTTTGTGAGTTTGATATTTATCTTTGGCAAATCAGGAGCCAATCCCGTTGCCGGATGGGCCACGGTCCCAGGATCCGCATTGTTGACATTATTTATGATGGCAATTGAACTATTGGTTGCTTTCATTCAGGCATTTGTTTTTGCCATCTTAACTGCTTCCTATATAGGAGCAGCAACGGAAGAACATCATCATTAATCATATAAATATTTACAAAATGACTGGAACATTAGCAGCAGTTGGAGCAGGATTAGCAGTGATCGGTGCCGGAATCGGTATCGGTCAGATTGGAGGAAAAGCTATGGAAGCTATCGCTCGTCAACCCGAAGCGGTGGGAGACATCAGATCAAATATGATCCTGATGGCTGCCTTGGTAGAGGGAGCGGCGTTGATTGCGATCATCCTTTCTTTCTTTGGCGGTGCATAACCGTTCAACTGGAAAAATTCAGGGCTGAACGGACAACGGTTGGTTGGAGTTCAGCCCACTTTTAAAATGTAAAATGATTTAACGAAATGATATTTCTATTTGATTTTAGCGTGATAAAACCAGATGTCGGACTACTACTCTGGACTACCATATTTTTTCTGCTTTTTTGGGGTTTGATCGGAAAATTTGCTTTCCGGCCAATCGCCAATGCATTGAAAAAAAGAGAAAATGATATTCAAAATGCATTGGATGAAGCTAAGCGGGCTAAGGAAGAAATGGATAATATGAAATCCGAAAATGAAAAGCTATTGGTGGAAGCCCGGCAGGAAAGATTGAATTTGTTAAAAGAAGCTAAAGAAACCAAGACTGCAATTATCAATGAGGCAAAGGATAAGGCCAAGGAAGAAGCAGCAAAAATAGTTGCTACCTCCATGGTTGAAATTGAAAATCAAAAGAAAGTGGCCTTATCCGAGGTCAAAAATCAAGTTGGTGCGATGGCGTTGGATATTGCGGAAAAGGTTATACGTAAAGAATTGGCCGGAACAAAGGATCATGAAAGTTTTGTCGATTCATTGGTCAAAGAATTAAATCTATAATTCATGTCAGTAACCAGAATTGCATCCAGGTACGCCAAGTCCTTGATTGACTTGGCCGAGGAGCAGGGCAAACTAGATCGAATTAAGAAGGACATCGACTATTTCAACGCCGCAGTTGAAACGCGGGAGCTGTATCTACTTATCAAAAGCCCAATCGTCAATTCCAGCAAAAAGAAATCAATCATCGATGCCATCTTTGGTGAGCATTTTGATAAATTGACATTATCTTTTTTTCATATCTTATTGAGAAAAGGGAGAGAAATATATCTACCAGATATTGCTTCCAGTTTTATCAGCAAATACAAAGAAATTAATGAAATTACGACGGTGAAGTTAACTACAGCTAAACCCTTAAGCCAAGAAAATATTCAAGCTATTCAGAGTAAGTTGGAACTTAGTGAAACTACTCTAAAAAATATTGAATTGGATACGCAGGTAGATCCGGAAATTATCGGAGGATTTATCATTGAATATGAGGATAGATTATACGATGCTAGCGTGCAACACCAATTAGAGACACTGAAAAAAGAATTCGCGGATAATAAGTACATTACAAAATTATAATCAATTTAATCAATACAAATAATCACTAACTATGGTTGATGTAAAACCAGATGAAATATCAGCAATCCTCAAGCAACAACTTTCAGGTTTTAAATCCGAAACTGAATTAGAAGAAATTGGAACAGTATTGCAAGTAGGGGACGGAATTGCCAGAATTTATGGCTTGACGAAAGCTCAGGCTAATGAACTGGTAGAATTTGAAAACGGTGTTAAAGCGATCGTTCTTAATCTTGAAGAAGACAATGTGGGAGTTGTGTTGATGGGACCTGGCGACCATATCAAGGAAGGTTCTATCGTCCGGCGTACCGGAAAGATTTCTTCCATCTCCGTGGGTGAAGAATTTGTCGGTCGAGTAGTCAATCCGTTAGGCGAGCCAATCGATGGCAAAGGACCCATTGGTGGTAAACGTTATGAAATGCCATTGGAGCGCAAAGCTCCTGGTGTAATCTTTCGTCAACCGGTAAATGAACCATTACAAACCGGAATCAAAGCAATAGATTCTATGATCCCAATTGGGAGAGGACAAAGGGAGTTGATTATTGGAGATCGGCAAACCGGTAAAACAGCGATTGCGGTGGATACCATCATAAATCAGAAAGAGTTTTACGAAAAAGGGGAGCCTGTATATTGCATCTATGTAGCATCCGGTCAAAAGTCGTCTACAGTTGCACAAGTCGCTAAGACTTTGGAGGAAAATGGCGCAATGGCCTATTCAATTATTGTTTCAGCATCAGCGGCTGATCCAGCTCCGCTGCAGTTCTTTGCCCCTTTTGCCGGAGCAGCAATTGGCGAATTTTTCAGAGACTCAGGTCGACCCGCATTAATAATATACGACGATTTATCAAAACAAGCAGTAGCTTACCGCGAAGTTTCCTTATTGTTGCGACGACCTCCGGGTAGGGAGGCATATCCCGGTGATGTATTCTACTTACACTCACGATTGCTGGAAAGGGCTGCCAAGATCATCGACAATGATGAAATAGCGCGTAATATGAATGATCTTCCAGAGTCTTTCAAAAATGCAAAGGATGAAAATGGAGATCCCCTGGTAAAGGGTGGAGGATCATTAACTGCACTTCCTATCATTGAAACTCAAGCTGGTGATGTATCAGCATATATCCCTACGAACGTAATTTCGATTACGGATGGACAAATATTTTTGGAGTCTGGATTGTTCAATTCCGGAGTACGTCCTGCAATTAATGTAGGTATCTCTGTATCTCGGGTAGGTGGAAATGCACAGATTAAGTCCATGAAGAAAGTTGCCGGTACTTTGAAACTAGATCAGGCACAGTACAGATCGTTGGAGGCATTTGCTAAATTTGGCTCTGATTTGGATGCTGCTACTACTGCTGTCTTGGAAAAAGGAAAACGCAATGTTGAAATTCTCAAACAACCTCAGTATTCTCCGATGTCAGTAGAAAGGCAAGTAGCCATTATCTATCTGGGAAGTAAAGGATTGTTACGTAAAGTAGATGTGGCCAAAGTACATCAGTTTGAAGAGACTTTCCTGGATGAGATATCAAAGAAACATGCGGATATATTAGATAATTTCCGATTGGGGAAATTAAACGAAGAGGACTTGGCAAAAGTTGAAGCACTAGCTGCAGAGCTAACTCCACAATTTGCTTAATCTGAATCGTTTTCAACACTAAGATTATATTATGAGCGGTCAATTAAAGGAAGTTCGGGAAAGAATCAAATCGGTAATTTCAACCCAGCAAATTACCAAAGCGATGAAAATGGTGTCTGCTGCAAAATTAAGAAGAGCGCAGCAGGCCATTGTTGCGATGAGACCCTATTCGGACAAACTTACCGATATTCTTCATCATGTAATGGTCAGCCTGGGAAGTGATAAAGAAATTATCTTCAACCGGGATACCAATCGTGAGGCGCCCTTAATAGTTGTAATCACTTCAAGCCGCGGTCTCTGTGGAGCTTACAATACCAATATTATTAAGTCCGCTATTGCTAATATTGAAAAAAAATATTCCAGCCAAGCGACCAGTGGAAAATTGAAAATTTTAGCCGTAGGAAAAAAAGCCAACGAATACTTTCAAAGACATTATAGTCATTGTGAGATCATCAGTGATTATCACGATATCCCCGATCACATCTCGTTGGAAAGAGTGCAAGAGTTGTCTCATATGTTAATAGAAGCATTTTCTACCGGTGAGGTAGATTCTATTGATGTGTCATTTGGCCGGTTTAAGAATGCAGGAATGCAATTTCCCGAAACGGTTCCATTTTTACCCATTCCAAAAATTAAGGCGAAAGGAAATCCCCTAAAGAAAAGAAGGGCGGACTATCTCTTTGAACCAGATAAAAACAAACTACTAAACAATTTGATTCCCGCAATTCTTGATAGTCAAATTTATCGATATGTTCTGGATAATCAGGCTTCAGAACATGGTGCCAGAATGACGGCCATGGATAAGGCTACGGAAAATGCCAATGAAATTCTTAAAGAATTGAGAATTAATTACAATAAAGCTCGACAAGCTGCGATCACCACAGAACTTACCGAAATTGTTAGTGGTGCCGCTGCTCTGGAAGGTTAATCATTAAATTGTCTGTTCTGGATACCATTCCAACAGAAATTGAGTTTTATATTTACCCTCATCTTTGGATATGCGTTATTGGATAAGTCTTATTTGTTTGCTCAATATTTTTACTTGGGGATGTCTGCAAGAAAAGTTTATTGAATCAGGAGATGCCCAGCTGGCTTTTTCAGCTGACACACTTACCTTCGATACGGTCTTTACCCAAGTTGGAAGCGCGACAAGATATTTTAAGATCTATAATAAACATGACTTATCCATCGGTATCTCGAAAGTTAAGCTTGAATCCGGATCTCAGTCCAAATTTCGCATTAATATCGATGGCATCAGTTACCCTGAAGGAGAAGCCAGTGATATAACGATTTGGCCAAATGACAGTATCTATGTATTTATTGAAGTCACTGTCGATCCGAATCAGCCTTTATCTGAAAGTCCTTTTGTGATCCATGAATACCTAAGCCTGGAGACCAACGGTAACATACAAAAGGTGGTTCTGGAAGCCTGGGGTCAAAATGCCAATTATATACCTAACAATATGTTTCAAGGGCGACTCGCTCTTTTGACCTGTGATCAGTCCGAAGTTATTTGGCAGGATCCAAAGCCTTATGTAGTCTATGGAGTACTGCTCATCGATAGTTGTACCCTCAGGATAAAAGAAGGCACACGTATACATCTGCACGGTGGTATTGCTCAGAATGACTTGGGAACCTACAACGATGGGATTCTGTGGACTCTTAGAAAAGGAAAACTTATTTTGGAAGGAACTTTTGAGAATCCAATTATTATTCAGGGAGACCGGCTTGAAGATGAATACCAAGATCTCGGCGGCCAATGGGCAGGACTACGGTTAGGAGCAGGAAGTCAGGGGCACCAAATTGAAAATACGGAAATCAAAAATTCCATTGTTGGCCTTAGAGTGGATAGTGGAGCAACTGTCGACATTTTTAATACTAAAATATTCAATACTTCCAGTGCTGGAATAGTTGGAGAGCATGCCGTAATCAAAATGAAAAATTCATTAATTCACAGCAATGGGGGTCAATCCCTGTTTTTCTCATACGGAGGAACCTATTTACTTGACTATTGTACCATCTCTTCCTACGGCAACCTTACGGAAGCTTTGCACATGGATAATTTTTCGTGTTTAGACCCTGAATGCAGTACAGCGGCTGTTTTTTCACTAAATGCGTCCTTTCGTAATTGTATCATTGCGGGCTCCGGAACGGATGAAATATCGCTTATCGATGCAACCCAGGGCGAAAATAGTCTGGCCTTTCGCTACTTTTTTCAAAACTGTGTTGTGCGAGTCGATGAACTACTTGATCCAGGTCAGTTTCCGGATTTTTATGATCATTGCAATAATTGCTACAATTTGCAATCCTCAGATTTACTTTTCGAAAATATCGAACTTTCCGATTACCATCTGGATTCTTTATCCATTGCCATAGAACAGGCCACTCCAATCCCTTCAATTACCTCCGATCTAGAAGGAAACCTGCGAGATCCATTACAGCCGGATCAAGGATGTTATGAAAAATTGTGACCAATGCTGTAAGAACGAGTACGACCCTTACCCGGAGATACTAATTTAATCAAACTCCTTTTAGTCGGACTTTGATTAAAATAATCAATGCAATTACAAAGAAAACAGAAAGAGTAAGTATACTATTACGCATTCCTCCGGTTAATTGTTCAACAATACCAAAGGTAAATGTTCCCAGGATGATTGCAATTTTTTCCAATACATCGTAAAAGCTGAAATAGGAGGTATGATCGTTTTCATACTGATCAATAAGTTTTGAATAAGACGATCTGCTGAGTGATTGAATTCCTCCCATCACTAAACCGACTAACGAGGCTACCAGATAAAATTGCCAGTTGAGTTGTACAAAATACGCAATCAGACAAATGCTGATCCAAATGATCAACATGCTGATCAAGGACCATTTATTACCCTTGATATCTGATATATAGGCAAACAAATATGCACCTCCAATAGCAACCAATTGGAGTATTATTACAATTAATATCATTTGGCTTGTACCAAACTGCAACTCTTTTTCGGCAAAAGTCGCAGCCAAAAACAGTACCGTCTGTACTCCAGCACTGTAAAAAAAGAAAGCAATCAAAAACCGCTTAATGTTATGTTGCTTTTTCAATCGTATCCATACGGATTTCAATTGTTGAAAGCCCTTGCTAAGTAAGCGTTTTTGTCTTGTAAAAATTCCATCCTTAGGTAGCCTCTTAAATGGAATTTGAGCAAATCCAATCCACCACAATCCGACCATCACAAATGCCAATCGGGTCGCCAGTCCAACATCTTGAATCCCAAACCAAGCCGGCTTAAGTATAACTACCAAATTAATCAACAATAAAATGACTGATCCGATATAACCAAAGGCAAATCCTTTAGCGCTCACATCATCATATTTGTCCTCCGAAGCAATTTCAGGCAAGTATGCATTATAAAAGACCAGGCTACCTGAAAATCCAATAGTAGCGATCATGAAACAGATAGACCCCAAGCCCAATTGTTGCATTCCCTTAAAAAAAAATAGAATTATGCAGGATAACGAACCGATTAAAGTGAAAAACTTTAAGTAGTACATCCTCCTTCCTCCGTAATCTGCAATACCGCTCAGTACCGGGCTGATAAATGCAATTACCAAATAAGCTGCCGAAATGATAAATGCATAAAAAGCGCTGTTGGATAATGAAGAACCAAAGATGTCAATTTGATCTTGGGTTACTTCAATAAAATAGGCTGGAAAAATTGCTGTAGTAATGACCAAGGCGTAAGCAGAATTGGCCCAATCATAGAAGGCCCATCCATTAATGGTACGTTTATCATTTATGGCAACAACTGAAGGCATTAAACTAATTTTGGACAAAATAAGTCTATTCTGACAGATCACCAACTTGATTTTCCCATATCGTCATACCATGTATTCTGATCTTCCTCCAACAAATTGATCTGAGCAACAATAATTTCATTAACAATCAATATCTTGAGCAGACAGTATTAGTTCTAGTTGTTATGAATATTCTAATTTTATCCAGGAACACTGCCTTGTATTCTACTCAAAGTCTACTGGTTGCTGGTCGTCGAAGAGGTCACTTCGTACGAGTTGTAGATCACCTGTATTGTGATTTGGTTATCGAAGCAGGTAAACCTCAGATTTATTACAATAATGCCCTACTAAGAAACTTTGACGCCATAATTCCGAGAATCGGAAGTACAGCTACTGATTACGGAGCGGCTGTGATCAGGCATTTTGAGGCAAAAAGAGTATTTACTACTGTGGGATCAGAAGCATTATTGAAAGCTCGCAATAAACTGGTTTGTCTTCAAGTACTGGCTGCTGGTGGTATACCTGTTCCCAAGACATTACTTACCAACAATATGGCTATGCTACCTTATTTATTACCTCATTTGGGAGGATATCCAATGGTAGTTAAACTCCAAAATAGTACTCAAGGTCTCGGTGTGATCCTCACCACCAATAAAATCAACACGGAAACTACTATAGAAGCACTCAACAAGCTAAGACAAAAAATTATTATCCAGGAATATATCAAAGAGGCAAGGGGTGCTGATATTAGGATATTCATTGTTGATGGCAAGATTGTGGCCGCCATGAAACGACAATCAAAACCGGGTGAGTTTAGATCGAATCTACATCGTGGGGCTACCAGTTCGAAGGTAAGTATCTCGGAAAAGGAAGAAGAACTAGCTTTGAGTTCTGTGAAATTATTGAAATTGGATGTGGCCGGAGTGGATTTGCTAAGATCTGAACACGGACCACTCGTGTTGGAAGTCAACGCTTCTCCGGGTTTGGAAGGTATAGAGACAACTACTAAAGTTGATATAGCCGCTGAAATCATACAATATGTTGAAAGAGAGGTGAGAAACCGCACGGCATATAAGAGATGAGCCAAATGAAATGGGAAAACAAAGATATCATTATCAACCGAAAATCCATTGGGCCGGGTGAGGTCCAAATGATCAATTTAAATGTAGGTCGATTGCCGTCTGGAACACGGATTTCTATTAAAGCCAAGGTATATCGTAGTACAATTCCAGGCCCAACCATATTGATTCTTGGAGGTGTTCATGGAGATGAAATCAATGGAATAGAAATAGTAAGAAAATGTGTTTATGAGGGCTATTTTGACAACTTGTTACGAGGAACCGTGATTGCCATCCCAGTTTTAAATGTGTACGGATTTATCAATTTTTCGAGAGATGTACCTGATGGCAAGGACGTTAATCGGAGTTTTCCGGGCAATATGAAAGGCTCACTCGCAGCTCAGGTTGCTCGTACTCTCACCAAGCACGTTTTGCCTCATATGGATTTTGGTTTGGATTTTCATACAGGCGGATCCACATTATTCAATTATCCGCAACTGCGTTACACCCATCGCAATCCAGGCAATCTGGAATTAGCCAAGATATTTGCAACTCCTTTTATTTTGCGCAAAAGTGTCATTCCTCGATCCTTGCGCAAAGTGGTCCACGAAATGGGTAAAAAAATCCTGGTTTATGAGGCCGGTGAAGCCTTGCGATTAGATGGCTATGCAATCGAACAAGGTATTGATGGAATTAAGCGAGTACTGCACCATTATGAAATGAAGGAAGATCACCGCCAGGCTCAACATCAGGTTATCCACATTACCAAGTCCAGTTGGCTGCGGGCAAATCGAGCCGGATTATTCATGTGGACCCGAAAATCAGGAGGATTCATTCAGAAAAATGAGCCTATGGGATATTTTCGTGATAAAGATGGGAATGAACAATCCTATTTATATGCTTCCCGCACCGGATACATCGTGGGACATAATAATAGCCCGGTAGTCAACCAAGGAGATGCTTTATTTAATATCGGATATGAATGGGAAGAATTAGAGATTTAGTACATTTATGTTGTATGAACAGATACATAAATAGAGAGTTGATATTTGTATTATTGGTAAACTTGCTTTTGACAATTGGCTGTACCCAACAAAATGACTCCATTGATCAACCCATTACTGTTCCGGAAGTTGAGCACAAAATCCCGGATACCCAAGTTCTTAATTTGGAAAATCGTACCCTTTGGCAAAAGCCCAATATTGTATTGAACTATTTCGGTGATCTAACCGGTAAAACAGTGGCAGATATTGGTGCTGGGTCAGGTTTTTTTTCAATTAGATTAGCCGCAAAAGGTGCTAAAGTCTTAGCATTAGACATTGATCCCAGTGCACTTCAAACCATTGATGAAGTGATCAATCTGCCCAATTATCCGGTGGGGTATAGGAAGAACATCGAAATGCGATTGGTTAAGGCAAATGACCCCCAACTAGAAGATGACTTAGTAGATGCCGTATTGATTAGCAACACCATAACATTCATTAGCGATCGTTTGGACTATTTAAAAAAAATCTATGATTACTTACAGCCTGGTGGTCAAATTCTGATCGTAGATTATAAAATGACTCGCTTGCCTTTTGATATATCGGTCAGAGAACGTGTTCCACTTTATATTGTGGAGAATGAATTGTTTGACGCGGGATTTGCAAATATAATTCACGATCAATGTGCTTTGGATTTTCAATATATTATAAGTGGTCGAAAACCAAAGGTTGATCAATAAACCAAGCTGGGATGATTCTGAATAATCAGCTTTTCACGTTCCGGACCTGTAGATAGATATTTTATGGGTACATTTAGCTTCTTTTCAATATACTTGACGTAATCAATTACCTTACCGGGTAATTCATCCCATTTTATACATTGATCTAAGTCTTGCTCCCATCCTTCGATTGTGTCATAAATGGGTTTGAGGTCAGATTCTAAGCTAAATGGTACTTCATCAGTAATTCCTTCAAAAGTCTGGTAAGCATATGCAGCTTGTATTGCAGAAAAACTATTTAACACATCTACTTTGGTCAAGGCCAATTCATCCACTCCATTTAACATTATGGTATACTTCAGCTGGGGTAGATCAATCCAACCACACCGCCGGGATCGTCCGGTTGTAGCTCCAAATTCATGACCCGCTTTACGCAATTCTTCTCCCGTTTGCCCATGTAATTCTGTAGGAAACGGACCAGAACCTACCCGAGTGCAATAGGCTTTCGTGATACCTATTATCTTGCCAATATTTTTTGGAGCTACCCCTAATCCATTACAAATGCCTGAGGTAATGGTATTAGAAGAGGTAACGAAGGGATAGGTTCCAAAATCAATATCCAGCATTGATCCCTGAGCACCTTCGGCTAAAACCCGCTTATTTTCCTTTAAGGCATTATTAATGTAATACGCTCCATTAATGGTCTTAAGCCCACTTAAAACCTCAATACTTGCTAACCATTTTTTCTCTTCTTGATCCAAGTCGAAAGATATCTCCGGATACAACCGGATCAGGTGTAGATGCTTTTGTTTTAGTTGTTGATATCGGTCCATAAAATCGGGGAGGAGGATATCTCCTACCCTCAATCCATTCCTACCGGTCTTATCCATATATGTCGGTCCTATTCCACGTAGTGTGGATCCTATTTTTTTAGAACCTTTGGATGCTTCTGAAGCAGCATCTAACATGCGATGAGTCGGTAGAATCAAATGTGCTTTTCGTGAAACCAATAGTCGATCCTGGTAATCAACATTTGCTGCCTCCAGCCCTAGCAATTCCTTTTGTAAAGTAATTGGGTCAATGACAACACCATTCCCGATCACATTGATCAGATGTTTTCTAAATATTCCGGAAGGAACCGTATGCAAAACATACTTTTTTTGATTGATCTTTAATGTATGACCAGCATTTGGTCCTCCTTGGAATCGGCACACCAAGTCATAATCAGTAGCCAGATAATCTACTATTTTACCTTTTCCTTCATCTCCCCATTGCAATCCAACAATAGCATCAACTTTCATATCCCATAATTAAGGATCAAAGATAGGAAGAAACAGAATAGATAAAGAATATTCTCGATACTAAGAAAGCCCAGCAAAGTCAGAAATTTTGTACTGGAGCTACAGGTCGGTAGTTTCAGGAATTTGGCGATCACAAGCTCCGTCACATTTACCAAACAAATTTAAGCTATGGTGAGTCACTTTAAATCTTAGAATATCCCCCATCATATCTTTTATTTGCTGAATCCTGGGATCACAAAATTCCAAAACCCGGCCACAATCTTCACAAATCAGATGATCGTGTTGCTTAAATCCGTGAGATTTTTCGTATTGAGTTAAGTTTTTGCCAAATTGGTGCTTTTTGACCAGATCACAATTGACTAACAATTCCAGAGTATTATATACGGTGGCCCGGCTTACCCGATAATTCTGGTTTTTCATATGGATATAAAGAGCCTCTGCGTCAAAATGATCCGTTCTGCGATAGATTTCCTCAAGAATTGCAAAGCGTTCAGGTGTTTTACGTAAACTATTTTGTTCCAAAAAATTGGAAAATATAGATTTCACCTCCACGATTATGTTTTCGATATGTACTTTTTCGTTAATCATGAATTTCTTGTCTGATTACATTTGAGATTCCCTTAATCTTTTTCAATGACCTGATTGCAATACTCAGTTGATCTGTATTACGTACGATCAAACTCACTCTACCTTCGAAAAATCCCTCTCTACCTTCAATATTAAACGATCGGATGTTGAGTCCTAATTTTGAAGAGATCTCCTGGCTCAAACGTTGGATTACTCCTGGTCCGTCATCAACTCCATTAATTATTAAATCGACCACAAAGGATTGATCGGTAGAATATATCCATTCTGCCTTCATCACACGATATCCATAGTTGGCCATTAAATGAGTTGCATTAGGACAATTGGTTCTATGAATTTTTAATCCCGAACTCGCTGTTACATATGCAAAAATATTATCTCCCATCACTGGTTGACAACAGGTGGCAAATTGGTATTTGTATTGATCTCCGGGCTCTCCGTTGATCAGTAACTTAGCGGTTGGAGATGCTCCCTTATCAGGTAATCCCGATAGGGGAAGAACTACTTTCTCTTCTCCTTTTGGCTTCGGCAGTACCAATTTGTTTCCCTCAATCTCAAAAATCCGTAACTCACTCAACGAAAACTTGTCGATAGCAATTTGATAGAAAAAATCCAAGCGAGAATTAAATTTGAAATGTTTGACCAACATATCAATATTCTCATTGAAGTCTACCTTCATGTTGCGTAATTTCCGCTCCAAGGCTTCTCTTCCCAGACCTCCGATCTTCTTTTTTTCTTCCTTCAGGGACTGACGAATTTTTGACTTAGCCTTCCCTGTCACCACCAATTTTAACCAATCTTCGCTTGGTTTTTGATTCTTAGAAGTTGTGATATGTATTTGATCTCCATTTTGCAATTTATAACCCATGGGAACCAATTTTTTGTTGGCTTTAATGGCCACACAGTGGTACCCTACATCCGAGTGAATATTAAAAGCAAAATCCAAGGCAGTAGCTCCTTTAGGTAGTACTTTCATATCTCCCTTTGGGGTGTATACATAGACTTCTTCCTTAAAAAGATTGGTCTTAAAATCATTCAGAAATTCGATGGCATCAGTATGCTGACCTTCCAGAATCTCACGGATATTATCCAGCCATGAGTCATAATGGTTATGACTGTTCTTTACTCCTTTATACTTCCAATGAGCGGCAAATCCGCGTTCGGCAATTTCATCCATACGCTCACTTCGGATTTGCACTTCTACATAACGTCCTTTTGGACCAATCACAGTAGTATGGAGGGATTCATATCCATTGGATTTTGGTGTAGTTATCCAATCTTTTAATCTCTCGGGAATAGGTGTATGTACATCGGTTACAATGGAATACACCTGCCAGCAAATGGATTTTTCCTTGGATGCCTTCACATCAATAATAATCCGTATGGCATATAAGTCATAAATTTCTTCAAAAGGAACTCTTTTGGTCTTGATTTTATTTAAGATGGAAGAAATTGATTTCGGACGACCATTAATTCGATATTTTATCTTTAAGTCACCCAGTGTTTTCTTTAGAGGTTTGATAAATTCTCGAATATACTTATCACGATCCTTTTGAGAATCTTGGAGCTTTTGCAGGATCTCATCATAGATTTCAGGTTCGGTAATTTTCATACAAATATCCTGAAATTCAGTTTTGATGTTATACAAGCCCAATCGGTGAGCCAAGGGCGAGTAAATGTAACTGGTCTCCGCAGCTATTTTTAGTTGTTTGTGCCGTGGCATGGCATCTATAGTTCGTAGATTATGAAGTCTATCCGCCATTTTTATCAACACGACCCTCACATCCTTGATTAGCGTACTGATTACCTTCTTAAAGTTTTCAGCTTGAGGACTTTCTACATTGTACAAGCCATCCAGTTTGGTCAAACCATCGACGATCATACCGATTTTAGAACCGAATTGCTCCTTTATTTCATCCAAACCGGTATCCGTATCTTCTACCACATCATGCAATAAAGCACAGATAATCGCAGTTGGTCCCAATCCGATTTCCTGTACGCAGATCCTTGCTACTTCTATCGGATGTAAAATATAAGGTTCTCCGGACTTTCTTCGCTGCTGAGCATGAGCTTCAACAGCTAGCTCATATGCCTTACGAATATTGGCCTGGTCTTCTTTGGACAACTTCTTCTTATTGACCGAACGGAGCATCTTCCTATAAGCCCTTTGAATCAAGAGCCTATCCTTTTCCGATATGATGGCAATAGATGGCATATAACTATTATAAGTTACAAATTAACACAAAATTTAATAATCAATGGTGCTCACGAGATATAAACAGATTTTGTTGAAATTGGGTTCTACGGATATTATGAACTATTCAAAATAGTTTGTTAAATATAGCAATAATGATGCTGGATCTTACCCAATGAGTCCATGTTCTACATTGGGGGAATCTTAAGTTATTCTGGGCATGTTTTGGATTTCATGAAGTGGTTTTTAAGACCCTATCTCGTTGTACAACTGAAAAATCCCCTGTACTCTTTTATAAAATTGATACAGATTATGACCAAAGCCCAATGAAATAAAGATTCATTGGTTGTGTTTTTTCAAAAATTTTTCAGCCCTCTGTTTAGTGCCTTTCCAGGGATTGTTACTATTTTCTTTTACAAAATCCAATACTGGCTTCTTATTTTCTGTATCCTTAAACATTTTGTCCAGGGCAGTAATCACATGTCCAATCAAAATATTTTTGCACTCAACGGTTTTATAATGTTGGTGAGAGACTGTTAAAAGTTGATTGACAATTTTTTCTCTCAAATAGGGTTTTACTTTAGCAATTGTTGCTGATCCTTTACTCACATTTGCCGCGGTGGTCATCTCAGGATCTTTCATAAATGCGAAATACGTTTCAAAGATTTTATCAAATTTCTTTTCAGTATCTACGGGGGTAAGGTTTGATAAAATTTTGATACTTCCCAATTTGACAACATTCTTTTCAGACTTAAGAAAACTAGAAAATAGGTCAAAAAATGGATATAACACCCCCGGATTCTTTTCACTAAGGAGAACCATGGTATTCAGACATCCATATTTAATCCGGGCATTGTCATTTTCTAAACCAGCTGTCAGATAGGATATGATCGAGGGATTTTCTATGGCTTCTTCAGCAATACGATCAAGATCTCTGTCTTTGGGAATCAGTAATTCATACAAAGCCTTTTTTTCCATAGCTATTTAATTGGTATGAAGATTTCAGTTTTATTTCTGGCGGGATTCTTTTTTGAAAATTTTACATATTTTTCGAAAGCCGGTACATCCCTTAGCTCATAATCACTTTGTGGAAACCAGGTATTATAAATTGCATCATAAACAGCCCCAACATAATCAATATTCCCTCTAAATTTAAAGACAGCATATTTCCCACCATGAATAGTTTTTACTCCTATGTCTCCTTCCGGAGAAATCTTTTTATTAATAGTGATGCAACATTCATATCGACATTTTTCTACCTCGGTGATTGTGGGATCATCGTAGCAAAGTCCGAGACTTTCCTGTCTGAAGGTATACAAACGCTTTTCTTTCACAAAATTCCAAATTTTTTCCCACGCCGTATTATAATCATTGAAACGATAATCTCCAATAAGTCGTAAGTAAATAACCATTTTTTCTTTACGGGTTACAATTTTGGGTTTTAGAACGAAATCCTTAGGCAATTCTCCCTTATGAATTAGAGAAGTACTTTTGTTCTGGTCTTCCAGATTCTGACTCGCACGGAATTCAGAGGGTGACATTTCAAAATGTTTTTTGAATGCCTTGGCAAAAGAAGTGGGGCAGTCATAACCTATCTTAAATGCTATTTCATCAATACGCATAGAAGTATGCTTTAGCAATTGTGCCGCAGTTTCAATTCTATTTCTAATAATATATGTACCTAGTGGTTCACCCAGATAAGCTGTCATAATTCGATGAAAATGATAGGGAGATATCGCAGATATCCTGGATAATTTCTTTAAGTCTAACTTCTCACTTAGGTGGTTAGAAATATAATTAATTACCAAATTTATCTTTTTTTGATGCTCTTCTTTAACATGTTGTTTCAAAGACATTATGCATTTACTTTATTCATATAAAAATACATAGAAGTCCGATTTTAAATGTTTCCATTCTTGCTTTTTTCAGCATTTGATACAGACATTTCGTATGCATTTACCTGACAGCATGCGGATTTCAAGTTATCAGACAATAACACCCTGGAATAGAGTAAATGGCATCAATTTAGAATTTTAGCTTAATCATAGCTCTAGTAACGATCCTCAGTACCCTAATTGAATATTAAAGTTAACTAACCGACTGTATATGAAAAGAATAGTTGAATCTGCCAAATAATGGGAACCGATAAATTAAAAAAGCCAAAGCAATACTTTGGCTTTTGTGCGGGTGGAGGGACTCGAACCCCCACGCCTCGCGGCACTAGATCCTAAGTCTAGCGCGTCTACCAATTCCGCCACACCCGCAAGTGGAATTTTATTGGCAGATTCCATCGTGTTTTACGCCGTCTGTTTAGTACAGAGCCCGCAAATATAAATCATTTTTCTTTTGTACGCTGCTTTATTTTTCCTTAAAGTATACTCTTCAATCATCCAATATCTGATTGGCTTGCTTTTAAGCCGTCGAAGTATTACTTTTGCGTCCGCCAAATTGGACTATAGCATAGAATTTGGTGAAATGGATTTAAATGATTCACCGAAACCACCATATACTCATCAATGCATCAAAAGACAATTTGATATCAAATTCATGAAGAACAATTTAAGTTTATCGGTTCGGTTTCCCTCTTATTGTAAAAAACATAGATTACCTAAAATTCATATTATTTTATGAAAGTAGATCGCAAAGAAATAGATCACTTGCACGAACACATCACGCTGCATATTGAGAATAAAGATTATCAAAGCGAATTTGCCAAAGAACTGCGAACTTTTGCTCAAAAAAGTAATTTAAAAGGTTTTCGCAAGGGTAAAACTCCGTTAGGTTTTATTCGAAAAATGTACGGAAAATCGATACTTGTCGATATCATCCAAAAGAAAATTGATCAGGGCATCAATGATTTTATCAAAGAAAATGAATTAAGTATTCTGGGGCAACCGCTTCCAATTGAAGACCAGGAAGCCATCAGTTTTGATCCCAAAGAATTGAAAGATTTCAAATTTTCATTTGAAATTGGTATCAGTCCGGATGTTCAAATTCCGGAATTTGATGCTGACCAGAAGTTCACAAAATACAAGATCAAAGTGGATGACGAAATCGTCGATAAGGAATTTAAATTGCTAAGGCAAAAACAAGGTTTCCGGGAAGATGTTGAGACTAAGATCCAGGAAGATGATATAATTGAAATTGAGGCTCAGGAATGGGAAGAAGATTCCATTAAAGAGAAAGGTTGGAATACCTATTTTTCCACCCAGGTCACAGATCTTAATGACGAGATTAGAGAGCAGCTTTTAGACAAGGACATCAACCACCATTTTACTTTCAACATTTGGACCATTGAAAAGGAAAGAGATGAAGAATACGTTCGAAAGCATTTGTTAAATCTGGATGAGGATGAAGAAAAAGAAATTGGAGATTTATTCCAAGGAAAAATCGCAAAGATCAAAAGGCTAAGACTGGCAGAATTGAATGAAGAATTTTTCCAAATGGCTTTTCAAAATGATGAGGTAAATGATGAAGCATCCGCCAAGAAATTTATTGCAGATGCAATTAGCAATGGATATCAAAAGCAAACAGAAGCATTATTGTTTTTGAATATTCAAGAGTACTTAATGGAAACAACACCCCTGCAGTTTCCGCAAGCATTTTTAAAAAAGTGGTTGAACCAAGAAAATAAAGTATCCGACAAAGATTTAAGCAAAGAATTTCCACCATTTATTAAGGGATTGTCCTGGAATCTGATTCGGAATCAACTGATCAATAACTATGAAATTCAAATTACATCTGAGGAAATAAAAGAAGAATTTGCAAAACAAATAGCCTCTTATTTTGGTGGCATGCCAGGAAATCAGGCCATGATCGATAACATGGTCGAGAGGATGATGCAAAATCGCGAACAGGTTGAGAAAGTTTACGAAGATTTGTTGTTTGATAGGATTTACGATCATCTTGAAGCTAAAATCAGTTTTTCGGAAACCGAAATTACTTTAGATGAATTCAATACAATATTTGAAGCTGCCAGACAAAAAACTCAAACTCCAATTCTTGAAGAAGAAGAATAATATAACAATTTGACCTTTTGAAGTGTTTTAATACCATACTAAAAACAATAGTCTATGTTTCATCAAGATGAATTTAAAAAATATGCAACCAAACATTTAGGCATGAGCCAGATGCATTTGGAGAAATATATGGATTCCAGTATACCGAATATACATGGATTCACCCCGCAAGTAATTGAAGAAAGACAGCTTAACGTTGTCGGTATGGACGTATTTTCACGTTTGATGATGGATCGAATTATATTTTTAGGTGTGCCTATTAATGATTATGTGGCCAATGTCATCCAGGCACAGCTCCTTTTTCTTGAGTCTGCAGATCCGAAGCGTGATATCAGCCTCTTTCTTAATAGTCCGGGAGGGTCTGTAATTGCCGGGATGGGGATATACGATACCATGCAATACGTTTCACCCGATATTTCCACGATATGCACCGGGTTGGCTGCTTCGATGGGTGCCGTACTTCTTGCTGCGGGTACGGCTAAGAAAAGGTCTTGTCTCAAGCATAGTCGCGTAATGATTCATCAACCTTCCGGTGGCATGCAAGGACAATTTACGGATATGGAAATATCGTATAACCTGATTAAGACTATGCGCAAAGAATTATACGACATTCTCGCTCTCCACACCGGACAATCGTTCAAAAAGATTGAAGAGGATTGTGATCGTGATAATTGGATGACTGCAGCCGAATCGAAAAAGTATGGCATAGTTGATGAAGTAGTAGACCGTACTTCATCACTTAATAAATAATGATGAATCAATCAAGAAAGTATTTATGGTATACCATCAAGGAGAAAAGTCAGGTAACCTGAATGCTATACTTTTCTTGTATATTTGTACCTAAAGATTTACGTTATGAAAGGAAGCCCGGAGAATTATCGATGTTCTTTTTGCGGTAGAGATAAAAATGAAGCACTTATTTTAATAGCTGGTATCGATGGACACATTTGTGAAGTATGTGTTGAGCAAGCGAAAGATATTATTGAAGAAGAACTCAACTTCAATAAAAAGAAGTCTGCAAGCAATTACCGTTTACCAGATAAAATTACACCGAAACAAATTAAAGAACATTTGGATCAATATGTGATTGGTCAAAATGAAGCTAAAAAATACCTCTCGGTTGCAGTCTATAACCATTACAAAAGATTAAAGCAGAACGCTGAAGTCTCTGACGTGGAGATAGAAAAATCAAATATTCTTTTTGTAGGTCAAACCGGAACCGGTAAAACATTATTGGCCCGGACGATCGCCAAGTTTCTCAAAGTCCCCTTTGCTATCGTGGATGCTACGGTGTTTACTGAAGCCGGATATGTTGGTGAAGATGTTGAAAGTATGCTTAGCAGACTATTACAGGCCTGTAATTACGACGTAGAGTCGTCCGAAAAAGGGATTGTTTATATTGATGAACTGGATAAAATTGCTAGAAAAAGTGACAATCCATCAATAACGCGTGATGTCTCCGGAGAAGGTGTTCAGCAAGCTTTATTGAAAATGTTAGAAGGTACTGAAGTAAATGTTCCTCCTCAAGGTGGAAGGAAGCATCCCGAACAAAAACTTATTACAATCAATACCCACAATATCCTCTTTATCTGCGGTGGAGCTTTTGATGGAATTGAAAAAATTATTGCCCGAAGATTAAATACACAAGTAATTGGGTTCAATAAAGATGAAAGTGAGATAGTAGACCGGGAAAATCTTCTGCAATACGTAACTCACCAAGATCTAAAATCTTATGGATTAATTCCTGAATTAATCGGCAGAATGCCGGTACTGACCTATCTGGATCCTCTGGATAAGGATATCTTGAATCGTATCCTCACCGAGCCAAAAAATTCACTTATTAAGCAATACACCAAATTATTCGAACTGGAAGGAATCGAACTGGTAGTAGAACAGGAAGCCAAAGACTATATTGCAGAAAAAGCACTGGATTTTAAGTTAGGAGCTCGTGGTTTGCGCTCTATTTGTGAGGCTATTATGACGGATGCCATGTTTGAACTGCCATCGGATAAAAGTGTAAAAAAGTTGGTTATTGATCGCAATTATGCAGAACAGAAGTTGAATCGATCTAAACTTAATAAACTAAGAGCTGCATAGGCTTAATCGCAAATAGACTTATCGATAATCAAATCTTACCAGATTGAGCTTTAGCTGTCTTTGACTGGGAACAATAAATTCCGTTGATGAGATTTGCAAGGCATCTCTAAATCTCATTTGGAGTCTTTGATACTCCGTATTGATTAGACTATTACGAAGCATTCTGCCATTTCCCTGTATAACATATTCGCTCACTGTATTTTCGCGACTTATTTCATCATTGTAAACCAACCGTACTTTGGAAGGATTTTTAAATAAAAAGTATGAAGAATAAATGGCCTCATCGTCGTGAGAGTATTGTTTCTTATGTAATACGGAGCTCCAATGGGTTTTCCCATCAGGATGAATGGAAAAAACCAATAAATCTTCAAAATGAAAATCACTTTGATAATTATAACTGTTTAGGGTTCTTTCACCATAATAAGATCGTCTTGAAAACTCCTTCATTACTTCGCCGATCATCAACAAGCCACCATCTTTGCGCAAAATGATGTCCCTGACCTGAGCATTTTCAATGCCTTTTTCTATTTGAACATTTTTGCCGTATATGTCTACTAGTAGATCTTCAGTAATTGATAAATGTTGAATCGGCTGGACCTGATCCTGTCCACAAAATCGAATAGTAAATACTCCAGAGGTTCTGACATAATTGTCTTCAGAGCAAAATCCAGCACCGACCAAACAGTCACTGGTGTTATCCACTATAAATTCGTGATTCAAACTGATATAACCAGGAAAAGATACTTCTTTGATTTGAACACTACCCATACCCGGTACAAAATGAAATATTCTGAATAAATGCTTGTCTTTTTTATTAATAAAGTTGTTCAGCTCCAGAACCGCAAACAAAGTTCCCTTGTTGCTGACATATACTCCTTTAAATTCTCGTCTGAAATTTAGATTTTCGAATAATAATTTTTTTGTATACAACAATTCCCGCTTGTTTACATCAACCACAAAAAGATCCATTTCTCTTTCCTTCTCACTGGTATAAATAATGGCCTGGGAACGGTCTTCAGATACTTTAAGATTAAATTCCGGAGTCAGAAATTGGTCACGGAGCACTGAAATAACTTGGATCGAGTCGATCCGTTGAGCAAGCCCATCGAATTCTTGCAAACAAAGATATATATCCCCTTTGCGACGATAATTGTAAATTACGGCAAAGGAAGTATCCCCTCTTACGACCCCTATAAGCTCAGAACGACGATCGTCCAATTCAAATTCCTTCTCATTGCGCAAATTCATTTCTTCATCAAAAAATTGGACTTGCTGCTTCATTTGTCTATTTCGATACAACAGTATTCTATCGCCATAGCGGCCTAATAATTCGTACGAATAATCATTGCGCAAAGTGATTTCGTCTGAAATAAATATTCTTTGTCCAAATATGGGCAGAGAAAATAGAACAAACAGTAGAATGGATATTAAAGAGAAATACTTCATTACTAGGATAACGCTTAAAACAGGGAATAAGTTATAAAAATAATTTATTCCATGTGGATTCAAAATTTGCGGGTGCATTTCAAAATGTCCCGATGTTTTACATTTAATTAAGCTACGCGTCTTAAATAATCAGTAATTATATCCCAATGTCCGCTTTTGTTCAGAACTCTGAGGTTAATCATATTTTGAAGTCCTTCCATTGACCATCTTTGACCTGATAGTTTCATTCTTTTTTGTAGCACATTACGATGGGCAGCTTCTATGGCTCCAGAGCCTATTAGCAATCCTTGTTCCAAGTAGGATGGATAGTCCATTTTTGACGCATTTCTTTGCAAATAGCCCATTAATTTACTTTTCGCTACTTTTTTTGCTTTTGTATTGCAATTCAATTGATCGATTCGTTCTATTAGGCTATCATAGCCTAATTCCTTTAGTAATGATCCGGTTTGTTGCATCCATTCTTTGAACTTATTCCTACCTTTGATACAAAGTTTGGCATATTTAGATATATTTTCCATTGCATGATAAAAGTCCAATATTTGAAGTGCTTCTGGGTATTCTGCCTTTACCCAATTCTGTATCCATATCGCACCATCATTTATATACACCAAACGTTTACCTAGCTTCGAGTAGTCATCCAATAACGTCGATATCTTTAGTTCAAATTCTTTATGACAGCCTAAGTGAGCGACGTATTCACTGTCTCTAATCCACTGTCTATCTGTACCTTCTGGTAATATCGAGCTGCCTTTGAATACCCTGCCCAACTTCACCTCCTTCCATTTATCTTCTTTGGTAAACAACTGAGATCCGTCCACTTGACAATAAACTATATCTGTCGGACCAACATTGGGCTTGTCATACCGATCTTCTTCATCCACCCATTGCCTTGCTTGTTGACCCATCCCATCAGTTAGCCGATATATCGCCGTATCGTTCGTTTCTATTTCTAACAATCTGTTAGCTACTGATGCTCCATCTTCATAACAACTATGCTGTCCGATGAATACCAACTTGCCCTCCAAATAAGGACTCACTTTTACCGATTCAATTTGTTCAATATAAGAATGTGACTTGTTCAACTCAATTTTTCCAAAACCGCTTTGAATTCTCTTTTTTTTTTCGGTTTACAACAGGTTCACCAAGCGAACTTTCAAATAATTCCCGACCAAAGTCTTTCATCAAATACGTGAATTTCTCCTCGTAATCATAAAAACTCTCTGTGCCGTCTAGGTTCTCTACATCATTCAACAGGCGGTCAAACTTTTTTTGTAATTTAACCCTGTCCATGATTTCTCTATTTTGGTTGTATAGCTAATTTAACACATATATTTCAATTTTCTGGACATTTTGAAATGCACCCAAATTTGCTAATGGCTATCAACCTGAAATACAAATTTATGAAGAAAGCAAGTCTAACCAGGTTTTAAGTACTGCAAGAAGCAAATTGCGTGATTCCGGTAATATCTCTGAGTTATCTTCAGCATGAATAGCCTCATGAATGAATGTGAGGATATTTGGCTGTGTGGTGTCTTTCGCATAGGTCTCATAAACTTGGTCATAATCCTTGACCTCTTCAGCAATCTTCCAATTTTTCTCTTCTACCTTGATGATTTCTTCTGGATCAATTACTTGTCTTAATGATTTGTCCTCGTAAATTATTTGATAGATTACCAAGGCAATAAATTGCAAATAAGATCTTTCATTTTCAGTAAATACCTTAAACTCATCCTGAAATAAATACGCCAAAAGATGTGGATTCCTAGTTACCAACTCATCTGCAACCCGCGGAAGATAATTGGTGTTGGCTTCCGCCAGATCAATGATGTGATCTATTGCTTCAAAGGAAATTTCCTTGATTTTCATTAATTATATCTTCAATGATAAAAAAACCATCCTCACCTTGTTTTTGATATAACGGGAGCAATACTCTCCCATTATATTTGGCGTGTATTTCACCCCTTTTGTCTCTGGCCAACAACTGGCCTTGTTTGACACTTTGAAAATTCCTGAAATTCGGGAGCATGGTGAAATGATCACTATTCGTTATACTATGGTGATACAATACTTCGGTCAATTTAGGTAATCCAGCAGCATGGTCCATCAATACTTTTAAATGTTGACTTTCCACATCACTGGGGTTGACACAATGAATAGCCCGCATACAACAGGTAATGGCAGCGATGCATCGGTTTACGGAAAGAAGTTCATCGTGATGTCCCGCTTCGAATGAAATTGTACGTACCGGCAATCCATATCGAGAACTATTAAAAAAATGCAAGACGGTACCCTTGAGATCATTAATCATACCTTTTACGACCGGGGCTGGCAAGTCCATAGCCAGGATTGTACTGGGTTCATCATCAGCAACAATGCTGAATATTCCACCAAAAGAAGAGGTGGTGTGCAAATCCAAAAATACAATTTCGTCGGGTTGGTATTTATCAATTTCTGCATCGATAATGTGAAGGATTTCACGCATTTCTTGTTCCTCCGATGTTAATGTAAAGACTCCGTTGTTGGATATTTTATCAATTCTTTCGTTTTCCCAGCTTCGATTCAGGTCATGATCAATATACCTTACCCGGTGTTTATATGCTTCCAGATTCGATAAGATACCTAAGAACCGACCGTTAAAAATAAAATCCGGATTGGTGATCGGCTCTACTTCCAACATTTTTATCATCAATTCTATAGCCTTAACTCCTGCCGGTTCATTTCCATGCATACCCCCAAAACAGATCAACAAGGGACCTCTGCGATGTCCGATGTATCTTCCTATAATATGCTTTTTGATCCGGTTCATAGAATAATGAAGCCACAAATATAGTTAATCAGAGTTTGGAATACTCATGTCTAAAGAGGTTTGAATGGTGATGAGCCAAATTATTTAGATATGATCTACAATAGCCAAACAATCTTTCGGATGATAGTTTAGCTATCAATCCTAACGGGTGAATATTCCAAACTTTAGATTCGGCATTATTGCAGCTAAAATTCATCTGGAAGACCATGCTTTATATTTATTCATTACATGAGATTATATTGAACTTTGTATCTAATAGATATTCAAACACTTATCATTTATCCAGGAAACAGCTCATATTTTGATCAAAAAACAGCTGTCGAAAAGTTAATTAATCCCTCTATACATGTTGAAAAGGAGCCAAAATCTTTCTATATATTTAGATAAATTCTTTCTTCAACTAATATATATGAAAACACTATTTTTTCTAATTTTTTCCTTTTCCTGTTTGATTTGTGAAGCTCAGAATATTCTATGGGCTGATCAGGGAGTGGGACCTTACAACTATTCCTACCCTATCCCAGTGGGGGATTATCATTTTGGTTATCAGTTTCATTGCGATTGGTATTGTGGCATTAAAACAAGAACAAGTACAGTTAGTCATACGGCAATATTTTTCGATAAATTAAGCCTTTTTGATCATTGTCTGACAATAGATATCCCTATTTTCGATAAAACAGGAAATAGTAGCCATGGCCCATATACTGGTTTATTATTTTGGAGCTTTAAGCGAACGCGTATTAGTTGTTTTGATTTTCGTATAAAAAGGCCAACATCATTTAGGTCTTGATTGGAATGTAGTATGGCTTTAGCAAGTTGTCAAAATTTATAACCATCAAATAATCAGGTAGTTAGATCACACTTAATAAATCTAAAATCGGGTTAAATTTTAATAAAACAATATTTGGCTTACCGGGATGAAACACCTATCTTTGCCCCGATTTTTAAGCCCTTTTTAGATAAAATAACATATGGCTAATTTAGGAAAAGTAAAGCAAGTAATCGGTCCGGTTGTGGACGTTAGTTTTGAAGAAGAAGGAAGTGTCCTTCCGGATATTTTAAATGCATTAATTATTAAACGTGATGATGGTGATGATTTGGTGTTGGAATGTCAACAACATTTAGGTGAGGATAGCGTCCGTACAGTTGCGATGGATTCTACAGATGGATTGTACCGTGGAATGTTAGTGGAAGATACAGGCACCCAGATCAGTATGCCTACCGGTGATCAAATCAAAGGACGACTGTTCAATGTAGTGGGTAAATCAATTGATGGAATAAAGGAGGTAGACACGCAAGCAGCTAGACGACCGATTCACAATAAACCACCTGTATTTGAAGAACTCAGTACTGAAACTGAGGTACTTTATACCGGTATCAAGGTAATTGACCTAATTGAACCTTACGCAAAAGGGGGTAAAATTGGACTTTTTGGAGGTGCTGGAGTAGGGAAGACCGTATTGATCCAGGAATTGATTAATAACATTGCAAAAGGATATGAAGGGATTTCAGTCTTTGCAGGAGTAGGTGAAAGAACCCGGGAAGGGAATGACCTTATGCGGGAAATGCTGGAAGCAGGCATTATAAACTACGGGGAAAAGTTCATGGACTCTATGGAAAAAGGTGGATGGGATCTATCAGAAGTAGATGAAAACGAACTCAAACAGTCCAAAGCGACTTTTGTATTTGGGCAAATGAATGAACCACCAGGAGCCAGAGCCCGAGTTGCCTTGTCCGGATTAACCATTGCAGAGTATTACCGGGATGGAGATCTCTCCGATCCGGCAGGAGGACGAGACATTTTGTTTTTCATTGACAACATATTCCGATTTACTCAAGCCGGATCAGAAGTGTCTGCGCTTTTGGGAAGAATGCCTTCAGCGGTTGGATACCAACCAACACTGGCCACGGAGATGGGTTTGATGCAAGAAAGGATTACTTCTACCAAACGTGGCTCTATTACATCGGTACAAGCTGTATATGTACCGGCAGATGATTTGACTGATCCCGCCCCGGCTACCACTTTTGCCCATTTGGATGCGACTACTGTATTAAGTAGAAAAATTGCCAGTATGGGTATCTATCCGGCCGTGGATCCTCTTGATTCTTCTTCCAGAATTTTGGATCCTATGATCATTGGAGATCAGCATTATCAAACGGCACAAGATGTGATCCATATTCTTCAAAGAAACAATGAACTTCAGGATATCATTGCCATCCTAGGGATGGAGGAATTATCCGAAGATGACAAGCTGGTTGTGCACAGGGCACGGAGGGTGCAAAGATTCCTTTCTCAACCATTCCATGTGGCAGAAGCTTTTACAGGATTGCCAGGGGTATTGGTACCAATAGAAGAAACCATTAGAGGTTTTAACATGATCATCAATGGAGAAATGGATGAATATCCAGAAGCCGCTTTCAACCTGGTTGGAACTATCGATGAAGCTGCAGAAAAAGGTAAAAAGATGCTAGATGAAGCTGCTAAAGGCTAAGAAATACAATTTATGAGATTAATTATCCTTACTCCTGAAAAACAGATCTTTAATGGAGATATTATCTCTGTCAAAGTACCAGGTACTAATGGTCAATTCGAAATACTGCGAGGCCATGCACCTATAGTCTCTGCATTGGAAAATGGTAAAATCAGAATTATTACTGATAAAGAAGAAAAAATTGAAATTGAGATTGTTAAAGGGTTTATCGAAGTATTAAATAATGAAGTTTCATTGTTAATACAGCAAATGGTTACTCAAACATAATAATATTTCAAGTGGTAATTGAGTATATTTCTTTTGTTCAATATACTAGTTACCCAAAATGAGGTTATCATTTTCCCGACATTACCATAAGGATAGTCCTTACTTTTGCACTTCAGGCATTTCGATAATGAAATCCAATTTGTTACTCATTGAGACAAAATCGCAATTTTTGTTAACATTAAATTTTGCGATTTATACAGTCCTTTTGGTAAGAACATTGTCGGTTTTAATAGCACAAATTACACCTTATATTCAGGTCCCGTAAATACTTAAAACACGCCCTACTCCAGCATGAAAAAGAAAAGCAAGAAATTATCAAAGACGGTCTTAAGGAATGCTTTTCAATATGCTTATACCGCCAAGTACATGGCGCAGTACTATGAACAAAATTTTAAATTTGTTTCAAAATATGTTCATGCTACTTCCAGAGGACATGAAGCCATTCAAGTTGCCTTGGGAATGCAACTTCTACCCAGAGATTATTTATCAGCTTATTATCGGGATGATGCCATGTTACTGTCTATTGGCCTCGAGCCTTATGAACTTATGTTACAACTGATGGCAAAAAAAGACGATCCTTTTTCCGGGGGTCGTGCTTATTATACACATCCCAGCTTAAAGGATCCTGGAAAACCATTGATACCTCACCAATCCTCGGCAACTGGTATGCAGGCAATCCCGACCACCGGTATTGCATTAGGTTTAAGATATAAAGAAACTCAAAATCTAATTACCCCGGATGAAAAAGGTGCAGTAGTGGTTTGCTCGCTTGGCGATGGATCAATGACTGAAGGGGAAGTATCTGAAGCACTACAAATGTCAATACTCAAGAAGCTTCCCATTTTGTATTTAGTTCAGGATAATGATTGGGATATCTCTGCTTATAAAGATGAAGTAAGAGGAATGAATGCCTATCAATATGCACAGGGTTTTCCAGGTCTGGATTCATATCAGGTAAATGGCAACGATTTTATCGAATCGTATCAGTTGATAAGAAAGGTACTTTCATACATACGACGAAAACGAAGGCCTGTATTGGTTCATGCTAAAGTACCTCTGCTTAATCACCATACTTCCGGAGTTCGTATGGAGTGGTACCGGGATGATTTAACCGTCCATCAAGAGAAAGATCCTATACCCATTCTAGAAGAAAATCTATTGGAATGGGGCTTCGATGAGGAGGAAATTAATGAGCTAAAATTATCCTGTCAAAACAAAGTAATCAAAGCTTTTGAAAAAGCTCAAGCTGCCGAAGATCCATTACCCTCTGATCTATATACTTCTGATTTTGCTCCAACCCCCATCCGGAGTGAATCTGGAAACAGAATTGGCCCAGGAGAGCAACCCGCGGTCATGGTGGACTGTGCTTTACATGCTATTGACGAATTGATGCAGAAACATCCGGAATGTTTGTTATATGGTCAGGATGTGGGCAGAAGGCTTGGTGGAGTCTTCCGTGAAGCCGCAACACTTGCTGAAAAATATGGAGATGAACGAGTATTTAATACCCCCATCCAGGAGGCATTTATCATTGGAAGTACAGTCGGAATGTCTGCCGTCGGTCTAAAACCAATTGTAGAGGTACAATTTGCTGATTATATTTGGCCCGGATTAAACCAGTTGTTTACTGAGGTTAGCCGATCTTGCTATCTTTCAAATGGGAAATGGCCAGTAAGTGCGATAATTAGAGTCCCTACAGGTGCCTACGGTGGTGGTGGCCCCTACCATTCATCGAGCGTAGAAAGTGTAGTTACTAACATTAAGGGCATTAAGATTGCCTATCCCAGTAATGGGTCTGACCTCAAAGGATTGCTCAAAGCGGCTTTCTACGATCCCAATCCAGTAGTGATATTCGAGCATAAAGGTTTGTACTGGTCTAAAGTTCCTCATACTGAAAGTGCAAAAGTAATTGAGCCTGATGCAGATTATATTCTTCCATTTGGAAAGGGAAGATTAGTAATTAGTGCTGATGACCGGCAATATGTAGCCAATCAAACTGTGCTTATTATTACCTACGGCATAGGAGTACATTGGAGCCTTCAAGCAGCCGAGGAGTTCCCAGGTCAGATAACGATCCTGGATCTTAGAACTCTTTACCCTCTTGATGAATCATTGATCTTGGAAAGTTGCAAAAGGCATAACCGGGTTTTGATCCTTACTGAAGAACCAAAAAATCAGTCCTTCAGTCAAGCTCTAGCTGGTCGTATACAACAGGAATGTTTTCAATGGTTAGATGCACCTATATTGGTGATTGGATCTAAAAATGTACCTGCCGTACCATTGAATCTAGAACTGGAAAAGGAATACTTGCCCTCCCTCACAGAAATATCTAAAGGCATTTCCTACCTATTACATTATTAATTTTTTTCAGATATAAGTCGCTGTATTTAAGCAAAAAAATAGTATTTTAACCGGGACTAACGCGATATGAAATGAAAATAATACAATTTTTGGCTCTGAGTGTGATAATATTCAGCTGGATAAGTTGTGCACAGTTATCCAGTTTTCAAACGGCAAAAACAGTAGGTAAAGAAAATGCGGAAATCGGATTTGCAGCCAGCGGAGCGGGATTTACGGATTTTATAGATAACGCGGAAGATGAAACAGCAGTACTGCCGGTATTGGAAATGTGGGGGCGTTATGGAGTAGGTGAAAATCTTGATGTAGGCATTAAGTTATCAACAGGATTGTCAGGAGTTTTTGACCTAAAGTACCAATTTGTAGGAGACCGTGATAGTAAATTTGCAATGGCCTTAGGTGGTGGCTTGGGATTTCAAGGTGGCACTTTGGATGATTTTATCTTACAGGGACATATTCCTCTCCATATGTCAATTCATCCTTCTCCCAAATTTGGCATTTATCTTACACCCAGATTTATATCCCAATTCATCATCGGTACAGCAAGTGTAAATTATGGAGGCGGATCATTTGGACTTGAATTTGGTCAGAAAGTTAAATTCATGACTGAGTTTAACTATTATAAACTCTTGAATGAGATTCAAGATACCGATGAATTATTTAGTGATTTCGGTATCGGATTATACCAGGTTGGCATGGGTTTTAAGTTTCGAATTGGTAATAATTAATTAATTCAGAGAGTCCAAGTAACTAATCCCAGCAGCGTTAATGCTAATGCGATGGTCGGTCTTAGAATTTGATATATCCCTCATGTAATGGCTCCATCATAGGTCTTAATGGATTGCACCTGCAAGACCAAAATCGGAAATGAATTTGGATTGATAAAAGTTCGGTTTGGTGCTAATTGGTTTTTCGGATCATAATTTCTACCCGCTGGTTTTTGCGCCTACCTTCTTCGGTGAGGTTTGTATATTTTGGATTGCGTTTTCCAAATCCTTTATAAAAAACACGTTTATCAGAGATTTCTTTACTGGTTAGATAGTTGGCTACCGTTTTTGCTCTTGCGGTAGAAAGTGCATCGCAAAACTCATGTGATGGTACATTGTTAGTGTGCCCCTGCACCTGAATAATTATCGATGGATTATCCTTCAAGAAGTTGGTTAATTCATCCAGGATTGGGATGGATTCAAGATTTAAGCGAGCGCTATCTGCATTAAATTGTACTTGCTGCATTTCAATTATCTGACCGTCTTGTAACCTCGACATAACCAACTCAGGTAAATATCTTTTCTTAATTTCTACATTGAGAATTTCTTTACATCCATTTTGATCGGTAATCGTAAGGTGGTGATTACCCGTCGTGAGCCCATTATTGTCAAGGGTATTCACCCCATTGTCCCAGGTGTAGGATAGTTCCCCGGTACCGCCTGATGCACTTATTTTGGCAGAACCATCTGGGGTATCCTTATCTGTGGCCGCCCGTTGATCGACTACTTTCGCCATGATCGGATCCGGACGATTCAAACTTGCTTCAGCCGATCCGGACTGCTGGCTGGCATCTGTGACCGTAACTGCAAAACGTCCATTTCCTAATCCTTCTAATTGGTTGCCTTCTAGAGAGGGATCATTCCAGACATAAGTATATGGAGATTTACCCCCTTTAACATCGACCACAATAGTACCATCATTATCTTCGGCACATAATAGGTCCTTAGTTATTTGCATGTCGACTTGTAGATCTTTAATATCTTCATTGATAATAACCATAGAGTGAGTAACACATCCCACCGCATCGGTGACTGTAATTCGGTGACTCCCAGGACGTAATCCATCTACCAATTTATCGGTACTACCACCCTCCCAAAGATAGGAATAGGGAGCAGTACCCCCACTTGCCTGCACACTCGCTTTGCCATTATTTTCATTTGCCGAAGCTGGGGACAATTGGGTCGATTGAGCGATCAAAACTTCAGGTTGTGGGATGGAATAGGATTGAGAAATCATAGAGCCTAAAGCATCAGTTACGGATACCTGATATTCTCCGGAGGCCAAATTGTCAAGCTGGGATGCATTTGATCCACCGGTATTCCAGATATAAGTATACGGTTTTTTTCCCCCCGATACTCCAACACTCAAAGCGCCTGTAGATTCTCCAAAGCATCTAATTTTTCCAGTTTGTTGGATTTCGATAGCCAAAGGTAAAATGTTTTCACTCATGGTAAATTCCGAGACCCAACTGCATCCTGCTTCATCAGTTACAGTCACCCCATGGATAGAAGCATCCAGATTAGTAGCAGTGGCGGTAGATTCTCCATTATCCCACCTTACAATGTAAACTCCGGTCCCACCGGAGATTTTTACAGAAGCAGAGCCGTCACTCATTCCGACATTAGCAGCTTTTTCAATTATTAGCTCACCTTGTAATTTTTGCGGTTCTTCAATTTTAACCGAAACCTCTGCCAAGTTGTTTACCGCATCTTCCACCGTAAGACTATAAATTCCGGCATTCAGACTTTCGAGTTCTAACGAAGTAGCGCCACTGACATTCCAATGGTATTTGTACGGAGCTTTACCTCCTTTGATTATCGCTTTTATCAAAGCCGTAGAATCCCCCTGGCACTTTACTTCCTGAATTTGCTCAATTTCTGCCGTTAAGGGTAAAATGTTCTCAGGTATAAGTACGGAATCTGTAATCGAACATCCTTCCTGGTCGGTTACGGTGACATAATGCTGCCCAGCCGACAAAGACGATGCCGTGGTGTCCACTTCAGAATTGCTCCATTGATAGGTGTAATTGCCGTTTCCTCCTTCCGCAAAAATAGTGGCCTTACCATCTTTAGCATTAACTCCAGCAGCTTGATCAACAACTATTTTTGAAGTTAATGGATCACTATGGTCAATAGTTATCTCTCCGATTGTTTCATTCCCAACACCATCAGTAATGGTAACCAAATAATCTCCTGCTGCCAATCCTTGTACTAGATAAGCTCTCCCCTGCGGACGATCCCAACCTTTGTTCCACTGACTATTAAAGGGACCTTTTCCACCAGAAATCTCCACTTGAACGGTAGCTTTTTTATCACCAAAACAAGTATTTTTAGCTAATTGCTTTAAGTCAACTTTTAACGGAAGAATATCTTCCGTCATTTCAATTTTGCCAGTTTTTATACAACCCGCCTCATCAGAGACTGTCACTTGGTGGATCCCTGCGCTTAATCGGGTGGCAGAAGCCGTAGTTTCTTCAGTATCCCATAAATAGGTATATTCTCCAATTCCGCCGGAAGCGGTCACCTGGGCTTTTCCATCTGATTGATTGGTGTTGGCTGAACTAATTATTTCTATATCAATTTCCAACTCTTCCGGATCACTAATTAGAATGGAGGTATTTGCCGTATTTCCAATTTCGTCAGTAACAGTAATCGCATATTGGCCGGCGGATAATGAGTCCAATTTCATGCCGGAATAACGGTCATCACTCCAGCTTAATTGATATGGAGCTCGGCCACCGTTTATTTGAACTTCCAGCGCACCGTTACGATCGCCGGCGCATGCATTCTGGGATACAATCACTAATTGTGCTTTTAACGGTGCAATCTCCTTTGGAACAGTTACTTCACCTACGGCCTGGCAACCACTTTGATCAGTAACGGTCACCTGGTGTAATCCTGCGCTCAATGATATGGCTTCCATAGAAGTCTCTCCATTATCCCAAGTGTATTGATATTCCGGCATTCCACCGGTGACGACGACCCGCGCAGATCCTTTTTCACCAGTTTCGGCATCTGCATTTTGGATTATTTCTATTTGAGTATTAATCTTTGGATTGTTGATAATGGCTTTGGCCGACTTGCTTTTGCCTTTGGCATCTGTCACGGTAATAATATATTCTCCGGCGGCCAAATTTTCTCTCCGGGAATCTCTGTTGTTATCCTCCCAACGATAATCGTAAGGTGGCTGACCACCGGTAATTTTAACCAGGACTACGGCATCATCACTTTTTCCATCGCAGGATAATCCCTTCTGCACAATGCAATTCACTGTCATCGCTGATGCTTTCTCAATAATATACAGGCCTTTGTCCTGGGTACCAACCCAAACAGCACCGTCCCGATCAGTGGCCAGGCAATTAGCAAATGAGCTGGTGTAATAATCCGCACCATCGAATATTTTAAATTCTCCTGTAGAAGGGCTATATCTTGTTAAGGCTTCTGAAGCTATCCATAAATTTCCGGCCTGATCGAAAGAGATATCTTTGATCATACCCTCTACCATTTCGGTTCCTACATCCACGGACGACCATCTATTACGGGCATCAACGGTCCACAAAAAATTGTCCGCAAGCAACCAAGTATAGTGATCATTGGATGTAATCGCTTGAAAATTGAGGTATTTTTCAAAAACCTCCCAGCGATTACCATTTCTGACAAAGACACCATCATAAGTTCCTACCCAAATCCGACCTGACTTGTCAACAAAAATACTGTTTACCTGATCCGATCTCATCCTGCTATTTCCGGTATCAAAGTGTTGAATCAATCGAAGTCCATTATTCAGACTGAACTGATATAACCCACCGGTAAATGTTCCGATCCATAGCTGCCTTGTTCTTTCAACATAAAATGCCGAGCTTACGGTTTCCAGGAGATTGTCTGTAGAAAGAAACCGGGATAGGTCTTTGCTATTACATCTAATATCCATATTTCCATTTGGAAAACTCAATATGGAAATCTCATCCTCAGCCAGTTTAACAGTCTCAGCAAGGTCACAGGCCTTGACCAGATACAAACCACTTTTGGTACCTACCCATTTATTGTTTTCGCTATCAACATATACATTAAATATAGGTGTGCGCTGGTCGACGCTGCTACATCTCTCTACCCGCATTTCATCTTGGGCAGATACCAGGCCGAATAAATAAGGAATAAGGAAGTAGATAAAGGAAATAGCTAATACTCTCAACATATGAAATGCATAATTTTAGAATTGATGTCTATTATGAGAACAATTTGTTAGTATGCACAATCCTTTGTAGATTATAAACGTGTTTTAATTCAGATTTGGTGCGCAATACAAAAATAAAAGATCCTCAGCAGGATGAAGATTTTAATGACGATTATATATGGATTTTTTTACTTACGTATCCATATTTTACTACTACGCGAGTTCACCGCATAACAGAACCTATTTGAAAAGGTGAATCCACTAAATTCGAGAGCCTCTGAATGCTAATCACTAAAGATTTTGCTCATTGTTTAGTGCTACTTCGTTTATAGCTTCAATTTCTTTATCAATAAAATACAAGCTATTGCCTCCTTCGCCTATCAATTTGATCCGATCAAGGATTCCACGCATCAAATCTTCTTCCTCTCGCTGTTCTTCTACATACCACTGCAAAAAATTATAAGTAGTAAAGTCACCCTCTTCATTGGCCATTTTTACCAAATGGTGAATGGCTTTAGTTACATCTTGTTCATGCTCATAGACCGTTTGAAACATACTTTTTACGCCATCATAAGTTGCTGGTGGTTCCTTTACCGCAGGTATTACAGCTATCCCGTCAACTGATCCCAAATAATCAACTATCTTCAACATATGCAATCTTTCTTCTTCAGATTGACGTCGCATAAATTGAGTACATCCTTGTAATCCTTGATTTTCACACCATACGGACATAGCCAAATAAAGGGTAGAGGCATAGGACTCCAATCCTATTTGTTTATTCAGTGCTAACTGCATTTTTTCTGATATCATAGCAATTATATTTTTCGACAACAAAGAAACAAATCTATTTGGTATATGTTTCTCCCGCTTGAATAAAAATATTTCAGTTAGAATACCAACCACACGGACATGAGAGCATCCTTATTACTTACCCTTAAATTGAGCGTCGCGTTTTTCCAGAAAGGCTTTTACACCTTCGGTAAAATCTAAAGTTTGAGATGCCTCGGTCTGTAAGATCTCTTCTATCCTCAACTGGATTGAAAGATCGTTGTTCAGCGAATCGTTTAAAGCTCTTTTAGTTAGTCCGAGGGCTCGAGTAGGCATTTTTGCCAATCTCATTCCGAAGGACTGAATCGTTTCAAGAAATTTTTCATCTTCTACGGCATCATAGATCAATCCGATCTTTTTAGCCTCAATCGCAGACAGGGTCTCGCCTAACATCATCAACGAAGTAGCTCTTTGGAATCCTACCATTCTAGGTAAAAAATATGTTCCTCCGCTATCTGGTATCAAACCAATTTTTGAAAATGCTTGGATGAATGAAGCAGAATGTGCAGCAATTACAAAATCACAAGCCAAGGCAATGTTAGCTCCGGCTCCGGCGGCGACTCCATTGACCGCTGCGACAATAGGTTTCTCGATTTCTCGGATTTTGCGTATAATAGGATTGAAATGATCTTTTACAATCCGGCTTAGCTCCGGGCCTTTAGGATCCATCACCTCATTCAGATCCTGTCCAGCACTAAAGGCTTTTCCTTTGCCCGTCAATACAATAACTCTTACCTCAGGATTATCTTCCATATCATCCAAGTATCTCTGCATGGTAAAAGCCATCTCCTGATTAAAGCTATTGTATACATCCGGACGATTAAGTTCCAGTGTAGCAATTCCCATTTCAAGTTTGTACTCAATCGTTTCAAGTGACATATGCCTGGTATTTATTTAATGGCATTTAAAATAGTCAAAAGGTTCCAGACAATCCAAACATTTATACAAAGCTTTACAAGGAGTTGATCCAAAATTGCTAATAACTTCAGTATCCAACGAATTGCACTGTGGGCATTCCACCTGAGGATTTTCTGTTAAAACCGGTTTGTTTCTGCTTCCCTTCTGTGGAGGTGCAATTCCATAGGCTTTTAGTTTCTGTCTTCCAGAATCTGAAATCCAATCTGTAGTCCAGGGAGGAGATATGGTTTTCACCACGTCAACTCCGGCTAACCCATGTTCTTTTAATTTTTGATAAATACTCGACTCAATGGTGTCTAAAGCTGGACAACCACTATAAGTTGGTGCTAATTTTATGATTATTTGGCCTTGATCTACAATCACATTTCGAATCATACCCAGATCTACGATACTCACTACCGGGATCTCCGGATCCGGAATTTCTTCCAGCCATTTCCAAACCTTTTCAATATCCACATGCTCGTTATCCATTTTTCACCAGTTTAATCCGGGATAAGCTCGCTGAACAAATTGCAACTCGGCAAGAATATGACCCAAATATTCAGTATGCATTCCTGTTTTACCTCCAGTTTGCATATAAACATGCTTTGGAAGTTGCAGATTAGCGATTGAAATCACTTCGTGGATTTTCTTGTAGGCCTGTTTTTTTAGATGATTTAGATCTGGAATGATTTGCCATTCTATTAATCTTTCTTCGAGATGGGTCGGACTGTATAATTCATCGTGGTATCGCCACAGAGTATTCAGAGCATTTTGCAGTCTTTGGTTACTTTCCGCGGTTCCATCTCCCAATCGTTTTACCCAATCACAACTAAATCGGAGATGGTATTTTGCTTCTTTGAAAGCCTTAGTACCAATAGCTGAAAGTTTTATGTTGGATGAATCAACCAAGCCCTCAAGATGTAAACAATCGTACACATCATACAAAAACTGGCGGATGATCGTAAATGCAAAATCCTGGTTGGGCTGTTCTACCAACAATACATTCTGATACTCACGGGTATCTCTGAAATAGACCAGATCATCTTCGGTCTTTCCAACAATTTCACCGGCGGCTTGATAAAAATACCTGGCCTGACCAATAAGATCCAACGCAATATTGGTTAAGGCCATATCTTGCTCCAGCACCGGCCCATGGCCACACCATTCGGCAAGCCTTTGCCCTAAGATTAAAGCATTATCACCACATTGGATCAAATATGAGGCTATCTTCTCACTATTCATTACTTAAATATGTTTTACCTCGTCCGGTAAATGATAAAAAGTGGGGTGTCGATAGATTTTATCTTTTGCCGATTCAAACAACATTTCTGATTCTTCAGGTTGAGAAGCGCTGATGTGTTCAGATTTTACAACCCAAATACTCTCTCCTTCATTGCGTCGCGTATATACATCACGGGCATTTTGAATCGCCATGTCTGCATCTGCTGCATGGAGGCTTCCTACATGCATATGGTGTAAACCACGTTTATTTCGAATAAATACTTCCCATAAAGGCCATTCCCTATTCATGATACGGCTTTTTTAGTTCTTCTCAATTTTTGTTTTTCAGCATAAGCCATGGCGGCTTCGCGCACCCATTCACCCTCTCGATGTGCCTGGACACGGTCCTTCATTCTTTGATGGTTACAAGGTCCATTTCCTTTTACTACACGCCAGAATTCCTCCCAATCAATAGTTCCAAAATCGTAATGTCCAGTTTTGTCATTCCATTGTAAATCTTGGTCAGGGATGGTGATTCCTAGATATTCTGCTTGTGGAACAGTCATGTCGACAAATTTTTGCCGTAACTCATCATTGGTAAACCGTTTAATCTTCCACTTTAACGATTGTGCAGTATGCACCGAATCCTGATCATGAGGTCCAAACATCATTAGTGAGGGCCACCACCATCTATTGACTGCATCTTGCGCCATTTGCTTTTGTTGAGGAGCCCCTTGACATAGCGTTAATAGGATTTCATATCCTTGTCTTTGATGGAAGCTTTCCTCTTTACAAATTCTTACCATTGCACGAGCGTAAGGACCAAATGAACACCTGCACAAAGGAACCTGATTCATGATGGCTGCTCCATCTACAAGCCATCCTATGGCCCCAATATCAGCCCATGATAGGGTAGGATAATTGAAGATACTACTATACTTGGCTTTACCTGAAAGGAGCTGTTCGATCAGTTCATTTCGACTTACGCCCAAAGTTTCACACGCGCTATAGAGATATAGTCCATGACCGGCTTCATCCTGAATTTTTGCCAGCAACGCTACTTTGCGCCGAAGATTAGGTGCTCTGGAAACCCAGTTACTTTCAGGTAACATCCCAACTACCTCGGAATGTGCATGTTGAGAAATTTGTCGAATTAAAGTCTTACGATAGGCTTCTGGCATCCAATCTTTAGGTTCGATTTTTTCTTCAGAGTCAATACGCGATTGAAAGATAGTTTCCTGATCCATTACTTTTTACTTTTCATCAAACCACCCATGAGTAGTCTCATGATTGATTTTTTTAATTTGGATTTTTCTTTCTTCTTCCCGGCCATGTGATAACGATGTACCCAATATGTTGCACTAATCAATGTATTGACAACAATTTTTGCATCGATATTTTTGAATTCCCCATCCCTTTTACCTTCATCAATCAATTGAATGAAATGGGTTTCATAGCGCTTCCTCATCTGTATAAACTCACTTAAACGTGGTTCTGACATATGCTTCCACTCATCGGTAAACACAAAATATGCGGTTTTATCCTTTAATGCAATATCTAAGTGTAAGTCAATTAATGCTTTAATCTTATTTTTTGGAGAATCAACACTTGAAATGTTTTCTTCCATACTGACCACAAATTGATTGGCGGTATCAAAACAGATTTTTTGCAGAATTTCCTCCTTGGATTTGATATGACTATACAAACTAGAAACTTCTAAATTAACCGAACGGGCCAATTCTCTCATTGAGGTAGCCGCGTAACCTTTTTGGTGAAAAAGAGCCGCAGCCATTTCATAAATAATTTGCTTCTTTGGGCTTATTTCAATCATAACTAACAATTAATTTATCACTTTTTGGTAATGATTGGCAGGTTAAAATAAAGCCATTTTCTATCTCATCAGGCTCTAATGCATAATTTACTTTCATCTGAACCTCCCCTTCCTCTAATCGGGCTTTGCAGGTGGCACAAACTCCACCTTTACAAGCGAATGGTAAATCCGTCTGACTCTGTAATGCCAATTCCAATACGGTGTTATGGTTATCTTCACTGGTAACAATTATCTCTTTACCCTGATGGATGATCTTTATTTCTTTGTGTCCAACAGGCATGTCTTCATAAATATTATCTTTTCTGGTTGCATTAAATTTTGGAGCCATGAATAACTCTCTTTTTATTTTTTGTTTGAGCACACCAAGTACCTTCAGCGATTTGATGATATGATCCATCATCAATCCAGGACCACACAAATAGATTAAATCAACCTGTGTAAAATCCACGAGAAATCGTTGAAAAGACTTGATTTTCTGCTCATTGATACGACCTGAGAAGAACGGGTGATCTAACTTCTGACGGGTGAATATATGAAAGATCGAAAACCGGTCGGTGTATTGGTTTTTTAACTTTTCAAGCTGTTCGTGAAATATAATTGATTTCTGATCCGCATTGGAATAGAAAATCATAAATCTCGACCTAGGATTTTGTTTCAGAGTAGTCTTTATAATGGATAAGATGGGTGTTATCCCACTTCCGGCGGCAAAAGCTACGAAAAGACCTGACCCTTCCACCAACTTTGGCCATATAAAACGCCCAATGGGAGGTGATACTTCGATTACATCACCTTCTTTTAAATGGTTGTGGGCGTAGTTAGAAAAAACACCATTGGGAACTTTTTTTATAGCCACAGTCCATTGATCATCAAGCGGAGAACTGCAAAGGGAATAATTTCGGCGCAGGTCTTTACCATCCAGCTGGTATCTGATGATCAAATGCTGACCAGCATCATATTGAAAAGCAGCCTTCCACTTTTCCGGTATGGCTAAGGTAAAAGTCTTACATTCTTTGGTCTCCTCCTGAATTTTACTAATGGCAATTGGATAAAATTTCATACGAATGATCGTTCGGAATATAAATATATGAAATCCACCTTAGATAATATTCTTCTTGACTTGAAAAATTAGTTGATTATACAAAGAGGTATATTATGCCAACTTGAATTGGTTACAGATATATTTTAGATTATGGTCGTAATGATTGGCAATAGCTCAGAAGATCTTTACAATGCAAGTGTATAAAAGAAAAATGCATACTGAAACTCAATATGCATCGTATATGTCATCTATAACCTAATGTTCTTTAAAGGTTGTTCACAAAGGTGGCCAGTTTACTTTTTAAATTACTCGCTTTATTTCGATGCCAGATATTTCTTTTAGCCAACCGATCAATCATACTAATTACTTTTGGTAAAAATTTTTCGGCTTCTTTCTTATCCGTCATATTTCGCAATTTACCAATAGCTGTACGAGTACTCTTACGATAGTACCGTTGCCTTTGGGTTATTTTGGCAGTTTGCCTAATTCTTTTTTTCGCTGAAGCATGATGAGCCATACAAGTATTTTTAAAATGGGTGGCAAAGATAAATGTTTTTATGAAATAGTAAAAGATCTATGGTGATAAAATATATAATTAATAGCCCAACCATAGCAAAAGACAGGGCAATGTAACTCACACTGACACTTATAGGAAATATGCAATCCTCAGTCAAATCTTTGCAATAATGAGTCCAATAGAGCATTGGATATATAGATATATTTGAATTTAATTCGATATGGAACAATACTTACAATTCACGCGACGAAATAATTATTTGGGTGTAATAAATACTCAGTGATTAGATTCGGACCGCGAACAATAATCAAATAACAATTTAAATAAATTATGAAGTCAATAGTCGCTATTTTGATGGTGCTAACCTTTGCCTGTGTACAACCAACCTCCAAACCGGATGTGAAGAGAATCGTTGAAGAACAAGCATTAACTTTTACAAAAAATTACATCAGAGATCTAAACAGCCCTAACTGGCCAAATCTAATTGGTCCTTATTTACGAAATGTAGAATTTATTGAAAGACAAAAAAAATTCAGAGAAGTGTATAAAGAATTGTTTCATGAAATCAAGCGTATTATGGTAGACTCAAATGAAGTGATTCTTTGGATGAATGTATACTCAACCAGATATGACCAAGAAAATTTAGCAGAATCAAATGGTTCACAATCTAGACAAACTGAGGCTAATTGGACTTCGGTTTGGTACTTTGATGTAGTTGATGGAAAATTTGGCGAAAAATGGGATCATGTTAAACTCGATGTGGAATAAGTGATTTACACTATATGTCCTCAGGCTACTTAGGCTTAGCTACTCCCCAATAATTGTAGCTAGCGGGTTTGTATCCGGGGATATACATTGTTTCAAGGCTGGAAATACTAAATCCTCCGGACTGGATTAAGTTAGGTATATGACGATTTAAATTGCAACCTCCGCCCAAGATTTTCCATAATGGATTCAACCTGTTCTGCCATTTTAATATCGCTGGATCAGGAGAGGCACCATGTTCACAAAAAACTAAACTGCCGTTGGGCTTCAATACTCTACGCATTTCTGCAAACGAAGACTCGAGATTATTAATTGAGCATAGAGTATATGTAATCACGATAGAATCAACACTGTTATTATCCAGTGGTATTTCATGTGAGTACCCCTGCAAATGATGGATTGGAAAATTAATCCTCTCCAATTGCCTTTTTACCTTAGTCCACATGCCCAGTGAAGGCTCTAGTCCATAGAGATGTTCTACCTTAGAGGGATCGTAATACCCTAGATTTAAGCCCGATCCAATTCCTATTTCAAGAACATCTCCGTAGGCAATAGGAATAACTTTTTCTCTTTGTTTCATGACCGGATTGGTGGCACATAAAAAATGTGTGACTTTGGGGAGCACATATTTATTGTAAAGGTTCATGGACAAATTATGCTTATGACCGGGATTTAGTTAAAGGTAAAAATTGGAAATCAAATCTAAGCTATTTCATGGCCCAAATATTTTCCACAGCTCTGTAAGCTAACATATCTAATGAAAAGTTTGCATCACAACCTTCTAATGAAGGTTTAGTCTTATCTTCGGCTTCATTTTTGACTTTCCCAAAGAACCCATTTTAATACTAAATCACTACTTTGAATAAATCTTTTCCCTCTTCGACTTAAATAACTTGATTGAGCTATTCAAATCATCCCTATTGATCTGACCAATAGATTTAACTACCTTTAAAAAACAATAAAGGAACCATGAAATCAGTCATATTCTTACTACTGTTTTCAGTTTTAGCAGGAGGAATTAGGAAAAGCAATAATTCAGGAATGGTAGAGCTTTGTGACAATGCTTTAGACGATGACAATGACGGTATGATAGACTTAAATGATCCGGACTGTGCTTGTGAATTGTTAGCTCCAGTCTCTTTAATTCCGAATCCATCATTTGAAGAAATGACTTGTTGTCCACAGAATAGAAGCGAATTGCACTGTGCGGAGACTTGGATACAAGCATCAGAGCCCACTACGGACTACTTGCATACCTGTGGATGGTTTGGTTGGGATGGACTACCTGTCCCGCTGCCCTTGCCCGATGGGAATGCAGTTGTAGGATTTCGAAATGGACGTTTTGGCAATATTGTACAGCCGAATTGGAAGGAATATGCGGGTGCCTGCTTACTTTCATCACTTAAGAAAGGTGTAGAATATCGTTTTGAATTCTATATCGGATTTACACATTTGGAAAATTCCCCTCCAACCAATGTGGTATTTTACGGATCTACAGATTGTGATCATCTTCCATTCGGCGTGAATGATGAAGAATTTGGTTGCCCGACTAATGGTCCGGGGTGGGAAGTCTTGGGTTCTGTATCCGTAGCAGGTCAAAATACCTGGAATAAGGAACAAATTGTAATTACTCCGGAGAAAGATTATGCTGCTATGGCCATTGGCCCGGATTGTGTAGAATTGGATCGAACCCAACACACTTATTATTTTTTCGACAATCTAGTCCTGGCAGATTCTGAATCGTTTCAATTTGAAATTGAGGCAATACATCATCCTTGCGCAGAAGGGTTTTCATTGGAGCTACCCGAAGATGATTCGATAAAATATCAATGGTATCATGAAGGTATTGCTTTAGTTGGGGAAACTTTTCCGAGGCTAACCAATATACCGGGTCCGGGAAAGTACCAGGCAAAAATTGATAATGGAATAGAATGTAAGGTTACCAGTGCCTATAATCATGTAATTCCAGAAATTTCTAATATAATACAAAAGCGAATCTGTGTGGGAGAAAGTATTTCTTTTGCCGGACAATCATTAAATAGTCCTGGAATTTATCAAGGAAACTTCAAAACTCGAGATAACTGTGATAGTGTAGTCACCATTAATTTGGATATCGTTTCACATAATGTGGATAGTGTCCGGCTAAAACTATTTGCAGGAGAAACTCTGAAATTGGGAAAATATCGTATTAAAGAAGAAGGAAGCAAAGATTTGGTTTTTGAATCATCCCTGGGATGTGATAGTTTGGTGCATGCAACTATTTCTTTTTATCAAGTTTACTTTCCTAATATCTTTTCTCCCAATGGGGATGGAGTTAATGATTATTTCTGTATCGGTGTTACTCCTGATATTTTGGAAATATCATCAATGAAAATTTTTGATCGATGGGGAAATATGGTTTGGTCAAACAAGGGAATCGGTTTTGATGATTGTTCAATGAGTTGGAATGGTCAACAGGATGGTCAGGATTTACCTACTGGTGTCTATACCTATATTTCGATTCTATTAATGGATGATCACCGTGAGAGAACAAAATGGGGTTCAATAACCTTAGTTAGATAGAATGCAAAAGGTTAAACAATGTAACGCCTGATTTTTTTAAAGTTAATTGCTACATCAAAAAGTGGATTTCCTTAAAAAAAATACAACCGACCACTTCTGTTAAACGACTCCATTGTCAGTACCGGAAAATGTACGATATTTGCAGCCTAAAACCTATAGTATATACTAATGCGAGATTATTCATATGTTTTTAATGCGCATCCATCGTTTATTGATGCGATGTATAAAAAATACAAATCAGATCCAAATTCAGTCGAAGATGGATGGAAATCTTTTTTTGAAGGATTTGAATTTGCAAATACCAATGGTAATGGAAGGGATTCTCAGATAACGGTTGATCAGGATTTAGCAAAGGAGATTGGTATCATGGGACTTATCGATGGATATCGCCATCGCGGACACTTACTTTCCACTACAAATCCGATTCGTCAAAGAATTGATCGTAAACCACATTTATCCTTAGAAGATTATGGGCTGGAGAAATCCGACTTGAACAAACGTTTTCACGCATCCGCTGAAATTGGTCTTCACAATGCAACGCTCAAAGAAATAATCGACCGACTTGACGGTATTTATGCAGGTAATATTGGCTTTGAGTACTCGTACATAGAAAACTGGGAAAAAAGGAGATGGTTAAGAGATAAAATTGAAAACCGATCTCTGGATTTTGGATCCAAGATTTCTCTTGACAAGAAGAAACGAATTCTTAGTAAACTCAATGGAGCAGTCGTCTTTGAGAAGTTCCTGCATACCAAATATATCGGACAAAAGAGATTTTCTCTTGAAGGAGGTGAAACCACCATTCCTGCCTTAGATGCGATAATTAATAGGGCCGCGGAGAATAATGTTGAGGAAGTAGTTATCGGAATGGCCCATCGCGGAAGGCTCAATGTACTAGCCAATATCATGGGAAAAACCTATGAACAAATTTTTAATGAATTTGAGGGTACTGCCGTTCCTGATCTTAGTTTTGGGGATGGTGATGTAAAATATCACCTGGGCTATTCGTCACAGTTGAAATCAGCCAATGGAAAATCCATTTATCTAAAACTGGCACCCAATCCGTCTCATCTTGAAGCTGTAAATCCGGTAGTTGAAGGTTTTTCTAGAGCCAAGGCTGATATATTATATGACAGTAATTTCGACCGGATCTTACCGGTACTAATTCACGGAGATGCCGCTATTGCCGGTCAGGGTGTAGTTTATGAAACGGTTCAGATGAGCCAATTACCCGGATATTATACCGGTGGTACGATTCATTTTGTGATCAACAATCAAATTGGTTTTACAACCAATTTTGATGAGGCGAGGTCTTCCACCTACAGCACCGCTGCTGCAGGTTTGGTACAGGCTCCAGTCTTTCATGTAAATGGAGACGACCCTGAAGCAGTAATTTTTGCCGCAGAGTTGGCAGTTGAATACCGCCAATTATTTAACAATGATGTATTCATTGACATGGTCTGCTACCGTCGGCATGGGCATAATGAAGGGGATGATCCTAAATTTACACAGCCCGAGATGTATGAAATTATCCATAGCCACCCCAATCCACGTGAAGTGTATAGTCAAAAACTCATCAAGGAAGGTAAAGTCGAAAAGCAGTTGGCAGAAACCATGGAAAGAGAGTTTTGGAGTGAATTGCAAGCGCGCCTGGATCTGGTAAAGCAAAAGCCATTACCTTACACCTACCAGGAACCCGAATTGGCCTGGAAGCAATTGATTGCGAGCGCACTTTCAAAGGACTTTCAAAAGTCTCCTAAAACCGGAATAAAGAAAGATCAGGTAAAACACATATTACAAAGGATAACGACTTTACCGGAAGGTTTCAAACCTTTATCCAAAGTCAACCGGCTCCTTAAAGGGCAACTTAAGTTGGTAGAAAATGAAAATTTGGATTGGGCCCTAGCAGAACTGTTGGCGTATGGAAGCATTCTCCTGGAAAATCAGGATGTAAGAATATCCGGTCAAGATACCAGAAGAGGCACTTTTTCACATCGACATGCCGTGTTTTTTGATAGCAATACGTATGAACCATTTCCTAGATTGGATCAGTTAAGTGACAAGCAAGGCAACTTCAGAATATATAATTCACTACTTTCGGAATTTGCTGTATTGGGATTTGAATACGGCTATTCTCTTTCATCTCCCAATACCCTGGTAGTATGGGAAGCGCAATTCGGAGACTTTGCTAATGGGGCACAAACCATAATAGATCAATTCATTTCGGCCGGAGAAAGTAAGTGGAGGAGGATGAGTGGATTGGTAATGCTCTTGCCTCATGGATATGAAGGTCAGGGCCCTGAGCACAGTTCAGCCAGGCTGGAGCGGTTTTTGCAAATGGGAGCAGAATTTAATATCACCATAGCTAACGTAACCTCGCCAGCTAATTTTTTCCATTTAATGAGAAGGCAGTTAAAACGTCCTTTCCGTAAGCCTTTGATTGTCATGGCCCCAAAATCATTGCTAAGGCATCCTCGGTGTATATCTAGTTTTTCCGAAGTATATACCAATACGCGCTTTCAAGAATTCTATGATGATCCTACCATAAACAATCAGAATTTAAAACAAGTCAAGCGACTTTTGATTTGTAGCGGGAAGATTTATTATGACTTACTTGACCGGAAAGAGGCTCAAAGCCGAAAAGATGTCGCAATAGTCAGACTAGAGCAATTATACCCTCTTCCGAAAGAGCAGTTTAACGGCATTTTAAGAAAATATCAAAATGCTGAAATCTTTTGGGTTCAGGAGGAACCGGTAAATATGGGAGGCTGGCAATATATCCTTTCCTTCTATCCGAACCGTAACATACAGGTGATCTCTAGAAAATCCAGTGCATCTCCGGCAACCGGATTCAAAAAAGTCCATGACCAACAACAGGAAGCCATACTCGATCAGGCATTTAACTATTAAGAATGAGCACTCCCAGATCAGTTGCATTTCATACTCTAGGTTGTAAATTAAATTATGCCGAGACTTCATCTATTTCCCGCTTGTTTACCGATGCAGGTTATTCAGTGGTCCCATTTGATCAGATTGCAGACATCTACGTAATTAATACTTGCTCGGTTACTGATTTTGCTGACCGAAAGTGTCGCAAGGCAGTGCGGCAGATTCTTAAAAGATCTGCTCACGCCAGGATCGTAATGATGGGATGTTATGCACAACTTAAGCCCAAAGAAATTGCCAATATACCGGGAGTAAATCTTGTATTGGGAGCTGGTGAAAAATTTAGGATACTCGAATATATCGAACAATTGAAGGAAACTTTTCCCGTAAATGGTCATATTGCTGTTTCGCCAATTGATACAGCAAAAGAATTCTACCAATCATTTTCTATAGGAGATCGCACCAGAACTTTCCTCAAAATTCAGGATGGTTGTGATTACAATTGTTCATTTTGTACCATTCCTTTGGCCCGGGGTAAAAGTCGCAGTAATCAGATAGATCACATTGTTGAACAAGCTTCTAAAATAGTGGCTTCCGGTATTAAAGAAATCGTATTAACGGGAGTTAATACCGGTGATTTTGGCAAGTACTATATAAAATCTACCAAAAAATTTCAGCGGAAGACCCATTTCCTTAATTTACTGCAAGCATTGGAAAAAGTCAAAGGATTGACTAGACTTCGAATCTCCTCGATAGAACCAAACCTTTGCCATAATGAGATCATCGAATGGGTCGCCCATTCTACTAAGATTGTACCACACTTTCATTTACCGTTACAAAGTGGAAACGACTATCTGCTCAAGCAAATGCGACGTAGATATGATACGCAATTGTATCAAAGAAGAGTTGAAAAAATCAAGGAGATAATTCCTGATGCTTGTATCGGGGTAGATGTGATTGTAGGTTTCCCAGGTGAAACTGAGGATCATTTTTTAGAGACCTATCGTTTCTTACAAAACCTTGAGATTTCATATTTACATGTGTTCACCTATTCAGAGCGCCCAGGTACACCTGCCGATGACTTAGATTCTAAAGTGCCAATGGACGTGCGAAGAGAAAGAAATAAAATGCTGACAATTTTGTCCGATAAGAAGAAACGTCATTTTTATCAATCTTTCAACAAACAGACGAGAAAAGTACTTTTGGAGCAAAGTAAAATACCGCAATTTTTAACCGGCTATACGGATAACTACCTCAAGGTCAATATTCCCAAAGGAACTTATCGTGAAAATACTCTAATAGATGTGAAGCTGGATCACCTGAGTCCGGATTGTATCTTTAACGGCATTCCTGCAGTTTCTGAATTTTCAGGATAAATTCTTTCAATAAATGTCAACACTCTTAAACATAAATAAATAATTTACAACTCTGTATTTTCCGAGCATTGCGTGGAAACGTGGTTCTTGCCCCTAGCCGAAGCCATGGACGAGATTCGATGTCGATAAGCAGAGCAAAAACATAAAGAGCTGATTGGATCATGTAGATGTGGTAGCCAATAGATCACACGGTAACACCACTATCAAACACAGTGCATAAATCTTCTACTGTATAAATACTTGAAATCTCGTCAGAACTCAGTTCTTTACCAAATAGGTTTTCCAATCTGAATATTAGATCCAGTCGATCTATTGAGTCAATTTGCAGGTCGCTCTCCAAAGAATGAAATGGTTGGATTTTATCAATGTTTTTATTTAGGGTCAATCCAATAATCTGAATTATCGTAGTCATAGGAAATCTCTTTTAAACAATATGATGCAAAATTAACGTGTTTCCCCTATCAAAGTTGAGAGTTTGACCCAAAGTTTAAGAAAAAATTAACGGGTGACTTTGTAGGTAAACACACCTTGCCTAGTCTTAATATTGACAAAATAGGTTCCAGATCTCCAATTGCTCGCGTCAATCTTGCCTGGTTTGGATGATGAGTAGTAAATAGGTTTCCCAAGCAAATCGTAGATGGTCAAATCTAAAAATCCATTAATTTGACTTAAGTTCAGATATAATTCTTGGTAAACCGGATTCGGGTAAATCCTAATATCAGGATTAGTTTGCTTCTTGGTTCCTGAAATTTGGCTGGCATATTCAACGGCTGCGTAAATATCCAGAATCCCGTATCCATATACATGATTCGGTTGATCAAATCCATTAATTGATCCACAATTTGATGGATCATTTTGCGATCGTGCTGTAATTTCTAAAATCGTTTCAATTTCTTCAACCTGGCCGGCAAGATCAGGATTAGCTGATAATAGCAAGACAACTGCTCCTGCTACATGAGGACCTGCCATACTGGTTCCTTGCCAGCTTTGATATCCACTATCTTTGACTGCTGATAACACATTAACACCGGGAGCTGATATATTGGGTTTAATCAAGCCTTTAGAATATATTGAGACCGGTCCACGGCTACTAAATCCGGCTATTGTGTCATCCTGCCGGGTAGCCCCAACGACGAAACTATTAAAAAATATGGAAGGTGGATCATCGATCGTCGCACAGCCATTTCCACTATTTCCCGCTGAGGTTACCACCACTATTCCGGCAGATTTTAAATTGTTCACTGCGGTTTCCAAGGTTTCAAAATTGGAGGAATCACATCCCTCCATCATTGGACATCCCCAGCTATTATTTATGACGTGAGGGGCTTTGGATGGATCCGGATTTTGGGCATCAAGATCAGTAGGAGCTAAAAACCATTCGAAACATTCCAAATAGGTAAATGGCGTTCCATACCCACGTTCCATACATCTACATCCGATCCAGGTCGCTTTTGGAGCCACACCTATTTTCATATCACCATCTTCACCAACCATTGTCCCCATGGTATGTGTTCCGTGATTATGATCATCACACGGAATCTTGGAATCTAATCCACAGGGATTATTATCAGGAGAGATTACTTCATCTTCATGCATCGGATTGATTGCATGGATAGCATCATACCAATTATAATTGTGATCCAAAGTACCATTCTGATTTCCTCGGTAAGTACCGGAAATGGAAGGGTGGGACCAATCATATCCTGTATCCTGTCCTCCTACCACAAATCCTTCGCCTTTAAGTCCAAGCTCCCATACACTATCTGCTTTTATCCTCTGGATACCCCAGGTGATCTGAGGATCTTCTCTCAAAAAATTGGAATATGCCGGTTGACCGGCGATCATCTTTACTGTCGGATTAGCTTCTATCCGCTTGATGTCGGGATGATTTTGCAAGTGTAATAGTTGATAACGATCCACTTTGGTATATATCGCATTAGCAATAAATAATGGATCATATTCAATCTTCCAGGAGTTTAATAGCGCCTTTAAGTTTCCCTGGGTCCTCTTTGCATGCATTTGCAAAGTCTGAAAAACATAAGTTCCCTTTTGAGTTTTTGTGGTCAACCTAGAAGCTTGTGAAAGATCGGCTTGATCATTTAAGAGTAAGATCACTTCTACTTCTGAGTGGTGCTCTAAGCTAAGATATATATTAGCATCGACCTTGTCCGAGAATGGTTGTGCGTAATAGCCAGTTGAGCTTAAAATCACCCATATGAACCAACATAAATATTTCTTAATCATACTCATTGATATCAGGTACTTATGGATGTATCCAAATTATTATTTCCACTGCAGTGACTGTTTGATTTTATGGTAAATCGCCGTATTTTCATATATACCGCTAAACTTCTCGGATCCGGGTCCATATGCAAATACAGGAATCAAATCCCCGGTGTGGTAATCGGTATTAAAAGCTCCTTCTATTTTTCCGAATCTTGATCCGGAAACGATTGAAAATCCACCACACTCGTGGTCAGCTGTTACAATTAATAAGGTCTCGTTATTTTTAGTCACGAAGTTTAATACTTCTCCTATGGTCCGATCAAACTCCAACATTTCCTGTACCACATAATCTGTATTATTGGCATGCCCTCCCCAATCTATCTGACTGCCTTCAATCATCAGAAAAAATCCTTGGTTTCCACTTTTCTCATCTAAAAAATCGATTGCCATCTTGGTACTTGGCAACAAATAGTCACGACCTTGAAATACAGGTAAAGGATCCTGATTCGCTGTTAAATAGCCAAAATTGTCAGATATTTCCAGTTTTATCTCGGTTGGCGAGTCGTGTTGAATGAAGTCAGACATAACATATCCCTTATTTTCTAATTCCTGGATGATATTCCGTCCGTCTTTACGATTATCGAAAAATTTCTTGCCTCCACCTACAAAAAAATCTATCTCCGTATTAAGGAAAAATGCTGCGATCTCTTCATACATCCCTCTGGATTTAACATGCGCGATAAAAGAGGCAGGAGTGGCATGAACGATGGTTGATGTAACGACCATTCCTGTTGGCAAACCTTTAGCTTCTGCTTCTTCCAGGATGGTAATCACCGAACTCGTATCGGGGGTAACGGCAATCGCTCCGTTATAGGTCTTTATTCCACAAGCAAAAGCGGTGGCTCCAGCAGCTGAATCCGTAATTAAATCATCTGTAGCATAAGCTTTGTGTAGTCCAACGGTTTTGAATTTCTCCAGATTGGAAACACCATGGTTGGCATAAAGACCTGCCGATATTTGGGTTAATCCCATACCATCTCCTATCATTAAGATGACGTTTTTGGGTGTGGTAGTCTTTGGACCACCTTTTTGGATCGTGCTTGGAGTTTGACACGTAAAGAATATTGAGATTCCAATTAAAAGGAATAATTTTTTCATGATAGCCATAAATAAGTTGGCGAAGTTAACAAACAATATACAAGGACCAGGTTCATATACAAGAATTTATTAATCCTGATTCTTACGATTAAATGGAATGTCCTGAGTATTTTGCATTTATTATTTTGCGAAAAACCCGCCTCCTGGGAGGAGACGGGTTTATCAAAACAAAACGAAAAACCAACTTTACCTTTTTTATCTTATATTATTACAACCTACTTTTTAAACGTACTGCAAGACTTTTTAGCTCCCCATTTCGCCACAATTTTACCTTTAATGTGTCACCAACTTTACTATAGTCCATAATTTGCTTCAAGTCTTCAAATGTTTTTATTTTTTTACCATTTACTTCTGTAATAATGTCATTAGGAACAATCCCTGCATATTGTGCCGCAGATCGGTCGTCCACTTGGTCGACCATTAATCCCGTGGTTACATCCAATTCCAATTCCTCCGCTACCTCAGAATTTAACTCCAGAACGCTTAATCCCATCGATGCTCTCTTAATATCCCCGTTTTCCATTATATCCTTGACTATTCTTGTCATCAAGTTACTGGGTATGGCAAAGGAATAACCTACATAAGATCCGGTCTGACTATATATGGCAGTGTTGATTCCTACTAATTTACCATCTGCATCTACCAAGGCACCACCGCTATTGCCAGGATTTACTGCTGCATCGGTTTGAATAAATTCTTCTATAGTGCTTTCTCCCTCCAAAAGATTCAGGTTCCTACCTTTGGCACTCACAATACCTGCAGTAACCGTGGAGCTTAATTTTTCATAAGGATTACCCACAGCCAAAACCCACTCTCCAATCTCTAGTTTATCTGAATCTGCATACTCGATTGTCGGTAGATTTGAGGCTTCAATCTTAATTACCGCCAGGTCCGTACCAGGGTCCCTGCCAACTATCTCTGCCGGATAATCCGTTCCGTCGTAAAGGGTCACTCTAATTTCGTCATAATCCTGTACCACATGATTATTAGTAACTATATATCCATCAGATCTGATTATAACTCCAGATCCGGTCCCAGGTGGAGTGATTTGAGAAAAAGGATTGAAAAAAAAACTATCTCCTCCAAATATATCCATATCAAAAAACCTCCTAAAAGGATGATTTTCTCTCATTTTCTTACGTTGTTCTGAAGCCAGTTGGGGACTAATATTTGCCTGGATCAATACAACAACTGGTTTCGCGACTTTCGCTGCATGAGAGAAATTGAAGGGAAACTTCTCCGTAAATTCCTCTGATGGCAACTCATGATTATTGGTGGATAACTCCGTTGTATTTGACACGTCATTTTCTTCCCTCACGCCATCTAAGAATTTTGAAGGAGTGGTAGAGTTTGAAAAGTTGACATATTTTAACTTGGCAGCTTCAAAGTGGTTACTTTGATAGTTGAAGTATGCGACTCCGACCAGCGTTATGACGCCTCCAACAATTCCAGCAATTACATAAGAAAAAAATGATTTCATGGTCCTTTTCTGTTTTGATCTTAGATGCTCATCATGATTTCAAACTTACAAAGATAAACGGGTCGTCATTTTCAATTGTTTATCAGGATATTGGTTTAACGAGATTTTAACATGACAGCCGTATTTAAGTCCTGATTAGAAATTGGCAAGCTGATTCGTGTATCAGACTATAGAGCTGCCAATAATGAAGAAAGAAAGTTCTTAAATTATTGTCCGAATGACTTATATTTATTTCAAATCTTTACACCATGCTAATCAATGAACTTGAAACACCCCAGGTACTGGTAGATCGCCATATTTTATTTGACAATATCAACCATATTCAAAAAATTGCAGACAGCTTTTCAATCAAATTAAGACCCCATATCAAGACTCACAAATGTGTAAAAATCTATGAATTTCAGGCAAAGGCAGGAGCTGAAGGGATAACCGTTTCGAAACCTCAGGAGGCAATACCGTTCATTTTAGCCGGAGTGACTAATGTGACTATGGCCTATCCCGTGTTGCAACCTTCGAGTTTGGCGAAGTTTTTGACAATTTGCGCTGAGAAAAACATCATTCCGAGATGCTGTATTGATAGCAGCTATAGTTTACAATTATTACATAAAATTGCTAATAAGACTCAGTGCAAGGTTGAAGTTTTGATTATTATTAATACCGGATATAATCGGAGTGGTATCAAAGGCAAGGACCACCGCTTGATATTATGGGCTAAAGAAATCATGAACATGCCCAATTTGGAATTTAGCGGCATTTTGACACATAATGGTCTAACTTATAATGCCCGAAATAAAAAAGAGTTAAGAAAATTAGGTAAAGATGAAAATAAAAGATTGATCAAAGCAAAAAAAAGATTAATCAAACAAGGAATCGATGTTCCCGTTATTTCAAGTGGATCAACTCCTGGTATCCTTGGAGAACATGAGTTTTTGACAAATATTACAGAATTAAGACCAGGTAATTACGTATTTATGGATCGTACACCTTTAAGGCTGAAATTAATAAAACGTCGGGAAGTCGCCCAAACGATATTAGCCACAGTCATTGGAGAAAATGACCAGTATTTGATAATTGATGCCGGCAAAAAAGTGCTTTCTTCGGATCGTCGCACTTCATCCGAGGGTTTTGGTTTAGCCTACCCTCTGGAATTTTACCTCGCCAAGGATTATACTTTGACGATTCCTAAACTGTCCGAAGAACACGGATTTATGAAAAAAGTAAAAGAAATTAACTTGGCCATTGGAGATAAGGTGAGAATCCTGCCGAACCATTCTTGTGTAGTAACCAATTTAGCCCCTCACCTCATCCTGGTCGATGGAGATCAGGTAGTCGAAAAATTAACCTTGGATGCAGCGCGAACCTCCCATGGGCTTTATGAGCATTTGACTTCATCTTAAGAATTCCTCAATCTTATCATGAAGGAGCTTGCTATGTAAATTTTTTGCTATAATTTCTCCTTGTGAATTTACAAGAATGTTATAGGGTATAAAAGTTACGTTATAATCAGCAGCCAATTTTGATTTCCACCCTTTGGATTCCGAACATTGCGGCCATTTCATATCATATTTTACAATGGCATCTTTCCAGTTTTGATCTTTAGTATCTACGGAAACCCCAAAAATTTCAAATCCTTTCGCATGAAACTGTTGATATACTTCTTGTAACTCCGGTATTTGTAAAAGACACGGCCTACACCAGGACGCCCAAAAATCTATCAATGTAATTTTGCCCAAACTGGAATATAAGGATATAGAATCTCCTGCTGCATTTTCTCCTTTAATATCTGGAGCAACTGATCCTATGGCAACCTTCTGATAACGATGAACTTTATCGCGCATTTTTTGGGTCATAGATAAATTTGGATATAACTCCTCAAATCCTGTCACTAATCTATCCAGTCGGGATATTTCATCATCACCGGTCCACCTCAACATAGTACCATACAAGGCTATTGAATGTTTCAGGTATTCTTCTGAGAAGTCGAGCAATTCCTTGCGGTGAATATTGCTATTTTCAACATATCGCTTCACAGTCTCTATTTCTTGTTCTGCATTTCCTTTCGCATCGGTCATAGCCTGGTATGCCGGTTTAATCAATCGGATATTGGATTCCTGCCTAACAGAATCATATTGTAAAAGAAGTCTGGAATCCGGTGAACCTTGAATAGTTACATAACCATTACGTTTTCCTTCCGCATGTACTTTGATAGTATTTTGCTCTTCCCCTATGGCCAACATAACGACTTGTTTGTTAGGTAATTTTAAACGATACAAATCAGGTTCTACATAGTCGAAAACCAGTACAAATTTTCCCTGATCGTCAATATGAGCGGTATCTACGGGTTGTCCACTTTGAGATACAGGATCAAATATTTCTAACGTGACATTTGATTCCAGATCAAAAGAATCTACTTTTCCCCCCAATTTATAAGAACTAAAATCTAATCTATCCACAGATTCTTTACATGAAATGAGCACTATCAGGATAGTACAAATCCAATAAATAGGATACGATTTCATTTTGTAAACAAAGTTTAGTTTATTAAAAGCGAGCAAATTTAAGACCATAATGGGCATTCATTTTGTCCGCAATTTTACATGTTGTCTATTGGGGAATGAAGGATTATTATAGTTTGCCTAAGGCACATTAAAGAGACTCGATACTTATTTTGCCCTTGAAATCCATAAATAAACTAAAGTTGCCAGTGATAATAATAATCCAAGGAATTCCCTTGCAAATTCAATATGCGGTTTTTCCGCTTTCATGGATTCGGCAATTGACGGCGTACCCATTTTTATCCAATTATTAAATTCGGGCCATAAGAGGATCATCCACAAGATAACACCAGCAGTGGTAAGAAAAAATAACCAACTTATCATTTTACTCCGGGCAGCAAACCAGCAATTTACTGCAACAGCAGCATACAATAAAACCCATAACCAAGGATCAGGATCGTTAACTTGAACCGCTGCAAACAAAATAAATAGTAAGCAGAGAATATATTTAACCATTTTTCTGACTTTCATAAGTAAGCAATTTAAGACCTAAATAGCATATGTAAAACGGCATTATAATGATATATTATACCTTGTCAAACTTTCACTTAAAAATATATTTTGAACGGTATAATATATCCTTTACTTTTGAACCCTCGAAGAAAATATAAAGTTAGAAATTAAAAGACAAATTATGGCCAGAACCGAATCAAACATGCTCCCATTAGGCACAAAAGCTCCAAATTTTACATTGCCTGATACGGTCAGCGGGAAACTAATCTCCTTGAATGATTTAAATTCCGACAGGGCAACAGTCATTATGTTTATCTGTAATCATTGTCCTTATGTCATTCACATCAATCCGGAATTGGTGCGCATTACCCATGAGTACACTGAGAAGGGTGTGTCATTTGTGGCAATAAGTTCTAATGATATTGAGAATTACCCTCAGGACGCTCCTGAAAATATGAAAAAGGTAGCCGAAGAAAACAACTATAACTTCCCATATCTTTATGATGAAAATCAGGAGGTGGCGAAAGCTTATGACGCTGCATGTACTCCAGACTTTTACCTATTTGATCGTACTTTGGAATTGGTTTACCGAGGTAGAATGGATGAGAGTCGGCCAAACAGTACCGTTCCATTAACAGGTAAAGACTTGAGAAATGCATTGGATGCAGTATTGTCAGATGCTTCAATTGATGCAATTCAGTATCCCAGCATTGGATGTAATATTAAATGGAAGTAAATAGCTTAGATACCGGCTACTTTCAAACCAATATAAATTGATGCAACACAAATAAAGATACTAATCCCAATATAAAGGGTACAAAGAAAATAGTTTTCGTTTTGGATTAAATAGAATATCTCGCTACTGAAAGTTGAAAAAGTGCTGAAACCTCCACAAAACCCTACTACTGCGAGCCACTTGAAATCATCATCTAAATAGTTTTTGCTTAGCAATCCGATAAACCAACCGATTAACAAACAACTAAAAAAATTGGATATAAAAGTCCCCCAGGGAAAGTATCCAGGTTTAAATGGGAACAATGAACCCAAAGCATAGCGACACAAGCTTCCAAGTCCTCCACCAATGAATACTAATAGGATCTTAATCATTATTTAATACAGAATCTTTACTTTTTCTAAATCTTATATAAAAATGCAATGCTGCAGTCAATAAACCTGCAATGATCAGGATTAACATGAGCAAATTCAGATTTCCAATGTCTTGATACTTAATTGCCAGTAAAATAAATAAAACATTGACGATCACCAACGAAAATGTGGCTTGCATATGCGTAAGTCCACTATCAATGAGCATATGGTGTATATGTCTACGATCGGGACTTAAGGGAGAATGACCTCTTAGAATACGTATGACAAATACTCTAAGGGTATCAAACAGTGGAAGAATCAAGATTCCGATTGCTACGGCTGGTGCTGATTTCAAGGCATAAATCGAATCCTGCAAGGTTCTATGCATTTCAATAAACTTAATAGCCAATATGGCACATACCATCCCTACTAATAATGATCCCGTATCTCCCATAAAGATTCTGGCCGGGGTAAAATTATACTTGAGAAAGGCAATTACGGAACCCGCGAGTGCAAATGCCACTATGGCTAGGTCAATCTGATCTATTAAAAAAAACCATGTACCCAGAGTTAACGAAATGAGCGTACTGATACTACCGGATAAACCGTTGATGCCATCGATCAGATTAAAGGCGTTAATGATTACCAGAATAGTGAATATTGAAAGTCCAATACCTATCCAATGTGGCAGCTCGTAGATCCCAAAAATACCGTATAGACTCGTGAGACGAATATTGGCTTTAAAAACTAGCAATGAGGCGGCAAATATTTGTCCTCCCAACTTTTTCCACGCTGACATGGGGAGGATATCATCTTTTGCTCCTATCAGAAACAAAATGATAAAGGCACATAAAATATACTGTAAGTCTTGAAAGACATTAAAAGGTGTCCACAATACAATCGAAAAAATAACACCAGCGAAGATTCCAATTCCCCCCAGGGTAGGAATACTGTCCTTATGCGACCTTCTTTCTCCAGGCTCATCTACCAGACCTTTTTTTTTCGCAACATTTATAATGGATGGAATGGCCAGATAAGTCAGAGTAAATGCCGTTATCATACTTAAAATAACATCATACATATAACCTACCTATTCGTAAAATTCTTAATTGACTGATTCCAGAGGTTCCATTTCTCCAGGATCGAGATCCTAACACAAAAGATTAAATAATAATCATCTGGTCGACAACATCTCCAGTATTTTGTGCTGTGAAATTAAATAACTTGCTGCTTTACCTTGTTATTTTTTAAAAAATTAAGCAAAGAAGTTTAAGATTTAGGTTCAGAAGTCAGGATGTTGTAAATTTATCGACAATACCGGGAATCAATTAATATGGATCTAAAAGCTCAGATTATCAGAGAAAAGTTACCGGAGCACGTTGCCATCATAATGGATGGAAATGGTCGGTGGGCAAAGCAATTTAATAAACCAAGGATATTCGGTCATCGAAACGGGGTAAAAGCAGTACGTGAAACAACCGAAGCCGCAGCTGAAATCGGTATTTCATATTTAACCCTGTATGCCTTTTCTACTGAAAACTGGTCCCGACCTCCTATGGAAGTCAGTGCTTTAATGCGACTGTTGGTCGAAACTATGAACCGGGAGATAAATACATTAATGGATAATGATATACGGTTGTTGGCCATTGGAGATTTAGCTAAATTGCCTAAAGCCACTTATCGCAGTCTTAATGAAGGCATTGCAAAAACCGCCAATAATCAAAGAATGTCATTAATCCTGGCTTTAAATTATAGTTCACGGTGGGAGATTCGGCAGGCCGCGAGAAAAATAGCATTAGATATAAAGAGCGGAGTGATCGAACAGGAGCAACTGGATCAAATAAAATTTGAAGATTATTTGGCAACTGCCGGAATACCAGATCCCGAATTGATGATTAGAACCAGTGGAGAACAACGCATAAGTAACTTTCTTTTGTATCAACTCGCCTATGCCGAACTTTATTTTACATCGGTCATGTGGCCGGATTTCAGAAAACAACATTTGTATCAAGCCCTGTTAGATTATCAAAATCGGGAAAGGAGATTTGGTAAAATTAGTGAACAGCTGGCCTAATTTCTTTTTTACAATTCGGATTAATCCCTAACACATAATTCTCAACTACCTTTATGTTTTTAGCAGTTTCTGATCCCAAAAATCCGGCAATCAAAGAATCTCTTAGCCCTGCCATTGCCATTCGAGTAAACGGAAGTGCCAAAGGTAAATAAGACCAATGCCATTTCTCTTCCAAATATCCGTTAGGACGATTGACACCCTTGGGGGAGTAAGGTTGACAGAATCCATAAGTTGGAGCGTGAAGCGTTAACCAGTTATAGATTCGTTTCCCCTCACCTTGGGAAAAAAATTCGTTGGTTAAATGGTTTAAGTCTATATCAGTTCCCCAATGATGACGTGAAGTTCCGGGCATGCTACTGTATCGTAAAATTTTTAACGCTCTTTCGACCGGATCAGGTGTTGTTGAAGCCAGATTTTGCCCATCTTCCACTAATCGCTTTCCTGTCCATTTGGCCTCCCAAATACTTTTTTGACTCGCAAAGTTTCGAGTCGCCGAGAGAATAACCAGGTGTATGCTATCGCGAATTGCGTGTTCATGCATCTTGGCAAATGCTTGTAGTGTTTCTTTTTGTAGATACATACCTTTTCGATTGGCATAACTAGTAGGAATTTCTACAAAGTCAGAATGAGAAATTGGATTGAACTGTCCCATTAAAAAAGCGATGTCTCCACTATCAATTTTAATTTGTTTTGCAGTTTGTCGTGATGTTGGAGTTGTGTCAAACTTATTGGAACTTGATTCAAGCTGGCATGTTATACAGAACATACCCAACGATACAGAAATAAATATTATATATTTCATACTGATTTTAATGGAGTAGGCGAATTTATGCTGTGATACTCAAACAAGTGTTTTTCTTTTATTGTAGTGACCAGAGTTTCAGGAACCATTTCTTCCCACCCCGGCTGACCGGATTTTATCATTTTTAATACCTTTTGAGGATAAATAGGCAACAGATCTGAGTCAAAATCTTTTACTTCGACTATATGTTGACTTTCGATTAAGTACTTATAAAGAAACCGAATGCCTTCCGGAACCGGCAGGTTCATCCCAGTCAAAACTTTGCCGGATTTTTCCTGTAATACGGGATAGGCATATATTCTAATATTGCGAGTAAATAATTCACCAAAGGCAACCAGTAAGCGACCGTCCATATTTTGATAGTACTTTTGATTAATAATTTCCAGAAGTTCCCACACACCAATAACCAATCCAAGTCTTTTTATCTTAAAATCTGATAGGTAATTGATTAGACTTTGATGATTGAAGCAATTAGAAACTATAACTTTCTGTCCTAAGGTGCACAACGCTTCGGAACGATCTAAAAAGTCCTGATAGTCAATTTCGCCATCAATTCGTAAATTGTCAAGAGTTAGTTCGGTCAACAAGACTGTTTTTTCTCCTTCGATTTCGCTTTCCTCAATAAACTGCTGAAAGGCTGATTTAAAAACATCCAGGCTAACTAGTGTGGGTGGTCGATAATTACCTCTTACCACCATGACTCCTTTCTTGTACAAAAACTCAGATCCATGAATATTTTGTCGGTCAGCACCAAAAATGGCTACTTCTGTAAGTCCATTTTTTACTAAATACAAACTGAGAAGCCGATTATCTACATCTTGAAAATCTGCACCGGTAAGCCGGATCATATCAATTTCTACTCTTCCTTCCAACCCATCGATTAGAGATCTGATCATCTCTTCGAAATTTTGAGAGTAGTAGTAACAACCATAGATGATGTTTACTCCCAAGATACCTATAGCAGCCTGTTGTAATTGTGTATCGTGGTCCAGCATTTTCACATGTAAGACCAAATTATTTGCAGGTCCACCTGGTCTAGTTTGAAATCTAAGCCCCATCCAACCATTACCTGAGATTGTCTTGGTATAATTGAGAGCAGCTACCGTATCCGCAAAAACAAAAAAGGTCTTATCCGGCATGTATCCGGAAAGCCTTTCTTCCATCAAACCGTATTCGTGATCCAGCATTTTATATAATCGGGTTTCACAAACGTATCTTCCGCTAGCTTCAGCCCCATATATTTCATCAGAATACACTTTGTCATAAGCCGACATGGTTTTAGCAATAGTTCCTGCCGCAGCTCCCACTTTAAAAAAATGTCTGGCTACCTCCTGGCCGGCTCCAATTTCAGCAAATGTTCCATAAATCTGTTCATTTAGGTTAATTTCAAGTGCTTTCTGGTCTGTATCTAGTAATTGTCTGTTCATTTTTCAAAAAATATGTGCAAAAATAAAACTTGATCGCAGATTACCGGGTTATGATTGTAAATTCCTAATTTGTACGTTCTAGCTAAATGAACAATTCGTAATGAAAATAATTTCCTCAATATTATTGATTTTATTTGGCTTCGCGCTATCTGAAAATCTCTATTCACAAAAAACACAATATTTCGATCGAAATTGGAAACTTATTACTAAAAGCAAAGACCGTAAAAGAGCATATTATGTGCGAAAAGTTGATCAACTCAAAAACAACTTTTATCTGGTTGAAAATTTTTATGTAGGTGAGAAAAAAATATTGGCATCATCTAAAACCTATTTGGATCGGGAATTTAGTATTCCCGCTGGAAAACACGAGACGTTTTATCGGAATGGAAAGCCCAAATATTCCGGTTATTATGATCGCGGTCAAAAACATGGTCAATGGGTCTATTATTGGTCCAATGGTAAGACGAGGCAAATTGGGCATTTTGTGAATGATGTTAAGAATGGATTATGGAAAAGATTCCATCGCAATCAAAAGCTTTGGGCGGAAGAAAATTATACCAACGGAATTCCTCATGGAAAGCATGTCGAGTATTTTGACGATGGTGAAATTCGCGTAGTTGCTCATTACAATATGAATAAATTGGATGGAGAATTCGTGAGTTATTATGAAAATGGTAACATGGCAAGAAAAGAGATTTACCAAAATAATGAACTAATAGAGAAACAATGTTACACTAAAACCGGACAGGACACAGCTTATTTCCCCTATCTGATTATGCCGATGTATCCGGGTTGTGAAAATCAATTCAATGAATGGGTATTAAGGAAACAATGTGCTGACAAAATAATGTACTCAAGATTACAAAAAGACCTGAATTATCCTATTCAGTCCAGACTTGCCGGTAGGGAAGGAACGGTGATTATGCAATTTAATGTAACTGAAGAAGGAGAAATAAAAGATCCATTTTTTGTTGAAGATGTATCTGAAGAAATCGCCGCAGAATGTCTTCGGCTAGTGAATAGGTTTCCACTGTGGCATCCGGGGATAAAAGATGGAACTCCCGCTTTGACCCAATTCGAATTACCCATTGTCTTCCGTCTGGGGGAATAATCCGTAATTTCTTTAATTTCCGTAAATTTGCAGCCCAGTAAGAGATAAGTACATGTTTCCTAAATATGATGTCATAGTAGTAGGTGCCGGTCACGCCGGATGTGAAGCAGCCATGGCTGCAGCAAATATGGGATCCAGGGTACTTTTGGTCACCATGAACATGCAGACCATTGCGCAAATGTCTTGTAATCCGGCAATGGGCGGTGTGGCCAAGGGTCAAATAGTAAGAGAGATTGATGCACTGGGAGGCTATTCCGGAATAGTTACGGATCACTCAATGATCCAATTCCGGATGTTGAATCGGTCAAAAGGTCCGGCAATGTGGAGTCCCAGGTCACAGAATGACCGGATGCAGTTTTCCTCCATATGGCGCAATATTTTAGAATCCCATGCCTACATTGACTTTTGGCAAGATATGGTTACCAGTCTCTTGATTACCAAAGGAAAGGTTTTTGGAGTACACACCAGGATGGGCTTAGATATCCAATCAAAAACTGTAGTCCTGACAAATGGAACATTCTTAAATGGAATAATACATGTCGGTGAAAAACAATTTGGAGGTGGTCGTGCTGGCGAAAGGGCAGCCAAAGGAATTACTGAGCAATTACGTGATTTGGGATTCGAACATGGCAGAATGAAAACCGGAACTCCGCCTCGGGTGGATGGCAGAAGTCTGGATTATAAAAAAATGGAAATACAACATGGAGATGTACCTCCTGGTAAATTTTCTTTTACAGATACACCTCGCTTAACAGACCCCATGGTTTGTCACATCACCTACACCAATCATGAAGTACATGAAATCCTGAAAAAAGGATTTGATCGCTCTCCAATGTTTAACGGTCGAATCCGAGGTGTGGGTCCAAGATATTGCCCGTCAATCGAAGATAAGATTGATCGCTTTGCAGATAAGGATCGTCACCAACTATTTATAGAACCCGAGGGACGCGATACTTGTGAAATATATGTAAATGGTTTTTCAAGCTCCCTCCCGGAAGATATTCAATACCAAGCTTTAAGCAGAGTACCTGGATTTGAAAACTTTAAAATGTTCAGACCAGGCTATGCTATAGAATATGACTACTTCCCGCCTACACAACTTAAAATCTCACTTGAAACCCAATTGATTGATAATTTATTTTTTGCAGGACAAATAAATGGGACAACGGGATACGAAGAAGCTGCATGTCAAGGCTTAATCGCGGGTATTAATGCACATCAGGTTATTCATGATCAAGAACCACTAATTCTTAAACGGAGTGAAGCCTATATTGGAGTATTAATTGATGATTTGATCAATAAGGGAACTCGCGAACCTTATCGCATGTTCACATCAAGGGCCGAATACCGCATACTGTTAAGACAAGATAATGCAGATATCCGTCTCACACCTCTGGTAAACCAAATAGGACTAACAGGAATCCGATCCAGAATGGATAAAGTGCAAAACAAGAATCAAGGTAATGCCGCTGTTGTAGCTTTTTTCAAAAATACCAGTATAACTCCTGACCAAATAAATAGTATACTCAAGGCTCAAAAAACTTCCCCTATCACACAATCCATCAAAATAATCAATATCCTTTTGCGCCCACAAGTAAATATGGATACGTTGCGTAATAATATTCCCTTTGTTAAGGAGTTTCTGGCTGATTTTGATGAAGAGGTAATCCGTTTAGCTGAAGTAAATATGAAATACGATGGATACATTAGAAAAGAACAAGATATGGTTAAGAAAATGAATCGATTGGAAACAGTGCTCTTGCATGATGGAATCAACTACCGCAACATTAAATCACTCTCTATTGAAGCCAGAGAGAAGTTGTCTAAAATTAAGCCCAGAACCATTGGGCAGGCAAGCCGGATAAGTGGTGTATCACCTTCCGATATTTCCGTATTATTAGTCCACGTTGGAAGATGATGAATCGAATTACGTTTATAATAACCATCTGCAGTTTTCTGGCATTTCCAGAGATTCAATCACAGTTACAAGCTCAGACCCAAACCAATACGGTAAATACCTATGTTCAATTTGTGAATGAAAGCATTCATGGAATGCTCATTGTTCATAGGATGTTGGAAAATTTTAATCAGGAGGTGAATAAATATGTAGATTTACAAAGTGATCAAATCAACTTTTATGGAAACAAAGACCTCCCAGCCAATATCTTTTTGGATGAAGACCATTATTTTTACGACAGGACACCATATGAACTTTATCATGAATGTCTGACTATAAAATCTGCACTACCAAAAGAACTAATTGAAAAACTACCCAAGCAAATAAGACATTTAAAAGGATTGATCGATCGGATCAATGGATTGAGGTTTTCATTGGACTCTGTCTTGCAGAATGAGGACATGACTCAAACTGAAAATCAAAAAAAGATCTATGTATTGCTGGAGAATGGAGTAACCTACTACGATGAAGTTTTTGCTATTCGGAAGCAATTTAACTCAGAGGTTATGGGCTGGGCATTAGCTCAAAAATTAGTATTTGATCAAAACCGAACCTACCGAATCCATCATCTTATCGCAACGATTCTGGAAGCAATCAGGAATAAGGATAAAAGTAATATCCATAAATGGCTGAAAGAATTAGATTCCGTCGTTGAAAAACCAGCCATTGGAAACCAATCAATCGAGGGTAAGATTTTTAATCTGGTAAAGGAATTCAGCACTAGTACTCAAGATTATTTAAATGGAAAATCCATTCCGGATTTTTATCGCCTTTATGGAAGTTATTATTACTATTATAATGTTGAACTGATCAATAAATTCAATCGTTACGGAAATGGCCTTGTTCAATACATCAACAAGATGATAGATGGCAATCCCGATGGCAAGTTTGTCTATTTTTTAGAATTACCCCATTTTTATCGTGTAATTTATCCTGAAAACAACACCATTAATCCTTTTCAGGGAGGTAAGGACACACTGATAGTAGATAAGCCAGATCGGCTAAAGGACCGGGAATTGGTTGGTGATAAAATTATCGAAGTAGATGATTATTACTTGACATTAGAATTGTTTGATCATAAAGATCAAGATGGTGATATCATAAGTCTTAATTACAATGGTGAGTGGGTTTTGGAAAATAAAGCGCTGAAAAAAAAGCCGTTCGAATTAAAACTTCGCTTAAATCGAGAAGGACGTAATTATTTGATCCTTCATGCTGAAAATGTAGGCAGCAGACCTCCCAATACGGTTGCTATTCATTATGAATTCAGAGGTAAACAAAGACAAATAATTCTGAATTCGAATATGAAAGAAAGCGAAGTTATTGAAATTGAAAAAATCGAATAAAAAGATCAAGGTTGAGGATTGGACCTCCTTAATCAGCCGATCGACTTACCTCCTGAGCTCCCCGATCTAATTTAGTGGTGTTAATTTTAATCCACGTAGACAAATTTGTTAAGAAACCGCAGGCCAATACTTAATTCAATGGCAATATTTATGATTCTTCGTTCCTGAATATCTACTGTCTGACCCACACGATACGGGTCTATTACATTGGGTATTAGGGGTTGATAATACTGCCGACTGAAGTCAGGTAAAAATGTAAATTCTATGATACCTCCGACTAATTCACTAAATAACAATTCAATACCACCCCCAGCAATTATTCCATAATTAAACTTCTTGACATAAAAGTCTAGCGGGTATATAGGATAAAACTGATTGACATATTCAAATTCATCTAAATTGGTTCCAAATGTGTATTCTCCCCTAACCCCTAAGATATAATACAGATTACTACTTTCTCTTTGTCTAAATCTATTTTTACCACCAAAAGCAAGGCTGAGATTGTGGAATATAAACTTCCTGGTTGGCACCTTATATTCCTGGCTCCCAACAAGTATGGGACGCCTGAATCTCATAGCACTTCCCTTTGGATTATAACCCGTCTGGGCAAAAACTGAAAAAGGACTTCCCTCTGCAACAGATTCAATAAACAGATTGCCATGATATATAAATAATGGATCCTGTTTAAAATAATTCCACTGTTGGATTCCCACTGTTCCTCCTCCTTTGAAACCAAAAGCATATCCTTGAGCTTTTGCTGTCAATGAGGAAAGCCCCCAACAAAAAATGATATATATGCTTAACTGAAAATTCATTTTATTATAAACTGACTTTAAGTTTTTGTCCAATTTTGATCAGATCACCTTCTAGATTATTAAATCGTTTAAGGTCCTTAATGGATATATCAAATTTTTTAGATATCCCATATAATGAATCACCACTTTTTACCTCATAGTAGATCAGCTCTTTTTGTTCTGTACTTTTCCGTTCCAGATGATGATTCACCACTGTAGAAGACCTACCCGTATCAGCTGATATTTTGGATACTTTGCCAGTATCAGTATCATTTGGAAGTGTAACCAACAAATCATCGGTTCTAATTCTAGGAATTCGATGCTTTGGGGATTTACCTTTGAGAAAAATTTTAAATCCCTCAGCTGGTTGGGTTCCGGTTACCATCCTATTTCTTTTGTAAAGTGCAGCGATAGACACCCCATATCTTGTGGATATATCTTCAATCGTTTCTTGTGATTTAGTCACATGGATCTTTTTTTTTCCTTTGAATTTCTTGGCTTTGGATTCTAAAAACACTACTGCATTTTCAGGCAATGGAGTATGTGCATCCGTAAGGTTTTCATTGAAGCGTAGTAACTGACGGATGTTGACTCCGGTATTCAAAGAAATATCCTCGGGAGTATATCCGGCTTCCGCCACAGCAACCTTGAGACCGTTGACATACTTAATATTTTGATACCCAGTCGGATTGACTGCCTGGCTCATCCACAATTCTTGATTGGTAACGACCGGTGTGAAATTAGGTTGCGCTTGATCCAGCCGGTCTAATTGATAATCCCGGATTAGCCCGATCAACAATTTAGGATATCTAGGATCCGAAGCATAACCTGCCTTCTTTAATCCATAGGCCCAAGCCTTATAATCTCCAATATCGTATCTAAAAAGAAACCGATATCGGTTTTGGCTGGTAAGGAAATCGGAATGTGCAATAAATGAAGCTTCAACCGACGGATAAGCTCTAAAACAGGATTTAATGAGTTTACCCCGTTTATAATCATCGTCTTTGCGATAGTAAGATCGCCCATCCCAGTTTCCACCACATTTAATTCCAAAATGGTTATTTGCTCTTTTAGCTAAAGTACTCGTTCCCGAGTTAGATTCTAATATGGCTTGTGCCATTTTAATACTGGCTGGTATACCAGTACGATGCATCTCTTGAATTGCAATTTGTTTAAATTGCTCAATGTAATTAATACGCTCTACCCTTCCGGCAAAAGCAAATTGGTACACAAGGCTCATCATCATACAGATAAAAAGTCTTGTTTTCATCTTCATATTAGGTTTTTTGTTAACAATTAAATAAATGAATTAAAATGTTTTACACATTACATAATTATTTAATGTGTGAACAAATACGATGCCAACTTTTGCTAAAACCGAAATTATTTTTGATCTAAATACAGCTTGGCGAGTAAAAATCTCAGACTATTTCAACTATATTTCATTACTTTTGGATAAATAATACGTCCCAATAAATGAAATATTATAATCTAACCTTTAATTAAATTTTTTATAATGGATTTAATGGATTTACTTCAGGGCAATGTGCCCAAAGATCTTTTGACCACAATTACAAAACAAATAGGTGCTGAAAATCCCAAACAAACCGCAGTGGCAACACAAGGTGCAGTGGCAGCATTGACCAAAGCCCTAGCTAACAATGCCGCTAAACCGGAAGGTGCCAATGCATTGGTATCGGCTCTGGACCGAGACCATGACGGCAGCATACTGGATGATATTTCCGGATTTTTGGGAGGTACCCGCCAGGCTAATAATGCCAAAATGTTAAACGGATCCGGTATTTTGAAACATGTACTGGGAGGAAGACAATCCAATGTAATTGATATGATCAGTAAAATGAGTGGATTGGATAACAACAAGTCAGGTTCACTATTGGCAATGCTGGCTCCCGTAATCATGGGGGCTCTTGGAAAAACACGTAACCAGAGAGGACTAGGAGTTGGTGACCTCGTGAATTTATTGGGTTCTACTGTTAAGACACAACAAAAACAAGATAAAACAATGGGCTTAATAGGAAAATTCCTGGATCAGGATGGTGACGGCTCTGTAATGGACGATATCGCCAATATAGGCTTGAATTTTTTACGACGCAAGTAATAACCCTATTGCAACTTATAGAAGAGAGACTGTCATATACCTATATGTCCGTCTCTTTTTTATTCCGCAATTCTTTCTAAATAAAGAATTGATATCCAAAGCCCCTCATTAAATGAAAATAAAGTTCGATTGAACAGCCGTTAATAGTACGCTTTCCTCAAAACCTTTTCTCTGAGCTTACTCCCCCGCTCTTCACAGCTCCAACTTCTCAACGAATACCTGGATCTACTCAATTTGCCTTGCTACTGCATGGACAATCTATTACCTTTGATCCAACAAAATAATCCAGTATATTTTGAAAAGAGCACTTATATTTTTTTGTCTTTGGCTTGGATCCCAGATGTTATGGGCCAATCCCGAGTTACAACTACCTTTTGAGGAAAATAAAAAATACAACTGTCAATTTGAATTTCAAAAGTATTATGAGGGATTACAAAATGCCAATGTTGATGGCCAACCAATCTCCTCCCAAATGTTCTATGGAACCATGTCTCTTAACTTTGACTATACCATATTTAGTGGTTCCTGGCAAAACGATCGGTTAACCTTAATTTTTATTCTAGAAAATCTGGTTAGTAACTTTCCGAAGTTTTTTGCCAATGACGATTATCGGATCATTCGAGATACACTGACTATCACAATAAACCGTAAAGGTGAAATAATTGGAGGAAATCCTGCCATCTTTAAAAAGCAGTTTTTAGGATTTATTAATAAAGTTAATCCCCATTTAGCCCCTTATTACCAACAAATCAACTTTAATATATTTGACTATATATCCGGAAGGTTTCAATCAGAAAACGTTTATCGATTTAATAATAGAAATTATAATCTTTCTTACACCGATTCTTCACAGATACAATTAGATCAAGATAATGAAGAATCAAGTATCCACTATACCATCAAAACAGAAAAGAATCGGGAGTTCTCTTGTACTATTAGCAATACTTATCGGGAGACTTCAACGGTAAGCAGCAATCTGAATCGACCTTTAATCTTTAATCTCTCCTATTTTATCAAGGAACTACCGCAAGGTATGGTACGAGTTGTTTCAAAAGGAGAAAGTTTGCAAGAATACCAATTGTATATTACTCCTGCTCAATCCAGTCTGGATTCCAGTCTATACATCAGGTATAAATCATTAGTGAATGATCGGATTCGGGTAAATAGTTCCACTCCCTATAATGTTTGGATATTTCATGAGAAAACCAAAACCCAACAAAAACACAGAATCTTTTTAGAACCTGGCTCAACACTCGAAGTGATATACCATGGGGAAGGGCATTTCCCCGTTTTATATTCCCATTTGGACCATGAAAACCAAGTTGCTACGGAGATCTTCAACCGATTTCGTGGTAATCGTATCTATGATGTATTTGCATATTTTAATGAATTAATGCATGGAATGGACCAATTTGAATATTATGAATTTTTGGAATCCAATTGGTCGCAAGAAGTTGAGTATTTATCTTCCATGAAGGATAAGTTGAATCAAGAGTTTTACAATTACCTATATTGGGACTCTTATTTTCTGTATGCATATCAAATTCTAAAACTATATGGAATTCGGAATTATCGATCGCCGCATGATGAATTTACAGGTATACTGAAAAAAAGGGTAGACACCATTCAGATTTACAATTCAAAAGCTGAAAAATCTCCGGCATACCATCGCTTTCTTATCGAAAAATTTGAACAATACCAACGTGAGTTATCTAAATTAAATGGTGATTCTTATTGGTCCTATCGAAACTTACAGCCAACAACTTCATACTATCTGGCACAAGATTTTTACGAACTATACCCTCGCGATTATTTAATGAAAGAAATTGTGAAGGAGATCATTCAGGATCTAAATGTAGATATCAATACCATTTCCCACATCATCGATGATTTTAATACACAAATTAAAAATGAGAAGCTACGTAATGAAATTCAATATTACTTTACTCAAAGAAGTAATTTATCCGTCGGATCAACACTCCCAAAATTTGTAATGTATAATGAAAGTGGAGAAATCCTGCATTCAAAACATCTTAGCCGTAAACACCAACTGATAATCTATGACCGGAACAATGCCCTTGATTTACTGGATGTTCAAAAATTTAACGAATACACTTATGCCAATTTGTTTAATATGCTAGTGACAGACCAAAATCAAAAGATTCCAATTATTTATATAGTAAACCAAATTTCCCAAACTACTTCATCCAAGTTGAATTATCTCCGCGATACCCTGCAGTTGGAAATAGCTTTGTATCAACTCAAGGAGCAGGAAAAAAACTTCAACGAAACTTTTTCCGTCAATTTTTCTAAAGCCAGCAACATTTTTCCTTTATTGATTTCACCCCAACATGAAATTCTATATTTAGGAAACCAGACCCGAATCTCGCTCCACAATCTTATGCAAACACTATCGGAGGATCATGCTGCACGTAAGCAAAAACTAATTAGATGGTTGCTGGGAGGAGGATTTGTTTTGGCAAACTTAGTACTTCTTTTCTTTTTATTTCATGAACTAAAAACCCGCTATATCCGCAAAGAAGCTGAGAAAAGATATGCCGATGTACAACTAAAACTTCAAGCGTTGCGCGGACAACTAAATCCTCATTTCCTTTTTAATTGTTTAAGCACAATTCGTGGTTTAATTGAAGACCATAAAAGCAGCCAAGCCATAGGGTATTTAGAAGAATTTTCTGATTTTGTAAGAATTGTACTCCTTTCCAACAAGCATAAGCTCATACCCCTGGTTCAAGAATTGGAATTTGCCAAGAAATATATCTATTTAGAACAAATGAGGTTTGATTTCGAAGTAATATTTGATATCGACACCCAATTACAATTAGCTAATGTGGAAGTTCCACCACTTATATTACAACCTTACATTGAAAATGCCATAAAACATGGGTTGAGCACATTAAAAAATGGGATCCTAAATATTCGGGTTCATCAGGAAGCGGAAAATGTAATTATTGAAATAACGGATAATGGATGTGGATTGGCCAATTCACCTTTCCAGGGAAATGGAGTGGGATTAAAGTTGAATTCGGATCGCCTGAATTTAATATTTGATGAACGTGCAGCAGTTAAAATTGAAAGTGTGTCTGAGCGAAACCCACTCCAAAATGGCACCAAAGTGTTAATCAATATCCCGATAGAATAAAATGAAAAATCTAACGGCTGTAGTAATAGATGATGAGAAGCCCCACCATAAGTTTATAAGTAGATTAATTAATAAACACTTTCCGGAAATTACACAAATCAATTCGTTTTCCAATTCTAATGATGCCCTAAATTACCTGAATAGCCGTCCAGTAGATATATTATATCTGGATATTCAAATGCCCTTTTTAAACGGATTTCAATTACTGGAAAAACTGGAAATAAATATACCTCCAACCATATTTATTACTGCATTTGATGAATATGCCATCAAGGCCATTCGTTTTTGCGCATTGGACTACTTGTTAAAACCTGTTCGTGAAGAGCAGTTTATTCAGGCCACAAATAGGGCCATTCAGGTATTACAAGAAAAAAATACCAATCTAGCGATGCAGATGTTATTGGCTAATTGGCAAAATAAAACCTTACACAAAATCGCCCTCCCCTCTATGGAACGTGTAGACTATGTCGAAGTCAGCAAAATACTGCGCTGTGAAGGACAAAACAACTATACTTTGGTAATCACCACCCAAGGAGAAAAATACCTGGTTAGTAAGACGCTAAAGGAGTATGAAGAACTTTTATCAGATCACGGGTTTTGCCGAGTACATTTATCCCATTTAGTCAATTTACGCTTTGTCAAATCTTTTATTAGAAAAGATGGAATGCATCTGATACTCAGTAATCAGGAAAAAATCCGTGTGAGCAGATCCCGGAAAGACGAATTGCTCAACAAACTGAAATCCATATAGTTTTTACTTGCAATAGATTATCGCCGACTCAAGATTTTTGCTGTTTCTTTAACCTGCTACGGACAGACGAAAACGCTTTGAATAACTTATCCGTGCTTAGTTTTTCCCTCTTACCCATAATCATACCCTCTTTCATCGCTTCATTAGCCAGATTATTTTCTTTAAGTAAAAATAACATTTGTATGTACGGAGCATACATATCCGGATGAGGGTAAAGTTCGATAGACTTCTCTGCCCATGGCAATCCTTCTCTTAAAATGGTCTTATCATCTGATAATCGAGGTAGTGGCTCAATAGCCCGGTTAATCTTTTTTGCCAGATTTTTTCTTTCCATTACCATACTGCTATCAAATTCATGACTGCGCAGGACTAAGATTTTCACAAAATCTTTAAGGTTACTGATATAGGATTCCTTCAGAAGGGCAGCAGCATAAAAGTCTAAAGTCATTTGGGACAAATGATCTGTTTGTTCAATGGAATCGACGCCTTTACTTATCATTATCTTTTGTTGTTTTTGGAGCAAGGCTTTTAATGCAGAAGAATCCCGGTTGGCTATAGCCGTTGATAGGGATTGATTTATGGAATTACTTAAACTTTTATCAATTACCTGACCTAACTCCTGATCCCACTCCACTTCCCCTTCATCCTTTATAATTTGTAACATTTCATCAAAAAGCGGGTCAAATGCATATTCCAAATGTAAAGATTGTATGGCAACGTGCTTCAGATTTTGTGCTTCTTTAATTTGCTTAAGCTGATCGTATTCATTAAGCACGGATTGATCTCTGATGTTTAGTTTCTCCCGGAATAAGATATAATCTTGAATCATTAAGGGATCTCGATTTCCGTTTTCATACTCTCGGTGTAAGTTGGCAAATTCCTTATTTTGATTAAGTAGATGTTGAAAAGCCATTCTCTTTTTTCTCTCCACTTCCAATTGCTGGCGATATACTTTGTCATTCTTATATCTTTCAGCCAACACTGGTTTATGACTAGGATCTAACACGGTCTGTGCTTCATCAACCAGCGGTTCTCCAGGTCTATATCCGGTAAGTCTCAAAGCGATTTCCCCGTTTGCTTGTAAAAATAGTAACGTAGGATAAGCACCAACACGATATTTGGAGGCGATGGCAATTCCCTCACCTTTTTCCGCATCCACTTTGTAATTGATAAAATGCTTATTAAAAAATTCGCCTACCTGTCCATCCGAAAAGACATCTCGATCCAATCTTTTACAAGGCCCACACCAAGTAGTATATAAATCCATAAAGATCAGCTTGTCCTCACTGGCCGCCTTATCGGAAATTTCCTTAAAAGTGCCACGCTCAAATTGAATTCCTTGACTCAAACTCCAATCTGACAACAATAAAAACAAAAAAAGAAATTGCATTTTCATTATCCAGAAACTTTCCTGTAAAAATACAATGTATTTTGCAATAGATGGGAATTGCTCAAAATTCCTAAGTTAAGCCAGAATCTATTTCAAAATAAGGAATGAGCGAAGTGTACTTTATTGATGCTTGGATTAAACCCCAATGACCACAGAATTAAGTGAGATGTTAAACTTGATAAAATTTCAAATAAAGTTGGCACCCAAGAAAATTTAGAATTACAAATAATCTTCTTGATGGATGGGTGACAATTTTAGTCAGATTTAACTATACTTGTACCATAATCTGAAAATCATCGTATAATGTACAACGGACTACTTCATATTCATTCCGGTATTAGGTGGATAGTACTTATTACCATAGTTGTTGCAATCGTACATGCCCTGATACATATTATACGAAAGAAAGAATTTGCCTTTTTTGATCGTAGACCGGGATTATATGCCCTAATTGCCTCACATGTACAATTTATTGTAGGCTTGGTATTATTTTTTATTTCGCCTAAGGTAAAATTTACCAGTGAAACAATGACCGATACGATGACTCGATTTTATACTGTAGAACATAGTCTGCTCATGGTCATCAGTGTAGTCCTGATTACAGTGGGGTTTGCTAGAGCCAAAAAAAGGATTGGAAACCCTTCAGGATTTAAACAAATTTTTTGGTTTTATCTTATCGCTATAGTATTGATCCTGTTGCGAATGCCCTATCCATTCCAAGGATTCGGTGCGAATTGGTTTTAAATGGTAATCCGGGTTAAGGGCTTAAGTATTTAAGTATTAATGGTTTTTGTAAGTGGCCTCTTGGCGCCAATGACTTCGATGTGGATTGAAGGGATTTGACATACTGGAGTACAATTGGATAGCATTAGAAAGGTAATTCATCATCATCCTTAAACCGTCTTCATCCAGGTCTTCCAGAAAATTCGTTCCCTCCAAAAGCTGATCAAGTGAACTTTTGACACCCCTCAGTTCTTCTTCATCAATGGGTACATAAGTAAAAGAACCGTCTCCATTGTACCAAACCTCACTGCTTAGATATTTCACCAGATGATTGTAACTCTTTCCCGGATCTATCAAAGGCATATAGGTACTTTTCCAACTTTATAGTCACTTTGCGATTAATGATACATGTTATATTTTCATAAGAATTGATAGTCATTAGCGACTTCAATAACATAGGGAGGCCAGAGACTGTGAAGTTTTTAACACCCTGCTACCTATTCAATCTAAATTCGCACGAACAGTCATTTTTTGTTGATTTATTGGCTTTGATTTTATATATTTGTTATACTAATTATTAGTTTAACAATTATATTTAAATGAAACCTCTAACTATCGATCAAGGTATTCAAAATGAGGATTTACTTCCAATTATCGGGACCGACTATGTAGAGCTATATGTTAGCAATGCAAAACAAGCGGCATTCTACTATCAAATGGCCTTTGGATTTCAACCTTTGGTATATGCTGGGCTTGAAACCGGATTGAAAGATAAAGTTTCCTATGTCTTGAGACAAGGAAAAATTACCCTGGTGTTGACTAGTCCACTGGTTTCTAATACAGCTATTGGGAGACATATTGATCGTCATGGTGATGGAGTAAAAGTTATAGCCTTGGAGGTTGATGATGCTGAAAAAGCATATCAAGATACTGTTAGGAGAGGGGCGCAAAGCTACCTTAGACCAACCGAGATTGAGGATAAAAATGGTCTGGTTGTGACTTCGGGCATACATACCTATGGAGAAACGGTACACTTGTTTGTTGAAAGAAATAATTACCGTGGAGTTTTTCTACCGGGATATCACATTTGGGATCCGCCTAACACATCAGCCCCTATTGGGTTAAAATATATCGATCATATCGTAGGTAATGTCGGATGGAATGAGATGAAGATTTGGGCGGAATTCTACGAGAAAGTAATGGGATTCAAACAGATAATCTCCTTTGACGATAAGGACATCAGTACGGAATTCACTGCGCTGATGAGCAAGGTTATGAGCAATGGCAATGGAAGAATTAAGTTCCCAATCAATGAACCGGCAAAAGGCAAAAGGAAATCTCAAGTGGAGGAATTTCTGGATTTTTACGGTGGACCTGGGGTTCAACATTTGGCAGTTGCTACCGGCGACATTGTGCAGACGGTCCGGGAATTGCGAATGCGGGGTATTGAGTTTCTTCACGTCCCGGATACCTATTACCAAACTTTAAGTGAACGAGTAGGCGCTATTGATGAAAATCTGCAGGATTTGCAAAAGCTCAACATTCTAGTTGACCGGGATGACGAAGGCTACTTGCTACAAATATTCACCAAACCTCTTCAACCACGACCTTGTTTATTCTTTGAAATCATTCAGCGCAAAGGGGCAACTTCGTTTGGTAAAGGAAATTTTAAAGCATTATTTGAGTCTATCGAACGCGAACAAGCTTTGCGAGGTACCTTATAATCCTTATTTTAGCCGCTATGGATGATCGGCTAAAGTATTATGGTTATTTGATAGAGCTTACTTCAAAAAGAATGAAGCAATATTTACAAAGATCTTTGAAGAGTGCCAATGTAATGATAACCGTAGATCAATGGGTAGTTTTGAATGCGCTATATCAATACAATGGTGCTTCACAATTTGAGATAGCACAGAAGATTCACAAAGATCAGCCGACATTGACGCGAATTGTAGATTTATTGGAAACCAAAGAATATGTCAGAAGAGTTCCGAATACGGAGGATCGTAGGAAAATGAATGTATCGCTGACCCAGTTGGGTCGACAGAAAATAAATGAGGTTAAACCTCTAATCGAAGAATACCGTAGTATAGGTTGGAAAAATTTAGATGATCAGGACTTCGAGAATTTAATTCGGATCCTCAACACCATTTACCAAAATTTTGAAGGTCACTAAAATTTTTACCTGTATAATTAGCATACTAATTATTAGTGAACATATTAAATTATGAAGGTCAAATTTCCAAATTATCTTTATTCGGCAGTTGGGTATAAGCCCGGTAAAATGGGAACAGACGATCATTCTTTAATATACCTAAGCAGCAATGAAAATAACTGGGGAGCCTCCCCCAAAGCGATGGCTGCGATTCAAGAGAATCTCAGTTTGTTACACCGCTACCCGGATGTTTCTGCCCAAAACCTAAGACATCATCTGGCCATTCACCTTAACACAGACATTCGTAACATTATATGTGGAAATGGTTCTGACGATTTATTGTATACTTTGTGCACTTTATACTTAAGGGAAAAAGGAGCATTACTTACCTCTGCCGGTACTTTTATTTCAATACCGGTATTTTCAGGTCTCTTGAACTTTCCTATAATACAAATCCCCCTTTTACAGGACTATTCTATTGACACACAAAGAATCCTTGAGGCTATTGATGACCATACCTCAATCATTTATCTGGCCAACCCCAACAATCCCACCGGTCATCTATTACCCTCAGCGACGATTAAGAACTTCATTGATCAAGTTCCTTCTCACATACTAATCATACTGGATGAAGCATACTATGAGTACTCAGTCTACCTTAATCCCGAATATGCAAAGTTGGATTTAAGTGATCACCCAAATGTACTCCGACTACGGTCCTTCAGCAAAGCCTATGGTCTAGCCGGATTAAGACTGGGATATGGTATGGGGCATTCTGAAATATGTGAAATATTGCAAAAAGGTAGACCTGCATTTACGCCTTCGGCGATTGCACAAATCGCAGGAATAATGGCATTGCAAGATCAGGATTTTGTTCAGCAGACTGTAAAGTCAAACTTTAAGGAGATAAATCGCTATGTTCAATTCTTTCACAAAGAAAACATTAACTATATCCCTTCTCATGCTAATTTTATAACGCCCGTTTTTGCGAGTCCATTTCATACCAACACGATTATACAATCATTAAAAAAATCAGGCATACTGGTCAGACCACTGGACCGTTTTGGTCTTTATGAAGCAGTACGAATATCGATTGGAAAACCTTCAGAAAACGATCAATGCATTAATTGTCTAGAATCAATCTTCCATTCCATTCTCGAAAGTTCCGCTCTTATTTAGGTCCATTCAGCAAAATCAGCGATATTCCAAGATACCACTTTTTCTTAGGTGGTTGATAGCTTACCCCAAGGTTTCCGGCTAGTTGGGAGGCTTCCAAAGGTTTATAGTAAAACTCAGTGAATGGTCTTATCACCAATTGAGAAACATTAGGTGAGCCAAGATAGATATCTACAAAAAATCGGTGTCCCAAAGAATAGGTTTTATCCAAGCTGGTCTTCTCCTCGAGATCTTTAGTACCCCACCTGTAGCCAAGAACTCCGATGCCCACACCAACGTGTTCAGAAATCATGGGAATCAAGGCGAGCGACAATGTCTGCAAGTTAAGCCCAATCCGTCGATCGATACTTTGATCTCCACCTTCCGACTTGAGTGTTTGAAGATTTAAGCTCCAAGTCAAATGTGTAGCCAGAGATTGATTGCGGTATCTCATCCCAAATAGTGCTCCTACCATACCTTGTGGTTTACTCAATGATTTTTTGTAATCGGGAAATAAGTCGTTGTGTGTTTCGATAATTGCATTTAATTCGGGGTCACGAATGCTGGTATACTGGAAACCACTCTCCAGATTGATCTGAGATTTTGATGAACTGGCAATCCATAACAACAAAAACAACCATAAAAACCGGAGCATATTCTCTTTTAAACGCATTTAAGTTATGTTCGTCTAAATTTTATTTTAGATTAATCTAAAAATTAGATCAATTTGAATCTTATCCTTTATATTTATGTTGACAATAATCAAACAATATAAAGTAATGAATAGAATTATTGTATTACTGGCACTAATTAGTTTGGGAATAATCTCAACTTCTTGGACTAATACGGACATCCAGGACCCAAAAGAAATTGTGAGAAAATCAGATGAAAAGTTAAGAGGTAATTCGAGTAAAGGCGAACTAAAAATGACTATAATAAGGCCCAAATGGACACGTGAGATCACAATAAAATCATGGTCAAAAGGAGACGACTTTGCTTTGATGTATGTTACCTCACCGGCTCGTGATCGTGGAGTGGTCTTTCTGAAACGTGAAAAGGAAATTTGGAACTGGCAACCCAGTATTGAACGAATGATTAAGCTGCCTCCATCGATGATGATGCAATCCTGGATGGGTTCGGATTTTAAAAATGATGATATAGTCAAACAATCCTCGATCGTGGATGATTTTACTCACCAGTTGACGGGTAGCGAAATAATTGAAAGCCGGGATTGTTACATAATAGAAATGATACCTAAAGAAGAGGCTGCCGTTGTCTGGGGTAAAGTGATCAGTTGGATTGATAAGGAGGAGTTCATGCAATTGAAGCATGAGTTTTATGATGAAGATGGGTATTTGATACATACCATGTACGGCAAAGGCGTCAAAAATTTAGGCGGTAAATTGCTTCCCAGTATATTGGAAGTCATTCCAGCTGATGAAGAAGGAAATAAGACCGTAGTAGAACATCTTTCGTTGAATTTTGATATTCCAATTGATAATGATTTCTTTTCTGTACAAAATGCTAAGAGAGTAAAACCATAACTTTCTATGTTTTCCTTAAAAATCGCATGGAGAAATATCTGGAGAAATAAACGACGAACGCTCATCACGGCCGCTTCTGTATTTTTTGCTGTCTTCTTATCGGTACTAATGCAATCCTTGCAAAAAGGAGCCTGGGATCATATGGTAGATAATGTCGTCAATTATTATTTCGGATATGTCCAAGTCCAGGAAAAGAATTTTTGGGAAGAACGCTCATTGGACAATTCTATCGAAGTTATCCCCTCGTTGGTCAATCAAGTGACCTCTAGTACGAATGATGTTTTGCAAGTTGTACCGAGATTAGAATCATTTGCTCTCGCTTCGAGAGGACAGCGCACCCAGGGTGTCATTGTAGTGGGCATCGATCCTGACTTGGAAAATTCACTTACTCAGATTGAATCCAGAATCACCGATGGTGATTATTTTACTGACACAGATAAGGCAATTCTGGTTGGGGAAGGTGTAGCCTCAAATTTTGGCGTCCGCGTTGGAGATACTTTAGTTTTACTTAGTCAGGGTTTCAGGGGAGTAAATTCAGCAGCAAAATACCGGATACAGGGTATAATTCATTTTGCATCCCCTGACTTAAATAATCGGATGTTGTACCTTCCACTACCCGAAGCACAATACTTTTATGGTGCAGAAAACCGCATTAGTTCCTTGATCTTACAACTGGAAAATCGAGACCGGGTTCCCCGGGTTGTCAGGGCCGTCGACAAAGTACTTCCTAATGACTATACTGTAATGGACTATCAAGAAATGATGCCAGAGCTGATGGAAGCCAAGGCATTGGATGAAGCCGGAGCCAATATCATGCTTATTATTCTTTATGCGATTATTGCCTTTGGCATATTTGGAACAATCCTAATGATGACTAAAGATCGTCAGTATGAGTTCGGAGTATTACTATCCATTGGAATGCGTCGGTGGAGAATGGTTTCTATTGTCTGGCTTGAGATTGTAATGATTGGTTTGGTGGGAGCTATTGTGGGAATTCTGGCTAGTATCCCTATAGTTCAATATTTTACGGCCAATCCTATAAAACTCACGGGTGAAATGGCTACGGCTTATGAAAAATTTGGAGTTGAGCCTATTTTACCCGCTACTTTCGAATGGACTATTTTATTAAATAATGCACTATTGGTTCTTTTTATAACCAGTATTTTGGCTATTTATCCACTCTTGAAAATCACCAAAATGCAGCCTGTAAATGCCATGAGGCAGTAAATCGTATTATGATGTTAAGTAAAGTGGCATGGAGAAATGTTTGGAGAAATCGTACCCGCAGCTTGGTGGTTATTCTCGCTATTGGTCTCGGTGTTTGGGCTATCTTGTTTATCATCAGTTTGACTACCGGAATGGCAAAGACCTATGTCCAGACCGCAATTCATGATGAGATTTCACACATCCAAATTCATGCTCCGGAATTTTTAAAGGATGCCGGTGTCTTGGATACACTATTTAACTCCATCGAACTCACTAAAGTTATTTCAGAAAAACCCGAAATAGAATCTTTCACAATGCGCAGTGTGGTGGGTGGTATGATTTCGTCAAGCAAGGCTGTACGAGGAATAAAAATTAGGGGAATCCATCCTAGACAAGAGGCCAAACTCACCGGTCTAAACGAACATATCGAAGTAGGAGAATACTTCGGCCGGAAAGTCAGAAATCCGATCTTGATCAGTACGGAAATTGCCGATAAGCTCCATGCCAAACTAAATAGTAAATTAGTATTAACTTTTCAAAATGTGCAAGGGGAGATCACGGCTGCTTCATTTAGGGTAATTGGTTTGTTTAAAACCAAAAACAAACGGTTTGATGAACTCAACCTATTTGTCCAGCAATCTGACCTATTTAAACTCCTGGAAAGCCCTCTTTATCACGAAGTCGCATTAGTGGTAAAGGAAGGTCAAAACATCAAAACATTAAAGGATGAACTGCGAGAGCAATTTGCGCACCTTAAAGTCAGAGATTATAAAGAGATATCTCCTAACATAGATCTCTATGACTCTCAAATTCAGGTTACGACTACCATCGTCATGGTTATTGTCATGTTGGCATTGATTTTTGGTATTATCAATACCATGTTAATGGCAGTATTAGAAAGGCTTAGGGAATTAGGTATGTTAATGGCTATCGGAATGAATAAGTTCAGAATATTTTCTATGATATTATTGGAAACCTTATTTCTGGGATTAATCGGAGCTCCAATCGGAATGCTGCTTGGATGGCTGACTATCTCTCTTACCAGTCGAAATGGTATCAATCTTTCGTCTTACTCGGCAGGGATGCGTGAATTTGGCTTATCTGAAATCCTTTATCCATATATTGACCAACAAGTGTATTGGCAATTAGCTTTGGCGGTATTAATTACCGCGTTGCTGGGAGCGCTTTATCCGGCCTGGAAGGCCATTATATTAAAACCTGCTCAAGCGATTCGAACCATATAAAAAGGTAAACTATGAATGTTATTGTCGCAAAAAATTTAAGAAAAACCTACAATCCGGATACCATACCGGTGCATGCCTTAAATGGTATTGATTTAGAAATAAAAAAGGGCGAATTCACCGCTATTGTAGGGCCTTCAGGATCTGGCAAAACTACCTTACTCAATATTATAGGAGGGCTAGACAAGCCGACTTCGGGTTACGTTGAAGTAGGTGGCAAGGAAATCACCAGTCTTAAAGACAACAAACTGATTGACTTTCGCAGGGACCATATTGGTTTTGTATTTCAAGCCTATAATCTGATTCCAGTTTTAACTGCAAAGGAAAATGTGGAATTTGTCATGTTGTTACAAAAGAGATCTAAGGATGAAAGAGATCAAAGAACCCTGGACCTATTACATGCCGTTGGGTTGGATGATAAAATTAACAAAAGGCCGATTGAATTATCCGGAGGTCAGCAACAACGTGTGGCAGTGGCCCGGGCATTGGCGTCAAGACCTGCATTCGTTCTGGCTGATGAACCGACTGCCAATCTCGATTCAGCCTCTACTCGTCAACTCCTGGATATCATGGCCAATCTGAACCAAGATGAACAAATGACCTTTGTATTTTCTACTCATGACCAGCGAGTCATCGATCGAGCAAGGAGAGTTATCACCATAGATGATGGTCTAATTATCTCAGATGAAAAGCAAGATGTATAGACTATATTGGTTGATCTGCTGTTTTATCCCTTTGTTTTTATGCGGACAGGAAAAACAATCTCCCTGGGACATCAAAGGGTACACCAAATTTCTTCATACCTATTTAATATACGATGCACTTTCTACTGAATTATCAGATCAACTGCTCCACAATCGTCTGAATGTCAAATATTACGTCAATGATGCCTGGACCTTTCGAGCAGAATTAAGATCCAGGTTGTTTTATGGAGAACTGGTACGGAGTTTTGGAGATTATCGCCAACTGGTAGACAATGCCAATAATGACTATTTTGACCTGGATTGGATTATTGGCAGTGGAAGTTCGTGGGTAGCCCATACCATGTTGGATCGATTGGCGGTAGAGTATTCAAAAGGGGATTGGGAAATCAAATTAGGGAGGCAGCGGATTAATTGGGGCATCAACACCTTTTGGAATGCACATGATATCTTTAATACCTTTTCTTTTACGGATTTTGATTATGAGGAACGACCAGGAAGTGATGCTTTGTCCGTTCGCTATTTCACAGGTCCTACCTCTAGCATTACTTTTGCTGCCAAAGCCGCAAATCACATCCGTCGTACTACATTTGGCGGATTGTTAAAATTGAACCAGGGAAGTTATGATATTCAGATACTCGGAGGGTACTATCAGGACAATGGAGTCGCCGGAGTAGGATGGGCCGGCAATCTGGGCAATTTTGGATTTAAGGGTGAATGGAGCTATTTTCATGCACTATCGGACCAAGCTGGAGATCATGTGTTTACCGGAGCATCGGGCATTGATTATTCCTTTGTCAACGGATTATATTTTCAGTTTGGGGGTATGTATAATTCGGGAGGAGAAAAGTCCACTTCAATTACTCAGTTATTCACATTCGAGCTGTCGGCAAAAAATCAATATCCTTACACCGGAGCTATTTATCTGCAGGGAGCATACCCGATAACCCCATTGTTGAGTACATCCCTTTCATTTATATATTCACCGGTAAAAGTTCATCCGCTGTTCATAAATCCAGGGATTTCTTTTTCTATTGCCAGTAATTGGGATTTGGATATTTTGTCCCAAATGCTATTTGAAAAACAACAACATTTTAAATCGTCGGTAAAGGCCATTTTTTTACGCTTAAAATTTAGCTATTGAACCGGCTCAATAAACATTTGGAGCTACATTTTGGTAGTTACACAGATTTGCACTAAGATCAAGGAGTTGGTCAAAGAATATCACCCCAATGGTCACTCACAAAGTTTGAGTAAGGATTGAGCTGATTTTTGTTTAGTTGTTCACACTGCCATTGCCATTTTTTAGGCCTAAAATTTTGCACCCCTTTCACCTCGTGACCCTTCGTGTCTTCTTTATTACTAATTTTGCAATCAGTTAATTCAGTTGAATTCGTGTCTTCCCCTCCATTTTATGATTGTTTCTTATTTTGCAGGCACAAGAGTATTATATGGCGCAAAAGAAAGTAAATCGACCTCGGTCAACAGCTAGCAAATCCCGGAAAAAGAAGAAGGTCAGAATCAACTATTTTCCGCCGGGTTTTTGGAAACAAAACTGGATTCCAGCCCTCGTATTGTTTGTCATCAGTGTGCTACTCTATTGGATGACACCTGGATTTGAATATGTATTGGATGATGGTATTGTCGTGACCGAAAATAAATTCACTCAAGCGGGATTTAAGGGTATAAAAGATATATTTAACAATGAAAGTTTTGCAGGATATTTTGGTGAACAGAAGAATCTATTAGTAGGGGCTCGATACAGACCATTGTCTATTGCAACCTTTGCAATTGAAAATCAATTGTGGGGATTTAAATCCTCTTTATCACATATCATTAATGTCCTTCTTTATGGATTGACTGTGCTGATAATTTTTCGATGTTTGGCCCTTTTATTTCCTCGCATGGATTCTAAAAAATGGTTTTGGACTGTACCATTTATTGCGGCCTTGATTTTTGCAGTCCACCCTTTACATACGGAAGTTGTAGCCAATGTCAAGGGTCGTGATGAGATTTTATCATTATTGCTTTCAATGACTACTTTTTTCCTGGCCCTTCGATATTATCACAAGCCTAAATGGAGCCTGTTGTTTGGAATTGTTGCTTGTTATTGGCTTGCCCTATTGGGTAAAGAAAATGCAGCCACATTTTTGGGAATTATTCCACTTACGCTATACTTTTTCCGCAAATGGAATTGGAAAAAGAATCTTACTATTTTCGGAATGTTGGTCATTGGGTTTGGCATCTATTTTTGGATGCGGTACCAGGCGATAGGTTATATTTCCGGACCTGATCCGGACTCTCTGTCGGTAATGAATAATCCATTTAAGGGGATGGAAATTGGAGAAAAACTAGCCACGATCAGTTATACTTTGCTTCTTTACCTGAAATTATTGATATTTCCTCATCCACTTACCCACGACTATTATCCTTATCATATTCCAATTATGAATTGGACTAAGCTGGGAAGTCTTTTTGGCCTTGCCGCTTATCTGATCTTAGCTGTAATTGCCATGTGGGGCCTGCGAAAGAAAACGGTTACCGCATATTGTATTCTTTTTTGGTTAATGTCTGTATCCATTGTTTCTAATCTGGTATTTCCTGTAGGCACCTTTATGAATGAACGATTCATCTATATTTCATCGCTTGCTTTTTGTACACTACTGGCCTATTTTATGGTTGAAAAATTTAGTAGAGATAAAAGTACAGCATGGACATGGCCTAAAATAATCACAGGCATCCTGGTGCTGGCATTTTCAGTGAAAACAATAGCACGGATACCTGCTTGGAGGTCTGGTAAAACTTTGAATGAGGCTGCTATTAAAGTATCTAAAAACAGCGCCAGGGCTAATTTATTTTATGGCGTAAAACTATTTCAGGAAGCAGCTACCATGGAAAATACACCGGAAAGGTTAGCTCTTTTAGAAGATAGCGAGTTTTATTTCAAGAAAGCTGAAAGTATTCTTCCGAGCTATTCGGAAGCAACCAGAATGCAAGGGGGAGCTGCCGCCGAAAAGTTCAAAGTCCATAACGATATTAATCAGTTATTGACTGATTTTGCCAATGTCTTAAGTAAATCACCAAGTGATAATTACATCTATCAATATATGCAGTACCTAAATGACCGAGGAAACCATATCACGGAGCTAACCACATTTTATTACCGCATCGGATATGATCTGATGGTATCAACACTCAAGCGCATGGATGATGGAATGCGATATATTCAATTAGGGCTTGACATTAATCCTAATGATCCCTACATCAATCTGGCAATGGGACAATCGTTATCAATTCTTAACCGGGATGCTGAAGCAGCTCCTTTTCTGGAAAAAGCCCAAGGTCAGTAATCATGAGTCGTGATTTACCTTACCTAATGGCTTTGACCCGCATACCAAACATTGGACCGGTTAAAACCAAGAACTTAATCGGTTATTGCGGAAGTGCCGAAAATGTGTTTAAATCCAAGGTCTCACATCTAAGCAAAATTCCAAATATTGGGCCCTTATTGGCATCACAAATCAAAAAAACGGACCCTCACGATGGGATAGAGGTATATCAAAAAAAACTTCAAGATAAGAATATCAACGTATTAACCTACATGGATGATGAATACCCGGTTAGGTTAAAACAGATACCTGACAGTCCGGCATTGCTGTTTCAAATGGGTGCTGCAACTTTAAATGCACACAGAATGATATCCATCGTCGGCACTAGGAAACCCAGTGCATATGGCCTGGCTCAGTGTGCTCGTATCGTCCAAGGGCTCAAAGAATATCAGGTCACTATTGTCAGCGGACTGGCATTTGGAATCGATGCTTGTGCCCACCGCCATGCCCTCAATGAGGAACTTCCTACGATTGCCGTCCTAGGGCATGGCTTGGATAAGATTTACCCGGCGCAGCACCGGAGCATGGCCCGGAAGATTGTATCTCAAGGTGCTCTACTTACCGAGTTTCACTATGGCAGTAAAATGGAAAAGGAAAATTTTCCCCTCCGAAACCGGATCATTGCAGGTATATCAGATGCTATCCTGGTCGTGGAATCAGCAGTGCGAGGAGGTTCGATGATTACTGCCGAATTTGGCAATGCCTACTACAAGGATGTTTTTGCATTGCCCGGGAAAGTTAGTGACGATATGTCGAAAGGATGTCATTCGCTGATTAAAGCACATAAGGCCTCATTGATCGAATCTGCCGAGGATATTGCTAAATTTCTTGGTTGGGAAAAAATGGATAAAAAACAGGGAACTCAACAAACTCTGTTATTGGATTTAACTGATATAGAATGGCAAATAGTACAAATCCTGAAGGAAACACCAAACTGTGATATTGAACATTTAATTCGAAAAACTCAGTTGACAATCCAAAATCTGGCTACTACTTTATTACAACTTGAGTTTAAAGGAATTATCAAGTCGCTGCCCGGCAAACGTTATATGTTGATTTAACAAGCTAAAAATTGATCTATCCCTAAATCATTTTTTAATTCGAGCATCCCCTTTATTTTGGTCTGCCGATATTTCAATCCTTTATACTGTGCCTGCGCAAAGTGCACATAAGGGTTGAATTCATTCGATGTGCATTGTAGGAAAATAGGCATGTGATATATTCCTGAATCAAGGTGTAGTTGATCAATTGTTTAATTTCTGTTATTTTGTAGTTTCATCCAATTAACAAGGTATTAAATTCAAACCAATGCGACGAATTTCATTGTTCTTAATGGTCTGTACTTTTTTTTGCTGGCAATGTCAGGAAGGTGCACCACCGCCACGTCCTAATATCCTATTTATCTTTTCTGATGACCATGCAATTCAATCCATTTCGGCCTATGGTTCACAACTGAATAAAACACCAAATATCGACCGCATTGCTGAGGAAGGTGTTATCTTTCACCATGCTACTGTGACTAATTCGATATGTGCTCCCAGCCGGGCTACCATTCTTACCGGAAAACACAGCCATGCCAATGGTAAAAAAACCAACATCGATACATTCGATGTACACCAGCAGATTTTTCCACGCTTACTACAACAAGTGGGATATGAAACAGCCCTGATTGGCAAGTGGCATTTGAAATCTAATCCTGAAGGATTCGACTATTGGGATATTTTACCGGGACAAGGATCTTATTACAATCCGGACTTTATTTCTGCTTCTGGTAGACGAAGAGTAAATGGATACAATACAGATGTGGTAACGAATTTAAGTTTGGAATGGTTGAAAAACTCCAGGAACCAGGATAAACCCTTTATGTTGATGTGTCAATACAAAGCACCACACCGGGTTTGGGCACCTTCACCTGATCACCTTACCGATTATGACAATGAGATACTTCCTGAACCCGAAACCTTATTCGATGATTATTCCAACCGTAGTGAATTTGTGAAAGACAATGAAATGATGATTGCCAAGCACATGATGGAAGACTATGACCTAAAAATTGCCGGTTCAGCTACCCCTGATGTATTGGGAAGAACATTCAAGAACCCGGAACTAAGAAGGATGACCGAGGAACAGCGAGCTGCCTGGGATGCAGCTTATGAACCCAAGAATGAACTTTATCGCGAAATGAACTTAAGCGGTGAAGATCTGGTCCGATGGAAATACCAGCGCTACATCAAAGACTACCTGCGTACGGTGGCATCCGTTGATGACAATATTGGAAGGTTGCTTCATTATCTGGATTCTACAGGATTGTCTGAAAATACGATAGTCGTTTACAGTTCGGACCAGGGGTTTTATTTAGGTGAGCACGGCTGGTATGATAAACGTTGGATGTATGAGGAATCTTTGCATACTCCGTTGGTAATGAGATGGCCGGGTAAAATCAAACCAGGCACACAAATCAAGGAATTAGTTCAAAATATTGACTATGCTCCTACATTTCTGGAAGCGGCCGGTACGACTATACCGGAGGATATGCATGGAGTCAGTTTATTACCATTAGTCAACGGGGAGGCAGATAGTTGGCGTACCAGCATTTATTATCATTATTATGAGGAAGGTGAACATAACGTACCCAAGCATGAAGGTGTGCGAACTGATGATTATAAATTGATTTCCTTCTATGGTTATGATACTTACGAATTATACGACTTGAACAAAGATCCTCAGGAATTAAACAATGTAGCTGAATCAGAGGATTACCGTACTATTCGTTCCGAACTTGAGCAAGAACTGGAAAGATTGAAAAAACAATATGGAGTAGTTGATTAACAAAAGGGATGTCGATCAACATCCCTTTATAAGTTTTTCAATTGGCAAGTCAATAGTTTTTAGTGTCTGAAGGTTATTTCACTAAAGCTGGAATGTATTTCGATAGGAACTTTTCCAGATCCGGAAGTTCCTTCATAACGACCGTCAAAATTGGGTCCGTACTTATTTTTCTTTACTTGATTCGGTATGTCAAAGTTTGTATTGTTTTTGAATGCACCAAAGCTGGTGTGAATTTCATAACTGCCAGAGAAATTTCGGGGTACGACAATTCCAAAATTGGAATTATTCACCTTAATTTCAAGATCTTCTAATGCTGAATTAATCTCCAATGAGGATCCTTTACAGAACTCTATTTGCAGTTCCACCGAACCACTAATTCTTTCTACATCGAAGGAAGAAAATTTAAAAGAACAATCTCCTCCATGAATTAAGTCTGCATTAATTGCCCCAAATTCCAAGTTGATCTCCTCTACATTCGTCAACGCTCCGGCATTCAGTTCACCAAATTTATTATCGATCTGAAGCTTCCCTTGATAATCAGGTATTTTAATTTCTCCAAATTGGCAATTTATCTCTAATTCCCTGTTATCTGGCATATAAACGATATAGTTTATTTCGAATCCCTTCTTTTTGACATCATCTTTGCCTTGGTTGTTATTACCTGCATTTTTCCCAATTTCCGTATTAAAGGATACTTTACCACCGGTTTTTTGGTCTTTGATCTGAATTGCATCCAATATTTTTTGAGCTTTCTCATCTGATGAAGCTGATGCCGTGATGGTCACCTCTACTTTTATTTCGTTTTTATTCCACAGATCAAATACGATTTTTCCAAATTGATTGGAAATAGATACTTCATCACTTCCATTGAGAGGATACGATTTGGTGTAATTCTTTACTTTATCAACCATTGGCGTGGTCGCCAATAATTGAATAGAAATGAATGTAAATAGCGTAATACTAAATGTTCGAAATATGGTTTTCATTTTTTGTAGCATTTTTAATTTCCTGAATAATTTTTAATTGATTGTTAAGTACTTCTATTTGCAAATACAAATTGGATATCATTGCTTTCAGGAGAACCTCCTGATTGTCATTTGTCAACAGGTCCTCTTTGAGTGCCTGATAGGTCTGATCGAGCTGTTGCAACTCAAGGGTAAATCGCTGCTCTAAATAGGGGTATTGAGCAAGCAAATCTTTGATTTCGGTCTGTCTTTCATCAATTGTTTGCTGTACGGCAGATATTTGTTTAGCATATCCTTGATCAATTTCCATTAACTGAGGATCTGCTTGAGTGAGCGTTGAATCCACAGGCGATAATTGGTATTGATACACAACGAAAGAGAGCATCAAGATCAATGAGATTCCTGCAGCAACTAACCAGTTGTTCATCCTAAATATCGTTCTCCTGGACTGCCCAGGAAGTGATTTTTTGACCTCTTTCCATATTTTAGGAGAAGGTTCATGAACATCCATTTGTTCCCGGTGATCTTGTATAAACTTTTCCAGATCAGTCATGACATTTCGGATTTTAACATTTGTTGTAATTTTTTCTTTGCTCTCATGTATTGGGTTCGTGTAGTGGATTCTGCTACATTTAATATTTGGGCGATTTCCTGGTGATCATAACCTTCCAATAGGTAAAGACTGATTACAGTACGGTACCCCGAAGGTAATTTTTGGATACAGTCCACCACATGTTCAGCTTGGTATTCTACATCGTAACTATGGTCATGTTCTTGTTGATCAGACAATTCGTGTTGCTCATCCAGATCTAAAAATTTATTCTTTCGCTTTCGGATCTCGTTAATAGAATGATTAACTACAATCCTTTTCAACCAATAACCAAAAGTAGATCGTCCATCGAAGCTGCCTATATGTCTAAAAGCATCTATAAAAGCTTCCTGCAGAACATCCTCAGCATCTGCATGATTATTCAAAATCCGGAAACTCGTGTTATACATTGCTTTGGCATATTGATCATATAATATCTGAAACGCGATCTGGTCACCCTCTTGACACCTCTTCACAATTGAATAGGTTTCATCTCTTTTTCGAAAAACTGGTTTTAGACTCATTTCCATTTCTGTTTTAGAGACACCAATATAAATGAAATGTTGCATCTGCTGTTGAAATAATCAGGTACGAAGCAGATAAACACTCGTCTCTGGTTGGTTCCAACGAATCGTTAGCTGATCTGACTCTTTACGCGGCACATAACTTTCGATTTGCTATCCATTCGACAAAAACGTTCTCATACTTTATATATAACATGAAAATGCTAAATTGAGAAGGTTATTTATTGTTCATGCATTTACACTGTTTCATGAAGTGTTTAACAACATTCTGGTATATCTTACCCATCCTCGTCTTAAGTTCCAGTTGCAATAATTTTAACAATGCAACGGATGATGGCTCCGACGATAAAGTGTTTATCTCTCCATTGGGAAGGGAATTATTTCCTCCGGATCCCTCTCCAAAGCTGCTAAGTCAATATGAAGCTGCCAAGGAAAAATATGAACAGGATGCAGGTAATCCGGAACACCTCATCTGGTATGGTCGCAGAGCGGCATATCTGGGAAAATACCATCAAGCCATTAAGATTTTTTCCGTTGGCATACAGAAATTTCCAGATGATCCACGCATGTACCGGCATCGGGGACACCGTTACATTACGATCAGAAAATTTGATCAAGCCATAAAAGATCTAAATCCGGCGGCTGGCTTAATTGAAAACCGTGAAAATCAAATTGAACCGGATGGAATCCCCAACGCCTTAAATATCCCAATTAGCACTTTACACGGGAACATTTGGTATCACCTAGGTCTGGCTTATTATTTATTGCACGAATATGAAAATGCGTACGGTGCGTTTCTTAAATGCCGGGATTCCGGAAATAATGATGATAACCTGGTTTCCAGTACCCATTGGCTTTACATGATTCAACGACGTTTGGGTAATTTGGCCGCCGCCAATTCATTGCTGGAACCAATAATCGAAAATGCCAACATCATTGAAAACTTTGCTTATTACCAATTGTGCCGGTTTTATAAAGGAACTATTCCAATAGATTCTTTGCAAAATAACTCAGGAAGTAGTCCGGCATCAGATGCGCTGAAATATGGTATTGCCAATTGGTACTTTTATGAGGGAGACAAAGAAACATCCCTCAATCATATGAAGGAGATTCTGGCTGGGAAATCGTGGAGTTCGTTCGGTTACATAGCAGCCGAAAGTGATTTGTTAGCTTATTTTAAAAACTAAAATATTCGATCTATTGTCTTACGATTACGATTATATCATCATTGGAAGTGGATTTGGGGGTTCGGTTAGTGCTTTGAGACTGGCTGAAAAGGGATATAGGGTTTTGGTTATCGAAAAAGGGAAGTGGTACAAGTCTTCGGATTTTGCTAAGACAAACTGGAATCTCAGAAAGTGGATGTGGATGCCTCGTTTACGATTTTTTGGAATCATGAAACTTACCATATTCCGGCATATTGCCATACTCTCCGGCACCGGAGTTGGAGGAGGTTCACTTGTGTTTGCCAATACCCTCCCGATACCCAAGAAAGCGTTTTACAAGTCAGGCTCATGGTGTGACTTAGCGGATTGGGAAACAGAATTAAAACCCTATTACCTGAAAGCTCTATCCATGTTGGGAGCCTCCCGGAACCCTCAGTTTTTTGATGGAGATAAAGCTCTGGAAACTTTGGCTGAAAAAACCGGCAAAATTAAAGAATTTAACTCTCCATTGGTTTCTGTATTCTTCGGTAATCCCGGTGAAAAGGTAGCTGATCCCTATTTTGATGGAAAAGGACCTCCCAGGGCCGGTTGCAATTTTTGCGGAGGATGTATGACCGGCTGCAGGTTTAATGCCAAGAATACATTGGATAAAAATTACCTTTTTCTGGCTCAAAAATTAGGCGTTAAAATTCTGGCAGAACACGAAGCTTACCTGGTACAACCTTTAGATGGAATCAAAGGATCTACGGGCTACCAAGTTAAAGCCAAATCCAGTACCAGTTGGTTTAAACAATCTGAATCTTTTACTACTCGGGGAGTAATCTTTTCAGGAGGTGTATTGGGTACATTAAAATTATTACTCAAGCTCAAACAGAAATTTCTCCCTAGATTGTCAAACCAATTGGGAAAAGACATCAGAACGAACAATGAAACGCTTATCAGTGTATCCTCTCTTGATCCTAATAAAGATTTTTCCAAAGGAGTTGCAATCGGCTCTATATTGCATACAGATGGCAACAGTCATTTGGAAGTGGTCCGATACGGTGCCGGATCCGGATTTTGGAAATTATTGCATTTACCCCTGGCCGATGGCAACCACACAGTTACGCGATTGATAAATATTATTAAGAAAGTACTTTGCTCACCATTGAAGTATTTCCAAATCTATTTTTTAAATAGTTGGTCCAAACGTACCGCTGTATTGCTCTTTATGCAAACTTTAGACAGCACTTTACAATTTAAGTTAAGTCGATTCGGTAAAATGCGAACAACTTCTGGGAATGGAGCACAACCAAGCGCCCTAATCTCTGAATCCCGGGAACTGACACGTCAATTTTCTCATATTGTTAATGGCAAACCTACCTCCTTTATTCTTGAGACATTAGCTGGAATTCCCTCTACAGCACATATCCTGGGAGGAGCTATCATGGGTGCGAGTACCCATACTGGAGTCATCAATAAACAAAATGAAGTATTTGGATATCAAAATATGTACGTGGTGGATGGATCCATGATCTCAGCCAATCCAGGTGTCAATCCTGCTCTTACGATCACAGCAATTGCCGAAAGGGCAATGGCATATATACCTGACAAAAAGTAATTGGTAACCTATCGATTTTTTCATCTTATTCATCTAAATGCCTGCCTATCCAAGTTGAGATTCAGTTAAATTTCAGCTTAATTTTCATTAAGGTGTTACTTTACTTACCTTAAAATCGATATTACTAAAGAGCTTTTTGATATATGAAGAAATTAGTTATACTATTGGTTCTTTTATTCCTACCCTGGTTTATCTATACCCAGGGAATCCAGGGAACCATAATTGCCCAGAACGGAGAGTCCTTGCCGTTTGCTACGGTATACGTTCAAAAATTGCAATTAGGGACGGCAAGTAATGAAACTGGTAAGTACCAGTTGCAACTGCCAGCTGGAACACACCAAGTACGTTTTCAATATTTAGGATTTACCACATTGGAAGTAGAGATTATTGTTGGAAACGACTACCGCACTTACAATGCAGTAATGAAAGAAGAGCCTTTGCAATTGCAGATTGTTGAAGTCAATGATAAAAATGAGGATCCAGCCTACACGATTATGCGGAGGGCCATTGCTAAAGCTTCCTATCACACTCAACAAATAGATGAATATACAGCTATAAGTTATCTGAAGGGTTCCGGAAGGATCAAAGATGTTCCGGCACTGTTTCGCAAACGAATAATAAAAGAGATGCGGGAATCGGGTATGGATACATCTACTGCATTTGTTTCAGAATCTATCAATGAGATAAGTTATAAGCGTCCCAATACATACCATGAAAAAGTAGTTTCGGTTCGAAAAATAGGTGAGGATAACAATACCAGTCCCAATAACTTCATTAACAGTAGTTTTTATGCCCCGGAAGTGAATGGGGCAATATCCCCACTTTCTCCCAAGGCATTTGCATACTACAAATTTGAGTATCTGGGCTTTTTTACGGATCACGATCAAATTATTAATAAGATTAAAGTAATACCTCGCAGTCCTGGGGATCAGGTCTTTGCAGGTACCCTGTATATCGTAGATCAATTATGGAATATTCACAGTCTCAAATTGGTCACCAGTATCTGGGGCATTCGATTTGCAATAAATCAGGTCTACAATCCCATCTTGGATCAAGTCTGGTTACCGATTACACACATTTATGATGTGACCGGATCTTTATTTGGATTTGATTTTGAGTACCGCTACTTTGCCAACATTAGTGATTATAACATCAAAGTAAATCCCGATTTACCCAATGAGGTATTAGTATTTGATGATCGCCTGGAAAAAGAAAAAGCAAAAACCTCGGATCGAAATTTTCGTAAAAAAGAGACAGATGAAGCATTTTCACAACTTAATTCCGGGCAAGAAATCAGTCGAAAACAATTGAGAAAAGTTCTGCGTGAGTACGAAAAGCAAGAATTGGAAAATGCTCAAAAAGACACCTTGGAAAAAGTCGTCGAAATAACTAATTATCAGGTAGATTCGCAGGCTTATACTCGGGATAGCTTGTATTGGTCTAACATAAGACCTATCCCATTGACTGAGTTTGAAATTAAGGGTTATCACCGGATGGACAGTATTGCCATTGTTGAGGAAATAAAAGCAAAAGAGGATACTTTGGAAAATTTTTCCAATGGGAGTGTAAAAAGAAAATCAACTGCACAATTCAAAGCAACTGATTTGATCCTGGGGGGTAATTATCGTTGGGGCAAATCCAAAAAGTTTGGTCTTGAATCACCACTAGCCACTTTACATTTTAATACCGCTGAAGGCTATCAAATAGGTCTTCCCATGTTTGTTTCCGGCAGATTCAAGTCTATATCTTGGTCAATCGATCCGGCCCTACATTATAGTTTTGCGCGCGAGAGGTTAAATAGTGTGGTTGGAATTCATTTGAATACTCGTAGTTCAGAAATAAGGTCTCGCTGGATGATAGAAGGAGGTAGATCGACACCACAATACAATGAGGCCGGTGCCATCGATCCAACTCTAAATGATATTTTCACTTTATTTTTTGAACGTAATTACCTGAAGCCTTATGAAAAGCAATATGTACACCTGCAATGGCAGATCGATAAGGGATTGTTATGGAAATTAAGATTTAGCGGAGAATTGGCCAGAAAAAGAAGTTTGAAAAATCGGACAGACTTTGTCATTTTTGATTCTTCCAAAAAAACATATACCAGTAATTTTCCAGACAATTGGGAGCTATCAAATACAGATTTCCAATCTTATAACATTGGAATCTTGTCCGCTCATTGGGACTTTCGGCCTTGGTTAAAATACCAGATTAGCGATGGAAAGAAAAGAGCGATAGAGAATTCGTCACCGGTATTTAATATAACCATTAAGACAACAATCAGTAAGCTGATCGATGGAACATCCAATTTTCAATTTATGGAATTGGGGTACAAAGATGTCAGAAACATCGGGATTCGTGGTACACTTTCGGTCAACGTTTCGGGAGGAATATTTCTTAACACTATGAATATATTTCTTCCCGATTTTAAACATTTCCCAGGTAACCAAACCTTTTTGACGAATCTGGACCCGGTGAGTTCCTATCGAATGTTACCCTATTATACTTACAGTACCAGGGATAAATATTTGAGTTATTTTGTGAATTATCAATGGCGAAAATTCTTAATTACCCAGATTCCGCTTACCCGAGTATTTGGTTGGCGTGAGGCATTATTTATCAATGGCCTTGAAACTCCTTCTAGCGATCATTACCTTGAACTCGGTTATACATTAAATTACCTATTTCGGCTGTTTAGGGTAGAATTGGTTTCTTCTTGGCAAGATTTCAAATATCAGGATTTTGGTGTTCGGATTGGTATAGCTGCAAATCTGGAAAGTTTATTTAACTAATCTGTATGGTAGTGATTGGTTAATACTATTTTCTAAACTTTACACCTTAAGACTATTGTTTAACAGATTAAATATCCAATCAAACCATTCCCCTTATACAATGTATCACCTAGATGTTTTCTTAAGAGAGTGTTCAGTTTATTCGTGTATATTTAGAAGTGGTTCTTTATAAGCATAGTTAAGCAGATCATAGGTTGTAACGATACCGACCACTGTATTTTCATCATCTACAATGGGAATAGCATGAAACAGGTTTTCTTTAAAGATACCAACTGCCAAAGAGAGTGGATCATTCATATGTAGTGTCGTTACTGGCTTTGTCATCACATCACTCACCACTAGGGTCTCAAAGAATTTTTTATTGAGATCTTCCTCATAATTAGTGCGGAACAAAGTAAAATGATCACAAAGCAACAAATAATCTCCTTTACTGATAATGCCTTCGATTCTACCTTCCAGATTCGTAACCGGCAAATGATGAATGTGCTCCGATCGGAAAATTTGATCCACTTTGTTCATCATATCGTTTGGACCCACGGAAATCACTTCGCGGGTCATGATATCTTTGAGTTTTACATTCTGCAACATAATCCTTTTTTGATAAACTATTCACCAATTTCAGGTTCAACTCTTTCTAAAGAATTTGAAACCGTCTTATTTTGAAATGCATATTTCAGTAAATCATGACTGGTTATTATTCCTACCAGCATATTGTCTTCCACTACCGGAGCAGCGTGTAGATCATTGGTCAAAAATATATCAGCAGCCAATCCTACTGTGTCGTCCGGATCAAGTACCAGCGGTTCTGGTGTCATAATATCTTTCGCACTTAAGCTATTCATTTCCAGGTTGCTATACGTTTTTCCGGATGTTTTTAAAGACAATTTTTGTAAAAAAAGCAAGATGTCTGTTTTACTTATAATGCCCACCACTTTCTGACCTTTGTCAATAACCGGTAAATGATGGATTTTGTGCGTTTCGAACACCTCTTGAATTTCTTTGATTTTAGTTTCCTTAATAATACTGATTACTCGCCCCGTCATAATTGAAGATATAGGATTGTCAGTCTTCATGGTCAATTGCTTTTTCTCAAATATATCCGATGCCGGGCAAAGAGCAAATGATGAAAATCATTGGAATTCAAATTCAAGTCATAAAGTCATTTAAAAACATGTCATAAATGACATAAGAAAAATTAGAGAATGTGTAATATTCTAAACATCTATACCGATTTGCGTTCCCAGTAGTTTTGATTTTCCACTTCATCGATGAGAAATAAATAACTCTGATAACGCAGTTCGCTGATTTCGCCATTTTCTACGGCTTGTTTAACTGTACATTTCGGTTCATTTCGGTGGGTACAATTTGAAAATTTACATCCTTTGGAAAAATGGAATATTTCTCTAAAGTTGTGACTTATATCCATCACTTCCAGGTGATTAAAGGCTAGTGATTTTATCCCTGGTGAGTCAATTATATAACTATTCTCCGCAATTTGATACATCTCTGCAAATGTAGTGGTATGCTGACCTTTTCCGGTATACTCTGACAAACTTTTAACCCGGATATTCAAACTGGGTGCTATTGCATTGATCAAACTTGACTTGCCTACTCCGGACTGTCCGCTAAATAGGGTTGTCTTTTGATAGAGAGCTTCTTTTATGGGAGCCAGACCTTCTTCTCGCAAAGCAGAAACTGCATAAACCTTGTAACCAATACTTTCATATACAATCTTAAGATATTCTAAATATTCCCAATCCGGTGTCTGATAAAGATCAGATTTATTAAAAAGGATTGTTACTGGGATATCATATGGTTCGGTCATAATGAGAAAACGATCGATAAATCCCTGTTTCAATTTGGGATGACGCATGGTTACAATTAAAAAAGCCTGATCTATATTGGCGGCCATCAATTGTACGTGGTGTTTGTGAGAGGCTGATTGCCGAACCACGTAGTTTTTACGGGGAAAGATGTGCTTGATGTTTCCGGTTCCATCTTTTTCGTCTATTTCAATTTGGACCTGATCACCGACCGCAACAGGATTGGTGAGGTCTTGGTTGTCTAGTCTAAATTTACCTTTGATCCGACAAGCAATGACTTCACTGGTTTCTGTTCGGACCTCATACCAGCTACCGGTTGATTTAATTACAATCCCTTTGGTCATCATTTAAATGGTTTCTCAAAATTCAGATATCTGCACAAAGCCGACAAAGTATGTGGATGAGCTATTTTTTGCAATCCATGTCGAACTAAATCCTCTTTGGAAATAAGTTCAATCCGAATTTGTTCCTCCGGATCCGGATTATTTTCTTCTATTTTCACAGCATTCAATGCCAAATAATGATAGCATTTATTATTCATGAAAACCGGATTGGAATAGATGGATCCAAGCAGAATCCACGTATCAGAAATGTATCCAGTCTCCTCTTTAAGTTCTCTTTTGGCCGAAACTAGAGGTTGTTCCCCGAAGTCAATCATCCCACCTGGAATTTCAAGTGAATAATCTCTAATCCCATACCGAAATTGGTTTACCATGACGATTTCATCATACTCATTAATTGCTACCACATTTACACTGTCTGGTCCCTGGAGGATGGTTGCTCTGAATTTCTGATGACTAATACAATTTCGATATTCATCTTGCCGAACTTTGAAGATCTGATAGTTTTTTCCTTGTTCACTGTTTATTAACTCCCAATCCATCATCAGGTTACTTGAGTTGATTTGGCCGAATGGACCGCATGAGCGATTTCAACAATTAGCGCCGGATCCTTTTCAATTGCGTTACCAACAATTATTAAATCTGCTCCGGATTTGGCATTTTCAAAAGCTTTGACCGGATCTTTTATTCCTCCTCCTACAATCAGGGGTATCTGGACTCCCTGTGACACGGCTTCGATCATGTCAGTTGTTATCGGTTTTGCAGCCCCACTACCCGCATCCATATAAATTAGTTTCAATCCCAATAGTTCACCGGCAATTGCCGTGCACAGGGCTATGTCCTCTTTATTAGCCGGAATGGGGTTGGTATTCGAGATGTAGGAAACGGTAGTCGGCACACCGCCATCAATCAACATATAGCCGGTTGATATTACTTCCAGGGGACTTACTTTTAGGAAGGGTGCAGTAACCACATGTTTACCAATTAACAATTCCGGATTGCGACCTGAAATTAAGGATAGAAACAAAATTGCATCTGCTTTATAACTGATCTGAAATGAATTACCTGGAAAGAGTATTAAAGGAATTTGAGTATAATTTTTGATTTGTTGTAAACATTGATCCAATAAATCATTCACGATCAAACTACCTCCTACTAAAAAAAAATCCACTTCAGCTTCAACTGCCAAAGAGAGAACCTGATCCATATTTTGCAGGCGTAATTTATCAGGATCTATCAAAACTCCAAAGCTCTTTTTGCCGTTCTTTTTCTTTTCAAGCAATGAAGAATATATAATATCCATATTTATTTTTCTGTGGTTTATAGATGAAATTTCCTGGAGTCATATAAACGAATCAATAAACCCATATGGTACACAATTTAGGTATAATAAACAAGATTCTCATGGCTAAGCAAGAAATACAATTTGGGTCACTAGATGACAAATGAGAAGTATTTGTAATCAGGATTTGTAAATAAATGTATATTGGTTTTAAAATTGCCCTGAGCACCTACTTGGCAATGAGTATCTTATAAATATGGTTGGTGTACAAAAGATTTTATGCATATTGGGGATATTATGTTGGTATTGGACAGCTGAGGGCCAAACAGATACAGAGTTTTGGTTTGTTGCTCCTGAAGTGACCGAAGACCATTCGGACAACCCTATCCTACTTTGGTTTTCCTCTTATGAACAAGCTGCTGAAATATCCATCAGCCAACCAGCAAATCCTGCATTTGCTCCCATAGTAATCACAGTTCCACCCAGATCTACCCGATCCGTAGATTTATCAGACCGAATAGATCAACTTGAAAATAAACCGGCGAATCGCATATTACCATTCGGCACGCGAATTCTTTCCACAGCTACCATCAGTGCTTATTATGAAATTTCCGGTTTCAATAATCCTGACATTCTGGCTCTCAAAGGCCGAAATGCTTTGGGAAATGAATTTATAATACCAGCTCAAAATATCTGGAACAATTTTACCGGATTTGATATTGAAGCCCGATCAGGATTTGACATTGTAGCTGTCGAAGACCATACGCAAATCCGGATTATACTTTCGCAAGATGCCATCGGGCATCCTGCAGGTAGACCTTTTGATATTATCCTTCAACGAGGAGAAAGTTATGCGATATGGTCTGAGGGCCAAAATGCCATTGACCGTCTCGGTGGATCAATCGTACGATCCAATCGGCCCATTAGCATTACGATCAAAGATGATTCACAGAACTATGCTATTGGTGGCACTTGTACGGATTTAGGTGCTGATCAGTTAGTACCCCTGTCCATCCTTGGAAATGAATATATCGTTCCAAAAGGAAATCTTAATGGTTCCGATCAAGTGTTTATAATGGCAACCGAAGATCAGACAGAAATTTACCTAAGAGGTAATTCTGATCCGGTAACGGTGTTAAATCGTGGAGAGATTCATCGAGAAAGTCTAATTGAAAATGCCTTATACATTACCAGCAATAAACCCATCTCCATCCTCCATGCTACCGGTATTAATTGTGAAATCGGCCATGCTATTATCCCTCCTTTGAAGTGTTCCGGTTCAAGAGAAGTTGCATTTACGAGATCAAGCAATGAAGAATTTGCCATGGTCATATTGACACATCGGAATTACATCGAGGACTTTATAGTTGAAGGAGTTACACTCAACATTCAGCCAACTGATTTTACTCCAGTGATGGGTACAAATGATAGTTACATGGTTGCCAGATTGGCAGGATTATCTATTCCCACTAATCAGGCATTCCGAGTAATAAACAGGCGTGGAAGTTTTCACTTTGGAATACAAAATGGATCTCAAGGTACTCGCTATGGTTATTTTTCTGATTTCCGACAATTGTACATAAACCCCAGAATAGCCTCAATCTGCACAGGGGAAAAGGTAAATATTGTGATCAATGGTTATGAAAAATATTTATGGTCACCTCACTCGCCAACACCTTTGCAAGGAGATACCTTTATCCTTAAACCTCCCGCTTCAACTTTGTATCGTGTAATTGCACAGAATCAGGATGGGACATGCCTTGATTCTGCCGAAGTATTTATTCAGGTAAATCAGGTATTTTTTCAAGAGGATTCATTAAACGTTTGTAGCGGTGATACGCTAGTGGTAGAAAATAAACAAATTACTAGGACGGGTACCTATACTTTTGCCTATCCTACACGTACCGAGTGCGATTCAACCTATATTTATCATGTTTCATTCAAAGATACTTTATCATTCAATGAAAATGTCCGTTTATGTAAAGACAATAGCATTGTATTATTCGATCAACTAGTTACATCCCCGGGAATTCATCAAAAGACATTTCAAAGTCAGTCGGGCTGTGATTCGATTCACACATATGTCGTAGAGCAAATCAATACCGTAATCAATCGCGATACCATTATGAAATGCCAGGGAGAATCCGCAGAAATTTTCAATGAGATTCGTTATAATCCAGGAATATTCAGTCAGTCTTTCGTAACCATTGACTTTTGTGACAGCATCCAGGAATTCCATTTTATGTGGGCAACTCCTTATTCGGTGAAAGATACTATCACCATCTGCCATGGTGAGTCCATTGACATATTGGGAATGACTGTTACCATGCCTGGGTATTATGAACGGATGTACACTTCTACTTATGGTTGCGACTCGCTGCAAGCATATCAGGTAAATATGGTCAGCCCGGAAGAATATTATCATCTTCCCACAAAAATCTCCATATCATATGGTCAATCATTACCCTGGGATATTCGAACTTTTACTGGCCAGGCAATAGATTTTATCCAATGGACTCCAGTGACCGGATTGAGTTGTTCAGATTGTCCAAATCCAACTTTCAATCTTGATAAATCCGAACGATATACATTGTTTATCCTGGATCAAAATTGCCCCTACGAATATCAATTCGATTTAGAAGTGGTATTGCCAAAGGTTTTTATTCCTAATGTGTTTAGCCCAAATGGTGACCAAGTTAATGATCAATTAAAAATATTTACACCAACTGCAGTTCAGGAAATCAAATCCTGGAAAATCTTTGATCGTTGGGGTAATTTGGTTTTTGAAGTAAAAAACAGGGCTGAAACAAATTCTATTACTTGGGATGGCAGATTCAATGGCCATTTATTAAATCCAAGTGTTTTTGTTTGGATTTCGGAAGTTGAATATATAAATGGAGAGTCAAAGTTGCAAAGTGGTAATGTTACGTTAATTCGTTGAATTTGAACACAAATAAAAAAACTGATATTTCGTTCTTCTCCTAATAGTCTGGTATAAAATAGCGCAGCAAAGCTCTTTTTTATAAAATCTTTCGGTACACATATAATTCTTTTTATTTGGCAATATTCGTTATGAACTGTATTTTCCCTTTGAATTATCTAAAAACTGTCTTTTGAGACCAACAAATATTAAAGATCCGGAATACTTTCACAAAGTGATTGATTGCCAGTTAGCTTGTCCTGCGCATACACCTGTACCGGAGTATATCCGATTAATCGCTGCGGAAAGATACACCGAGGCATACATGATAAATTGGGAATCCAATGTATTTCCAGGTATTTTAGGACGGACGTGTGATCGTCCTTGTGAACCTGCTTGTCGCAGAGGCAGAATCGAGGAGGAACCAGTAGCTATCTGCAGATTAAAAAGGGTAGCAGCAGACCACAAGGATGAGGTAGACCATTTGATTCCAAGCGGTCCTTTTCCTGCAAATGGAAAAAAAATTGCCCTAATAGGAGGAGGACCTGCTTCACTAACAGTAGCCAGGGATTTAGCTCCTCTAGGTTATGAAATACACTTGTTTGACGATCAAAAGGCCGGAGGTGGAATGATGCGAAGTCAAATTCCAGCTTTCAGGCTACCGGAAGAAGTATTGGACGAAGAGGTAAATTATATCCTCAGGATGGGGGTTCATACTCATTTCAACACTTATGTTTCTAGCCTGGAAAAAGTGCTAAATAAGAATTACAACGCCATATTTGTAGGGACCGGAGCTCCCAGAGGCCGGGATTTACCCAAATTGAAAGGGCGCCAAGAAGGTGATGCAGACATTCATATCGGAATTGATTGGTTGGCCAGTGTGGCTTTTGGCCACACGGAGAAAATTGGCAAGAAGGTACTTATTCTAGGGGGAGGAAATACTGCAATGGATTGTTGTCGGACGGCCAGGAGGTTGGGTGGCTCTGAAGTCAGAGTAGTTGTCCGAAGTCCTTTTAAAGACATGAAAGCTTCACCCTGGGAAATTGAGGATGCCCAAAGAGAAGACATTCCAATGTATGAAAATCATGTACCCAAAGAATTTGTCGTAGAGGACGGCAAGCTGAAGGGCATGTATTTTGAAAAGGTTAATGCTTTGTACGATGAAAAGGGTAAGAGGACTTTGGTTCCTACCGGTGAAGATTGGGTTTTTATGGAGGCAGATGATATCTTAATTGCCATTGGACAACTCAATCATTTTCCCTGGATAGAACGCAGTCTGGGGATTCGATTTGATAAGTGGGATATGCCCATAGTAGACAAAACTACATTTCAGTCCACCTTACCAAATGTATTTTTTGGTGGTGATGCAGCTTTTGGTCCTGAGAATATTATAACCGCTGTAGCACATGGACATCAGGCGGCTATTTCTATTCATCACTTTTGTCAGGGTATAGATGTACAAGAAAGGTTAGCTCCTACTACCTCTTTGATCAGTCAAAAAATGGGTATTCATGAATGGATATATGACAATCAGGTGGTCAATGATGCCAGGTATATCGTTCCCCATGAAGATAAGGCAAAAACATTGTCAGATCGCAAATTGGAAGTCGAGTTGGGATTTGATCCCGATTTGGGATATAAAGAAGCATTGCGATGTCTCAATTGTGATGTTCAGACCGTATTCAATACAGATCGTTGTATCGAGTGTGATGCCTGTGTAGATATATGTCCAACTTCCTGCATTTCCTTTACAAAAAATCGGAAAGAAAAAGATTTGCGCCTACATCTAAATGCTCCCGCATTAAATTTATCACAGGATATCTACGTTTCTCACAAACTACCTTCTGGTCGAATAATGGCAAAAGATGAAGATGTTTGTTTACACTGTGGACTCTGCGCAGAACGCTGTCCTACTGCGGCCTGGGATATGCAGAAGTTTCTATATCAAGTCACCAAAGCCGGTCAAACATGCGAGAACTTAGTAGTATAAATGATTTTGTAATCCGTTTTGCAAATGTAAACGGCACCGGATCGGCTAGTGCAAATAGTATGTTTGCCAAAGCAATATTCAGAATGGGTATTCCGGTCTCGCCCAAAAACATTTTTCCTTCTAACATTCAGGGTCTACCCACCTGGTACGAAGTGAGAGTAAGTGAAAAAGGTTATTTGGGCCGGAGAGATGGCGTCGATATCATGGTTAGCATCAATCCACAGAGCTTCCATCAAGATATGGAGACAGTCAAAAAAGGAGGATACTTCATCTATGACAGCACAAAATTTTTACCCAAAGATCAGCAGCGGGAGGATATCCATATATTAGGAGTGCCGATGATGGAAATGAGCATGCAAAATTTTCTCGATCCCCGCAGGAGGCAATTATTCAAAAATATGATTTATGTGGGTGTACTGGCTTCACTTTTAAATATCAAATTAAGTGTATTTGAAAAGATCCTTAACGAACAATTCAGTCGAAAGCCCCAATTAGTACCCCCCAATATTAAAGCTTTGAAATTGGGAATGGACTATGCACATGAACATTTTCAGTGTCCATTGCCAGTTAGGCTGGAGGAGCGCAATCTGATCAAAGATGAAATTATCATTGATGGAAATTCAGCGTGTGCACTAGGCGCCCTCTATGGAGGAGCCACAGTGGTAGCTTGGTACCCGATCACTCCTTCCACATCAGTAGCTCAATCTTTTGAAAAATTTAGTAATGATCTTAGAATAGACCCCGAATCCGGATTAAATAATTTTGCAATTGTACAGGCTGAGGATGAACTTGCCGCTATGGGTGTAGTTATTGGGGCTGCATGGAACGGAGCCCGTGCATTCACGACTACCAGTGGACCGGGTGTTTCTTTGATGAGTGAGTTTATTGGATTGGCCTATTTCGCTGAAATCCCCGCTGTCCTCATCAATGTGCAAAGGGGTGGTCCCTCAACAGGTATGCCTACCCGAACCCAACAATCGGATATTTTGGCAGCGGCCTACTGTTCCCATGGAGATACCAAGCATGTGCTGTTGTTTCCAAGCACACCCAAAGAATGTTTTGATATGACCGCTCAAGCTTTGGATTTGGCAGATCGCTTTCAGACACCAATTTTTGTAATGTCTGACCTGGATCTGGGAATGAATGAGCATATGTCACCACCCTTTAAGTGGGATGACAATAGGAAATATGACCGGGGAAAAGTCCTATCTGCTAAGGAGTTGGAAAAGACAGATGTCTTTGGAAGGTATCTAGATGTTGATGGCGACGGAATTCCGTATCGCACTATCCCGGGCTCTCACCCTTCAAAGGGTTCTTATTTTACTCGTGGCACCTCAAAGGATGAATATGCCAAATACACGGAAAACGGTGAAGTATACGTTCGCAACGTTGATCGCTTATTGAAAAAGTTTGATACGGTAAAAGAACATGTACCTGGCCCAATTCTTTATCAACAAGATAACACAGCAAGTATTGGTATGGTATTCTTTGGCACCACTAATTATGCCGCGACCGAAGTCATGGACTTGTTGAGAAACGATGGAATTGGCATCGACGCTTTACGGATAAAAGCCTTCCCTTTTACTTCAGAAATAGCAAACTTTATCGATGACCATAACGAAGTATTTGTAGTTGAACAAAACCGCGATGCGCAAATGAGAACTTTAATTATCAATGAGTTGGATGTAAATCCTAAAAAACTAATTCCTATCCTTAATTACAATGGAAATCCGATTTCTGCTGATATTATTTACAAACAAATCAAAGAAAGAACAGCCATCCCTTCAATGACTAAAAACGAACAGCCATGACATTTCAACGACCGAGTTTTAGACATCCGGGATTGCTTAAAAATCAAAAAGGGTTCTCCCTCTCCGACTATGAAGGCACCATTTCAACGTTATGTGCAGGATGCGGTCATGATTCCATCAGTGGAGCAATTGTCCATGCGTGTTACGAACTAAATATCGAACCACATCGTCTGGCAAAACTCTCAGGAATTGGATGTTCATCAAAAACTCCGACTTATTTTCTTAGCAACTCCCATGGTTTCAATACAGTGCATGGCCGGATGCCCTCGGTAGCCACCGGTGCCTATTTGGCAAACCGGGATTTAATTTATCTCGGAGTATCTGGGGACGGGGATTCTGCTTCCATTGGCATGGGACAATTTGTTCACGCAATTCGAAAGAATCTAAATGTGCTTTATATTGTGATGAATAATGGGTGTTATGGCCTAACCAAAGGACAGGATTCGGCAACAGCAGATAAAGGATCCATCAGTAAAGCTGGAATTCCTACTCCTTTTGAAACTATTGATTTAGCTGGTCTCGCATTGGAATTAGGAGCTACATTTGTAGCCAGGAGTTTTTCAGGAGATAAAGAACAATTAATACCGCTTCTGAAGTTGGGAATGAATCATTCAGGTTTTGCCTTGCTGGATATTATATCTCCTTGTGTAACTTTTAACAATACGGCCAAAAGTACAAAATCATACTCATACGTCAGAGAACATATGGAGATGACTGGTACTTTGGATTTTGTACCAATGAGAGAGGAAATTACAACTCGTCATAAATCGGGAAGTACCAAAGAAATTACCATGCATGACGGATCGGATATTATGATTCATAAAATATCGTCTGATTGGGACCCTACCAATCGGTGGGCTACATTGGCCTATCTGCACCAAGCTCAGGAAAAAGGAGAAATTCTAACCGGACTTATGTATGTAGATCCGCAAAGCAAAGAACTTCACGAGTTGTTGAATACAACTCACAAACCTTTAAACCGGCTTACCGAAGCCGAATTGAATCCCGGTGAAAAGGTACTCGAACAAATCAATGCCAGCTATCGATAGGGTATGTGGGTCTTTTTGGTAATAACTTCGTCGCCATGTTCCCGTTGTATGAAAAATAGCCGATTGCTTTTTGTAATAATTAATTATCCATAAATATCGTATCGCGGCAGGAAAGTATTTGAGAACTCTTAGCCTAAATAACAGTCTCCTGATCGCACATTATATCTCAAAATGTACGAGGTCAGCAAATTGCGTAACTCTTTGATCAATTTCCTCTTTATCCAATGCCTGAAGTCGGTTTAGACTAAATTCTTCTACACAAAATGAAGCCATGGCTGATCCGTAAATGATAGCTCTTTTCATATTCTGAAAAGAAATATCATCGGTCTTTGCAATATAACCCATAAATCCCCCGGCGAATGTATCACCTGCTCCAGTGGGGTCTTTCACCCGGATAAGTGGTAAGGCGGGTGCAAAAAAAATCTGATCTTGGTGAAACATAAAAGCGCCATGTTCCCCTTTTTTGACAATTAAGAATTTTGGGCCCATGGAAAAAATCTTTTTAGCAGCCAACACCAGAGAGTATTCCCCACTTAGTTGTCTGGCTTCCTCATCATTGATTATTAATGTATCGACATGCTTTAAGGTTCCCAGTAAGCTATCCCAAGCGACATCCATCCAAAAATTCATCGTATCCAGGGCGATCATTTTGGGTCTGGATTCCATTTGATTGATCACACTCATCTGAACCTCCGGGGTCAAGTTTCCCAACATCACATAGGAACTAGAACGATAGCTCTCAGGTAGCTTAGGATTGAAATCTGCCAGTACATTAAGATCTGTGGTGATCGTATCGCGCTGGTTCAAGTTGTCGTGATATTTACCAGCCCAGAAAAAGGACTTTTGACCATTAACAATTTCTAGCCCATCCAGATTCACTCCACGGTCATGCAACCTGTCCAGTTCATTTTCAGGAAAGTCATCTCCCACAATCGACACCAACTTGATTTCATCTGTAAAATATGAAGCTGCCCAACTAATGTAAGTACAAGCTCCACCAATAACCCTTTCTGCTCTTCCAAAGGGTGTTTCTATATCATCAAAGGCCATGGTACCTATCGTCAACAAGCTCATATGTCAGTCGTATTTCTTAAATCTTGCAAAGGTGTAAATTTTTTACTGAGAGACAGATAATTGAATCTAAATATTTGTAAGAAATGAAGTATCACCATAAAAGTTTATAACAATATATCCTTTTACTGAATTGAATCATTAATCCTGATTTCGAAATATTGAAAAATTGGTTTAATTTGTACCATTGCATGATTTACTTATAAAATCTGTAATCCGGTATATGCTGAATAACTTTATTAATCGAATAGTTAAACTGTATCTCAGCAGGAGATTTGAACGGATAATGCAATTTAAAAAGGATCCGGCCAAGTTTCAGCATTCCTGGTTTATAGCATTAAAAGATAAAGGACAGCACACAGAATTTGGAAGAAAATATCATTTTCGAAAGATCAAAAATTATCAGGAGTGGTCCAGTATCATCCCGGTACATCATTATGATGATTTGAAATCCGACATTCAGCGTATGATGATGGGCGAACCGGATGTTCTTTGGCCAGGAGTGGTAAAGATGTTTTCAAAATCTTCTGGTACAACTCAGGATAAAAGCAAATTTATCCCGGTGTCAAAAGAAAATTTTAATAAATGTCACGCAAGTGGAAGTTGGGATTCCCTAGCTATCCTATATCATAATTTTCCTCAAGCCCGCTTATTTGCAGATAAAAGTCTGCTGATGGGTGGTTCGCATGCACCTTATCCTCCGCATCCCAAAACTATGGTTGGAGATATTTCCGCCATCATGATCGAAAATCTACCATGGATAGCAAGACCCTTTTTTACTCCAGATTTTGAAACCGCACTATTGTCCGATTGGGAGGAGAAAATAGCCGGCATGGTCAAAATTTTAAAAAAAGAACCCCGTTTGACTATGATTGGAGGCGTACCAACTTGGACCATTGTACTAATTAAGCAACTTCTACAAGAAACCGGAAAAGATCATTTGTTGGAATTGTTTCCTAATTTGAGTGTATATATGCATGGTGGTGTTGGGTTTACACCCTATAAAAAACAATTCCAGCAATATATTCCTAAGCCTGATTTTGTCTATCAGGAAATTTATAATGCCTCTGAAGGATATTTTGGAGTTCAGGATCAATTCGATAAGGAAGAAATGTTACTCTTGCTGGATAATGGGATATTCTATGAATTTATACCAAAAGAAGAATGGAATAATGAAAACCCAAAGACCATATCCATTTCTGATATTGAAAAAGACAAGGATTATTCCTTGGTTATCACCACTAATGGGGGACTTTGGCGTTATATCCCGGGAGATACCTTAAGAATCACCTCTACTCAGCCCGTTCGTTTTAAAGTAACCGGTAGGATGACCCAATTTATCAATGCTTTTGGGGAAGAAGTCATGATTACCAATACAGACAAAGCCTTGGAGTTTACCTGTGCAGAAACCAATTCCATTGTTTCGGAATATACCGTAGGGCCGGTCTATCTTAACCGAAACGAAAAAGGTGCTCATCAATGGTTGATCGAATTTGAAAAAGTTCCTCCTAGTGTATCAGAGTTTGCTCACAAATTAGATTCACATTTACAAGAGCTAAATTCTGATTATCAGGCAAAACGTTTTAAGAGTATAGCACTCGAACCACTTAAGGTACATCTATTACCCAGGGGCACATTTTTAAGATGGATGGAGTCAAGGGGTAAACTAGGTGGCCAATACAAAGTGCCTAGACTCGCCAACGACAGGAGGTATGTGGATGCCATTATTGATTTTATGCAAGTAGATTCATGTTAGATAAGGATGCCCTAGAATTAATCAAACAGGATTTCGATTTATCCAACCTTTCGGAGTTTACCGAAACAGGTATTATCCAACATCTTGCAGATCAGATCGCCTATATGATGGATCAAGAACCTGATTTGCTATTTAGTTATTTTTATCGAATGGATATTTCAGAAGTGAAAGTACGCGAGATATTAACCCTAGAGCAATCCGAACCAGTCAATATCCTATTGGCAAAATTGGTTTGGGCTCGTCAGTTGCAAAGAGCGTTTACCAAAAAGCAATATGGTCAGTCTAAAGGAGATCCCTATGCTTTAGATTAGTCCTTTCGGTATAAAAAGTCATAAAAAAAGCTACCGGCAAAATATTCTACCGGTAGCAACGGACTATGCGAAAGATCAATTTCCTTTATAAGTGTTTGATTTCCTTTTCAAACGTATTCATCTTTGCCTTTGTTCCAAATAATTCGGAATTATCTTTTGATTTGATCACGTATTCCAAGTCTAAATGTCCAAAATCTTTGTTTAGAATACGAATGACTTCACTCTGATACGTTTGTTTGGGATTGTCTTCAAAATAATACAATACAATGTATTGGTTATCCTCAGTCAGATGCCAAATTCCTGATTCTTGATAATGATGAATTGCACTTTGAATATCCCTTTGGAAAGTACCATCTTCATTGAACTTATATGACAACTTTGCTCCTTCTATCTCAGGTTTGTCTCCTGATAGAGTAAAAGGATAGCTAACGGCATTCCAGGATCCTATCAAATCATGGAAAAAATTCTGATGTTTTTTTGCTCCTTGATAAGCCAGTCTGAAATGATTGTGATTGTTTACATCTGTCAGTATTATTCCATCACAATTCTGCATGACCCGGTACAAGTAATACCGATCTCCTGTGGATATACTCAGAAATATTTTACCATCTATTTCGTGTGTATTCCATAATTTCTCATCAGCCGGACCATAAGGGTAGTCATCAGAAATACTCAATAATAGGCCGGATTTATTAAAATAGAATGAAGAAACAACACCACGTAACTCACCCCACCATAAGCCTTCTATTAAATCTTTTTCAACAATCCATTTTGAAGCAATATGACTGCTTTGCAGGTTAATAACTTCACGACAATTACTACTGTCAAGCGAATATGCTCCTTGCCATATGAACAGCAATAGAATAACCAAGAGAGAATTTCGGGATTTCATTTTAAGTATTTTAGTCAAGTTGAATGTTTTCTAACCATCACTGCAAATTGCATCGACAATTATCTACCAGAAAACGACAAAATGACTAATTAAGTTACAATTGGTAGTATATTTAATATTCAATTAACATCTTCTGATAAAAGAAAATTGATGATCATCCATACCGAGGGAATTGTATTCAGATCCATAAAATATGGTGAAACCAGTGTAATTGCTGACATATACACCAGAGCCCGTGGATTGAAAACCTACATCGTGAGTGGTGTTCGCAAAAAAAGACCTACAACCAATCCCAATTTACTTCAAGTTATGTCTATTGTAGAAATGGTAGTTTATGATAAAGAGCATAGAGGTATTTGTAGAATTAAGGAATTAAAATCGGGCTTTCCATATCGTCAAATTCCCTTTTCAATTTATAAAAGTGCCGTGGGACAGTTTATGATCGAAACCACCAGACATGCTATCCGTGACCCGGAGGCTCACCATGAACTATATGATTTTGTTCGCTCCATGTTTTGTTTTTTAGATGAATGCAAACGTTCAATACATAATTTACACCTTTACTATCTGGTACAACTTTCTAAACACCTTGGATTTTGTCCGGAAGTCACAGCAAACGAAATTGGATTCTTTGATATGCTGGAGGGCAAATTTGTAAATCAGGTTCCCAGTCATCCACATTTTATGAACTCGGATATTAGCAAAATTTACCAAATGCTCCTGAGAAGTGAATTAGAGATGGTCCATCAAATCCCAATTGGAAACTCCGAACGTCGAGAAACACTGGATGATATGCTGCAATTTTACCAACTCCATATTGACCACTTCGGCAAGATAAATTCGCACCTAGTTCTTAATGAAGTATTTAAATAGGATATACAAATACGCGAGTTTTTTTATCTTGTCATACTTAGGATGATCTTATATGTGGTGGATGAGCGTTTTCTCCTTGGTGAGTTTTGTGTTTACAGTAAGTATAAACCTGATTGGTTCGAATGCGTGTGGCGCCTCTAATTTTTATTTCCTTGCCAAACCGGATAGTACATTATGTGAAGGGACATTAGGGGATAATATATTACCTCAGGGTGATTTTGGTTCCGGGGTAGCAAATACACCAACCGATGATCCTGGTTTAGCACCAGGATATACTTATACCACAAATACTCCTCCGGACGATGGATTTTATACTATTTCTAATAATACTTCAGACTGGGGAAATTTTGCCAGTGGTGATTGGATTGATATTCAAGATAACAGTGACGACCCTAATGGGTATATGATGGTGGTAAATGCTTCATTTGAACCGGGCCTTTTTTACAGAGATACAGTTGCGATTTGTGCCAATACCACCTATGAATTTGCCGCTGATATCATAAACATTATAGAACCGACTTTGGGCGGAAGGATATTACCCAATGTCGATTTTCTGATTGATGGAAACGTGCTTTATCAAACTGGTGATATCCCTCAAAATGCAACCTGGAGTACGGTCGGTTTTACATTTACTACGGGTAATGAAACATTTCTTGTCCTGGAACTTCGCAACAACGCCCCCGGAGGTACCGGAAATGACCTAGCTATTGACAATATTTCTTTTCGACCATGTGGACCTCAATTTGAGATATTGGTGGATAGACCAGGTTGTGAATTGGACACTTTCTCCTTAACCACTCAATTTGAAGGGATTTCTTATGAAACCCCTCACTATCAGTGGCAAACGAGTGAAGACCAGGGAGAAAACTGGATTGATGTCGCAGGCGCACATGATTCGATTCATTCAGCCGTTGGTGTATCCGGGGTATTATACCGTATTCTGGCTGCTGACAACCAGATGAATCTTGGACTAGTTAATTGCAGAGTCCACTCCGATCCAATAGAAATAGATCTTATACCTTCTACATTTTATTCCGTAGATACGATTTGCAGTAACGATTCCATCCGCTATTTGGATCAGATATTCAATACAGCAGGATATTATGAAATAAGTAGACCCGCCGACCCTTGTGATAGCCTGTTTATTCTTGATTTGGAAGTAATCCCTGCTTATAACTCGACCCAATCGATCTTTCTATGTGGAGACACCTTAATTAATTTTCAAGATTCAACCATTACACACCCTGGACTCTATTCGTTTCAACTGAAGTCAGTTAATGGCTGTGATAGTTTAATCGTATTGGACGTTTACCAAAACCCAGAAATAACAACCCTGATTACAGATACGGTGTGTGGAGAACCCTTTTATCTCTTTGGAGAAGATTCTCTTAAAAGTTCTGGAATCTATCGAGATACATTGATCAGTAATTTTGGATGTGATAGTATCGTTCAATTAAACTTAGCTTTCACTAATTGGGAATTTGATTTACCACCGATAATAAATATTGTTGCCGGTGATTCCGCTATTCTTCCTCTGCAGTATAAGGGCAATCCATTTGATATCTCCTGGAGGCCTTCACAATCTTTGTCATGTAGCGATTGTCCAAATCCAATAGCTTTTCCGGCAACATCCACAACTTACACAGGATTTGTATTTGGGGAAATGGGATGTACGGATACGGTACAAATTGAAGTGCTGGTAGACTTAAAAATCGACTACTTTATTCCAAATATCTTTAGCCCAAATGGTGATGGTGTCAACGATGAATTGGTTATTTTTGGAAACGAAAATATCAGCCAATTAGAAAGCCTGCAAATTTATGACAGATGGGGTAATCTGCTGGTCGAATCCTTAAATCCACCTATGAATAACAGTCAGGGCAGTTGGGATGGCGCAGTGAATGGGGCAAACGTCAATCCGGGTGTTTACGTGTTAAAACTGGTTTTCATTACCATTGAAGATAAACCGGTCCTACATCATCAAACCATCACTGTTGTTCGTTAATCCGAATTGAAAAACCGGTGGAAAAAAAGTATCTGATATGGAATTGCATTTGCCCAATAATCCCAGTTATGACTTCCAGGCCGAATAATGAAATCGTGCTTAATACCAAATTCAGTAAGCCTCTGATGAAGTTCTTTGTTTACAAGAAAAAAGAAATCATCTATTCCACAATCCAAGATTATAGCAGAATTGGAATCTTGTAATTTTATGGCTTGATGAAACACACTGTGTTCAATCCAGTTTTTTCGATAGGTTTTGATTGAGCCCAATCGTAAAGGTAAATCCCAACTTTCAGGAAATCGCATGATATCGACTCCGCCACTCATACTTCCTCCTGCACCAAATACGTCTGGATGATTAATAAGCAGGTGTAATGCACCATGACCACCCATACTCAAACCTGTGATTGCTCTGTTCGAAACACCTTTCAATACCGAATAACGATTTTCAATTGTGGCAACCAATTCATCGGCTATAAAAGTTTCATAACGGAACATGGAATCAACAGGACTATCTAAATACCAACTTGAAAATCCACCATCCGGACAGACGATATTCATACGGAATTGGTTGGCTAATTGAACGATAGACGGCACTCGTTTAATCCAGTTATCATATTTACCGGAGTATCCGTGTAGAAGATATAGAGTAGGGAGTTGTTCTGCGTCGTTCGCAGTGTCCGGAACTATAACTACAACACGAAAATTTCTGTTCATAGATGAGCTCCAGACGTTTACAGTATCCACCGTTTGGCCTAGGGAGGAAACCGAGCAAATAATCCAGAATAGGATTGAGCCAATTGTTACCTTCATCTCTACACCCATTTATTGGACTTTGGTTTTTGAAAGAATAGCGGCATCAATAGCCTTAAGTTGTTTAGCAAGCAGTAAGTCGGTATTCTGAATAGTGGATGTAAAAAAATTTTCATGCTGTTCAAATATACTTTGCCACTCATGAGAAAGAATTAATAAATGTTCCTCTCCTTCCTTTTTGGCCTGATCTATTTTTTGCATAAATTTTTCTTCTGTCGCTTGAATTTGCATTGAAAAATCTACTTTGCGGAAAGAACGTTCAGCTCTAGACTTTAACTCCTGTATTTCCAGTTCAGCTTCTTTCTCGAGTTTTTCAATCTTAATATGTGTATTACGCTCCTCCCAAGATTGTTCTTTTTGGTACACCAGGCTCAAAGAATCCGTCGCTGATTCAAATTTTTTTTGAATTTCTTGTTTCTTATGGAAAGCCTGATTTTTTACATATATTTTTAAATTCATCAACGCACTTTTACTTAGGCTGTCCAGAGTCTGAGGAAATGTTTGACTAATACCATTCGTAAGGAGCATAAAAAATGTAAGAGAGCAAATACATTTCACCAGGAGGATTTTACAACACTTTTTTTCACATACAACCCAAATTGTCATAAAAAGTCCTATTTGGATTGGAAGATACTAAATTATTAAAGGCCTTGCTTTTAAACTTTCTGAATAATCCTATCTTAGACTTTTTATTAATCATTATGCAATGCGTATCATTGATTCCCATCAACATTTCTGGAAATACAATCCGGCAAAACACACCTGGATCAACAATCAAATGTCTGTTTTAAAAAAGGATTTCCTACCTGGTGATTTGGAAATTGTTTTTCAAGAAAATCAGGTCCATGGATGTGTAGCGGTTCAAGCGGATCAATCGGAAGCCGAGACTACTTTTTTATTAGATCTTGCCGATCAATCAAAGATTGTAAAAGGTGTCGTAGGGTGGATCGATCTCTGCTCCCCGGAATTAAGTCAACGCTTGGAAAAATTCCGTAATCATACCAAACTCTGTGGATTTCGCCATATTGTTCAGGATGAACCGGATCCCAATTTCATGTTAAAGGATGAATTTCAAAAGGGATTGGAATTGTTAACGCCTTTGGGATACACCTATGATATACTGATCTTTCCAACTCAGATGGATGCTGCCATTGAGACTGTTAAAAATCATCCAAAACTAAAATTTGTAATTGATCATATCGCCAAACCAAACATCAAGTCAGGAAAAATTGATGTCTGGGCCAAAAAGCTGGCCAGATTGGCCTCGTATGATCAGGTCTACTGCAAAGTATCCGGAATAATCACAGAAGCGGACTGGGACCAATGGAACTATGACGAGATTAAACCATATTTAGACGTCGTTTTTTCTGTATTTGGAGTAGATCGAATCCTATTTGGCTCTGATTGGCCTGTCTGCCTGCTAGCTGGCAGCTATAGTGATGTCAAAAATATTGTAGCTCGATACATTTCAGAATTAAATGACTCCGATCAAGAAAAAATTTGGAGTGGAAATACCATTGAGTTTTACAATTTAACGATCGACAATATTTAAACACTGCGAAACAATTAAATTTTAGATATGCAATTTGCCATCATTGATTACTTAATTTTCATAGCTTATGGAATTGTAATTTTTGGAATTGCCCTGTGGGTTACCCGAAAAGGAGATAAGACTTCGGAAGATTATTTTTTAGCGGGTAAATCGCTCCCTTGGTGGGCTATTGGGGCCTCATTGATAGCAGCCAATATCTCAGCCGAGCAGTTTATTGGTATGTCGGGCAGTGGTTTTGCCATTGGATTAGCAATTGCTTCTTACGAATGGATGGCAGCCATTACCCTGATTATCGTCGGAAAGTTCTTTTTACCCATATTTATTGAAAAGAAACTTTACACTATCCCTGAATTTGTAGAACAGCGATTCAGTGAAAACTTAAAGACTATTCTTGCCATATTTTGGATTGCACTTTACATATTTGTCAATCTGACCTCAGTACTTTATCTGGGTGCCACAGCATTAGACACCATTATGGGCTCAGGCGACGGATCTATTTTTATGTATTGCGTACTTGGTCTGGCACTGTTTGCTGCAGCTTATTCCATCTGGGGTGGTTTGGCAGCGGTTGCCTGGACGGATGTAATTCAAGTGACATTGCTCATTGCAGGAGGACTGATAACTACAATCATTGCACTGTCTCATGTTTCTCCTGACGGTGGAATAATAACCGGATTAAAAACCATTTATGAAATGGTGCCAGAAAAATTTTCCATGATCCTGGAACGAGGTGAAATTATCACCCCAAATGGGAAGGATGCATTCTTGGATTTACCTGGATTGGCCGTTATTGTTGGAGGTCTTTGGGTTGCAAATTTATATTACTGGGGATTCAATCAATATATTATTCAAAGGACATTAGCTGCCAAAAACCTCAGGGAGGCGCAGAAGGGAATCGCATTTGCTGCTTTTTTAAAGTTGTTGATCCCACTTATCGTGGTAGTACCAGGTATAGTAGCATATGTTATGAATGCCGGTCCGGATGGTCTATTAACTGCTCAAACCTTAGATCCTTCTTTTGTGGGTGATAATGGTAACATCATAAATGACAATGCTGCTCCATGGTTGATAAGTAACTTTATTCCTGCCGGACTGAAGGGATTGGTCCTGGCAGCCTTAGCGGCCGCCATAGTTTCCTCTTTGGCCTCCATGTTAAATTCGACAGCCACCATTTTTACCATGGATATTTATAAACCTTATATTCAAAAGACAGCTTCCGAGTCCAATCTGGTAAAAATTGGTAGAATCACTGCAGCGGTAGCTTTGGTCATTGCCGTGATCCTGGCCCCTCAATTAAATAACCTGGGTCAGGTATTTCAATACATTCAGGAATATACTGGGGTTGTAAGTCCTGGTATCCTGGCCGTATTTATGTTAGGATTATTTTGGAAAAAAACCACTAACAATGCCGCCATCTGGGGAGCCATCCTTTCTATACCAATAGCACTATATTTCAAAGTGGCTCCTAAGGGCTGGTCGGATGGTGCCTTTTTTGTTGATCTACCTTTTATGGATCAAATGTTCTACACCTGGATCATTTCCATGTTAATCATGGTAGGAATCAGTTATCTCGAAACCCGCGGAGCTGATAATGAAAAAGGAATCAAATTATCCAAAGAATTATTTAAAACATCACCAGCGTTTAATATCAGTGCTTTTACTATCTGTATTATTTTAGTGGTGCTTTATGCCATATTCTGGTAAGATAAAATGAAGAATATTGGAAGAACCTATGGATAGCTAGCACAATAATCGTACCTATTCAAGAACGTGGTTATATAACCTTTTCAAAGGCCACTGGTAGGTTATTACTATTTCACCATTTCCCTACTATCAAAATGAAAATGGAGTAGAAAACCAAAATAATCAAGCTTCATCAACCGTTTCCTTGTCGAATGAACCATTCTTTGGAGAAAATAAGAACTGTTTTTCTGGAGTATAAAACCAAACTGATCCATTGGGCTCGAACCCTTACATGGGCACAGATATTGAAAGGAGTTGGCTTATTGATAGGTTTTGGAATTACTTGCATTTTCATTTTAAACCTTCTCATATTGATCGGGGTCTTTGGAAAGATTCCGGGTAAACCTCAGTTTGCAGAAATCAAAAATCCTCTAGCTTCATTAATCTATGGAGAGGGAGATCAGATCATTGGAAAATACTTCATAGAAAATCGGACTAATGTGACGTTTGAGGAAATATCCCCCCAGGTAATCCAGGCCCTTATCGCTACCGAAGATGAGCGCTTTTATGCACATCGTGGAATAGATTGGAGAAGTTGGGGTCGTGTTTTGGTTAAAACTATTCTATTGCAAAAGCGGTCGTCGGGTGGCGGAAGTACAATCAGTCAACAACTGGCAAAAAATTTATATCCCAGGAAAAACTACTGGATATTAAGTCTGCCGATCAATAAATTCAGAGAAATATGGATAGCCCATAGACTTGAGAAATATTTCACCAAGGAAGATATTCTTACCCTTTACCTTAATACCGTTTCATTTGGCGGGACTACCTATGGCATAAAAACCGCGGCACGACAATTGTTTGCTAAAGGTCCTGAAAACTTGCGATCCGAAGAAGCAGCACTCTTGATTGGAATGCTCAAAGCAACCAATTTTTATCATCCGGTTAAGAATGAAGAAAGGGCCAGAAATCGGAGAAACATCGTATTGAATCAAATGCATCGAGTCGGATATTTGGATTCAATAGCCCTCGATTCATTACTGGCAGTTCCCATGCAAATCGATTATCAACTTGAGGGAAGCAATGCCGGTTTAGCTACCTATTTCAGGGAATATTTAAGGCTGCAATTAAAACCAATCCTGGAAGATATCAAAAACCAAGAGGGCAAACCATACAATCTTTATACCGACGGATTAAAAGTTTATACTACCATTGATCCTCAGATGCAGCAAATAGCCGAAAAGTCGGTAAACAGGCACCTCAAGCGGTTGCAAAAAGAATTTGATCTTCACTGGAAAAATAAAAGTCCCTGGTTGACTAAGGACAACCTCATGCTTGAGATTAAAAAAACGAAGCGTTATCAGAAGTATAAAAGCCTGAATTACTCCCAGGGAGATATCGATAGCCTATTCAGGATAAAAAAGCCGATGAAAATATTTACCTGGGAAGGGGAAGAGGAAGTATTGATGAGTCCTCTGGATTCAGTCAAACATTATTTTTCACTTTTACATACGGGATTTTTAGTTGTTGATCACCAAAATGGTGCAATAAAGGCCTGGGTAGGCGGAATTGATCACTCGCGGTTCAAATACGATCATGTAATTTCTCGCCGTCAAGCCGGTTCGGTATTCAAACCCATCGTATACGCAAGAGCTTTGGAAATCGGATATGCGCCATGCGATTATTTTGACAATGTACTGATGACGTATCCGGAATATGATGATTGGACACCCCAAAATGCCAGTGCAAACTATGGCGGGATGTATTCTTTGATGGGCGGTATGATAAAATCGATTAATACGGTCACGGTGGGTATTGGATTGGAAGGAGAAATAGACTCAATCAGGCAACTAGCGCATAAAATGGGTATTCAATCAGATATTCCCCGGGTCCCTTCAATATTTTTAGGTACCGCTGAAGTGTCCCTCTTGGAAATGGTACAAGCCTACCAAACCTTGGCTAATCATGGACAAAAAATACCTTTGCAATACCTCGTTAAAATAGAAAACCATCAGGGAGAAATCATATATGAAAATCCGGAAATAATTCCCGAGCCGGTTTATAATTCAGAGTTAGCTGGTGTGATGACTCACATGCTAAAGAATACGACCATCAGGGGTACAGCCCATCATCTAAAGGATAGTTGGAAATTAAGTGGAGATATGGCTGGAAAGACAGGTACTACTCAATCACATGCTGATGGATGGTACCTGGGATATACGCCCAGGTTAGTGGCCGGATGTTGGATTGGAGGAGAATCCCCCTTAGTGAGATTTAGAACCATCGATAAGGGACAGGGAGCACATACGGCCATGCCGGTCTGGGCGCATTTTTTTAATACCTTATATCGGTATCGAAAATATCGAGAATGGTCACAGGAGTCATTCGACCCTTTGGACGATCAATGGTTAGGCATGTTGGATTGCCCCGACTACATCGAGGATTATGAGCCTTTCCATTGGCAAGAAATACTTAATGAGCTTTTTGTACAACAAGGCGACAAAGATCATGAGAATTCTCGCAAACCATCAAGGCGTCGCCGGTCGCGACACTCAGTAAAAGAAAAAAAGCTAGAGAAGTTTTTTGAAAATCTCTTTCGCAAAAAGAAAAAGAACCGGGGAGATTGATTTTTGATAGCACTTACCATTACCCAAATATGATCTTGATTCAAAGTCACGTACAGACTATGATGCCTATCTTAATATCCGGTATGGATTTATCCTAAAGAAAAGATTAAAAAGTAAAATTGACCGTTCGAACTGCTACCTTTTTTCTATCTTTCGGTCCGGTTTCTCATCATTGATTCTATGGCCGGTATTAAACTAAATTCCATAAAATTCAAACCTAAAAAATTAGGTCCTTCGCTACTGATCCAATTATACCGGGGCATGTTAAAACCCCGTATGATCGAAGAGAAAATGCTCTCGTTATTGCGGCAGGGCAAAGTTTCAAAGTGGTTTTCAGGGATCGGTCAGGAAGCCATTTCCGTCGGAGTTTGTATGGCGCTAAATGAAGAAGAACTGATGTTTACCCTGCACCGGAATTTAGGCGTATTTACTACACGAAAAGTACCTCTTAAGAGATTATTTAGCCAATGGCAAGGCAAAATGGGAGGTTTTACAAAAGGGAGAGATCGATCTTTTCACTTTGGAGCACCGGAATTTGGAATCATTGGAATGATATCCCATTTAGGTCCTCAGCTTTCATTAGCTGATGGTGTAGGCTTGGCCTATCAATTTCGCAAAGAACCCAAAGTCACCTGTGCCTTTACCGGTGATGGTGGTACTAGTCAGGGCGAATTTCATGAAGCCTTAAATGTGGCATCCGTATGGAAATTACCTGTAATATTCATTGTAGAAAATAACGGTTATGGATTGTCAACACCTGTGAGTGAACAGTTTGCATGCAAACAAATTGCGGATAAGGGGATTGGCTATGGCCTGCAAACTTATACAATCGATGGGAATAATATTCTTAAAGTCTACCGGACCATTCGCAAAATCTCAAAATCTATTCGCAAAAATCCGCACCCGGTTCTCGTAGAGTGTATGACCTTTCGGATGAGAGGTCATGAAGAAGCCTCCGGAACAAAATATGTACCCCAAACATTATTGGACGCCTGGGCCCAAAGAGATCCTTTAATACAATATGAAAAATGGCTACTGCGTGAAGGATATTTGGACAAACAAGAAATTACCAAATTTCGCCAACAGATAAAACTTGAAATTGATTCGGCATTAGAAGAAGTAAGTGCAGAGGCCCAAGTCAGTTCCTTTCCATCGAATGAAGAAACAGATGTATTCAAGCCTTATGACCCCCTACCGGTATTACCCTCTGATTCAAATTCAACCATGCGTTTTGTAGACGCAATCAAAGATGGGTTGGATCAGGCTCTGCAGACTCATCCTGAACTCATCCTGATGGGGCAGGATATCGCTGAATATGGTGGGATGTTTAAGATAACCGAGGGTTTTTTAGCCAAATATGGACCCGAGCGCATAAAAAACACTCCCTTGTGTGAAAGTGCCATTCTAGGTATGTCTTTGGGTCTGAGTATTTGCGGGATTCAGTCAATGGTTGAAATGCAATTTTCTGATTTTGTAACCTGTGGATTTAATCAAATTATAAATAACCTGGCCAAGGTTCATTATCGATGGCAAGCTAATGCAGATGTGGTGATTCGTATGCCTTGTGGTGCAGGTACCGGAGCAGGTCCCTTTCATTCGCAGACCAACGAAGCCTGGTTTTTCCATACACCTGGTTTGAAAATTGTGTATCCTTCATCACCATATGATGCCAAAGGTCTGCTATTATCCGCTTTTGAAGATCCTAATCCGGTATTGTACTTTGAACATAAAGCCTTGTATCGAAAAATAAAAGGACAAGTACCGGAGGGATACTATAATCTCCCGATCGGCAAGGGGAAAATCATCCAGGAAGGCAGTGACATCACCGTGATTACCTATGGTGCAGGAGTTCATTGGATAATGGAAAGTCAAAGCAATACCCATATAAGTATTGAGATTATCGATCTACGTAGTTTAGCCCCCTTGGATTGGGAACTAATTATCCAATCTGTGCAAAAAACCCATCGTGTTCTTATCCTGCATGAGGATAATATGACAGGTGGAATAGGCGCGGAAATCGCAGCATATCTTTCACAATATTGTTTTAGAGATTTGGATGCACCTATATTTCGTACCGCCGGATTAGATACTCCGGTACCTTTTGCCTTACCTTTAGAAGAAAATTATTTAGCCAATTCCAGATTGGAAAAGGATTTGGAATTATTAATGAAATATTGAAATGAATTTAGAAAAAATAGTAGCCATTAGCAGTTTACCAGGTCTTTATAAGATAATTGCTTCTCGGGATAATGGTCTGATTGTCGAAGATTTTGATTCCGGCAAAAGAAAATTTGTCTCGGTGCGCCAATATATGTTTACTCCTTTGGAATCGGTATCGATTTTTACAGAAAGTGATTCGGTTGCATTGAAGCCCATATTTCAAACCATGTTGGACAAGTTGGAAGAAGTCTCACTGGATGAGGTTATAAATTCTCCACAGGATCTGAGCAACTATTTTGGTACCATATTGCCAGATTACGACCGGGACCGAGTATATATCGGTGATATGAAAAAAGTGGTTAAATGGTTTAAATTCCTCTTGGACCGGAATTTGATTAGTAAAGGCAGCGAAGAAGAAGAATAGAAAATATAATATGTATCAAGGACAAAAAGTAATCGTTGTTCTTCCGGCTTACAATGCAGCTCTCACTTTAGAACGCACTTTTAAAGAAATACCTTTGCATCTGGTGGATGACATCATTTTATGCGATGATTTCAGTAGTGACCATACTGTGGAAGTTGGTAAAAAACTAGGTATAAAACATATTATCCGACATGAGGTAAATAAGGGTTACGGAGGCAATCAGAAATCACTTTATGATAAAGCTTTGGAACTTGATGCAGATATCGTGATCATGCTACATCCAGATTATCAATATACACCGAAGTTAATTCCCTCTATGGTCAATTTGATTGGTGAGGGCTTGTACCCGGTAGTATTGGGTTCACGGATACTGGGCAAAGGAGCCTTGGCTGGAGGGATGCCCTGGTATAAATTTGTCGCCAACAGGTTTCTTACATTTTTTCAGAACTTACTTGTCAATTACAAGCTTTCGGAATATCACACCGGTTACCGGGCATTTCATGCCAAAGTGCTCAAAGACATCAATTTTCACGCTAATTCTAATGATTTCATTTTTGACAATGAAATGCTTTCCCAGATAATTTATAAAGGATATACAATTGCCGAAATATCGTGTCCTACAAAATATTTTGAAGAAGCATCCTCTATCAATTTCCGTCGTAGTGCTAAATATGGTATTGGCGTGATCGGTGTTTCCATATCACATTTTCTCAATAAAATTGGTTTACTCAAGTCAAAACGATATTCATAATTTTCAATGAGTTCAACATATTGATCGATTTGAAGTTATAATTTTATGGAAAAACTAAAAGGAAAAGTCGCCTACATCACAGGAGGTAATAAGGGAATTGGATTAGGAATCGCCCAATCCTTATTAACAGAAGGAATTAAAGTTGCCATTTCCGGTCGCAATCCAGACGATAACGCTCAAGCTTTTGAAAAACTGGGAGGAGATTCAGAAAATGCTATAACATTGGAATCCGATGTTCGCAAAGAGGATCAGGAGAAAGCAAATATCGCTGAGATTTTGAAGAAATGGGGACATCTGGATATTGTTATTGCCAATGCCGGTGTGGGACATTTTGGTTCCATTGAAAACCTGACCTCGCAACAATGGAACGAAGTCATCGATATCAACTTAACCGGTGTATTTAACACCGTAAAAGCTTCGATCCCTCCTTTAAAAGATTCTCAAGGATATGTTATGACCATAGCAAGTCTAGCTGGAACCAATTTTTTTGCCGGTGGTGCTGCTTATAATGCCAGTAAATTTGGATTGGTTGGATTTAGTCAGGCTATTATGTTAGACTTGCGTTATTCAGGTATCAAAGTTACTACTATTATGCCTGGTTCAGTGGCCACATACTTTAATGACAGAATACCAGGGCCAGGAGATAATTGGAAAATTCAACCTGAGGATATTGGGCAAATTGTGGTGGATTTATTAAAAATAAATCCCCGGACCCTACCCAGCAAAGTGGAAGTCAGACCTTCACAACCACCAAAAAAGTAAGTTACACATTCCTTACTGATCTCCCAGTTGATATCGGACCACCGCTCTTTTCTCCACATCCTCTCGATAATAGGCCACATCTTTAAAGTGGACGTCCACATAGCGCTGAGCCTGATCAAAGAAATGCGGAGAATCCGAATCACCACTTTGTCCACCGGCTAAGATGGATTTGGCTTTGACCCGCTCCCCAAATTCAACCACAGCTACAAAACTGTTGCCACTAGTACCATAAATCCGTTTGGTGTTATACGGTCTGGCTCCATAAGAAGCCAGTGCACCCCATCGGCCGGAGGCCATTCCTACCGGCAAGCTTGGTTCTTCATCATCAAACGTGTGCTTAATTTGTCCGGTTAGACGCTGAAATCGATTGATTTCTCCCCAGGGAGTATTCCAGTCACCAAAATCTTCTTGTAATTTTTCTATCGTCTGTTTAAAAATTTTCAATCTTTCTTCTTTTGGCGATCCGGTTCCATAATAGTCCATTCTTTCCATAAAATTCATTCCTGAAGGTCTAGTGCCCTCTCTCATGTATTGAAGTCCATAAAAGTGGGCCAATGACATCGCAACCGATTCTTTGGAAACGATAAAGTCCCATTTTCGTAAAACATCAATAGCTTCCCTGATATTGGAATCCTCATCATTTGCCTGGTCATACGCTCGGATTAATCCGGGAATGAGATTTTCAAACCCTGGAAGATATGGGTCGTACGCCAGATCGATTAATTTATCTAAGGTTAAATCCCGGGCATTATTTAATACCCTTATGGCATGGGTACCTCTGAATGTCTCATTGTTCAACGACATATAAGCCGGGTAGTCCTCTATTTTGGGGCTGTATTCACCTGCTGCCGTGAAAGGTGTTGAATTGCAATTCTGTATCCAACCATTAGGAGGATTAAATACAGTAATTATTTCATCGACCGTATGTAGTCCCTGCCAATCAGTAGCGGGATTACTGCCATCTACAGGTTTTGAAAAATCATAGGTTGTATCTCTTCGAGGAATAAAGTTTCCATGATAATAAGCAATAATTCCTTCGGAATCAGCAAATACTGTATTGTTGGAAGAATTGGTTCGCATATCCATCATCCTTCTAAATTCGGCATGATTTTTCAATTTAGTACGTGTGAAGGATTGAATTAGTGCATTGACCGGATCCCACATCATCGCAGTTGCAATCCAACCTGTATCGGATGCAGCGGTAATAGGTCCATGATGGGTTCTAAACATGGTAAACCTCTTTGTTTTAATACTTTCTTCACTAGAATACCTTAAATCCACCTCTAGGGATTCAACCGGTCTTAATTCATTGCCATAAACATATTTATACCCTTCACGGGAATGGATAATTGATTCTGAATATTCATCCATCACATCAGTGAACGTTGAGGTATGCATCCATCCTGTGTTTTCATTAAATCCCTGATAAATAAAAAACTGCCCCCAGGTCACCGCTCCATATGCATTTAATCCTTCTTCACTCACCATATGAACCTCCCCCCGAAAATAAAATGAAGTATGTGGATTGATTAATAACATGGCATTTCCGGACTGAGTTAAATTTCCAGCAATGGCAAAACCATTTGAACCCACCGGTTCTTCTAAATTCGCACGAATTAAACCTTCATGAACCTCACGAGACGCAGGTCTTGGTTCTTCGCCATAGAATTCCCTAATCTTGCGTGTGGATACTCTTTCGATATCCCCACCGATCGATCCTTCACTAAAATACATCGGCATCCAGGGCTCGAAATGAGTAATTAATTTGGGTTTTACTTCGGGATGAGTTGCCAAATAATAGTTAATTCCATCCGCTAAAGCGTAACATAATTCCTGCAACCAGGGTGGGCTTTTTTTCAAATTTGCCATTGCTTCGCTCCGGGTCATAAATAAACGGGCTCTCAAATCACTGTACAAGGCCGACTCCCCTTCAATTTCAGCTAAACGTCCTATCGCCCAAATGTAGTTTTGTTCAACCCGATTGAAGTCATCTTCACACTGAGCATATAGCAATCCAAACACCGCGTCTGCATCAGTTTTTCCATAAATATGAGGAACACCAAAATCATCCCGGAATATTTCGGTGTTGGCTGCATGTCTTTCCCACCGGGCTTTTTCGGAATTTTCATAGTGCTTTGACCGATAACACCCTGTAATTAAGAGTAATAAGATCAGACCTAGTGCTTCAGAAAGTAATTTCATGAATAATTGTTTTGGCCATCATGGAGATTCGTGGTATTAAACTAGTAGCTAATAGATTCACCGGCGGATATTGGACAATCTATGGCAAAATTAGTGAAATGAAAACAATTGTGATAAAAACAAAAATAAAATCCACATAAAGCTCAATTCCTGCCTGCTGGTAAGTGGGTTTCATTACTACGTTATTGAGCCCAATGGTAAACCAAACCAACCTGTGCCTGGCAGGTTTATTTGGTTTCTTCGATACTGCGAAATAAATTTCGCAGACCAATGGGTCACCTTTATCGTTATACCCTGCAATTACTTCGTTTCTGGAAGCACTAGGTTTTTTCACACTGGAGTATTATTTATTGTTAAAAGACTTATCCGGATAAGGGGGTACCGGAGGCACTTGCCGGGGGTCTTTGGCAATCAGCATTTTTAAATGCTCTATAGCTGCTTCTAGTTGTGCATCTTCCCCTTTAAAGGTCGCATGGGGCAAATTATCCACGACGATATCCGGCTCAAATCCATGTCCTTCAATTAACCAGGTTCCATCCGATCCGTATACACCCATCATCGGTGCCCGGGCCAGACCTCCATCAGTTAGCCGGTTGGCACTGCTAAGCCAGATTTCACCTCCCCAGGTACGGGTACCAATGGCAGTTCCCAATCCTAATTTTTTGAAACCATCAGCAAAAGCCTCTCCGTCAGAGGCCGTGTTGGCATCTACCAGTATGACGATATGTCCACGAAAAGCATATTGCATATTCCAATAGGGCTTTCCAGATCTGCTTTTCCAATACATCCAGGCCTTTCTCAATAGTTTTTCTAAAATAAAACTTTCAATATTGCCTCCCCGGTTATGTCGGACGTCTATTATTAATCCAGGCCGGTCAAAGACCGGATAAAACTCGCGATACCAATGGTTCAGGTCATTGCTCCCCATCGCCCGCAGATGGACATATCCTACTTTATTTCCGGTCTCTTTTTCCACGTGAAGCCGGCGCGAATATTCCCAATCTCGGTATCGAAGCGAATATGGACTCCCGATCGGTTTTACAATTACTTCTCGTTTAGAATCTCCACTGAGAAGATTTAGTCTGACCTGTTTACCTACCTGGTTTCGAATTAAAGCTCCAATATCCACTTCGGATAGTGTGGGTTTACCATTTATGTGGGTAATTACATCCCCTGTCTTAATATCTAAGTAAGGATCATCTAATGGTGATTTTTCATGTGGATAATCGGGGTCTGCCTTATATATGTAATCAATTTGATACCCACCGGCCGTTTCATTTCTGGTAAATATTGCACCCAAACTAGCTACCGGTATATTGAGACCATCATTGCGTAGATCACCTCCTCTAACGCTCGTATGAAGTGCTGATAATTCACCTACAAATCTGCCAATTAAATCGGATAATTCTTCCCTGGTAGTTACTCGATCCACCAAAGGTAGGTATTTTGTATACATGGCATCCCAATTAACGCCATGCATATTCTTATCGTAAAAATAATCTCTTTCCATCCGCCAGGCATCAGTAAATATTTGAGTCCAATCTTCTTTAGGGGTGATGGCAAACCGCCATCCATTCAAGTTAATTCTGCTGTCATCAAGATTGCTTACTTTTCCAGTACCCGCATTGATCATATAATAGTTGTTTTGCTTTCGAACCAACAATTTCTTGCGATCGTCGGTGAGGACAAAACTGGAAACTTCGTCAAGCATGTGCTTAATTTCTACATTCTCATTATCAATTTTCACCACTGCTAGGTGTGTTTTCGCATTGACCCCGGTAGATCTACTCAGCGTATAAATAGCATTATCAGTCACTGCCAGATTGCGATAATTACCAGGTTTTATGGGAACTTCTATAATACGATCTCTCAATCCATCCAGGTCAATCAGCACTTTTGCTTTTCCATTTTTTGGATCCGATTCTTTGCGATCTGATTCGCTTGGTTGCATTAATTCGTCATTAGGGCGAAATGGCGATCGAATTCCTTTTTGTAATGGAATGTGATATAATTTTTCACTGGCATCAAAATAGGGCTCCGGTTGACGAGGACCCCAGGGTGATCCTACCAATGTATAAAAATTTCGATCGGATAAGAAATAAATAAATTTACCGTCTGGGCTCCATTGAGGGCTATAACTATTGGCGCGATCGGTGGTTAAGGGAACGCTTTCACCAGAATCAAGATTGAAAAGATGTATCCGTGCCATCGTATTATCGGCTCGTTGGACAAAGGCAATCCATTTACTGTCAGGGGACCAACTAAAAGACCCAATTCCCTCATCGTTAGTGGAAATTTTTTGACTTATTCCACTGGACATGTTCAACACATACATAGTATTGCCCAGATCACGATATGCCAACCAGTGCCCATCTGAGGAGGGCACTCCTCCGAACCTTAGAATATTTCCATCATTGGTAATTTCTTTAATAGCACCGATTCCACTTGCAGGTAGTTTAACGAATTCAAACTCACTACTTTCATCCGATAGTACAATTATTTCGCTACCGTCTGAAGAAAATCGGGCATCCCGGTAGCGGTTCTGATTTTTATCGGTAAATTCAACCGTCCTACCGGCTTCCACAGGGACAACAAATACGCGCCCTCTAGCAGTGATTACAACCCTTTTACCTTGGGGGTCGGGCTGAATTGAAGTAATATAATTTTGTGGCTTCTCCACCCATTTCTCTCTGAGTTGATCCTGGTCAGTAACCAAAAATATCTCAATCTTTTTCGTGATTCCAGAATCTAAATCCAGATGCCACAGATCTGCACCTAATTGATAGACTACATTTCCCTGTGCAATAGTTGCTTCTCTGACATCAAAGCCGGTATGATTGGTATGTTGAATTAAATTATTACCTTCTTCATCCATCGACCAGATATTCATAATACCATCGCGATCAGAAATAAAATAAACCCTACCGTTGTACCACTTGGGGTGATGGCTTTCGCCGGGATAATCGACGGTTAACTTAATGGCTTCAGGGCTTCCAAGAGTATATTTCCAAATTTGCCTTGCTGTACCTCCCTTGTATCGTTTCGTGACATTGCCATGATAAGAAGGTCTGACAAAATAAACGGTCGTTCCGGAATCGTCAAATGAGGCCTCGCTGGCCTGGCTTAGTGGAATTCGTTTTTTCTTTTTGGATTGCATATCTATCATAACCAACTGGCGATCCGGAAGTGTAGAGTAAGCTCTGGTATCATAGATTATTTCACCATCAGATGTCCAGCCATTGACCATTGAAAAATCTGACTCATAGGTCCATCTGGTGGGGAGACCACCGGTAATGGGCATAGTATACACTTCCGAGGGGCCTTCATAACTGGCCGTAAAGGCAATGGTTGAACCGTCCGGAGAAATAGCCGGAAATCGTTCTTCTTCAGCATGAGTAGTCAACCGTAGAGCAAATCCTCCATGTAAGGAAACAGACCAAAGGTCACCTTCGGCACAAAATATTATAGTGCTTCCATGTAAAGTGGGAAACCGATAATATCCTTCAACATGCTGTGCTTCTAATGCCGGCATAATTGGAAGTAAATAAAGTAGCAATGTGAATGACAATTGAAAGCTTGAGCCAAGTTTAATCTTCATGATTTAGGTTTTTATTCACTAGATTTTAAACAACTATGAGTAGAACAAAAATATCCCCCCCTCTAATAGGTATTAAATAAATATTGTTATTCTCTGCCTGAGTTGATCCATAAATGTACAAAAAAGAGGCTATAGAATAGCCTCTGAATGAACAACTTGTACATTGGAAGAATAGCTTACAAAGCCACTAAATAATTTATTGTTTAATGATCTCCGATCCACCGGAAAGTTTTTGTTTGGTTACGATACCATCTCCTTTATAATAAACACGCGACCCCCCACTTGCATCTACTTCCAGCTGATCATTTACCGTGATCGTAACTGTGCTGGCTCCATTTAGTTTGGTTTCAAGTTTTTCAGTTTGAAAATCAAAAGTATCCATTTCCGAGCCGCCGGTTGCATTGATTTCACAGGTGCTGCTTTTACCTGCGATTTTAAGTTTGGATGCACCTGACAAATTTGCATCAAAATGGTTACAGTCAATATGCCCGGTCAATGAACTTGCGCCGGCTATCTCAACTTTAGCATTGGTGGTATTCCAATCATTCACCAAATTTATATTTGCAGCTCCAATAGCTTCAATTTTGGAAAACTTGTCCGTGGTAAGATATACCTTTAATACTGCATTCATTCCTTTGAGCTGAGTGTGATCCTCTAACTTAATTCGCAACCGGTTATTATCTTGTGTTACTTCGATATGGGAATGTAAGTTGTCGCTGGCTTCAATGCGTAGTTCTTGGTGTGAATCAGAAAAATTAACAAACACTGTAAATGGATCATTAATTTGCAATTCTTCAAAATCCTGGAGTTCAAAAGTACGTGCGGTAACCTGATCGGAAGGAATAATTTCTTCCTTAGTACAAGCTGTAAAGAACATAACTGAAATAAGAACAAAAGAAAAAAAGGTTTGAGTTTTCATGATTACTAGTTTAATGTTTTATAATTTTTGTTTTTGATTAAAATCATACCGCAATATTCAGTATTAGAGATTTTTAAATCGACCGAATAAATAAAGTCGAACTCATTCAAGACCAAAAAATCCGTTCGACATTTTCAAGACAAAGTTTGACTTTTTTGTAACGCACTGATTTTGTGATACTTATGAAGATGTTTAGAGGAAATGGTTTTTTTCTTGGCCAATCACAAATAGAATGTATTAACCTGAGTTCGACTAATGATTTGATCACAGAAGTCATTGAAATAGTGAGATTTAGACAAGAAAAATGCAGTAATAGCAGCGCTATTTGCAAGGCTTTTATTGGCTAAAGATTGCTGTTTCAATGGCTTTAACCTTAAAAATCAGTTAATAATCAAAAGATCAACTAATTTGAATTTATAAATATATGACTATCAGCTTACTGTGAATAAATGATTGGTCGAACTCAGGTTATTAATCATTTTCGGCCAATTAATAACCTGAGTTCGCTTATTATACCGAAGTACCTGCCCATGTGGCGACGCGGATAACTCTGGTTTAAATATCCGTACGAGACTTTGACTGCGCGAAATCCGTAGAAGACTGCAGCAATCAGGCGATTTTCTGAAGGTTTTCTGCATTAATTCGAAGGAAATCAATCTACCGGAGTGAACGACGCATAGACACGGGGCAATGGATAAAGGAATTCTCCAGACAATGGATAAGATTGTGAGTAATATGAATGTTAATGATCAGTACTTTGGATGGCCGCTTTCAAAGTACCTTCAATTCTGGGAGCATGACTGGTACCCATAACAACAAACACTTTCTTACCTTTCGCCATCAGCTCTAAGATAATGTTGAGCATATATTCATCCCTGGCCAGATTGGAATCATTCCAGATGTTATTAAGATACCCCTCCGGGTACCCCGTTCCGGGTGGGTAGTCTCGCCAACCAACATCAGGAAAGTCTTGCTTCCATTTTTTGTCTAATTCCTGCCATGACCTAAATATTCCTTTCAATTGAGGATAGTCTGCTCGGCTATCCAAATAATCCTGTAGTCTCGCTTCTGGGTCGTCATATTTGCCATACCTCATGTTTCCAATATAAGGTCTGAACGTATAAAACATGACCAGTTCTTCTGCTGGATATTTTTGCAATAAGGTATTTATTTCAAATTCTCTTATCGGCTCCCACGTGTACAACTCAATACCTTTCTTATGTGCAAGACTTGTAACTAATCCACCTTCACCTAATTCCAGAATAGGATCTTGAAACCAGGATATCAAATTTCCAACTCGTCCTTCAACAAGTACGATATCCGGATTAAAATTTGTCCAATGTAATTTTACCGAATCAAGATGTGGATGTTCAACGTCTTTGGTATGTGTAACACCGCACACCAACACGGCACCACCACTCTTGTTTTGTATAGTATAGATATAAGGTCTCCGATGTGTATCCCAGATTTCCTTATAAGCTTCCATATCCATTATTGGAACTTCAAATTCTGCCTTTGACTCAATTTTATAATAAGGTGCCAATGTCCAAATGACATTGAAATGCCAAAGCATGGCAACTAGAAGTATGAATGCAACAATTAAAGCGAGAAAGCCATATAGTATCTTTTTCATACTACATTGGTTTGATTCTTTCGGATGTTTCGTATGCTAATATATTGTTTCTATTTTGTATCCTGCCCAGAAATCTCTGGGAATCTTAAGGTGAGGAATCACCTAAATTGTAGATTTTACCCATAGATCGGTTTTTTCCTCTTTTTAAGCGAGGTTCCTTCCCGATTGTGTAATACTGCAATTATTTCGGATATAATACTGACCGCTATTTCTTCGGGCGATTGAGCCCCGATATCCAGACCAACCGGATTAAATATTCGTAGATGATCCTCGGGTTTCAGTTGAGCATGCAGATTGTTAAAAATCCTATTTCCTCTTTTATGGGGTCCTAACAATCCGATGTATGGGATTTTGGTTTTTAGCAGATTACTTAAATTTTGCTGGTCAGTATCAAAATCATGTGACATCACCAATGCAGCAGTAAATCGATCTATTGGAATATCTGCATACCGATCCGGAATCATGTGAATCTCCATTTCATGCAAGATCTCCATTATTTTTCTACTTTGAGTGCAAACGGTCATGTTCCACCCCAATGTGCGACCTATTTCTACTACAGGTATGACATCGTAGTTTCCTCCATAAACAAATACATTCAAGGATGGCTTAATGCATTCTACAAAAAATACAACCGGCTGTTTTTCAACCTCCAATACGATAGTTTTTGACTTTAACTGGTCCAAAACTTCTTTGGCTGCAACCAATAATTCACTTTTCACGGTATCCCAAGTAACACGTTCTTGCTGATCTATCAATTCCAAGGGTAAAGTTCTTCCCGCTCTATAATCCGGGTCTGAAGTTTTTCCATCTACAATGGTTATCAAGATACTTGGCGTTCTACGCTTGATACGATTTCTCAACAGATGTACCGGATTTAATTCATCTACCGGATCTAAAGGAATCGATAATACATCTATGATTCCATTACAACCCAGTCCCACACCTATTTCGTTGTCTTCATCCTGGGTAGTATCGTAGGTAACTTTTACAGGTTCATTTTTATACAGAGATAACTTTGCTTTTTTGAGTGCGTCGCCTTCCAAACATCCACCACTTATACCTCCTACCCATTCTCCATTATCCAAAACCAACATCCTTGCTCCGGTTCTTCGATATGAGGATCCTTCCACCCGCACTACGACGTTGAGGGCCGCTTTGCTTTCCGAAAAATCAATTTGATCATAAAACCGTATAATATTTTTAATTTCTTTCATGGTAAAAGAATTATCAACACTTATCTATCAGAATCAACAAAAATAGAATAAACATCCTTTCACAGAACTAATCAAATGTAGATTTAATGCTTAATAATTTTCTAAGTCTTTGAGATATAGAAAAACCGCACTTCCAGATGGAGATGCGGTTTTTGTATCCAATTTTAAATTCTTGTCACGAGTTTTCCCGATTATACAGTATAACCCCTGAAGCCATGAATTTATACTCTTCTTCCGGTTCGGTAATTTTTTCAATTTCCTCCTTACTCAATCCTTCATCTTCAGCATAATGCCGCAATTCGTCCACGCTGGTTGTAGCCCGATAGGCAATACCTTCTACTATAACCTCCTGACCCGCACAATCTTTGGGCATAAAAAATCCGTAATCTTTAAATTGAACGAAGATGGGTTCACCACTCTTGTCATCACCAACGAGGTTCATCCAACATCCTTTGGTCTGACAAACATTTTCTACAGTAGCCTTGATTTTTACTTCAAGCGAATCTTGAGATTCTAATTTGGCTACGACTTGAGCAAGTGAAACAGCTCCTTCATCAGAAATGGTATCACCAAAAGTTTGATAATCTGCAACTTCAGCTTCTGCCGACTTATCATTGTAACTGGCATCACTGCTCCCACAAGCCGCAATTAACCAAAATGTGGCAAAAAAAACAGAAAGTTTTATCAGTTTAAACATTTTATAAATATTTAGATTTCAAAAATAAGTTTCCGAACGAAAATTTGTCTATTAACACTTGTTAAAATCCATTGAATCCAATTGGCCTGCAAGATATAGTTCTTTAAGCAAACTAACCTCAATCTTAGAAGTAGAACAAAGCTGAAATCCTGATTGTTCCTAACTTGTAAGTAAATTGACTCCTTGTTAATAAATGACTCCTTATTGAATACGTAATGAAATCAGGCTGGCGTATATTGATAACAAAAAAAATTATATAAAATTTAAGAACAATAAATAATCAGCAATCAAGGTTTATTATTTCAGACCACGACATTAGCAATGTTGATTAATAAGTAATGTAACCAAATGTAACCAAATATAGATAATCCTATCGATGCACATCTACCAGAAAAACAATTTGCGGAAATATGAGAGTTTTGTTTTGGATTTTGATGTGTTCCCCTTTCCTGGTTAATGCACAATGTATTCAAGGTGATTGTAACAATGGCATTGGGATATATTTATTCCCCAGTGGAGCTAAGTATTCCGGATCTTTCCAAAATGGAAAATTAAATGGTATTGGAAAGTTGATTTTTTCCAATGGTGATATTTATCAAGGAGACTGGAAGAATCAGCACCGACACGGTAAGGGAACTCTGTTAAAAGCGAATGGAGAAAAATATACCGGATCATTTGTACAAAGCAAATTTCAAGGTCACGGCAGTTATCACTATATGGATGGATCTGTTTATACAGGAAATTGGATAAAAAATAAACGTAATGGTCATGGTGTTTTGGTTCAAGTTGATGGAAAGCAATTAGAAGGGACTTGGAAGGAAAATCAATTCAAACCTTCCAACGATCAGGTTACTTCTAATTCAAACATAAGTGCAGCAAATAATCGCCCCATTAACGAAGTGGAGAGTACCAATCACTCAAAAAAATTAAAGAACTGCAATACTTCATATTGTCATGATTGTGAAGGAATCTTTACTTACCGGGATGGGAGCAAATACACGGGACAATTCTACAATGGGAAACCCGAAGGCACCGGCATCTGTTTTTATGCCAATGGTGATCGCTATGAAGGGACCTGGAAAAACCATGCACCCCATGGAAAGGGCAAAATGTATTTCCGAAATGGACGTGTGGTATACGCCCTATGGAATTTTGGTCGTGCTACGAAATTTATCGAGGATGAGGTACCCATAGTTATGAATAAACAACAAAACAAGCCGGTTGCTGATCCGGATGTCAAAATATGGGCTGCTGTAGTAGGAGTTGCCAGTTATAATCATATGCCAACTCTTAAGTACACGGACGACGATGCCTACCGGATGTATGCTTTCCTTAAAAGCCCTGAAGGTGGTGCCCTACCGGACCATCAAATCAGGCTGTTGATCGATGAGGATGCGACTCAGGCGAAAATAATAAAGGGTATGCAAGATCTCTTTTGGCAGGCTGATGACAACGATGTGGTACTCTTGTATTTATCTGGACATGGACTAAAAGGTTCTTTTTTACCATTCGATTTTGATGGATTCCACAACCGTTTGAGATATGAGGATATCCGCACTATATTGGATCAATCTGATGCGAAACAGAAGATTTGTCTGGCAGATGCATGTTATGCTGGAACTTTTACAGGAACTAAGACTACTTCCCTACAATCGTCATTGAAAAATTTCTATTCTTTGATCAATGATGCCTCAGCTGGAACGGCCTTTTTACTATCCTCAAAAACCGGTGAAGTATCTCTTGAAGACCAAGGACTACGACAAGGTATTTTTAGTCACTACCTAATACGGGGATTAAAGGGAGTAGCAGATGTAAATCGTGATAAAATAATACAACTCGGAGAGCTGTTTGACTATGTGACACGCGAGGTCAAAAGATATACTGGCAATCGTCAATCACCTGAAGTCGCAGGTAAGTTTGATGCACAATTGCCAATAGCTTTTATTCGATAACTAAAACTTTAATGATGGTAACTGCATTTATTTTATTCACTTTGTGGAAATTGATTAAAAAGGGCTGATTTTTGAAACGATAAATAAATACGGAACCAACTCATTCTAATTCATATTGGCCATTGTCATTATTCTTCCAATTAATGTAACCATTCCACTCCGTTGGCCCCTGGCTGATCCAATAATCTTCTGGCCTGTACAAAGGTCTTAAATCTCTTTTCAATAAATAGCGGATCATCGCGATCAAGGCTTTGAATTTGCACTCGTCCATCACCGGAATGAATAAATTTACCGGCTCCCAGATAGATGGCCACATGGGTAATCTTTTCAGGCTTATCCTTAGTTGCCGGCTTACCGAAAAACAAAAGGTCACCTGGTAAAACTCCGTTTAGCAAAGTATCTGTTTCTACTTTTATACCAGTAAATACTTGCTGGCTTGCATCTCTGGGTAGTTGTAATCCATTCAGGTAAAATACGGTTTTGGTAAAACCACTGCAGTCCATTGCTCTTGTAGATGTGCCTCCCCAAAGGTAAGGCCTGCCCAACAACGTGTTGGCAGTTCGTATAATATTTTTAACAGATGGTTCCCGAGTAGCAATCCACTCCTTCCAAAGCATTATTTTCTGTTTTGCAATGTACGCAGATCTTCCATCAGGAAAGCGTACTGCAAAAAAGCCTTTAGTATCTCCAACTTTTTCCAACTGGCCTCCAGCCACCAAATCAGATACCGGGGTAATCCCAATTCCTGCCTCCTTAAAAGCAAAACCATGTGGTTCGATAAATACTATTTTTTCCTTACTTTTCCAGGAATCGTATTCCGTAGAAGTCATCTTAGTAAAAGCTCCTTCATCCAGCCAACCCAGATAATCATCTGGTGTTTGAACCCAATACCAGTTATCTTGTCTTTTGTAGATCTTGATTGGGGTTCCCAATAAGGCTTGTGTTGCAAGTTCCTGAGAATGTCCAGGTTTGGAACGAATATTACAGACGGATACATTGACAACGCCAAAAGGTGTTGCTGATATGGGGGGGGCTGGTAAAACAACAATGCTATCAATAACCTTCAAACTATCTCCTATCAATACAAGTAAAGAATCTTTGGCCATGGCTGAAATAGTTTCTCCTTTCAGCACCCAGGATTCATTAAGCTTATAGGCTTCGATTTGGACATGGGATGTTCTTTTATCTGGAGCGTAATACTCTTTCACTGTATTTATGGCCTCATGAGGTGGAAGTATTAATTGAACCTCCTTTGATGACACCTCCTTTGAATTACACGACAGTGCAATTAAGGGTATTAGAAAATACAATAATTTATGCATTGAGTTTTTTTGTGAAGATAACGATTCTCTCCTCACCATCGTATGATCCTCCAGTTAGATAAACATAGCTTTGTATCAACATACCTTGGATTCACATCAAAGTAAACATCAAGACTTGGGTTATCTCTATCACTGGCTTGATCTGTCGTACAGCTATATATGTTTGTTTTCGAATGGTCGAATCACAGCGTTATTTAGTATATTTTATATAAATATGTCCTTGGCGATACCTATTTTGTATAATAGTTTACAAAACGGAGAAATTAAAATTCCTATTTTGTCGATTCAAATTATCACAGATGAATTTAGTAGAAATTGCTGTTGGTGTACTGCATGATGCCAAGCATTATTTGAACAGAATAGATCAAACTAAATATAACGAATCTATCGAATTGTTATCCGGAAGTTCAATAGGCGGACACACCCGACATTTCATCGAGTTTTTTCAATGTTTGCTTGAGCAGAAAACACAACAGATTCAGGTAAATTATGATCTGCGGCCAAGGAACTCTGAAATTGAAAAATATCCAAACAAAGCTAATGAGTCAATCGAAAAAATAATCAAAGACTTAAACCAGCATACCTGGCAAGAAGATTGTCATATTGCAGCAGAATACAATCCGGATACCAACGAAAAAGTATGTATCCATACATCATTTGGCCGGGAGTTAATGTACAATATCGAGCATACTATACATCACTTGGCCTTGATCAAAATTGGATTAAAATTGATTGTTCCGGAAATGGAGCTCCCCTCTCATTTTGGAATAGCACCTTCTACCATTAAATTCAACAAAACACAGCTTGCGAAGACAGATGTTGAAAAAATGGTGGCAAATCACTAAAAGCTCAAATTTTTGGATTAAGCTGACCCATTGGGAATATTGGCCAATGGAAATAGTAAATATTCCGGTCATCATCATATGGTTGTGCTATGCGCTACGGGCAAAAGATTTATTTTTCTTTAGCAATACCAATCCGAACATAAAAAATGGAGGCGTATTGGGTGAATCCAAATGGAGGATTTATCAATTATTACCTGCTCAATATTTACCTAAAATGTTTTTAATAAATCCTGAGGAACTTGCAGTAAGTATGGTTCAAAGGAAGATGGAACAAATGCACATCAATTTTCCGATAGTTATCAAACCGGATGTGGGCGAGAGAGGTTATTTGGTAGAAAAAATTTCGACTAGGTCAGAATTAGAGGATTATCTCCAAAGAGTGCCAAAAATAAAGTTCATTTTCCAAGAATACATAAATTACCCGGTAGAACTGAGTATTATGTATCACAGATTTCCAAATGCTAAAAACGGCCAGATAACTTCTCTATGTATCAAAGAAATGTTGACGGTTATAGGTGATGGAAGTTCCACATTATCTCAATTGATTCATAGCTATCCTCGAGCAAGGATACAGCTGAAATCACTTACTAAGCGGTTTGATAACATGGAAATGGTGGTTCCAAAAAACAAAAAAATGGAATTGATACCCATTGGAAATCATTGCAGAGGGGCAAAATTCTGTAACGGCAACCACCTTATTGATATTGAATTAACTGAAACTGTTGACACCATAAGTAATCAGACTGAAGGAATTTTTTACGGCAGGTTTGACATAAGATGTCAATCTCTGGATGCTATTAAAAAAGGTCAAGATTTTACCATCTTAGAATACAACGGGGTTGCTTCCGAACCGGCTCATATATATCATCCTGGATATTCCATTATCCAAGCCTATAGGGATTGGTATTATCATTGGGGTATCATCTATCGGCTTCATAAGTCTTTGAAAAATCAAGGATATAGCACCATGAGTTGGAATCAAGCCAAGGAAGATCTATTCGAATATCGTAAATATAAACGTTTAGAATTTAAACGATATGGTTGAAATTGGGCTTTTCTTTATTGGTCTAATTTTGTCTTTTATCGGATCATTGCCATTTGGCATGATCAATATTGCCGTGATAGATATAACGATTCGAAAAGGATACAAACATGCTCTTATGTTTGGTGCAGGGGCGGCATTTATTGAGTTCTGGCAAGCTTTAATCGCCACTAAATTCTCTTTTATTTTTACTAAATATCCAACCATAACGACCGGCATAGAGTGGGTAGCTATATTCATCTTTTTTGCTTTGGGATTTTATTATTTAAACCACAAACCTGACTCATATCAACCGAGCTCCAGGTCAGGCTTGGATCAGAACCTTTTTTGGAAAGGAGTGGGAGTGAGCGCTCTCAACGTTATGGCTTATCCTTATTGGTTGTTTTATTCTGCCTGGCTTGCTAGTGAGAATTGGTTGCAATCAGGCTGGATTCCAGCTATTGTCTTTTCAGCTGGGATTATGTGTGGAGGTATGCTATTGTTTACTCTCTATAGTTGTTTTGGACTTTGGCTGGTGCGTAAAAGCAATCACTTTCAAAAGTGGTCAACACGAATTTTTGCCGGAATGATGATCGCGTTAGGAATTATTCAATTGATTCGAGTGATTCGAGTGATTTTTTGAATATAGTCTGCGACTTTCGCAAGGAGTCATCTATCCAGGATTGGCATGAATTCAATAATCGTACTCCATTGTCATCCTTCATAAGGGATCCGATATGAAAATGTACTGTGGTATTCCTTTTGCCGAAGGTTCTGATGAAATGGGGTAGAAAGGTGTCATCGCCGATAAAAGCATCATTACTATCTTTGTATTCAATGGCAATTGGCAGCACTGGTACCTGATATTCCGCTGCCATGTAAAATGTAGCTGGTCTAAACTCGATCGTTGCAGATTGGTCATGAGTAGTTCCTTCCGGACAAATATAGACTGAAACACCCTCCTGTATACTTTTGAGTATGGCTTGTCGGGCAGATTTTCTACTGCTTTGTAGTTCTCGTTGTACAAAAATAATCCCGGAAAGATAAAGTCCCCGATTAATCAATGGCCACTTGGAAACTTCGGCTTTTGCCACTGGTTTGGCCTGAAATCTGGTCAATGCTATAGCTGGATCAAGGTAAGATCGATGATTTGATATAATCAATGTAGGCTCAGTCAATATGGCATTTCCAAATATTTTGCACCTTACTCCTAACCATTTAAGAATCACCTTAAGAAACAAGGTCCTGTATTTCATCGCTCGCTCAATCGAAAATCCTTTAAACACTGAAATCAAAATGTAGTACAAAATGACAGCTGCCAGCATGAAAGCAAAGATTATTAACCTTACCATTCCTAGCATCCACCTCATTTGACTTTCTTTTGCAAAGCTTCTATCGTACTGACTGGTAAATGCTGCAGATCCAGGATCATAAATCCGTCTAATGCATCTGAGAAATTAGGATCAAGGTTAAAGCTTATGAACTTGGCATTTTGTTTGACGTATTGCCTCACCAATATCGGGATGCGAATATGGGCTGGTTCGATCTCTTCGATAATCCGGTCCAATTTGGCCAAGTCTTTCCCCAAGTTCTGCATGATAGCTTTGATATCCAACCCTTCTAATTCAGGTTTAAAAGGAGTCCTAGGTTGTAGATATTTTGCCAATTGGTGATTAAAGAAATGGTTTTTAATAAATTCAACAATCAAACTTTTGCTCAAATGACTATAATGTTTGCTGATACTAACTGGTCCGTAAATATATCTCAGGTGGGTGTTTTGCAGCATAAATGTTAATATCCCCTTCCAGAGCAAAAATAAAGGCAAATGCTGTTTCTGATATTTTTTCACAATAAAAGACCGACCCAATTCTACAGACGTCTTGAGAATGGGATAAAACTTACTATTTATTTTAAACAAACTGCTAATATAAAAACCATCGGGACCAAAATTTCGAAATATGTCATCCCCTTTTCCAATCCGGTATCCTCCAGCGATTTCGTTATTTTCTTTGTCATAAATAAAAAGTTGATAATAGTAAAGATCAAATTCATCGATATCCATGGCCTTCCCGGTTCCTTCTCCTACTTCCCTGAATGTGAGCTCTCTGAGTCTACCTATTTCTTGGATTATATTGGGAATGGAGGCCGCTCTAGCAATGTAAACATTATACTTAATTCGCTGAGTGACCAAGTTTTCATAGGTCATTTGATCAATTTCCTCCTTAATTATCTCTTTAGCTATCGGCTGAATAACTTCCGAGGTAACTACTTGGCGTGATTCAAAAAAAGGATGAACTTTCAATGCCGAGCCAAGTAACGAAATTTTAGCACGGATAAAGCGACGTAGTCTCAACGTATCTCCAAGATTTTGATACATTTTGGCAGACATTGGATTACCAATGCGAACCGTAATTTCACGACCTTCAGGTGTAGGTTGCTGAGACGAAAAATTAAAATGAATCGGAACAATTTTAACTTCTAATTTTCGAATCAGATTGAGGATGATTAATTCCTGAGTGAGGAAGGATAATTGACGTAATCTACTAAAGTATTGCAGCGATAGGCCAATAGATATTCCTTGCTTAATCTTCTGCTCAATCACATGTTGTAAACTTCCATTATTGTTCAGAATTTGGTCCCACTTTAAAGGCTCATGATAATACTCCAACCACGAATTCGGTTTGTTCTTCAAAAATTTACCAGAAAAGAGTAAAACTTGAAATGCATTTTCCATTTCGACCAATACTTTTCCAATCAACAAGGGATCCAAGTAGTCATCTAGAGAATTAGCAATGAAGACAAAACATTTTCTTTTGGGTAACAGGGCCAGATCGCTATCTGCAATTTTTAAGTATAGATTTTGCTGGTCAATCAGTTGTTCGATTAGCTCATGGATTGTATGTTTTCTATCGATTGTCGCCATTCGTTACTATCTTCACACCCAAGATAATGAAGATGTTTAATACCGAAGATGATAGCCAAAGATAAATGCTTGCGTACCCGCCATTTGGTGCTGAGGATTTCTGCACCTGACTATTTGTCTGACTGTGATGGTCTTTCAAAGATTAGGCTGTAATCATTAAGATATTAAGATATGTATTAAGCAAATTCAATAAAAGATGTAAGAGATGATAAGGATTCTGGCTATAATTTATATGATCAATTTTTTTACAATTCCCATTTTTACTCAGAATTCTTTCCATATAGGGCTAGAAACCCAGTTATATCCCACCGGTCTTATTGGAGGTATAAAAGGAATTTATTCATTTCAAAAAGTAAATTCAGTTTACACAAAATTTGGTTATAATCTGGTAAGACACCGAGACCAGGGTGTTCATGAAGATGAGCGTGGTGGTGGATTTGGGTTTACATTTGGCTATGATCGCTACTTCGTGGAAGTTTTCCGCGGATTACACATGGGTGTTCGCTCAGATTTATGGTTTAATAAAATAGAATGGAAGGATGCCATTGGAACACCAGAGCAAGCAAATGGAAAGACAGAGATTATTGTGTTCCAACCCACATTGCATTCTGGATACAGCTGGCACCTTCCTTCGGTGATTCTAAATCCAGCATTGTCGTTCGGATGGGAAATAAACATTAAGACCAAAGGTTCAGAGGTAGGTCAGGGACCAATATTGTTGGGTGGATTCAGTATCTTGTTTTGATTAATATGATGCGTTATTCCAATTTAAGCAATATAAATCAATAATTATGGCGTTGCAAAGCTCATTTGTCGAATTGGTAAAGGATCAGTTATCCGATGTACCAGATTTGATTTTTAAAAAAATGTTCGGAGGTATTGGTATTTTCGATCAGGGGAAAATGTTTGGTATGATAAGCGCTGAGAATAAATTTTTTTTAAAAGTAAATGATTCCAATCGGGAAGATTTTGAAAAGATGGGTAGCCAACCGTTCAATCATGCTAAAAAAGGTAAAGGTATGCCTTATTGGGAAGTGCCAGCGAAAATTTTTGATGATAAAGTTGAATTGAAAAAGTGGGTTCAAAGAAGCTCAGCAATCAATTTTTCGTAGGGATTGGTGATTTGCTGAATCAAGAAATTGCATAATTAGTCTACTGAAATACAACCAGGTCAAAATAACGCATTCGTTTGATGGCATTGCAGAACAAATCAAACAGCTGTGTTCCAAAGTTTTTGGGTCTTCCGATTACAAGGTAAATTTTATCAGGGTGGGATTTCTTAATTGCTAAGTAACCGTATACGTGTTCTTCACCTAATCTACCACCCATTTCATAGATCTCATAGGATGATAATGGAGACCACATCTTAGTAATTAGATTAAGATACAGTCCCATATTTTCCCTTATTAATTCATATGGAAAAAAATCGTGGTCCTTTTTCTGTAGTTTAATCAACTCATAACTGTCCGCAAGGGTAACGGTCGCTGTTGGTGAAGTTGCTGATGATTGCCAGATATTTCCTGCTAAAATCATGATCTGTTTGTTTTCAAAGGTTCAATTAAGAGACGGATCAAAAAGTAAAAAGGTTGCATTCTTATAGGCAAATATTTTATTTTAAAGTAAAAGCGATTTGGTTAGCTTATACAGGATATAATGAGATAACAACATATTAATTATACATTTCATACAATTTAACACTAAAATTTTTTACCCAAGTTGATACATTGGTTTAATACCAAACACATCGGGATGCATATTGAAGCTGTTTTTAAAAAATTACTTTGAACCAAAGATATTTTTGTAGTACCATGGGTTTCCACTGAGTATATTTATGTAATTTGGTTAGAATTAATATCAAAACTTAGAATACTACGAGCCTAAGAATAGTTCATAAGGTATGGAAGATGAACCACAACAATACCTCAAGAAGCTTAGATCAAACCGACTTTTTACATGGATGGCCTTAAGTAAGATTCCCTCGCTTTGGTTTTGGAAGATCCGTATAGAAAAGTTGGATCAAAATGAATCAAAGGTATCCATTCCTTATAACTGGCGTACTAAGAATCCCTTTAGATCCATCTATTTTGGTGCGTTATGCGGAGCTGCAGAATTGTCCACCGGGTTATTGGTATTGGCCTCTGTGTATCCAGATAACATTTCAATTCTGGTTACCAATATAGAAGCTTCTTTTTCGAAAAAGGCCAATCAAAGTGTAACCTTTCACTGCGATGACGGACCTTTGCTTAAACAGGCTCTATTCAAAGTCAAAGCTGGTGAACCGCAGCGAATAGCCATGCTGAGTATAGGTTACTTACCAGATCTTACCGAAGTTGCAAGGGTAAAAGTAACCTGGTCTATGAAGCAACGAAGCTCTTAGTATTACAAAAACAAAGTAATTGTAGAATAAATCGAAGGTTTTTCAAGATCAAGTTCCGCGACTCTCTGTTGGCTATACACCTTTGACTTTTCCACTGCCCGAAACATGACTATCTATTCGGGGTCTTCCCTTGTAATGAATATCGCCACTTCCCGAAATTCTGGCTTCCAAATTTTCGCGAACTTCCATACCACAATTACCGGAACCACTAATAAAAACCGAACATTCATCAGAAACAAAATCCATGGCCTTAACATCTCCTGAACCACTAATACGGACCTCAGCAGTATTAGAATTACCGTTTAGATAAATATTACCGGAGCCACTAATCCTGCAATTGACTCGTGTACAACTAATATCTGCCCGAATAGATCCTGAACCACTTATGGCAATTTCAAATTGGTTGGCTGTAAAGCGACTTTCAGTGGTAATATTACCTGATCCGTGAAGTTTAATTGCACTTAACTCGGGTACGGTAATATAAAAATTAATCGGTTTTGATGTTTTCACATTACCTTTAAAACCAATTTTCCAATTTCTATCTTTAACCTCACTCCTCACATATTCAAATAGATTTTCTTGTGCTTCGAGGACAACAGATTGTCCAGATCCACGAGTAACATATACATTACCGCTTCCTAATAATGCAATTTTGTTAAAATCCTTAATATCAATTTCCTTTTTAACGACAGGGCCTTCGCCTACAATCCTTTTAGTCCAAGCTTGGGTTGAGCACTGAGAAGAAATAAAAAGAAGAGTAGCAAGAAAACAATAGGAATAAAAGCTTTTCATAGTCAAAACAATTGAATTTTCATTTATTAGTATAACATAAAGACGAATATGGATCAAAACACGTTACACATTTTGATCTAATTATTGATGTATTTTACACTCAAATAAATCAACGCCAAACTTTAAACATTAATTCTGCGATTAAGTTAATTATACAGTACCTTTAAAACTAAAAACGGAATACCAACATTATGGTTGAATTTGCCAGTATTATTATTTTAGGAATAGCAGCTCAATGGATATCCTGGAGGTACCGGGTGCCGGCGATTTTGCCATTGATAATAATTGGCCTGTTGGTTGGACCAATTTCAACTTTATGGACAGAAAGTGGACACAAATTTATCGAGCCCATATTCCGTGATGGACATGGTCTTTTTCCGGGAGAAAGTTTGTTTTATTTTGTTTCCCTGGCAATTGGAATTATTCTTTTTGAAGGAGGTTTAACACTCAACATAAGAGAGTTTAAAAGTGTCGGTCTTTCAATTACCCGGTTGATTTTAATAGGGTCGCTGATCACTTTTATTGGTGGTGGAATTTCGGTTCATTTTCTGCTGGGTTTGTCATGGAAGATCTCTTTTTTATTTGCTGGTCTGATCATAGTAACCGGACCTACGGTTATAGCGCCTATTTTGAGAAATATTCCCTTGACTAAGAATGTTTCTACAGTGCTTAAATGGGAAGGCATCTTAATCGACCCATTAGGAGCATTGGTCGCGGTACTTGTATTTGAATTTATCATTTCAGGAGGAGAAGAATTTACCCAACATGCCTTGTTGCAATTTGGAAAAATAATCATCGTCGGATTATGTATTGGTTTTACTTTTGCTTATGCTCTTTACTACGCCATAAAATATGAGCTGCTGCCACGGTATTTGTTGAATGTGGCTACCTTGGCATTGGTGCTCACGGTGTTTGTCATTTCAGATTTATTTGCCACCGAATCTGGTCTTTTATCGGTAGTCATTATGGGAATGGTGATTGGCAATCTGGATATGCCGGGATTTAAACATATCCTGGATTTTAAAGAGTCGCTGAGTATTTTGTTGATTTCGATTCTCTTTATACTTCTGGCGGCAAATATCAATTTGGAAGATCTTTATATCCTGGAAAATTGGAATTGTTTGATCTTGTTTGGCATCATCATATTGATTCTGCGTCCACTTGGAGTATTTTTAAGTACAATAGGAGGACAATTTAATTTTCCAGAAAAAATCTTTATATCCTGGGTAGGTCCAAGAGGTATTGTTGCGGCTGGCATTGCATCTTTGTTTGGACTAAAACTTGCCAACGATGGAGTACCCGGTGCGGAGTATATCACTCCGCTTGTGTTTATGGTCGTTCTAGGAACTGTACTGCTAAATGCAACAACAGCTCGTTTTCTTGCCATTAAGTTAGGTGTAATTATGGAATCCTCCGATGGTATATTGATTATCGGATCCAATGTTGCTTCACGGATGGTCGCAAAATTCTTAAAGGATAAAGGTCGTCATGTCGTGATTATTGATAACAATGCCAATAGTATTCAGAAAGCTAAGGATATTGGTGTCGAAGCGTTCCAGGCAAATATTTATACTGATGACTTAAACGACCATTTTGAATTATTAGACATGGGATATTTGATCGCTATGACATCTAATGTAGAAGTGAATCAATATGCAATGGATCATTTCAGATCTACCTTTGGAGAGAGAGGTACCTACCGGTTATCGATTCCACAAAAACACCAAGAAGTAAAACTAGATGACCCAGACAACGTATTTTCTGCAGAATATGTTGATTTCCTCCAAATCAATGAAATAGCTCGAGATTTCCCCCAGATCCATCAAATAAAACTAGATGGTCCAACTCATTATAAAGAATTCTTACAAAAGATTCAAACCTCAAAAACCAGGATTCCCTTGTTTCTCGAAAAGGATAATAAGCTAATTATCATATATCCAAATCTTGACTTGGATATGATCACTAAGAATGATTCTTTGTACTATTTAGGAGAAGAATTTAATTCCGAGCTGCAAAATCCTTAGGCCTGCACGGTTTATTCTTTGAGGAGAACTGCTTTGTTTAATGCATACATTAGGCGATTGATGTCATCTGCATTGGTTTGCAAGGTACCCTTTAAGGTAATTGCCTCAGCAGTATATTTTACAGGCTCTTCAGTATATACTTCCATTACAGTCTCTGGACCAGCGCCACCACAAAAGAAACACATATTATAGGGATAGGCAGACAAAATAAACTCTTTATGACTCTTATATCCTTCAACCGGAATTATGTATCCGGTTACTGTTACTTCTTTACCGGTTATAGCTTGTATGGCTTCACTAAATACTGGTTTATCAACTTTGAAGCCTAACAATTCATCATACTCTTTTGTAAATGTGATTTTAGCCAACACCTTCCAGAGATTTGCAGTTTCCGTACCTGACTGGGCATGAGTTTGCGAAAAACTACTCATACAAAAGACCAAAGCAAAAGAGGTAATAATCCGTGATAATTTCATAAATTCTAAAATTACATTTCCAAAAGACACAAAATTAACAAGATAAATTGAAAAATAGTTTTCCAAAAAAAATCTATGGATTGTCATGCACGCAATTATATATACTCAAATCCGAATAAGATGGTAAATGAGTATCTTTATTTCCTAAATTAGACAACAAATTACAGAGGTGTCGCACATCATCTATTTTAATGCACTACAAGCCTTTGATCCTTTGCCAAAATAAGTAAAGAGATGTTTTTATGTCTGGATCCATATTCCGGTTTGGAGTAACTACAATTAAATCCATCCCTGGTACTTTTTCAATTTCAAAACTAAACACACAATGATCCACTTCCATCCCCGTACCAAATCTCAAATCACAATATTTCCATTTGAGACTATCCAAAGTCTCCACACTAAAGTAATTATTAGAAAACCACTTCAGAATATTAATTTCTTCGGTACTTTGAATAGATTCAATTAAGCTATGATTTTTAGGAATTTTCCTCAGGTGTTTCAATGTCTGCAGCGAATCCAACAATCCATAATCCGCTACTATATAGTGGCTATCCTGATCTGCTACCAAATTCCAGACTAGATTATTGAAAATAGTGGGTGAAGAAAATGTACGATTAAAATGTATACGCTGAGATATCAATTGCGATTGGTGAATAAAGTTAACATGTCGTTTATTGAATACAGTCAATAACAGATAGGTCGAACTAACGATCAATCCGGCATAAACCCAATGTCTCCGACCCGAGGAGTGCTTAGGCAAACAACTAGCTCTAACCAAAGTAAAAAGAAAAGGAATAGTATAAATGGGATCGACTACCGCAATACTTGAAATGGCCAGTCGCGCATTGGAAAAAGGTAAAAGAGCCTGTGTGCCATAAGTCGTGAATATATCCAAAATGATATGGGTTAAAATAACCCAAAAATAAAGCCAATACCAATTTTTGAATAGAATACCTTCCTGCTTGAACTTACTTTCCTGAATTCGATTTTGGAATTTTGCATTAAATATAAAATATCCAGAGATAGTCATTAATCCCAAAGCAATAATTCCTCCTAGGCTCGAAAAGTAAAAACAAATCAACAGTATTAGTGCCGTCAAGGCCAAGTATAGAAAAAGATAAAGAAACCATCTTGCCAATGGATACCAAAATCTGGATCGAAAGTTGGCTAAATACCAGCGCCTTGTAAGCCAGGCCATAGCAAACGGGAATACAATAGCAAAGAAAAAGGAATGACTGATACCCCGATGAAAGGCCAATGATTCCACTTCCCCCATAAAGAGATTCCCAATAACATCAAGATCCGGAATGGTACCCCCGATTGCTCCCCAGACCATGGCACGATTCCCGATTCTTTTACCCATCACAACTTCTCCAACTGCAGCACCTAAGACAATCTGGGTAAGGGAATCCATATACTAATTACATTTCTGAGATTTCATCTTCAATATTCAAATGTTTAATCGCTTTTTTCGAAGCCAATTGCTCGGCGCTTTTTTTATTGAAGTCTTCAGCAGTGGCCATTTCCTCACCATCCACAAGCACTGCTACTAAGAAACGATCACGATTATCCATCCTAAACTTGTCCAAAACTGAATACCCAATTTCCTTACCATGTTTTTGACACCACTCAAGTAGTTGACTTTTAAAATTGTCGTCGAGGCTTTCCAGATCATGGATATTGAGATATTCTCGCAACAATTTATGGATAATATAATTACGGGTGTATTTGTAGCCATTTTCAAGGTACATAGCTCCTAAAAATGCTTCCAGAGCATTTCCCAACATTGAAATTGTCAATTGGGTATTATTAAACTCTTTTAGTAATACATCTATACCAATACGATCAGCCAGTAAATTCAGGGTTTTTCTTTTGACAATTTTTGAACGCATTTTGGTGAGGAAACCTTCATTGGAATTGGGATATTTTTTAAATAAATACTCCGCAACTACAGAGCTTAATATGGCATCTCCAAGATATTCAAGCCTTTCATTGGAATCCAATTTATGTCCACGGTTATTTACACTGGATTTGTGGAAAAACGCCATTTTAAAAAGGTGTGGATTTACAGGCGTATAACCTACTAATGAATACAACCGGTTTACAAAATGTTTTTCACTTGATAAATAGTAATTATATTTTCTTCTCAGTGATTTATATAACATTAAACACGCTTGAATATGATTGATGAGTTATGCCCTCCAAAACCAAATGTGTTGCTTAGCACAATATCAATATTTCTACTTTGGGGTGTGTTTAAAGTCAAATTCAATTTTGAATCAATTTCAGGATCCGCATTGTAGTGATTAATCGTCGGTGGAACGAATTTATATTTCATTCCCAGAATGCAGGCTACTGCCTCTATCGCACCGGACGCTCCTAACAAATGCCCTGTCATAGATTTTGTCGAACTGATATTTACCTGATACGCATCTTGACCGAAAACATTGGAGATGGCACGTAGCTCCGCCACATCACCCAATGGAGTTGAAGTACCATGTACATTTATATAATCAATATCAGCAGTTGAGATACCCGCCTCTTTCAGTGCTATTTTCATAACTTGAGATGCACCAAGCCCCTCTGGATGAGGGGCGGTCATGTGATATGCATCTGCAGTGGCTCCGGTGCCAATAATTTCCGCATAAATATGAGCACCCCTATTCTTGGCATGTTCGTACTCTTCTAAAATAAGACAGGCACCTCCTTCACCGAGCACAAAACCATCCCGATCTCGATCAAATGGCCGAGAAGCCGTTGAGTAATCTTCATTTCGCTCGGACAATGCTTTCATATTACTAAATCCTCCTACTCCGGTCTCAGTAATAGCTGCTTCACTACCTCCTGAAATGATGATTTTTGCCTTACCCAGCCGTATATAATCAAAGCTATTAATCAATGCATGGTTGGCCGAAGCACATGCGGATACCGTAACATAATTTATACCTCGACATCCATACTTAATAGATATATGTCCCGCAGCAATGTCGGCAATCATTTTGGGAATAAGAAAAGGACTATATCTGGGTTTTCTTCCCGATTCCACATATGTTTCTATTTCGGCTTCCAAAGACCTTAATCCTCCGATACCAGAACCCCAAATAATACCACAGTAATCGGTGGCCAAATCATTTTCGGTAAGTCCTGAATCAGTAACAGCTTCCTTGGTTACATATAAAGCATATTGTGAAAAAAGGTCTAATTTTCGCACTTCCTTCCGATCCAATACACCGGTAGGATCATAATTTTTTATCTCACATGCAAATTTGGTCTTAAAGGCGTCTGCGTTAAATTTAGTAATCAATTTAGCACCACTAGTGCCGGATTGTAATCCATTAAGATATTCAGATACGGAATTTCCTATTGGCGTCAACGCTCCGATTCCAGTCACAACTACTCTGTTCATATAATTATATCTTTCACATTGCTAAAATAGATAATTCTTGATTCTTTGACTGAATAAGCTTGTTATTCTTAACAATTGACAATATAAAATACTGTCAGAAATTCAGGCAAGTCGGCAATTATAAAGGGCTTAAAACAAAAAAATCCATAAATGAGAATTGGCCCATTTATGGATCTTATGATAATATCTTAATTTTTTAAATAGCTAATTAAGATGAAGTTTGAGATTCCAAGTAACTAACCGCCTGACCTACAGTTTGAATATTTTCAGCTTGCTCATCAGGAATAGATATATCGAATTCTTTTTCAAATTCCATAATTAGTTCAACAGTATCCAAAGAATCAGCTCCTAAATCGTTTGTAAAACTTGCTTCTGGAGTGACTTCTGAATCATCAACGCCTAACTTGTCAACGATGATCTTTTTTACTTTTTCTTCAATACTAGACATAGTAATACTTTTTAATTTTCCGCAAAAATAAAATTAATATAGACTCTAATACAAAGTACTTGTATTTTTTTTGAATCCCTTAAAATAATAAATTGTTTATCAATTACTTAAATTAACTTCTTGTAAAATAAAATACAAGATGACTATCAATGGCTTTCATTTGTTACTTTTGCAAATTGTTTTGTGAGATTTTCAATAAAGGAAAAACCAAATTAAAATACAATTAGCAGATTGTGAGGTCGATACATGTATAATCAATAGGTAACTTAAACCGAAAGTTCCCAACAGAGGAAAAATTGTTATGAAGTTTCAAAACACAAAAATAATAGCAACTGTAGGTCCAGCGCTCAATACTAGAAAAAAATTACTTGATTTGGCTAAAGCAGGAGTCGATGTTTTCAGACTAAATTTCAGTCATGGAACGCATCAGGATCATTTAAATGTAATTGAACAAATTCAATGGATCAATCAAGAATATAATTTACATATTGGAATCCTTGCTGATCTTCAAGGGCCTAAAATCCGTGTAGGTAAGATCAAAAACGATGGTATCCCGATCAAACCAGGAGATATAATCACGTTTACCAATCTCAAAGTAGGTGTGGGCACTAAGAATGGTATTTACATGAGTTATAAACAATTTCCTCAGGATGTAAAAGTAGGAGATAAAGTTTTGGTCGATGATGGGAAAATAGAGTTATCCGTAATCGATACTAATTCGATCAATGAAGTCAAACTGAAAGTACTATTTGGATCCAGGCTCAATTCCAACAAGGGAGTTAACCTCCCGGATACATCTATTTCATTACCATCCATTACCGCCAAGGACTTAAACGATCTGGAATTCATTTTGAAGCACGAAATAAACTGGATTGCATTGTCATTTGTACGCACAGCGAAAGATCTTAAGGATCTCAAAAAAATTATTAAGAAAAAAGGTCACCCAGCCAAGATTATAGCCAAGATTGAAAAACCTGAAGCTATCTCCAATATAGACAAGATCATTGCCAAGACCGATGCGGTTATGGTTGCTAGAGGCGATTTGGGTGTAGAAATGCCAATGGAACAATTGCCTCTAATTCAAAAGACCATTATCAACAAATGTCATGTCGAAGCAAAACCGGTAATTGTAGCTACTCAAATGATGGAAAGTATGATTCATAATTTGTCGCCTACAAGAGCAGAAATCACGGATGTAGCCAATGCTGTACTTGATGGAACCGATGCGGTAATGTTAAGTGGAGAGACCTCAGTAGGGGACCATCCGACCGCCGTTGTTAACACTATGGTTAAAATCATTCAGGAAACAGAAAATAATTATGTCTATAGGGACAAAAAAATAAAACCATCGCGAAAGTCAAAAACTTTCTATTCGGATGTGATTTGCTATCAAGCTGTAAAAACGGCTGAAGAAACAGGTGCTAAAGCCTTGATAGGCATGACGATCTCAGGTTATACGGCATTCAGAATGTCAAGTTACAGACCGAAATCCGAAATATTCATATTTTCAGAGCGCCCTTATATGTTGGCTACTTTAAATCTGGTATGGGGAGTACGAGGATTTTATTACGATAAGTTTTCAACGACAGACGAAACTGTCAATGATGTGGTGGAAATCTTAAAAGAATTCGAAATATTACATCCCGGTGATTTTGTAGTCAATACTGGAAGTATGCCACTTCATAGTAGAGGTCGAACCAACATGCTTAAATTAACGTTAGTGGAATAGATTAAACACTGATTTTTATCGTTTATACATCACACAGGATTTAATTGTCGGATGCTAACAGAGATCAATAAACATATCAACACTTCTTTATTACTATTTTTTTGCGCAATGCTATCTATCAGTTATGGAATAGCTCAGCCAGGAGTTACAACTGAAAAAGCGGTCAAGCTGCAAAGTAGCTTCATTGCAGCGATGCAGGAAAAAATTCTGGGTCACGATAAAAAGGCTATTGATTTATTCGCTGAAATACTAGAGAAAGACCCTAAAAATCATGCAGCTGTCTATCAATTGTCATTGTTATATACAAAAATTGAAAATCATGAAAAGGCGTTTGAACTAATTCAAAAAGCCAACCAGATCGAACCTGATAATCCCTATTATTTGCATACTCTAGCCAATCAATATGAAAAGCAAAAAGTTTATACGGCTGCCGTAGCAATTTACCAAAAACTTCATGACAAAAACCTGATGATACCTGAATGGTATGAATCATGGGCCAATCTGTTCATCAATTCCAACCAAACGGAAAATGCGATCGAAGTTTATGACCTAATCGAAAATAATGAGGGGCTCTCGGAAGATTTAACTCGAAAAAAATATGACCTCTATATCGGTCTTGGTAAGTCAAAGAAGGCTTTAGCAGAATTAAACAAACTCTCTCAAAGTGATCCAGAAAATACAAAATATCTATACTGGATTGCAATGCATCATCGCAATGATGGTAAAGAGGCTAAAACGCGAGAAGTATTACAATTTATCCTCGATCTGGATCCAGAAGATACTAAGGCAAAGCTGGCTATGGCTGAAAAACTCAAACGGTCAGGCTCTGATGATCAATATTTAGCATCAATTTCCTCACTGATCAGTAATCCGGATATTGAACTCAACATCAAGATCCAGGAATTACAACCCTACGTTGACAAATTACAAGCCCGGTCTGACGAATCCCTTTCTAATCAACTTATGGATATTGGAGATGCATTAGAGAAGGCACACCCCGACCAAGCTCCGGTAAAAAGGATTAGAGCATCTATCTTTCGGTATTCCGGATTTCCGCATCGAGCTATCGAAGAACTATTAACGGCAACACAGATGGCACCTGCAGACTGGGATGCATGGGTTAATTTGTACCATCTTTTAGTCGAGAATCATCAATTCAGTAAACTATATACATCCTCCCAACGGGCTCTGGATTATTATCCGGTACAGGGTTTAAACTATTACATGAGTGGACTGGCCTCATTTTATCTCGATAATTATCAAACTTCGGCCAATGATCTCCAGGAAGCATTGATGATGCTGGGAAACGATAGTTCTCTAAAATTAAAAGCTAAATCGCTACTGGGATATACTATTTGTGTTCTTCAAGGTTGGGAACAGGGTAGAAAATACTTCAATGAAGTAAAAGACTTAAATTTAACAGAGGAGAATATAGAATCTCTATGTTATTACTGGATGGCCAAATCCACGACAGGTCAAGAATTGGCTCCAATCGAAACTGCAATATCCAAAGCAATGGATCTCTTTCAGAATAATCAAGTCACTTATACTGCTGCCTTTATTCAGTTTAAAAAAGGGGACTTCAGTACCGCAAAAGACATTCTGGAGTCAGTTAAGCCGGTCGAAAGAGATCATCATCCTATTATTCTAAATCTGTTAGGTGATATTCATGCCAAATCGGGGATGACGGCAGAAGCTATAAAATATTGGAAGCAGGCACAAGAAAATGGTTTGGACGATTCTATATTACTCAAAAATAAAATAATCAACCGTCAGGTCATTGAATAACATATGATTTTGAAATTGATTTCCGGTACTGGAGTTGTAGCCTTTATATTGACAATCGTATTGATCTCTGGGTGTAAAACCACAAGTAAAAATACTGATGAGGCGGTAAAAATCAATGCAAAAAAGGCTGAAAAATTATGGGAAAAGCACCATAGACAAACATTGGACTATGAATCGGTCTATCTCAAGTCCAAGTTAGCTATTGACGCTCCCCAATTGGATATGGGCGTCCGCATGATAATGTATATGGTGAAAGATAGTTTGATTTGGGCTTCCATTAGCAAATTAGGTTTTGAAATCCATCGATTGTTATTAAAACCTGATACCATTCATGTTCTCGATAAATTAAACCGAATCTATTATACTGGAAGTGTGTCCAAATGGTTAACGGAAAATCGAATTCCGTTTGGATTTCAGGATTTACAGCGACTATTAGTAGGCATGCCTCCTCAAGGTGATTATTCAAAATTTGATGTAATTCCCCAAAATCAACAGTTGAAAATATCCGGAAAATTAAGTGTTTTAAGTTCAGAAATGTACCTTTTTAATTGGTTACAATCATCAATATCAAAAATGGTATTTGACAGAAAAGAGGGTAAATTGGACATTGATCAGTCCCATTTCAACCGATTTTCAGGATTAAATATTCCTTTGCATCGGATTTATCGGGCTAAGGCTGAAGATGAATATATCTTAAAACTTGAAATTTCGGATATAAAACTTAATGTCGGTAGAGAAATAGTTTTTCGAATCCCTGGAAACTATGAAAGAATGAGCATATGAAGAATAACTTTAACATTAGAGAGATCCGAAATGGAAGAAAGTCAGGTGAGAAAGCCATATTGGTCGGAGTAGTACATGCCAATCAACCGGCAAAGCAAGTGGACGAGTATTTAGATGAATTGGAATTTCTGGCTCATACCGCCGGAGCTCATACGATTAAGAGATATGTACAAAAGATATCTCGACCCGATAGTCGTTATTATATAGGCAAGGGAAAAGTAGAAGAAATTGCGGAATATGTGGGTAAAAACGACATTGATTTGGTCATATTTGATGATGACCTAACCGGCAAACAAACCAATATTCTAGAGGAAAAATTGAAACTTAAAATAATTGATCGAAGTTCTTTGATCCTCGATATATTTGCGGGCAGAGCCCGAACGGCGCAAGCAAAAACCCAAGTGGAATTAGCTCAATTAAAATATCTATTGCCCAGACTAAGAGGATTATGGACTCACTTAGAGAGACAAAGAGGGGGGATAGGAATGCGTGGACCAGGAGAACAAGAAATAGAAACTGATCGGCGTATTGTGAGAGAAAAAATCTCTTATTTGCAAAAGAAATTGGATCAGATCGCCAAGCAAAATGAAACTCAAAGGAAAAACAGAGGTGAATTGATTCGCGTTGCTTTAGTTGGGTATACCAATGCGGGTAAGTCTACCTTAATGAATATCTTAAGTAAGTCTGATGTATTTGCAGAAAATAAGCTGTTTGCTACCCTGGACACGACGGTTCGAAAAGTGGTATTGGATGCCATGCCTTTTTTGCTGTCAGATACTGTAGGATTTATCAGGAAATTACCCCATCACCTTGTAGAAAGTTTTAAAAGTACACTTGATGAGGTGAGAGAAAGCGATCTTCTCATGCATGTAGTGGATATTGCACACCCACAATATGAAGAACATTTACTTACTGTTCAGAACACACTGGTAGAACTTGGCGTTAGCCAAAAGCCACAAATTTTAGTCTTTAACAAAATTGACCTGTATCGTAAAAGAAATTTTGACGACCTCGTAAATCCTGAAACAAGGCAAAATATTGAAAATGATATTTTAGCCAACTTAAAAAATAATTATGACCACGAAGTAATCTTCATCTCTGCCCTCAAGAAGTTGTATATGGGAGAATTGCGACAAATATTAAAGACCAATATTACCCGTCTGTACGAGGAAAGGTATCCTTACATGGTCAAGAAATGGTAACCTATCAAAAAGAACATGGATCGGATAGACAGATACGCCCATTTGTTAGCACATTATTGTCTTGAGCTTAAAAAAGGTGAAACTTGTTTGGTACAAAGTACCTTCCAAGCCGAACCTCTACTAAGGTCGTTTTATCGACAAGCACTTATTTTGGGGGCTCATGTAGATTTTATATCAGATTTCCGCGAGAAAGATTTGATATTTTATACTGTGGCTGATACGCATCAGTTAAATCGAATTAACCCAGCGATGCAGATAGCAATGCAAACCTATGATGCATTCCTAAATATCAGAGCCCCTTATAATTTGACTGAAAATAAAAATATAGATCCTGAAAAACGCAAGTTTCGGCAAAATGCACTGCAGCATATCAATCAGACTTATTTTGATCGCACCGGATCAGGGGCTATGCGAAGGACACTATGCCAGTATCCAACTCTTGCGAATGCTCAAATTGCAGAAATGTCGTTAAGCGAATATGAGGACTTTGTATATGATGCGTGTATGCTTAATGAAACAAGCCCTATTGATTCCTGGTTAAAAGTTCGTGCAAAACAACAAAAGGTAGTTGATTTTTTACATCAGAAAGAGACCATTAGGTATTGTGGACCTGAAGGCACAGATATTCAGTTTTCAACTACCGGCCGAAAATGGATAAATTCGGATGGCAGAACCAATATGCCTTCCGGCGAAGTTTTTACAGCACCTGTGGAAGATAGTGTCAATGGGGTAGTTTATTTTTCCTATCCCGGCATCTATATGGGACATGAAATAAAAGGAATCAGATTATGGGTAGAAAAGGGAAAAGTTACTAAATGGGAAGCGCAAGTAGGTAAGGAACTTTTAGATCAAATATTTGCGATTCCCGGAGCAAGATATTTTGGAGAAGCCGCCATCGGTACAAATTATAGAATACAAAAGATTACTAAAAATATCTTATTCGATGAAAAGATCGGCGGTAGTATTCATATGGCCGTTGGGCAATCTTATCTTCAAGCTGGGGGCAAGAATAAATCTACTATCCATTGGGATATGATTACCGATATGAAGAATGGTGGTGCGATCATAGCAGATGGTGAGACCATTTATAAAAATGGCGAATTTGTTTTCTAAAAAAAATGGTGGGAGTTGTCTCGATTAGAAATTATCGATTGGTTATTGGAAGGAGATCCCGCAATTCAATATCAAACCTATAGGGATCTCTTGGGAATGTCCAAACCTCACATCCGTCAGAGAATCAGCCAGGAAGGGTGGGGTAAAAGGTTCTTGTCTTATCGGCATAAAAATGGCCATTGGGGAAAAGGATTTTATCAACCGAAATGGATTTCTACGCATTACACTTTGCTCGATCTTAAAAATTTACAAATAGATCCGAAAATTCTCAGCATTCGTGAATCTATTCGTCTTATACTGGACCATGAAATCGGAGAAGATGGAGGCATAAACCCTTCCAAAGCAATTTCTCAAAGTGATGTTTGTATAAATGGGATGTTTCTAAATTATGCCTGTTATTTCAATATAAAACCGAACAAATTAAATAAATAGTATAGTTGATTTTTTGCTAGAACAAAAAATGCCTGATGGAGGTTTCAATTGTAGATCCAATCGCAGTGGTGCTAGACACAGTTCACTACACACTTCGATATCCGTAATAGAGGGAATTTTTGAATATTTTAAAAATGGATATTCGTATCGCGCAGATGAGCTCAAAGAAGCAGAAGCATCGACTCGTGAGTTCATATTACAACATCAATTGTTCCTTTCGGATCGGACTGGGAAAATAATAAACCCAAACTTCCTCAAGTTTCCATTCCCATGCCGTTGGAAATACGACATACTTCGGTCTTTGGACTATTTTCAAAATTCCAACATAGACTATGACACCCGGATGAATCAAGCAGTAAATGTATTGCTACAAAAAAGGAGGAAAGATAATCGATGGAATTTGTATGCAAAATATCCAGGCTTACAACATTTTGAAATGGAGAAAGCTGGGCAACCAAGTAGGTGGAACACACTTAGAGCAATGCGCGTTCTGACATCATATCCTCAATTCTTAATATAATATAATTTTCAATAAGAAATTTATACCGGGACTTTGGTTTCAGTAAATTGTTTTCCATCCCAACGACCTAACCATTCACAAGACTTTCCGACACCTTGATACATTTGAAAAGCGTTCGTAGCAGCTTCTTTGGTTTTGCGGTATATAATGATCATTTGCTGTCCGGATCTGACATGAAAATAATAGTTACCCTTTCCCAATTTGAAATTGAATTTCTTCTTTTTCATTATGAATTATGTTTGAAATAGTGGAGTCAAATGTTTAATTAAATACTTACAACTTTAGCCTCAATATGATATTTTTTAATCATCCGGTCGACAAATGCTTTGTTACCATGAGGTGCTAAAAGATACAGCTTTCCATTTTTCATATTGGCAAGTGTATCTAGTAATTTCCACTTACTGATTTTTCTTTCGATGTTATCGGATTTCTCTGCTATCTCAACAAAGCTCCGATTTCCCATCCTAATCCCTGTTAAATCCGGAATGAAAGGATCATCAGATCCAGGTTTTCGATAAGATTTAGGAGTTTCGTATTGATCGGAATTTGCCTTGATATCGGAAAATCCATTTTTTAAAGCCCAGTCAATTGCTTTGTCTATCTTTTGAGAATCCATTATAAAGAATAATTTGAATTTAGTTTAATAATTGTAACCTAGATATCGATATAGATGCCACAGACGAGCACCTGGTTACAATTATCTAGAGGAAATAACAAAAAGTAAAAATTTTACTAGTATTACAACGTTTTAAACGTTAAAAAAGTTTAATAACAAAAAACCCCTTGTAATTTAACTTAGCAAGGGGTCGAACAATTTATTCTTCAATTAGTAACTGTTAATCCTGGATTACTTCAAAGTTTACTTTAATCTGAAATTTTCTACTCATATTAATATCTGCAGTATAGTTCCCTAACATTTTCACTTCTTCAGTTAGTGAGATTTTGTGACGATCGACTTCTACACCTAATTGATCCTGCAAAGCCTGGGCTAACTGAATATTGGTTACACTTCCAAATATTTTGCCGCTGGTACCAGCCTTGGCACTAATCTTCAAAATTTCTCCTGCTAATTTCTCAGCTACTGCTTCGTATTCTTTTTCGAGTTTTGCTTCCTGGGCTAATGCCAGACGTTTTAACTCACTAAGTTTTCGGCGGTTGGTAGAATTCGCAATGATTGCAAGGCCCTTCGGAATCAAATAATTTCTCCCATAGCCATTTTTAACAGTTACGATTTCATGCTGATCACCTAATTTGTCATGATCTTTCAACAAAATAACTTCCATGATAATCTCTACTTTATTTCAATAAATCGGTAACATAAGGAAGTAAGGCAAGATGTCTGGCTTTTTTAATTGCCGACGCCATCTTCCTTTGATATTTAAGTGAATTACCGGTTAATCTTCGTGGTAAAATCTTCCCTTGATCATTTACGAACTGAATCAAAAAATCAGGATCTTTGTAGTCTATGTATTTGATTCCATATTTTTTGAATCTGCAGTATTTTTTACGGGCCTTACCTATATTTGGATTACTTAAAAATTTTATGTCGTCTCTTGATGCCATGATGGATTTATAGAGTTAGTTAAGGAATTCAGCTATTCTTCTTCAGAAACTATGGTAGCTACTTCAGGTCCTGATGTTGACTTCGGATCAACCTTCACTTCAGCTTTTTTCCTGTCAGCTACAGCTTTCGGTTTGTGTGAACTTTTCTTACGTTCTTTTTCTGGTTTTCTTCTTTTCTTAATCAAACCATTGCGTTTGTCCTCGTTGTACTTAATTCCGTATTTATCCAGATATACGGTTAAAAAGCGCATGATTCTCTCATCGCGACGTAATGCGAGTTCTATTTTGCCAATAATTTCTCCACTATCAGATTGAAATTCAATACAATAATAGAAGCCTGAATTCCGATTTTTTATTGGATAGGCCAATTGGCGAAGTCCCATTTCGTCTACGTGTACGATTTGGCAATCTTCTGTTTTGAGAAGATCCACGTAGTTTTCCGAAGTTTGTCTAATTTCAACATCAGACAAAACCGGATCGACTATAAACGTTACCTCGTATTGTTTCATTAATTCAAATTATTATTTCGAGTTTTTTATTTCGGCCTGCAAAAATAGATTTTTTATCATTCATAAACAATTTATGGCTGATTTTATTCAGGAAATTGTCAAACTCTCTCCAATTTAGATCAAGCTATTTATACGCTATTCCCTAAATTAAACCATGCAAGTCCGTTTCCTGCACCTGATTTTACCCTAAGTCAATATACAACTTTGAAATAAGCGCCCAATGTTAATATGAATACCCATAGTTTCCTTACCTTTGCGCTGCAATTTTGAATCGCTATTGAATGCGGAAGATATTCACATCAACCATAATATTCTGGTGGTCAGGAATACTAATCTGCCAATCGCAAAACCTGATCAGCTCAATCGAATTTCAAGGGCTTGATAAAACGAATTCTACTTTTTTAAACCGCTATCTCTCCAATCAAAATGGTCAGTTCTTTAAAAGTGATGTACTACAAAAAGATTACCAATCCTTACTAAATCTGGATTTGTTTTATGATTTGGAAATGGATACCATGACGGTTCAGGATACGATGAAAATAATCTATTCCGGCAAAGAAAAATTATCCGTATTGCCCATTTTTGGATTTGGAGGTATTCGGGAAAATTTTTGGATACAAGTAGGAGGAATGGACGTAAACTTCAGAGGGAGAGGAGAAAGGCTGTTAGGGTATTATACTTATTATGATCGTCATTCGTTTCTACTTAATTATGTCAAGCCGTTTATCGGTAGATCAAACTTCGGATTATCCTTAGTTCTTCAAAAATTAAGCACATTAGAGCCCTTATATTTCAAAAACTTGGAAGCCACATATGAATATGATAATCTTACTTTAGAAGTACTGCCAGGATATAACTTTGGCTTAAAACATAAAGTACATTTTGGATTTGCTTACTTAAGAGAAAAGTATTTTAGGGTAGATCCGGTGATTCTTCCCGAATTACCCTCTGAGATCAGTCCAAATAAGTGGATTCTTAAGTCAAAATACCAATATGGACGTTTAAATTATTATAGCAATTTTGTTCATGGATTTGATAATCATCTTTTCCTGGAAGGGGTATTGACCACCAAGGCCAATGAAACTTTTTGGAAAGTTCTTAATGTATCCAGATTCCTGATGCGAATTGGAGAACGAGGTAATTGGGCCAATCGCTTGAGGTTGGGTTTTTCCGGGAATACAGAATCCCCATTTGTTCCATTTGTTCTGGACAGTTATATCAATATTCGTGGATCAGGAAATCGGGTGGCCAGGGGGATCGGAGAAATTGTATTTAACACAGAATACAGGCATAATTTCCGTGAATGGCCGTGGGGTGCGGTCCAGGGCGTATTATTTTGGGATGCGGGAGGGTGGAGACCGGTAGGTAAATCAGTAGGAGAAATCTTTCGCAAAGAAAATATCACCGCTTTTGCGGGCTTGGGTGGTCGAGTTTATTTTAAAGAAATCTACAACTTTATTTTTAGGGTCGATTATGGTATTAATTTGACCGATCACCGGCATCATGGTGTCGTAATAGGTGTTGGTCAGTATTTTTGATCCATCACTTAGCGGGTCCTTAAAAATTATTTATCCGAGTCAGACAGTCAATAAAACTAAATAGTGAATCAGCGCCCCATCCTATTTATAGCTATTCCTGAGACGATAGTTCTTAATATAACTTAGACCAATCCTGAAATGATCACCGTATCCAAGTATTATTTTTTTGTGAACTATAAATCTTCTAAAAACTGATATTTTAGTCAAACCCGCAAGCCCTTATTAATAGATGAAAAGATGATTTCCTACTTAAATGAAATCAGACTTATCCGTATGAGCTAAATTAAATACAGAATTTTTTTCTTAGTCCAGGAAGCGTTTGGAAAAGATCAGCCGTTCATAAAACAAAGCAGCCCCTTTAAAAATCATTTCTCACTAGTTTTTAACCGGGGCTGCAGATTCCACCTATTTTCCTAATTTGTTAAGATATAAAAATATTGGTTGTTTGTCAATATTTATATCGCTATAAAAACCATTTAGTCTAAGGTTTATTGTTGTAAATGTGTTAAGATTCTCTCAAGATCAATATTCTCTTCAATCAATTCTATTGCTCTCTTTATTTTCCATGGTGTTTGCAAATTAATTTTTACTTCTATTCGACTTATTTTTAAAACTGCGCCATACGTATCTAGCTTAGTTCTAACCAGTGGTATATGATTTTGCAAAATATACTTTTTCACTCGTGAATGTATTTCCCCATCTCCTGTACACACGATTCCACTGAGCGGAGTACCATCCAACTTTAACATCTTTGAAAAAAATTCAATCTTCTTAATTGCCTTATCCAATGTTTGGATGCTCACCACTAACAGCAAATTATTAGAGCTTTTTAATTCCTTTAAATCGATCAGTGACCCAGCCAGTATGTCTTTAACTTTATTATCTAGATGTTCAGGATTATATTGGACTTCTCCGTTTATCGCATCACACACTGATTTGATAAGAGGATAGGCAAGGCTCCGATCGTAGGGTATGGCACCTAATAAAGGTAGATCCATTTGCGCTAACTTTTTTCCAACATAATGTTTGATTTTATCAATTTTTTCCTTCCTAACTTTATTTATAATTATGCCTATTATTGGTATTTTTCGTTCTCTGAACATGGCCAATCCCATATTCATTTTATCAATAGCGCTTCCAATCCCTCCTTCAACTACCATGATTACACCGGCATTTACCAGTTTGGCTACATCCGCATTGGACACATTGGCCACACTCCCTACTCCAGGGTGCCCCGTACCTTCATAAATTACCACTTGTTTGGAATTGCTTAATACATTGGCCGCGTTCAGAATTTTTTGTTGCAGGTCAAAATGTCCCGGATTATCCAAATAAGCCGAAGTGGCTCCAGGCCCAAGAATTATCGGACTATGGACTTTGGGATCAAGGGTAAAATGGATTAAATCAGCAAACAACAAAGTATCCTTATCTACTCTGAGGTTGTGGATGTCAAGAAATTTCTGCCCAACTGGTTTACAATAACCCACATCAAGCCCTTTTCTTACAAAAGCGGCTACCAATCCCAGAGTAGTAGTTGTTTTACCTACGTGTTGACCAGTTGCTGCTACATAAATATTCTTAAATTTTACCATGCCGAATTCGGATTGGTGAGCTAAAATACGAATGCTTTACAAAAGCGTGTTTTTTTTACCTTATTTTTTAGAATTGATATTCCCCACTGATGACATGAGTTAATATCAACTCCTTGATAAGCAGATCAAGTAAGAAATACACCAACGATGAGATAGAGTATTGCTGCCAATAGGCCAGCTATCAATGCATACGGGATTTGTGTTTTTACATGATCAATATGATCCGTGGCGGCAGCCATTGATGATAATATAGTAGTATCCGATATCGGCGAGCAATGATCTCCAAATACCCCTCCTCCCAGAGCAGCTGCAATCGTGAGGATAACCGGAGCACCCATGATCTGTGCAACAGGAACTGCGATCGAAATAATAATTGCAAAAGTCCCAAATGAAGTACCAGTGGAAAAAGCAATGAAGCAACTAACCAAAAAAACTATAAACGGAACCAAAGAGGGAGATAACCATTCCTTGGTAACATCAGCAATGTATTGACCGGTTTCCAAACTACGACACACATTTCCAATCGCAAAGGCAAATAATAACAGCAGGACAATAGGCATCATTTCCGATATGCCCTTTAGGATCATTTTTATCATTTCCTTAATCGAAAAAAGGCCTTGTGCCTTATAGGCCAACATCGAGATAATAATTGCTGAAATGACAGCCATAAGCACAGAGGTTGATCCACTGCCCTGCCCAATTGACTTTAATACAAGTCTGAACAAAGGTTGATCCGGATCTTGAGATATAGCACTTTCCCAACCAGTTATAGTAAGCATAACCGGCATCATAACCACCATGGCACCGATAGGAATAATCATATTTCTTGTCTTCGGTACAATTCCGGACTTCATGGACATGGTAGTAAGTTCGTCGGATACCATCGGCTGAGCTCCTTCCCTGAGAAACTTTCCGGTTTCCTTGATTCGTTGTTCAGCCAGTCGCATCGGACCAATATCTTTGTTAATCAGGATAAACATTAAAACCACACCCAAGGTAACTAGCGGATAAAAGTTTACCAAAGAGGCTTGAATTAGTGTTCCGAAAGGATCATTAAATCCCTGAGCCAACAACAGACTCATAATAAAGGCACCCCATCCATTTAAAGGAATCAGAATACAAGATGGTGCCGAACTGCTGTCAGCTATATAGGCGAGTTTTTCTCTACTGATCTTAAACTTGTCAAATATTGGACGGTAGAGCGTTCCAACCGTAAGTACAGAAATGCTCGACTCAACAAAAATTAGCATCCCGGTTATCCATGCTAAAAGTTGAACCACAATATTTTTTCTAGCCGGATTTCGGGCCTCATATCTCGCTAAGAATCCGGTAACTTTTCTGATAAAGCCTTCCACTCCGCCAGATCTTTGAACAAAAACGATTAAAGCACCGACCAGGGCAGAGAACATTATTGTCCTGGTGTTGCCTGAATCTTGTAATACAACAACCAAGGCTTCAACCGTATCAAATATACTTTTAAAGATTTGAAAATCATCCAAAATAAACCAACCCAGCCAAATTCCAAAGAGCAAAGAAATGTAAACTTGTCGAGAAAAAATGGCCAGAACTATTGCACATATTGGAGGCAACAGTGAAAGCAATCCGTAATCATGCATATCCTAGTTCTAATAGTTTAGATAAATATATTCTAACACTTTTTGCATTTCTACCTTAAAAATATTGGACGATGATACATAATTGTTATGCATAAATGAGAATATATATAGATTATTCTTCCTGGTTATTATAAAACCACTGAGAGCATGTTTGTTACGCAATGTACCTGTTTTAGCCCATACATATGGGTCGCTATCCAGCCCGGGATACCATTCCGAGATCGATCCATTATCGCCGCCTGCTGCAAATATTTTTTGTATCCAAGGCATTCCTTTATCTAAATATATCTTTTCAAGTACCTTGATAATAGTTCTGGGAGTAAACAGATTGTATCTGGACAAACCTGAACCATCATACCACATTGGATAGTCCGGTAAATCATGCAAACCTTTCTCTATCAGAATCCGGATGGCTTTGGCAACCTGTAAAGTATCCGTGAGGATACCTCCGCATACGATCATTAGTTGTTCAGCTAAAAAATTATCGCTTACTTTCATCATCCTGGCCAGTATCGAATCTAAAGGAATTCTACTGTTCAAATAATTAATTTTGGCAGTTGGGAACTTTGGTGCTATACGAATTGGTTTCCCCAAAATATCTTCCAATAACCTAATAGTCAGCACATTGCTCGTACGGAAAGGAATATCTCGATCATAACCATTGGAATCAAAAGTCACGTGGTTGTAGTGAAATATATTTTCATTTTCAACTCGCCAAATCCTCGGATCTTCAGAATTTTGAGCTGGATCAATGTTTAAATATTTTTGAAAATAGGCTGGGATTAGGGACACTTTCCGAGAGCTGGATTCACCATTTGCTTGTAATATATTGCCATAAATTGGAAATGCATTTCGTTCTGGTTGATAACTCCACCTATAATCTTCCCAGGCCCATCCGGGCCCAAACCTCTTGTCCTGCGTAGAATCAACAACAAAATAAAGCGGAAGTCCTATCTCTCTCAAAAAATCTATGACCCCAGTGGCTCCCGCAAGGTAGGGATGAAGCAAATCGGGATTTCCCGTACCTCCAAAATAAAATCCGTTCTCAGTCACCTGATACTTCAAGGCAGGTATAGAATCGCGAATGACTTGCAGAGAAGCATACAAAGTAAATATTTTTGTGTTACTGGCAGGAGTAAAGTATTTGTCCGAATTATGGGAAACCAAATATTTTTTTCGTTGAGGATCATATAATGAAAATCCAGTGAAACTCCGATTAAATACCGGAGACTTGTCGACTTGGAGCTGTAATGCTTTTAGCTGTTTCTTACCAGGGAAGTATTTGGTTGTTATTCCACAGCTTACACAAAATATGATAGTAAAACATACTAAATAATTCGAGATTGATTTATCTTCATCTATCATGAAAGTCAAAATATTAAAAATATTACAATATAATCCACTTATATATTTCTTATTCTGCTCAATCGGGATTTTTGCCCAACAAAAGTCCTACACCCCAGAAACCATTCAAAGGTCCATTGATCAGCAATACCTTTTGTTAAACAGAGGTAATATAATTCCTTTACAGGATCTGAAAAATACACTTTATGAAGTAAACTATTTCGGATTAGGCAATGATTGCGAGTTTGCCAGTACCCTTGCAAAATACACCGTTATCTATAACGAAAGGAAAAAAGTATTTGAACCGGAAATTAAAAACCAAGATTGGTTTACTGCAAGCAAATCTCAAAACACGAAAATTCTTGCGGTAAATCTTCACCAGTATTATTCGCAATCTCACTTTGATGATATTTTGGGGATTGCACCGTCTCCTGACATTTTGGTATTATTTGGAAATCCGGGTTTGTTTGACGGTTTACACTTACCTGATGACATTAAAGGGCTTTTATATGTACATGGTTTGTCAGGGTTACACCAAAGTTTGGCGGCCCAGGTAATCATGGGTGGAGTAGCCATTGATAATAATTTGCCTTATCCCATAGCTGGTAATTTTGAAAGAGGCGAGGGACTGTCAAATGGACCTAAAATTAGACTGGGTTATTTACCTCCAATGTGGGTTGGAATGGATGGAAAAATCCTTGACGATAGTATCCGTGATATTTCATTATCTTCTATTCAAAACAAAGCATTTCCCGGTTGTCAGGTGTTGGTTGCGAAAGATGGATATGTGGTATACCACAAATCATTTGGTTATCAAACTTACGATTCCATCCGCCCGGTTTTAAGTACTGACATCTATGATTTTGCCTCTGTAACAAAGATTACTACCGGATTGGCTGCGGTTATGAAACTTCATGCAGAAGGTGATTTTGACCTGGAAGCTCCACTCGCATCTTTTTTTAAAGAAATGAAGGGATCAAATAAAGGACAGATACCGTTGCGTCAGATTCTGGGACACAATGCCAGGATAAAATCCTGGATTGCCTATTGGACTACCACTAAAAAACCAAATGGAAAATTTAAGGCGAAAACCATCAAACGGGATTCCAGTGCCAGGTATTCCATCAAGCTAAAGGATGATATGTGGCTTTATAACAGATACCGGCAAAAACAAATCTATAAACAAATAAAAAAATCACCTTTAAATCCTGAACCTGGGTATGTATATTCCGGATTATTGTTTTATCTCTTGCCGGAAATTATTGAAAGAAAAACCGGAATTGAATTTGAAAAATATCTCAAAACCCACTTTTATCACCAATTAGGTGCATATACCCTTACCTATAACCCGGCAAAATTGTTTCCCTTAGCGAGAATTATTCCCACTGAAAGAGATACATTCTTTCGTATGATGCAGATTCATGGAGTCGTTCATGATGAAGGAGCTGCAATGATGGATGGTGTGTCCGGAAATGCAGGCTTATTCGGATCGGCAAACGATTTAGCCAAACTGGCCCAAATGTACACAAACTATGGTCATTATGGTGGTACCAGCTATATTGCACAAAGTACATTGGAGGAGTTCACCAGATGTCAATATTGCGATGAAGACAATCGCAGGGGATTGGGATTTGATCGACCACCAATAGAGCATCAAAATAATTTAAGCCATGTGTGCCCATCAGTTAGTGATCAAAGCTTTGGCCATTCCGGATATACGGGGACCTTTGTATGGATGGACCCGAAATATGATTTGATTTACATTTTCTTTTCCAACCGGGTTTATCCCACACGCTTAAATAGAAAACTTTACCATCTGAATGTACGACCCCGGATCCAACAAACTATCTACGACTCATTCTTAAAATAAAATAATAGTATCCACTTATCGTTTTATCGTATATGATATTAAATCCCGTGGCAAAACGATTTTTATTACTAATCGTGTGTGTATTTACAATAAAAGTCTTAATCACTTCATCTCAAACTTCATGCGATCAATTTCCCAATACAATTATTCAAATTGCAAATGATATCAGCCACGATTCAATTCTATATAATTCAGGTCCTCTAAGCGATTGTTCAGGTATTTATCATCAACTATCCAACCGATTAGTACAACACTGTAAAGATGTGGAGATTCCCGATCCAAAGATTTACCGATCTAGTTCTGAAATTGGATTCTGGTATTTGAAAAAAGGAGATCTGACTCTCATTAATGATCCCATCCGGCAATCCAATTTAATCCGACCGGGAACAATTATGTTTTACGGAAGAAGGACAAACTCAAAAAACATTCATAAGAATATACATCACATTGGTATTGTCATTCGCGTAAATAATGATCAGGACGGAAAGGTATCTGATTATTCGCTTTTTCATGGGCGTAGTGAAGGGAAGTATGCAGGCATAACTACTTTTCATACCTGCATATCCGAACCCGATTCGAAATTACCTCCTTGCGGGAATGGATATCAAGATTGGTTAGCCATGGCAAAGTTCAAATAAACAGTCGTTTCTCTGCAAAAGGATAGTTACTTTTCTTATCTTAAGACATAATCGTTGTTATTATGCTCAATGTTTTAACTGACCATCTCACCATCGCCAATCAGTTTATTTTTGAATTACGAAGTGCAATCATTCAAAAGGATAGAATGAGATTTAGAAGAAATATGGAACGACTGGGTGAAATATTTGCTATGGAAATCAGTAAAACATTAGAGTATAAAAACCAGGACGTAGAAACACCATTAGGCACTACTTCTATGCAAATTCCAGCTGAAAATATTATCCTTACCGCCATACTACGAGCCGGTTTACCGCTCCATCAAGGATTACTCAACTATTTTGATCAAGCCGACAATTCATTTATTTCAGCCTATCGGGTTCACAGTGAAGATGGGTCTTTTATAATAAAAACGGAATACTTTACTTGTCCGGATATAAACAACAAAGTTGTCATAATTGCGGATCCAATGATTGCCACCGGATCAAGTATTGATTGTACTTTAAAAACATTATTGGATTTAGGAGAACCTAAAGTTATTCATGTCGTTACTGCAATTGCAGCTAAAGAAGGATTAAACCGAATCAAAAGATTATATCCGCAAATATGCCTTTGGGTAGGAGATGTGGATGACGAGCTCACGGCAAAAGCTTATATCGTACCTGGACTTGGAGATGCCGGCGATTTAAGCTATGGAAATAAAATCCAGACTTAAATAACTTAGTGTTCTTGTTTTAGAGTAACTGATTATCCAATAACCGGATCATTTATCTCTCCTAGAAACAGAATCACATTAAGCTCTTTGTGATAAATAATTACTACAAATGGGTGGTCAAAGTTAATAATCGGAGGTAGCGAATCCGCACTAATTGTTACCGACGTTACCGCAGCCCCTTCCACTCCTTTTTCATCAATTTCCAAAAAGGTTCGGTGGTCAACGTTGCTAATATATAAATTGCCTTGAGGAGAGATTCCCAAATTGGAAAAATCCGATCGTGATTTGTCAAAAGCAACCTCCATGCCCTGCGCCTTCAACGCATCATTAAGTTTTACTTTATACTCGACTTTAAATTTGGGTACATGCAGATGTACTCTTCCCTTGGTTAGTTTGTTTTGCAAAAGGTTGTTCACCTCCAGGTGATCTATTGTCAAAAGAAACTCATCAATCTTCATGTTGGATCGAGGAGAAAGGAATACTGTCGCTAATTGAGAGTCTACCAATGGTAATTCTATGGCTTGTATTGTCTGATCCTGAAAAAAAGGAAATTGATTATCCTGAAACATAAAAGGAACATTAACCTCAGAATTATCAGGTCGCTGAAAAGTCTTCGTTTGAGTTGCCTCTACTGAAAAAGGTAAATCCCAGTCCGCTTTCAAAAACAAAGCATTGAGCAAAAACATTACATCTCTATCTTCAATTTTATCAATAATCTTTTTAATTCTATCCTGGGTACTCATTTTAACCCATTGATTGATTTTTTCCAATGACATCGGTTGGCCAAAATCCAAATTTTCCAATTGACTATCAAAATATATTTTCAACTGATCTAAATAGGAATCATGGGGTATAACCCTGTTTTCATCCCAAAACACTGAATTTAATATCCCTACTTCTCCCTTTGAAGTTTTGAGATCATTAAGACTTGTATATAATTTCTGGTAAGTCGTTTGTAAATCCGGAAGGGTAATATTGGCAACGTACATGGCCTCTGCCAGGTCCTCTTTAGTTTCACTAGCTGATCCGCTATAAGCCATATACATAGCTGAAGCAATACTAGTCGGCGAAATGATTACATTTTTAAGCTCAGTCTCCTCCTTGGTCACATTTCGATATAAATCCCACCCCATCTGATTGATTCCATTGACCACTTCCTCCATTTTGATTATACCTGCGGCTGGATCAGGATCAGAAAGATCTTGCTTGCTACAGGCAACACCAAGGAAAATCAAACATAACATTAAGTGCTTCATTAAAATAAATTTTACTTATATAACGTAAATTCAACTGGGTTAGGTTGGGTAACTATAAAAGAATGATCGCTTTATTATTAGAATATTTCTAGTTTTGTCATTTCTTCAAATAATTACCTTAAAGTATATGAAAGGATTAGATCCCGGCTTAATAATCGCATGCATATTGGCATACTTTGGTATCTTAATTTTCATTTCCTATTTCACCGGAAAGGATTCGGGAAACAAAAATTTCTTCTTAGCCAACCGCAAATCACCGTGGTATCTCGTGGCCTTTGGAATGATCGGCGCTTCGCTTTCAGGGGTTACATTCATTTCGGTTCCAGGAACAGTGGGAGCTGGTGGCCTGAATCAGGCCTATTCGTATATGCAAGTAGTGTTGGGTTATGTACTGGGATATTTTGTAATTGCCAATGTTCTACTCCCCATTTATTATCGAATGAATCTTACTTCGATTTATGGATATCTTGAAAACAGGTTTGGTTTTTTTGCCTATAAAACAGGAGCGGGTTACTTCTTGCTTTCCAGAATAATTGGAGCTTCATTTAGGCTTTTCCTAGTAGCTATTGTACTCCATCAATTTGTGTTGGCTCCTTATGGCATAGGCTTTGGAATGACAGTGGCAATTACCATTCTATTAATTTGGATCTATACATTCCGGGGTGGAATCAAGACTATCGTTTGGACTGATACCCTGCAGACTACCTTTTTATTAGTAGCTGTCGTTTGGACCATTATAGCCATTAAGAGTGCATTGGATACTTCAGATAGCTTGTTTAAGATAATTAAAAATAGCGATTACAGTCAGATGTTCTTTTTCAAAGGAGGTTGGGCTGACCCCAATAACTTCTTTAAGCAGTTTTTTAGCGGAGCGCTAATTACAATAGTTATGACTGGATTAGACCAGGATATGATGCAAAAAAATCTGACATGCAAAACCCTGGGGGAATCAAAGAAAAACATGTATTCTCTAAGTATAGTACTTGTTTTTGTCAATTTACTATTCCTTACACTTGGAGCATTGTTATATATATATGCAGCGCATCTGGGTATGGAGATTCCGGCAAAACCCGATCAGTTGTATCCCACGATTGCCCTGCAGCACTTACCCGCTTCATTAGGGTTGATTTTTGTGTTAGGCCTAATAGCTGCCGCTTATTCTAGCGCTGACTCCGCGCTGACAAGTCTAACCACATCTTTTTGTGTTGACTTTTTAAACTTTGAAAAACGGAATGACGAGAAAAAGAAAAAGCAGACCCGGATACTTGTGCATATTGCATTTTCAATTATCTTGTTAATAGTCATCTTGATTTTCAATGCCCTTAGTAATGACTCAGTAATCAACGAATTGTTTAAGGCTGCAGGTTATACTTATGGGCCGATTCTCGGCTTATTTATATTTGGGATTGCTACTAGACGAAAGGTTAAGAATAATTTAGTCGTATTAGTCTGTGTACTAGCGCCAATCCTATCTTATCTTTTAGAGTCCAACTCTCAGCAATTGTTCAATGGATTTACATTTGGATTTCTAATTTTGCCGCTGAATGGAATCATCACCCTATTAGGATTGTGGTTCATAAGTTATCAATCGAAGTAGAATATGGAGAAAATCACCGAACAGGTTTCAACCTACAGGCATTTAGAAAAGATGTCGACGGCAGAGTTATTGACGAATATCAATAAGGAAGATCACAAAGTAGCTAAGGCCATAGAAAATATTATCGAGGATCTTATTCCGCTGGTGGATCATGTTGCGGAGAAAATGGATCAAGGGGGGCGATTGTTCTACATAGGAGCTGGAACCAGTGGTCGCCTGGGAGTGGTTGATGCCTCGGAGTGTCCTCCCACCTACGGTGTACCTTTTGACTGGGTTATTGGCATTATGTGCGGGGGAGATCAGGCCATACGAAAATCTGTTGAGCATGCAGAAGATGATCCTACCCAAGCCTGGAAAGACTTACTAGCATGGGATATCAATGCATTAGATACGGTGATTGGAATTGCTGCCAGCGGAACAACACCATATGTAGTTCATGGATTGAAAGACTGCCGTGAAAATGGAATTACGACCGGATGTATTACAAATAATCCAGGATCTCCTATCACTGATCATGCCGACTTTCCTATCGTAGTAGTGGTTGGTCCAGAATTCGTTACAGGCAGCACCCGCATGAAGTCAGGGACATCCCAGAAGCTTGTCCTCAACATGATATCCACTTCAGTAATGATAAAATTAGGCAGGGTTCGAGATAACAAGATGGTGGACATGCAATTATCAAACAACAAACTTATTGACAGAGGAACTCGCATGATCATGGAACATTTGGGCTTGTCATATCATGAGGCTCAGCAATTACTCACGGAGAAAGGAAGTGTGCGTGAAGCATTGCGGAATAAGCTGCACTAATGTTTGCTTTCCAGGATTCCCATCCCAAATAAAGCAAAGTCATATTTCACCGGATCTAGGGGATCAAACTTTTTCAAAACCTGTGTCAGTTCTAATACAGTGTTCCAATCAGTTTGTTTTCTCGTAATTAAATTTAACTTTCGTGCCGCTCGCTCTACATGTATATCTAAAGGTATGAACAACTGAGATGGTTTAATCCTTTGCCAGATGCCAAAGTCAACTCCTGCTTTATTACTTCTTACCATCCACCTTAAAAACATATTAAGTCGTTTACAAGCTGATCTTTTTTGTGGGGTAGGAATATGTTTCGATGTCCGTGAGGGAGCAAAGGGTAATGAAAAAAATAATTGGTTAAAACGAGTTAAACACAACTTAGTTTTACCCTTATGATCTTGGATAAAAGCATCTTCCAGGCTTTGAAAGTCACGATAATATTGTTGTAAAAATGTCAGAAAGTACAGCGTATCGGTAGGTTGAAAGGTGCGATGTTTAAAACCTAAGAATTTCTGACGGTCTTTTTCCGAATGATTTAAGATGAAATCATAAGGGGAGTTATCCATCAGAGAAAACAATTCCGTAGCCTTATTGATAATAGTTTTTCTTAAGCCCCACGACAAGATAGCAGTCCAAAAACCAGCTATTTCAATGTCCTGCTTTTTAGAATATCGATGTGGGATACATATAGGATCTGTGTGGATAAATTCGGGTTTTTGATATCGCTCAACCAGTGAATCAAGGAAAGATTTGAGCCTTTCTAAGGATTGGTCCTCAGACCTAACCATACATTTGTTTTACATGTTCAATTTCATACACCTCAATCATATCGCCAACTTTGATATCATTAAAGTTTTTAATGGAAATTCCACATTCAGTTCCAGCCTTAACCTCTTTTACGTCTTCTTTAAATCTCTTAAGGGAACTGATTTCACCATTGACACCGGCTTTGGTTGGATACACAACAATACCTTCTCTGACCAATCTAATGTTTGCATTGCGGTTAACTTTACCCTCCAGTACAAAACAACCGGCAATCGTTCCAACTTTACTGATTTTGTAAGTTTGTCTAACTTCTACCTGACCCAGAATTTTTTCTTCTTCTGTAGGCTCTAATAGTCCTTCAATAGCGAGTTTGATTTCTTCGATGGCTTCGTATATAATAGAATACGTTTTAATTTCTACACCCTCTTGTTCAGCAAGTCTTCTGGCACCAATTGACGGTCTTACCTGAAATCCTATAATGATCGCGTCGGATGCCGATGCCAACAATACATCGGATTCAATGATCTGGCCGACAGCTTTATGGATAACATTTACTTGTACAGTTTCTATTGATAATTTAATCAAGGCATCCGACAGTGCTTCGATAGAACCATCTACATCTCCTTTAACGATAAGGTTCAATTCTTTGAAAGTACCAAGAGCAAGTCTTCTTCCAATTTCATCCAGGCTGATTCTCTTACTCGCTCGGGTGGTTTGTTCCCGTAAAATCTGTGCTCGCTTGGAGGCCAATTGTTTTGCCTCCTGCTCGGAGTCCATGATTTTGAATTTTTCACCGGCCTGTGGTGCTCCACTTAAACCCAGGATAAGAACCGCAGTAGATGGTCCAGCTTTTTTAATTCGTTTACCCCGTTCATTGAACATCGCTTTCACTCTACCCGCATGTTCACCTGCTACCATAAAATCTCCTATTTTAAGAGTACCATTCTGCACTAGTAGTTTGGTTACATATCCACGTCCTTTGTCTAAAGAAGCTTCGATTACCGTTCCCACCGAATTGCGGTCTGGATTCGCTTTAAGTTCCAGAATTTCAGCTTCTAACAAGATTTTTTCAAGTAATAGATCAATATTTTGTCCTGATTTTGCAGATATATCCTGAGATTGATAAGAACCTCCCCACTCCTCGATCAGGAGATTCATACTTGCTAATTCCTGTTTGATTCTTTCCGGATTGGCACCTGGTTTATCAATTTTGTTAATAGCAAAGATAATAGGTACACCGGCGGCCTGAGCATGGCTAATGGCTTCTTTTGTTTGAGGCATTACATTGTCGTCAGCAGCGATGATGATCACTGCTATATCAGTTACTTTTGCTCCTCTAGCCCGCATCGCTGTAAAAGCCTCATGACCTGGTGTATCCAGGAAAGTAATTTTCTTTTTGTCCTCTCCAACGTTTACTTCATAAGCACCGATATGTTGTGTAATCCCGCCTGCTTCTCCGGAAACCACATTAGCAGAACGAATATGGTCCAGTAATGAAGTCTTTCCATGATCGACATGTCCCATAACCGTCACAATAGGAGCCCTTGGTTCCAGATCTTCTGGTAAATCTTCAATCTCTTCTTCTTCAATATCCTGCTCTTCCAGACTAATAAATTCAACTTCATGATTGAATTCATCGGCTATTAATTCAATTAATTCGGCATCCAATCTTTGATTGATAGAAACAATCACTCCCAGGTTCATGCAGGTGGTAATTACATCTGTGACACTTACATTCATCATTCCAGCTAGTTCGGAAACGGAAATAAACTCCGTAACCTGTAGCTTATCAGTCGTACCTAACATTTCCATTGCCTCCTGCTTCTCCACTTTTCGCTCGCGACTTTCCCTGCGTAATTTTTGTCTGCGACTTTTACCGCTAACCTTCATTTTTGCCATGGTTGAGCGCACTTTCTCCTCGATCTCTTTAGAAGATGGACGCTTGGCATCACGATCTTTTTTTCTTCGATTTTGTCCTCTTGAAGCTGAATCACTATCAAATTGCTCTGTAGTAACCTTTTTACGTTTTCTTCTCCGTTTTCGTCGTTCGTTTACCTTCTCGGGTTCACTGGTTGGAGTTTTTTCTTTGTCTGATTTTCGAACTGGTTTCTGACTTTCCGGCTTTTCTTTGGCAGGTTTCTTCTTTTTGGGCTTTTTAAACTTATCCGTATCAATTTTTCCCAAGATCTTTAACCCCTTTAACTGAGGAGCTTCATGCTTAAGCATTTCAATTTCATCGGGTTCTTCATCTGTGACCTGAGTGGGTGTTTCACTTTCAGTTTCTTCGACAGGTTCTTTTGACTCGGGGGCTTCTTCGGAAGGCTTTTTACTTTCTTCCAAATCAATCTTTCCCACTACCTTAATTTTGGGTTTTTGATCTTCATCAAGCTTGGCCTCAATTATTGTTTCTTCAGTTTCTTCTTCAACTTCAGTAGCCGGTGTTTTCTCTTCTACTTCTTGCTTTGCCGGTTTGCCAAATAATGAAGAGACATTTTCCTGCGTTTTGGTCTTAGGTATTGTTTTGACCTCTTCGGTGGTCGTCCGGTGCCCAATAATTAATTTTTCTGCTTGTTCTTTGATAGCAATAGAACCTTTGAACTCCGCAAGAAGAATATCATACATTTCGTCAGTAATCTTGGTTGTAGGTTTATTTTCTACATCATAACCATTATTTTGTAAATGCTCAATGATGGTAGTTGTCCCTACATTAAGTTCTTTCGCTACTTTTACTAATCTTTTTAACATACAAGCTTCTAAGTAATAATATTTGTGCAAAATTAGGCAATTTATTGTACTTGCCTTTAACATGGTAACTATTCAAAAAATTTAGACTCCATACGATACTTTTCTGATAATTTACTAACTAAACCTTTTCGTTCTCCCCCTCGAATTCTGAAGCTAATATTTTAAGAATTTCGTCAATAGTTTCCTCTTCTAAATCAGTTCTTCTAACCAATTCCTCTTTACTTAAATTCAGAACACTTCGCGCGGTATCGCAGCCAATATTTTTTAATTCATCAATTATCCATTCTTCGATTTCATCAGTAAATTCGTCTAAATCTACATCATCCAACTCATAGGCATCCTGCTCACGGTACACATCAATTTCAAATTCGGAAAGTCTGCTCGCCAATTTAATATTGGTCCCACCTTTACCTATGGCCATTGACACCTGGTCTGGTTTTAGGTACACAGAAGCTCTCTTGTTTTCAAAATCCAAATCTATATTGGAAACTTTTGCTGGAGTTAAAGCTCTTTGAATGAACAAAGAAGTATTGTTGGTAAAATTGACAATATCGATGTTTTCATTCCTCAGTTCACGTACGATACCATGAATTCGCGATCCCTTCATCCCCACACAAGCACCAACCGGATCAATACGATCGTCATAAGATTCCACGGCCACTTTAGCCCGCTCTCCAGGTAATCGTACTATTTTGCGAATAGTAATCAGACCATCTTCAATTTCCGGAACTTCTTGTTCCAATAGTTTTTCCAGAAAGGTATTATCCGTTCTTGAAATGACGATTACCGGATTATTATTCCTCATATCCACTCGTTTGATTACGCCTCTTACCATATCTCCCTTTCTAAAGAAGTCTCCACGTATCATTTCACTTTTTGGCAACACAAGTTCATTGCCGGTAGCGTCATCTATAATTAGAATTTCTTTTTTTAGGATCTGATGTACTTCACCAGTAAGAATGTCACCAACCCGATCCACATAGCGTTTGAATACTTCATCTTTCTCCAATTCCATGATCCGCGAAATCAGGGTCTGCCGAGCAGCCATGATTGCTCGACGTCCAAAATCTTCCATCTCCAATTGTTCATAACATTCTTCTCCCACTTCATAATCCTCGTCAATTGAAGTTGCTTCTGAAATGGAAATCTGAGTTCTTTCGTCCGTTACTTCACCATCCGGTACAATTTCTCTAACTCTCCACAACTCCAGATCACCTTTTTGAGTATTTACAATGACGTCAAAATTGTCGTCACTACCGTATTTCTTTTTGATTAAAGTGCGAAAAACATCTTCCAATACCCTTACCATTGTAGGGCGATCTATATTTTTTCCGGCTTTAAACTCTGAAAATGATTCTACCAGCTTCATGGTTATTTAAAACTTATATTAACAATACTTTTTTTAATTTGCTCAAATGATATTTGTATCTGATTCAAGTGGCGATTATTTTTCACTTCTATTGTAACACTTCCCTCTTTTACCGCTACTAATTTCCCTTCCGTAAGGTGATCACCATGCCAAATCGTCAATTTTCTACCAATGTGCTTTGGGTATTGCCTTAATAATTGTAATGGCCTTTCCACTCCTCCGGAGGAAATTTCCAAAATATAATTATTCGGAAATTCGGGATCTATATCTAGATAAGTTTCTACTGCTCTGCTCAGTTTCTGACACTTCAAAAAATTCACACCACTATCAGAATCAAAGAAAACTTGGAATTTTTTCGGTTTTATTTCCTTTATCTCCAACAAAAAGCAATCATTGAAATTTGCATCATCGGCAAAAACTTGTTGGACGATATGTTCTACTTTCCTTTCATTTGTCATAGACTCAAAAAAATAAGGGAACGGAACCGTTCCCTCAACTCTCAAAATCTGCCGCAAAGATATAATATAAATCGCATAAAACCAATATTTTTATTTGATATTCACTTGAATAGTGCTGCTATTTTCATGGAGACAGAATAAAATCAGAAAGGGTTATCTTTGTCGAATTATTATAAATTTGAAATAATTTGGAATATAACAAGGTAGCTTTATTGGAAAAAGCGATTCATCTGGAGCATCTGTCTATCGAGGAGGGCCTTTGGTTGTTTGAAAATGTACCTACGACCGAATTAATGTACACCGGTAATCTTTTGAGACAACATCATGTTCCAGGTGAAAAGGTTACCTGGATAATCGACCGCAATTCCAATACGACTAATGTATGCATTGCCAATTGTAAATTTTGTAATTTTTATCGGCGGCCAGGGCATGAAGAAGCTTATGTAACTTCCATTGAGACCTATAAGGAAAAGATTGAGGAAACCTTTCGTTTAGGAGGGGAACAATTATTATTACAAGGTGGTCACCATCCGGAATTGGGCTTGGATTATTATGTACAGCTCTTTAAGAAATTAAAGGAATTATACCCAAACCTTAAATTGCATGCATTAGGTCCTCCTGAAATTTCCCACATTACTAAATTAGAACAATCAACACATCGTGAAGTATTGGCTGCCTTAATGGAAGCTGGCTTGGATTCTCTTCCCGGAGCGGGAGCTGAGATATTAAATGATCGTGTCCGTAGATTGATCAGCAAGGGTAAGTGCTCCGGACAGGAGTGGCTGGACATCATGAAAGTGGCACACCAGCTGAACCTGACCACATCGGCTACAATGATGTTCGGTCATGTAGAAACCAATCGAGAGCGGTTTGAGCACCTGGTGGCACTGCGAGAAGTTCAGGCAGAAAAGCCGGCAGATGCTAAGGGATTCATTGCTTTTATTCCCTGGCCGTTTCAGGATGAAGGAACCTTACTTCATAAATTGAAAAGAGCCCGAAATCAGGCTACTGGAGATGAATATATACGGATGATAGCCCTTAGCCGTATTATGTTGCCCAATATTACGAATATTCAAGCCTCGTGGTTAACGGTGGGGAAAAAGATTGGACAATTGTCCTTGCACGCCGGTGCTAATGATTTTGGGAGCATTATGATCGAAGAAAATGTAGTTTCCGCTGCCGGAGCAGCCTTTAGGTTTACTGCACAGGGCATTCAGGACGCCATTTGTGAAGCTGGTTTCACCCCTCAATTACGTAATCAACAATACGAATTTCGTCAAATACCAGCTCATCTGGAGCAACAGACGTTGGACCGGGTAAATTTAACGGTAGATTGATGAGCGATCTATACACAAAGGTCCAGTCCACAGCTGGATTTATCCAAAACCTGTTGGACATCCCTTACACATTGAGTATCACTTTCGGTACCGGATTTAATCCGTTAATATCTAAACTACCGATCTCTCTATCCATACCATATAATGACATTCCTCATATGCCTACTTCAACGGTTCCCTCCCACCAAAGCCAATTGCATATAGCACAGTGGCACGGCAACAATGTGCTGATCTGGGCCGGTAGATTTCACTATTATGAGGGCTATACCATGAAACAAGTAACCTATCCCTCCCGGGTCGCATGGGCATTGGGTGCAAAAGATCAAATCTTTACCAATGCATCTGGTGCAGTCAACCGGAAATTCAAATCCGGGGATTTGGTTATGGTGAAAGATCATATTAATTTTTTCCCCAGCAATCCATTAAGGGGAATTGATGATCCTCGTTTAGGAGAACGCTTTCCTGATATGACTTCAGTTTATGATGTGCTTTGGAGAGCGCAATGGGAAGCTACAGCTAATAAGTTTCAATTCCCTATCCATGAAGGAGTTTACTTAGGATTGACAGGACCAAATCTGGAAACTCCAGCAGAATATAGAATGTTTAGAACCTGGGGAGCTGATGTCATAGGCATGTCCACTATTCCTGAAGTTATTGTAGCTCATTCTTTGGGTTGTAGAACAGGAGTTTTATCAATTATTTCAAATGTTTTTGATGTTGATGCAAAAACATACCGAAAAACTACGGTAGAAGAAATTATTAAAACGGTTAACCATTCCAGTATAAAAGTTTATGACTTGTTGGATTATTGGATAGGAGAACAATATCAAGTGCGTGATTCACCGATGCAGTAAATTTAGGATTGAGACACTCCACATTCAGGAGATTTACTTGGCAAAAAATCCAATAATTATGCAAAAAGGGATTGAAATAAAATTTTTTAAAATTTGATTCTTTTACCAACTTTGAAATACTTAAATTTGGTCGATCATCCGAAACTAAGTTTTTTCAATTTTAAATCCTTGATTATGAAATCGAATTTCCTACTCTATTTTTTATTAAGTATCGGTTTATTAGCTATGTCTTGTGTGAGCAAAAAGAAGTTTATGGCATTGGAAACCGATTTAAATGCAGCTAACGCAGATTTAGGCAAATACGGTGAAAGCCTGAATAAATATATGCAAGATCTGGCTAATTGTCAGAAAAAGCTCGAAGGCTCCAATGCAAGCCTTGATTTACGGCAAGAACAGATAACTGATTTGCGGGCACAAATATCTGATCTTATTTCTCAGCGCGATGCACAACTAAACCAGGTTGGTGATTTAACTGTACTTTCCAAATCAGCAAATGAAAACATAAAAGAAACCCTGGCACAATTGGAGAAAAAAGATAAATATATCCAATTACTTCAAGCTGCTAAATCTAAAACAGATTCCATAAACCTAGCATTGGCCGTTAACCTCAAAGGGCAACTGGCAGATGGACTAATGGATGAAGATATCGAAGTCACAGTTGACAAAACTGTGGTTATGGTAAATTTATCTGACAAGATGTTGTTTGAAAGCGGGAGCAGCAAAATTACATCCCGAGCTGATGAAGTTCTTGGGAAAATTGCCCAGATAATTGAATCTCGTCCTGATTTTGAAGTCATGGTTGAAGGACATACAGATAATGTTCCCATTAAAAATAATTGCACTGAGGACAATTGGGATCTCAGCGTTAAGCGCGCTACCTCTGTAGTCAGATCATTACAGGAGAGCCATGGTATCGACCCAGCTCGCCTTATTGCTGCAGGACGTGGAGAATTTAATGCGTTGACATCCAATGAAACAGATGAGGGAAAAGCAATCAACCGTAGAACCCGAATTATCATTATGCCCAAACTGGATCAGTTTTATGATCTTTTGGCTCCTGGCGCCATGCCAAATTGATATATCAGTAATTTAGAAATATCTTTTGCAACAGGCTCAGACAGGATGAAAGAATAAATTTTTTCATCCTGTTTTCATTTTTATTCTTTACTCTTGGGTTAAAACAAAATACTCAAGAGAGATTAACCAATAGTTGAATAGTTTGGCCCCGGATTATGCAATAGGTAATCTACTGCAATCCGAAATGCCTACAAATCCGGGCACATATGCACATTTATTGTCCTTTTGAATCTCGTGACGAAAACCTATTGCATAATTCGGATTAAAACTGTGAATGGATGGGAAATGATAAGGAGAGTGCTTGCTGTGAACCACTCTCCTTTTTAGGGGGTAGAGCAAATAAGTCATTACGAACTCATTTGTTTTTTTGTTACTCTTATTATTGTTTTATAAAACTACTAGCCTGCATCATTTGATCATTAAGCCAGTACTGTACTCTGTACATCCCAGGAGACAATTCTCGGACTTCATGAAATTCAAAACGGATTGTTTTAGGTCTAATTTTTCTAATAATCACCGGCCTACCCATTCCATCAAACACTTTGACGGTCACACGGTGCGCTTCATTGCACGCCTCATCAGGAAGTTGAACATAAACCTCTTTTAAAGCGGGGTTGGGATATAATTTTACGGCGAAGGCTTTTCTTTGGTTATCAATAGAGGTAGGATTTGTATGGAAAACCGTACCATTCCTTTCTTCCACCTGTAGCCTGTAATGGTTCATTTCTTCCAGCGGAAATTCGTCAATATATGAATACTGGGTATTCCATTGTACATTGATATCTGCAATTTTTTCGAACTGCTTACCATCCTCGGATCTTTGGAGTTGTATAGAGTGGACGAATTCGCCCTGAAGGGACCAATTCAGATAAATTTTATTTTGGTGTACAAAGCCCTGTAATTTGATTTGTTGAGTACTACTCATAAGGGGAAAGCACAGCAGGATGAAACTAATGGTAGAAATAGTTTTCATGGTTCGATTGGTTTGGTTTAAAAAATAAAATTAATGTAACTATTGCCAACAACTAAGCAGGCAATGGTTACATTTGTGCCCATAGCACAATTAAAAACGGGGGTAAAAAATGGGGGTTGGGTTATAGATTGGTTATTTAGAAGTGATAGGTGCAAAACGATCTAGAACTACCTCTTCATCTAGATAAAGTTACAATGAACTTATCAATAATCAAACGGGGATGTATTTTTTTTATTTCTTAATCTCGATAAAAAAATTATATTTTATTTATTTACAAACATAATACCCTCATAATGAGTTAGAAATAATAATGATTTAAGTCAAAAAAAAATGGAGATACTTGAAGAAAACATAGAGGTTACAGGGGCCAGGGAGCATAATTTACGGGATTTGACCTTAAAAATCCCCAAAAACAAGTTAGTGGTATTTACTGGAATAAGCGGAAGTGGAAAATCTTCATTGGCCTTTGACACCATCTACTCTGAAGGCCAGAGAAGGTATATGGAAACTTTTTCGGCATATGCTCGACAATTTATTGGAAAAATGGAGAGACCAGATGTCGAGCATATTGATGGGCTAAGTCCGGTTATTTCAATCGACCAAAAAACTACTGGCTGGAATCCCAGATCCACAGTTGGTACGATCACTGAACTTTATGATTTCTTTCGCTTACTTTATGCTCGAATCGGAGAAGCCTATTCCTACATTACCGGTAAGAAAATGATCCAATACAGTGAAGCCCAAATTATTGATCACATTCTCACTAATTGGCAGCATAGGAAAATAAATATTCTGGCACCACTGGTTAGAGCCAGAAAGGGCCACTATCGTGAACTATTTGAGCAAATCAGAAAACAAGGATACAACAAAGTACGAATTGATGGTGAAATAACCGATTTGCGCCCTGGCCTTCAAGTAGATCGATATAAAACTCATGATATCGAGGTAGTCGTTGATCGGGTCAAGGTAGCTACTGAAAAGAGAGATCGCCTGGCTTCTTCCATCCAGATAGCATTAAAGACAGGAAATAACATGTTATTATTAAATGATTTGGAAAGTAATGAAATCATCCCTTTTTCTAAGAAATTAATGTGTCCGGATTCCGGCATTTCTTATGAAGTACCTTCTCCAAATTCATTCTCCTTCAATTCGCCGTATGGTTACTGTCCTGAATGTAAAGGTCTGGGAAAGTTAAATCAGGTAGATATGGAAAAAGTTATCCCTGACGACCGAAAAAGTATTAATGAGGTAGGCATAGTCCCATTTGGAGAAGTGCGCGATACCATCACATTTAAACAACTTCGAGCTATATCCAAAGAATATAAGTTTTCCTTTTCAACTCCTATTAAAGACATATCAGAGGAAGCTCTACAAACCATATTATATGGAGGTAATGATAAAATCCAAGTCAAATTACCCTATAGTAAGCATGATTTTACCTACAACCTGGCTTATGAAGGATTGTTAAACATGTTGAAAAGATGGTACAATGAATCCTCATCAGAAAAAATTAGATCATGGGCTCAGGATTTTATGACCATTCGTGAATGCCCCACTTGCTCTGGGTACCGATTAAGAGTGGAATCTTTGCATTTTAAAATCAAGGAGCAGCACATAGGACAAATTGCTCTTCAAGATTTATCCGATCTCCAACTATGGTTCGATGACATAGAGGATCATCTAAGTAAGCGAAACGCAATTATCGCACAGGATATCATCAAAGAAATTAGGCTAAGGTTACAATTCTTATTGCATGTAGGTTTGGATTATCTCAATATGAATCGGCCTGCAAATACCTTAAGTGGAGGTGAGGCTCAACGTACCCGCCTGGCAACCCAGATTGGATCACAACTCACAGGAATTACCTATATTTTGGATGAACCCAGCATTGGATTGCATCCGAGGGATAATCGAAGATTAATCAAGGCGTTAAGAGAACTAACGGAAATTGGTAATTCGGTTCTAGTTGTAGAACATGACAAGGATATCATGCTCTCCAGCGATTATATCATAGACTTAGGTCCTGGGGCAGGGAGTCACGGAGGAAAATTGGTTGCCAAAGGAAGACCACTACTGTTTATTGAATCAGGAACCCTTACAGCACGCTATCTTAAAGGAGATTTACAAATTCCGATCCCTGAGAAACGCAACAAAGGATCTAGAAAACATTTGAAATTAATCAAAGCTAGTGGGCATAACTTACAGAATGTATCCGTAAAGTTCCCTTTAGGAACCCTTATTTGCGTTACCGGAGTAAGTGGAAGTGGCAAATCCACTTTGATAAATGACACACTATATCCAATTCTCCGTCAGCATTTTTACCGCAGCATTCAAAATCCTCTTCCATATCAAAAAATTGAAGGATTACAACATGTGGATAAGGTAATCGAAATAGATCAATCTCCCATTGGCCGTACACCGAGATCCAATCCGGCTACTTATACCGGCCTGATGACCGAAATCCGTAGTTTATATTCCAATCTTCCCGAATCGAAAATCAGGGGATATAAACCCGGAAGGTTTTCCTTCAATGTTAAAGGAGGTAGATGTGAAAACTGTCAAGGAGGAGGTATGCAAGTTATTGAAATGAACTTTTTACCAGATGTGTTGGTAGAATGTGATGTGTGTTTGGGAAAACGCTACAACCGTGAAACCTTGGAAGTACTGTTCAAAGGAAAATCAATTTCTGATGTATTAAACATGACTGTTGAAGAAGCTGCCCAATTCTTTGAAAACATTCCTAAAATCTTTAGGAAACTAAAAACCCTTAATGAAGTAGGTTTGGGCTATATTACTCTAGGACAACAAGCAACTACACTTTCGGGAGGAGAAGCGCAAAGAGTAAAACTATCTGAAGAATTAAGCAAACGAGACACCGGAAATACCGTATACATTCTAGATGAACCAACCACCGGATTGCATTTTGAAGATGTAAAACACTTATTAGAAGTTTTAAATCGGTTGGTTAATAGGGGGAATACGGTTATTATCATAGAGCATAATCTAGATGTAATCAAAGTTGCTGACTATCTGATAGATATTGGCCCGGAAGGAGGAAAGTACGGGGGGCAAATCGTGTGCACAGGTACCCCTGAGCAAGTAATGACTTGTAAAGAAAGTTATACCGGTCAATTTTTAGCCCGGGAATTAGCAGATCCTCAAATTTTATCTTAGATACGACTAAAAACAGGCCAAATGGGCCTTTAGTCCAGTTATTTGTACCATTTATCGATTGACAAACTTCATTCATATAGTACTTTGGAAAATAAAGTACTAGGTATTGCAAGGTACTATATAATGAATTATATTTGTCCCATGAAGCTCGATAATACAAAAGCACAAATGCGCAAAGGAGTTTTAGAACTATGCATCCTTTCTATCATTAAGGAAGAAGGACTTGTATATCCATCCGACATTATTAAGCGAATGAAAGAAACAGAATTAATAGTGGTGGAAGGTACCCTATATCCTTTGCTTACCAGATTAAAAAATGCTGGTCTGCTTTCCTACACTTGGAAGGAATCCACTAGTGGGCCGCCCCGAAAATATTTTCAAATCACCAAAGACGGCGAGAGTTTCCTTAGTGAACTTTTAGGAGCCTGGAAATCACTTGTCCGTGCTGTTAATCACTCTATAAAAAACAAGACAACAAAATGAATAAGGTTTTAAACATCAATTTAGGAGGTTATCCTTTTGTTATTGACGATGTAGCTTTTCAGCATCTTAAAAGTTATCTGGATGCATTACTTCGACACTTTGAAAATTCTGAAGGATGTGATGAAATAATTTCTGATATCGAAAATCGTATGGCTGAATTGCTAACCGAAAGGTTAGGAAGCAGACAAATCGTCGTTTATCAGGATGTACAAGAAGCGATAAAAATCATGGGCACACCCGAAGAATTTAGTGGTGATGAATTCGCTGAGGAAGCAATTAGTTATCAAGATCAAGAATATCGCACCGGAAAAAGATTGTTCCGGAATAGTGATGATAAAGTAATCGGTGGAGTATGTTCCGGTCTGGCAGCTTATTTTGGCATTGAAGATCCGGTCTGGATCAGAATTGCTTTCGCCGTTTCATTCTTAGGTGCAGGAATTGGTTTTATACCGTACATAATCTTATGGGCTGTGGTACCATTGGCAAAAACTTCTGCAGATAAACTGGCCATGAGAGGTAAAAAAATTGATGTTAACAATATTGCAAAGAATGTAGAAGAAGAACTCGAAAACCTTTCCGATACCCTCGCTGAGTTTGGTCAACAAATTACGGGGAAAAAAAAAATCAAGACGGCAACAAAGACGGCCACCGCGGCCCCATTAAGAAAGGGTTTTATTTTTTAGGTCTTGCTATTTCAGGGTTTTTCAACCTGATTAAGAAAGTCTTTCGCCCATTCCTGGTCGTAATCAGCGTTGCACTAATAATCATGCTGGTAATTGCATGGATCGCCTTAATGGTCACCTTCTTTTATTCATTCCCTTTTGCTCAGTATATCTTTCCGGGTTCTGCGGCCATCAGCTCCTTGACCCTGACTAACTTTTACTTTCTGATTGGGATTCCAATTTCATTTATGATTATGTTTTTTGTGAGAATGATCAATGGGCATCGCATAAACCAAAAGCTAAAAAACGGGATTTGGCTCTTTTGGCTAATCAATTTTATATCCCTGGGAATATTTGCATCATCCATGCTTCGAAATTTTAATCAACAAAATGTAGAAGCAAACTTAGTCGGAGATATTAGTGCAGATACTGTAAAAATAAGTAACAAGCAGTCCCAATATGAAGAGACTTTGATGTCGTTTGGTGATCTGATGTTAGGAGATAAATACCTGATTTCTGACAATGTTTATTTAAAGGTTATTCCGGCTGCTTCAGGAAATATCGAAGTCTTAACCAAGCGCATTTCAAGAGGTAAAAATATGGATGAAGCATTGCAATTTGCACATAGTATCGTACATAATACTGAAATAGAAGGAAATAGAATAAGTTATGAATCGATTTTACGCATACCAGAAGGAGCGAAATGGCGCGATCAACGTCTGGAACTGGAACTGAAGATCCCGCAGGGCAAGTACATCACTTTTGAAGATAATCCAGGGTGGCATGCTTATCTTCCTTTTGAAGACAAAAGTTTACGTCGAAGTTATTACTACAAACTAAAAGGCAAAACCTTTAAAATGGGTACTCAAGGACTCATTTGTACAAATTGCCCTGAATAATATTTCACATACTAGACCTGACTTAACACTAATAATGTGTATTAACAGCAGGTGAACAAGCAGTTGTGGTTTCCGACCATAACTGCTTTTAGTTTTAAGAACTTCCTCCTCGATATCCTAAGTAAATATTCTATTGAAAAGCCCATTGTCAGACTCACTTCACCATAAACCGAACTTAAGTTATTTAGTTATCCACTCGAATTCAACAATACACCAAGGTGAGCAGCACTAAATACCTGAACCTGCCAAGTTTTGGTCCTAATACCAAGCAGGCCAACACGCCATTAATATCTTCGACGTAAAGGTCCGATATGTAATACCCGAAACCCTCGGTATTTTCATTGCTAAACTGTATAAATCCCTCATCAGCGGTACTTTATTAATAGGTTAAATTAAATTTTAACATATTATGGTAAGCCATTTGATTTACACCAGGTGAATTTTAATGTATACACTTTCAAACTTAAAACTAATGGCTAGCTCATTGTACAAAATCATGCTGGCATTTGCCATATTGATAATTACCCAACCCTATTTATCTGGTACTACCATTTTGCTTTCCGAACTTTGCGATGAACCAAAAACAGTTTATACAGCACCGAATGATTCGCTTTTCAGAAACATTGATCGAAATCGTTGCGATCAAGTAGTAGGTTCCGGGGTTCCCTATATTCCTGGGGTATATCATTGTAAATCTGTGACCAAGGCCTATCCATCAAATCCAGGTGAAAAAGTGGAATTGGCTTTTGCATCTGACTATATTATCGGTGCTCCAAACGACAATCCCAATAATATTACCGGTGTATTATTAATTTTTAATGGAGACATAGATGAAAGTATTTTGTCTAAATCCTTTTGTAATGGAAATACACCAACTTCTCCGGCAACATTACCGGTATTGGATACACTTTTTGACAGCCGAAAACACGGAACTCGTTTTGCAAACTTGACCAAGTCCTCAGTTAAGAGTACTGCAAGTAATGGAGCTGTAACTATCGTGATTCTCTTGCTATCACCAGATTTTGGCACATTTTCATTCATTAGAATGCCTTCTGATCTACCGGTTGATCCCAACGAATGTAAATTGAGTTGTAATGATCAGGTAAACATATCATTGGATGGAGCTTGTGGGCGAACCATCATTCCCGCGGACGTGATGAATAATATTGATCCGAATAGATGTACCGATTTGAGAGTCATCCTAAATTATCCATATCCCGAATATTATACCTCCAAATTTGGCGGTAGGACAGATACCGTAGATGGCACATTGATTGGATATTGCATGGTGTACAAAGTAATGGACATTTCAAATGGTAATAGCTGCTGGGGATATATATGCATTGAGGACAAATATCCTCCTCAGATAATCTGCATGAACGATACCATTAGTTGTATTGCTGCTGACCAGTATACACTTCAGGTGACCGCAGGAGATAATTGTACCCTTTATGCCCCCGATCCGAAAATTGAACATTTAGAGAGAAAATGGGTATCCTATGATTGCGATCAGGACTCCTGTTTAATTGGATATATGGCCAGGAAAGTACGCGCTATAGATTTATGGGGAAATTACAATGAATGCGTTGATACTTTGTTCTTATATAAAGAAAATATAGACTCCTTAGTATGTCCTCCTGACACCAACATGGAGTGTACCTTTAAATTATCTAATGGTAAGGAAAAACTATGGGATGATAACCACTTCTATGATGGAGATGACGGCTATCGCCATCCATTCCCTACAGATGGAGCTGGTATGTTTCCAGCACCCTATCTGAATAGTAAGGATACGTCTCAGACTACAGGAGGCCAGGTCTATTTAATGGATATTGATAACAAAGGCAAGTGCCACATTGTCTGGGATTACAAGGATTGGGTGATACCCACTTGCGGAAAGTCGTATAAAATACGGCGAGAATGGAAGATCTATGACTGGTGTAACAACTCGGATACTTCCTGCATTCAATGGATAAAAATTACTGACACTTCTGCTCCTCAACTGAATCCTACATTGATTGTGTTAAAAGACACAAGCAAATATCCCGACAAAGCCTTAATCGCCCCTCACAGATTCATCAATACCCTTGATATAAAGGGTTATACCAAGCCTCACGATTGTAAGGCACATATTGTGATAACTGATATTCGCGAATATGTAATGAAGGAATGTGATATGGAATTGGAGCTGGAATTTGAAGTCAAGTATCCGGATCCTACCCATCCAGGCAAAGAAGTTATCATTACTGGATCCATAGCCGAAGGCGCATCAAAGACGATTTATCTACCAAATGGATGGCACTGGATCTTATATACCCTCCGGGATCGTTGTTGGAATGAAACCCGTGTATGGCGCAGAGCCTACGTCGTAGACAATACCCCACCGACTCCGATATGTGATGAGATCACACAGGTGACCTTGGATCCGGAAAAATGCTGGGCACGCGTATATGCAGAAGATTTGGATGACGGGAGTCACGACAACTGTTGTGAATATCTGCACTTTGCGGTAGCTAACATGGATAGTATTGAGTATTATCGCAACAAGTGGGTGAACGATATTATTGCCTGCAATGATCATTATTACTATCTGGATCATAAAGAGGAAATCGACAAGAGGATCGAAGACTGGATCAATTGTTATGTATTCAATGATTATATTGACCTGACCGAGTGTGGAAGAGATACCTTGGTATTACGAGTGTATGAAGCCTGTGATCTACCGGTATATGATCCCCATATATTTGTGGGCACGAAACATCAATGGTTCTGCTTCAACTTATGGGATGAATATGCTTGCTGGTTCCGCTGGAAGTATCGTGAATTTGCGAATTATGAAAATCCGATTCCGGACATTTGTGCGCCATCTCTTATCTGGAGCAAAACATGCCTGGCAGCGGGAGGTAGCCTGCCATTAAATGGCAGGGACTCCGGACTATATTGTGAAATAGCGACCGACCATTATCCTTATCGTAATTATGTAGCCTGTGTGTATGAAAATAGTGGAGATTCCAGATATCCTACCTGGCAGAAGTTGTTGACTGATTATCCGGAATTGTTATACAATGACAAACATCGATATTGCTTCAAGCACTTGTACAATGACTGTATGATTGAAGTAATCAAGGATGATAAAGAACCACCGGTATGTAAAGCACCGGATGATGTAACCTATTACTGTGATGGAGTTCCATACCACTGGAAAGTTCCGGTAGGAGTAGATTTTGTAGAAGGATGGGGAGCGGGTTATGCTCATGACATCTGTTCAGAAAGAGACAAATTCCGCTCGGATTGTCCCTTGGACAAAACACCGGTACAAACCTGGCTGGTGACTTCCAGTACGGATGGAAGCGCTCTTGATAACTGGCCGATTTGGTGTGTGAATACTCCATGGGACGGCACGGATCTGGATCCTAATCATAGAAATTATGGATACTACGGAGGGCCGGTATGTGATGAGTACACCAACAGTTATGAAACTTATTCGGGATGTGATGATAACTACTGGGGACCTGATGGCACTGCACACAGTTGGAAACCTATTTATTGTCGCGTATGGTTGATGCTGGATTACTACGACGATCCTAGTTATGAAAAACCTGATCCGGAGCAATATTTTGGCACACCTTCCTATTTGGATAATTGTTGGTTTCCAGATATTCGAAAGGAAACTGAGGGAAGCTTGAACGAATGTGGAGTGGGCGTATTGACGCGAACCTGGACGGTAACCGATAAATGTGAAAACACAAGTGTATGTTATCAGCGCGTGGTAATCAAGCCAAGATCTGATTTTGAAGTACACTTCCCTGAAGATATACATGTGGATTGTGCTGATGGTCAAGATTTGAGTGCAACAGCAGCAGGGGCCGGATATCCGGTAATCCATGATGATGACTGTGAATTGATAGGAATTCATTATGAAGACCGTCGCTTTGATATCACCGATGAAGCATGCTACAAGATATTACGTACCTGGACCATCATCGATTGGTGTGTATACGATCCGGACCAGCACTACCGACATCCTGATGTAATAGTGGATGATCGTTATGTGGCTAGTGATGAAAGATGTTGTGTACACAACTGGTTGAAGGATGATGGCGACGGTTATGTTACTTATTTGCAGGTAATCAAGGTAACCGATGTTAATCCCCCGGTCGCTACTTGTAATGAAATGGAAGAAGTATGTATCTATGATGAGAATTGCGCGGGAGCTGACGTAGAGCAGGTGATCGGTACAGCAGTAGATAGTTGTACTCCAGCGGATGAGATTCGTTACCGTCACTATGTAGATCCATATGAAAGTGGAGACGAAAGTACCTATTTGTATTTCCATGGCAACGTACTGGAAGGCAACTTCCCAGTGGGTACCCACGGAGTACATTTGATAGCTACAGACAATTGTGGTAATGAAGATACTTGCTGGACTACCTTGACGATTAGAGATTGTAAGAAACCTACACCATATTGTTACAATGGCATTGCAACTGTAATCATGCCGAGTTCTAATGAAGTAGAAGTATGGGCTAGTGATCTGGATGCAGGTAGTTATGACAACTGTACCTTGAAAGAAAATCTGGTCTTTACATTTGATTCAGCGGGAGAAGTATCCAGCCGGGTATTCACCTGTGATGATTTAGGTCAGGTATCAGTAGATATCTGGGTTTGGGATGAAGAAGGAAACAGTGATTTCTGTAATACCTACTTATTGATCCAGCCTGGAGTAGATGCATGTGAAGGTTTAGCCACTTCAACGATCAAAGGAGAAGTAATCAATGAGTCAGAGATACCGGTTGAATTTGTACAGGTAGATCTGATGAATACCCAGCGGACCTTCAATACAGGAGCAGATGGTAAATTTGCCTTTTCCGCATTACCCATGGGTCAGGAATACGAAGTGATGCCTTATCGCAATGACAATCATGACAATGGAGTAAGTACTCTGGATATTGTGCAGATTACCAAGCACATCCTGGGTAAGTCAAAGTTGGAAAACTCTTACCGGGTGATTGCAGCAGATATCAATTCAGATAGTAAGGTAACTGCCCTGGATATTGTAGAATTGAGGAAACTGATCTTGGGTATCTACAATGAATTCCCCAACAATACGAGTTGGAGATTTGTCGATGCAGGATATGAATTTTCCAATCCTGACAAGCCATGGGGATTTGCTGAAAGCGTGACCATTGAAAACATGAGTACTACAGAAGTAGAGGTAAACTTTGTGGGAGTGAAAGTTGGAGATGTTAACGGTAGTAGCAAAGCCAATAGTGCGCAGTTACAAGGAGCAGAGATTCGTACCAGCGAGAAACTGATTTTTGCTGTCGAAGATGCGGCCATCAGTGCAGGAGAAGAAGTGAAGATTTCCTTCAAGGCGAAGTCATTTGCCGGAGTAGAGGGATATCAGTTCACCTTGAATATACCTGGAATGGAAGTCGTGAATATCGAAGCAGCAAGTCTGCAGGTAGATGAAAACAACTTTGGACTGATCCGCCAAGGAGTAGTCACCACCAGTTGGAATGAATCTGCAGGAGTCAATGTAGCTGATGATGCGACCTTGTTTACCGTGACGGCCATTGCGAAAGAAAGCGGTCAGCTGAGCAAACTGTTGACAGTGAATTCGGCAGTGACTCGAGCGGAAGCATATGTAAACGGAGAGCAAGTTGGAATTGGCGTTGAATTTACTACTGAAGGTAAGGTAATCGCCAGTAGAGACTACAGCTTATATCAAAATACTCCGAATCCATTCACCGACGAGACCATCATAGGGTTTGTACTGGCAGAAGCTGGAGAAGCAACCGTGAAGGTAATGGACGTGACTGGAAAGACACTGAAGGTATACCAGGGTGATTTTGCCAAGGGATACAATGAAGTGAAGGTAGTTAAGAAAGAATTGAATACTACTGGAGTATTGTACTACCAGTTGGAAAGCGGTGACTTTGTAGCTACTAAGAAAATGGTCGTCATAGACTAGTAGAAAACCATGGAATAACTGGATTTCTGAAATTTCTGAAATCCAATTGAAATAAAATGAAGCCTAAATCTCTACATGGGGTTTAGGCTTTTTTAGCTTAGCTAGCTAATAAAATTCGTCTACATGGAACATTTCAAGTAGTAAATAACTAGAGTAAATTCAAAGGGGGATTATCACAGCCAAAACTGTGAACACCCCCAGCATTATGGATATAATGTATCTTTGATAAAATGTGCCGGAAATATGATATAATTATAAGCTTACCTTAAGCGTTTTCGGAATTTTCAAAAAGCCATTTCCAGCCATATCGAAACAAAACAATCATTAGTACAAAGATGATCAAAAAAGTAGTAAAAGGCAAGACCGAGATAACCAGAACATGAGTTCGATCTACAATCCAAAGTATTAAAAGTAACACCAGGATCATAAGTATTAATCCACTTATTTTTCCAAATCCCGGAATAGCTTTTAAATCCACGTATTTTGTGATTAGCCATAAAGTTAAAAGCATCGAAACTACAGGTAATACCTGCATTACCAAATCAATATTCCAAATGCTTTGTCTTTCGAACAAGAAGAGATAAAGATTCAGAGTTATTGCGAAAATACCGGGAACAAATGCAAAATACATTAAGGCTGCATAGAGATACTTCCAAGGAGAGATTTCCCCGTCTCCCCGACTAAATATTCCTGCCAGCAAGGCGGTGAGGGGAACTGCAACAAAGTAGAACAAGGGAATTTCGGGATTTTCCAAGCATACTTGAAAAAATTCTTGCAACGTCATCCAATACTATTATAAGTCCATTAATAGTTTCACAGGATCTTCCAGCTGTTCTTTTACCTTTACCAAAAAGGTAACAGAAGTACTCCCATCGATTACACGGTGATCATAGGATAGTGCCAGGTACATCATAGGGCGAACTACCACTTTACCCTCTATGACTACAGCTCTGGGTACAATATTATGCATCCCTAAAATGGCTGATTGAGGTTCGTTGAGAATAGGGGTACTCATCATGGATCCAAATATACCACCGTTGGTTATAGTAAAAGTACCACCGGTCATTTCATCCAGGCTGAGTTTGCCCTCCCTCGCTTTCTCTGCCAGCTCTTTGATCTTCAATTCTATTTCATGAAAATTCAGTGATTCAACATTTTTTATCGGAGGTACAACCAAACCATTGGGAGTAGAGATAGCAATAGATAGGTCTACATATTCATGGTAAATCAGTTCCTCTCCGTCCAGAATTGAATTAACTTGAGGCATTTCCATGAGGACATTGGAACAGGCTTTCGCAAAAATGGACATAAATCCAAGTTTTACTCCATGCTTTTCAACAAATCTTTCCTGATATTTCTTTCGTAAGGAGATTATTTCGGACATATCCGCTTCATTGAAAGTCGTCAACATAGCCGTGTTGTTTTTAGCCGATACCAACCTTCTGGCAATAGTTCTCCTCATTCTACTTAATTTCTCCCTGCGCGTATTACGGCTAAACGATTCCTGTAGTGACTCTTTATGAAGAGGTTGTTTACTAACTTCCTTTGGTTGAGCCTTGAGAGCGTCCGCTTTAAGAATCCTACCTCCCTTTCCAGTACCTTCTACATCTTCTGGACTTATCCCTTTTTCCCGCAGTATTTTTCCGGCTGCTGGAGCAGGATGACCTTTTGCCAGCTGCCCTTTATCATTAGAATCAGGTTTATCTGTGCGTTCTTCGTTTTTTGTCGAAGATACCTTTACAGGAGCCTCTTCTTTTGGTTTTTCCAATTCCTTGTCTACACTGGTATCAATTTTAGCCACCAATGCTCCTATCTCCAAATCATCACCCTCCCGAGCTACCCAGATCAATTTTCCAGATGCTTCCGCTGGAAATTCTAAAGTCGCCTTATCACTTTCAAATTCGCAGATCGGATCATCAAGATTAACGTAAGTGCCATTTTCCTTAAGCCAGGTACTTAGAGTAACCTCAGTTATGGATTCGCCAATAGTAGGCACCTTCATTTCTATTATACTCATATACTTTCAATGTTTCGCAAGCAAAATTAGCAAAAGAATATTAGTGACTTGGATTAATGACCAAGATCTTTTTTATCGAACCGCTTATCATTAATCCGGATTTCAGACAATAATAGAATGATCCAACAACTTTTCCTCTAATAAGGTTAAACCTCTTCAAGAAAAAAGGTATAAAAGGGAGCTACAGATCTGCGTTAGGCACTGAGGGATGCATCAAGTAAAATAAGTTTTGCAGTTGATTACAATCATTTTTTTTACCTCGTAATCAAGAAATTCTTAAGGATCTTTTGATGTTAATAATTTGTGAAAACAAGTTGCCCGAACCAAACTTGGCAAGGAAATGGATAACTTTGCATTATATATTAAATTTATTTTTTATATAACCTGACCATTAATGAAATTTCTCACTGTTCTTGTGCTTATAATGATTTGTGGTATCAGTTACGGAGGTAACCCTGATCGTGAGTTAATACCTAAAGAACTTAATGCTTTTCGAACCGAAGTACCAATAGTCATTGACGGCCTTCTTAACGAATCATCTTGGCAAGAAGCCGAAATAGCCACTCATTTCACTCAATCACAACCAAATCCCGGCAGTACTCCTACTTTTCCGACCATTGTACGAGTTATTTATGATGATAACGCGATCTACATTGGAGCTTATATGAAAGATCCTTCACCCGATAGTATCGCTCAGGAAATTAGCGAACGTGATGATTTTGGAAACACCGACTGGTTTGGGGTACTCGTTGACACGTATAAAAGTGGAATCAATGCCCACTCGTTTGCTGTGACTCCGGCAGGTGTGCAATTAGATGCACGAGTAGAAAGTGATGGTGACGATGATGAAGAGTGGGATGCGGTCTGGGAAAGTCACACAGTCATTACTCAAGATGGATGGATAGCCGAAATCAAAATACCTTACAGTGCTTTGAGGTTTCCCAAGACAGAAAATCAAACCTGGTATATCAATTTTGGTCGCGAAATCAGAAGGTTTCGGGAAGAATCATTTTGGAATCCGATTGATCCACAAATCGATCAAATGCTAATACAAAGTGGTATTCTAAAGGGCCTTTCGGATATATCGCCACCATTGCGGCTCAACGCATTACCATTTATCGCTGTATATGGTGAAAATTATTATGATAAAAACAGCAGTCCTCGAAGTGCATGGGGTAGATCTATCAATGGAGGAATGGATGTAAAACTAGGGATAAACGAATCATTCACTCTGGACATGACGTTAATTCCCGATTTTGGACAGGTACAATCCGATAACCAGGTTCTCAATTTATCTCCCTTTGAAGTAGAATTTGATGAAAATCGTCAGTTTTTTACAGAGGGTACGGAGATTTTTTCGAAAGGAGATCTGTTCTACTCCCGAAGAATTGGTTCGAGACCACTGCATCGTCACGAAGTGGGAGATAAATTAAAAGAAGGAGAAACGATCGTAGACAATCCCCGCGAATCGCAGTTATACAATGCAACTAAAATATCAGGAAGAACCAAAAAGGGAATGGGAATCGGCATATTTAATGCCATTGTAGGTCGATCGCATGCCACAATTCGAAAATCCAATGGTGAAGAATATGCTATTAATACCAATCCACTGACCAATTATTCTGTGGTTGCAGTTGATCAACTTTTAAAGAATAATTCATTTGTTTCACTGATTAATACCAATGTATATCGTGAAGGTCAGGATTACGAGGCCAATGTAACTGGAGTTGTATTTGGCCTAAACGATAGAAGCAACACCTATTCATTCAAAGGATCGGGAATAATAAGTCAAAAATATTTTACCGTCCAGGACCATTTTGACAAAGCCTATAACCTTGAAATAGAAAAAACCTCAGGAACCTGGCAATGGAATCTGGAATACAACTATGAAGGACCGGAATACGATATCCGAGATTTGGGCTTTCAATATAACAACAATGAAAAATCATTGCGAGCACGACTTTCTTATAACAAATACGAGAGTTTTGGTCCCTTTAATCGCTTGGGAATAAGTTTATACTCAAGATATCAGCGTTTGGCCCGGCCCGATGCATTCAATGATTTTAATATTTTCTTGAGATCCTTTGTACGAACTAAAACATTTTGGGGCCTTGGACTATTTTTACGTTGGGAACCGGTTCAGACCTTTGATTATTTTGAACCACGAACCACAGATTTCTCATTATACTACACCTATCCCAAAAATTTCATGATAGGTAGCTTTGTGTCTTCTAATTTCAATAAGAAACTTGCATTTTCTTTCGACATTACTCACCGCACATTCAGTGAAACAGGTCGCAGCAGTCTGGAATATGAAATCGAGCCCCGATTTCGTCTGAACAATAAATGGTCTTTGTTTTATTCATTGGAAAATTCAGTTGACAAAAATGATATAGGTTATGTTACCTCACAAGAGGGTAATAAGGTATTTGGCCGTCGAGATCGAAATACGGTAATAAATTTTGTACGCACCAATTACGCATTTAACAACAAGTCAACAGTCTCTTTCCGGTTGAGACACTATTGGTCACAAGTCGAATACAATCGTTATTCCTTTTTACAGGAAGATGGATCTCTGATAACCACGAATTACGAGGGAAATCCCAATGCCAATTTCAACGCCTTTACAATTGATATGGTCTACCGATGGCGATTCGCACCGGGTAGTGATATTTATTTAGTTTGGAAAAATTCAATCTTTAGCGAAGGGGATGAATTAAGTGCGGGCTACCTGGATAACATCAATGGATTACTCAATCATCCCATGTCTAATAGTTTTTCTCTTAAGTGCGTGTATTTCTTGGATTATGCATCGCTGATTAAAAAGAGAGTGTGATATCCCATCCCCTTATAACCAATTATTGAGCAAAGCGCAATCTGAGAAGAATAGCACCTATCCCTCATCCACTCCAAGGAAAATCAATAACCTCTGACGGTTTTCATTTTAACCCAATATTAAGAATTATCCGCTCTTAATTTTCGTCATCCTTGTAAACTATTATCATAAAATGGTTACTATGAAAACGATAAATTTTGGAATAATTTTATTAGTATTTTTCCTTTTTGGATGTGAAAAATACGAAGGAAATTTGGTCCAAGTGACTATTGATCCCGATCCTTTTACCGAAATAAATGTAAAGGCAAATGCCAAGATCTTCCTGGAACAAGGACCCTATTTCTCTATCGTTGTAGAAGGATACGAAACTTTTATCGACGACTACCTTTTTAATGTGAATGATGAAACACTTTGGATAACGCAGTTCAATGGGAGACAAAGAAGAGGGACCAAAATATATATTACCATTCCGGATTTGTGGCTATTAGAAAATCAAGGCTCGGCCGATATCACCTACATAAATCGCATGACCCTAAATCATGATTTAATTGTAATCAACGATGGAAATGGTGATTTAAACCTTTCACTGGATGTACATAATCTGTACTTGGAAATGTTTGGCAGCGGCAATATCTGGATTGATGGCTTTGTCAATTATCAGGAAATCGATATCAACGGTTCCGGAGATTATGAAGGTTACAACCTGGATAGCTATGAAGCCAGGATTCGAATTTTTGGATCTGGTGATGCTCACGTATGGGTCCAAAGTTACTTATACGCCAAGATTCGTGGAAGCGGAGATCTCTATTATCAAGGGTTTCCCCTTGTTGATTATTCGATCCTGGGGTCTGGAGATATAATTGATATGAACTAAAGGAGTATGGAGTATTGAGATATGAGTATTGAGATATGAGTATTGAGTATTGAGAATTGAGTATTGAGAATTGAGTATTGAGAGGTAGTAGGTAGATATCAGAAAACAGACTTTCCTTACTAATAATTCTTGAGTCTGATACCCTTGAAACCTGACACCCTTGACACCCGTCAGCACAAGCTTCGCTGTCAGCATTTAGGTGTAAGTACTTTACGCTCTTGAATCGTTTATAAGTAGCTAATGCTGATCGAGGGCAAATTGTTTGAGTCCTGACTTTTAATGTCTGTTATCTGCTATCTGATGTCTGACCTATGACTTCTGTCCAATGATTTCTTTTGTGTAACTATAATAAATTCTATTTCTTTGGGTTAATAATTTATTGGGTAATAAGTTAAAGCTCTGGAGTATGCGATACTTTACTACCCAATTTATGACCAGATGCCCACTATTTTTACTTTGTTTATTTATCACTGCAGGATCCCTGTCTCAAAATTATATTGATTATGTAGGGGCCGGCCACCTGCGTGGGGTAACCATAACCACCAGTCACGATACGGCCAGCAAAAATGGATTACAAACCGGTAGTGGAGAAGGATTAATGCCAGATCTGGAAGCCGCTAGTCGGTTTTTAGCCCAGGCAACCTTAGGGGCCGACTATGAAACCATCGAAAGTGTTGCCCAGATGGGTATATCCGCTTGGTTGGACAATCAATTTAGCCTACCTGTACATCACCTTGAACCCTACATCGATGCTTTGGTTCAGATGCGTATTGATTCATTCAATGCCAATGGTGAAACCTACGATGATAGTAAACCTGGAAACCTCTTCCGGTTTTCCTGGTGGCAAAAAGTGATGACCGCTCCGGATATCCTGAGGCATCGGATTGCCTTGGCTTTAAGTGAAATCCTGGTCGTTTCAGAATTTTCAGATTTTGGCCATATTGCCTATGCTCTAGGCAACTATTATGACATATTAAGCGATCATGCTTTTGGTAATTACCGGGATTTACTTTTGGATGTTACCCTCAGTCAAACCATGGGCCAGTATCTAAGTCATTGGCGCAATCCCAAAACGGATACGATAGCCAACAGTTTTCCGGATGAGAACTATGCCCGGGAATTTCAGCAGTTGTTTTCAATCGGTCTTTATATGCTTAATCAGGATGGTACACGACAGACCGATGGTGGAGGAAACTGGATTCCTACTTATAGCAACACAGAAATTATTGAGTTTGCCAAAATATTTACCGGGCTGGGAACAGGAGGTACCAATTCCAATTTTTGGTGGTGGCAGAGCGAAGATTTTCAGTATCCTATGAAAATGTTTGAGGATTATCATGAACCTGGTGAAAAGTATTTACATAATCATACCGTGATGGGAGGCCAAACCGGTATGCAAGATATAGCCGAGGCCATCGATAATCTTTTCAATCATCCCAATGTCGGACCTTTTATTGGTCGATTACTGATCCAAAGGCTGGTAAAGTCCAATCCTTCCAAGGAATACATCTCACGGGTCGCAGGAGCATTTAATGATAATGGATCCGGAATCAGAGGTGACATGAAGGCGGTAATCAAAGCAATACTTTTAGATGAAGAAGCACGGGATTGTTCTTGGATGCAAGATCCTGCCCATGGCATGTTGCGAGAGCCGATAGTACGTTATGCACATATTTGTCGTGCTCTAAATGCCAGCAGCCCAGCCGGAGACTACCACAATAGTACCTACTGGATGATGGTAGAAGTAAAACAAAGGCCTCTAGGTTCACCAAGTGTTTTCAATTTTTTTCTACCGGACCACCAACCCAAAGGTCCGATCAAAGATCTCGATTTGGTAGCTCCTGAATTTCAGATTGTAGACGCTTCCTCATCGATTGGTTATATCAACCAGGTCTACCGTTGGTCGAGGTATACCAACGGAATTATGGATATCAATTCACTCTATGGGCCCTGGTATAATTTTACTCCTGACCATTATGTCAATCCGGATATCTCTGATGAAGTGACCATCGCAAACGATGTAAATGCTTTACTCAATCGTCTGGATATTATTTTTACCTATGGCAATATGTCACAAGGCACCAGAGATTTGATCTATAATGCCGTAAACTCTTTAAGTGACCCTACCGACCGGGTAGATCTGGCCATTTACCTGATTATGATTTCTCCGGATTACTGTGTAATGAAATAACTATTATGACTAAAAGACTTAATCGCCGACAATTTTTAGGACAGGCAAGCTGCGCTGCAGTTGGATCCACTACCTTTTTATCAACCTTAGCGCACCTATGTATGACCAACAGTGCAGCGGCCAAGCCTGCAGCTATCCAAGGAGATTATAAAGCTCTGGTGTGCATATTATTAGCCGGAGGTATAGACTCTCATAATTTACTGGTTCCAAGTGGAAATCCGGAATATACCGAGTACAGCACCATACGTTCGAACTTAGCCATCCCCCAAGGTCAATTATTAGGAATCAACCCAATTACCGGCGATGGAAAAAGTTATGGTATTCATCCTAATGCGTTGGAAATACAACAGCTTTTTGAATCCCAGGACCTGGCATGGATTGTCAATGTGGGATCCCTGGTGGAGCCTACCGATAAAAATCAGTACGAAAATAATTTAACTACCCTACCCCTGGGATTGTTTTCTCATTCCGATCAAATCAAGCACTGGCAGACGTCAATTCCGCAGTCTCGTAATGTAACGGGATGGGGTGGAAGAATGGCCGATATGCTCTCTGAATTAAATACCAAGCAAAATGTATCAATGAATATTTCACTTTCTGGGGACAACATTTTTCAGACTGGTAAAGAAGCACTGGCTTATTCTATAAAAAACTATGATAATGGCAGTTCCGGTATCACTGGATACAATGGCCCCTGGAGTTTTAATCAGGCACTTACTCCCGCTGTCAATAGTATGCTCACCCAACAGTATGCCAACCTTATGGAACTGACTTATCGGGATATTGTCATTAATGCCCAGGAAGTTCATGAAGAGTTTAGTGGAGCTCTTGCCAATTCTTTTACATTTACTACCTCTTTCCCTGATAATTCCTTTTCTGATAGTCTTAAAATGATTGCTCGCACTATTTCTGTAAACCAAACACTGGGGATGAACCGGATGATATTTTTTCTGAATTACGGAGGTTGGGATCATCACGACAATTTATTGACCCAGCAACAAAATATGCTACCAATTCTGTCCCAGGGATTAAAAGCTTTTTATGATAGCTTAGGAGAAATAAATATGCAGGATAACGTAACTACTTTTTCCATTTCTGATTTTGGACGTACCCTTACTTCGAATGGAAATGGTAGTGATCATGCCTGGGCGGGTAACCATTTTGTATTGGGCGGCGCTGTTAAAGGCAAAGAGATGTATGGTACATATCCTGATCTGGTGGAAGGAGGATCTCTTGACCTGGGGCGGGGTAGAATTATTCCAACTGCTTCAGCTGATGAATATTTTGCCGAGCTTGCCTTATGGTTCGGAGTACCGAAAGCAGATCTCGATTTGGTGTTACCTAATATTACCAATTTCTATTCGCTTTCTTCTAATGAAATGCCGATGGGATTTATGAATGTCTAAATGATCACTATGAAAAAACAGTTAGCAGTTCTTATTATCTTTATAATGATCAATTCTATCCGGATCAACAGTCAATGCCTTACCGATGCTCATTCCAATTACCCGGCGGATCAATGGTTGTCCTGCAATCTGCAAACCAATCCGAATCCGACCCGGGGAAATACTCACTGGATCATGTATGATCTCGGACAAAGCTATACCCTGCTGGAATCATACATCTGGAATTACAATGCCTCAGGCAATACCGACAAGGGGTTTAAGAATGTGATAATAGATTACTCCCTCGATGGAACCAACTGGACGGAATGGGGTACGATGCTTTTTCCTCAGGCTAGCGGTATATCAGACTATACCGGGTTTGCCGGACCGGATTTTTCCTCTACTAATGCTCGCTATGTACTATATACAGCAATTGATGGATGGACAGGCACTCCTACTTGCTTAGGATTAGGGGAGGTAAAAATATTCGTTAAAAATTGTTCCCGAATGGCAATAGATACCTTGGTTTTGTCGCACGCTACCTGCAACACCGGAGCTGACGGAAGCATCGAAGTGATGGGAAAAGGGGGGTTAGAACCCTATACGTTCAGTTGGTCCAACAGCAGTACCACTAGTCAAATCAGTAACCTTACTGCAGGAGAATACATTGTGACCATTACAGATCAGAACAATTGTACGGTTACACAGGCAATAACTATTACTCAACCCACATCACCGGGCATCACCTGTTTGGAAAACGATACCATTGGGGTTGATATCCTTTGTCAGGCCATTATTCCGGATTATCGTGATTTGGTATCTGTTTTTACCTGTGGCTATACCCTTATCCAGATCCCGAATCCCGGAGACACCATCATGGGATGTGGTATCGATACGACCATCCAAATCATAGCCACTTATGGCGCCGGACAACCGGATACTTGTACTTTTCTATTGACTACGGAAGATCGTATATGCTGTCCCCTTGGAAACGATTCCATACTGTATGTAAACCATTTGGCGGCAGGGAAAAACACCGGACTAAGTTGGTCTGATGCTGCGACCAATGTGCAGAAAGCACTAACCGTAGCCTTGTCGTGCCCTACTATCCGGGAAGTATGGGTATCCCAGGGCGAATATTATACCTCCAAGAATTTGGATCGCAGCGATTCATTTCATTTTCTGAGTAGCTTGAGATGGTATGGGGGATTCACGGGAGCAGAGTCTTTGTTGTCACAACGCAATCATGTGACTAACGTAACCAAGCTCAGTGGGGATATTGGCACTAAGGGCAGTCTTTTAGACAACGCTATGCATGTTTTATACCTGGGTGATGGAATAGACAATCTGATGTTGGATGGATTCACCATCGAGGCTGGGATGGCAGATGGCGGAGGCATTCATTCGCAGGGATCCGGATTACTGAATGAAGGAGGAATTGTACTCAGGAATATTATAATCCAAAACTGTACCGGCATGGATGACGGACAGATCATATTGAATGAAGGCAGTAATTCCAATCTAACCCTGGACAATTGTACCATCTACTTCGCGGATGAAAACGGGGTGCCAGTCTTGAATCAAAGCGACGGCCAGGTGACGATCAAAGGGGAAGTCCGGATGATCAAGGAGGTGCAGAATTAGTTATAGCAGGGAGCAGGGGACAGAGAGACTGGAATATGGAGACCGACCACCAGTTGGAATTGGCAAAATCTGAATCACTAATAGCACGAAGGAGCACTAAGAAGAAAACAGGACGGTCCTTAGTGTTACTTAGTGTCCTTAGTGGTTAAAAATAGCCTTAACTACAATTTTTTTGGTTTTTACGTTGGATCGACCCACCATCAACTGATAAAAGTAAATGCCGCTTTTTACTTGATTTCCCATATGGTCTTGGCCATTCCAATGTAACAAATATGAACCTGCCGGGTGGTATCTGTCAATTAAATTATAGACTACCTGACCGTTCATATTATAGATTCTGATAGAGGTATGGTTTGATTTTAATAGTTTATATCGGATTTGGGTTTCCTGATGGAAAGGATTTGGATGATTTTGATCAAGGAAATAAAGTTCAGGCATTAATTCCTGGTTTTCAATAGCAGTTGAATTTTGCTCAAACCGGACCTTCATAAGAAAAACATTATATGGGCCCCATTGGGACATTAGAAAATAGATCGTTTCCCCTTCATTTTCCATGTATATATGGTGCATGAATGCGCCATAGAGACCTGGATAGTCAGTGCCACAAACGACCTGGGATGCGGTACTCCACGGTCCATGAGGTTGTTCGGCGTAGCGGATCTCGATACAAGCTTTGTTTTCATTCAGATACATCATGATCCACCTTTCGAGAAAGGGATTCCATAATACCGAGAGTTCTCCCACCGGAGCTTCAATGATTTCCGTGGCATTTTCTTCACCACTTGTCCATTCGCTACCAGAATAATATTGATAGGCCGAAAGGTCCAATACTTTAGACGGAGGCACCCTGGCTATTTTAACTCCCCCAAAACGACCTGCGGGAATTCCCCAAAAATAGAGGTATCCCAAATGATCCGCTACCGTTACTTGTATAAAATTACTGTTAGGAAGTCGCTTTACTCCGGATGAGATCCATGTATTCCCATTATCGTCGGAGTAAGCAATCTCGGCATCATTTACCTGCCAATTTCCTGCCTCTAGCCATTGTTTCACCGACATGTACCATAGATACTGCCGGCTCAGAATACTCCATCCGGATGTGGGTATTTTGGTCACTTCTCCGGATCCGTCATTTTGATTATGATCGCCTTGGATAAGTGCTTTTGCATTTCCAATCGTATCCGTGATCCAACCATCAAACACGATGCCATCGGCGGCCACAGAGTCGCTGGTGAAAGCCATCGTATTTGATCTCCAGTCCCCACTAGCTCCCGGATTTCCAGGTGGACCAAAGGTATCTCCAAAAAGAAAATAGACCTTACCATCACTGTGTAAAAACATCGATCCCAAATCCGTTCCATACACATTCACCGAACCGGTATTATTTATTGATGGTTGTCCTGTAAGTTGGGCAACTTGTTCAACAGCAACAATTTTCTGAGCAAACGACGTTTGACTAATTAGCAATATACAAAGTAAGGCATACTTCATCGTTATCGAAATTCCGCAATGAGTTCAATCTCTACAGCTATATTTCGAGGCAAAGAATCCATTCCAACAGCGGCACGGGCATGCTTGGCTCGTTCTCCAAAGACTGAAACCAATAAGTCGGAACATCCATTGATGACTTCCGGGTGATCGGTAAATCCCGGTACCGCATTGACCATCCCCATAACCTTGACAATTCTCACTACCCGATTCAAGTCTCCTAATTCAGCTTTTAGTGCAGCGATCAACTGCAACCCGGCTAGTCGTGCTGCCTCATATCCCTCCTCTACAGTCAGGTCCTCCCCTACTTTCCCAGTCATATATCCGCCCTCAGGCAAGCTTGGACCTTTACCGGCTGTGTAGATTAAATTTCCGGTACGTACGGAATTTACATAATTGGCAACCGGAGCCCCCATTTCAGGAAGAGCAATACCCAGTTCAGTAATTTTGGCTTCTATGTCATAACTATACAATTCCACTTCCGTTGGATCTCCTGTAGATTCCTGACGACCTGTACAGCTGATTAGCGAAATCAGAAATAGAATAAATAGGTTTAGCAATAGTTTATTCTTCATAATTCTGTTAATTTCATACATGAACTACAATGGTTTATAAAGATAACAAAAGAGATTCCATGTTTAAAACATTGATAAAACCAGCTGAATTATTACAAAATATATCAAATGCCAACTGGAGGATATTTGATGTGCGATTCTTTCTGAATAATCCGGATCAAGGGTATCAGGATTATTTATCAGCTCACATTCCCGGTAGTATCTATTTACATCTGGATAACGATTTATCCGGAGAAATTATCCCGGGAAAAACCGGAAGACATCCGCTGCCTTCTCCACCAGAGTTGGAATCGCGGTTTTCCAGATGGGGGATATCCTCCGATATCCAGGTGGTTGTTTATGATCAATTTCATGGAGGAATTGCGGCGCGACTATGGTGGATGCTGAATTGGTTGGGTCATCAAAAAGTAGCGGTCTTGGACGGAGGATATATGGCTTGGAAAGAACTCAATTATCCAGTGACTGAGGTGATTCCCGAAATTCCCGCTGCCAGATTCACCATCAATGATTCCCTGTACCAAACTCTGGACGCAGAGCAAGTTCTAACAAATATCAAGAGTGGAGACCAAGTGTTAATCGACTCCCGTATTCATCCGAGATATCTGGGAAAAATCGAACCAATTGACCCCGTAGCAGGTCATATTCCCGGTGCTTTAAATCTCCCATTTCTTGACCATGTATCAGAAGGTAAAGGGTGGAAATCAGCGACAGAAATCAAATCAAATTTTGACACCGTGTTGGATAATCTAGATCGGTCTGAAGTCATTTTTTATTGTGGCTCCGGAGTCACTGCATGTCATAATCTTCTGGCTTATACACATGCCGGATTGGGAACTGGAATTTTGTATCCCGGATCGTGGAGCGATTGGATTACGGATCCTCAAAGGCCAATCGTTACTTCACATGCAAAATAAAACTATCGTCCTAAATTTTTATGCGTGAGAATTGTCAATTAAATAAATGGAATATACTACAACCGAACAAGAGACTGGATTTATTGCTATCGTGATCGGCTGTTTCGGAGCTCGGAAACCGGAAACCGGAGTCTATAAAATATGGATGTTGTCGTTGTAAAATATTCATTTTCAATGATCAATTGGTGAAAAATATTAGCCATTACTCTATTTGCCTTTAAGGGAATTGCACATACCTTTTTTTTGTTTAGTTATTAATTATTAAGATCAAGCCACAGTAGAACAAAACAATTTTGAAAAAAATAGAATCAAGTTCCATTCTTTAATTTAAAAAGAAGTGCGGGAACGGAATAAGCCACCTTTATAAAAAACCTGTTATGAAAACATTTATATTAGTCTTATCATCAATTTATGTTAATTTTTGTTTTCCGCAAAAATCAATTCCCAGAGTAATAGAAGGAGATCTTTGTTTCAAACAAATAATCATCGGTTCTTCCTCAGAAATGATGGATAGCATAGAAATGAATTGGGAAAATATGGATGAATTCGTTCGAGAGTATTTTCATTTAATTAAAAACAATGGATTGACAGACTCGTATCCAATTCAAATACTTCTTTCAGGTGATGAGCTATTTAAAACTGTCTATTTACCCAAAGTGGAATATTATAAAATTCAAAGTTACAATGGGTATGATTTGCAGAATCAAAACCAGAAAATAAAATTAAAAATAATAGCAGAAAAAATTGATGCAAATAGGTATAAAGGAGAGGAGATTATATATTTTGAAAAAACATCAGGAACAACGATTGTTATAAAATAATCGAATTGACTTTAGGCATTTTACAATCATAAAGAATGTGGTAATATGTCAATAATCAGTCTCATGAAATTACCATTCCACCTTAACTCTACTAGACCAGAAATAATGAACATTTGCTCTAATGGACAATGGTGGATAATATTTGAGGAAAAAAGGAATGTTGAAAAATGAAATTGCAATTCTTAACATTGAAGTGATTTAAAAACAGATGTTAAAATGAGTTATATGCGCTTGATTTTCAAGACGAAGCTCTTTTTGAGATTCATAGCCACAGTTATGGATCGAGAAAAAGCTGACGTATTGAGAATCAATGGCATGCAAATCAATTAATCCATAATTCCAATCCTTTACGCTTTACGGCCCGGATTCTCAGCTAAAAATTGCTTCCATCCTGTGTAGGATTTGGCATTGGTGACGGCTCCGCGTTGAAGATGATGGCACATGGCCGCTGCCAAGGCATCGGTGGCATCCAGTTTTTGAGATTCCACCGATCTGCCTAACAGGTGTCCCAACATAGCAGATACCTGTTCTTTGGAAGCATTTCCATTACCGGTTACGGATTGTTTGATTTTTTTAGGTGAGTATTCCACAATTTGCAAGCCCATGGTAATTGCCGCCGCAATGGCTACACCTTGAGCCCTTCCCAATTTGAGCATGGATTGTACATTTTTTCCATAAAAAGGACTCTCTATGGCCATTTCCTGAGGTAAAAAACATTCGATGATATCCTGAAGCTGTAGATAGATCTCCTTCAGTTTGGTTTGATGATCTTTAAAACTCTGCAATTTTAGAATTCCCATTTGCACCAAATCAAGTTGTTCTCCCTCAATATCCAACACCGCATATCCCAGAACATTGGTGCCGGGATCCACTCCCAAGATCCTCCGCTTACCAGATTTTTCATTCATCATAGCAAGATATAACAAATTAAGGAAAATGCTAATACAATAATTCCAGATCCGTGCTGTAAGGATACTTATTTGAATTCCATCGCTCCGAAGCCAGCGGAATTAAGGGTAATAAATTCGGAAAAAAAGATATTTTTTAATTAAATTACATTACGAAGTCAGCTACTGAATCCTAAGATGCGACAAATATTACTTTTTAGCTTTTTGTCATTCCAATATATAGCTCTACTGTCTCAAGACATGACTTTGGATACCTCCAACTTCCCACCGGTAATAGGTCCAGATCCCTCCTACAGGGTTGGTACTTTTTACTATAGTTGGTATGGAAATCCAAAGCATAACGGAGATTGGATACATTGGACCCAGAATGGTCATATGCCACCGTCGGATATTGCCAGCGACTACTTTCCAATATTAGGGGCTTACAGCTCAATTGATCCATTAGTAATTGCGCAACATATGGCTTGGCTAAGAAAAGCGGGTATTGGCATAATCATTACTACATGGTGGGGTCAGGAATCTTATTCTAACAGTACCGTACCAATAATTCTTGAAATTGCCGATCATTATAAGATAAAGGTAACATTCCACATAGAACCTTATTGGGAGCGAAGCGCAGATCGGCTAATTGAAGATATCATTTATATCAATAATCAATATCGAAGCTATCCTGCTTTTTTTCTCACTACAAAATCCAGTAAATGGATGCCTGGAAATGATCTTAAAGGATTATTCTATTTGTTCGCTCCAGGTCTTGCCGATCAGGCTCAACCTGTAGGATATAGTTATTGGACCTCGGCTATGGACTCGGTCCATGCATTATCCGATAAAACGATGATTATGGGTCAGGCCTTGGATGGTTTTCTAGCTGATGTATCACATTTTGATGGCATCTACAACTACATAGTCATTGATCAGGGAGAAAACATCGATTATTCCTGGGGATTGGAGCTTCCTATGCAAACTTTTTTCGCTCCCGCGGTTGCACCCGGCAATTCCGCCGCAAGAATAGGGTACGAAGAGGATACATTTCTTCCCAGGCGTAATGGTAAAACCTATAGGGATCAGTGGAATGCGGCGCTATCTTTAGGTATTGAGCCATTCATGGTAAATATTACGTCTTTTAATGAGTGGCATGAAGGATCTCAAATCGAACCAGCAGCAATTAACAGGTCAGACGGGAAAGGTTATACCTATTCCACTTATTCTCCTTTGGATGAAGATGGATATCTGATATTGTCTAAAGAGATGATTGGAAATTTTATCAATAAAGATTGGAACAGGAGTATCTATAGAATTCATATCACTACTACTTCTGATTGGACTACTTTAGGATTGCTCCATAATAAAAGATGGCACCCATCTGAGATTGTATTCCAGAGCGATTCAGCCACCAGTTTCAACATTGTTAACAACAATCTTGTATTAACCCAAACTCTGAAAACCGCTCAAAACGAAACAGCCATTCAAGGGATTGTGGATATGTTTTTGCTAGATTCCTGCATCGACGATTCACTATATTTAGAAATATCGCGCGGCAATCTCGGGTCTACTTCCATCATTGTTTCTAAGCTGAATAAATCAACTCGGGACACACTCGGAGGTGCAGTCTATTCCGGACTTGGATCAAATAATGTAAATTCATATCAATTCGCAATACCTTGTGGTGAACAGTTGACATCAGCAATTCACGAGGAAAGGGAAGAAACCCAGGTTATTCTAGAAAAAGTCTATCCTAATCCTTTTAATAATAATGTGACATTTAACATCAACCTCCCTGATCCATCAAGTATTTCCCTTTTTGTCTTAGATCTTTCAGGACAAAGAATTCATACACTCATTGATGGACAAATAGCTACCGGTCAACTGCAAGTAAATTGGGATGGGCGAGATATTTCAGGAAACAAAATGGTATGTGGTATTTATTTTATTCAGTTAATTTCAAGTAATCAGGTTCAAGTAAAAAAAATAATTCTTTTGTAACCATGAGGTCATTAATGAGTTTTGTGTGGCTCATTGTTGATTCTCCCCATATAATTATGGGTTTTTTTAAACCCATTAAGTTAATTGACTGTCAGCTTTTCATCTCCAACATTACTTTTTAATCCATTGATTCTATTATTGATAAATTAGTAATTATTAATGCTAAAACAGGATATTTGTCACATTCTACCATCAAATTTTTATTATCATGAAACATGAATGGAGAAAAAAGGAAAAACAATACTATCTGCCAAAAAATGTTCCCGAGCTGTTAACAGTTCCGGAATTTATTTTTTTCACTATTGAAGGAGCAGGAAACCCAAATAGTCCTAAGTTTGCGGAATACGTAGGCGTTCTATATTCATTGTCCTACGCTGTTAAAATGAGTCCTAAAAAAGGAATGGAGCCACCGGGTTACTTTGATTATACAGTTTATCCCTTGGAAGGAATTTGGGATCTCTCAGAGGAAGGAAAACAGAATTTCCAGGGAAAGATAAATAAAGATCATCTGGTTTTTAAGTTGATGATTCGACAGCCAAATTTTGTGGATAATAGTTTTGCTTCAAAAATAGTGGAACAAGTCAAAACCAACAAGCCACAACCCTTACTGGATCAAGTAAAGTGGGAAAAAATAACAGATGGGCCTTGTATTCAAATGTTGCACCTCGGAAGTTATGATGATGAACCCCAAAGCTTTGAGTTAATGGAAGAATTTGCAGTCAATTCAGGATATTTCCGAAAATCCAAAAAGCACCGGGAAATATATCTTTCCGATGCCAGAAAAGTCGCTCCGGAAAAACTAAAAACGGTACTAAGGTTTCAGGTCAGCAATTAGACTACAAATCGATTTTCATATTAACTAAACTAAAAACAACCGGCTAAAATCTCATTTTCCAAATCATTTTAATCAATCCATTCATAAACAGATTATTAAAAAATAGAAAGCCTGGAAAACTTCTCCAAACACTATTTAAAGCAGTAATCTTTATCGGCTTTGGGATTGCAATTTATTTACAAATCGCTGATACGGAATCACACCAGGGCACCTGGGCATTTATAAAAGTTCAATGGAATTCCACTTCGACGGGATACGTGATCCTGTTATTCCTGCTTATGCCGATCCACTGGTTTTTCGAAAGTATGAAATGGAGAGGGTTGCTGGAACCAGCGATTCTTATCAGCAAGTTAAAAGCCTTCCGGGCCATTTTATCCGGGGTACTTTTTGCCGTTTTCACCCCCAATCATCTTGGACAGTATGGAGGCAGAATCTGGTTTTTACCCCCACGACATGCTACTTCGGGCATATTTGCCACTTTAGTCGGAAGTTTTGCTCAAAACATCGTGTACGCCATTGGTGGTATTTTGAGCTTGGCCCTATTGATGCCACGCTACATTTCCTTTCAGGGAAAATATTTTTTTCTGGGATTTTCTGTAATCCTATCCATCCTACTACTTATCGTTTATTTCCAAATTCCACACTGGATTAACCGGTTTGATCACATCTTATGGGTGGAAAAATTGAAATCCAAATTCAAGCATTTTCATTGGGTCTACCCTTTACCTCTAAAAACACTTAATAGAACATTGTTCTATTCTGCATTGAGGTATTTACTCTTTGGATTGCAATATTATATCCTGCTCCGACTATTTGGAGTAGACCAGGATTGGTATTGGTTAGTTGCCTGCATTGCTTTTACTTTTTTCATTCAGACCATTCTTCCATTTCCTCCCCTGATTGCCTGGGTTTCGCGGGGTGAAATTGCCTTATTAATTTGGTCTCCTTTCCAAATAAATGAACTTTTTTTGCTCGCAGCAACTTATTCTTTATGGATAATAAATATCTTGATCCCATCGTTTTTGGGATTACTGTTATTCCTGAAGCGTAATTATATAAAAGATGTTTAAGTCATTATTTATTAGTCTTTTAGCCTTTATACTATCATTAATTGGTATTCAGGAGATAGACCGGGGCCATCAGGAATTCCAATCAATTGATCTCTGTCAAATGGAAAATTATTCATTTGATCACGGAGAAACAATCGTTTATAGAATATACTATAATTGGAATTTCATCTGGTTATCCGCCGGTGAAGTGGTCTTCAGAGTACAGGATAAGGGAGATCATTACAAAATGAGTGTTGAGGGAAGAACCTACCCTTCCTATGAATGGTTTTTTAAAGTACGCGATTATTTTGAATCACTGGTTGACAAGGAAACCCTTTTACCCACCCGGTCAATAAGAGATGTTCACGAAGGTAAATATAAACGGTACGACAAAATTCAATTTGATCAAAAAAACGGAGTTGCTACCTATTTCTGGGGACCAAACAAGAATGATCTGAAAAAAGGGGAAACGACAATGCAAAACTGTATGCATGACATTGTTTCTATTTTGTACAGCTTAAGGAACATTGAACTGGATCAAATTCAAGATGGTAGCACATTGACAGTTGATGTTTTTCTAGACAAAGAAATATGGCCAATTAAGATCGATATCATTGAAAAAAATGTGCAAAAAAGGGTAAAACATCTTGGTAAAACATCCACGGTACATTTATCACCTCAAGTGATCGAAGGGACTGTATTCAAAAAGGGAGATCAGATGAATATCTGGGTATCAAACGATAAGAATAAAATTCCACTAATAATAGAATCTCCAGTCTCCATTGGGTCGATTAAGGCAATCATCTCCAATTGGTATGGAGTGAAGCACCCTTTTGATTTACAAAAGCGAAACAATGGCTAAGACCAAATCAGTATTTTCAGGTATAAGGCTTCTATTGATAGCTATTCTTGTCGCCTGTGTAATTGCTTTATTTTTTTATCTAAAGGGATTAACAGCCTGGAATATGGATACCAAGTCTGAAATATCCAGCGCGGTACTCTTGGAGAGAATCGAAAAAGTCAGTAAACTGATTACCGTAGAAGGCCATTTTTCTGAAATCTATGATTACAAGGACTATTATTTCTATGACCTCAGCCCATTCCGTAAAAAGGCCCTCATCCGAGTTAAAGCTAAAGTCAGTATGGGATATGACTTTCAAGAATTGGAAATTGTAGCCGATGAAGAAAGTCGGACCATTTCTATTGGGCCCATACCAGAAGTAGAAATATTATCAATCGATCACGATCTCGATTATTACGATATTTCCGAGGGTACTTTTAACACTTTTAAAGAAGCGGATTATACCAAAATTAGCAGAGAAGCCAAAGAATATATCCGTCACCAGGCTTCTTTTAGCAATTTGAAAAATCAAGCTATACTTCAGGGTAATGAGATGATTAAAGTAATTCAATTAATTACCGAGCAATCCGGATGGAAGCTAAAAATACACCAAAGAGACTCTACTCATGCGGTTGTGGATGGAAACGCTGCCTTTAATTAAAAGAAGTCCCATTTCCCATTCCATATCTATCTAAAACTCTTTCCTTTTAAACATTTTACAGAATTTCATTTTGTTTTATCTTCCATTATGAATTCTACATCTGGATTGAACCCAATTCGTGCAATAGGATTCGTTACGAGGCACATTTATGCAAAATTAGTAAGCACTTGGACGAGGAGGTATAGCTGGCTATGCCGACGAGTCACCTTGGCTTGAAGTGCTTAATAATGAAGCAGAAATGCGCCATAGTAGAATCAAATTCACACATGCTGAAGATACTACAAAAGTAATTGTTCATTGGAAAACGTTATCCTATTACAATGCATTTAATAATTAATTGTGAAAATGATCAATTTGTATGATATTCGATCGTAAATATATAGAAATCAAACTCTTATGATTTCATTTTGGTCAAATTATGCAAGTGTGAAATTTCCTATTGCACTAATTGGGTCGAAGGCAAGTATGAAATATTTATGGCCGGTGATTCCCATATCCATTCTATTAATTCATCATTTTTGTTGTTACTTCGGTCATTTCGGGGTTGATGATATGTGGTATGCCCGAATTGCTTCCAAGTGGGCAGATGGGCAAATTAATTTGTTTTCCGCCGACCATTATGAGTATCGTTGGGCTTTGTTGGGCTTTACTGCCCTGATGTACAAACTCTTCGGCATTTCAGATTTCACTTCAGCCATCATCCCACTAATACAAACTTTAATAATTTGCTTTATCCTATATCAAATTCTCAAATCCAGATTTTTAGTTGCAATTATGGGGATTGCATTTTATGTTACAGATCAATGGACTTTGTTTTATTCGGATAAACTCATGCCAGATTCTTTTGTGACTATTTATGGCTTCATTGCTTTATATCTTTTATATCGCTCCACACTCACCAAGGCCACTCAAGCAAAGACATTTTTGGGATTAACATCATCCGTTTTCCTGTTTATGTGCTTTTTGAGTAAAGGGTCCTTCATCTTGTTCTTGCCTACCTTTCTGATATTTTTGGTTATGGATTTAACCAAGAAAAGAAATTACCCATTCTGGACGTCATTTTTATTCAGCGGGATGCTTGTATTGGTGTTTTATTTGGGATATTTTGCAGTTGAAGGAAACTGGTTGGCCCGACTTCATGCCATTCAGAATAACAGCTATTTCAATACCTGTTCTTATGATCAATTACCTACCCAACACCTCATCAAAAGGATATCTTTTGATTTATGGGATGCTTTACTCAAATCGGGTTTACTCGGTTTAATCGGGATTGGACTATGCAGTTTTGAGAACTTTACACGATTTAAATTTTGGAAAGTTGCCCTACTCACCTTAGTGCTTTCTGCCAATTTCATGACCATTTCCTGGCAAAGTTATATCCCTCTTTGTCCGGAGATCAGACACTACTTATTCCTGGTACCTCCTGCATCCATTTTAGCTGCAGTCGCGCTTTACGACTTTTTTAATCAGAAGTCCAAATATCCACTTCTTATACCGATTGTATTACTATTTCTATGTATCTGGGCGAAATATTCAAATTATGCTTCTTTTTACACATTATATTTACCCTTGTTTGCCATAACCACTTTGAGGTATTTCACCTCAGCAATCAGATCTCAATATTTTATTGCTGCTTTTTTTCCGACACTTCTGATCACACCATTTAGGATCTGCCAATATGCCCATGAGTCCTCAAAATATAATCATCAAAAAGCGATCATCAAGGAGAAGGTAATTCCCATGATAGATAGTCTTCATCATTCCCCAATCATAACCAATCACGTTCAGAAAAACTTTATTGAATATTATTTGGGCTTCGACTCACAAAGGACTCATAAATTATATCAATATGACCAACTCCCACAAGAAATTGATGGTGAAGTCATCCTCTTTGCCAACGGTTATAGCAGATATCTTTCGGGATTAGACTATCACAAATTACCTGACTTCCTAAAAGTCTATTATGAAAAAAGGGATACTTCAGGAATTAACATCATCTATGATCAAGAAGAAATATTAATACTTGGAATACCGGAAGGGTCTAAGTTACTTGATCAATTAAGGCGTGAATAGGTATTTTCGATTCGGGCATCACCAATAATATCGACTACACCTTTTTCTTTTTTTAATTCCAACAATTCAATTCCCTGCCACATTCTGTTGCAGCTGTTGTGCAACACGCCTTCGTTAAGAATCAGTTTGGCACCTGGATAAACTGTGATTTTCCCATGCTCAGGTATAGATACCCGGGATTTTATTTCCAGTATTCCATTTTCCAAAATAACAATATTTCCTTCAACATCAATTTCAAAATCCCATACCACCGAGTCGTTAATGGTGATATTTTTAGTTTCATCCAGTTCACACCAGGTAGGACTGACTAGTTTTCTAATTTTCGATTGATATCTACCCAGGTTTCTGTGAATTATGGTGAGCTGACAAGGAGTAATAGCATTTTGGGACGGATTATAATCCATCAAGTTATTAGATACCGGTCCATCACAAGGAGGTATTCCTGTATTCGCCCAACAATTGGAATGAGCAGGAGTATCTTCACATGGATCAAATCCCCAGGCGTGACGTAATCCAAGCACATGCCCAACCTCATGATTCACCAATCCGCGATAATTGCCTGCAGGCCCTCCGTTTTCAAACAGTCCTGCCACCTTGATTGAAGTGCCCAATGACACGCCCGATCCATCAGCCCGATAGGTTTTAGAGGCAATGCTATCCGGATGATGAGACATGATAAAAAGGTTTATTATTGAATCCGGTTTGTGAGCATATTTTTTTATTGCAGTGCGGGAATAATTATTGCGATACTTCCCTTGTTTAATGAAATAGTAGAGCTCGTCATCATAATGAAACTGAACCCCCTGAGGACCTTCCAAAAGTTGGAGTCTATAATTTGTCGGTAAGACTTCCGTATCATTTCCCAATGGTAAATTCATTTTTTGATTCACCGCCAGATCACCATTGACTGCTTGAATCAAGCTTTTTGCGTACCGGATGGCTTCTTGCCCAAGATAATTGTAGCTACTGTCCAATGAATTCATAAAATGGATAGCCACATTCAAAGTACGAATACTTACCAGGCTATCTAAATAGTTCATCGGCATGCTTCGGCTTCCTCTTTTATAGCGTAAATATCTGGATTCTTCATCGGTAACCTGTTCAGCTTGAACCCGTGTCATCATGTACGAGGTGTAATGTCGCTGGCATTGTAGTAACACCAAAATAAACCCTAAAACCAACAATTTTTTCATCAATCTTCCTGAACTCGTGAATTAAATACTCTAATAATAACAAATATTAACCGATATAATTTCGCATTTCGACCCAAAGGATATTGTTATTCCATATACTGTACCTGCATTTTTTTTATTCGTTCCAATAATCCCTCACTGGTAAACTTCTCCCGGATCCTTTCCACCATGATGGGAAATGAAAAAGGAGTGACTTTATCCGGGTGCTGGACTACGATTTTTTGATGAGAAATACGATTGAGTGCTTGACGCAATCGTACTTCTTCCAATTGATATTGCATTACTTCTTCAAATGTTTGCAAGTACAACAGATTGTCCGGTTCGTATTCCTGAAAAACATTGAAGAGTAATGAAGAGGAGGCCTGTAAGTGCTTTTCTTTTTTAGGTTTATTGGGGAAACCTTGAAATATCATACCCGAAATTCGGGCTACCTGACGGAATTGACGACGGGCCATTTCGACCGAATTAATACTGGACTGAATATCAAGTACCAAGTCATGGACCGTAAACCAATCCCTGATATTGAGATGTTTAAGAGGGATTTCACGATCTGAGAGTAGTTCAAATCCATAATCATTCATTGCGATAGAAAAGGAGATAGGAACGGTTCTGCTTATTCGCTTTGCAATTAATGCAGCCATACCCTCATGGACAAATCTACCTTCAAAGGGATACATAATCAGATGATACCCCTCTTTGGTATGAAAATACTCGATCAGAAACTCATCGGCTGTTGGAAGTACCGATCTTTCCTTTTGAAAGTTGAACAAGGGCTCCAGGTATTTAATTTCCGGGCTGGTGGATTGGCCGGTGACATAGAGTTTATATTCTTCCCGCAACATTTCTGACAATTGGGAAGACAAGGGCATCTTCCCGCCTTGCCAGGAGGGAATTCTACCGGTCTTCCGGGACGTCTTTCTGACTAAAGCTTCCATATTTTGCAACCTTACGAATTCCAGACTTCTGCCGGCAAACCAAAATACATCTCCTGTAGTCAGCTGGGAAATAAACCATTCTTCGATATTTCCGATGAACTTACCACTTAGATAGCGCACCTTGATCGAGATATCTCCAACGATGGTACCAATTGAAAGACGGTGCCGGGTAGCTACTCTTCGATTAGTAATTTGATAGAAGCCTGCTTTATGTTCTACTTTTTGATATTCATCATAGGCTTCCAGTGACTTACTTCCCTCAGTAATAAAATGCAACACCCAATTCCATTCTTGGGGTGAAATTGATGCATAACAATGAGTGGTAATAATTTCCTTATAGATCTGAGTTGCTCTAAATCCATTACTGACCGCCAGGGTCATCGCATACTGCACCAAAACATCAAAACATCGCACATTCGGAACACGATCTTCAAGATAATCCCTCGCGATTGCCCGGCGTAAGGCTGGAACTTCCATCAGCTCTAAGGCGTGAGTTGGTACAAAGTAGATTTTGGATACTGCTCCGGGCTGATGACCACTTCTTCCTGCACGCTGGATAAACCGGGCAATACCTTTCGGACTCCCAATTTGAATGATCGTTTCGACTGGTCTAAAATCGACTCCCAGGTCTAAGCTGGAGGTACATACTACCGCTTGCAATTGACCCGCATGCAGCGATTCTTCCACCCAATCTCGCAACTCTTTGCTTATCGCACTGTGATGCATCGCCATTATACCAGCAAAATGAGGTGCTGCATCCAGCAAACGATGGTACCATATTTCACACTGTGCCCGCGTATTCGTAAAGATTAATGCACTTTCACTGGCTTCGATCACCGGGATTACCTGTTCCAATAATTTTATTCCCAGATGACCACCCCATGGTAATTTCTCCACTTCATCCGTCATAATGGCTTCTACCTCAATTTGCTTTTTAATGTCCGACCGAATCATCAGACAATTCTGTTCATCACGATAGGCTCCCAACAGCACCTCCAGAGCTTCATCCATATTTCCTATGGTCGCTGAAATTCCCCAGGTCAACAATTTAGGATTGAGTGACCTTAGCCTGGAAAGTGCCAATTCAATCTGTACTCCTCTCTTGGTTCCCAACAACTCATGCCATTCATCTACCACCATCATAAAAAGGTTTTTAAACAGATTTGGATAGCCTTTAGCCGCGAATAATATATGTACACTTTCCGGAGTAGTGATTAGAATCTGCGGAGGGCTTTTCTTTTGATTGGTTCGTTCTTTTTGTGTTGTATCACCGGTGCGTATGGCAATTTCAATCGAAATATTCAAAGCATCGGCTGCTCTGGTTGCTGCATTATAAATTTCCTTCGTTAGTGCCCGGATCGGAGTGATCCATAGGGCAAACAGCCCCTTAACCGGTTTTCTACTATAGGCCATCAGCAAAGGCAACATCAACGAATAGGTTTTTCCACTACCGGTAGGGGCATTTATTAATCCTTGTTTTCCCTCCTCTACCGCCTTCCAGGCTTTCCTTTGAAAAGGAAAAGGACACCAATTCTGTTCGGTAAACCATTTTTCTACTTCTGTGATCGTAACAGGTTTCATATATTTGAAAGGGTAAAATACAATTTTATGAAAATCTTAGTGCTTCAAGAATTAAGTTACTACAGTATAAAACGAAGTAGATTTTTTTCAAGATCAAGACGCAGGTTCTCGTTCATAGCCAAAGTTAGCTCCTCCGCCGTCGGCAGACGAATTCGCCTTTTGCGCACGAAGTCCGCTGAGCAGCTTCGGCGCTCGCGGATGGACGAGGTTCTGCAACGTAGAGTTTGGAAAAAAAATCAAGTTTTATACGTAAGGAATTTAGTTCTTGGTGCACTTGTATCCTTTTTTACTTGCCTTCCCTTGCTCCTCGCCGGCCAACATCAACCCGTTGAATTAGGAAAAGTTCAATGGAATAGAGATTATGATCAGGCATTAGAGCTGGCCAGATTATCTCAAAAACCGGTTTTAATCTTGTTTCAGGAAGTTCCCGGATGTTCTACCTGCAGTAATTATGGCAAAAACGCATTGAGTCATCCCTTTCTGGTTGAAGCTATCGAACATTTTTTTGTGCCTTTGGCTATTCATAATAACAAAGGGGGGAAAGATGCACGTATCCTGGAAAAATATAACGAACCTTCGTGGAATAATCCGGTAGTCCGAATTGTAGACCATCAGGGAAAACCAGTAATCCCCAGACTCAGTGGGAATTATTCTATGATTGGTCTTCTCAACAGTATTAAAAATGCTTTGATAAAAACTCAAAATCACATCCCTCAGTATTTCTCATGGCTGGAAGAGGAATTAGAAAATGAGTTGGTTTCCTTACGCTCCAAAACCTATTCAATGTATTGTTTTTGGACCGGAGAAAAAACTTTCGGTGAACTAACCGGAGTAGTTAAAACCCGGGCTGGATTTATCAATGGCAAGGAAGTAGTTACCGTAACCTATAATCCTCACAAAATCAATCAAAGCAAATTGGATCACATAGCCAAATCCAATTCATGTCAGGCAATTTCCACGAGTGATCCGTTTAAAAATGATCATATCCCAAAATACTATTTATCCCGCAGTGAATACCGGTATATTCCCATGCCGGAAGTCCAGGCTTCCAGGATTAATAGTGCCCTGGGGCGCAAGATCGATCCCACTGATTTGTTATCACCGCTACAAAAAAAATGGCTTCGAACTCTTCAGGACTCAAAAACTAGTCAAGGTCAAAATTGGATTCAGAAAGATTGGAAACAAGGATGGATCAAATATCAACGTACACTTTAATAGCGAAACGAAAATCATTAGATAGTCCATACGCAGTTGTGACAAATCAATCGATTCTATACAAAACCAACATCAGTTCTTTTTCCAAAAATATGGCATAAATAATACCAATACGGTGAAAAGCTCTAATCTGCCCAGTAACATAAAGACGGACAAAACCCATTTGATCGTTGGAGACAAATGGGCAAAATTGTCGACTGGACCTACTTCTCCAATCCCCGGACCGACGTTACCCAGGCAAGTTGCTATAGCACCAACCGCGGTTTTAAAATCCAAGCCTAGTGCAGAAACTAAGATAGAACCGGTAATAAACAATAAAAGGTAAAGCAATAAAAAAACCAATATATGAGTCAAAATTCGTGGTGCCACTACCTGATGATCGATCTTTATTCTAATCAGAGCTCTTGGATGTAGGATTCTCTTAAACTCCAAAATACTGTTCTTAACGAACACCAGGTGTCGGATTATTTTGATCCCTCCACTGGTCGATCCGGCCGAGGCTCCCGCAAACATGAGAATAAAAAAGAACATGGTTAATGCCGGTGACCAACTGGTATAATCTGCCGAAACGTAACCGGTAGTGGTAACAATCGATACGATTTGGAAGAGGGAATTGCGAAAGCTTTCCTCAATACTGTAATCGGTATCCAGATAAACAAAGAAAGATACCACGACCGCCGAAATGATCAATAACCATACATAGGATCTAAATTCATCACTTCCCCAAATCCTTTTAAATCTCCCTCTCCAACCAAAATAAAGGATGGTGTAATTGGTACCGGCCAGAAACATAAAAAGGATCAATATGTATTGAATATGAGGACTGGAAAAATAAGCAATACTCGCATTCTTAGTTGAGAATCCACCGGTTGCCATAGTGGTCAATCCATGATTGATCGCATCATAAAAAGTCATTCCGGTGTAGTAAAGCAACGTAGTAAGGATCGCAGTTAAGGCTACGTAAATCAACCATAAGGCTCGTGCCGTAGTGCGAATCCGTGGATGGATCCGGTCACTGGTAGGCCCTGGTGCCTCTGCAACGAATAATTCAATTCCTCCGATTCCCAACAGTGGAAATAAGGCAACTGTCAACACGATAATCCCCATGCCGCCGATCCATTGCGTCATACTTCTCCAGAACAATACACCTCTAGGTACCGATTCTATGTCCTCTAAAATCGATGCTCCTGTAGTAGTAAGACCCGACATGGTTTCGAAAAAAGCATCCGTCAAACCGGGAATTACCCCACTTATCAAATACGGAAGCATACCGATTAATGTCATACTCATCCATCCCAATACGACTACGAGATAGCCTTCTCGCTTTCCAATGTGATCAGAACCTTTTTGACTAAGCAGAAAAAATAGTATTCCGATGGCAATAGAAATACCTCCGGAAGCGATTAAGGCTTGACCATCTCTACTTTGATAATACCATGAAAATAACGAGGCAGACATCATCATGGGTCCAATGATCATTAATAATACACCAAGGAATCTGAATACAGCTTTGAACTGGATCATTAGTGAAACAATTTCTCTACTCTGTGTATGGATTCAGGCATAGTAAATACGATCACTTTATCCTTGAACTTCAGTTGGAAATTTTCATCAACAATCATACTTTCATTCCCTCTGATGACGGCAGCAATAATTACATTGGAAGGTAAATGAAGTTCTCGTAAAGGTTTACGTGTTACCCGGTTATTTTTTGTAATCACAAATTCGATCACTTCAGCATTAACTCCATGTAGACTGGTAATTGCCTCGATTTGACCTTTACGTACGTAGCGAAAAATATTATTAGCAGCAATCAACTTTATGTTAATCAATGTATCCACACCTACATTTTGAGATATGTGTGTGTATTCTACATTTTCGACCAAAGCGATTGTTTTGTTGACACCAAAATTTTTTGCCATCAAACTGCTAAGAATGTTGGTTTCCGTATTATTTGTCAAAGCGATGAATGCATCCATACCATCTAACCCCTCTTCTTTCAGAAGCTCAAAATTGGTATAATCTCCTTTAACGACCAGGGTATGGTGTAATTTCTCAATAAGCTCTTTACAAGTGTTCTTATCCTTTTCAATCAAGGTAACGTGGTAAGAGGATTCCAGTAACTCAGCCGTTCTGAATCCTATTTCTCCTCCTCCTACGATCATGATGTTTCTAACATTCTTTTTGCGCTTGCCTACCATCTGAGTAATCTCATCGACCATCTCTTTTTTGGTAATGAAGTATAAGTGATCATTAGGGAGCATTACTGTATTTTCTTCGGGCAGCATGGTATTATTACCTCTGAGTAATGCGATCGGCTTACAGATAAGCTCTCCCTCCTGAAAGCTGGAAATGGTTTTATTGACCATCGTGGAGCCCTCCTCCAGGGTTAATCCTAACAAAGTTATTTTGCCTTCTTCAAAATCAAAAACATCAGTGAGTGTCTCTTGTTTCACCAAACGATTTATTTCACCAGCAGCCAATCGCAAGGGAGAAATAATGGAATCGATTCCTAATTCTTTAAAATTGGTGCGCTCATCCTCATCCAGAAACTCGGGATTACTGACTCTGGCAATGGTTTGCCGAGCTCCCATTTTCTTTGCAATAATCGAACTGATCAGATTGTTTTTTTCAGAAGTTGTAACGGCCAAAAATAAATCAGCACGTGCAATATTAGCACTTTCCAATATTTCTAATGAAGCCGAATCACCTTTAATCGTCATCACATCCAGGTGGGATTGAACATAATCCAAAACTTCCTGATTCAAATCAATTAAAACTATATCTTGTTTTTCGTAAGAAAGGTTCTTAGCTAAATAAAATCCAATATCGCCTGCACCTGCAATAACAATTTTCATTGGTGACTCCGAAATTTCAAGCAAATGTACCAATCGAATGATTCTATATGAACAATTTTTACCTTTTTTTAATAAATAGGAATGCCCTCATTATGGCAAGAAATAAGTAGAAAGAGTACCGATCCTGATGTGAATGAAAAACTTCTAAATATCTGTTGCAAATAAAATTGTTAAACATGGAAACTAGAAACCGAATTTTTACGTTATATCTCTATCATTCTGGGATAGCAAATTTGATTTTCCCCTTTTTCCACTCTCCGAGTATAACAGATTAGTCAAATCCATCATTAGGCTATTTTATTTGCACAATGGTCGAATAAGTAAACCAAAATTAGGTTGTTATTTGTTATAATATATGTCTAGATAAATCAAATGAATGAAGGACCACCGACGGCATTTACTAACTTTTTGTTTTACAGACATTGAGGGTTCTACCGGTCTGGCCAGAGAGTTGTCAGATGATTATCCCAATCTGTTAGAAGCATATCAGATTGCCGTAAGACACGGAGTTAACAATCATTTTGGATTGGTGGTAGACAGTGCTGGAGATGGCTTTTTTATTACTTTTCGAAATCCGTTGCAAGCGATAGAGTCAGTCATTGAAATCCAGGATAAAATCAATGCAATTAGACTACCGGGTGGAAGAAAGTTGGAAGTCCGCATTGGCCTACATACAGGAACTGCAATGTCTTCTAATGGCGGATATACCGGCGTGGAAGTACATAAAGCATCTCGGATTTGTGATGCAGCACATGGTGGACAAGTGCTGATAAGTAATGCAACCATGAAACACATCAAATCACAGATTCCGAAGGGGCATGAGTTGGCCAAACTGGGAAAATTTCTATTAAAAGACTTTGAAGAACCAGAAAATCTTTACCAGCTTTCAAAGGCCGGAACATCTAAATTTCCTACACCACGGGCTATTCCTGCACTTCCAGTGATTGCCGTATTGCCTTTTTGCCGACCTGGAGTGGATCCGGATTTGGAATTTTTATGTGAAGGAGTGACTACAGATATAATCCATGCTTTTGCTAGAATGCCCGGCATCCGGGTAATCCCACATACGATAACTTCCTCTCTACGAGATAAAATACACCAACCTGCCAAAACAGGAGCGGCCCTTAATGCCAACTTTGTTCTTAGTGGTAAGATTAGTCGCCAAAAGCAAATGATCAAATTATCGGTCCAGCTTACTGATGTAGATCTCGATCAGATCATTTGGAGTACTGACTATAATAGGAATGCACAAGACTTACTGGTAATTGAAGATGAAATAGCCGCTGAAGTGGCAAAACAGTTGAATATTAGTCAAATCGATATTAAAAAAATACAACAAACTCAGACTGAGAATATTGAAGCGTACGATTTCTATATTAAAGGTAGGAAATTCTATTATCAATACAGTAAACAAAGTACATTATTCGCCTTACAGATGTTTCAAAATGCGATCCGCAACGATCCAAATTATGCTTTAGCTTATGCCGGGATCGCGGATTGTTATTCCTATTTATACATGTATGATTCTCCCACCGAAGTAAATCTGCAGGCTGTTGAAAAGTACAGTAGAAAAGCTATTGAATTGGGGCCTGATTTGGCAGAAGCCTTCGCAAGCAGAGGATTTGCATTATCTCTACAAAAAAATTATCAGGAGGCTGAGGCCGTTTTTGAAAAAGCAATATCCTTGGATCCGCAATTATTTGAAGCTTACTATCTGTATGCTCGGGTTGCCTACGCAGCTGGCAAAATGGATAAAGCGGCAGGATTATTTCGAGATGCCAACCGGGTTAGACCTGAAGATTACCAGTCTCTGCTATTGGCTGGACAATGCTTTGAGGCCACAGGATTATTGGAAAGAGCGAAAGAAATGCGAGAAGAGGGAGTAGAAATTGCTGAAAAGCAATTAAAGCTCAATCCGGGAGATATCCGGGCTTTATACATGGGCGCAAATGGGCTTATGGGATTGGGCGAACAAGACAAAGCAATAAATTGGCTGCAGAGGGCCTTGACCCTGGAATCAAAAGACCCAATGCTCCTGTACAATGCGGGCTGTATCTATGCCAAAGCCAATATGCCGGAACAGGCTATTGAATGCCTGGAAAGATCTTTTAGCGAAGGATTAACCCAAATAGATTGGTACCTGCACGACACAGACTTGGATAACATCCGCAATACCAACAGATTCAAAAGTCTGATTCAAAAACTTCAATTAATAAGCTCTTCTTAGGTATATCAGTTGACTCAGGAATTATTGGGCAAAGAAAATCCGTTTTCTGACTTCTATCTTCTAACTTCTATTTCAAGTGTCAGTCATCTCACAGCTCATAACTCACAGCTCCTAGCTCACTACTCCTTTATTTAATTTTAATCCTAATATTGACATCCTTGTTAATCGATACGGCACAATCTGAAAATTTAGGGGGTGCTAACCGAGGCCTGAAATTGTTGGAAAATCCATAAGGCTCCTTTGGTATTCCAAATAGATTGGTATCCAATTTTACATTGTCATTGAGGTCATGAAAAACCGCTATGGCATACTCACCGGTAGGTATCTGATCAAAAATGAAATTAATTTCACCTCGTCTGGCATTTTTAAATTGTCTTTTCACATAGTGCTTATCTTTGGGAAATTCACTTCCCGCTTCATACAGAGCCACATATACTTTTCCTTCATTACCACGTATGTTTTCAATAGCAACCTGAATTTTATTACTTTCTACATCCCCCATTATTAAAAACCAAAGAAATAGCAGTGCAATCATAATCCTAATAATTGAAGTTGTTTTTAATTAATTAATTATATATTTTCTCACTCTTGTAAATGGATTAATCAATCTCGGTGGTTAACAACACCATTTTGACAATTGTTTAAGAAATGCTTTATAAAAGTGTCTACAGTGGTCGACTGGGATATGAGTCGGGCAGTAGATAATATTAAAACATATCAGCACAATCTGATCGGAACTTACACCGGATAAGTATGTCTAGTTTCTAACCACTTTTAGTTAAATTTGATTCAATAACCATTCATATTCAAGGTACGCACTGTTGTTAAGAAGAAACATTAACTATCGCTACGGCTTGTTCTTTCTACATCATTTGAAAAGACTGACCCATCCATAAATTTTTGCGTATGAAATCCATCGAAGAAATATATAAATTTATTAACAATATCAGCAGATTAAGTTCGGAGATATGGTTACTTCTCGCTGCCCAGGTAACTGAAATTGAATTAAGAAAGAACGATTACTTCGTAAAAGAAGGCGAGATCTCACGAGAAATTGGGGTTTTAACAAAAGGTATTGTACGTGCTTACTATGTAGCAAAAGACGGAAAGGAATATAACAAAACACTGTTTGCCGCACCGAATATCATTGGTTCTTATGTTTCATTAATCACAGGACGACCAAATCGATTGCCTCAACAAGCTTTATCAGATTGTATTGTTGCGAAAATTCCGATGAGTATTATTGAAAAATTGTCGGAAGAGCACATAGAAATGGAGAGGTTACGAAGAAAAATAGCTGAACAATTTTTTGTCCAAAATGAGAAGAAAGAACTCGAAATGGCTCTTTTGCAGGCAAAAGAACGGTATTTGATGTTCAGGGAAGAATTCCCAGATGCAGAACAACTGATACCCCAATACCACATTGCCTCATACCTCGGTATCAGCGCTACTCAACTCAGTCGAATACGAAAACAAATGAGCGTCAAAGCATAGTTCTTTACCTATGTAAATGGAATCCGTTCTCAAAGGCTTTATTTTTATATTAAAATCTTTTCTTATTTAAATTTAGAGTTTTATGAGAAATAATGATTATCCGCTCTTTACATGGTTATTTGTTTTGGCTGCTGTGTGGAACCTAGTTGGAGCGGGCTTTGGTTATTTTAACACAGAACACACTTTTCAAGGTCTATTTGAAAGAGAATTAGACGATCCACTTTTTTACGAAATTTACAAAGGTGCATGGGGAACAACTTTGATGTTTTTTATCGGTTACTTATTGGTTGCTTACAATCCTGTTAAGCATTCAGGTGTCGCATTGATTGGCGGAATTGGAAAGATGGCATTTGCAATCGCAGAGCTACAATTGTATCTTAATGGACTTGCAAATTCCATAATCCTGATCATCGTTGTTGGCGACTTTATCTTCTGTGCATTATTTGTTTTTTACTTCGTAAAATTATATGCCGACAAAAAATCAATAGTATAGGCCTCTTAATTATGAAAAAAATTACATTGTTAATGCTCCTGTCATTCGGCATAACCACAATTCATGCCCAGGAAAAATGGGAACTTGTTAAAAATAAGAATGGTATCAAAGTGTATGTGACTGAGATAACGTGTAGTGAATATTATGCATTTAAAGCGGTCATGTTGGTCAGGGCAACAAATATTGAAATTGTTAAAATTCTTAAAGATGTTAACAGATATCCAGAATGGTTTGCGTTTACTGTTTCTGCAAAACTGATTAACCAATCAACGCACGAACAACTGTTTTCCATGGAAACCGACTATCCCTGGCCTTATTCCAATGAATGTATGAATTATCATATGGAATTCGCAAAAATTCAAAATGAAAAACAAAAGATCATGATTACCGGAACGAATGAAAATATTAATTGTAAAAAGGCATTGAAAAAAGCAAGCGGCTATATCTTACTCGAACCGGATGAAGGAAAGACCAAAATGTCATATTATTTTCATTCCGAACCTTCGCAGAATATTCCCACATGGCTTATTAATCCAATGATACATAAGATGCCGTATCAATCTTTTATAGCAATGAGAAAGATTCTAAATTCTTCAAATCACTAGATCAAAATCCTTCCTAAAAAAAGGTCTTTTGAGAAGTTTCCGCCAGTAATCAGACAGGGATAAGAGGTCTGCCTAAAGTGAAATAAACACCTCAAATTGTCCGTTAAATGCCATCTGTAATTCAAATATCCGTTGTAAAATAAACCGTTTTCAATATCTTTTCCATCTTATGGAATATAAGAGGCACATGCAAATCATGAAGATTGATTCTAATTGGAGCAAATGGGGTTGTTTGATGATCATGATATTTGGAACCTGTCTAACGACTAAAAAAGCATGTAAGGCTCAAGGGAAAGATTCCACTTATCTGAGAGTCGCTGCATTACCTTTAGTTTTTTATACCCCAGATACCCAATGGGGATATGGAGCCAGTGGTTTGTTTACTTTCGGCCATTCCTTACAAAAACCCAATCAACTTACTTTTGCAGCTGCTTTTACCCAATTGCAACAATTACTCATTTACCTCAATTATCAATTTTATACCCGGGATGAAAAATATTGGATATTTGGTGAATTGGGTTATTACGATTATGTCTACAACTTCTTCGGTATTGGTAATGAAATTCCGGCATCGTTTCAGGAAAAATATGATGCCCGTTTTCCCAGAATTCGGGCTTCAATCCTCAAAAAAATCAAACCCGGTCAATTTTTGGGTTTATATTACCAATTTGATCACTACACCATCAAACCACGAAACTCAACCGATCTGTTATCCGGTAGTGAGGTAATTGGAGCCTCCGGAGGAACTACTTCCGGATTTGGGATACAATACAACCTGGATAGCCGAAAAAATGTATTTTATCCCACCTCTGGTTGGCTGTTATCTTTACAAGTATTGCTTGAGAACCAGTGGACTGGAAGTCTCTATTCTTACCAAAAAATGCATGTTGAAGTTAGCAAATACTTATCCCTGGGTAAAGAAAATATTCTGGCCATAAATGGAGTCGGAACTTTGGGAATTGGAGAAATACCTTTTCGAAATCTGGCCAGCCTGGGTGGCACGAGGAGATTAAGAGGATATTTGCAGGATCGGTACTTGGATCGTCATTTACTATTATTACAGGCAGAATATCGATTTCCGCTCTTGTGGAGGTTATACGGCGCATTATTTATGGGTACAGGAATGGTCAGCGGATCTCAATCACTAAAATTACCTGAACACCTGCGATATCATTATGGAGGAGGCATTCGATTTCGGATTGACAGAAAACAAAAAGTTCATATTCGCTTGGATTATGGAATCGGTCAAGGTACATCCGGATTTTACCTGACTGTTAATGAGGCTTTTTAATGTATATTACCGGGCGATGAAAGGATACTACGAATATTTCAAATGCATTATCATCTCTAGCATTATCAGATGATTAGCGATCGCACCTACGATGTATAAGTTTTTTAACTTCTTTGGTACCTATATTTATCCTATAGAGGTCATTTATACCGGATTTTCCGGAATGAAAAATAATCTGGGTTCCATCTGGAGACCAGGAAGGTAGTCCATAGATGTTGTAATCGTCAGTTAGTTGCTTTACATTTTTTCCATTTGATTCCATGATAAATAATTCTTTAGTTCCACTTCGGGTCGATTTGAATACGATATATTCTCCATCCGGACTGTACGATGCGGAACTTTCATCATACGATGTAAAGGTAAGTTGAGTCAGTTCCGTGCCTTCAATGCTTAAAGTGTACAGCTCATTATTACCGGTTCGATCACTATGAAAAATGATACTGTGGCTATCTGGTGACCAGGTAGGTACTTGGTCATTAGCTTTAATATTGGTCAATCTACGCTCTTCAAAGCCATCTGCTTTCAAAAGATACAAATTCCAATAATTTTTGTCAAAGTCAGCTCTGTCTTTCATTGGTTTGAATTGAAATGCAATAAATTCACCGCTTGGAGACCATGTGGGTACACCACTAAAGCCTGGTTTTGCTGTTATACGTTGAACGTTATTACCGTCAGCATCCATAAGATACAGGTCCACTAAAAAGGAACTTTCTGAAGCTCTTGGAGATTGAAATACAATTTTTTCACCGGTTGGGTTCCAGTATGGGTGAGCATCTCGACCAGGATTATTGGTGAGTTGCACAATTTCTTTTGCTTTCAAAACATATAGAAATACTTCATGTGAATCACCTCTTTTCCCATCAAATACTACTTTGTCTCCAGTTGGAGACCATATGGGATGATAATTATGATAGACAACATCCTGGCCAGCGACATTGCCAGCCATCAAGATTACTATTCCAACCAAAGAAGATAAAGTAATTTTAAAATTTGACATTGTTTTATTACTATTTGTTCCGCTAGATAGATTATTTGCGCTTATCCGCATTAAGAAATCCTGATCCCTGGGATATTAAAAATTAGAACAGACAATATTTTTCTTGCATTTTTCGATCACATAAAAATAGTCAATACCATTGGGATTGATCAATTAAGTCTTTGGCTAAAAATTGCACATTTCGGACATTTAACTCAACAAAGAAGGAGAAACTTGATAATCCGGTTTATCCTGCCGGATATATCAAGAATACAAAAAGTGAAGCATGTACTCTAATGCACCGAAATAAACTTACGATGAATTTATTGATCAACATTATCCTCTAACTCCAATAAAAGATGTTCACAAGCATTGTCAGTACATCTCGTTATCTGCAATTTACCGCCAGTAATCTTTTCGCGGATTTTATGCATCGTTACGGCTTGTCCGCCTACTACTATACAGGTCTTTTGATTAATGTGTTTTTCCGTAAACTGCTCCAGCAGGTCACTCGCTGTAGCGGTCAGAGTTAGAAAAAGGTTGATCCTTTTATCCTTTTGTTCAATCCCTTTTGGCTTTTTTGATAAAGATAATGGAACAAAATCAACGGTTTGAACCTCAATAAAAAACGGTTGATTGCTTGTGTTGTCTTCCAGGAAATCATGGCTATATGGTATCACTTCTCCACCTGAAGGATCGATAAGACTTGAATCCTCCCACGTATTCATGACGAGGTAAAAGCCGTCATCTATCTTGACGGATTTGGAAGCTTTGAAGTTATAGGCCTCATCGTTGGCTATCTCGGTTGCACTTTTAGAATTATCATCATTATTACAACCATTAAAAACAGTCAAAGAATATAATAGAAGAATGATCAAGTACTTCATCATTGAGCTTGTTACAGAGGTACTTTTTTAATTTCACAGAACATCAATACTATGGGTACGTCGGTCGGTTCTTTCCAATCTAACTTTCGATTACGCCGATTGTTCATGCCATTCGAAAGAATTGATCATTTAATACAAGTGTGTTTTATCTAATGAGATCCATTGGTCTCCAATTTTTTTAACCAAGTTGCAAATCAATGTCTTCCTTCTCGGTACACCGGCTTTGGAGAGCAAAGCCCACACTCTCCTGCGCCAAGGCTTCGGAGAACAAGCACACTCACACCCACACTCACACCCACACCCAATTAATGATGATGCCCCTCTTCTACTTCTCCTTTCTTGGAATGAGCCATTAAAAAATAAGCTCCTTCGGTCACATACTGCGCCTCCTGGGGTATCTCATCTATTGGAATGACCTCTTTCATATTCATGTCCTCAAGTCCTACATTCACTAAACGTTTACGAAAATAGATGTGATCACCTTCCATTTTCTCGAAGGTAAACACATAATTAAGTCCTTTATCGGTGGCAATAGATTCCGGAGGTAACGCATCAACCAGGTCAGCATTTTCTACAATCCAAGCTTCCACAAACATTCCCGGTACCAGATCGTTTTTATCATTGTGCATCTCAGCATGAACTGTAATGGTTTTGTTAGTGCGGTCCATAGCTTTGCCAATAGCAAAAACCGTAGCCTCCAAGATTTCGCTCGGTTTGGAATGTACCCGAAACAGAATCTTTTGCCCAATTTTTACCTTGGGCAGATCAGATTCAAAGACTTTTAAATCCAAGTGGATGTGATGATTATCCACGATTTCAACCAGATGTTGTCCGGCTAGGACCTGAGTACCACTTGTGAGATGGATCGTTTTGACAAATCCCTGAATTGGCGAGAATATGAAAAAGTCGCTGTAATAAATCGAATCAGAGGCCATTGGCAAGCGCAGATTTATGGACTTTAGATAGGATGCTGCAGATACTTTTTTTGACCGATTCAGCCTGATTTGATGAAGCACCCTTTGTAAATCTTTCTCTGCGGCTAAATCTTTACTCACCAAAGTTTCCAATCGTTGTTTTTCTCCAACCAGGTAAATCTCATTGGAAACTGCTTCCAGATAGTCTTTTTTCCAATCTATGATTTGGGGATTTTGTAATGTAGCCAATATTTGACCTTTCTTCACAAATTGTCCAGGCCGAATGGCGATGTTTTTCACTTTACCATCTAATGAACTGCTGACCTGAGCTTTATTCTGAGCGGGTAATTCCAGTATTCCACTCACTTTGATCTGATTCCGCAACGGCTTTTTTTGGATTTTGCCCATTTGCAACATAATATTTTCCGTTTGCACTTTAGTAAGCATTACCAAGTCCTCATCCATTTCCTCCATATCATGCTGATGATCCGATTCCGCCTCATTAGGAAGTTGAGAATCTGGGGTTTGTTGTCCACATCGAAGAAACAGAAAAATGGAAATAGGAATATAGAGCCAATATATTTTACGCATGGTATTTTGTATTTAATTGATGATTAAGTATTTATATTCAATTGCTAACTTTTGCAGGTCATATTTCAGTTGTTGCAGGTCCAGTTTTGCTTTAGAAAATTGTTCAATGGCTTCTCGTATTTCCAAAGCATTAGTCGACCCCAATCGATATCCTGTTTGTGTATTCATAACCAACTCTTGGTAATTGTGTGTTATTTGTTTTTGTCTGAAATATTTCTCCGCTAAAAGCTTCCTTTTCGCTTCCAGTAATTTTTGTCGTCTTTTATATCTCCAAAGCATATATTCTTTTTCGGCATGTACCACCTGAGCCTCATACTCTGCAACTCTAATTCGGGCTTGATTTGATCCCTTATTTAATGGTACTTGAATCCCGATCTGTGCTGCACTAAAAGGAAACTCTCCATCCACCCATTGGAGCCGGGCACCTGCGATGATTTGCGGCTTTTGTTGTACTCTGATTCTGTCAATGGCTTTGTCCATCAGTTCAGCTTCTTTATCCATAAGAGTCAAATACGGATTAATAGTGGTGGAATCCATATTCAAGGGTACCTGAAGTATTTGATCCCTGGGAACATACTGAATTGTGTCCTGGAAATATTCATTCCAGGCATTTGTTTTGCCATTCAACAAGGCTAGAATATGACTGATTTCTGACTGCAGGCTTTGTGATTCGATCTGAAGCCTTTGTAATGGAAGTTTACTATCCGTTCCGGTCTCGTATCTTAATTGGGCTATTTGCATCAAGGTATCCATTCTTTGTTTGATACTATCCAGCAGGTTTGCTTTCTCCTGCAAATAGACCATTTCGTAATATTCCGATTCTACAACATAACTTACTTGATTGAATACCAAACCTTTATTGGCAAGCACATATTGGTAGTTTGCCTCGTAATATTCTTTTAAGGCTACATTACTTCCCGGCCATTTGAAGCTTTGCACAACGCCTAGTGAATAAACCCCTTCACCAGATTTCCCACGGTATTCTTCTCCCGAAAAGACGAACTCTGTAGGTAGCCACTCTTTGGCCAAAGGCAGTAAGGCGCTTGCTGAAGATTCCCTTCCTTGCTGCATAGCCATCACCAAATGTTTTGTAGTAGCCATCTCAATGGCTTCATGCAAAGAAATGGATTCTGTCTGGGCGTCTAGTGCCATAGAACAAAAAATCAAACCACCGATCAGCAAAGATTTTATGGTTGACTTGCTCTTTCCTGCTTGATATCTTTCAACCAATAAGTAAAGAATGGGTAAAATAATTAGGGTTAATATCGTAGCCGTTATCAACCCACCTATCACCACTGTAGCTAAAGGCCTTTGAACTTCTGCTCCCGCAGTATTGGAAAGCGCCATGGGCAGAAATCCTAAACTAGCCACCGCTGCCGTGAGAATTACGGGTCGCAAACGTACCTGGGTTCCAATGAAAATACGCTCATACAGGCCGGATACACCTTCTTTTTTCAATTGATTCAAATAGGATATCAATACAATTCCGTTGAGGACTGCTACTCCAAATAAAGCAATAAATCCCACTCCGGCCGAAATACTAAAGGGCATATCTCTCAAATGTAGTGCCCATATTCCTCCTATCGCTGATAATGGAATCGAGGTAAATATCAGGAGGGTTTGAACCATAGAATTGAAGGTAAAATACAAGAGGATTAAGATTAACACTAATGCAACCGGCACGGCAATCGACAGTCTTTTTCGTGCTTTTTCCAGATTCTCAAATTGTCCTCCATATGTAATTAAATATCCCGGTGGTAATTGCAATTCCCTCGCCAAGGTCACTTTGATCTCATTTACCAAGGATTCTACATCCCGGTTTCGAGCATTGACTCCAATAGTAATCCTACGTTTAGTATCTTCTCTGGATATCTGTACCGGCCCTTCTTCAAATTGGATACTGGCTAACTCGATCAATGGAACGTCATTTCCTTCATGACCTTTGACAAATAAATGTCGCAAGTCTTGAATGCCTTGCCTGGATTGCTCATTTAAGCGTACTACCAAATCAAAACTTTTTTCATCTTCGTAAATCTTTCCCGCAATAGCCCCGGCAAAAGCGGTTTGTACCGCTTGATTTACTGTAGCTATATTAATTCCATATTTAGCCATTTTCAGGCGATCGTATTCAATTGATATCTGTTGCAATCCCGACAAGACCTCTACTTTAACATCTGCTGCTCCAGGCAATACATCGACCAGATGTTTAACCTCGTTGGCTTTCTGCCATAATGTACCCATATTTTCTCCAAATATTTTTATTGCAATATCCTGGCGTACACCGGTCATTAACTCATTAAAACGCATTTGAATGGGTTGAGTAAATTCATAACCTACTCCTGGGTAGTCGTCTAATTTTTCTTCCAACCGTGCAAAAAAAGATTCTCTATCCGAAGCACTGACCCACTCCTTCTTAGGTTTTAGAATAACAAAAATATCCCCGGCTTCCATCGGCATGATGTCGAAAGGAATTTCTGAAGTACCAATTTTGGTTACCACTTTTTCTACCTCCGGAAAGTTGTCAGTGATGATATTTTGTAAATGTGAGGATACTTCAACAGATTGTTTGATAGAACTTCCCGGTGGTAGAATCTGATGTAATGCAAAGTCTCCTTCTTCCAAAGTTGGTATAAACTCTCCCCCTAACTTTGAAAAACGCCATCCACTTATAATGACGATAGCTGAAACAAGTAACAAAACGATCCACCTCTTTTTTAATGACCAATCTAATGCAGGCCGGTACACTCTGTAAATGGCATGAATAATTCGGTCCGCCAAGTTTTTACCCTCTTTCCGGTTGTATTTAATCCATAAAGCAGATACCATCGGAACATAGGTCATAGATAAGATCAAAGCACCCAGGATCGCAAAACTTACCGTCTGCGCCATAGGTCGAAACATCTTACCTTCTATTCCTACCAAAAACAGAATCGGGAGGTAAACTATCAGGATGATCAATTCTCCAAAAGCAGCAGACTTCCTAATCTTGGAGGATGACTCCATAACTTCAAGATCCATATCAGATTGATTGAGAATGGGAGATTTACGCAAACCCAATCGATGCACTATGGATTCTACCACGATGACCGATCCATCTACTATCAATCCGAAGTCTATGGCTCCCAGACTCATCAAATTGGCCGACACTCCAAACAATCTCATCATGGACAAAGCAAAAAGCATGGATAAAGGAATCACCGAAGCCACAATCAAACCTGCCCTTAAATTTCCAAGCAGCAAAACCAGTACAAAGATCACAATCAATCCCCCTTCGATCAGATTGGTTAAGACCGTTTTTGTAGTCCGATTGATCAATTTCATGCGATCCAAATAAGGTTCCACTACAATTCCTTCAGGTAAGGCCTGCTTGATTACTTCCAATTTTGCTTTTACTGCCCTGGTTACTTCAGCGGAATTAGCCCCTTTAAGCATCATCACCTGACCGGCCACGACTTCACCCATACCATTCATGGTAACGGCTCCTAGCCTGGGAGCATGGCCCCAGTTTATCGTAGCAATGTCATGTAGATATAAGGGTAACCCATTTCGATGTTTGATGTAGGTATTTCGTATATCAGATTTATTAAGCATTAATCCCTCTCCTCTGATGAAGTAGGTGTTGTGCTTCTTCTCCAGATAGGATCCTCCGGCATTTTCATTGTTTTGCTCAAGGGCCTTAAAGATTTCATCAAGAGTCACATCCATCCGCAATAATTGGACCGGATCTATTGAGATTTCATATTGTTTTAAATATCCTCCAGAACTATTGACTTCCACTACTCCGGGTACACTTGATAGCTGTCTTCTGATAATCCAATCCTGGATTGTACGGAGGTCCATTGAGGTATATTGGTCCTCATAACCCTCAGCGGGGTGTATAACGTATTGGTAGATTTCTCCCAATCCGCTGGATATAGGTCCAAGTTCTGGATTTACTCCTTCCGGAAGTTCGTCGGACGCCTGTTGTAGTCTTTCATTGATTAGTTGTCTGGCTAGATAAATGTCAAACTTTTCCTCAAAAACCACAGTAATTACCGATAATCCAAACCGGGATACCGATCTGATTTGTTCTACTCCTGGAATGTTATTCATTGATATTTCCAGAGGGTAAGTGATAAATTTTTCAACTTCCTGTGTCGCCAGTCTGGGATTTAAGGTGATCACTTGAACCTGATTGTCGGTAATGTCCGGAACGGCATCAATGGGAATCTTAAATGCCGAATATATTCCAGTTGCTATCAGGATAAATAGGAATATACCAACAATCAGTTTATTCCTTATGGAAAAGGAAATAATCGCTTGTATCATAGTTTAGAATACTAAAAAGGTTATCTAAAAATGAGAACAAAAAGATAAGATAGGCTATTGGTCAAGCCTTAAGCAATGGGAGGTTGGAAAATAACTCCCCGGTAATTGCAGGAGTGCGGATCCTCGGAATAGATATTCATTTTTGCCTTTTCACCTGACTGAAAAATCAAAATGCCAGGTACCAGAGAGGTAAACCAGGAAAGTGGTTGATTGCCAAATGAATGAAAAGGAAGGTCCTGATGATCGTCATGGTCATGGCCATGGTTGTTATCATGAGAATGAACAAAGAACAAGTGGGAGATTAAGAATTTAAAATAGGAAAGCTTATTGTGGGTATCTTCTGTTTCTTCGTGGTGGACCTGATAGTGAGCCTTAAGGTTTCCGAGTTTCAATAACTGGCTAAAGTCAGTATGGGGGATCAAGCCTCCGATTAGAAAGTAAACAGACAACAGAAATGCTAAATATCTCACAATACTATTTTCTTAAAGCGCAAAGATAAAAAACCGTAGGTTAAGAGTCCAGCTAAATTTATTTAAATCATTATCGGTTCCAGGTCCAATTAGCTGTATAAAACTTTGAATTTGTTTAAATAACTTCTTCCACGGCTACAGGCCGATGCTCCTGAATTGATTTCTGTGCTGCCAAGGCAATCGCTGTGGCTTGTAAGGTGTCCTGCGCTGTATTCACCAATTCTGATTTCCCATTGACCATTTCGAGGAACCGCTTAATTTGTTCGTAATAAGAATCCGCATACCGGTTCATAAAAAAGTCCAGGGGTAATGCAGTGTGTGACCCATCACGATCGTATGTAATCAATTCGTTTTCCAATTGATTGAGGCCTTTGATCATTGCTTTACTACCGAATACTTCGATCCGCTGATCATATCCATAACCTGTGGCCCGGCAATTATCAATACTGGTCCAACTTCCGTCTTCAAATGTTAAAGTGACCAGGGCCGTATCCACATCTCCAAACTCTGCCAATCGGGGATCAATCCAGCATTTACCCTGGGCATAGACCTCTTTTACTTCTTTTCCACTTAAAAATCTAGCCATATCAAAATCATGAATCATCATGTCCATAAATATTCCACCTGAGACTCTGGCAAATTCCAAGGGAGGGCCAAGGGGATCACGACTGACTATTTTTATAAGTCTTAAGTCGCCGAGGATTCCGGAATCAATTTTCTCCTTGATTCCTGCCCAGTTGCGGTCAAACCTCTGATTGAATCCAATCATCAGATGTAAACCCCTTTCTTTGGCCAAATGGTCTATATCTCGAATGGTCTGTAAGTCTTGTGCCAATGGTTTTTCACAGAATACATGCTTCCCCGCTTGCAAAGCAAGACGAGTATATTCCACATGGGTGTCCGTAGCCGATGCAATGACCACCGCCATAATTTCTTTTACATTCAACATGGATTCAAGCTGAGCGTATACATTTTTAATACCAAATTCCTTTTGGACGTTTTGCCTTGCCATTTCTCGATTGCTGACCACATGTAACTCGATATTGGGAAAATGATGGACAATACTTTTCAGATGTACCAGTCCAATCCTTCCTAATCCAACCAATCCTATTTGAATCTTCTCCATTTCTCTTTTGCTGTTTAGGTAATGAAGACATTTATACTGCTTTTTTCCATTACCAGGTGAAAAATCAAGATAAGAAAAGAAAATTGAAATTTGTATGATGAAAACTTATTTAGCCATCCCAAATTAGATATTTAACCAATAGGTGAATTTGGCTATAATAGCTCGGTCTTTACCCTTTAGATTGGTGTAATAATTATCAGTGTAAACCAGGAAAAAATCCGAAACAGGACGGAACCGGTACTGAAAACGGGCATTTAAATTGATATTATCCAATTGATCATTGTATTGAAAGAAAGTAGTTAGAAACACTTTTCTTGAAAAAGTCACGTCGATTCGGGGTCCTGCCAGCAAAATATTAGCAGTGGCATAGGGTTTAGGTAGTTTAACCCGATTCAAACTAAAATCCATTTCCACGGTAGCATAGGGCTGAAACCGCACTCGGGCCGAACCACGGAGACTGTACAGTCGACCATTAAAAAATCCTCCTGCCTGGGCGTTAAGCCTGAATGCAAAAGGATTGCGATAATCGGATGAGTACTGTAATTCAAAGTTGGAAAACCGATATTCACTGTTGCCCGGTAATTCTTCCGCATCGGAGCGACTAGGATCAAATGAATCGGTTAAAAAAATATACTCCCGATTATAATTTACCTGTAAACTTTGCGTATTCAAGAATGAAAATTCCCAAAAATATTCAACCTTTTGGTCGCTCAATCCCAGATCCTTTTTCCAAAATGAAGTCCATTCGATCCCGGGACCATGTTCATTGATATTTCCTTTCTTTGGATAAAAAGTAATTTGGACTTCCGGTGATATTCTAAAAAAGTTTTTCCTGGGTACAAACCCTACCAGAGCTTCATAATTGTCTCCAATTTTGTCGTGTGCCCAGGTAAGTCTTATAGGCCTTTTGGTCAATGTAAGGGAGGTACCATGCGCATAGGATTGATTGTTAAATTTTTGTTCCGGCATGAAAGAATGGTGATAAAATATCTTTCCCTTCCAGGTATTATCCTCTGACGCTAAATTATAATCAATGCCAAATACCCGGTTAAATTCATCTTCGGCACCTTTCACTTCGTTGCCAAATGCTTGTTTATTGACGAAAATGAACCCAATGTTGGATCTGCTAAATAATTTTTGCTGCAGGACGGCCACCGTATAATTTGTGGAAGGTAAGCCACTGCGGTCTACTTTCGCTGTTTGCATATTTAATAATCCTACCCGCAACGGGTTGGTTATCTTGCCACTCAGTCGGGCTCCATACAGAATAGGATTTTGAATGGATAAGCCAGTATTTACATCTTCTCCAACTCCTATCCGCCGGGAAAAAAACGGATTGGCACTGCGATTGCCAAAACTACCAAACAAATCTGCATTTTCAGTGAAAAATTGCCGCCTTTCGGGTAAGCTGATTTCAAATCGTGTCAAATTGGTAATTTGCTCATCAACCTCTACTTGTGAAAAATCCGGATTTACAGTTAAGTCCAGGTTTAGACCCGGAGTCACGGATACTTTTGCATCGGTCCCTACATTTCCGGTAAAATCTGTAGGTTGAGCCTCCACAAAGTCTTTGTTTATACCACCGGTAACATAAGGAATAATGGTAATATTTGGCCCGGTACTGGTCGGAGGATCTTCAAAGATCATATCACCCATATAAGCGGTACCCCACATGCGTTGATTCCTGGGAACATGATTCCAGGTCGTTCTTTCATTACCCTGAGGATCAAATCGGTAACTGTTAAATTGCCACTTTTTTATACCGCTGTTGTAACGTAAAGTACTGAATGGAATGCTAAATTCACAGGTATATGATTTTTCCTGACGAGTCACCGCACCATCCCATCGATTATCCCAACTCGTCGAAAAGTCACCACGACCTGTGCCTCCGTTTGAGATTAACGCTTCGCGTTTGACACCATGGGCATTCATTCCGATCAGAAAGGCATTGGTATTGTCGTTGAACGTATCGAAAACCAAGCTGATATTGTCATTACCCGGAGCCCGGTAATCCCTTTTTAAAGTGGGTGTTATAAAATCATCACCGGCAGTATGGCAGATCACACCCACATAAAGATTCAAATTATCCCGTAACATGTAAATCTCCGTCTGATATTTGGCTAGAATACTATCCGTAGGAAACCATTGCCAGAAATCTTTAGCCACATCAGCTTGCTCCCACCAAGCTTCATCGAGTCTGCCGTCGATCTCGATTTTGTCGTCAATGGTCTTAACCAGGATAGATTTTTTTGCATCCTGTGCAAAAAGGACCTTAAATCCCAAGATAAATACCCATATCAATAGTCTTTGCATAGCTGTTTCTCAAATCAATCCTCAAATTTAGACTTAAATTTTAGTTCACCCCTTTCGAGAATTGAAATGATTTCATAACAAATTGTTAATTGCCTATGCCATTTATCCTACCAACGTTAATGATTGTCCGGAAGGGTGAATATGATTTTGAACAATCCACCCTTTCCTTTAGTTTGCTAGCTAATCCTTTATCTCCAGGTATTTTTCTGCGGCTACATAAAATTTTTTAATTACCATCGGGTCCACACCATAGGTAGAAATTAAAGACTGTTCATGTTCCTTCACTAGATCATAAAGGAAGTTATTGTAAGCATTGAAGTATTGTTTCTGGTGCTCCCTATTTTTGATTTCAAAGTTTTTGGTCCTGTTTTTGTAATTATGCTCAAAACTCGCCCAGGCATCCAAAAAAGGATGTTGGTCGATATTTTCAAGACCAATCTGGTCCACTACATGTTCACCAATTTGCCCGGAGAGTCTATTGAATTCCAATTTGGTTCCTTTCGTAGCATAGATCGACTTGGCTTTTTGGATCAGGTCATCCACCTCCTTTTTAGGCAAGCGCTCAAATTTTACCACGTCTGATATTTCAACTAAATCTTCCGGGATATTTAGTCTGGCAAGTTCGGAGTTCAGGTATTCCAGGTTGGTCATCGTTTGATTATAGGAGGTGCAAGACGCCAAGATCAAACAGATCAAAAGCAACATAATTAAATTTTTCATATGAATAGCATTTTACGATAAGTATTGAATAACTAATAGAACCAACTCATTTTGAATTAAGTATTACCACACTCGCAGCCATGATAGTAATATTTAAAAGTTGCTCCTTGATCAAGAACTAATAAATGAAGCGTAGTCTCCAACTCCATATCTAATAGTCCAGGAGAATCTTGTGGCGGCCTAGCCCAACCGTTAACATTCACGGTTCCGCAGTAATGTATCGTTTTGGTTGTTGAACAATTTTCTGTGCTTAAATAAACAAATAAACTATTTATCGCATACGTTTCCAGGTCTAAATAACATAATGCATCCCTGCCGTCAACGGCTCCCCAAAGGAAATAATCAGGAGCTCCAAAACTTCCTGGTGTATTATCATAATTATAGGATAAAAGGTGTACATTGGTGCATGACTCTGGCGTATTGTACAGTGGTTGCTGCGAGAAGCCAATCGACGAAGTACAGTATAATACAGCTAAAATAAATGATTTTCTTAAAAGTGTCCGCTGTGATGACATCAGTATGTTCTTTTTCATGATAGTATTATTTTGAAATTTAGTGCGTCGTAGCCAAGTATACTAACATCTGAGTAGAAATCCAAGAATTTTATCTGCTTCCTATTTTTTTCCAATTTATGGCCTTCGCGAAACCGCCGTGCGAAGCAAGGAGTATCGAGACCTACCTGCGACAGTCAGGATTAATGGTCGGCAAATCAATTAACCGTCTGTTTTACTAAGAAAAGCCTCCGTCAAACAATACGACATATAATTTATTACCGCTCATTGTATTGCAGGAGAATAGTTGGATAACCTTTTTAAATTTCCATTAAGAGCGATAATTATAAAATAAATATGAGATTGCTACTTTTTGGATCTTGGAATCTGAAGCAAATCGATATATTTGCGCCAATTTAAAAACCAAAACAACTTATTTCTATGGATAATGTGGGTATCCGAGCAGCTGATAATATCAGGGCTTTAGCCGTTGCAATGGTCGAACAAGCCAAATCAGGACATCCGGGAGGAGCTATGGGAGGTGCAGATTTTATGCATATCCTTTTTTCTGAATTTCTGGTATTTGATCCCAAAGATATGACTTGGTCGTTGAGGGATCGATTCTTCCTGGATCCGGGTCATATGTCGGCCATGTTGTATGCCCAGTTGAGTCTTTTTGGACTGTATTCCATGGACGACTTGTACAATTTTAGACAATGGGAGAGTCCTACTCCTGGTCATCCTGAAAGAAATGTTGAGAGAGGAATTGAAAATACTAGCGGACCTCTGGGTTTGGGTCAGGCTTTTGGTATGGGTGCGGCGGTAGCAGAGCGATTTTTAGAAGCTCGATTTGGAAATACCGTCTCCCATTATACCTACATCTACATTTCTGACGGGGGAATCCAGGAAGAGATCTCCCAAGGTACCGGAAGAATAGCAGGACATTTAGGACTGGATAATGTGATTATGTTTTATGATGCCAATGATATTCAACTATCCACAGAAGTAGATGTGGTCACGGGAGAAGATACGGCAAAAAAATATGAATCTTGGGGATGGCATGTGCAAACTATAAATGGAAATGAACATAATGCGATTAGAGAAGCATTAATCAATGCCAAGCTTGAAAGTCAAAAACCAAGTTTAATTATCGGAAAGACGACTATGGGTAAGGGAGCTCTGACCGAATCAGGGCAGCCCTATGAAGGAAAAATAGATACTCACGGAATGCCACTCAGTAAAACGGCTGCTTCATCCGAAGCGACACTCACCAACTTAGGCGCCAATCCCAATGATCCTTTCCGAATTTTTGAAGATGTCAAATCTGCCTATGATGAGATTTCACAAAGAAAAACTAAAGAGGCCGAACAGCGTAAAGCACAATTTGAATTGTGGACAAATAATAATCCGGAATTATACGCCAAATGGAATCGATTTTGGACACCGGACTTCTCCAGCTTGCAATTTGAAACCATTGATCACAAAGCAAATATCGCATCAAGAAGTGCCTCCGGCAATGTACTTTCCTATTTAGCGGATCATGTAGAAAATCTGATCGTTTCTTCAGCAGATCTCAGTAATAGTGATAAAACCGAAGCTTTTCTCAAAAAAACCCATGCTTTTTCAAAAGATGATTTTACCGGAGCCTTCCTACAGGCCGGGGTATCCGAGTTAAGTATGGCAGCAATGAGCATAGGTATGTCCCTGCATGGTGGAGTGATACCGGTGTGTGCTACGTTCTTCGCTTTTTCTGATTTTATGAAACCCGCACTGCGACTTGCGGCATTGATGGAAGTCCCTTGTATTTTCCTCTGGACCCATGATGCATTCCGGGTCGGGGAAGATGGACCAACACATCAACCGGTGGAGCAGGAAGCCCAACTGCGTTTATTGGAACATCTCTACAATCATCATGGGAAACGAAGTTTGCTGGCTCTGAGGCCAGCAGATTCGGCTGAAACCAACATTGCCTGGAAAATGGCAATCGAAAATGAAGCTACCCCCACCGGATTAATACTCTCCCGGCAAAATATCGAGGATGTGCCGGCATTTTCTGCTTCCGACAGGAATCATGGCGCTTTAAAAGCGATGCGTGGTGCCTATGTGTTAAACGAAGAAATCACAGACCCCCAAGTAATTCTAGTGGCCAATGGATCCGAAGTTTCTACAATTGCTGCCGGTGCCAAACTGCTATCTGAAAAAAAAGGAATTAAAGTGCGATTGGTATCCGCTCCTTCGGAAGGCCGCTTCAGAGATCAGGATATAACCTACCAACAATCGGTTATTCCTGCTGGAATTCCGGTATTTGGTCTGACTGCAGGTTTGCCAATTACTTTGCAGGGATTAGTCGGACCGGCTGGTAAAGTACATGGATTATCCCATTTCGGATATTCAGCTCCTTATTCCGTGTTGGATGAAAAATTTGGATTTACGGGAGAAAACGTTTATCACCAGGTCTGTAAATTATTAGATATATAAAATTCACCCATATTACCAAAGTGGCAGGGATGATCAGGCAGTAGCCAAAACGCCAAAAACTATAAATTATTCTTCTTAGTGCTTCTTTGTGCTCTAAGTGGTTCATATTTTCCATTAAATTGGTAATTGAACCCTCTGGAATTATAGTTAATTGATCACAAGACCAGCTACCAACATGAACATTTAATTATTCCTCAAAACTAGCCAGAAGTCATTAATTAGCATCCTTTAACCCATCTTGTATTCAATATTCTTGCTTAGCTTTCAATTTCAGAGTTATGGCAAAATCAACCATAATATTTCTTACTAAATTGTAGAAGAAAAATATTTGTATATTTGTTATACAATTAAGAAATAAATAATAGTAAGCAAATGAAAGAAACTCGATTAGGAGAATTTGAAGAAGTCATATTGCTCCTGGCCGGTATCCTTGAGCAAGACGCTTATGCTTTTAAGATTGCGGAGGAATTTGAGCTACAGACCGGAAGGTCAGTCTCGATTGGTGCAGTCCATTCGGCATTAAGCCGACTGAGCGATAAGGGTTTTCTCACGTCTAGCATGGGTGAACCAAGTGCCAAAAGAGGAGGACGAAGAAGAAGAATTTACCAGATTACCGGCTCAGGTCAATTGGCACTGAGGACTGCTAGAGACTTAAGAGTGAATCTTTGGAATCGATATCCGGGATTTTCTACAAAGTTTTCATGATGCCTATGTAATAAAAAGGTGTACTACCATGACATCACACAAAAAGAAATATCATCCTCCAAAACTGGCACGCCAGTTTCTGCTCTGGTTTCTCAAAAGTGAACTTGCAGAAGAAGTGCTAGGTGATTTAGAGGAGAAATATCATCTTGACAGCGGGACATCTCCATTTCATGCAAAGTTGAATTATTGGTACCAAGTACTAAATTACCTGCGACCATTTGCTATTCGAAGCTCAATTCTTTCAAATATCAAACCTGTCTTTATGTTAAAAAGTTACTTTAAAATCGCCACTCGCCACCTTACCTACAATAGTTTTTTTACTTTGATTAATATTTTGGGATTGGCTATTGGAACTACCGCTTGCCTATTGATATTCCAGTTCATCCATTTTGAAAGAAGTTATGATCAATTTCTCGAAGATGCTGAAAACATCTATCGTGTCCCTATCCGTTACTCCGAAGGATTTTCAAGTCATCCTGCAATAGCAGTTAATCATCCGGGTGTAGGACCTACTATGAAAAGAGAATTTCCTGAAGTAAAAGAGTATGTACGAATTGCCAATCCGAATAAGCATTCTGGTAAAATAGCCTATTCGTATACCAAAGCAGATGGACAAAAGATTTCGTCGATTGAAGACAAAATATTAGTTGCGGATTCTTCGTTTTTTGATATTTTTTCGTTTCAATTTGTTGCAGGTGATAGACATACAGCTCTGAATGAGCCCAAAAGTATCGTCCTGTCTAGTAGTTTAGCAAAGAAATTCTTTGGAAATAATAATCCGATAGGTGAGACTATTAAAAGCAGTGAAAGCAGGGAATATAAAGTTACTGGGATATTTGAAGATTTACCCGTTAATTCTCACTTTAGTTTTGATGGTCTCATATCCTTGCAGACATTTACGATTTTAGAGAGGGGTATGTGGTCATGGCCCTTGTTTTATACCTATGTGAAGTTAAAAGATAAATCGGATCCCAAGGCTGTTGAGGAAAAATTTCCAGCCATGACGGAAAAGTATATGTCTGAAATCCATAAACTGCATGACTTTAATACCTACTTCTCACTCCAGCCGATTTTGGATATTCACTTAAAATCAAATTTTCCAGATGAAATGTCAACCCCTGGCAACCAAAGGGTCGTATATTTTCTTTCAATATTGGGGATTTTTATCCTGATCATTGCCTGGATAAATTATATGAATTTATCTACTTCTAAATCCATCGAAAGGGCTAAAGAAGTGGGCATCCGTAAAGTAATTGGAGCTCTGAAAGGCCAGTTGGTCATCCAATTTCTCATAGAGGCAATGGTTGTGAGTGCAATCAGCATTATCCTAGGTTTCTTAATGGCCAAGTTATTACTACCCCAATTTTCTGAATTGGTAGGCAAAGATATCGGTGATTCAATTCTAAGTTTTATCCTATTTACGGAGCCCCTTTTTTGGTTGGTGTTAGTGGGAGCCATATTAGCTGGAGGCCTGGCGGCGGGTTTTTATCCCGCATTGGTTTTGTCATCTTTTTTGCCGGTCCAGGTTTTGAAAGGAAGATTCCTCAGGTCTTCACATGGTGTTTCCATGCGTAGAATTATGGTGGGAATTCAATTTGTAATATCCATATTACTGATTGGAGCTACCATCCTGATTACAAAACAGATTTCTTTCATGAACCAGGAAGAATTGGGCTATAATAAAGATCAGATTTTAGTGGCAACGGCACCACTTTTGATTGACTCTTCCATGATGCATAAAATAAATGTTTTCAACACAGAAATACTTCAATTAAACGGTATAAATAACGTGACAAAATCATCGCAGATTCCTGGGAAAGTGATTCCAGAGAGAAACGGAGTTCGAAATTTTGGTCAGGACATCGATGTCAACAAGGAAACCTTTTATAAATGCATTGATGACCAGTTTTTGGATGCGTTTGACATACAGCTACTTTCTGGAAGGAATTTTATTGCTATGGATAGTTCTTTGATCAGAGGAGCGCAAAACAATAAAGTACTGATAAATGAAAAGTTATCCGTGACCTTAGGTTATAATACACCTGAGGATGCGATTGGCAAATCTGTGATATTTCATTATGGCCCCATGCCGAATGAACATAAAGCTGAGATTATCGGAGTAGTTGCGAATTATCACCAGCGATCCCTAAAAGAGGATTATGATCCGATTTTATATTATTTCCCATCATACAATACTTTCTATACCAATTGGGATTACTTTTCTTTCAACATAAGTACTAAGGATTGGTCCAGGACCATTTCGCAGATTGAAGAAAAATATACCATGGTCTTTCCTGGCAATCCATTCGATTATTTTTTCCTTGATGAATTTTTTGACCGTCAATACCGTTCTGATCAGCGATTTAGTAAGGTGAGCAGAGCAATCGCTGGATTTGCAATATTTGTGGCTTGTTTGGGATTTTTAGGTCTTTCAACGCTGATATTAATTCAGCGGACCAAGGAAATAGGAGTGCGAAAAATATTAGGAGCCAATCCATTTGAAATAATGGTTTTAGTGACCAAAGACTTTGTTAAATTGTTGTTTTTGGCAAATATAATTGCCCTACCCTTAATATGGTATTTTGGAAGAAAGTGGCTGAATAACTTTGCTTTTAATACGGGTATAGGATGGGAAGTATACGTATTGCCCATCTTATTTATGTTGATTATTGTATTGGGAATTGTAAGTATCCAGATTTATAGGACATCGGTTCTCAATCCTGTAAATTCATTAAAAGCCGAATGAGTAAGTAAAATAGTCACCCTCAAAAGTAGTAGTAGGCTATTCTTGTCATTAGTTAATCGGAATCTTACTTTCTTTAGATAAAAAAGGAAGGTTAAGATTAAATTCCTTAAATTATTGACCGAAAAAATTCCACTACATGAAAGCCCTGATCCCCATCCCTTTAACTTTTGCTTTGCTGGGATTGTTTTCTGGATTAGCCTTCACTCAAGCAGACCTGATCTATCTAAGTGGAACTGTAATAACCATGGAAGACGATCTGATTGCAGAAGCTATAGCCATTGAGAACGATAAAATCCTGTTTGTAGGATCACGGACTGAGGCTTTGAAACATGCAGATTCTAAAACCATTTTGAAAGACCTGCAAGGAAAGACTCTGATGCCGGCTTTCGTTGATCCTCACAATCATTTTTTTACTGATGCAAGACAAGATTTGGATCCAAATATTTCCATGATAGAGCGCCAGCAAATGTTGTTTGCACAAGGGATTACTACCATTGGTGATCCGAATACAGAAGATACGACCCTCACCAAAATTCAAGCTTTTGCCAACTCAGGCAATATGAAAATGAAAACCAATCTCTATCTGATTAGAATTCATGCTTGTAACTGGGAAGTCGGCGATTGGTTTAAGAATCATCCGGTCACCAATGACAAAAGCGCCTTACTTAGAATAGCAGGTGTCAAAATATTTGCAGATGGCGGATCATGTGGAACATTACCCGCCGTGAGTTGGACCTATCCAGCAGGTGGAATGGGAGATCTTTTTCTTTCCCAGGATCAAATGAATAGTTGGGTTGAAGAATCCCATAATCTGGGATATCAAATTGTAATTCATGCACAGGGAGATCGGGCAGTAGAACAAGCGCAAATTGCACTATCTCGGATAATTACCAATCGCAACAATCCCTTAAGGCATCGTATAGATCACAATGCTTTTATGCGTCCGGATCTATACGGAAAATATAAAGAAATTGGTATTATTCCGGTTTGCTTTGCACATTTTCCTACCTGCCTATTAAACAATTCTTCAGTACTACAGGATTTTTATGGTGCTGAAAATCTTAAGCAATTGGAAGATTGGCGCACGATGTTTGATGCCAATCCCGATTACCCGATATCCTGGCATTCCGATGGACCAACCTTGGAAATCAATACCATAAAAAACCTATATAGCTATGTAACCAGAAGGGATGTCGATGAAGAAGGAAAGGTATGTCTGCCTTCTCAATGGTTAGCAGATCACGCCATAACTGTTGAAGAAGTCTTACCGATGATGACCATCCACGCCGCATACGCACTTAATCGCGATCATCAGGTAGGTAGTCTGAAAGCGGGAAAGTCAGCAGACCTGGTTGTATTGTCAGATGACCCGCTAACCACACCAAAGACTGATTTAAAAAATTTGCAAGTATTGATGACCATGGCCAGTGGAGAAATCGTTTTTTGTAATAACGGTAGCGAACAATTGTGTTCAGAAATATCAACCGACATCTCAACTTTTAATCAGGATTTTTTGATTGCAGAGCCTTATCCAAATCCTACCTCCTCACATTTAAACATTCCAATCAGTCTTTCATCTCCCAATTATATTGACATCCAGATTATTTCTGTTACCGGTGAAATCCTTTATCATTCGGCACAAAAATATCAGGATGGATTCAATCATATAAAGATCAATAGCGAGGAAATCAACAAAAATGGTCCCGGTGTTTTATTCCTTCACCTAATTGTGCAGGATCAATTTATCACCAAGCGAATAATCTTCACGAATTGATTTAATTCTCATCTTAGAATGAATAAACCAATTTAAAGATCATGAATCAATAGTGCCAATTTGCTTCTTAAATTCTGAAGGAGATGCTCCGAATAAATCTTGAAAACTTGAACTAAAATAAGTCTGGCTGTTAAAGCCTACCATGTAAGCAATTTCGGTAATATTGCCTACATCTTGTTTGATTAAATCAGCAGCTCTGTGTAAACGGTATTTCCTAATAAATGAGGTGGCTGATTGGTTGGTAAGTGCTTTGAGTTTTCGGTGTATCTGAGATCTGCTCATTCCTAATTCTTTGCCCAAATCATCCACGCTAAATAATTCATTATCAATATGCTTTTCAACAGCCTCTTTCAGTTTTTCCAAAAACTGCTGATGAACTGATGACACCTTAATTTCTTTGGGTTTCAGATTAATTTCTAACTGGAATCTTTTCTGCAACCGTTCTCTCAAAGTTAGCAGATTACCAACTCGGAGTTTTAGTTCTTGTTCATCAAAAGGTTTTACCAAATAGTCATCCGCTCCTTTTTGTAATCCTTCCAGTTTATTTTCTCTTGCGGCCTTTGCGGTGAGCATAATAACCGGAATATGATTTGTCTTTTCGTCACTTTTGAGCTTTTTACATAATTCATAACCATTCATTTTGGGCATCATGACATCACTTATAATCAGATCAGGAATTGTAGCCTCTGCCACTTCAAATCCTTGAATTCCGTCCACCGCTTCCTGCACGTTATATTCTGGACTTAGGATTTTGTTGATATATGAACGTAAATCACTGTTGTCCTCCACGACAAGTATTTCATATTGGCTGGTCACTGCTGGTATACCGAGTTCATCATTATTTGGTAATTGGTTCCATGGCTTTTGCGCAGTGATGCCAGGATCTATTATGGCAGAATCAAAAGGATCTATCATTATATCCCTATCCAAATAAACATGATTTACCGGTATTTCGATCGTAAAGCATGTTTTGTTCATTTTACTGGAAACACCTACTTTGCCATGGTGTAATTCAACCAATTCCTTTACTAGTGCCAAACCAATACCTGTACCTTCAAACTGACGATTGCTGGAAGAATCCACCTGGTAAAATCTGTCAAAAAGATGTAGCTGTTTATCATCAGGAATTGTTATTCCCGTATTAATCACTCTTATCATTGCCAGGCTTAGATCATTTTCAACGCTTCTTTTTAGTTCTACTTCAACCGCAATCTGTTCTCCATCAGGGGTAAATTTCACAGCGTTAGAAAGTAGATTATTTAGGACCGTTTGCATTTTCTCACGATCAAAATAAAATTCTATTGGTTCTTCACTGGAAATAGCTTTAATAGGATGCCCATTGAAACTAAGTTTTATGTTTTTATCATTAGTAAGAGATTCAAATTGAGCCACTTTATTTTTTACAAAAAATAGGATATCATTTTTTGATACTTGAATTTTTAACTCTCCGGATTCTAGTTTAGATAAATCCAATAATTGGTTAATCAATTGGAGTAGTTGATTGGCGTTCCTAATGATCGTTTGACTATCCCTAGGATCTGGAGGTTTTTTGACATCGTTGAGTTGGTTTTTTGCCAGTCCAAGAATCAATGTCAATGGGGTTCTGAATTCATGGGATATATTGGCAAAAAATCTGGATTTTATTTTGTCCATCTTTTTTAGCTCAGTAGATTGCTCTTCGAGGACCTGGCTCTTCTTCCTGACTTCTTTGTTCAAATTGGTAATCGTATTCACGAAATAATAAAGAATACCAAATACAATGCAGGATACTCCAACTATATTCATCAAGAATAAGACATTGATAAAGTCGTCAGAAAGATCCCAATTTACATAGCTTGGTATTAAGTCATTGATCAAGTAGGCAATTACTACCAGGATAAGATAGGCTGCAAACCAATAAACAGACTTTTTTATACTATCAAAAAACATGGCGCCAGCAGGTGCAATGATTGCCCAATACATTACCGCACTGCTCGGTACAAATCCACCCAGACTAATTTGTAAGGCAAATGGGAGGATCAGAATAAGTATTAGTTGACTATTGCGAAAGAACTTATACTGTTTAGTGATTCCAAAACCAACTATGCTTAATAGTGAAAGAATCCCATAACAAAAAGGAATGGCTCCAGGAAGAATTAAGCCATGAGAAAAATAAAGTATACCCCATACAATACCGGCAATTACAAATGGACCGGAAACTACCAGAAGACTGGATTTCTTCAACTTTTCAGCTGCCAGGTCTTCAGGATGATGTCCCAACCTCACATACTTTTGAGCAATAGATTTCATTGACACGGGGTTATGACTTACTAAAGTAAAAAAAAATCTCAAGTGCATCAGAAACGAGTATGGGCATGTAAAACAAAGTGACGTTGGCTTGATGAAAATATATCTCTTAGATATTAACTAACTAGGTCCATTGATGTCAAATGTTTTCTTTCCATAATATACGGACCTTAAAGAGCAATATTCATAAATCCCACCCTTATCAACAGCAATATGGCCAGGGCAGATTATATTAGCAATGCAAGGGTGATTTCACGATTATGAATAAATACTTCTTGAGCTTGATGAAAATATATCTCTTAGATATTAACTAACTAGGTCCATTGATGTCAAATGTTTTCTTTCCATAATATACGGACCTTAAAGAGCAATATTCATAAATCCCACCCTTATCAACAGCAATATCCACAATAATTCTTGCCTTCAATCAACAAATGAATCCACACGAGCAGGTATTTTTCAAAATATTCAGGGCTCTTTCCCTTAATTTGAAAATTGATTCATAATATCCTGACACTCAGATATATAAGAAGACATTATTTGGATTGATGCAACATTGTTTAATGAATTTGAAACATGGTTTAATACCATGGTATCCAATGTTAACACATCCGACACATAGTTTAATACCTCACCTGTCCACCCGAACTACCTTTGAATCATCAATTAAAATTATTAACGCATAAAACTTATTAAAAATGAAAAATCAAATGTTATCAAAAACAAGAATTCATCGATTACGTGCCCAAGGGTATAAAAGCCAAACCAAGCAAGAGCTTACTAATATGGCTTTTGGAATCAGGTTCCCGTACCGGTTTTGTGTAGCCATTATTGTTACAGCCATCCTAACCCAAAGTATAGTATTATTCTCAGCAATGTTGGTTATTGCCTTTTTCGGAATAGTCCTTCCAAAGCATCCTTTTGATTATCTCTTTAACTACACATTGAGCCAATGGATAAACAAACCTCAATTAGGGACAAGGTCCAATCAATTGAAGTTTGCTTGCACTATTGCGACTTTATGGTTGGCTCTTGTAGTATATTTTTTGTCCGTTGGTCAAACAACAACTGCACTTTTTTTGGCTGGAACTCTTGCATTTATAGCGGCATTGCCAGCCACCATTGACTTCTGTTTGCCTTCCCTTATTTATAACGGGATATTTCAAATCAAGAGTCAATGAAACCAACTAAACATTTCATAATTCTATAATCTAAAAAATAAATTTATCATGACAACATTAACCAAAAATAAGATTCAGTTAGACCAACAGGAGTTGGAACAAAGAGTAAAAAAAATGTATAAGGATGTTGCTCTACATCCTGAAAGAACTTACCACTTTGAAATGGGAAGGCCATTGGCCGAAAAATTGGGATATCCAAAGAATGTCCTCGATGAAATCCCCTTAGAATCCATTGATTCTTTTGCAGGGGTAGGTTACTTTTTTGATCTCGCTCGAATCCAAAAAGGAGAAATCGTAGCAGATTTAGGAAGTGGCTCGGGCATGGATGTCTTTTATGCCGCAACAAAAGTAGGCCAATCCGGGGAGGTAATCGGTCTGGATATGACTCAGGAGCAACTTGAAAAATCAAAAAAGCTAAAGGATAAATTCCAATTCAGACAAGTTTTCTTTTTAGAAAGTTATATCGAACAACTAAATGTAGTGTCTGAATGTATCGATGTAGTTATCAGTAATGGAGTTATCAATCTATCTAATCAAAAGGCAAAAGTTTTTGAGGAGGTTAGCCGAATACTGAAGCCAGGTGGCCGTCTTGCATTATCTGATATTGTTACTGAAACAAAACTTCCTGAAAACATCACATGTAATGCCTCTCTATGGGCCGCTTGTATAGGAGGGGCCATTCCACAAGAACAATATATATCCATGATTGAAGATGCAGGATTAGAAATTGTTAAAATAAAGGATAATCCTTATCAATTTCTTTCTGAAGGAGCTCAGGGAGCTACTCGAGAATATGGGATAAAAAGCATTTCCATTTTAGCCAGAAAACCTGAAGCTTAACCTTGATGTAGTAAAACCAATTTTTAGTTGAGTCAGCTAACAGGGCTGGTATCAACTTGTGAAAAAAGATAATCAAATATTATTAATCCTATAAATTTATAAAAATGTCAAATTCAAAAAAACTTGTTTTAACCCTTTCTGTGAACTCAAACGATGATGTATCTACAGTCGCATTTACTGTTGCCAATGCAGCGATCTCCAAAGGCCTGAAAGTAGGAATGTTTCTAACTTCTGATGCCGTAGAACTTAGCAAAGAAGGAGGGAATGAATATACGCACGTAGCTCCATTCAAGAAGCTAAATGAATTGATTGATGGATTCGTATCGCAAGGTGGCACCCTGTGGGCTTGTGCTCCATGTTTCAATCACCGTGGATTAAATCCTGATGAAACTATAACTGGAACTGAGGTAGTTGGCGCAGGACCAATGTTGGATTGGATAGCCAATGGAGCTCAAACCCTTTCATTCTAATTGAAATGAAAAAGCGAACAATATATCTTGATTCACATGCTTCAACACCTGTGGATCAAGATGTGCTCCAAAGTATGTTGCCTTACTTTACTCAGCACTTTGGCAATGGGAACCACCAGGCAGGGTGGAAAACAGATTCTGCTTTGGAGAATTCCCGACTGCAGATTGCATCTTTGATCGGAGCGCGATCATCGGAAATTATCTTTACAAGTGGAGCTACTGAATCCATTAATCTGTCACTGATTGGTTTAGCCAGGTCCAGGTCAAACAAACGAAATCATATTGTAACCCAGCAAACTGAGCATTCCGCAGTATTAAAATGTATCGAAAGTCTGGAGCAACAAGGCTTTAAGGTCACTAAAATTGGTGTTGATGCTGTGGGCAGAATCGATTTGAATGAAGTTAATGAAGTCGTGACCAACAATACTTTGATGGTCGCCATCATGTTGGCCAATAACGAAATAGGAACTGTGCAACCTATCCAAGAAATCGGACAAATCTGTAAGGATAATGGGGCTAGGTTCTTTTGTGACCTAACCCAGGGATTAGGTTGGCATCCTGTTCAAGTTGACAAGATGAATATAGATTTGGCAGCAATGTCTTCACACAAAATTTATGGGCCTAGAGGTGTAGGGGCACTTTTTGTGCGACGAAAAAATTTAAAAGTTGATCTAAGTCCGATAATATTTGGTGGAAGCCAGGAAAAAGGTCTCAGACCCGGCACTGTAAATATCCCGGGGGTTGTTGGTTTTGGAAAAGCAACCGAAATTCTCGAGACCCAATCAGAAATCACCACTACGAGAGTTCAGAAATTAAGAGATCGGTTACAGGAACAAATATTTTCATCAATCGAAGGTGTTCAGCTCAATGGGTGTCCTACCAACAGACATCCCGGAAATCTCAACATAGCGATCCCAAATGTGAGTGGAGAAGATATTATCGGTGCACTTCCCAACATTATTATTTCAACTGGGTCAGCGTGTACAAGCGGTTCCTCCAAACCGTCCCACGTAATTGCTTCACTGGGTGTGAGTAAAGAAATTCAAAAGAATGCATTCCGATTTGGTATCCATAAATTCAATACCACAGAAGAAATAGATTTTGCCGCCGATAAGATCGTACGAACAGTAAAAAAACTGCAAATAAGACGCAGCACAAATTAAATGATTAGAATTTTCGGGTAGAGCGATTGTTATGGTAAAAAAATAAGATTATGACCCCTAAGCCAATACAAATTTCCTGGTGAGTCTTCTCTGAAAACGGTCAATTTTCATAAAATGATTTATTTTGGATTTGTAGAGTTTTCGTAGTGGAATCACTGGTAAAAAGGGAACATTTCCAAACTTACTTGTCACGTAATTATAGTGCGATCTGATTTATTTTGAGTAAATTGAAAAGTATAACCCATTATTATGAAAGAAAAGAAAATACCCGCTTTCCGTAAACTGAGATGTTATGCTTTTGACCCTGCCTTGTCGTTACAGCTCGACACGGTTGAAATCAATACGATGGAATATACTTTGCCATGGGAAGACCTGGATCCCGGACCGGTGGGAGAGTATTTGGAAATCATAGATTTCGATCCTACATTGAAGAAATTCTATCGTCCGGTAAATTTGAATGACCGGCACATTCTAGTTGAAAATGGACTGAGACCAAGTGAAAGTAATCCGCAATTCCATCAACAAATGGTTTATGCAGTTGCCATGACAACCATCAAAAATTTTGAAAAAGCGTTGGGCAGAAAAATTATCTGGTCTACACGTTTACTTGCCGATCGAAAAGAATATGAAGAGTACGTTGAAAAATTAAGGATTTATCCGCATGCATTGCGAGAGGCAAACGCCTATTACAGCCCTCATAAAAAGGCCATTTTATTTGGCTATTTTGCCTCCAGCCCTGCCAACATTGCCTTACATATGCCCAATTCACTGGTATTCACCTGTGTGAGCCACGACATCATTGCCCATGAGGTAACTCACGCCATTTTGGATGGGCTGTATCGGCACTATAACAATCCAACGAATCCCGATGTGCTGGCATTTCATGAAGCCTTTGCCGATATAGTGGCTTTGTTCCAACACTTCACTTTCCCCGATGTTTTAAAACATCAGATCGCCAGGACCCGCGGTAATCTTGAAGATCAAAATTTACTTGGTCAATTGGCTCAGGAGTTTGGTTCAGCTATCGGGAGTTATGGAAGTCTGAGAGATGCTCTGGGTGGCGTAAATCCCAAAACCAAAAAATGGGAGCCGAAACATCCGGATCCACATGAATACAGGACCACTATGGAACCACATGCCAGGGGCAGTATTCTGGTAGCTGCTGTTTTTGAGGCCTTTATAAATATCTATAAAAGAAGAATTTCCGATTTACTGCGAATTGCATCGAATGGTACGGGAATATTACCGGCCGGTGAATTGCATCCTGATCTGGTAAACCGCCTGGCAAAGGAAGCAGCCAAATCAGCAGGACATGTACTATCCATGTGCATCAGAGCACTGGATTATTGTCCACCGGTGGATATCACTTTCGGTGATTATCTGCGCGCCATTATTACGGCTGATTCAGATTTAGTGAAAAATGATAAAAGAGATTACCGGCTGGTATTCATCGATGCATTTAGGAAAAGGGGAATATACCCCCAGGGATTAAAAACTTTAAGTGTGGATAGTTTACGTCAATCCCTATTAAATATCGGATATGAAGCTCCGGATAAGAAAAAACCCAAAATTAAAGCCCTGACATTTTCCAAAAGCCACTTACCCGAGAAACTTGATGATACTACCAGAGAGTTGATTGGAATTATTATAACGTTTCTCAAAGATTATGGTGATAAAATCAAATATGTAAATGATCGGAAGGCAATTTATGATCTCACTCGTGCCTTTATTGGAGGAAAATACGACGATCCCGATGAATTGATTCAGGGATTACACCAGCGGATCCAGATTAAATTTTCGAGATCCATCGAATTTAGCAGAATTACAGGACTTGCTTTCCTGGCTGACTTCCAGCGTTTGGGGCTTAGGGGTAATTATGACTATGGTATGCCCTCTTTTCAAATTCAAAATTTGCGGATGGTATCCAGGGTCGGGCCGGATGGCAATCAAATCAATCAGGTGGTCTTTTCCATCTTCCAGCGTAGTGGGATAATTATGAAAAACGGTAAACCAGATGGACACTACATCCCCGAAGACGACCAGGATCCTCCGGAAAATGGATTTGAACTTCAAGGAGGTTGTACTCTAATTTTTGACCTGGATACGGAAAAATTAAAATATGTGATCTCCAAACCCTTGTTGGATTTGCAAGCTATGAGCCAAAAGTCTCCGCAATACAAAATTCACGAAGAGCGTGCAATCCGTCAATACAACTTTCAATTTGATGAGGGAATGGACCACCGCAATGAATACAATAAGTATTTTGGAATCGGTCTCGACAATAAATTTAACGAACCATTCGCAATCCTTCACAAACATTAAAACCCACAGAATATGGCCAAAAGAAATCAGTCTAAATCGATCACTCATGCCGAAGTACGCATGTACCGGATGGGTACCGGAGATTGTTTTGTGATCAAGTTATTTACGGAGGAAAAGGAACAACTCAAAATAATGATCGATGCAGGTGTTTGGCAAGGTAGCAAAGCCAGACTCACACCTTATATTAAAGATCTGAAGTCCTATGTAGACAATCATGTAAATATCCTTTTGATCACCCATGAACATCAAGACCATGTGTTGGCTTTTCAGCGATGTAAAGACTTGTTTACCAATGACTTTACCATTGACCAAATTTGGTTGGCCTGGACCGAAAATGAACAGGCCAAAGTGGTCAAAGAGTGGAAGGAAGACTACGGTCAAAAGAAGAGGGCTTTGGGCATTGCCGCAAGACAACTTCAAGACATTATTGAAGATCCGGATTATCAAAAACAATTTGAGGCAGATCGTTTCTCAATGGATATGTTAGGAGCCAGAAAATCATTCTCAAAGGTTCTGTCCGGATTTGCCGAATTGCACATGTCTCGTGTCAATAAAGTCTATACCGGTGGACTTAAAGGCATGGAAATAGTGAAAAATGAATTGTCCAATAACAATATTCGCTACTGCGAACCCGGAGAAATTATTGAAAATATCCAGAATGCACCAGGTATAAAAGTCTATATTCTCGGACCACCCAGAGACATTATCCAGGTAAAGAAAGAACACGGTAAAAAAGGGGAAACTTACGAGCATAATAAAGACCTGAGCGATCATGAGGTATTTGCCGCCGCCTTAACTGATACGGAAAGTTCGATGTCCCAAATACTTCCTTTTGACACCATATATGTCGAGGAATCACCATCCCAGCAGAAATTGTATACCGATCCCGACAATGCCTGGAGAAAAATAGATCACGATTGGTTGTACAGTGCCGGATCCATGGCATTACGTATGAACAGCCTCACTAATAACCTGAGCCTGGCCATTGCCATCGAATTCGAAGAAAGTGGGAGAGTCATGTTGTTTCCCGGAGATGCGGAATACGGCAGCTGGGAAAGTTGGCATAAAATTGACTGGTCAGAATCCGGAAATGATCCTGCTAAACATTTGACTGAAGACTTATTGAACCGGACCGTTTTATACAAGGTCGCGCACCATATGAGTCACAACGGAACGGCTAAGACCAAGGGACTGGAGATGATGACACATAAAGATCTCGCGGCAATGGCGACCTTGGATTATGATCAGATCAGCAGTGGATGGACGAGCACCATGCCCAACCGGGCCATTACCAAAGAACTACTGGATCGTACTAAAGGTAGAATTATGGTGATGAATGAAAAAAATCTGTTTTTTGATTTAAGTGACCAAATCAAACTATCAGACAAGATCCTCGAAGCACGATCCAAAATGAGTCAGAAAGATAAGGAACGCTTTACTGCGGATTTTAAATCTAATAAACTGTATTTACAATTTACAGTACGGGGAGAATAACGAAGTTGATAGGTCGTATAACCATGTTAATCCTGGACTCGTAAATAGTTGTAGGCTATTCCAGATCAGTTTTATGCATCGTGCAGTTTATTGATTACTGAGTCCACTCGGGAAAGCAAAAAATTATTGCATCGAAATATTGCAGAATATGACTTTCACTTCCCGCTGCTCTGATCCTAAGGAGTAACCGCGCGCAATGCCAACAAAAATGCCGGTTCTTTGCCGAATTGATTTTTAAAGTTTCGGATAGTTGTGAATTAAGGTATAATATGTCTGCCCGTGCTAAAAGTGTGGCTTACCATTTACTTAACCGTAATCTTCCTCTTTTGTATTCCTTCAGAGCTTTTGAACGAAATTAAATATTCTCCAGATGTCAAATATTTTTTGTAGTAAATGTAATAGGGCAGATCACTTTCATCTTCTTTTATAACAAGATCCCATCTAAATTCATTGAAGCCCTGTTTGCCCTCCATGGAATGAGTCCAAATAACGGAGTCTTGAAGGTTGCTCAATGTGATATCTATTGCTTCTGCTTCATTCAACCAATAGGTAATAGGTAATTTTTCCAAGGACTTTTCATCAACATCGTGGTGTGTATCTCGGCGTCGGGGTTCTTTGATTGTGGGTAGTTCGAAAAGATGATTTGCCGTCAATTCCTTTGTGACTTTAGTATATACCGGCTTGAGATTAGTTTTATATATACCTCTTCCATGAGTGGCAATGATGATATCTTTCGAATCATGATCAATAACAATGTCGGCAATGCTGGCATCCGGCAAACTTTTGCCGAAGTAGGACCATTCCTGGCCGCGATTCTGTGAAATGTACACGCCACGATAGGTGCCGGCGTAAAGGATGTTCTCAAATTCAGGATCTTCCAATATGGTATTGATACAATGATTAGGTAAGTTATTGGTTATCGAAGACCAATTGGTTCCATAATCTTCAGAAACATATAAATAAGCATCAAAGTTATCATGGTTTAATCCGGTCATTTGGACATAAACACGCCCCTTTTTATGTTTGGAAGGATATATGCATCGAATGTATTGGTTCGATAAGCCATCCGAAATATTATCCCATTGACCACCTCCATCTTGCGTACGCCACATACTCCCTCTATCAGTCCCAACGTAGAGAGTCCCTTCATTAAAAAAAGATTCTGCTATGGCACCTGCGGCCAGTTCTTTCTGGGGATGGTTGCGTTTTTTGATTAGATCTGGACTTATAATGGACCAATTGTCACCACGGTTATTGCTTCGCATAACGAAGTTTCCTGCCATATAGACCGTTTTTGAATTGTGCGGAGATAATATATAGGGTGTTATAAAATTGTAATCAATCTTAATGCTATCTTTTGGAAATTTAGGCCGGATTGATACTGAAGTATTCGTGTGCCGATCTAATCGCCGGGCACCTCCATTTTGCATACTGAAATAGAGGGTATTTGTATCTACCGGATCCACTAAGGTAATACAACCATCACCACCGCTCCAAGCATCAATCCATAGATATTGCCAGGGATCGTCAAATTTTGGATTCCATTCCTTCGCAGTACCAAACACCGTGGCATCATCTTGAGTTCCCCCGAAAATAGTATAGGGTGACTTTTTATCAATCTCAATATCGTAGAATTCTCCGGCCGGAATATTATTTAGATGCAACCAGGAATTACCACGATTATAGCTATGATATAAACCTCCATCATTGCCAAGGAGAAGTTCCTTTGGGTTCTTGGGATTGATCCATAGTTCACAATGGTCCAAATGAAGGGTTTGAGCCGGATTCGGAGTCAGGTGTGATACTTTCCCACCTACATAAGAAAACATTTTGCCCCCATCTTCACTATGTAGCAATCTTACACCCAAGCCATAAATCTCTAGATCATTCAGAGGATTTACATAGATATCCATAAAGTACCATCCGATTACCGACAATGCCTTTATGTCACTGGTGTGCGTTTTCTTCCAGTGCAATCCTCCATCGATAGTCAGGTAGATTTCCCCGGCTCCTAGAGAGTCTCGATTTCTTTGATCAACAAAAATATAGGCTTTGTCAGGATCTTGATATGACGCAGCAATACCTATCCGACCGGTATTTTCATCAATGGTGATACCGTTTGTGATTTTTTCCCATGTGACCCCTCTGTCCTTACTTTTATAGACACCGCTATATGGACCGTTTACACCGGGATAATTTTGCCAGGTAGTAGCATAAACAATATCGGGTGATACAGGGGAGAATACAATATCATTGGCCCCTGTCTTTTCATCAATAAATAAGACATGCTGCCAGGTTTCCCCTCCATTTGCTGACCGAAAAATTCCACGATTTGGGTTCGATGACCAAAAGTGGCCCATTGCTGCCACCAGGACTACATCCGGATTGTCGGGATGTATTGCTATTTCACCGATGTGCCAGGTGTCAGGCAAGCCTACATTCGACCAATTATTGCCACCATCTATTGATCGGTAAATGCCTGTCCCGGGCATAGTGAAATTACGAGCCTTTTTAAGGCTCTCCCCCGTACCTACATAAATAATATCCGGGTTTGATGGGGCAATGGCGATATCACCAATACCGAGAGAAGCCATGTTTTCGAATATGCATTTCCAGCTTAAGCCATTATCAGTGGTTTTCCACAATCCCCCGGAACCAAATGCCACATAAATAATTCCGGGATGATCTGGATGTGCCTGAACCGCTTCTACACGCGACCCGTTCAGGGTAGGACCCAGCTGTATCCACTCCAAACCAAATGGTGTAGCATTCTTCATCCGGGTATGTTCTTTATAGGATTGCAGTAAGGGTGATTCCGGTTGATTCTGAGCAGAAATGTGATTGAATTGTAAAAAGAATACTAGTACAATGATCAGGATGTTTTTCACGCAAGAATTTTATTTTGTGAGTCGTTTAAAAAGCTATGACAAAATAGCCATTTCCTCTATTCTCTTACTCTTTCGACTTTTTTCTGGCTTTGTAGGCTTCAAATCTAAACTGATAGTCCTTAAATTGCTGATCAGTATACCTTGATTTCCAATAGGGAGGAAGGTCCAGGCGTTCCGGAACTTCTTTGGGAGCCAAATCAATATAGACGGATTTCCCTTGTTTGTTCTTTTTCAGTTCAAAGGCATCATATAACTGGTTGTCTACAGTATAAGCCTCGAAGCCGAGCACATCATCTTTGATGCGGATGATCTGAAATAGTTGTGTATTGGAAGCACCTCTCTGCATCCACTCAGCCAATCCCAAATCATACATTTTTGGTCCGCTTACACTCACCACATAGACCGGTCCCTGGATGGAGTTTCTTTTACCCTTCCCAAGAGGAAGATTAGTTCCCCGCCCATAAGTGTGATCATGACCTTGTAACACCAGGTCTACACGGTACTTTTCGAACAGCGGTTTCAAAGCACTTCTCAATCTGACATTGTCCCGCCCGAATTTTGTAGAGTACACCGGATAGTGGGTGGTTACAATAGTCCAGCGTTGATCGTTATTTTCAAGCACATTTTTTAACCAATTTATTTGAGCGGTGCTGTCTGCTTTGGACCGAAAACCAGGCGAATCCAAAGAAATAATCCGCGTGCCCGGATAATCGATATAATAAACGGTCTCTTCAAATCCTTCCGGGCCATTTTGCGGGAGGGTAAAGGTAGGCTTCCAATGGTCCGACAAGGTATATATCCCTTGTTCATTCCATCCATATTCATGATTTCCAGGTGTCGCAATGCTGGGCATAACTCCATAAATCCATCCTCCGGCATAATACCATTCGCCCCATTCATGATCACTGTTGCGGCGATTGACCAGGTCTCCGGCATGCAGTAAAAAATCTGCTTTAGGCATCTGCATAAAGGCACCTCGTATGGCCCTTGACCACATAGACTTAAGATCATTTTGTGCATCACCAAAGTATATAAAAGACAGCTCTTCGTTGCCTTCAGACGCCGTACTAAAATGATTCCACTCGCTCCATAGCACACTATCCCCCACTCTATAAGCATATTGAGTGCCTGGATTCAATTCATCCATAATCGCAGAATAATAATTAGCTCCGCTTTGATCACTTAAGTAAGCGGTTCTCTTTGCATCAAACGTTCTAACCGAGTCAGCGAAATTTGGCGAAGGGTCCACCAGCGCCAGTTGAACAAATCCTCGTTTTATATATACTGCAGTTCGCCAGGTAACCGCCATACTGGTCGTAGGATTTTCGGTGAGATTGAGAATTATCCTATCCGGCACGGCAGTCGGAGGATAATAATCTTTGGTTTGAGCCTCAATGATCGAAAGTATCAAGAGGGAAAATATGAGCGTTGAAACAAACTTCATCGAATTAGGTTATTGAAGTGATTTGATTATTAAATCTGCTTGGTAGAGGCAAATTTAATTAAATGTGGAAGATGTACTATCTAAAATGAAGAATAGCAGCAATTATGTATCTTGAGTTAACCAAATTTTTTGCAGAAAACCCTATGTTCTGGTTACTGTAAACTTTGATCCAATATTTTCAAAGTACATCTCATAGAAATGGTTATTTCCCATCCAACCTCCATTATTTCAACATCCGGCTTATGTCGCCTCCCAGTCGCCCGAGCAAAATCCGTGGCACATAATTGGAACCGTATCGGATACCTTCGTAGATTCCTGCAACGACCGTTCCTAAGAAATCTCCCAGTTCAGTCACTCTTTCTTTTTTATATTCTTCTATGGAAATGGGGTGGAAAGACAAATTAGTCCCATATACCTGATTGATGTAAAGGGCTAATTGCGCCTGGGTAATTGCCTCCCCTCCTACAAAACAAACCTGCCCATTATGCTTTTCATTCAGAAGCATTTGGGTGTAGGCTACCCCCAGTTCTGGTCTGCTGGTGATACCACATTTACCATCTCCCGCACTATTTCTTATTTCACCTTCATTTACATAGGTATCCATATATTCCAAATCTGGTTCAATGTAAATGCCGTTTCTTCCAATCACCCATTCAAGCCCGGATGCCTGCACATCTTTTTCCGTTTTGCAGATTACTTTGCACAATGGGTTTAAATCCGTATCTATATTCATCGCCAACAATGCTGGTATAAACTATTTTTTTTGACCTCATTTTGTTTGGCAGCTGCGATCACATTGCGATGTTGTAGGATTCTTTTTTCAGGGGCATCCATGCCAGAAACTAACAAGACGGCATCCACACCTATTAGACTATGGTTATTGCTTGTTGGAAATTTCCAAACAGGCAACCGCAAGTACAAACATTCCGGCCTTCTGAGATTTCTGAGTAGGTCCCAATTTTACCATTTGATAATCACAGGCCGATCCACAAGTATCGCCATATTTAATGCTGTATAATCAAATTATCGCTAAATATTCTTTGTTCTGAAATTAGCACAATTCGATAATACCCATTTGGTAAATTGGAAGTTTCAATTAAGACTTTTGGATTATTGAACTTTTCATGGTAACACAACCTCCCATTCAGGTCGAAGAGGCGAACCGTAAACTCCTTTCCCAAAAATTCTTGGCTTTCAATGGTAATTCCCCGATCAGCCGGATTCGGAAACATTGCGATATCATTCTCCTCAAAACTAGTGATATCTGAAGTCTCAGAAACCACAAACACCTTACTATCAAAAATGACGGTATCATTTTGAGAATGGTCCATTAAGACATAACCGATATGATAGTTACCTTCAAATAACTCATCATATTCCAAATGTAAATCTTCATTTCCGTTAACAATGGTAAATATCGCAGATTCATCCACTACTTCAAACCATTCATCGGCGACAAAATCATAACTTTCGTAAAGCAATTGAACCTTTTCACCCTTTTGCAGTTTGATCCTTTCTTTGGGAGTAATCATGACACTATCTCCATACACTTCAGGGACTATGCTCTCCAATACTATGTTAAAATCTTGATCGTACCGATAAGCCAAAACGATATCTCTTTCGTTTTCTTCTCCAGGATTCTGAATTGCTGGAATATGTATTCTGGTGTAATTGTGAATATTGCCCAATGAATCTTCCAGTTCAAAATCATGTATATCAGTGATATATGCAGGATACCCATTGATCCCTAACCAATAGCCATCCCACTTGTAAGCATAGGTTTCTGTACCGTTTGGGTTTATCACAATAGTATCAGGGTAGGTCGACCCCAACATTATGTATTCATTCGGGAAACCTTCGAACTCTTCTACCAGGATAACCTGAACCTGTTCAAGGTCATCATCATGGGAAACTCTGATTGCACTGATAGAGTCATTGCTGATTCCTCTACCTGATCTTAAATAATTCCTTTTCTGACTGATAAAATTAAAATCCGGATCAGTTTCACCGGAAGGCGGAAGGTTATCGGAATGTGCGGCAGGAGCATATGTATTGACAATAAAATCTTTTACAGAGGCGGAAAAATTTATTGGTGAATATTTATCGTTTAGTATAGCTTCAGTTTCATCTTCTTCAACAAGTACATTATGGGGTATATACATTGAAATTCCCGTAGCCAAAGGTCTGGTCATATCCTTCACATTATGAATCACAGCATTTTTAACAGCTGACAGAACCGCATCGGCCTCCATTGATAAGTCAGGATCCACACTCTTTAATCGTTTCATTAAATCTCCCACATCTACCATATCTTCTGAATATTCGGGATTTTTTATCGATTTGGAATATTCTTCTGCTTCGCCCCGGGCTTTATGTAAACTACGTACTTTAGAGTCCTGCTTGATTCTATCAAATAAAGTCTCCAAAGTTGATTCTAGGGTAGATATCTTCGACAAATCTATTATAGCCAATGTAACATTGGAAGTCTCTTCTTGCTCCGCTTGGGCTTTGAAACCATCCACTACTATTCGGCCCAGTACATCGCCAGTAGTCGCATTACCTCCTTCCATAGCTTGAATAATGGGTGTATAGTTCCAACCATGACCTGGTTCTGTTTCTTCGGATCCAATAAAATAGGAGCCATAGTCTTTTAGACTGGATTGAACTTCCAGGGTTGCCATCAGACAAGCATCAAATCCAATTATTTCAAAACGATTACCGGTTTTAACATAATCCGTTTTGCCAACGGCATCGGTAATTTGAGGAACCGACATTTGCATATTGGAAGTTTCATCAACACCATACCCTCGTATGTCAGCACCATGATTCCAGAAAGTGAGCATAATTTTATTAGCAGGATAATTTTGTATTCCCCAATTGACAAAGTCAGTAATATTTTGGGGAGTAGACATAGCATTATCCGAAGCTTGGAATTCAAGTGGCATTTGCTCTCCATCTTTAATCAGCCAGCTCTTCGGCGTTCGCCATCCGTCTTTATTTGCCCCTCCGGTCAGAACTACCACATTTACATTATTAGTGGAACCAGCAGCTTTCATTTCTGCCAGGTCATTTGTGCCGGATTCACCTCCGGATTCCAGGTCCGAACCTACGAGGTATATCAACAAAGTCCAATCCTTGTCCTGACTTATTCCTGATGTCAGCGAAAAAACCATCATTCCAAACAATAGTACAAAAACTTGTTTTTTCATTAGTTTGAAGATTTAGGAAAAGTGATATTATTTTTTAATAATAATTATTATTTCGAAGGAAGAATGGATAGATGGGATATATTCAATAGATTATTAAAAACAAAGATTACCGATTTACGGCTCTTATATGCCATTACATATGCAAGTTTAAAACCTCTCATCGGCAGTTCCAAATTATTTTAATAGACAAATGATAGACAATAAGGATTTTACATACTTTAGGGCATCTCCTAAAACGTAAAGTGAGTTCGATAGCCCATTGCACCGGTTTATGAACGGTTCACTTTCTGAAAAGAAACTCCGGTTATAACTATAATGAGAAACTAATTTTAATGTTTGGTCACATGTAGGAATCCGCTTCAATACTTACAACATGCATCCATATTTAAGAAATTGGACATCCCATAAACAACTAAATACTAGCCGCCAATCTTTGTTTCACAGGATCAAAGACCTTGAATATAAGCATTCAAATTGCTATTTTTTGATAGTTTAAGCTTCATTCTCAATCTATATCTTGAGGTATTTACACTGGAGGGATGAATGTTTAACAGTTGAGAAATCTCCTTTGCGCTCATATTCATCTTTATGTATGCACAAAGTTTTTGGTCATTTAGGTTAAGATTAGGATGTTCTGTTTTAAGTCGAGTGTAAAATTCCGGGTGGATTTTATCAAAATGCAACATAAATTCTTTATCGGTTTGTTCAGATTTTTCAAAATTGCCAATAATGTTGAAAACAGAAGCTAACGCCTTTATCGAAGGGATATCCTCTTTTATGCTGATTGATTCCAATTTTATTTTCAAGCTACTCAGTATGTTAAGAAATTTTTTTCTCATCATAAGTTTTAATATCAGCGTTCTTTCTGATGCAGAGAGTTTTTGTTCAAGGAATTCCTTCTCCTTATTAACCAATAATAGTTCTTTCTCTTTATTGATAATTTCAGTCTTTTGTAGGTACTTTTGATTTTGATACTGCTCTGCTATTTTTTCATGAAGTTTTGTTTTAATATTCAGATACTGCCATGTCAACAAAAGGCCTATTAGCGATATAATGAACAGGCATAAGTATAAATATTTAGTTCGTTTCTCGACTTGCAGTTGCTTTCTATTAAAGAGCAACTCTTGTTGTTTTATGGTTAACTTATGTTGATTTTCTTTCTTTAATATCTTGGTTCGGATATCTGCAATATTGAGACTGTCTTTAAGTATAATGTAGTCTTTTATGATCTGGGTATGACTTGTATCAATATCTCGTTCGATCTCTCTAAATTTGTAATCAGCGATCAAAAAATCGATATAGGAATCGTCGGCAAGTTTGGAGAGTGATTCTAATTCCTTATAATATTCATTAATTTTTTGTGCATCAGATTGTAATTCATAGCCCTCCAATAGGCACAAAATACAATTGATGGTATTGTAGTTACTATTTAATGACTTAAAGTATTCATATGCACTTTGACATCGATTTAGTGCGCTATCTACTTTATTATTGGCTAAAAAGAATCGACCGAGATACAGTTCTCGACTAGCGTATTCAAAATCATATTCGCTCCCTTCTGTAAGACCCTTTTGAAATAAACTATCTGCAATTCGAAAATGATACTCAGCACTATCCATTTTATTTAAAGAATGATAGATAGAAGCAATGTCACTATGTAGCACCTGAAGTCTAACACCATATTCATTTTGATCAGTCAGATAGTTTAAGGCTAGATGATAATATTTCAACTCATTCTCAAAATCCAATATCGCATTATACATACAGCCATAGTTATAATAGGCGTAGCTAATCACTACTATCTCCACATTCTTCAGCTTTATGGAGTTGCTGTATAGTAAAATCATAAGCCTTATCTAATTCAATGGCACTACTATAAAAGGTAGACAAATTCCCAAGAGCCAGAATTTCTAACTTGGTTTCATTATTGCATTTTCTTGCCGCTTCTAATCCATCCAGATAGAATTTTTCTGCATCATCGTCAGCATTGATTATAGAAAAATAATCGCCAAGCAAAGTATTGAACTTAGCTACTCCTATCTGGTAATCGAGAGATTTACTTCGTTCCAATAGTGCGTGCAATTCCAATAAGTCTGTTTTATCTCTATTTCTTAAGATTTTTTCAATTGAATCCAAATCAGATTCATTATGTTCTTTAATGTTGTCTATTTCAGATTGAGCATTCCCTATAATAAATAGGAGTAAGATCACTAGGGTTGTATTAAATCTCTTCATTGATAATTCATTATTGTGATTCTCAATTTTAGGTTCCTACATATTTGAATTCAGTGTATACCAATCCAAATTGTGCCAAATTAAAAGGAATCCCTGATTCCTTATCCGCCCCGAAAATAAATCATTACTACCAGCTGTGACATTGCGATGTTGTTGGATTCTTTTTTCAGGGGCATCCATGTCAGAAATTAACAAGACGGCATCTACACCTATTAGACTTTCCTCAAATTGTGATCGACTATTGTAATCCCCTTTTCGGATTTCGATACCCAGATGTTTTGCTTTTGCTGGTGAACGATACCAATAACCTGGTCTTTCCCAATTTCTTGAATGAGTTGCCGGGCAATGCCTGCACCCAATTTGCCACTTGCGGATATGACTGCGATTTTCATAATTCTTATTTTTAGAACATATACTGGCTTAATGGCCTTTTGTTTTTGCTCTTTCAATCAGGGCTTCAATCTTTCTTATTTTTTCTATTCATTCTTCCATATTAGTTGGAGTTTTCTTTCTAGGATAAATCTCCTTTTTGAGTGCAAATATTTTTAATTTTTTACATGCCGCAATATAAGACTGAATCTGATATTTTGAACCGCTGACTTTTCTCCGGAATTCTATATCCTCATAAGGTGATTATGACAAAACTCTAGGTTATCATTTTGTCGGACTTAATGTTTACAATTGTTTAAATCTCAATTCCTTTTCAAAATATCCTTTAATCTCGCGTTTTATTTTGTGTCTCTTTAAGGTCATTCCACCCAGGTAACTTCTGTGGTCTTTTCTGCTTTTCCCTAATTACAATAAATGTCAATCCGCTGTATCTCAAAATCATCCCAAACTACTTTTGACACCACTGAATTTTCTGCAGTTTATCCCGACCGTCAGCGTCGGGAAGGCTTCAACATTGGTTCATATCCATTTAACTCTATCGCGCTTACTGCAATGATCTCGCCCCCGCTTTTCCCTAATCGCTCACCACCAACCAGTTTCCTGAGCAGCAGCATAAGGTGGTTTGATAACTCCTCCTAAAAGGCATCACCGGGAGGCCTACTCCCATCTGTAAAGTAGTTATTTCCCTCATCCTCATGAGAGAATTCAAGTCACACACGGTCGTGTATATGAAGAGGGTAAGGAATCGCTCTTTGAATATCCTCATGGTCGTGTGCTTGTTTTAAATTTCTTTTTCAGGTAATATTCTTTGCTTGCTATGTAAATCAACTTTTCGATTTCAGCATAAACGACTCCCTCGTTATCAGTTAAGTTAACACTCAGATTAAAGTCTTGTTCTTGATGCTGATTTATTCCTCTTTTAATTTGTTCAAGAAGCTGATCTGTTATTAAAAATTCTGCAAACAATGTCTTATTTCCAGGTCTTCTAAATCTGATAGAGGCAGATTTATCCCAAACCACATAGCTTTTGCCCAAAATGTAAATGAGCTGAACCATATAAATGCCGTCAACACAACTGTACATATGTCCTCCATACAATGTACCTACATAGTTTTTTGTTTTATAATTTAGTGGTAATTTAATTTTTACATATTTCAGATCATCACTTACTTTCAATAACCGCCCTCCTGTTCTTCTGTACATTGGAGAAAGGTTAAACAACAATTTAAACAACCGCCCTTTGCCAATAACCCTGGAAATATTATTGAATATTTTTTCCATCTTATTTACCGAGTTTTATTAATTCTTAATTATTTCACCCCCATTAATCCACGGCTTATGGATTAATGGGAACAAAACGTACTAAACTTTATTGATTGACCGTGGGTTTAGTTACATCTTTAAACGTCAGCATGTCGAGAATTCTTGCCGAAGCTCCATGATAAAACCCAGTCTCTACTTGATAATTTTTTGGATTTTTGAACGTGCCAAAAAGGATGTCAAACAAAGGAAAACTAGAATAGTTGTACTTGTGGATTCCTTTTCCATGATGAATAGAATGGCTTTCGGGACGCTGTATTATGTACCCCAGCCAATGAGGTGTTTTGATATTGGCATGCTGGAAAAATGCCGCAAAATTTATAACCAAAAGCACGACTGTAATTGACTGCGGAGGTATGCCAACTAACAAGGCCAGAGCTAAGCTTCCTGTTAAGGTAAAACCTATCATATCCATAGGGCTATGGAAAAGTGCGCCGAAAGTATCAAGCCTTTCTGCACTATGATGTAATTGATGAAAAGTGCGCCACAAGAAATCGTACTTGTGCATAGTAATATGATAGATAGTTGACCCTAGTTCATAAACTAATAATCCTACCACTGCCCCTGAAACTACTCCTAAATGACTCAGGTCAATAAGTTGGAATTGGGTGAGAAAAGGATCAGTTATCAAAGGGAGATAGGAGGCTACAAAAAAAAAGATGGTGAAAAAGATCAAGCCTCGCAGTTTCCAATAATTAACTTTAGGGAGTTGTCTTGCTGGAAAAATTGCTTCCCATAGTATCAGGAATAAGTAGATTCCTAAGATAATCAGTGAAAGTGGGTCAAGTAAAATCTCTATTGGATTTGGTAATTGCGAAATGAATTTGTCCATTATTATTAGTTTTAGAAATTTGAAAAAAAAACTTACAATGCAAAACTATGGGTATTGCTAGTGTTAAGCTAATAATCGGACTTGACCTATGTTAGGTTATTTTCTTTCTAATTCTGCTGAGACTTTCAGGGTGAATGCCAAGATATTTCGCGATTTTATTTACAGGAATGTTATTAATATATTCAGCTTTGGTTTGAAACATTTCTGCATAACGTTCTTCTGCTGTTTTAGTCAACAAGTCTTTTTCTCTATTTGATTTTCTAATATATCCATGCTCTGTTAAGATTCTTCCAAACTTATTTACATCCAGAGAAATTTCATAAGTTTTCATTAAATCTTCACGGGAAATCATTTCTAATTCGCAATCCATTAAAGCACTTATTTGTACATCTGTAGGAAGTTGATTTAAGAATGACGTATATGCAGAAACCACTTCATTCTCAAAAAAAAAGTCAATGATCTTTTCCGTCATATAACTTTTTATTGTCATTTCAACTATGCCTTTATTTATAAAATATACAGCGCTTTCTATTTGTCCGTACTTGGTTATAATAGTTCCTTTCTCAAGGTGAATTTTTTTTACTGGGAAAGGGATACCTTCGTCTGAAGACATGGAAGTACCTAATATGGAATAATAAAATTCACTAAATAGCATTTTTATAATTTTTATTTCAATTCTAACTGACATTGCACAACCCATAGATTATCGAACACACTTATTTCATATACGAGTTTGCAATCTGGTCAAGAAAGATTCCAAAATACTTGGGATCAATGCCTAATTTATAGATTTCCTCTCTCATTTGAGCGATAGCTTTTCTTTTTTCATCGAAAACATGTCCAGTTTCAGGCCATGTAGGGTTCTTTTTTTTGTGGATCATGATCTAGAAGATCCCTGCAATTTTTCTGTCTTTTAATCTGCATGAATAACTTCTTCTTTCCGCTATGGTGGATTACCAAATGAAATTTGAGTCTGCTCCAAAAAGGGTTGATTTTTCAATAGTTCTATCGAACTTTTTTTTGAGGACTCAATTAAAAATATTACAATAATTCCTGCATAGGCGTACATTGATAGTTATGTAGAACCAAATGCTCCTTTATCCATAAGTGGTGTACAGCATATCGTCAGGAAAGTAATTAAACGATCTGGTATTAAAAAGAGAATTCATCCTCACACTTTCAGGCATACCTTTGCTGTTCATTATTTGAATTATGGTGGTTCCATATTTAGACTTCAAAACTTTTAGGCCATGTCAATGTTACAACACCTGCTACTATCTCTACTATCCACGTTAAAAGCAAAATATAACCACCACCTATGGTTTCCAGTTGATTGAAAACCGCTAAAGCTTCGCCTTCATAAGGCGAAGGCATCCAATGAAAAAAATTGTTGAGTCCAAAAATAATCAAGGCGAAGCCGGCCAAAGTTCAAATGATTCTTCCTACGTTCATAAAGCATTTATTTTTTCTTTACGAACCACATTGTTATACCATTTCTTTAACTCACTTCCAATCTTATGCGGATTGTCCTCCTGAACAAAATGAATTCCTTTTCCTATATCCACCATTGTAATGTTTGGAAAGTTTTTCGCAATCCAAGGCACTTCTTCAATGAGGATGAGCATACCAGGGTCAGCATAGAAGCATATTTTCGGAATGGGTGTCTCCTGCAACCATTGGTTGTAATCATTGACGACTTTAGCTGTATGGGGAGGGCGATTCCTCAATGGTACATCTCTGGGAAATACATAAGAAGGTTTTCTGCTTTTCAATGTTTTAAAAGGAGCTGCATAAGCTTCCATTTCATCAAAGGTCAACTTTCTAACAACACCATCGGGAAGCATCTTTTTGATAAACTGATTGCCAACTCCTAACATTAACCAACTGAAAAATTTTGACTGTATCATCCGAAATGCCATCTTTAAATTTGGTGTCAATTTGTTCCAATCTTTCTGTTCAAACATGGCCTCCATAAAAGCAACGCCTTTGATGTTATCACGGTGTGTATTGGCATAATGAAAACCTAAACCTGAACCCCAATCTTGAACAACAAGTGTGATGTTCTTCAAATTAAGTTTTTCAATGAAGGCTTCCAAGTAGGCATAAGTATCTGTAAAACCGTAATCAATATCAGGCTTGTCAGACTTGCCGAAACCGATTAGGTCAACTGCAATGGCTCTTGCATCTTCTGTTATATATGGGATAATATTTCGCCAGATATAAGAGGACGCTGGATTGCCATGCATAAATAATATAGGGTCGCCTTGCCCCTCATCAATATAGTGGATATTACTTCCTTTTACTTCCAAATATTTTGATTCAAAAGGAAAAGCTGCTGAAATTTCTTTTTTCATTTTTTTAATTTAAAACACTTAAATAATCGGGCACGTTGGCTACAACACCGTTTGCCTTGGTGTCAATTAACTCCTTATAAACCCGTGCGGTATCCAATGCAGAAATGCCTGAAGAACTGTCCATTCCAAATAATTCCATCGTTTCTTTTACAAAAGCAGGACTAACCGCATTGATGCTAATACCATTTGTATTTTCAATGGCAGCAGAGCGTACAAATGCCTCCATAGCTGCACAAGCAACGGACAAAATGGCTGCATTTGGTATAGGGTTCACACTGGCAATTCCCGAAGTGACAATGATAAATCCGTCTGAGTTCAAATGGTTTGTCGCTTCTTTTACCAGATTAAAATTGGCTACCAGTTTTGAGCTAAAAGCATATTGAAAATCTGCTGGACCTAATTCAAGCAAAGCACCCATTCTCCCACCTCCAACCGTGGAAATAATGCCATCAAGATTTTTTATATCCTTAAATAATTGCTGAATGCTTTCGGGATTCAACAAGTCCACCTGATAACCACCACGAGTTTTGCCTATGGCAATCACCTCATGTTCTTTTTTCAATAAATTGACAATTCCTGTCCCTACGATTCCTGTTCCTCCAATTACTGCTATTTTCATTTTTTTTAATTTTAATAATTAATTAATCCAGTTTGTAATATTCTCCACCAACATATCAGCTTGGTCTTCTTGCAAGAAATGTGAGGCATTCGGTACCGTAATATGTGGTTGGTTTTTAGCTCCTTTAAAATTTTTCTGGAATTGTTTGTCATAGCCTTGTCCTGCTAAAAAAGGGTCATTATCACTAAATAAAGTCAAGACGGGTTTATCCCATTTTTTCAATTTTTCCCAAGCCTCATTTACTTCATTCAGGTCGGTTGCGATTATATGAGGCATGGTTCGAGGAGCTGCTGCATAGTGTTCATCAGGAAAGGGAGCATCATAAGCATTCATTTCTTCTTGGCTTAGTTGTTTGGTGGTCAACACTTGCATCATCCGACCAATTTCGAGTTGCTCTGCTCTTGCGAAATACCCGCCCCAGTTTCCAAAGCTCTTCTTGGAAGCAAACTTTTCTATGGAAGGCTTCCCACTCATCCTTGACATCAGTTTCATCACCTTTGGAAAAATGAACTTGCTAAAACCTTTTATCTCTGCCAATGCAGTATTGGCGACTATCAATTGGTCTAACCAAACTGGATTATTTGCCAACACACGTAAACCAATCATCCCACCCCAATCTTGCATAAAAAGCAGTTGCATTTGTTATCCCAAGCCTATTCACAAACTCAGACATCCATGTTACATGATTAGAAAAAGTATGGTCTTTAGCGTGAGTTGGTTTATCAGATTTTCCAAAACCAATCAAATCGGGGGCAATGACATGATACCCATCATTAACTAACGGTGGAATCATGTGACGATATAAATAACTCCAAGAAGGTTGACCATGAAATAAAAAAATCGTCTTTTTATTATCCTTTCCTTCTTCAATATAGTGCATTCGGATTCTTCCTGTTAACTCCATATAGTTGGGAGTAAACGGATAATCTTTAAGATTTTTAAAAGCTGAATCAGGGGTTCTAACTATCTGCTTTTTATCATTCATTATATTACTATTTTTTAGTTTGATTATTAATTCTCTTGCAAAATTAGAATGATAAGTATAAATTAGCAACTGAGTATACAAAATATATCAGTATACTTGAGTATACTAACTCTTTGAAAAATGAAAAAGAAAAATAAGACTCCAGAAGAATGTTTGGGCAAATTAATGCCGGTAAGAGATGCTTTGGATGTGTTCCAAGGCAAGTGGAAAATACAGATTATCAGTGTCTTGATATACTATCAGGAATGCAGTTTCAAACTGTTGAAAGAATCTGTAAAAGGGATTACGCCAAAAATGCTATCCAACGAATTAAAAGATTTGGAAATGAATCAATTGGTCACAAGGGAAGTTTTGGATACCAGACCTATTTCTGTTCGCTATAAAATTACTCCTTATGGTGAGTCAAGTAGAGAAATTATTCTTGCGCTTTATCAATGGGGAGAGAAGCATCGGAAAAAGATTATGGGGAAGAAGTGACATCTCTTTTATGTTTTTTTTAATTACACACAACGACCTTAATAAACGGTCGTTTTAATGCCGTTTATTTTTTGTTAGGTGCTTTTTCAATTATTTTAAATATTTTCGAATCTAATATCAAAAAGGAAGCGATATGTAATCCTATCACTACAATTGTCATCCAAAATTGCCAATTGTAGATATTTAGAAGATCCAGACCAGATAGCACAAATATTATAATCATACTTGTTATTAGTCTAGGAAATAAGAAGATGATAAAAGCTACCTTACCCGAGTCATACTTATTCACGTAAAGCAAAGTATGAGATAAAAATTCAGATGCATCTTCTTCGGTTGATATTAACCTTGATGTCAAAAATAAATATCCCGAAATAACCAACAATAACAACATTTGGGTAACTGGAACCACTGTTTTCAGTAGCGAAACATCAATATCTGTTCCCAATAATGGAAGCTTGATTGATTTTATCTCTCGTTTCCCCAAATAAGAGTCTAAAGCATCAATTGATGCCTGAATTGTTTTTACTTTATTTCCCGTTATTTCTTCAATCCTATCTAAATCTGATTTAATACTTTCTATAGCGAAATATGCTTGCTGAAGTTCTATTCCACTATCTTCATTTTTTTCATTTTCCCAGAAGACTGTAAACCATTGTGATAACATTTCAAGTTCAAGTTGATTGTTTAAAAGATCTTTATGATCCTCGTGAGCCAATCTGTCAGCCCAATTTACTCCTTCCCAATTTTCATTTGATGTACCAATATCTACAGCCTTTTTAATATGATCAAAAATCAGAGACTGATCCATAATAATACGCCCTTTTAGGGTTTCGGCCTCTTTTAAATTCTTGTTAAACGTTGAAATTTGCAGCGAGGTAATTATTGCGAAAGTGCAAAACAAAATTAGTGACAAATTTGTCTGTTGAATAAACTTTCCGAAATTCTCGAATTTATACTGCATAATTCCTTGTTAGTATCCGATTGCACCTAACGGTTCGGCTATGTGCCGTGCGACGTTAGGAGCATGGACATCATAGCCTGTGTTCTCTGCTGGCTTTCTTCTTTCAATTCAATCACTTTATTCATTTCTTTGGTTCTTGCGGGTTGGCTTTGCAGCTCTTTGGCGCCCGCAGGAACGAGGACGACAATGTGCTGCAAAATGCGTTCGGGATCTCTTTCACTAATTTCAAATTGTGCTCACATTAAAAACACCATTTCCTTTACAGGCTTCTAAAAATGGTGCTTTGATAAATCCTTTCTCCGTTTCCGGTTGAAATTTCGCATCAATGTATTGAGCTTCATAATATTGCTCTCTCGTCAAAGTACTTCCTAAAGCAACTGCATTATTGTACCCATCAATTATAGAGTTCACCCAAGCCTTTCCATCACCTGGACTACATAAGCTTGCTTTGTATCTTTCCTCTAACCCAAATACTCTTATCCAGGATTCAATTTGCTCGTCATAACCGGCTGAGGTTATTTCGATTTGAATATCAGCTGGAACTAATCTGTTGATATCTGCCGTATTAATCTGAACCTGAAATTCTATATTAGGAGAATCCTCGGCATACGGATAAAAAGCTAATTTTCTCGCTTCCTCATCTTTTACAGGATTACTTTTCTCAATAGGAATTTTGGTTGTCTTGTAACTAGAGTTACATTCGTTACACATCGGAGCCAGATTCTTGAAATTTATCGGGCTAAAAGGAAATATCGCTTTTGGCAAATAATGGTCGTATGCTTCTCTACAACCATGATTATTAGCTTTCAGATGGAGTAAGCCACAAAATGGGCAAACTTCTCGTTTATTGGTTTCCATGAACTTGAAATAGTGATCAGGAATCAATTTATTTTTCAAGTCACCAAAAATTACCAAGTTGAAAGGAGAACTACTTCCGTATAGGTTTCCGTAAAAGCTTTTGAACAATTTTGCTAAATCCTCATGCTCTGTTTCGATTTGCTTATATAAGAGTGGCTGTATTGTTTTATCTGTACAGAGGCCTTCGATATTATTGTTACTCTTATAACCTTCTTTTAGTTGGTTAATCTGATCTTCATCAAGTTTTAAAAACTCAGCATAAATATTTTCTATATGTCGATTAAAAAAATCAGCTGATTTTCCTCCTTTGGCATCAATATCTATATTTCCTAGTGCCGTATAAATATCTTTTAGTTTTTTGCAACTATTCAATTTTTCTGCATCAAAATCCCCATTTGCTTTACACCATACTTCGTAAAATAGAAAGTCAAGAAGCTCTTGAAGCTCCTCAATTTCGTGCTTGATATATTTATAGGTAAAGTGCATTAGTTTAACGACTTGATTTTTTCAAAGACTTGGTTTACAAATAAAGTTCGTTCTACAGATTCTCCTAGTGCCCTTTGAGTGCGTCTAATCAAATCCTCTAATTCGTCCTTTTCATTGAGTTTTGGTAATTCTTCTTTGAATTCATCCAGCTTTGAGGCTGCAAACTCCCCTATGGTATTCGGCATACCGAAAATACGGATCGCAATTTTACTGACGGAAGAACCAAAGGTTTGAAAATCGGGCCTTAGGGCAGACTCGACTTTATTGGTGGCTGCATTCTTTTTAAAGAACAATACATACTCCATCCGGCTGTCAGAGATTAAAAATGGAGAATGTGTGGTGATCAACATTTCCCGCATCACGCGAATACCTCTGGGATTCAATTCAGGAAAACAATTCCTGATACTGGAAATAAATTTTGCTTTCCAATCCGGATTGAAATGTGTTTCTGGCTCGTCTAATAAAAAGAGTACTCGTTTGTTTCTGAATAACAAGCACAAGCCCAGGGCATGCAAAAATTGATGTTCCCCGTCAGAAAGCGCTTTGGTGAAAATAGCCTTCCTTAGCTTCTTCTTTTTTATTTTAAAATCTTTGAACCGCAGAATGCGATCGTCTTCAATTAGCTTCGTAATCGTATCATCTACCAGATAAATATTGGATGAGTTGTAAATGTATTGCTTCTCTTTGATGGATAAGTCACACAAATCCAAGGATAGTAACAACTGAAAAAATTCAAATAGTTGCAGGGGGTCATGCTCAAAGTGAAACCGAAAAGCTTTCTTCGTTTCTTCGTTAACTTTATAATCGAGATATAGGTAGCGCTTAGAGTCAGGTTCTTCTTCCAAAAAACCCTCTTCCCATTGTTCCTCCTCTTCAAAAACCGCGGTAGCACATCGTCGCAGTTTTTCAATATAAGACCTGACAAAGGGCGAGCTTTCACTGGTTGCCGAGGGCATGAGGTTTTCTAACAATTCTACTTCCTTTTCCGCTTCTTCATCTTTGGGTTGGATCAGTATTTTTTTATCTAACCGCAGCACTAATCTGAAGCTTTCGATATCCAATAATCCAACATAATCTTTAAAGGGTTGCAGGACATTATGGGTGTCAGATTCGCCTTGATTCCACATCAACAGATTGGTCAATATAATGGCCTGGCTATATCGTTCATCTAAATACACCAGAGAGGACTCAGGTGCAGGGCTGATAAACTCCTGTGCTTCCAGATTGCTCAGATATTCATCGTATTGAAGGATTCTGCTTTTGTGAAAAGGAATGCTCAAGGTCTCATTATTTCCAGAAGCATAACCCACCACATACTCCGGTAGTAGGGATTTCGTCTCCAACTGTGTCAACTCTTGTGGTGTTCTTAGTTCCGCTTCGTTTAACCACTCAATCAGGGGTCTTTCCTTTACTTTTTTGGTGATTTTGATTTGTGCCTTGTAGGCTTCTGCGCCGGAAAACAGCTCCTGATCCAGATTGGTAAAATACTCCAGTTCATAAGCGGTTATCGGAGAAGTTTTGGGATCAAAGCCGTTTTTGTTTTCCTTACTTTTGTCAAAATAAGCTGGCTTGTATTGCAAATAGATGCAATCCAGGTGGTAGAAAATCTCAGCTAAAGCCTCTAATACATTCGACTTGCCACTTCCATTCATCCCCGCTAAAATGTAGGGATTAAAATCGGTAGCTTCTCCGTAATCAAAGTCACGAAGAAAGTACAGCTCAAAGCCTTTTGGCAAAGAGCGAAATTCCGTATGTAGCTTAAGCCTTAAAAGCTTCATCCGTTAGTTTGAGTTTTATCGTTCCGCTTGTTTCATCAAATATTTGTTCTACCAATGGCTTATTTGCTTCCATAAATTTGTAGAGGATGGATTTCCATGTTCGAGGCTCAAAATCTTGTCCCTTTGGGATGTAATAGTTATTGAATTTTTGGTGCAGGTCAGAAAAGGTAAAGGCTTGGTCAGCAAAATTATCTTTGAGGTAAAACTGGTAGAACAGATCATCCCCAATGAAATCTAATTCCGGGCCGTAATCATCGGCAATTTTATCCACGTACAATTCCGCTGGCACGCCAAGATGATCTAATAAAGTCAGGTTGCGAATGTCTCTTTTTCCTTTTCTCTTCGTAGCTGCTTTTTTTAGGTTGAGGTGTTCAGCTTTCTCTGTACTTACTTTAGTTGTTTCTTCTGGCGATTGGGCTGGCACCACTTCTTCATCGACGATTACTTTGCTAAAATCCAGTTCGCCTTTGAATGCTTTTTGACTAAGGGAAGCATATAAATATTCAAGTTCTTTTAAGCTAGTTAGGCAGTCATTCTTAACGCCTTTTACTTTTGTAATTGCTTCAGTAAATCGACTCTGGAGATCAATTGGAGGGACTAAAATTTTTAGCTTTTTGATTTTAGTTAGAGTCAACCTTTTAATTGCCCCTCCAGCCATCTTTGCAATAATTCTTTGTTTCACAAAAGAATTATTTAGCCAAGAATTTAGAAATTCTGCTAAAACTACTTCTTTATTCACCTTTAAAAGAGCAACGCTGGACAATAAGCTAAATTCAAAATCATATGGATTTATTGCTGACTTTCCAGTAGTTGCTCCATCTTTGATATATAGTACATCCCCCTTTTCTGGGTTGCACCTTGAATAAATAGCTCTGTGATCCCTTTCTGAAATATACCAAGGATTTGAAAAAAAGTCGACTTTATTCTCTTTGATATGCTTTGCAGTTATATAAGGAATCCCATTTTCTTGAATAGGGGGAGAATGATGTGTTCCATCTGTTATTTTAAGACAGACTTTATCCAGAGTTGACTCATTCCATTTTTGGGGATTAGTAGCCGGATCCCCAAACATCTCCAAAAAAACACTTTCCAAATAATCATCCAACAACTGTATGCTTTCCTTGCGCCAGGCGATGAGCTGCTCGCAGTCGGAGAGGACTTTGGCGATGCGTTTTTGGTCGGTGACATCTTCAGGGTAAGAAATTCGCCTTTTATACACATCACTTCTACTTAGTCCAGGTACAGCTACATGTAGATTAACACTATCTAGCCTCATAGATTTAAGCAAATAAAAGAGATATTTTAAATCAAACTCCTTACTTGATTCTATGTAGTATGTAGTATCAATGGGCCAAAATGGTTGCTCAACAAAGTGTACTTTTCCAAATGATCCCTTCCTGCCTAAAACAATGCCCGAAGTATTTACTAAAGGGGTATTATGATACCCTATAATTCCATTAGAACCATAAACAGGAAATTTGCCCGACTGTCGATCACTAGCTTTAAGAGCTTTTCCATATTTTAGCTCTTGAACTTCACCAAATTTTTCTTTTTTCAGTTTCATTTCATAACCTCTTTTAGCTCCTTCAATCCATCCACAATTTTCTTCTCTAACCCACCTTCCCCATCTTCGCCAATCAACTTCGCCAGTATCACTTCCGGCTTTTCGTATTCAATCTCTTCGTACACTTCCTCTTTGTAGCGGGAAAAGCTGAGGTCATACTTTTCCGCTTTGATTTCTTTTTTTGGCACGAAGAAGAATTTGCCTTTGCGGTCGTTTTCTTTTTTGGGGTCCCGGGCTTTGTACTCCTTCAGTATTTCTTGCAAATCGCCGTATCCATCCAGTTTGTTCCGCTTATCGTCCAGGCTATAGCCATCGCTTTCCATGTCATAAAACCAGACCTGTTCTGTGGCCCCGCCTTTCGTAAAAATGAGCAAGGCTGTACTGACACCCGCATACGGTTTAAAAACCCCACTAGGCATGGTGACGACGGCTTTGAGTTCGGATTGCTCGATCATTAACTTCCGGGCATCCACAAAAGCCTTGGAAGAGCCAAAAAGCACGCCTTGCGGTACCACTATGCCCGCCGTGCCACCGATTTCCAGCATATTGAAGATGCGATTGATAAACAGCAGTTCAGATTTGGTGGTCTTTAAGGAAAGGTCTTCATGGATGTCCCCTTTGTCGATACTGCCCGTGAAGGGCGGATTGGCAAGTACCACCTTGTATTCAGCAGACTCCAGGTAGCTCTTACTGAGGGTGTCTTTATAATCTATTTGTGGGTTTTCGATGCCATGCATCATCAGGTTCATCAAGCCCAATCGGACCATGGTTTGGTCTATGTCATAGCCTTGCAGTCTGCTAACGATTAGATTTTTCATCTCTTCGGTTAGCTTGGCACTTTTGGTTTGCAGAATGAACCCATCTTCATCAGGCTTGACATGGCTGAGGTCATCGTTTAATTGGGTAGCCATGTACTGATATGCCCCCAATAAAAATCCGGCCGTACCACAGGCCGGGTCTGCGATTTTTTGCCCTGCTTGGGGTGCTACCATTTCCACCAGCAATTTGATGATATGTCGTGGCGTTCGAAACTGTCCATTCTTTCCAGCCGAGGCAATTTCACTCAATAGATATTCGTAAACGTCTCCTTGTATATCCTGAAAGTCTTGCCCTTTGTCCTTGGCATCTTTTTCAATTTCCTCAAATATCTCATCGATGGTACCAATGGCTTCTTTGAGTAAGGAGGGTTTGGGAATGATGAAAACCGCATTCGCCATGTGTTTGGTAAAGGCGGTTCCTTCTCCGTTTAATTCTTTGATAAAGGGAAATACGTATTGTTGGATTTTAGCGAGCATTTCATCGGCTGGCAACCGCTTGAATTGGCTCCAACGTAGTTCGTTTTTATCAATACCTTTTTCTTCTGCTATTTTTTCGACTTCTGCTTCGGTCGCCTCTGCTTTGGCTCTATCCCCAGGTAGGACATAGATGCCCTCAAATTTACACTGGTAGGCTTCGCCGGTAAATTCGGCGTTAGCCATTTCCTCCCGATCATTATCATCCAGCTTTTTCATAAAAAGCAGGTAAGTGATCTGTTCGATGGCGGTCAGCGGATTGGAGATTCCTCCACTCCAGAACTTATTCCAGAGTTCATCGATTTTTGATTTTATGGTAGGGTTACTACTGAGTAAACTCATATTATGCGGCGAATTTTTCGGTGATGGTCAATATTTCTTTGATTTCATTAGGCGTAAAAAGTCCTCTAATCCCTTTGGGATGAATGACGGTAAAAGGCGCTTCGATAAGATTTCTTTTTTCGATCATTCCTCGTTCTATGATGTAGTCTTTCAATAGATTCAGGAATTCGATTTGCTGAGTAGTCAAGTAATTATGCGTTTGAATGAATTGTTGGACTTCCTTACTTACTTGCACATCGAAACTTTCCAATAATTCAATTCCTAATATATGCTTAATGAATTGCAGGAAGGTAGCCTTTCGGTTTTTATATACCTTCTTTAATAAGGCTTCCGTGATGTGCGGGTCTTCCTCATTGAGTTGCTGGGCTAATTCGGCAATGTCTGCTTCATTGATGGATGCTCCCTGCTTGATTTTTTGCAAAATAGGGTGTTTGTCAATCATGGCTTTGATTTTCTCCTCCACCATCTCGCGGTATTGGCTGATGCTTACTGCCTCATTTTGTGGACCAAATTCTACTATTTCCTTGGTTTGAATGATGTCCTTAATGTCCAGACTCATCGGCCCTTCGCCGGGCTTTTTCACCGTTCGGAACTTCATCAGCGGAGCCAGTTTGTCAGCAATCTCATCAAAGTCATCGTCTTGGATGTCCTTCCAAAATTTGGAATTCAGTACATTATTAATAACGCTCTGATGTTTGGCTACCAAATTAACAGAAGTAGGCAATTCACTTACTTGAATCTGAATATTCTCCTTTAAAACCTCCAACTTGTCTGAATCATTAGACAAATGCGCCAATGAGGTCTCCAAAATATCTTTTTGAAACCGGAGCGACTTGAAATCGACTTGTGAAACCGTCCTAAACAAGGGTTTGATGACATTTCTCAAGAACTCGATTTTGTCGGCATCGATAACCTTCCAATAGTTATCATCTTGCAATTTGGCCAAATCTTTTTTAGCCTCTTGTACTACTACCGATTTTTCGGGAAGGCTCTCAATTTGTGCTCTTAGCTTTACCAGCTCTTTGTCTAAAATCTCTTTTTCATCTTTTTCCTTGGCTACCGCTAGTTTATCCAAACGAACCCCAAAATATCGAACGGGTAAAGGAATTTGAGGAGGTGTTTCTTTTCCTTTTGGATTTAGCTTGAAGTATTCAAAATTATTCCAGCAGTCCATGATCAGGAACATGTCCTTTTCCGGGCACCAAGGTTTTATTTTTTGTGGCTCTAGTAATCGGGTGCCTCTACCAATCATCTGCCAGAACTTAGTATAGGAATAAACCGGTTTGGCGAAAACGAGATTGACTAACTCCCGCACATCAATACCCGTATCTAGCATATCGACACTAATCGCAACGCGAGGCAGGTTTTTATTAGTAAACTGATCGAGTAGCCCGCCTTTTCCGTACACTCTCGGGTCATCGGAAGTCATCACTTTGGCCAATTCTCCGTTATATTCTGGATACAAAGCGTCAAATATCTTTTCCATGCGTCGGGCATGGGAAATAGTCATACAAAAGAAAATCGTCTTACCTGGAAGAACCCCATTGGGGTCTTTGATGCACTCCTCCATGAATTCTTTGACGATGGCAGCATTAGTACCTTTATTGATCACCGATTTTTCTAAATCAGTACCTTCAAAGTTGATTTCCTCAATTTCCTTTCCTTCAATGATTAATCTTTTCTGCTCCTCTAAGCTGACGGTCCTCTTGCTTATCCCTTCTTCCTGAAACTTGGTTTGAATTTTCATTACCTGAAAATTACTCAGGTAGGGCGGAATATGATTAACGGCTTCTTCGTAGGAGTAGGCAAAAGTGGGAATGCCATCTTCGCAATTGAACAGCTTAAACGTATTATGATCGATTACATCGGTGGGGGTTGCCGTTAACCCTAAAGTTATCGTATTGAAGTAATCCAAGACTTCCTTGTACGTATTGTAAATAGAACGGTGGCTTTCGTCAATAACGATTAAATCAAAAAAATGAGATGATAGACTTTCCTCCTCATTTCTGACAATATTTAACATCGTAGGATAAGTCGATACATAAATTCTCCTTGATTTGGAAATAGATTTTTCTCCCACCTTTGGCCACCTGGGCTCATCAGGGAGATGTTCTTTAAAAGCATCCAAAGCTTGATTTCGCAAGGCAATTCGATCGACTAGAAAAAGAATTTTTTCAGCCCAACCAGATCTCATCAAGGCATCAACCAGTGCGATGGTCGTTCTAGTTTTTCCGGTACCCGTTGCCATAACCAAAAGGAACTTGGTTTGTTTCTTTCCCACCGCTTCCATAACCGATCGAATCGCCTGAATCTGATAATCTCGTCCGGCGATTCTGGTATTGATCAACTCTGTTATTAATGGCTTTTTATTTTTTCGAATGTATTTGTAGCGTTCAAGATCATCTCTGGTCGGAAAACCGATAACTTTTTTAGGTGGGTAATGTTCCAGGTTCCAGAAGAATATTTCGTGTCCGTTTGTATAGAAGCAAAAGGGTAGTTCTCCTCCTTTTTCCTTCTGAATATTGTAACAGTATTGCTTGGCTTGTTCTCGGCCAATTTCTGCATCCTTAGAAGTCTTTTTTGCCTCTACTACCGCTAAGGTTCTACCATCCTTACCCAGAAGAACATAATCAGAGAATTGATGTCCTGAGTATTTTGTTCTGGGTTCACTTACTATATTGTTATTTACAATGATGTCAAATTCTTGTACTACTTGAGTCATGTCATCGACATCCCAGCCAGCTTCTTTAAGCTGAAGGTCTATCAATTCTTTTCTTGTTTTTGACTCGTTCATTAATTCTTTCTCTTTATTAATAATTCTCTTGGTTCAATATCCAATATTTCAGCTATTCTGAATAAAATTTCAATGCTTGGTTGTCTTCGATTCTTTGCATAAGAATTCACCATATTATAACTTTTACCCAATTTTTCAGCTAACCAAATTTGAGTTAGTCCTTTTTCTTCCAAAACCGCTTTAATTCTATTCATTTTGAATTATTGGTTATGAAATCTAAAGGTAGTCAATAAATTCAATTATCTCATAATATGAGTATATTTATTAGCCCGGGGTGGTGGGTGGGATTTGTGCGGGCTGGCAGAAAGAGCAATGTGTGCGATAGCACTCTTTGCTCTTGCGGGTTGGCTTTCCTTTTTTCATGCTTGCAGAGAACTTGTTTATATCCGTACCTTTTTTCCCGTATATATCTTCTTTCCGGATATATACCGCACCTTTTATCCCGAATAATTCAGATATCCATATTCATCCCGCAATCTCGTTGAGACCATTTCACATATTTTAAGGCGGCCAAAAAAGTTACGATTGAATCTGCAAAAGGAAAATGAAGTCCTATCCGGTTTTCATCACCATATGCATATTTATAAAATACAATAGTCAGCCTGCTAAAAGTAGATCGGAAAGACCAGGGTTTTTTTATTTTGTGCGGATGGATAGTGGGAAGTAGACTCATCATCTTGGTGTTCAGAAAATTGAAATACCAAGATAATCAAAATAGAAATACGGTTATAATCAATCAGGACCGAATTTTGAAAAAGAAGGGTATCCTGTCAGTAAATAGCATTCTATAGCCCAAACCCTCAATTTTCCGTTACTGCATATATTTTATTATCATTTATAACGTTTCAAACATAGGTTAAAGCATGATTTCTCGCTATGATCAGGACATTTACACTTATTATTTTAGGTTCCTATATCGTATTGCTTCCTAAGTTATACGCACAAGATTTTTTTGACGGCTTCGAAACCGGCGGATTGGCAAATTGGGAAGAGGTCATGGGTTTTGCCCAGACGAATGTCATTTCCTTTGTCAACGGTACCAGCTCCGTAAGATTATTTGATTTTACGGAAGTGGGAGAGTCCGAATCACGCCTGTTGCACCGCACCTTTTTCGATGATTTTGGCACCTACCAATATTGGTGCCGGGGCGACGGTAGTTTTTCAGATGTTAATTTTTTATTTCAGTATTTGGATGCCAACAATTACTATGAACTATCGCACAAACCGGCAGGAACAGACAATCCCGAATTGGCACTCTATAAGGTAATCGGTGGGGTACGAACCGCCCTTTTTACACTCGACCCGGTGGCTGCGGATAAGGAATGGACTTTGTTTAGAATAGAAAGATCTTGCTTTGGAGATATTCAGGTATTCAATAATGATTCGCTGCTGGTAGAGGTTATTGATATGGATATCATGGTCCCGGGTAAATTAGGTTTGGGAGCCTGGGATCAATTCAGCTATTTTGATGACATCCAGTTTTGGAAGGCAGGACCGGTGGCAGAAGTAACTCTTAATGAAACGATCTGTCAAGGTGAATTTTATGAGGTAGGTTCCAATCAGTATGATTCTGCGGGCACTTATCGTGATACGGTTCCAACAGCCACAGGTTGTGACAGTATAGTCATCCTGGAGCTGAGTGTACTACAACAAATTACCACCGAAATGAATTTTCAACTGTGCTCGGGTGAATCGATCATGGTAAACGGCCAAGAATACTCCTCTGCCGGTACTTTTCAGGAAGTGATCCAAGCTGCTAATGGATGCGACAGTATATTAAATTTAACGATTGAGATTGGTGATCGTCATACGACATTTATCGATACGACTTTCTGCGCTGGAGACATATTGTATATCGGAAATCTTGAGATTTCAGAGCCCAACAATTACCTGGATACGCTACAATCAAAATCCGGATGTGATAGCATCCTGCAAATAGAAGCCAATCTGGCTGTTGATATATTTTCATTGGGTCCTGACTTACCCATCTGTCCCGGTGAAAATTTATTGTTAAGTGCTCCTGGTTATCAGGAGGTCACCTGGAGTACCGGTGAGCAAACTCCCTCCGTAACCTTCAATGTACCGGGTTCGTATTTTGCTGAAGTCGTAGATCAATTTGGATGCATGCACCGGGATACCATTCTTTTATATGAAAAATGCGCCTCCGCTTATTTTGCTCCGAATGTCTTTTCTCCCAATGGGGATACGGTAAATGATACCTGGCACCTGATCTTTTCTGAATTTCCGGAACAGTTTAGTCTTTCGCTTTATGACCGTTGGGGTAATGTCCTATTCAACACCTCAGACATTAACTTTGAATGGGATGGAAAGGCCAACACCCAAAATGTAGTCGAAGGGGTATATGTCTGGCAAGCAAACATCGATGGGGTCATTGAAAGTGGCCATCTTACCCTGATCAGATAAGATTAAAAAATGATCTAATTAATGATTAATAAAAGTGTAAATTCAATTCTAATTTCACTAGTTCATGAAAATTCGAATTATACTTAGCTTTCTGCTATTCAACGGTGCTCTATTCCTTTACGCACAAGATAAGCTCTATCAATTCCAACCCATTAATATTCTGCACTATCAGTTTTATTTGCAACTCGAGGATACTACCGATGTAATCCAGGGAAAGTCAACACTGACGATTGAAGCTCTTGATAACCTAACTCAGTGCAGACTTGATTTAACCGCTCCTCAGCAAAACACCGGGATGACGGTATCTTCTGTAAAGCTTAACCAGGCAGTAATCTCCTTCCGGCAGTCCGGCGAAAAACTGATGCTTTCCTGGCAGATACCCATCACTCGGGGAGATACGTTTCAACTTGAAATCCAATACCAGGGAGTTCCTTCCGATGGTTTGATAATTGAAAATAGTAAATACGGTCGCCGCACCTTTTTTGGAGACAACTGGCCCAATCGGGCCCATCATTGGCTGCCGACTATAGATCATCCTGCTGACAAAGCCAGCGTAGAATTTATGGTCAATTGTCCGGAAAAATATCAAGTCGTAGCCACCGGGAAAAAGATAGAGGAAACCAATATCCCTTTGGGAAGAAAACAATTTCATTACCATACAGCGACCGAGCTCCCCACTAAAGTTATGGTGATTGGGGTAGCCGAATTCGCCGTTCAATACATTGGGGAAATCGCAGGAATTCAGGTGTCTTCCTGGGTCTATCCTGACGATCGGAATGAAGGGTTTAACGAATATGCCATCGGCCTGCCTATTTTAGAATATTTCGTCAATAAGATGGGATCCTATCCGAATGATAAATTGGCTAATGTTCAATCTAAAACCCGTTATGGAGGGATGGAAAATGCCGGTAACATTTTCTACTTTGAACGATCTGTGAATGGTAAAATGGATGACGATGAGCTATTTGCTCATGAAATTGCCCACCAGTGGTTTGGTAATTCAGCTTCTGAATTGAGCTGGTATCATGTCTGGCTCAGCGAAGGTTTTGCCACCTACTTAACAGATCTGTATATTGAAGATGTTAAAGGACATGAAGCATTTCAGAAAACCCTGAAAGCACAGCGTGAAAATGTCATCAATTACTATCAACGTGCTCCTGCACCTTTAGTCGATACCTCAATTACCACGGTACAAGCTGTACTTAATGGAAATGCTTATCAAAAAGGTGCCTGGCTTTTACATATGTTAAGACAGGAATTAGGCGACGAGCTATTCTGGAAAGGAATAAAGGCTTATTACGATCGTTACCGGTTTTCTAACGCCTTATCCGAAGATTTTCAAGCAATAGTGGAACAAATTAGTGGCGCTGATTTAGATGACTTCTTCCAACAATGGTTGTATCAACCTGGATTCCCGGTTCTCGCATTCTCCTGGGATCAACCTAAAAAGCGCAAAATAACCTTCCAAATTGAGCAACACCAGAACCCACTTTTCAGATTCCCACTTACGATTAGATTGGTCGACAATCAAGGAAATTACCACGACCAAACAGTGAAGGTCAATCAAAAACTCCAGAATTTCACCTTAAAAGTAAAAGGAAAAATATCAGAAATACAACTGGATCCGGACGTACAACTTTTGTTTCAAATTCAGCCAAGCTTAAATTAATCTGAATTGTTTTCAGCTGTCAGGGGCTGTACAATTTGCAGATGGCTTAAGAGATTTTAACTAGGAGGCATGGTCACACCCACACTTCTCAATACTCAATACGCACATCTCAATACTCAAGTGTAAGTGGGTTAGGTAACAGGTGTCAGGTTGTAGGTTTTAGATTGTAGATGCCTAAATAAGGTTGACGTAGATTGGTGACCGATGAATAGGAAATGAAAATAGCAATTACAATGGCAATGGCCGTGTCAAAAACAAAATGACTAAAAACCCGTCCAGTTGAAATGCCGTACCTTCCATTTTTAGTCAAGGCAAGCTTCCTCTACCCGAGCAAGATGAAACTGTAAATGCGTGTAATGCTGATTAAAAAGATCGTTCTACTGAATATCAGTACCAGCTTCAATCCAATTAGAAAAACCCCGTACCACCAGATTTCAATCCTGGAATTAATACCTCTGATGAGAAACACTGAGCGCCTAAGCCGCAATGAATTGTTTTCATACTGCAGCGTTGAAAAAGTCAAAAAAGCATAGAAAGTCTCAATCCAATTGAATAACCAGAAATGATCAGCATAATCCTATAAAATACGAGACCCGGCCTTTATAAATGGAACACAAAAGGTGCAAGTTAAATTTTCTCTGAAACCTGTAATTAATTAGAATACACACAAAAAACCACATTATAACGTTTCATTTATTCCAGCCACTTTTTTGACTTCATTCCCCGGACAAAGTATTAATACTCCATTTTCTTGGCCACAATTCCCGAGATTAAGGCAACGGATGCTGCCTTATGAAAATCAAGATTTTTTGTTACTTTTTCATCCGAAAAAGTAAGGAGAGTAAAAGTTACTCGGCACGAATAAGCGTCATCCACAGATATGGAAATAGTGGCATTTACTTTTTTCCACCCATGGTTGTAATAATTAAATTCCGTTTCATTAAAGCTTAACTCCTATCCCGAACATTTGCTAACTGAGACTGCAAATCTTACCCGCCAGAGGTGGGTCCAGGATAATGGTCGTTTTTCTAATTGGTTGCTTTTAGAAAATTCAGAATTTCTCAAATACTCAATCTTGAGGAAACAAACCCCAGTTTGGATTTAAGCGAATAGCCAAGAACGAAAAAACTGTTGTTCAGGTTTCAAGGGTCACTAGCAATGGCAACAATAAAACGACTCAATAGAGAAATGGGTATCAAGTTTCAAGTGTTTCGAGTATCACAGGTATCCATGTCAAAAAACAAAACGACTAAAAGCCCGTCAGTAGAAATACCGTGCCTGTCATATTTTAGTCAAGGTAGGCTTCGTCTACCATAGCAATAGAGGAGGTAGGCTCCGTCTACCATAGCAATAGCGGAGGAAGATGGAACTGTAAATGCGTGTAATGCTGATAGAGACGATCGTTCTACTGAGTATCAGCACCAGCTTCAATCCAATTAGAAAAACCCCGAACAGCCAGATTTCAATCCTGGAATTATCTCTGAAGCAAAACACCGAGCGCCTAAGCCGCAACGAATTGTTTTCATACTGCAGCGTTGAAAAAGTCAAAAAAGCATAGAAAGTCTCAATCCAATTGAATAACCAGAAATGATCAGCATAATCCTATAAAATACGAGACCTGGCCTTTATAAATGGAACACAAAAGGTGCAAATTAAATTTTCTCTGAAACCTGTAATTAATTAGAATACACACAAAAAACCACATTATAACGTTCCATTTATTCCAGCCACTTTTTTGACTTCATTCCCCGGACAAAGTATTAATACTCCATTTTCTTGGCCACAATTCCCGAGATTAAGGCAACGGATACTGCCTTATGAAAATCAAGATTTTTTGTTACTTTTTCATCCGAAAAAGTAAGGAGAGTAAAAGTTACTCGGCACGAATAAGCGTCATCCACAGATATGGAAATAGTGGCATTTACTTTTTTCCACCCATGGTTGTAATAATTAAATTCCGTTTCATTAAAGCTTAACTCCTATCCCGAACATTTGCTAACTGAGACTGCAAATCTTACCCGCCAGAGGTGGGTCCAGGATAATGGTCGTTTTTCTAATTGGTTGCTTTTAGAAAATTCAGAATTTCTCAAATACTCAATCTTGAGGAAACAAACCCCAGTTTGGATTTAAGCGAATAGCCAAGAACGAAAAAACTGTTGTTCAGGTTTCAAGGGTCACTAGCAATGGCAACAATAAAACGACTCAATAGAGAAATGGGTATCAAGTTTCAAGTGTTTCGAGTATCACAGGTATCCATGTCAAAAAACAAAACGACTAAAAGCCCGTCAGTAGAAATACCGTGCCTGTCATATTTTAGTCAAGGTAGGCTTCGTCTACCATAGCAATAGAGGAGGTAGGCTCCGTCTACCATAGCAATAGCGGAGGAAGATGGAACTGTAAATGCGTGTAATGCTGATAGAGACGATCGTTCTACTGAGTATCAGCACCAGCTTCAATCCAATTAGAAAAACCCCGAACAGCCAGATTTCAATCCTGGAATTATCTCTGAAGCAAAACACCGAGCGCCTAAGCCGCAACGAATTGTTTTCATACTGCAGCGTTGAAAAAGTCAAAAAAGCATAGAAAGTCTCAATCCAATTGAATAACCAGAAATGATCAGCATAATCCTATAAAATACGAGACCTGGCCTTTATAAATGGAACACAAAAGGTGCAAATTAAATTTTCTCTGAAACCTGTAATTAATTAGAATACACACAAAAAACCACATTATAACGTTCCATTTATTCCAGCCACTTTTTTGACTTCATTCCCCGGACAAAGTATTAATACTCCATTTTCTTGGCCACAATTCCCGAGATTAAGGCAACGGATACTGCCTTATGAAAATCAAGATTTTTTGTTACTTTTTCATCCGAAAAAGTAAGGAGAGAAGAGTAACCCCGGAACGAATAAACGACATCCACAGAACCAAATATGCCAATACCGACTTTAATCAATTCTTAAAGCCATATTCATAATGCGGAATACACTATCTCTTTCATACCAATTTCCACCGTCGTAATTTTGCGTCTATTTATATACTCGTTTAGTAAACACCACAGAAATTTGGTAATAAACGGGATAGTTTAGCCTTGGAAATCAATAAACTTTCTAATAATTGCTCAAAGATTTTCAAAGTTTCACATAGCTGTATTCCTCTACGAATTACACACGGACACATTCTATCTACTCTCTACTTGCTACTCAATACTTTTTCAAATATTTGGATTAAATTTGTAGTCCGACTTTTCCCTTATGCAAACCTTGGTTCTACATGTACTTTGATAAGTGTCACTTTCCGTTTCCATGGCTCATATTGATCCAAAGGAAGAGAGGCATTTTTACAACATCAATTCTATACCATGAGCAAAAAATTTTTACTTATTGCACTACTGGTTTGTATACAAAATCAATACCTTCTATCTCAGCGGGATAGCATTCCAGCTAAAAAACTCACTTTTAGTGCGGATACACGATTGCGATTGGAATATGATTGGGATCGCATGACTGCGGATGGAATCATGAACGCCGACCGGGCACGCATGAGATTTCGTTTTAGGTTTGGATTCGACTATCAATGGTCCACAAGTATCCGGTTTGGTGCACGCATGCGCTCCGGGGATCCTGAAGACCAACAATCTCCTCACTGGACCTTGGGCAAAGAGTTTGAAGTCTATTCCTTTAAAATTGATAAGGTGTATATCGCCGGGAAACATCAAAGTTTTTGGTGGTGGGCAGGAAAAAACAATTATCCATTCTGGAAACAAAATGAATTATTTTGGGATGATGATGTGGTTCCTGAAGGTTTTAGTTGTGGTCTAAATTTAAAATTAGATGAACAATTAACCCTAAATCCTGCCGGAGGTCTCTTCATCAGCAACAGTGCCGGTTCCTTTTTTGATGATGATGGTTTGGTATATATTGGTCAACTTGCCGGAAGGCAACAGCTTAAATATTCTACTTTGAATTTTGCATCCGGGATCTATTTGTTCCATAACATCAACGATTTGAATCAGAAGCCTTTGGATAGTAAAATCGATTACAATATCTGGATTACCAGCGCGCAGATCCACTTTAAGGAAAAGAACTCCTTCAAAGCGGGTTTTGATTTAATCTATAACTTTAAATCATTGGAAGAATATGCCTGGATCACGGAGACAAACCTTGAGAATGAAAAGCTCGCCTGGGTGGCTACCCTTTCGTTTGGAGAATTAAGCGATCGCGGAGATTTGCAATTGGGCTATAGCTATGCTCATATCCCCAAATATGCCCTGGTGGATTATTTCGCTCAGGATGATTGGACTTCCTGGTCCTTTCCTGAAAATACACCTGGAACCAGATCCAGTAATTTTAAAGGTCACGAGTTTCAGGCGGCATATGCTTTTGGTCCTTCTTTTAATGTAGTTACCCGATTGTATCTGGTAAATGGTTTAAAGAAAAACGATACACAGGCAGCCAGTTTGGAAAGTGCAAACCGTTTTCGGGTTGATCTCAATATTGGATTTTGATCTGATCCTGATTGAAACCATCATAATACTAATAGTGCCGGTATTCCGTTGCCAATAATTTGTTGGCTTCGGCATCTGAAAACTGTGAAGCACCGTTATTCCATCTGAGGGTTTTATTTGGGAATCGGTTAGCCACTACTCCAAGCAGAATAGCCTCTGACAATCGGGCTGCGTAGGAGAATGGAGCACTCGTTTGGGTCTTACCCATACACGCATCAACAAACTGATGGTAATGATTTACCTCATCCATCTCAGGAAAATCTATCTTTTCATATTTATTGTTGACAATGAGTTTTGGAAAATCGATGTGCGGCAGAAGTAGTCTGCCTTTTTGACCGATGAACATAGCAGCTTGTCCGGGAAGTTTTTCGTTATTAGGCAACACCAGGTCTTTGTGATTCTCAGGTGCTCCCTGACCATCATACCAGACCCACTTCAATTTTTTGGTAGTATATGGAGTCCCTGGAAACTTATAGGTCACCAAATTATGCTCCGGATGGCCAAATCCGGTAGGTTTTCTACATTCATTTTTGATCTTCATGGGTACATCAAGAGCCAGGGCTGTGTAAGGGGTATCAAAAATATGAACTCCCATGTCACCCAAGGTACCACATCCGTAATCCAACAGTTTACGCCATTGTCCCGGATGATATATTTTAGCTTTGTAAGGTCTCTCCGGAGCGGTCCCCAACCACAAATTCCAATCCAGATTCGGTGGAATCGGATCACTACCTTGTGGCGCCGGTCCGTCATATCCCCAATTCTTATTGGACCAGGCCCTTACGGTCTTAACCTTACCGATAATCCCGGATTGGATCAATTGCACTGCTCCCCGATATTGTTTAAAGGAGTGGATTTGGATACCCATCTGGGTCACCAGGTTTTTATCCTTGGCCAATTTACGCATTGCTCGAGCTTCCGATACATGATGAGTAAGGGGTTTTTGGCAATATACCGGTTTACCCATTTCCATCGCCAACATAGATGCCGGGGCATGGGTGTGATCCGGGGTGGATACAATGACCGCATCAATGACATCTCCCATTTTCTCAAAAAGCCTGCGATAGTCAGAAAATCCTTTGGCTTGTGGATGAAGCTTTTTGGTCTTGGACAAGGTCGTCGAATCTACATCGCAGAGAGCAGTTAATACAACTGAATCATGCGAGGATATCGATTTGAGATCAGCTCCACCCATTCCTCCTACTCCAATATGAGCCGTACGTAAACGATCATTTTTTATCAATTTCCACACGGAAGAAGGTAAGATGGTAATAGACGATAGTGCCGTTGTGTTTTTAAGAAAATCTCTTCTTTTCATCGGTTTTATGCTTCGTCGGTGATTAATAGGTACAATGATAAGGGCTCTTGGCTAGGGCATCGCTAAAATACTATTATCTGGAGACTATTTCTATTTATTGTGCTGCTTTCTTCTCCTACTTTCGCCAAGGCTTCGGTAGGCGAAGTACAAATAAGATCATCTCATGTGTTGTTTCGGGCGTCCTCGCCTCAAACTGGTCATCCTGCAAATAATCCTTGGGTAGACTGGTTTGAAAGTAGTGAGTACTGAGTATTGAGTCATTCCATCCCGCCGGTCGGGATATCAGATACTGCCTAACTGGAATTAGGTTTTATCTTTGTGATTATTTATAAACCAAAAAGAAACCCTACAGACCTTTCCGTCCACTGGTGCCTTAAAGAGCCCTGTATTGAGTTTAGGCGAGTATATTCATTAATCAGTTATTGGTGCCTAGACACCTCATGAAAGATTATAAGATATCCGAATATACTTGTAAGGTTTCTTCAAAAAAATTAATTATGTCAAAGTTACTAAATCCTAATGCAGCCGGAATTGATATTGGATCAAAAATTAATTATGTAGCTGTACCAGAAGATCGTGATGCAGAATCTGTAAGATCATTTGGAACATACACCTGTGAATTAAAGCGCTTAGTTGATTGGCTTATCACCTGTAAGATAGATACAGTAGCCATGGAATCAACAGGTATTTATTGGTATCACTTATTTACAATGTTAGATGATGCTGGGATCGATGTATATTTAGTGAATGCCCATCATATTAAGAAAGTACCCGGTCGAAAATCGGATGTTGTAGATGCCCAATGGATACAAAGACTTCATAGTGCAGGTTTGTTAAATAAGAGTTTTCAGCCCGACAATCTGACACGAAAACTACGGACCATAATGCGTTTGAGAAAAAGCATAATTGAACAAATAGGGACGCAAATACAAAGGCAACAAAAATCATTGGAACAAATGAATTTGAAATTGCATCAGGTACTTAGTGATATAGATGGTAAAAGCGGCCGCAAAATCATTGAAGCGATTATTGATGGACAAACCGATCCTATAGAATTGTATAGCCATGTAGACAAACGGGTTAAAGCAAGTCGAGCTAATATATTGGCTGCATTAGAAGGTAATTGGCGAGAAGATCAGCTATTTGTGTTGGAAATATCCTATAACCAAATGGTTCACCTAGAAAGTCAGTTGCAATTATGTGATAAAAAAATTGAAAGGATTATTCAGCAATTTCAAACAGGCCCAAAAGATCAATCCATCAAACCAAATCGAAAGGAAAAAAGACAACCAGCTTTTAATGTCAACCAATATTTAGCAAATATATACGGTGTGCAAGTCACCAAGATACCAGGTTTCAAAAACACCACAGCATTAACCGTGCTGGCTGAAATAGGTCCTGATGTTAAGGAAAAATTTCCAACGTTGAAACAGTTTTTATCTTGGTTGAATTTAGTGCCAGATAACGATATCACAGGAGGTAAAATTGTAAAACGCCGAAGAAAGAAAAAACATAATAAAGCTGGTCTAGCTTTTAGGGCATCGTCCAATGCGTTATGGAATGCTAAAAACCCTCTTGGCGATTTAATGCGAAGCAAGAAAGCTCAAAAAGGAGCATCCACCGCCATTATTATTGTGGCTAAAAAATTAGCTAGCATCTTCTACACTATGGTAACTGAAAAAAGAGAATACAATGAAAAATATGTAATGAAAGACAAAGCCAATTACTATCATTCTAAATTGAAAAAACTTCAAAAATCCATGAATGAAGTTCAAAATTATTTGACTGAATATCAATCGATTAGCTAATTTGTTATATGAAAGACAAAGTTAGATGACAGAAGACAGAAATCAGAGGACAGACACTTAACCGATTACCGATGACCGGCACTCTTGAAAGTAGTGAGTAGCAAGTATTGTACTTGACGACCTTCGCTGTTAGCATGGACGAGCTCACTGTCAGCATTTTGTATTGAGAATGGCAACGAATTGCGTTGTCGTGGGGGCCTTAAACAATTCTACCGGCCTTCGCTGAAGTTATGGCAGGCAAGGCAATTCAGGACACAAATTCACACGAATTACGCGAATGTTTGAAAACAAATACAAAGGTATACCAATGCCTGTTTGTCCTCTCAAACAGACAATATTATACATTATTTGTCTTTTATATCATACAATTTAATCCTATATTTGTCTTTTATAACAGAAATAATCGCAAAAATGAAGAATGTATTCCGCCAAATTATTGCCGAATCAATTGAGAGACCAATACCCAATGTACTACCTCGAGATATTGAAATTCCTTTAAATACACCCAAAATTATTACATTATTAGGACCTCGCCGGACTGGTAAAACCTATTGTTTGTATCATGTTATGCAATTGTTACACAAAAGTGTAAACCGGGAGCGCTTAATATATATCAACTTTGAAGATGATCGTCTATTTCCATTAAGGTTAAGGGATATGGATTATTTGCTTCAAGCCTATTTTGAAATGTATCCTGCCAATAAGGATAAGAAAATTTGGTTCTTTTTTGATGAGGTACAGGAGATAGAACACTGGGAGAAATTTGTTCGCCGGGTTTGGGATACCGAAAATTGCTATATTTATTTGACTGGTTCTTCTTCAAAATTATTAAGTCGTGAGCTTTCCACTACTTTAAGGGGAAGGACAATACCCTATGAAATTTTTCCTCTTAATTTTCGCGAGTTTCTAAACTTCAATAAAATTGAAATCAACGCTCAGACTACAAAGGGTAGAGCTACTGCGTTGCATTGGTTCGACCGTTGGCTACGTCAGGGTGGTTTTCCGGAATTGGTGTTTTTATCAGAAGATTTGCATAGGCGTACAGTTGATGAATATCTTAATTTGATGCTTTACAAAGACTTGACGGAAAGATTCTCTTTAAAAAATCCATCATTATTGAAATATTTATTGAAATATGTGATTAGCAACTTAGCCAATCCGATTAGTGTCAATAAGATATATAATGATATTAAATCGCGAGGATTTAAACTAAGCAGGGCAACAGTCTACGATTATCTTTCTCATCTGGAGGAAGCGTTTTTGATTTTCAGAATTGATATTTGGCATCGATCCATTAGATCACAAGCACAAATGCCTAGTAAGACTTACTTAATTGATCCAGCATTTAAATTTGGAATGACTATAGGAGAAGATAAAGGCAGACTGCTTGAAAATGCCGTTTTTCTGCATTTAAGACAAAAAGGATTAAAACTGCATTATGTCCTTAAAAAACAAGAAGTAGATTTTTATTGGGAAAATGGCAAACCTATCAATGTTTGCTTAGATTTTTACTCAAATGATACCAGAGAAAGAGAAATTAATGGCATCATAGAGGTTATGAATTTTCTAAATGAGAAAGACGGCTTTATATTGACTCGAGATAAAACCGAAGACCTAATGGTAAATGGAAAGAAAATTTTCATAAAACCGGCATGGGAGTTTTTTCTATTTGACAATCGCCCTTAATTTGATTTATACATATGGAATATAAAACACTTGCACCCACGGACACAAATTCACACCAATAAGGCGTATGGTTCAGGATCTCAATTTGGCTTCCATGCTATATCTTGTTTATTGGCCTCGCTCTTTGAAATCATGTGTTGTTTGGGGCGTCCTCGCCTCAACTGGTCATCCTGTACATGATGCTTTGGTAGACTGGTTGGTAGTATTGAGTACTGAGTATTGAGAAAAAGATTGTAGATGACTGAAGACAGCAATCTTAAGACACATACTTCAACGATTAACGGCTTTTGGCTGTGGAGGGTGGACGCCTTTTAGGGCCCTTTAGGCATGGGGAGTGAGCGAAGCCAAGCAATTTGAACACGATTGAACAGGATTACGCAAGATGTACAGGATTCCATCCTTAATCATAACACAAGCCTAACGTATCTTGAGGATACTTAAAATCATGTCCAAACTTATCCCTCAATCCTTTACGAGTATCAAAGTGACACGGCCTACCTTCGCTTGAAGATTCAGTAGTCAAAGCAAACTCAACTTTTGGATTATGAACCAGAGTCCCTTTTCAATCTAAACTGCACAAATTCTTATTGACATTGTTATGTTAACCATACCATTGAATACTATAACCAAATTGAGAATGTCATGACCGCGAGAAATAAATCAAAGCAGGATCTCGAAAGAAAAAGATCGCGCTAATAGGGGGTATTAATCCCGAATGGCAAGATTTGGATAAAGATTAGTGTTTTCGATAATGACACGAATTAGCACGAAGTACTCTACCACCGCTAAAGTATGGCAGGCAAAACACGAATAATGACAACTCAGTTGTACATTTAGGCTTTAAACAATTAAACAGTTACACAGTTACACAATTCAACCAGAACAACAATTCGCTAATGGCCATTGTATGGCTTGATTCGGTTTCAAGTTTATTAAACAAAAGCCAGCCTATGCCCAGGCTTTCGGCAGACAGGGTAAACCCAACATATGGAACACAAACCAGAATCCCCTTTCAACTAAATTGTGCCAGTTTCCCTGTTGAGATTGCTTCACCCTGCGGGTTGTCAATAACAAAATTACACTATGCGCTGATATTCAACTATTTGTATTTTTACATTGCAGTTCAATCAACAAGGATAATCCAGGTTAGAACACTTACAATCGATTGCTTGCTTAGTCTTCTCATCCCGGTCAGATTTTTAAAGTAGAAATTTGCATAATAGCGAGGTTGGATTCCGCATTAGTGAAATCGCGTTAAGAATTGATTTGTTATTCGCGTTAAAATCAAACCTGTTTGAGGACGTTATGCGCAGATGCTGGGTGAATATAACCTACTAAAAAAAACTTAATTAACATCTGATCACCTATCAATAAAGGATACCAAGGCGCATAAAAGGACGAGTTTTTTGATTTTAGCGAATGTCAAATCAATTTAGATATTTCACTACAGCGGAGATTATTTTGCTTACTTTTTTCATGGATGGAAAAAAGTAAGTGCCCAGCCGGCATGAGGCGAAAATCAAATACTCTAGAACGCAATCTGTCATATACAGGAGCCAAGAGACACGACAATAAAAAACTGTCTTGACCAGAAATTCACTCAATTTTATTGAGAACTGAAGACTGTCGACTGAGAACTGATTCCTTATCAAAAAGATTATACTTTTGTGAAATGTTAATTCATGAAGATACCATCGTTGCCCTCGCCACCCCTCCCGGCACCGGAGCCTTGGGCTTGATCCGGGTAGCCGGACCGGACGCTTTTCGGATTGTGGATGATATATTCAGAGGAGCGGACCTTGCCGCAGCAGCCACCCATACCATTCATTTTGGACATATTCAAGATGAATCGCAGCATGTGTTGGATGAAGTCCTCACTTTGGTGTACCGGGCTCCCAGGACCTATACCGGAGATGATATCATCGAGATCAGTTGTCATGGGTCTGCCTATATTCTTCAATCCATCATCGAATTGATTATTCGCAAAGGAGCACGTGCTGCCAAGCCTGGAGAGTTTACGCTCCGCGCCTTTTTGAATGGCAAAATGGACCTGTCGCAGGCCGAAGCCGTAGCGGACCTGATTGCGTCAGATAGTGAGTCTGCCCATGCATTGGCTATGCAGCAGATGCGGGGAGGCATCTCGGATGAAATTAAAAAGTTACGGCAGGAATTAATCGATTTTGCCGCACTGATCGAACTGGAATTGGATTTTGGTGAAGAAGATGTGGAATTTGCCAATCGCGATGACTTACAACAACTCATCCGTAAGATCCAGGTTTTTATTCAGCAGCTACTAGAATCATTTCGTCTTGGCAATGCAATCAAGGAAGGAGTTAGTACTGTCATCGCCGGTCGGCCCAATGCAGGAAAATCAACCCTACTCAATGCTCTTCTCAACGAAGAACGAGCGATCGTTACAGAAATTCCTGGCACCACCAGAGACACGATCGAGGAAATATTAAATATCCGCGGTGTCCCCTTTCGATTAATCGACACTGCCGGTATCCGCGAAGCTCACGACCAGGTAGAAGCTATAGGAGTAGAAAAGACTTTGGCAACCATCCGCAAATCCCGGGTGTTGATCTATGTATTTGACATCACCGAATTAACGCCTGATGAAGTCAAAACAGATCTCGATAAAATTTACCAACCGGATTTATCAATCATTGCTGTGGCTAATAAAATGGATCTGAATCCCTACGCGGATCCCACATTATACCACTTTGAAAAATACCCACATTACCGGCTGATCACCACCAGTGCCCTCAACCGCATGAACATCGAGGCGCTAAAAGAAATACTATACGATACGGTTATCGATCAGGACATCTATCAGGGCAATCCGATTGTCTCCAACGTCCGGCATGTCGCCTCCTTGCAGTCTGCCAATGAGAGTATGGACGCAGTATTGCAGGGCCTGGATAGCGGAGTTACTCCCGATTTCGTTGCCATGGATATCCGTCAGGCCCTCTATCATCTCGGAGAAATCACCGGTGAGATCCACACCGATGATTTACTGGATAGCATTTTTTCCAGGTTCTGTATTGGAAAGTGAGTTAGCCAGGATTTTTCTGCGAAAAATCCGTTGGCGAACTCATCCCGAACACGCGTAGCGAGTTTCGGGATCTGCACTACTCCTCCAGCTTCCTAAATCCCAATTATTCAATTTCTGTTGGAGAACTGCATATATCGGTGAAATTGACCCATAGATTCCGGTGAAGATTTCAATTGAAAAGTATAATGAAAGTCAGCTATTTTATTCATTGTGTGGGTTACCTTTAAGCTCAAACTGCATAAATAAGAGGAAAAGGAAGAACCAATTGTTAAAATTGGAAAAATTAGGATTAAACTAATTAATTATTGAAATAGAAGATGGCTACCTAAAAATATAATCTACATGAAAACTAATTATTGAATCAAATCTGTATAAGACATGCTACCAACTTCGAAACCTCCAGGCCAAATCATTTTATGTGAAATTGTCTTATACCTATCGCTGGTAGGTATAATTTTCACAATTTTAATTGGATGTAATAAGCCTGATAAATCGAATCAAGAATCCTCTATGCTCGATTCACTAACAGAAGAGCAACAATTAATACTTTTTGAATTTATTTCGTCGGATTCTTTTACTATTGAAAAAATAATCGCTTACAACGAAACTATCCGCCAAATACTGAATTCCCCTGAAATCATCCTTTCAAAGGATGTACTATTTCCAATCGATGACTCATTGGCAATGCTGCTAACATCCAAATTAGATAATAATCATGAATTGAGTGCTAGTGTTGAACCCTTTTTCCCTTCAGTCGACTCTAATTTCGTTCACGTTTCTTCCATCCTATCAAAATATGCGACTCTTGTCGAGCAGAATATTGTGAGTGAGGAAATAATTAGAGCTACGATTAACAGGATTATTCGATCTAAATACTACGTCATCAATGGGCTTAAATATTATCCTGAAAAAGATCCATATCTTGATCAAGGATTTGCGACTAGTATTATCAATAACCGTATCTATAATCCTATTTCACTGCTATCGGGAATTATTGCAAATCGCCTTCCACAACAATCTAAATTCAAAAATCGAATATTGAATTTAAAGCTTTCATTTTCAGGCATTACTGAATTAAAAAGTACATACATCAACGGTATTAGTATTGCATTTACCGATGAGTCTTGGGCAGGTAATTTGTTAATAATGCCCGATACGATTCGTATACAATCCACCGCTCATTTCCAAAACGAGAAAAAAGAATATAATATCAATTTGACTTTTGGAGGGAAATCCTTCAAGTTACCAAAAGGGAAAAGAATACCAGACAAAGCTATGGGTCCAATTGACATTTCTATTCCATGTGATCAAATTATGGATCGTTCAACATTTGAAAATTAATTATGAAATATCTTAAATCCTTATTAATAATAAGTTTATTTTTGTTTGGTTCCTGGCATCCAATTAAAGGTCAATTTCCAGCTTCTCAAGGAAAACAAGCATCTTCACTTTTTCCAATGTCAAGCGAACAGAACAGTGCTAGCAATTTACCAATCTCATACGACATATCTAAATCGGAATTAAAATTTTCATATCAATTAGTTGAGTCCCTAGATCGATTTAATCCTGATAGATGGGCTCCAAAAAAATTAAGATCTTTTGATTTTGCTGTTGGACTAAAAGACTTTGTATTTAACGTCGGTAATGGAAAAAATTTTGAAATCAAAACAGCATTTACACCAATTGGGAATAGTTTCAACGATCTTGATACTAAAACAGATTTAAAGCGAAACAAAAAAGTCTTAAACAATGATGATAAGTCGGCTCGTGATAGATTTCTTACGTATACTACCGGTATTTATGTAAAATATGGTCGTAAAGAAAATGTCTTCGATCAATCTTCTGAAGAAATTGATTCAATATTCTCAATTCAAGGACGAAATTATTTGGATGTAGGCTTGGTGGCTACAGTAGCTAGGCTGTGGGACCTTGATGGATATGCTAAAACGGGGTTTGGATTTCGATTATACATAGGAAGAACAATAAATGATCCGGAATCATTAAAAAAAAGACAGTTGTGTACAAATTCTCAAACAGGTTTTGTTGATGATAAATTAGCATCGGTGGCTGACTGCAAAGAAGTTTTATTAGGTAATGAAACTAGTTCAATAGAATCGAGGATTGCAGTTGACTTCTCATGGCGTATCACTAAACCATTTAAAGGTCTTTCAAAAAAAGATGCTGATAAAGCTCTTCCTCGATTCAATAACCCTGCTTTATTCATTTTAACTCGAAGTGAATTAAAACTAAATACAGACAAAAAAAGGAAATTAGATGCTTATATGGGTTTTTCTCTTGCAAAAAGAAATAGACAACCTCTAGCCAGTTTATTGTTTAATGTATCTGAATTATTCGGTGATGAAGAAGAAGAAAACCAATTTGCCGAGGTGCCAAACATACAGGCTGTTATTACAGTACCTATACAGCTGTAGTATCGGTCATCAAAATAAATAGACAACACTTCACACTCTAATTAATGTAGAAATTGAGGAATTTTAAATACTGAGGAGCCATTGATAAATAGAAAAGAATTTGCTTCTAAGGTTAGTTTCTTGCAGATTTTCATTGACCATGGGTAGTCGGTTATTAGAAGATATTCCAAAATCATAGAATCTTATCAAAGATAGATGATAACAGTCTTAATGTCAATAATGTGAGTAAATGGCAAGGTCTTGGTTTATTAATTTGCGTTCTGTTTCAGTTAAATTATTACTACTATGGTTCTCGCTTTTGGTCAGGAAAAAGTATAAGGTTTTAGCTTTGAGGACTGAGCAATCTTTACCTAAGTATCTGTGGTTCCGGCCCGCAGATTCCAAAAGTGTTGATCACTAGAAGGAAATAGAAGAAAGCTGTGATGATTGAATGAAATGAAGAGCATATGAGATTTTCGGAAACCTGATAGGTGGATGTCATGCAATTAACCTTCCCTCACTTAGAAAGATGCTCCCGCAAGTATACCATAAAGTGATTCAAAGAACTTAATAAACATCACTTCAAAGTGAATAATTTCATTAAATTTGGAGAACTTTTTAGACCTGAAAAGGTGTACATTTTGCATGATTAGGTTTCTTGTATATGGGTTCGGATCGTTGGACTCTTTAGCGGTTTAAGTAGGACCATCACCACTACTGTTGTGTCGGCAGACATGACTTTTACCTGCGGCTATATTGCAATCTGTCACTCTTTATCGGTCCCAAAAATTTGTAAAATATTTATTCTAATGAATATCAATAAGGAATCTGCCCCAACCAAAGCTGATAAAAAGACTGCCAAATACGTCTATTTGTTTAACGAAGTTGAAGAAGCTGAAGCCTACATGAATGGCGACTGGGAAGGTGTCCGCGGTTTGCTCGGCGGCAAGGGTGCAAACCTGGCTGAGATGACCCGCCTGGGCGTCCCCGTTCCACCGGGTTTCACGGTAAGCACAGAAGCGTGCAATGCATACCTGGCAGCTGGTGAGCAATTTCCTGCTGGCATGTGGGAAGAGGTGTTGGCAGCGGTCAAGGCGACCGAGGAAGCTATAGGTAAAACTTTTGGTGATCCGCTCAATCCACTCTTGGTTTCTGCCCGCTCAGGGGCAAAATTCTCGATGCCGGGTATGATGGATACGGTGCTCAACATCGGCCTCAACGATGAGGTGGTCGAGGGATTGGTTAAGCTCACTGGAGATGCCCGATTTGTCTACGATATTTATCGCCGTCTGGTCCAGATGTTCGGTAGCGTGGTGCTGAATGTACCCGACGAGATTTTTGAACATGCCATCACCGAGCAATGTAAGAAATATGGCTTGGAAAGTGATACCAAACTGCCACCAGAAGCGTGGAAGGCATTGACCCAACAATTCAAAGATGTAGTTCGTACCTTTACAGGTATTGACTTCCCCAGCGACCCGTATGAACAGTTGAAAATGGCCATCGAAGCTGTTTTCAAGTCATGGAACGGCAAACGGGCTATTGATTACCGCAATGCAGCCGACATCGCCCATGATTTGGGTACGGCGGTTAATGTGCAGACAATGGTATTCGGTAATATGGGTCAAAATTCAGCCACAGGTGTGGCCATGTCCCGCAACGCCTCGACCGGCGAACGAGAACTGGAAGGTGATTACCTGCTTAATGCTCAAGGTGAAGACGTCGTAGCCGGAATTCGCATCACTGATCCAGTTAGCAAGCTCAAGTCGGATATGCCTATACTCTACGACCAGTTTAAGAGTGTAGCACAAAAGTTAGAGAAACATTACCGCAATATGCAAGATTTGGAATTCACGATTGAGAACGGTAAACTGTGGATTCTGCAGACCCGGGACGGCAAACGTACGGCCCAGGCCGAAGTAACTATCGCTGTAGACATGGTCAATGAAGGCTTGATCACCAAGGCTGAGGCTGTGGCTCGTGTTCAACCAGCCCAGGTGGACTTCTTCTTACACCCTCAATTATCCCTCGAAGCTCGTAAAACAACTGAACCGTTCGCTGTAGGATTGAATGTTTCCCCTGGCGCGGCAGTGGGTGTGGTTGCTTTTGACGCAGACACAGCCGAGCGCTGGGCCAAGAAAGATGGAAAGAAAGTGATTATGGTCCGGCCGGAAACCAAGCCAGACGACGTACATGGCATGCTGGCCGCACAGGGTATCCTGACCAGTCGCGGTGGCCGCACCAGCCACGCAGCGCTGGTGGCCCGCCAATTTGGCACACCGGCCGTAGTTGGCGTCAGCGAGCTGGAAATCGATCTGATCAACCGGGAAATGACGATTGGTGACCTGGTGATCAAGGAAGGTGATTGGATATCTCTTGACGGCACAGAAGGTCGTGTATACTTGGGCCAATTGGATACGGTTGTACCCGATTTTAGCAATCCTGAATTGCTAGAATTATTGAGTTGGGCCGATGATATCCGCACCATGGAAGTGTGGGCCAACGCCGACTACCCCAGGGATGCCAGCCGGGCTCGGGAGTATGGCGCACAGGGCATTGGCTTGTGCCGGACGGAGCATATGTTCTTCGAGACCGAGCGCATGCCCATCGTTCAGCAAATGATCATGGCCGCGACTGGGACCGAACGGAAAGAGGCCATAGCCAAGTTATTACCACTCCAACAAGGCGATTTTGAAGGCTTGTTCAGGGTTATGGATGGCTTACCGGTTATTATCCGGTTATTGGACCCACCATTACACGAGTTTTTACCCGCTTATGACGAGCTTGTCGAGGAATTGGGCGATCTGAAAGTCCGCTTGCAACACCTGCAATCGATGGCAGAGATTAATCAGACACTGGTAGAGATCCATTTAAAACAAACCTACCTGGAACGCGTCGAAGCACTGCGCGAGTTAAACCCGATGTTGGGCACACGCGGCGTGCGATTAGGTATTCAAATCCCCGAATTGACCAAGATGCAGGTGCGGGCCATTTTTGAAGCGGCAGTGAAGGTAGCCAAAGAGGGCATCGATGTACATCCTGAGGTCATGATTCCCTTGACCACCCACGTCAACGAATTGAAGACTCAGCAGGTGGCACTGGAAGCCGTGGCCAAAAAGGTTATGGCTGAGCAAGGTCAGGAGATTAGTTACAAATTCGGCACCATGATCGAAATCCCCCGGGCAGCATTGACAGCTGGTGAGATGGCCGAATTTGCCCAATTCTTCTCTTTTGGCACTAACGACTTGACCCAGACGGTATTTGGTGTCTCGCGTGATGACGCAGAAACCGGTTTCCTGGTGGACTACATTCAGAAAGGGATATTGCCAGAAAATCCATTCGCCTCCATCGATCCTTACGGCGTGGGCAAGCTAATGGACATGGCCGTGAAAGATGCCCGGATAACCCGGGAAGATATAGAAATTGGCATTTGTGGTGAACATGGTGGTGATCCCAAGAGCATCAACCTATGCCACAAAATGGGCCTGGACTATGTCTCGTGCTCCCCGTTCCGGGTACCCATCGCTCGCTTGGCAGCCGCACACGCGGTTTTGAACAACGGCCAATAAATATCTGGCCAGGGATTGTACCACATCACTCTCTGCTTAGAACGAAAGTTTTCTTTCGAACCAAGTGGTTGTCATGAGATTCGCTGCCGAGCGCCTAATTTTAGCCTCGAACCTTCTAAAGAAAGCAGTCTACCTACATCATGGAACAAGTCATCTCTTCTTTGCCTCAATCCTTTTCATATTCGAACATAAGTGCAGAATTGGGTGACTTTTTTCAATAATTCCTGTCTAAAACAAGGAATATAGCTCACCCACAAGTCATAGATCAAATAATAATTGTGTATTAATTTTTCTGACTAATGGCAAGGTTACAGTTATTTCTCGAAGTTCCACATTCCGTAATTCCTGATGGTGAACTACTTTTGTACTGCAATTCTGTTACTTTAAATATTTATGTAGTAGAGCATTTTCAAAGACTTGGCGATATTGATACAAAAAGTTTAGGGACTCAAACCGGATTTTTAAGAAGCATCCCTCCTGCTACATTTACACCCCAAAAGTATGGATTGAGTATTAATAAGAAAACCATTTTTGATCTACGTTCCCACGATATACCAAATGGTATTGCATATATATTTCTTGCATTCGAAAAAGAAGGAAGTAATAGAAAAGTGATAAGCATTAAAGCCAATATTAATGGTGATACCCATCTCACATTTTCAATATTAGAACCCCTGGATGACTCGGTATGATTCTTCGGGCATATAAGTTATAGATGTTGTCAAAACAGCCAGGCCAAACAAAGAGATATACACTAGATGATCTGTTCTCGATAGCGCACAACAAACTATTCCAGCCACAGTAATTTTGATGAGTTTAGTTATTGATTTAATTTAGTAGGCCTAGTATGAACAATGAAGTTGTTAAAAAACTATCTTCAATATCTTAGGTCTTACTTCCTTTTTGGAACACTGATAAAGATTTGCGGCGCTAGATAATATAATCATCTATTTTTATGAGGATATGTTTAGTGACCGATTGATAAGAGCGTGTATTGATTGTTTGCGATGTAATGACAATTTTGACCATCCGTTTGTCAAATTTGTGCAAAATTTTTAGAACCCGTCAACGGTAGATAAACAAATTGGCACAAATCAATATCCCAGCACCAGTTTGCCCTTGACTGAACCTAAAAATTTACACTCTTGATGACTAGCGGTTGTTCAAAATATAGGCATGCAATATTTATTTGTTTACCCATAAGGTTTGGGTAAATACCAGGTTATTTATGCAGTATTTGTAAAAATTTGTGAAAAATAACTCAAATCGTTTGGAAAACAACATAAGAGCTTAGGCTACATGCGAGAACCTTCGCCTTATCTAAATCAAAAATAACGTCGTATTATCGTGCCATTACTTCGTTCCCGAAGCACTAGGGTTCATAAAATGACCATAGTCCATTTGAGTTCTTTCCATTCAAAATCCATTTAACGTTTCCCAATCTATTCAAACTTCAAAAACCACTAATACAGTCCGTCTTTTGTAAACATATATATTTGTACCTTAAAAAGGTCACCTTATGAAAAATATAAGTGTATTTGTCATACTATGTTGTTTAGGAATACAAATACATGCTCAATCTGAATACAAGGTTATTGGAAAGGTGGCCGAGGCATCATCTAAAAAAGCTATCGACCACGCTACTATTATCATCAGCAACAAGACTACCGGAGCCATTGTTACTGGCACCACCACAGAAAATGGGGGAAGATTCGAATTAACGACAAGTACGACTAATATATCCGTTGAGATAAGTTTTATAGGCTTTATATCTGTTACGATAGATGATGTTCCTTTCGATGGTACCTTGACAGATCTGGGAACCATAATGCTAAAAGAGGACGTCCAGGCACTGGATGAAGTAGTGGTTACCGCTGAGAAGTCGACAACCGAATTTAAACTGGATAAACGAGTATTTAACGTAGGCGCCGATCTTAGCACCACCGGTGCTAGTGCTCTGGAAGTATTAAATAACGTTCCATCAGTCAATGTCAACATCGAGGGACAAATCTCACTGAGAGGATCGACCGGAGTGCAGATATTGATTAACGGCAAGCCATCTGTACTGGCAGACGATGGAAGTAATGCCTTGGGCACTATTACCGCAGATATGATCGACAAAATTGAAGTCATAACCAATCCATCAGCAAAGTATGAAGCTGAAGGTACGGCAGGCATCATCAATATAGTACTTAAGAAAAGTGAAAAAACTGGACTTAATGGCTCCATCTCGATCAATAGTGGCGTACCTCATAATCACAGCGTTGGGCTAAGTCTCAATCGTCGTACGGAGAAGTTCAATCTTTTCACTCAACTGGGAGTTGGTTATCGAGAGCTGCCAAGAGAAAATGAAAATGTCAATCAGGACCGAATCAACAATATCGACTTGAATTCTGAGGGAGAAGAATTCAGAAATGAAACATTCTACAATCTGATACTCGGATCTGACTATTATATCGATCCCCAAAATGTGGTTACGTTAGCGGGCAGTTTTGCTTACGAAGTGGAAGACCAGCCTTCAGAAACTGATTTTACCTTGTTTTCGAATGGAATGGTTACAGAAGTATGGAATCGAACCGAAGTAACCGAAGCCACCAACCCAAAACTGCAATATGAGCTGCAATTCAAACGAGATTTCACAGATTATAAAGATCACCAATTGTTATTCAGTGCAATTGGTAGTTTCTTTGGCAAAGATCAATCATCCGAATTTACAAATAGGTATTCCCAAGGTAACTCGAATCTAGAATTTCAAACCACCGCAACCGAATTCCAGGAGGGAAAATTTACGTTTAATCTGGATTATACCAAGCCATTTGATGACAAATGGACCCTGGAGACCGGTGCCCAATTTCTTATCAACCATGTGAGTAATGATTTCTCAGTCAGTAATGAGATTGATGGAGAACTGGTAGTGGATCAGGGATTGACTAACGTGTTTGAATATGATCAAAAGGTATTTGGTGTCTATGGCACCGGAGCTTATGAAGGGGATATTTGGGGGATAAAACTGGGGCTCAGAGTAGAGAATACCGATCTATCCACATTTTTAGTCAATACCAAAGAGGACAACAGTCAAAAATTTGCCAATCTGTTTCCTTCAGCTCATGTTTCTTATAAAATCTCAACCGCATTCTCTTTGCAAATGGGTTATTCCAGGAGAATATATAGACCAAGACTATGGGATCTTAATCCTTTCTTCAATATTCGTAACAATTTTAGTGTGAGAGCCGGCAATCCTAATCTTCAGCCGGAGTTTACCGATAGTTATGAATTGGGTAGCATTTTTGTATTTAACAAGATATCTTTTAATGTGAATGCATATCATAGATATACTACGGACAAAATAGAGCGTGTATCCACCTTTGAGAATAATAAAAACACGTACCGCCCAGAGAATATAGGATTAAACTATGCTACCGGCTTAGAGGCGAATTTTAAATATTCACCAGCCAAAAAGCTTACATTCAATGGTGATGTGAATTATAATGTATTTAAAAGGGAGGGCCGGTTTAATGATCAGTTTTTTGACTTTTCAGCAGATCAATGGTCTGGCAAACTTACTGCCAAATACAAACTAAACAAAATGGTTGATTTCGAACTGACCGGTCAGCACGAATCCAAAGAACAAACAGTGCAGGGTACACTTTTGGCCAATACGTATGCAGACCTGGGATTTAAAATTAAAATACTCAAGGGTCAGGGTGTGTTTAACGTGAGTGTGAGAGATGTATTGGCTTCGAGAGTTAGACAAAGCCGAATCGACCAAGCAGAATTCTATCTCTCTACTAGCAGTCAAAGTGGACGATTTATCGCGCTGGGCTTTAGCTATGGATTTGGTAAAGGGGAAGCCATGCAATATTCCGGAGCCAGGAGAAGACATTAAGAGATCAACTCGGCAATGAAACATGTGCGAGGGTTCCCTTTAGGATTAGGGCAGCGGGAAGGGCAAACAATATTCTGCAATATTCCGCAGCCTCTTAAGGGTATTAATGGGTTATTCTATCAACCTACCTTCTGAATTGATAACCTAGCACCGTAGACTTTTGATTTTTGTTCTCAAAGGGGGACCTCATGGTTAAAGAATTACACCCTTTTAATCCCTCTTATCGATCAGCGTCCTTTTATGCTTCAAAAACCATTTATACAGATAATCTTCAGGGTAAACAATCCACTCCATCCAATGACCTACCTGCGGATCGGCTGTAAACTTAATTTTTCTGTTTTTGACCTTTAATTGATTAACGATCCACTCCGTCTCTTCAAATTCGACGATTTTATCTTCTTTACCATGAAATGCCCAAATGGGCAAATCCTTTAGCTTGTCGGTATTTCTGATGATATAATCTAGATGTCTGGTAAATCCACTTACCGGAGCAATGGCAGCAAATTTTTCAGCATGTTTCATTGCTAAATACCAGGTACCGGAACCTCCCAGACTTACTCCGGTTAAATAGACTTTATGCGTATCGATTTTAAATTTTGTCGTTATTTCTTCAAAAAAGTTATCAAACCAATTGTCGGTGGACCATCTTTGATTTAAAGGGCATTGAGGAGCCACAATCACAAATGGAAATTTCCGCCCTTTCCATATTTGGTCCGGAATTCCACTTGCATAGAGATTCATTGTATCCCTACCTCGGCTGGAACCTCCGTGCAAATAGATGATCAATGGCCATTCTTTTGACTCTTCACGATGATAACCTTCAGGGACATAGGTGATATATTGATAGGTTGTGTCTTTACGGTTTTGATTTTCACCTTTGTAAAACCGCATTTTTCTTTGCAGGGTTCCATCCCTATTCCACCATACACAAAGTCCATGCTTTTGGCCTTTTTTATACTTTTGCACCGAGTGCTTACTACCATTGGCATACCAATATTCATGCATTCCATTTCTTAATCCTCTACGATAATTAGTTTTACTCTCTAATTGTCCGTTTTCAAACCATTTCCTAAATTCTCCTTCTTTGGTGTTAGTCCTATAATTACACCACAAACTTTGCTCTTTGACCTGCTTGTCGAACGCGCTATACGTTCCTTCCAATTGTATTTGACCATTAGGGTAATAGTCTTTTACATGGTAAAGGCCCCTTTTGAAAGAAATGACCCTTTTATAAATTATGGTATCCTTTTTCGATTTGGCAAAGGCAAGAAAAAAAGTCTCCGTTTCCTGAGCATTACTTATAAGACTCGAGCAAATTAGGATCAATCCGATTATTAATGGATACTTCATGTCAGCGTATTGAACTACAATTAATAGTAAGTTAGCGTTCTTCACTGAACCAGTCCGAAAATAATCATTGCTTTTGATTCTTTTCATTACTAATTAACCCAAGTTGCGAAGTATTACAATAAATGATTAGCGATCCAAACGCGGTAAAGGGTGTGTTTTGGTTAATTCTTATTTTGGAGACATTGGATAGGAGTGAATTAATGACCCTAGCAGGGTCAAAATACATTAGACATGCAAGAGTTCCCCGCACCGACCCCTGCGGGGTCGAATTGGCGACCTATTTCAATGTTTGGTGACACCGCCGCACTAGTTCTGCAATATAATCTTCGATGTAATAATCTATATAAGATCTCCTTGCTTACAAAAGAAAAAAACCTTTATAAGGACCCTTATTCCATTCAAATGATAGCAAACATCCGTATGAAATTGGAGTTGAGCTACGTTGACCTATTTCCTTGCGAATCAAAGTTCCAATATGCCACAAAAATATCAAATCCATCTCCATCCTTTACCATAAATGATATATTAAATCAGGAACTATTCTGAATAGACTTTGGGATTTGGAACGACTGGGCTAAATTTAAATTACCTGAATACCAACCAGTTATGACCCTGTCCCCATTTTGTCCACCCCCCTAATTTGCTGACAGTACGATACCCCATGTAGATTTGGATCAAACAATCTAAAATTTCTAAAACTATGAAAAAAAACAGTTTAACTTCTACGATCAGTTTCTTGTTCGTCCTCGTCATGATTGCCTGTCAAAAAGATACGATGAAAATCAACAATCCCGATGCGGAGGATATTGATGGATATATCAAAGCTCTGAACTACTCACCGGAATCATTATTAAATACTCTCGATCTAAATAATCTTCCTTCTCATAAGACAGAGCATGGATCCAAAACCAAACAGGATGTGGTTAAAGGAATGAAAAAAACATGTAAGACCATTGATTACACCCTGGAATCCAATTTTTCAGATGTAGCGATTCTCCAACCTACCAAAGGAATTATTTATCCCGGCGCCCTGGTCTATGGCAATGCCAATATGTTGGATGGTTTGCCGGATCCAATCTCGGTCGACAAAGGTTCGGTCACCCTGAGTGTGGATCTGCCTGGAATAGGTGAAGATGGAACCATGATTATCGAAGATCCTTCAAACTCTACGGTACAAGCTACCTTGGATAATACCTTAGAGAAATGGCACGATAAGAATGGAGGCGAAGAAGCCTATAAGCAGGCATCTCAGACCATTTCCGAAAGCTCCACTTTCTATAGTTCCGAACAAATGAGTATGGAACTGGGGCTAAATGTAAAATGGGCCACCACCTCCTTCCAGGGCCAAATGAATATAGAATCTACAAAAAAGAGCAAGGTGGCCATGCGCGTGTTCAAACAAATATTTTACACGGTAAGTATGAATACTCCACTTGCACCCAGTTCGGTATTCGGAGAGAATGTGTCCCTCGAGGAAGTCCAGTCCTTAGTAGATGCATCCAAACCTCCGGCTTATGTCAGCTCGGTGTCTTATGGTCGAATCATATTAATCAAAATCGAAAATACCAGTAGTGATCTGAATGTCGACCTGGAAGCGATATTGACCTATGCCACCTCCGAGACCGAAATTGATTCGGAATTTGAAGAGCAATTGCGATCAACCAAGGTTACCGTTATGACCTTTGGAGGAGATGCTGAGATCACCTCAGAATTAAATAATATCAACGCTGACGAAGAGGGTAATGGTTATTTAATCGATGTGATCACCGGTGAAAATGCACTTTACAGCCGCAGTAATCCAGGCTTGCCGATCTCATATTCGATCCGGTTTCTGAAGGACAATCATCTGGCAAAAATGGGCTATACTACAGACTACGTCTATGAGGATTGTTCCACCCAGCCTTTCGATCACGAAAAGATCAAAGTGACTAATGACTTAAGAACATACAACCTTTGGATTACATACTCCTACAAGATCCTGGATCCTGCCGGTGAAGAAGTAACCGAAGAGTTTGAGGACGTCAAAGTCAAAGATGAACACAGTAAAACGTTCAATATCCCCACGGGTGCGTGGGACGTCGAATTTCGTATCGATAGAACAGAGTTGGGTGGAGGTCGGAAAAAGATGTTGGATAAGTCGCTTGGTCATATACAAAGCGAAAAGTGCTATAAAGTTTATCGAAGCGGCGTATCGATAAAACTTAGCACCAGTTGTAAATAAATTCAATTGAAAAATGTCAACCCTGGTGGCTCAAGTGCTTCAAGAATTAAGTTTCTACAGTATAAAACGAAGTAGGTTTTTTCCAAGATCAGGTCCGTGACTCGCAGAGTGTCGCCAGACTATATATAGCTCCCCTGCTGAGCTTCGGCGCTCGCGGATGGACGGCCCGCCTGCCCGCACAAATCACAACGCTGAGGCCGGCAGGGATCAAGTTTTGTGCGCTTGGAATTTAGTTCTTGATGCACTGGTCATCAATTAATGATTATTGGACGAGTTGGTTTTGGTCGCTGGCATGATAAGTTTACGAGTGTGGCCTAGCCATCTGACCTTACATTAATAAAACAAAGTCTTAAGTAGCCCGCTAACAATGTCCATTATTTATGAGTTGAGCCCTAGAAATTTGTGAACCGGAAATGCAATTTTCATAGGAATTATTAATTAAAAAGTATTGCTTCTATACCATCCCAATTGGGTTTCCAGGTTCTTAGGAATAATTCGAACAGGCCAAATCAGAATGTAAGTTGCATTATTCAATTGATGGCTAAAAATGTATTTCATTAATGTAGTTATTCCCGATTCTAAATATTCTAAATTATTCATTTTCTACTACATCAATATCACTCAGTTTGAAGCATAAGGCCATATGATCAAACAATTCGGCCATCGTTTCACAATAAAATGAATCACCCGGAGGTATAGTGGACTGATGACCAAAATATTGTCTTACTTCACCGGCTAGGGTACCGTCTTCCCAATATACCGGCGTACCTGCTGAGATACGGTAGTACCATTTGGGGGGATTTTCATATTTATTCGTCAAAATCGGCCGTTCAATTTTTGGAATATAGGGTTGTACCAGGTCGAGATTAGTTTTTAAGGTCATATGAATCCCATTCTCAACCAGTTCAACCAGATAGTAATCGCCTATTTTTTTGTAAGAAACAGGTGTGCGCAGTCTATCATCTCTTATTTCGGCAACCGTGCAAAATGGTTTGTCATTGAGAAAAAGCAAAGCTGATTCGTTCAACATTCTTTTACCATCCAAATCACTAAGGTTTCTTATAGTCGGTTGGTAAGAAAGAGTTAACAGGCTATCTGGGATTGGAAACTCAAAATGTAAATGTTGTACAGATATTGCGCGGTTATTGTTGTTCGCACCCCAGGGTATTCCAATAGCCACTCCTGGCTCAAGTTTAATTCTGGTTTGGTCCTCAAATTGCAATTCATATTCCGAGCCAAGTACCGGAACCAAGTCGATTTTACGTACAAAGGTTTTCAGTTTATAAATGTAATCCGCACCTAAAGTTCCATGTCCGAGTTTTTCCGGATCTTCATCCGGGTCCAATGTCCACACCTCAACCACATCACCATGATCAGCTATCACCTCACGACAAATTAAAGGAGAGCCCCAATGATAATATCGATCACCTCCTTCAGAATTTGGTGTATGATAATCAAATCTTTCAATATCAAATGCGACTATGGATTTGGGGCCGGATTGATCTCCTCTGGCCGTTTTTATATCAGCATATTCCAATGCAGATTTTGATATCACTACATATCCGGCTACCGGATCATCAAGTAACGGGGTAATGACCTCTGATAGCATTTCATGAGAATGCTCAATTCCGTACAAGCTGGTGTTGTTATTCAGTATGGCTTGATTACAAGCTAATCCAGCCATTATTAACACTATGAGCAAAATAACATGCTTCATGTTTTACAATTTGCCTACTGACGCACAAGTAGGGTATCGCTTATAAAGTTACCTAAAAAATCATGGCCTTGATGAGCCTTAATTAAGGCCATGGGGGTTTTTCTCTATAAATTACCCGCTTTTACCACCTAAAATCTTTTACCTTCTTGTATTCTTCAAACTCAGAAGGCCTCATTCCGGTGTTTTCTTTAAACACCCTTGAATTTACATCCCCATTCATAAACCTCAACGTCTGTACTGAATAATAAAGACAATCTAGATATTTAAATACTACAACTACAATTTCTAAATAGTACTGATCTCAATTCCCTAACATGTACTTTTTCGGCCCAAAATCTTTTTCCATAAATCTTCCTTAAACTCAGCACTCCTTTCTCTTGTCAACCCACCTATTCTAACGATTACCATCTCTCAACACTTCATACCTGGTTTCATTCGAAAATTCAAAATATTTTGAGTTCAATTTTGAAATTGGTACAAATTCGAATGCCGTGTAAAAAGAATCGGTGGAAGTAGAATAATGGCTGCCACTATTAATTATTTTTATGGTCGTAGGTGCTTTTTTACTGTTTAATGAAGACAACAAGGTGCTTTCTATCGGGACACCCCAGTTCACAAGGAACTTTTCTTTTAGGTCATCCGAGTCAATAAGAATTCCTTTTTGAATCTGCTGACTCTTTGCCTCCTCCACATTGGCCTCCAGATGAGTTAATCTCATTTTGAACTTTTCCAATGAGGTGCTTAAATGTGGAATTTTAAGCAAATAGATCAAAACGAACAAAGCTAGCGCTATATTAGATTTTTTGATGTACTTCATAGTTTCAAACAAAAAGGGAGTACAAACTATTAATGACAAACCCATCCACTGACTTTCAAAATAAAACAAGTTTAGGTCTGTTATCTTTTCAGAATAAGTGAGAACAACCAGCATGTAGTATCCTATGGTAAAGGATATGGTTAAAAGGGCTAAACTCAGTTTTTTTCTTTTTAGAATTGTTAGCATCCCAATAAAAAATACAATGATTAATAGCAGGTACTTAGTAAACAACAGTTTGAAAATAGAAATGGACTGGTCGTTGCTAAGGGCTTTAACAATATTGGCAAAAGTTACATTTTTAACTCCTTCTAACTTTACCCCATCGTACCAGCTATCATAACTTAAGTATAACCTCAACCCTGCAAAAATTAATAGTAATAAGGTGTAAAATAGAAAACAATAAAACGGTCTTTTATTGCCAAATCCATGGGCGCTTTGTCTATCCATAAAGTTATAAAACCATAAGAAAGTAAGAGGAATCAATATTAACAGGTGAGTAATAAGAGATAAAAATAATAAGGGAATTAAGATGATATGAAATAACTTATTGCCGTTCCGGTTTTCTTCAATGGAATAATTGTACAAACTCAGGAAAAGAATCATCCAGGCTACCGATTGGTGTATTTCATTATTTGGCCAGAAATAAACATCACTTACTAAAAAACATAAATAAAAAACAAATAATATCGCTAATACTTCCTGTTTTAATATCCTACCTGAAATGTATGCCACAATTAAAAAAAACAAGTAAAAACTTATTGAGTATAATATGAGGATAACCCTTAACGGGGCACCGAAATAAACACTGAGCAATGGAAACATCTGGGTTACAAAAGCTCCATAACGGGATTGTCCAATAATGAATGTTTTGTTATTGATAATTTCAAATGTTATAAACGCCGGATCAATGAATAACATCCTTTCTTTATAAAATACAAAGGACCCAATGAACAATACAATTAAGTATATTAATGATATGTAATATGGCTTTTTATAACTCATTTTTTTGAGAACTAAAGGAGCATTCGACTGTACCGAAGCGGATACTAAGGTATGACACGCTCGTACAATGTTGGGCATTATCACTTACTAATTTTTAGTCGAATGGCCTGAACAAAATACCTGTCCAGCCGGATTGGAAGGCCATTATAAAAATCTGAATAACGCAATTGTATCTGTATTAATCACCCAGTTAAGACAAAACACGACGGATTTGGCTCCCTTAAAATACTTTATTCTCGGCCGTAAATACGATGATCCTAGAATGCCTCAAGTCCTGACTAATTATCAAAGTTTTTGATTGATATTTATATTTGAAATCTTAATCTTATCACTGCTTATGAAATCTATCAAGCATCCGATAGCTATACTTATCATTTTAGCGATTCCGATTCTGGCAATGATTTGGCATTATCACCGCAATACGTCAGGTTTTGCCTCCTTAGAATTAATCGCTTATCCTCTTCTGTTTGGAGGAACTAGTATTATCATTATCTACTTGTTAAAGAAACATTTCCTAGCCGAACCACTGGAGGAATTCAATCCGCATTCCGGAAAATGGTATTCAGACTTACTCTGGGGTTTCTTCCTAGCAGGAACATATTTCATCCTATTCTTTACCTTCAGAGCCACTCTTGCTGATGTTCTCTCCTTTACTCCCAATCATGATCTGCTCAGTTTGATGCTAGAGATGCGCCAAAATCCAATCTTGATCGCCATCTGGTTTGGACCTGTACTTTGGTTGGGAATAGCCCTCTATGAGGAATTGGTTAGGGTATTCCTGTTAACTTCTTTCTGGAAGATGAATGAACAAATATCATGGGTAATTTTTTCCATCCTTATCACGAGCTTGATCTTTGGAATAGCTCACTTTTCACAAGGACCCTATGGAATGGTTACGATTGGCATTAAGAGTCTTATTCCGGCTTTCTTCTTCTACCATAAGAGGAGGATCATGCCCTTGATCTATGCTCATGTCCTTTATGACGGTATACAGGTAGCTTTATTTCTAATCACCTATCAAGCCTGAGTTAGCATCGTGCAGTCCTAGTGCATCAGAAATTAAATAATTACAGGGTATAGCAATAATGGTTGGTCCATTGGTCTGCGAAATCTTCCTTCGGCAGACTGGCTTATTTCGTAGTATCGAAGATACCAAATAAACCTGCCAGGCGCAGGCTGGTTTGGTTTACCATTGGGCTCAAAAACGCAGCTATTGGAAAATGCCTGCTTACTAGCATGCGGGTAGGACTGCTTCAGGTAGGGATCGAGTTTTAGGTATAATTTATGCTTGTTTTTATCACACTTGTTTTCACTTCGCTAATTTTGCTATGGAGACTCAAGGAATCAGAGGCGCGTATGGCAAGGCTAAAACCAAACTATATTTTACCAATAGTATTGATGTTCTAAAGTGTAAATGTCTAAGAAATGGTAGACTGTGGCTTAACTTGCCTTCGAATGGTTTTTGGGTTTGATATTGGAAAAATGTTCAATTTGAAATGGATGCAATGCTAAAGGGGAGTTTGAGGGGTGAGATACGACCGTAGAGAGTATCGAACCACTTAAAACTCTAGCGCGCCTGTTAAAATCAATGACATAAAATGTAAATATCTGGCGCGCAATAGGGCTAAAACAAATATTATTGGGTAATTTTTTAAGAAGATTAACAAACCAATACTTTTCGGAGTGGCCTCACTAGTTAATCCATTACTTAGTTAGTTAATCTCATAAAATATTCTTGGTTTATTTGATTGCTTATGAACCAAGCGAATAATATCTCAGAATCTTATCTTTGATTAAAAGCAAAATATGGACGCAAAAACACTTGTCCGGGAATGGTTTGATAAATGGGACCAAGGGGATTTTCTCAACTTACCGTTAGCGGATGATTTTAAACATACCAGCCCATTCGGAACCATCGATGGGAAAGAAGTTTATTTAAATCTTGTCAAAGAAAATCAGGATAAATTCCTCGGCTACAAATTCACTTTTCAGAGAGGAACGATCAAATTTTTGAGGATAAAAAAGCTTGTGTGCGTTATACAACTCACCAAGGCAATGACTTCAGCCTGGATGTTAGTGAGTGGATCTATATCAAGGATGGTAAGATTAGCGAAATCGTATCCTACTATCATATTGGAGAAATCCGGGAAGAGAGGAAATTGAAATTAGCGGATGGAAACTAAAGTTAATAATATGAAGTGATTTAAAAACAGATGTTAAAATGAGTTGTATGCGCTTGATTTTCAAGACGAAGCTCTTTTTGAGATTCATAGCCACAGTTAGCGCCTCCGCTGAGTAGCTTCGGCGCTCGCGGATGGATCGAGAAAAAGCTGACGTATTGAGAATCAATGGCATGCAAATCAATTAACAATTTGTTTTTAAATCACTTCTATATTACATTCTAAAATAAATCCTCTAGAATTCCTTTGTAAAATCTTCCAATTGGAATTTTAGAACCCTGGATATCAACTTCATCCGAAGTGAAAGCATCAATCTTATCCATAGCGATGATAAACGATCTGTGTATTCGCTTGAATGAATTTTTAGGTAAAATGGATTCCATTTCTTTTGTACTTATTTTTGAAAGATGTTCTTGATTTAATGTCACAACTTTTACGTATTCCCGTTGACTCTCAACATATAGTATTTCCGAAAAAAGTACTTTAACTTTTCTCTTTTGAACACTTAAGAAAAAATAGTCCCTATTGATATCAATACTACCCTCACGATTTAATTTAACCTTATTAACAGCTTGTAAAAACCGATCAAATTCTATCGGTTTCTTCAGATAATCTGTGACATTCAGAGCATAACCTTCAAGGGCGTATTGGTGGTATGCAGTAGTAATGATGACACTTGGTGCCTGTTTTAAGGTTTTTAAAAAATCCATTCCCTTCAATTTAGGCAAATGAATGTCGAGGAATATGAGATCTACTTTATTTTCTCTCATAAACTCCAAAGCAAGAATAGCATCTTTAAACGACCGTTTTAAATTTAAAAATGAAACTTCGAATATATAATCTTTTAACACCTTGACAGCTAATGGTTCGTCTTCTATGATAATGCAATCAATACTCGACATTGGACGCCAAATTAATTTTTAGATTTGCTGTAAATACCAGGCTCTTTATTTCAAACTTCAAAAGATAGTCTGAATATAGCAATTCCAATTGGCGCCTCAAATTAGATATTCCGATATTCTCTTGAATTTGCTCAGTCTCCTCAGATTTGTTGATCGAATTTTTTACTATCATAGTTAAATTTCTGTCTCTTAAGGATAGATGAATATTTACAAAGGGATTCCTACGTGTTTCAGATGCTCCATGCTTGAATGCATTTTCTACGAGTGGAATCAGCAACAGAGGTGGAATTGCTTGTTTTTTATCTTCCAGATCATAATTATAGTTAATTTGTAATGTATCATCATATCTTAGTTTTTCTAAGGCTATATAATCATCAATGATCTTTAGTTCTTTTTCCAGACTAATAAATTTTCCATTGGCCTCATACAACATAAACCTCAGAATTTTAGATAGCCGCATTACTGATTCTGGAGCTTGTTCAGATTTATCTCGTGTCAATGAATAAATATTGTTAAGTGTGTTGAAAAGAAAATGAGGATTGGTTTGAGACTTGAGATAATTCAATTCAGCCATTTGTTTTTCGATCTGCAACTGCTGTGCTTGCAGTTTTAAATTTCTGTATTGGTATATATAGACCATTACACAGAATAAAAAAAGTGTGCCCATACTGTATGCCATTAGGTCTTCTAATTCTCCATCCCACAATGAATATGGTGTGAGCGGAAAATAGATACCTATTGCATCCCCTAAGCTTTTCCAGGCAAAATGCCCAAAGGAATATAACATCATGAAGCCAAACACGGATAGCAGAGCGAAAATGACACCTTTCAAGCTCAGCTTAAATCTCTTGATCACATATTCTATAAAAATGAAATGGATGGTTACCAGGAATAATAAATGCCAGATATTATTAATCGTCTGTCTGAAAAAATGATCCGTGCTGCCAGATAAAATACTTATGGTCTGTATTAATAGAATAAAAACAGATAACCACAGATACAAATCAACTCGTTTTTTTTCGATATGAATTTTTAGTGATTTGTGCATTTTTAAAATACAAAATTAAGGCACCCAATCTGGCTGTTCATTTTCAACGGATCTTTCATCTTGCAAAATAAGATTTATAAGGGTTATAAAACAATCTTACGTAGACCTAGTCCTGTTGTATATAGACCAGGATTTGATGTCCATAGACTACTCCTATAAAACTGGGTGAAATTCTATTACTCTTGTACTGAGCTTTTCATTTAACACGACAATTCACCATGAGATTTTTCACTATTTGGCACGCAATAGGGTTAAAGTAAAATATCATTGGGTAATTTTTTAATAGGATTAACAAACCAATACTTTTCAGAGTGAACTAACTATTATATGGTAAAACACATAGCAATTAAAACAATGCTGAATGAACTCTAATAGAACAACAAATAATTCCAATGAAACCTCATTACGTAAAGCAGCATTAATAGCAGGTTTAGGCATACTCGTCATGGTACTAGTCGGACCATTCGCCGAATTTTACGCCTACGGAAGTCTTATCAATTGGGGAGATGCCATGACGACTGCCGATAACATCAGAAATAATCAATCATTATTTCTCATTGGCATAATTTGCTATTTGATTATGTTCAGTTGTGATTTTTTAGTAGCATGGGCCCTTTATATATTGCTAAAACCAACCTCTCGTTTTCTGTCCTTACTAACCGCTTGGTTTCGATTAATATACGGAGTATTGACCATCGTTGCGTTAACCAATGTTTTTAGGGTCCCTGATCTTATCAATCCATCTGGTTACTTCGCAACATGGAGTCAGGAAGAACTGAACAACCTTATAATGTGGTCTGTCAATAGTTTTTCCACCGGATCAAATGTCGCGTTCCTGTTTTTTAGTTCACATCTAATTGTGCTCGGTTATTTGGTTTTCAAATCGGGATACATTCCGAGGATATTTGGATTTTTGTTAATCATAAATGGACTCGGATATCTTATGGAGTATTTTATTGCACCTTTTATCCTTCCACGTGTTGATACCGGAAATATATTGATGATTACCTTTTTTGGAGAAATAATATTTATGATATGGTTGTTGATCAAAGGTTTTAATCCCAAGCAAACTTTTTCTCAAATTAAACCCAGATTATTATGAAATCACTTCTAACGGGGTTCCTGATGGGGGTTTCAATGCCCTTCTTTGGGCAGGATTTAAAAATTGGTCTAAAGAATGAATCTAAGCCAGAAGAAATCACCAAGATCAAATTACTTTATGTATCAGAAGAATATGACGATCGCAAATGTGCATTTACTGATTCTGCTGTAATTGCTCAGGGTGAGATTCCTCATAGTTGTCTTTAATAAATTGTTGAGAATGTTTTCAAATAATAAAGTTGTCAAAACAGTAGGTGTTTTATTTATTGTACAAATGGTTGCTGCTGTCTTTAGCCATAGTATTGTTCTAGAACCGATTTTATACAAATCAAATTTTCTAACTGAGCTTTCGGTAAATTCTTCCCTTGTTACTATGGCAATAATATCAGATTTGATCTGCGGAGCCTCAGTCTTTGCTATTGCAGTACTTCTGTTTCCTATTTTTAAATCGTTTAGTGAGCGTGTGGCACTTTGGTATATTGGACAGCGATTGACTGAGCTGGTCGGTTTTATGATTAGCGGGTTTCTTCTACTTACGCTATTGTCAATGGGTCAAAGCCTTACAAAAGAACCTGTTACCGACATATCTAATATCGAGGAGCTAGCTAGATATTTTCGGAACGCAAGGGGTAATATTCAGAATATTTCACTACTGCTATATTGTCTTGGTGCTTGGCCTTTTTACGGTTTACTTTTTCATTCAAAACTTATTCCAAGATTTATATCCATTTGGGGTTTAATAGGAGTTACTCTATTATTTATAGAGATCCTCTCTAATATTTTCAATACTTCTGTAGGAGGTATGTTGATTATGATGCCATTGGGCATTAACGAAATATTTCTTGGGATATGGTTGATTGTTAAAGGAGTTAATTCAACGCCACCAAGTTCTGAGGTGAAGATCTAAGAAAATGAAAGATAAAGCAATTATAAGTTTAGGTGTCTATTTAGGAATTGAATTTGGCTGTATTTTAGGTCTGATATTTGAAAATTTAGTAGTATGGATCATTGTAGGGGTGTTCATAGGGCTAACATTAACTGCCTTTTTAACTCAAAGAAAGGCTAATAATAATTCAATATGAAAAAATTAATCACCTATCAGGTTGATTCATTCACGAGGGAACGTTTTAAAGGGAATCCAGCTGGAGTGGTAATTAACGCAGATGGATTGAGTGATATTCAAATGCAATGGATTGCAAGAGAACTAAATAATCCTGAAACTGCATTTCTGTTTTCAACTGACGATGATGATTGTGATGGTGTAATCAGATACTTCACGCCAAAAACTGAAGTCCCTACGTGTGGACATGCTACCATTGCGGCAATGTATGCCAAAGCACTGGAGGAAAATTTGGATACTTGTGTTTTAATGATCAAAACAAAAATTGGGGTACTTCCATTTGAGATACTAAAGGATGACAACGATTATCAAATAGTTATGACTCAAGGAAATTTTGAGCTTAGTTCTAATGTCGATTTAATAACAACCCGTAGACTAACAACAGCATTAGGGCTTGTAAAGTCAGATTTGGACCCACGATGTCCTATCCAAATTGCTTCTACCGGACATTCAAAAGTGATGATTGGTATTAACAGTAGAAGAAAACTGAATGAATTAAATCCAAACTACGATGATTTAGCAAGGCTAAGTAGGCTGATTAAATGTAATGGATATTTTGTTTTTACCTTAGATTCGGATACACCAGAATTTTTGTCGCATGGAAGGATGTTTGCACCTGCAATTGGAATTAATGAAGACCCCGTTACAGGTAATGCCAATGGTCCATTGGGAGGATATCTAGTGCAAAATAAGATTATAAATTATTCTAACAATATCTTTGAATTTAACGGTAAACAGGGTGAGAAAATGGGCAGACCTGGAGTTGTACAAGTCAAGGTTTTTGTGGAAAACAATCAACCTTCAGTGATCCAAATAAAAGGGGACGCAGTAAAAATATTTAGAGCTGAAATATATATTTAACACTCCGTGCGAGATTATTATCTAATTGATGTTCTATATTTTTTGCGTTTAACCCTTTTCGTATGATCTAATCTTTTTACTCCTTTTCACCCCGTTTATTTCGGTTGCTTTGAAAAGGTAAAATGGAATTCTATATCTACTTCAAATCCTTCCCTAAAACATTTCAACAATTAAATAGTTATATTTGTAGAAGTTATAATAGTTACGTAAAAAGTTGATTCGCTATAACCGCACATATCGCCTTTTCGCCCTGACCATGGCCCTGCTCATGTTCTTTGTGTCGGCCGGAATAGCAGTAGATATGCACTATTGTGGCGGTGAGTTAAAATCAGTAAGTTTCTTCGGCAAGGCCAAGACGTGCCATGATATGGTTAAAAAACAACCGGCCACCATGCCAAATTGCCCTCATCACAAAAAGACCTCCACTAAAAAACCGGGATGTACCGAAGACAAGAATTGCTGTTCTAATAAAACTTTGCTGCTCCAATCTGAAGGAGAACAACAATTACTTTCCTCTGATTTTGTATTTAGCAAGCGGACGAAGCATTTTGTAGCGGCTTTCGTGCAGGTTTTCCTGGCGAACAACTATAATAAAGTTAATACGAGTGTTTCATATACACACCACAAACCTCCTTTGATATCCAGGGACATCTCTGTCCTTTTCCAGACCTTCCTTTTATAGACCACTGCCACTCTGCTTAGTGGCACTGCATCTTTATACCCGGTTTGCCCTGTGCATATCAGGCACAAAATGCATCCCTTAATCTTCATTAAGTGACCTCTGTCATAAGTAATTACAATCTTCAAAAAGGAAATTTTATCTGGTATGTTAAATCAATTGATTCGTTTTTTTCTGGAAAATAAGCTGGTAGCTTATCTCTTACTATTACTGTTCATAGGTTGGGGACTTGCTACCGCGCCTTTTGATTTTGGAATAAAAGACCTGCCTCGCGATCCTGTAGCGGTAGATGCTATCCCCGATATCGGTGAAAACCAGCAAATTGTATTTACTCAATGGATGGGCCGATCACCACAGGATGTTGAAGATCAAATAACCTATCCCCTTACCACCGCCTTGCTTGGTATCCCTGGTGTAAAAAGTATCCGCAGTAACTCTATGTTCGGCTTTTCAAGCATTTATGTCATTTTTAATGATGGTGTAGAATTTTATTGGAGCAGAAGTCGAATATTAGAAAAACTAAATTCCCTTCCTGCCAATACTTTGCCAGATGGTGTTCAACCTACGTTAGGAGCGGATGCAACGGCACTAGGACAAATCTATTGGTATACACTTGAAGGGCGAGACCAGGAAGGTAACCCCACCGGTGGTTGGGATCTGCATGAACTTAGAACTATCCAGGATTTTTACGTCAGATATGGATTATCCTCTGCTGATGGAGTAGCGGAGGTAGCATCTATTGGGGGATTTGTAAAAGAATATCAAGTAGATGTTGATCCTGACGCAATGAAGGCACATCGCGTCAATCTGGAACAAGTAATGAATGCTATAAAAAACAGCAACATTGATGTTGGCGCGCAAACCATAGAAATTAACATGGCGGAATATTTTGTCCGTGGATTGGGTTATGTGCAGAAAGTAGAGGACATTGAAAAAAGTGTTATCACAGTCAACAATAATGTTCCCGTACGAGTTGGTGACATTGCCAAAGTAAATCTTGCCCCGGCTACTCGAAGGGGGGTGTTAGACAAATCAGGAGCCGAAGCAGTAGGGGGAGTGGTAATTGCCAGATATGGGGCTAATCCTTTGGAAGTAATTAATAACATAAAGGATAAAATTACCGAAATTGAACCCGGACTTCCTTCCAAAACACTGAGGGACGGGACGGTCTCACAAGTAAAAATCATTCCATTCTATGATCGTACCCAACTTATCAATGAAACGATAGGCACGCTTCAAGAAGCTCTTACACTCGAAATATTAATAACAATTATTGTAGTGATATTGATGTTGATGAATTTAAAATCATCGATACTGGTTTCGGGCACTTTACCAGTTGCTGTTTTGATGTGCTTTATTGCAATGAAGTATTTTGGCGTCGATGCCAATATTGTTGCTTTATCCGGAATTGCGATCGCCATCGGAACCATGGTAGATATGGGGATTGTGTTGACAGAAAGTATGGTCAAACGAATTAATGAAGCCCCACCAGATGAATCTCTGTTAAAGAGTGTATATGAAGCAACGACAGAAGTAGCGTCTGCAGTAATTACGGCAGTGGCTACAACGGTAATCTCATTCCTTCCGGTATTTACTATGGAAGCTGCTGAAGGAAAATTGTTTAAGCCTTTGGCTTATACCAAAACCTTTGCTCTGGTCGCGTCAATCGTGGTAGCCATTACTATTGTGCCGCCGCTGGCGCACAGCCTTTTTTCGCTTAAGTTTAATCGAAAAATAATGTCCTACATCACGAATAGTCTGGCCGTTATAGCAGGGGGAATAATAGGATTCTTCTATAATACATTTTTGGGAAGCATTTTAGCAATAGTCGGTTTAGCCGGGATTTTGCACCTTATGGTACAGCCTGCCTCGTCGGCAGACAGGCAATTTAGTTCTGAAAGAAATGCTAAAATTCTTTCGGTTTTTACCAATATTATTTACGCTTTGATTGTTGCTTGGTTATTGGCCACCGTTTGGATGCCATTGGGCGTCAATAAAAGTACACTCACCAACTTCCTTTTTATTGTAATTATAGCCGGTGGATTGATCTGTCTGTTTTATCTACTAATTCATTTCTATGAGAATCTTCTTCGCTTTTTGCTACGTTTTAAAATTCTGTTTTTGGCACTTGTTTCCTTTATTGTCTATCAAGGTTTTTTAGTATACCAAGATACAGGCGAGGAATTTATGCCAGCTCTTGATGAAGGTTCCTTTTTATTGATGCCAACGTCTATGCCCCATTCAGGTATGCAGGAAAACATCAAAAACCTACGTCTCCTGGATATGGCGGTTACCGCAATTCCGGAGGTAGAAACGGTGGTTGGCAAAGCGGGTAGGGTCAATAGTGCGCTCGACCCCGCGCCTATGTCCATGTATGAAAATGTTATCCTTTATAAATCCGAATACAAGACCGATGAAAATGGGCATCGCATTCGATTCAAATATGAAAATGGAGAGTATATTCGGGATGAATATGGTGAGTTATTACCTGATAAAAAAGGTCGCTATTTCCGACAATGGCGAGATGAAATAAAAAGTCCTGATGACATTTGGGATGAAATAGTGAAAGCCACCAAAATTCCTGGAGTAACTTCTGCTCCAAAATTACAACCTATTGAAACTCGATTGGTAATGTTGCAAACCGGAATGCGTGCGCCCATGGGTATAAAAGTCAGAGGTGGGGATTTGGCAACCATTGAAACCTTTGGTTTGAAACTCGAAAAGTATCTTAAAGATGTGGATGGAGTAAAAGATGCTGCCGTATTCGCTGACCGAATAGTGGGTAAACCATATCTTCTTTTGGACATAGATAGGGATGTAATTAGCCGACATGGGATTACCGTTGGAAAAGTGCAAAAATACATTCAAGCAGCTATTGGCGGCATGACCATGACTACAACGGTTGAGGGCAGGGAACGCTACGCTATCCGAATTCGCTATCCGCGAGAGTTAAGAAACGACCCTGAAACTTTAGAACGCATATATATACCAACTGCTACAGGGCAGCAAATTCCTTTAGGGGATTTAGTAACCATTCGTTACGAGCAAGGCGCGCAATCCATAAAAAGTGAAGATGGATTTCTGATAGGCTATGTACTGTTTGACCGGGAAGATGGTTTTTCAGAAGTGGAAGTAGTCAATAACGCTCAGGATTATTTGCAATCTGAAATTGATAATGGCAGGCTTGAAGTTCCTGCTGGAGTTAGTTATCGATTTGCTGGAAATTACGAGCAACAGGTAAGAGCTAACAAAAAACTGAGTATTGTGCTTCCCATTGCCTTGGCAATCATCTTTCTGATACTTTATTTTCAATTCAGTTCTGTCATGATTTCAACGATGGTTTTCACTGGAGTATTTATTGCTTTTGCCGGAGGTTTTATTATGATTGGTCTTTACGATACCGATTGGTTTTTGAATTTCGAGTTCTTAGGAACCAACATGCGCGATCTATTCCAGGTCGAAACGATAAATTTAAGCGTTGCCGTTTGGGTTGGGTTTCTTGCCTTGTTCGGTATTGCAACCGATGACGGCGTACTGGTTGCCACCTTCTTGAAAGACAGATTCAAAAAAAATAAACCCACCACAATCAATGGAATACGGGATGCTGTGGTTGAAGGCGGTTTGAGAAGAGTCAGACCTGCCATGATGACTACCGCCACCACTATTTTAGCCCTCTTGCCTGTATTAACCTCTACGGGAAGAGGTGCAGATATTATGTTACCAATGGCTATCCCCTCATTTGGCGGGATGACATTACAAATGATTACTATGTTTACCGTACCTGTTCTTTATTCCCTATGGCAAGAATGGAGCTTGCGTATTAATAAGCGATTTAAGATCAATAAAAGCGCCCTAACAGTCCTTGCCATTGGACTGATTAGTACGATCAGTCTTACAACTACAAGTGCCCAATCCTTAGATGATTTGATGGAAAAAGCCGTTGCTGAAAACTTGGAATTAAAAGTATTAGACCAGGAATATTTAGCGGCTTTAGAAAAAGCTCCGCAAGTCAGTCAATTATCTGATCCCGAAATAGGGGTAGGAGCATTTCCTTTACCGGTAGAAACCAGGGTAGGAGCGCAAAGTGCAAGGTTAAGTGCCACTCAAATGTTCCCCTGGTTTGGCACATTGGATAACAAAGCTGATTTGGAAAATACTAAAGCCAGTGCTTTATACGAACGAATAGGAGCAGAGCAGTTAAACATTTTTTACCAACTCAAATCTGCCTATTACCGCCTTTATGAAATACAACAAAGTCAATCTATCATTCAAAGGAGTATCCTTCTTTTTGAAGCATTGGAAAGACTAGCTTTGGCTAAAGTGGAAAGCGGGAAAGCAACGGCGGCCGATGTACTTCGAGTGCAATTGAAAATAGAAGAATTAAAGCAGGAATTAGAAATTCTGGAAACGTCTAAAACCAATCCAACGGCAATTATTAACCAATTGATAAACCGTCCTGTGGAAACGCCTATCACAGTAACTGATAGCTTATCATTTGCGCTATTGCCTTTTGATAGGGAAGCACTAATGTCCAATATTCAGGAAAATCATCCCATGTTAAGGATGTTTGCATTGCAGCAGGAGGTGTCCCAAAAAGCCATTTCACTCAATGAACTGAATGGCAAACCTTCCTTTGGAGTGGGCATGGATTACATCATAGTAAATCAAAGAAGAGATGCAATTCCTCCTAACAACGGTAGAGATATTTTACAACTTAAAGCCTCGGTCAAAATTCCACTTTACAGAAGAAAATACGATGCAAAAAGGGCAGAAGAAAATCTGAAAATTGCGGCATTAGAAAACAAGAAAGCCGGTGTGCTATCGCTGTTTAATGCAGCCATAGAAAAAGCCTACGCAGATCATCAAGCAGCACAATTGAAGTTAGATTTATACGAAAAACAGATAGAAATAACCCAAAGCGCTATTAATATTCTAGAATCAGAATACAGCTCAAAAGGAGACCATTTTGATGAATTATTGCGACTTGAAAAAGACCTGATTGATTACGATTTAAAAATACTCAAAGCAATTGTACAAAGTCATATGGCCAAGAGCAGCATTGAAAGGTTTTTATGATGTGCATTGAGAGAATGTGCGGATTGATGAAGCAGAGTGTTTGGAACAACTAAATATCAACTATGAAAAAAAATGAATTATTAGAGGTAACTTTTAAACTGGCTCTTAATATAATCGAGTATGCTGAACATTTGGAGATTGAGAGAAAATACATTACTGCTCGACAGGTATTAAAATCTGGCACTTCAACCGGTGCAAATTCGCGTGAGGCCCAAGGTGCTGAGAGCAAGGCTGTTTTTATACACAAACCTAAAATAGCTTATAAGGAGGCAGAAGAAACATTCTTTTGGCTTGAGCTTTGCAAGATGCCAACAAGTTACCCAAATCCCTCACAAGAATTGCAAAGTTTATTGGAGTCAAGCAGAAAACTCCTGGGAAAAATTATTTCAAGTTCTAAAAAATATCAACAATGAAAAAAGTAAACAAATATATCGTCACGGCTATCATCGGAGTAACCGGATTGGTTTTGGGTTATTTAATTAATGAATTAACAAGTTCCCGTATCAATTCGACCACTCAGTTACCTTCTGATTCTCAAACCAATCCATCCGATCATTCACAATTCTACACTTGCTCCATGCACCCGCAAATCAAGCAAAATGAGCCAGGAGATTGCCCTCTGTGCGGCATGGATTTGATCCCATTGGATGCCAGCACTTCTGACAACCCGTTGGTATTGGAAATGACCAATGAGGCTGTCAAACTGGCTAATATTCAAACCACCATAGTTGGGGAAGCTAACACCAACATCGGCAGGACCATTCGCCTTTCCGGAAAGGTGCAATCTGATGAACGGTTAGCTTCCAGTCAGGTAGCCCATGTACCCGGGCGTATCGAAAAACTATTTGTCAGTTTTACTGGAGACCAAGTCACTAAAGGGCGAAAAATCGCGACTCTTTATTCACCTGAATTGATTACTGCTCAGAGAGAGCTATTAGAAGCTGTGAAACTAACAGACATCAATCCCGGTTTACTTGAATCTGCACGCAATAAACTTCGTTATTGGAAAATTAGCGATTCGATGATCGAGCAAGTGGAGAAAGAAGGAAAAATACAGGAAAACTTTACTCTATATGCTGATGAATCTGGTATCGTGACGAACAGACGAGTATCGGTAGGGGACTATGTGAAACAAGGTGAACCGCTTTTTGATTTAATGAATCTCAGTAAAGTCTGGGTACTATTTGATGCTTACGAAGAAGATTTACCGGCTATTTCTATTGGTGATAAAATCGAATTTACTACTCCATCCTTGCCCCATAAGACTTTCAAAACTATGGTCACTTTCATTGACCCGGTTATCAATCCCAATACTCGTGTAGCATCTATCCGAACCGAAGTAAGTAATACAAGAGGAGCACTAAAACCTGAAATGCTTGTTTATGGAACAATCCAAAAAAACTCAGGCAGTTCCAGTCAAATTGCCGTACCGAAGTCCGCTGTAATGTGGACCGGAAAACGTTCGGTGGTTTATATCAAAGTGCCTGATACCAACGTGCCTTCTTTTGAATTTAGGGAAATTGAAATAGGAGAAGCTCTTGGCACTAGCTATCAGGTGATTAGTGGATTAGAGACCGGTGAAGAAGTCGTAACCTACGGTAGCTTTACGATCGATGCAGCAGCTCAATTGAATAACCAAAGCAGCATGATGAACAGGAAGGTACTGGTGGAAGGAATAGATCCTTCAACCCATTTGCCTGACTATACCGAAAGCACACCCCTTACATTTAAAGAACAACTATTCAACCTTGCTTCGAGCTATTTGACTCTAAAAGATGCACTGGTGGCAACTGATAGTGATGAATCAAAAAATGCTGCAAACCAGGTGTTGACTCGATTGGAGAAAGTTGATATGTCACTGATAGACGGCGAGGCTCACAATTATTGGATGGAGCAACATAGAGGCATTCAAGCTCATAGCAAAAAAATAACCACTTCCGCGGATATTGTAGAACAACGGAATCAATTTGATTTCCTTTCCCAAGCACTTATTAAGTCGATAAAAGTATTTGGAATTGGGGAAGATACTTTATATGTCCAACACTGTCCAATGGCAAATAATGACGAAGGTGCAGACTGGCTAAGTAGTGAAAAAGAAATCCGGAATCCCTATTTCGGTGATCAAATGCTAACATGTGGTTTGGTTAAAGACACCATTGATTCAACATTCAAAAATCCGCCAATGTCCAAAACGGAACAGCCTCGACAAAATATCCATAATCACTAAAATTAATTAGATGAAAAAGGCAATGTCAATATTCGCTTTAATATTACAAGCATTTGGATATAGTCAAAACCCTCTATTCATCCCCGATACGTTGTCGGGTCCGTCTATCAATTTAAGTCTTCAAAATGGGCAAGTCGAGTTTTATCCAGGATTTAGTACAAATACTATTGGATACAATCAGACCATTTTAGGAAAAACTGTAATATTAGAAAAAGGAAATGGTGTTACCCTTAATGTGACCAACAATTTAGATGAACCAACCACTTTGCATTGGCATGGGCTTCACGTTTCGCCAGAAAATGATGGAGGTCCTCATACCGTCATCAAAGCAGGGGAAACCTGGTCGCCCTCATTTACTGTTTTAAACCATGCGGCGACCTACTGGTACCATCCACATTTGCATGAGCATACAGCAGAACAGGTTACAAGAGGGGCTGCAGGATTTATAATTGTCAGAGACAATGAAGAAGCCAAATTAAATTTACCTCGTAGTTACGGAATTGATGATTTTCCTATTGTTATCCAATCAAGAGCTTTTGATAGCAATAAGCAGCTTCTTTGGGATACTCCTGCGGATGATGTCATTATGTGTAATGGAACTCTAGATGCTTACCTTGATGTTCCTGCTCAGATTGTCCGGCTCAGATTACTCAACGGCTCAACAGAACGGGTTTATAACCTAGGGTTTCAAAGTAATGTGCATTTCCACCAAATAGCTTCCGATGGTGGTTTACTAAATGCACCTGTTTCCCTTACAAGACTAATATTGGCTCCGGGAGAAAGAGCAGAAATACTATTGGATTTATCCAATTTGCAAGGACAAACCATAAACTTGATGAGCTTCGCTTCTGAACTCCCTCATGGCACCTACGGAGCAGTCAATCCAAGTGTTATGCCAATGGGAAGCATAGCAGGGTATGGTAACAACCCCTTAAATGGAAATGATTTTTCTGTGATGCAAATTAAGGTAGATACACCGACATCTAATCCTGTTACTGATATTCCATTAGCACAAATCACAAATGTCCCATATTTGGAATCCGATGTGAACGTTACTCGCAACCTCTTGTTACATCCAGCCCATATGGGTCCACATGGGATGCTAAACGGTCCTTTTGAAATCAATGGGCAGGCTTTTGATCTGGAGGTCATCAACTTTGAAATTCCAATTAATAATACTGAAGTATGGGAGCTAACTAACCGGACGGCTATTGCTCACCCCTTTCATATCCACGATGTCCAATTCTATATCTTGGAAATCAATGGAAAAACTCCGCCAACTCATATGCAAGGCAAAAAAGATGTGGTACTTGTTCCGCCAATGTTCGGCTCAGTACGCTTCATAACTAAGTTTGAAAACTTTGTAGATGGAGACACTCCCTATATGTACCACTGCCACATGCTTAGTCACGAAGATGATGGTATGATGGGGCAATTTCTTGTTCTGGACAACACCACCAGTACCCATGAACAAAGTGAAAGTTCCATTTTAATCTATCCTAATCCTGTCGCTGACATAATCCATCTAAAAGGATTACCTCCTTCAAAGATTGAACTTTACAACACATCGGGACAGATTTTAGAAAAAAGAAAATCAGCAGGTTATGATGAGCAATTTAACCTGGCAGAATTTGCTTCGGGAATTTATTATTTCAATATCAAAAATGCTGAACAAAACTATAGATACAAGGTGGTCAAGCTTTGATTTATTTATAAACTTTCAAAATTTCAAATCATGAAAAAGAAAATTTTTTTAATAGTTATCACCATCGTCTTCATGGATATTTCGGCAAATGCTCAGAAACAAAACCGCGAAGAACAACACAAAGCTGAATTTAAAAAAGAAGTATTCACGGTCTATGGAAATTGTAGGATGTGCGAGCGGACAATTGAAGGTTCGCTAAAAGATGCGAAAGGCATATCACTTGCCGATTGGGACAAAGAAACTAAACAGATGACGGTATCCTTTAACCCCACAGCAATTAAACTCGATACCATTAAACAAAAGATTGCGGATGTCGGCTATGATAGTGATTCTCATCGGGCAAAGGATAAGATGTATAATAAACTGCCAAGTTGCTGTCAGTATGAGCGACCTAAAAATTAATTAAGATTATTCAACTCAAAATTTTATAACAATGAATTATTTAAAAATGATTTTTCTTTTTGTAGCACTTTCAGCTATCTCTGTTGCTGTGTCATCTTGTGGAAGCAACTCAAATAATAAAGAACAGCAAGGCAAAGAATACACTTCCGCTTATATCTGCCCCATGCATTGTGAAGGAAGTGGAAGTGATAAGGAAGGTAAATGTCCTGTATGTGGGATGGACTATGTGAAAAAGGAAGACCACGAAAGTGACGGACATCAACACGATACTCATGAAGGGCATGATCATTAGTGTTTAAACTCTGATCATGGAAGGTAATTTATCTAGAATGTTTTATGATAATGATCATATTGGAGAAGGACAGTTTAGTCAAACTGTCCAACCTCCTTTTTCACGGAGTGGATTTTAGCAATATCATCCGGATGGACATTCCCAGAGCAGAAACCCTTTCGGGAGCAGTAGTTTCTTTTATTTTTTGGGGAATTACCGACTTGTATTAACCTTTATCTATAACAAAATGAAATTAGGGCTGGACGAGTACAAGCCACTTTTTCTTGAAAAAATCGGGAATTAGTTAGTTACCCACTGGGACAAGAATAATCTACTAAAATGTTAAAGACAGTGCTTAAACAAATAATTAATTATGGGACATTCACAACCGAATCATTCCAAAGAGATGGGACATGAGAATCATCATAACATAAAGTAGAATCACATGATGGGCAAGGTGGGCACAAGCACCATGACCACCATCGAATGATGATAGAGGACTTTAAAAAGCGGTTTTGGGTGTCATTCATTCTCAACCTGCCAGTCTTATTATTATCTCCGATGATACAAAATTGGTTGGGCCTGGAATGGTCCTTTACAGGTGACAAATATTTGTTGTTTGCTCTATCAAGCATCATCTACTTCTATGGCGGCCATCCTTTCTTAAAGGGTTTGTTTGAGGAATTAACAAAGAGAACCCCAGGAATGATGACCTTGATTGCCGTCGCTATATCAGCTGCCTATTTATACAGTTCTGCAGTCGTTTTTGGTTTGGACGGGAAAACCTTTTTCTGGGAATTGGCTACTTTGATTGTGGTGATGTTGTTAGGGCATTGGTTGGAAATGCGATCAGTTTTGGGAGCAAGCAAAGCTCTCGACGCATTGGCTGCTTTGATGCCTGACGAAGCCAATTTGGTACATGATGACCATGTGATGAAGGTCAAAGTGAGTGAACTAAAAACAGGCAACATCATCCTTATCAAACCGGGTGAAAAAGTCCCTGCCGACGGAATTATTATCGAAGGGAATAGCGACCTGAATGAAAGTATGCTCACGGGTGAAAGTAAACCAGTTGGTAAATCAAAGGGAGAGGAAGTTATTGGCGGGGCAATCAACGGAAGCGGTGCAATCACAATAAAAATAAAAGGTACAGGCAATGATACATACCTTTCCAAAGTCATCAAAATGGTGCGGGATGCACAAGGGCAAAAATCAAAGACACAGAGATTGGCAGATAAAGCAGCATTTTGGCTAACTATCATCGCTCTGGTAGCAGGATTTGGAACGTTTGCCATTTGGTTGGTTATGGGTAAGGAGCTATCTTTTGCATTGGAGCGCATGGTAACCGTTATGGTCATTTGTTGCCCTCACGCATTAGGTTTGGCGATTCCGTTGGTCGCTGCCATTTCAACCAGCATTTCCGCAAAAAATGGTTTGTTAATCCGTAACCGTACCGCCTTTGAAAACTCCCGCACTATCTCTACTATCGTTTTTGATAAAACGGGTACGCTGACCAAAGGCTCTCATGAAGTCGTCAGAATTGTTTCGCTTTCGGAGAATTATTCACAGAAAGTTATTTTACAGTATGCTACATCGGTAGAAATTCCTTCTGAACACCATATTAGCAAAGGATTACAAAGAAAAACCCAAGCTGAAAATATTGACTTATTTAAAGTAGAAGACTTCGTATATCAATCAGGAGTTGGTGTAAGTGGAAAAGTTAACGGAAAAGATGTTAAAGTAGGAGGTTTTGTCTTGTTAGAAAAACTAAACATCACTCCGCCAGAAGATAAGGATGAAGGTATAGAAACCAAAATTTTTCTCATCATTGAAAACGAATTGGTTGGCTTTATCACCTTTGCTGATGAAATAAGATCAAGTTCTTTCGAGGCTATTAAAACTCTGCAAAATAATGGGATAATGGTATCTCTCCTTACTGGTGATAATGAAAAAGTAGCTGCGGCTGTAGCCAAAGAATTGCACATGGATAATTACATGGCTGAGGTCATGCCCGAAGAAAAATTAGATAAAATCAAAGCCCTGCAAGAAAATGGGGAGATTGTAGCCATGACCGGCGATGGTGTAAATGATGCCCCTGCGCTCGCCCAGGCTGATGTTGGTATTGCTATTGGCTCAGGAACAGATGTCGCTGCTGAAACTGCCGATATTATTTTGGTAGAAAGCGATCCAAATGATATTGCCAACCTGTTACTTTTTGGAAAAGCCACATATCGAAAAATGGTACAAAATCTGGCTTGGGCCACCGGCTACAATATAATCGCAATGCCATTGGCTACTGGGTTTGTTCCGGGAATTGTCATAAGTCCTGCTTTTGGTGCGGCATTAATGAGTATTAGCACTGTCATTTGTGCCATCAATGCACAATTGTTAAGAGGAAGTATGAGGTCAAAATCCTTTCTAATCTAAAAAAATAATCCAAAGATGAATTTACAACTTCAATATGAACACCAAATTGTCATGTGACGATTGTAAGGCAACCAAATGTTTAATAAATTACTTAATTAATTTATGATTTGATATTCCAGAGATAAGGCCAGTACTTGTCCGAGACGAGAAAAACTGTTGGGTCAAAATATTTATTTCTGTAACCCAATTTTAAAAATTAACCCCACAGAATTTTCATCTGGAATTTCCTTCAAAAATTGGTTTACGAATTTCAAATTACTATGATTCTCAAAAAAATACTCAGAAGGAATTAGATACATATTTTCATCATCCATACATAATACCTGGCTACTTCCAATTAGATTGGATACAGGATCTTCTTCTAGCATATCCTAAGTAAAAAAGCGATCCTCTTGCTTAAGCCAAATAGCAAACTTTCTTCTCAATGCGTCATGGTATTTAATAATAAACCAATTTTCATTCTCAACAAATAAATTGCTTAAGAATGAAAACTTATGATACTCTGAAAGAAATTGGTAAGGATCAGAAAACTTTTCAATTTTTAAAGAACTAACTCCTAAATCAAATCGATACTCCGGTATGAATTGATCTTGGCGAAAACTATATATCGTATCATTAAAAGGGTTGAGAAATCTAACCAGGTTATTGTTTCTTGCATATAAAAATCCAGACATGGTCGTCATACTTTTTATAGGAAAATCCGAGTAGTCAAAAAATGAATTGATTATATTTCCGGAATTGTCAAATATCAAAATATTATCGGGCCGATCGGGTATTCCATTTTGACAAACGTATTGTAGGTAATTATCTCCCACTTTTACTATTTGATATCCATGAGAAACAAGAAATTCCTCAGAAATAAGTCCTCCATCCATTGAAAATTTGACTAACTTTTTCACTTCACTGGAGAATATTATAATTTCGTTGGTTTTGACTTCATATTCAAAGTCGGTAATTTGGATATATTCTCCCGGACCCCGACCTTTTGATCCAATTCTGGTAACAATTACCCCATCATATCCAAAATGATAAATATGTCTTTTATCCGAAATTAAATACCCGTTTGCCGTTTTAATCATTTTGACTATCACGTCTATGGGTTCCATATTTTGCAATTCGAGTTGACAAACACCAATTACCTCAAAATATTTTTCAACTTTTATTTTTTCAGTATCGCTCGGATTAGAAATGTAAAATTCTTTTAATGAATCCTTGTTCCTATTAGGTTGATGAGAAATACAAGATGCAAAATGTAGAATTGCAAATAATAAATTGCACGTGATCCATGGCAATAATTTTGGCTCCATAGCTACAACCTACAAAATACTGAGTATGAGAATTACATTTTAACTAACCTTAACAAAGAAAGGAACTGTTTCATTGTTTAAAGGTGCCGATAGAAATTGTCCCATTCCATTTTATTCCTTAAATACAATTTTGGTCGTCACTGCAGGATGATCACTGGGCCACACACCCTTGTATTTAAAGTGCATATCAGAATCAATAGCCTGAATGGCTTTTCCTTTATAGTAAATATAGTCTATTCGGTAACTAATCCGTTCAGCGCTCATAGTAGGTGCCGCGTAATTGAGATCCGGCTTTATTTCGCGGAAAGAATCAATAAATCCCTTATTTTCCATTTCTTCACTGACAGGCCACTTCACTACCAATCCATTGTGCCACTCCAAAGTCTTAGCATTCCATCCCAAATGTGATGGACTGTTAAAATCTCCTCCAATGATTAATGGTATTTGGTCGGTGCTTCGAATGGGCTGATCCAATCGGGCCAGGATTTCTTTTATTTCCTTATGTCGGGTTTTACTCTCACCTTCGATCAATTTTTCCGCAGTAGCACCCTCAGCATGAACATCTCGTCTCCATGCAGGCAGATAATGAATCCAGAGACTGGCCAGATTGATTTTTTGTCCAGGACTTAACTCGATGGTGGTGTAGCCACAACGAAAGGCATCGTATATAGGCTTGGTCTTGACAATGGGGTATTTACTCATCACCGAAATGTTCGTACTGGCCAGATAAAAGTAATATCCCAGGGCATCGGCAATCAATGGACCTGACCCATATGTCTCTTGCATCATAACAATATCCGTATCGGTATCTTTGATAAAATCAATCACCTGCTTCGGACCAATCTCTCTGCCATGCCTGCGGCCGCCGTGCCAAATGTTCCAACTCATCAGGTTAAGCTGTTTTACCGGTTCCTGATTTGAGGCCAGTCGTAGAGATGCAGGTACCAGGGATATATATTTTTGAGCTATGGTTTCTCTATCCAGCACATAATCATAAATATTGAATTCATCCAGGGCTCCCTCATAAGCGGGAGCAGTAGCTCTTGCCACAGGATCTGTAGCCAAGGACACCGGCAATTCACTATTCAGGTCCATTATTCCACCTAGGTTATAGATGGCCACATTCAGCCCATCAAAGTACAAGTATGCTTCCTGAGTGCTTCGGCTGATTGTAAATACAATCTGGTGCCAAGCTCCGTCATTGATCTGCTGGCGAGGAGCCGTAGGACGATAATCCAACCGGTATTTCCCATCACCTATGTTCCAGGCCCAACTACCATCAGGCTGACAAATTAGAGCCCATCCCTTATTGTGCCCACTGGCACGACTGAAGCCAAATTCATGATTGGTTGTAAAATCTCTAATTTCACCTGAGTTCCAATCCTTATTGCTGGCAATAACCTCAAATTGGTTATGATCTCTTTTGGTCTGCGCCCAAATCTCAATCGAAAAATCCTGTTCTTGCCAAAGCTTATTGAGGAAACTCTTAGGTTTCAGTCGAAGATAGGTGTTCGTATCCAGGCGGTTTACAAAGTAGATCGCACGACCTTCAATCCCTGCAATTGCAGTATCCATTCCGGAAATAACATAGTCCGAATTGGTTTCAATCATGGATTCCATATCTAGGGAAACAAGTGGTTCTTTTGATCCCAGTGGTTGCGTGAATGCGGTCGCAAATACCATTAGAGTCAAACTGAAGAATATAATCAACCGCATAAGATCTAGATTTTAATACTACAATTATTTAATCGTTAATATTCAAACTATCGTTCGTTCATAAATTTTAGTACCCTATTCTACAAGCTGCGAATATACCAATTCAGCAATGGCACGGTAGCCTGCCTGATTCGGATGCACCCCATCAGTTTCGGTGAACAGTTCCGGTCGGTAATCCAAAGGAGTATTCAAATCAATGTATTCTACCTTCTTCTTTTTAGCAACCTTTTTAATATAATTGATCAACTTTTGAAGCCGAGGTTTACGAATAGTCAGTCCGGTTAAACGCTCGGAACTAAGTCCCGGTGTTTCTAAAACCATCGGTGATGGTGCACAAATAAATATTCGAGGTTTGGTCGAGATAGCACTTAAAGTATCTATTAGATCCTGATAATCCTTTTTAAACTCTCTTTGGTATTCCCAACATTTTCGATTACCACAAGTTCCTTTACCGCAAGTATCATTCGTCCCTAGACTAATTACCACAAGATGCGGTTTTGTTTCGAAAATTGCCGGAATCTGACTCCATACCGTCGGCTTACCTTTTCTAATTAATGTACAACCTCCGACTCCAAAATTGGTGACTTCATACTTTTTACCTAACATTAACTGTAATTGAGCCGGGTAAGAGTCCTTTTCAGGGTGTTCAAGTCGCGCACCATAAGTTATACTGTCTCCAACACAAGCTACTTTTAGGCTATTGAGATGATAATTCCATCCCCCACTGATAACCGGCACCATGCAGATGAATGTGGTAATAAGGCTTAAAAAGCGTTTTTTATATTTCATAAAGTCTTTTTAAGTCGAGCAATTTAGTTGCATTCTCAAGCCTCGCTCCATCAAATTGATTATGAACAATTATACATAAAATTTCAGAAAGTGTAATGCATAACTCACATATTCGATCTTATACTATTTCAGAATAAAAGAGGCGGGTTGATTAGCCCTAATTTTGAACTGAAATGAATTATTTGTTATCTCAATTCCTTGGTCGCTTTTTATTTTATTCCTCAAATTGCATGGAAACGCCTTATTAAACGGACTTCCACTGGGTAAAGTGACAATACAATTGCTTCCCACACCTGCTTGTTCCCATAAACGCAACAACATGCCTTCATCAATCGAATAAAAAGCGGTAATCAAAATTCCTTTTTGACTTAATGAAATACCTTGCTTCGTTGCAGATTGACTTCCGGGATTACCCTCAAAAAACACACCCTTTAAGGGGACCCTGGTTTCTTCAGACGGAGTGACAAATGTTTTTTCAGAATCATAGTTTTCATAACTCCAGAGGTACATTTTTGCAGAAAAGGATCCTTCAATCCATTCGGTAAAATTGGTACCCCACTGGTTATTGAACAAGTTGACATAAACCCTCCCGGTAGAAAGTTGTTTGGTCCCGGAGAATTGAAATAATCCGGGTTTGTCAATACTGACTCCAGGTGAAGTCGGGCAATTAATAGCGACCCCGCTCCCTTTGTTATCAAACAATGCCATAGAGGTATTGAGAAAATAATAATCACTATTAGTCCTCCGGACAAACTCAGTTTGGGGATCAACAATTCCCCCGGTGCGATAAAGCCTATATTCAGGCTTGTTGACAGCAAAAGGAATTGATAACCATCCTGCTTCGGGTAAGGGATTCGGTGTTTTACCGTGTACTCCCCAGGCAATTTCAATATATGGCTGATTTTCATAAAGGGTATAGGACACTAGATAAGACTGCTGGTCGTCGTCATTGAGATGACATAAAACCGTAGCACGTACGGCATTACCCATATCTTGGTAATTGATTCTATCACAGCTCCCTTTGAATATCTTTTGCTGTTGGTAAGGGACATTTGTGCGGATCATTTCATCTTTAGCCCAGTTCTCAGATCCTGGTTTTATATAGTCTTTATTATATTTTTCGATCATAATCTGCCCTGGCCGTTCTAGAAAATATTCTCCAAAACCAAAGTCGCTCGCCGAGTCAACCAATTCTCGCTGCGATTTTTTGTCAAACACCGAAAGGAGGGTTCCTAGTTTTCTGTCAATTTGTATTCTGAAAAATCGATTTTCTAATCTATTATTCAGTGTGTCGATATGGGTTTCTCTTTGAACAGATATTGGTTCCAATACCGGTTGATAGGTCTTGTACCCCAGTGAAGGTATCGTACCTGCATCAAAAGAGAGCAGGTTATAGTCTTCAAATACCGGTATTATATCACCGGTTTTCTCCTCTTTTAAGCCATAGACCCTAAAATTCTTTTTATATATACCTGCGAAGAATTCTACTCTACCACTGCGAGGCCAGGGAAGTGGATTATAAACTACAATTTTCTTACCGTCTACCTTTATCGAAGAGGCAAGTTTTTTTAATCGGCTTTGCATTAGGGGTTTGATAATTTTTTCAGCTTTGCGTATCCGGTTGGCTTTTTCATTCCATGACCCTTCAATGTATTCGTAATTACCAAGAGACTTGTTTATCTTAAACTCATCATAATAGGTCCATTTATGTTGATCCGCATGCGTCATCGCCGCTCCAAAGGTATGCTCATCATAGAGGATCATATTTTCAAACGCCTCCTCGATATAAGGATTCAACGAATTACTGACTACCCCCCACAGATTCATCTGCGAATTGAGTATTTCAGTATTAAAGGTTTCACGCTGTAAGTGCTTACTTATCTTGGTTTCCTTTGGCATCGACATATAACCATGAATCCAGGTATCGGGCATATCTCCGGTTATTACCGGTAATTCGGGATTTTCCTTAATTAATAAGTCATAAAAATCGGATAATCTGCCAATTTTCACCTTGGCTCCAGGCATCTTTTCCCTGGCTGTTTTTAATATACTGGCTACTTCGTCCGGAGTTGGTGCTCCAATGTTCTCATGCGTGTGTATCATGGCCAGCCAGGTTTTGTGAGGCCAATCTTTTGGGGGTAATATATCGGATCCATAATATTCAGCCCAATACATTGTTAGCAGTCGCTTACCATCCGGGCCCTGCCACCAATACAACCTGGGAACATCCGGTGAGATTGAACCGGGATTGCAACCAATATGCAAAAAATCTATACCTGCATTCTTGAGGATTGTCGGCAATACCCTGGAATGGCTGGGAACATCCGTCAGTTTGGCATCTCTTGCCTCTGGTAAACCAAATGCAGAATTAATATGGGAAGTAGTAGATAATCCCCTTACCAAACTTTCATTATCACTGGCTTCAGTTTGGAAAGTAACTGGCAATGCATGTGGTACAATGCGTCCATTTTTGATAGCCTTTTCAAGTTTTATCCTGTTTTGTTCATTACAATTTTCAAGCATATATTTCAATGGCCATCCTGGAATTGTCCAAACAAATTGTTCATTTCGTGGCAAGGTAAAAGTCACTTCAATAGATTTTAATGTCTGATCCAACATTTCATTGGAATACTTCTGAAGTACACCCTCAGCCCAATCGGTATATCCAATGTCTACATGCATTTTGAAGACCACAACGATGTCGGTTACCTGACTTGAGTTGGTCCCTTCTGTTAAATCAACTGCTTCAATTTGCGGGAATAAATGCGGACCAACGAGTAGGAGTAATGTGAATAAACAGTATTTTTTCATGCTTAATTCAGTTGCGTATTTTGCTCATTTCAACAAATGAGCTCCATTAATAATCTAAACTCTTTTTACCAAATCAACTATTTGGGAAACCAACTATTAAGAAATTCCTCTAATGTCCCATCATAGGTCGCTTCAGCTAAAAACTCTTCACCTCTTTGATTTCCCCAGGAATAGTTAATAATCAATCGCCCCTTGAATTCACAAAAATCAAAATCCGAATTATTTCTATTTTCTGCCACTTTAATCCGTTGGATCAACTCTGCTGATAATTTGTCATTTGCAATTTGTTTGTCCTCTTGAGATGCGACCAACACCGGATTTAAAGGACTCATTTCCCAATTTTTCAAGTCTCGAGAACGGACGACTCTGGTCTCATAACCCTTATAGGCTTCCAAATAAAAATTGTAATAGTAGCCATCAAAAAAGCGAAGGCAATGTGGGGCGGTGTATCGATCTTTGGCATAATTATGGTCTGGAGATAGAATATTCCAATTTTTCAGATCAGATGACTTGGCAAAATTTGCCGTAAATCGTTGTCCAGATCTATTTTCAGGCTTTCCAATTTCAAACATCATTACAAAATTCTTGTCGTCATAGGTGATTGAAGTATTGAATATACCATATCCCGGGAGTTCAAAGGCAAGCCAGGTATCCCAATGTTCCAAATCATCTGAAACAAACAAATGTACTTGCTCCCCATCCCAAATATCAACGGCGCTAACAATAACCAATTCATCATGGACTAATGCACTTCCCAGGTGAAACCCTTTGCCAAAGGGTTTTCCAGGCAGTCCGGTCTCATGGTGCACAAACCTAAGGTAAGAATCCCCGGTTGGATTATTCCAATAACCTTTTCGAACGTACTCAAACCGGTACACATCACCTTTAAATACAATAGGGCTAGTCTCCACTAAATCACAATCTATGGTGCCCAACTTGAGAATATTAGGCTTCTCATTAACTTTAGATTGGGCCGCTATCGGAGCATTTATTACAAGCAGCGTCGTGATTAGTAAAAGACATAATTTTCGAATGTTTTTAGGTTTCATTGATTGATAGGTTTTCTAGATGACTACACAAAATAACTCCGATTTTCTACCTGAACATTTTCCCTAATTCATTGCTAAGATGTTCTACCAGTTTAGGATTCTCATCAGCGATATTGGTATAAGGAAGGGAATTCTCCACATTATCAAATAGCTGGATCTCCAAAGTATCTCCGGTCGGGTTGTCGCTCCAGATACACAACCGGTGTGTTCCACTTCTGATGGTATATCCGTGAACACCCCAAGCATTTCGTTCGCCAATCGCATAGGATTTTATTTTAGCGTTAGGATTTTGAATTATTGTCTTTAAGCTTTTTCCTTCAAGATATCCGGGAACTGGTAAATTACATAACTCGGCGAGTGTTGGAAATATATCGACTGTTTCAACTAGGCTCGTGGAAGAATTTCCTGGCAAGTACATATCCGGAATTTTGATGATTAAAGGGCTAACCAACGCTAGATCAAAATTGGTGTATTTCCCCCATATTCCGTACTCCCCCAAGTGCCATCCATGGTCGCCCCAAAGAACGACAATGGTGTTTTGGTCTAATTCCAACTTTTTTAATTCATACAATATTTTACCAATTTGTGCATCAATATAACTTACACAAGCTGCATATCCGTGTTTCAACAACTGTTGTCTCTCTTTGGTTATTACGTAATTTGAGGTATCCTCTGGCCAGCAGTAGTGTGTCCTGGGTTCATAACTGTTATGATCCCCGTGAAGGCATATGGTTGATTTGATGTTTTCCGGAGGATTTGTATACGCCGCTTCAGGTATTTTATCAGGATCATATAGATCCCAATATTTTTGGGGAGCATTAAATGGCAAATGGGGTTTGTAAAATCCTACCGCCAGAAAAAATGACGTATCTTTCAATACATTAAGCTGTTTAATTGCCTCAGAAGCATTCAAACCATCAGCATACCCTTCATCTGCTACGTCAGCAAATTCAAATGGAGGCATCTGGGTATTATTACGGCCATAGCCATAGTCACGGGCTTTGCCGTTGTCATAAGAAAAAAACGCTCTCCAGGGATCTTTCCATTTACCAACCGGCGCATAGGACTTGTTCCAGCTGTACGGAACTTCATGGACTGTTTGCGGTGAATCAATAACTCCTCCTGGTTGATGACTGATTTTACCAATACCTACTGTCATGTATCCGTTTTCTTTAAATAGTTGCGGAAGGGAAAAAATCGTATCAGGATGAGTACCCGAGATACGAATTCCTCTAAAGACATCCCAGTTTAAAGTCCGTCTTCCTGAAAGCAGGGTAGATCGAGAGGGTCCACAAGCAGCGCAATGGACAAAATGGTTTTTAAAGATCCTTCCTTGGGAGCCGAGCTCATCTATATTAGGTGTATGTATATAATCAACTCCATAACAACCCAGTTCGGGTCGCAAGTCGTCAACCGCTATAAATAATACATTGAAATTGCTGTCTTTTTCAGTGTTAACTCCACCAAATATTAACAAGGTTGCAATAACCGGGAGTACAGCAATTATATACTTTGGATTCATTTGTCATCGTTTTCTAAGACCAGAATAATATCTTTTTTTCTTTCTTCCGGAGCAACCTTTAAGTCAATAATGTCTCCATTTTTTAAGGCCGCTTCAATAGTTGTATTTAGGGAGATATGTAATTTAAACGCTACATCCCATTCATCGGGCCAGGCAGGAAAAAGAAGAATTTTATCACCATCGTACTGCACCAACATCCTTTGCAATGCCGTCATGGCTACGGAACCATGACATTGATCGGGAGTCCAATCGTAATTCGGCCCCCACATTGTCGGAAATCGATAGTAGGTCGTACTTGCATTAAAGTTTTGAGCAGTCAACTTTGCCGCTTCTTCTGCCAATCCGAGGTATGCGGCTTTGATGGCATTTTGCTGCCAACCCCCGGTTTGCTTTATTGCGCGTTTCATAAAAGTCCTTCTCGCCAAATCCAGATTTTCCTTGCCTACATCAAATCTTCGATAAGGAAAAATAGCATATAACTCCGGATTCTCAACATTTTGTTTACCGCTATATTGATGCGCTGGTGATAATATTTGTTCTCCATCGACTATTCGAGTAGGTATTTCAGGCAATTCGCTGATCAATCTCTGGTATTGTTTTCGTTGTGAGGGGCTGATTATAGACTCAGGTAGGCTTAGTAATTCAGTACAAACTTTTTTAATCCCAACAATCTCAGGTAAGGGATTGACAGCCGTATTATACGTTTCAAGAGCCATAGCAGGGTCGAATAAAATCTTCCCATTTTCATCGCGACCCCAGTGTTGATCAAAAAATGTAATCACCTCGGTCACCACAGGAAGTATGGTTTCTGTGAGCAATTTTTCATCCTGAGTAAATCCGTAATAATCCAGCATCATCAGGGAGATTTCCAATCCTCCTTGCCAATAGTAACGGATGTACCTATTTTTTGTCATTCCCAATGGCAACTCCGAGCGATCCCATCCATAATTAGATTCTACGTAAGAACCCCAATGGCGCATGGTTTCAGGATAGAATGCACCCTCATGTTGATAGTAAAGCCGGGTAGCATATTTACGGATGTCCAAAACCTCTCTATACATTTTAAACAATGGCAACATGAGGTCAAAGTCTCCAGCTGCAAGCATCGACCAATACGGTAAGCGGGTATTCTGCCACCAGTAGGGTCCACCCCACTGCCGGTAATCTGCGTCAAAACCCTGATATTTCCCTTCAAGGTTTTTAGTATCAACCGTAAATATGGAACCGTTAAACTTTATTGGTGAGTTACCCCTTCCGGCACAGGCATTCATATATCGCTGTAAAGCATATCCATTGGATACATTTTGGATTTCTTCTTGTTTATTTTCGTCACTGGTGGAGACATGAATATAACTCCGACCCCAGAATGTATTCCACCATTTTTTGTGTCCATTTAATCTCTCTTCTCGTAACAATTGCTCAATGCTTTGAGAAAGTTGATTGATTTGGTTGACCCAGTCATCCAACGTTGGGGTTTGAGCAGTTAATACATATACGGATATTGAAAATTGATGCTTAGGATTAATCGTTTCTAATTGTGCAATTCTCGTTTTCTTCAATTCTTGAGAACGGATTAATCCACCAAAAGTGCGGTGATGTAAAGGGTCGTCGTTTTGTATTGCATATTGTTGGAGCCCCTGTAATTCTAAATTATCTTTCCATATCGATCTCTTATTTCGGTGTACCCAGCTCACACCGTCCTTAATGTTCTTAAGAATCGAGTCTTTTTCTACGAATACACCAGGACCTCCATCCCGGTTTAATCCATAAGCGGAATGGATTTCACTTCCTACGATTTCCCTGCGTTTTGTGCGCCACGGTTCAGTGCTGATCTTGGCGGAAATGGGTCTTTCGCTGGTGATATCCATTTCCACAACCGGATGATTGGCATCAACCCAAATATCAATGAATACACGTTCCTTTTGTTTTCCACATTCAATTTGAATCAAGCCATCCCGAAGGACCAACTTCTGGATAAAGGGGTTGGCAGATTTAAAAGGATTTGGCAAAAGAGACAATCTTACTTTACCCACTTTTAGCAATCTGGCATTTTCGCTCCAGGCGTCTGTTTTGGAAAGATAAAACATTAAATCTCCGTTCTCTTCAATCCAGAGGTTGATCCCGATATCTCCGTTACCGGCGGGCATGGATCCAAGAGAATTTCGTGATGGGGAAGTCCAAACTATATTTGATCTCTCCAAATTGTCTCGTTGTCTACTTTTCTTAATTTCTCTACGCAGGTATTGAATTGTTTGGTCTGCCATTAACCGATACCCCTCTGGTTTCCAATGAAACCGATCCAGTTTTGCTAAGTGCAACCGATCTACTACTAATCCGTACAAATCATTGATTGGTATTTGATAGTTTTCCATAACTTCTCGGGCTAAAGCATTTCTTTTTGCAATCGTAGGATTGATTTTTTGATTTAGTTCTGCATTTTGTGATTCGGTAACTGGTGTGATACTGGCCCAAATCAACCTGGACCGATTGGCATTTTCCTTAATCGTCCGTACATACTTGGTCAATAAAGGTATATACTCATTCTCCATAATTCGGCCCTCTGGCCAACCGTGTAGCCCAATATTAAAATGGATAACAGAATAATTACGGTAAGAGACAATCTTAGCCAAATCTTCGAACAGGTGTTCGCTATTTAAATGTTTAGGAGTTAACCAATAATCAACATTTGCTGATTGAGAGATATCTGCTATCACAACATTTTTATATCCATTCATCACTGAATTCCCAATTAACAGTACATTGGGAAGTGTAGAAATATACGTTTGATCAGGATAAAAATTCCAGGGACCACCTTCAGAATGCAATCCCAATTGCCGGTCTGACTGGCCAATCACATCACCGATCAAAAATAGAAATGAGGCGAGAATTACAAACTTTGATACGAATTTCATTATAGAGTTAATTTATCAATTCAATTCAAGTTTACTCAATCTTTTTTCAAACACCTTTCTTTCCCGGAGGGCCAGATCATGCGTTGATTTGAGGTTGTACAATTTTTCCACGGCATTTAAGAAATTAAAGTCCGGATTTTTCATTGGCATTTCAGCTTGCATTTCATTTAGCAAATTTTGTAAATGCTGAGCGAGGGAATCTCTTTTTTCTGATTCTTGGTTGACAAGATTCTTTTGTTCTTCAGGATCCGTGGCAAGATTGTAAAGTAGAAATGCCCCGGTTTCATCATTATAGAACCGGATTAATTTCCAATCGTTTTCAATAATCGAAGAAAATGGTCCGGTAGCATGGGTATAATGCGGGAAATGAAATACAATCGGACGATTAGGAAGTTCTGTTCTTGCGGAGAGTAGCGGCATTAAGTTTATGCCGTCGACATGCTGATCGGGTCTTAATTCGGTTCCGGAAGCGGCTAAAACAGTGGGATACAAGTCAGTACCTACGGAACGTACCGCCGTACTACCAGGGTCTATGGTTTTGGGCCATTTCACTATCAATGGAACTTTCATTCCGGCTTCAAACGGAAAGCTCTTTCCACCCATGAGGGGATAATTCGATGTAATATTGGCTAACGTCAATCCCCCGTTATCGGAAGTGAATATCACCATCGTATTTTCTTCCTGATCTAAATCCTTGATGGTAGCGAGAACCTGTCCCACACTTTCATCTACACTTTCCACTAAAGCAGCATATTCCGGATTAACCTGGTCTGTTTTTGCCCGTTCCAAGTATTTGGCGATTTTACCTGTCTTCGGTGTAATCGGCGTGTGGACAATATAATGTGATAACACCACAAAATAAGGTCCGGCCTTATTGTCTCTCATAAACCTTATGCACTCGCGGGTGAGAGTTTCCGGAATAAACTCAGTAGAATCCGGATCGGGTAAATTGGCAAAATTACCTGCTGGCCATCGGTCACCGAAATGGCCGTATTTCATTCCATGAACACGTCGGTATCCTTTAGCCACATGAAAACCGCGATCATCAGGATAGTATCCCGGACATTCTCCAATGTGCCATTTGCCAAAAAATCCTGTTTTGTAACCTGCTTCAGCAAGTGCTTCAGCTATTATAACTTCTGACTTGGGCAAAGCATGTCTATGTTGCGCTTCAAAAAATTGATCGTTTTGGCCACGGTATTTACTTTGGTCATAAAGCCTGTCATCGGGGCCTGCTGGACCTGTAAATACTGTGGTCAATTTGGTCCTAGCCGGATTTTTACCCGAAAAAATTCCACCTCGGGATGGTGTACACACCAGTGCCGGAGAATAGGCATTGGTAAAATAAACCCCTTCCGATGCCAATTTATCAATATTAGGGGTTTCGTAATAGGTACTTCCTGCATATCCCACATCTTTCCAGCCCATATCATCAATGATAATGAGAACAATGTTAGGAGGAGTAACCTGAGTATCAGGTGTACAATGAAAACTTAAGATTGCAATGCAAATCATGCTCAACCTAAAATGTGGATTACACCTATTCATTATAATACATTTATTACTTCTTGCATCCGTTCTTTGTCTGGCTTAGACCCAATTGGGTATAAGAATATTGAAATCCATTGATTTTTCCGGAAGCCCTATCAAATCAAGAAGCAACCTCGTGATTTCGTAGTTATTCTGTCACCGGCCTGAACTCATCCAACGCCAGGATATAGGACCATACGGAAATTTATCATTCGATGAGTTGGATTTCCCGACCAACTTGCCATCTTCATTCCGCTCTACTCGCAGCTCCGTCATTGTAAATTCGCCATTTTCATAATCATAGCTTTCACCATCATCATTGAATAGGTAATATTTGTTTTCTTTTTTCCCGTAATGCCTAACCTCCAGTGCTCCTTTTGTGTCCTGGTTACTTCGGATGGTGGAAGACAGAGGAATTATTGCCCCATCCTGCACAAATATTGGGATTTTTTCAAGTTTGGTTTTTATCGTTATGGTTTCTCCATTACCAGCATATTCGCCGGTATAGAAATCATACCAGTTTCCATGAGGAAATACAATGTCTCGCTCCTTTTGTCCGACAAATACCGGTGCAACCAGGATTGATGGACCCATCATGTATTGATCTGTAATTTCGATTCTTTTCAATTCGGCATAGGGATTATGGGAGTCATCGAGTTTTCCAACCGTCACGTTATCTTCTGCTACAAATCCTGGTTCTAGTACCATGGCTCTGAAAGGCGGAATTCCTTTTTGATGGTAATCATAAAAAGCTGTATAAATGTAAGGTAACAAACTTGTTCGAAGCTGAATTACGTCGCGCACCATATCCGTTACCTCCGGAAAGCTCCAGGGCTTCATACTGGAGAACCAGGCATTTAATTGCACCATAGGGGAAAAACATACGGTTTGAAATCTTCTGATCCACTCTTCCGCAGAATTTGCACTTCGGATTTCCGGAGTCCAAAGGAGTCCGGAAAGAGAAGAATTTACCAGTGCGGTTACATAACCTTTATGTCCATAATAATCACTATAGATTACAAAACCTTTACTGCTAGCGCCAGTGTACGAAGCCCTCACCAATCCATACGTTCGAATGTTCTTTTTTTTAAAGTGTTCGGTAAACATATCCTGCATGATCAATCCGTACAACTGCCTTATTTCTACAGCATCATTACCTGAAGGAAAAGTAGCATGATCAGGCCAAAGCCAAAAGTCATAACCATCGACCTCATCGAATTTATATCCACTAACACCAATGTCCAAATGATTTTTCTGGTGGTGATTCAAAAAAATCCGTTGCGCTTCCGGTAGCGTGAAATCCGGTACTTCTCCTAACCAAACCATATGACTTCCTGTATAAGGACTGATGTCCTTATACAAGGTAGACGTCGGTGCAACATAGGGATTCTCCCACAGGTTTACTTTTATACCTTCTTGCTCTAATAAGTCTATAAAATTCTTTGGATTGGGAAATCGAGTGGTATCCCAATCGAATGAACAAGGATAGGCAAAATCCTGCCAACCGGGTTCTAGCCCGATAACATCCAGGGGAAAGTTGAATTTTTTAAAATCTTCAACTTCTTGAAGTACATCTTCAGCACTACTCTTGGTATGCATTCGATGCCAAAATCCCAGTCCCCATTTTGGCGGAAGTACTCCTCCGCCACAAAAAAGATTATACCTTTGCACCGCTTCAAGGGGACTATTTCCACAAAATATATAGATCTCGAGACCATCTCCCTGTACGCTAGCCTCGACTGCATCGGATAAGGGTCGTGCCGACCAGTTTTTTCCTGTGGTACGATCAATAAATTCAGGTAACTTACTATCCTTCCGGTTCCCCACACCTACATGTACTTTTACCCTTTTGGCAGAGTTTATTAAGACCCCATAACCTCTGCTGGAGACATAGAACGGCACTGGAGCATGAGTATAACCTTTAACTCCTCCATAATGATCTACTTTTAGAGTATAGACGTTTCTTCGCCGGTTGATACCTTCAAATTCCAAGCCTAATCCATAGATGCTTTCCAACTCATCGAGAGGTAAACGAATACTTGCGCCATTCGAATTAAGCAGATACCGAGTTTCATTTTTATTAAGGGGAAATGAAATATCTCCTAAATCCTGAATGGCTTTGGATCTCGGAGAGTTGGTATAATCAAGCGCATTTAGACCGGTTTCACCAATGGAAGACTTCCATACTCCTGGCATAATTTTCACCCATTCCAGAATCTCCATTCCAGGCAAAGTAGTAGATTGGGCATGAATAGATAGACTACATATAATAAAAATACCAGTCAAAAACCTAAGTCTCATTTTTCTATAATTAACCAATTGGGTTATCTAAATAACTTATTTTATATCTTCCCTCGCACCCCGAACACACATAGTAAACGTATTTATGTAAAGTAGAAATTTATCCTGAATCTTCTTATTTCTCACTACGAATAATTCGAATATTGTTATTGAAACACCATTTTTCCAGATCGGGCAAGTCATAATAACTCAGGACATCGGGGACCAGAATATCCATGCGCGAAAGTTGTTGAGGTGCTTGAAACTTTTCCAATGCGATCATTTCCCAGTCTTTAACTTTCTCATCAATTTCGACGGTATCAAAAAATCCGGAAATAACTGCGGCATGAATAGCCGCGTAACCAGTTTTTCCAGAAGACACTATTTTGAGCTTATTTTTATGTCCAAGGTGATGCGATAATAAATATCTGGCAGCAATGACGATATCTTCAGTTTGATAACCGACCAGTGTTTTCCCTTCATATAATGGAAATTTTGCAGTGAAATAGGTGCTCCAGGATGCCCGGAAGCTTTTTTTATCTTCTAATTCACCGGTATCAGAAATGTCAACCAGCAGAACAATTTTCCCTTCATCAACTTCCTTAAACCCTCTATCAATTGCTTTATCTTTGTCCCCTTCATGGATAATGAGTATAGCGGGAATCCCCTTTTCTATTCGTTCGGGCTTCATGAGAAGGGCAGGAAGGTAAAACGAATGCTTTTTATCTCGTGTTAATAATAGTTTCGTAACCTGGAAATTCCTTTCATTCCAGGAACCTATTTCTTTGGTGACTGTTTTCCTACTTGGTTCTTCAAAACCGATCAGATGTTTAATCGTTTCTCGTATATTATCATCAGAAGCTTTGTTCATAAATGTCCTACGTTGTTTCCTGCACTCTTCAATTCTATTTTCAATAAGATCAAAAAGCGATCGTTCGTATTTAAAAGTAGAAAGTACCTGCCCGGTGAATGTGGCCAAACATGAATCATCTGGGAAATAGCCGATATTGTCAGGTTCACTGACCGTGGTATGATCATCTGTCAACCATCTTTTGCACCACTGAACCGAAGCCTCTCGGTTAGGTCGCAACCAACCATGAGGTCCCTCGCATATGGAATGACCCACTTTTTCAGGAATACCTAACACTTGATACTGACGGGCCAATTCAAGGTAGGCTATTTTTGCGCCACGAACAGGAAAAAAATCTTCTTTTGTAGAGAGAATTTTAACTGGAATAGGAGCTGCCATGAAGAGGAAATCCTGTTCTTCCATGCTATAGTAACCTTCTCCCCATAGATGTTGGCAAAAGTCCCCGATGCCATGGGTGCGCATTTTTTGTTCTTTTGTTGCAATAAAACAAGAAGGTGTGGCCACCTTAATTCTACGGTCGTAGGCCACCAGATAGGTGGTTTGCGTCCCACCTCCGGAATTTCCTGCAACAGCAAGGCGTTCTCCATCCACCATAGGATGTTGCTCCAAAAAATCCAGGCAACGAATATTGTCATAGAGTTCATGTTCCAAAGTACTGGATCCCGTTAAGGCTAATGCCTGACCAAAAAATTCATGCATCAAAGTTCCACCGGAGGTGAGTGGATCTCCCTTTTTATCCAGCAACTGATAGCGCTCTCCCTGACATATGGGATCCGCTTGTAAGACAGCGAATCCATGGGTAGCGAATAGCCTGGCTGCTTTTTGGTAGGATTCGTTTGCTTTGCCATTTCGTGAATGGCCGCAAGGAATATAAACCCCAGGAAAAGGAGATTTTCCCGTCTTGGGCAGATAAAACAATCCGGTTACATGGTGGTTGGGCAAACTTTCGAATGTAATGGTTTCAACCGTATAGGAATCCATTTCAATCTTGCGGGTAACATGGGGTTCCAAAGCGTGTTTATGGGGCAATAAGCCGATCATTTCCTTGAATCGAGCACGCAGCAAATCCCGACGCTGTATCAATTTTTTCTTAGTTCGGGAAGCTTTTTTAATTGCTTTCCTCCGCTCAGCAAATTGTTCTTGTAAGCGAGCCATGAAATAATGATACTGTAGCGTGTCCGTTGTTCCGGTGAGTACCTTATACCTATTGTCTTGTCCATAACTTATTGGAATGAATAGAAGTACTCCGAACAGAGTTATCAAACTTTTCATAACACCAAAGTTAATTATTCAACTTCCACTTTATCCAGAAAAACAGACAATAACAACCGGTCTCCCCACTGATTTCCAGGATTGGACAACTCGATATCTATTTCCAATTCTATTTTTTCACTGACCGGCTTTGAGATTATACCCATCGGAATCACACTATTATCCCCAGATCTTTTAAATGCAATAATCGGATTTCCTTTCTTTCTTAAGTTGTCCACATCCCTACGGGTAATAAGTTCGATTCCTGCATTCTTTTTTTCCCATAGCATCCGTTCATTTTTACGTAATCTTATCGCCTCGATTTTGACATCGGCATAGGCCAAACCAGAATTAGGTTTTCCCATCCCTCTTTCAAACTTAAGGTAATACGCTTGATTCATATCCTCGATGTATTTCGTTATATCCAATGACAACTTTTCCTTTGTTGGCGTATATTCCAAATCATTGAAAATGAAACTTCGAATCAGAAATTGCTGCCTGGATTCGGCTTTATAGTCTCCAAAAGCATCAAACAATTGCTTTTTGGTTTTGTAAGTAGAGAGCTGCTTATCGTTTACTATTTCATTTAATTGTCCTTTCAGCTTATTTCTTGATTGCTTAGTATTTCTGATATCATTACAATCATAAAAGGGATTCAATTCACGAGGATCTACAACCAAATCGTATAGTCTTCCGTCAAAGTAAAATTTATATCTTTTATCCCGGATGTAAGCACTCAAGGGATGGTGAAATACAGAAAATATGTATGGTTTATGTCTATTGTTTTTCCCTTGTAAAAGCGAATGAAGTGAAATACCGTCTAGTCGATCGGATAATTGGTCTAATGGAATTTCTGCCAAGGAAGTCAAGGTTGGATAGAAGTCAGTAAAATCCACCAGATCATCAAACAATTTGTGGGATCCATTATATTTAATCAAAAGAGGTACATGGCATCCATCATTCATTTGAATACCTTTTCCTCCATATATTACCTCACCATTGTCCATTTCATGGGCCAGAGTTTTGGTTCCATTATCGGAAGTATAAAAAATGATCGTATTTTCATAAAGATCCTTTGATTTTAATTTGTCGATTACTTTGCCAATCATTTTATCAGCATAGTTAACCATATCTTCGAAATTCCGTTGCCAATTCTTTGACGAAGGATCCTTACTATCGGGAGTTGGTTCAAAAGGATTGTGAGCTAGAGATAATGGATAATATATAAAAAAAGGTTTAGGCCCACCTCCGTGATCATCAATAAACTTTAAAACACTGTGATTAAATTTATCCGGAGCATAGCTGGCAGAAATATGGACACCATCTTCGATGAGTGGTGTATTGTAAAAGTAGCGCTTATAGAATTCAAAATACTCCAATTCGCCCGGACTCCCATCAAAATAACAGTGCTTATCAAAACCCAAGTCCTGAGGGCTCTTACCTAGATGCCACTTTCCAAAAACACCGGTCACATATCCAGCTTCTCGTAACATTTTGCCTATTGGAGGGAATTCCAAATCAAATCCGCCCCACCCTCGATAGTTACGGTAATTGTATTGCCCGGTCATTAATTTTACCCGAGTTGGTACACAAAGAGGTTGTGCGTCACAATTCGTAAATACAAAACTCTCAGTGCTAAGCTTGTCGATGTGAGGTGTTTTAAAATTAACAACCTTGTTGAAACCAACCGTTTCATAACCCATATCATCGGTCATAATGAAAAGTATGTTTGGCTTGGTATTAATTGCTGAATTATTAGTACAAGATTCAAGCATACATATAAATGCCAATAGAACTGCGAGATATATTTTACCATTTTTGCCTTCTCTATACATAATCCATTTCCTGTAATTCAATAATTCAGACCTGGGTCAGTCTGAAAAAAGATACTTATTCAATTTGCACTATTTGCGCCGGTCAATCCAACCAATTTCTTTGTTCTTCCCAATTTGGCTTTGATAATCAACCAATATGTTTTGAAGTTCCAAAACTTTCTCCGGATAATCGTTATACACATTTATTTTTTGATAGGGGTCCTTTTCCAAATTATACAATTGGGCATTGGGTGCACCCTGACGAATTTCTCCATCTACCACATCACTATTTTGTTGTTTGGTTAATTTTAGAGCCGCTGCTCCTCCTAGCGTATGTTCATCTATTTGAGTTCCTCTGAAACCCCCTTCATTTTGAGCAGGAATATACACCCATTTTCCTTTTCTAACGACCAAATGTTCCGGACTGTTAGGCGAAATAATTAGGTGATCCCGAATAGCTTTGTCAGGATTACCAGTAATTGTATTTAGCTGATTGTAACTGTCTTGGTATACTGAATGATCTAATTCCTGACCGGTTAAGGCTGCAAAGGTGGCTAGTAAATCGATATGGCTGATCAACAGAGCTGACTTAGTATTTTGAGGTATCTTACCAGGCCATCGCACAATAAACGGTATTCTATGACCACCTTCCCAGGCACCAAATTTGAATCCCAGTAAATTACCGTTGAGCTTATGTCCGGCTTTCCAAGCCGCTTGGCCACCAAGGTTGAGCATACCACCATTGTCGCTCGTAAAAATTACTAAAGTATTGTTTTTCTCTCCCAGGTCATCAATCGCACTTAAAATTTCACCCACCATCCAATCCAATTCATGCACAAAATCACCATAAATACCACATTCACTGGTACCCTTAAACTGGGGAGCCGGCGTAAATGGGTGATGGATGTTTGAAGTAGCTAAATACAAAAAGAAAGGCTCATGCTTGTGTGTATTCTTTACCTTCTTCATCCAGGAAATGGCTTTGTCTTTGAATGTAGTTCCCAATTCCTCATCGCGATACAATTCGTGTGCTTTTTGGGCACCACCAATGGCTTTGTAGCCCCCTTTTGCGGGCCACTTTTGGGTTACTGATTCGATTCCAAATACAAATGGATCATTCTGATCATAACCTACCACTTGTCTGTTTTCCACATAGACAAATGGAGGTCCGCTGTTTACCTGAGGAATTCCAAAATAATAATCAAAGCCTAGTTCAAGAGGGCCCGGTTTCAGCTCTTCATTCCAGTTGTTTTGTGCGTCACCAAAACCCAAATGCCATTTACCAATACAAGCGGTGTGATAACCGGCACTTTTTAATATTGAGGCAATTGTAGGAGTCCCTTTATCAATGGTTAGAGGTGATCGAAATGGTATAGGACCCCAGTAGTTCTTACGAAGCGGATAACGTCCGGTCAAAAGGCCAAACCGGGATGGTGAGCAAACTGCAGATGCCGAATGGGCATCTAAAAATATACGTCCTTCTCGGGCCAATCCATCAATATGCGGTGTTTTTATTTTTGTGGCTCCATAGCAGCCCAAATCTCCATACCCCAAGTCGTCTGCATTGATGAGGATGATGTTGGGGTTTTCCGTTTTTTGAGCACAAGACTGTATCACAAAACTTAGTGTTATACAGATTATCAAATAAAATGTATACTTCATTAGTTGTTGTTTTTACTGAATCAACTTGCTCTCATGGTGTTCATGAAATGCCAAAAATGCTTTCCGAATATCAATCAGATCCTATAGACAAAATCCAACCTGAAATCTGATTTGAAATCCCAGTTTTTTACTCCAGTCTGCTAACATACACATAATAAGCACTGAGAGAATCTCCACTTTCTGTATAAAACCAACTTTGAATATCAGTTTCTCCTTCATTTAGGTAGATATCAAATGACACTGTTTTCTCTGTATTCCCGATCATTCTTTCTTCAATCTGATCTCCAACTTTAAGTCGCACTTTGTCAATTAGGATCGCTTTTCCTTTACCTTTTCGAAATGGTCTCCCACGCATTAAAATATCACTTTCCATTTGCAATGGTAGAGAATCTCTCATTGTGAAGTCTATTTCCCTTGGCCAACGTCTCACTTCAAATTGATACAATCCATCTTCCGCAATTTCAACCGGCCAGAATCCACTAAGTTTGGCTCCAGATAATACATGACGTTGATTCCAGCTATGTGGTGATTCGTCAGATTTGACCCAACTAATGGTATTTAACCAAGTCTCGTGTTGATACAATGAACCGATTACCGGACGCGCATGAGGATAATTCATTTCTCCCAGTGTGGTCCAATAACTTTCATACTGAGAAATAAGATCTGCAGCAACGTTAGGGTGTTGTTCAAATACATTATCATTTTGTCCCCGGTCCTTTTGTATATCGTATAATTGTTTTCCGTTTATAAGTCTCCAACGGTGTGTACCAACTAAATAATTTTTGGCTTTTAGAGGCCGATTAAGAAGGTTTTGCACATGCATAAAGAAGGTTCGATCCTCCCAGTTACTATCCCTATTTCTTAACAAAGGAACCATACTTCTTCCGTCGAAAGGCAAATGTCCTCTGGCAGGTGTTTCTAGTTTACAAAGTTCAATGAGTGTGGGTAATAGATCGGTGTGGGACGTAAAGTGAGTTATTTCTTTCTTGATATTCAGTCCGCCTCCCGGCCAATGAATTATACAAGGAACACGATGTCCACCCTCATAAAGTGATCCCTTTCCTCCCCTCATATTATCGTTGAATATATGGGTGCCATTGGCGGAGCCATTGTCAGTCAGGAAGATCAATATGGTATTATTATCTAACCTTTTTTCGGTTAGATACTGTCTTAAACGACCTAGATTCCAGTCGATGCGCGTTACAGAAGCAAATAGATCTTTAGTATCTCCCCAGGGAACGGATTTTACCTCAAAGTTCATATCTTCGTATTCATCTCTCCATTCCTTCAACACACTCATAGGGCCGTGAGGGACATTGGTTGCCAAATAAATGAAAAATGGATCGGAATGGTCTTGCTCAATGAATTTAATGGTCTCCTCAAAGAATACATCTGTATTGAATCCAGCAATTGGTTTCCATTTCCCATTTACAAGATAATGATCATTCATGCGATCATTACCCCAATAATCACTTGCGGTTCCTGAACCCCCATCCCCGATGCCCACCCATTGGTCAAAACCACGGTCAATAGGTCTATAGGGATAGTTTTCTCCCAAATGCCATTTTCCAAAGTGTCCGGTTCTGTAGCCCGATGCCTTAAAAAATTCTGCCATGGTGGTTTCTTCTCTATTTAAGTGATTGCGAAGGTAAACCGTTGAACGAACGTGTGTACGATCCGACATACGGCCAGTCATTAGAGCTGCCCTCGTGGGAGAGCAAAAGGCATTTACATGAAAATCCGTTAAACGGACACTCTCAGCCATCAACCGATCCAGTTCAGGAGTTTTGATATATGGATTACCATTCGCAGCAATATCACCATACCCCTGATCATCTGTCATAATGAGAATCACATTAGGAGGTGTTACTTTAGGTGATTTACAGGTGATCAACATCAATAAGATCAACATAAGACCTATTTCAGTTATGGATTTGTTCATCATCTTGTCATTCAAATTCATCTTCACTATTTTATTTTGTTTAGTGACTAGCATCAAACGATCATTGGTCATCCCAAAACGTTCCTTCGGAAACCAATGCACTTTCAAATTCCTGTATATCCGATAATAAATCGATTACCTTCTCAGACTCTTGCTCTGAGACATCAATTCTTTCTCCCAGGTCTTTTTCGACCTGAAATAACAAAGGTTCCTCTCTGGAAGCCGTGTATCCATAATTGTTTTTGGTTTGTGAACCAATACGAATGTGCAACTTCCAAACATCTTTGCGGATCGCCGAAGGTTTATTGTCCGTATAAGAGTAGAAAAACTTAAAATCTTCTACTGAGTAATTATATTGCCCGGGCATTAAAATAGGGCGAATGTCCCGTCCATCAATAGTCCTATCCTGTGGCTGGTTTACACCGGCGATTGCAAATAAAGTAGGTAGAATATCTAAGGTGCTGGCAGGTGATTGTATATTTATATTTCCTTTTATTTTCGCAGGCCAGCTAATAATACCGGCTACACGATGTCCTCCTTCCCAGGTAGAACCTTTGCCATCACGAAATGGAGTCGCATATCCTATTTGTAACCGGGTATCTCCATATTTAGTATCTGATTGATCACGAAAGAGAATCCAGGGGCCATTATCTGAAGAAAAGATAATAATAGTGTTATCCCTGACTCCGATATCTTCCAGTGTCTGGCATATGGTACCAATCGCCGCATCGAGCTCCTCGATTACATCACCGAGTATACCATTCCGCGACCTACCTTGATGCTCATCGCTGACAAAGAGGCCCAAATGCGGCATGTTGTAGGGTATGTACGCAAAAAAAGGACTTGTTTTATTTCTCTGGATAAAGTCTATTGCCGCATCGGTACAAATCTGAGTCAAGGATTCCGATGCAATGGTATCAGAAGGTAAATCTTTGGCAATCAGATCATATCCGAGAATTGGATTCGCGCCATTGGGATCACTTTTTAAAAGCATGGCATTGCTGTAATCATGAGAAACATTAGTCCCCACCCATTCATCAAATCCATGGGCAAGCGGCAACGTTTTTTCAGAAAACAGGTTATTTTCATTTGGTGATCCCAAGTGCCATTTACCAAAAATCCCGGTTTTATATCCTACTGACTTGAGTCCTTCACCCAAGGTAATCTCTTCATCATGCAAGTACCTGGCAGCATTAGGACCAATAACCCAGGACCCTAATCCTGACCGACCAGGATAGCGACCAGTGAGTAATGAATAGCGAGAGGCAGAACAAGCTGGAGAAGTAACATAAAACTGAGTAAAGTTAACTCCACTTTGTTTTAATTTGGTAATATTCGGAGTGCTAATTGTCGGATTACCATTGTGGGCATAATCACCATAACCGCTATCATCCAGAAAAAATATAACGACATTGGGTTTGGAGTTTTTGTTTTCTGATGAATCTTTCATGCATACACTTCCAAATAAAAAGAAAACAATAGCGAATATTAGATAGGCTGATTTTGGTTTCATTCGTAATTCTATTCCTTTTAATCAATATAATATGCAGCCAGATTCGAAATAAGTGGTTTACCCCTGGAGTCAGGGATTTTAATGCGCAAGGTAGAGACAGTTGTTGTCTGAAATCGATGAATGAATTTATGCCCTACACATGAACCTTCAAATAAGGTTTGCCACCCAGCACTTGTTTTTCCCTCCAAAATGAATTTCCGGACTCTTTCTCCCATAGTAATATCTTCCATCAATACAATTTGATTTACTTTTTGCTCATTTGACAGCTTTAGTTTGATCTTCTTCCCTTTTCCCATGCTTGATGCTATGGGATTTGAAAACCTTCTTTCAATTTCCGCACCGAAATCCTTTAAACGTCTTACATCCGGATCAGGTAATAATCCATCAGGATTGGGAGTAACTCCAAGTATCAAACTGGTATTATGTCCCACAGAGTGATAATACATCTCCACCAGTTTCTCCAAAGGGTAAATTATATGTTCCCGATTCGGTTCCCAAAACCAATCATGACCTTTATGACCGCGTAGGGGAGCATCGCTCATCGCCTGAATGTAATATTTTCCATTGGGATCTCCGGTTTTAAGTAGGTGGAAATTATTAGCAGAAATCTCTTTCTTTGCAGATTCTCCAGCGCCAATTGAAACATAGGGAAATGTCCCCCAGCATGGATAGGGTACAGTACCCGTCTCACTGCCACCCCAACGCATATCGGCTCGTTGCAAATTGTGATAAAACAGGCAGTTGGGTTGGTATTTTTCAAAAACCGAAAGAACATCAGGACCTCCTTGTTCTGGTCCGTGTGCTCCACCATCAAACCAAACAATCGTCCAATCCCCATACCGTGAAAAGATTTCTTCTACAATTTTTTCAATCATCCGATTGTAATGCTGTTGTCTATTGCCGGCAAATTGGTTATCACCATGTACTTTAAAATCATGTATTCCATAGAATGCATTCCAGCGAGTGCCGATGTAGACTCCGGGGAGTATATCATATTTCTCGCAGGTAACTTTAAAATCACGCAGAATATCTCCTTTTCCATCTTGCCATCGCAAAGCTTTCATACAATAAGGAGTGGCATCACTTTGATGAAAAAAGAATCCGGTTTCATGACTTACTGTAAAAATTGCTATTTTAAATCCAGCCTCTTTCAAAGAGCATATCCATTGATCCATATCGTATTTCTGAGGATTGAAAATGTTATAATCTTTAATCGGGGTTATCCGCGCTTTGCTTTGCACGTAAAACTCATCATCAACTGCATGTAGGTCCCAGCATATCAAGGCAGCCAATTCTGCATTCTGCCATTTTATTTGAGCTTCGGTTGGTATGGGAATCTCCGTTTTTCCCTGGGCAAAGATTAGATTTACACAGAAAAGAAAAATACAGGTTTCGAAGACATTGATTGGCATGATTACCTCCTTAGATGAAAGCTAAAAAGTACGCTATTTAACTGAAGAATCATAAATTTTCACCCTTGTAGTGTGCGAATTTCCTTTTAATCAACTTGTGAGCTTCCATCCCTTAGAGGTCGTTACCATCCAATTTACAATAGTATCCCTAAGTAAGGTTAGCTAGTTGATTGACTTAATAACTTATTGATGATATGTTTGGTGACGCTAGAATACAACCGGTATTGACTACCTGCTTTGACCACATTTCCGGATCGGTCAACAATAACCTGAAAAGGATTACTCCAAATATCAAAATGACTATGCAAAGCCAGTGATTGCTCTTTCTCAAGATAGATATGTGTTCCAACCAGCTGATTTTCAGCGACAAATTCCTCAAATGCTGTCCGGCTTACCCCTGTACACAAATAAATGAAAGAAATTTCTTTCCCTAGATATTCCTTTGAAATAATAGGTTTGGATTCCAGAATATCCTTGATGCAGGGCAGGCAAGCCGTATTCCAGATATCAATATATACAACTTCGGAAGCAGCACCTATAAAGTCTGATAATAAATTCCTCAGTGAGTCGTTATTTATCATTTGTATATCATAATCAGGTAATGCCGGGATTGAATCCTCACTCATTAAGGCATGATACTTTTTCTCTATAGGATACCACAAATGGTCTGCATTAATATTTGTTTTTAACAGGTTATAGTATGAATTGAAACTTTGGATATCTCCCGATTCCAACATATTATTTGCATACCGCGAAAGCATATATTGTTTACATTCCTTATTTTTTTCTTGCGCTAGGATAGTATGAATCACGGTGGAATCCGAATCGGAATCCTTGAAAATATCCCGGGTGGGAATCTGAGGAAAATGCGTCTGAAAAAAATAATACTGATAAGCATCCATGGTTTTTTCAATAGCGGAATGACCAGTGAGAATGCTAATATCATTCTTAAAATCATTGACAAATTGAAAAAACTTATAAGAATCATCGACCGTGGCCTCCATGGATTTAGGTTGATTAAGAACACTGCAATTAGAAAAACCATACTGATATAGATTTTCATAATAGTTATTGTAGATGTGTCCTTTAATGATTTTTTTCAAAAGTGGTGAAAGAGGATGAATCGAATCATACTTAGCAATTTGATTTTGATTATACTGTAGCAGACTATCCATGTTCTTTTTAAACAAATCCGGATCTGTCGTTGAAACTTCCTGAAATCCAGCACTCTTGGCGCCAAAATATCCATCTAGGTAATAATTATTGAGCAATTTATTTTCCTCAGCTCCATCTCCACTAAAGGAGATCCCTTTGACCGTATCCAGATTAAATCTAATATGCAATGAATCACCCGGATTCAGTAGTAAATAAAAATTTGGAAAAGGTTTTAATTGATAGTTTTCTGTTCGAGTTTGATAATTGACAATTTTGAAATATCCGCTATCGTCTACCCTGGTCTCCATATCGTTTTCTTGCCGAGACAGGTGCTTTTTGTACAGCCTTACCATTTTGGTTCGATTGTATTTTTCATAATTGAGAATTTGACCGGTAATGACGGTTCGGTGGACAATTATTTCTGATTTATTTGGACGGCATCCCAGTAAATTAATGGCCAGGAATATACCACCAATCCAGATTCTGTATCCTGCGCAAAAATTGAAAGATCTGTACATGCATATAAGATTCTCTAAATGGATGAATTGGTGTAAATAATTATGAATTTAACCCTGTTCAATCAGCTGAAAATCCATTTTTTTTGTTTCGATACCATTTAAAATGATTGCCACCTGATGAGGCCCTGGATAATACTTCCGGGTGGTGATGGGTCTATAGGAATGTTTGCGCAAAATCAAGGTGGAAGATTTTTCAGGATAGCTATTTTCACAATGGTAAAACACTCTTTTCGACCAGGAACCATTAGCTCTCAGAAAGAAGATGGCATATTCAAGTCTTATATTACTGGAGGTTTCATCTTGATTGTACAATTCGAAGCTAAACTCTAAGTTTGAACCAATCCGTACCACTGGAGTGATAATCTCAAAATTTTCAATTTTAATTTGACTATTAGGCTTAAATCCGAATAAATCCATGATTTCGGAATTTCCTTGTTTGAGTAACGTACGTGCGGCATGTTTGATTAAACGAGATGAAATCCGGACATCCTGTTTCCAGTTTTTTAATAACCGGATCACCAGGTCCGGGTGATCTTTGGAAATATCATTCAAACAATTGGCCACGCTTCTTCGGACCGATTCCGTTTCGTCGGTTTTAAGGTTTTCCAAGATGGGTAGTATCGACCTGGGATCATTTTTTAAAAAAGGGACGGCTTGGGCCCATGGTAATTTGGGCCTACTACCTTCGGATGCAAGTCGTCGGACCATTGGATGTGGATGTTTTGACCATAATTTCATCTGCAGCATCATTTCCATTTCATATTTGATCAAAAATGGTCGAACGGCAAACTCGCACGTAATAAATTGGGTAATCGTTTCTATAGCCTCGATGGAAGTCAGGAATTCTTCAATACCATAGACCTCAATGAAGTCAGGCAAAAAAATGAACTCCAAGCTATTGGCTTTGAACCCGGCGTCTTCAAGTCGTGGAATTAAAGCTAAAAGAAAATTTACATTGTCATGAAAGCTTCCAGTCAGGTGCTCTTTCAATCCAAGAGTAATGTGCCTCATACGTTGTTTTAAGGCTTTCTCTTCCCAGTCATCCTGGTAAATGTGGGACAAAAAAGAGTTCTCAGAGAATTCACGATTTAATCCCTTAATAACTTGGATAAACTTTTTAAAAAATGCTTTGGAATAAATGTTTTTTAATAACGAAGCCATCCAATTTCGATTCAAATTGAGTAAGTATACCGGGCTGAATTAAAATTTAGCATTAATCATTTTGTTTCTTTACCTACAAGATTCGACTTAATTCAACACAAATGTCATTTTTTCATTCTAATCCCGACAAAAAATCCATCAATATACTCTGAACAAGCCGCGACTTTGTCGTTCACTAGATGAAACTTAAATTCATCAAATGGATACATTTTCCAGGTAAACCGGTGAGTTCCTATTGGAAAAAGTTGAGCTCCCGGAATATCTGTTTCGGGATTATCCCAAATCAATCTTTTATCCTGCACTGAAACAACACGCACGGATTGTGTGGCATATCCCCAGCGATTGATTGTTGCATATTCGCCTGGGTACAGCTCAATATGCTCAATTCCTGAGGTATCCATTTCAGGTATGGGTATTCCCAGCAGTAAAGGCATAATTTTATGCCGAATGGTCCAGGCTTCCTCCGGGGAATAATTAGTATTCATAGCGGTAGCAAAGGTATATCCGGACTCAGGGTAATGCGCCAAGATAGCCCAACCGGTCCCCTTATACCCTCCAGAATGTCCCCACGTATTGTGGTCGCCAATTTTCCCAAACTTTAAGCCCAGTCCATAATCTATCGTAAAGGAACCTAAATCTGTCGGACTGATCATTTTGTCGAGACCATTTTGTGTGATCAGTTTACCCTCCACCAGTGCATCTGCAAATTTTACCAGATCCTCGACCGAGGCAGATAGTCCTCCATCTCCTTTCATCGCACGAGTCATCATATGAAAACTAGTATCCACTTCTTCGCCATTTAATTCATAACCCATAGAGGCTTGTTGCTTACTCCACATCTGTGGCCACATTCCCAAAGATTGTATGTTGGTTGGCTTTCCGATATATTCCGTGATCATGTCGTGGAAAGTTAATCCGGTTACTTTTTCGAGAATCATAGATAAAACAGCATACCCTGAATTGGAATAGGAATAATGGCTTCCGGGACGAAAAAACAAAGGCTGATCAATGAATTGAAAAAATTCAGCTGAGGTAAAAACACGTCTTTCATTGATATAAATGCTATCGAACCAATCTTCGTGATCAGCCAACCCTGATTGATGTCGTAACAAATGTTCAATCGTGATTTCATCCATATTTGGTCGACGCGGAAAATCGGAAAAATAGGATATGACCTTATCTTCCAAGGAAATTTTGGCTGCTTCCACTAATTTCATTGTCGATACGGCTGTGATAAACTTAGAGATTGAAGCTATCGGATAAATCGTTTTTTCGGTTGCCGGTATCTTGGATTCCAGGTTAGCCAAACCATATCCTTTGGCAAATATATTTTTACCATGATGTGCAATGGCTACCGAAAAGCCAACTATATTTCCGGCTGCTATAAATGAATTACAGATTGAATCGATTTGTGGATAAACATGGTTGGAAAACTCAATTTTCCCTTCGTCTTTTTGCTGTGTTGAATTACAGGAAATACAAAATATAAATATCAGAAAGGCAAGAATTAATAGATAACCACTTTGAAATCTTCCTGATGAAACCTCTGGCAATTTATGATTAATGATTACTTTATGTTCCATTGTAAAACTTCGCTTTAAACCATTCCATATTTGATAATTAACCCAAAAAGGTAGCCATTTTTATCCAAAAAAGCCCAAACTCGTTAAAGTTTGGGCTTTGAACCGGAATTCCTGATGGGATTGGTTAAGGAATTAAGTTTATAATTTCATCTGCTGAGACTACACCGGGATTACTACTACTCGTATGTCTTTTTACACATACATTATCCACGTGGAAAAAACTATTTCGGCTATCTCCATAAAAGTCAATTCCCCAAATACTTCTTTGAAGTCGCGGAGAAGTATCGGCCGCGGCACTGGCACTTAATAAGAACAGGGAGTTTTGATCGATTCTCAAATAGATCCGGTCATTGTTCATATCAAATAAAATCTTGATCTTAAACCATCTATCCAGCGGGTAACTTGCCCTTGCCAAAGCAATTTGGCCATTATGAGTTACGAATATTCTGCCATACTCTAACTTTACATGGAATCCCTGAGCTCCATATCGTCCGAATCGACTTAATTTTTCAGAAACGAACTCAGCTTTTTTTCCAAATGGTACGAACATATCGAATTCCATCTCATATACTCCTCCAATTATATGATAGTTAGTCAAACTTCGTACGGCATCTTGATACCCAAATCTCGCATGATCGAACTTCACCACATAATTGGTGATTTTGTCATAACTTTCTGCCAAGACTTTACCATCATTAGCTGCTGAAGACCACTTTTTCCATAACCTTGATTGATAGCTGATACCGTCACTATAACTTGTATACAGATTGTCGTAATTTTCACAACTACTGCTATAATTGGCAGTCGTACAATTTAATCTGACTCTAAATGAACCTCTGGCTCCTCCGTATGTATCAACTACGATAAAATAAGTTCCGGCGGAAAGGACAAGATCAATAAATTCGTCATCACGCCCGGAATTCAAACTCGTAATGATCGTAGATCCCAGTCTCCATCTTCCTCGTGAATCTATTTTCCTATGTGCTAACAGCAGGTCATGGTCCGCAGACTGATTAGTAAGTTGGATATTTACTCGCTTTCTTGATGTAAGTGTGAAATAATAAATACGGTCAGGTCCCGGATAATAGGAGGCCGTGTTGGTTTCAGCATAGGTAGAGCCATTATTGTAGTATCCACAGTATAAAGGATAATAATATCGACTCCTCTTATGCATCTCACTCTCCGGTATCAAAAATTGAGCTTCAAAGTTAAGATCCTTTAATTTAGGATTTCCTGCTCCCTCCATAGTTCTCGCATGTTGACCTTCTTCTTGAATGGTGGCCTCAATTTCTTCTCCGGTAAGAATATCCTCTTTGAGGATTTTCTCTTGAATTTGGTCTGCATCAGCAAATTCCTCTTTGTTACAAGAAGAAAGAATAAACAAACCAATCAAAATAAATACCAGGGTAAAAAAAGTGTTCCAGGTGTTTTGTAAGGATGCCTTATTTGTTGGATTACTATCTACAACATTTAAACTAATGGCTGCTAAAGAATTTTGTTTCGTTTTCATGATTTTGTGTTTTAATTGTTTACTCTCTAATACCAGCCATTTAGTTGAGGTCCCTAAAAATTGTAAAATTTTAATACATTTTTTTACTTGTAATTTATATTAATTTGATATTGTGTAAATTATATTGCATCTGGGTGAGATTTTGTAATGCTTTGATGTAGCTTTTTTGAGAAAAAGTGAAACAAGTCAGTCGGAAAGTCAGCCGATTGTAAGGTAATTCTTTTGAAATGGGTGAAAAATTGCGGAAAGTACATTAAAGATATCGGAAATCAGGTTTCTCAATACTCACCACGCCATTTTCCTATGACATTCTCTATAGCCATGAAGTCTTAGGCTCTGTCCTATTTGCCTTATTTTCCAATTGAACCATTCAATCATTTTCTAATATTCCATTTTAGGTTTTACCATTTCTTTTGGGGATAATTGATTGTTGACTAATGATAAATCTCATCAAATAGATTTTGCATTCCTTTTAGAATTCTATTTACCTTTGCATGATTTTTAAGGACTATTAATTGAATAGTTGGTCCTTACCGAATTAATAATAAAATAAATAACTTACTATGAAGTACTTGTTTGTATGTTTCTCACTATTGATTAGTCTCTCTCTTAGTGCCCAAAACTCAGCAAAGTTTCATGTTGATGGCAACTGTGGCAATTGCAAATCAAAAATTGAAAAAGCCGCTAACAATTTGAAAGGCGTCTCTTCGGCTGTTTGGAATGTAGATTCCAAAGATATCCAGGTAAAATTTGATGAAACGATGGTTTCATTGGATGAAATCAAAAAAGCGATTGCTGCCGTTGGTTATGATACGGACACAGTTAAAGCTACTAAGTCACATGACGAATCATGTTCTGATGATAAGGCAGATAAATCAGCATCAGCGATGGAAATGAAGGGCAGTTTGTCTAGCACTTTTGCTGTTTTAGGCAACTGTGGAGGTTGCAAAAAGCGTATAGAAAATGCAGCCAAATCGATTGAGGGTGTTAAATCAGCAAGTTGGGATTCCCAGGGAAAAAAACTAACCGTAACGTATGATGATCCCTCACTTAAGCTGAAAAAAGTTAAAAAAGCAATAGCTGCGGTAGGACACGATACCGATCAGGTAAAAGCTAAAGACAAAACATACGGAGGTCTTCCTGGCTGTTGTCAGTACGAACGCGTATTATAAGAGAAGATACTTGAAGCTGTCTCACATCGGGACAGCTTTTTTTTCGGATTATCGTTTTGATGTGCTCAATTGGCATATTTCGTGCGATAAGCCGAAGGAGAAATGCCTACAATTTTCTTAAAAGTATTACGAAACGATTTGATATCGTTGTATCCTGATCCATACATAATCTCCGATATCGAATAATTGGTTTTTTCCAGATCCCGCTTGGCAGCTTCCATTTTAACCCGCTGTAAATACTGATTCGGAGTATTATAGGTAGCCTTCTTAAATCTCCTGATCAGATTGCGCTTACTAAGGTTAAATTTCCTAGCCAATATATCGAGGGATAATGAATCATTATAATGCTTCTCAATATATTCCTGCACTTTCCGGATCAACGGATCTTCATGATCTTTCTGACGCTGAAATATAAAAAATGGATTTTGCGAGGTTCTGTCTATTTCTATTTCAAACATTTTGGCGACCCAATTTGCCGTATCTTTACCGTTGTATTTCTGGACAATATGTAACAATAAATTGAGAAACGAGTACGAACCACCACTGGAGTAAATGCCAGAATCTTCACTGATGATTCGATCCGGAAGTAAATTCACTTGTGGAAACATCTTGCGAAAAAGTTCTGCCGCTGACCAATGTGTAGAACATGCTTTACCATCTACCAACCCGGTTGCTGCCAATAGAAATGCTCCAACACATAGACTGGCAACTTCAGCATTTTTATTTAAGTACATATCTCGAATCCAGGGAATAAACTCTCTATTCTCTTCAATTTCTTTTGGTAAATCCCCAAATATGGTAGATATGATAATCAAATCGGTCTGAGATACCTCCTCGATCATCTTTGTCGGTTTGACTGTAAAGAGGTCATCGTATAATTTGGTCTCTTTACAGACACCCACCAATTCCAGCTCATAAAATGGACTACTCTGTGCTCCCAGTTGCATCAGATAGCTATTTACAGCAGAAAAGATCTTGTAGGGTCCAACTATACTGCTCAAAATAGACTGTCCGGCAGGTACTATAATAGACACATGCATTTCAGTGCAATTTTTTAGAAAAGCAAAATTAATAGATTTTGTCACTTTTAGCCCCTAAGTATGTCAATAATGCACTTTCCACAGTGACATTTGGTGCGTTATTTTTGTATCGGTTCGGGTGATTAGGGTTAATGAAATTGAGATTCTTTATTAAAATAGGTAATCATCGGGACTTTATTTATTAACATAAAAACTTAGAATCATGACAACAAATGAAGTAGCAATGAGATTAGTAGAACTATGCCGTCAGGGAAATTGGGCACAGGCTCAAAGCGAATTGTATGCTGAGAATGCTGTGAGTATTGAACCGGAAGGTACACCCTGGCCAACAGCCAAAGGCATGGAGGAGATACGCAAGAAAGGTGAGCAATGGAGTGGAATGGTAGAAGAATTTCATGGCAATGAAATTAGTGAACCCTTAATCTCAGGTCCTTATTTTGTCGTCAGAATGAAATCTGATACCACTATGAAAGGTATGGGCAGATTCCAACTTGACGAACTGGGTGTATACAAGGTAAACAATGGAAAAGTAGTTTCCGAACAGTTTTTCTATGAACCTATGGCCCCACAAGGGTAACCATATCTAACTTTTTTAGATAAAAATCAAATTCTAAAGCCTCAGATCGATGTCTGAGGCTTTGCATTTAATATGAGCCACCATTGTATTGGAAACATACAAAATCAAAAATACTCTTAATTATTAATTCATTTTAAAAGAATTCAGATGTTACCTAAATGATTTACAAATGAAACCTCAATCCAAACCGGGCATTAAATTTCAACGTAGTGTATCCATAAATTTCCACAAACTCTATATTAGTAATATTCTTTAAATCGGCAAAGAATGTAAGTTTTTGTTGGTATGCACTATACTCCAGATAAGCGTTGACTAAAAAATAAGCATCTAAGCTTACTGTTTCCAATGCATAAAATTTGGCGGGGTTGAAGTAATAATCGATACGCTTACCGATATACTGGCTGTTCAAGCTCAACGATAAACTTGAATTTGGCCGATACGCAGCAGCTAGTTTAAGACTGTGTTTGGGGCGCCGGATTAAGTTGTTAAAGGAAGTATCAATTGAGGCCCTGGATTCAGTAATTTGTCCAGTAGTAAAATCATAACCGGCTGAAAAAGAGATTTTTTTGTGCATTTTCCATTTCATTTGAAGCTCAAGACCCTGATCTCTTTGCTCATCACGGTTATGATATCCCGCGGTAAAATCATATACAATCAGGTTCTTAATATTTCTACGGAAATAGGATAGCGAAGACCCGAATCTGGCATCATCAAAGTACTGCTGGATTCCAATTTCCCATGAATCACTGGTCTGTGGATTCAGATCTGTATTTCCCCCCCATTGACCAAACAGCTGACTCAACGTGGGTGCCTTAAATCCTGTACTCCAATTGGCAAATATCTTTAAATCTTTGGTTATCCAGTATGCAGGTGTGATTGAGTAATTGGCGTGATTTCCAAATTTGGAGTGTTGATTCATTCGAGTGCCTATTTCAATCACTCCGTGTTTCACCGGTCTAAATATCGCCTTAAGATATGGGCTAATCAAATAAACTGAGGGATCAACCTCACTACTGGTGGAATCCAACATATGTTGTTGTTGAAAGTCTATACCTCCCAACATGGTCAATTTTCTATTCACATCATAGGCCGCATAACTTTCTATGTTTAACAACCTCCCATGATATTCATTCTCTCCGAACGTAGTATAATAAAACCGATCAGTTAAGGCCTGACTAAATCCAATCCTTGCCCGGAATTTTTTATAGTTCAGGTCCCCAAAAGCTCCTAAATTTTGATATTCGGACTTATATTGGTTATCTCCATCTACAAAAGCATCAGTGTCAAAATCATTCTGAGTTTTGATAAACCTAAAGAAAGGTTGGACCTTGATTTTTTCATTAAGTTTTATACTTAACGCAGACATCATACTGGTCTGCCTGGACTTGTCATTTTCAAATTCTAGGTCCTGTGATGGAGACAAAGCCTCACTTATCCCTGCCGTAGATTGGCGATTAATTCCAATTTGATAGTCAATTAAACGGGTCGTTCCTCCAATTCCTATGCCGGCATCCAGGGTACTCAATGAACCACCTGAAATATGTCCTTTGGTTTCCAAATTTTTAGTAGCTGCTTTAGCGGTTATGATATTGATCACCCCAGCTATAGCTCCGGAACCAAACAATGTGGATTGGTTTCCTTTCATGATCTCAATTCTCTCAATCTGACTTACAGGCAGCAACCGGATATCAAATGTAGATCCCAATCCGGAAGGGTCAAATGCCGGAGTACCATCTACTAGAATTAAGGTATGTTCAGAGGATGCTCCTCTCAGGTATACTCCTTTTACCGTTCCCGGATTGCTATATGCTCCATTTATGATTACACCTGATTGTTCTTGTAACAATTGAGCAAGATCTTTGCCCTGGTTCTGCTCAATTATTTCTCTTGTAATAATATGAACAGGGTGAGCTGTTTCCTTGAGCGGAATGTCAAACTTCAAAGAAGAAACCGTTACTTCTGGAAGTTGTAGTGTGTCAGCTACATTGGTCTCTGTCTGGGCCATGGCATACAAAGTCAATAATGTAAAGTAGCTGCCTAAAATCAAAATTTTCCTCATTGGTATTTATTTAAATAGTTAAATCAATGAGACTTCGATTAAGCGAGGAATGCAGGAATGATTGATGTAAATGCTGATGTTAAAATGATCAACCCATACAAAGGGAATTCACTACATCCTGACTTTTCCACCGAAAGTCTTGAATGAATGTATCAGGCAGGTCTTCTGACTTACTCCATTATCCTTTGCCTTCCCATTCCAATAAATCCGGAAAAGTGGCATTCTGAGTAGGATAAACTCTAAAGGAGCTTACAGCTACGGGGATAGTTCCTGATTTTCACAGGATTCCCTTTTCATCAGTCCAACCAGATTAAGTTGTCCTGAAACCAAATACTCGACAAATATAGAACAAAAATTAATATCTCACCTGTTTCTATATGATGGCCTACACCTCCATTACTTCGGGTTCTATTTTAGCTACAATCTTTATCCGAAAAATCGATACTCATGACCTCCTATCTGATTCTTATGTATATAATATAGGTCATCTTGGAAAGACATTTAGGGCGTTAAAGTCAAATGAAAATCAAATCCAAAGACAATTATTATTCACCATTCCTCTATTCCTTTTTGTTAGGAGCATTAAAATCAATTTTGGGGTCGTTTTTCAAAATCCTGATGGATTTATGTTCATAACGCCACACTCCGGAGAGATTTGCACCCCATTTTGGGAATGCTATCGAATTGAATGACTCCAAAGGACCAAATATGTGTTCGAATTCCCGATCACCAATTTTACCTCCCCATTTTATCGGTTCTCCTTTCTCATTAACTGCAAATTGAGCCAGTAGCCGTTCAGACTTTACATCAAACACATCAAATCGATATTTATTATCTCCCATTTCGACTCTGGTCTTGGGAAATCCAGCAGCCAATCGACGAAACAGAACCAGGGGCTGAATCTCCCAATATGCTAATTCAAAAGCATGCCTGGCACTATCCATAGGATGTACTACACCATTATCTTCATCCCAGCCCCATAATTCAGTCCAAGCAATAGTCTGAACCTTGTTAGCTCTCTTAAGGATAAACTTGCCTTGAGGTTTTCTTAAATCCATCCAGTACAATTCCTCCCAAGGATTTTTTTCCCTTGCATAATATCCTGTTAACTCTACTTTGATATAACTGGCATTTTTCCAATTTTCTTTTCCTCCAATAGACTCTAGGAGAGAATTTACCAGTGCTATGGCTTGCTTATCTCCAATCAGGTCATTGGTAGGTGTCGCGGCCCCTGTAAACAGGAACAATGCAAAGCACAGAAGAACGGACTTAATCGTGAGGTGTCTTCGATGTGAAGTAATCCCTGAAATATGGACTTTTGCACTCATCGGCTTGATTGTTTTATTTGATTTGTAAAAAGCCCAATATCATAAATTTCAATGCACCACGAGCACCGATTCATAAATGCGTGACAAATAATCCTTCCGGATGGCAATTTCTACAATAGGCCGTTTTTATATGCTGATGGGGTATATCCTGTGTGCCGTTTAAAAGTGCGGGTAAATGTATTTTTTGTATTAAATCCAACCCGGGTGGCGATACCCAAAAAATTTAGGTGTGAAAATTTTGGATCATTGATCATTTTCTTTGCCTCTTCAACCCGATATGAATTGATTAAGTAGGTGAGATTACAATTAAATTCAGAATTAATTAATTGGGACAGATATTTTGAATTAATGGACAGTCGATCACAAAAATATCTACTAGTCAAGTCGCTGTCTAAAAAGACTTTTTCTTCTTCCAAATAGCTTAATATTCTAATTTTGAGTTCCTCTACTTTGTGTTTAGGTAGAGCAGGCTTTTGAGATTTGATTGCGTTATTGGTGGTAATATTTGATTCTCTGATGGCCCAATAACTTACAAAATGTATTAATAGTGAGAAGGCTAGAACAGTGCCGATCATCACGTAATAAGGATAAAATTCTGTAAACAGGATCAGCAAGAAAGCGATAAGAAAACAAAAAAGAAAGAACAAAAATACATGTGTATACGACCGGAGCCATAACATTTTTCCTTTCAATAATTTTGTTGAGCGTCCATCGGAATGGTTAAATTTCAGATTTACAAGTTGTAAAGATTTCCCTCCATATATAAAAGAAAGTAAAAGCAGAAAACCATAATAAAATATTCTATTGGTATCCAAATCAAAATCTCCAGGCTGAGGAGCTCGATATAGAGCCAGTTTTTCCGCTGAAGATTTAAGATAAAAAGGCAGGATGGTAAGAAAACAAAGCATGGCAGGTAGTAAATGTAGGAAGTCTACTTTTTTAAAACACCATGCTCCCTGCAAAGAACATTTAATATAAAAGTAATAAACTGGACCAATTAAATACAACAAAGGAATAAAGACGGCCATTAAATGAGGAAACGTCTCAAAATGTCCTTCCAGGATCAGGTATTCCCTGAATAAATAGCCCGATACAATCACCAGCATCAGGGCTAAAAACAGATTCTCACGGACTATTTTTTTACTTTTTACAAGTAAAACAAAGACCAGGAAAATTCCATTAAGTGCAGCCAGCAGGAACAGTACCGAAACGAATTGCATAGCTAGAATTCAAAAATATATTTATTAAATATACGTCAATAAGCGGCGAATGCTGCGAGTCTAAATTTATTTGATTTGTATTGTGGACCCTACGATATGTTTTGCTGCTCTTAATCGATGGTTTGCTACCTAAGTATTTTGCGCCCTTGTTGAGCGGCTTTCTGAATAGTCAAGAGTTTCACATCATCTTCTGGCCTGAATTAAAAATCCATAGGAATAATTTTGCGCCGGGATCATATATTGCTCATGAGGCAACGCTCCCCAACTGGTATCTCCCCCAACTCCCATTTGTTTGTAATCAATATTAATATTCACCAAATTTCTTGTTGGGACATCAAAAGTATGTCTTTGCATTTTCCGGACCCCCTCGTCAAAATCACTATTGAGCTGGTGGTGAGTATTAAAGCCTATCAAATGCTCCGTGGACAAGATATTTATTCCCACACGCTGACTATTTACAAAGGCTATGCTTCGCACATCCATGCGATTTCCATTTTCCTGTGGTCGCAAGTATTCATACATTAGGTCACTTACTTGTGCTTTGTATAAACCTACAAAGGATCCGGTTTTGCGATCCTGGTGATTTTCGAATGGACCTCTTCCATACCATTTTACCTGATCGTATTGCCGATCTATAATGAAATTATTTCCCAACCGCGGAATATCTGGCAGAGATTCGGAAATTCCCGAGAGGATATTTGAAACCAAAACATCTCCATTTGCATTGATGGAGTAGTTGATCTCAATGGTTCCAGAAACATCTGGTAAGCTAAATTTGGTATTTACCACTACCGAACTATTTTTAACTTCTCCTGAAATAATTTTGGTCACTGATGTCCCTTCTACCTGGAGGACTTCAATTTCTTCCAAGATTTGATTTCGAGAAGCTTTTCGCCAAACTTCCATCTTTTTTGGCATACCAAAGCCAAAATCATTATCGGTAGGAGCCCTCCAGAAATTTGGTTTGATGGGTGCGATCATGAGGTTGCCATTACCAAAGTCCAGGCGTTCCATCATTCCATTGATGCGGTTGAACTCTATTTCAAATTCTTTTCCGGATAGAGTGATCAGATCTAGCCCGGAACGTACCCGTATCATTCCCTCAACTTCATTATCAAACTTTGAAATACTCTGAGGGGTAATTTGAAATTCTTCCCGGGCAACTACATGGCCGGCCGGCAATAATTTATCGTCTTTGGATAAAGCAGCAGCAACTTGCAAATAGTATTCTCTACCGGTTTCAAGATTTGGCATTTCTATCCGGACATCCTGTGATTTATGAGGCTCCAGCGATATCTCACTCAATTCCCCTTGTTTAATCACTCGACCGTTTTCCAACAGTTTATAGGAAAAAGAATAACGATCCAAATTGGTAAAATCATATCCATTGTAAACCGTTAATTTACTGGTTGGGAGGTCAAAGTTCCTAAATTTGATATACTGGTAAACTTTTTTTACCTCATACAAAGAAGGATGAGGACTGCGGTCCGGGTTTACCAATCCATTCAAACAAAAATTTCGGTCGTTTTGTATATCCTGAGCACCAAAATCTCCTCCATAACCGTAATATTCAATTCCTTCAGGTGTCGCGGCAGAGAGCCCTTGATCCACCCAATCCCAAATATAAGCTCCCTGTAATACTTCGTATTTTTCAATAACATCCCAATAATCCTGCAAATTACCCACACTATTCCCCATTGCGTGCGCATACTCGCATTGGATATAAGGTCTGGTGGGGTTGTTTTCAGCATAGTTTATCATACTGGGAATTCGTGCATACATCGGGGCCTGAATATCTGTATTTTCATAATTGGTAGCTCCCTCGTACTGAACCGGCCGGGTTGAGTCGTGTTCCTTAAGCCAATCGTAGGTAGCAACAAAGTTATCTCCATTTCCGGCTTCATTTCCCAGGGACCAGGTGATGATACAGGGAAAGTTTTTATCTCTTTCGTACATTCTGATAGTCCTGTCGAGGTGCATCGCCTTCCACTCCGGTTGATAGGCCGGGTGGATTTCTTGTTGTTTTTTATTATTATCCAATCCCTGGTTGGTTGCTCCCATACCATGGGACTCTATGTTGGCCTCATCGATCACATAAAATCCATATTCATCACACAACCGATAGAAATGTTCATCTTTTGGATAATGACTACAGCGAATCGAGTTGATATTAAATTCTTTCATTCGACGCAGGTCCAACAAAGTTAATTCCTCATCAACGACATGGCCGGTAATCGGATCATGGTCGTGCAAATTGACACCTTTAAACAATACGGGAATTCCGTTGACCAAAAACTGATTTTTAATAATTTCCAATTTGCGAAAACCAATCTTGGAACTAGTGCTTTCTATCAATTGGCCTTTTTCATCAAATAATGAAATCAACATTGTATATAAATTAGGTGTTTCTGCTGACCACTTTTTAACCTTTGGTAATACACCTTGAATCTGCTTTTCTGTCCTATTTTGACTTGAGACGGAGAATTCCTCATCAAATGCCAGCACCGATTGTAGTTTATCCAATACCTTTACTTTTAACCGATACCCGTTGGCATCGGCATCGCTTGTATTTCGAAGGTCAACTTTAAGGTCAAACCGACCATTCTGGTAATTATCATCCAGATCCGCTACCACCTTAAAGTCCCGGATTGAAATCTTTGGAGTAGCGTAAATATATACGTCTCTTTCGATACCACTCAATCGCCAAAAATCCTGATCTTCCATATAGCTCGCATCGGACCACCGATAGACTTCCACGGATAAACTATTGTTTCCGGCTCTCACGTATGGGGTAATTTTGTATTCAGCCGGAGTCTTACTTCCTTCATTATAACCGACTTTCACCCCATTGACCCAGATGTACATAGCACTCCGCACTCCTCCAAAATACAAATAGATGTCTCTCCCTTCCCATTGAGCCGGGAATTGAAATGTCCTTTTATAGCTTCCAACCGGGTTATAATCATGATCGACAAAGGGAGGATTAACCGGAAAAACATATTTCACATTAGTATAAATAGGAATTCCATAACCTTCCAGTTCCCAATTGGCTGGTACTTTGATTTCATCCCAGCCAGATACATCAAATTCATCTTTGTAAAAGTTCATTGGTCTGTCTGCGGGTTTTTTAACCCAATTAAACTTCCAATTGCCATTGAGATCGTAGTAAAAAGGTGAATATTTGTATCCTCTTGACGCCAAAGCGGCTTCCTCGCTGGCATAGTGGTAAAAGGCGGCATGTGGGTATTCGCGATTAATTTCAAAAATCTCCGGATTTTCCCAGTCCACACTTTTTTGAGAATAGCTACACGTAAAAGCTACAAGGACACTGAGTAATAGACTTACCGTATTTTTCATGATATGCAATTATGTTTTGAAATGGCAAAAGGCAATCTATGGTTAGGGACCTCAAATATACTAAGCGATGTCCTACTTAAGGTTTTTATAGAGAAATATTCAGTTCGCATGGTTCTATGGCTAGTACATCAAGAACTAAATTCCTCTATCCAGTCTCCGTATTTAGTCTCCAGTCTCCCTTATATTAGGTCAACAGGTTTTCATCTCTAACCACCATTAATACGGCGCTGTGAGGAACAATGACATAGTCTTCCTGATTGAATCTAATTGAAAAAGCACTTTTTTGAATGTATACAGCTAAATCACCGGGTTTGGGTTGCAAAGGAACGTATTTCACCTCTTCGCTTTTATCCTTCCAAGGTTCATCAATTTCATTAACGGCAGGAACCGGATAACCTGGACCCACCTTGATCACATACCCGGTCCGTAATTCTTCTGTCTTATGAACACCCTGGGGTAAATACAATCCACTTTCTGTTCTTTCCACCGGCTTACTGGGTTTTACCAATATACGATCTCCGATTACTATGATTTTATCCGTATCCTTTTCTTTGATGTTAACCATGGTGGCAATTTAAGAAAATGCAAAATAAAGCATTAAGATATTTTCTTAAATAAGTTTATGCCAAATTTCTAAAATAGATTTCAAGGAGAACTAAGTAAGGATCAAATTTCATAAGGCAAAGATAAATCAAAAAGTGTTTGGCTGGAATTTCGCTTCAATCCACAGATACCTGGTTGATCATTTTGTATTACCATTTATTTTAAGGAGTTTTGTTAAAGATCTCTTGGGTATAGTCATTGTTATTCTGCTGACCACCTTGGATAAAGTAAACCATTGAAATTTTATGTATAATAAAGCCATCTTTCAGGGATATCTTCAATTCAGAAATGAAAGAAGTTATCAGAAAATGCTCGATATGTATCAATACAAGATGGAAAATTTTTATAAAAATGACTCTGCCATCGATGGAGAAAACTCTTTTCAAAAAGAATCCTGCAGTTTTGTAGTCCCGCGCACTGTAGTTCAAATAACTAAGAAAACCTGGAATAATACGGTCAGTATGTTCCAATACCTTTCTCAATTTGCCATGGCTGGAAATGTGGGAGCCTGGCTGGTAGAAGAAGGAAAAATACTCGAATATTTTCAGATTGAACCACAAGGAGACAAAGTAGCTGTTCAAGCTTACTTAAAAGGAAAAAAGTTAAGTGATGAAGTAGGACAGGAAAAAGCAGCTCTAGATGCTTTGAGTAAAGCCATTGCCACATATGACCAACATGCTCAGGCTTATGAACGCCGAGGATATGTGAATTATAAACTGGGAAACCGAAACGACGCCTTGTACGATTTTAACAAAAGTATTCGTCTGGATGAAGGCAATGCCAATGCGTATTATGGAAGAGCAAAAATCTTGATCGATCAAAACAAGTATTTAGATGCTATCGAAGATCTGATCATGGCTTCACGTAAATCGATTGCATTGCAACCTATTTATTGGGCTGCAACTCGATTGAGAGCTGAATGTTACATCCGGATCGGCAAGTGGGAAAAAGCAGCTTTTGATTTAAAGCTATTTACCAATCGCAAGTTTGATACCAGCAATTATAACTTCAAATGGAAATCTTATGCGCTACTCAAATATGCTACAGTATTGGACAAACTGGAAGATTATAAGCTGGCCCTTGAGGCCCTTGACAAAATAGAACATGTATACGGGGAACAAATAGAAGTACCCGAAAAGGACGTTCTTTTCTTAAGAGGAAAAATGAAAAAACAATTGGGAAAGACCGGATTTTTGAAAGATTTGAAAAGAGCTGCCGAATTGGGATCAAAACCGGCAGCAAAAATGTTAAGGAAATAATTAGCATTTTTGAATCGTTCTTCAATTCTTATGATTAAATCATTTTTCCAGGTTATGGTCTTCTTGCTAGCATCTGTCGGTGCCTGGAGCCAGAACTATATCACCAAAGAAGATCTCTCCCGTAAAAATAAGAAACGATGGCATGTGGCTTTGCAGGAAATGAAATCAGGCCAAATGGAGGCCGCTTTAAAAAAATTGAAAGAGATTGATAAAAATCAGCCAAATTGCTTAGATGTGCACCTCCAGCAAGCAGCGATTTACCAGCAGCAGAAACACACTCACCTCGCTATTAACCACCTTCAAAAAGTAATTTTCTGGAGTCCCGGATTTTTCCCAAAAGCCCATTTATCCCTGGGAGCTTTGTATTTGGAAATAATGGATTATAAGCCGGCTATTGAATCTTTACATCGATTCATTCAGATGAACATTGGATCAAAGGACCTATTAAAAAGAGCTAAACATTTAAAACGACTGGCTGAAGTGCGAGACACACTTTTCAGTAATCCGGTTGAGTTTCATCCGGAACGATTACCATCAACCATAAATTCAACCCACTTGGAATATTTAGCTGCCATCACGGCTGAAGGTGAAATGATTTTTACCCGCAGGATAAATGGAAACGAGGACCTTTATCACAGTGCAATAGATTCCAACGGCAAATGGCAGGAATCTCGTGCGATACCAGAATTTCAATCAGATGCAAATGAGGCCGCACATTGCATTTCTGCGGATGGAAAATTCTTAATCTTTACTGGTTGTGACTATATGCCGAGGTACCGTGGGTGTGATTTATATGTAAGTCGGCGTATACAAGGAAAATGGTCAAATCCTGTGAATCTTGGACCTATTATCAATAGTCCGGCCTGGGATAGCCAACCTTCTTTATCAGCGGATGGCAAAACACTGTTTTTCTCATCTGACCGGTCCGGTGGCCATGGAGGTAGAGATATTTGGTTTACCAAATTTCGGGGAGGAAAGTGGTCAAATCCTCAAAATGCCGGACCTACAGTCAATACCTTCGGTAATGAGGAAACTCCGTGTCTGCATTTCGACGGGCAAACTTTGTATTTTGCTTCAGATGGTCATCCCGGAATGGGTAAGTCGGATCTATTTGTTACCAAAATGAAGTCTGGTCATTGGTCATCTCCTGAAAATTTAGGCTACCCCATCAATACTCCTGACGTTGAAGCTGCACTATTTGTATCTCTGAATGGAGAAATAGCATATTTCTCATCTGATCAGGATACTTTTGGAAATACACAAAGACAACTGGATTTGTTTCAATTTGAATTACCCGCAGATAAAAGACCAATACCTACTACTTATGCAAAAATTTCCATGCTGGATGCATCCAATCAACAACCTGTTTTGGGTCGGTTGAATTTAATTGATCTTGAAACCAATGATTCCTTATACTCTTTGACGACAAAAGGTTCCACCCAAATTCTATGTCTTCCTGTGGGTACTACCTATGCACTCCATATCGCAGCTCCAAACTATACGATCTATTCGGAAAGCTTTAATTTGGATACCATAAGTACTCCGGAAAAGCCGTATGAATTAACTATCCTATTGCATCCACTGTCTTCGATAATGAATGATTCAATAGATTCCCCTCCCATTGTATTGAAAAACCTGTTTTTTGCCACTGGATCAGCTGATATCTTACCCAAATCCATGTCCGAATTGGACTACCTGTTCAACTTCCTGGAAAAAAATCCCCAAGTGCACATCCAAATTCGGGGACATACCGATAATGTAGGTTCTAAAATGGATAACCAAGTCCTATCTACACGTCGTGCCAAAGCGGTATTCGATTTTTTAATAGCCGCGGGTATTTCCGAGAGTAGACTGGCATTCGCAGGCTTTGGTGAATCTCACCCAATTGATTCGAACCATACACCTGAAGGCCGAGCCAACAATCGAAGAACAGAATTTGTGATAATAAAAGAGGGACTATAATGCCACGGAAGAAAAGAAGGTTTGAGGATGTAAAAATTATCGATATAGGAGACAAGGGAATGAGCATCGGTCGAAAGAATGATGGTGAAATTATTTTGGTTGAAAAATCAGTTCCCGGTGATGTGGTTGATGTTCAATGTGTGCGTAAGAAAAAGGGGATCTGGATTACAACACCTATCCAATATCATATTTCTTCACCTTGGAGGAAAGATCCGTTTTGTGCTCATTTCGAAGCATGTGGCGGATGCAAATGGCAGCACTTGGACTACCAGGAGCAAATACGTTTTAAAGAAAACGCAGTAGAAAATGCGATGCTGCGGATAGGTAAGTTTACCAATCCAACCATTTTGCCGGTTAAAGGAGCAGATAGAACAACCCATTATCGAAATAAATTGGAATTTTCTTTTAGTAATCAAAGGTGGCTTTCGAGAACTGAAATCGAGCATGGTGGTGCCAAAGATAGATCTTTCGCTTTGGGATTTCATCCCGCCGGATTTTATGACAAAATTGTAGATATTAAGCAATGTTACCTTATGGATGAACCGGCTAATCAGATTCGGAATCAACTTCGAGATTTTGCCATAATCCAGCAATTAGGTGCCTATGATTATCGAGTACATCAAGGATTTCTACGTACTCTGTTAGTTAGGAAAAGTGCGTTCACCAAAGATTTAATGGTAGTGGTAGTATTTGGTAAATCGGATCAAGACCAGATCCGAAAAGTAATGGTTTTTCTAAAAAACACATTTCCGGAAATTACTTCCCTGCAATACGTAATCAATACTAAAACCAATGACTCTTTGCAAGACCAGGAGTTCATTGTATATTCTGGCAACAATACTATTCTGGAAAATATTGGCGGAATTCAATATCAAATTGGAGCCAAATCTTTTTTTCAGACCAATTCATTCCAGGCTGTTGAAATGTTTGAAGTGATCCGGGATTGGGTTGCGCCTTCTGGGAACGAAATCGTTTACGATCTCTATTGTGGCGCGGGAAGTATCGGCTTATACCTCGCCACATTAGTTCATTCCATAGTAGGTATTGAGATAGTTCCTGAAGCCATCAAGGAGGCAGAACAAAACCGTCAAATCAACGAAATTCAAAATGCTTTCTTTTATGATGGGGATGTTAAATTACTAATGAATAAGGCATTAATTGACAAACATGGTAAACCTGACTTAATCATTGTAGATCCACCACGAGCAGGTCTGCACCAAGATGTATGCAAGTTTTTGAATGAAATTAAAGTACCCAGATTGATCTATGTGAGTTGTAATCCCTCTACACAAGCGCGTGATTTGAACCTTATATCACAAACCTATCGACCAATTAAACATCAACCGATCGACATGTTTCCTCATACTCATCACATAGAAAATATAACTTTGTTACATTTGCAGCCATGAACGATCAGCTGAAATACGAAAAATTGAATGTTCAGTTAAAACCATATCTGAATATGATGTCCAAAGCTTCGGATTCGATCATGGTTAACGATGTATCCTCTTATCCGATATTTGTGATCCACCAAAGTTCGTTGGATATTGGTCTTCCTTTAATTGACCGTGAAACCCTGGGTGGAAAATGGTCCATTCATGCCTCAACAGTAGAAGAGTTTACTACTAAACAATTGATCCAGAGTGACAAGGTGGATACTTTTTTGCAGGTGTTTAAAGATCCCAGTCGTTTTCTGTGTTTATTTGTGGTAGAGGAAAAGAGTGCCAATTTCATATTTCTACCAAGGCCAAATTGAGGCGGAGAACTATGAAATTGGAAAACCCAAATCTTGAGAATTAGGCCTCCATTCTAACTTTGCGATTAAAAGAAAAAAAGTTACTTAAATATTATATGGCTAAACTAGCCTAACTATGATCGAAACTCTCTAATTTCTTTTGGTAGAATAATTTTATTGGAACCTGGAAAACATTTATTTTTTTCCTCATTTAATTGGAGGATGGCTTTTACAATTTCTGATTTTTTCTTTAGCTCTTTTTCATTTCTGAATTGGTAAGTATACAAGTTTATTCCATCTTTATATATATTACTTAATCGTCCATCAATTGCCGGTGAATTATTATAAACAATCTTCCAATAAGAAAAAGCCTGCTCAAATTCTGCCCTTTTCATTAAATCTCTATAAATGACATAAGAACTCATCAACTCTTCCTTATTCTCATTTTGATGCCAAGTATCACATTGGGCATATAGGTCAGAGGACAAAAAAGTAAATATTCCTACTAAAGTAAAACTCAATTTTAAGAAATGCGTTTTCATATACTGTTCTTTATAATTTTACCAAAACTTAATCCAAAAGATAGCAATTTCAGGAGAGATTTTCAAGTTAAATATTTCTATCCCTTAAATAAGGTTCAATCTACCAATTTTCATACAGCAATGGTTTAATACCTCACAGCATCAAGGTAATTCAGATTAACTAAAATGGATTTTATACTTTTGTCCCGAACAAATTTACTTTCATGAAAGGAATCATATTGGCAGGGGGGTTAGGCACACGATTGTATCCCCTCACGCTGGTTACCAGCAAACAATTGCTACCGGTGTATGACAAACCGATGATTTATTATTCCTTATCCATCCTGATGATGGCAGGGATTCGCGAAATATTGATTATCTCTACTCCAGCCGATCTACCCAATTTTGAAAAATTGTTGAAAGATGGTTCTGATATTGGATGTAATTTTCAGTATAAGGTTCAACCCGAGCCAAAAGGTCTGGCACAAGCATTTGTACTAGGGGAAGAGTTCATCGGGCCGGACCCAGTAGCGCTTATATTGGGTGATAATATATTTTATGGTAGTGGATTGCAGGAGCTCTTACAATCGAGTGTAAATCCTCAAGGGGGAATAGTATTTGCCTATCGGGTCGCCGATCCTGAGAGATATGGTGTAGTAGAATTTGATCAGGACTTCAAGGCCTTATCCATCGAAGAGAAGCCGGAGCGTCCCAAATCCAGTTACGCGGTACCGGGGTTGTATTTTTATGACAATCAAGTAGTAGACATCTCCAAGAACTTGACTCCCAGTAAGCGAGGAGAGTATGAGATTACTGATGTCAACAAGACCTATCTGGAACAGGGAAAGTTAAAAGTCGGAGTGTTAGGAAGAGGTATAGCCTGGTTGGATACCGGGACTCATCACTCTCTGATGCAAGCCGGTCAATTTATTCAGGTGATAGAAGAACGGCAAGGATTAAAAATTGGTTGTATCGAAGAAATAGCCTACCTGGGGAAATTCATCGATGACTCCCAATTACAAAAGTTAGGTGAGAAATACCTTAAAAGCGGTTATGGGGAATATTTGTTGCGATTGTTAAAATGACAATAAGTCTTACTTAGGATTTTTTAACCAGACCGACTACCCATAGGAGCACTATGGCACCCAGGGTTGCCGTCAAGATAGAACCCAATATCCCACTACCGAGGGAAAAATTTAAAAGTCCGGCTAAGAATCCACCAATTATTCCTCCGACAATGCCTACCACGATATTTCCTACTAGGCCAAATCCTCGTCCTTTAAAAAACTGTCCTGCCAGCCATCCGGCTATGGCACCGATGATAATAAAATACAAGAATTCCATAATTATGTTTTGATTTTGATGTTGGTTAAGATACAAAATATCGGGAATTCAGCCTGAGAAAATCCGTATTTGTACTACACTAATTAGAAGAAGTAACACATTTCAAGTAACCAATCTACTCTACTTTGTTTTTATCCTGAAGCAAATAGGAAGACTCAAACATCATCAAACAGTGGCTTCTGTTTTTTCTACCCTTTCAATCCAGCCTTGCGCAAATCTTCATCCCGCCGTGCTTTAAATTCAGATCCAGGTTTCCATTGCGGTCGTTCATCACCATTGGATAGGCGGTATCCGATATTATAAAACAATTGAGCATCCTGGATGATACCGGAAAGATCCCAGGTTTCATCACTGTATTCATCGGAAGGTTTATGATAATGTTTACTGGTAAACTCCTTTTGCATTTCCATGGCGTAATCTTTACCCTTTTCACGGTGATCGTACGATCCTTGTGCATATAAAGCCGGTATCCCGACTTTGGCAAAACTGAAGTGATCCGAACGATAGAAGTAACCCTTTTCCGGTTCCTGATCGGGTAATATGTACCGATCCTGCCTGGCAGCTTCTTCTTTGGCTATATCGTCCATTTCACTTTGTCCATAGCCGGTAACGGTAAGATCTTTCATTTCTCCTGAAGGATTTAAAGCATCCATGTTGATATTGGCGATTGTTGTTGCGACCGGAAAAATTGGATTGGCAGCGTAATATGCAGAACCCAGAAGTCCTTGTTCTTCAGCCGTTACAAATAGAAAAACGATTGATCTTTTTGGAGCATGTGTCGTACTAAAAGCCTCCGCAATTGACAATAAAGCAGCTGTACCACTACCATTATCCAAGGCGCCGTTATATATTGAATCGCCATTTACAGGTTGTCCTACACCCAGGTGATCCCAATGCGCCGAGTAAATAATGTATTCTTCGGGATCGGAAGTACCCGGTATCATTCCGACCACGTTTTTTGATTCATCGTATTTAAAGGTATTTTTCAATCCATGCGATAGTGTAAGCCCCATGGGTGTCGGTTTAAATTCTTTAGTCTTTGCCTGTTGTATAAGAGCAGCGAAATCAAGATCTGCACTTTCCATCAATTGCTTAGCAGCATCTAACGTAATCCAACCTTCCAATTCACAGCGGTCTTGGTTATTGTTTTCACTTCTCAGATGCAATTGCCCACCGGACCATCCGGCTTCAACCACAAACCAGGGATATCCCGCCATGTTCACCTCATGAATAATCATGATTGCAGAGGCACCCTGTCTAGCGGCCTCCTCATATTTATAAGTCCACCGGCCGTAATAGGTCATAGTATTCCCTTTAAAATACTTTTCATCCTCCGTACCAAATCCCGGATCATTGACTAATACTACGGCAGTTTTTCCTTTCATATCGATCCCTTGATAGTCGTCTTTTCCATACTCAGGAGCCACAATGCCATATCCACAAAAAACCATTTCAGAATTCGACACCCGGATATCCTCACGAATTTGCAAGGTCGTACTTACAAAATCTTCCTTATAGTCAAAAGTAAGGTCTTTCTTACCTCCGCTAATCTGCATGGTATTGTCGGGGTGACCTGAAATCTCTACCATAGGTACATCTTGAAAATAACTATCTCCATTTCCTGGCTTCACCCCCATGGATTCCAATCGATCTTTTAAATAGGTAATGGTTTTAATGTCTCCGGGTCCAAATGGCTTTCGACCCAAATAAACATCCGAAGAAAGCTCTACCAGATGAGCCTTCAACGAATTTCCATCAATGGATGCCATATGTGGTTTTTGCTCACATCCCAGGCCGAGGATAAATAAGAAAATAGGTAAAACGTAATATTTCATTGAGATTAATTTTTAAGTAAAAGTACAACTTATCCTACTCAAATGAGTTCAGTGAAAGGGACGAAATTTGGGATTAATACCCTATTTTTGCAATCTAAAAAAAAATCAATGGCTGATTCATTCCAAATAAAAGGACGATTACATCGCAAGTTTGATACAGAAAGTAAGACCGAAACCTTTCAGGCTCGCGAATTTGTAATTGTCATAAACGAACAAGCTTATCCCCAATTCATTAAATTTCAGCTAACTCAGGACCGTTGTGGATTGATCGATCCGGTCAATGAAGGCAATGAAATAAATGTGCATTTTGATCTGCGAGGTAGAGAATGGAATGGTAAATTCTTTACCAATTTAAATGCCTGGAAAGTAGAAATTCCTCAGGAATTGCCCAATGAGACTTTTGACGTAACTGATCCTGAACCTCCGGTAAGTTGGGATGCTGACAATATCCAGGCGGAAGATTTTGATGATTTACCTTTTTAGTATTTGGTTACAACTGAAAATCGAAATTCATGGTTTATAGATAAAAATCCTGGTTGAAAAGGCTTAAAAATATCGTATTCTTGATTTTGGCAGTGCAAACAGTATTTTTACAGTTTTTGCATTCGCAAATTCCTGCCAAGATATCCACCCGATGGAATGACTCTTTCAAGGAATGGGTTATTTACGATTCCACCGATCAATATTTGGGTCAAATCGAAATGAAATGGACCTTGCGCAACGATTGGACGGATTGGACGTACCGGGTCGGTGAAGAAAGCGGAACCATTAAGATGAAGTTTAAAAACGATCCTGATTATTGGGAAATTAGAGGTGGCAATGAAATCATTACCGCTCGCACCCAATGGCGAGGACAAATCAGTGAATGGAATATCACTACCGACCATAATAGATATGTTTGGCGAACCGCTTATCGCAATCAGTTGGATGAATGGTATGTTGATAATGATGACCCTAATTCTTTTGCGATCTATTCGGAATTTGAAAATGATCCTCGCGACTGGATGGTATTGGATAGTGAAGAAATAAGCATTCATGAAAAAATAGCACTTATCTTTCTGGCAATCCACCACGCATCACCCAAATACTGAAATGATGCGCATCTTAATCGCTCCTGATAAGTTTAAGGGCACTTTATCAGCCAGCCAAGTGGCCAAGGCTATTGATGAGGGAATAAAAAAGATTTTACCCACCGCTATTTCTACCTTATTGCCCATGGCCGATGGCGGTGAAGGTACACTAAGATGCATAGAACCTTATCTGAAAACCGAATGTATTTCCTTGACTGTTTTGGATCCGCTCTATCGCCGCATCCAAGCTTCTTATCTTTTCGATCATCATTCAGCTACCGCATATATTGAAATGGCAGAAGCTTCTGGCTTGCAACTTCTAGACCTGCTTGAAAGAGATCCATTAGTAACATCGAGCTATGGAACCGGCGAGATGATCCGCAATGCAATAGCTCGTGGAGCCAGGACTATCTATTTGTTTGTTGGTGGCAGCTCTACCAATGATGGTGGCATGGGTATGGCTCAAGCATTAGGATTTCGCTTTTTTGATAAGAATCAGAACGAATTGGAAGGTATAGGTGCCAATTTGAAAGCCATTGGTAAAATTGAAAATTACTCAGTTGCTCAAGTTGTCCAAGAGTGCCAATTTTTAGTATGTACTGATGTCAATAATCCCTTATTTGGGCCAAATGGGGCTGTAAATCAATATGCTACCCAGAAAGGGGCTTTCCCTGAAGACTTAAAGATATTAGAAGCAGGTTTAGTCAATTTATGTGAACAAATACAAAAGCAAAATTCCAAGTTTAATCCTGAGAATTCCGGACTTGGAGCTGCCGGAGGTATAGGAGCAATATTGGTTGGACTGTTGAATGCTAGAATATCACCTGCTACCAAGTTTATCTTTAAGCAATTGAAATTTGAAAATCGGATAAAGTCCTCCGATTACGTCATTACTGGGGAGGGAAAATATGATAAACAAACAATGGATGGGAAATTGGTCAACCAGGTCATGAAAATAGCAGCAAAATATAAAAAGGATTGCTTCATCGTATGTGGGATGACTGATAATATCCCAGCGGATGAACAGCATATTTACAGGATCACTTCCGTTGCCGATTCTTTAGATGATGCTATGCACAATGCTTCGAAGTATATTCGAATTTTGGCAGAAGAAATTGCCCAAAATATTATGTAGCATAATGCTCAAATCTAGCGGAATTGTTACATGGTTTTTGTATATTCAGCGTTTTGCAAAATCACTATTTTCGATGATCCGATCTTTATTTGTTTTATGGTTAGCGGGATGTTTATTCTATGCTTGCTCCACCGAAGTGAACGGAATAGGTCCTGAGTTTTCAATCTCCTTTTCATCCACATTAAATCCGAATACTGTGGATGGACGATTACTGCTGATGTTTTCAAAAGATTCGACGGCTGAACCCCGATTTCAGATTAGAGACAACACTACTACTCAACAAATATTTGGCCTGGATATTGAGTCCTGGTCACCCGATCAAAATATAACATTTCAGGGAACGATTGATGGATACCCAATCCATAGTTTGAAAGATTTACCAAGTGGGGAATATTATGTTCAGGCATTGCTGCATCTTTATGAGACTTTTAATCGGAGTGATGGTCATGTGGTTAAACTCCCGATGGATAGAGGAGAGGGTCAAAAGTGGAACCGTGCACCTGGTAATCTTTACAGTCTACCGCAAAAAATCAATATTCAGAATAACAAATCATACCAGATTAGACTGGATCAGAAGATTCCACCGATAGATCCTCCGGCTGACACCAAGTATATCAAACATGTCAGAATAAAAAGCAATTTACTCACTGAGTTTTGGGGCAGACCAATGCATCTTGGTGCTCATATTCTACTTCCTGAGGGATGGGAAGAGCATCCGAATGTGAAATACCCATTGGCCTTAATGCATGGTCATTATCCACATGATTTTAACGGATTTAGACCTGAACCACCTGAATCTGATCTGGAACCGGATTATTCACAACGATTTCAGATCTCTGGTTACAATCGTATTGTCCAGGAAGAAAATCACCGCTTTTTCAAACTTTGGACCGGGCCTGATTTTCCCCGGGTCCTTGCAGTATTGGTTCAACATGCCAATCCGTATTATGACGATTCATATGCTGTAAACTCCCAAAACCTGGGTCCCTATGGTGATGCGATAACGTATGAATTGATCCCATACATTGAGCAAAATTTTCGGGGTATCGGTGAAGGATGGGCCCGTTTCGTTTATGGGGGTTCTACAGGTGGTTGGGAAGCGTTAGCTGTACAAGTTCTATATCCAGATGAATATAACGGATGTTATGCTGCTTGCCCGGATCCTATTGATTTTAGAGCCTATTGTCTTGTAAATTTGTACGAAGACAAAAATGCCTATTATACCGAAGGTCCCTTTCGAAAAACCTCCCGTCCCGGACATCGTGATTACCTCGGTAGAGTCAGTGCTACTCTGCGGGATATGAATCTACGCGAACTTGCACTAGGGACTAAATCACGATCCGGACAGCAATGGGATATCTGGGAAGCTGTGTTTTCTCCGGTAGGCAGCGATGGGTATCCGATGCGCATCTGGGATAAAGTTAGTGGAGAAATCAATTCCCAGGTGGCAGATTATTGGAAAGAAAATTACGATCTGACCTACATCATGAAACGTGATTGGCCCAAGATTGGACACAAATTGAAAGGAAAAATCAATATCTACTGCGGTGATATGGACAACTATTATCTAAATAATGCGGTATATCTCGCCGAAGAGGTACTGGAAGGTACCAAAGACCCTTATTATGACGGAGTAGTTGATTATGGAGATCGAGCAGAACATTGTTGGAATGGGGACCATAATCAGCCAAACCATATCTCCCGGTTAAGGTATCACGAAATGTTTATTACCAGGTGGGTCAAAAATATCCATCAAAGAAGTCCAAGGGCCGCTGATTTGCGATCCTGGCGTTATTAATACAGAAATGAGAGCTTTAGTCATATCAGGAGGAGGAAGTAAAGGTGCATTTGCCGGGGGTATAGCTGAATACTTAATTACACAAGAAAGAAGATCCTATGACATCTTTGTAGGTACATCTACCGGTAGTTTGCTGGTACCTCTTCTCTCCCTGGGGAAAATTGAAAAATTAAAACAGGTTTATACCAATGTCAGGCAAGAAGATATATTTAATATTAATCCATTTGCAATAAAAAAACGCAAGAATGGAACCACTAAAGTGAGTATTAATCACTTTAATACGTTGTTGATGTTCTTGAGAGGGAAAAAGACCTTTGGCGAAAGTAAAAATTTGAGAAAGCTCATTGAGAAAACATTAACGGAGGAAGAATTTAAGACCATTCGTCAATCAAAAAAGAAAATTATCGTTACCGTATCTAACCTAACTCGAAATATCGTTGAATATAAGTATGCTAACGACTGCAGCTATCAGGATTTTTGTGATTGGATTTGGATCTCCTCCAATTTGACACCATTTATGTCCCTGGTCGTAAAGAACAAATATGAGTATGCAGACGGTGGGTTTGGAAATCTGGTACCGATCCAGGAAGCAATTAATATGGGAGCCAAGGTAATCGATGTAATTGTGCTGAATCCCCGTCAAAGAAACATATTTAAGCCTAGATCTAGAAATGCGTTTAATCTCTTGACCTCAGCATTGGATTTCATGCTTACACAGATCGGTCGTGACGATATTTTCATCGGACTAATGGAGAGTCGGTACACGGATGTGGAAGTTAATTTTTTTCACACCCCGCGTAAGCTTACTGAAAACTCTTTTGTTTTCCAGCCACACGAAATGAGCAGTTGGTGGCAAGAGGGTTACGAATTCGCCAAAACCATGGTATCGATGACCCATTCAAACTCAAAATAAATTCTATCAATTTTAAGTATGCAAACCATAAAAGGTAAACTGATCGATTTGGAACAGCGTAAAATCATTCCATCGAAAATCGAGTTTTCAGATAAGATTGTCAATATTTATCCGGACCCTGATGTACCGGACCAATACCTCTTGCCAGGATTTATTGATGCCCATGTGCATATAGAATCTTCTATGTTGGTGCCTACAGAATTTGCTCGAATAGCGGTTTGCCATGGAACAGTAGCCACGGTTTCAGACCCGCATGAAATAGCTAATGTCTGTGGAATGGAAGGTGTGAGATATATGATTAGTAATGCGGAGCAAGTACCATTTCATTTTTATTTTGGAGCTCCTTCTTGTGTACCAGCAACTACTTTTGAAACATCCGGGGCCATAATTAACGCCAATGCGATCAAAGAATTATTGCAAGATCCTTCGATCCAATATCTCGCTGAAATGATGAATTATCCAGGTGTATTACAGCAAAACGAAGAGGTCGTTAAGAAAATCAATGCGGCTAAAGCACTTGATAAACCTATTGATGGTCATGCTCCCCAATTAACCGGAGCTAATGCCATAAAGTATATCAAAGCGGGTATCAGTACCGATCATGAATGCGTATCTTATGAAGAAGCTCTCCATAAACTCAATCACGGAATGAAAATATTGATCAGAGAAGGTAGTGCTGCAAAAAATTTCAATTCCCTGATTCCATTAGCACACGATTTTTCGAACCAACTCATGTTCTGCAGTGATGATAAACATCCGGATGATTTATTACGAGGTCATATTAATTTACTGGTTAAAAAAGCAGTCAATCTAGGATATAATCTTTTTGACATCCTATCCATGGCTTGTATCAACCCCATTGACCATTACAACTTAAATGTGGGCCGGCTCAAAATTGGGGATCCCGCAGATTTTATTGTAGTCAGTGACATTGAGGATTGGTCCGTTTTGAAAACTTTTATTTTAGGTGAATTGGTTGCTCAGAATGGTAAAACCAAACTTAAGACTCAAACCCCTGTCCCCATCAATCATTTTGGTTGTAAAGAAACAAAAGAGAGTGACTTTGCTATTTCAATCGGGGAGGGTAAAATACGAGTAATACAGGCCTATGACGGATCTTTACTGACCTCCTCATTCCATTACCCATTGCAGAACAACAGAACCGTGCCGAACTTGGATGAAGATATTTTAAAAATAGCTGTTGTTAATCGCTATGAAAATCAAAAACCCGCTATCGGATTTATCAGAGGTTTTGGATTGAGGAAAGGAGCTATTGCTTCGTCTGTTGCTCACGACTCACATAATATCATTTCGGTAGGGATTTCTGATAAAGAGATTTCACGAGCAGTTAACCTCGTGATCAAACATCAAGGAGGTATTAGTTTTGCAGACGGTAATCGTCAGGAAGTTTTACCGCTTCCTATTGCAGGGATCATGTCAGATCAATTCGGTGAAAAGGTCGCCAACCACTACGAAAAAATAGATCAGGAAGTAAAAACAAGTTTGGGCTCTACCCTTACTGCTCCGTATATGACCTTGTCCTTTATGGCTCTCCTGGTAATTCCATCACTAAAAATAAGTGATCTTGGCTTATTTGATGGAAATGAATTCAAATTCGTACCTGTTCAGCTAGATTAGCCAAACGATTTCATTATCTCCGTTTTTTATGCACCTGAATCTCATAATTGAGTGAGCAATATTATTTATTAAATGATAGTTCCAAATATTCTTTTAATGCCTGGAGTGCCCGTGGCCATCCCGCCCTTACAGCCTCATAATACCAATCCCAATCCTTTCCATCTTTGAATCCTTTTTGTTCCACTGACAAGACGGTCCCAGCAATTTGTTCTGTAAGGTATATTTTAACCTGCATCGGTCCCAATATACCAATTTGGGGATTCAGGTATATATATCGATCAATGATCAAAGATCTGTAAGAGAGTGATCGAATAATTCCTGAAGAAATATATTTGTAGCCGTGGTCGGAAGCTCCCCAGACCAAAGTGTAGATTCCTCCAATTCGAGGTTCGATCAAACACGCATCAACACCCCACCATGTGCTTAAAGCGCTTTGGTCCAAAAATATATTAATTACATTCTTAATAGGTATTGAAACTTTAACATCAGCGATGATATTCCTTTTTTTCATTGACAACTCATTGATTATAACACACAAATATATGGGATATAATTTTTATGGATTTGTGCTAAAAGGCTATTTTACTATAAATATTTTTCTTTAATTAAAGATTTGATTATCAATTGCTTATATTCTGAAAAGAATATATTACCTTTGTTGAGAATCCCCCCTGTTTAAGACCCAATTCGTAAAGTTATATGTATCAAGCATGCCGGTACAATTTCATCGGTTTGACAAGTATCATATTAACTACTTGACACCTGATTATGAGGGTAGGAAGGACCAGGTAGTAATATATTGCTCTCGATCCATTAATGGTAACGGGCTTACTGAGCCCGTGGGATCTATCCGTTTTTGGAAAGGCATAGTACCAGGTAATAAATGGTTTGGTAAAAACAATCTAAATTTGAACTACAATATCGATGATTTTTCACGAATCTTGGATATTCTAAGAAGCGAAGAATCCTTCTATATATGTATGGATCCCGAAACCAAATTCGGATATATTGCAACCAGTTATAAAGATCCCGGATAATTTTGAATTTATTGTGCTGATAATTAGGAAAATAAGACGTACTTTTGTGGTGACTTTTCCACAAAAATCCTATTATCATGAGCAGCGTAAAACAACAAGGACAAGGTAGAATCTTCAAAAACCCATTACTTGAAGCTCTTACCAAATCTCATCCTGTAGTTATTCTCCTCGAGATGGGAACTTTCATGGGTGTAAGTTTTTATTTGTACAGCATTTTTGGTCAAGAGATCTCCTGGTGGTCAATGGTTTTGATATTTCTTTCTGGTTTATTATTCTGGACTTTTGCGGAATATTGCATACACCGGTATGTATTTCATTTTATTAATGATCAACCATGGTCGCATCGCTTTCAGTACATCATGCATGGTGTCCATCATGAATATCCCAATGATTTACCAAGAATCATCATGCCACCAGTTCCTGCTTTTCTTATATCCGCATTGTTTTTTATTATTTTTTTCGCGATTATGAGGACCTATGCATTTTTGTTTTTTCCGGGATTTATATTAGGGTATTTGTTTTATGTAGGTATTCATTATTCCATTCACCGATTTCGGGCTCCCAAGATGCTTAAACATTTATGGGTAAACCATACCTTGCATCATCATCAATATCCGGATAAAGGATTTGGAGTATCTAACTTGTTTTGGGACCGTATATTTGGCACCCTACCGCCGATGGAGAAGCGTAAGCGGAGCAACGTTGTAGTAAAAGGCAGTCAGTAGGATTAATTACTGAATTAGGCAAGTAATGATGTTAAGTACGCCAAAGTACTTACCTGCTCGAGTGTATATTCCTTTTTCCATTTAATAACCCGGGAGTGATTTATTAGAATTCCAGACTTACGGCGGTTTGAAACTTCAATACTTTTAAAGGCTAACTCAAACACTAATTCCGGCTGTACAACTCGTACCGGTCCAAACCTTTCCGTGGTATGCTCTTTAATAAATCGATTAATTTCAGTGATTTCTTCCTCCAATAATTCAAGGTCTTTTTCGCTTAACTTAACAAGAGGAATTAATTGTTGTTTTGACCTTACTCCAAATGTATAGTTCACCGAAAGGTCAAATCCAAAACTACGTTCCACATACATGAGTACGGTATCCGCATAGAAAGGATCATTTTCCCATTTCCACCAACTATTGCCATCCAGATTGGTATAGATTGAATCCTTCCTTTTCAAAATTATTCCCTCACTGTAATGATTGCGTGAGTTCTTCCTAATACGATCCAGACCCTCCCAATCCTCAAACTCGATCAACTCTGATTCGATAATATTTGAGTGGTTATGGTTCATTAATATCGATTCCAATCTTTCCCTCCGATCTTGGTAAGAAAAGGTTCGCATATCCATACCTTCATGTTCCAAAAGGTCAAAAGCACAAAAGACCACTGGTACTTCTTTCATCACTTTTTTGGAAATGGTCTGACGATTATGCCGTTTTCCAAGAAATGTTTTAGGCGATGGAACTCCGTCGATAAATGCCAAGATCTCACCATCCAGTACAGTTCCGTCCGGAATATGATGGGCTGAATTAGCAATTTCAGGATAAATCTGGGTAACAAGTTCCCCTTTTGGGGTCCATAAATAAATAGCATCTGACCTCCTCACTAACTGGCAGCGAATGCCATCCCACTTCCTTTCGGCAAACCAATCATGTGGAAATCCCAAATCATTAGGATGATAAATCTGGGAAATATGATGAAAAAATGGAAATGGTTTGAAATCATGTGATTCTTGGGTATCAAAAAACAATTCATGAAAAGTTATGCTTTCAGGATACCACTTGGTTATCAATTGACTTGCTACTTTGTATTTTGATATTCCGGTAACTTTTGCAATCACTGCCGTCAATATTGTTTGTGGTATCCTGTTTCTGAAACCTCCGGTTATCAATTTATTGAATAATAAATGTTCACCGGTATCCAGCTTATTCCAGGCTTGGAAAATCTTTTCCTTTTGCTCATAAGTTGTTAGACCCTCTAACCCAAAGATATATTCCATCCAGTAGGAAAGATCGTCTTCAGTGCTACCTGAGGCAGGTAACAATAGTGAGCAAGTTTCAGTGATATCACCAGCTAGTTGTAAGCTGGCCGTAAAAATCCATTCGGGAAGGTTTACAAATTCAAGGGTCCAATCTTTTAATTTTGCAATAGTTACTATTCGCCTGGGTTTGTGACCTGACAAAAGTGCCAGAGCCCATATACTGTCCGGGTCACTGCTCCTCATAAAATAGGATGCCAATTCCCTGGATAGGATATTACTATCAAGTGTTAGGCTAATCGTATTAATCAGGTTGGCAAAGCTCTTCATGATCCGTTGAGTTCAGATTCAATATTTCCCAATTTGCTATTCACTACTCTTGCATCTTGGCCATTTTCGCATAACCACCGCGCAAATACATCAGCAAATCCATGAGTCACATAAACCCGGTCTGGATTGCAGTCACGAACTACCTGATTCAGGCCATTCCAATCCGCGTGATCTGATAGTACAAACCCCTGATTTATACCGCGAGTCCGTCTATTATTTCTTGAAGCCATCCAACCTGAAACTCCGGCAATTGAATAATTACCAAGACTTTTAATCGAGTCAATAACACTTGACGGAGGCGAAATGATAAGGGAACCTGATTGTATATTATCTATTTCATAAGGAGCAAAACGAACAGTTGTACGTATATTAGTCCCACTAATTCTGATAATCTGATTAATAACATCTATGTTCTTGCTAACATATATTTTGCCGATGCGATTATCTACACTTTGAATGATCCGTTGAGCCTTGCCTAACGAATAGGCATAGACTATAGAATAGACGTCATTCCTGCAATTCTGATCCCACCATTGATTAATATCACTGAAAACCGTTTGCGGATCTTGCCACTGATAAATAGGCAATCCAAAGGTAGATTCTGTGACCAACACATCACAGGGCACTGGTTCGAAGTTCGCGGCAACGGGATCCATGTCAAGTTTGTAATCCCCGGTGATTACCCATGTTATACCCCGATAGGTCAACTTAACCTGTGCTGAACCAAAAACGTGTCCGGCAGGAAATAAGGTTATACTTACTCCGTTTACCAGAAATGTTTCACCATATTCATATGACGAAACTTTTATCGCACCAAGTCTGTGTTTTAAAATATTTTTAGAATGATGATGGCATATGTATTGCTTACTTCCTCTGCGTGCATGATCTGAATGGCCATGGGTAATAATGGCTTTAGGAACCCCTCTGGACGGATCTATATAAAAATCTCCGGGTGGGCAGTAAAAACCCTTTTTTGTAAATTGAATTAACTCCATTGTGCTCTTGCTAAATTAATAAAACTTCACCCAGCCCAATGACTTGGTCACAATATACTCCTCCTTTTTACTAGAATAGTTTAATTAATACATCAGAGAATTAAATATTCACTTAACAAATATATATATTTACTTACGTAAACAATTACATAAATATGAAGCATATCGACTATATAGAGTATTTGGTATTGAAGACCAAATTGAAGGGATTCATCGAAAAACTAAATCAAGACGAATCAAAAGTATATCAATCACTGGCGGTTAAGATTCCAGTTCGATGGATGACATTACTTCATCTTTTATATCAAAGGAATGAACCCATCACCATTACTCAGGCAGCTTCACAATTAAACCGCACTCACCCGGATGTACATTTGATCAACAAACAAATGCTTAAGGAAAATTTGGTCCAAAATACTTTCGATCAAAAGGATCGTAGAAAACGATTGATGCAACTTTCCCCCAAAGGAATTAAAGAAGTTGAAAAGTTGCTGCCGATCTGGGAAGCCACCGAAGCTGCCACTCAAAAATGGATTGAGGATAAGGCTCCTGATTTTATGTTACATCTGGAGGCATTAGAGAATTCGATGCTCCACCAATCATTCTATGATCGAATTATCCATGAGATCAGAGCAATAGACTACGCCTCCGTCAAGATCAAAAGCTATTCCTCTGATGACAAACTTTTTGTTGAAGAAGCATATCAAAATTGGTCTAAGAAAAAATTCCGTATCCGGGAAATCGAAGAATCTCTTGAAAATCTGAGAAAATATGTGTTCAACAATGGAGGACAAATTCTGATCGCCGAGAAAGAATCACAGAATCTTGGATTTGCTTTAATTATCCGCCAAAGTTATCATGTCGCCAGAATTGCCGGACTATGGACTCATCGCAAGTATCGAAAGCGACAAATAGGTCATCGCTTATTGGATGCTACTATAGAGTTTACTCGAGATATTGGTTGTAAATACTTACTGATAAATTTAAACCGGATCATGGTAGCTGCCGAATATTTGGTAAAGAAGAAAGGATTCACTATTTCAAACGTCCTGAACAAAAATTACCCACCCTATGAAAATTCACCATTGTCCTACATTATGGAATTAGATTAAGAACTTAGGATTTATGATTATTGATCGGATTGAGATTTATAAAGCAGATCTACTACTGAAAGAGCCGTTTAGGATTTCATTGGAAACGGTGCGTACAGCGCAGAATCTATTTGTTCTGATCCTGACCAGAGATGGTTTAGTAGGCAGTGGTGAATGTTGCCCTTTTCCTAGCATCAATGGTGAGCATCAGATTTCGCAATGGAATTTAGCTCCGAGGCTCGCCAGGGCCTGGATTGGAAAGACAGCAAAAAATATCCCTGCACGAATTGATGAACTTGATGAAATTTTACTTGGCAATAATAGCCTAAAAAGTGCATTTGATATGGCATTATATGATTTGAATGCACAATTTGCAGGCTTGCCTCTTTGGCAATTTCTGGGAGGTCAACCACGTGAAATAATTACCGATATGACGGTAAGTTTGATGAGCGCGCAAGAAATGGCAGACAAAGCGCTTACCTATTTCCAGCATGGTTTCGAAACCATAAAGATTAAATTGGGAGAAGATTCGGTAGAGGATATCCAACGCATTGAGGTTATCCGGCAAACCATTGGAGACCATGTTGCTCTGAGAATCGATGCGAATCAAGGGTGGAATGAAAACTCTGCTCTAAAAGTACTACAAGCAATTGATCCTTTCCATATCGGGCACTGTGAGGAGCCTCTTCCTCATTGGAATTTAAAAGGCCAGGTCGATTTGACTGCCAGAAGTCCAATCCCCATTATGGCGGATGAATCGCTGTTTGATCACCATGATGCCAAAAGACTTCTGGACTTTAAAGCCTGCCATGAATTCAATATAAAATTGGGTAAATCAGGAGGTATTCACAAAGCTCTAAAGATTTCAGAATTGGCAGGTGAGAACAAAATTAGATGCCAGGTAGGATGTTTTATGGAAACCAGACTCGCAATGACTGCCCTAACTCATTTTGTCTACGCCAATCCGGTAGTATGCTATTTTGATATGGATGCCCCCTTGCTACTTGGCGAAGATCCAATAGTTCAAGGCATTCAATACTCGGATGGAGGTATAATAAAACTAAATACTAATTTAGTGGGCCTGGGAGCATGTGTAGATCCGGAATATTTAAATAAATGCCAACAAATTATAATTTCCTAACTGTGAATTCTATCATTCTTCCCTCACAGCACTTCACTTTATTGACTCTCCTGTTTGCTGTGGTAGCGTTAGGCATCGTTGGAGAACAAAAAGGGTGGTATGGAAAAATATCAGGAGTTTTTATCACCATCTTGGCAGGAGCGCTATTAACCACGGCCGGAGTTATACCATCGGCTTCTAATCCCGATATCGAAGTCCCAGTCTATCATTTTGTATATCAATATGTCGTGCCCATATCTATTACATTTTTGTTATTTAATGCCCGGTTAAAAATGATTATTAAGGAATCGGGGCGGCTATTAGTTTTGTTTTTTATAGGTAGTCTGGGCGTGGTACTGGGTGCAATTATCGCTTTTAGCCTTATTTCCGTAGGACCGGATACTTATAAGATGATGGGTGTTTTTATCGGAACTTATACTGGAGGTAGTGTAAACTTTATGTCAGTTGCCACTGCACTTGGGTTTGATCAGAGCCCTCTCTTTGCTCCGTGCGTTGCTATTGACAATGTATATACGAACTTATACTTTGTTTTACTTTTTACCGTTCCCGCCATATCCTGGCTCCAGAGGTTTTATCCCATTTACGAAGAAGATGATTTGAAAGATAAAGAGGTCATCAAGCCAGATTATACCTCGCTCACATTGAGCTCTCTAGCAAAAATATTCTTGTCCTCTTTGTTCATATGTGCTGTTGCTTCTGAATTGTCGCCGATTCTTGAAAATGTACTACAAACAGAAGTGAAATTAAGTATTTTATTAATCACCTTATTTACTATTGTAGGAGTCAATATCTTTCCCGGATTTTTTGCTAAACTGGAGAAATGGGCATTTACATTCGGGATGTATTTGATGTATTTATTTTTAGCTGTGATTGGAGCTGCTTCAGATATTAAAACCATCTTAATTTCATCACCTTCCATCATAATCTTTGTAACGATAGTTCTGATTATCCATTTGAGTATAATACTGATTTTTGGTAAATGGTTAAATTTCAGTTTGAAAGAAATTGCGGTAGCATCGATGGCTAATATCGGAGGGCCCTCGGTCTCCGCCCCTATGGCAGCGAGTTATCAAATGAAAAAAGCAATTACTCCGGCCATTTTGATCGCTATTCTGGGTTATATTGTGGGGACTTTCTTAGGAGTTGGAGTCAGTACTCTTCTGGCACCATAAGGGGAATTTACAGTGAATTGATCATGTTATTAATACAGATCCATTTATTATGACTTTTTCTGCTGAAAATCGAGAAAATGTGCTTTCCTGGATATTGAGAGCTATCCTGATTTTGCTTATTTTCTTTTATCTCTTATTTTCTCTGGACGTATTTTTGGAAAACCACAAATTGGGAAAATTGATCATAGCCTTTTTTATGCACAACTTATTTACGATCAGCCTTGCTGTTTGTTTATGGATTGCCTGGAAGAGAGAAAATCTAGGTGGTATCTTGCTGGTTATCCTCGGGCTGTTTATGATGTATTTCTTTGGTGGACCTATCCAATTATCGGGGGTTACCTGGGTATTGGTATTGATTCCATTACTGGTTGGCATCCTCTTTTTGGTCAATCACTATCTTTTACAAAAAAGAGAATAGTAAATCTCCATAGGCTAAATCTAATTCTTAGAAGCTACCAGCTCATTAATTAATCGGGCAAATTCTTCTATCGTTTTATTACCTTGATTCCCTACTCCTTGTCTTCGGATGGATACATTATTGTTTTCAATTTCTTTATCTCCGATTATGAGCATGAAAGGTATTTTTTGAAGTTCAGCGTCCCGGATTTTCTTGCCAATACTTTCCGTACGGTCATCAATTCTTCCTCTCAATCCTTGGGCTTTTAGATCCGAATATACCTGGCTTGCATACGCATGATGACGATCGCTAATGGGCAAAAGTGTAAATTGTTGGGGAGCGAGCCACAATGGAAATTTACCGGCATAATGCTCAAGTAAAAATCCTATAAATCGTTCATGGGTACTTAACGGAGCCCGGTGTATTACAATTGGATGGATGGCGGTATTTTCAGAATTTACATAGGTTAAATTAAAACTCAAAGGTTGTGCAAAATCTACCTGATTGGTTGCCAATGTAAATTCTCTTCCAATTGCGCTCCAGATTTGAATATCAATTTTAGGACCGTAGAATGCGGCTTCATCCGGAACTTCCTCATAAGGTATGCCGGATTCAATTAGCACATTCCTGACCATCGTCTCAGTTTCAATCCATAAAGTAGGGTTATCCACATATTTTTTACCCAGTTTATCCGGATCATGGGTCGAAAATCTCATGATATACTTATCAATTCCAAATACTTCAAAATATTTTAAATAGAGCTCGTTAACTCTTTTAAATTCCGATTCAAATTGTTCTTTGGTACAATAAATATGGGCATCATTCATTTGCATGGACCTCACTCTCATCAATCCGAATAATTCACCAGATTTTTCGTATCGATAGCAGGTGCCGTATTCCGCCAGGCGCAAGGGCAGATCTTTATATGATTTGGGAGAAGCAGCAAATATTTTGTGATGATGTGGACAGTTCATGGCTTTTAGAAAGTAAGTCGTGCCGTCCAACTCCATGGGCGGAAACATCGATTCTTTATAATAAGGCAAATGTCCACTGGTTAAGTACAAACTCTCTTTGGCGATATGTGGAGTCCGTACTCTCACGTATCCAGCCTCTTCCTCGGTTATTTTGGCAAATTCCTCGAGCTGCTCAATCAAAAAGGCTCCATTGGGCAACCACAGGGGAAGGCCTGGTCCCACGTCATCATCAAATGTAAATATCTCCAATTCCTTTCCCAACTTACGATGATCTCTCTTTTTTGCCTCTTCCAGCATTTTGAGATATTCCTCCAGTTCGGACTGTTTAGGAAAGGTGATGCCATAGATCCGGGTTAACTGTTTTTTGTTTTCATCACCCCGCCAATAGGCGCCCGCCAAATTTAACAGTTTAATCGCTTTGATTGAACTGGTATTTGGTATGTGCGGACCTCGACATAAATCAGTAAAATTTCCCTGTTGGTAGAAAGTTATTTCACCATCTTCCAATTCTTCCAATAAATCCAATTTGTAAGGATCTTCTTTTTCCTTAAAATAGGCGATGGCATCCGCTTTGGTTATTTCTTGACGGACGTAAGAGTTCTTCTGCTTGGCCAGTTCCTTCATCTTTTTTTCAATGACTGGCAAGTCATCTGTTGTTAACGATCGTTCGTTAATATCGATATCATAATAGAAACCATTCTCGATTGGAGGGCCAATACCGAATTTCGTTCCAGGGTATAGCGATTCGATGGCTTCTGCCATCAAATGTGCTGAGGAATGCCAAAAAGTAGATTTTCCACCTTTATCTTTCCAGGTTAGAATGGCAATATTTGCATCCTGTACAATCTTTCGATTTAAATCCCAAATGACGTCATTCACTTTAATTGCCAATGACATCCGAGCGAGTCCCGGAGATATGCTTTGCGCTATTTCCATTCCGGTAGTTCCAGATGGAAAAGGCTTCACACTACCATCCGGAAAGGTGATATCAATCATTATATCGGTTTAATGTCCACAAAATAAGGTGGCAAAATTAAACATAATTCCACCGTGGACAAAAGAAAATTCAGTCCATAAAAAATTAATGGTGTTTTAATGAAAGAAGTACCAGAGGAGTCTAAACAGGTATCAGGTCTCACATCACGAGCTTCAACCAATAACCCTTTTAGTTTTTTTATCCAAGTACTCATTATGAGACTGTACATTTTTAATCAACTATCATCTAACTTCTCTTCATCTTTCCTTTTTCCCGTGCTCCCGGTGGACAATGAGTGTACAAGTAATTGGATAAAAGAGTATATAAATGTCTGGAGGTATTGGCTCCTTCATAAATCCCATGAGAGCGGTTGGGATATGCCATAAAACTAAATTGTTTATTGGCTTTAATTAAAGCGTTAATCATGGCTTCTGAGTTCTGATAGTGTACATTGTCATCAGCAGTACCATGGATCAACAACAAATTTCCTTTTAGCCCCTCGACATATGTGACCGGACTTCCCGCGATAAAATCTTCTTTATTCTCTTGGGGTAGTCCCATATACCGTTCCTGATAAATGTTATCATAATATAATTGATAGGCTACAGGTGCTACCGACATTCCCGTTTGGAATAATTCCGGGTATTGAAACATGAGGTTTAGTGTTGAAGAACCTCCTCCACTCCAGCCCCATACAGCCACTCGCTCGGGATCTATAAAGTCCCACTTGATAATTTCTTTGGCTGCCAGCGCCATATCCCGAATATTGACCCTCCCAATGTTTCGATAGATACTTTTTCTCCATTTTGTTCCGTTTAAAACCGGCGTACCGCGAGGATCAATATTGATAATACAATAACCTTTTTGTGCTAACATTACATTCCAAAGAGAACCCCAACTATCCGCAGTGGTTTGTCCCCAAGGTTCTCCATATACATTGAACAATACCGGATACTGTTTGGTGGGATCAAAATTTACCGGTTTGGTTATTTTACCATTAATATCGATTCCATCTTCGGTTTTTACTTTGAAGAATTCGACTTCAGGCATTGCAATGGATGCGATTTTAGCTTTATATTCTGCATTGTCTTGCAGCACTTTGATAGTTCGATGAGTCGGTAACGATATCAATCGGATGGTATTGGGTGTATTGGCATTGCTGTGTGAATGGATCGCATATTTTCCATTAGGAGCTATGTTATAACGGTTCACTCCGGAGAATTCAGCAGGCGTCCTTTTAGTCCATTTACCACTCCCATCAAGAGCCAGAGTATACAGGTATCTCTGCGAACCATTTTCAGGTGAAGCACTGATATATATAGAACTGCTACGAATACTATAATATCGAGCAATTTCATATTCTCCTGGTGACAAAAGTTTTACCTTTTTAGAATCCAAATCGATACTATATAAATGCCGCCATCCATCTTGGTCTGAAGTCCGCAATACGGTATGATCATTGTACTGAGGTAAATCAGTGACCAAAAAACTCATTGTCAGATCTGGGTGATCAATATCTATCCAGGAATCGTTTTCCTCTTCGTATATCAGCTTTACTTCTCCGGTTCTGGGATTGGCAATGAACATACGATAATGATTTTGTTTGCGATTAAGTTGTTGAACTAATAATTTGGATTCACTAATCCACTGCATACGAGGCAGATAATGCTGAACCGGATCACCGGGAATATTCATCCAAGTGGTAATTTTATTCGCCAGGTTAATTACCCCGATTTTGACACCAGAAGGCGGCTCTCCGACTTTTGGATATTGTACGGGTACGATTTGAGAATAAATCGAATCGGTATTGTTGATCATGAAAAACTCACGTAACCCCGAAGCATCTACTTGCCAGTATGCAATCATAGATCCCTGAGGGCTCCAACGAAATCCATCACGACAACTGAATTCTTCTTCATATACCCAGTCAAATGTCCCATTGATCAACACTTCATTTCCATCTGTGGTCAGCTGAGTAATCCTGCCACTATGTAACTCCTGGAAATACACATTAAACTCACTCACATACGCCACATGCGTATCATCAGGGTGGAATTTTGCAAACATAAGCGAGGATTCAGGGAGATCCTTGCCCAGTTGCTCCAGGTGCCTTGAGTCCAAATCCAGGATCCAATAGTCTCCACGTGTATTTGCCCTCCATACCCGTTTTGAATTGGTAAAGATCAATAGATATTTTCCATTGTTGGACCAGGAATAGGCTTCAATAGTTAAAGGTTGATCCATTCCATCTGGTATAAGCTCCTGCGCTGCAACCAGGATTCTCCTGTTCATGTTTTCACAATCATACCGAACAATATCTCGGGCATTTTCAACTGATTCAGATTTTTCCAAAGTGGTAAATGCGTTACCTTCTTCTAGCCATCCTATGGGGCCGAATCCCTGACTGCGAAACTCTCCGCTGCCAAATAATCGATCTAATGATAATAAGGTGGAATCCTGGGCTATCGACCAGGTCGATGCAAGGATAAAAAGTACGACTAAGTATTTTTTCATTGTTATGAATTTTCAGGTTGGCTAATTTCGTAAATGCCTAAGGAATAGCCTAAGTAGAAGATGTTAAAGTTATGGTAAAGTAAATTTAAATTAGAGTATATTACGGCAAGGTTTTGCTCAAGAGAATTCCAGCACTTTGATCACTAAATTTTCTGCACATGAGAATATTATTACTGCAACTTATTTTATGTTTAGCTCAATCATCATACACTCAAAACAAGCATGAGTTAAAAACGGATATGCGATTGATCAATAACCAATTTATCATTGGTTATGAATGGATTCAAGCCGAAAGAACAATTGGTTTAGAGTTTCAAATCAAATATGATCGTTCTCCTCAAGTTCTCTCTTTGCCTAATTTGGGTAAACTGAAATTCTCCCGTCAGGGTTTGGGTCTAGGATTTGAATTTAAAAAGTACATTAATCTCGCAAATTATAAAGATCGATTATATTATTCCTTTGGCTACCAACATACCCATGAGACGAAAGCAAACCCCAGGTTTCAAGCAGCAAGGAACACATTCTTAAACTCTAATTTAAGCGAAAGAAAAAGTATGATAATAAGCTCTTATCCTTATGTAGGATTTGGTGGAAAACTAATCCTCAATGAACATTATGTTATTGAACCAAAAATAATTCTTCACTTTCTGAATATTGCTAATCTTATCGATGATAGGATTACAATTGGTATCAATGGATTTCTAAATATTGGCTATCGATTTTAAATCAATCTTATGACAAAGAATAACATTCTGATTCTAACAATCATTTTCTGCCAAGCTTGTGAAATTGATGTAGCAAGTTGGAGCTCTTCGGATTGTCAAGGTGAAACTGTCATTACTGAAGGATCCTTAGGATCTTGGAAAATAGAAAAAATAAACGGATATACCCCACGTAAATTAATTAATAATGAATTTGGATCTTATTTAATACAAAATAATACCATTTTTCGATATTCAATACAGGCAGACCAATGGCGGGATGTTGGTCAACAGTTTGCAAGTTTTGGTATAGCGAATAATCTTTGGACAACAAACAATGCCCATTATTGGATTTGTTCTACACATGGAGTAGAAGAATACTTCGGAACCATTTATTACTCTGATAACGCAGGTAAAACCTGGAAAAAGATAAATGAAACCTCACATGGGTATTTTGATCAAATCTATCTAAATGTAAACGGCGAAGGAATTGGCTCCTTCGTAAATCTGGGAAATCGAAAGGATTTTAAGCTTGAAATATACCAAACCAGAGACTACGGAGAAAGCTGGGATAACTTGATTGGTATTACTCCAAGGCAAGAGGTTATCAGCATGCAGTTCATCCGAGAGGAAGAAATTATCCATGTTGTCGGTAACAACAACATCCTTTACTCGACACCGGATTATGGCTTCACTTGGGAAAAAATAGATTTACCTGAATTAAAGCAAGGAAAATCATTCTTTAAAAATTCCAATTTTGGGACTTATTCCAATCGGGAAGCCCTATTCATATCAAATAATGGAGGTCGCGATTGGAATGAGTATCCTTTTTCGGTTGCCAAAGTATTGGCGATTACCCAAAACGAAGAAATTATTTTTTTGGAATTTGATAATTCGTGTACATCACATATCATTAATGAAGTGGAAAGTGTAATGAGTGATCTTAGAATTGCAATTTTTCAAGACGGTAATGTTACCCGCTCCAGACAGGTTTATTCTGGAACAGACAAAAACTACATAAGTATTGTTAATACTGATTTGGCCTGGTTGACTTTCAATTCCAATCTTTACCGGATGATCAAAATGTAGATTGAGGTTCATGAATATTACTCAGTAGGTGTTTTCGGAAGATTTTTCAAATTTCTGATAAATCGCTTTTCATTAAACTTAGCCTTGTATTTCATAACTCCAAACAGTTCCACTACTACACATTGACCTATTAATTTTAGGCTGTTCTCTTCCGACCAACCCTCAAGCATTAATCTATCTAGAGTTTCTCTGGTTTCAACCGGATTATTTTCGGATAATTGATTTTCTACAATGCTCATGATGGCATCATGTAAATATGGATTTGTTTTCAAGTTATCTGCATTTAAGAGTTTATTCCGGCATAATTGATACCGGTTAACTTGTGCATATGATAATTAAAAGTTACTAAATCTTCAAAGTTGAACTGTTCGACATGCTGATATCCACAGGCTCTGGCTATCACCTTGATTAAATCATTAGATGCAAGCAAGAAGTTTTGAAGTTGTCGGGCAGATTTTTCAATTTCAATCCGCATTCTAAGATGGTCCTTTTGAGTGGCAATTCCTACCGGACAATTATTCGTATTACACGCTCTCATGCCCAGACAGCCGATCGCTTGCAATGCTGAATTGGAAACGGCAACGGCATCTGCACCCAACATTAAAGCTTTCGCAAAGTCAGCGGGGGTTCTCAAACCACCGGTAATGACTAATGTGATGTCCTGGCGTCCCAAGGTGTCCAGATGTCGTCTTGCTCTTGCCAAGGCCGGAATAGTAGGCACATTAATATGATCACGTAAAATAGTAGGAGCCGCTCCGGTGCCACCTCCACGACCGTCCAATATGATGTAATCTGCGCCGGCTTCCAACGCAAAATCAATATCTTTTTCGATGTGACTGGCGGCTATTTTGAATCCTACCGGTATACCACCGGTTCGTATCCGGACTTCCTCGGCAACTTCACTAAATTCAGCTGCTGTATTCAAGTCAGGAAAAGTGGCCGGTGATATGGCAGCCTGCCCGGCTTTTAGGTTTCTGACGGCAGCAATGTCTTCGGTCACCTTGTTGCCAGGCAGGTGACCTCCGGTACCGGTTTTTGCTCCCTGTCCCCCCTTAAAATGGAATGCCTGGCATTGGATCACTTTTTCCCAACTGAAACCAAACTTGGCCGACGCCAATTCATAAAAATATCGTCGGTTGTTCTCTTGTTCTTCAGGAAGCATACCTCCCTCGCCAGAACAAATCCCGGTTCCAGCCCAATCGGCTCCTTTAGAAAGGGCTACTTTAGCTTCCTTCGATAACGCACCAAATGACATATCGGAAACGAATACCGGTATATCCAATTCCAAGGGCTTTTTCGCATTGGGTCCAATGATAACCTTGGTGTCCACTGCGTCCTCATCCAACAAGGGTTTCCTCCAAAGTTGTGCGGGTAAAAACTGAATATCTTCCCATCTTGGCAATGTGTTTCGATCGACTCCCATTGCTGCACTGGGACCATGGTGCCCAGATTTCTTTAATCCATGCTTTGCCAAATTCTGGATATAGCGAGTGAATGGTTCGGTGTTTTCCGGGTGTGTATCTGCATAAGTCCCCAAATATTCATTGCGTCGAAATGGTTGGGGATGAAGCTCTTCAAAAGCTATCACATCGACTCTGTCCACATAGATGATATCTCCTAGTTTTTGAGATCGGAACTTGTACAATACTTCTTCATTATTGTATTCGCTAACTCCTGTATCCACCCGGTAATCCCAGTGATGAACTCCACAGATCAAATTGTCATTACTATCAATAAAGCCATCGCTCAACATTGCTCCACGATGAAGACACCTACCATATAAAACAGTGTGTTCCTCATCAAACCGGGTAATCACCAAGTCCGTGTTTTCTACCAAAGCATGGACCGGAGTACGATCTTTCAGCTCGGACCATTTGGCTACTTCCACAGGGTCAATAATAGTTTTCGCAATACTCATGGTATTAAATTTTCTATAGAGTTTATTTGTATGAAGTTGAGATTTCCTATTTGGAACTCATCGCCGGTAATTCGGGTATTTTCAGCGATATATTCTTTAAAATAGCAAAACATATTCTCTTCATCCAACAAGATATAATAAGAACTGGAAGCTTGAGACGGATTACGGGTAACATACATTGCAGGGATGCCTCCTGCAAGACATCTGGATGCACAGGACCGGTGGGGTTTTCCATATCCTGGTTTCATAACTCCAAAGTAACATTTGGGATCAATGACTTCTCCGGATAGTTCAATAGCTTTGCTTTCAAAAGCAATATCATTTTTTTTCATCTGATCCTCAGCATATGAGACCAAAGCATGTTTTCCTTCGGTAAGTTCCAGCAGTTGAAAGCCATCATCATAAATCTTTGTGCCTCGCAGCACGACTTGCACTCCTTCCAATGATTTTCCAATGGTCTCTTCCATTTCTTTAATGTTGGTGGTTGCGCCAAATTTTCCAAAGCCCACCAGTAAAACTTGCTGATTCTGACCCCAGTGATCATCTTCTATTTCAAGGTATGGAACCGGTTGAAGGTAGAGAGTACCGGAAAGTTCACTCAGTGTGCCATATTCAAAACGCGAATCCGCAAATCCTATTTTCAGGACACTGAAACTTATCGCAGATAATACTACAATTACCAATAAAGCTAAATATAATTTCCGGATAAAGGCAAACAGTGGTTCGGGCATTTTGTTCTGATAACCAATATAAAATGAACCGTTGTTCATGAATTGTATTTTGCAGGTTCAACAAATGTACCCTCAGGATAAGGTGTTGGGTTCACCCAGATCTCTCGATTTTCAACTTTTATGCGGTAGGTTGATATTTTTTCTTGAAACGGAGGTGGACTACATCCATTTGCCGGCAAGTACTGGTAGCCGTGCCAGGGACAAGTAATACATCCATCGATTATTCGGCCTTCTCCCAATGGTCCTAACTGGTGTTTGCATTCATTTCGAACCGCAGAAAAAATCCCATCATATTTAAAAATGGCAATTTCCTGATTATTTGCCGAAATTATGACAGCCCTACCCTCTTTGATTTGATCTACAGATCCAACTTTCACCCATGACGTATCGGAAGATAAACTTTTCCTTCGTCCTATCACTGCTGACCATAGATGTAAAATTAATAGAACAGTAAGACCGGCAGTTACCCAGATTTTTAACCATATAGAGGATTCCAGTTGTGCAGTTCCCAATAATACATGGAAAATCAAGAGTAGATAGGCCACATATACGCTCATATGTAAGAGCTTCCAAATTTTAGGAGACAAGACATCCATCCAGAAATCGTGACTGGTCAATGCCATAACCATGAATATAATCAATGCAAAGAAACCCAGTGTCTGAAAAGGAAAATCCATCAGCACATGATAATCCGGATTTGACAAAAATAATGAGGTAAACCAGCTGAAATTTCCCAAAGCGTGAAACTGAAAAATACTAATGACACCATGCGCTAGGGCAATCACAAATAAGATGACCCCGGCATGTCGGCGATTGTAGACCAATGGTAAAAAACGAGGGTCGATCCGTGCTAAGGGACCGATCATTAAAATCAAATGCAAAAGGACGAAAGCGCAACTACCAAAACATCGAATCAACAAAGTTTCTGCTGTAATCTCCGGATAAAATATTAGGCTAACCAGGGTGAAAGTTGTACAATAGGTCAAAATAACAAGCAGTAAAAGAAGGTCGTACTTCTTCTTCTGACGATTCCAACCGATGGCTTTTAAAACGATACTCATATTAAAGTTTAATCCAAATAATCCAGATGGCCAATAGCCACATTAGGATAGCACAAATCCAAAAAACAAAATGAAGATTTCGATGCTTGCTGTTCACTTCTGGAAGAATTTTCGTAACAGGATAGGCCATAATATCACCATAGAGGGGAAAATGATTATTTTGAATTGCAGGTTGGATTCCTTGGTACCTGGATGAATCTTTTGTAGACCAGAATATGCGAAAAAGATGGCCATCAATATTCCTATTATAATGTAGACCGTAATAATCCAGAATATTAAATCAAATATTTGTGTCACTATAGTACGATGTGAATCAAAGAAATTAAATGGTTTTCCTACAGTTAAGTTTAAATTTGAATAGCTCGCAATCAAATATACTATCTTAATGATGCAATTTCAAGGAGCTCTCAATGAAGTTGTTTAAAAACTATATTCAATTCAAAAATTGTTAAAATGAAGACATTTGTTCATTGTTTAACTTGGTAATTGTTTAAAATGATAGTTCACTTTACGTTGAACTTATGGCTTTGATTAACCTCCGATACTAAGAACCAGAAAGTCAAATTGATGCGAACTGCCGTCCGGGCTTAGATCCGGGTCCAATAAGTAGCTATAACGAAATCCGACATCCACATCCAGCAATCGCAACAACCTAATATCAAAAGTCCATTCCACCCCTAGTGAGCGGGCATATTCTGTCGCATCGAAAGGAAATTTCAGCACCGATCGGGCGTGATTGTAGAACAAATCCATCTTAATACGCTGAATAAATGCCAGTGATCCGATTGCCCAGTCGGGATAGGCCAGCGGTAGTTTGTAATTTACACTTAGATAAGAGATTTCGTCATTTACAAAGGCATCATAGCCATTGGGGTATAAAAAAGGATCCGGAAAACTATATGGATCGATTAGATTGCTACGCCGGTATCGGTAACCAAGTTTCAAACTGTGATTACGCTGAATTCCGGGAAGAAATGCCAATGCCGTTGTTGTAAATAAGTTTCCTCCCAGTATTTCATCCAGGTTGTATTGCCATCTGGCAGATAAAGCAAAACCCCACCGGGACTCTATGTGTTGTCTGGCCCTCCTGATAAGAGTTTGATAGCGCAGGCTAAAGTCAAGGGTACTAAAATTTTGATCTTTAAGCTCAATTCCTTCCACTTTGTTAAACCTTCTGATCGCAGCTTCCGGTCCCCGCAAGGTATCCCGGTTATTGTCCGGGTTCAGGCGATTGCCATCCGTATCGATCAGCATGTGATTCAGGCGAATTCCCGTAGTGAAACGGTGAAAAAAACTGCCCGTATTAAATCGCAGGGGCAAATTCAATCCCACGGAGATTCGATTTTCAGACCAATGTTCCCGATAAAAATTAGTATGTAAAGTGGTATCATTAACCACTCTAAAGTCATAGATATCATTATTGCGATTCCAATGCCTAAATCCCAAAATAACTTCAGGCCACCATCCTCCAAAAACAAAATCGGCAAAGTAGGTCCAGTCCTTATTATTCTCGTTATAATAGGTCCCCACTTCCCCAGATAAAGTACTAAACTTATTATCTAGTAAAACACTACCACCATACAAAGGTGGATCAATATTGGGTAACAAGCTGTGTGGTAGAATTAATCCTGAAGCTTTTGGGTACTTTTCAATTTCCCAATTTCCCGGTTTCAATTGAGTTAGAATACTTCCTTCATTTTCCTGATGGGTAATCAATTCATGATGAGGATAAACGGAGCTTAAATTATCAATATCCGACCAACCTTGTAATACTGCCTTTACCTTAAGTTCATACCCTTGCGGCGTAAACTCGGAAAAAATCAAAGTTTGTCCATCTGGAGAAATGGCCGGGTGAAATGCACCGGTTATGGAATGTGTGACCTGTGCTAATTGATTTGCAGGAGTCAGAGCGAAAATATTCTGAACTCCATCTTTCCCCGATGAAAAAAAGATGGTATCACCCAGAATTGCTGGATGACTGACCATATTTTGTACCGGCCCGTATACTACCGTATGTTTTCCGTTATTTATGTCAATGGAAACAATCGAATGCTGTTCTTCCTTTTGACCAACGACTATGATTGAGTTATCCTCACTTCCCCATATCGGATAAGCATACATCCAGCCTTCCTGATTTGCCAGGATTTGCCGGCTGTGATTATTCAGATCAATAATTATTAATTGAGCTTGAGACAATGAATTAATAGAAACCGCCACTATTTTGTTGCCTTGGTGATTAAAGCTAGGAGAGAAATACCGGCCATTCTTGGTAATTTTTAGCTTTTTTCGTGACGGCAGTTCATATACATATAGGTCAGAATAGTTGGTGTATCGCCAACGCAAATGCTGGTTTAGTTCTGCCCACACTAATTTATCCTTTCGATAAGAAAGGGTGCCAAACGGATGGTCATGGCGAACACCTGGTATCAAAAGTTTGGATTCGTTACCATTTTCATCAATCATTACCACTGTAGGAATATCCCGAAATCCACTTTTCATTGCCATAATTTTTCCCTCCGACAGTAACAAGCCGTTGGTATAATCAGTTACGGTCCTTTTGGAAGGATTTTTCACATCCACATTGGATCTTAAGGATAATTGAGACTTGGAAATATTCAATTTTGATTGAATGGAATCCATGGTTCTTTCATAAAGTTCTTTAGTCTTTAGTCCGGTATGCTTCTTAAGACTGCGGCTGAACGGGAAGAAAATACCTTTATAACTCACTGCCTCGGGCAGAACTTTGGCCCAAATATCCAGTCCATAGTCTGATTTAGCTCTTGATATCATGTGATACCCCAGATTATACCAATCCGGCACGAAGTTGCGATAAGAGCCTGCACCTGCTTTTTCATAATTATATCGGATGTTGTGATGTAGAAGGGTCCGGTATTCCATCAAAAAAGCCGGCATTCTTCCTCTTCCTGATCCGGAAAGAGCAGTCTCGGCCAACACAGCATCTCCTTCCCAAAACCAACGTGGCAAGGCAGTGGCTGCAAAACCTCCCCATGCCCAGGAACCCAAGAAGTGATGGGCCAACTTGGTTATTCCCCGGTCGGCATTAGCAAATTGTTTTACATGTTGATATTCATGAATGGTAAGATTGTCCAGCCAATCGGTGGTGCAGTTAAATTGGGGTGAAGTGAGGAAAAACTCAGACCGAAAGGGACCCGGAGTAACCCGTCCATTGGGCATTGTATTTAATGGGTATAAATGAATGCTGATCTTTTTTCTTTTACCTCCTACATTTATGCTATTTATTTGCCAGAGTTGTTCACATATATCTGCTACTCTAAGTCCTTGTTTTTCATTCCCTTCCGGAAAGACAATTTGCACCTTATCGGTATTGATTTGTTTCCATTTCATTTTTGAAGGATGCAACCCTAAGGGATTTTGAGGTATTTGTGCATAGGCATCCACCCCCAGAAGAATCAACCAGAAAATAAGGCAGGTTCTAAATTTCCACATATCCAATTTGTTTTAGCCAATCAATTCTCTTTGATGCAATGATGGTATTTAAAAACTATCTTCATTCAAAATTATATTAATCTAAATAATTCATCGGGGTGTTTCATGTAAGTCACGTCAATCATAATTCGTTTTAATAGGTTGATCTGTAATTAACTATATACGAATAAATCAGAATCAAAGTGAATTGCAGAGTGAATTTAAATAATCCATTTGAATTCGAGTTTTGCTAGTGAAATTATGTTACCGTTTAGTTAGTGAACATTTCTTCCTTACGAGCAACCTCGCATCGACACTCTGTGGAGTCCACTGCGTTCATGGAGTGCTGGCACGAGAATCTACGGAGCAGGGTTACACGAATTATGTCCTGCTTCTTACTTATCGGAGTGATTCTTAAACATTGAGATTAGGATCGCTGTGCCAAGTGTTATCACAACAAAGGATAATGAAAACCAATCCGGAATTTCAATCCAGGTCGCTGTAAGCATTTTAAGACCTACGAACACCAGGATAATTACTAAACTGGGCTTTACATATTGAAATTTATTTACCATATGACTAAGTACAAAAAACAATGATCTTAATCCTAGAATGGCAAACAAATTCGAAGTAAAAATCAAGTAGGCATCGTCTGTGATGGCAAATATAGCTGGTATACTATCTATGGCAAAAAAGATATCACTGGTTTCGATAACCATTACGGCCACAAACAAAGGTGTCAGCGCAAACTTGCCAAATCGACGAATAAAAAAGTGATTGCCATGTAAGGATCTGGTGATAGGAAACCATCTTTTTAAGAATTTTACCGTACGGTTTTCTTCCAGACGTAATTCTTCACTACTACTCTTGGCAATCCGGTAGGCAGAGTATAAGATGATTAGGGCAAATACATAATTTACCCAATGAAATGCATGTACCAGTGCAACCCCGGCTCCAATCATTAATCCACGGAACACAACAGCACCCAATATCCCCCAAAACAAAACCCGGTGATAAAATACTTCCGGGATTTTGAAATATTGCATAATCAAATAAATCACAAATACGTTATCCAGGCTTAACGACAACTCTACAAGATATCCGGTGAAATACTTGATCATTGCCTGAGATCCACTCAGGGGAGAATTAGGAAAAAGTTCGGGATCTGCATACACATAATAGATGAAACCACTGTATGTCAAAGCAATGCCCACCCAAAAGGAGGTCCATCCGTAGGCTTGACGTGGTGTAAGAGGTTTTTCATCCCGGTGGAGAACCCCCAAGTCCAAGGTTAGCAGTAAAAACACGAAGATGAAAAATACAATCCATGGAAGCATGCCACAAAAATAAAAGAAAGTGACAAACAAATGAATGGATGCATCTTAATGAAAAAGATTCCCTGATTTTATGTCGATAAGCTGTTAAAGTCTATACAACTTAAAGGTATATTCGCCTCTGCGATCACGCGCCTCAATGACCAAGCGATTTTTACTAAGTCGGCATATACTGCCGAAGTAGCAAAACTCTTCGTTCACTACAAAATCATCGAAACACATGTCTAGAAAAAATTCGATGTCTGAATCACTGCCCTCCTCAGTGAAATACGTGTCTTCATCTAGTATAATCTCCCACCAACCATCAAAGATTGCTCGTGCGGAAGCATCGTCATAAATCGCCTCATAGTTGGGGAAGAACTCGATGATGTCTCCGGCAAATTCATTGAAAATGTTATCTCGAAACAATGCACCATCCCTTTTGTAGAAAGCTTTGTCAAATTCCCAGGCACCGATCAACTTATTTTCTTTACGAATCAGGCGAGCTTCGTTAGAACAGCCTATGAATAGGGTGACTATCAAAAATAAGGTAAAAGTAGATCTCATTTATAGATTTTTTAGTTAGATCCAATTTGTTAAATAATTGTTCATCAGTCAATTTACTAGCCTGGTTTATCATAAGTTTAACCCGCTCTTTTAAAAAGTGTTAAGATCAATATTTTGACCATTTTCCCACGGTTCCAAATATCCATATAAACACCCTTTATCTACGAAAGCTCCACTATAGGGCCCTTTCTTAACTTCTCAAACAGAAAAACGACCGTCATCCCTGAAATTTACTTGCCAAATGTACAGGAATGGTGTTCTGCAAAACAAAATGTGTGTTCCTGCCGAGTCTTCGCTAGAAAAGGTTATCACTTTTTGTTTATGGCTGGTCCAGGGTGAGGAATAATCAAATACTTTGAATATTTTTGCGGATCACTTAAATTAACAATAGTCATATGGATCAATTATTCGACCTACAAAAAATAGCCGATCTTCTGGTACTGTGGTTACCAAAGGTAGCTGGTGCCATCCTTACCCTGATCATTGGATTCTGGATTATCAGTAAAATTGTAAAGTCATTTCGCAAAATGTTGGACAAACGCGAAATTGACCTTTCCCTTGCTAAGTTTTTATCCTCTTTAGTCAGTGTGGGTTTGAAGATTTTACTTTTACTCAGTGTAGCACAAATGTTTGGAGTTGCCACCACTTCCTTTGTCGCCATCTTTACGGCGATGGCTTTTGCCATAGGAATGGCATTGCAAGGAAGCCTGGGTCATTTTGCCAGTGGTGTGTTATTGCTGATATTCAAACCATACAAAGTAGGAGACCTGGTTGAATTATCCGATAAAACCGGAGTGGTAGAAGAAATCCAAATTTTTAATACGGTGCTGCGTACTCCGGATAACAAGATCCATGTCATACCCAATGGTCTGGTTACGAGTGGTGTGATAACTAATATCTCCGGGCAAGGTATTATCCGGGTCGACATGACCTTTGGAATTGGTTATACCGATGATATCGATGGAGCCAGGAAAGTAATTCAAGGGGTTACGGATCGATGTGATTTGATCTTAAAAGATAAGGAGGTGGATATCTTTGTCTCTGAGCTTGCTGATAGTTCGGTGAACTTTGCGGTTCGTCCCTGGTGTAAAAGTGAACATTACTGGGATGTCTATTTCTTTGTACATGAAGAAATCAAAAAAGCATTCGATCAACAGGGAGTTAGTATTCCATTTCCACAAATGGATGTACATGTCAATCAATGAACCTGAAATATTTCAAATGGATAATAAACCCTTCTAATTTATTCGCTTACCATATCAGTTAACATTTTAACTGAATACCGGTTGGAAAATATATTATCGAAAAAGAGCAAATGGGGGGCGCCTGAAGTAATCTAATCATTAAATTGACTTGTGGTAAAGGATTTTGAGCCTTCCGTTCCAGATCTTTTTTGGGTAGGCATGTCTGCTTAATTTGTACCAATAGAGTTAACGGATTATTAACGTTATAGTGTGTCGTTACTTAATTTTCAATTGTCATCTTTATGTTGATTATTCAAACTCAGCTGCATCAGGAAAACCCTACTGCCAGCATTTTTCCCTTGGCTTCCTCATTCAAATAAAGGTAATACAAAGTATCTTTATAGGGAAACATGCTCCAGGTTTTATTAGTTCCTTCCCTTTATGCATGTGATCGAACTAGCTAACATTGGGACTTTTACTCCGTGATAGCAACCCTAATGGGATGGCACCAGTGCTTTTTTGGTTGTTTATTTTAATTGTTACTCTTAAGCTATCGTCTAGTCCGAGTTCAATACTTCATAGACTTGGCCTGCGGTAACCACTTTTCCCTTATTTCCCCAGGAGTTTCTCACGTAGTTCATAATATCTGCTACTTCCTGATCTGTCAAAGTGATTCCCTGCATGGGCATATTATAGATGATACCGTTTACTGTTATTTCTCCTTCCAATCCATCTCTGACAATGAGAATACTTCGATTCAGGTCTTCCATGAGATAGTCAGATTTAGCAAGGGGAGGGAATATGGGTGGAGTTCCTTGCCCATCATCCATATGACAAGTTGCACAATGAGCGGTGTACAGTTTTTTACCCCTTTCCATACTTTTACTCAACTCATCCTGTTCAGGGCTATACCAAAAACACCAGAGCAAAGCAACAACAAGCAAGTGTTTCATTAATCCGTTTTAATTCATTTTAATCGTTTGCAAAATAGCAGATCTTAATGGATTTCATTTTGGGATTGACAAATACTTTCCGAAAAAAATTGGAAATTTATGCGATCTACGTAAAGTCAAACATTTTTTTTGTTCTATGGATTCCCCAGTCAGCTGTTTTGAAAACTTTTGCTCTTATCATTTTAACCATTTTGTAAACGGATTAGTTACTTACGAAATTTGGTGTCAAGTTTATAATGGACTTTTTTGTACAACTCCGATTATAAGTCGAGTAAACCAAATTAAACCCATTGAAAATCATTCGATTTTATGAAACAACCCAATCTCCAAATGCACACCAATATAGCCAGAGTGGAAAAGGTGGTAAACTATATTGAAACCAACCTTACAGACAACCTCTCTTTGGCAAAATTGGCATCGGTAGCAGCCGTATCTCCTTTTCACTTTCATCGAATTTTTAGCCAAATTACGGGAGAAACTACTCACGAATTTGTCCAACGCAAACGCATCGAACGAATCGCATCGAGACTATTAAAAGTTCCGAATACCAGTATCAAAGATCTAAGTATGCACTATGGTTTTGATAATGCAGTAACTTTTTCCCGGGCTTTTAAAAAGTTTTATGGGATTAGTGCATCCGCATTGCGTAAAACAGCTCCGCAAAAAGCTCAAAGACTGATTCGCAAAAGAAGCAAGATCGGTAAAGATCAATTTACAATTGGTCAATACCTTGAGCAAGTTGACCAGGGATTAAATTGGATTTCAGAGCACGGATCCGTCATGACTAAGGAAATAAACGATTTGAAAATCGCTTATATCCGAAACCGGGGCCCGTTTGAATCAATCGATCCTTGTTTTGAAGCGTTGGCTCAATGGGCAAAAAGTTACTCATTGTTTGATAATGAAAAAAGTAAATGGATCTTGATTGTCCATGATAATCCCGACATATCCGACTCTAGCAAAATGATGCTGAGCGCTGGCTTGCTAATTGATGAGGAATATCCGGTTGATAACGGTATCAACTTAATGACCATTCCAGCAGGACGATTTTTAGTCGGCAAGCTGTCGATCCGTGAAGAAGAGTTTAAATATGCCTGGGATTGTATGAGTAGTATTTTATTATCAGGAAATTATGTCCTTAGGGATGGCTATTTTTTCGAAGTATTTCTAACCAATAGCCTTTTTATATCCGGGCAAAAACATGAGGTCGAACTATTTCTACCGATCGAATAACGTATGATAAGTTAGATGTAGATTAATTGATGCATCTCGCCATCCTTGCAAAATCATTCGTCGAATTAAGAAATTTTATAATATGAACAAGTTAAACATTGCTATGTGGTTGAAGATTATCGGATGGGCGATTCTCATCCATATTATTTTAATTACACTATCTTTTATCGAGGTTTTTATCTATTCCATTCTGATTAATCCAGGCCAAGATCAATCTGTATATGATAGCCATGCACAGCTATCTGCGCCATACATTAGCATTATTCTAGGTATACCTCTTTTCTACATAGTTGCCAGACGAATGGCCAAGAAGCATCCCGGTCTGGAGATTCGTATCGCTATTTGGCTGGCTTTTAGCTATATGGTTTTAGATTTCTTAATATTAATCCCGTTTCAAATTGACTGGTCCTCTCATTGGTGGATATTCCTCCTTTCATTCGGGACGAAATTATTTGCTGCCCATTGGGGTGCACGATCGGTCCTAAACAGGCCAACCATTAGCTGAACGATTATTAATTTTGGACATTCCGATAAATATTGATTCATCAAACTATTTACATTACCGTTGTCATTTAATCTAGTTTGCAGAAGTACAGGAGTGCCTTTTTCTATGGGCTAAATATTGGATGCTCACCCGCCTCCCTAACCCACAGATCCATATTTTACTCTGGTGCATTAACAACTAATCCTTTTGGTAATGATGAACCCGCCATTAATTAATGCCTTTCTGGTACTTATACCAACTTCTTGCATTTAAAAACAATTATTTCCGGCCTTCAAAACGTTAATGTACAAACGTTTCATACAAATGAAAAACAAGAAATTTGTCCTAATCCTGATTGCCTTCTACTCACTTCTATCAAACACATTATTGTCTCAAAAAAATGATTTACAAATCACCTATATTGGAAATATGGGGGTCTGTCTTGAATACCAAAATCAACAAATACTGATCGACGCCCTACATGTTCCTTATCGATCCAGTTACCTGGCACCTTCACCAGACTTATTACGATCCCTCACCGAAGGAAAACTTCCCTATAACCGCATTAAGTATTCGCTGACGACACACTATCATGGAGATCATATGCATGCCGGCGCAATAGAAAAATTTCTTCAGTCCAATGATGAAAGAAAGTTACTCGGCCCTCCTCAAGTTGTTGATAAAGTTTTGACTATGGACTCCTCTTTACGCACCAATTGTATAGCATCTACTAAAGATCATGAAGTTTTTAGGGATGGTACGCTGAATATCGAAAGCTTTAAAATTCCTCATGCTTCGCCAAAACGACATGGACAGGTAGAAAATGTGGCTTTTCTCATCCATTGGCCAGATCTTTCCATTCTCCATGTGGGAGATATGCAGGATGACCTTTCAACCATCAAAAGATTTCCGCAAAGTCTGAAGGTAGATGTAGCAATCGTTCCCAATTGGATCTTGATGACAACAGAAACCAAAACGTGGATTCTCAACAGTCTCACACCTGACCTGGTCATCGCTACGCATATAAGCCCATTGGATATCGAAACTTCGATCCAAATGATAAAAAAGTCATTTCCTGGAGCACATTGTTTTACAAAATCAAAAGAAACACTCATCTTTACACCGGATCAAAATTAGTATTTATGGCTAAGCAATTTATACACATTGTATACTTTTGGTTGAATCAAGATCTTACACAGGAAAGCCTAAGGTCATTTGAAAAAGGATTGAAATCATTAGGAACTATTTCGACTGTTAAGTCCTTTTCTTGGGGTACTCCGGCCGATACCCCGAGGGATGTGGTTGACAATAGTTATGATTATGCGATTATTGTACTTCTGGAAGACGTGGTTGGGCATGATGCCTATCAGGAAGATCCGATCCATCTCCGGTTTATCCAAGATCACAACGATAAATGGACGCGGGTTCAGGTTTATGACACTTTATCCGGTTAACACAGGATCTATCCCGGGAATCCTAGAAATGTATTCCTTCCATCCACTATAATATTATTCATTTCGAATGGCGTGAATCGGATTAAGTACAGCAGTCCGATAAATCTGGCCCCCTACGATGATGAAAACTATAAGCAGCAACAATAGAATTGGAAGTACAAATACCTGCCACCCAAAACCATCATTAAAAGCAAAGTTATTTAGCCATTGGTTACCAAAATACAAGATTACCGGTAGTGCGATCAAATTGGCTATTACCAACATGATTATAAAATCCTTGGTCAACAGCAGTAGGATTCCGGATAATCTGGACCCTAAAATTTTGCGAATTCCAATTTCTTTTGTCCTTTGAATTAATATTAGGGCTGATAAGCCAAAAAATCCCAAGCATGCCACAAAAATGGCAAATCCGGCAAACAACTTACAAACACTACCAAATTTCTGCTCGGCACGATACTGCCGGTCAAAAAATTCATCCAAAAAGAAGTATTCAAAGTAGTTTTCAGCAAAAACCTCTTTGTATTTTTCCTGGAGAATGGCTACTGCCTCTCCCCAATCGGATGTACTGACATTAAGCGAGTAATAGGCCCAATTATCATATGATGGATAGTAGTACAAAATCGGATCATAGGCTTCCTTTAAGGATCTCTGATGATAATTTTTCACCACTCCGATGATCTCTGCTTTATGATCTATCGGAGCCCAATTTAAACTTTATAGATTCTCCTATGCATCTTCAGGCCTTCTGGTATCCATAAGTCGAAGCTAGTTTTTCATTGACAAGTACTTTGTTGTTATCGGCATTAAAAATCAATGAACTATCCGTTTGCACAAAATTCCTTCCGGCGACTATCGGGATATCATAGTGGAAATAAACTGTTCATCAATTTTTTGTAAAAAAGTGGCTACATTATAATCCTTTCCTGTCCAAACTTTCTGGTTTCACTTCTGAGTGCGATTAATTTACCCGGGATTTCCGAAGAACGAGTTAGCGAAGAGACCATGGGCAATTCACGCATTTTGGTCATCAATACCTGACTTTTTACCACCGACATCGAATCTGTCAGAATCGGAGCCTTAACAACGAGAACCTGATCTTTGCTATACCCCAATTCCTTTTTGTTCATAAATGCTAATTGCTTTGTAACCAATAAAGTAGCTGAGATTAACAGGATAGACAAAACAAATTGAAATCCCACCAATAACTTTTTGAATGAAATGGAGTTTTTTGACTTAATGTAGCGTCCCCTCAGTGCTTGGACCGGTTTAAAAGACGATAAGACCAAGGCTGGATAAAATCCGGAAATCAATCCTCCTAAAAGAATACTACCTACAAAGAAAATCCAAAAGAATGGTTGGGTAATTAACCCTGTATTCAAGAAAGAATTGCCAATATCTTTCCCCACCAACTGGGTAAAGTTGTTTAAGAAAATCCTGGCAATGATCAATCCCAATAAAATACCCATACCATTAAGTAGGGTCGATTCTATGAGAAATTGACCGATTAGTTGTAACCGATTGGCGCCAATAACTTTACGAACTCCGACTTCTTTGGCTCTTTCTAAAGATTTGGAAGTGGAAAGATTGATGTAATTTACCCAGGCGATAATCAGTATAAACATCCCTAGCAGAGTTAAAAAATAAACCATGCGTTGACTACCAGGTGTCGTGGGCTCATTGGCACATTCTGACTTGAGATGAATATCCAGGAGAGGCTGTAAAGAAAAATAAGTTTGAAAATCATGTTCCTTGTGAATAGCTGCCATGTACTTTTCCGTGAAGGCTGGAAATCTGGATTCTACTCTTTCCGGATTGATACCGGGTATTAATTGAACATAGGTATAAAACTCCGGCCAGATCCAAAGATTGCTTTCGCTGATGTTGCCAAAAAAGGTATTAAACGAAAATACGGCTTCAAAATCCAGATGAGAATTATCGGGAATATTTTCAACAACACCGGTCACCGTCATTTCACGATCTCCATTGAGGTGTAAAACTTTTCCGATTGGATTTTCATCACCGAAGTATTTGTGGGCCATCGAGGCTGTCAATACCAAACTAGCCGGTTTATTCAATGCACTAACCCGGTCGCCGGCAATGAAAGGAAATGAAAAAATGGTAAAAAATGTAGAATCGGCCAGATAGATTTGATCTTCATTGTATACCTTTTTCTGACCTAAGCTCTCATAGGAAAATGATAAATTCGTTCCGAAGGAGGAGGGATGGACAAACCTGGTAAATGCTTCCACCTCTGGAAAGTCTCTTTTCATAGCCGGTCCGGTGCCAGGATGATTAGCGGCAGTTTCGGCCAAGAACTGAAGCCCTCTGAATATTGGATAGGTACCCGGTAAATATTATCAGCATTCTCATGAAAGCGATCGTAACTTTGTTCGAAGTGAACATATTGAAAGATCAACAAACATGCCGCTACGCCGATTCCTAAACCCAAGACGTGAATAGCCGTAAATGCTTTGCTTTTAGAAATACTTCTAGTGGCGATTCGAAAATAATTTTTTAACATATTCATTTGAATTCTCTTTAATAGGGTACTAAGCGGCTTGATGTATTCGGGCCTGAAGTGCAAAATGACATTTTTGTAAAAACTGCGATTGGCCCGGTTAATATCTTGTAGACATTGTTTTTCATATAATTCAATGATATTCCCTTCTATCTCCTCCAGACAGTCTTCCCGGCAAAACCAGCGTAGAAAATTAACAGCATTTTTAGGCGGTGCATAATTCATTTACCAAAGGATATTTTTGGAATGCTATGGTATATTTTTGTACGTATTTGATACTGCTGATCGATCGTTCGTTTTCCCAATGCAGTAATAATGTAAAATTTTTTACGACGCCCACCTCGGTTCCGGGTAATTCCACCAAAACGTGATTTTACCAGACCTTTATCACTCATCCGCTTAAGGGCAACATGAATGGCGCTGATATTAACTTTTTTATTAAGTGTTTCCTCCAAGCTTTCTTTGATCGACACGCCATAAGCCTGGTCATGCTGAGATGCTACGGTCAACAAAACCAATTCTTCAAATTCTCCAATGGATTTAAATTTCAAGTTCATTTCCGATTTTTCTTTTTTCCCTAATTTAGTATTTAATATTCTTCTTGAATGCCATTTTATTTGGTGTACTTATTTTCCAATATCCTTGTGAACGTTTTCATTTTTCGCAATTATTTCTTTTAGTTTTTCGATAATTTTACCATCTGTATCAAAGCCTGTAAGCCTTTTAATTACAATACCATTTCTATCAATTACAAATGATGTGGGTATTGCTTGTACTCCATAGAGAGTCTTAACCCTTCCTTCAGTTCCTGAGTAATCTGAAACGTTTAACCACTTGATATTATCAATTTTGGATGCTTTTTCCCATGCATCTATATTTTTGTCGATAGAAAAGCTTAATATTTTAATATTTTCTGGAATATCTTCAAAATGCTCACTTAAAAATTTGTTTTCTATTCTACAAGGCCCACAACCTGCACTCCAAAAAGTCAAATAAATATTATTGCCTTTTAATGAAGACATTTTAAAAGGTTTGCCATCAATAGTTCGAGAATCAAAATCAATAAAAGGCTTACCAATTTCCACAGTTTTCTCATACAGGTAAATCTTAATTGCTTTTGCAGTATGTGTATTCTTGTATGATTCCGATAAATTCTTATAGATGTTAGTTAAAGAATCTTTGGATATATGTTTTCTATTCATATACAAAATATCCAGGCCTAAATAGGATTCTCGATGGTTTTTTCCAAAATTGATATAAATCTCATGTGAGATAGATTGTGATTTACTTAATCTCCTAATCAAAGTTTGCCTCTCAGCATCGTTTGTATAAATATTTTCTTTTAAACTGTCCAATGCTCCGTAAGAGATTAATTCATGGGGTCGTTGAAGTTTTTTTAACTCATTTTGTAATTCTTGTTCTTTTCCTCCTTTTATTAAACTATTGAGAAACATATTTTTAATTGTTGATTTGAATGTCATTTCGACATTCTCAACTTGAATAATTGAATATTCTTCTCCATTTCTTAACCAACAAGTAGTAGGATTTTCAACTTCGCCTTGTAGAACAAATTTTCCGTCTTTTGTATATGCAGAATCTAAATAAATTTGCTGTTTTAGGTCGTAGAGGGTTATTAATGAGCTATCTAAAATTCCTTCAATTTCTCCAGTTATCTTGAATCCTCCTGGTTTATTTTGACAACTTGCAATTAGAATGATCAAAAGAATTAGTGATTTCAAGATATTTCGCATATTGTACTGTTGTGATTTGGAATGCCCATTAACAAATTATTTCTCTGATTATTTACTTAACGAATATAAATATAATATATTTTATTCACTTCTGTTAAGTAAATAAATTAAATCTCTATATCTTGTTTCTTCAGGATTTATGTTTCCACAATCATACTTAAATGAAGTTTCATGACTGCTAAACACAGATCCCGAACATTTGCTGCATAGGCGGTAAATTTGGGGACGACAGAGAAGCGGTCTATCATGTAACAGATCTAATTGGCGAAACTCAGGTCGCTAATTTAATTTACAACTCAGGAATTGTGAGGTTAGAAGATAACACATAGGAGAGGCCGAAATCTCGCTCCGAGTCCTTGATATTCTCATAAGGCTGTGTCCGTTGTTTCTTTCCTGGAATAATCGATACCAATAATCATCAGTGAAAGTAATGTCAGTACGCCCAACAAAATCAAATCCAACCGGACTCCTACCAAAGTGTTTGGAATCCATCCCAACATAGATCCGATAAAAAGGAGCAAAGCCAAGAAGGTCAAAACAGGAATTGCTTTTAAGTAGTTTGCTCGTGGGTAGAATACACCGGTAAATATCATTGGCGCTAACAAGGAAGTACCAGTAAAACTAGTTCTGGCCAATAGGACCAATTCATCAGACGAGATCAAAGAAAACATTAGAGCTAAGCATGCGAATATTAAAATGCTGATACGTGCATACCCGACCATTTTTTGATCTTCGCCCTTTAGTATCGATCTAAGTTCCCCTCCGAGTGCAAATAGCTGTGAGTCCGAAGTAGAAATAGCCGCAGCTACCAGCCCAATCATCACCAGCGCTCCGATAAAGTTTGATTGATCCGAAACAAATGTTTTGTTCAGAAACTCTGACGTACTGGCATCCGGATAAACAACGGCACCGTACATTCCCATAAAAGCAGTAGGTAATATCACTAGGAAAGCAAAGAATCCAATGCCAATTGCCATTCGGTGTAAAGCTTTTACATTCTTAAGAATCGCCAACCGGGTAGAGATTTGAGGTTGTGTATAAGGTAATAATGATATAGCCAACATCGAACCCAACAAAAATTGGAAATCAAAAAGTCCGTTGGGCCCGGGCACGGATAGGAGTGCCTCATTGACTTTTTCTACTTCAGCAAACATTGCTTTGACACCGCCAAAATGGCTGACACAATTGGCTCCAACAATCCAAATGGCTACCAATAAAAGTATTCCTTGGAGAACATCACTGTGCATAATTGCCTTTAACCCACCTACCTCAGAATAAATCAACATGATAATGACCAGGCCTACGGCCCAAAACCACATCGGAACCGCATTGGGAAACGTAGCGTGCAAAAATATGGCTACACCTCTGATTTGTATGGCTACATAGGGTACCAAAAAGATGAACATTCCCACAAATGCGACTATTCCGGCAAAGGTGGAACGATAATGTTTTTCCAAAAAACCGGACATGCCGTAGTAGGTTGTGGATCGGGCTTTCTTTCTAAATGCATAACCGATCCAGATCAAACCAAATACCATGATCGCGTCCGAAAACATTAAAAAAATCCAGGCACCTACACCATGTACTCGAAAAAAATCAGGCATGCCCAACAAAGTAAATGTGCTGAACAGGGTAGCAGCAAAAGTAAAAAAGCCTAAGACGGCACCGAGGTTGGCTCCTCCCATCAAATATTGAGTAGAAGTTTTATGCGCCGACTTGGAACGTATAGCCAACAGAATTAATATTCCAATATATACAACTCCTAATATGATTAAAATCCTCAGCATAAATTTAATTGAGATAACTGTGACAAACTTTACTCGTTTCTTCCCGGATGAATTTTGGTAGCAAACCAGGTAATACCTACTAGTACAATGGCCTGTATCATTCCCACCCACAAAGTATATGGAAGCCCCATTACATGAGGTTTGTGAATGCCTTGTGGGGTTATGACGGGAGTAAAAGTCAGCAATAAAAAGATTAATACGGCTATTTTACATATCACCCAATAGGTTTTATTTCTCATATTTCCGAGATTTTATAAACGTTGTATGGTCAAACCTCCATCCACCATAATGACCTGTCCGGTCGAGTAGCACATATCACCCCGAACCAGAGCTGATACCGCCTTGCCTACATCTGCAGGGACACCCCAAGCTGGTTGAATGGTCAATCCCTTTTCTATCAATTGGTCATATTTTTCCTTTACACCGGCTGTCATATCTGTTTGGATCAATCCGGGCCGAATTTCATAAACAGGAATGTTATGACTCCCTAATCGGGCAGCAAATAGTTTTGTCATCATACTCATGCCTGCCTTGGCCATGCAATACTGACCCCGATTAAGGGAAGCTACAGTAGCTGAAATGGACGAAATATTTATAATGGAGGCGCGATAATGTTGCCTTTGCTTTTTCCACTTGATCATGTGCTGGGCAACCTTTTGTGAGAGAAAAAAAGGTCCTTTCAAATTGATATTCATCACACCATCATAACTTTCCTCATTCATTTCCAGTAGATCTTTGCGTTCTTGCGGTGCGATTCCAGCATTGTTTACCAGGACATTCAAATGACCAAAATGGTTTATACTTTGCTGCAAAATACTTTCACGATCTGCCGCAACTCCGATATCACCTTGACAATAAATGACCTCAATGGAATGATCACCCAAGTCTTTCAGGGTTTGAGATACCTGATTTTTATCCCTGACTCCATTTATTGCCAGATCATATCCTTCTTTAGCTAAAGCCTTGGCTATTCCCAAGCCAATACCTCTGCTTCCTCCAGTAATTAATGCAACTTTTCGTTTCATAATCAGATCCCAGCGTTAAGTTACAAGGTCTTCCAAGGTTACCCATGATTTCTTATGCCAACTCTCAATTCCCTTTTCTGCCAGTTGGATCCCTTTGGCTCCTTCCAACAAATCATATGGAAACGGTGTGTCAACGACTATATGCTTTAAGAACAACTCCCACTGAGCTTTAAAGGCGTTCTCATATTTTTCTTGTTCAGGCACTAAACTCCAGTTACGATAATAATCGATGGATTGCGGAGCGTCCGGATTCCAAACCGGTTTGGGGGTATTTGCATAATGTTGGATATAACAATCGCGTAAACCAGCTACAGCGGAGCCTTTAGTTCCATCTACTTGTATCGTCAACAGATCGTCCCGTCTCACCCTGACAGTCCAGGAAGAATTAAATTGAGCAATAATCCCACCCTGCAATTCAAAGGTAGCATAAGCCGCATCATCTGCTGTTACTTCATAAGGTTTCCCATTTTCATCAATTCGTTCGGGAATGTGAGTTGCTCCGATACAAGATACTGCTTTGACTTTTCCAAAAAGATTATCCAATATGTATCTCCAATGACAGAGCATGTCGATAATTATGCCTCCATCATCTTCTTTACGATAGTTCCACGACGGTCGATTAGGTGGAATGGAATGACCCTCAAAAACCCAATAACCAAATTCTCCCCGGATTGATAAGATCTTTCCAAAAAATTGGTTTTGAATTAGACGTTTGATTTTCAACAAACCCGGGAGCCAAAGTTTATCCTGAACAACGCCGTGTTTTACTCCACGTTTTTGGGCCAATTGGTACATTTCCAAGCCTTCCTTTAAATTAGCTGCGGTTGGTTTTTCACAATAAATGTGTTTTCCGGCATGGATTGCTTTTTTAATTGCATTAAAACGTTCACCGGTAATCTGAGCATCAAAGTAGATTGGGTATCCCGGTCTGCTTAATGCATCATCCAAATCCGTCGACCAATTTTCAAACCCGGTTCTTTGACATAGGTCTTTCAGTTTGAATTCATTTCGTCCCACCAGCATAACATCTGGTACAATGCATTCATTGCCGTTTATTTTGACTCCACCCTGATCGCGAATAGCAACTATAGACCGTTTTAAATGTTGATTGGTGCCCATCCTTCCTGTGACACCATTCATTATAATACCAATCCGATGTTCCTTCATTTTCTGTAGATCTAAATATTTCTGAAGTTAGCAAAGCTTTTGGTAGCGTGCTAAAATTTTATCCAAATATTCTTTTTGATCCATTGCCCAATAGTGTTCAGAAAATATTTCTACTTCATAAAATCCATGGAATCCGGCATTTGTCATCCATCTACTTATTTTCCGTAAATCGATACAACCGTCTCCCATCAATCCGCGATCATTTAAAAAATCACTCTGAGGGCTCTTCCAGTCACAAATATGATAGGCAAACAGGTTACCTTTTTCACCACAGCGGTTTATTTCCTGCTGTAGATTGGGTTCCCACCATAAGTGATAAACATCCAGAACGACTCCGACAAAATCGTTTTGCAAGGATTCCACTACATCATTCGCTTGTTTTAAGGTGTTGATTGCGGAACGTGAATGAGCATACATGGGATGAAGAGGTTCAACTCCCAATTTGATCGGTAAGGACTGGGCCAGAGGCAGGAGTGATTCAATACCTTCCCGGATTTGCATTCTGGATTTTTCCAGCGACTGATCCGGATGAGCTCCACATACCAGGACTAAAAGCGGAGCACCTAAGACAGCTGCCTGCTCCATCAGTTTTCGATTCTCCGCTATTCGTTTCAGTCGCTCGTGTTTATCAGGATGTGCAAAAAAACCTCCTCTCACCATGGAAACCACTTCAATGGGAAATTGACTTAAAAGATTGGCTGCCCGACTTACGCCGATTTTCTCAATTACGTTATTCCAAATGCTTATACCTCGAACCCCACGTTGACAATAATTTTCCAGGGCTTCTTCAAAACTCCAGGGCCTGGTAGTTATAGTATGAATACAAAGTCTGGAATAGTCTTCCGCCATGGAGGTTAAAATTTTATTTTATCCCATTAAAGAAAGTATAATAGGATTCGTTGTTAACAATTTTCCACAAATACAAAGCAAGTTCCCTAGCATGATAATCTCCCCACATACTCGATTCACTATGAGGAATCTTACTTGGAGGAGGGATGTAATCCCAACCCCTGGGGTAATGATAAACGGAGTGTAGAATAAGGCCCTGATGCTGATCCGAATCATTTAGATAAGGTTCATCAAATAAGTTTTTAGCCACAGTTAATCCAGCTTGCCAATAATGCTTCCATTTATCATCGTTTTTACTTTCTAAATACCGGCCTAGTCGGAGTAATCCTTGAGCACCTATTGCTGCGGCCGAACTGTCCACAGGTTCAAAATGATTAAATGGATCTGCTGGGACATTCAAATAATCACCAATCCGATCCAAATTGGGTGCTCCGGTATCCCAATAGGGGATCCCGTCAACGGGTGTATTCGATATATAAAAATCACACGTTGCCATGGTTGCTTTCCGATAAATCTGCTCCAAAGAATCAAAATCGCCATCGAGATCCAGCGCTAGCTTAGGAATGGTAGACAGGTACTCAAGCTGTTCGGCAAATCCGGTCATCGCCCAGGCCAATCCCCGAGTCCAAGTAGTAAATCCTGAATATCCCTGCTGACTACCGGGGCACCGATAGTTTCCATCATTGATATTAAATATCGATTCGTGTGCTGTCCGTCCCCATACATCGTATGCATCGCGTTCCTCACCATAATAAACAGAAAATTTGGCAGTAGTAACGGCATGTTGAATTGCTCTACTCAATAAGCTAATTTTTTCATCATGTTCACCCCATAAACCGTAATCCAATTCGTGACTTACCACCAGGGATCTTAAAGATCTGATGGTATCGACAAATAGTGAATGAGGTCCATTGAAGGAATAGATATAACCCCCGTTTGGAATGGGTGTCCATCTGCGCGCCTGAACAGCTCCTGATAATTTGAGCGCTAATTTATAGAATTGAGATTCCCATTCATTGAATGGAATTTTGCCTTCAGCCATAAGGCGTAACAAGTTTCCATAAGTGCTGATATTGTTAAATCCGTGGTCATGAACTCCAAAATGACCAATATGGGAAGTCATTTTTTCAAGAGTAGCATTTCTTCCTATTTGTAAAAAATCAGAATCCTCCGTAGCATCATATTGTAAAAGAAAAGATCCGTATAGAAATCCCTGGGTCCATTCAGTCCATCCACGGCTGGTATATTGACCCTTAATGGTAAAAACCGGTGAACCCATGGCCAGATCATAATCCCGGTCAATACTCAATATTTTCTTTGCTGAAGCTTCCCACAACCTATTTAATTGGGGTTTTAAGTCAGCCGGTTTAATAGTTTTGTTTATTATCACAATTAATCTATTTATACATTTAGTCTACTGGAACAACCCTACTGGCTAAGTTTTGATCAAATGCTCGCAGCAGTACATTCCCTGAAACACGGACTGGCTGCGTATACAAACTATCCTGTTGATCCGGTAATGTTCCGTCAGTGGTATAATAGACTTTCTGAGTAGGATAACGGGCTCGGACGAATAATATGTCTTCTTCCAAAATGCCTCCCGGAGGAGCTACACGAAAGGGTATCTTATGCCTGCTTAATCTGGGTAATTCATGTTTGGAAATATGATTGAGATAACGGTTTAGTGCTTCAATATATGCGATATCAAATTGTTCGGGATCCGATTCCAAAGACCACTCAGGGCTAGCATTCCAGGCTCGTTCCGCCAGACCAAATAATTTGGGAAATAAATAGTAAAATGTTTGGGATTCATTTTTCACCGTTTCACCCCATAAGTGTCCTTGAATACCCCGAATATTCTCTCTGGCACCATTGGTCAATTTGACTTTGCCTCTATCTTGCTGATGAATATCTATTATCCCACCATTCCTATCCATACGGGAAGATTGATAAATGGAGAAAGGCAACATGTTGAAGGATTGTATTTCGTCTACAAATCCAGGCCAGTAATAACCGGGCTCAGCGGGATGTTTATCATAACTAATATCAAAGTATAAGTTGGGTGCATTACAAAGGATTATTTCAAATCCGGCATTCGCCAACCGATATGGAATTTCCTCTCCATCCCACCCACTGACCGTATTCCATACATAAGGTAGAAAGGCATCATCGACAAACACCTCGGCGATTCTACCCTCACGCCATGCGACCTCCTGCCAACCAGCCAAACGAATGTCATGGGTATTCAAAATTCCCGCAAATCTTTCCAGAAAATATCTCTTTAAGTCATTCACCGTTTGATATCCGGGAGTATGATCCATCATTGCCTCACAAATGGCAGATTTTTCCCAAACCCCCTCAGGAACTTCGTCCCCTCCACTATGCACAAAAGGTAAAGGGGCATTGACTTCTGAATACATTTTTACCAGTTCAGCTACCACTTTTTCAATAAACTTATAAGTTGTTTCCTGGCATACACAAATAACATTGTCGGTATATCCCTGTACCGATTCATATTTCGATTCATCCTCAGGATCATGCAATAAATACTGCGTATCTCCGGTCTGGGAATTTCTGACTTTCATCGACTGTATCGCGGCTCTGGCATGCCCGGGTAAGTCGATTTCAGGGATAATTGTAATATGTCTTTTTGTAGCATAATCCAAAATGTCCTGAAAATCCTGTACCGTATAATAACCACTTCCGGGCAGACTCTCGTGCGGACCAGACCCATAAGCAGGAAATAGGTTTTCTTTCTCATCCAGGGTATGCAATCTTTTACTTCCAATTTCGGTTAGTTCCGGTAACCCGGGAATTTCTAATCTCCAACCTTCGTCATCCGTCAGGTGGAAGTGAAGGGTATTTAATTTATAGGTCGCCATCCAATCCAGAAATTTGAGAACGGTCGATTTATTTTTAAAATTCCGGGATACATCCAACATCATTCCCCGGTAATTCAAATCAGGATAATCATGGATGGAACATTCGGGTATACCCTGAGGATATCGATGAAGTATTGAGCGCAATGTTTGAATACCATAAAAGATCCCACTGGCCGCAGACGCCTGCAAAAGGATACCTCCGGAAGAAATCTCAAGATCATAAACTTCAGGTGCCAGATCAGCATTATTTTGAAAAACAATGTCACCATTCTGAGCATTAAGGGCAACCGGAATCTGGTATTCTTGGCTGAGATAATGTTGTAATAACCTGGCTTCATTTTCGAAAGGCTCCGGACTTTCAATATTAATGGTGTCAGGAAGGATATATTCACCCTCCTGATAAGTCAATCTTTTGGGAGTAGGTAGTAGAGATATCGGAGCCAGATCAATTTCCTGGTGATGGCGATATGATTTGAACAAATAGGCAGCAGAAGGAAAAGGGTATTGATCAACAGCTGTTCTCGATAATTTTTCACTAGCCGGAAATGGGGCAATCGTGTAGTCCTCGATCAACAGAGGAGTCTGTTCATTACCTTTTTTGTCTACATACGTAAAATACAATCCTGCCGGGGCATCGCTTTGTTTAATCGCCCAGTATTCCATTACAAAAGGTATCTCCAGGCTATCACCGGGTTCCAGAGTTTGATACCCGGAGTGCGGTCTCATGCTGAAAAAATCACCATTAATGCGGGTAATTTGTAGTGGAGCGTTATCCGGCTGCGTAATTCTTCTGGGTAAATGATTAAAATAGATTATCCAATTTGAGGCTAAATTCGCATTGGAGCTATTTGTAATAGTAAACGTAGATAAGAATTGTTCCTGGTCCTGGTACAGGTTTTCTTGCAGTTTCCAACCGACACTTAGCGGTACATTTTCATCAAAAACATGATCTGAAGAGGGATTACATGAGATTAATCCCATCACAATAATGGCTAGAATGCAATAACTGAATTTCATATTTTTCACATAAAGAGTTCAAATCTAATGATAAGTTTTCACCCGCAGTATAAGAATACAGTGAAGTCTATCCAAAGTGGAATTAAAAAATGAAGCGGATAAGCTTTAAACCCAAAATGCAATATGCATTTCGAACAATGTAGCTCAATCTTTAATACAATAACATAATCATTTTAAAATTGTCTTTCTCGTTTAAGATCAGCTCCTCTCCTAGAAACTATCAGTTTCATTACGTTAATTATTTTGGATGAGAATTATTTTCTGAATTTAGGAAGACGGCGGCCGATCATTGGACCCATTGGATTGCTTCGAATTCTGCCTCTTTGACCCTTTGGCAATAAGTGTTCACTTAAAATACCGTGAACTCTAGCAACGTTTTCTTCAGTGAATGGGTTTGTTGAAATGAATTGGTAGGCTCGGAAAAGGTCCTCGGATTTTTTCGTGTAGTCTGGATTATAATCTACGTTTAAAAAACATAATTTAGCACAAAGTAGTATATTCAATTTTAAATTTCAATTGGCTTCCACAATATGGCATCGATGAAAAAATTTTCACTTGTTCTATTTCTAATACCCACTATTTGGTTCCAGGTAATAGGTCAAAATTTATCTACACAACTGGATTCTTATTTTCGAAATGCCCAAATAGATTGGAAAATACCGGGTATGGCGATAGGCATCATAAAAGATGGAAACATAGTCCTGGCCGAAGGATATGGATTTTTAGAGACCTATACTACGGAAGAGGTAAATGAACACACTTTGTTTGCCATTGCATCCAATACCAAAGCTTTCATCGCCACCTCTTTGGGTATTTTGGTTGAAGAAGGTAAATTGAAATGGAGTGATCCGGTAAGAAAATATCTGCCTAATTTTGAACTACCCGATGACTATGCTACCCAGCATACCACAATTCGAGATTTGCTATGCCATCGCGCCGGATTAGGTACATATAGTGGAGATGTCATCTGGTATAAAAGTCAACTCCCTCCTGCCGAGGTAGTCGGAAGGATCAAGAATGTACCCATGAAGTACGATTTCCGGAATGGGTATGGATATTCCAATTTGATGTTTATCACAGCGGGTGAAGTCATTCAGACCGTGAGTGGGATCTCCTGGGATGAGTTTGTCAAAAAGCGGATCTTCACCCCGTTAGAAATGGATAGAACCGTCACAAGTACCAATGAGTTAAGTGAAAAAGGGAACTTTGCCACCCCTCACAAGCCTAAACCGGGAATAAACATGCCGATCAACTGGACGAATTGGGATAATATGGGAGCTGCCGGGGGGATCATTTCTTCTGTAAGTGACATGTTGAAATGGATTCAACTACACCTGGCAGGGGGAAAAGTCGGGAATAATAAAATCTATGATGAAAAGCTGCAAACTGAAATGTGGCATCCGCACAATGTATTTCGGGTAACAAAAAACACTCGTCAACTGTTTCCTACCAGAAATTTGTCCGGCTATGGCTTGGGCTGGTCTTTGTTTGATCATGGCAAGTACCTGGTCGCTAATCATGGAGGGGGATACGATGGCATGTATTCTAAAGTATTTCTGGTGCCTGAAGCCAATTTAGGTGGAGTTATACTTACCAATTCCATGAAAGGGATCAGCAACCCGATGATGTATTACATCCTGGATAGATTCTTGAGTCCGGATTCTGACAAGGATTGGAGTGCGGACGGTTTAAAAAATCAAAAAAGAAATGAAGAACGAATTGCCAATCGAGTGAATAAGAGGAATCATCTACGGATTAAGGATACCAAACCTTCCATTCCGGTTGACCGATTCGCAGGCACCTATCGTTGCAAAATGTACGGCGATATTGTGGTGGAAGAGGAAGATGGCGATCTGAAGCTCCTCTTTTCACATGCCCCCAAATTGAATGCAACCCTCACCCATTGGCATTTTAACACTTACCAAATCAATTGGGAAGAAGAACATGCCTGGTTTGATTTTGGCACGGTGCAATTTATATTGGATAATAATGCCGAAGTCAGCGAGATCCGGTTTGATGTTCCTAACGATGATATTTTCTTTGAAGAGATCCATGCGGTGAGAATGAAATAAAATACTGTGAACATTATGTCCGTTTCATCTAGACCAGTGCTATTGCTGCTTATTATTCTTTTCAACTGGGATTGCAACCGCTCATCATTACCGGTTTATTCTCCTCAGGCATTTAAATTGATTTCTGCATTGGAACCTTGGTATCAGACCGATCGGCCGGATATGGGGGTTTGGGAGACCACTTCCTGGTGGAATACAGCCAACATCGTGAATGCCATGATCCGCTATTATTCTAGGGCCAAGGATGAAAATACACTACAGCTAATTTCGGACATTTATGAGGTGACCGATTCTTTTGAAGTGCCCGCCTATGGAGACCGGGCGGCCTGGATTTGCCAGGATTTTTGTAATGCCTGGTATGATGATGAAGGATGGTGGATCAATACCTGGCTGGAAGCCTATGAGGTCACCGGTGACCTCAAATACCTGGAAGTTTCCAAAATTATTTTCAACGATTTAGTCGAGGGTTGGACCACAGATTGTGAAGGGGGAATTCTATGGAAAAAAGGATACACCAACAAAGCCTCTATATCCAATTCACTCACCTTGATGGCCGCATCCCGACTGGCAGGACATGTGAATAATATAGGAAATGAACCAGACTATGCTGCCTGGGCAAAGCGAATATGGCAATGGATAGATAGTAAAAAGCTGATTGTCGACGGCTTGGTGATAGATGGGATCAACGCAGACAATTGCCAAACCAACACTCATATTTGGACCTATAATCAAGGGGCGATGATCGGAGCTCTAGTGGCTTATCACATATTAACCGAGGATCAAAAATATTTACAGCAGGCTCATGTCTTAGCTCAACGCGGAATCGAGTATTTCAGTAATTCCCAGGGCATACTCACAGAAAGTTGTGAGCCCGATGATTGTACGGGAGACAATTGTCAGTTTAAGGGAATATTTATGCGCAACCTAACCACTTTATATCATGCCGACCCGCAAACCGTCTACCGCAACTTCATCTTAAGGAATGCAGATCGTATTTGGAATAGTGCCCGAAATCCGGATACGGACCTGGTAGGAATCTCCTGGTCTCGTCCAAGTAATGCAACTGCATGCACACAAGGATCGGCAATAGATGCCCTGGTGGCAGCGATGCTGGTGGAATAATCGGTGAGATATTCTAAATAGTGGGACTTTAAAATTCAATAGCAGTGAGTACATTCATGATGGTATTAATTTCTCTGGTCGGAATTCTTATATTGACGTTTCCTTTGGTGGCTATGGCCCTGGCCAAGGCAAGTGGCTGGAAGGCTTTGGTAATTTCTTACCGCCTGAAAAATTCATTTAAGACGTTAAAAGGAAGAAAATTGAATATCTATGCCTGCAATCTGGGGGGATACCAATATCAAAACGTTTTACGAATGATAGCTACAAAAAAAGGATTGGCCATTCGCATGATCTGGCCCTTCAATCTTTCCCATCCAGCCATACTGATTCCCTGGCGACATATTCAGATAAATCAAAAGAGCCCAACCCCGCAAGTGTACCTGGGAAAACCAACAATTACAACCATGAAACTATCTCATAAAAATCTGAGTGACTTAAGGCGATTTGTGAGGGGGTGAGCGTTTTATATGAAGTTGAAATGATTTAATCTGAGAAACTCATACTGGAATAATCACTCTATATTGAACAAATGCAATATGGTTATAAGAAATGTTATATTCGTAACTCTCTCCTTGCTTGTCTCATGCGCTGAAATTCAAAATCCACAAATCGGACCAAACACCATCCACTTTGACATTGATAATGTGAAAGAGTATTCAATATCCGAGGTGATCTCAGATATAAAAATTATTGCTCTAGAAACAAACAAGAATTCCGTTTGCTCAAATTTGATTATTAAATTGATCGATCATCAAGGCAAATTTTATCTATTAGACCGAAAAGAATTGGCAATATATGTTTTTACAGAAGATGGAAAATTTGTCGAAAAAATTAAAAATCCGGGCAAAGGGCCGGGAGAATTCTATGCTGTGAATGACATCAATTTCAATCCTTTCACAGGAATTTTGGAGATCATGACACCACAGGGAAAGATGATCGGTTATGATCCAGACAAAAAATCTTTTGAAACCCTTTTCCATTTGCCGGAAGTGAGGTCGGTCCACAAATTCGTTAATATCTCTAAGGAAATCGTATTATTTTATTCAAACTTTGAACCAAAACAATTTATATATTATTCCAGGGAGAAAAAAGCCATTATGGGAAAATCATTTGAGAATCAAAATATAGAAGGTCGAATCAGATTCGCAGGCTATTCTCCTTTTCATAAGGTAGATAATAAACTTCAATTTCTGGATCCGTACGCTTACGATGTATATTCTGTGGATAGTTTAAAAGTTAGCAAAGTACTGACATTTGATTTTGGTAAATACAACCTGATATATGAAGATCTTCCGGAAAAGACTCATTCTGTTCAAACTTATGTTGATTATTTAGGGGAGAACTCAATTGTATTCCCGATAGTCAACTATATTGAAAATGAAAAAATAGTAGGGATGGTTTGTCAATATAGAAAAGCAGGGATTATGTTGGTGTATGATAAGGAGTCATCTACTTATTATAAAGTCGGTCTAAATCCTTCGTCTAGCTTTTTACCCTTCTTGGGCAAGGACCAAGACCAATTTTATGGAATATGTCTCAATGCTGAGAAAATTACTGAAATATTACCCTCTCATATATTAGATGCAGAAAATAGAAATGTATTGCAAAGTATACAAGAAGGTGATAATCCGGTATTGATTAAATATAAGTTGAAAACAAAGTTTTAAATAATTAATTAAAATACTCTGAGATACCTCTAATACCCTCCAAGGGGTCATAACCCCTTGGACTAATTAATTAACATGCCCGGTACACATCTAATACGACCCCGCTGGGGTCGGAAGTATCGCGCTCCATGATATTTCAAACCTTATTGAATCCCTCCGGGATCCTAATATCCAGTAATGTGTTGCCTTAGTTAAATAGAAAAGGACAGTGGTATAGTTATCCTAATTAATTAATTATTATAGCTTTCTTGATTTAAAATAGTTGAATTCGGATCTGCTTAAGACCTGACTACCCAATTCCAGACTTTTTTAGTGAATTTACGAATATTGGACTGTTATGCACAACAATTGGACTTTTGAACAAAGTGCACAGTTTAATATTTCTTGTCCTTTGTACTGTACAAGTCATAAAATATTAAATCACATTAAAAATCTTATCATGAAACTTAAAATTTTTATTCTCGGCCTATTGTTAATAGGAAAATTTTCAACGGCAACTGCACAAACCAATTCAGATGACCAAAGGAAGGTTGTCATCATCATCAGCCAGGGTTTGGACAATGAACGGGCATCAGTAGCTTGGAGTATTGCCAAAGGAGGAATCAAGAACGGAATGGACGTCAGTGTATTCCTGGTAAGTTCTGGAGTGGATTGGGTCAGAAAAGGAGCGGCCGCGCATGCCCGTTTAAACCCTCTTGATCCATCAGTCGGAGAAATGATTCAATATGTTATTGATTCAGGAAGTAAAATTGGAGCCTGTCCGCCTTGTTTAAAAGTCCGAGGCATGCAGGAGCCTGATTTGATTGATGGAGTCACCATGGTAGGTTCAGCGGCAATCTACGGTCCCGTGTCGGAAGGAGCCGCCGTCTTGAATTTTTAACATTTGGTTTTGCAGACTTTTTGGAGTGGACTCAACATTATTTCGTTTTTCTATACCGAATCCCCTAATCCTTTCTTTTATGATTGGTTTAGGGGGTTCTGATTTATTGGGCAGATAGACTTTGACTTACCTGATTCGGATTATTCTTTCTTTCAAGTTGACAGACGGATTAATTTTCAAACTCACCATTTCTTTATTCAATAAATCAGCAAACCCCAAACAGAAATAATTATTTTGTAAATTCTGACTCCCATGGAACCTATTTTATCATACTACTGTTATTAAGTTTGTATTACAAACTAATTTGAATTACAAATATAATTATCATGATTGAAAAGATTAATCTGCAACAGTTGGAAAAGAACACAGCCGGAGCTATATTCCGAACCGGATTGGTATAAATCGGCATTAGTTTGATATTCATTGTCTCCTCGTTGGCCATGATATTTGATGATTTTCGATACTATATCGATATTTTTTATATTGTACCGATCATCTTTTTAGTTTTGGCTATTAAATATATTGCCAATCCAAGGATGGGAATAGTGAAACTAGCGCGGAAAAGGGTCCGGAAGACCCACTTGATGATGGTCACAATTACTCTGTTTCTCATCATTATGGTGTCGTTAACTTTTATAGGAGGTGGGGAAATTGCTGGATCCATTATTAATCCCCGTTGGATTATTACGGGTATTATTTTCTTCATTTGTGTCGCAATTGCATACTTTATGCGATTCGATCGGATGTATATTTATGCCTTTCTTTTGGCCGGTGCGTTTAACTTGTCTGAAGAAGTCCGGGAGCATCCGCGGATATTACCTGATGGGGGCTATGCTTATCTGATCGCCGCGATAATTATCCTGGCCATTGGTATTTACTATTTACTACGATTTCTAAAGAGGTATCCTTTACCCAATGAAACAGCAGATTATGATGGTTGAATCTGACATTGAAAAACCCTGGCAGGTAGTAATAGACAAATTGATCCATGAGCCGGCCCGGTTAAAGATCATGGCACAATTATTCGTTGTGGAAGGAACAGATTTTATTTTTCTGATGAACCAAACCGGTTTAACACAAGGCAACCTTTCCGCTCATTTGTCCAAGCTGGAAAAATCCGGATACGTAAAAATCGAAAAGAGCTTTGCTGGAAAACGTCCTAGGACGATGATCTATCTGACAAAAAAAGGTAGAAATTTGTTCAAAAAATATGTGCACCAAATGCATGCTATCTTTGATGGACTTATAGACATTCGTTAATATTTGCAGACATTTATTGTTTAAACAAATATCCCTATCAATAGACATAAGTCACAATTTCCGTCTCCAGACTATGCGCATTTTCGCTAATACCCAGCAGCAGCTTTCGGTCTTCATTCACGGCTAAAAACTTGATCGGGCGGTCCAGATGGTAAATTCTTTTGAGTTGTCCTGACCAGTCATAAAGATCTATTACGCTGCCATAGTAAGCATCGGTTCCATGATCAGCCTGGGATTTTCCCTCATGATTGATAAACCAAATACCATCATCCGTAACATCAAAAATTCCAAGATATCTTTGGCGGGTCTGCTTGAAACCTACAAAATTTCCGGAATTTTCATATTCAGGAAGTGGACCTATTTTCCTGAATGACGAAACCAGGGTTTGATCCTTTACATCAAATATTTCGACGAACACATTATAGGTAGATGAGTAGACCAGCTTGGTCCCATCGGGTTTTAATTTTAAACTCCCTTGAAATACCTGGAATTTTGCAAATGGAGATTCATTTTGGTGATCAGGTCGATCATCTTCAGGATATGCTGACACATATGCTGGATTTTTGTTTTGATCCAACCCGGTGACCGCAAGTCTGCCCTGATGGAAACCACCCAGCCACACAATCAACTGATCGCTAATGTATGTTGGTAAAGTAGGCCTATCATTACTATCAAATTGAAATAGGTCGTAAGGAATAATTCGGAGTGAACGGACAGGATCCTTATTTGCCGGGAATAATGCCAATTGCTTCTTGTTGAGATCACAAAATTGAATCCATTGGTCATTGACTCGTTGTAGTTGGAAAATTCCTGAAAATTCATTGGGTCCGGACCCCATTGAAAAATATTTTTGGCTCGATCTGGTATCGAGATTGGTTCGAATTAACAGTTTTTTGCCACGATTCTGAATGAAGAGTAAAGAATCAATAGAAACCAGAAAAGTCGGTTTTTCCAAAACTGGCGTCAAATAGTTCAATGGTATTGCTTGCAGGGAATCTACGTTAATGCTTGCACGCTTCGGTGCATTGGTTTCTGACTGATCACAAAAAATTAAAAGAAGCAGGCAGGGAAAACATAATTTGAGTATTGGATCTAATCTGTTCATTGCTTTTAAATAATGAAGACTAATGCAAGATTTACAAATATAAACTAATTATTTAGTTTATCTACTAATTTATTAGTTAATATTTCGCTCATGGAAATGTGCAGATATTGATTATATGATAAACCATTATCGTCGCAAAGAATTTGGGTATTCACTAGTCTGAGGTAAAATCAAGGTCAATTGGAGATTGGGTCGCTTCTTAAAATTTGTGCAAATTCCTTCAATACTTCATGTAATAGTCGATAAGAATGATCCCGATAGTTACCTGCAGTAATGCCACTAAAACTTTTAAAATCCTTATTAAGATGGCTGAAGTCATGATAAGCAAATTGCTCAATGACCTGTCCAACAGTCCTTGTTTGATTAATCAAATTGTGGACTACCAAATTGAATTTCGCTAGTCGTATATATTCTCCTGGAGACATACCAATCATTTTTTTAAAATGACGATGAATGGTAGACCGGGATATTTCAGATTTTTTAAGGTAATTTGCCAAATCAAAGTGTCCATTAGAAGCCAAAATACAATTGATGATATCATCTATTGGAATTACGGGAAAGGTTAATAAATCAATTACGGAAAGGAAATTATTACCGATAACCTTCAAATCTAAAGAACTTATAATGTTCGGGTTCATTTTGAGTTCTATTGCATTTTGGAGAGACGCTGGAACGTCATAAAAATACTTAACCTCATTGCCCAAGTCAATTCCCGTAGCTTTATAAAAAAATGTAGGATGAAGAACTAAAATATAGATCGAGCTACCTTTATTTTTTTTCAGGGTTAAATAACCAGATCTAGGTGGGTGTATATGGACTTTTGGTAACCGACACTTCTTCCCATCATGAAAAGTGATTTCACCTCCTCCTTCATTGTATACCATATAACTATAGCAAAACCCCATCATCAATTCCTCTCCCGGTTCATTCCAGGTTACCTTAGTAATCCCCTTCAAGATGGGATGAACAATATTGAACTGTGTATAAACAAATCGGTCCTCCATGAATCGTGAAATTTTTACTTGAATTTGAAATCATAAATAAAACAAAATCTTTTTATCCATTCATGCCAAGATTCATTAATTATAATTCTGACATGCAAAATAGGCCATATTTGTCTTCACAATTATCTTATGATCAAAGACTTAATGCAAAGATCCAATTACCTGTCCATTTGAAACAGGTCATTGAACAAAATGATTTGACATCTTAAAATTTAAGACTTACCTCAGATAGGGTAAAGTCAGGCCGATCACCTACTATGGTAAAAATCATCTTATCCTTTACTTTCCATTTACCATAAAATGATAAATCGTCAGGAATGAATCGTACCGAGAAATTATTCCACTCCTCTGGAATTGTAAATTTTTCCAGAGAAACATCAACATTTCTGGTATCGGTGCGCAAACCGATTCTAAGGGCTTTTAATGTACTCTCCTTGGCACTCCAAAACAAGTTAGGCAGGACATTTCCCGAAATGTCAGGAAATGAAAGCATAAATTTTTGCTCATTTGTGGTAAAATAGTCTTGGATAAACGCCTGACTGCGATTTTCCACTATTTCCAGATCACAGCCTATTTTGTCGTTGCCTTTAGTGAGAACCGATAGACAAGTATTCTCACGATGACTGAGTGAAATCACCAGAGGTAATTTAACTGCGTGGTAATAAGCAATCGGAGTTCCTTCTTTTGCCGGTAATATCTGAATATCTGTGAGCTTTATATCCACATTTTGATGAAAATGGCAATACCAAACGAGGTTTTTTGCGGTCCATCTGCCCAACAACCAATCGTTTCTCTTCTTCACAAATTTGAAGCCAGCAAGTATATGCATCTCGGAATGATGAAGCCATTCGAATGAAGGAGACATCTCTCCAAGAGATTGAATGTTCCAAAATACTTTCACTTGCACGCTTTAGTCATAAAGTTATGCCAGGAGGTCATTCGTGGCACAACTTCCAACCAATTTATTGCATTAATTCTTGCAACGGCAATACCAATTCTCCATTAATGCCAGATTGAAATTCTGCTGTGAAATAACCTTTAATGTCCAAATAAATCCTGCCTTTCTTATCAACAATTTTTGCATTGAAGGATCCTCCTTCATCCGTTATGACTGCATAAAGTCTCGTCCTCTTGTTTTGTGGTCTGGCATAAATTTGGATTTGATCAATATGGCTGGGCAATCCCATTTTAGAAACGGTTCCCATTTCCCACAGCCCTGCTGTTTGAAAGCCTAATTCGATCAATCTGGGCATTGATAGTAATTCCACACCTTTCGGTGAGTGATTAGGAGGCAGGGTATTGGAAAATAAGCCAAATAACTTATCCTCTTTTTTCCATGCTTTTTCAATCACCTGATATGCGGGTCCATGAAAATACAGTTTGTAAATACTGTCTGATTCGGTAATTGGCTGTTTAGGCGCCGCAAAGAGTGTTTCATCAATCAATGGAGTAGTCTGCGCTGGTTCTCCAGTCAATAAAATTTCAGCTCTGAAATGAGTTTTTACCTCTTCCTCTTCCTGCCCATGAAGCTTTCGGGAACCAAATAGTTCACAGGAAGCGACAATTTGGTATCCTTGTTGTTGAAAAAAGACTTTCACAAATATTTCACGTGGTTCCGATCTGTAAAATTTGAACGGAGCCATAAATTCAACATTCCTAATCGACTTGATATACATATCAGGAAATAGTATACAGGCTGCTTCTACCATAGCTTCAAGTCCCATGACACCAGGCAATACTGGAGTATTGTTGATTTTATGATCAAAAAGAAAGCCTTGTTTTTTAGGGTCAAATACAGCACTGGTGACCAATCCGGAATAAATCCCCATACCGGATACTGCTTGAACCATCAATTGATTTGACTCACGTATTCTACTTTCCAATGTACTTCCCTTTACAATATCCAGCCCTCCATTTTCATCAAATTCATCTAGCATGACTCCCAGCCCCAAAGCAACAACTATTTCCCTATTTGAGTTGCTAAAAGTCAACTCTTTACCAATGAAAGGAATCCCTATTTCCGGAGGAAGCATATCGATTCCAGCTTGTTTCATAACTGTAGGAATAGATCCTCTTGCTGCCATTCCAATATCCCTCCAGGCGGTCCAGTCTAAAGCTAAGCCTACAGTTGCAGGTTTTGAATTTTTAAAACTCGAACTACTTTTACAAAGGAAGTCGTTGGCCGCACTATAATCCGTTTGACCCCCATTGCCAAATCTTCCGGCAATTGAGCTAAATGCCACGGTAGTCCCAAGAGGAAAATCATCCAACGCGGATAACAGGTTATACCAACCATCTGCCTTGATATCAAAAACCGTATCAAATTCCTGCTGTGTTTTATCCTTGATTAAATGACTTATTTCAATGCCTCCTGCATGAAGTAAAACATCTATCTTTTTCGATGATTTCTTGATCTTCTTAATAGTTGAGGCAACTTCTTTATTGTCCAGCAAATTGGTACTAATATAATAAGCTTTTCCACCTGCTTTTTCAATAGATTGTATGGTACCTAAGGCCAAAGCCTGCCTTTCAATCGCCGCCATTTCTTTATTGACCATTACGGGAGTTGCTTTCTGCCCAGCCTCTTTTAAACGTTGGAATATTTCTCTTTGTAAACCTTCCTTATCGTCATTAAACCTCAGGATATCGGGGTTTGTCGGGTCTGGTTTTGGTATTAGATCCATTAAGTAAAATGTACCCCCGGAAGCAATCGCCAAGTCGGTTGTAATCGCTGAAGAAATACTTCCTGCTGCACCGGTAACAATGAATGTGCTGTCCTTATTGAGTTCAATCCCCTTTGGTTCTTCGGGAAGCGGATGTTCCGTAAGGCCGATTGTCCATCTCCTTTCCTTTTTATAGCCTACTTCAACTACTCCAGGATCATAAAGAGTTTCCTGAATTAGAATTTTGGCAAAAGCTGATGTCTTTCTCGATTTTTCAAAATCGATCACTTTGATTTGATTGGAAGGAAATTCTCGCTTAAATGCCTTGGTAAATCCACTGATGGCACCACCTATCGGTATCAATGCACCTTGATCATCATATCCAAAATGTCCTCCCATTCTGGTGGCCGAAATCAGGAAAAGTTCTTCATTACCCACAAGAATCAAATTCCGCATGACCGAGAAAAATAGCTTAACCTTTCTTGATGTCAATTCTTTCCAATCCTTAACTTTAAGTTTGAAAATGTTTCCATCATCATCCAATGCAGGTAGCCAATAGACGCCTTTAATCGGAGATTCTGCCGTCCAGTTCCTGATAAGATCGGAAATTTCGGTTTCGCTGTGTTTGCCTTCTATCCTAAAAACCTGAATGCCTTTCTGCTCAAGTTTTTTAATCAAAGCTGTACCCACGCCCCCTTCATCCTCATAAACAATCACTTTATCATTTCTGGCAAGCGAGACATTCGTCCTCTTACAGAAGTCCAGATTAGGTCGCAGCTGGGGTGTAGGTATCCTTCTTGGGATTTGTTCCAGAAGTTCAAAATTCTTCATTTGAAGATCTTCTACATCGGATGGTCCTTGCTCTTCCACCTTTACGTCCTGAGTGCTTTGGATGGTGGAAAGTTTATCCATTACAAATTGAACGATGTGATTTATGGTTGGAAACTCCGCCAACTCAAGATTTTCATCTCGTTCTATGCCATATTCATTACGAATTTCCGCAAAAAGCTCGGCTTGCTTGACCGTGTCTATACCCAAGTCTGCCTCCAAATCGAGATCTGGCTCTAACATATCAACAGGGTAACCGGTTTTTTCCGAAATCAAAGCCAGGATGGTGGTTCTTACCGACCCTTCTTCTGATTTTGGTTCTACCGGAGGTGCTTCTACTCCTATTGGTGCAGACACCGGTTCAGGTTGGATTGTTGTGTCCGGCTTGGTTGCTACCAGATCGGGACGTTTGTCATATACAAACTGAATAATGTGGTTGAGCGTTGGAAACTCTGAAAGTTCTAAGGTTTCATCTCTTTCAATCGCATATTCATTACGGATATCGGCAAAAAGTTCTGCCTGCTTGACTGTATCAATTCCCAGATCGGCTTCTAAGTCAAGATCGGGCTCTAACATATCCACAGGATATCCTGTTTTTTCTGAAATCAATACCAGAATTGTGGTTTTTACGGAATCTTCTTCTGATTTTGGTTCTACCGAAGGTGCTTCTACTTCTATTGGCGCAGACACCGGTTCAGGTTGGGCTTTTGTGTCCGGCTTGGTTGCTACCAGATCGGGACGTTTATCATAAACAAACTGAATAATATGGTTGAGCGTTGGAAACTCTGAAAGTTGCAGCGTCTCATCTCGCTCGATTCCATATTCATTGCGGATATCGGCAAAAAGTTCTGCCTGCTTGACCGTATCAATCCCCAGATCGGCTTCCAAGTCAAGATCGGGCTCTAACATATCCACAGGATATCCTGTTTTTTCTGAAATCAATGCCAGAATCGTAGTTTTTACGGAATCTTCTTCTGATTTTGGTTCTACCGAAGGTGCTTCTACTTCTATTGGTGCAGACACCGGTTCAGGTTGGGCTTTTGTGTCCGGCTTGGTTGCTACCAGATCGGGACGTTTGTCATAAACAAACTGAATAATATGGTTGAGGGTTGGAAACTCTGATAGTTGCAGCGTCTCATCTCGCTCGATTCCATATTCATTGCGGATATCGGCGAAAAGTTCTGCCTGCTTGACCGTATCAATCCCCAGATCGGCTTCCAAGTCAAGATCGGGCTCTAACATATCCACAGGATATCCGGTTTTTTCTGAAATCAATGCCAGAATCGTGGTTTTTACTGAACCTTCTTCAGATTTTGGTTCTACCGGAGGTGCTTCTACTGCTATTGGTGCAGACACCGGTTCAGGTTGGGCTTTTGTGTCCGGCTTGGTTGCTACCAGATCGGGACGTTTATCATAAACAAACTGAATAATATGGTTGAGCGTTGGAAACTCTGAAAGTTGCAGCGTCTCATCTCGCTCGATTCCATATTCATTGCGGATATCGGCGAAAAGTTCTGCCTGCTTGACCGTATCAATCCCTAGATCCGCTTCCAAATCGAGATCAGGTTCCAACATATCCATGGGGTAACCTGTTTTTTCCGAAATCAAAGCCAGGATCGTGTTTTTTACAGAATCACCTATTACAGGCTTGGTTTCTACTATTGGTGCATCCAAAGCGGCAGGTACAGAAACAAGTCCTGGTTGCGCTGCAACGGGGGTTTTAGCCTCAGCCAGATCAGGTCGTTTGTCGTATACAAAGCGGATGATGTGATTAAGTGTTGGGAACTCCGACAACTGCAAAGATTCATCTCGCTCAATTCCATATTCATTGCGGATATCAGCGAAAAGTTCCGCCTGCTTGACGGTGTCAATCCCAAGGTCTGCTTCCAGATCCAATTCAGGATTAAGCATATCTATGGGGTAACCTGTGTTTGCCGAAATAAGTTCAAGTACTTTGTTTTGGACCACATCTTGGGCACCTTTTGAGGTATCGGCCACTTGAACCTCAGCAACACTTGGTTTCGGAGATTCCTGTACTGGTTTCTCAACTTCTCTTTGCATCTCTTCGTTGTTTCCAGCATCGATGACATCTCCCAGCGGATCCTTCACACGCAGAGTTCTTTTAACCACTTCCAGTTCGGGTAAGGAATTGTTGCTAATTTGTTTTATCCATTTGGTCCAATTTGATTGGTTCGCAATTCGATATTCATATCCCAGCTGACTCGGTTGTGGTCGTTGGCCTTGATTGATTGGATTCCATCTTAGCAGTGTCATGCTAATTTGAGAACCAAATCCCGCACCTAGTCGAAGTGCATATTGAATCGGATAATCACCTCCTTTGGACAAATTAAGTTTCCCTAATTCAGGATCTACCTCTTTGAAATTGGGTACTGGGGGAACTATTCCGGTCTCCAAAGATTTTATTGCCAATACATCTTCAATCCCTACCGCCATGGCATGTCCTGTCATACCTTTGGTATTTGCAATGATAATTTTATCTGCAGCGGACTTGAAAACATACCGGAGTGCATTAATTTCTGCCGAAGCACTGCCTCCTCTGGCAGGCGTATAAGTTTCATGAGAAACAAACACGGTTTTGTCGGCTATTTCCATGCGATCTATTCCCCAGTTTCTTTCGGCATCAGAAATTAGTTTCTCCATGACCATTCGGATATGGTTGACATCTAGCCTCGTTCCATGAAATGCGCTGTTGCCACTAGCCGTTCCCAGTACCTCACAGATTGGATTCAATCCGCGTTGAAGGGCAGATTGATCACTTTCAACTACGATTGCTGCACCACCCATACCCACGATCATGCCATGTCTTCTTTTATCAAATGGAAGGGCAGCATCTTCGACATTGGCATCAGTCGCTGCAGCTCCCACAGCTAAAAATCCACTGGAGAACCATTCGATAGTTTCTTCTGAGGTGATATCATCTCCGGCAATTATTATTACCCGGTTGCAACGACCGGAATCTATCCAATCCTTAGCCATTCCTACGGCCATGGTAGTACTGGCACAAGCTGCATTAATCTGGGTATTTGGTCCTCTGGCGCCGATATATTCAGCAAATTGAGAATGTCCCATGGCAAGTACCCGCAAAAGAAATCTTCTGTTAAAAGTATACGGCTGATTTTCCAGTTTATTTTGCAGCTCAATAATTCGGGAATTCACGTCATCCAACAGCTTGGTATTTCCATTTTGGGAACGCAGATTCAGTTGAATACTCTGCAATAAGGATAACTGTTCCTCTAAACTCTTATGCTCGTAAAACTCTTTCATTTCCTTGGCATATGCGTTATAACCAGGGAAGGCGGAAGCGAAAATGATCCCGGTATCGTCTTTCATTTGATCCGGCAATAGCCATCTATCGGGTAGTTTTGAACCGGTTGTGGTTTTTTTATAGTGCATTACCAGTGGAATACCGGCATCCCTCAGGGCATCTATTCCAGCCCCAATGGCCAATTGAGTGACAGAATCAATTGCCGGAATCCTGGATTGTGGGAAACCAAAATCCCGTCCGATGTCCAAATTGTTTTTTCTAGCTGCCAGCTTGATCACCTCATCGATCTCAGATATGGTCTCAAACCGGGGTCCGCTTTTACCAGTTTTAACCAATCTGGTAATATTCTTATCCAACATGGATTGTTGAAATTTGGTAGGAATGCTACCAATAAATTGATCTCCGCGCAACAGTTTTTGAACGTTGGAATCTCCAAAAACCCCATCCACTTTGGGTAGGCCTACGGCTGCTCCGGTAATCCATATCTTATGCAATGGTCTGGCAGTTTGGTCACCGGCATAGACCGAATTGGCTTTATCCATAAAGTCCACAAACAATTTACCCAATTGCATGTATTTATCTTCTTCCAGTGATTTGCTCATAGCCAGACTTGGTGAATCAATAACAGGGTGCGAGGTAGAAGGAGCAGAAGGGGATATCTGCAGAGAACGGCTTTCACTTTTGACCGCTTGGGTTTGATCTTGAACATGAACATCAGTATCGATCTGACCATTACCAATTCCAGCAGAATACATTCCGCATAGTCCCAGATTGAATGATTGAATATCACCTACTTTAGGATGGTTTGTTGATAAATTCAGGACATCATCTTTATTGGCCATAATATCCCTGACAAAGCCTTGCAGTGCCTTTTTAGGGCCCATTTCAATAAATATTCGCACTCCCTGATCATATAGTTTATTGATACCATTGACAAATTGAACCGGAGAGGCAACCTGATCAGCCAGTAATTGAATCATTTTTGGAACTACTCCCGTAGAGGAAGGATAAAAATCACCGGTGACATTGGCGATGATTGGAATAGTAGGAGGCTGTAATTCGCATTTTGCCAAGACTTTGCCGAGCTGTTTACTGGCAGGGGCAACTATCTTGGTATGAAAAGCATGACTTACCGGAAGTTGGGCCACATGTACACCTGCTTTCTTAAAAAGATCAATCGCCTCTTTAACAGAATCTGTAGCTCCTCCAATGACTGATTGGCCATAACTATTGTAATTGGCAATTTCTATATAACCATCTATGTCTTTAATAATCTCATTAATTTTATCGGGAGATCCAAATACGGCCACCATAGCGCCCTTATCCTTTACCTCAACTTTGGCCATCTCACTTCCTCTGGCACTAACCGCCTTAAGAGCGTTGGCAAAGGAAATGGCCTTTGATGCCACTAGCGCACCATATTCGCCCAGACTATGACCCATGACATAGTCCGGAGACACTCCATAGGATTCCATTAATCTGTATAAGGCGATATCCACCGTTAAAACAGCAGGTTGGGTGATTTCGGTTTGCTTGAGGTTTTCATTTGCCAGTTCGATTTTAATTTTATCTCCCTGATCACAGAAAATATATTCAGTGAGAGGTTTTCCAAGGATTGGAGACATAACCTGATCTGCTTCAGCAAAAGTTTGGGCTACAATCGGCTCCGTTTCCTTCAACTCTTTTAGCATGTTGATATACTGAGATCCTTGGCCCGTAAATAAGAAGGCCGTTTTGGGGACAGAACCACTTCCAAAGTATATTCCATTGGCATTTAAGGGATGCCAAATTCCCTTATCTTGGGCATTTAAGCCCTTGATGGCTTTGTCTATTTTTTTGATGAATTCTTCAGAATTTCCATAATCTATAACAATCCGGTTTGGAGCGCTGAGGTCTGATTGTTTTGGAGCTTCTACCGGCGGAATCCATCCTTTTTGTACTTTAAGTTGTATTTCCTTTAGATTGGTAATCAAAGATTCTTTGCTATCTCTGCCCACCACAAATGCACCTCTCAATGGAGATTTCAATGTTTTAGCTTGTTCTTTTTCTTTTTCAATCGATACCTGCAATTGTAATTTTTGTTCTGAAGTAATCCTATTTGGGATATATTCTTCCATAACGATATGAAAATTGGTACCTCCAAATCCAAAAGCACTTACTCCGCATCGTCTTGGTGTGCCATTATAGGTATCCCAGGGTCGCAATTCCGTATTTACGCGCAAGGGGGATTTGGAGAAGTCAAATCGAGGATTGGGTTTATGAAAATTCAGACTGGGAGGAATTACCTTTTCATGTAGTGCCATGGCTGCTTTCATGATACCGGCGGCTCCTGCGGCTCCTTTCAAATGGCCGATATTGGATTTCACCGAGCCAAGACTTATTGATCCTATGGGCATATTCAAATTTCCAAAGATATCATACAGACATTGAAGTTCGACTGCGTCTCCAACCGAGGTAGAGGTACCATGACCTTCAATCATAGATACTGAATTGGGCGATACACCTGAATTTTCCCAGGCTCTCTGAACAGCAAATTTTTGACCAATTGGATTAGGTGCGGTGATTCCTTTCCCTTTGCCATCACTGGATCCACCGGTGGATCTGATTACGGCATAGATTTTATCTCCATCCCTTTCGGCATCTTCCAAACGTTTGAGGACAAAAACAGCGGCCCCTTCTCCCATGATGAAACCATCGGCCCCTTCGGCATATGGCCGGGTCCCGGTAGCTGAAAGTGCACCAATTTTGCAAAATTTCACAAAAGTCGATGGGCTCATATTTGCATCGATACCTCCGGTGACCACCAAGTCATAATCATTCTCCTCTAATCCTTCAATAGCAGCGGTAATACCGGCCATAGCAGATGCACAGGCTGCATCGGCAATATAATTAGGTCCATGAAAGTTAAATAAAGCTGCAATTCGGCCGGCAACAATGTTTGACAATTCACCGGGCATAGTATCTTCCGTGATATCCGGAAAAAATCCATCTAGGCCTGAGCGCATTTCTTCAATTATGGTTTTACGCATATCTCCAGGCAATGACGAAAAATGATCCGATTTTTTCAGCATTTCGGCATATTCCGGGAAAAATATTCTCGAGGCGGAATAAAGATGTTGATCTCCACCCATAGCTACTCCTAAGATTACGGCAGTGCGGTCTCTATTAAAATCTTTGTTGAGATAATCAAAATCCAATAATGCTTCTCTGGCTGCGGTAATCGCCCATTTTTGGGTTAAATCCATTTGTGCACTGACCTTTGGTGGAATTGGAAGCTTCCATCGCATGGGATCCCAATTGTCTTCCTTTACCCACCCACCAATTTTACTATACGTTTTATCCGGTGCTTTTCTGTCTTCATCATAATATAAATCAGCATTCCACCGATCTCGGGGCACATCTGTAATACTGTATTTACCTTCTTTAATATTTTTCCAAAAGCTTGGAAGATCAACTGCATCCGGCATCACTGCGCCTGCGCCTACAATAGCAATTGCTTTATGGTTAGATTCTTTCATGACAAATCATTTTGAAAAAAAATTGTACTATCATTGGAAAGACTTAATTCCGGTCATAGATAACATCACCTATTTGATCCATATCGGTAAGCATTCCTTCTTGTGTAGCGTATATAATAGAAAGGTTAAGTTTATTTTCAAACTCTTGGGCTTCAACAGGATTTAAACTATCCGCTCCCAATATCCATCTCAATCCATCCTGACCAACCTTCATTGCCGCTTCCCTGGCAAAAACACGACTAATAGTCGCCAAAGTCTTTTCATCAAATCGCTTATCGGCTTTTTCGTGAAGTTTACCGGATGATGCCCGCTGGGCTTTTCGTGCCATAGATGCAGCGCATTCAGCCCAGGCAACCCATTCACCAATTCGCAAGAGAATATGTTGATTCCTAGTTAATCTATGTGCCCGGGCTTGTTCGAGTAGCTCGGCAAGTGCATGGTATGTCAGGGCCACAATATTTGCACCTACTTGAGGATTGGTGGTATGAATCTCCTCTATTTCAGCTGCTTTTTCATGATAATATTGTCCCCTTGATTTCAGATGTAATTGCCACCGGTCTCTACTGATCGTCATTTCCATAATCTCTGATGTACCCTCATATATGGTAGTGATTCTCACATCACGTTTATGTTTTTCTACCATATATTCCTTGGTATATCCATAGCCGCCAAATGCCTGAATACTTGCATCAGCCGCCATATTTCCGGCTTCGGTGGCCATGTATTTGGCTATAGCTCCCTCCGTATTTAGATTCCCCTCTTCATTGTCAATGCGTTCTGCGGTTTCTTCTACATAAGATCTGGCCGCTTCCAACCTGGCGATATGAGGAATGATTAATTTATGGGTATAACCTTGTTTCTCGGATAACGGGGATCCCTTTTGAATCCGTTCGGTAGAATATTGGATCGCTTTGTCCAAGGCACCCCAGCCCCCACCAAGACCAAATGCGGCTACCATCAGCCGGGTATAACCAAATACGAGTTGGGCCTGGTATAATCCTTTACCTTCGGACTCTCCAACCAGGTTTTCTACTGGCACAAAAACATCCTCTAAAGTTAAAGCGGCCGTATTGCTGGTTCTGATCCCATGTTTATCCTCAGGCTTGCCATAGGCAAATCCTTCAGCGCCTTTTTCCAAAACAAACCAGGTTGGACCATTAGGTGCTTTGGCTAAAATAGTATACATATCCGCGTAACCTCCATTGCTAATCCACTGTTTGTTTCCGTTGAGTTTGTAACCTACAATTTTACCCTCTTCTTCGACAGGGGTAGCTGTCGTTCGAAGCGCTCCCAGGTCAGAACCTGCATCGGGCTCCGTGGCTCCATAAGCCAGTAAAAGACCTTCAACTGCAATTTTGGTCAACCACTTTTTCTTTTGTTCCTCCGTAGCTCCAAATACGATAGGATCCGCACCAAGAAATGTAGCAAATATTCCGGTGGCTATTCCCAGGTCCACACGGGCCATAGCTTCACAAACTTTATACGAGTCCCAAGCTCCCCCTCCCATACCCTGATACTCTTCAGGTATAAAAATTAAATGAATGCCCAAGCCATCTCCGCACATTTGACGTATCTCATTAATGGGAAATTCGTCGTTATGATCCAATTCCAAAAGTTTGGAAGTGGGGAAATTTTCAACTGCAAAGTCATTAATAGTGTCAACTATCATTTCGAGTTCGCTATTCTCAATACCTGTTGCCATATATTTTTAGCGTTTTAAATTATGATTTAATGAGTTAATAATTTGTGTAATACCATTTAGTTACCAGACTGCCGGAAAGAAATTGTCTCTAAAGTTCGATCTTTGAGATTAGAAACAAGACATTCATATTTCAAGCAATCTACGGAAGATACAAAGGAGAATTATTTTTTTATATCATTTAGGTGCATGATCTTCATCAGGGGGGAACGATCTTAGAGCTCTAAATAGGGATTTTTGTATGGCCAATGCCGAAGATCGAGGGTACGGTTTTATTATCAATTAGTTTGCATTCAAATTGTGGTTATGGATCCACGAATAGTATAGTATGAACTTTTATTTATTTTCTTTTCCCAAAAATTAAAATATTGTTATAAATTTGTGGGCCTTAATTCAAGCCTCCATAGCTCAGTTGGTTAGAGCGGCGGACTGTTAATCCGTAGGTCCAAGGTTCAAGTCCTTGTGGAGGCGCTAATGGCTCGGTAATTACCGAGCCTTTCCTTTTTCAATGGGATATTTTGTTTACATATTACATTCACCACGTTACAATAAATATTACATTGGTCAAACTGCAGATCTATCCAAGAGAGTGGTAGACCACAATTCTCAAATTAATAACAACTTTACTGCAAAATACCGACCTTGGATTTTAGCAACATACCTTAAAGTTGATTCCAGAAAAATTGCAATGGCAATTGAAAAATATCTCAAAAAAAAGAATCGAGCCTTTATCATTAGAGTGATCAACGAAGAAGAACTTAGAGAATACATAATCATGAGATTTAGCTCACTTGGTTAGAGCGGTCCCGTGGTACCACGGGATTAATCCGTAGGTCCAAGGTTCATCCCGCTGTACAGCGGGTTGTGGAGGCGCTAATGGCTCGGTAATTTCCGAGCCTTTCCTTTTTCAATGGGATATTTTGTTTACATATTACATTCACCACGTTATAATAAATATTACATTGGTCAAACTGCAGATCTATCCAAGACAGTGGTAGACCACAATTCTCAAATTAATAACAACTTTACTGCAAAATACCGACCTTGGATTTTAGCAACATACCTTAAAGTTGATTCCAGAAAAATTGCAATGGCAATTGAAAAATATCTCAAAAAAAAGAATCGAGCCTTTATCATTAGAGTGATCAACGAAGAAGAACTTAGAGAATACATAATCATGAGATTTAGCTCACTTGGTTAGAGCGGTCCCGTGGTACCACGGGATTAATCCGTAGGTCCAAGGTTCATCCCGCTGTACAGCGGGTTGTGGAGGCGCTAATGGCTCGGTAATTTCCGAGCCTTTCCTTTTTCAATGGGATATTTTGTTTACATATTACATTCACCACGTTATAATAAATATTACATTGGTCAAACTGCAGATCTATCCAAGACAGTGGTAGACCACAATTCTCAAATTAATAACAACTTTACTGCAAAATACCGACCTTGGATTTTAGCAACATACCTTAAAGTTGATTCCAGAAAAATTGCAATGGCAATTGAAAAATATCTCAAAAAAAAGAATCGAGCCTTTATCATTAGAGTGATCAACGAAGAAGAACTTAGAGAATACATAATCATGAGATTTAGCTCACTTGGTTAGAGCGGTCCTGTGGTACCACGGGATTAATCCGTAGGTCCAAGGTTCATCCCGCTGTACAGCGGGTTGTGGAGGCGCTAATGGCTCGGTAATTACCGAGCCTTTCCTTTTTCAATGGGATATTTTGTTTACATATTACATTCACCACGTTACAATAAATATTACATTGGTCAAACTGCAGATCTATCCAAGAGAGTGGTAGACCACAATTCTCAAATTAATAACAACTTTACTGCAAAATACCGACCTTGGATTTTAGCAACATACCTTAAAGTTGATTCCAGAAAAATTGCAATGGCAATTGAAAAATATCTCAAAAAAAAGAATCGAGCCTTTATCATTAGAGTGATCAACGAAGAAGAACTTAGAGAATACATAATCATGAGATTTAGCTCACTTGGTTAGAGCGGTCCCCTGGTACCACGGGATGTGGAGGCGCTCTCAGAATCAAGCAGTACACTAGTAGCTGCTTTTTTTACTGAATCCATTATAAGTTCATTCGGCGGATAATGTCAGAAACAAAGCTAAAAACTTACTTATAGCCTCTCTCTGAGACCCATCAACTTTGGCTGTGAAGCTTTCTTGCATCCGTGGTAGTATCCTATGAAATATTACCAAAAAGACTCTGTCGCACCTAGGTACTTATTTTATAAATTAATATGCAATGTGATCAATCCTGGTTCATAGCAGGGACCCATATTCAAATAGGAGAAATCGTGGGGGATATTCGAAAATTGCGTCAAGGGATCACCCCATTTTGTTCCACCCCCATGCTCGGTACATATATTTCAGATGAGGGTATGTTCGGTAGAGGGTGTTTTTGATAAAGACGGAGTCCAGTTCCATTGTTGGTGGAAATGATTTGATGTGAGAGGAGTTAGGTATTTAATTTGTGAAAAGTAACGTTTGACACTCCAGGACTAATAAGTTGTCAAAGGGTACACGTTGCGCTACTTAGCTAAAATTCTTATTTTTTTAAGACAATTTCAATCCTTGAGCTGAATTTAGTAATCATGAAAATATGCAAGAACATAATTGCATCTACTTTTATAATCTATTCCTTGCTAGTATTGATTGGATGTAATTCTAACACTGACTATTCTTCAAATGAACTATCTATAAAGGAGCACATTCAAAATTGGATAAACACTGCAGCCAAAGGTGATACAGAAGGGTACTTCGATTTTATAACAGATGATTTCATTTACTATGGACCTGATGCAAAGCCCATTGATAATCTTGACAGCCTACGTGCATTCTTAGGACCTTTCTTTGAGAATAACACATTCTCCATGCCAGAGTGGAAAACCAGTGAGATTATTATAAGAGATGATATAGCCATCCACATATTTTCAGGTATAGCATACATTGAGTCGAAGGATGGAAAATCCAAATATGAATTAGATCGAAAGTATATAGACATTTACAGAAAAGAGGCGGATGGAGAATGGAAGTGTTATATACATACATATAATAATAATTAATTAAGTTTAATGGTTGCACTCAGTTAGTTCGTTAAATAACCATCAAAATCAATTGATGGTATTTGGATCACTCAACCTATTGACATTTTGGCATAGAAGCATCAAGTCTAATCATCACAGACCAACCTATCCCGCCAAAAAAGAGTATCATGAATGTCTTTGGGTAAGACAGAGAATATTTCGGTCTAACATAACATATCTTCTGCTAACCGAAGAGTACTGGGTTTGCCTGAAACTGTTAAAATATGTACCTTAGAGTAACTCGAGTTAGTGGAGTATAAGACCTTTGTACACTTCAATAATCTTCCTTAAATCAATAAAAATGAACAAACTGTAAATAGCAAAGTAAAAATCCTCAATTTTTCGCAATTGGATTTCCCCAGTTGGGCGGGTTAATTAATTGGAATCAAATATAGTTTTTCTGTTTTCCATTCGATAACTTTTTCCGTTCAATTTTACTACTTCACATCGATAGAGTAGTCGATCGAGTAAAGCGGTAGCCAATACTTCATCTTCGAGGGTTTGAGCCCATTGTTTAGGACTTTTGTTAGTGGTGATGATAATGGAAGATTTTTCATGCAATTGATTGATCAAGTTGAAGAGTTCAACAGCCTGATTTTTTTCAATGGGAAAAAGCATGATATCATCGATTGCCAACAAATGACATTTCAACAATCTGTTGTACGTATTCATGGCTTTTGAAGTAATGTTTTTTAGTTTGAGCACATTGATCAATTCATCCATAGTTATAAAATAGGCTTTGTATCCATTCATCACTGCATCATATATCAATCCTGAAGCGATAAAGGTTTTTCCTATTCCAGAGGGACCCATGAGGATGAGGTTGTAATTTTGTTCCAACCAAAGTAATTCCCTGAGTTGAGAGAGTTGGGAAGTACTGATTCCGTTGTCATAGTTGTGATCAAAGTGATCGAGTAAATGATGATGAGGCAGTCGTGCCATTTTAATCCTACGCTGTAAATCGGTTTGCTGACGATGTTTGACTTCTCTTTCCAGCAAGTTTTTGGTAAAAGCCATATATCCAGGATTGTTTAGTTGAGCATCATGCAAAAGACTTTCCGGATCATTTTTCATTTTGGTCAGGCGCAGTGCCTGGGCATACTGTTTTATCATTTTGATTTGTTCCATGCTTTTAGTTTTTATTTCATGATTATTTGATAGGTATTGATGTTACTTTTATTAGGTACGATATTGGCCTGCTGTGGTAATTCCAAATTCTTATTCAATGCTTCAACTGGTTTGGAAAGCTGCTGTTGCTGCATTCTTTGGAGCATACTTTTCAGATCAAAAGCATTATACACTTTCAATGACAAGCATTGCGCTATAGCCGATTTTACTTCCTGGATATCATAGGCTCCCAGGATATTCAACATTTCTCTAAGGTGATCATGATAGTACCTGGGTTTGTCCTTATGGAGGGCCTGTAAATAGCTTTTACTACCTGGGTCATGATCCAGGTGTTGCATTACCTTTTCTTCCTTTTGTTTCAAACTACTTTTCTTGTCTCTCAGATGATTGTTGTTACGAATCAGTTTACCTTTTAGGCTACATATGGGGTGAACAGCAATTAAGGTTTTGTTTTGCTGGTCATAGATTCGTAATTGATCCTGCCCGGTTTCAATCCACACTTGAGAGTTTCTGTTCTGGTAAGTACCAGTGGGAAGGCTATAAAAATTACTCCTGTACGCAATTGTATTATCCTTTCGAACCTTATAGGATCGTCTGGAAACTTCAGTTAAATACCTGACCTGTGCGTTATTTACAGCCAGCAAACTTCTTTTTTCAATCAGCCATTCTGCTGCGGGAATCAGTTGGGTCGAGCCGTGTTTCTTGGCATTACCGGTCCTCTCCAACCACTTTAAAATCGTCTCATTAAGATGATCTATAGTATGATATTTTCTTCCTTTCAAAAAGTTATTCTTGACATACTTGACCACATTTTCAACTTTACCCTTTGTCTGGGGATCAGCCTTGCGACAAAACTGTATGCTACATGCTTCTGTCTCAATGTAGCGTTTGAACTTCTGGGTCAATACTACATCACCTCCATGTTCCTCCACTATAAATACTTTATCCTGATCATAAAGCATTTTGCGGGGAACCCCTTCAAAATATTCAAAGGCTAATTGATGTGCTTTGATGGCTAAATCCGATGTGAATGGAACATTTGTGAAATAGGCATATTTGTACCTTGAGCGACTTAGTACTACCGCCATGAAATACACTTTTTGCCTGCCTCCATTTACTTTTTGCATCCAGTGTTCCCCAAAATCTACTTGACCTTCTTCTCCATAATCCGTAGGTGGACGTTGCTCAAAATATCTGTCCTCTCCCGATTTTGGCTTCGGTATACCTTTTTCCAGTCGGATCGCCTGCACAAAATTATACACCGTCTTGGAATGAACCTGTGGAAGATTCTCTCCATATTCCTCTAGCAATCGATCTTCTATCTGCGCTGCTGATAAATAAGGATGATTTTTAAGCATCCCATATACATAGTCATAATAGGCTCGAAGCTTCTTTGGCATACTCTGAACATTTTTAATATGCATTTCAAACTCCTGCTCACTCATCTTAAGATATTTGCGAACCGTCTTTCGTGCAACTCCTAACTCTACAGAAATCTGACTTTTGTTAAATTTCTTGTTGCGCAAATTTTGAATTTGGTACCACATTTTTAGTTTCTCTTTTCGCTTCAATTCTTGGATTTTTTTATGAATCCAAATATTGAAATTTGCCCTAAAAAAGTGGGGATTTAACTTTGCGAAAAATTGAGGATTTTACTTTGCTATTTACACAAACTAGCCAAATTTATTTTGATTGTGATTTTGTTATATAGTTGTGGCCAAGTTGACAATCACACAAACCAATTATCTGTCTTAGAAGACAATAAAGAACTCATCAAAAGTTTTATAAAAGCTACGGATGCTAAGCAATTTAATTCTTATGCGCAATTCCTAACCAATGATGTTGTAGCACATTTCCCAGGTGCTGAAGTCATTGGACTGGAAGCGGTAACTCAAGGGGAGAGGTCATTTGCAGTGGCTTTCCCTGACGCTAGTAGGATAATCGAAGACTTGGTTGCCGAAGGAGACAAAGTAGTATTGCGTGAAACATTTACAGGGACCCACAATGGAGATTTTAATGGATTGGCACCTACGGGAAGAACTGTGAATGTGGGAGCAGTAGTTATCTATCGTATAAGTAATGGAAAGATTGCAGAATCTTGGGTGCAGGCAGACTTTGTTGGATTGATGAACCAACTTACTGCAGAAGATCCTTCCTCCAATCAATGATTGTTGATTACGGACGGTAATTATCTAATCCTAAAGCTAGATTTTTTAGAAGTATTTAGATATTTACATTATTCTTGAATTGGGGCAGCTAAGGCAGATGTGACCTTCCATTGCCCATCCTCTTTTATAAATACCACATGCTCCATGTTGGGAAATTCGGGACCATTGTTCTGGCTACAAAGACTCAATGAATACACCTAAGGTAGCCACTATTTTCATCATACGAAAAACTTCTGCCACCCGTGTCCTTATTCACAGCTTTTCGCAAGGTAAAATGATTTGTGATTTACCAAATTTCGATTTTTTCCATGGTGAATTTTGTTCCATTTAAAAGTTAAGGAATTTACTCGTTTTCTATACATTTAAACTGTCCTATTTCCCGGATAGAGATCATTTTTAGGAAGGCGTTGAAAAGGGGAAGGATTCATCATCCTAAATTCTTCTCAAAGATCAAACTTTGAATCCTGCCCATTAAATCGTAATTTTAACGTGAATAATGGATAAAAAAACTGTTGTTTTAATTTAAAACATAGGAGGATATTTAATATATTAACAGTTGAAACACAATTAAATAATATTAAACTCCTCCATATGTTTGATGATAAAATTACAGAAATTTATGTTGCTGTGGATGACTTTTATAAAGAATTCTCTCAACAAATTCAATATTTCAGGCTTCAAGACGGTAAAAAATGTACACGCAATAGGAAAAGTAGACTATCAGACTCTGAAATGATGACCATATTGATATGCTTTCATCATAGCCATTACACTAATTTCAAGTCATTTTATAATGAAATGGTTAGACGATATTGGATGCACTTGTTTCCTGATCTTGTTTCCTATGAACGGTTCAACCAAACACAGCAAAAAGTAATAATTCCTCTACTATTATTCCTCAAACAGTATGGATTAGGTTGTAGTAGAGGTATCAATTTCATAGATTCTACTACGATTAAGGCATGTCATATTAAGCGAGAAAAACAACATAAAGTAATGAAGGGGTTTGCAGCAAAAAGTAAAGGTACCATGGGTTGGTTCTATGGTTTCAAGTTGCATTGTATGCTCCCCACAAACCCCATTCTAATCGAACATACTACGGTCAACTTTATGTGGTAACCAGTTAACTGCCTGGTCATTAATTTTTTCAGAGACCATTTTTTTGAAAAGCCAAGTGAGGTACTTAAAGACATCTATTCCACGAATCTGGCAAGTAGCAATGATTGAATAGAATGTTGCGACATGTTGTGCAGTCTGATTGGTTTTAGCGAACAAATAATTCTTTCTACCCAGAGCAAGTAGTCTTATTTTGTTTTCCAATAAATTGGTATCTATTTCCCAGTTTCCATTATTGACATAGTTGGACAATTGGAGCCATCTTTTGATCGTATATCTGAAGGCTGCCTTGACAGGTCCGGTAAGATTCTTCAAGGAGGCCTCATCCAGTTTTTTCTTGATACTATTTAACACTGGGATCGCCTTTTGTTGTCTCAGATCATAGCGCTTCTTAGCATCCATGCGCTGTTCGCGAGCCTCACTTTCCAGAGCATATAATTGCTGTATATCTTCTAATAAAGGATATATTATATCTGGTTCCAGATCTTTAACTTCATAGAATTTTCTTCGGGTATGAGCCCAACAGTTCAAAAATTCACTTACTTGAATTTCATACTTACCCATGAGCTTAGCTTCGGGAGGAACATCCGCTATGCTCTGATAGGTAGAGTTACCATCTGCTTGTAATACTCCTTGGTAACCATCCAATAGTTCGCAAGCAAAATCTTTTTCTTTGCTGACTCGATAGTTGAATAAAACCAGATCTGACCTAGGTGCATGCATCACCCACATGCAGCCTCGTAACTTACCATGTTCTTGATCCTGACTCAATACTCGAATGCTTGATTCATCCATTTGTACATAGCCACTCGACAACATTTCCTGGTGCATCAAATCGTGCAAAGGTTGCATCATTTCTCCGACCTTGGCCAGATAATTGTAACAGTGCTTGGCTTTGATAAAGTGGATTCCTGCTTTGCGCAATTTCTTTACAAAGCGATATACCGGCATATGGTATTCAAACTTTTCACTAATCAAACCTGCTACCAGACTGTCATCCACCAACCCCTTAGGTATAATCCGCACTGGTATATTTGCCTGATATATATTTTTTTCATCTAAAGTTTTATCTGCGTATCGTGGACGTATAATTTTTAACACTTTCAATTCCATCGGAATATACTTTAGTATCTCCGTAACATCCTTTCCGATTCGCTTGAAGTGTTCCTGATAACCTTCAGGTTCTATGATCTGTTCTTCCCGAGGTAAGTGGGAAGGAAAGGTATTTCTTGATATTTTCTTTTTCTTGCTCTTTTTCTTTTTACTGTCCTGGTGATCTGTTATGGTATTGCTTGATCCATTTGATTTAGATTGGCCGGATTCCTCTAGGTCAAACATGGACATTTGCTCTTCTGGAACGGCTGGAATGAAGCGTTCTCGCTTGGAACCAAATAAGGCCCTTTCTAATTGTTCAAGCCTAAGGCGTTGTGCTAAGTTTTCTATTTTTAGTGCTTCATTTTCTTCCTTTAATGACAAATATTCCTGTTCTAACTCCCTGATAGTCATATATTAAAAATACATAATCTATCCCGTTTTTCCCAAATTATAACGCTTTCTTTTTACTATCTTTTCACTATTTATTCCACGCAATATCAATAGCAATTTCTCATAGCTTATCCGGTATGACTTATCCTTGGGATGTTCAAATGTACCGCGCTCCAACTGCTTGTAATATATACTGAATCCATCTCCTTCCCACAGTAATAACTTTAGTAAATTACCCCGCCGGTTGATAAATACATATCCGTCTCCACTCTTTGCCCGGTGGTGCATTTGACTCATTACTATTTTGCCCAAACCCCAGAATCCTTTGCGCATATCAACAGGATTATCATATAGATAATATCGTCGACTACTCTCAAGCATAACTCATGATTTTTTCTATCAACTCCTCAGGGATACTCCCTCCACATTCAATCTCTATTCCATTGGGAAGATGTATTCGTATTTGGGTCATTGTTCTGGGGGGCTTAATTGAACAAAATTACCCGTTTCCTTTTTTTCTTTGTTATAATATGTTACCCAATAACTCAACTTCGCTATGCTCAAACCATGTGCCTTGCTGAACGTGGCTCTGCTTTCTCCACTTTTGTGATAATCCATTACCAACTTTTTCATCTTATCACGTACCTTGCTCATTCCCATTTTTCCTACTTTTGATTATCTTACAAATGTAGTTCAGGGAACCCAGACTCACTAGATGGGGTTCGTGGCGTGCATACGTTGCATTTAGTAATTAATGATATGGGAGAAATTCTGAGTTTTTACCTAACAAAAGCCAATGTAGATGATCGTAACCTACAGGTAATCACTTCTTTAACTGAAAACATATTTGGAAAACTTTACGGGGACAGAGGCTATATTTCAAAAGCTCTGGCCGACTTTTTATGGAATGATGGTGTACATCTAATTTATAAAACACGCAAAAACATGAAAGATCAAAATCTATCAGATATCGATAAAATCCTATTGAGAAAAAGAGCTCTTATCGAATCGGTCAATGATGAATTGAAAAATATCTGTTCTATTGAACATTCCAGACATCGAGCCCCTAAAGGGTTTTTTATAAATCTGGTTGCTGGGTTAATAGCATATCAGTTCTTACCAAAAAAACCTTCTTTGAATATCTCAACTGAAAAAACTGATAATTTACAGCTCCTCCTTACAGCCGCTTAAACATTATTCACGTTAATTTTAGTAAAGTAAAACACCCTAAAATGACCTCCAAAGATCGAACATATGATCACAAATAAACAACACTTTGTTTCTCATTATTTATATAGGAAACAACCAGGGTATAGTAAAGGAATGCAACGGGTTGAGTATATTCTGATGGTCTTATCGTTGAACTTAATCCATTTTAAGATATCATTATCAAACAAAAACTTTAAATTATGCAAAACCAAACAAGAAACTTACTCTTTGGAATAGCAATTTTATTCATCCTGCCACTTTCCAAAGTTGATGCACAGTACTTATTGTTTTCTTGGATGAAAGTTGATGATACCCAATGGTTCAATTATTTAGAAGTTGAAGATTTTTGGGCTGGGATACATCAGGAAGCTATCAATAGCGGAGAGATGGTCGGTTGGGATTTTTGGTCATTACAGCCTGCCGGATCCGAGCAAGGTGCTCAATACCTGGTAGTTCATGTTTATGATTCAAGAGCTGACATGTACAAACAACCAGGAAATATTATGAAACATGTAAAAAGTGCCTACCCAAATCTCTCCGATGAAGAGATATCCGCTAAATTCAAAATGACAGTTGAAAGCAGAGACATTATTTGGCAAAACTACCTCCATGTCATTGACCGGACTGAAGGAGATTTTGAACTGGAGGAAGGGACAGTTGCTCACATAGGATTCATGAAGTCGGAAAGTGGCGATTATGAAAAGATGGAATCTGAAATATTTAAACCTCTGCATCAAAAAGATGTCGATGCAGGGCGCAAAGGTAGCTGGTCTATAGCACGCAAGGAATTACCTTGGGGATCGGATACTTATTTTTCTCACCTTACATTTAATATGTATAAAGATATGGATCAGTTTGCTGCTTATTCACCTGGTGGTGGAGATATCCAATTGGATTCAGCTACAGAAATAGCTATACAGAAAGGACTTGCTACCAGAGATATGAAATCAACTGTACTGGCAACCTTGATTAAAAAACTTCGGTAATAGCTCTCAAGAATCTAACCACATGGCAGTTGAATAACTCAGCTGGAAAAATAACAGCTGGGCTTTAACCAAAAAATTAAAAATATGAGTATCGAAATCAAATAGTGACTCCAAGTATGTCAAACTGCAGATCTATCCAAGAGAGTGGCAGACCTCAATTCCCAAATTAACAACTTTACTGCAAAATACCGACCTTGGATTTTAGCACTTAGATCATACATAATCATAAGATTTAGCTCACTTGATTAGTGCGGTCCCGTTATTGATTAACGCTTTTTTCTTATAATGACATAATATCCCAGTCCTATTACAAATAGAAATATTGCCAATGAAAACCAGACAATATTGTAATCATGCGATTCATCAATTTTAGAAGTTTGTTCATCTTCAATCTCATACTGAAATTCAGGTACATTATTTAATACGGTTTCCAAATCAATTATCTCTGGTTCAAAACTAATTCCATCTGGATCCTTAGGAACCCGATTTTCAATGGCTAATATTCTACTCATTTCATTAAGAACCATGGGGTTATCAACATCGAAGCCTAAACGATTGGCTAAATCCTGTCTAGTTTTGTTCTGCCAATCTAATGGTATTTGTTTACCCAGCATCCATTTTTTATCAATTCCACATTCACAATCGGCTCCAATAATTGATAAAAGCTTATAAAGCTTATCGCTAATTATATCCTGAAATTTTATAACATCTCCCATTATTCGACCTTTACCATATAGTATAAATGCTACTGGAGAGTCAGGAATTTTGTTAATCCCTAAACTCCATAAAAGAACTTTTTCATCGTTAAAATTCTCTTTTGGTATTATAGTAATTTCTGGACCAACATCCACTTGCTTAGGCATATTTGGCATTATATTAGTGATCCTTTCACAAGACTTTAAAATATTGCTAATTGCCTTTTCATTTGCATTTTTATCACTACTTTCTAAAAGTAATACTGTGGCATAATTAATTGGAAGTATCTTTTGTAATCGCTCCTGAGTTTTTGAATACAACAATACTTCTTTTAGTTTAGTGTTGGGCTTTGTTTCTTCAATTAAAAGAAAATTATTATTAATATCAGCCAATATATAAGCCGGTAAATTTAGATTCTTAGATTTGGCATAATTAATAACAGGATGTTCTGTATCATTTTTTAAGCTTAGGCCACGCCAATTTACGTTGGACTTTATTAAACTTTTTACTTCCTGATCTAATTGACGAGAATTGTCTACATCTACTCTATAAATTACATAATTGACTTTCGACAATGCAGAAAACCCTATCTCTCTTATAGTATATCGACATGCTTGACAATAAGTAATACTAAAACCGAAAAGAATTAACAGGAGAAATTTCCAATCTTTTTTCATAAACTTACACTAGTGCTTTAACATCGATGGTAGGATTAGTTGTTTCTCAATAGTGGGTCCTTCAATCTGTAATTCATAATGTGCAGTGCCATGACCAACATAATGTTCTATTTCTAAAGGATGCATCCCTTTTCTTAACGGTAAGGTTTTACTTTTTTCTTCAACTCCTCTTGTTTCAATTATGTTTTCTCCATGAAATTTTACTATATCAAGACTTCTACTGGAAAAACTATTTAATGTATACATGCCATCTACTGGTATTTCTATATAACCACTAAACTTTATAGCAAACATTTTCTCGTCTTCATACCCAGATACATCTATATTGTGTACAATAGTTGTTTTTGTAGGCTTTATATCATTCAAACTGGGTAAGTTTTTTAAATTTTCATTTGCCTTATAAAAGGATCTAATTAATCCTGATTCTGCTTCAATGTTAATGCTCTCAATTAGCTCTGGAATTTTTATTTCGTATCCGGTTTCCTTGCTGTAGACCTTATTGTTTTCATAATCCCAAACTGTAATTGCTCTAATAGTTTTGTCCTCGTTAAATTTCACAGGTCCTGTATATTTATTTGAATTTATGGTCGGTTTGGTATTATCCATTGTATAGTAAATAACACCGGTCTGACCTACTCTATCAATACTAAACTCCCAAAAACCATTATTTAATTGAGGAGTTTCATTTATTTTAGGTGATGGCCTGGATCGAACAAAACTTTTTGTCCTTTCAAATGGCACATCTTTTCCATTCTTTTTTAAATAGACTACCACTTTTAATTCTGTATCTTCTCTAATCTTAATCGGATAAATATACCGTTTAGAACTTTTATTCGGAGTTTCACCATTTAGTGTATAATATATTTCCTTATTGCTCTTATCCCTTGCCTTAACTTCTATTGTCATGGTATCAACAAAAGTGTTATTTCGGTACAGTATTGATAATGGAGCTCTTGATTTAGGGGCAAAAACCATAGATGTTTCCAACCAGTTTCCACAACTACAACCACCACCAGCTTCTGGAGAAAGAACTAAACCTTGGGCTGGAATAGTGCTTATCCAACAGTCAGGCCTTAATCGATCCCATTGGCTAAACTTTTTGGTGTCAAAATTAAATTGTGTGACACTTCCGCCCCTGTAAAATGCAGACTGTTCAGAAAGTGCATAAGACGCGCATCCATGTCCAGCCTTGGGAACCTCTTCTTTCATTAACACACCAGTATTGAGTTCATACATGGCGGGTTTTACTATTAATCTGTTGTGGACAATAGCAGGTTTAGAGAAGTGACCACCATGATGGTTAGAGAACCAAGGTTGCTTTTGCATCCATATTAGAGAACCGTCTTTTATATTATAATTATATATGTAGTAATAACCTGAATTAGCTGCTAATAGAACATTTTGTTCTTTGCTTGCGGCCATGAAAAAGGTAGTTATGAGACTGTTCAAATAACTGTGTCTGATTAACTTTGCAAAATATGAAAGGAAAGAATGAAAAAGAACAGTTATTAGTTGATTCTAAGATGTATGATCGGCTAAAGAAGCATTTGTACAGCAAACGTCCAGTATTAGGGGAAGACAGTCCCTTCAGCGAGTTACTACAATCGATGGTGAATCAATTGCTAGATGGAGAGATGGAGTCGTTTATGGGCGAAGAGCGGACAAATAATCGTAGAAATAAGCGAAACGGAAAATCGGTTAAGAAGGTCTTGACAAATAGTGGAGACATTTATGTTGAGACCCCTAGGGACCGTAATGGAGAGTTTGAGCCTGAATTGATAGCGAAGCGTCAAAGAGAACTAAATAGTGGATTAGATGCTCAGATATTGGCATTGTATGCCCAGGGCAACTCGATAGAAGATGTCAGGCGATTACTCATCCAGATGTATGGGGTAGAAATATCAGCTGGAAAGATATCACAAATCACAGACAAAGTATTGCCTGAGATACATCGTTGGCGTGCAAGAGAGCTTCAATCATTTTATCCAATTGTGTATTTGGATGCGATACATTTTAAGGTTAGGAATGAGGGCAAATACAGTAACCATGCATTTTACACGGTATACGCGGTAGATTGGGAAGGTCAGCGAGACATGCTTGGCTTGTATGTACAAGGAAGTGAAGGAGCTGGTAAATGGGGGATAATATTGGAAGATCTCAAGAGTCGAGGAGTTACAGATATATTGGTGATGTGCACTGATAATTTGACTGGATTATCAGAAGTAATTACAGATGTTTTACCAAAGACTATAGTTCAAAAATGCATTGTTCATCAAGTTCGAAATTCGCTTAAATATGTCGATTCTAAGGATGTAAAAAAGGTTGCATCGGATCTACGTAAAATATACACATCACCGACGCTAGAGCAAGCCCAGAGCGGTCTGTTATCCTTTGAAGTAAAGTGGTCGAACCAATATCAATACATAGTAGATCAATGGAGAAATAATTGGCAAGAATTAATGGCCTTTATGGACTTTGACCCAGGAATGCGGAAAATGATTTATACAACAAACCCGGTCGAAGCTCTACACCGAATCATGCGTAAATTGATTAAGTCCAAAGCGGCCTGGGTTTCACCTACAGCCTTAACCAAACAGTTGTATTTATCGCTCATGCACAATAAAAAATCGTGGAGTAGGAAGGCCTTTGCCTGGACAAGTATCCAACGTAGCATCATGCAAAACTATCCAGAAAGGGTGCCGAAAGAGACCTGAGAAAAAATAAAGGTAAGGTTTGGTTCTTCCAGTCGGCCTACGGCCTCCTTCCAGAACCAAACCTTACCTCCCAAAAGTGGGAGGTAGAATATTAATATTTTTAACAAAAGACACAGTTAAATGAACTATCCCGTAGTTATACCAGGTTTGGGATTAATTTCTTTTTCTAATAGAACTTTACCAGAATTAACATCCAAACTTATTAAATATAGATTTTTGAATATATTTGGGTCGGCTCTAAGATCTTTCGTTAATTTAAAATATTTGTTCTTAGAAACAATAAAATTAATTCTATTACTATTTAGAGTTATTGTTGAATTTATAATGTAAGTATTTGGATGTTCATATGACCATAAATCATCTTGCCCTTTTTTTGATTTTCCAAAGAGCTTATAACTTATAACTTTATCTGTCAACGGCCCTGCCTGAGCATCATACCATCCTTCTCCACCATAATAGTTAGTGTAATTACTTCCTTTAGGTATAGCTGAACCAACTATAACATCATTTGTTACTCCAATATAACCCCAATCATTAGGAGATTTATTCAAGTCTGGTTCAACTGGAATAATATTTTGAATTACACCAGTATAATTATTAATTTTTATTAAGTTGTTTCTCAAGGCAGTATAAATGAAGGATTCATCCGCTACCCAATTACTACAATCTCGTAGCACGTTCATCCTAACAAGCCCTGGAAGTTCCTTATGCCATAGAACATTACCGTTATAGGCATCAACTGAAATTATTCGTTCTCTTCCTTGCACAAATAATTTACCGTCAACTGCCAGTGGAGATGGTTTTCTACCACTCCTATCCGTTTGAAATCTGGGTCCAGGTCGACCCATCCATTGTATTTCAAAATCATCAGTCCCAGTAGAACCCCAAAGACTCTCTCCTCCAAATGCGGTGTTATCAGGTAATCCATATTGATGTGTCCATACTCCAGTATTTTCAATAGGTGCTTTTTTAAGGATTATTAAATTATCATCTATGTAATTCGATGCTTGCCAGCCCATATCTCCCTTTGAGAACCAGTTTTCAAAATCAAACCCATCACTATCAATTAAAACATGTCCTTTTGGTTTCGTGATTCTAATTACTTCATCAGATTTCACATCCTTATTATTGATAACCACTAAATTAGCGAGATCACTTGTTATGGGTAGTTTGTCATAATTATCAACATGCTCCACTTCAAATTTAGCACCATACATACCGGTATTTTGCAAGAGCTCTCTTAATTTGATTGCCTTAGATTCATTGGATTCAAAAAGAATAACTTTATTTCCATTTATTTGTGCGAGTTCTTTTCCTAAGCTTAAATTCTTATGCCCTATCAGAATTGTCAATCCTTTTTTGCTATTAGAGAGTTCTTTTGCTTTCGAGTAAATAGTGCTTTCTTCTAATATAGAATTATCTTTATAACTATATGAGTTTTCATAATTAAAGAAATTATCAAATTCAAATATCTTCGTACTATCTCTAGCTGTTTTTATTTGATATTTGTAGGTGAAATCTTTTTTAAGTCCCTCAATAATAAATCTGTGTTCAATCTCTTGGTAGTTATTTTCTAATACTCGTTGATTTGGGCCATCAGTCCAAAAAAGAGTGGAAGTGCTTGGACTATCTAACTTGAAATAGATTTCAATTTTATCAGGAGAGAGAGTTTTTATAAAAGGGCCAGCATTCAAATCAACCCAATTTGTTACTTTCTGATTTTTAACTTTCTCTGGTTTGTCAACAGTTGGTTCCTTTTGTTCATTTTCAGTTAATAATGAATTATTTTCTCCACCACTCTTAAAACAATAAATGAATCCCTCGCCAGTAGATGCGTATAAAGCATCATTAGCTACAACCACAGCGTATACTACACCATTTACTGGAGCTTTCCACAGTGGCCAACCATTTTTCGTACTAACAGCATAAATTGTATCAGTTGTGCCAACATACAAAACATCATTAGACTCAATAATTCTATGAGCATTATAATTGCGTTTGGTCCATAATACTTTAGCAGAATTTCTACTATAGGCAGAGATAGAATTATCCGTCAAAATATAGCTAATGCTATCTTTTACAACCATTTCTTTACCACCATCAAAGGACATAAAATCAGCAAAAACCTTTTGGTTCTCGGGACTATTTTCATCATATTGTTCAATAGTCTCTGTTATGCTATTATATCTTGAAGTTTGTGCATGCACAATGTTCTTTTCTGGTGTTACAAGAACAAAACAACCTCCAGTTCCAGGGATCTGCCCTTTACTTTGTCCACTGAATTTATCAAAAAACATTGGTGAAATTCGCCCTTGCGGTTGTATGATTTTTGCACCAGTTGAAGCCATGGCTCCTTCTAACGTCATGTCATCAAATTTTCTAACAAATGTACTTTTTCCTTTAGGCCTACCTGTCTTAATATCGAGAGCGCAGAAGTAAGAAGGTTTCCAAGGAAGTAAAGATGCTCCAAAATAAGCAATATCATCTTCCACCAAAACTCCTGTTCTAATAGGCCAAAAAGAAATAAGAGAGTTATTATTTACAACCTTGGTTTTTCGTTTTTCAGTGGGGCTATATTTCCAGATAAACTTACCATTACTAGCTTTAATACAATAAGCATAGCCGTCGTCCGACCCAAAATATAATCTATTATTATAAAATGTTGGCGCTATCCTTATTGGCCCACCTGTAGTAAATGTCCAAAGTTCGGCTCCAGTGTTGGCATCTAAGCAATGAATTGCATGATCTGATGTTGAACCATAATAAAGCTTATCTCCAACTATTATTGGATAATATGCCAAATCATAATCTCGCATAGATGGGAGGGGCCCACTGTTTGCGTAGGTGTCTTCTTTTGCAGGACCATACCATGCAGGTACGGGCTGTTGTGATGTAGCATGCACCCAGTTTTCATCCATTGTTTCAAGGTCCAAGGTAATTGCACCATTACCACTTCTAAAATTATCTTTTTTGTATTGAGGCCAATCTTGGACCATATCGATTTGTACATTTTTTTCACAACTTATAATTAAAAAAGCTGTAAATAATCCTATCAATCCTTTTACGCAGTTATTGCTAATTTTTTCCATGAACCTATTTTAATAACTTACCTCGTTCTAATTGTACTGTTTTTGTGGCATATTTATCCGCCTGGCTTCCATGGGTAACCATAACGACAGTGCCTCCTTTTTCCTGATATTTTTTTAAACATTCTAGCACTTCAAAAGAGTTTTTATCATCCAAATTACCTGTGGGTTCATCAGCAAGTAGTATTGTTGGTTGTAAAATCATTGCTCTTGCCAAAGCAACTCGTTGCTTCTCTCCAGAACTAAGCTGAGAAGGCTTATGTTTTAAACGGTCATTTATACCAAGCTCCTCAGTAATTTGAATAATCTTTTGCTCGTCAAGTTTAACCCCATTCAAATTATTCAATACCATTATGTTGTCAAAAATATTTAGATAAGGCAATAGATAATATGATTGAAAAACAAATCCAACATCTTTAGAACGATAATTATCTCTTTCTTTGGAATTTAGAGCATACAAGTCTTTTTCTTTATAAAATATCTTTCCAGCCGTTGGTTTCAGCATACCACCTAATATGAATAACAGGGTCGACTTGCCGCTACCACTTGCGCCTTTTATTAAAAGGAATTCAGATTTTGCAATGTTAAAGTCAATTAAACTTAAGGCTTCTACGGTATTTTTACCGGAGTTAAAAAACATATTTATCTTGTCAATTTTAAGTATGATCATTCCTTAAGTAATTGTGCCACATCCCTATTTATTGCCCATAAAATTGGTAATAATGAAGACAGAGCTGCAAATAATGGCCCAATAAATACAGCCCAAAGCAATAAACTATAATTTGGTTTTATGTAAATTTTGGTAACATGAAAAATTTTAGGGCCTAATTGAAAAGAAATAATTGTTCCAATAATAAACCCAATCAAGGAACCAATAATCCCAACTAATAACGCTCTTAATAAAAATGACCTACATATTTTCGAACTGGAGAATCCAATTGCCTTTAATATCCCAATTTCAGAAGATCTCTCCTGTACATTGCTCATACTAGTAAACCCTAACCAAAAGGCACTTATAATTAGTACTAATGGAAATATTAATGCGAAATATTTATCCGTCATTTTACGTTGTCTTTCGCGTGCATCTGCGACACTGGACTTCATAATGACGTTGGCTTCAGGTGCAATTTTTTGTAACTCTGCCCTAAGCTCTCCTAAAGGATCCCCATTCTTTGTAGAACACATACAATTAATTGCCATAATCTCATTAACACGACCCTCCATTTTAGCCAATATTTGCAAAGTTTCTAAATCAAAATAGATACGCACATCATCTTCACTACCAGTTTCAGAAAGTGTTTTAACAACTTCAAATTTTTCCCCAAGTACTTCAATGATATCCCCTTGATTCAATTTAAAATGGTTGGCAATTTCATATCCTAAATAAACCTTGCCCTTTTCGATAGCAAAGATCATTTTAGATTTAATAGCACCTGTAGGTTCACGTTCTTCACTTGATATTCCAGTTAGTACGACGTGCTTACCTTTCCATAATATACGTTTGTGTAAGGTGGCCGTTAAGTGTGCGTAGTTAACAGATTTTTGTTCTACCAACTTGTCAACCACATTTTCAGACATACTTTTGTTAGAATAGCCATCAACCCAAAATTGATTCATATCTGTTTCTCCAGGAATAATTCGAACATTAAAACCCATATCTCGTGTTAACCTAATGGTTTCTTTTTGTGAGGCCACTGTCATAGTATAGAATGATACAACCAAAGCCACAATTGTGATCATTCCACACAATGCAATAATGAAGTTAAATTTTCTGTGAATTATTTCTTTAAGTATGAGCTTCATTTCATTTTCTGTTTTATTTGTCGAAAATCCAGATGTATGTAAAATTGCTTCTTTTGGATGATACAAATCTGGGTTTTCCTAACCAATCATGAGTCGTCTATAAAGTTATTCACATCACTCGGTTTATCATTTTCACTTTGCGCTAAAATTAAGTAGCATACTCCTGCTTGGATAAGCTCTTAAACAACCACAATTCGTAGTCTAAACCTACTCGAAACTTAGACTGTGCCATTCTTTGATTTGTCTTAACAATCCATTCTATGGTCTTAACATCTAAGTGCCATTCATAAATCGAAAAAATCATCTTGATTTAATTTTTCCATTCTACACCTGTTATTGGTGACTTCTGTTGTTATGCCTCAAGGTTATCTATCGCTTAATAGCTTGTCTTTGATATATTCGTCAAAGTTCTTGCATAGCTCAAGTTTCGTCTTAAATCCCTATTCCATTTAAATTCATTCCAAACGAATATGTTATTCTTTTTAAGGAATCAAAATTGTTGGCTATTACAGTAATCGCGTATAAATGCGGTAGAAGTATAATAACTGTGATGACTTTAATAACACATTTCATGATATTTTAATTATAAATCATCTGCTACCCTATTTAAGACATCTTTACCCTTTTCTATAAGGACCTCCAAATTACCTGGATGGGAGGTTATATCAAATTCTTTCACTACTTCATTTAAATGGCCTAGGACTTCTAATTTATTTGCACTAACTAATTTCTCCCTTAGCACTCTAATTTTTTCAGCATCTTCTATACCATCTCGTAAACACTCAAATCTAATTGAGCTTCTGTTATCTGGGTAAACAAGATAGGTATCTCCAGCAGGCCAGGCTCTAAACCGGGAATCAGTTAAAGGGTTTTCAACCCAACTATTATAGGCCCATCTTAAAAAACCATCAAACTTTGCAGCTATACTATACCATCCTATAAATACACCTTCCATAGGTTCGGAAAAAGTAAATGTATTCGGAAATTTATCAGAGCAACATACATAGTGTGTGCTAACATAGCCATTTTCCTTTCTTGTTATTAAATCCTCTTCATCTACAGGGTGTCCAAAAGCAACCGACATGTCCTTTAATTCATTAGGATAAAGTTTATAACTTTTATGATTGTCAGCAAAGGAAACTCCAAATTCTGGAGCATGTTTATTTAAGATTTCTAACATTGCCTGCATTTCTTTTGGACCACGTTCATCCATTGCTATTCTGGTAATTTTATTCCAACCCTTATCTTCTAAATGAGATTTGAAATCTTTTAAAAAAGGAACCCATATCTCCGCATATGTAGGGGTACCAGGAGGGGCAATCACTTTTACTTCCTTTTTTACTTTTTCATCAAAGTAATAAAGCTCGTTTCCCCATGGAACCATAGAAAAACAGTTAATTTGTTTTGTCACCCCAAGATCCATCATAAACTGTACCCAATTATCAAAATTTGAGTAATCGTAATCCCAAGTATCATCTGATCTCTTTGTCCAGTCAATCATCGCTTCAAACTGATCATATGTTTGCCCTCCCCAAGGTCGTTTATTTAAAGAAACAGTGATAACCTTTTGGCCAGCATTAGCTAGACGTTCCATCAAAGGCTTAAGTAAATCCCAATGTTCTTTAGACCATAACTCAATTTGATGATATCGAGCAACAGCATATGGATTTTGCCAGAGATCGAGATGAAACTTCCAATCATTTACAGCTGGTAGTACCATGTCTATTACCTTAATAGTAAGATAAAAAAATTGGCTATTCTGGTTCTGAGCATTTACTACTATGGTCCCTTTATATGTACCTGCTTCCGTATTAGATGGGATATCAAGGGTAATCCAAACCGCTCTTGTTTCATTTGCAGAAATGGCATAAGAAGAGACCCTATCTAAAGCATCAGCTGCTAATGACGAGGCAAAATCTTCTGGTTTTCTATAGCCACAACCTCCAGCAAATTCATCGGTTAATACATATTTTACAAATTGTATATGTGCATTTTGAGCATTAATTTCGTTACCGTCATCTGTTTTAAAATCGCTAATTTTAATCTCTGTGTTTACTAAAGAGTCATTTGTCCACAATACTAATTGCGTATTCACTCGTTCTCCCCTCCAGGCTTCTATAGTCCAAATTGTTTCTTTTTCAATATTGGGCACCTTACCCCTTGAAAAGCGTTTGTTTATTGTAGTAAATGAAGCCTGAAGGCCCTCAGGCACATTTCCCCACTCTGCCGTTAATATGGGATTAGGATCTATTGCTTCATCATAGGTAGGAGCAACTGCTATTTCTTTTGGTTGTTGGCATCCTGGGTAACTTATAGAAATAATTATCAGCAAGATACTTCCAACCATTGAATTCAATATTTTAATTCTGATGTTTTTCATATACTTTTGCGTTTAAATGAACCAATCGCTTAGTTGTGCTATAATCTACTCTGGAGTCTGTTTGCCTTGTCACCCATATGGCATGATAAACAGATAATTCAGTGATGGAAATTTGTAAATTCCCTCAATAAATCATGTTAGAAATGAATTTTACTATCTGAAATTTGTACAAACTCCTCAAATTGCCTCTTATCATCTGGAGTATTCATTTCATAAGGTGACGGCGACATCCAGTTGCTTTTACCTCCTTCTATCTTTAGAATTCCGCTAGGTTTCAAAGTTGCAAACGCATACAATGGTTCTTCATAACCTGCAATATGATTTAGGTTACCATATTGTTTATACAATTCTTTTGAAAAACGCTCGGTACTTTCAAACTTTCCTGACACCCATTGATACGACATACTGTTAATACCCAAATATTCTACCCCATTTTGTGTGTGATGATAATCTGAATGGCTATGTCCATTTAAAGAACATATTATTTTTTCTTTATGAATTTCTAAAAGCTTTTGAATACTTGAACGGTTACCAACGGTATGCCACACGCTTTGGTGGGAAAATACAATGGTTGGCAGTTTAGTAACTTCTAAATCAGCTTTAAGCCACTCTATTTGTTCATCACTTATAAACGCTCTTACATTTCTGTTCACATAAAAATTGGCATGTTTATAATCGATAAATTTACCATCTTGATAAAGATAATTGGCATCTAATACAATGAAATGATAGCCTCCAAAATCATACGAATAATAGTTTTTGGGCATACCCCAAAAATCCATTATTTCTGCTTTAGAATCTCTATCCATATCGTGATTTCCTAAAGTGTGATATTTCGGTCCTTTGTAGGTTTCCCATACTTCTATAAAGCTTTTGTTCTTCTTCTCACCAAAACAAAAATCACCCATTTGGATTATAAAATCAACGTCCCTATTTATAGCTTTTGTAATGAATGTTTCTAAACGCTCATTGGCATCTGGCATTAAATCTTTGTGAACATCGCTTACAATTCCAAATGAAATTTTTTTGGCGGAGAGATTATCTGTTTCTTTTGGTAAAAAGGACAATAACTTGACCGGCAAAGCAGCTGCTATTGTACCCATCCCTATTTGAGTTATGAATTTTCGACGGTTCATCTTCACAGATTATTTCAAAGTTTCTTGCAATTTGTTTTCAAAATCTAGCTGCCAGTATCCACACTCCAGTTGAAAGAATATGTACCTATCTAAATTATCATTCTCCTGTTTCTGGAAAAACAATGGCTTTGTTTCCATCAATTATTACTTGATTATTCAAGTGATACTTTACAGCTTTCGAGAGCACAATTGTTTCAATATCTGCACCTATACCTTTTAAGGTTTTAATTGTCGAATCATGAGTAACACGTTCTACATCTTGTTCTATTATTGGCCCCTCATCTAAATCCTCGGTGGCATAATGGGCCGTTGCACCTATTAGTTTAACACCTCTTTCATATGCCTTTCTATAGGGATTTGCACCTTGAAAGGCAGGTAAAAAGGAATGATGAATATTTATGATCCGGAATTGAAATTGGTTAATAAAATCGGAAGACAATATTTGCATATATCTAGCCATTATAATCAGATCAATTCTATTCTCTTTTAATATTTTTAATTGTATCTTTTCCTGTTGTGTCTTTGTGTCTTTATTCACAGGAATATAATGGAAGGGTATATTGAACATTGTAGCGATTGATTTCAATTTTTCATGGTTGCTTATCACCATAATCACCTCACAATTAAGCTTTCCTTCAAGATTACGAGATAATAAGTCATATAGATTGTGACTTGTATGTGATACCATTATTGCTACCCTTTGCTTCATTATTCCGTAATCTACTTTCCACTCTATTTGATACTGCTGAGCCAACACCTTGAATTTCGATTCTAGTTCATGCCTACTAATTTGAAATCGATCATCTTTTGTCAAACGAATTCGCATGAAAAATTTCTTTTCGGAATTATTAGTGTATTGTTGGGAACTTATAATGTTAAATCCTTCATTAAAATAGAAACTTGTTAGTGCAGCAATTATCCCTGCTTGGTCCGGACATTTTATAAGAAATGTTGTAATCCGAGTCATTTTTCTTGAATTTTGCTTCCTCATAATGCAATTTTTGGTGATCTCTAAATCAAGAACCTAAGGCAATTACTAGAAGTTCTGCAATATCTTTGACCTCGACATCATTCGTTTTTGCTGCGACACCATCAGTTATCATTGTTAGGCAAAATGGGCATGAAACAGCAATTTTATTTACATTAGTATCAAGTAGTTCATTGACTCTTTTTCTACCAATTCTAGTATCTGGATCATCATCAAACCACATCCTACCACCTCCAGCCCCACAACAAGAAGTTTCGCAACCATTTCTTTCAACTTCCTTAATAGCATTTGCTCCTAGAGCTGCCTCAATCAGTTTTCTGGGTTCATTTCTAATACCATTAACTCTAGCTAAATAACATGGGTCATGATATGCGATATTATCAACTGAAGTATCAGATTTCTTATCAACTTTAAGCTGCCCACTCTCAACCAAAGATGAAAGAAATTGAGAGTGATGGATTAGTTCATATTCCCCACCAAATTGAGGGTAATCATTACTAAGACTATTCAAGCAATGAGGACAGTGCGTTATGATAGTTTTTACTTTATATTTTTTAAGTGTTTCAATATTTACTACGGCGGATTCTTGAAATAGAAATTCATCTCCAATACGTCGAGCGAATTCTCCTGTACAACGTTCTTCTGGCCCTAATGTCGCATAGTTAACTTTGGCAAGATCTAGAAGCTTTACTACCGCATGGGCTACTTTTTGTGTACGTTTATCATACGATGCAGAACAACCAATCCAATAAAGTACCTCAAAATCTGGATTGGTCTTAACCGTAGGAACATCTAATCCTTCAGCCCAATCAAATCTTTCTCTGATGGGAAGTCCCCAAGGATTCCCAGAACGCTGTACTTTCTGTAGTGAATTTGCAGGAGACCCAGTTAACCCACCTTCACTAATTAGAAAACGACGCATATCTGTAATCATGTTAACAGGGCTAACATCTAATGGACATACGACATGGCAAGCATAACAAGTTGTGCAACTCCAAAGTGTTTCTGGCATTATTACTTCGCCATGTAATTTTGGGATTTCATCCGATTTATCATCTTCCAAATTGTTTTCATCTTTTTTACGCTTGCGCAGAATCAATGGACCTGATTTATTAAAATGTCCTCTAATATCCTGTATTACATCTCTGGGGGATAAAGGTTTACCAGCTTCATATGAAGGGCATACATCTGTGCAACGACCACAAGCAACACAAGCATCTAAGGATAGTAAGTGACTATAGGAGAAATCCTGAATATTTTCAACACCTACTTTACCAGTTTTTTCCAGTTCTTCTAAGGTTACAGGAATCATATGGCCAGGTAATCTACGCACAAGGCATAAATTCCAAGCTCCAGCAATTATATGTAGTAATCTTGAATAGGGTATGGAGGCAATAAAGGAAAATACTAAGAGACTGTGAAACCACCAAACAGCTAAATGAACTACTTTAATATTACCTTCATCAACACCTATCAGACGGACAAGGTATGCATGAATATTTCCAATAAATGAAATCCATGAATGGGCTGTATCTTCCCTTACTATACGAAGACCTTCCAGCCAGAAACCGGACCAACCTATCACAAATAATGCTGAAATAAGAAAAAAGTCGGAAGCTCTATATCGTACAGTATTTTGGTGTCTTCTCAGAACCATACGAACTAAAAACCAAGCCAAACCTATTGTAAATATAAGGCCGAAAGCATCTAATGATATTTCGTAAATAGCAAAATAAAACCCCTTATGAAAGAGGTTTTCACCAAATTTACCAAACAACATGTGCCCATATTCTTCTAAGGCGATAAGGCATGTTCCAATAAATAAGATGCCAAATCCGACAAACATTAGGGAGTGAAAAAGACCTGCATTTTTTTTTCGAGAACCGGACCTTACTGTCTTTTGTGAAATTACTCTAGTTACCAGGGTTTTTATAGTAGAGTAAATATCCAATTTTCCCTTATCGTCTTTACCAATTTTCCAAAGTTGACGCCTTCTATAAATACCGAAGAAAAAAATAGCGATAGAAATAAATGCAATCAGGTAAAACAAGCTTTTTGAGATGCTGTCAATATTCCCATATATTTCTCTTGTCATTTCTTCCAAATTACAGTTTTAGTTACATCTAATTTTATCACCAGCAAACAATATGAAATATATAGTCTAAATTTTATATCTAAATACAAACACAGATGACAGTTAAATTTTGTTTATCATTTCAGGAATTACGTCATAGGCATCAGCTATTAGAGCAAAATCAGCGTAATCTAACAAAGGAGCCTCATCATCGGTATTTATAGCAACAATGATTTTGGAATTTTTCATACCTGCCAAATGTTGAACGGCACCTGATATACCTATACCCATATACAAATCTGGAGCGACAATCTTTCCAGTTTGTCCAATCTGATTTTCGTTTGGCGCGATACCAGCATCTACAGCTGCACGTGAACTTCCGGTGCCTCCACCCAATTTATCTGCTAATCCCCCAATAAGTCTTTCATAATCATCCGCAGTTTTAAAAGCCCTTCCACCAGAAACAATAATAGATGCTTCAGTAACATCAGGTCGACTGCTTTTTTTCGTCGATATTGACTCAAACTGAATAGTCGAAGGCAGAGTGTTAATATTAAGCTCTAATTCAGTAATACTCCCTTCTGATGTCCCAATCGCTGGATCGAATGCAGATGGTAAAGCGGTAACCACTACCGGAGTACCGTGGCAAGTAACCCAGGCCCTTACACTTCCGGCATGCATTGTACGTTGCCAAATTATATCATTATTAAGCTTTTTAAAGCCAATAACATCGGAAACCATTGTGCCTCCTATTTCTGCGGCAGCTCTAGCAATACAATCCTTTCCTTGTGATGTTGATGCAGCAATTACCAAATCAGGGTTTCTTTGTTTGATGGCACTTGCTACAACAGAACCATAAAGGTCAGCTGTTACGAACTCAAGTGCAGGATCACTCAACACAAATGTATCATAGTAAGATGATGCAGCTTGAGCTGCTACAGTAACTTCGTTCCCAAGAATAACTAATTCGACTTCTCCAAGGTTTTGATCTGCAATTTGGCTTGCTAGTGTGATTGCACTGCGACTTGCCTGTCGAAGAACTTCTCCGTTAGCCTCAACAATTACCAATATTTTCATTCCAAATTTTGTTTTAATAAATTATAGAGCTCCAACTTTTTTTAATTCGTTAATAAGTTCATCGACATCCTTTACTCTAATACAATCACGTTTGGCACTAAGAGTTTCTAATGAAAGAATTTTTACTTTCGGGTTAATGTTAACACCAAGATCTTCAGGTGTAATCGAATCTAATGGACGTCGTTTAGCTCTCATTATAGCCGGTAGAGAAACATATCGAGGTTCATTGAGCCTTAAATCTGTCGTAATCACTGCGGGCATATTCATCGATACGATTTCAATACCAAAATCAGTTTCCCTGGCAACCCTTAATAGATTTCCATCAAAACTGATCTCTGATACAAATGTTGCTTGTGGCCAACCCAATTGATGAGCTAGAAATTGTCCTGTTTGATTATTGTCACCATCAATGGCTTGTTTACCCATAATAATTAAACTAGGACTCTCCTGGTCAACCACGGCTTTAATCAAGTTCGAAACTACCCATGAATCAACATACTCTTCGGTTACCACATGAATAGCTCTATCAGCCCCCATAGCTAATGCTATTCGAATTTCCTTTTCATTTTTTTTAGGACCAATGCTTATGATTATGATTTCTATATCACTTCCGGCTGGACTTCGCTTATCCTCTCTAATGCGTAAAGCTTCCTCCAATGCAATAGCATCAAATGGGTTTATTATACAAGGAATCCCTTCCAAATCGACCGCATTTTTTGAATCATTTAGATAAATAGGTTGGTCAGGATCTGGTACAATTTTCGTGGGTACAAAAATTTTCATAATAAAGTATAATCAGAATGAATTTTACTTCCTAAATTTAAAATAATTAACATAGAATTCGTTTGCGCTCAAAATCATATAAGCACTTATCATGTCGTATACATCGAATACGTTTACCAAATGATTCAATTTCGAAATCAGTATCATTAATATTGGCTCGAGGTATGTAGGCATAGGCAATTGTTTTACCAAAAGTATGTGAATACCCTCCCGATGTAACTATTTCCACAACTTTACCATTGCAGTATAAGGGCTCAGATCCATAAATTTCTGTCTCAACCTCAAGTTCAAAAAAGCACATTTTAAATCTTGGCCCTTTTTCTTTAATTTTCGCAAGGGCCTTTTTACCTATGAAATCAACCTTCTTTTTTAAATGTACATTAAATCCTAATCCAGCACAATAGGGGTCATAGTCTGCGTTGAGATCACCACTCCAGTAAAAATATCCCTTTTCAATTCGGCAACACTCCAATGCCCGGTAGCCAACATTAGAAATGTCAAATTCCTGCCCTGCTTCCCAAAGCTTCTCATAAACATAAGCTGTATATTCTACAGGGATATGTAATTCCCACCCAAGTTCACCATGATAGCTCACACGTAATGCTAGGGCAGGGGCAGATCCAACATGTATTAGTTTGAAAGTGCCAAATGGAAAACCCTCGTGGGATACATCATCAAATTTTGTCAAAAGTGTTTTCTCTAGTACTTTTCGGGCATTAGGTCCACAAAGGTTTAAAACTCCTCTTGATGAAGTACAATCATAGGCTATACAGACTTCATTATCTTTTATATTGGTATTTATCCAGTCTAGATCATGAGTAACAAATGAAGTACCTGTTACCAAGTAAAAGTGCTCTTGTCCAAGTCTGGCTATTGTAACATCGCATTCTATACCGCCATCCTTGTTACACATTTGGGTGTACGATAACGTACCTATAGGCTTGTCCATATTTCGGGTGCATAGTCTTTGCAACACTTGCAAAGCATCTCTCCCTTTAATTTCAATTTTACCGAAAGACGATTGATCAAGAATAGCTACATTTTCTCTAATAGCTTTAACCTCATGACCAACATGAACGTGCCAATTCGGTCGTCCCCAAGCCATTTCTTCATAGGGTTCAACGCCTTTTGGTGCAAACCATAGGGGCCGTTCCCAACCTGATTTTTCACCAAAACAAGCACCTTGATCTTTTAACTTTTCATATAATGGACTTCTCCTGAGTTTTCTTTCATTTTTATCTTGTTCATGAGGCCATGCTAGAGTATAATGTTTTGGGTAATGCTCCCAAGTTCGAGATCCTACATAGTTATCAGCGCAATAATGCGGAGCCCCGAAGCGACGAATATCCTCTGAGTATATGTAAAGTTTTGGGCGTCCATCCAAAATCCATTCAGAAATAGCCTTTCCGACTCCTCCAGCTCCTGCAATCCCAAAGCAGTTCATTCCTGTCGCTAGAAAAAAATTGGGAACCTCAGGCGAGGGGCCTAACAAATAATGCGAATCTGGAGTATAACCATCTGGGCCATTAATCATTTGTCTTATCTCTGCATTTTCCAATATTGGAGTGCGTTCCAATCCAGGTATAAAAAGTTGTTCAAACTGATCATAATTAGGCTCAAATAATTGCGAAACGAAGTCCCAAGGCATATCACCATGGTTATATAGTATCGGAGAAAGTTCAAATCCACCAAAAATTAGCCCTCCTACTTCAGAACGATAATAGACAGCCTTATCAGGATCTCTTGTTACTGGAAGGTCACGAGGAACACCTTCCAATTCCTTGGTGACCATATATTGATGCTCCATAATTGCAATTGGGACATTTACACCAGCCATTTGACCAACTCTTCGAGCCCACATCCCTGCACAATTCACTAACACATCACAACTCACGGTACCTTTATTTGTTACAACTGCTGTAACCTTATTACCATCTTTTTCAAACCCTTTCACCATCGTGTCTCGGAAAATTCGACCACCATTATTCCTTGCACCTCTCGCAAGTGCTTGTGTTAACATGGATGGATCAGCATAGCCATCCGAAGCACAATAAACTCCTCCTACACAACCATCCAATTTCATAATTGGAAACTTTTCCTGGCACTGTTTTGGAGTAAGAATTTCCACCTGTAGACCAAAAGATTTTCCTTGAGTAGCTATTTTGCGCAACTCCATCATTCGGTCTTCAGAGGAAGCTAATCTTAATGAACCTACTTCATTCCAACCTGCCGACTGACCAGTTATTTCTTCCAATCTTCTATACAAGTCTGCAGAATATTGCACTAAGCGTGTTACATTCCGTGATGATCGCAACTGACCTACTAATCCGGCAGCGTGCCAGGTAGCACCATTGGTTAAATTATTTTTTTCTAAAAGAATGGCTTCGACCCCACGCTCTGCCAGATGATAAAGGACACTTGTGCCTACTACCCCTCCACCAATAATCACTACAGGTGCATGTTCTGGAATTTTACTGTCAAGTGGTGATTTTGTACTCATTGATTCTAAAAAATTCTATATGATAGTCTTTTTAATATTAAATCTCTTAAGCAAATTAAGTGTTTAATATAAGTATAATAGTGTTTAATATAAGTCAAATATAAAAAAGTGATCTTATAAAAAAAATTATTCCATTTTAGTTTCTGTAAAATTTAGACAGGTCTAATTTTTTAATATACCTTGTGCATGATAAATAAAGACTAGCGTTCCAGGAAAATATGGATGACATACTTATAAATTTAGGTAAACAAATAAAGAGTGTTCGGAAAGACAAAAATTTAAGTCTTAGACAAGTAGCAAAAATGTCTGGAGTTAGTATAGGCTTAATTTCTAAGATTGAAAATTATAGAACTACTCCATCATTACCTGTCCTTTTTAGAATAATGAAATCACTCGAAATAGACTTGTCAGAGTTAGATTTGAACAAACCCAAAGAAAAAAATTACATTTTGATAAGGAATGGAGAAGGAGAAATTGAAGAGCGCGAGGATTCATCTGGTTTAGAATATACATTTTTGTTTACTCATTATATTCCTGAGAGCCACTTAAGAACTTATCTTATTAAAATAAAGAATGATGTCTATAGGAAACCTGTTTCTGGAGACACATTTGAGATGGCTCATGTATTATATGGCAAGGTAGACTATATACTTAATAATGAAATCATTACACTTAATGAAGGAGACACTATATTTTATGATGGCCTGTTACCTTTGGGCTGGAACACTAAATACGATACCGATGCTAAACTGCTTAAAATGTACATGATTAAAAAATCATGATATCTTTATAAATCAATCAGTTTTCATAATATAAATGCAGGCCAAATAAATGAATTTTCGAATAATTCAAACTAAATATAGCTTGGGTTATTTATAACTATCCATTTTAAGTAAGTAAGTAAGACAGACTTCTCGTCATTCCTGAGACTGCCAGGTCTCCAATAAGCAATTTTATGAATGGTTTACAACCATTACGTATCAAATACCTACTTTATTTATTATTCAAAGGACACTGACTTAGAAAACGTTTCAAAGGAGAAACCTAAAATATAATGATTACTTCAACTTCAGAGGTTGGCTTTGTTGTGCATTAATTTAATTTAAATAGAAATTTCTACTAACCAATTACCTTTTTTGTAAATATCAAATTTAACACTGCAAAAATGACCCGACGCGGTTCTGAATGTAATTTCTATTTCTTTATTAGGAAATTGTACATTTTTCAACACTATAAGGTCTTCTCTTCTTTCTTCAATGTTTTTACTATTTGAAATTTGAATTTGGTTTGGCATAAAATATTTTCCTTCGTATTTGAACTTTATATGAATCACATAATTATTTGGTAATGATACAATACTTGGATCTTCTTGAATATATACGTTTTTAATTTCACGCTTTGAAATTACGGCATAAGGTTGAATATATTCCCCTAAATACTCGCCTTTGTCAAAATATCCATCTTGATTTTCTATTTTACCATCAGAGTCAATAATTTTTAAAACTCCCTTTCCGTGCATCTCTCCTTTCTTAAATTCCCCAATATACACATTCCCGTTTCCCCATTTATATGTTCCTTTTCCATGGGGCAGACCTTTTCTAAAATCACCAATGTAAATATCATCTTTACCTTTAGCCTCACCGTGACCTTCTGCAAATCCTTTTTTACACTGTCCTGAATATGAGATACTTAATGCTTCTAATTTAACTAGGCAATTGGATTGCGCCTGCATAAAAGATATTCCAATCATACATATTAATATTGGAATTATATTCTCTTTTGGTCTTCTCATGGCAAACTATTTTTCGCAGTTTCTTTCTATTAAGGAGCGGCCGTCCAAATCCCATTCCGGTTCTAAATCTATACATAAATGATTTAAAGCGGTAACCGCAACATCAACAGTTCGTGGTGTACTTTCAAAATTTTTAACAATTTCTATCGTGCTTGATTTGGCATCTTTCCATATTCCATTTGTCAAAGTACCATGATATCCATTACCACTACTATCTAAAATATCGTTTCCTGCATCATCTAATTTCCAATGACCCAAAATATTGTTATACTTGGGATGAGTATTGTCTAATATCTTACATTTCCAATCATCGATATCCGTATCTTCTAATAACCCATTAAATAATCTCACTTCTGCAATATAGCCTTGATATCTCCAATTTAATTTTCCATCTGCTCCTATTGTAAATGGCAAGTTGGTATTAATGTTACCTATTGAAGCCAAGGAAACACTGGCTTTCAATATACCATCAATAAAGACTTTCAGTAATCCATCCCTATCGAAAGTCGCACTAACCATATGCCAATTATTGTCGGTAATCTCTTCTGTTTCAACATCGACCCGGTTTGAACCATCTCCTATGTTTACTTTAAATTTTCTGGTATTTGGTTTGAAAGAGAAAACATAACCAGGATTTAAACCAGTGGCCCAGTCCTTCTTGCCCACAATTCCTACATCCCCGGGAATAGTGCCGCGGATTCTACATTCAACTGAAAAATCTTGACTGTCTCCAAAGTTTAAATTACTATGATGAGGAACCTGAATAAATGCATCTTCCAACCAAAGCTCGACATCACTTTCCAAACAATTGTAAGCAGGTGGGATAGTTACTTCTTTAGTTTCAGCTAAAATTTCTTTATTAGGAATAGTCTCTCCACTGGCGACAACAAATATGGTACGCTCTTCATCTGAAGGACCACCATGGCTTGTGCCCAATCCCCCATGATCAGTACTCAATAGAATCAACCAATTTTCCTGACTATAGGTACTTCTATTTTTCAAAGCAGAAATCATGGTACCTATTTGAGCATCAACTTCTTCAATGGCTTTAATATAATTTGGGTTATTTGGTGTAAAGCCAGTTCCGTGTCCAGCATAATCTACATTTGACAATTGGGCGAATAAAACCGTGGGATCATTATTGGTTAATTCGTTGGCCACAGCATTCTTTACATCATTATCAGAATTTGCGTTTATTACTACATCAGCATGAAGGCTTGCCATATAGTCATTGATTGGATTCCATTCCACAATAGAAACAGTTCGATGATTAGGGTTGGCCCCTTCAACTCTTTTAAAAAAATGGGGATATCCAGCTAAATTAGATCCATTGTATGAATTGTCGGTTACATTATGTTTGTCTTCCCATACCCCACTTAACATCGAAGTCCAACCGGGTCCACTACTCGTTGTAAACAGGCATTGCGCCTCAAACGAATAAGTTGAATTTGCAACCAATTCATCTATATTGGGAGTGACGGAAGCTTTTATCCCATCCGGCCTACAGCCATCTATTCCAATAATAAGCACTTTTTTATTCATTTCCATGCTTGGTTTTGGCCTTTGCTCATCTCCCGGAGAATTACAATTAACTCCAAAAAAATAAAGAAAAGGTAATAGAATGCCTGCTAATATTCTTAACCATGACATATTTATAAATATTTAAATACCCACCCCATTTGCATAGTGTGGGTATTTATAACTAAATGAGTCAAATATGAAATCAATAAACTGGAATATCAACCGGAGGTAAATGTGTAATTTCTTCTGTTGTTAATGCGGACTTTAATACTATCAAATCACTGCAACGTATAGTTTCATCCTCTCCATTATCATCCAAAAATACATTAAAGTTAGATGTTTGTGGAGCAAAATAAGAATCCAAAGAAACACTTCCAGAGAAGACTAAGGCTCCATCTATATATGCTTTGTAACTGGTATTGTCCAAGGTAATTATAACACGATACCATGTATCAGCAGTAAAAAAACTACCTTCAGATCCCAAGCCATTATGCCACATTCCTCCACTTGGATTTATATATGTGTTTCCATCGGATGAATTATCAACGCTATTTTGTAATAAGTTAATATAGCTTCCAATTGCTGGGACACTAACATCATAAATTATCGAATAAACGTTAACTTGGTTGCCTCCTTCAGCTGGCATGTTATGAAATACTTTGTATCCACTTCCAACACCTACTTCAGTTGCACCATCTCCAGCAGTAACTCCCTCTACAAACATATCGGAACCAACTAGTTCTAGATCAAGTCCTATCGTCGATTTGCTCAAATTATCAGGATCATCGAACTTCCACCTACCGGCTACATCATTCGCGTAATTTTTATATGCTGGTTCCGTTACAGGAGGTAAAGAGGCTATCTGTGCACCTGACAAAGCTTCATCTAACAATATAAGTGATGAACAATTAATTGTTTCATCTTCTCCATTATCATCTAAGAAAACATTAAAGTTGGAAAGTTGTGGTGCGAAGTAGGAATCAGTTGAAACAGATCCAGAATAAATTAACGATCCATCTATATACACTTTATATTCCGTCACATTGAGAGTAATAACAATTCTGTACCATGTATCAGCAGTAAAAAAACTACCTTCAGATCCTAGGCCATTATGCCACATTCCTCCACTTGGGTTTATATAAGTGTTTCCATCGGATGAATTATCAGTACTATTTTGTAGTAAATTTATATAGCTGCCGATAGCAGGCACACTAACATCATAAATCAAACTATAGATATTTAATTGATTTCCCCCGCTAGCAGGTAATCCATGAACTACAGAGTATCCACTACCCACTTTCACCTGAGTTGCTCCATCGCTTGAATTAACACCTTCAACTGCTTCATCACTTCCTATAAGTTCCAATGGAAATCCAATTGTAGCTTTGGTTAAATCACTAGCTTCATCAAACTGCCAGTAGCCCTTTACTGCATGTGCAAGTGGACCTACTAAGAACGGCAAGTCACTTTCTTCAGGTGGATCAGGAGGCGGTTTAGCCCATGCTATAGTAAATATGTCTGAACCTATTGAGGCATCTTTATACACAAAATCCCATTTAGTATGTATTTCATCCCCTTCTTCTGATAATCCTAATTCTTCGATAGTTGTGATAATTGAAATAGTATATAGGTCACCTTTTTGCTCTGCGCTATTAAAAGAATATAATTGAACCACATTGTTAACATCTGTGACATTGTTTATAGTTAACTTATCAATTGGTTTAATTAACACAAAGTTCAGTAACACTTGTTGCTCGGGAAGGTAACGCTCTTCTTCAGCTGGATTATAAGCAAAAGAACCGAGTCTCGCTTTTTTTTCAGCAATTTCTTCTAATGTATATTTTTCACCAGTATCTGGATTAATATTATCAAAATAAAAAGCCAATTCTCCTGGCAAGTATCTTTCATCCATAAATCCTTCTATGTCCTTTTCACAAGAGTTGAAAATTAGAATTGAAAAGATCAATATCAAAACAGGTTTATATTTGCACATTTTAAGTGAATTTATAATTGTTATCATTTTTCTTTTATTATATTAATGGATTAATCTTTCAGTTCCCATATATGGAAATCTATATCATCGGACTCCACTCCAAATTGACTTATCAAAGCATTTAAGTAATTTTCAGAATTATCAGAGTTCTCTGAACCAGGGTATGACCATCGGATCGGATATCCTGGATTAGTACCTACATTAAAATCAGAAAAAGGCAAATCAGGCACATTTGTTCTCCTAAAATTGAAGAAGGCCTCATCTCCGGAATTTTCGGCAAAAGCTAGGTATTTCTGCTCGAGCAACCTTGTTAAGCCTTCTTCTCCTGCAATGTATTCTGAAGTTCCTGATGATAAATATGTTTCGATAATGTCCGATTCTACTCCATACCATTCCATTGAACCCCTAACTGCATTGTCGTAGTGATCTTTGGCATCAGCTGAAATCCAGCCTCTATGTGCTGCTTCCGCAATACAAAATTCCTGTTCCCAATAGCTTAACCAAACACCTGGTTGTCCAATAAAATTCCAGTATTTTCCTTCATTCGGCAATGAAAAATGACCTTCTAATCTTAAAGTGACATTTTCAGAAGGACTTTTTGTCGGATCTGCTCCCGAGTAGGAGTTTATATCCGCTCTGACAACTGCCTCATTACCAGGATTAGCATCCAATGCAAATTGGGTCGGGTCTGCAACTAAAAACAGCCTTGGATCTTTATAGTTTTTTAACATATCAATGTAAGTCGATGCATATGAAACTGAAGCCCTGTAAACTGCAACATCCGGGTTATATGTTTGCTTAAAACCGTCTTCATTGCTATAATGCAGCTCGGCATTGTCGCTAATACTTTCAAACAATGGATATTTCGTGGGATTATTTATAATCTGAGCAAATCTTCCTGGAATATCTAACATCGCATCGTTTGACTTTTTACTCAATGAAATTAATATTCTCAAAGTATAGGCATTTATCACTTTTTGCCATTGGGCTAATTGCCCATTGTAATACACATCTCCAGCCAGGTTATAACCTTGGTTATTATTAATAAAAATTCCAAGCTCAACACTAGCTTCATCTAGCATATTCAGAGCCCCGGTATAAACTGTAAGCTGATCATCATAAAGTGGCCTTGGGATTTCAGACCCTGATAGAGCTTCAGAAAATGGGATATCACCCATACGCCTTGTCATCTCAATAAAAGCTCGCGCGGCATAAAATTTTCCAAGAATTTTATATATTGGAGCATTATTGGCATCTGCAGCTTCATTCATTTTTTCAATGTTCCTTAGATCTGAATATCCCCCAAAGCTTCCACCAAATCCACTTCTAAAATTAATAAAGTACTCACTATCAGTTGATACCCAAATATGATATTGCATTCTCATATAGTTGTCTGAAAATGAAGTTGTAACATTGGGAGTCAACTCAGTGAATATTAATGAAGGTGGAACAGAAGTAGGTTGATTGGGATTTTCTCTCAAATCATGGTAATCCAAACAACTTTGTACACTTCCAATTAGGAGTAAGAAGATAGCTTGTTTTATAGTTCTTTTTATTTTCATAATAATATTTTTAAAATTGTAGGTTCACGTTAAATCCTATAGAACGCTGAGATGGCTGTTGCAAATTTGTATCTCCTGTTGATAGGGTATAGGTATCTAAATCTCCAAAAGTATCATCTTTAGTCCAGTAAAGCAGATTACGGCCAATCAGAGAGATGGAAGCAGAATTAATAAATGTTCGTTCTAAAACTTTACTAGAAAATGTATATGTGATTCGAGCTTCTCTTAACTTTGCAAAAGTTTTTTCAATTATATTGCTTCTCCAATCTCCCATATATCGCTGTGCCCATTGTTGGTAGGTTACTTTGGTATTATTAGGTTCAAAAACTCTTGTATCTTCAATAACCTCTCCTTCCGTATCATATGTCACATCACCTTCTGAAACTCTCATGCCTGGTATAAGCATCGTCCTGGCATCACCTCCAGTAGCGAATGCAATATTTGACAAATCTCTTTCAATATGTATTGATTCTGGATGAGATCCAGAACGCCATAAATCACGTGAATATCTATCAAATGTAATCCCCCCGAATCTACCATCTATTAAGAAGTTCATAGACCAATTCTTGTACCGGATTGTATTATTAAAACTAGCAGTAAAGTCAGGTTGAGTGTTACCTAAATCTCGAGCTGGACGACTAACTGGCAGTCCATTATTATCAACAATCAATTGTCCATCCGAAGTCCGATCCCAAGTAGGATACCAATAATGATTTAATTCATCACCAACGAAGGTACGGTCTTCTCTGTCTGGAATAGTGCCATCTTCTAATGGTGGTAATGAAATCAAATACCTGGTATACTTGTCTACATTGAATAGCATAGACCATTCAAAATCATCACTTCTAAGAGGAACTGCAATTATTGAAGCATCAAATCCTCGAGTTGCTGTTTTTCTTCCATTTTGAAGAATTCCCGAGTACCCAGAGGCATCAGAGAAATTCTGAGTGAAAATTTGTGGTCCAAAAGTATTCTCATAATAAGAGAAATCTACACCAAAACGATTTCTTAATAACTTAATTTCTGCTCCAATTTCGAAAGAACTATTGGATTCTGGTTCCAGATCCGGATTTTCTAATGTTGACGGGTAGGAGGCTGTTGGAACATTCCTCCATCTACCTGTGCTAAACTCATTTGTTACTCCAAAAATTCCAAAATCGTCTCCAACGTTTGCAAAAGCACCTCTTAGTTTGAAGAAGTCAATAAAATCTGGCATTTCAATGAATTCACTGATCACAGTACTTACATAAACTGAAGGATAGAAAAATGCATCATTTCCTTTTACTAAAGTCGAACTCTTATCTACTCGTGCCGTTGCTCCAATATATAATAAGTTTTTAAAAGAGAGATCCACTGATGCATAACCACTTAATACACCTTTATAATACGTACCACTACTTGGAGTTATCTGATCCACAGAATTTTGTAAAGTAAAAATTCCCGGAACAATTAACTGGGTAGTGTTTGCACTTTCATCAGCACTTTTTAAATACCTCTGATTCCCTCCCAAAGTCGCATCAACACCAATTTGATCGTCTAGAAATCTCTTATTAAAAGAAACTAATAAATCGGTATTATTTTCAAAATAACGTGAATGGTTAAATCTAAATCTTCCACCTCTATCTGGAATATCATAATTGTAGATGTCTTTAGATATCTCTTCATTGTTCGTCAGGTCATATGAATTCAAGGTAGACCTCACAAAAAGTTTTATATGATCAGTAAATTTATAATTGAACTTTAGATAGGTTAGAATATCGTTTTTAATCCAGGGTCTTTTCCAGGCATGCGCCAAAGCATAAGGATTATTGAAGCGCCATTTTTCAACAACTGATCCTCATAAGTGATATACCGACTTTACCCTCTTCCCACACTTGTCTAAAATCCCTTATGTCATAATGCGCACCTCCCCAAATCGTTAGATTGTAGATTGGAGAAGTGGGACCATAAGTTCCTCTAATTCTGTTGTTTGAATTTTGATGATTAAATTGCAAAGAAGCATCTATAGAGAATTTATTGGTAATATCCATATGGCCATTATATTGAACCGGCATTCTGGCTAACCTGCCATATCTTTTGTTTTGTGATATACCGACTTTACCCTCTTCCCACACTTGTCTAAAATCCCTTATGTCATAATGCGCACCTCCCCAAATCGTTAGATTGTAGATTGGAGAAGTGGGACCATAAGTTCCTCTAATTCTGTTGTTTGAATTTTGATGATTAAATTGCAAAGAAGCATCTATAGAGAATTTATTGGTAATATCCATATGGCCGGCTAACCTTATCGTATTTATATCTAATTTTTGGCCTGGTGTAGAAGCTTTTGAATGTCTATAGGTGTCTGATATGGCAAAATATCCTCTGTCAAAATTACTTTGTACCGTCACATTGTGGGTAGAAACTAGGCCTGCTTCCATAAAATTCTTAAGGTTATCTTCACCTCTGGAAACCCAAGGAGTTGGAATTCGGTATCCTGTTTCTGGATCAATTGGAGAATCAAATTGCTCAATTAAACGTCCATCAAACCTAGGTCCCCAAATTGAGTGGTCAACGTCATTTTGACCTCCTCCTAACGTAAGGCCATCACCTCCTGCAAAACCACCTCCGTATCGATAAATTCCATTATTTCCAGGACCATATTCGGTTTGAGCTCTGGGAATTCTTAAGAAACCTGTTTGGAAAGTATTAGATGTGTTATATGAAATGACTGTACCTTCCTGACCCTTACCAGTTTTCATTGTTATCTCGATCGCTCCATCCTTTCCAAGTGATCCATAAAGAGCAGAAGCTGCCGCTCCCTTTAAAACTGTGATACTTTCTATATCATCGGAAGCTAAGTTCCAAAAATCACTGTTCGGTTGAGGAACTCCATCAACGACAATCAAGGGCCTTTCACCCCTTAAATAAATTTGAGGATCAGAAAAGAAATCTGAACTGTTATTTGTTACAATTACACCTGCAATTTTACCTGTTAAACCTTCTACAAAACTGGGAGGTTGAGCTATTTGTAAAACCTCGCCTTCCAATTGCTGGGTGGCAAATCCAACACGTCGCTTTTCCTTATTAATCCCTAATGCAGTCACTACCACTTCTTCCAAAAGTGAGGTGTTTTCTAAAAGGGTAATATTAATAATGGATTCAGCTCCGACTCTAACTTGCTGTGTTTGCATGCCCAAGTACGAAAACTCCAAAACATCTCCTTGCTCTGCAGATATGATATATTTACCATCCAAATCGGTTGTAACTCCAGTAGTAGTACCTACTATAATTACTGTAGCTCCTATTAAAGGAAGACCGTCACTTGATGTGACCTTTCCACTAATTTCTTGTTTTAAATCTGTAGAATTTTGGTAAGCTCCATTGGTTGAATATGTGCTAGTCCATATAAACATACCAACAGTTAAAATCGCTATTTTCATTAGTTGTTTATTAAATAGCTTTGGATTAAAACAATACAAATCTTTAATCATCATTTTGTTATTTATTTAATCAATCATTATATCGTCAAAGTGAGTTATTCATGCCCTTACTAAACATTAACTAGAACACTAATTTTAAAATTTTTAAATTGAAAAAACGTTTCATAATTATTACTAATACTATAATAATATTAACCAAATGTAAATTAATTTAAGAAATTATACAAATAATAAAATATATTTTACCTTTATGCAACTTGAATTTTATAAGTCATAAATGAAAATGGTTATTAACAATAGAATTTATAAATTGCAAAATAAACCCATTGTGGGTGTTTGCATGGATGGGACTTCATATCCATACTATGAATTGGCCAAAGATGTGATGCCTAACCTTCAAAGGTTTATTGAAGAAGGATCTTTTGGTTTGGTTAAAAGTGTAATACCTTCATTTACAAATCCAAACAATATGGCAATTGTCACAGGAGTCCCTCCGGCTTTAAATGGGATTTGTGGGAACTTTTACTGGGATATTGATTTAAACGAAGAAGTTATGATGAATGACCCAAAGTATTTAAAAGTTCCTACCATCTTATCAGAAATGAGTAAAGCTGGAAAAAAAGTTGCAGTTGTAACGGCTAAGGATAAGTTACGAAAAATGTTGGCTTACAATTTAGATGGGATTTGTTTTTCTGCGGAATTCGCTAATGAAGCTACAATTGAAAGTAATGGTATTGAGAATGTAGAATCCGATTTAATGGGAAAAAATAAGCCTGGGATTTATGATCCAGATATTTCTGTATACTGTATAGAAGCTGGTGCAAAATTGCTAGAACGTGAAAAGTTCGATTTGATGTATCTAACAACTACTGACTTTGTACAGCACAAGTATGCTCCCGGAGATCCCATTGCTAATGATTTTTTGTCAAAAATAGATTATTGGCTAGGTGAATTGGATCGATTGGGAGCTATTATTGGAATAACGGCAGATCATGGAATGCAAGCCAAAACTAATCAGGATGGTACACCAAAAGTTCAATTCATTGAAAAGTTGTTGGATCAACAGGGAATTAAGACACGGGTTATACTCCCAATTACAGATCCATATGTAGTACATCATGGAGCTTTAGGTGGATACGGAACTTTATATTTAGAAGATAAATCACAATTGGAGTCGGCAAAAGAGTTTTTGTTAAGGTTAGATGGTATTGAGAGTGTCTTGAGTAATGAAATGGCAGTGGAAGAATATGAACTACCTAGTGAAAGAATAGGAGATTTAGTTGTGTTATCGGATGCCTCAACAACGATTGGAAAAACCCCCGATTGGCATGACTTAGGGAGTGTAAAAGAAGGACTAAGGTCCCATGGAAGTACACATTCACAAATAGTTCCAATGATATTTAACAAAGAACTCAAAGAAGATTTCAAGAAAAAACTAGTCTGCAATGAAGCTAGGAATTTTGATTTATTTCATTTTCTTACATGTGGCATAAAAGAATCAAAAGTAAAGGAGGAATTCAAAATTTAATTTTATGAATCAAGAATTAGAAACTTTTAAAACAAAAACTTATAAAAGAACAAATGGTTTAATTGAATTTGGAGCCATTATTAATGGCAAGGAAGTATTTACCGGTGAATGGGTAGACGTTTTTAATCCATATTCATCAGAAAAAGTTGGTAGGGTAGCCTCTATTGATACAATGACTTTAAATAAAGTACTGACAGACACTTATAATACTAAAATTAATCTTACCAGACACGAGAGGTACACAATCCTAAATAAAATAGCAGATGTTCTGGAAGAAAGAGTAGCTGAAGTAAGTCAAATGATAACTGATGAAACAGGTCTTTGTGTAAAAGACACACGTTATGAGGCCAGTAGAGTATCTGATGTTCTCCGTTTTTCAGCTATCAAATGTTTAGATGACGACTCCCAGGTATTTCCCTGCGATGTTTCTAAAAACGGAAAACCAAGACGCATATATACGACACGTGTTCCACTTAAATTAATTAGTGCAATCACTCCTTTTAATCATCCTATGAATCAGGTGGTCCATAAAATTGCACCTGCTATTGCAACCAATAATACTGTAGTGTTGAAGCCATCTGAAAAAACGCCATTGTCTGCCTACTACTTTGCGAAATTAGCACTGGAATGTGGACTACCACCTAATATGCTAAATGTAATAAATGGGGTGGATATTCAGGCGATATCCGAATTGATGACAGTTCATCCTAAGATTTCAATGGTTTCTTTTACGGGTGGAACCAGGATAGGTAAGATTATTGCTTCTAAGGCAGGTTACAAAAAATTGGTACTTGAGTTAGGAGGTAGTTCCGCTTTATTAGTATTAAAAGACGCAGACATTGATAAAGCAGTTGATATAACTGTAACAGGAACTTTTAAGAACTCTGCCCAACGTTGTACAGCTATAAGAAGAATTCTGGTTCATAATAGCATTGCTGATCAATATGCTCACAAGTTAACGGAACAAGTAAAGGCTATCAAATATGGAAATCCATACGATCCTGATAATCATATGGGCACTGTAATAACTGAAGAAGCTGCAATTGAAATGCAAACTCGTGTGGAAGATGCCATTACTAGAGGAGCTACATGCTTAGTTGGAAACAAAAGGGATGGAGCACTATTTGCTCCTACAGTTCTAGATTATGTTCAAAATTCCTTCGAAGTAGTCGCTAAGGAAACTTTCGGACCTGTTGCGCCTATTATTAGATTTGAGACTTTAGATGAGGCTATTGAAATCGCTAACGATACTCCATATGGTCTTTCTGGTGGGGTGGTAACTAATCATTGGCCATCTATACAAAGAGTCATAAATGAGTTAGAAACTGGAACTGTCAATGTGAATGAGGCACCCAGCTATAGATTAGAGTGGACACCATTTGGAGGTGTTAAAGATTCTGGACTAGGATATAAAGAGGGTGTTATAGAAACAATGAAAGGATATACACATATAAAAACATATTCATTACCTTGGGATAAACCATAATCCGTAATAAAATAACGATGAAGAAAATCAAAAGAAATGTTTTACTAAATCCTGGCCCAGCTACAACGACAAATTCTGTTAAATATGCTCAGTTAGTCCCAGATATTTGCCCTAGAGAAAAGGAGTTCGGTGATTTAATGGAATATTGTGCTAAAGAGATCACTTGTTTTGTTGGGAGTCCTGATAAATACACAACTGTGTTTTTTGGTGGTTCTGGCACAGCAACGGTGGAAGCTATCTTAAGTTCTGTGATCCCGGAAAATGGTAAAGTGATGATAATTGATAATGGCGCTTATGGCAAACGAATGAGTAAAATTACAAGTATATATAAAATTGATACAATAGTATTCAATTCATCATCAATTGAACCAATAGACCTTGACAAATTAGAAATTGAAATAATAAACTCAGAAGGATTGACTCATTTAGCAATGATTCATCATGAAACAACTACAGGACTATTAAATGACATTAATGCTGTGGGAGCTTTGTGCAAGAAATATAAGGTAAGTTTTATTGTGGATTCTATGAGTGGGTTTGCCGCCATACCTGTGGATATGGAAGAGATGAATATTGATTACTTAGCTGCAAGTTCCAATAAGAATATCCAGGGAATGGCCGGTATTGGTTTTGCAATATGTAATAAGAACTCATTGGAAGCAACGAAAGATATTCCTCCTAGAAATTTGTATTTGCATCTTTATGCCCAGTACGATTATTTCAATAAAACTCATCAAACAAGATTTACTCCTCCAGTTCAAACATTTTATGCCTTAAAGCAAGCGATAAAAGAAACAAAAGAGGAAACCATAACCGGACGTTATAAACGCTATAGCAAATCTTGGGAAACTTTACTAAAAGGTTTAGAGGAATTGGGTTTAGAATATTTAATAGAAAGAAATCATCATTCTCGTATTATAACCTCTGTTTTGGAACCTAAATGTGAAAATTACGCCTTCAACAAAATGCATGACTATTTTTTTGATAGAGGATTTACTATCTATCCCGGTAAAGTAAATGATTATGATACTTTTAGGATATCAAACATTGGGGAAATAAATTATAAAGACATTGAATTATTTTTGATAGTTTTAAAGAATTATTTAGTACATATCGAATATTTAAATGACGAATTAGCAACCTAACAAAAAGACTATTTTGCAAGATATATTGGTAAATCTGGGAAAAGAACTTAAGCGTATACGAAAAAGTAAAAACTTAAACTTGAAAGAAGTTGCTGAAATGAGTGGTGTAAGTACTGGCTTAGTTTCTAAGATAGAGAATTTTAGAACAACGCCATCCTTGCCAGTATTGCTTAAAATTATGAGAACATTGGAAATAAATCTTTCTGAACTCAATTTAAACACGAATGGAACTGAGAAATTCATTCATGTTAAAAAAGGTGAAGGTCAGGTTGAAGATCGTGATGATTCCGTTGGTCTTGAATATACCTTCTTATTTTCAAGCCAAATATCACGTGATAACTTAAGGACTTACATAGTGACAGTATTTGCAGGAGTTTATAGAGAGCCTATAGCTACTGATGCCACAGAAATAATTTATGTAATTAGTGGGGAAGTAAATTACATAGTTCAAGATGAGACAGTTTTGTTAAGAAAAGGTGATGTACTCTTCTTTGATGGATCTATACCACATGCTCTACATAATAAAACTCCAGAAAAAGTGGTGCTGCTGAAAATGTACATGATTTAAGTCTGGTTTTCTAACAAGATATTATGAGCCTAACCTCGGAACAGATAAGATGGAGGAGGAGAATATTTTTACTTACTTGGGTTGCATATGCTGGTTTCTATTTTGGGAGAAAAAACTTGGCGGTAACCTGGAGTTCAATTGAAACAGAGCTAGGCCTAGATGGCAATCATTATGCCACTATTATCTTTATTTACAGTTTAATATATACAATTGGTCAGTTTGTTAATGGTTATTTATCGGATACCTTTGGCCCCAGAAAAGTTGTAAGTATAGGCTTATTTATTGCTGCGATATCGAATTTTGTTATTGGTTTTTCTTATGCTGTCGGCGTTATTGTATTTCTCTTAGCCATTAATGGGTATGGTCAGTCAACCGGATGGAGTGGGTTGGTAAAGAATATGACTCCATGGTTTAAACGTAATGAGCGCGGAATTGTAATGTCCTGGTGGAGCACTTGTTATGTTATTGGAGCTTTTCTAGCCACTGTCTTTGCAACTTATGTAGCTTTCGATATGGATTTTATGCAAAAATTCGGTTGGCGAAGAGGATTTTTATTTCCATCTATTATATTATTAATTATCGCATTTTTGTATTCAGCATTTACCAGGAATAATCCAAAAGAAGTTGATATCCCGATAATTGTTACTGCTAAATACTCCTTTGAAGAAAGTGAAGTATCAAAATCTGAAAATGGAAAAATACTCAAAGCTATCTTGACAAATAACGTTTTATGGATATATTCTTCATGTTATTTCATACTCAAACTTACTCGTTATGCATTTTTATTTTGGCTCCCAATCTATTTGGAACGTTCATTAAATTATAATGGGAGTGACGCTGGTTATTTGTCTTCTATTTACGAACTAGTGGGTTTCATCGGTGTTATTTTAGCTGGTTATACATCTGATAAAATTTTTGGTTCCAAACGCTTTAGCACGATTACAATAATGCTGTTATGTTTGGCTGCAGCTTGTTTAATACATCCTTATTTGATTAGATTTGGAAATTTTGCCGTTATTGTTAGTATTGCTACTATTGGGATTGCAACTTACGGCCCCGACGCATTAATTTGTACAGCAGGCGCAATGGATGTTGGAGGAAAAAAGGGTGCAGCCGTAGCCGCTGGAGTAATCAATGGTGTGGGATCTTTTGGACAAATGTTTTCAGGATTTATTGTTGTTGCCATAAGCGAAGGTTATGGTTGGAGTAATCTTTTCTATTTCTTTGTTTTTCTTTCTTTGCTGGGTGCAAGTATTTCTGCTTTGAAATGGAATTTTAAAAGCCCTGACATATATAAAGTAAAATAAAATGTAAATCTATTTTATCCTGTTTATTGCAGTCTCATGTCAACATGGATGTCTTTCAGAATGGTGGGCTTTGCTTTGATTAAATTGTTCAAATTCTCTCTCTGATTACCAGGAAAATTAGATTGGATTCTGAGATGAACCAGGATGTTAACAAGTTATCGAAATGGTACAAAAAGATAAAAACCCGTATCATAGGAGCATATGGATTGACAAAGCTCACATTTCTAATCTTACAACAATGAAAAAATCACTCGAACTATTATTCATATTATGCCTTTTTACTTTGCAGGTAGCGGCACAACAGGAGATTAAAGTGATATCCTATAATATTCTGGAAGGGCTTGGAAATGAAGCGAGCTATGGCAAAGGCAGGCATGATCGCTGTGTACAATGGCTTAAGGAACAACATGCAGATGTTATCGCGTTGCAGGAATTATATGGTAGTGAAGAAAAGTTGTCGCAGGATGCAAAACAATGGGGGCATCTCTATTATGCAAAAGCCGGACCTATTGGTTTAACCTCGAAAAAGCCGATAGAATTTGTTAAAAAATACAAAAAAGGCCTATGGCATGGTGTTTTACATTGTAAGACATATGGTATAGACATTTTAGTGATACACCTTAGTCCTGCCGATTGGAAATATCGTTTTCGGGAAGCTTCCCTTATTAAGGAGATTGTCGATTCTGTAAAACAAACAACGCGGGAATATATTGTAATGGGTGATTTTAATGCGCACTCTCCTTTTGATTCTGAACTCTACAAACAAAACCCGGAACTGGTAAAAAAATATCAAAAGGGAGATAAACATCAGAAATCCAAAGGTAGTCCCTATCGCAGTTTAATTGATGGTCATATTGATTATAGCGTCATTTCTGAATTTCTTTCATTTCCGTTAATTGATGTAACGGAGCGTTTTGTACCGTGGTATCGAAGACATACATTTCCAACCCCTATATTGATCGGGGTATGGAGAACAGCTGGCAATATCGGTCGCACGCCCGAACGGATCGATTACATTTTGACTTCTATAGAAATGAGTAAAAAATGTAAAGGTGTAAAGGTACATAACGGAGAGGAGTGCGATTATCTGTCGGATCACTACCCATTGGAAGCTATATTTGCAATCGATTATTGAATATGAACTCACGACGAATTCATTAACTAAACATATTCATCATGCAACACCAATCGATAAAAGACTACACCAATTTCAACTCAACTATTTAATATACACTCATCTTTTGATTAAATAATTAGGTCTGTGGAGTGGACTCAATCATAAATTCTAAAAAGTATATAAGCGAAATAACAGCCCAAATTATGCACCAAATTGGAGTAGGTAAAAATCAGAACAAGGAAAGTCAAAGTGGTAATGGGTTTCATTGATCGTCAAGTATCTGTTTTAGTGTTGCCGCTAATTCTTGTGCCTTCTCCTTATGCTGCAGAAACAAATTTTCTTTCTCACCAAGATCGTTACTTAAGTTATACAGTTGTTTTGGGATATTAAATTCAACGCCTTTTTCCCTTAAATATCCTGCTGAAAAACCTCCAGGACCGGGAATATCGATATACTTCCAATCGCCTTCAATTATGAAATAACTTTCTTTGCTCATTCCTTTTAAAACCAAATTTTGCCTTTGAGATTTGCTTTGACTTCCGATTAATTGATGCAAAAAAGAATAACTATCTTCGCCTGCATGGGGCGGTAGTTCCTGTTTGGTGATTTCGGCAAAAGTGGCCATCAAGTCGGTGAAACAGATGAGGTGATTGCTGACCATGTTTGGTTTTACCTTTCCCGGCCATTGCACCACAAAAGGCATACGCTGTCCTCCTTCCCACGCATCTCCTTTCATTCCACGTAATGGGCCGGTGGAACTGTGGCCGTACCTTTTCACATCTTCGTGGTACCATACTGGGCCATTGTCGCTGGTGAATATCACCAGGGTATTTTTGAGTTGCTCTTGCTTTTTTAATTCGGCTAACAAGGCCCCAAGTGCACCATCGGTTTGCGAAGTGTAATCGCCATAATCTCCAATGGGTGTGATTCCCTGGTACTTTGCGTTGGGTAACCATGGAGTATGCGGTGACGGCAGCGGGAAATAAAGGAACATGGGAGCTTCTTCGGTTTCAAAATGCTTTGCCATATGCTGTATTGCTTTTGCCGTAAGCTCGTCCACTACATTTTCAAATTTATAGCCGGGAGCAATTCCGCCGCTACGCCAAAACTTACCCTGTATGGGCGAAATTCCCGGGGTATTGTTTGCGGCCACCGTATCAGTGGGTGCATTCACGCACATTCCGTTTTCAACATAGTAATACGGGGGTATATCGAGGGAGGCCGGCAAAATAAAATGGTAGTCGAAGCCATATTCACCGGGATTTCGTTCAAGTGTCACAGCGGGTTGTGGTATTTTTTCATCAATCATTCCTTGGTGCCATTTACCAATTACAGCCGTTTTATAGCCACCCGCTTTGAGTAAGGAAGCCAAGGTCATCCTGTCAGGATCAATTAATCCTTCTTTATAATTTCGGGTATTTCTGAAAGGGTAATGACCAGTTAACAAACCATACCTGGAAGGAGTGCAGAGTGTTCCTGGGGCATGCGCATTGGTAAAACGCATTCCGGTTGCCGCAATTTGGTCTATGGCGGGTGTGATAATTTTTGAATCGGAGTTGTAACAAGTTGCATCTCCATAGCCCATATCGTCGGCAAGGACAATGAGTATATTGGGGAGTGGTTCTTCTTGTTCCTTTATGGTTTGGTTGCAACCGATAGTTACAAGCAATAGTAATAATAGGGTAGAATTTTTAATGATTTTGGTTTTCATTTGAACATCTAATATTTATTATATGCTATAAAATGTCTCTAATCGAGCTCCTCCGGGATTCTCGTAATGACAAGATCCGAAGTATGTCATCGCATGGAGTTTAAACCATGTTATTTCCATTTCCGTTCAACTCATGGTAGCCATCTAGTAATAGCAAGAGTACCCATTATAGTTATTTGTTTTGCCACTCCTTACAAGGTACCAATGATTATAATTACACTGGTTAAATCAGCGATCTTAGGATAATACTCCACCTATGCCATTTTACTTGTGAAACTGCACATATCAAATTTACAAATAGAACCTAATAGTAGAAAAAACATTAGCATGGTTTGATATGATAGAATTTGTATCTTGGATATTAACAATTATGATATTCGAATGTAGCGTTTAAATCAAGTATAATATGTCGCAAGAAAACATGAATTCCCCAGCCGACTCACGTAGAGATTTTGTTAAAAAAATGGCCTTAGGAGCAGGAGTTTTGGTGTCGCCACCATGGAAGCCTTTTGCCGGACCCTTCAACTTGAATAAGGATAGTCACTTAATTCCAGCCGACAAAAAGCTTTCCAAGGAATGGATTCAGGCTTTGTACGAAAGGGGCACACCTGAGCAGTACACTTTTCTGGCCAATGAACTTAAGTATATTGGTATGCCAGTGGGAGGTGTAGGTTGCGGGCAGCTGTATTTAGGTGGTGACGGAAGGCTGTGGTTATGGCATATTTTTAAGACCGTATACACTCGAGAAAAAAATCATGGTCAAAGATTTAAGGCCATGACGTTGGGGGGGCATTATGCCAATCCGGACCAGGTGTTTGAACGAGAAACACACCCGGTAAGTCAGGGCACTGCAATCCGGATCTCATCGGATGGTAAGACCATAACCAAGCAGCTTAGTTCCAGGGATTTCAAAAATATCTCTTTTCGAGGTGAATATCCAATCGGCAAAATAAAGTATCATGACAATGACCTACCAGTAGAGATAAACCTGGAAGCATTTTCACCTTTTATCCCCACTGATTTAGACCGTTCTGCACTTCCTGTAACCATTATGTGTTATAAAGTGAAAAACACTTCGTCGAAAGTAATTCAGGTAGAATTGGCAGGATGGCTTGAAAATGCTGTATTGCCTTATCTTGAAAGTGGAAAAGAAGGTATAAGACGTAATACATTGGTAGCGGGAAAAAACAGACTGACGGTATACAGTACTGCGGAAGCTATTTCGTCAGATTTTAAAGAGGTCAAACAGGATGTAGTATTTGAAGATTTTGAAAAAGGTAATTACCACCAGTGGGAAGCTCAAGGAGAAGCTTTTGGTAGTATGCCTATAAAAAAAGGAACAGAAGGAGTTCCAGTACAAGGTGAGTTAGGAGACTATTTTGTATCCAGTTTTAATGTCCCGGCACTTAAAGGAAAGCCTAACACAAATACCTATCACCACGGCAGAATTACTCTGGCAGATAAGTATACCGGATCGCTAACCAGCAAACCTTTTACGATTTCTCATCGTTTTATCACCTTTAGAATTTCCGGAGGTTATCATCCGGGTAAAACAGCATTGAATCTATTGATAGATGGCAAGATAGTACGTTCACAAACCGGAGATCACCACGGTAAAATGGCTATGCGAAATTTTGACGTGCGAGATTTCATTGGTGAAAATGCCGTTTTACAAGTGATTGATAATCATCAAGGGATTTGGGGTAGTATTGCCGTTGACCATATCGTATTTACCGATAAAAAACCAACCAATCTCAAAATTGAAGATATGGAAGGATATGGATCTATGTCCTGGACACTTTTTCAACCATCTGAGCACGCCAAATCGGCCTTGAATCTGGAGGTTGACATGACACCAGATGAGATCTTTGATAGTTTACAACATCAAAAGGAGCTCAGCACTGAGTCCAAACCAATGAACTCCAAACAGTTAGGAGCATTATCGGAGCAATTAACACTTCAACCGGGTGAGGCAAAAGAAGTGACTTATATTCTTAGTTGGTTTTTCCCATATTTGAATGAACAAGAAACACAGACCGGGCAGTTATTGGCATTGAAGGATATCCAATTTCTTAATCGACATTATCACAACTGGTTCAACTCTGCGAATCAGGTAGCTGAATTTGTTGCTTCAGAGTTTAAACAACTTGCCGGAATTACCAGATTGTGGAATCACACATGGTATGATTCCTCTTTACCCTATTGGCTGCTGGATCGCAGTTTTATTCCTATTGATTGCATGGCGAGCAACACATTTTTATGGTTTGACAATGGACGAATTTGGGGTTGGGAAGGAGTCGAATGTTGTCCAGGTACATGCCAGCATGTTTGGCAATATGCGCAGGGTATGGCCAGAATTTTTCCTAAGGCAGAAAGGATTTTAAGGGAATCTACCGATTTGGGGTACAGCTTTCGGGATGACGGAGGACTGGGTCACCGGGATGAAACTGCAGGACAGTATGGCAAATCGGTAGCTCATGATGGTCACTGCGGAACGATTATGCGAATATATCGCGAGCATAAACTTTCATCGGACAATACCTTTTTAAAACATAATTATCAAAAAATCAAAAAAGCGGTTCAGTACATTATTCATGAAGACAAAGACCAGGATGGATTGCTGGAAGGTGCTCAGGCAAATACGCTGGATGCCCGATGGTATGGACCTATGGGATGGGTTAGCTCTCTCTATCTTGGTGCGTTGGCCGCTGGAAAAGAGATGGCATTAGAGATAGGCGATCAACCGTTTGCTGATATATGTACAGACCTAATTGAAAAAGGACAAAAAAACATGGTTGAAAAGCTTTTCAATGGTGAATATTTTATTCATATACCTGATAGAATCAACCATCCCAATGCCATTAGTTCTAATGACGGTTGCCACATCGATCAGGTATTAGGACAGAGTTTTGCCAAACAAATAGGTATTCCCGGAAGAATAATTCCGGTTAAAGAAACTGTTCTGGCTCTGGAGTCCATATGGAAATACAATTTTGCTCCTGATGCTTTTGCCTATCAGGAAAAACATAAGCCAATAAAAGGAGCTCGTATTTATGCCACCCAGGGAGAGGCAGGAACTATTATGACCACCTGGCCAAAAAGTGACAACGATGAATGGGCTGTACCCGGAATGGCAAACCGAGAAGAGGGGTCCGATCGGTGGCAGGGCCCTGGAGGTTATTTTGATGAAACCATGAATGGATTTGAATATCAAGTGGCTTCTCATATGATTTGGGAAGGTATGATTGAAAAGGGTCTGGCCACAGCCAAAGCGGTACATGATCGTTATCATGCATTGAAACGAAATCCTTTTAATGAGATTGAATGCAGTGACCATTACAGTCGATCAATGGCGTCATATGGAGTGTTTTTAGCAGTTTGTGGATTCGACTTTCATGGACCTAAAGGTCATATTTCTTTTGATCCAAAATTAAGTCCCGAAAATTTTAAAGCACCCTTTACTACCGCATCCGGCTGGGGTTCGTTTACACAAAAACGAGATGCCAACAAACAGACCTGCCGAATCCAGATGGCTTACGGTCAGGTAAGGTTGCAGCAAATTACCATAAATACAGGGCCAGATCGAACTACGGTAAAGTTGCTAATAAATGGTAATCTAGTAACGTCCCAAGCAGAGGTTAAAGGAAATAGGTGTGTAATTAAATGGGACGGAACCTTGCTTCGTGCAGGCGATTGGATAGAAATCGAGGTGAATCCTTAGTGCGCCATACGCATGATCTCTTTTCCTATTGAAGATTATAAGCCAAACAGGTGCAAACAAAATTGATGATTATTGGGGGTTATTTGGGAGCTGGTAAAACTACTTTGCTGGGTACAGTATCCAATATCCTAATAAAAAAAGGACTAAAAGTAGGTGTGATAACCAATGATTTGGCCAAAGGTTTAGTTGACACATACGTTCTATCCCACACAGGACTGGATGTGCTGGAAGTAACCGGAAGTTGCTTCTGCTGTAACTTTGATGGTCTACTGGAAGCATTACAATATCTACGGGATAAAATCCAATGCGATATCATTATGGCAGAACCGGTTGGAAGTTGTACCGATTTATCAGCAACTTTGATGCAACCAATTAAATTGTATTACAGCGAGTACTTTGCTCTATATCCTCTTTCGGTGTTAATTGATCCTTCGCATTTGGAGATGCTATTTGCTGATAACAAATTGCTGAAATCCGGACCGGGTTATATTTTTTACAAACAAATGGAAGAAGCCGATCACTTAATTATAAACAAGGTCGATCAATTATCACCGCAACGAAAGCAAAACATAAAGATGATAATGGAAAAGTCGTTTCCCAATCATCGTCTATGGCAAGTATCCTCATTGTATGGTCAAGGTATAAAAACCTGGCTTGATGCCATCAGCACCGATTCATCGAACGGAAATCGAATTGCGAATATAGATTATTCAATTTATGCGGAAGGAGAAATGCAAATGGGATGGTATCATGCATCTTTTATAGTTACACACGATCAAAGCATGTATATCCATTGGAAACAATTTATTGGACGCTTTATGCTCTTATTGCAAGTGCAATTTAAAGATCAGGGAATTGTGACCAATCACGTCAAGTCATTTTTGAAAAGTGGACTTTCGGTTTTGCGTGCTAATTATACTAGAACTATTGGTCCTATCAGCGTAATCGGAGATTCTTTTAGTGGTTCGCGAGCCCGTCTGGTATTGAATATTAGAGCAGAGGTATCTCCCGAAAAATTAGAGGCTTTGGTGCTGGATACAATCTCTGTCTATCAGGAACTGCAGTTTAAGTTTAAGATTAACGAATCGACCTGTTTAAAACCCCAAAGGCCAAAACCTTCATATCGAGTAAATCGGATTGTTTAGTCAAATGGAGAAATGATGTTCAATGAATGCTATTGAACGATAATCTTGAGAATTGATAATATCATTTAACTTATTTACCCAGCAAGATAATCCTTTCCATAAATTTAGTATTGAATACAACCTTTTTTGCTGATCAAACCACTCATAGTACTAAAGCAGCCCAATGGAGGATAAGAAACTGGTATCTGACTTTCTGAAATATCGTAGCAATGGTACATTTAAGGCATTATATCGAGCCAAAACACCAAGGTTGTATCAGATCGCATTAAGACTTTGCGCAAATGACAAACATCAGGCGGAAGAATTGATCCAAGAAACCTGGATGATTGCTATCAAAAAGTTGGCTGATTTTCAATGGCGATCTGAATTAAGAACCTGGCTAACCGGAATACTTATTAATCTCTCTAGACAGAAGCGCAAAAAAACAGAAAAAGAAATTTCTATTAATCAAAGTATACAAGAAGAGGCCGAAGCTATATCAGAATCCACGTTCTTCACCACATACGACCTGGAAAATGCCATCAACAAATTACCTCCTGGATTTCGACAAGTGATTATTCTTCATGCCATTGAGGGATATAAACATAAAGAGATTGCCTCATTGCTGGATATCAGTGAGGGTACCAGTAAAAGTCAACTATTTCACGCAAAAAAGGCGTTGAGGATTTTGCTCCAGGAAGAAACCCAAAAAATTAATAAATCATGAAAGATGATTTCACAAAACAGGAATTGGAGCAATTTGCAAAGCTGAATAAAGAAATTAGGCCGCCAACTTCTTTAGAGAAGAAAGTAATTGCCCGCCTCCGTAAGGAAAATCTTATCCGTACATCCAGTTGGATCAGGAGTACTTTTATCAAAAGTCTCGGACTCACAGCTATCGGCATATTGATATTGCTAACCAGCCATTATGTTATCAATGACAATTTCAAATTGTTTACACCGTGTACTGTATGCCATTGTGAGGAAGTTAAAGGTTTTTCAGAATATATGATTTCAGGTCGAATACTCATCCTCGGTGAAGTTCATGGGACCAAACAAGCTCCTAACTTCGTCCAGAATCTCACTTGTATTTCACTTCAGGCTGATTTGCCGGTTACCGTAGCTCTGGAACTGCCAATTGATGAACAGGAAATAATAAATCAATATTTACAATCCAATGGCAAACTGGATGATAAACAAAAACTATTGCAAGCCAACAGTTGGTCGCAAAGTTATCAGGATGGTAGAAATAGTGAAGCCATGTTTGATCTTCTCGAATTTTGTCGAAAACTAATCCGTGAAAAGAAACCTTTAGAAGTAATTTTAATCGATGATTATGGTTCGTCGGATCGTGATTATACGATGGCGGAAAACCTATTGAAGGTTGTGGATAGGAATCCCAACCATATTTTTATTGCATTAGTTGGAAATGTACATAACCAAATCAATCAGGGTTCGGGTCGAATGGGAGACCTGATGTTACAAAGAATGGGCTCAAGCAAAGTCTTATCATTAAATCAACTCTATGGTCGCGGTTCCGCATGGGTTTGTTCTAGCAATGGTTGTGGTATTTACCAACTATCAGGTAGAGATGGAATAAGTCGAGGTATTTTGATCGACGATGAGAACACTGCAGGCTATTATCATGGCTATTTTGCTGTTGGAGCAATTGAAGCTTCAACTCCGGCCAAGGAGATGAAACTGGAATAATACTTCACACTTTAACATTCATGACAGTCATTTGGGAAGTATAGATGATTTTTTCCTAAAGTAGAAAGACTATTAGTCGATAGTTATAGCATGATTCCAAATTCCAAACCCGTAAATGACCTCCAATTAGTCCAATTTATCTGCCTATGAGAGACAATGGCTGATCATTTGACATCGCCGCTATTATCAGGTTAATATTATGATATTATGCACACCTTTTTCTAAATTCTACAGTTATATATAAAAAAATCTATATATTTGTCTATCCCATCTCAAAAACAATCATGATGTAATAAATCATCACGAACTGATTTTGCCAATAATTAAAGAAATAGTACAAGATGTATTTGAACTTCACATGAACCGAGAAGTTCATCCTAAAATCACTACAGACCTTACAAGTCATGTAGTGGAAGCTGCCAATCCTGTAGCACAAATAAATAGAATATTAAGCCTGTATAGCTGTAGCACAAATAAATCACTGTCCAGTGACCCCATACGGAAGCAGTCTATAATTCAATTTTCAGATAATAATAAATTCAAAATGAAGCTCAAAGGGTACTTGTTGAAGAGGATAGTGGATTCAAACATACCATTCGATATAATCAAACCGATCCCAATATTCAGTGAATATTTACAGTATGAACCTATTTAATTAATCATTACACTTAAATAACCAAAACATCATGATTAGATTAATAATTTTTACATTGATATTCCTATTTTCTCAAAATGTAGAAGCCCAGCTAAGAGGACAACTTGGTATATTGGATTTAGCCAATGCGAATGGGGGAATCAATCCTGTTACGAATGCTCCTTGGGCGGCTGGAGATACGTATCACATAGTTTTTGTTTCGAGTACATTTCGGGATCCTGCGTCCGGGGATATTGCTGATTATAATGCGCACGTACAAAACGCAGCTAACGCAGCTGGTCTTGGCGATGTCTCATGGTATGCAATCGCTTCGACTAATATAGACCATGGCGGGACAGCTACCGTAGATGCTCGCGATAACACTTCGACGAATCCAGGTACTAATGGATCCGGCGTGGGAATTTTCCTCATTGACGGAACTACCAAAATAGCTGACGATTATAACGACTTGTGGGATATGAGTATCGACAATCCAATCAATTTGACGGAAAACAATACCACATACTCACCACCTTTAACTTCGCCATTTGGAGGATTTGGAGGTGTATGGACTGGGACAACGGCGGATGGACTGAACCGAATTCAGGCTGCGCTTGGTGGGACACGTGCTGATCTGGGGCTGGCCACAGTGACAAACTCTGAGTGGACACGCCGATCCGATATAAATCCCCACAATAATGCCCCGCTTGGCTTATACGCCATGTCAGCAGTACTTTCTATTCAAGCTCCTGATCCCATCCCAACACTATCTCAATGGGGTCTTATTATCCTCGGACTCAGCATTTTGATAGTGGGTACCGTGGCAGAAAGACGAAAGATTGTAAGTATTACTTAATTGCTTGACTAACTACTTTGCCCAAGTCGATCTGTCGGATGAATAACGAAGCTAGAAGACAGTTGCCGTATAAATGATCGAAGATTTATACGTTGTGGCACTAAATGACTAAATAATTACAAAATGTGTCCTCCCAACCGGAAGCTATCATATTCCGAATCTTCGAGATTCGCTGGAATTATACGTATCTAGAATTCTTCTTTTGTCATTAAAGTTTTAAAACAACTTCATTATTTACCTATCTCTAGAGTTTGGTTCTGATACTCTACATATTTATAAGGTTCCCAAAAACAGTTTATAAGTTCCATATTTAACACTCATATTAGTGTTAAATATAATGTGTAGCATGGTTTTTGCTTCAATTAAATTACCCCCTACCCTAAACCGGTAACTTAAACCAACCAATCCTTTTAATAACCAATTCTAAAAATTGCAGAGGTGGCTATTTCCTTTTAGCCACTTCTCCTGTTCTTTATAGTCTGGCATCGCATTTTCGACAATTTCATAAAACCGCGAAGAGTGATTCATTTCTAACCGGTGAGCCAATTCATGAATGATGACATAATCAATAACCTTGCCGGGAGCAAAAAGCAACCGGGTGGATAGATTAATATTACCACTGCTACTACAACTGCCCCAATTGGATAGATTGTATTTTAGGGATATTTTGTTCAACTCGAGTTGAAAAAAGGTACTGTTGATGGCAATAACTCTATCCACAATGGTCAAATAATAATCCCTTCCAATCACTTTACTGAGTAACTTGGGAATGACCTGATTAAGCTGGATTATGTCCGATTTGGCTGGGTATTTAATGGTAATAATTCCTTTAACCAGTTGTACTCTAAACGAGTGAGCTTGATCAGGGATCACGCGAAGTGTATAAGTACGTTGACCTACCACATATTTTTGTCCATCTGTATATGATTTTAAAGTAAATGACGCTTTGAGTTGTGGATTTACATGAATTTGGTCTTCTATCCAGGCATTCATCCTGGATAATTCCTTATGTATTTTAGTTTGACTTAATACGGAGGGAATGCGCAGGTAAGCACCCTTTTTAGTAATTGAAAAACGGATACTGTTTCGCCATTCTTTAGTGACTGTAATCGGGACAAATACGTTATCTTTTAGATAATGATATTTGATTTTATTTTTCATCCCACTTCAGACTCAAAAGCTTGCATAGCTTGGATCAAAGCATCTACTCCATCCACTCCTTTGGCATTATAAATCGATGCCCGAAACCCTCCTACTGACCGATGGCCTTTGATTCCGGATATGTTACGCTGTTCACAGAATTCCAAAAACTGTTGGTTGTGATTATCATGTACAGGCACAAAACAAACATTCATCGTCGACCTGTCATCAGTACACACGGTACCCGTAAACAAGGAATTACGATCGATTTCGTCATAAAGCTCCTTGGCTTTATGTCTGTTTTTCTTTTGAATCTCCTCCAAGCCACCCATCTTTTGTAGCCACTTCAAAGTAAGCATACACACATAAATCGGAAAACAGGGCGGAGTATTAAACATGGATCCTTTATCTATATGTGTTTGATAGTTAAGCATGGTAGGCAAAGTTCTGCCTGCCCGGTTGGCTAACTCCTTTTTTAGGATTACCACAGTTACTCCGGCCGGACCCAAATTTTTCTGTGCCCCTGCATAAATTAGATCGTAATCTGAAACCTTAACCGGTCTGCTGAGGAAATCTGAAGACATATCGGCAATTAAGGGAATATCCGTCTCAGGAAATCGATGATACTGGGTTCCAAAAATGGTATTGTTGCTGGTAATATGCAGATATTTTGCTCTCTCCGGAATATTATAATCTTTGGGTATATACGAGTAATTTTGGTCTTTGCTAGATGCAATGACCTCTATTTTTCCAAACAACCTGGCCTCCTTAATAGCTTTGCTCGACCAGGAACCAGTATCAATATAAGCCGCAGATTCATCGTTGGTCAGGATATTCATAGGGGCCATATAAAATTGTGTTGATGCTCCACCCGTCAGAAATAAGACTTCATATTCTTCGGGAATGTTATAGATCTCCCGTAACAACTCCCGAGCAGTATCAATGATCTCCACAAAATCCTTGCTGCGGTGTGAAATTTCTAATATGGATAATCCCGAAGCATTCAAATTGACCACCCCTGAGGCGGCTTCCTTCATTACCTCATCTGGCAAGATGGCAGGGCCTGCACTAAAGTTGTATATTTTCATCTTTTTCTAAAAATAAGTTGCAAAGTAAAAGAATCTTTTTGATGCAACAGTTATATATAGATTAAATATTCTATTAAAGTGATCAAACTCATTGTTCCTGTTTGGTTATGTGTTTTAGACCCCTTTAATATTGAGAAGTACAAGGGATACGAAGAGTAAAGTTGGGAGGTGTGCGTGGGCGATTGCTAGAACCAAATTACATTTGCCAATAGTCTTGATGATGTTGACTTTTCGGAGTACCTCACTAGTCCCTGGACAAATATTTACCAATCAATATGGCAATCAGGATGGTCGTGTAGACTTGGCCACATACTGCAATTAGCACCGACAAGGCTCTGGCAGGATCATTGGTAGGTGTAATATCTCCATATCCCAGGGTGGTCAATGTGACAAAGCTGAAATAATAGTATTGATAGCTTGATTTATCTCCATTACTACTAAAATAAGAGCCTGGAATGGCATAATCCAGAATCTGACAGGTTTGAGCGGCAATTATTCCAATTAATAGAAATCCGCTCACCGCGCCCAAGATCACGTTTAGGCTCACCTCCTTAGATCTTTGTAGAGATTTACTCAAGTTATATGCTAGAAAAACAAAAAATGCAATGGAAATTACTAAAGGGCCGATGTTGATCGGATTAGATTGATCAATTACATAACGCCCCCAATAGCTGACCAATGTGAAAAAACCCAAGACACCTCCAATCCCCAGAGTATGCCAGGAATTTGTAGTAATATAAGTACCTGTGAGGACGGCAATGGTGAAAAATATGTTGAATAAGATTCTGGCATCTTCACCAAATAAAAATCCAAAGGAGGGGAAGACAATTACACTCACCAACGAAATCAACAAATATAAATAGTTGTTGGCCCGTTGGTGATGTGTTTTGTTATACCTTAAATACTTAAACATAAAAAATAAGTAGAATTTAACGCGATCAGATTTCCTCAGATCAGCTTAGCATCTAATGTAATATCACATTTAAGCAGTTTAGATACAGGACAATTCTCTTTGGCATCCTGAGCAAGTTCCAAAAATTTTGCTTCGGTTATTTCGGGCACAGTACTTTCCATATCCAAATGAATGGAATTAATATCCCATCCGGATTCTCCTTTGTCCATTTGTAAAGTTGCTTTGCAAGAGAGTTCTCCAGGTGTAAAACCAGCATTGGTCAGTTGGAAACTCAATGCCATAGCAAAGCAACCCGCGTGTGCAGCGGCGATTAATTCTTCGGGATTGGTACCTTGTTGGCCATCTTCGTTTTTAAATCGAAGTGAAGCGGAATAAGGTTGATCGATTAGTACTCCACTTTGAGTTGATAGAACTCCGGAACCTTCCAGACCGGTTCCATGCCAGATAGCTGATGCTTTCCTTTTCATTGTGATGTATTATTTAAAGGTTTCAAAATTTGTGTCTATATTCAGGGGGCCAAAGATAACAATTTGATGAGGTTTAACAGGTTTTCCATTGCACTGATAATTATTAGTTTGCATCTCCTGGCTCTGGATAATTTTGCACAAAGTATCTATTTGAGAAAAAATCAATTAGGAAGTCTTCCTAATTCACCCAACTCCCTAATCTTACTATCAAAAGCCAAACAAATCCCTGAAATTAGTATCCACCTCAATGATGGTACCAGGAGATCGATAAAGGCACCTCCTATCGAATCGAAAAATTGGGGTTCACTAAACCATTATCTTGTTCCGGTTTCTGCAGGAACTCCTCATAATCAGACCATTTGGATTAATGATGAACTTCTAGGGCCAATTACGGTAGCAAAAGCAACCGACTACCAAAATTGCATATCTCATTGTCTACAATTTTTGAGGCAACAGCGCTGTGGATATAATCCCTATCTAAAAACGCATTGCCATCAGAAAGACGCGGTAGTATTTTATCACCCGGATGGGGATCAAATTTATCTGGATTGCACCGGAGGATATCACGATGCCGGAGATCAATTAAAATATTTAATTACGACCAGTTTTACTGCCGGTATATTACTCAAATCTTTTCAGGATTTTCCAAATGCATTTTCAGACCAAGTTGATGAATGGGGACAACCCTCGCCCAATCAAGTTCCGGATGTACTGGACGAAGTGCAATGGGCTCTGGATTGGATTGCCAAGCTCCATCCCACACCCGAAGTGTTGATTCACCAGGTAGCTGATGACCGGGATCATAGGGGTTGGAAATGGCCACAGAAAGATATTTCTGATTATGGTTGGGGTACCAATTCATATCGGGCAGCGTATGTCGCGAATGGAAAATCGCAAGGTCTAGGAAAATACCTCAGCCAGGCTACCGGTATAGCCAATCTGGCAGGAAGGTCAGCAGCAGTCCTAGCCTTAGGTGCAGAAATATGGAGAAAAGTATTAAAAGATACTATTCGTTCAAACCATTATCTCTTAAAAGCAAAATCACTTTACCGTCTAGGCAAGCTTAATCCAGGATTTCAACAAGGAAATTCCTACGGGGCACCATATCGGTACAACGAAATGACCTGGCAAGATGATATGGAATGGGCAGGGGCGGAATTATTCGACGTTACCGGAGATTCTTGTTACCTTTTAGAAGCCATTCAATATGCCCGCGGAATCGGTGCAGAAGGACTTATGATTTACGATTCTGCTAATCATTATCAACATTTTCCGTTTATCAATTTGGGTCATTCGGCTTTATTTCCATTTGTCAATCAGTCTTTTCAAGACAGTTTAATTGATTATTATAAGTTAGGATTGGAAGTTATTCAAAAAAGAAGTCTTTCTAGCCCATATGGAGTAGGACATCCTTTTATCTGGTGCTCTAACAACGTAGCCGCAGCCATGATGACTCAGATCATTCAGTATGAAAAAATGAGTGGTGACCAACAATCATTTCGACAACTCCTGATCAATACCATGGATTGGATCATGGGTAGAAATCCCTGGGGATCCAGTATGATCACCGGTGTACCGGCAAAAGGAGACTATCCAGTCGATATCCACACCAGCATATACTATCTCACCAGAGAAGTCATTCCCGGTGGGTTAGTAGACGGACCGGTATATACAAGTATCTACAATCAATTGTTGGGGCTAACCTTAACCGATCCGGATGAATATGCGGAATTTCAAACTGAAACCGTAGTCTATCATGATGATATTGGAGACTATTCGACCAATGAGCCTACTCTTGACGGTACCGCAACCATTATTTACCCATTGGCGTTTTTTAGAAATCTCTGTCTTAAAGCTACCCGTAACTAATCGGAGAAGCAACTTTAACAAATCCTCCAGATATGTAACCGCAATTATTGGCGGTTTGATGATTTCAAGAAGTCTAATGTGACTTTTATGGAGCAATACAGTCTAAAAAATAATTAAAGAGGACTGTGATGGAATTTGATTTTGCTTCAAGTTTTGCCAATATTATTGACAACCTACTAGCTTGGGCTCCCAAAATAGTTGGAGCTTTGATCCTAATTATTGTTGGATTCTGGATCGTGGGCTGGATCTCGACAAGAATTGGAAAATCATTGGACCGGGCCAAAGTAGAAAACGAGTTGAAGCCGTTTTTAAAGTCCCTGGTCAGTGTCCTTTTAAAAATATTGGTGATCATTACAGCAGCAGGTGTAGTAGGAATAGAAATTACAGCTTTCGCAGCGCTGCTTGCTGCAGCAGGATTAGCGATTGGAATGGCGCTCCAGGGTACTTTAGGACATTTTGCTTCGGGAGTTCTGATACTCTTATTCAAACCATACCGAGTTGGAGATTTGGTAGATATTCAAAATGTGGTCGGACACGTTGAAGAGATACAAATTTTTAACACCATTATCCAAACTCTGGATAACAAAAAAGTGATCATGCCGAACGGTGTAGCTACCAGTGGTATCATGACTAACCTTTCTGAAAAAGGAAAGCTCAGAGTTGATCTGAATGTAGCTATGCCTTATGAAGAAGACTTTGATAAAATTCAAGGTATCATTTTGAACGCATTAAAAAACACCGACAAAGTGTTGGTTGATGAACCAACTGTTGAAATTGAGAAGTTTGATGCCAATAATATTTTGTTGGCGGTGAGACCTTATTCCACTCCGGAAGATTACTGGGATGTATATTTCGGTGCCTATCGAAACATTAAAAAAGCCCTTGGTAGTGAAGGTATTTCAGTAGCTTATCCAAGAACAAAAGTAGAAATGTTGAACACCTAAAGCAGTATTTGGCATACTAAGAATCATCGAGAAGTGCTTCTGACGCAGAGGCGCTTTTTTTATTATGAAAACAATTCGTTGTAGTCTAGTCGCTTGGGACTTTGCATAAGTGTTGAGTGGGGGATAGTAACCTGAACGCAAGAGTTTTACATGAATGAATGATTAAATTCAGTACTCGTATTCACATCTTTGAAACAGTAGTAGTTGACTTGAATAAATAAAGACCACTTCAAGTTTTCTCATATTACTCGGATTATATCCGGGGTATAAACTTTTAGGAAAATCTCCGATGTTTCCAAAAGGCAAGAATGCTGATTGCAAATAGTATGATTACCGTATAATATACAAACGATGGAATGGGTACGGGATCACCAGCGGCATACGAATGCAATCCAGAAAGGTAATAATTAACCCCGAAGTAAGTCATCATTACGGATGCAAAACCAAACAAAGAAGAAAGATTAAATGCATAGACGCCTCTCAGACCAGGTATAAAACGCATATGTAAAATAAATGCATAGACCAATATGGTGACTAATGCCCAGGTTTCCTTAGCATCCCATCCCCAGTATCTTCCCCAAGATTCATTTGCCCATACTCCGCCGAGATACGTACCAATACAGATCATAAATAGGCCACCGATTAATGTCATCTCGCTGATGTAAGTCAATTCTTTGATTTTGGCATAAACATTTTTTTGGTTCGCACCCGTTGTGAATATCATTAAAATGAGGTTAAGTACCCCAATCAAAGCCCCCAGCATTAAAAATCCATAACTACCTGCCTCCAACGACACATGGATGGTCAACCAATAAGATTTAAGTACCGGTACTAAGGGAGTTATTTCCGGATCCAACCAACTCAACCCTGCGACCATTAAAATGGTTGCCGATAAAATGGAAGTAGCTGCCAATCCTCCTAAAGATTTTCGTGCAAACAACATTCCGGCAAGGATTGTAGTCCAGGCAATGTAAATCATAGATTCGTACCCATTGCTCCACGGGGCATGACCCGAAACATACCATCTCAATCCTAATCCTATCGTATGGAATACAAAACATAGTCCCAATAGAGAAAGTGCAACTCTCAAAGGCCATTTTACTTGCAAATTCTGCTTGAATACCAGAGTGAAAAACATTCCTAATATTAATAATCCCAAAAGACCGTAGTATTTCCCAAGCTTCCCAAAAACATTTAGGCGATTAAGCCAAATTTCAAGATTTACTTTTTTTTGCGATGGGATGACTTCACTGCCATACTGCGTTTGGTAATTTCCCAATTCCTGAATCAATTGATCCGGCCGATCCCATGCTCCGGATTCAGTTGATTCGCTCACTGCGGTCAGATAGTTCATATAGAACTTTGCCACAAAAGGATTTACTTGGTTCTGTTCGGTTTCGCGAATCAATTCTCCTGGTGATATCCAGCCTCCTTTAGCATATTGGGGATCGGGATATAGTCTCACCATGCGCCCGGTAAATATCATATTACAAATATTTACCCTTTCATCTATTTTAATGATTTCCTTCTCAAAAACCGAACGGTCTTTGGCCTCCATGCTATATGCTGCCCGAACATGTTCTCTTAAAATGTATTCCGGTTTAAAAAAGTCATTGTAGGCAGCTAATCGACCTTCAACTTGCAGTAAGTTTCGGACCTTTTCGTGTTTTCCAATTTTGATCAATGGGATTTGAGCCCAATCTTCAGGAAATGCAGACATCCCAAGGAATATTTGATCGGCCGATTGACCATAAAGTTTTTCCTTGCGGGAAAGCTTTCGTAATACTTCCCCGGACATGGTATTGATGGGTTTGAATCTTCCCCGGTGATCTTGAACCACCAGATTTCCAAAAGACTTTGCATGGTCTGAAGCCACTACTTTTGAATTAATAGGATAATCGTTGGACTTTAGAGGTGTATAACTATGCACAAATCCGAAGAGTAAAATCAGAATAACTACCGAACGACTATGTCCTATATTCTTTAATTTTTTGGACAGACTATAAAAGCGACTTTGCTTACTGAATAAAGTAAAAACCATACCCAGGGTCAACAAAAAATATCCAAGATAGGTTATCCAGGTACCGGGGGCATCATGGTTTACACTGAGCACGGTGCCCAATTCATCCTGGTCATAGGAAGATTGAAAAAATCGATATCCCTGATAATTTAATATATGGTTCATATAAATCCGAAAAGGCTTTTCAAGCCCTGCTTCCGGATCCAATAAGGTAACTTCACTAGCGTATGAAGATGCACTATTTGTTCCGGGATAGCGCTCCATGATAAAGTCATGAAGTTGAATAGAAAAAGGGAGTCTTACTTCTTTAGATCCATAGGAAATAGAAAACTGTATGTCTCCGATCGTAAATTCTTCTGGCTTTCCTTCGACTCCTTGCTGGCCGTACACCAAGATTTCTTTTTGCTGATTTCCTGTTTTTACATTCATGATAATCCCACTCAGACTTTCACTCCGCATTTTGGCAGCACCGGAGACTACTGTTAGCTTGCCCTTAGGCTGGAATTCCGTGATAACAAAATTGATTAGATCATTGGTATATAAACTACGGATTAACAAGTGCTGCCGGGTATTGGCTTCGAGGGTATCGAGTTTTTGTGAAGCCATCTGCATCTGCATAAGCGGATTTGAGGATTGTACAAAAAGGGCTTGCCCTTCATATTGGATATTTATTGCATTTTCTGCTATTTTCCCAAAACTAAAAAGTTGACCATAGATGGATATTTGTTGATTATAGGTTAGGTAATACGTCTCCCTTCCTTTACCTGCGGAAGTGACCATTTTTAAGATCGGGACTCCATTTTCATCCATTTCAAGAACTTGAGTCGGATTCGGGATGAAATCCTTTACTTCCATTTCGATAATTTGAGATCCCAACTGATAAGAACGACTCAATTTATTTTTTCCGAGGGTGGCAAAAAACACCTCCTCTTCAAATCGGTACTGATTTTCCTGGTGTTGTACTTCAAATTTTAAATACATTTCAGTCGAAATGATGAAATTACTTGTATTTCCCTCACGAATATGCATGATTCCTTCACTTCCAAAATATCGGGTTATACCGGCACCCAATAGGATAATTAAGATGGAAACATGAAAGGTTAATATAGCCCACTTCCTATTTTGGATCATTCTAAATCTGATGACGTTCACCACTAAGCTAATTGCAAATAATAATAAAAGCACTTCAAACCATAAACTACGATAAACTACTTTTTGAGCCGAACTGGTACCATAATCATTCTCAATAAACGTAGCCACACCAATCGACAGTGCAAATAAGACGATATATAAGCCAGCCGCCCGGGTTGAGAAGAATGTATTGGCAATTTTTTTCATGTCAATCCTATTTACTCGAATTCCTCTTTTCTTGTTCCCTAATGTATCGGTAAATTAGTATCAAAATAACCAAAAACCCACCTCCATATAGGATCAACTTCTCTAGAAAAATCTCCATAACAACAACGATTATTAATTTATTTAGCAATAATAAAATAAAGTCTTTGAAAAACTATGTTTAATATCGAGCGTAAGGGCTTTTGGTTGTTGGCAATGCCTTCTACAGCAGACATGGTTTCATAGCCCTGGAAGTCGGCTTACGAAGTTGCCTGTAGCGCAGGATGTCCGCAAAGTAGATTCTGCGCACTCTCTGACGAGACAAACAAAGCAAAGATCCAACGTACACCATATTTTTCGCACAGGCTAAAGATAGTTTTTAGCAACTTCAATATGAGAATATCAAGTTAAATGTATTAATCGGACTAATCCAAGTCAATTCAACTGATGATAATAATGTTCACTACTCATGATCTAACTCACCGGAAAAATAGTTCGTATAACAATAACTTGAGGATAATTAATCAAAATTAAACAATTTCCTATGCAAGTTCACAAATTGTCCTCTCTGGACACTTTCCTGGCGAAAGTGAACCAGCAAAATCCTCACCAACCAGAATTTATTCAAGCCGTAACAGAAGTAGCCAAAGGGGTGATCCCGTACATTGCAGAGCACCCAAAGTATCAAACTTCAAAGATTTTAGCACGATTGGTAGAGCCCGAAAGGGTAATCCTTTTTAGAGTACCCTGGGTGGACGACAACCAGGAAATCCAAGTGAATAAAGGATACCGGGTTGAGTTTAACTCTGCTATCGGACCCTACAAGGGTGGATTGCGATTTCACCCAAGCGTCAATTTGAGCATCCTTAAATTTTTAGGATTCGAACAAACCTTTAAGAATGCATTGACCGGTTTGCCGATGGGAGGCGGAAAAGGAGGTTCCGACTTTGATCCTAAAGGTAAATCGGATCATGAGATTATGCGATTTTGTCAATCTTTTATGACTGAACTGTATCGACACATCGGACCATTGACTGATGTACCGGCAGGTGATATCGGGGTTGGCGAACGTGAAATTGGATTTTTATTTGGTCAATTCAAACGTATCAGAAATGTCTTTGCCTCGGTCCTCACCGGTAAAGGGATTAATTGGGGTGGATCTTTGATCCGGCCGGAAGCTACCGGATATGGAACCGTTTATTTCACTGAAGAAATGCTAAAGTCCCGGAATAGTACCTTAGCCGGAAAATCAGTAACCATTTCGGGATCCGGTAATGTAGCTCAATACGCTTGTGAAAAAGCCATCGAGATGGGAGCAAAAGTTTTGACTCTGTCTGATTCAAATGGCATGGTATATGATCCAGTCGGAATCGATCGGGAAAAACTGCAATATGTCATGGATTTGAAAAATGTGAGACGTGGCCGAATTGTAGATTTTGCCAAAAAATATGGATTGGAATTTTTTGCAAATGAAAGGCCCTGGAATATTACCTGTGACATTGCTCTTCCATGTGCCACTCAAAATGAGATTGACGAGTACGACGCAAAACAATTGATTGAAAATGGTTGCTTCTGTGTTGCTGAAGGTGCCAATATGCCTTCGACAAATGAAGCGATTGATGTATTTCAGGAAGCAGGGATCCTATACGCACCGGGCAAAGCCGCTAATGCAGGAGGAGTCGCTACTTCAGGATTGGAGATGTCGCAAAATGCTTTAAGATTGTCGTGGACCAGAGAAGAAGTAGATCAAAAGTTGAAAAACATCATGACAAACATACACAATACCTGCATTAAATATGGCAGTGAAAAGGACAGAGTAGATTATGTAAAAGGTGCCAATCTTGCAGGATTTGTGAAAGTAGCAGACGCCATGAGAGATCAAGGCGTAGTTTAATCAACTCAACCAAATCCGTTAACCATTTTGAACAAGACTGTTTCCGACAGTCTTGTTCAATAATTTTCATTCTCCAGTATTGGCACCACTGGTGATTTCTCTAAGAGTGTGTCATGGGATATCTATTTTAATCTAAATAAATTGGTAAAAAAAATAGGTTGCACCCTTGACAACTTGAGAAATTGTCTTTATGTTTGCATTTTAACCAAATAGTTAAACCATTTAGTTAATGCCAGATACTACGAACGAAACGAAAATTTTAATAGCTGCCGAAAAGGAATTCATACAAAAAGGCTATGATGGAGCAAGAATGCAAAAAATAGCCGACGAAGCTGGGATAAACAAGGCGATGCTCCACTACTATTTTCGCTCCAAGGAGAAGTTGTTTACCCAAGTGTTATTGGTCAAGATAACGGAATTTCTTCCGAAAGTTGGCGCTGCATTCCATTCGGAAAACACCTTGGTCAAAAAAATTGAGATTTTTGTGGACAGCTATTTGGGCCTACTTGCCGACAACCCACGTTTACCCATGTTTGTGCTAAGTAGCATTCAGAAAAATCCAGATTTCCTTCGACATATTCCTAACCATTTTATTCAAGGAATAATCGAATACTTTCAACTGGAAATTGACAATGGAAATGTCAACCCGGTCGATCCCCGTCATTTTATATTATCGATAATTGGAATGTGCATTTTCCCTTATATTGGCCGGCCAATGGCTCAGCATTTGCTCAGCATGACTGATTCCGAATATCAGGTATTCTTAGAATCCAGAAAACCAGAATTACTCAAATATATTCATGCCGTGCTTTTGCCAGCACGATCATCCAATCAATTAACCAAATAGTTAACTCAATTGAAACAATACATTATTATACTCGGTTTGGTTGCTGTAACTCTCGCCTCCCAAGGACAATCTGATTTAACACTTGAAGATTGTATCAGTTCAGCCAAAGAAAGCAGTCCCCTAGCCCTTAAAAAAGTTTTGGTCACTGATCAATCCGAAGTACAAATCAAGTTGCTTGACCGCAACTATTTACCTCAATCTTCGCTGAATGGTCAAGCCAGCTGGCAGTCGGAAGTAACTGGTATTCCCCTAGAGTTTCCAGGAGTGGAAATTCCACAAGTTCCACAAGACCAATATCGTCTGACTTTTGATCTACAACAGATACTTTGGGACGGAGGAAAAACAGCAGCCCAGAAAACCGTTCAATTGTTGTCCGCTAAATCTCAGGTGGCCGGAATTGCCGTAGAAGAATATCAGCTGGAAGCGATTATTCAAAACCTGTTTTTCGGCGCCATGTTGAATCAAGAAAGGGGAGTGGCATTGAAAATCTTATCCGAAGAACTGGAAAGCAAAAGGGAACGCATTTTGGTATCGATTGAAAACGGTATAGCGATCAAAAATGACCTGAGGTTTTTAGAGGTCAAAATTGCCGAAACCGAACAAAAGATACTCGAAACCAACAAGGCCTATCAGGGTGCTATCAATACCTTGGCCCATTGGATAGGAAAAGAATTGGATCCGGATATTACTTTGATTTCCCCTGTCTCCTCCTCCATAGATTTGGAGAAAGGCAGCAACAGACCTGAACTCAATCTCTTCGCGGTTAAATCCGAATTGCTACAATTCAATGAAAAAATGATCCGAATAAAACACCGTCCCACTATATCGGCATTCGGCACCTTGGGATACGGTCAACCCGGTTTGAATTTTTTGTCTGACGGATTCGATTCCTACTCCATGATTGGAGGTCGAGTACATATACCACTATCCTTTTTATATAACCGCGAAAGCACTTTGGAAAAGCAAAAGAACAAATATCAGATTGCACAAAATAATGAGGATCAAAGACTTTTCGAGCAAAGAATCAATGCCCAAATCATCCAACAGCAATCACAAATAGCCAGATTACAAGCAGTGATCCAAAAAGATCAGGAAATCATTGAATTACGAAAAAATATTAAGGAAGTGGCCTTTTCCCAATATGAAAATGGAGTGATCACTATCAATGACTATTTGACTGAAGTAAGTAATGAGTCCAGCGCTCAGCAAAATAAAATAGTCCATGAGATTCAGTTGCTACAATCGGAATTCCAATTGCGGCATATCCTGGGGTATTAATCCAGTAACAATCAAATTTGAAATTATGAAATCATTTTCTTGGATTACGTTAATCGCCATATTTATATCTTTTACTCATTGCCGGGACGGAGGTACCGAATTTGATGCAAGTGGAGTTTTTGAGTCTGAAGAAACTATTGTATCTGCAGAGGTTGGAGGTAAAGTTTTGCAATGGGAAATCAATGAAGGTATGCAACTCTCAGCCGGGACAGTTGTAGGTTCTATTGATTGTAAACCAATAGAAATTCAAAAACAACAAGTAGAGGCATCCATCGAAGCTCTGAATGAGAAACAGGTAAATCCCAATCCCCAAAAGAAGATCTTAAGACAGCAATTGAAAGCCCAGAACGATCAGATAGAAGTAATGAAAGAGCAATTGGCGATCCTGCTAAAAGAAGAAAATCGCACTAAAAATTTAGTTGAGGCAGAGGCAATACCCGTAAAGAAACTGGATGACATAAGCGGTCAAATCAAGATCCTGCAAAAACAAATCCTTACCGCCGAAAGTCAAATTCAGGTGATCCATCAGCAAATTACCGCTCAAGGGGAAACAGCTGGAATTCAAAACCGGGCAATCTTAAGTGAAGCCAAACCCCTGTTGCAAAAACTTGCGCAGATTGAAGACCAAATTTCTCGTTGTCAAATCACCAATCCGGTTGGTGGAACTGTATTGGTTAAATATATCGAACTCAATGAAATGGCTGCCCTAGGTAAACCACTTTATAAAATTGGCGACTTACAAAATATGATCCTGCGGGCATATATCACCGGTAGCCAATTTAGCAAGGCCCAGCTAAATCAGGAAGTCAAAATATCAGTCGATTCCGGAAAAGATGGATATCGTGAATACCAGGGAACGATTTCCTGGATCTCTGATGAAGCTGAATTTACACCAAAAACGATACAGACCAAAGAAGAACGGGCAAACCTGGTCTATGCGGTCAAAATAACAGTGAAAAATGACGGGTTTTTGAAAATCGGAATGTATGGAGAAGTAACGCTGTAACTATTGACACGATGAAAAATAATGTAAGCGTTTCTAATTTGCACAAAGTCTACCAGCCAGGTAATGTCAAAGCTCTGGATGGCATCAACTTCGAAGTACATCCCGGTGAATTGTTTGGATTAATCGGACCGGATGGAGCAGGGAAAACTTCTCTTTTCAGAATATTAACAACACTATTACTTGCGGACCAGGGTACCGCAAATGTTTGTGGATGGGATGTGGTAAAAGATCTCTGGGAAATCAGAAAGATTGTTGGTTACATGCCAGGAAAATTTTCATTATACCAGGATCTGAGCGTAATTGAGAATCTCGATTTCTTCGCTACCCTATTCAATACCACGGTCGCTGAAAATTATCATTTGATCAAAGATATATATGTCCAGATTGAACCATTTAAAGATCGGCCGGCAGGAAAACTCTCCGGAGGAATGAAGCAGAAGTTGGCATTGTGCTGTGCCCTGGTCCATGAACCTCAGGTTTTGTTTCTGGATGAACCGACGACCGGCGTGGATCCTGTTTCCCGTGTTGAATTTTGGAATATGCTCCATTTATTAAAGCAAAAAGGAATAACGATCATAGTTTCTACACCCTACATGGATGAAGCAAGTCAATGTGATCGTCTGGCATTGATCCAACAAGGTCAGATTCTGGATCTGGACACCTATGAAGGAATATTGGCAAAAAATGATCAGGTCATTTATCAAGTAAAAGGGGATCACATGTATCCTTTGCTGCGTGCCATTCGCTCATTTGAAGGTACAGCACATTGTTTTGCTTTTGGTGATAGTCATCATGTCACTATGAATCCTGGATATGCCATTAAAGATCTCCAGGAGTTTCTCAACGGAAAGGAGCTTAAGGGGGTTCAAATTCGTCAAATATCGGCCGGAATTGAGGATACATTTATTCACCTTTTACAAACCGATCCATCAAAATCATGAGTAAAGATCTGGTCATTGAAACCCGGGATTTGACTAAAAAATTTGGTCAATTTACAGCAGTAGATGCCATTACGTTTCGGGTAGCAAGAGGCGAAATTTTTGGTTTTTTGGGAGCGAATGGCGCAGGTAAAACGACAGCTATCCGCATGTTATGCGGCTTGTTAGTACCCACATCTGGCTCTGCCCAGGTAGCAGGTTTTGATGTTTTTACCCAACCGGAAAAAGTAAAGGCGCATATTGGGTACATGAGTCAGAAATTCTCATTATATGGAAATCTTACCGTTAAAGAAAATATCCACTTTTACGGAGGCATCTATGGCTTATCCGGATCCACTTTACAAAATGCAACCAACACACTTATTGAGGATTTAGGATTAAGTGCTCATGCCCATAAACTGGTTAAATCACTCCCCTTGGGATGGAAACAAAAAATAGCCCTTTCAACCGCGATTTTGCACCAACCGCAGATTGTATTTCTCGATGAACCCACCGGAGGTGTAGATCCCATAACACGACGTCAATTTTGGGATATGATTTATGCTACTGCTGACAAGGGAATTACGGTCTTCGTCACTACCCATTACATGGACGAAGCAGAGTATTGCGATCGCGTATGCATTATGGTGGATGGCCGGATTGAGGCACTGGATACACCGGATAATCTAAAAACCAATCTTACGGCAAAGTCTATGAATGATGTATTTATTCAATTGGCTCGAAAATCAGTACAGTTCTAAATACCGCAAATGGATATATTTAAAGCATTCATCATCAAGGAGTTCAGACATGTGTGGAGAGACAAACGCAGTCTATTGATATTGCTGGGATTGCCGGTGATGATGATGATGATCTTTGGCTTTGCTCTATCCAGTGAGGTAAAAAATTCAAAATTTGGAGTTCTGGACTTTTCCCATTCCGAGGCTAGCAGCCAGGTAATTAACCGATTAGCTCAAAGTCCATACTTTGATCTGGAAGTAAATCTTTCTAATTATCAGGAAATTGAAGGATTGTTCCAGGCAGGTAGAATTAGGATGGCCCTAATTATTCCTGAGGATTTTGCTATGCAAAAAGAAAGGCATGGACCTGCCCAAATCCAGCTGATTGGAGATGCTTCCGATGCCAATACCTCTGGCACTATGATACAGTATGCTTCTGCCATAATACGTGATATCCAACAAGATTGGATGGGTGAAGCTTCACTACCGTTTGAAATCAAGGTTGACTATCGCATGCTATACAATCCACAATTGGAAAGTAGTTACAATTTTGTGCCTGGAGTGCTGACTTTAATCCTCATGTTGTTAGGCGCTATGATGACTTCGGTATCGATTGTCCGTGAAAAAGAGTTAGGCACTATGGAAGTGTTACTGGTCTCCCCAATGAAACCTATCTGGGTAGTACTCAGCAAAGCGATTCCATATCTGATTCTCTGTTTTGTAGATGTCCTGATCATCTTGCTATTATCCTATACGGTCCTGGACATGCCACTTAGAGGAAGCCTACTCCTGCTTTTACTGGAATGCATTCTATTTATCATAACAACCTTGTCCCTAGGACTATTAATTTCTACCATTGTAGACAGTCAGGAAGTAGCTATGTTCCTTTCACTGGTTGGATTTTTAATGCCCGCCCTGGTGTTCAGTGGTTTTATGTTTCCTATCGAAAACATGCCGGTTGTCTTGCAATATATCAGTAATGTGGTACCGACCCGGTGGTTTTACGAAATACTTAAAACCGTGATGATCAAAGGATTGGGTATCGAATACATTCTAAAGGAAACCCTGATACTCAGTATAATGACCTTATTCTTTATTGTAATCGCACTTAAAAAATTTAAGATCAGACTGGCATAATATGAGGAGGTTACGATTTATCTTGGTTAAAGAATTCAAACAAATATTCCGGAATCCGGCAATATTGAGAATTATCATGATCATGCCTATTGTGCAGCTCATTATTATTCCTTTGGCCGCGGATTTTGAAGTTAAAAATTTGGAATTGACGGTCATTGATCAGGATCAGACCACCTATTCCAGGCGTTTGATTCATAAATTGGATGCTTCCGTTTATTTTACAATCAATCAAACCCCTCAAAATTATCAGGACGCATTACAAATTATGGGGAATAGTGATTCGGACATCATATTAACGATTCCGCCGGAGTTTGAAAAAACGCTGGTAAAAGAAGGAGTGGGAAATTTGCATTTGGCAGCCGATGCAGTAAACGGAATAAAAGCAGGACTGGGAATCGCTTATTCACGGAATATCATCCAGGATTTTAACCAGCAGATTCGCGAAGAACTAATGCCTGGTAGGATTCCTGCAAACCCCATTACCATCAATACGAATCAATGGTACAATCCACACAACGATTATCACATGTTTATGGTACCCGGTATTTTGGCTATCCTGGTCACTATGGTTGGTAGTTTCCTGGCTGCCTTGAATATTGTTGCAGAAAAGGAAGTAGGAACTATTGAACAATTGAATGTTACCCCGGTGAGAAAATACCAGTTCATCCTGGGTAAGTTGATCCCCTTTTGGGTACTGGGAATTATATCCATTTCTATTGGCATTGTAGTAGCCAAAATAGTCTTTAATTTATGGCCGGTTGGATCCATACTGACTATCTGGTCGGTCGCAGCGATTTATTTACTCTCCGTCTTAGGTATTGGTTTGTTGGTTTCCACTTTTGCAGATACGCAACAGCAAGCCACTTTGTTTGCTTTCTTTTTTATGATGATCTTCATATTGATGGGAGGTCTGTTCACCCCCGTCGAATCCATGCCTGAATGGGCACAAGTAATATCGTCAATTAATCCGCCTACCTATTTTATCCGGGCCATTCGGGCGATCTATATTAAAGGAAGCGGATTATATGATCTGCGCTATGACCTGCTGATCATAGCTCTAATCGCACTGGTATTTAATTTACTGGCCGTTTGGAATTATCGCAAACGGACTTAATAGCGGTTAAGATTTGGACCAGTAAACTATTTCCTATGTTGCAACATCCAGGTATAAATGTCTATGTCAAAAGGGTCATAATTCCTGTCTTCGGTACCCATCCCACTCCCATTGTAAGTAGCAGACCACGAATCATGAGTGGCATTTGGGTAGATAGTAAGCTTTGCCCGATGAATAGGATTATTTTTATTGATAGCCTCAATGATATCGATTGAGCTTGTGACTAGAACCACCATATCCCGGTCTCCATGGAATGCCCATACCGGAGTATTTCCAATTTCTTTGGCCTTTTTCGTAGAACCTCCACCGCAAATAGGTACGGCAGCCGCTACTCTGGATTTCTCTCCGGTATACGCCAGATAACTATAGGTACCGTGTCCACCCATACTCAATCCGCTCAAATAAATTCTGGATTCATCGATTTTGTAATTCTCAATGAGAAACAATAAAAAATGCTCCACGTCTTGTGGACGCCATCCATACCGGTGCGCTTGAGGACTTACCACGACCATTTCTTCAGGAGGATCCCATGTCTGGTTTTCAATCAGCTTTGGCGGTCCATGAAAAAGTACTCTGTCCAGAACAGTCGCATCGGGTTTGCTATCTCCACTCTCTCCAGATCCATGTAAAAAAACCAGTATTGGAAAATGATCTTTGGCCTGATAGTTCTCGGGAAGGTAAATGTAGAATCCATATTCAGCGGCCGTTGACCCTCTGGGATAGGCCACATGTTCTCCAATTCCCGCTATCAGATCCACTTTTTGTGGACATTCAAATGATAAACAAAACAACAAGGAGAAAAAGCCGAGCAATCTTAAATGCTTCATCGAAAATGAATTGATCTGCAGAATGAGTTATATGTTACAAATAACGATATTGAAAGCTTGATTATTTATAAAAATTGGACATAATTACTATTAATTTATTCATTTCCACGCTATGAAATTTTGTTAATTTCAAATGATAACCTAAATCAAACAAGCCGATGTCTTTCTTCACTGATTACATTTTCCAAAGTCCACTCCATTCGGGAAATCAAAGGTGATTTGCGTACTTCACAATCTTCCTTTACACATAGGGAACAGGAAAAATCCTGACAAGCGTCAACATGTACAAACAATTCAACATTCTCACCACAGACTTCCGCCACCTTTTGTTCGAGATTATCAACCTCTTGATGTGCTTCGATCACATTGAAATACCAAGGAAGGGAGAGATGGCAATCCACATGTAACAAACTGCCATATTTAATGATACGCAGATTGTGAAGATCTACCCAATTATCACGACGTTGTAAATTAAGGGCTCCAATCATCGAAGTAATCAATTGGGTGTCGTACTCATCCATAATATTTCCCAAAGACTCCCGCAGAATTTTATATCCGGAAGTTATGATAAGCACTCCAAAAAGCATGGCTGTAACACTGTCTATCCAATACCACCCGGTCAAATAGAGTAATGCCAATCCTAAAATAATTCCAATCGTCGAATAGGTATCCGTGATTAAGTGTTTTCCACTTGCTGACAGCGCTGCCGAATGGTTGGTTTTTCCACGATGGATGGCCAACTTTCCAGCGGCATAATTAACCACCGCTGAAATTACAATCAGTATCAGTCCGATATCCAATTCCTGAATCTGTTTCGGAATTATTAATCTCTGGATCGATTCATAAATAATAAAAATTCCGGCGAGAAGGATCAAAACCCCTTCCACGGATGCCGATATAAATTCGATTTTGCCATGTCCGTAAGGATGATTGCGGTCTTTGGGTTTTGCGGATATATACAGGCTGTACAGTCCAATAAATGCACTAACCACATTGACAATACTCTCCAGAGCATCCGTTAGGATGGCTACGGAACCGGTGCGGTACCAGGCAAATATTTTTATAAAAAAAAGGATTATCGCAATACAGACTATTAATAGTTGTACCCTGATATTTTGGCGGGATTTTTTGAGCATAATGTAAAGGTAAGCGAGAAAACTTGAATCGACCTAACCATACGGTACCGAATTCAAATTTACTGAAAAGCTCTAGCATTCCGGTCATTGAACAGTAAGGCTTTATACACGCACCAAATTATATTTCAGTCCTATTGCAATCAAACATCAGGTTCGCTCGTCATTAATATAGCGAACATCAAGAAACATTTTGGCAAAAGAAATCAATCAAATTATCTCGAGAGGATATCAATTTGCATTGGCTTGTACCAACGATCCGAATGTCGCTCAAGATTTAGTACAGGAAGCCTTGTTTAGAATTCTAAAGTCTCGGAAACCTTTGAACATCAAGTATTTGATTGTCACTATAAAAAACCTAAATGTCGATCGAATTAGAAGAAATAAGACTATTTCATTTGCATCGATTGAAAACCTTAATGGAAATCAAATTCCAAAACAAAAGCCTGATTCAATACCCGATCCGGCGTTGCACAAGGCCATATCGGAATTAAGACCTATTGAACGTGAGTTTTTATATCTATCCATTGTGGAGGGATATACGGCCAGAGAGTTAGGCGAGATTTATAGTAAACAAAGAGGAAGTGTCTTGAGTATCATTCATCGTGCCAAGGCAAAAATTCGTAAAAAATTAACTGACCCATTTTTGATAAAGAAATAAATTATGGATCCGTTAGATCAAAGAATCAAAGCATACTTTCAATCCATCGAAATACCGGAAGGCATTTTACAAAGTGTGGAAAGGATGGATAGTAGTTCTACAACGATCAAACTTCAAAAGCCAATCTGGTTGCGGATTATTAGTTCATCTTCCACCTGGATTGGTTTTGGTACTATTATTATACTTATTGCAGGCTTTATCTACTTCCGGAACTCCACTAAAGAAAAAGTAATCAAAGAGGATGAGAATATGCTCACTGCTAGCAGCCTAATTCAGGTTGATCAAAATGTTTTAGACCAATGGTTAGGAAAATATTATGCAGATAATGACCGCGGGGGTTTACAAATGATCATTAAACCGGAGTTTTTAATATACCAAAAAGATTTTTGGAATTACTCAAAAATTATCAATCGGGATACCCTATTGGAATTGCATATTACCAATCTGAATCGGGGATTCCGAAAATTGCAATTATGGCATGATACGACCCAAAGCATATTATTAAAGGAGGGCGAATCTATCCACCGATTAACCACTCACTACATCCCGGTTAAGTACGTTGACTTTCCCATTGATAGCAGCTTCGAGATCGACAAGTCCATAATACGGGGATTGATAAATGTCGATGCCATAGATCCCATGCTTTTGTCTCAAATAAAGCTCAGTACCCATGACTATTACATCCCGGTGAACAACAAGCCGCTAGAAATAACCAAAGATGGCCGATTCGAACTTACTTTAGACAAAACGCACTCCAGCGAAGTCGTTATTAATTTACCTAATCAATTGACGACAAGTATATTCATTAACCCGGGACAAGAAATTTTCATTTCCCTTGAGTTCTCATCAGACTCAGTAAGACCAAATTTGGAATTCATGTCCGAGTATACCGGTTTTTACGACAAGATGACGGAAGCTTGTTGGCAAAACCAGGATTTTCTATTACAACTTGTACCTTTTAGAAAGTTGGCGTTCAACTTCACCGGAACGGATATGTCAAGTTTAACTATGAATATCAATCAGCACAAAAATCTCATGATGACAGAAGCTTCATCAAGATTTCAAATGTACCCATCCAGTGTTCAAAGATACTTTCACGAACGGATCAAAAATCATCACCTCAGCTTGATCTTATTTAGCCCAATTTCACGGAGAAGTATAGAATATCAACACGAATTAGACCCGATTCCTTTGCCATACCGGTTTTACAGCCTCATGGACACTTTTAATTGTGAGGATTTGGAGCAGATTCATTATCATTCCTACTACCAATTATTACATCACTACCGTTCATTGCTCACGGACTGGACACGAAGTACTGAATATCTCGTAGGAAAAACTTTGAATTTATTGGATTCATATCCCTTGAAAAAATCAGAGAAGAATATAACCATAAAGGCCCGGCAAAAACTTGCTGCGTTACAAGATTTTAATCATTCTGATTTATCATTGATTGAAGAACTAATTATCAATTATGGAGAAGATACCATTCGAAAAAAAATAAATGCAGAATTAGAAGAAACACAAGCTACAGATGCTAAAAATAAAATAGGATTCCTGATGAGAGACTTTTCCCTATTATTTCAATTGGTCTATTATGCTTCGGAAGTAATTGATTTCAACCCATTGGATTCGGTGATTAGAACAAGTCTTGCGGTTGTGGAAAATATCGACCCCACATTACGGAATTATTTCGAAAGCAAAATTGAAGCCCGAAGGCAATATTATAATGGTCATGGATTGATTCTTCCCTCGACGATTAAATGGTTGGATATTCCAGCAGATAGTATCAATGTAGTTGAGTATATCTCCTCCCGGTTTCCCGGACAAGTGATTGTAGTAAGCTTTTGGGGAAGTTGGGATGGAACCTCTTTGGCCCAGATGCCTACTTTAAATTTACTCAAAAGAAAACTCAAAAACAAACCGGTTACTTTTGTCTACTTTGCTCTTGATAGCAAGGAAAAAAAGACGAAAATTACTATTGCAGAACAAAATATGGATGGCCTGCACTATATCTGTACACCCGAGCAAAAGGCAATTTTAAACACTACCTATGACCTAAATTCCATTCCCAGATTTATGATTATTAATCAAAATGGGAAGCTTGTAAATGGGATGGCTCCAAGACCTACTTATGGTAATCAATTATATGACGAATTGATCAAAATCCTGCAAAAATGAAATGGTATTTAATCTTCCTAATATTTCCTGCGATCACATTTAGTCAGATCAATATTGACAGTTTGATTACCCATCAAGAGGATTTGCAATATGGGATCGTATTGAAGAGCATCCAGGATGTGGACTTATTTCAAGGGACTCAATACATCCGTATTCTGGATATCGATTTGGATAAAGTGAAGGTCAGCTTTGATCTTCTACAATTCGGTAACCGGTCCGGACCAAAGTATTTATCTCAAACCATGAAAAATCTTCATTATGACGCCGCCATCAACGGTTCCTATTTCAATAGGATGGGATTTCCATCTGCATTTGTGCAGAAAAATAGTCGGATATTCAGTGTAATCGAGCACAGTGGATTAGCGGCAAATTATAAGGATAATGGGGCTTGGGCATTAACTCTGGATACACACCAACCTGTTATTTTGAAAAAACCTTTTTTTGGCTGGCGACTAATGCCTGAATATGAAGATATACTGGCAGCCGGACCTTTGTTAGTTTATAATGGTGTCCGAAAGATCTATTCTTATTTTCCTCCCCATGGTTTATCCCTACCCAGATCTGCGATTGGGATTACACCCGACAACCATTTCATAGCTGTTACCATCGCTGGTGATAAAGAAAATATTAAAGGTATGACCATAAATCAACTTTCTGAATTTATGCAAAGCTTGAATTGCCATTCCGCCTTAAACCTGGGAGGAACCAATGTAATGTGGATTAAAGAGAAAGGAGGAGTTGTCAATTTGTTGTATAAAAATGATCACATTCCTACAAGAGATCGGGATCAGAGCCTGAAATTTGTAGAACCGGCCAATTCCAATGCCATTGTGATGTCCTGGATCATTAAGCCGTAGTAAAGCTGTTTCTACTACCATTTTAGTGGATCTGACTTCGAAGAAGGCAGCTTAGTGAATTTAAAAAAAAGAACAATTTTCTTTATGGTAGCAATTCAAATAAACAGAAAAGAGCTCAATATCAATCACTTATCAAAATAGATCCATTTCCTAATTCCTTCTTAGTGTTTCTTTGTGCTCTTCTATATTGTTTTCCATTAAATTCGTAGTAGAACCGTAAAGTTGAAAGATGCACAAAGTACCAGAATTAATTTATGGTAGCCACCTGGATTATTGGATTGTCATTTGGACTGACATTTTTCAATTTCCGGTTTTCGATCTCCAGATAATCTATCGGATCGATTAGCTGATATACTTTCTCCTCAGTGATCCATTGTGGCCAAAATGGAGTTCCATCCACATCATTTTTTATTAAGGATTTGTATTGATCTCCTACCGAGTTGTAAACTGCTCCTGATTGTTTGTCAAAGACCTGTTCGCCTTTTTGATCGCCAAAAACATAGTTGTAAAACAAATACTTTTCGCTCTCCAGGATATTGCCAATGAAGATGTAGTCCTTATATTCGTTGCGATACATGTCCCGCGAAGTAAACAATCGCATAGGCATCGCCAAACCTTGGAAATTAATTGTGTATGACTTAATAAATTCTTTATCTGAAATTTCGTATATCGATTCCAGAAAAGGGTCTTTATAGTAGAGTTTATTACTATGATTATATAAATATCCAGGGGTAACATAGACTAATTTTTGATAACTATTATCCTCATATTCCATTTTTAATTCTCGAATCACTTCTCCATATTTATTTACGATCAAGATAGGAGCCACAAAATTCGAATCCTTGTAGAAAAAACTTGGAATGTTTAGCACGATGAGATCCTTAATTACTCCGATTGCCTGGGTCCGCAGCGGCAGCAGAAAAGAGTGGAGGTGATTTCCCTGAACATCGAATATCAAGACTTTTTGAAAATCCAGGATTATTATTTCTTTGGAGCTGGTGTTAAGTGTAAAATCCAAAATACCTTGATACTCTCCACTCCCTTTTCCAATACTCTTGATAGACTTAATATGCTTGCCTTCATTTGAAAAATGGTGAATTTGATTTTTGGCAGAAACATAGAACTCTCCGGATCGATCGTCTACAACAAATTTCTGCATTCTATCAATTAGAAAATCAGATTGAGTCTCCAATGGAATGTAATCAATCCTTTGGATCATGTCACTTAAAAGCAAGGTATGTTTTGCATCAATATGTTCACCAGCAGGGATTGACACATCAGCCTGTACATTGGATTCGGACTCTTGTTTACAAGAGATTAAGAGGAATAAGAAGAATAGAAAAGCCGGTTTGTTCATTTTGATTTAATTTTTGTTAGTAATGATACAATTAGCCATCGATACAGCTTCTCTTATCATGACTTAGGAGTTTCAAAATGTAAATGGTAAAGCTATTCCATATTTTAGAGGTATCTGTATTTGGAAGGTCGTTTGACTTACATCACCAAAAATTGCCGGCCTGATTTTAAAACGAATTTATCGGGATCCTATTGCCGGTGTATCCAAAAAGTAACCTTAAATATCTGGTATTCCTACGGATGTTTTATATTGGGAAGAAAAAGTCATGATTCGTACCTGGTATTTGTTTTTGGGAATGATTTTGATGATTCATTGCAACACAGAACAAACCTCCGGCAAACCAAATATTATCTTGATCATGACGGATGATCAGGGAATTGGGGATGTGGGATTTAATGGAAATCCCTATGTGCGTACACCCAACCTGGATGCCCTTGCGGCCAAAAGTATTCGTTTTAGACAGTTTTATGTTTCTCCGGTATGTGCACCTACCAGATCAAGTTTGTTGACCGGTAGGTATTCCTTGCGTACTGGAGTTTACGATACCTATAATGGTGGAGCAACAATGGCCACAGAAGAGTTTACGTTGGCTGAAATGTTACGGGATCACGGCTATGCTACCGGAATTTTTGGCAAATGGCACCTGGGAGATACCTACCCTCACCGACCTACAGATCAGGGATTTGAGGAAGCATGGGTACACCGTGGAGGAGGTATAGGCCAACCGGGGGATTTCACTAATTTTTTTGCCAGAGATTCTTCCTACTTTGATCCCTTGATATTACACAACGATCAGTTAGTAAATACCGAAGGATACTGTTCAGATGTATTTACTGACCGTTTGATAGATTTTATTGATCGTCAATCTGAAGTAAAACCTTTTTTCGCGTATCTCTCCTTCAATGCACCCCATACTCCCCTCCAGTTGCCTGGAAAATATTGGGAAATGTACCAAAATGTAACTTTTGACAGTTCTGCATTTCCTACTGATGGCAGGATTACCCGCGGACTGAATCCGAGAGAGCTAGATTTTACTCGCAGAGTGTATGGAATGGTAACCAATATAGATGATAATGTGGGTAAAATAATGCATAAACTAACAGAGAAGCAATTGGACAAACAAACGATCGTTATCTTCTTAACTGACAATGGACCCCAAGGCTATCGTTATCGAATGGGACTTCGAGGAGGTAAGGGCACTGTATACGAAGGTGGTGTGAAAGTTCCTTTTATATTCTACCATCCGGGAACAGAGAGTTTTGATGTGCATCAGCCTTCGGCACATTTTGATTTATTGCCTACTTTGGCTGATTTAATTGGTATTCAGGTCGAATTAGAAAAACTGGATGGTCAGAGTTTAGCACCATGGCTAAGAGAGCCAGGCAGGCAAGAGGTTCCTAGAAGCATTTGCTATTATTGGCAAAGAGGATTTGAAGAACCTTATCGCAATACAGCTATTCGAGATGGAGATTATAAATTGGTGGCCCACCAACCATATACTGCTCCGGTAGACAGTTTTGAGCTCTTCAACATCAAAGAAGATCCGGCAGAACAAAACAACATAGTCAGTGAATCAAGAGACATCGCGGTTAAGTTAAAAACAAAATTGGATACCTGGTACGACGAAATTATCCGTTCTCCGCATTTGGCCATCAAGCCTATTCCGGTCGGCACCGAACACGAAAATCCGGTGTTCTTCAATATCAATGATGCCAAAGGGGTGCCTGCTCCCTGGGGTAATGAGAAAACCATATCCTATTGGGACATCGAAGTAGCCAATGAAGGAGATTACCAAATACAACTTACCTTCCGCCGCAAGGTAGCCCCTGGTATGTTAAATGTTCGGCTCGGCAGAATTCAGCGGGCTGTACCTGTATCCGATAGTACCCAAGTGGTTAAAATCCCATCTATTCATTTGTTTCCCCATCAGGGATTATTTGAAATATGGTATCGTGAAGCAGGAAAACCTTATGGTGATTTTGTTTTTCCTTTAGTGACAGAGGTAGAAAAATTATAAGTGTCCGAAAACGATACCGGAGGGCATTTGACAATTATTTTCTTTGTTAATGGTTGGCTGCCGCTTTTTCCAGCACTTTAAACTCGACCCTTCGGTTAAATCTACGTCCATCCTCATGTTCATTGGTCGCGATGGGTTTGCGGCTTCCAAAGCCCTGAAACAGAACCCTTCCTTCACCGACACCATGCCGAAATAGGTATTCTGCCACAGCTTGCGCTCTTGCCATCGATAAATCCTGATTGTAAATTTCCGTACCCAAAATGTCGGTATGACCATTAATTTGAATTTGAATGTCCGGGTTTTCGCGCATCAATTTTAGTAATTTGTTCAACTCAGTATATGATGCTGAAAGCAATTCGGCTTTATCCAAAGCAAAGTAGATATTTTCCAGTTCATAGGTCTTCCCGGTTATTAAAGGTTCGTCTATCAGATCTGATGAGTCAGCCTGTACATAGGGTGGAATTTTAACAATTTTAACATTGTCAAAATAATAGTATGCATATTGAAAGCTTTCGTCTCCATCAGGTATAAAATTGGTCATTTCATCCGGATAGTGGTTGCCAATAATCAGATGGGAGGCTTCGGCTTCAGCGGTAAACCGATACTTAAAGTTATACCACCGATGCGGAAGAATTTTCAATACTCTTTCAATATTAATTTGAGGAATTTTGTCAATCGTATGTGCGGTGAGCGAATTTACCGGTTCTTCAGAAAAGTAGAATCCAATATTATTGATAAACATGGAGGAGGGCAAATGACCGATCCAAATGCTCAATTCATATTGTTGGCCCGGTACTAATTCTTGTTTAAGACCGACCTGAAGGTACTCCCGGCAATGCGGCTTCCCTTTTTCACATCCATAAAGTGTAAGTCCGATATAATTTTCACCCTCAACAGCACTGATCTCTCCAAAATGCTTTTTTTGCCAATTCATCGGGATTTGAATCTTAGGGCTGTAGAGATCCGGACTTGCGGCAGTTGGAGAATTCCAGGTACTAATGGTTCTGGAAAAATGTTGTCCACTGTAATACCATCCTTGGGGTATTTGCTTTATCTGTTCAAATCCAGGATTCGGAATAAGATTAGTAGTGCTATACTGACCTAATATAGCGTGGAGGGTTAAGACATAGATTGGTATAATTAACAGTACCCTCATGGGTATCAATTGGCTTAAGAATAAAAACGTTTAAATTTAGTTAAATCTTGTATCGTTGATTGATAAACTTAGGGGGGAATCGCTCTAAGGTAAAAATTATTTAACTTGCCTCCTAATAAATTTGCAAAAAAATGTCGAAAGATTTCATAAGTAAATTAGGTTTGGAAAAAGAGAATGGAGGAACTTTTACGGGTTGCCTCGAGATCCCGGCAAATTCATACATTGAATCTTATTCTCCAGTGGATGGACAATTGATCGGCAAAGTGGGTCAGACCACCGCTCAGGACTATGAAAAGGTGGTCAATACGGCTCAAAATGCTTTTCAAGAATGGCGCTTAAAACCCGCTCCCCAAAGGGGTGAGATTGTCAGGCAATATGGAGATGCCCTGCGAAATCATAAGGATTCGTTAGGGCGTTTGGTGTCCTATGAAATGGGAAAAAGTTTGCAGGAAGGATGGGGAGAAGTGCAGGAAATGATCGATATCTGTGATTTTGCAGTTGGACTATCCCGCCAGCTCCATGGTTTGACTATGCATTCGGAACGACCGTCTCACCGAATGTATGAGCAATGGCATCCCCTGGGTATTGTGGGTATTATATCGGCATTTAATTTTCCAGTGGCCGTGTGGTCCTGGAATGCGATGATCGCCTTGGTATGCGGTGATGTGGTTATTTGGAAACCCTCGGAGAAAACACCCCTTTGCGGAGTAGCTTGTCAAAAAATATTTCTAAAGGTATTGCGGGAAAATAAGATTCCCGAAGGAGTAGTTAATTTAATCAATGGTAATTACCAAGTCGGTGAGCTGATGACTCGCGATCACCGGATTCCATTGATCTCTGCTACCGGCAGTACAAGGATGGGCAAAATTGTCGGAACCACTGTCGCGCAAAGACTGGGCCGGTCTCTACTTGAATTAGGAGGAAACAATGCCATTATCGTAACCCCAAATGCCAATTTAAAACTAGTAATGACCGGAGCCGTATTCGGAGCCATTGGTACGGCAGGACAACGCTGTACCACTACTCGCAGGCTGATCGTTCATGAGGATATTTATGAAAAGGTAAAACTGGAACTAAAACGAGCCTACCAGCAGATACGTATCGGCAATCCTCTAAATTCAGATAACCACATGGGTCCATTGATTGATCGGGATGCAGTAAGAATGTATGAGGATGCACTGGAAAAGGTAAAAGCCGATGGGGGAAAAATTTGGGTAGAAGGTGGTGTCCTCGAAGGTGAAGATTATGGTAGTGGATGTTATGTAAAGCCGGCCATTGCAGAGGTAGAAAACCAAATGAGCATCGTACAACAGGAAACATTTGCGCCTATTTTATATTTAATGTCCTATCGAACGCTACCAGAAGCCATAGACATGCAAAACGATGTTCCGCAAGGATTAAGTTCTGCCATCATTACCGACAGCATAAGAGAAGCCGAACAATTTTTATCTGCTTCAGGGTCAGACTGTGGCATTGCTAACGTGAATATTGGTACTAGTGGAGCTGAAATCGGAGGTGCCTTTGGTGGTGAAAAAGAAACCGGAGGAGGAAGAGAAAGTGGATCAGATGCTTGGAAAGCGTATATGCGCCGGCAAACCAACACCATTAATTACAGTCACGACGTACCTTTAGCACAAGGAATAAAATTTGATTTGTAAGAGATGTTGAACTGGCAAGATATTTATTCGAGTCAACGTACTGGAAAACAAAAAAGTCAGGATCATTCGCGATCCGCGTTTCAAGTGGATTTTGATCGCCTAATATTTTCTTCACCGTTTCGCAGATTACAAAACAAAACTCAGGTATTTCCACTACCGGGTAGCATCTTTGTTCACAACCGACTTACTCATTCATTGGAGGTGGCAAGCGTCGGACGTTCTCTGGGTACCATGGTAGGTAATATTCTTGCCGAACGCCATCAAAGTACTTTTAATAATCGATCGTTGGAATTTTATAAATACGATCTTTCAAGTATTATTTCTGCTGCTTGTTTGGCCCATGATATTGGAAATCCGGCATTTGGTCATTCAGGTGAAGATGCCATTGGAAATTATTTTAGCAAGCATGCACAAAGTCGAATCAATGGACAGGAATTGAAGTCCTATTTTTCAGATGAGGAATGGTCGGATTTAATCTACTTTGAAGGCAACGCCAATTCCATCCGTATCCTCACTCAAAACCTCTACGGCCGGCTGTCCGGTGGATATCGCATGACCCATTCCACATTAGCCGCAATCGCAAAATACCCCTGTGAATCCATTGCCCGTAATAAAAAATTCTTACATCGAAAAAAAATAGGATTTTTTCAAAGTGAAAAATCAACATTCCAAGAAATCGCATCCGGTACCGGGATGATTACCGAACATGACAATCCATTGGTGTATAAAAGACACCCTTTTGTATATTTAGTTGAGGCGGCCGATGATATCTGCTATCGCATTGTAGATTTGGAGGATGCACATCGCTTGAAAATCTTGTCTTCTCAGGAATTGAAAGATCTCCTACTACATCTTCTTGAGAAGAATTCGGAGGAGAAAATGGATGAAATCCATTCCAGGTTAAAAAATATCGGAGATGTGAACGAAAGGATGTCCTATCTACGAGCTAAATCCATCAATTTTTTGGTGCAGCAATCGGTGGAAGTATTCCTGAACTCGGAAACTGAAATTTTATCCGGAAATCTGGAGAATTCTTTAATTGATCTGTTGACAGATGAAATTCAAACAGTAATTCGGGAAATCGATCAAATTTCCATCAATAAGATCTATCGTCACCGGTCTGTTGTGGAGTTAGAAATTGCAGGATTTCATGTACTTTCCGGACTGTTGGACATCTTGGTTCCGGCTGTGCTCACTGAGACTCCTGATCATCTGCAAAAAAATATGCTCAGACTTATTCCGGAACAATACATGGGACCACTAATCCAAAATCTTTCACCCTATGATAAAATATTTTGTGCTATTGACTTCGTCAGTGGAATGACAGATATTTTTGCGGTGGAGCTTTATAAAAAAATCAAAGGTATTTCGATTGGGTTATCTTAACATTGTATATGATTGCACAAACTGAATTCAGCCTCTCTCCCAAGACCAGAGGATTCCATATCATTACTCGAGAAGTATTATCACAACTTCCCGAATTGCCGGAAATGGGAATTTTACATCTTCACATCAAACACACTTCAGCCGGGCTATGCATTAATGAAAATGCGGATCCATCGGTTCTGGTGGATTTTGAAAGCTATCTGAATCGAATCGTTCCTGAAAATGCCCCTTTTTTAACTCACACTCTGGAAGGTCCCGATGATATGCCGGCTCATGTTAAAAGTGTATTCACAGGGTCAAACGTTTCCATCCCAATATCCAAACACCGACTTAATCTAGGCACCTGGCAAGGTATCTATCTTGGCGAATTTCGTAATTATGGTGGTAGACGTAAACTGGTCGCCACTATTTATTATTAAATATTACTTTATGATCAACCTTTTAGTACCCAGTAATTGTCGATCAGACCGTACAGTCACAAAGTACATTCCGTCTGCCAGATCCTGAATAGGCACCTCAAAGTGATTATTGTCAGAGCTTCTTTTTCCCAGTTCTACATGTTTAACCCTTTGTCCGATTAAGTTGTAAACTGAAAGAGAATAATGATTTGTTTCAGGAAAACTGACGGTCATGTTAATTATATACGTGGCCGGATTGGGATATAGGTTGAATTCCAAATTTCCTTTTGAAATACTTGCAATGTCCGATGTGGTAGATGATAAGGCCATGACCGATCCGACACCCCCGGCGTAGAGGCGATTGCCTCCAACTATTAAAGGAGAATTTGTAAGTCTCATATACAAGAGCTTGATGGTATAGACCGAATCACCGGTTGTAATGTCATGCACATATAGATCCACTTTTGACGTGTTTAAATCAAATACTTTATCATGTATTATCAGAGGAGAATGAAACGAGGATGCAGGTAGTTGTTTAGACCATTGAAGATCGGCAGTTTTCAGATCAATTGATTTGATATAAAATGATTCATTGGGAGGAACATAGGTTTTAAATATTAATTGCTGATCGCCTACAGCAAGGCGTCCGGTGAGCCACTGATCTTCACCCACATTAGCTTTCCATTTCTCCGAACCATTTGATTTACGCATCGCATAAATGTTTTCGTGATACCCTACAAAAACCAATGAATCATTACCGGTTACAGAGGCAAAATTTCTAGCTTTTAGATAGGATTTCCAGTTTACAACACCGGTCAACTTATCTGCTGAAGCCAAAGTATCCTTCTCTACATAAAATACGTGTTTGTCATCAAGCAATGGTGAAATGTTTTCGCTATCAGATATTTTATTCGCCCAAATAGTAGCCCCATTGGTAAGATTGAGGCAATACATGCTATCTACCAAAATGTAGATAAGTCCATTCTCGACCAAGGGGTGACGATTATAAAGCGAACTGAATGGTTTAGACCAAATTTGGATTCCAGTCATCCGGTTTAGCGCATATAAGGCATCACCGCTTTGACCTCCTAGCAATATAATGGAGTCTTGGATCGTAGGAGTAAATCCTACCGAGCCACGAGATTCTGGAATTTCAAAGGTCCATAACAACTCTTCATTTTCGGTATTGATAGCCTTAATGATGTTGGGTTCCCCCTGTAATCCGACATACAGTATACCTTGATAATAAGCAAGTACGGAAGTATGTCCTCCTACGCTATAACGATGGGCAATTTCTAAGGGTGGAAAAATATCCACACTAAAATTCAATTGCCGTCCAGGGTCCCCATCGACCATCGCCCAATTATAACTTTCGCCATTTTCAGGTTGAGCTGATAATGGATCCAATGGATATGCAAAAACCAAGACTATCCAGATAAGGATTGGGTATCTATTTTTCATGACTTCTTTTTAAAAATAGAGATAGGCGTACCAGAGGAGAAAATCAATGATAAAAATCAACTCGCATCAACCTATATTGGTTTTTTACCTCTTTTTTGATTTTTGATACTGAAGATTACACCTACAACTATCCGCAATCTAATAGCCCATATCACCTTTCTCAAAAGTTGGAAGGTGAAATTCAAAAAATAGACCAAATCTATCAACTAGCCCTCTAACAGTTGTTTATTAAACTTCATGAGTAAAGAAGGATAAGGTGTTTACTATATATTCAGCTTTTGATATAATTCTGTCCGACTGATGGTGCGAATCTCACCGGGTTTCATAAGACTTCTGATGTCCAGATCTTCGATAGCGATTCGGATCAACCGCAATACCGGAAATCCAACCGCGGCGCACATTCTCCGAATTTGCCGGTTTTTGCCCTCTGTCAATTGTATAAAGATCCATGAAGTAGGAATGAATTTACGAAATCGGACCGGAGGGATTCTAGCTGGGATCATCGGAGGAGGATCTAAAATAGTCACCTGAGCAGGACTGGTCAAATGCTCTTTTTTATTGATTCGAATTTTAACTCCCCGGGATAATTGGTTAATTGACGTGGCTGGAATCTCTCCTTCCACCTGTACCCAATAAGATCGTCGATGCCGATATTTAGGGTCTAATAAACGATGATTCAGAGTCTTATCATTACTTAAAAGGAGTAGACCTTCGCTATCTTTGTCCAATCTCCCGACCGGATAAACATCCTTCGGAAAATTCCCAAGGCTAGCCAGCGTAATGTGATCCTTACGATCAGAAGTAAACCGGGTTATCACGCCATAAGGTTTATAAAGGATGTAATAATTTAATGCCATAGGAACACTGCTATCTCAAAAGGAACAATTTATCGAGAAAAATATGTGATTATCTTTGTCGTTACAAAGAACGCATCTTAAAAGTATTTGGAGTATTATTTGAAAGATCAAATGTATGGCAAAATCCAAATCCCATATAAAAAGAAAAAAAAATAAACCTACAACCAAGTCAGTACATAGGGAGAAAAAGTCCTACTGGATTCCAGGAGTTATCCTATTCGCATTGGCTTTTTTACTGAATCTGAATACTTTGTCGCATGAATATGCTTTGGATGATGCTTCAGCTGTTGAAAAAAACTGGGTTGTACAAAAAGGGATTTCAGGAATCCCTACCTTATTGACTACCAATTATCGCTATGGTTTTTGGAATGCACCGGGTACATTATACCGACCACTGTCACAAATTGTTTTGGCCATAGCATGGCAAATTGCTCCTGATAACCCCGGATTTTACCACTTTATAAATGTATTGTTATACGCTCTCAGTGGGTTTCTTTTGTTCTATTTATTGTCAAGTTGGTGGACTCAAAAAAAAGGAATAGTGTTTATCATCACGGCCCTTTTCATTGCCCATCCGGTACATACCGAAGTTGTGGCAAACATAAAGAGTATGGATGAAGTACTGGCGTTTTTATTTCTCATTATTACCTTGATTTTGTTTGGCGCTTATCTCAACAAGAAAAAAGCTGGACTGCTAATTGCAGCACTCATTGCTTACTTGGCTTCATTATTAGCCAAAGAAAGTGCCATTACCTATCTTGCCTTATTCCCACTGGTCGCCTATTATTTCTATCGTTTATCACCGGTGGCTGCAATCAAAAGATCCTTGATCTTTGCGACACCTGCGTTAATTTTTGTGGCAATTCGATCTACGATCTTAGGTTCGATGAAAGGTATCAATACTATTTCACAAATAGATAACTTTCTGGTCCTAGCCGACAATCCATTAGAGAAGTTTGTTGGTGCAATTCATATGATAGGTCACTATCTGCAGGTAAGCGTGTTTCCCTGGAGGCTGGTATCTGATCAGGGTTTTAATCAGATTCCCTTACCCACACTATTAGACCTTCGTTTTTGGATAACGCTACTCATTCTAATCGCAGCCATCTACTTGGTCCTCAAAAGCTGGAAGCAAAGATCTTCAATCACATTTGGATTATTATGGTTTGGAATTACCTTTAGTATTTACGCTAACTTGGTGATTTTGATTGGTTCATCATATGGAGAGCGCTTCTTGTTTGTTCCGGTATTGGGAATTATTCTCAGCGGTGTTTTTGGGCTGTTTTCTGCCTTTAATAAACGTGAACCCAACTATCAATCTCTGGTGGAAATGTTTAAAAAAGGAGGAATTCCTGTAATCCTCGCAGTAGTCCTATTCGTTTTTTTTAGCTTTCAGACGGTCTCCAGAAATCCGGTATGGAAAAATAGTTTTACTTTATATGAAAATGATATCAAATCTTCGCCCAACTCTGCCAAACTTCGTTATCATCTAGGACTTGAATACCTTAAAAAGCGTGATAAAGCACAAAATCCAAACGAGCGTAATGAGTTTATTATTCGTTCAACGAAAGAATTCAACGAAGCGCTGAAAATATTTCCGGAATATGCTGATCCTTACACCCAACTTGGGTTGGCACATTATTATTTGAAAAATCCGGAACAAGCATTAGGTTATTATCAAAAGGCCATCGAATTGAAATCCAATAACGCCCTGGCATATAACAATATGGGGATAATTTACTTCGAACAAGGAAACCTACCCAAAGCACAGGAGGTATATACTAAAGCCATCGAGATAAATCCCAGATATGCAGGGGCACTACAAAATTTAGGCAGTGTATTTGCGATGCAAAAGCAATTTGGCACAGCCATAGATTATTTTCAACAGGCATTACAATATGATCCCAAAAATGCACAGCTGCATTATTTTCTGGGATTGGCTTTCCGGGATAGTGGTGATAACACTTCGAGCCAGCGATATCTCAATCTAGCCTATCAATTGGATCCTGCTTTACGGAAATGAAATAAAAGTAGGCATATAATATCTTGTTCAAGTCCTTTTAGATAAATTCCGCTCATATTCAAAGGCATCTTTGATTGTTGGTTCTCTGTCAATCGAGGCATTTATCTTCGCTCTCCAGTTAGGATGGACATTCATATCTGTTTCTTGTGCATCTTTGTTAATTGGGTTAATGCAAAAATTCAAAATTCTGCATTTTGTCATACACACTACATAACTTTGGTTTATTGGTAGTTTAGGAAAATGATACATTTGTAAGAACAGCCAGTGGTGTTAATGCTTTACCTAAAGCTGAAGACAAATGATCTTAAAACATTTCAATAGCGATCTTGATGGGCAATTCATACTTACGGTGAATGAATCTAATTTTAATTGGGTACAATCCACCAAGGATGGTCTGATTCATATAATATGGAACCATTCCGATGAAGAGGTATGTCTTGAGATTGATGGATACATAGCAACCTTGCCTCCTGAAAGCGTGGTTACCTCAACATATTATAATCGTGTTTCAATATTGAATAATTGCGAATCGCTGATAATTTTCTCATTTAATCGTCAGTACTATTGTGTCTTCGAACATGACCACGAAATATCCTGCTATGGAATAATATTTTTCGGTGCTCAACAGCAATACATAACTTCACTTGATGAAATTCATCAAAGAAAGATGAAACTGCTTTTTGAAGTGTTTGTTGATGAATTTAAAACCATTGATAATATTCAGGGTGAAATGTTGGTAATGCTGTTAAAGAGACTAATTATCATTTGCACCAGACTGGTTAAAAATCAAAATGATTTGGATAAATTGCCTAATCAAAAAGTAGATTTAATCAGGCAATTCAACTACCTGGTTGACGTACATTTTAAAAAATTAAAAAAAGTAAAGGAATATGCTAATTTAATCCACAAATCACCTAAAACCATATCGAACCTCTTTTCAAAAACCGCCAGTAAATCACCTCTTCAAATTATTCATGATAGAATAATATTGGAAGCCAGAAGGTTACTCGTCTACTCTGAAAAAAATGTTACTGAAATTGCCTATGAGTTGGGATATGAAGAACCAGCTACTTTTCACAAACTCTTCAAAAAGCAATTGGGTGAAAGTCCTCAAAGCTTTCGGAAAAATAGAAAAATAGCATTAAAAGGAAGTTCCGCAATATAATCGGGAAGTTTCGCCTTTCATATACCCTTTTCCCTGTGTCATCTTTGCATTGTTAAAGTTTTAAAATAATAATGCAATGAAAAAATTTACAATTCCAAAAAGAGAAGAAGTATCTGAAAATAATCAGAAGATCTTCGACAACTTGCAAAAAAGTTTGGGTTTTGTTCCCAATCTATATGCTTATTATGCCAAAAATGAAAATGCCCTGGGTGATTACCTTGTTCTTCAGAATCGCAAAAGTACCTTAAAGGCCAAGGAAAGGGAGGTAATTAATCTGGTGACCAGCCAAATTAATGGTTGCCGTTATTGTCAATCGGCGCATACGGCTTTAGGCAAACTGAACGGATTTACCGAAGATCAAATTCTGGAATTAAGAGGAGGTTCAGCTTCATTTGATGTTAAATTAGACGCATTAGCAAAGTTTACCGCATCCGTAGTTGAAAACAGAGGCCAAGCAGATAATCAGGTTAAGAATACTTTTTTTGATGCCGGTTATAATGAAGCTAATATGATCGATGTAGTAATGGTTATCGGAGATAAAATAATAAGCAATTACATTCATAACCTTGCAGGATTCGAAGTTGACTTTCCTCTGGCAGCTGATTTAAAGGAAGATTTGGTATACACCTAAATTCAAAACAGGAATTTATTTCTATAAAGGTCGGAATAAACTGAAAACAGACTTAAAACAGAAGTAGGTATAAAAAAAATAATTTAATCAAATGAAACTCATAAAGTTTTTATTTACAATCCTTATTTCAGCCCTTATTGTTTTATCCGGGTGTACTAAATGGTACCCCGGTAACGACAGGAGAATTTCTTATGGTATCAGGATCTGATGGATCTGTTCTTTTTGGTTGAAGTGAGGCCGTCCCAATGTTTCCAGGAGAAGACTTAGAGAATGCTCATTCAGGGTTTAGGTTCCCAACAGATTTATCGGAAAAGACAGTCGTAATATCCGTTGAGTCTGAAACGGATAATAGTCCAACACCATTTATATTTAAGCCCCTGGTTGGAAATGTAAATGTGAATGCAAGAAACCGAATATTATACAGTATGTACAATAGTGCAGGTGGGAGTAATCCTGCAGGTACAGTAACTAGACCATAATTGTAATAAATCAAGCCAAAAAATAATCTCACAATATCAATTATAGTTATCGTGGTTTTAGTCTAATTCAAAATTAATGGTTTTTGTGCCCGAAGCACGAGTCATAAAATTACGAAGTTGATTAAAAACTAGCTTAGTTACTGAATTGGTCTGATGATTTGTCCGCAAGCATTAAGATATGTTTTCAAACAACTTCTACTATAGAAAATTATATTTCACAAATAAAATCAATATATCATGTTAAGTTACAAAAAAATAAATGTTTTATTAATTGGTTTGTTTTTCATTTTCATGGGATGTACTGAAAATAGTCAAGTCATTCCTGATCAAGATTTAACCGAAATGCGTTCTTCTCATAATGGAAGAATTGCTGCAATAAAAAAACCACAAAATACTGGAAAAATTACCGCGAATGGATGGTACGAAGAGGAAGAGATTTATTACATACTGCAAGGTGTAGAAAAAGGAGTTACCGAACGAGGTGAAAATCAACTCTATTTTATTGGAGGAGATAGACTCTTCCAGGCCAATGTAGCTCTATTTATTCCCGGTGAGCCTGGATATTCTGTGCACTGGAATGTAAATGTGGTTCATACTGCCGAGGGTGTTACTGCAGATGATATTATTAATTCGCCATTTGTATCCACCCATCGTGAAGATGAGGGTGTATTATTTGATGATGTGGAGGATATCTTAGGCGCTCAAGAAGCAGGTCTGGTGACCATCGATAGACCTGGAATAGTAGTGAATTGTCCGGTGATATCTGAGGAAGGTGCTGAGGCTCCTGGCCATAGACCATTGTCAGAGGATTTCCCTCCCATCCCGAATATTTTTTAATTCAGTTTCCTGAATACTTAGGGATCTGGAGGTAACAGGTTCGGGCATAAAATGACCATTATTTGGCAAGGTCTTTTTTGATAACACAGAAAAGACCTTTTTAATTTTAATTTTTGGAAGTTATCAGCTTTGGAATTCCCTGGTTTAATTTTTGGTCTTAAGCCTTGGTTTCAAAGAAAAGTCGCTATCAATCCAGGATCTTATTAAACGTGAATAATGTTTAAGCGGCTGTAAGGAGGAGCTGTAAATTATCAGTTTTTTCAGTTGAGATATTCAAAGAAGGTTTTTTTGGTAAGAACTGATATGCTATTAACCCAGCAACCAGATTTATAAAAAACCCTTTAGGGGCTCGATGTCTGGAATGTTCAATAGAACAGATATTTTTCAATTCATCATTGACCGATTCGATAAGAGCTCTTTTTCTCAATAGGATTTTATCGATATCTGATAGATTTTGATCTTTCATGTTTTTGCGTGTTTTATAAATTAGATGTACACCATCATTCCATAAAAAGTCGGCCAGAGCTTTTGAAATATAGCCTCTGTCCCCGTAAAGTTTTCCAAATATGTTTTCAGTTAAAGAAGTGATTACCTGTAGGTTACGATCATCTACATTGGCTTTTGTTAGGTAAAAACTCAGAATTTCTCCCATATCATTAATTACTAAATGCAACTTGAAACCATAGAACCAACCCATGGTACCTTTACTTTTTGCTGCAAACCCCTTCATTACTTTATGTTGTTTTTCTCGCTTAATATGACATGCCTTAATCGTAGTAGAATCTATGAAATTGATACCTCTACTACAACCTAATCCATACTGTTTGAGGAATAATAGTAGAGGAATTATTACTTTTTGCTGTGTTTGGTTGAACCGTTCATAGGAAACAAGATCAGGAAACAAGTGCATCCAATATCGTCTAACCATTTCATTATAAAATGACTTGAAATTAGTGTAATGGCTATGATGAAAGCATATCAATATGGTCATCATTTCAGAGTCTGATAGTCTACTTTTCCTATTGCGTGTACATTTTTTACCGTCTTGAAGCCTGAAATATTGAATTTGTTGAGAGAATTCTTTATAAAAGTCATCCACAGCAACATAAATTTCTGTAATTTTATCATCAAACATATGGAGGAGTTTAATATTATTTAATTGTGTTTCAACTGTTAATATATTAAATATCCTCCTATGTTTTAAATTAAAACAACAGTTTTTTTATCCATTATTCACGTTATTAAAGTCTTATCAAAATAGAAACGGTAATTCCACTAAGTTAACAGATGGGTCAAAGTCCTCTATATAGACTCTCGCAATTTTACACTGCAACGATATCTGGGATCATGATATTGATCAAATAGACCATCCAGAATTCGAATTATTTTTTTGATTCCAAATTCGTGCGACCAGGCTATTAAACCTAATGGATAATTTGCCCCTTTTTTCATAGCGAGATCCAAGTCTTCCGGGCTCGCAATTCCATACAACCAGGCATCGTAGGCCTCATTAATTAACATAGACAAAACCCTTTCGAATATTTTTCTACAGCTAACAGGGTCTGCATTGCTTGGATTTTGGTTTGTCAGAGGATAACTATAAAATCCTTTTCCGGTCTTTCTTCCCAAATATCCGGCATCAACCAATTGTTTTTGGGTAAATGAGGGTTTATAGCGGGGTTCCTGATAATAGGCGCGGTACATAGTCTCGGTAACCTTTAAATTGATATCATTTCCAATGAAATCCATCAAAATAAAAGGACCCATTTTAAACTTCCCGATCGAAGTCATCGCATAATCAATGGTCGGAATGTCGGCATACCCCTCATCATACAATCTAAGTGCTTCGGAATAAAAAGGCCTCGCCAGGCGATTGACAATAAATCCTGGTGTATCCTTTGCTTTTACCGGGTTTTTTCTCCAACTAATCATGATTTGTTCGGCGAGTCGGACCGTTTCCTGGCTGGTTTGTAAGGCCGGTGTTATTTCCACTAAATCCATTAGTGGTGCGGGGTTGAAAAAATGCAGGCCTATAGCCCTTTCAGGGCGACTTAAACCAGAAGCTATTGCGGTTATGGAAAGCGAAGAAGTATTAGTAGCCAGAATACAACGAGCTGAAACTCGGTTTTCAATATCTTTTAGAACTTGTTGTTTGATTGCCAAATCTTCCACAATAGCTTCTACGACTAACTCGGAACTGGCAAGCGCAGCAATGTCATCTACAAAATAAATCCTGCCAAGACATTGAATAGCTTCCTGATTACCAAGGACTCCCTTTTCAGCCAATCTGTTGATAAACTTCTGGAGTGTTTGCAGGGATTTGGAACGGGCTTCTGGTTGTTGATCAAAAATTAAAACTTCATGTCCCGCGACTGCGGCCACCTGAGCTATCCCTGTTCCCATAGCGCCACACCCAATGATGCCTATTTTTTCCAACTCATTGATCATGATGAGTGGTAATTATCTGATCACACGCCTGATCCAACATTCGGTAGACATCATTAAAACGATTATCAAAATAAGGATCTGGAATCGCTCTGCTTTGTCCTGGGTACAAATAATCAAGGATCATTTTCACTTTTTCCCGGTCTTGAGAGGATCTTGCCTGATATACAACGTTATCATAATTTTCCTGGTCCATAGTCAGTATCAAATGGAACCGATCAAAATCTGAAGGTGTAAATTGTCGAGACCGTTGCGAGGAAATATCCACCCCGTATTGCTTTGTTGTTTGTACTGCCCTCAGATCAGGCGTTTCACCAATATGCCAGTCACTGGTTCCCGCTGAGTCGACATACCAATCCAATTGGTGTTTTTTAATCTTAGCTTTCAAAATTCCTTCTGCCATGGGTGAGCGGCAAATGTTTCCCAAACATACCATCAAGATGTTCATAAGCGATTTAATTCCCACAAAGATAACAAGTAAAAACTGGAGTACTAAAAGACCAATGAAGACATTTTGTTGAATTTTTTATTGAATATCCGATGAGGATTCTGGGCGGTGAAGATAGGAACCGAATTTGATGATTTCTTTCCTTGAATCGATATCCAGTTTGTTAAAAATCTTGTAAATATGACTTTTGACCGTACTCACTTCTACATGCAAAGCCGATGCAATTTCCTTATTGGATTTACCATTGGTCAATAACAGGGCTACACGTTTTTCTCGAGGAGAAAGGGAGTTGACTTTTTGCTTTGATTTTTGTTTTTTGTAGTAATCAATCAAAAGATAAATACCGGGCCCTGTCACCAATAGGATGATAGCCATTGTCAGAAAATACAGTTTTGAATCATTTTTTTCTTTAAGGTAGTTGTTGAGATACGGATGAAAACCCAACCTGTCCGCAACCCATCTCATTCTTTTATTTACTTCCACATGGTTGTATCCCATGTCGGCCTGGTCCAAGGCATAAATACAGGCGAGGAGATAAGCGGATGTATCACTATATTGGAATAATTGATTGACCAGATTCCATTGCACCCTTTCTTTTTCGGCTTTATTGGTGAGTGATTGGTATTCGAGGTTCCAATAATTTACCATTTCATCGATATGCCTAAACTCCCGATTCAAGGGATCTTCTATAGCATAATCCGAAAAATAATTGTCGCAAGTAGTATCTTTAATAATTTGATAATCTACTCCGGGTTCTACGATATAAAAACCGTGATTTTCTTCATCACTACCGATTATCAACATCGCTGCTGGAGCACCCATCTTGCTTACATGAATTCGGACTATTTCAGGGTAATTGTTAGTCGGAAATGCGACTTGGAAGCCGCCCTCTGGATCTACCTGGGCCTCAGCTATTATCATTTGTTCCGAACAGCGGTAGAGATCAGCTAGAGAAGTGATCCGGCTGATATATACTTTTGAATCCCATTCCGGTTCCAGGCTGATTTTACCGGTAAGGCTTGATTGCGCATTCAGGTATAATGAAAATATAGTCAGAAATAAGTAGAATAAATATTTCATGAAATTTTATTCTCAGTCCTGTTCTCTTTGTTGAGCAATCATTACTTTTAATACACCTTCCAGGTTTTTCGTAACTATTCTGACTTGCCATTTTCCAAACGAAGGATTATCGATGGTTTTGGACATATTACCAGAAGCGCTTCCCTTCTTTGATTGTACAATGGTGTAGGTATGGGTCTTATTTCCATTGTTACTATTCGAATTGGTGTTGGAATTACTTGACGAACTTTTTTTATCTAAAGCTTCAAGAGTAAATCCTCCTTCCTTTTTGCCCTTTGGATCCAATATGGAAATCCATAAAATTCCAGCATCTATATCTCCCTTAAAATTAAAGTTCAAAAATTTAGTTCCAGTCTCAACCGGAATAAAGATTTCTTTAGTATCGGATTCCCGGTCAAACTTAAACTGCTTTTCAAAGTGACTTTGAGAATTTGAATTTGAAATCTGGTTGTTGTTTGATTGCGTTTGTGCCCAGGAAGCAATGGTTAATAAACTGATTGATAGAGATAAGCCGATTGTCCTTTTCATAATTTTTTTGGTAAAATAAAATAACGCCCCTCTCGCCAGTTTTCCTATTTCTAAAGGATTGAAAAAAGGTTGATTTTACCTATAACCTACAATTTTAGGTGAAAACAAATGCTGAACGTGGACAGGGTTGAATTGTTGATGAAGGTGACTTTGAAGATTACCCCTGCTCAGAGTTTGATTTGTCTAGAGTTGGACTTTTTAGTGCTTTAATAAAGTTGGTTGGTGTCATTCCGGTATTTTTTTTAAATGCCCGGTGAAAAGTGGATGGGGAATTGAAACCGCAATCTGCACCAATGCCGCTAATGGAGTATTCCGAATATTCCCCTTGCGTTAATCTCTCAATTACTTCTGCAATACGGTATTTGTTGACCAACTCATAGAAATTCATGGACAATCCTTCATTAATTACCTGAGAGAGATGGTGTTTTGGAATTTGTAATTCGGCTGCCAGAGTTTCCATCGAATAACCTGAATCCAACCAGGGTTTGCGGGTTTGAAATAAATCGGTAATGCGTTCGACAAATTGTTTTATTTCTTCAGTATCTAATGGGGATGTTTGATACTTGCTGTTGATGCTTTGGGTTCGTTTTTCAAAGACCGCTGAAAGATCCATGTTTATGGAATTGAAATAAAAATACCCCATGGTATGAACCATAATGGCTATTAAAAGAATTATTAACAGTTCTGTAAACACGGCCTGGTAGCCCAAAATATGAAGGAGCGATGGCAGAGTCAACTTAATTAAGAAAAGACATGAGAGCAAGAACAGAATTTTCTTCAATGGAACATAGAAGGGATGATTCGATCCAGATGCTCTTAAAGTTTGCCAGGCCCAAAGACTATAGGCAAGCGTGAAAATAGTGAGTTTTTGATTCCAGATAAAATTAAATACTGTGATTTTTTCCGGACTAAAAATATGATTTATCATTTCCAATTTCTGCGTAGCAGATTGAAAGTATTCCGGTAGGTATAATACCAGAATCAGTACAAAAGGAATAGAATGCACCACTGCCCATTTACCCCTACTTTCTTCTACGACTGTTTTGGAAAGATATAACAACAGAGGACCAACTAAATACAAAAATGGTATACATATACCCATCAAATGAGGCCACGTATTGATCCATCCGGTAGTGTATATCAGGTAGTTAAATATCCAGATTGACAACAAAGCAATGATACAAGCGAGGAGTCTTTGTATCCTGCCCCTTTTGCGATACACCAGTATTGACAGAAAGAAACCATGAATCATTGCAGCTGCAAACAATATGCTCATGGTCAAAATGATAGGATTTTCCGAGTTCATACTTGCTTTCTCAAATAAAATAACGATTCAGAAGTTAGAATAGACCAATTTTTAATAGTTCACTCAATTGATTGACTCTATTGAACCAGACCACAATAACCTCATTTCCTACCTGCGTGGTTATTATATTTAACGTCTTAAATTACGCAAATGATTTAACATGACGCTTCATAAATGATTAGAAAAACCTGCCCTGATTGAATCCAAGCAAGCAAATGTAGATTGGTCCATATCGGAGTGAATCTGCTTTTGAGAATTGGATTTAATGCAGTCGTTTAAAACTATATTCAATGATTAAAATCATACAATTAACGGGACCGGTTGTGTTTTTTAACCTGTGAAATTTTCTATCTTTGTTTAGAATTTGTCTAAATAAAAAATAAACCCAAGAATAGTGCCTAACAAGCTGCCTAAACGGAACCTGGTTGTAAAGAGTTTAGTCGAAGATGCCAAAACACACAAGTTAATGGCCATGGGAATATTACCGGGAAGCCAAGTTGATATTTTGCGCAAGGGACCATGGGGAAAGGTTTATTATATTAAAGTGGATGGACAAAACATGGCACTTCGCCAGCAAGAATTGGATGTATTGTTATTTGATAAGCAGGAAGAAGCATGACAGTAATTGAGAAAGATTGTACTATTGCTTTGGTCGGAAATCCCAATAGTGGTAAATCAACCTTGTTCAATTTGCTTACCGGTTTGAATCAAAAAGTAGGCAATTATCCGGGTATTACTGTAGCTATCAATTCAGGTAAAATTAATGCTGATACCAACTGTGTAGACCTACCTGGTGCCTACAGTTTGCATGCGACCTCTGAAGATGAGTTTATTTTAACCAATATACTCATTGATAAGCAAGATCCGAATTATCCGGACTGTGTCATTTATGTTGCGGACATCAATTATCTCGAAAAACAGTTGCTGCTTTTTACTCAGGTAAAAGATCTGGGTTTTCCGGTCATTTTGGTACTCAATATGATCGATCTGGCTGAAAAAGATAAAACAGAAGTAGATATTGCCAAACTGGAAAAGGAGTTTCCAGATACCACGATTATTCCAGTCAGTAGCAAAACCGGTAAAGGGATAAAGGAACTAAAGGAAATTATTCACCAGAAAAAGTTCATTACGACCAGTCCGGAGAACAGATTTTATCAACCCCTCACCCAATCCGAGATTGAGGCTGTGGACTGGATGAAAAATACCTTTGGATATGACAATCCTTTTCAATCCATGCTGTGCTTACACCACCATGATAAAATAACTCATCACAATTCTTCGGAAAAAGCAGAGATGGATGAATGGATGCACCAGCACCAATTTCCTTCTTTGCGCCTTCAGATTGACGATACTATGCGTCGGTATGATTATTTCACGCCGATTGTACAACGAACAACCAAAAAGGTTAAAAAATCCCTTACCATTTCCGATAAGATTGATGCCATTCTTACGCACAGGTTAGTCGGACCGCTATTGTTTGCTTTGGTAATGATATTTGTTTTTCAAGCCATTTTCTCCTGGGCTACGTATCCCATGGACATTATTGAGAATCTGATGGCCGCTGCGAGTGGTTGGGTAGGATCAATGAGCTCCGGATCATGGTTTACTGATCTGATTGCAAATGGTCTTATACCAGGTATTGCAGGTGTCCTGGTCTTTATTCCACAGATTGCCATTCTTTTTCTATTGATTTCGTTGCTTGAAGAGATCGGCTATATGTCGAGAGCCGTATTTATGTTTGATCGAATTATGCAGCGTTTCGGACTTAATGGAAGAAGTCTGGTTGCTTTAATTTCCAGTGGTGCCTGTGCCATCCCGGCGATCATGTCTGCGCGTACTATTAGTAATCCAAAAGAAAAGTTGATCACGATTCTGGTTACTCCATTTATAAGTTGTTCAGCGCGGATACCTGTATATGCTATATTAGTAGCTTTTGTTGTTCCTTCTACCACAATTTGGGGGATATTTAACACTCAGGGATTGGTATTTATGGGCCTTTATGCTTTGGGTATCATTGCCGCCATGTCAGCTGCATTAGTATTGAAGAAGATTTTGCCCTCCTGGGGAAATAGTCATTTGATGATCAATTTGCCGGATTACAGAATGCCTGACTTTAGAAATATTTGGATAACGGTATATAAATACACCCGATCATTTGTTTTGGAAGCAGGAAAGATCATTTTGATTATTTCGATGATATTGTGGTTATTGAGTAGCTATGGTCCTGGAAATAAAATGGATATGGCTGAGCAAGAAAGCATTGCTTTTGCTCAATCTCAAAATTTAACCTCGCAACAAACCGAAAACCTCATTGCTTCTAAACAATTGGAGGCTTCCTACGCCGGCCACATTGGGAAATTCTTTGAACCGGTAATCAAGCCCCTTGGATACGATTGGAAAATCGGAATTGCCTTGTTTACCTCTTTTGCAGCCCGCGAGGTATTTGTAGGAACCATGGCCACAATTTATAGTTTGGGTAGTGCAGAGAGTGAGTTAACCATCAAGGATCGGATGTCAAAAGAAGTAAATCGGGAAACCGGTCTGCCCGTTTACACCCTAGCCACCGCACTATCTTTGTTGGTCTTTTATGTGTTGGCCATGCAGTGTATGAGTACTCTTGCGGTGGTCAAAAAAGAAACCGGGACCTGGAAATGGCCGGTAGTTCAATTTTTCTCGATGACCGGGTTGGCGTATTTAGCGTCATTTTTGGTGTTTCAATTGTTATCCTGACCTCAGTGCAGGTCAAATCACAAAGTGCGAAAGACATCCGTGTATAACTCGAATGCCATTCGCACATTAAAACAGAATCGTTTTAACACCATATAGATGATGGTAAGAATTCAAAGTTCAAACGAGGCTCTTACTAGTGAGTCTACTCCGAAAACTCTGCAAATCCAAAAATGACAGTTTTCGGATTGGACTCACTAGTATTGACATGGATCGGGAATATTTACCCAATTTCTTTGATGGATTGTATTGATTGCATGGCTCCCATGGAGCTCCGATTCAATAAACAATCCATATCCCGGATCCTATGACCCTGGCAACAAACTTTCGTCCCGATGGGACTAGTGAGTCTACTCCGAAAACTCTGCAAATCCAAAAATGATTCTTTTGGGGATATTTTCATCCAAAATAATTCATTTTATGAAAATTGATAGTTTTCAGAGTGGACTCACTAGTACTTGTCTAGTTAGTTACATCCCAATTCAATACGAGACATTTCATCATTGTTAGGGATGCAGTTGCCAGATAAGACGCTGCTGGGCAAATATCTTAATGGCTCCGGATCATAAAGACCATCTCTTAAAAAAGCTAACAAGTCGTTAACTTCTTGATCCGTAAGAGTCAAAGATTTAAATCGAGAAGATAGCATATCATCAGTTACATTCGGATTCTCTGATACCGCTTTGATTTTAAACGTTATCACATCTGCCAAAGTACTTTTTGAACTTCCATGAAAATAGGCAGCATAATCCTTTAGGTTATATAGCTGCGGAACTTTAAATTTATAATGATCTTCTTCTTTCCCGGTAAACATGCCTCGCCCTAAATTTCGAATATCATCCGGACCGGTATTTAAACCTCCTATTTCATACATATCCTTGGTTCCCAAACGATGAAATGTCATAGAACTTAATGCAGGACTGTTATGACATGTAAAACATCGAGCTTTACCAAAGAAAAGAAGTGCTCCCTTTTTCTGACTTGCAGTCATGGCATTTTTATCCCCTTTAAGCCATTTTTGAAATGGAGCTTTATTGGCCAGCATGGTTCTCAGAAAAGCACTAATAGCAAAGCTGGAGGTCGTGGGAGAATATCTTTCCGATTCATCAAAATCCGGAAAAGCTTCATCATAATAGGCTCGGTAACCGTAATTATCAAGGACCTTGTCATTAATTTCCAAGCGGTGCAATTCAAACGCTTCAATGTTTTGGGCCTCCAGTCCTACATATCCGGTGAAATTGACTTTTGCCAAACCGGTCCAAGCATATTCCGTTCCTACATTGACTCCAGTAGCTCCAAATAAACCGCTCCACAGGCTGTTTGTACTATATCCAGAGTTTAACGGATTCATCGGTCTTGTACCTTGGGCATCTAAATCGGTTTCATCATATCCTGCCTGCATTTGTCTACCCTCACCATTTTGCCCATGTCCTATTCCTCCATCTGCTATACCCTGAATTCTTCCGGGAAGGAATCCGGAAGTCGCAATATGGCATGATCCGCAAGAATACGTTTCACGACAACTCTCTTTAAATGGCTTCTGCGCAAGTGCTGTTTCAAAGAACAACATTTTACCTAACTTCACTTTAGCTGCAGTAACCGGATTTTGTGGATCCTGATTCGGTAAAGCCGCATAATCATCGCTCTCCGGCATAGTAAAATAGGTGTAATCACCGGAACTGGATATCTTATTTAAGGAATTAATCAATTCTTGATCCAATGTTATGGCCGTATCGTCGACTGAATCATTTTTTGCGCAGCCGATTATAACCAATAACATTAACACTGTTACTATTCTCATCTTGTAAAATTTAATTATTTAAGAAGAATCCTCTGGCTGGTTATCAGATTCAAAATTAAAACTGTCGACCAATAAATCAGGTGTTGTAGAACATCTCTGTTTATGTTGTAGAACACATCCAAATGTCCAAAAAATGTTACAGAGGCACCTTGTTACAGATTAATTATCAGTGGATTACATGAATTGCCGTAGATATCGGGCGCTGATTTCTAATGATTTTTTCCGGGATTCAAGATTTTTTTCGAAAGCCCGATCTTCCACCTCAACACATACAGGACCCGAGTATCCGGTATCGTAGAGATAGCTCATGAACCTGCCCCAATCGATGTCACCCATCCCTGGAATTTTGGGCGTGTGCCATTGACTAGGGGAAGCAAAAATTCCTACATCATCTAATCGGTCTCGATCAATGCGCAGGTCTTTAGCATGAATATGAAATAACTTATCTGCAAATTCACCCAACGGTTTTAGGTAGTCCATTTGCTGTAAAACCAAATGTGATGGATCATAGTTAAGTCCAAAATAATCACTTGGGATTTCCGCAAACATCTTTTTCCATATCTGGGGACTTATAGCCAGGTTTTTACCTCCAGGCCATTCATCATCAGTAAAAAGCATCGGACAATTTTCTATTCCGATCTTTACATTTTCCGATTCGGCTAAAATGATAAGCGGTTCCCATATCTTAATAAAGTCAGACCAATTTTGAGCAATTGTCTTACCTGGATCTCTCCCAACAAAAGTGTTCACTCGAGTGATGTTGAGTCTCGAAGCTGCACGAATTACTCTTTTGAGGTGAAGAATGACCTTGTTGGCATGTGTCGGATCCGGATCCAATGGATTGGGGTAATATCCCAGTCCACTGATAAAAAGGCCGTGATCTGCGACGATTTTTTGAATTTTGGATACTTTTTGATCCGTAATCCCTGCCACATCTATATGGCTAACTCCTGCATACCGCCGAGTATCTTCTGCGCTTGGCCAACACATAATTTCAATACAATCATAACCGGAATTTACTGCAAAATGACAGAGGTCCTCCAGGTTTAACTCCGGTAAAATAGCACTTACAAACCCTAATTGCATAAGATTATTATTTTGTTAAGTTGATGAAGATACAAAAAGATAAAGGCTGGGATTAATTAATTAAGGCATTAATAAATATGCATTCATCTTGATAAAATTTATTCCTAGTTGCTTCCATTTCCTATCAATAGTCTATTCAAATAATTATCGGCCATGATACACGAATCATATTAATACGGTTCAATTCATTAATTTAGCATTTAAGTATCTTCAAATACGGATGGTAATTCAAAGATTTTCTAGGAATGGCTTTAATTGGAAATATGCACTTGGGGAGTTATTTCTAATTGTATTAGGAATATTAATCGCTCTCAAAGTAAACAACTGGAATGAGAAAAGAATTGAAAAGAAAATTGTTCTCACATACCTAGAGCGGATCCAAGTAGATCTCACACAGGATATTGAACAATTGAATATCCTTATTCAGTCACATCAAGACTATTATGATAATATTTCCGGTTACTTTGATTACTTCTCTGAGAGTAAAAAGTCGGTGGTTGAAGTTATAGACAGTGCAAAAAATGTAAAATGGACGCATCTAAGATATATTCCTTATAATCAGACCTATCGTGATCTTACTTCTACCGGAAATATTGGCTTATTAAACCAAGAAATTAGAAATCTACTAACCAATTTAAAGAAAGATCAAGATCATGTTATCATTATTTTGAATAAATTTATAGATATGATAAATTCTTATGCCTACAAGACAAATGAGAATTGGGGCATTCCAAATCACTTTTATGAGACTTTTGATTTACCAAGTCAAGAATTGTTGATTGCTGGCTTAAATTTCAATCACATGACCTTCGATCTAGTACAGAAATTAGCAGAGGTGGCCATATTCCGATATGGTCAATTGGTCAAAAAATCACAAGTTATTTTGAATAAACTAGCTGAATATTAGTGCTTTTGAAATTTATGTTTTGGTTAAGTAAAAAGATGGCATTTTAGACCTATTTCTGTTTCTTCTTATTGTACTGTATTGTGCTTACCATGGACCATCTTATTCGTTTGTAGTATTAAATTCTATTAAATTTTGCGGATTCTAAATTATTATCCCCTGAAAACAGCAGGTTTAGGTCTTTCAGGTGTTGGTATTTCATTGAGAATGGAGACAATTTGCCATTTGCCATTTTTCTTAATCATATGAAAACTATCGACGCCTTCGCGAGGTGCTTTGCTCACTCCTGGAATATACGATGTATAGAGTACTAAGATATGAGCAATATCACCGAAAACCATGGTTTTCATTTTTATAATTTTTTCTTCAAATCCAGTGGATTCTACTTTGGAGTTATGAATGAAATTAACAAAATCCAATATCCAGCCGTCCAAAGACAAGGTTGCCGTTTCGGTTTTACTCATACGCATTACCACGGTGGCTTCCTTGATAAACAAGGTCCGGATATGGTCCCAATCTGGTGTATTTCCAGCCGGGAAAGTCACTTGGTTGTACAGATGGCGAACCAATGTTTCAGGGTGGTCAAATGGTGACTCTTCCCGTGACTGAATCACATAATCCTTAATGGTTGGAATCAATTGGAAAAGCTTCCGGAACAGACTAAGGTTCTTCGCATTTGTAGTGTTTACTTGAAAAGCTATGGCAAATTGATATTCTGGATAATACAGCATGTTGGTTAGATAACCAGGAAAAAACCCACTGTGCCCGTACGACATACCGACAGGGGTCTCTTTTATATGAACACCCAATCCCCACTTTCCTCCCAGACCCTTAGCTTCAATCCCCTGTAAAAAATCTCCCATCAGGGTTTGACTAAATACTTTGTTCTCATAAATTAATTTTCCAGCTTGAGCCAGGTCTACCGTATTCATGACAAAACCACCTCCTGCCCATTCAAACTGAACATTGTATTTATAGGTTTCATTTTCTACCACTTTACCCGGATAGAACGGATCATCTTCTTTGTTATATCCAATAGCTATTCCAGGAATTTTGCGGTCTACCTGCGGAGAAATCCGATCCAGGTTAAATGGATTCAGAATATTATTTTCCACAAAATCGTACATCGTAGTCTTACTAACCAATTCCAATATCATCGCCAATAAGATGTAATTGGTGTCGGAATAAGCAAAATCCTCACCTGCCGCAAACTCAGGTTCTTTATCAAAAACATAGTTGAGTAAATCTTTGGGATTCCAAATCCGGTCTGCATCCAGATGTACCTCCTTTTGGAAATCCGGATCGAATACATAGCGGGATATTCCGGTCGAATGCTGCATCAGGTTACGAATGGTTATCTGATCATGATTCTGAATCCGATCAAACCAATCCAGATCCCCCAAATATTTTTCAATTTTGTCATCTAATTTTAGTTTGCCACTTTCTACTAACTGCATAATTGCCGCTGAAACAAATATTTTCCCACTGCTCCCTCCTAGCATGCGGTGATCGGGATTCATTTTAATTTTGTTCTCCATATCAGAATAACCAACGGCAAAGCCATATTGCCGACCATCAGGCAACGCGATTCCTATCGTTGCCCCTCCGAAATCTGTTTCCTCGTCATACAGGCTATCTAGTTTTGCTTTAATTCTACTTTTAAAATCCTGAATTTCAATTTTGTGAGGTGGAATAGAAATGCTGGAAAGAGAGACCAGGGATATAACGACAATAATTAAGATTCGTAGTTTCATTTCAGTTCAGATTTATGTATTTTAGTCATTGGTGAAGATAAGCCATTGGCGTAAAACATCTAGGTAAAGATTACTTATTTTTTGTATGTAAATCGTCCAAATAGGTAATCAGAAAATTAATTTTTTCAAAAATGCACTTGCCAAGCATCCGTATATTGGCCACAATCGGTATCGTTCTGGTTCTTGATAGTCCGATGCAAAGTCAGAACTACTTTAACCAGGATACAGAATGGTTGACCTTTGCCTTTGATGGATTAGGTAATGGCCGTAGTTTTGCTTTAGTCACATTTCAGGAAGAAAGAATAATCAAAAATAAACTCTGCCTGGTTTATCAATCCAATAATTACCGGGTAAATTTAGCCAATGATACTATTTACAGCACAAATAGGGATGTGCTTTTGTTGCATGAAGACCATGATAAAGTCTATATTTTTGAAGAAGATACATTCCGTCTGATCTATGATTATGGATTGGAAGTTGGAGATACCATGTCTGTCATATTGAACTGTTTTGGTGCAGATTCTATTTTAAATTTCGAGTTGGATAGCGTAGCCCTATTTTCGGATGATGAGCACAGCCCATTTATTCACTATTTCAGCACCTCAGATTTGAAGCAGGATCTTAGTCCTTTTGGGGTTCTGGACAGTGTAATCCAAGTAGTACCGGGAATGGGAATATTTACACGGGGAAATTTTTCAATTGATCCTTTCTATTTTTCTCATTGTTCTACCGATCCACCCGATTTATCCCTATTATGCTTTGATAATGGCGTTTTTAGCTTCGAACAAACTATCAAAGTATGGAGTTTCGATTATTCCTGTCAGGAAAATCTAAAGATTTTACCCATAAATAATATTGATAATCCGCTACCTATCTTGATTTTTCCGAATCCAGGTTCTGATTTATTGTTCGTTACCTTACCTAGGGAAGTGGATGTTAAAGAAATAGGTGTATATAATTCTAGCGGCTCACAAGTCCTATCCCAATATACCCTGCCGATTATAATCACTAATTTGGTCTCCGGAGCCTATTTGTTACGTATAATTACCAATCGGGGAATTCTATCAAAAAGGTTCTTAAAAATGTGAATTCTTACACTGCAAGGCTTAATAGTGGGCCGGGAGATGAGTTTTTTCCAAAATTAGAAAGGCACTTAGTCGATTATGGCAATAAAATAATATTAGGAGACGGAGCTACATGGATATGGAACTGGGCAGAGGATAACTTTCCGGGGGCACTGCAAATTTTAGATTTTTACCATGCAAAAGAAAAACTTGTGATCTATGCTGGTCATTATTTTAAAGATCAACATAAAAAAAATGAATGGACTAAATTACAAGTTGATCGATTACTGGATAATAAACTGAATCAGGTTATTTCCGAACTACAGAAAATGAAACCCAAAAGCAACATAGCCAAAGAATGGAAAGAAAGCGGAGCTTGGCATATTGTGAAAAAAATTATTAATGCCGCTTAAAAGTGCAAATTGTTATGTACACGTCATTCTCTGGGATAAATACACGGTACTCGTCTTATTTTTTACTTAACATGGTTATAATTACTAATCTCAGATTTAATTTATTTGATCCGGGAATTTAGCTATATTCTAAACAAAATGTCCTATCTTAAAATGCACTTTGTTTCGAAATTTAAATATTAAGGCCAAAGTTTAAGTACTTTTTTGAATTAATTTAATAACCACATATAAACCATTGCACCATGAAGAAAGTAGGCATCATCGGAGGTTCAGGATTCATTGGTAGTTACAATACCAAAAAAATTTTGGATGAAGGATACCAGGTAAAAGTTTCGGCTACCGACATTTCCAAGAAAGAAAAATACGAACATTTAAAACAATTACCGAATGCACAGAATTTAGAAATTGTTCCCTTAAATGTGGAAAACAAATCACAATTGGAAGATTTCCTGCATGGATGTAATATTGTTGTCCATGGCGGCACTCCTTTTCAACTAGATGTTAAAGATCCAAAAACAGAATTATTCGACCCAACTATTAACGGGACCAATAATTTTCTTGAGGCGGTGCAAAATACATCAGGCATTGAGAAAGTAGTTTTCATTGCCTCAGTTGCCGCTTTTAACACTAATTTTCCGCTTCTCCCTGGTGGGAAAGGGAAAGATGATCAAGTTAGTGAGGATGATCCACCTTTTATGAGCGAAGAAGGTCATCCATATGCTCAGGCTAAATTTATTGCAAACCAAACTGTGGAAAAATTCTTATCGGATAATCCAAGTTTAGGCTATGAAATTACAACTATTTCTCCAGTTGCGGTGATGGGAAAAGCACTTTCTGCAAGAGAGGACTCAACCTCGATGGGCTTGCAGTTTTTATTTAAAAATAAGATAGCCCCGAATCCATTCATTCAGATGTTTTATGATAATGATATCGAATTCGCTTTAGTCGATGTTGAGGATGTTGCCGAAAGTGTGTTTAAGGCGGCTACAACTAATGGAATTCATGGTAAAAATTACCTTGTGACGAGTGAAAGTTATAAAGTATCGGATATCAATTTAATGCTTAACCACAAACCTCCTGTAAATCAACCCAGGACTGTTTACACTAATAATCTGGCTAAACAAGATTTGGGAATCGATTTCAAACCGGCGCAGATACCTTTAAACCAGTTTTCAGAATAGGTATTAAGTTCTTTGACCGGGATTTATATTATTGGTTTTCTAATCCGGATAACAGTTTTCGAAAGATTCACTGGAAATCCATCCAATTTGCACAAATACTAAAGTTCTTTCACTCGTCAAGTTGAACAATAAGATTTAATTACTTCATACCTAGAGTTGATTAAAAATTCAAGGAGGTTGATTATATTGGCAATTTGCGCGTAAACAATATCAAAAACATGAAAAAAACGAGAAGAAGAACGTTTATCAAAAATGCTGGATTAGCTGCCGGTTCAATAGCCATAAGCACCCAGACTGTTTCGGCCAAAAGTTATCAACGTATATTGGGAGCCAATGAGCGTATAGGAACCGCCATCATGGGCTGCTACCGACGCTTCGGAGGTTTAGCTCAACCATTATCTAATCTCGAGACCGCTGATATTACCTATGTATGTGATGTAGATATCCGCAGACAAAATGAAGCTCTCGAGAAAGTAAAAAAATGGTCCGGTTCGATGCCCAAAGGTGAAAAAGATTTTCGTAACATTCTTGAGGATAAAGAGGTTGACGCTCTTTTTGTAGCGTGTCCTGATCATTGGCATGCTCCTGCCGCCTGGATCGCCATGCAGGCTGGAAAAAATGTGTATGTAGAAAAGCCCTGTAGTCACAACCCCTATGAAAGCACGCTTTTGGTAGCTCTGCAAAAGAAATATGGGAAAGTGGTTCAAATGGGCAATCAACAAAGATCATCTCTGGCCTCCCAAGAAATCATCAAAGAAATACACAATGGCATAATCGGTCATGCTTATATGGCCAAGGCATTTTATTCTAATCAGCGGGATCGGGTTCCTGCCGCACAAAAAGTACCGGTACCTGATTATCTGGACTGGAAATTATTTCAAGGTCCTGCTCCAAGAACCGATTTTATCGATATTGCCGGAGATTACAATTGGCATTGGTTTTGGCGTTGGGGTACCGGAGAAACCGGTAACAATGCCACTCATGAATTAGATATTGGAAGGTGGGCTTTACAAGTGACTATACCTCATCGGGTAGTAACACATGCCGGGAAATATCATTACAAAGATGATCCCTGGACGATGTACGATACCATGTTGGCACATTTTGATTTTCCCGGAGGAAAAACCATCAGCTGGGATGGAAAAAGCCGTAACGGAAACAATACCTATGGGGGAGGCCGAGGTACGATCATCTATGGATCGGAAGGAAGTGTGTTTGTCAATCGCAGTGGTTACAAATTATTCGACCGTGCTGGCAAAATGATCAAAGAAGGTACAGAACAGGGAAGTGAAGCTTCCACGGCTTTAGGAGGAGGTGGAGATATCACAACCACACACATCCAAAACTTTTTAGATACAATACGTGGAAAAGATACATTGAATGCTCCAATCGATGGAGGGGCTCTTTCTACAAATCTTTGCCATTATGCCAATATTTCCTATCGTATGGGAAATCAATCCCTGGAAATAGATCCGGCAAATGGAAAATTTAAAAATGAAAAAGTCATGAATAGATATTGGCAGAGAGATTATGAAAAAGGTTGGGAACCACCGAAAATCTAATGGTCAATCATATACTACATGGTCTTATATGGCCATCCTGGTTTTTGAACATTAACCTAGTATTTGAATTATGAATTTGTACATAACCATACTGGTAGGACTTTTGTTTCTGTCTTGCCATTCCCAATCAGATCGCAAGGCATCTAAATCCTTTGTCCGTGGGGCTTATGGAAATTTTCAACCTTTTGTGAAGCAGGATATTCCTTTTAAAAAATTGGGTTTGAATGCCATTTTCACAAGGTATTCTTCTTTGGATAGTTTACTTTGGAAAAAGGCGAAAAACGAAGAGGTCAAGGTCTTTGTTGAATTTCCTCTTTTAAATGGTAAGGGTTATGTGGATAACCATCCGGGTGCCTGGCCGGTACTTGCCAATGGTCAAAAAGCAACACCGGCAGATTGGTTTATGGGAGTGTGCCTAACGAATCCGGAATTCAAGGAATTCCGGATTGATCAATTACATCAATTATTGCAAAAATTTCAAGTCAATGGCATTTGGTTGGATTATGTGCACTGGCATGCTCAGTTTGAAACACCGGATCCAATCCTTCCTGAAACATGCTTCTGCGATCGTTGCCTACGGGAATTTGCCCAACATATGGAAGTATCCATCCCGGATGGCAATACGGAAGAACAATCCACCTGGATATTTACATACCAGGATTCACTCTGGAGAAAATGGAGATCTCTTCAAGTCACACACTGGATCAGCGACTTTTATCAAATTATAAAAAACAATGATCCTGAAATTCTTATGGGTGTTTATTATTGTCCCTGGTTGCCTGACGAGTTTCAACAAGCAAGTTATCGAATATTGGGTATCGATATCCGGCAATGGGTAGATGTATGTGATGTACTTTCTCCTATGCTTTATCATAAACACATGGGACACAAACCCGTCAGAATCCAACAATATTTAACTTGGATGAATCAAACTCTGAATGGGAATACAAAAGTAGATATCTGGCCAATTATCCAGGCACACCATGTAGATCCGGAAGAATTTCGGCAAGTTATGAAATTTGGGATGCAACCTCCATCGACAGGTATTCAAATGTTTACGGTTAACTCGGTTCTTCAGGATACCATCAAGACCAACATCACCATAGAAATGTTTGATTCTCTGTGACCACGATTAAGCAGGATATTCAGGATTCTAATCGTAGTCATATTTACAATCCTGGCAGATCTTGTCTTTTAAATCCCTTAATCTTGTTCTCCGTTTTGAACACGATTGAACAGAATATTCAAGATTCTATTGGAAGCCATAAAACAATCCTGGAATATTAAAGCAAGGGTGTCAAAGGATCAGTTTCGGGTTTCATCGTGAAATAGAAATGACAATATCAGTGGCAATGACAATATTAGTAACATTATCCTGGTATATCCTGTGAATCCTTTTAATCCTGTTCTCATCACCACACTTAAACAATTACCCCAATTCAACAATTCAACAATAATCCGCTACATCTATTCTTCTTCAATTTTCAGCTTCACTTCATAGTCAGACAATGGAATCGGATCCTCATCGGTAGGATAGGGTAGTACACTTTGCAATATGATACGGTAATTTAAGAAAGAGGCTGTATCTGCACAGTTGGCATTTTCCGATTCACAAGCTCCTGAATAGGTAAGCTTTAAAGTATCACTAACTTGATTGGATGAGGCGACAAAATAGGTTTTGGCTTCACCTTCCCAAACGCAAGTGACGGATTTAGGGCACCGGCTGTCTTCAATATTGAACAATTGAATTTGTACATCATCTTTCATTTCAATCGGAGCCCCCAATTTAAGTGTATATTCACCTGGTCCCAGAATAACAGAATCGTTTTTTGTACATGCCAGTATACTAAAACACCATAGAGAAATAATAAATAGCCCAGAATAGGTCAATTTCATAATATTTGTCTTTATAACAGTTATAACGTCTTAGGAAGGATAGATAGTTGGGTATTCAATGCACGATAGCACAAAATTATGGTTTCGTTAACAATCCAGATAGGATCGTAATAGACTTCCTCAGATGCCCTATCTGGAATTCGCATCAATATCAATCAGTTCAGCTCATGACGCCCATCATTGATTAAATTATAAAATTTCATATAAAATGGGTTGTTATCAAATTCACCAAAAAATAGAAACTGATGAGAAATCATAATAATACCAAAGGGAGCATATTTTTACTTCTTTTACTGATCAGCATTTCAGGTTTATTCAGTCAAAATCTGATTAACGAATATACCACGGCCAATACCGTAGGTAACGGATTAACCGATCTATGGATAAACGATATTGTCGTAGATCAAAACGGAAAGGTTTATTTCGCGACCCGAGATGGAGGGATCAGCATTTTGAGCGGAGACAATTGGGATCGAATTACAGTTGAAGATGGTATGCCCAGCGATCGCGTTCAAGATCTTTTAATTGATTCTGAAAACGCTCTTTGGGTGACGAATCAAACGGTGTCGCGTTGGAAAAACGGTCAGTGGACCTATAGTAATGAATTCAGTTCAGAATTTGACTTTATCGAATCAGTAAATATGGATAGAAGTGGCAATCTATGGTTAAGTACAGAAGAAGGAATGTTCAAATACGATGGTACTACAGCTACTGAAATGTTTTCTGAGATGGACTTTGATGATGGAGTAATTTTCTTAGAGGATAGCAAAGGGGACTATTGGGTGGGAAAATGGAATATAGGTGTATATCATTATGATGGAAGTGGATGGACTAAATATAATCAGGATAATGGATTAAGTCATTTGTTTATCCGTGCACTTGTTGAGGATTCTACAGGCAAGATTTTGGTTGCAAGCAATAAGGGTATTGATGTATTCGACGGAACAAGTTGGTCCAATCAATTGAATACATCTACTATTTGGGATCTTTACGTAGCCCCTTCCGGTGAAATCTGGGCTGGAACTTCTCAAGGGCCTTATCGATATACCGAAAATACCTGGAAGTGGGAAGATACAGGTTTAGAGGATAGAGATAGATTTGCAAGGTGTTTTGGGATGTCGGAAGAAGGAACATTATATGTTGGAAGAGATTATGGATACAGTACTTTCACGGATTCCGAATGGTTCCATTTTACTATGACCCCGGGATTAGGAGGTATTTCGATCCTGGATATAATGACCACCGGTGGAGGGGATATATGGATCTCATCCGCATACAAAAACATATCCATTTATAAAAATGGAGTTTGGGAAAACATTGATGTTAAGAAAACATTGGATTGCTTTAGGGTTTATGATATGCTTGAAGATGAAGAGGGAAGGATTTGGTTAGGTTCCGGATCCGGCATTAGAAAATATGATGGCAATGATTGGACTTCCTACGATCGTGAAGAAGGATTGGCTCATCCGAGGGTCTATAATTTCTTGCAGGCCCGGGATGGCAAGATTTGGGCAGGCACGGTAAATGGAGTATGTTGGTTTGACAACGAAACCTGGACCTGCTTAGATGAAGCAGACGGACTTGTCCATAATGATGTCCGGGATCTATGCCAGGATCGAAATGGAAATTTTTGGTTCGCTACCAGTGAGGGATTAAGCAGATACGATGGCGTCAATTGGACCAACTTTACCACTGATAATGGACTTTCCAGAAATTTTATCCAAGTTATTTATGAAGACCGTAAAGGTAACATCTGGATTGGTACCTCCGGTGGAGTTGACCGTTATGACGGATCCAATTGGGTGTCTTTTAACCAAGAACTCAATTACAGAAATGTCTATGATATTATAGAAACCCCCGGAAATCACTTGTGGTTTGCCGGAGTTAGCGGTCTGGGACACTTCGATGGAAATTCCATGCAAATCCTTCAATCGACTCAAATAACTGATCTTACATCCTTAGCCACTGATTCAATCGGTAGACTTTGGGTTGGTACTGATGAAGCTGGGGTTTTGGTATTGGATAATCTGACCACTTCTACGAACAACTTTTCAGACCTATCCTCTTCGGTGCGTATCTATCCCAATCCGGTCACCGATCGTCTTTATATCAAAGTTAATGGTAAGTTGGGGAATACTCGGCAGGTCGCTATTAATAATATTTTAGGACAAACCGTATTGAAAAAGAACTATGCAAGAAACCATGGCCTTATTGAAATGAACCTTTTCCATTTACCTAATGGAACTTACTTTGTGACCATACACGATGGTTTAAATATTGAAAGCCGGAAGTTTGTGGTGAGTAAATAACCGCGGAAGATTTATCTACCTACTCCAGTGGAGATAATAAAAACTTTCTAATCTGCATGTGTTCAATACCCTGATCATTGAAGTGATTTAAAAACAAATTGTTAAATGATTTGCATGCCATTGATTCTCAATACTTCAGCTTTTTCTCGATCCATAGCTTTGGCTATGAATCTCAAAAAGAGCTTCGTCTTGAAAACCAAGCACATACAACTCATTTTAACATCTATTATTAAATCACTTCATTTTCTGAAAGGTATCGATCAGTAGAAACTACTATTTTTCTATGATTATCTTTTATCTTCTGTAAGTTTCCAAATTCCCGTTGTACAATTTGTTCATCTATCAATAAATAGGCGACCTGAATATAGATAGTTTTATTCCTCTTTTGGGCAACAAAGTCAATATCCAGGTCGTTCCATTTACCCACATATACCAAAAAATCTTCAGCAATTAATTTGTTGTAAACTAGGTTTTCAAGCACTTTGCTCATGTCATGAAGTTTAAAAGGCACTAGGCTATTTTTCAGACCCAGGTCATTGAAAAAGTATTTATCGTTGATCTCAAATACCTTTTTACCTTTAATATCATAACGAGAGCACTTTTGAATAAAGAATGCATTAGACAAATAATGAAGATAATTCAATATGGTATTAATGGACATTTTTATGCCCTGACTTTTAATAAAATCTGTTATTTTTTTTGAAGAAACATAACCGGCTAGATTTTCCGAAAGATAGTCGATCAATCGATCCAATAAAACCACATCCCGGATATTATATCTGGAAACTACATCTTTAAGCACAATAGAATTGTATACGCTTTTTAGATAATGATATATTACATCATCCTTCATGTCAAGATGAATCAGATAAGGCATTCCGCCATATTTGAGGTAATCAAAAAATGCATCTTCCGTATCTGCGATAGTATGAAACTGAAGAAACTCAGGATAATCCAGTGGGTGGATCCTGAATTCTATGTATCTACCGGATAATTTTGTCGCCAGATCTGATGAAAGCAACTGGGCATTGCTACCGGTAGCATAAATGTCGTAGTCCTCGATCAGTAATTCCCGTAGAGCCACCTCAAAGCCTTCTATCTCCTGTATTTCATCTATAAATAGATAATTCCTCACTCCCGATTGGCTTTGTGCTTTTACATATTGATACAATACCTTGGCGTCGGTCAAAAAACGAAAATCATTTTGTTCTCTGTTGATGTAGATAAGATTTGGATTTTCTGATGTGGATTTTATGATATCCATCAACTGTAATAGGATATACGTCTTTCCCACCCTTCTTGCTCCGAAAAGCACTTTGATGAGTGCTTTATTGATAAAGGGTTGAATCTTGACGGTGTACTTTTTTCTTTTAATCTTTGAGATTTATCTTAACAGAACAGCTTCAAGATTTATCAAAATCTGGAATGTTTTTCACATCTGTCGTATTTATGCGAATTATATCGTATATTTCCAATATTAATCGGGATATTTAGTTGTATGTTTGAATAAATAGATGTAAACTTGTACCAATTATTCTAAGATACCACCAATATTAAATGACATACAATAATGAGATTATTAGTATTAATTCCATTCTTAATTGTTTCTACCAGCATATTTGCTCAGCTAGGTTCTAAAATAGGAGAAAAATCACCTGACTTATTTTTTGGGAAAATCCTCAATTACGAAAGGGCGGAAGCTAATCTTTCAGATTTTAAGGGTAAAATTGTTGTTCTTGACTTTTGGGCTACTTGGTGTGCAACTTGCATAAGATCTTTCTCACAATTAGAAATAATTCAATCCAAATACAATAAAGATTTGCAAATTTTCACCATAACCACGGAAAAAGAGGAGAGAATTAAGCGGTTTTTGGATAAATGGGATATGACATTACCAATTGTGATAGACGAACAAAGAAGACTTACAACAATCTTTCCACACAGGACAATTCCACATGTTATAGTTCTTGATAAAATGGGAAAAATTAGAGCCATTACTACTTCATCAGAAATAACAGAAGATCTGATAACTAAAATTCTTTTAGGTCAAGAATTAGCCATCAAAGAGAAAAAAGATGATTTGGATTTCGATCCTTCGATTCCCTTATCTGGAAATGATAATTTCACATATCAAATTACTATTACTCCTTTTAAAGATGGATTTCCTTCATTTTCAAATCCTACTGGACTAGGTATTTATAAGGGGAGACGAGTCATAGCTACTAATCTTATTGCAAAAACCTTATTTGAAATAGCCCATAAATTTCCCTTAGTAACGAGAACAATTTTAGAAACAGATGATTCTTCTAAATTTGTATGGAACAGGCAGAATGCTATATGCTTTGACTTAATTGTACCTGAAGAGCTTGGTGAACAAAGGTTTGAAATAATGAGACAACAGTTAAGCATATATTTTTCGTGTACATCGGGAATTGAAGAACGAGCAAAACCTGTTAAAATCCTTCAAAAAATTAAGGGAAAACCAATACTGTTGGACGAATCAAATATTGGCATGGAACCCCATTCAAGTTCTAGTGGTAGAGGACTTAAAATGAAAAATTCTCCCATTGAAACTTTAGCCATATTTCTGGAAACACGACTACGAACCCCCGTTGTTGATGAAACGGGTTTAATAGCAAATTATGACCTTGAAATTCCATGGTACAACGAGAACCCGGAAAACATTAATCAAGAGCTTAAACAAATTGGGCTTGAATTAGTAGACGATGTAAGAAAAATTAAAGTACTTGTAATTAAGGACAAAGTATATATTGGTAGTAACAATGAGCCATGATTCTATATATTTCAATTTAATAATCTGCTATGCAAAAATTAACCAAAGCCGAAGAACAAATTATGCACCTGATCTGGGAACTCAAGCGTTGCCTCGTCTCGGACATCCTGAAACGATTGGGTGAGCCCAGACCTCCCCATTCCACCATTGCATCGGTGGTACGGATATTAGAGAAGAAGGGGTTTGTAGATCACAAAGCCTATGGTCGAACACATGAATATTTCCCGACTATTTCCAAAGAGGAGTATACCCGCAAGTCCATCAAAAAACTAGTCAATGATTACTTTGACGGATCCATGCACCGCTTGGTTTCTTTTCTGGTCAACGAAGAGAACATGACCCTGGAAGAAATAGCTGAATTACTACCTCCGGACGAATCCAAAAATCTTTGATCATGATCCAATATTTCCTTGATGTAACCCTGGCTTGGACGATCTTTTACTTCATTTACCTTCTTTTATTGAAAAAAGAAACCTTTTTTGGTCACAACCGGATCTACTTGTTGAGTACCCTTATCATCGGTATGATGTTACCCATACTTAGACATGTAACCCTGGTCCAAAGTCCGGAAGAAACTTCGGTGATCTATTCATTCGGAGAACAGGTTTACGCAGCGGGTCACATAATCAATACCCAACCGGAATCGTCTTTAAATTTCATGCAAATTTTGACCTGGATTTTTTGGATTGGGGTGTGTTGGTCCGCTATGCGATTGATACTTGGACTGGTCAAGATTTACCAATTATACCATCGTGGAGAAAAGCATCACTTGGGAACAATAACTCTGGTGCAATCAGCGAAATATCATTTGCCATTTTCATTCTTCAAATGGATTTTCTGGAGTACAAGTTACCCACTTAAGCCAGAATTGAAAGATCGGATTATTCAACATGAAGGTGTTCATGTTCAAGAAATGCACAGTCTTGACATTCTATTAGTGGAAATCATCGGGATCTTTTTCTGGTGGAATCCCTTGATCTATCAATACCGTAAATCCTTGCGGTCTGTACATGAATATGTGGCCGATCATACCGTATTAGAACACACCGAACTGAATTTGTACAAAGCCATCCTACTCAATCAGAAGATGTCCGGATTGCAGCTTGCGCTCACTCATCAATTTTTTCATTCACAATTAAAAAAACGCATTATGATGATGTCTAAAAATCCATCTACTCCAATTTTAAAACTGAAATACTTAATTCTAATACCGTTTGCGGTTTTATTGGTATCTGTATTTGCCTTTAAGAATTCGGAAGTGCCCACTTCTGAGCAGCAATTGGAGACTATTGTACAAAATCACCCTATTTTTCCCGGGTGTGAACTTTTACCTGAAAATGAACAGCAAACCTGTTCTGAAAAGAGATTTCTGGAATTTGTTTATAAAACCATCCGATATCCTGCTTTGGCTAGAAAAAATTTAACCGTAGGTCTGGTTGCTCTTTCTTTCGATGTAAATGAAAATGGATTTATTAATAATCCAATAATTACGGAGAGCCTGGATCCGGTTATTGATGAGGAATTGATGCGGGTATTTACCGAACTAAAGGCAAAACATCCAAAATGGACTCCCAAAATTGAGCATGGAGGCGCAGTTTCAACCACGGTTAACCTGCCGGTAGAGTTTAGATTGGAAGGGGATGGAAATGAATCCAAAACCAATATGCCCCCGGAGTTAAAAGAAAGATATGCCGATCGGGCGGTAGTTACCGCTTATTTACCTAAGGGTCAAAACGAGGTTAAACTTAAGTCAGATCTCTTACCTAAGACCAGAAATGGAACAGAACGTGAAGATCAAGTTCAACTCACACCAATTTTTCCCGGATGTGAACTAGAGGATTCCCATAAGCAAAATGCATGTTCTGAACATAGATTTCTCAAGTTTATGTATAAAAACATCAAATATCCTATTGAAGCCAGGCAAAATTCAATAAATGGGCATTTAGAACTCACGTTTCGAGTAGATGAGAAAGGATATATCGATAATCCAAAAATTACCAAAAGTTTGGATCCGGTTCTTGAGCAGGAACTACTGCGGCTGTTTGGTGAGTTAAAAGCTAAATATCCCAAGTGGACTCCAAAAAAGATCAACGGTAAACCAATTTCATCTACCATCAGTTTACCCGTTGAGTTTAAATTGCAAAGTAGTGGAAAGAAAAGCAATGTATTGGTTTCTCAGGTCCGTAAGGAAAAGCAAGGAGGAATTGTAGTAGTTGGATACAGTCTTGAATCACAAAAACCTGTCCAGCCCGAAATGATCCAAGTTCCAGTTACAGATAAAAAGCCACTAATGATCATTGATGGAGTAAGAGTGGGAAAATCAATGGATAAAATAAATGAGATTAAGCCAGGAGAGATTTACAGTGTTAATGTTCTCAAAGGAGAACAGGCTATAAAAGAATATGGCCCGGAAGCCAAAGATGGAGCTATTTCTATCATCACCAAAAAAGCAGTTAACGGTAAAAACAAATTTGTTTTGATTATTGATGGAGAAGAGAAAGGATTGATCAAGGACCCGGAGAAAATCAAGCTTGATGCGGACGAAATACTTACCAAGACGGTAAGTGTCCAAGGTAAAACCAAAGAGTATGAGCATTATGGCACTGTTAAGGTCATTACAAAAAAAGGTTCAGCTGAGCAAAGAGCCCGGTTTGTAACTGGAAAAACCAAAGGCATGGTTTTAGACGAAAGTGGACTTCCTATTCCCGGAGTATCAGTTATTATCAAAGGACAGGCGTCTGGAACCATTACCGATCAAGATGGAAGATTTTCGCTGAACACTCCTGATGTAAATAACTTTCTGTCCTTTCATCATAAAGATTATTTCAAACGCTCTGTAGTTTCTCATGCTCTAAAAGAAACTGTAACCACAATGCAAAAAATCGAGCCATTGGTCACGGTTACAAGTAAGGCAAATTCAGCAGCTATTGATAGCGATCAGCAGCTAAAAGAAATCAAAGGAACGGTTGTTAACGAGGAAGGACAACCACTAATTGGTACAGTGGTAATCGTTAAAGGAACAAAAACGGGTACTATAACGGATGTAGATGGAGAATTTGCTCTAAAACTTTCGCAACAAAATGCGATTCTGATATTTTCGTATGTAGGATATGAAAAAGCAGAAATACCGATTGGAAATCAACAAAAGTTGCATGTAATCTTGAGAAAAAGTAGAGCCCAATCTATCAATAGTATCCCGAAAGGAATTCAAACTAAAAATGATTTAGAGGTCCGTGAATTTGGTGCATTTCCCAATCCTACCAAGGACAAAATCAAAGTAACTTTTCTAGCGGATCCAAAACCGATAGAAATTCGTGTACTTACTCCTTCCGGGCAAGAGTTATATAAAAAACTACTTCCGAACTTTAAGGGTACATTTGATGAAGAAATAAATTTCAAACCTCCTGCTGATGGCTGGGTATTATTGAGTATCCAGCAGGATGACAAAATGTTTACTAAGGTGATTTTGATTCAATAGTTTTCCCTTTTAATGAATAGATAAACTCCTGGATTGATCAATATCGATTCAGGAGTTTTAGGTTCTGGAACAGTTGTCCGACAACAGGAGCGCTAATTCATCATTTAATCTGAATACATACGGTATTCATACTGATCCATCAATATGATTCTTCTTCTCCCATCACAAATGAAATATAGTTATTTCGATGAATTACTTGTGTCGTGTGCTGTGGATACGTATGCTGGAAAGATTGAGGAAATCGAACTTTTCTGTCATACCATTTGAATTCGAAAGCATGCAAGATTCCATCTTTATCCTCAAGATAATCTATCTCAGCTTGATCTCGAGTTCTCCAAAAATGGCAATGCACAAATCGGTTTTTATAATGATTTGTTTTGATTCTTTCAGCCAATAAAAAATTTTCCCATAGACCTCCCTTGTCCATTCTCAACTGCAGAGGAGCAAAATTATTAATTACAGCATTACGGACTCCATTGTCATAAAAATAATACTTCTTGGCTTTCTTGAGCTCATTGCGATAATTCCTATGTAGGCCGGAGAGCTTATACACGACAAATGACTTTTCAAGAAGATCAAGATATCGCTCCACAGTCTCAGAACTTATATCACCAATCATATTGGCTAATTCGTGATAACTCACTTCGTTACCTACTTGAAAGGCGACAGCCTGAACCAATTTTGTCAATTGTGAAGATTTTCTGATTCCATCCAGTTGCAGAATATCCTTATATAGATAACTATTCACGATTTCTAACAGAACTTCTTCTTCTTTCCCTGGATTATTGATCACTTCCGGATATGATCCATAAAGTATCCTGGTGTCTAGTAATCTATTGGCTTCGATCCTTGAAGTATAATTCGTGTATTCCTGGAAACTGATTGGATATAAATAATAGCTCTTCTTTCTTCCAGTAAGTGCCTCACTAAATTCATTTTGTAAATCAAATGATGAAGAACCTGTAACTACAAGTCGGATATCAGACCTCTGGTCAAATATTAATTTCAACTTCAATCCAATATGCGGTATACGTTGTGCCTCATCTATGAAGACTATTTCATTGTTCTCGCCAATCAATTGGATAAGCTCTGTACTTGTCTTGGCATTTTCAAAATCCACCAAGACATCCGGTTCATCAGCGTTCAACCAATTAGAGGGTCGATGCAATTCTTTTTGAAGGGTTTTTAATAATGTGGATTTTCCCACCTGGCGGGCTCCAATGAGTGTTATTATCTTATTTGAAGATATCTGTTTCTTTAATTGATCTAATAAAGTCCTCCTAATCATATTTCCATCAAAAATACAGTAAATATTTACTAAATTCAATCCAATATGAAATTATAGGCGTATTTTTTCAAATATATTCTAAATTATAGGCGTATTTTTTCAAATATATTCTAAATTATAGGCGTATTTCCCCTTTCAAATGATCTCTGATTCAACCTTTGGCTATTTTAAATTCACAAGTTCTTCCCGCACCGCACTAGGCATTTTTCATCCGTTCATCTACATCATCTTGTTGGATACACACAGGAGGTTTTATTTTGATGAAATTGTGAAAAGGACCATCGGTAAGACAGCCCAATTCTCCATTCGATTTGCAATAAAACCAGTTTTTACGATTTACTGGAAATAGATCAAGAGAAGTAGATACCTTTCATTTTCATCATAGAATAGCTCATAAAAATTTGCTCAGGCACATTTTCCAAAATTTATTATTTGCAAGAGTGAAATATTGCACAGTGAACAATCCTGTAATAAGATCAATTCAATGATACTTCAAATAGGTTTCCCAGGCACTTTCCTGTAAGATTTGAGCTGTTTGTAAGTCCATATTGGTGGGCAAGTACGTACTTTCCTGAGGATTGGCCTGATAAAAGAATGCATAAAAGACGGCGGCAGCGAAGTAGGATCCGTTGCGATTGGGATGATATCGATCCGCATCATATAAATCAATTTCTCCGTATATCTCTAGTAGATCTTTCCATCCCAGACCTATTTCTACAATGGGCAGTGATAAATTTTCACCCACTTGTTGATAGGCTGATGAAATGGTCTCTATCATAAACATGGAATCCTGGTAGGCCCAGGTCATGAACAAAGTTAATTTGGTATCTTTTGGTGATATAATCGATTTAAACGAATCTACGTACGTCTGTAATGAATGAGGTTCCTCGTATACCAACCACGTATTTTCCTGAAGGACAATCCGATCCCAGTCTTCAGACTGAATTGCTCCACGGGTTTCCGGGTCCACCCAATGATCCAGTAGTCGATACCCGGGTTTGGCTTCCTTTTTGATTACCTCATACGTCAAAGTATCGTTGGAATTAATAAATCCCTTTAAATAGGTATCTATACCATCATTGTAGTACGTATGACTGTTACCGATAAATAGGATTTTTTGCGGATGTGAGGTTACGTTATCTTCAGGTATTTCATCCTTGATGCAGGACCATATACCAATAACAATTAACGCACTGCAAAATAATCGTGCTACACAATGAACTAATAGTGTTTTCATACCGGATGAGATCGTTTCATTTTATTATTTAAATAACGGATTGAAAGTTAAAAAAGTGGTCTTGAGAAGGCAGAAATCGGAAGACAGCTTTGCAACCAGTGCGTTAAGAACAAAATAGGAAAAGGTTAGATGCCGATCCCTACCCACCATCTTGAACTTGACATTTGAGGCAAGCTGTATATTGAGTATAAGTTTGTCCTCCAAGTGCAGTCGATGATAAAAAGAAGTATGATTAGAAAAGGTAATTGCGGGATAATTGCAGTAGAAATACTTTAAATAGTTTTACTTGGATATTTTATTTATCTTTAATACAATCGATTTTATAGAACCAAAAACCAACCACATGATGAAGAAGTTAATTTTTATAGCGATTAGTAGTTTGCTAATAATTAGTTGTCAGAAAGAACAAATAAACACTGAATCCAAATATGGCAGCGAGTTTCAAACACTGAAGGAACAAATACCTAAAATCGACATACTTCACCAAGAAAAAAACAATGAGTTTATTAGCATTAGTGTTACACCAGAAGAATTAAGTCAACATATTGATCACGGTGATGTTTTTAGCGACTTACATGACAGAGTATCAGTCTGTCACAGAAAGTGGACCGGTGAGTTTGTTATAATAGAAGCTCCTAGAAAGCTAGCAGCTTTATTAGTATTTTTTGGAGATGCTGTAGATATGGATGGTGATGGATTTTTTCATATAGACAATTCTTGTAGTGAGACAGATTGTGATGATAACAATCCCAACGTCAATCCTGGAGTCGAGGATATACCTGCTGATGAAGTAGATAATAATTGTGATGGAGATGTTGATGAGGGTTGTTTAGTATGCAGACAGACAGGTGGACCAGATGATTGTATAATTTCAGATCTTGAACTCTTAGAATTAAGTTGTATTGATGATACATCTTATAGAATATGCTTCGAGGCAATTACACAAAATGTACCTCGCACTCCAGCAGATCTACGAATCACTATCGGTGAGTTATATACGCTTGGAGAATTAAGTGGTTTAGGCTTAACAGCTAGAGGATTCTTTGGATGTGTTGACCTAACTATTACAGGGCAAACAGATAGAGATGTTCATATTTCAGTAGACTCAGCAGGGGTTTGTTGTTTCTGTAAATCTAACTTTTGGGATGATCCTGTTTGTCCTCCGGTACCTAACCCTACTACACTTAGCAATTTGATTGATGTAGAGATCCCTGATGAGTATGCTGCCTGGAGAAATAATTAATCTCTATATCATTAAGACTTAGGAACCAATGTTTTATCTGGAAAATGCTTGGTTTTAAAAATGAATATTATTTAAGGGTGAAAAGCCCTGAATTATAAGATTACGATTCGTTGATCTCTTCTTCGTTCTGACCTCGCATTAATTCGTTCTTGATTCACTAGCAATCCACGGAAGTCAGATGTCAGATAGCAATTGGCCTTTAATTTAAAGCCATATTAAATATAACTTTATCCTCAAAGGGCAAGTCGCATAGCTGCAGTAGATCGCAAGATTCGTTAGATTCTGGAAATAATTCTAGATTTTCGAATGAGCTCCATAGGAGCGCAACTTGATTATATGCAATTCCAGCAGGAAAACAGAGGTCAGAGAATAGAAGTCAGAGCTGTCTTTGGTCCAATTTCGATTAAATTATAGTGAGTCGTGCTAGCTAAAGTAGAACACCGCCAGATTCGGAAATACTATCGAAACCTTGCAACAAAATAAATATCGACTGTATCAATAATAAATTTAACATTTCGCAGTTTAAATAATAACATCTTTTTTACAAGCCTTCAGAGTTTACTTACCAAGTACCAGATGTCTGCCTTCTTGCTTTGCAATTTCTCCTGGAACGAATCCTGATCGATATTCTATTTGATCACTAAATATGCTATGCCTTATGCAAAGTAGATACTTTACTTTACTATTTATGTTATTTGCCGTTGGTCTAAGCGGTCAAAACTACCTCGGAGAAGGAAACAACCAGAACTTGATTGTTACCAGTAGCGACAATCTGCATTTAACCAACTGGTATGAAGTGGCTTCCGGATTTAAAACCATCTCCGGAGCCGGACTTGAAGGAAAACTCACTGAAACTTCCAGATTCTTGGCACAGGCCACTTTGGGATCCCATATTTCCAAAATTGAGGAAGTAGCTGAAATGGGTATTTCCAATTGGATTGATCAGCAATTTTCTCTTCCTCCTACACTTTACATGCAAACTTTAGAAGACGTATATAATGAAGTCTACCAAATTTACATTGCCAATGAAGGGAATCCCAATGATTTTCGGTGTCGTCCCAAGTGGTATCATACCAATTACGCCTGGTGGCAAATGGTGATGACCGCTGAAGATCAGCTCCGACAACGGGTTGCTTTGGCGCTGTCCGAGATAATTGTGGTATCCAAAAATTCCAATTTGGAAAATTACGGTTGGGCGATCGCCAGTTTCTATGACATTTTCCTGCGTCATGCTTTTGGAAATTACCTTGACATATTGAAAGAGGTCACGCTACATCCAGCGATGGGAGACTACTTGAGTCACTTGAATAACCCCAGATCCAATCCGGATAAGTTTACTTTTCCAGATGAAAATTATGCCCGCGAGTTGATGCAGTTGTTTTCGATAGGCATCAACGAGCTCAACCTGGATGGTACCGAAAAGTTGGATCAGGAAGGCCAACCGATCCCTACGTATACCAATGATGACATTGATGACCTGGCAAAAGTATTTACCGGTTTAGGTGCCGGAGCTACTTCCGGATGTGGGGAATCTTTTTCTCCAGCATTTGGATTGGATATCAGAAAATTGGATATGACTATTCCAATGGCGATGTATGAGGAATGGCACGAACCCGGGGCCAAAACCATCATTGGGGGTTATACTATTCCTTCCGGCCAATCTGGTATGCAAGATATCGATGATGCCTTAAACCACGTCTTTGACCATCCTAACGTTGGACCATTTTTAGCTACCAGGTTGATCAAACACTTAATCAAATCGAATCCGACACCTGCCTATATTTCCAGAGTAGCCAGTGCATTCAATGATAATGGATCAGGAGTGAGAGGAGATATGCAAGCCGTAATCAAAGCCATATTGTTGGATGATGAAGCCAGAACTTGTTCCGCATTACAGGACGTTAATCATGGTAAATTGCGTTCTCCCATCTTAAGATTTACTCATTTTGCCAGGGCAATGGACAAATTTGTAAATGAAAATCGCTATTGGAATACCGGTGACGACTTTTATTGGGCTACCGGACAACATCCGATGCATGCTCCTTCCGTATTCAACTTTTATCAACCGGATTTTCAGCCTGCGGGTGAAATAGGAGATCTGGGACTTACCGGACCCGAATATCAATTGGTCAACTCAATTACCGGCTTAGAATTCTTCAATATCGTCAACGAATGGACCTTTAAAGAACGAATTCTCGAACATCGTGAATCCGGCACAGATCGCTCTGTGCTTACTGATATATATCATCTCATGGGAGCGGCCAAAGATACCGAAGTGCTCATCAACCAGTTGGATGTTCTTTTTACCCATGGTCAGTTTACCGACGAATCCAGACAACTATTGAAAAGTGTTTTGGAGGACCTGGAGAATGATGGTTTGGAAACCATTTATGAAAGGACAATTCTGGCTCTGTACTTTTTTATGATCAGTCCCGATTACCTAATCTTAAAATAGAAAATCATGTCTAACAAATATAAATATCACCGCAGAAAATTCATTAAAAATGCAACCCTGGCCACCTTTGGTCTGAGTACCGCATCGTCATCCCTTTTTAAACTTAATGCACTTAATGCCGCTTCATCACAGCACATCTGGACTACAGATGACGATTATAAGGCATTGGTTTGTTTGTTTCAACCCGGTGGAAACGACTCATTCAATATGCTGGTGCCTTATGGTGATGCCGAGCATAACGAATACTCGATCACCCGTAGTAACTTGGCCCACGACAAGGAAGAACTATTACCTTTAGACGGCACATTCAGTGGTAAAAAACTGGGAGTTCATCCTGGCATGAGTGGTGTACAAACCCTTTTTAACAACCAAAAACTTAGCTTCATTGCCAATGTGGGTACCTTAATCTATCCGGTCACAAAAGCTGAATATGAGGCCAAAACGGTTCCTCTACCCTTGGGGTTATTTTCTCATACCGATCAAATATCCCAATGGGAGACTGCCTATCCTCATCAAAGAATTTATACCGGTTGGGGAGGACGATTAGCCGAGATGATGCAATCTATGAACACGAACAATAGTATCTCTATGAATATCACCTTATCCGGTACGAACGTGTTCCAATTCGGTCCCAATATTCTGGAATATTCCGTGGGACCTTCAGGTACAGAATTTGGCATTGAGGGTTATGGGAACGATCATTATATCAATGAACAAAGAACTAAGCTAATTGATGGAGTATTGAACCACAATTATGAAGATGCATATAAAAAGACCTATGTAGACATTTTGAAAAATTCCATCGATGCCCAAAAGCTATTCCAGGAATCCATTTCGGGGGTTGCCGAGTTTAACACCGAATTTTCTAATAATAGCTTGAGTCGTAGCTTCGAAATGATTGCCCGGATCATTGCAGCCCGGGATATCTTGGGTTTTAAGCGTCAAATATTTTTCGTGCGATACGGAGGTTGGGACCATCATGACAATTTGATCCAACGTCAAAATCAACAGTTACCACCCATCAGCAATGCGCTTTCAGAATTTGCAGCAGCCTTGGAAGAAATCAATGCATTTGACCAGGTGACCACATTTTCAATGTCCGAATTCGCACGCACCCTTACTTCAAATGGAAACGGTAGCGATCATGCCTGGGGCGGGAATGTAATCGTCATGGGAGGATCGGTACAGGGAGGACAGATATATGGTAAGTATCCTTCTTTGGAATTGGGTAATCCATTGGATCTGGGAAGGGGACGTCTCATTCCAACCATGTCAAATGATGAATATTTTGGGGAGTTGGCCATGTGGTTTGGTACTTCTCCTTCAGAATTGAGTACGATATTTCCAAACATTGGTAATTTTTATGATATCGGCTCCGGAGTCGCACCTATCGGATTTATGAATATTTAAGAACCTCCAATCAAAAGTAATCTGTCATGAAAAAAATATATATATTAATTATCACATTAACCACTGTTACTATTTCGCTGCAATCCCAGTGTTACCCGGATCGGCATAACACCACCTGGTATGATGGGTGGATATCCTGTAACCCTACCCAAAACCCCAATCCGGACCGGGGTGTATCGCACTGGATCCTCTACAACCTGGGTGAAGTATATAAATTAAGGGATAGCAAAATCTGGAATTCTAATGATCCTTCCAATCTGGACCGGGGTTTGAAACAGGTAGCTATCGATTATTCCATGGATGGCATGAACTGGGAAACATTGGGAACCTTTGACTGGGAAATGGCTCCGGGCAAGTCGATCTATGAAGGTTTTGCTGGTCCGGATTTTGGCGGCATAGAAACCCAGTTTGTGCTGATCACCGCCTTACAAAACTATGGCGGAAACTGCTATGGGCTCAGTGAAGTGAAATTCGGTTACGATCCGGAGTTTTCGCAAACTTCCAGTACTAGAGTACCTAGTCTGAATCATTGCTTGTCGATGTTGGTTTATCCCAATCCCTTTGTGCTAAATCCGGAAATTGAGATTCGGGCCAATTGTAAAGAAAAACTATTTGTTTCAGTAAGTGATGCGTTGGGAAATACATTATTCCGGCAACCACTGGCAGAATCTGGCGTTTTTTCCCAAAAAATCAATTTGGAAGCCTATCCGGCAGGAATATATTTTCTCGACGTAGGCAATGGGGTATCCAGTCAAAAGCAAAAATTGGTGAAGTTGGAATAGGAGATAATTTCAAGCAATCACCCTGAGAAAATCTAAGATTTTCTCCTTTTTCGAACTACCAACCGTAAATATTTATATTGAATTGTTACGGTTGTCCGTAAAATTTACTATATTTAGTTTATGATTGAAAGGCATCAGGCGATTGCAATACATTCTTCAATAGATGCATCACGAAGAAAAATAATTGTTCTATATGGAGCACGACAGGTAGGTAAAACAACTTTAATAAATTCGATATTAAAAAAATTCAATGGTAAGATACTGCAGATTAACGCTGACAATACTAGATTTGAACAAATTTTATCCAGTAGGGATGTAGATATTCTTAAGGGATTTACTGCTGGCTACGACATATTGTTTATTGATGAAGCTCAAAGAATACCGGATATTGGAATTAACTTGAAAATAATCCATGATGAAATCAAGGACATAAAAATTGTTATCACAGGATCATCCTCATTAGACCTGGCCACACATGTACGTGAACCTTTAACCGGAAGAACAAGCACCTACACTTTATATCCAATCAGTATCAATGAATACAAAGAGGAATTTGTACTTAATGATTTTGAGGTCCGTGAAAAGCTACCCGAATTCATACTTTATGGTATGTATCCGGAAGTGTTAACTATCGAGAACTTTGAAGAGAAAAAGAACCATTTAGCTGAACTGGCCTCCTCCTATTTATATAAAGATATTCTTGATCTGGCCAATATAAAACACACCCAAAAATTAAGACAATTATTACAAATGCTGGCCTATCAAATTGGTCATGAGGTTTCGATTCATGAATTATCAAGAACACTTGCTATCCATCGGGACGCCATCATCAGATATTTGGACTTACTTGAAAAAAGTTTTGTTATTTTTCGATTATCTGGCTTTAGCCGTAATCTTAGAAAAGAAATTACCAAAATGGACAAAATCTATTTCCTGGATTTGGGCATAAGAAATGCGTTGATTGGTAATTTTGCGCCCATTCAAATTAGGCCGGATAAAGGTGCTCTTTGGGAGAACTTTTTAATTATCGAAAAACTGAAAGAAAATAATATTCACCAAAGATTTTCCAATTTATATTTCTGGCGTACCTACTCCGGATCAGAAATTGACCTGATAGAGGAATACGATGGAAGGTTATATGGTTATGAGATGAAATTAGGCACTAAAAAAGCTAAAGCACCCAAAAGCTGGATGGACACCTATCCGGAGGCTTTGTTTTATACAGTAAATGAGAATACTTATTTAAATTTTCTTGAAAACAGGTTTTTCCCCTAAGTTTACTCTATCTCTATTTTTAAAGGATATTGAAAATGAGAGTGCATGTATCTCTTACTCTTCTATTTCCAATAATCCACTATTGAGCACATGAATATTGGATTGGTTGATCAACTCTTCAGTCACATTTTGGAATCGTAAAGTACCGGCAACAATGAGATCTCCCAGATTTTGAAAATAAGGAGATTCCATCGCGTTGTCCCCGGTGACAATCAATGTGGCCCCAGCTTGAATAGTCAGACTTCCTCCGGCTTCAATTGACAAACTGTGAGTCGTCACTGTTCCACTACTGATCTCAGGACAATTACTTAGTGGACAACTACAATCCTGTATTATTATACTGTCTGTAGCCAATGGCAATGAAGCGTTCAGCCAATTAGATCCATGGCTCCAGTCGGAATCTAAGGCTCCTGTCCAGATAGAACCTATTCTGATGGTATCCGGAGTTGAAGGATATCCTAGCCAGTCGATTAAATCCTGATCGGATACCTGCGCCACATTCAACAAGTTTAATCCTTGCAATGCAGGTGGAACGATAACCGTATCAAATCGAACATAGTCAAATGTAGCTTTAACCACTGGTTCAAAGGACACTCCGGAAGAAGGGTCTGGATTCAAGGTACTGGAGTCCAATACATGGGCATTATGAAATTCGTAACTATAAGTACTTACTTTTTCCCAATCCGTATAAGATACCAATCCAGCTTGTAATGTGGTAGGAAAATCACCTCGGTTGTATCGCTGTCGCACTACCCAGGGCATTCCTGGTAATTGATACATCACAATAATGGCATTTCCTAATCTGGCGATCCGGATTAAACCGGCACTAGTATCGATCGACGAAATTTGTAAAGAAGAACTGCTATTTGTAGTAGATTTCACTTCAAAATGGGGTCCCGGACACTGAAAGCAACTTCCGTGTACATAACTTCCATAGCCCATCGATAAAAAAATATAGTTTTCCATTCCCCCAATCCATCCGGCCGGACCATTTGTGAGCGTCTTGGGCGCACGTAACATCAACCCACCCAACGAAAATGAAGAAGTGGAATCCGGATGATCCGTACCGGCATGATTGGTGATGGATACATGGGAAGTAAATACAAAATCACCATTAACCAATTTATAAACCAAGGGTCCCCGATAATCATTGAACCAAGCACAGGTATAAGGGACCAAAGTCATCGCCCCGGTAGTAGTTATTCCGATATCAAAGGTATCCAATTGGTCGGCCATCCAGCCCTCCGTATCATTTAACCGTAACCACTGGGAAATAGTACAGGGATTGCTAAATTCATCATTGGATTGTGCCATAAGATCGCCATTTAATACGGCCAACCCCAATACCATCAGAAAGCAGGAGGTTATTTTCATAAGATAAATTTAATCATTATCCCAAAATCGTTGGTTGTTATGAGCGAAGATTTCACCCTGCAGAGTAACCAGCATCACTACTGACGTTGATCCCGGTTAATGTAACGATCTCCTGACTATTCTACTTTTGCGGCAAATTTTGAAATCAAGATATAACATCATGGATGAAATATTCAAGCCAAACGCAATCGCGGTAATTGGAGCCTCAAATACCCCGGAAAGTGTCGGTCATGCTTTAATCAAAAATTTAATTGGCTCCGGATATTTGGGTACCGTCTATCCCATCAATTACAAACACAAATCAATCTATGGGGTCCGAAGTTATGCCAGCATCAAAGAAACTCGCGATCAGATAGATTTGGCAATAATTGCCACTCCTGCAGCCAGTGTTCCGGATTTGGTCATGGAATGTGGGGAGTATGGAGTCAAGGGAATTGTTATCATTTCGGCCGGTTTCCTGGAAATAGGTGAAAAGGGAAAACGTATGGTGAGGGATATTTTGGAAACAGCCCGAAAATACAATATCCGCATCATAGGCCCTAATTGTCTGGGATTTATCAAACCCTCTCTCAACCTTAATGCCAGTTTCGCCAACAAAATGGCACTACCTGGAAAAATTGCTTTTATCAGTCAAAGCGGAGCACTTTGTACCGCCATTTTGGATTGGTCGGTAGAGCAAAATGTAGGTTTTAGCCACTTCGTTTCGATAGGCTCAATGGTCGATGTCGGATTTCATGATTTAATCGATTATTTCGGCCGGGATCCCGATACCAACAGTATTGTGATCTATATGGAATCCCTTACTCATGCACGAAAATTTATGAGTGCGGCCCGGGCTTTTGCCCGTACCAAACCCATCATCGTTTTAAAAGCAGGTAAAAGTGCTCAAGGAGCAAAAGTGGCTTTATCACATACCGGTACCTTAGCAGGAAATGATCAATCGTATGCAGCTGCCTTTAAGAGAGCCGGAATCATTTCCGTAAATACCATTGAAGAATTGTTTAATGCAGCTCAGACTTTGGCCATGCAACCCCGACCTAAAGGAAAACGATTGGCGATAGTGACCAATGCCGGTGGGCCCGGAGTATTAGCCACCGATCACCTGGTTGGGCTAGATGGAGAATTGGCAGAATTGTCCGAATCTGCGATTCAACACTTAAACGGTATCCTCTCTCCGGCCTGGAGTCACCGAAATCCGGTGGATGTATTGGGAGATGCCGGAGCCGAACAATATGGACAGGCATTACAGGCTTGTTTGAAGGACGACCATGTTGACGGTGTTTTAGTAATTCTCACTCCACAAGCGATGACCAAGGCCGATGAGATAGCAGCAACGATCGTTGAAATATCCAAAAAGACCAATAAGACCATCTTAGCTTCCTGGATGGGAGAAAAAGACGTGGAAGCCGGTAGGGAAATTCTTGAGAACGGCAATATTCCGAACTTCCGAATACCGGAAAATGCAGTGAATACCTTTATGAACATGTACAGCTATACCCGGAATATTGAAGAATTGTATGAAACTCCTAAATCCATACCCGATCGATTTAGTCCTAATACTGCTGATAATAGAAAACTAGTACGAGAGATATTGGATTCAGGGCGGACCACTTTTAATGAATTGGAGGCCAAGATCTTTTTGGAAAGATATCAAATTCCAATAACCCATTCCAGAGTCGTAAACGATCGATCGTTAGTATTAAGACCAGCAAAAGAAATTGGCTACCCGGTGGCCATGAAAATTGTTTCTCCGGATATTTTACACAAGACCAATATTGGAGGAGTTAAATTGAATCTGCATACCGAGCAGGAAGTGTTGGATGCCTATGAGGATATCACTCAGTCCGCAAAAAATGCATTCCCCGATGCGCATATTGAAGGAGTTTTAGTAGAACAAATGGTACAAAAAAAGTATGAATTACTTATCGGGGCTCAAAAAGACCCCTTATTCGGTCCCATCATAGTCTTTGGCATGGGTGGCGTAGCGGTGGAGGTTTTTAAGGATATCAATGTTGGGCTTCCCCCACTGAATATGGCACTGGCAAAACGGCTTATTGAGGACACGAAAATCTATGAACTATTAAAGGGGTTCAGAGGTATGCCCCCAGTCGATATTAATTCAATACAATTTTTACTTTACAAGTTTACCTACCTATTGATTGATTTTCCGGAAATAAAAGAGATTGATATCAATCCGTTTGCGGTCGATGAATCCGGTGGTGTAGTCCTGGATGCCAAGATTGTTTTGGATCCCGATTATCAGGTGGATCCAAAAAACCCCTACGCACATCTGGTAATATCTCCTTATCCCAAAGAATTGACTTTCCCGTTCCAACTGCGAAATGGTAAAGAGGTTTTGATCAGACCCATTATGCCGGAGGATGAAATAATGGAAAAAGAAATGTTTAGTCATTTATCAAAACAATCACAGTACTACCGTTTCTTTGGATATGTACCGGACGTAAGTCATGATATGTTGACCCGCTTTACCCAAATTGATTATGACCGTGAAATTGCACTGGTAGCGGAGATCAGAGATGAAAGAAAACGTAAAATTACCGGCGTGGTTCGTCTGGTTGCTGATTCCACTAATGAAAAAGCGGAGTTTGCCATAGTAGTTGCTGATCCGTGGCAAGGCCAGGGTTTAGGCAATAAGTTAGCCGATCTGATCATGGATATTGCCAAACAAAGAGGAATCAAACAGGTATATGCCAATGTGTTAAATGCCAATACCATTATGTTGCACATGTTTCGCAAGCGGGGCTTTAAAATTGTGAATCTCGACCATGAATCGGTGTTGGCTTCTTATAATTTACAGCCGGAAATGCAACATGCATAAGCTAATCCATCGAATTTGTATTCCAGATTACTGTACTTCCCTTGGCGGTAGTGAACCCATGACAAGCTCTAATTGACCTCCGTCAATTAGTTCCTGATGTGAGAAAAAGAAATTGTTTCGTTTTTGTCCATTGAGTAAAATCGATTGGACATAGCGATTATCGCGATGATTGTTTTTCACTATGATTCGAAACTGCTTCCCATTACCTAGGGGTATATTGGCTTCATCTATCAGAGGTCGTCCAATCGTATAAACAGGATCTCCTGGACACATTTGGTAAAATCCAAGTGCATTAAGGATATACCAGGCACTCATTTGACCACAATCCTCATTTCCTGAAATTCCATCCTTTGTTGGTGCATACAAGGTATAAAGAATTTGGTCCACAATTTCCTGCGTCTTCCAAGGCTGACCGGCATAGGTATAAAGATATGCGATGTGGTGACTAGGTTCGTTACCATGGGCATATTGTCCGATCAGTCCGGTAATATCTCCGGAAGCATCTTCACCTTCGATTGTCGAATCGGTTGAGAATAAGGAATCTAACTTGGCTAAAAATGCGTTTTTCCCACCCATCAATTCTATTAATCCCGGTACGTCATGGGGGACAAACCAGGACCACTGCCAGGCATTTCCCTCCACAAAATCCCCTCTGGCATGAGAGGAGTATCTGGGGCTGAAAGGGGCGTGCCAGGACTTATCAGCTAATTTGCCTCGCATAAATCCCACCTCTTTATCGAAATAATGTCGATAGTATAAAGCACGTTTGTTGTATTGCTCCACATTTTGTTGATCTTCATTAAACTCGGCAATTTGTGCGATGCACCAATCATAATAAGCACACTCCAGGCCGTACGACACCGACTCGGAGATACTATCAGCCGGAATAAATTCATAGCGGTTGAGGTAATCAATGTGCTTTGACATCGCCTGACTGGCACGAGGCTCTTTGATGGAAGGCAATACTTCCGGATGATAGGTAGACGCAAATAGTGAGGCTTCAAGAGCCAATGTCTTGTCAATTCCAGGCAGTCCTTTGGCTAATGCATCAGCAATCAAACTGACTGCCGGATACCCAACCATGGTTCCGGTATAATTTGAAACCAGAGGCCACTTAGGCAGTAATCCTCCTTGTTGGTATTTAGCCAATAGACTATTGACAAAATAACTCGCCTTTTGCGGATTGATAATAGTCAATAAAGGATGCAAGGCTCTAAAGGTGTCCCATAATGAAAATACCGTATAATAAGGCTGGTCTGATTGATGGATTTTTTTGTCCATACCCCGGTATCTTCCATCCACATCCTGAAATATCATTGGGGCAATCATCGTGTGGTAAAGTGCTGTATAAAAGGATTTCATTACCTCTTCATCCTGGCTTTTTACCTGAAGTATATTTAGGGCTTGATTCCACGCTTCTTGATTCTGCCTGCGAATTTCATCAAATCCCGATTTACCTTCCTCTTCCCAATTCTTTTTAGCTCCTGCAACATCTACCGGTGAAATAGCTACTTGAATTTGTAATGTGCTGAGGGTATCGGAAAACCTCAAATGAGCAATCAGGTCACGACTGGAAAATTGCGTAGAGGTCGGGAGTTCGCCTACTTCGTTATAGACTTTTTCCAATTGAAATGGTTGGGAAAACACCATATAAAAATACACCGGATGATCATATGCCCATCCGGTTGATTGCCGCATACCCTGAATGATCCGATCTCCGACTATTTCGATTTCATTATGCAGGTTATCGGCACTCCAGGTACGCTGAAGGACATGGCTCGGATCTAACATCACCCGAGGTGTAGTTCCTTCATCGAATTGATATCGGTGGTAACCGACACGAACGTTGGAGGTTAGCTCCGCCTGTACTTGGTAGTTTGAAAATCGTACCCGGTAATAACCCACCTCTGCATATTCGTTTTCTTTGGTAAAAGTAGCTATGGGCTTTTTATGCACATGGCTGGTATAAGGTAGTACCAGGATGTCTCCCAGGTCTCCGATACCGGTTCCACTCAGATGGGTATGCGAAAATCCATAAATGGTACTATCGGAATCGTGATAACCACTGGAAGCATCCCATCCATTAAGACGTGTATCCGGACTCAGTTGGACCATCCCGTTGGACATGACCGGACCGGGAAAGGTATGTCCGTGAAATCCGGTTCCGATGAAGGGATCCACATAGGTTAACAATTCCATGGGAGTATCATCCGCAGATTCTCCAATGGCGTCAACACCACAAGAAATAGCAAGAAATGACAATACGATTAAGCACACAAAATATCGAATGTAGGTCATGTTGGAGATTTACTTAGGGTAAAGATAAATAAGATGGAATAGTTACCAAGGATCAAGTAAGGTTGCATAAGAAAATTGCCAGGTCATTGGATTTGCCCATACAGGATCATTCATGGCATTTGAGGTTATCAGTGAGGTGTAAGAATGAAATCAGTAAACAAATGGTTTTTCTACTGGATTGCTTCAAGCCAGCTTTGCTCATAAAATATAACTCTCACACAATACCCAACTTTTAACAGTTGTTAAACCGAAAATCCCACTTGCTTTTGTAAAAAAAAAACGTAATATGCAAATACTTTAATACTATTTGCACTTGAGATGAATGAACTATAAGATATACCATGCTCCATTAGGAGACCCATCTTATTAAGCCAAACGTAAGCACCGTTTGGTTGAGAATCAACAAAGTATTAATAAATAGCTGATCATCAAATATAGCATTCTATAAGATGATCTATGACACTTGTTATGATCGATATGGACCAGGACAAAGGATAGCTGTATTGGTTTTCCCATTCTCGGTAGAATGGTTATTTATAAATTTAAATTCTTTTGTTATGAAAATCTTACTTTTATTTATTTCGTTCGCATTTCTAAGTGTATCTTCAGATACCAGGTTAGAAAATACTACCTTGTCGACAAATGATGAAATTGCCATGGCAACTATGAACACCGATTTATCCGAAAATGTAATTGGTGAGATCCATGAGCATGAGGCCGATTCAGAGGATTGTATGTGTTGTAATTGTTCTGTATATACGGTATCTTGTTGGCCTTGTGGACATGTTATTACATTTCAGTGGTATCAAAATTGCTTTCATGGCACTTGGCATGAGTTTAAGGAGCATTTATGTGATCAAGCTTGTATGTAGCTTTATAGTCAAATTTGCTTTGCTATCATTTTTGTGAAAGAGAGGTTTATACTTCAAGACTATGAGATATTGTATAATGCTTTTTTTAATATTTGACTTGACCATTTCCGTTCAGTCGCAAGTTGCTTTAGCTGATTATACCATATATTATGAACATACCTATATTACTGATACGGTTAATATGTTTTACTTGACTGAGAATTACATTTTATATCGTATTGAAAATGAATCATACTTTTTAAACCAAAATGGCTATTTTAATGATTCAATTGGAGCTGATTTCGTGAGTAAAATGGGTGACGGATTTTATAATGATCCAAAGAAGCTTGCGATTTACGACAAAGAAATTGGGCCTCTCATTAGGCGTTATAAAACAAGGCATCGTCTATTGAAAAATTGGGATCAAAAGCTGATTAAGATTATTCTTCCAAAAGCTGGAAGATACAAATATATGCAAGCTCCATTAAACCTTTTTTGGACCATTTCACCAGAAACGGATACTTTATTAGGTCTCAAATGTCGCAAAGCAAGCACAGAATATGGCGGAAGAGAATATACTGCGTGGTTTACTTCAGAAATTCCCATTAGTGATGGGCCATACACTTTTCAGGGGTTACCGGGACTTATTCTAAAAGTTGCTGATAAAGATCTATGGTATGAATTCAAAGTAAGTGACATGGTTCTGAAGCCATGTTATCGATTAAAAAATGCTACTTTCATGAATATCCATTTTCAGACTAAATTAAGCAGGGAAGAATATGTTCAAGAATCCATGAAAATGAAAGATAATCCTCAATTTCCGCCAGGAATGATGAATGTTACACCAGAAATGAAACTTAATTTGAAAGAGCAATACAAAAAACGCTTTGATCTGTTGCTGGAACAAAACGAGAAAAGAAGTAACTGACTCGTATGCCTTCCGTAACAACTCAATGGTGTGAGAATTGTTTCCACGGAAGTCTTGAAGATTGGCTGTCGTATATTTGTTACCAAACTTGTACATAAACATAATAATCATTATTGAGAAACTCATTCAATCTCAAATTTGGAGATTGAATGAGTTTAATTCTAATCTTATGAAAAAGATATTAATTTTTCTAATCTTTTCCTACACAAAAATTGCGATCGCACAGAAACAGATTGTTGATTATTTTCTAGTCTATAACTTTGAATATGTCACGGATACGGTATCTCACACCTACTCGGATCCCGAGGAATACTTATTATACAATATTTCTAACTATTCATATTTCCTTAATAGATCAGAGTACTACAATGATTCCATGTTTACTGCATTTGGAGATAAAATGGGATCTGATTTTCACAAAGATCCGGAAAAGGTGGCCATCTTTCAAAATGAGATATTACCTATTGCAAAAAGATTTAGTTCGAATTATAGACTACTGAAAGATTTCAAAAATGCATATGCGAAAATTATATTGAATACTTTCCCGGGAAAAAGTAAATACATGAATGTTCCAATGGCATTGGATTGGACTATGCAAAGTGATCTGGACACCATCTTAGGTATGCACTGCAGAAAGGCCGTAACCACATATGGCGGAAGAGCTTATGAAGCTTGGTATAGTACCTCTATTCCCATTTCCGATGGACCTTACATTTTTAGCGGCTTGCCTGGATTAATTGTCAAAGTATCAGATAGTGAAAAATGGTATAATTTTACTTTAAAAAGAATGATAACAAAACCAGCAGAGCTTTGGGTTCATAAAACCTTTATGAATGAACATGTACAAACTGAAATCTCCAGAGAAAATTTTGTCAAGAGTTGTACAAAAATGAAAGAAAATCCTCAATTTCCTCCAGGTACAACTGCTGCTCCGGAAGTTTTATTAAAACTTAAAGAGAGATACAAAAAGCGCTTTGACCTTATACTGGAACAAAATGAGTGATAAATAGCAACAAAGGCTATTTCCTTTTTGCAACATAGATTTTTACAGGTGAAAGAAAAGTATTAATTTATTACCCCAATCCCTAAACCTGGTTTTATAGTAATAGTTTATTTATTTATTTATCCAATATCACTATCTGAACGGATCTCTGCAAGGTGTGTGTATCTTCTTTTTTCTCTTAACAACACATGCCTTGTCGGGTCAGCATATTTCCGGGACCATTACCAACTTACGTGGTGAAAAAGTTGTCGCGGCTAATGTGATCCTAAAACAAGGGGATGCCATCCTCAGTTTTACCATCACCGGCGATCAGGGCTATTTCGAATTGGATATCAAAACATTTTCCGACTCCCTTTACCTCGAAATTACCCACCTGACCTATGATACAAAGCAGATTTGGGTGGATCCTCAAAAAAGTACTTATAATGTCGAGCTAGTACCTCGCTCCTATGCTCTTCCGGAAATCTCCGTGGAAGTGCCTGCGGTGACCCGTCACGGGGATACACTTACTTTTAGTGCAGAGTCGTATGTACGGGAGGGTGATGAAACTATTGAGGAAGTACTTCGGCGCATTCCCGGAATTATAGTATCCGATCATGGGGCCATTAAATACAAGGGATTGGACATCAACAAATTCTATATCGAAGGACTGGATCTTCTGGAAGGTCGCTATCAGATCGCTACCAAGAATCTGGGTATCCGTCACATCCGGGATATCCAGGTGATAGAACGTCATCAGCCTATTCAGGCACTGGATTCGATTTACCGGCCGGAGAATGCGGCCATCAACCTCAAACTCAAATCCAATGTTGCCATAGCTGGAAGTATACAGGGCGAGTTGGCCGCTCCCCTGGGCGGACTGGCCGCTACCAATTTATTTGGATTCACCAAAAAATATCAATTCAACCTAAGTGGATCGTTTAATGATCTGGGAGAAAACTTAGGAAATAATTTTGTTGTTCTTTATCCGACCAGGGACGTAAGCAATACCGATGTTCTTTACCTGAAAAAACCCTATCGGCCGTTTTTAGTCGGCAATAATCGTATCGTTCATAACAATCGAGAACTCACTGCAGGAGTCAACTACCTGCGTCGTCTGGGAGCATTCACTCAGCTCAAACTCCAGTGCTATGGGCTCAAAGACCAAATAAATCTAAGTGGAACTAGTCTCGCTCAATACTTTCTTGGAAATCAGTCAGCCAGCTTTGAGGAAAAACTGGTGACATCCAAAGAACCATTTGAATTTGATAATAAAGCAGTACTTGAGTATAATGGTAAACGCTTCTATACACGGATCAATTCCAAGATAACCGCAAAGCGAAATCAGTCAATGGCCCGGAATATCATCAATGCAGAAAGCACCGAAGAATTGTTGCAGCAAAATAACCTGGACCTGACGAGTAATATGAATTTTATCCTTACACGAAATCAGAAAGCATATCGCCTTAACGCAGATATCCACTATGAGGATAGTGATTATCAAATGGATATTCTGGATGCGTTCTTACTGGTGCCACAGACTGGGCAACAATTTTACTCTGCTTTAAATCAGATAGCAAACACGAAAAATTTACTCATAAAGTTATCCTCCAGCTTTCTATTCAAACGTCAATACCTTAACGGTACAATCGATATAGTTCCTCAACTGATTCGCAATTCCATTACCTCTTCAACATTCGATCAATTGGAAGATGGTCAATTGATTGGTCAAGACTTTCAGAATAATCATACTACAAATCGTAAATCTTTCACCGTCCACCAGACTTGGACTTATGAAAAAGAAAAGATACGCCTGGAATTGAATATTCCTGCTTCATACGATCACTTCATCATTGCTAATAATCTATATTCAACGACTCAGGTGAAACAATTTGTCAACTATCAGCCCAGATTTGATTGTAGCTACAAATTCCAAGAACAATTTTCAGTCGGAATTCGGATAGGAGCCTTTAAAGATGTATTTACCTATGGAGATCTGTTCTATGACGGCTTGATCGTACAATCTAATCGGAGCACAGGTACCCAGACCCGGGAGCCTAATAAATATCAAGGGTATATAACAACGATTTCGTTTGGAGGAATCAATCATGTTAAAGACCGCTATGCATACGTTAATTTGACCTATCGCAATCAATTAGCAGATCAAATCAATAATAATATTTTCGACACGACCGGGATTCTATCCGAATACAATAGGTTAAATAATCGTTCCAAGAATTATAGCCTACATGGAATGATGAAATTTTCTCCCATAGGTAGTTTTGATTTCAATTTGCAGGGGAACTATACGATCAGCGATCGGGACCAGCTGATCAATTCGGTGCTGACCACATTTCGTGATCATCGATTATACCTACAGCCGGAATGTTCATTTTCGTTTAATAACCATGCCAGTGTACTTTCCTCCCGCTGGACCCTGGCCCGGATTCGGGAAACCGATTTGACCAACCGCCAATTAGAAGTTGGTTTATCCCATTACTGGCAGGTAGCCCCTAAATCCGGTTTCGATCTGAACTATCGCTGGTATGCCTATGGTAATCCGGGAGATGTTCACAATTCTCATATTTTGAATCTTGAATGGCGCTTTGACTGGACCAAACACAAAACCAAAATCCATGTCAGCATCCTCAATGTATTGAATGAGAGAACATTCACCAGTTATTTTCAAGGAACTTATTTTGATTCATTCAATACTTATCGTTTAAATCCCAGGAGACTACAATTGGGATTTAAAAAGACCTTATAACGAATGTTAGAATAGAAACCTGAGTTCAACCAATCATTTATTCACAGTAAGCTGATAGTCATATATTTATAAATTCAAATTAGTTGATCTTTTGATTATTAAATTATTAACTGATTTTTAAGGTTAAAGCCATTGAAACAGCAATCTATTTCAATGACTTCTGTGATCAAATCATTGGTTGAACTCAGGTTAGAAATATCGAACAAGATTAACCGTGACTGACGTCTGGCAGGGTTGAATGCTGAAGTATTGTAGGTAATTCGGAATTCCGAACACACCGACAATGAAACTTTATATAGTTATTAATAGTTTATAGTTTAGTATAAACTATAAACATGAAAGAAAAGATTCTTCAACTGCTTCGGAAATATGAATCAATATCCGTTAAGCAGATCACCGATATGCTAGACGTTTCATCTCAATATGTCCATAGGGTATTGAAGGAGTTATTAGCTGATGGAGTAGTAAAGAAATTGGGAACTCCCCCTAAAACATTTTATCAATTAGGTTCAAAAAAAGTACCGCAAGATTACGATTTGAACACAAACCAGATCAAGTTTCTGGAAAAGCAGTTCTTACAGGTAACCGAGTATGGTGAACGATTAGAGGGAGTAGAGGCCTTTGATTATTGGTGTAGAATTAGGAAGTTACCCCTGAAAAAGACGCTAAATGAGTATCAAAGTACATTTGAAAAATATGAAAACTATCGAGATAATATTGGCCTAATTTCCGGATTGAAGAAACTAATAAACACCAAAGGATTTGATCGTATCTATTTAAAGGAGGTGCACTATGCTGATTTTTACGCTATCGAAAGGTTTGGTAAAACCAAATTAGGTCAGCTCATGCATTATGGGAAAATGGCTCAAAGCATTACATTAATCAAAGAAATAGTGGAAATAATCAAACCATTGGTCATGCAGGTTATCCAATTATATAATATTCATGCCGTTGGATTTATTCCTCCAACCATAAGTAGAAAAATTCAAATTATGGATCAATTAAAATCCCGGTTGGAAATTAGTTTACCCCATCTAAAAATTGAAAAACTCAAAGGACCCATTCCAATCCCACAAAAATCATTCAATAAAATCCACCAAAGAATCACTAATGCTCAAAATAGTATGATGGTTACAGATCAGCGAAAATTTAAGCATGTCTTGCTGATTGACGATGCCGTTGGTTCCGGTGCTACACTAAATGAGGTTGCCGGTAAGTACAAGAGGATGTATCCTGATTGTCAGCTCATTGGATTTGCCGTTACCGGATCATTCAAAGGATTTGAGGTTATCAGTGAGGTGTAAAGAATGAAATCAGTAGCCAAAATTCTGTTGACTGGTTTGTCAGCATCCTCAATGTATTGGATGAGAAAACATTCACCAGTTATTTAAGTTAATTCTGATTTAATCGGTGTTCCTTGTTGAGATTGCCGAAGATAATTCTATTCGTTGATCGACCTGCCCCATCACCTAATGCTATCGGAGTGTTTCGTGACTGAATTCATTCCAGGTCTTTCATCATTGTTAGAAGTTGAATATCGAACAAGGTGGCTTGTTCCAAATTCAAGGCCAATCCTCTATTAACTTCTCGTTGTTTTACCCAACATATGTTTGGTCCAAAAATTTTCAGTTAACTTCCGGGAATGTTTACGTTTATCTCCTCTGACCCCATGCCTTTGTTCCGGATAGATCATCATTTCAAAATCTTTGTTGAGATCTTGTAAGAGGCTGATCAACTGGAAGGTGTTTTGCATGTGGACATTATCATCGGTGGATCCATGGACGATCAGCATGTTTCCCTTGTAATTTTCTGCATGAGTCATCACTGAACCAAATTTATAACCTTCCGGATTATCGTAAGGTGTATCCATGTACCGTTCAGTATATACATTGTCGTACAATCGCCAATCGGTCACTGGATAACTACTGATTCCGTGAGTGACATAGTCGGATGCATACGTCAACGCCAGAGCCACAAAATAGCCTCCGTAACTTCCACCCTGGATCCCAATCCGGGTTTTATCAACATACGATTTACCGTGTAACCATTTTACCACGGTAATGAAGTCTTCCATTTCCCATTTTCCTAAATTGCGATGCATATAGTCTTTTCCTTTTTTACCGAATTGTCCACTACCCCGGTGATCAAAAGATATTCTAATAATGCCGTTTTTTAGTAATTCATCATAGGCCATGGATCGATGAGCATTTCTTACCGACTGGGAGGCTGGTCCACCATATACTGAGAAGATGACCGGATAGGATCCCCGATTACTGAAACCGGGAGGATAAGCTATACTTACCGGCAAATTGAATCCATCAGCGGTTTTTACATATACAATTTCCTTTTTGATCCCAGCTTCAGCATCTTTGTCTTCACCAGGCTCCTCCTTAACCTTTAAGAATTTTCCCTCCATATCGTAGATCTTCGTACCTGGCGGTTGATCAATAGCACTGTGCCTGATTTCAAATTGACCTTTTTCCTCATTAAGTCTGGCCATATGCCAACCGTCTGCTTTTGTAATTTGCTGAAACTTTCCGGAACTAATGTCTCCTATAAAAAAATGTCGGTTCACCCCCCTATCAGCTGAAAAGTAGATTTTTTTAGTCTCTTCATTAAGGTATGAGATGTTGGCAACTTTCATACCTTCTTCTCCAATTCGACATACTAATTTTCCATCAGGATTATAATAATAAATATTGTTCCACCCATCACGTTCGCTCGTCAACACAAACCCACTTTCGTCTTTCAAAAACTCTAGATTTTTATAGAAGTCCACCCAAGTTTTCACTTTTTCTTCTACTAACAACTTTCGCTCGCCGGTTTTGGGATTTGCGCTGAGTAGTTTTAAATGATTTTGATCACGGTTCAATTCTTGAAAATAAAGTTCCTCTCCATCCGGAGTCCAGTAACACCATGCCGTATACTGGTCCACACCCGGATCTTCACGGACCCAGGTTATCTTACCGGATTCGAGATGAGCTACTGCAAGTTGGACATGGGGATTAGGGTCTCCGGGCTTCGGATATCTGGTTTTTTCCAGGTCCCCATGTACCCCTTCCGACCTGGTGATTGGAAACAATGGAACCGGATTATCATCAAATCGCAAGAAGGCAATTTTGTCGCTGTTAGGAGCCCAGTAAAAAGCGCGGTAATTTGATCTGCGGCCCAGAATTTCTTCAAAATATACCCAAGATGCATAACCATTGTATATAAGAGGGTCTCTATCAAATGTAAGTTGCTTTATATGACCGGATTCCAGGTTTCTAACAAAAAGATTACTCCCTTTAGTAAACGCCTCCAGTTTGCCGTCAGGAGATTTGGTATTGTTTTTTTCATCGGTGCCTGGACCATTCCAGGACCATGCTATAAGAGGTAATCCTAAGACCAGGAATAGTAAGAATTTTTTCATAAGGATTCTTTTTTTCAATTTTAGTCTATAAATTTAGATTTAATAACTACATTAACTGTCTTAACAAGGATTTTTTTTAAACTGTTCAATTCAAAATTCAATGAAAAAAGATAAAAACCCGGTCAGCAAGCAAAATAGAAGAGATTTTATTAAGAATAGTGGTTTGACCATGGCCGGAATCTATATAGTTCCTCGCAGTGTGCTGGGAGGTAAAGGTTATACCTCACCTAGTGATAAACTACAAATTGCAGTAGTAGGAGCAGGTGGAAGAGGAAATTCGCACGTACGAGCCGCAGCCGAACAATACTTAGTTGCGCTTTGCGATGTCGACGATCGTCAAGCAGCCAGAAGTTACAAAGAGAATCCCGATGCCAAAAGGTATAAAGATTTTCGCAAGATGTATGATGAGATGGGATCTGATATTGATGCGGTAATGGTGGCTACGCCGGATCATACGCACGCTGTGGTTGCTATTCCGGCAATTCGCATGGGTAAACATGTGTATTGTGAAAAGCCGCTTACTCATAATATTTATGAGGCCCGGTTAATGGCAACCGAAGCACGCAAGCACAAAGTTGTTACCCAAATGGGTAATCAAGGTGCCTCGGGAGAAGGAGTAAGACAAACTATGGAATGGATTCAATCCGGATTAATCGGTGAAATCCATACCATTCAGTCATGGACCAATCGTCCGGTGTGGCCGCAAGGAGTAAAATTACCCACTGAGAAGGAACCCATACCGGCAGAATTGGATTGGGATCTCTGGCTTGGTCCTGCCCAACATCGGCCATTTCATCCGACTTATTTACCGTTTAATTGGCGTGGATGGTGGGAATTTGGTACCGGTGCCCTCGGAGATATGGGATGCCATGTTTTGGATCCGGTCTTTAAATCAATGAATCTGGGAGCTCCTGACCGGGTGGAAGCTTCACTAGGAACAGTGTATCAGGGATTTTTTAATCAACTTGAGCTTACGGAAAGTTGTCCTCCTGCCTCGATAATTCACTTTTCATTTCCCAAAACCAAAAATCATGGGCCGATTCAATTATCCTGGTATGATGGAGGAATTCTACCCAAAAGACCTGCTGAGTTAGGTTCTGATGAACCTTTCGGTGCTGCAGGAGGAGGTGCATTGTTTGAAGGGACTCATGGTAAATTGCTTTGCGATGTTTATGGTGAAAATCCACGATTATTGCCTACCTCTTTGAATCAGTTTATACAGGTTGATAAAACACTTCCACGAGTTGAAAATGGCTCTGGAGGTCATATGCAAGATTGGTTCAGAGCTTGTAAAGAAGGTGGAGAAACCAGTTCCGGTTTCGACTTTGCAGGTCCGTTTACCGAAGCAATTCTATTGGGCAACCTGGCCTTACGTGGCTACTACGCCAAAGTCGAAGCCGGTAAAGACTCGAGAGGAAGAATGCGTTACCAATATCCGGCCAGGACTACCTTACACTGGGATGCCGAGAACATGAAGATAACCAATGTAGATATTGTCAATCAATTTGTGAAGAGAGCGTATCGCAAGGGTTGGGAACTGGGGATGTAATGTAACTCCTTTTTGTCGAGATCATCATTCAAGAGGTGCTTTTTACTTTTCATATTAGAATAAGGATATGAACTGCTGGGTGATCGGTACAAACATGTACGAGCACGGCATTATAAGATTTGGCTCCACTGTAATTTGCAATTCAATAGCTTCTCAATAATTTGTTTTTAATTTGTAGAAGAAATAGGATTCTTTTTTTATATTAGTTATACAATTTAGAACCTAATGCTTAAATTGTCTAAATCGGATAAGGTTTAGCTAATAAAATGTACAGATGAAGGAAAACAGACTAGGTGAATTTGAAGAAGTTATTTTACTCTTGGTGGGCATTCTAAAAGACGATGCCTATGCTTATAAAATCGCCGAAGAATTTGAGACCCAAACCAATCGATCTGCCTCGATCGGAGCTGTCCATTCGACATTAAGTCGTCTGAGTGACAAGGGATTTTTGAAGTCGTATATGGGTGAACCTAGCGCAAATCGAGGGGGAAGAAGAAAACGCATTTATAAAGTTACGGCTTATGGAGAGCGAGTATTGAGACGTGCAAGAGATTTAAGGTTAACCTTGTGGAGTCAATTTCCTGGTCTTACCGTGAGATTTTCTTGATCAGCATAGTAATATCTATGAACCATGATTAACAAAACTAATGATATCAAGCCTCCAAAATGGGCTCAGCAAATCCTTCAATATTTACTAAAAGAAGATTTGATCGAAGAGGTGTTGGGTGACTTAGAGGAAAAATATATCGCACAGACCAATACAGTCTCAAAAAGAAAAGCCGATTTAAACTATTGGTATCAGACAGTCAACTACCTACGGCCTTTTGCAATGCGTAATGATTTGCTCCTGCAATTGAATCCCTTATTTATGTGGCGACATAATTTAAAAATCACCGTGCGGAAATTTCGACGCCATAAGGCATCATTTCTGATTAATCTCATTGGTCTGTCTACGGGTTTAGCTTGTGTGCTTTTAATTTGGTTGTGGGTAAGTGATGAGCTCAATGTTGACAAATTTAATGAAATAGATGATCGCCTTTACCAAGTGATGCAGAATGCTGAACTTTCCCGTGGGATTGAAACCAGGAAATACACTCCGCTTTTGTTAGCAGATGCGTTAGAAGAAAATTTTCCTCAGGTAGAAACCGCGCTTTCGGTCAGTCAAAAAGAGGAAAGTCCCTCAGGTTTCCTTTCTTATGGAGAAAACCGAATCCTATCGGATGGATATTTTGTCCCTCCTGATTTCTTTAAAACCTTTTCTTACGGAATTATTGAAGGGAAAAAGTCACGGATTTTCAAAGACAAGAAGAGCATTGTTATATCTGAAAATCTTGCGCTCAAACTATTTAATTCCACTTTCAATCTTATAGGAAAAACGTTGAAATACGAAAATCCTTGGTGGAATGATGAAATGGAAATAACGGGTGTCTTTAAAAATCCACCGGCCAATGCGACAGAACAGTTTGATTTTATAATGAGTATTGAGCATTTATGGGAAAATGAACATGCAGTTGAGTGGGGTGGAGATTACGCCACAACCTTTGTTGTCCTTAAGGAAGGAACCGATGTCAGAGCTTTTAATCTGCAAATTGCAAAGTTCATGAATACCAAGACAGACAAAAAGCAGGCATTTTCACTCTTTATTCAGAGATTCTCCAAAAGATATTTGCATGGAAATTATGTTAATGGCCAAATTGCAGGTGGACGAATAGCATACGTGCGTCTATTTTCTTTAATCGCTATTTTGATTTTACTCATGGCCTGTATCAATTTCACGAATTTATCAACAGCCCAGGCGGCAACCAAGATGAAAGAAATAGGGGTAAAGAAAGTAATAGGGGCTCAACGGCATGAATTGATCATTCAATTTCTAAGCGAGGCCACATTAATGGTATTGATTTCTACGATGGTGGCTATAGGTATAGTTGCAGTTTTACTTCCACAATTTAATGACATTACACATAAAAGTCTCAATTTAAGTCTTGAAGTCCACAAAATTACTATGCTGGGTATAGTGGTTTTGGTTACCGGCTTGATAGCGGGAGGTTACTCTGCATTTTATCTCTCCGGATTTCAGCCTATTGCTGTTTTAAAGGCCAATTTAAGAAAAACTTGGACTGGGGATGGATATCGCAAAGTTTTAGTGGTTTGCCAATTTACATTGTCCGCAATTTTTATTGTGTGTGTGATTGTTATAAACCAACAAATGAATTATATCCAAACCAGGAATCTAGGATACAACAGGGACAATGTAATGACTTTTCGACAACCTGATTTTCAAGAAAACTCTAACTCGCTTTTAACTAATTTAAAGAATATTCCCGGGGTACAAAACTGTGGCTCGATGTATCTTGATATGTTACATGGTCAGATGCATCAGAAAGGGTACTCCTGGAAAGGTGAGGATGCTGATCGAAACTTTCTTTTCAAATCACCAATAATAAGTTACGATGTGATTGAAACCTTAGGTATGCAGCTCTTGGAGGGAAGAACTTTTTCAAGGCAATTTCAAAATGAGGAAGGCCGGACCATTATCAACGAATCGGCACTTAAAATGATGGGGATTCCGGATCCGGTTGGTAAGAAAATAAAATATGGTCATCTGGGCGCTGAAATTGAGATCATAGGGGTAGTGAGTGATTTTAATTACGGCTCAATACATGAGAAAATAGAACCTCTGATCTTTCGGTTTAGAGAAGTCGCCAATAACGTCATTGTTAAGTTGGAGTCAGGCAAGGAACAATCAACAATTGCTCACATCGAACAAGCTTTCAAAGAATTTCACCCGGACCACCCCTTTATATTTGGGTGGATGGATGCCGACTACCAGGCTCTATATGAATCTGAAAGCCGAGTCGCTATACTATCAAAATATTTTAGCGGTCTGGCCATTGTGATTTCGTGTTTGGGACTATTTGGATTAGCAATGTTTACAGCGGAACGAAGAAAAAAAGAAATTGGAATCCGCAAAATATTGGGTTCAAGCGGATTTGGAATTGTGAGAATGTTGAGCAGTGATTTTATCAAAACCGTTGTTCTTGCTTTAATCATTGCCGTACCGATTAGCTATGCAGTTGCGATATCGTGGCTGTCCAATTTTGAATATCGGATTGCCATAAAATGGTGGTATTTTACTTTGCCGGCGATTTTGATCCTTCTGATTGCTTTGTTTACCATCAGCATGCATACTATAAAAGCCGCAAGAATGGATCCGATTAATACTTTAAAAGCAGAATAAACTATTTCGCCACTTCATTCCTTTTTCACTAATTTTCCAACCTGACACCTCACATTCCATCCTCACACCCACACGGCTCCCATTTTGCTGGATTTGACCACCTGCTGAATAAACTTCATTCCACGCAGTCCGTCGTCAACAGTAGGATAATCCTGATAAATAGGATTCGGATCTTTGCCTTCGATTCTGGCTTGCAGGCAATAGGCAAAATTGCGATAAATATTCGCAAAGGCTTCGAGATATCCTTCGGGGTGACCCGCGGGTATTCGAGTATGAGCCTGGGCCTCCGGGTATAAATCACCCCAACCGGTGCGATAATATTGCGCAGGGCGGTCATTCCATTTCACGATTAAGGTATTGGGTTCTTCCTGGCGCCATTCTATTCCTCCCTTTTCACCATATATACGAATACGCAGGTTGTTTTCTTCACCTACCGATATCTGACTGGCAAAAAGGATTCCTTTGGCCCCATTATCAAAGTGAACCAACACATTTCCGTCATCGTCCAGCAATCTGCCATCAACAAAAGTAGAAAGATCGGCACAAAGCCGGGTTATTTTCAAACCGGTGATGTACTCCGCTAAGTTTTCAGCATGAGTGCCGATATCGCCCATACATCCCGCGATACCAGATCTGGTGGGATCGGTGCGCCAGGAAGCTTGCTTTTGATCGGTATCCTCCAACTTGGTAGCTAACCACCCCTGGGGGTATTCGACCACTATCTTACGAATCTCACCTAAGTCACCGGAAGCAATCATTTTCCGGGCTTGTTTGACCATTGGGTATCCGGTATAATTGTGTGTCAGGGCAAACAACAAACCTGTTTCCCGAACGGTAAAGACCAGGTCCTCTGCTTCGTCCATTGAAAAGCATAGTGGTTTATCACAAACCACATGAAATCCGTTTTCCAAAGCCATTTTGGCGGGACCATAATGGACGTGATTGGGAGTGACGATGGAGACAAAGTCCATCTTTTGATCTTCTGGTAAAGATTTTTCGGCGAGGATCATGTCCCGGTAATTGTCATAGACGCGATCCGGATGGAGAAATAATTCCTTTCCTGAAAGTCTGGATCTTTCTGCATCACTACTGAAAGCTCCACATACCAATTCGATTTGGCCGTCCAGGGCAGCTGCCATACGATGCACCGCTCCTATGAATGCACCTTGTCCTCCGCCTACCATACCCATTCTGATTTTTCTACTCATTGATTTTTCTGATTTTAATATTCCTAAATCTTACTCCATAATTTTGTTCCTCAAGTCCGATATGGCCTTTTAAAGATTGACCAAATTGAGGATATTTGCTAAATTTTGAAGTCTTTACTTTTCTAATCCAATTTTCGCTATTGATATCATAGGAAATCACCAATTTCCCATTCAGCCAGTGTTCAATATGACTACCAATACACAATATTCTAATCGTATTCCACTCTCCTAAAGGAGCGGAATAATCCTTCTCTCCCTCATATAAGCCATTACAGTCTCCCATTTGGAATACACTCCTATTTTTATCAGTTGAAACGTCTGTCTCGGTAACCGGTGCTAAAATTTGATATTCCGGAGCAAAATTCCAAATTTCATGTTCAGGTTTTTCGATTGCCCGGTAAAAAATACCCGAATTGGCCAAATCAGTCAACATAACCTCCAAAGTAAGTTCAAAATCTTTGTATTGTTGTTTGGTAATGATCGTACCTCCCCAATCTGGTGCCTCGGATTCCCGGCTTCTAAACACCAGTTGTCTATCCTCGACGACCCAACCATTTGAGGGAAAATCTTCCCGGTTATATGCTCGCCATTGATCTGTATTTTCACCATCAAAAAGCAGTTCCCAGCCTTCCACATGGTCTGCATTGGAAACCGATAATTTGTGTTTTTTTACGGTTAAATTTGCATCTGATGTAGGCTGTCCACAGCTGACAACTAATAGCATCACTACAAAGTAAATCAGCGTATCCAGCACTGATATTATGGTTAACACTCTTTTAATAGATTCTACCATTTGATTTCATAAATTGCAAAAAATACATATTCTGTGTCAAAAATCAGCTATTTCTGCAAAGAACCGACACATTTACAAAAAGAATATTGGATCAATTTTTATATTTATAGGATGCTTTTTCAATGAGCAAATGAAAAAATTCTATAAACAAAACAAAAAACAAACTTTATGATCAAGTCTGCAGGAACCGAGAACAATGATATGAGATTATTCTGGGGCTGTTTTATCGCCCTGGTCGCTACTTCATTTGGCTTTATTGCCCGGGTACTCACTTCTAATGACTGGGGAACTGAATTTGGTTTATCCGAAACCCAGATCGGTGAGATATTGGGCGTTGGTCTGTGGCCATTTGCAATCAGTATTGTCCTTTTTAGTTTAATCATTGACAAAATTGGCTATAAAGTAGCAATGTGGTTTGGGTTTGCCTGTCATATTGTATCCACCATATTAATCGTGATGGCCAATGATTACTGGATGATGTACATAGGTACATTTATACTGGCTTTAGGTAGTGGTACGGTTGAAGCTTATATCAATCCTGTGGTAGCTACCATGTTTAATAAAGATAAACCAAAATGGTTAAACATCCTTCATGCCGGATGGCCGGGAGGGCTCTTTTTGGGTGGGTTTATCATCATTATGTTAGGCTCAGGGCTGTATTGGAAAATTAAGATAGCCTTGGTGTTGATTCCAGCACTGGTATATGCGGTATTGCTATGGAATCGTCCATTCCCTATCCAGGAACGCGTTGCAGCAGGGGTATCGTATAAAGAAATGTTGAGTGAGGTTGGTGCAATTGGTGCAGCAATAATTGCGTTCATGGTATTTGCTGAAATAGGCCGCATCATCGGTGCAGGCAGTTGGTTTGTATGGGCTACGGTCATCATCTCTGCCATTATATTTTATGTGTATACCAAATCCATGGGAAGACCTCTTTATATCTTTTTACTCTTGATCATGATGTTGTTAGCTACCACCGAATTGGGAGTTGACAGTTGGATTACGCCTCTCATGGAAGGTGAAATGGGAAGAATGGATCTACATCCGGGATGGGTACTCATCTATACCTCTCTCATCATGATGCTGTTGAGGTTCTATGCCGCCGGACCATTAGTCAAAAAACTTTCCTCATTAGGACTATTGGCAGTAAGTGCCTTATTAGCTACCTTGGGTTTAATCTTCCTATCCAAAGCCACCGGGATCACTATTTTATTGGCAGCTACTTTGTATGCTTTAGGAAAAACTTTCTTCTGGCCAACTACGTTGGGTGTGGTATCCGAGCAGTTTCCCCGAGGAGGAGCGTTGACTCTTAATGCCATTGCCGGTGTTGGAATGCTTGCAGTAGGCACGTTTGGAAACCCAATATTGGGAAATATCCAAGATAGATATGTAACCGATAATATCCAGGTATATGATGAAGATAACAATGCCAACCTTTACGATACCTATGTCATCGATGAAAAGCGATCGATCATAGGTAAATATATGGCCGTGAATTCTGATAAACTGGCAGATGCCCCTGATGCCGAAAAGTCGGTAATTACGGACCTTCAACTAAAAGGCAAAAAAGAAACCTTGTGGAAAGTTGCCCTGCTGCCGATAATAATGTTTATTTGTTATATAGGCCTTATCTTCTATTTCAGATCAAAAGGTGGTTATAAAGCAACAGAAATTGGACATTAATAGAGCCAAATTTGTCCAATGATCACCAGGGAAGAAGCTGAAAAGATTTTGTTCTCAATGACTGATTCTCCCTCCTTAAGAAGACATATGCGGAGTGTAGAATTGGTCATGAGAGCGATGGCCAGACATTTTGGTGAAAATGAAGATCTGTTTGGCATCACCGGATTGTTACACGATGCCGATTACGAGAAATTCCCTGAAAGGCATCCTCAAGTGATTGTAAATAAACTACAAGAATTGAATGAGCCGGAAATAGCGCATGCCATTGCCGGGCATTACACCAAATGGAATATTCCGAGGAATACCATGCTGGATAAGTGTATAGTTGCCGCAGATGAACTCACCGGATTTATCTATGCGGCAGCTTTAATCCGGCCGACGAAAATAGTTGGGATAAAAGCAAAATCGGTTCTCAAGAAGTTTAAAACCAAAACTTTTGCAGCTTCTGTTGACCGTGAAGAAGTGATCAAAGGAGCAGAATTGATTAGAATGGAATTGCGAGAGTTAATTAACTTCATTATTCCAATCCTGATAGAACATCGGGAGGAGCTGGAATTGGCACCTTAAATAAAAATGAGCCAGACCAAAGTCCGACTCAAATATTTTAGTTGGATTTTAAATTAGATTTTCCTAATCCAAACCTAAGTCTGATAGTTTTTTCAATTTATAGCTGGCTTTTAATATCTCGTTTCGTCGCCTAATGGAAGGTTTAGTATAAAATTTCCGGTTACGCAACTCTTTCAATATACCTACATTTTGGTATTTCCGCTTATATCGCTTCAGCGCCCTGTCAATTGATTCGCTATCTTTTACTTCTACAACTAACATTTGAATAAATTATAATGAAAAAAGAGGCGCAAAATTATAGACTTTTTTTAAAAAAATCAAGAAATATTCTCTCAATAAAGGAGTAGTATATCTCTTGAGCCGAAAAATTGTATTTTATCCAGGTGTTTACCGGCAATAAGCAGATACCTAATTAATGATTATAGTCTAGATTTAACTATAAAACATTGATACAAATATCTATTACCTGTAGCCTATTGAGACCCAATTGCAAATTACCTTATGGTCCAATCCCACAGTACGGTTATCCATTTTGTATTATCCTGTTTCGAAACTATTTGAAAGCCCAAATTCAAATGGGCTCCGATCGATCTTTGATTTTCTTGTGAGATTTCAGTAACCACACAACTATACAAACTGGAATAACGTGTTCGCATCCGATGGTACATGGACTTAAATAATCCTTGGCGGCGATACTTTTTATCAATGCAGATCTGGCCCATAACGAAAAATGGAAGGTTAAATATTGGTTGGTTACGATATTCAATCATGTGTAACTTTTTTTCCAAAGGGGCCAGAATAGGTATTTGAGGTAAAGTGACCGGATCCATGAATAGCGCATATCCGATGATTTCCTGATCCTGAATGGCGATTATGTGGTCATTACCTCTGGCGATATCTTGAAGTAATTGAATGTCATGACGAATGGTGACAAAGCCTTCGGTATTCCTTTCTTCCGAATCTTGTTGGTCATAAAGATATCGGGATTGCAGATTTAGAATTCCCATTAAATGGGATTCTTCCAAGCTGGGAATGATCCGTATCATTGGATCTTCTAATCTTTCTGTGATTCGATGATCCTCAGGTTTAGTTCGGATAGCTGTTTTGAATCCACGGGGGACGGAGCTTCTATCATCATATCCCTACCCATATTGTTTTTAGGAAAAGCTATAAAATCACGAATCGATGATTGTCCGTTCATCACTGCGCAGAGCCGATCGAATCCAAATGCTATACCGCCATGAGGTGGGGCTCCAAATTCGAACGCCCCCAATAAAAATCCAAATTGTTCTTCCGCTTCTTTTTTGGTAAATCCCAAGAGATCAAAGTTTTTCATTTGCAGTGTCCGATCATGAATCCGGATTGATCCTCCACCGATTTCAGCTCCATTAACTACCAAATCATATGCATCAGCCTTGATGCTTTTGATGACTTCATGATCCGGGCTGCTCATTTTATCGACGTCTTCATTCCTTGGTGCAGTAAATGGGTGGTGCATGGCAAAGAACCTGTGTTCATCGTCATCCCATTCCAAGAGAGGAAAGTCCAATATCCAGATCGGTTTCACTAAGTTCGTTTCCAACAATCCCATCCGGTGCGCCATTTCCAATCTCAATTCGCCCAGTTGAGTTCTCGTTTTCTCTTTCTCTCCTGCCAAAATCAAAATCAGGTCTCCAGGTCTGGCACCCAATCTTGCAGCCCAAATTTTCAATTCTTCATTGGAAAAAAACTTACCAATACTCGATTTTACTGTACCATCTTCATTGTATTTAATATAAACCAGTCCATTAGCACCTATCTGCGGTCTCTTCACCCATTCAGTAAGTGCTTTAATATCCTTATTACTGTAATTTCCAGCTACCCCTTCTGCCCGGATTCCGACTACCAGTTCTGCAGAATCAAAAACGACAAAGTCTTTACCTTTTGCCAAATCGTTGAGTTCCACAAATTGCATATCAAAACGCAGATCGGGTTTATCCGATCCATACAAGCGGATCGCCTCTTCATATTGCATGCGTGGAAAATCATCCAAATGCTGATTTTTGCAGGATTTATACAAATATTTTATTAATCCTTCAAAAGTATTGAGCACTTCTTCGCGAGTGACGAAAGCCATCTCACAATCAATTTGAGTAAATTCAGGTTGCCGGTCCGCTCGCAAGTCTTCATCGCGGAAGCATTTAACGATTTGAAAGTATTTGTCCATACCACCTACCATCAATATCTGCTTGAATGTTTGAGGTGATTGGGGAAGTGCATAAAAATGACCGGGATTCATTCTACTAGGAACCACAAAATCCCTGGCTCCTTCGGGAGTACTTTTGATCAAAAATGGGGTTTCAATTTCCAGAAATCCCTGTTCGCCCAGATATTTTCTGGTTTCCAGAGCCAGGTTACTACGAAACATTAAGTTTTGAGAAACTGATTTTCTACGGATATCCAGATATCGATACTTCATTCGAAGTTCATCACCTCCGTCGGTATTTTCTTCAATAGTAAAAGGAGGTACCAAACTGGAATTTAAAATCTGCAATGAGGCGCAGGTAATTTCGATATCTCCAGTTGCCCGTTTAGGGTTTTTATTACTACGTTCACGTACCGATCCTGCTACTTTGATTACATATTCACGGCCTAATTCTCGCGCATCTTGGCATAGATCGGCGTTATCTTCCATATTGAATACAATTTGTGTCACACCGTAACGGTCTCGTAAATCAATAAAGGTCATGCCTCCAAAATCCCGACTCGCTTGAACCCAACCACTTAAGATGACTTCTTCACCTATGTGAGTAAGCCGCAATTCACCGCAATTATGCGTTCTGTATTTCATTGTTTTATATTTGTTCAACAGCTATGAATTCATCTGGCTGGCAAAAATCAAGAATAATCCTGAATTAATCGACATAAATAGCATCATTTTAGTGGGATTCTTGATTCAGACTGATTTGATTGAGGATAATCTATATTCTGGTCAGAGTATTAGTTTGCTTATTTTGATTTCAAAAGATTTCAAACCTTCTACAGAATCTTTTCTTGAATATTGTTCAAAGCAAATCTGGTATTCTCCCATGGTATTAAAATAAGTTTCGGCTTGTAATGGGATATTGACTATACAATTGTTTCCGCTGCAATTGCCCTTCCAACCAGTGTTATCGGCCAGTTCGAGTGATACGATATTTTCTTTGATATGGCCATCCGGGAAAGATGTATGAATCTTTACATATTGGTTTTGAAACGGAAAATGAGTTTGGTGTCTGACAGCCAGATTGATTCCAAACAATTGGGATGTATCCTGAATCTCAAATGGAAAGCAAAGCATTTCGTCATATTCCCAAGTATCCCCTTCGATGGGCTGTGATTCTTTATAAATCACTTCGTTTCCGCAACCGCTTAATCCGAATGCCACAATACAAAAAAAGAGATACCATCGATAATACATCAGCTAAAGTAGTCTTTCATTTTTTCAAAGAAACCTTTTTCAGATTTGCCGGGTTTCGGGGTAAAGTTTGGCATATCACGTAATTTTTCCAGAATGGATTTTTCTTCCTCTGTCAATGACTTGGGAGTCCAGATACTCACATGAATTAGCTGATCTCCCTTGTGATAGCTTTGAACTGCCGGTAGACCTTTTCCTTTTAATCTGAATATTTTTCCAGACTGGGTACCTGCCGGAACTTTAATTTTTACTTTTCCGGAAAGTGTGGGAACCTCAACGGAACTACCTAAAGCGGCATCAGCAAAGTTCATGTATAAATCGTAAATTAAGTTGGTTCCGTCTCTTTTCAAGTGAGGATGAGGTTTCTCTTTGATATTGATTAGCAAATCTCCATTAGGGCCACCTTTGACTCCGGCATTCCCTTTTCCACGCATGGAGAGTTGCATTCCCTCCTCCACACCTGCCGGTATTTCCAACTCGATAGTTTCGGTCCCGTAGAGCCTGCCATCTCCTTTACAACTGGAACACTTTGCTGTAATAGTTTGTCCGGTACCGTTACAAGAAGGGCATGTGGCCGTTGTCTGCATTTGTCCAAGAAAAGTACTTCGGATCTGGCGAACATATCCTGATCCGTTGCAGGTCCCACATGTTTTAACCGAACTTCGATCTTTCGCACCACTTCCTCCACAGGTATCGCAACGCGTTTGTTTTTTTACTTTTATTTTTTTGGTTGTACCGTGGGCGATTTCTTCCATGGTCAATGGGACATTAATCCGTAGATTACTACCTTTTTGTCCCATACCTCCAGTCCGCCCTCTTCCTCTGCTGCCTCCAAAAAAACCTTCAAAAGGACTATCGCTGAATACATCTCCAAATTGTCTGAAGATGTCTTCCATCGTCATACCACCGGCACCACCGGAAAACCCTCCACTGGGATCTACACCGGCATGACCATATCGATCATATCTAGCCTTTTTATCCTTATTGCTAAGGACTTCATAAGCTTCCGCTGCCTCCTTAAATTTCTCTTCAGCCGCTTTATCTCCCGGATTGCGATCCGGATGATATTTCATAGCGATTTTGCGATAGGATTTCTTTATAGCCGCATCATCTGCATTGCGATCAACACTTAATATTTCGTAATAATCTCTTTTTGCCATATTCTATATTTATCCGGATACTACTTACCAACCACTACTTTGGCATACCGGATGATCTTTTCATTTAGCGTATATCCTTTTTCTATGGTATCGATGATCTTTCCTGACATCTCCGGAGTAGGTGCAGGAATTTCTGTTATCGCTTCGTGAAACTCAGGATCAAAATCTTCACCTTCAACCTGCATCACTTGCAATCCTTTCTGCTCCAGGATGCTGTGGAGCCTTTTATAAACCAAAGTCACACCTTCTGAAAACATTTCATCATTGCTTTCATCTTCAGCACTTTTTTTTGCCCGATCAAAATCATCTAACACTGGCAACAAAGCCTGGATGGTATCCTGAGCGGCCGTTTTCATCAAGTCGAGCTTTTCTTTGATATTACGCTTCTTATAATTATCAAATTCGGCAAATAGTCTAAGATATTTATCCTTCATTTCAGCATTCTCGGCTTTGAGTTCCTCAATTTCCTTTTTTAATTTTCCTGATGAACCTTCTTTTTTTCTTTTTTGTTTTTTGCCGCTCTTGGGTTCAGTATTTGTTACTACGTCTTCCCCATTGCTATTGCTTGTATTTTCCTTAGCAGTCATTTTAACTTTTTTAAATATTTTCTTGAAATAAGTCAATTTACTTGCCAAATTAAAAATTCAGTCATTTTGTCAGCTAGTACGACGTTTCTTGTCAAAAAATGATACCAAAGTCGCAAAATCAGGATTGACCAGGACAATTTTACCATCCGGATTTATTAAATATTTGGTCGGAATTTCCTTCACACCATATTGTTTGGCAATAGGCGACCTAAACCGGAGTAAATCGGTATAGTGGTACGACCATTCTAATTGATCACGGCGTTTGGCATTTTCCCACCTTTTGCGATCTGTTTCAATTCCAATACTGATAATTTCAAAATTTTCAGCATCTTTAAATGATTGATTGTGATATTTCCTATACAGCTCCACTAATTTAGGATTTTCTACACGACAAGGGCCACACCAACTTCCCCAAAAATCCAAAAGCACATATTGTCCCCGGAAATCACTTAAGGTGATAGTACCAGATTCAGTAGTGATACTAAACTCCGGAGCTGCAACTCCTGTCTTATACTTGGGCTTAAAATAAATATATTTAGCACCATAAAAGATACCAACCATAAAGATTAAAGACAGCAAGAATCGTATGAATTTCACTTCCTTCTTTTTTCAAAGAAACGAAGGTACTATAAATTCGGTTCAAACCCTTATAGGATAAAAATCAAATGCATAATTTTGATTTTTCCAACAAAGTATAGTTGGGTTTGCCTTACAGACTAAATTAAACTATAAAAATATGTCAAAGAGAATTATCGATCCAGCCCAGATCGCGACTCGCGATTTACACCAATACCTGATTGGTTTGGTAGCTCCCCGCCCTATTGCTTTTGTAAGTACTGTAAATGAGCAAGGTCAACCCAATTTAGCTCCCTACAGTTTTTTTAATGCATTCAGTTCGAATCCACCTATAGTAGTTTTCTCTTCCAACCGCAGGGTTACAGACAATACAACAAAAGATACTCTCGCCAACATACGAGCTACCCGACAACTGGTAATTAACATGGTAAACTATCAAATTGTCAACCAAATGACGATTGCAAGTGTGGAATATACTCCTGAAATAAATGAATTTGAAAAGGCCGGATTGAGTGCCGTCCCGGCGCAACAGGTAAATGCCCATCTCGTCGCCGAGTCTCCTGCATCTTTGGAATGTGTAGTTAAAGACATCATCACATTGGGTAAACATGGTGGTGCGGGTCATCTTATTATTTGTGAGGTGGTGATGCTACATATTAGGGAAGATGTGATAACTGATAATAATAGGATAGATCCTCACAAATTGGATTTGATGGGCAGAATGGGCCGTGCCTATTATGTGCGGGCAAGTGGAAAGTCCATACATACGATATTCCAGGCAGTAACTGGACAAGCCATTGGGTTCGATAACTTGCCCTCCCATTTGTTGCGAAGCCAGGTTCTAACTGGAAACGAATTGGGAAAACTGGCAGGACAGAGTGAATTGCCCAGTCTGGAAGAGGCCAAATCACTAGTACTTCTTCCTGCAGGTACTTCTGTTGATGATTGCCATCAAATGATCAAAGAATTGATTCAACAAAACGAGCTTAAAAAAGCAGCTGCTATGGGTGTTGTCTTTTCAACGATTGCTGAAAGACCCTCAAAAAAATAACTTCTCCGATTTGGTTAATAATTCTTTAGTTTGCTTCCAGTCTTAATCCAATTTGACATCTGCTAAATCGGAAACTTATTCTTCGCAGAACCCTTTGCTTTTTTTCTACGTGCTTTTTGTCTTCTAACTACAATTTTTCGAATCCAGTTGGGGATAATGATCACTCCTGCCAACAAATAGGAATAGTAGGTCAGGATCCTCCAGGATATGGCAACGATTAGAGATATTCCTTTGGGCACATAATCTCGCAGGAAACCACCGAATACATATTCAGCAAATCCCGCCCCACCTGGAGTCGGACTGAATGCCATAATAACAAACATTGCCTCCAAGCGGGCATAGAGTTCCAATTGAGAATTGACCTGTAATTGCATGCCTTCATTAAATGCTATAATTAGAAAGTTAATCAAAATGAATTTTGAGGTCCAAGCTCCAAAGGTGGCTAAAAAAGCTCCCAAATGAAATGGCCATCTGCGCGCTTTCAATTCTCTGGATGCCAAAATGAAATCATCAGCTAACTCCGAGGCCCCGACCCGATATCGGTTCAACCATCGAATCGAGGTTACCCAAAGCAGAAGTTTTTTTAAATGTCTTGGCTGCACAAACAACCCGTAATAGAATATGACTCCATACAAAAACATAAATATATAGGATGCTATAAATAAATAGCCCCAATAGTCGATATCCTGCCACCCAGTCATGCCGGGTCGGATCATATTAGGTCCGATCCATAATACGAGTAAGAATAGCGTGCTGATAAAAAAAGCGGTATCCAGCACCACTGTATAGAGGACAATGGCCGTAACTTTTGCCGTTTTAAGTTTTTCTTGAGACAGCACAAATAAGGCAACAGCCGACCCACCCAGAGCTGTGGGCGAAACTGCCGAACTAAATTCCCAGATAAAGATAAGTTCAATACACTTCAGCCAACTGAATTCCCCTTGAGAAAGAATTCTTAATCTTAGCGAATATGCCAGGTGTCTAATGACCAGAAATATTAGTGCCAGACTAACCCAGCTCAGAACATGCCTGTTCCAATTGATCTTTGCAAATTCTTCCGGATTAAATTGATTCCAGAACAAGTACCCGACTACAGCTATCCCGATAATTATTGGAAAAATAATCCTGGACGCCCTAATCGACTGTAATACCTCTTCCTGTTCTTCCGTGAAATCCTGTCTTTGCAAGGTGAATTATTTTGAGGGGGGAAAATAACACTTTTTTAGATTTGGTTTTCGGAGTTGGCATCTTAATTTATAACAAACCATACCGGTAGCCTGGTCATCCCCCGGCTACCAAAATTGAAATTTTGCCAATTTATTGGACTAAGTACTTGCAAATACCAAACAGATATTCGATATTAGCCTGTTTTTTCGTCATATTTATGTCGATTTTATCGTCATTTAAATTTTTTCCAAATGAAAAGGGACATTATTAAAGAAAAAAGTTTGAGTTTTTCGCTACGCGCTATCGAACTTTGTCAGACCATGCTGGCCCATGATGATTACCAATTGACCAATCGTTTATTGGATCACGTGACACAGATGCGTACTACTTTACAGGAAGCCAATGCCTCAATTGGCAAACGGGATTCTGAACGCAAGTGGTCCGCAGCCTCTCGCAAAACAGCAAAAACGAGCCGCTGGATCCATCAGGTGGCTGGCCAGATGGATGGGGCTGCTCATTCGTTGATGACCCGAGCTGATGAATTACACCTCATGCTGAAAGAGTATCGCAAAACGATGGAGACTTCCAACAAAGAACCAAAGTATTCATTTGTGTAACCGGATCCTGTGCAAGCCTGTCAAGGTTGTTAGAATATTCATACAAATAATGATTTGTGGCCTATCTGAATTGTCACACATATTACTCTATCCGATATGGCACCTTATCCCCGCAGCAATTGGCAGCGGCGGCGGCAGCCAAAGGCATTTCGAGGCTGGTGCTTACCGATATTAACAATACTTCTTGTTACTACGAGTTTATTTCAGCTTGTCGGCAGCATCAGATTACGCCGATCCTGGGAATTGAGTTTCGCCGGGACAACCAATTTCTCTATGTCGGAATTGCACAGAACAATGCAGGGTTCTACGAACTCTGCAAATTTCTTAGTGACCATTCATTAGACAACGAACCACTGCCAATTTTGGCTCCTGCCTTCCAGAACGCCTTTATCATCTATCGCCGGCTGGTAAAAAAATTGGAGTACTTTGCCGACCACGAGTTCTTGGGGGTCAGCCCTGATGGTGTCAATCAATTATTTGGTTCGGCGGCACTCCAATACCGTCATAAGCTAGTGGCCTTCAATAAAATCACCTTTCTGGACGAAATTGGATTTCGCACACATAAGTTACTTCGCTGTATCGATCTGAACATTGTGTTGGGCAAATTGGATACGAAGGATCACGCCGAACCTGGGGAGTTGCTATTGGAATCCAATGAACTCCAAAAAAAGTACGAAACATTTCCTTGGCTATTAGAAAACGCCGATATGCTCATTAGTCGTTGCCAAATTGATTTGAAAATTGGTCACCAACTCAATCGCCGTACTTTTACAGGTCAAGTACAAGAGGACCAAAAACTATTGACCAAACTGGCAATCAATGGATGCAAACGGCGCTATGGAACTACCCAAACAAAGGCTCTACAGCGCACCAAAAGAGAGCTAAAGGTAATTTTCAAGATGGGTTTTGCTCCTTATTTTTTAATTACCTGGGATATTATTCGCTACGCTCAAACTGCAGGCTATCACCATGTAGGTCGGGGTAGTGGCGCCAATTCTATAGTGGCATACTGCCTCTATATCACAGATGTAGATCCCCTAGAGTTGGATCTATATTTTGAGCGATTTATCAATCCACACCGGACTTCACCTCCTGATTTCGACATCGATTTTTCCTGGGATGAGCGTGATGATGTGATTGATTATGTATTCAAGCGATACGGTAGGGATTATTCGGCGCTATTGGCCACCTACAGTACATTCAAGGGAAAGTCCATTATCCGTGAACTTGGAAAGGTTTTGGGTTTACCCAAAACAGATATCGATTTGATCGTGAATGAACCACTGGCCTCCCACAAGCATCACCCTTTTGCCGGATACATTTTTAAATACGGCAAGCGGATTGAAGGTTTTCCCAACTATTTGTCTATCCATGCTGGCGGTATCGTAATCAGTGAAGAACCACTCTATCACCACACGGCTTTACAAATGATGCCAAAAGGTTTTCCCATTACTCATTTTGATATGTACGGGGCCGAGGATCGTGGTTTTCACAAATACGATATTCTCAGCCAGCGCGGGTTGGGGCACATTAAGGATGCCGTCAACCTGATTAAGAGCAACCAAGGTCGGGCGGTAGATATCCATGCCATAGACAAAATAAAACAAGATTCCAGGGTTCGCAATCAATTGCGCTCCGGGCATTGCATCGGGTGTTTTTACATCGAATCACCAGCCATGAGGGGCTTACTCTCAAAACTAAAATGTGACAATTATGTGCATCTGGTGGCAGCCAGTTCGATCATACGTCCCGGAGTAGCCAAATCTGGCATGATGAGGGAATATATCCGGCGTTTTCATAATCCTTCTTTGATCCAATACTTGCACCCGGTTTTTGAAAAAAACCTAGCAGAAACCTATGGAGTTATGGTCTATCAGGAAGATGTAATGAAGATAGTTCATCATTTTGCCGGACTGGATCTGGATGAATCGGATATTTTACGACGGATAATGACTGGCAAAAAAAAATCGTCGGATACTTTTCGCAAACTTAAGGATAAATATTTTCGCAATTGCAAACAACGGGGATATCCTAATGAACTTACCCAGGAAGTATGGAGACAAATTGAAAGTTTCAGCGGATATTCTTTTTGCAAGGCTCATTCTGCCAGTTTTGCCGTTGAGTCCTTCCAAAGTCTTTATCTAAAGGCCTATTTCCCGCTTGAATTCATGGTCGCTGTGATTAACAATTTTGGGGGCTTTTACCACACAGAACTTTATGTTCATGAAGCGCGAATGTGCGGTGCTAAAATTAAGGCCCCCTGTGTTAATTATAGCACCTATTTGACAACAGTCTATGGAGATTGCATTTATATCGGTTTCGTCCATATCCGCTCTTTAGAGAACAAGATTGCTACAGCCATTGTTGAAGAACGTAACCGCAATGGATTGTATCGCCATTTGGAGGATTTTGTGCGTCGCATTGATATCAGTAAGGAACAGTTGGAATTGCTGATTCGTATCGGGGCCTTTCGTTTTACAGGGCAAAATAAATGCGAGCTGATGTGGGAAAAGAATTCCGTTCACAATCCTGCCCTCTTACATCAATCTACGGCCTCCTTTTTTCAGGAAACCTCTCAAAAATATGAACTACCTCATCTGGAAGAAACCCCATTGGAACAGGCTTTTGATGAAATTGAGTTATTGGGATTTCCACTTCGTTCTCCTTTTGACCTCCTCCAGACAAAAGATCGAGGGGATATTGTGGCAGAACAGATGAAAGACTACATAGGTCGTACTGTCAACCTGGTAGGCTATTTTGTTACAAAAAAAAATGTTACGACCGTCAACAGAAGACTGATGAATTTTGGAACCTGGATCGATCATAAAGGGCACTTTTTTGATACAACCCACTTCCCTTCCAGTTTGGCAAAATATCCATTCAGGGGAAAGGGTTGCTATCTGATTCGAGGCAAAATAGTAGAAGATTTTGGTTTTCCCAGTATGGACGTGCATTGTATGGAAATCTTACCTTTCGTTAGAGATAAGAGATACTGAAGAGGCAGGGTTGAGAAATTGGATGGGGATATACTGATTGTCTTGCACTTGTAATGCGCTATTTGGGACTCAGCAAACGTGAGAACAGATATTTATTTAGTATGATGGTTACTTTCTCAGATCAGCTAAGTAGGCGGCACCTATTATACCGGCATTATTTAATAAGGAGGCAGGTACGACATTTGAATTTGTTTTCAGCATTGGACCCCACAAGTCAAACCGTTTGCTAATGCCACCACCCAGAATAAACAAATCCGGAGAGACCAGAAGTTGCAGGTGATTGATATATCCACTAAATTCTTTAGCCCATTTGCTCCACGATAAATTTAGACGTTTTCGAGCACTATTCGATGCATAGTGCTCATATACACTCCGCTTATAGTATAAATGTCCTAATTCTGTATTGGGTATTAACTCTCCGTTAAAGAATAAAGCAGAACCCAATCCAGTACCAATTGTGATTAACAAGACGGTTCCAGGAATGCCCTTTCCTTTACCTATTTTTATTTCTGCCAAACCAGCTAAATCCGCATCATTGGCTACGGCAAAGGGAACTCCACATCGCTTGTGCAAGTACTTCTCTATTGGCTTGTTAATCCATGCTTTACTTAAATTGGCTGAAGTTTTGCAAGTACCCTGTTGGATCACACCTGGAAATCCACATCCAACCAGCCCATCATATTTAAAGTATTCTACTATGTTTTTAATTACCGAAGCCATTTCTTTGGGTTCACCGGATTCCGGAGTCGCTAGTTTATATCGTTCCGAAATCATTTCACCCGTAAGAGGGTTGATCAATCCACCTTTAATACCGGTGGCTCCGATGTCGATTCCTAATTGAATGTGTTTGCTCATTTGATGACAAGTATATTCATTTGAATGTCACTGGTAGGACGGTTACGTGCATCAGTTTGTTGGCTTGCAATCCTATCGATAACATCCAATCCTTTTATCACTTGCCCAAATACCGTATATTCATTATCTAAAAAAGGGGTTCCTCCAACTTCTTGATAGATCTTTTTTTGTTCCGCGCTATATTGAATTGATTTTCTCGCTTCCATAACTTTTATCTCTGATTCAGAAATCGGCTTTCCTTGTACTATATAGAATTGAGATCCTGATGAAGCTTTTTGAGGATTGACCTGGTCACCCTGTCGAGCTGCAGACAAGGCACCTTTGATATGTACACGATTCATGTTAAATTCGGCTGCTACAGTATAGCCTGGGCCTCCTGTTCCCAAAGGTTCACCTGGTTTGGCTTTTCGTGAATTGGGATCTCCTCCCTGGATCATAAATCCATCAATCACTCGATGGAAAAGTAAACCATTGAAATATCCATCTTCAGCCAATTTTAAGAAGTTGTCACGATGTTTCGGTGTCTCGTCAAATAGCTCGACTAACATATTGCCATATGAAGTTTCAATTTCAACCAAACACTTATCCGGTGGGCTAATTAATATTCTCTTTTCGATAGTTTTTTCTTTTTTGCCTTTTATGGCTTTGAGGGTTATTAAATAATTGCCTGATCCGCGATAGCGGTGGACCGGATTTACACTGTCAGAGGTCATTCCATCGCCAAAATCCCAATGATACGTTTCTGCATTTTGGGATAAATTATGAAATGATACGGTATCCGGAGCATTTCTTGAAGCATCAAGATACGTAAATCTGGCTACCGGGCCGGAGCAGGCTAAAAAAATAATGGCCAATATAATCAGGTAAGTAAGAACAAATCTTTTTTTCATGAAGGTATTCCCTATTTAATTACCCTGACTAACATTTCAATATCTTCAACCGGGCGATCATTGTTGTCTCTGTGGACATTGGCAATTTGCTCAACAATTTCCATTCCTTCAGTCACCATACCAAAAACCGTATAATCCATATCCAAATCAGGAGATCCTCCTTCTTTCTTATACAATTCCCGCTGGGCCTCGTTGTAGGTGATATTTTTTTGTTGTTGCAAATAATCCAGCATTCTATCATCGATCGGTCTTCCCTGAACAATATAAAATTGAGATCCCGATGATTTTTTTTCGGGATTGTTGTTGCGTGCCGCTGCAAGTGCTCCTTTAAGGTGGGGTAATCCGATTTCAGCATCGATTTGGTATCCTGGCCCTCCGCTTCCCAGAATCTGACCAGCCGATGAATTTTTTGAGTTGGGATCGCCTCCTTGAATCATAAAGTTAGGTATCACCCGGTGAAAAAGTAAACCGTCATAGTATTTGGACTTTGCCAATTTGATAAAGTTATCTCTATGCAACGGGGTCTCGTTATACAACACAGCTTGAATATCTCCAAATTTAGTGGATATCACTATTTGAGTTTCTTTGGGTTGACAACCTAACAAAATAAATGCAACAATAACTAAAAAGAATTGAAATTGGATTTTTACCATAAAAAATGCATTATTCCTCTTCAAAAAAAGGCCTAAAATAGTTCACAATTTTTTGTTTTAAAAAACTTGACTGCTCTTTTACACCATTAAATGGAAAATTCTTTACTTGTTTCCAATGTGGCCATCCTTCATGATCGATCCCAGTAAATTCAAAAAAACCATCTGAGCTTAACAAACGACAAACTGCAATGTGCATTAAATCCTGTTTTTCTTCTTTGGTGATTTTTTGTTTTATCTGACCCAATTCCTGAAGACCAATTAAAAATAAGATGGCATTGAGGTCAGGTAATTCATTTTTATTGAATTTGTTTTGAATAAAATGCCTTACCCGCAGCCATTCAAAATCGAGTTGCCAGGTTTCCATAAACACAAAGATATTATTCTTCACGAATATATGCTCCTACTTTGTCTGCTCTCATAGCTGGAAGTATGGAAGCCAGAATGCAAATTACAATTACTGCCGCACTGACCACCAAGAAGTCAATCCTACGTATGGAGATTGGATAGGAGTCAACAATGAAGCCTTCTCTCATCGGAATCAAACCAAAATTTATTTGGAGAAAATAAATGGTCAGGGCAAGCCCAATTCCGGTAATTATTCCCAGGAAACTGATCAATAACCCTTCGGTAAGAAAAATATTACGGATTAATTTGTCTTTTGCACCCATTGTTTTAAGAATAGAAATGTCTTTTTTCTTATCTACAACAATCATCCATAAGGCTCCTACCAGATTGAAGGCTACCAGCATTAGTGTAAGACTTAAAATAGCAAAGGCAATCCACTTTTCAATATTCATCAATTTCAGAAACGATTCTTCCTGTTCATAGCTATTCTTAATTTCGAAATCCTGGCCTAATATTTTCCGAATTTCAGATTTAATCAAGGCTTCATCACTATCGGGATCCATATTTATCTCTAAAGCCGTTATTTCTGATTCATAACCCAAGAGGTTTCTCACCATATTCAATGGGCATATAATATATACTTTGTCAAAATCCTGCTGTATTCTGAATTTGGCCGATGGATAAAAATATTCTCGTTTTGCACTACCCAATGGATCTCTGCCAAAACTCTTCTTCCTATTCCTTTTGGGAACATATGCGGTGATCGGATAAAAGGGATCCTGAATATTAGCATCTAACGACGAATATATACCATCACCAAGGATGGCAAAATGAGCTGAAGTATCATTGAGCATGTTTTTTCCCTCTACAATGACTGAGTCGATTTTGGTGACTAGATGATAATTTGGATCAACTCCTTTGACTTTTCCAAAATCCCGCTTATTCCGATACTCAAATAGCGCGGTTTCTTCGAGTGTTTGAGATATAGCCGTAATTCCTGGAATCCGTTTCAGCTCAACTAACTCTTCATCTTCAACTCTAAATACCTTTCCGGTGGTGGGAATGACTTTTAGATCCGGGTTGAAAGAATTGAATAAACTATAAATCAGGTCCTGGAATCCGTTAAATACAGAGAGAACCAAAATCAATGCACAAGTACCGATAGTAATGCCTCCAACCGAAATTCCGGTAATTAGGTTAATAGCATTCGTTGATTTTTTACCGAATAAATATCTTTTTGCTATTTGAAAACCAAGATTCATTGTAAGAGTGCATTATACACCAAGGTATGAAGCTTTTCGCGGTAACTTTCTTTATTCAGTTTATTTACCCGCGAATTAGGATAGGTCCGGTTAGATAGGAAAACAAAAATCAAATTTAAAGCTGGATCAGCCCACACGCAAGTACCTGTAAATCCGGTGTGACCATATGTTGATTGTGATGCTTTTGCTGACATATTTGGTTTTTTATTGGCATCCATTTCTTTCATGTCAAACCCTATGCCCCGGCGGGAGGAATAAATGTAACGGGTTGTGAATTTTTGGATAGTGGCTTGATCTAGATAGCGAATTCCTCCGTAGTCCCCTTCATTCAATAACATTTGCATTAGGACTGCCAGACTGTAGGAATCTGAAAAAAGCCCGGCATGACCACTCACGCCTCCTAACATTGCTGCTCCCATATCATGCACATAACCATGGACTTCCTGTCCTCTGAAATAGTTGTCATGTTCAGTGGGAACGATTTCTTTTTTGACAAATTTGGTCAATGGGTTGAAAGTAATTCTCTTCAACCCTAGCGGTTCGTAAAATCTATGCAAGACGTACTGGTCCAATTCTTTTTCAGTGACTTGCCTAATAATCTTATTCAACAAATAAAAACCCAGATCACTGTAACGATAACTTTTTGTTGACCGCAAATTGGATTCGATAATACGATTCCAAATAGTATCCTGGTAAGTATTTTTCAAATATAGATTTTGCGCTACCGGAACATTGTAAATTTTTGATGCTGTATTCCGATAAAACTCCGGATGAGGCCTGACATTACGACGGCTACCAATCATTGTTTCGCGATAAAAGGGGATCCATCCAATTAAACCTCCATGATGAGACATGGTTTCAGCTATAGTGATGCCATTTTTATTACTTTTTTGCACCTCTGGTAAATAGGTTGATAACTCTTGATCCAAATTGACAAGTCCTTCTTCATAAAGCTTCATCATCGAAATAGTGGTGGCTGCCACTTTAGTAATGGAAGCCAGATCGTACAAATCGGTTCGTTTTACTTTTCTGATCTTATCGTAAGTATGATACCCAAAGGCCTCATGAAAGATCACTTTACGATCTTTTGCTACCAAAATCTGGCATCCGGGGGCCGCTTTGGTAGAAATAATATTGGCTACCATGTTCTTGATCAATTCAAGTGAATCACTTGATAAACCAGTCCTTTCGGGTATAGAATAGCCCAAACGTTGCAACCCGGGTGTGTTTAACCCCCAATTAAAAGGAAAATCCGGAGACGCGGAAACAGGAATTCTGCCCTCAAAAGGAATCGCACCAAATAAAGCTTGGGCAGTAATATCCTGAAACATTTCATCTTCTTCATAAGCACAGATCAAATGGCTTATTTTAGCAAAGTATTTGAGACTATAAGGGCTACCAAAAACGACTAAAACTACCTTTTTACCAGTAGCAGATATTTTCTCGATCAGTCGTAGAGTGGAAGCGGTTAAACCAAATTGTCGATTGGCATACTTGTTCATATCATGCAGTGAAACAACAACGGTATTTTTACCCTCCAACTTCTTTATTAGTTTGTTAATCTCGGGATCATTGGTTTCCTTGGATATTTGGAAATGAGAAAAAGTTGCGTACTTACTTAAGGTATTTTGAAATGGGGTAATATCTGATGATCCAATGGCTACCGAAGCGAAGTTATGGTCTTTTAAATTGCGAAACGGAATCAGGTTGGCTTCATTATTAATCAAAGTAATCGCCTTTTCAATCAATCTAGATTTAAGGGCAATTGCGTTGGGGTTATTGACATCTTTGTCAATATCCGAAATATCAGAATGATGATACCGGTGTAAGTTAACGCTGTATTTGGTCTTCAGTATTTTTCTAACTCTTGATTTGATTTGGTCCAATGAAATTTTCCCCTCCTGCAAATATTGACGAACGGTGTTAATGCCGTCTTCAATATTTTGGGGTAATACAAGCATATCATTTCCGGCTAAAAAAGCCAGAGCTTCTACTTCTCCACTGGCATAATGCTTTGTAACACCTTTCATCTCCAATGCATCAGTAAAAATCAATCCATTGAATCGCATTTTTTCTTGTAATAAATCCGTGATGGTGTTGCGCGATAAAGTAGTGGGAAGATTAGGACGATTGTCCAGGGTAGGAACATTCAGATGTGCAACCATAATGCCTTTTAAACCATGTTGAATTAAGGATTTAAATGGATATAGTTCCAATGAGTCCAATCGATCCAGGGTATGATTAATGACCGGTAAGTCTAAATGAGAATCTACATCGGTATCTCCATGTCCGGGAAAATGTTTAGCGCATGCTATGATTCCTTCATTTTGCATGCCTCGCATATACATATAACTTTTAGTAGCCACATTATATCGGTCCTCGCCAAAGGAACGATCATTTATCACCGGATTTAAAGGATTATTATTAATATCTACAACCGGAGCAAAATTAACATGAGTGCCAATTCTCAACAATTGCCTGGCTACTTCACGACCCATTTCATAGATCAGGTAATTATCCTGAACTGCACCCAGGGATAATTGTCTGGGAAAACTAATAGCAGCTTCCTTAAATCTCATTCCCAATCCCCATTCTGCATCAATTGCTACTAAAAGCGGAATTTCAGATAAGTCTTGATATTCATTAGTTAATATTGCCTGTTTCAGTGGCGATCCTTGAAAAAAGCACAATCCACCCACATGATATTTATCGATTTGATTTTTAACAGATTGTATATGTTCCGCACCCAAATCGGAATGTGCACGAATCATAAACAATTGACCAATTAATCGATCTTCGTCCATGGTATTCATTACCGAGTCGACCCAGAATTCAGCTGGAGACTGGGCAAACGATCCCAAAACGATTGTGCAGAACAACAAACAACTATATCGTATTTTATTGACCATATCTTTTTGTTACTTCAGGGTCCAATTCGATTGCTTTGCGCAAGTATTGACTACCTTCTGTCTCATTGCCAGAGTTTAGCAGTGCCAGACCCAAATTATAATGGGCATCGGCATCATTTGGTTTAATTTCTAAAGCCTTAGTAAAATACTTTACTGCCTGGGAATGATCTTGGCCTATTCCATATGCTACACCTAATAAACGTAAAGATTCATAATCTTGAGGATTTAATTCGTATGATTTTAGCAAAAAATTAATAGATTTTGTTAAATCTCCCTTTTGTTCCCCATAAAATTTACCGGCTTCCCGGTATACTATTTGCAAATTTCGATTGGCTTCAGGGTAATTTGGTTTTATGGTTTGCGCACGAATAAGATACTCAACTGAAGCTTCATAGTTCTCTAAATAATAATTTACATTGCCAAGAATTAAATAAGCGTTAGCATAGGTTGGATGTAACTCAATAGCTTTTTTCAAATGCACATCTGCCTCCGTAAGCATATTATTTTTTAACCGTTTATCAGTTTCTGAAGCTGCCAACACCGAAAGTTCGCCCCCCAAGGCATTCCTTAATTTAGCACTATTAGGTGAGGTGAGAACATCCGTACTAAATAAGGTGAAATTATCTTTCCATGCGCTATTCCTCATGATGGTTTTAGTTGTATAAAACACTCCTATAATGAGCAACAATAACAAAATCCAAGTCGGCCTTCGGTTTATCCATAGTTGACCTACTAAAGCAGCAAGGATTAAAACAAATCCCAATGAGGGTATAAATAAAAAACGCTCCGACATATTGGTTCCGATCGGAAACAGGAGATTCGATACTATTGAAAGGGATAATAAGTAGATCCAAATAGCCAAACTTATCAATGGTCGTTTGCGTGTGTGATAAACAGCCAGAATCAGCATACTTATATGAATAATAATACTTAGAAGACTGAAAAAATGGGTTATGGATGTTTTAGGTATCTGTAGCGGATAATAATCATGGGTAAGCGGATGTGGAAATATCAATAATTCTACATATCTGAGCAGAGTATAAAATATAGTCCCATATTTTTCGGAAAATGTCATGGGAACATAACCATTTCCATTCCACGTAAGAAAAGGATTATTCATAAGCTCAGTCGGGGTAGACAATTCTGGTATGCCCAGTACTACCAATCTGATGATGAGGAACAATCCGGCTGCCAAAAATACCGGCCAAGAAGATTTTATCGATTGATACCAGGATCTTCCTAATAGCAGGAACCAGATAAAAGGAACCAAAACCACAAATGGTAAAGCGCTTTCTTTAGATAAAAAACCAACCAGGAAAAATAAAAATGATACTGCTTTTGACCATATTCCCCCTTTGGGATTAATTAAGAAATATATACCTAAAAGGACACCCATAAGGGCTATGATTTCATCTCTACCTTTTATGTTGGCCACCACTTCAGTATGAATAGGATGTATTATGAACAACGCAGCCGTAACAAAGGCGATCAAGGCAGCCCGTTTACGTTTTTTTGACCATATTCCAGTGAGCAATGCTTTGAGCAATACCCAATAAATAACCATACCGAGAATAGCAAAGTAAATCACATTGAAGAAATGAAAAACCCAAGCACTCTGACCAAAAATTGCATACTCCAATGCAAATAAGGCAATAGAGAAAGGACGATATCTCCCTCCGGCTACCAGGGAAGATTTTCCTTCTTCTTTGAAAAAACCACGAAATGAATCGTACCTAAAGATGTCCGGAATTCCAGCCAGACCTTGTTGCGTAAAGCTATTATCAGTTATCACAATGGCATCATCCAAAGCAAAATCGTTGAAAATGGTATTGGCATAAATCACAATTGCAGTTATAAACAATATATACACCGGAGTTTTTCCAGTGAGCCATTGCGGTAATTTTGCCTGTTTCTTTGTTCTTTTCATGATCGTCGTAAACCAGATTATTTTCTTCCTAGTCGATTTCTATTTTTTTCAGGATCCTGCTATTAATTTGATGAAATCTTATGAGAATCGAAAAAATAGTAAGATACAATTTACTTTCTGACATTCGTTACCGACTAAACGAGTCGACAATTTTTATTAATTTCCAGTTTTCAAAAACAATAATCATTGAAAAATGAAGAAACTCAGCATTGGTTTTTTCACGTTTTGCATTTTTACACTTGGAATTGCACAAACAAATGTGAATCTGGATCCGATAAACCATGTCTATGCGCTCACCGGGGGTATCGTTATTCAAAAACCCGGTGTACAGCTTACGGAGGCGACGATTATTATCCGGGATGGAATCATTAGTGGAGTAGGTAAAGATCTAAAGATACCTTATGATGCACAAATCATCAAGCTGGATTCAATGTTCATTTATCCAGGCTTTATTGATGGAATTACAACTTATGGTATTCCTCAGAAAAAAACTCCGTCAGGCTCTTCGGCCAACCGTTCACCTGGAGGTTCATCAGTAGATTTGAAAACACATCCCAACAACGAAAAATCTGGAATTACCGCTGAAAAGTCGGCATTAGATCTAATAGATCCCAAAAATAAGGACCTAGCCGAACTTAGAAAGTCAGGATTTACATTGGCCCATATAGCGCCTGATGGCCGTATGATTGCTGGTCAAAGTATAATTGCCGTATTGTCAGGAGACTCAAAAGAGGAAATGTTATTAAAAGACAGACAGTTTTTATATGCCCAGTTTCGTGGAGCAGAGCGTAGGATTTATCCTGGCACTGTAATTGGTATTATGGCAAAATGGCGTGATTTTTATCGCAATTCAAAAATCGCAATGCATCATGAGAAGTTGTATTCTGAAAACCCAGTGGGTATAAAGAAACCTGAAATTGATGCAGCCTCACGAGCCATGTACCCGATTATTGAAAAAAAGCAGGCTGTTATCTTCAGTACAGGGGGAGCACTTGCTGCTTATCGAGCTTTAAAACTACAGGAGGATCTTGGATTTAACCTCATATTAGCAAATGTCAAAGAGGGCTGGCACCTTACCGACAGGCTAAAAAATAATTCCACTCCGGTTTTATTAAGCCTGGATCTTCCAAAACCATTACCAAAAGAAAAGAGCCAGGAAAAAGCCAAGAAAGAGGATCCCAAAAATGCCAGGAAAAAGAAAGAAGTTACTCAGGATCCGGAAAGGGAAGCTTTACAAAAAAGGCGTAAAGAGGCCGTAAAGCAACATGAATCCCAGGCTGCACATTTTGCCGAAGAGAATATCACATTTGGTTTTGGCACTTTGGGAACCAAAATTAAAGATATCCAACCCAATCTACACCGAATTGTGAAAGCCGGATTGAGTGATGATCAAGCCTTATCGGCATTGACTACTGTACCGGCAAAGTTATTGGGAATTGAAGACATTACCGGAACTATTGAAGCCGGCAAGATGGCCAACATAGTGGTAACCAACAGACCATATTTTTCCGAAAAATCACAGGTCAGATATGTCTTTGCTAATGGGATCAAATACGAATATGAAGAGAAAGCCAAGTCTTCGGCAAAAAAAGGTGCTGGAGATGGCCCGGTATCTCTGGCAGGTATCTGGTCATACAATATTGATATACCTAACCAGCCAACTGACGGAACCATTACGTTTAAAAAAAACGATGATGGCTATAGCGGTAAAATCTCTAACAGTGAATTTGATAACGAAACACTGGATCTTGAAAATATTGAAGTAAATGGATCTAAGGTTACCTTTGAAATGCAATATGTTATTGAAGGAAATGAGGTGGTATTGGCTTATGAGCTGACATTTGATAAAGAAGAATTCAGTGGTAATGTACAGGTTGGGGAATTTGGAACCTTCCCCATCGAAGGAAAAATCATCGAAAATCCTAATTAAATCACAACTTATGAAACTCAATCTATTCATAATATGCCTATTTCTTGCCTGGGGCGTATCCGGTCAAATAAAGCGAGGAAGTATTCTAATAAAAAATGGAACTGTAATAACCATAACAAAAGGTATCCATGAAAATACTGATGTGCTGATTCAAGACGGTAAAATTCGCCGTATTGGAAAGAATATCCGTACCCCACGTGGAGTTACCGAAATTGATGCTACGGGTCAGTTTGTGATGCCGGGAATAATCGATGCACACTCACATATAGCCATTGACGCGGTTAATGAGGCTACCTGGCCCGTTACTGCTGAAGTATTTACGGGTGATGCCATTGATCCTTTTGACATTTCTATTTATCGGGCATTGGCCGGTGGTGTTACGATATCCCATGCCATGCATGGAAGTGCAAACGCGATAGGAGGTCAATGTGAAACGATTAAACATCGTTACGGACATCACGATCCAGCCGATTTTCAAATGCGTGGTGCTGTCAGAACGATCAAATTTGCTTTAGGTGAAAACCCGATGCGAGTTCATGGAGAAGGCCGAGGAATCAAGCCGGCTTCTCGTATGGGAGTGGAAGAAGTAATTCGCCGGGCTTTTTCTGATGCCAAAGAATACAATCGTAAATGGGAAGCTTATGAAAAACAAAAATCTACCAACCCGAAGGCTCTACCACCTAAATATAACTTACGGTTGCAAACCTTAGCTGAAATTCTTAAAGGAGAAATCATCATCCACTGTCATTCCTACCGAGCTGATGAAATCCTTATGTTAATGAACGTGTGCAGGGATTTTGGAATCGATAAGATATGCTTCCAACATGTCAATGAAGGCTTTAAGGTAGCTCCGGAATTGGCTGATTTTGGTGCTTATGCCTCCGTGTTCGCTGATTGGTGGGCATACAAATTTGAGGTATACTATTCGACTGCTTACAACGCAACTATTTTATCTCGCAATGGGGTTGTCACTTCCATTAATTCAGACTCTGGTGAATTGATAAGGCATCTCTATCATGAAGCAGCTAAAACCCAAAGGTATGGCGGACTTTCCGATGAAGAAGCTTTAGCTTTGATTACCATTAATCCGGCTATTCAACTTGGAATCGACAGCCGGGTAGGATCATTGGAAGTTGGTAAAGATGGTGATGTGACTATTTTTAGTCATCACCCATTGTCCATATATACCGTTCCACAAAAAACGATTATCGATGGAACCGTATATTTTGATGTGGAACATGATGCGGATGACATGCGTATGGTAGTAGATCCGGAAGAAATTCTACCGGCAAGCATCAATCATCTTTATGAAGATGAAGACCGCTGTATGGAAGGAGTATTTGAACTTTTATTTACCAATCATTAATTCTAAACTGATTTCACGAGATGAAAAAGATATATTTTCTCTTTCTTTTGTTTGTCCTTCTGAACACTCAGACTCGGCTGACAGCCCAAACGACACCAAAAAGTGAAACCGGCACCTATGCCCTTCAGAATGCCACAATCTATACCATCACCAACGGAATTATTGAAAAGGGTACACTAATAATTACGGATGGTAAAATTAGTGCATTGGGTACTAATGTCCCTATACCAGAGGGATCATCTGTGATCGATTGTTCTGGCTTGTCGATCTACCCAGGATTGATCGATGGAGGTACACGCATTGGGCTGAGTGAGGTGGGGTCCATATCCTTAACCCAGGATTATCGGGAAATAGGTGATCTAGTCCCCCATGTACAAGCTTTGACAGCCGTCAACCCCAACTCCGTGACTATTCCAGTCACCAGAGTCAGTGGTGTTACAACTTGCTTAACTGTGCCTGCAGGAGGGAGATTTCCAGGTACGGCTGCATTAATCAATCTACATGGATACACACCTGAGCAGATGGATGCAGGATTTGAAGCCGTGGTGTTAAACTTTCCCAGCTCAGGTCGTAGAGGGAGATTTGACCGACGGAGTGAAGAAGAAGTCAAAAAAGCTGCGGAAAAAGCCATGAAAACTCTAAATGACTATTGGAACCAGGCTATTAAATATACCCGGCTGGATTCCACAGCACGTTCTGCAGGTAAAAAGTTGGAAGTCGATTACAATCCTGAAATGCAAGCTTTAGTTCCTGCAGTCACCGGTCAAGCTTCTGTATTAATTGAAGTAAATGCAAAAAAAGATATTTTGAATTGTCTTAAATGGATTAAAAAGAATAAGGTCAAAGCCATTCTGACCGGAGTCTCGGAAGGCTGGCGCGTCGCGGATAGTATATCACAAGCCGGAGTACCGGTTATTACCGGTCCAATATTGTCTTTACCTTCTCGCGTTTCAGATCCATACAACGCAGCCTATGCTAATGCCGGTAAAATGGCTAAAGCGGGAATCAAAGTAGCAATACGTACTATGGAAACAGAAAATGTTCGTAATCTTCCTTTTCATGCTGGATTTGCAGCAACTTATGGTATGGGCAAAGAAGAGGCGCTGAAAGCAGTGACGATCATTCCTGCCCAAATATTTGGGGTTGAGGATCAGCTTGGTTCAATTGAAAAAGGAAAACAAGCTACTTTATTCGTTACAGACGGGGATCCTTTTGAAACAAAAACAAATATTAAACATGTCTTTATTGAAGGTTGGAAAATTCCGCTTGATAGCAGGCACATCAGACTGTACAATGAATTTTTGAAGAGAGAACCCGGATTAATAAAATAATTTGTATATCTGCAGACCGGACCGAGCATACACCGTCCTACTATTGATTACAAGATGTTTGAACCCTCTTCTTTTTGTCTCCATCTTCTGCATATTAGTACTAAAACGACCGCTTTTTTAATATTAATGAGGAGATTTCTCAAAATACTGATCTATTCTATGACCAATTTTTAATTTTACGGTTGAAAATTAAAAACATGTATCCCAATCTATCGTATTTCTTTCATGATTTATTTGGAACGGAGAAAGATAATTTCCTTTCAATTATAAACACTTTTGGGTTTTTTCTTGCCCTTGCTTTTCTGGCTTCGGCCTACGTGCTCTATTTGGAATTCAAGCGTAAAGAACGGGAAGGATTGCTTAAAGCACAAGTTGTAGAAAAAGTAGTAGGCAGAGGTCCGTCTATCATGGATCTTCTCGGTAACATTGTATTTGGTTTTATACTAGGTTGGAAGTTGGTATATGTTTTTCAAAATTTTGAAGCAGTCAAAGAGAATATTTCAGGTGCTTTTTTCTCTGGTGACGGAAATCTGGGTGCCGGAGTATTGGCTGCACTGATATTTGGTGGATTAAGGTATTGGGAATTAAAACGAAAGCAACTTCCTAAACCTGAAGTGCAAAAAATTAAGATTTTGCCCCATCAGATGGTGCCGGATATTACAGTGACCGCGGCTATTTCTGGTATAATAGGGGCTAAACTGTTTGCTCTTTTTGAAGGCCCTTCCACTTTTAGCTCTTTTCTTCAAGATCCTATCGGCCAACTCTTTTCAGGAAGCGGCTTGGCTATATATGGAGGATTGATTGTGGCTTTTATCGTTACCTTCTACTATGTTAAGAAAAGGGGTTTAAGCACAATTCAGGTTATGGATTCCGTGGCGCCCGCCCTCATCATGGGATATGCCGTTGGAAGATTGGGATGCCAATTTTCCGGTGATGGAGATTGGGGTATTGTCAATACCCTGGCAAAACCTGATTGGTTTGTGTTTCCCGATTGGATGTGGGCCTATGATTATCCTCGCAATGTATTGGAACAGGGTATCCCCATAGAAGGTTGTGAAGGAATTTACTGTAATCGGCTGAGAGAACCGGTTTTTCCAACTCCACTCTATGAAGCCATTGCTTCTTTTGTCATTTTTGCGATCTTGTGGATCCTTAGAAAACGCGTAAAAATAGCGGGAATGCTCTTTTTCATCTATTGCATTTTCAATGGACTTGAACGATATTGGGTAGAAAAAATCAGGGTAAACGAAAAAATTGACTTCCTTGGGATGCACGCTACCCAAGCTGAAATAATAGCCGTAATGGTCTTTGTGGTGGGAGTCGTTGGAGTGCTATGGTTGTGGCTGAAAAAACCTTTTGGAATAAATACATGACAATCCAATCATGATTCAGGCCGAATAAGGATGTGATTTTTGGTACAATTAATTCAAGTTGTGCTTTATTAAGAAGGGGTCTGATGTCATTAACCAGAGGTTTCAACTTGCCAAAAACCCTTTTTTGCCAGCCTACACCTTTTTAAGGTATATCAACCTAGTGTCGAATAGAACTATCCAAGTTTCTCAGTGTGTTTTGGTTAACTCTTATTTTGGAGACAGGGGAATAGGAGTGGATTAAATGACCCCAGCGGGGTCAAAATACGTTGGTCAGGCAAAGGATTACCGCATTTACCCAGCGGGATTGAATTATAAATCAACTGAGTTAATTAGTTAGTTAGGTCTTCTCACTTCCCGGCACTGTTTAGTAAAGATATTTTTAGTATACTTTTCATTTTCAAACACCTCTAAAGATCGTTCCAGGTATTTGGTAAATCCTTTGACTTCTTTAGGAACCAGTCGCGGACTACTTGTTGCAATAGCCAAAATTTCATCTTTCTTGGAAAGAATTAGTTGTCTCGCCCGTTCACATTGATCTTCAGTAAGGCAAGTACCACGATTATATCTTTCTGCTACCGATTTGATAGGTAAGCTTTCATGGGGTACTGCATAATTGGCATTGACGATTCCCGCATAATCAAAATCATATGGTACCGGGATAAAATTATCCCGAGTAGCCACCACGACACAATTATGCAGGTTTCCAACTGCCCAATCCGAGTTACCAATCAAATACTCAAATAAAGTCATAGTAGCTAGTTGTGTGCTATCCATTTTGTAAGCTGGCATCGTGGAGGGACCATATTCCTTGCCTCCTAGTTTTGAAGCCAATTGATCTTCATTTTCAAGCATGATTGCGGGACGTACATGAGGTTTGTATTTACCATTAACGTCCTGATACTCGATATCAATTAACATCGATCGAAAGGATAAATCTGTAATGGTTTCGTAAATCTTATAAGCCAAATACTCCTTGGTCAGTACTTGTTCGTGGTAATTGGTGTTTTTACAGCAATTGGCAATTTTGACCGTGTTCGGTTCTTTGGTAATTAATTTTGCCTTTTTGAATTTTATTTTGAACGGAGGATAATAACAATTGGCTTTGCGCGCATTGCCCCGGGTACGGACTTCTACTTTAAACGTGTCTACCGAATTAGCATCCTTAACAATAAATGTACCGGGCTGATACTCCTCCATCTCCTTCTTTTGAATCAGCACTTTCAAATCGGTGATCAGGATACAGGTAGGGTTTTCCTTTTGATAAAGAACATCGAAAATCGTTTGACCTGATACGGTCGATCCCATGCCATAGAGCATAAAACAAAAAGCAATCCATTTTTTCATTGGTATATAAAATTTGACTTCCTTGAAGTTATTCATTTTCCAGCATTTTTCAAAACCTGATATACCTGCGCTGCTGCTAAATCCCAATTGAATTTCTTTACTTGTTGTACTCCAACGTCAATTAATGTTTGACGAAAATGATCGTCTTGATATATCTTTTCCATCGCCCGGTAGATTTCGTCAATATCCGTTGGATCTACTAATATGCCCGCGTTTCCAGCTATCTCAGGCATAGAAGCAAGATTTGAAGTAATAAAAGGGACTTTGCTTGCCATCGCCTCCACCAAAGGAAATCCAAATCCTTCAAATAATGATGGGTACAGAACACCGATCGAGCCATTCATTAGTTCTGCCAAAACTGAATCCGGAACTGATCCTTTAAATTGTATATTGTTTCTGGCTATTGATTGCCGATAGGTTGTCATGATGGGGGTAGTTTTCCAAGCTATTCTTCCTACTATCAATAAATCTACATCCTGACTTACCTGTTTGTAAAACAACTCAAAAGCCTGAATCGTTCTTTGCAGATTTTTTCTTGGGTGTATTGAACCCACATATAAGAAATACGGCGTTTCGTTAGATATGGTTTTATTTTGATTTTGAAAGAACAAATCCCGAGGGGCATTGTACACCACCCTTGTTTTGAATTTCGTATTTGGGAACTTTTGGTGGATATCATTTTCAGAAAATTTTGATACTGTTATAATTGTATCGGCTTTTTGGCAAAATTTGGGTGTATTCTTATGATAATAGCGCAGCATGGTTGCACTTATCAAATCGGGATAATGTAGATACGACAAATCATGAATCGTTAATACTGTCGGAATGGGACTTCTAAGGCTACAAAATCCATCCGGAGAAAAAAATACCTTGGGCTGTATTTTTCTAAATACCCTTGGTAAGGCATATTCAAACCATATTTTAAAAAGTGTCGGATGTCGTGCCGGAGGTCTAACAAGCACAGGTTTTACATTTTCAGCATAAATAAATGATTTATCGAAGGGACGATCAAATAATAAATAAAATGTGGTTTCAGGATGTTTTAAAACCATCCGCCTTGTCAGTTCGTGAGTATACCATCCAACGCCTTCAAGTTTATCTTTAAGCAAAAACCTCGTATTAATGGCTATTTTCATTACCTTTCGGAACTTAGGATTGTAAATGTAACTGTTTATTTACAACAAAATAAAAATGAAAAATGCCTTCAAGTGATGTACTCATAATGGGATCCGGGGTTGCCGGATTAAGTGTAGCGATCAAGCTGGCCATCGAACGTCCCGACCTCCAAATCACAGTACTTACCAAAACCTATCAAAATGAGAGTAATACACGATATGCACAAGGTGGTGTGGCTACAGTCTGGGATTTTGAAAATGATACCTATGAAAAACATGTAGCCGACACTCTGGATGCAGGAGATGGACTTTGTGATAAGCAAATTGTCGACATAGTCGTAAGAGAAGGTCATGAAAGGGTAAAAGAAATAATATCCTGGGGCACACGATTTGACAAAAACCTCACTGATTCCTATGATTTAGGACGCGAAGGAGGGCATACCGAAAACCGTATACTGCACTATAAGGACTTGACTGGATGGGAAATCCAGAGAGCCTTATCAGCAAAGGCTGAAAAACTTAAAAATATCACCATCTATGAACACTATTTTGCAATAAATCTATTGACCCAACACCACCTGGGATATAATTTGACCCGGGTTACACCTGGGATTGAATGTTATGGGGCATATGTTTTAAACCGCGAGACTCATGAGACGGAAACGTTCATTGCAAAAACTACGGTTTTAGCAACCGGTGGAGCGGGTCAAATATATCGCGCTTCAACTAATCCGGTAATCGCGACCGGAGATGGTATTGCCATGATGTATAGAGCCAAAGGACGTTTGTCAAATATGGAATTTGTTCAGTTCCATCCTACCTCTTTATACAATCCGGCGGGAGAAAATCCATCCTTTTTGATTTCTGAAGCGGTAAGGGGATTTGGCGGGATCCTCAAGGATCAAGACGGCAAGGAATTTATGCAAAAATACGATCCACGTAAATCTTTGGCTCCAAGGGACATTGTAGCTCGTGCGATCGATAATGAAATGAAAGTCAGAGGTGTCGATTTTGTGTATTTGGATTGTAGATTTCTGGATAAAGATGCTTTTATCAAACATTTCCCAACCATTTATGATACCTGTATTCATCAGGGCGTAGATCCTATGAAAGATATGATTCCAGTAGTGCCTGCGTGTCACTATTTTTGTGGTGGAATCTTGGTAGATGAATATGGTAATACCTCAATCAACAATCTTTATTCCGGAGGAGAATGCACAAGCTCTGGTCTTCATGGCGCAAACCGCCTGGCCTCCAATTCCCTTTTGGAAGGGTTGGTTTTTGGTCATCGAATAGCCATAGATATTGCTAAAAAGATTGACCAGTTATCCTTGCAAACCGGGATTCCAAACTGGGATGCCAGAGGCACCTCAGAACCTCAGGAGATGGTATTGATTACCCAGAGCTGGAAAGAACTGAAAGAAATAATGAGCTCCTATGTTGGAATTGTTCGCTCCAATGTCAGGTTAAAAAGAGCTATGGATCGATTAAGTCTACTTTATCAGGAAACCGAACTTTTATATAACACAACCATCCTTTCCCCTCAACTTTGTGAATTGAGAAATCTGATCACTATTGGGTATCTCGTTACACGTTGTGCAGCCATGAGAAATGAGAGTCGAGGTTTACATTTTACAACCGATTATCCGGAGAAGCAACCATTTTTGGAAAATACCTACTTATAGCAGATTCCGGGTTAAGTAAAAAAATAGATTCTCCTAAAATAATTTTGATGATTTTATAAATTATTCAAATAACTTATTTATACAATTCCTCATTAATAATTCTTTAAACATATAAAATTAAAAATGTGAATTATTTAAATATTTCACTTGCGTTTTGGCAAGGATTATGCTTAATTATCCAATGTAAAGCATCTTTCAATAGAGAAGATAAGCTTTATTAAGAGATCGGTCCGTCGGGGGGTAAGGACCGATCTCAATTTTTTTACACACCACTTCATTTGTTAGCCATTATCCCTCGTTGGACACCCTATTTAAACGACAAAACACTTCTCAATTCACCAATTGCATTCTTAATGAATGAAGTTTAAAAACACATTGCCTTCTCAACTGGGTTATTACACCAATCGCACCAATTAATTGGAAAGCTAAAAAAGTATTGGTTAGTACAAGGTCTTGATACCCTGCTACATCGCTGTTGATTTATTATCTAAGGGATCATGACCTCTCGGAAGTCCCAGTATGGGATTGCAGTTTAGTCAGTGCGTCAATTTAAGCTTGTCTTAGCCCTAGAAAACCAGGTAGAGAATACTTTATAACTAGCCCTAATTACTGGTTTCCATATCCACTTCGATCCGTTTGTCTCGATTTGCTAGCTCCCAGGAGGTATAAAATATATGACGAGCTACTCTTTCCATCTTTTCATAGTTGATCTTGTCGACAGTATCACCGGGTTGGTGATAATCCTCATGAGTTCCACTAAAATAAAATATCGATGGAATATTTTTCTTGGCAAAATTGTAGTGATCGGATCGATAATAATACCGATTGGGATCGTCTTCAGCATTATAGGTATAATCCAACTCAAGATTACTGTATTTACGATTCGCCGTCTCATTAATGTTATGCAATTCCGAAGAGAGGCGATCTGCGCCTATTACATATATGTAATAAGGATTATTCTGGTGTTTTTCATCCACTCTTCCGACCATATCAATATTCACATTTGCGATGGTATTCTTAAGTGGGAAAATAGGGTTATCAGTGTAATACTGAGATCCCAACAATCCTTTTTCTTCTCCGGTTACCCACATACACAATACACTTCTTCTGGGCCCAAATCCATTCTTTTGGGCAAAGTGATAGGCTTCCGCGATGTCCATTAAGGTTACTGATCCACTTCCGTTGTCATCTGCGCCATTAAAAATGACATCGCCGCGTTTGCCTATATGGTCATAATGAGCAGTAATAATTACAATTTCATCTTTCAATTCAGGATCTGAGCCTGGAATTAAGGCCAAAATGTTTTCATGCTGTTTTTCAACAATCGTTTTCTTTTGACTAAGGGTAACTTCAACCGGAAGAATTACCGGTTTGGATTTTCCCTTTTGAGTCATTTTATTTCTTGCCTTAATGATCTTTTTCTGTTTATCACCTATTAATTTCTTAAACATGGTCGTCGAAATATAAAAGTGATTGGCATAATCTGATTCATCATTGATACCTCGGGGTTTTTGCAACCGCAATCCTCTTGACATTAATCGTCTTCGGTTGTTTCCCAGGTTTTTTGTCAATTGATCATCAACTATTAGTACAGCTTTTACTCCTTTTGATTTAGCAGTTCTCAATTTTCTCAGAATCGAACTGGACCAACTAGAAAGATCTGTACTCCCTGTGATCTGTGATATTCCATCGGTATTTACCGGCTCTCCTTTATAGAATACAACCACTTTATTCGTTACATCTGCTTTAATATAATCACTATATTTGGAATCATCAATTCCATATCCCAGGAAAACTATTTCCTGAGTTGTAAATTCAGGCATTTGACCGTTAAGATTCATAAAGGCATAATAATCCTTCATAAATTTAAATTCTTCCCCGTCGATTTTTACTTTAATATTATCCCATCCCGAAGCATAAAAAGGAATGGGCTGAAAATATTCATTTTTGTTATTGTATGGCCGAATGCCCATTTTTTCCAGTTCACCTGCGATATATCTGGCTGCTTTGCGATTGGCTTCAGTACCCAATTCGCGACCTTCCATATTGTCCGATGCCAACACGGTTAATCTATTTTTTAAATCCTTTTGAGAAATGGTTTCCGCGATAAATCGAGCTGAATCAATTGTTGGTTTAACCTCGGGTTGACCCCAGCTAAGATTTGCCAAACTTACAGCAAAAATGAGGATCCAATTTTTCATTTTAGTCAATTTTAACAATTTGAGATTTTATTCACACGCCTGGTATGTCTTCCTCCTTCAAAAGGAGTATCCAGAAACGTTTGGACCATATCCTTGGCACTTCCTTCGGATATAAAACGTGCTGGTAAGCATATTATGTTGGCGTCATTATGGGACCTGGCTAATTTAGCGATTTCCGTATTCCAGGAAACAGCTGCCCGGATGTTTAGATGTTTGTTAGCAGTCATCGCTACACCATTAGCACTTCCACAGATCAAGATCCCATATGCAGCTTGTCCCGCCTCAATAGCCTCGGCGACGGGATGTACGAAATCCGGATAATCTACAGAATCATCGGAGTGAGTCCCAAAATCAAGAATTGAAATTTCTTCCCCCAATGTTTTTAGATGACTTAACACAGCCTCTTTAAGCAGATACCCTGCATGATCACATCCCAATGCTATTTTCGTCATCTCTTTTTTAAAATATAAATTATCGAACTGGATTTGCTGGATGCAAAAATACTATTTAGGTTGGACAAAGAGGCTATGATGAGCGCTCTAATCATTCCCAAAATTCCAGAATCCCGATATTTCTCACTGAGTATCGAAACGTAATACGCATCGAATGGCATCCTGTGGATCTTCTCTAATTTGAATTCCGGGAGAAAGAGGTTTTCAATATCCGTCTGGCTAAAGTGCCAAAGATGGCGAGGAACATCAAATGCTGCCCAATATTTACCATAATATCTGGCATCAAAACTTTTTCGATTAGGTACAGCAACTACCAATATTCCCTCCGGAGCCAGGGCATTGATTAAATCTGCTTTTAGTTCTAAGAGATCATGTACATGCTCCAATACATGCCATAGGGTAATTACCTGAAAATGTTGATGATAAGATTTAATTTTATCCGGAGGCCCTGCTTTGATTTTAAAAAGTTCATAGGCTTTCTCTCTGGCAGCTGGGCTGATCTCCAAAGCAGTAACATTCCAACCAGACTTGCTCATTTGTTGAGCAAAATATCCGGTTCCAGTTCCATAATCCAAAAGATTGCCGCTAGGGTACTGTTTTTCTACCAACTTCTGTTTCCGAGAAAGCATCAATTTTCTAATCCGGTGGTAGATGTTGTTTATAATTCCTTTGTCCGTATCGGAGTGGGATATATAAATATTTGAATCATAATACCTGCCAATTTTTTCCAATATGGGAGTATCCTGGGTGAATACAAAACCACAATCTCTGCAATTCCATAGCCCAAATGATTCTCTGCTTATGGAAAAATCTTTGATCTCTTTCCAGGTTTGGACTCTCTTACTGTTGCAGACCGGGCAGTTCTGATAATGAATGATCGGGTCACGGTTTACAGTTTTTTCCTTCATTCCCTCAATCCTTCTTAATTGGGAACCGGCGTAGCCTCGTAACTTCCCAACAATGCTTGTATCTCCTGAGTAAACTCCGGATCATTCATATTTTGAGCTTCCTGAATTATTTGATTTACGGTAAACGTACTCAAGTTCTTTTCTTGGGAAAAACTTTGTAGATCATCAGAACTCAATGAGTTATAAAAATCCAAGTAGTCCGCGGTCTCAAGAGCTAATAATTTCATATGAATTTTAGCTCGGTCCTTGCGATTGTCCTGATTAAGTGCTTTGATCATTTCCAGCGTGAAGTTCGTTTGGGTGGGATTGTAATACTCCCACGGCTTGTATGGGAAATTCATAAATGGAAATCCTTCGAAGAACTTTTCTGCGATGTCCGCAGCTCTTTTTGTATCTCCTCGCTGTCTCAATTCCAACATCGTTCGAATAAATACAAATCGGGTGACACCCATCGTTGGAGCAAAGCTATTATCCACATGCATCTCTATTTTATCAAAATTACCCCATCTAAATTTGTTCATGATAGCATCATACACTTTATCCACATTAATTTCACCTACTCCATAGATACTTAGACTTGGAATACTTTGTGTTCGGGATGGGGCAATTCGAGCTGCGATACCTTCCACCTGCATATAATTTTGTAGTCCCATCAGTTTTGCTAACTGAGCAGTCATCGCAAAATAGATGGGTCTATCGTAGATATTACTGGCAATTATATCTAATACAGCAATATCGTCCTTAGTCAGATATTCGCGACTGCTAAAATCAAATTGGATACGGTTTACCGCTTTAGTTGAATCTTCAGACGGAATCCATCCCGTGCGCATGGCTTGATTGGGATCCATTGGTAAAAAAAGTTTTTTAGCGGGGATCAAGGAGGGAATCTGGCCTGAAGTGGTACGCATGGGATGATATTCTCCGGCATATTTTAAGGCATCTCTCAAATCCATAGGTGGTGCTTCCGGAGAAGCCTTAGGGTTAAAAAACATTTGGTTGCGCTTATCTCCACGGTAAGCTTCTGCGGGCATCGTAAATTTAACCGGTGCCGAATCGTTTACTTTGCGTCGCATCTGATTGATATACCAGTCCACGGCGATCAGGCTCAAGTTAATAACTCGGACATCCCTGCGTATTCCCTCTACTTCCTGAGCATACCACAAAGGATAGGTATCGTTATCGCCATACGTAAATAAAATGGCATCTTCTTCTACCGAGTTCAAAAAGTTAGAAGCGTAGTCGCGTGCCCCTTTAAGGTTTTTTCTCGTATGATCATCAAAATTCTGAAACCCCATGAGTAAAGGAACAACTAATATCACTGCGCCAGCTGCAATTGCCGAAACCTTTCCACTTTGTTTGAGTCGGTTCTTCAACATTTCAAAAACAGCAAGTACAGCAAATCCAATCCACATGCTATAGGTAATAAACGATCCTACCAATACATAATCTCTTTCTCTGGGCTCTCTGGGTGGTTGATTGGAATAAACAATAATTCCCAAACCGGTAATTAAGAACAAAGCCATCAGAGTTAAAAACTCCTTGTCACTTTTACGTGCGTGGTAAAACAGGCCTATCAGTCCCAATATAAATGGAAACAGGAAATAGCGATTTCGGGATTTGTCATTTTTAATCGTAGCGGGTAATTCAGAGTGATTATACAATCGAACCTCATCAAATGGTGTAATTCCTGTATACCAATGTCCATTTTGCAGATTCCAGGGTTCATAACCCTGATTACCGTTCTGCCTACCGGAAAAATTCCACATAAAATAACGCCAATACATCCACACAACCTGATATTTAAAGAAAAACGTGATGTTGTCGGCAAAAGTGGGATTGCCTTCCTTACCCATCCACATTCGATACAATTGAGGTCGACTTTGATCATCATGGCTCATACGAGGAAAGAACATTTCATCTCTGGAATTGTATACCCGGCTGAATTTTTTCTCCACTATTTCATAGCGATCGCCAACTCTGCCATATCGATCTTTTTGTTCATACCGTATAGGTTTGGCATTGAAATGGGGTCCTTTTAGAAGCGGTCGTTCACCGTACTGCTCGCGATTCAAATAGCTTAGCAGTCTAAAAGCGTCTCCCGGCTCATTCATATTAATAGGAGGTGAAGCGTTTGCTCGCAACACTACAGCCCCGAAACTGGTCATACTGATCACCAATAATAGCAGTCCAACGAATACATTTTGTAAAACTGCACTTTGCTTGCGATGCGCATATTTCAATCCGAAGTAGAAAAACGCGACTAGAATCAAGATCGTAGGAATAAGACCCGTATGGAAAGGTAATCCAAATCCATTAACCATCATCAGTTCCATCCAACTCCATAATGTTGGAATACCGACAATGATCACTTTTTGGATAAATCCGATTAATGCGGCTCCAACTCCCATGGCTATTATTCCTCCCCAAAAGGTATGTTTCTTATATTTTTTGAAATAATAGAACAATGCCAGTGCTGGAAAGGTGAGTAAGCTTAAGAGGTGGACGCCTATCGAAAGGCCAGCCGAGTAAAGAGTGAGGATCAACCATTTATCTGCCTCCGGTTTGTCAGGTAAGGAATACCATTTTATCATAGACCATAAAGTCAGGCAAGTAAAGAAAGTGGACATGGCATAGACTTCCCCTTCGACTGCTGAAAACCAGACGGAGGTACAAAATGCCGTAGTTAGTCCTGCTATCAAGCTGGTCAATCCCAACGCAATATTTTGTTCTTCAGTGGTCTTTCCTTTTTTACCTACCAAAGCAATCTTTCCCAGTATGCCTGTCGACCAGGCGATCATAGTAGCTGCAAAAGCGGTACAGGTGCCGGATAATACATTGACCGCAAAAGCAATATTTTCCGGATTACTTGAAAATACATCGCCAATCCATGCAAAAATTCGACCGACGATCAAAAATAAGGGAGCTCCCGGTGGGTGTACAACCTGTAATTTGTAAGCTCCAAGAATAAATTCTCCACAATCCCATAGACTTCCGGATCTTTCAGCGGACATAAAATATACAACAAATGCAATTGCGAAGACAACCCAACCTGCCAGATTTACGATTTTTTTATATGAAGTCATATTTTTCAAAATTGTACCAATGAGGTTATTTTAATAATGTCATTTAGGTATCATTAGATTTAACTGAAATTGTTTGCAATACAATTAACCATATGTTCAAATGAATCCATTATAATGAAGTTGTTTCAAAACTTCAATTGGCAAAAAAATTAGGTACAAATGTAATAAATTAATATTTGCACTAATCGAATGAATAACTCACTTTGTGGCTTTTACATTGTTCATTAGACTTCAATTTGAGTAAATCACCGGATTGGTTGAGAAATTGTACTTATAAACAATACGCGGAGCTTTTTACCAATTGGACTATTGATGTACGCCACATATACTATATTTGCGTTCTAATCTTGAATCATGAAATTTCTAATCTTATTGATTATTGGATTTTTCCTTTATCGTTTTGTCTTCTATCCTCCCAGAATTGAACCGCCCCAACAACCTCCAACATCCGGTGAAGACGAAGAGTGGGTGGACTATGAAGAAGTAGAATAAAATGCAAATATCAGATCTGGTCATTGAAAATAATCACCATTGGATCGCCTTAAACAAACCATCAGGGATGCCGGTTCAACCGGATTTAACCCGGGATCCTGATCTGAGCACTCTGGCTATGGCATATTGTAAGAGAAAGTTACACTTGCTAAATCGCATTGATCGACCTGCAAGTGGTCTTGTCTTGTTTTCAAAATCCGATAAATTTCGAAAATCTTTTGTACTCCAACAACAAGAAAAAGAGGTACAAAAAATCTACTATGTAATCACCTCCAAAGGAGAGATACCGGCCTCAGGAGTATGGAAACAATATATTTATAAAAGTAAAAGAGACAATAAAGCGATAGTTATCTCTGATAAAAAAGTGCACGCAAAACCAGCTATTTTAGAATATCAGATTGTAGCTTCCAATAACCATTATCACCTTTGGAAAATAAACCTACTCACCGGTAGATTTCATCAGATTCGGGCTCAGTTGGCAGATGCCGGGTTTCCTATCCGAGGAGATGTCAAGTATGGTTTTAAAAGGGCTATGCGAAAGCATCGTATATTCTTACATGCGCATTCTACTGTTTTCAAACATCCGGTCAAACAAACCTCCTACCAAATCATTGCTCCTCTACCTGAAGAGCCGATATGGACCACATTTAACCATAACTTTTAAATGATTAAGAAATGGAAAAAAAAACTGATGTTAATGAATATGGGGAATTTGGGTTGATAGATCATTTAACTCAAAACGTAATTCAGTACAATACATCCACCTTAAAAGCTGTGGGTGACGATGCTGCTGTCATCCGATATAGCGGGGATAAGTGTACCGTAGTATCTACGGATATGATGGTAGAAGGAATCCATTTTGACCGTATCTATTCGCCATTAAAACATCTAGGTTATAAGGCTGTCGTAATTAATCTATCTGATATATATGCGATGAATGCGATCCCCAAGCAGATCACGGTTTCTATTGCATTATCTTCTGCCTACACCGTGGAAGCCTTAGAAGAAATATATGCCGGAATCCTAAAAGCTTGCGAATATTACCAAGTAGACTTGGTAGGTGGTGATACTACTTCTTCACCACGGGGATTAATCATTAGCGTAACAGCTGTTGGGGAAGCCGAAGAAAAAGATATTGTATATCGTTCGGGTGCCCAACCAGGAGATTTGATCTGTGTAACCGGTGACTTGGGAGCAGCTTATATAGGACTTCAGATTCTAGAAAGAGAAAAAAGTGTATTTCTCTCTACTCCAGGTGCAAAACCCGATCTGGAAGGGCAGGACTATATAATTGGGAAACAATTAAAGCCGGAAGCCAGAAGAGATATCATTCATATTCTTGCCAAGAGTAATATCGTACCGACTGCGATGATAGATATATCTGATGGACTTGCATCTGAAGTACTTCATATTTGTAAAAACTCAAATGTTGGGGCTTATATTGAGGAAGTCAATGTTCCGATAAACCAACAAACTGAATTGATGGCTATAAAATTTGGTATGGATCCGATCACCTGTGCTCTAAGTGGAGGAGAAGATTATGAATTGCTATTTACTCTAAATCCTGCCGACATCGAAAAGGTGAAATTGCTGCCAGAGTTATATATTATCGGAGAAATTGTAGCCGTTGAGGACGGAATTAAACTGCATACCTCTGGAGGTAATATTCACGACCTCAAGGCTCAGGGATGGAGACACTTTTGACCTTCAGATCCGGCCTATAAGAAAAACGTATATACTTGATCGTTTTTCCATCACTTAGGTGCATCGCTTCATAAAAAGTTTGAATGGCTAAGGCCGGATGGGGTATTTCATTTCGGTATATGTCAGAAGAACAATAATCTAAATAGTAATCGCTTCTCTCTGATAATACTTCAAGGGTAAATTCATATAGTGTTGGGTCGTCTGTTTTCAAATGGATTAAAGCTCCGGGTTTCAGATAAGATCGATATCGATCTAAGAATGTATGCGAGGTCAATCTCTTTTTACTTCGCGATTTTCGCAAGAAAGGGTCCGGAAAAATGATCCAGATTTCACTGATTTCGTCTACATCAAAGAAATCGGATAATTGCTCTATGCGGGTTCGAATAAAGGCAATATTCTCATAATTTTGAATTTCAGCTTGCTTCGCACCTTTCCAAATACGAGCTCCTTTAATGTCGACACCAATTACATTAATATCCTTTTGCATTTGGCTCAATCCCAATGTGTACTCACCTTTTCCACAAGCAAGTTCCAGATAAATATCATGGTTATTACCAAAGAAATCACTTTTCCATTTTCCCTTAAAATCTACCTGCTGCCCTTCCCAATTAGTCAATACCGGATTCTTTGGAGCCCGGTTTTCGAAGACGTAGGGGTTTTCTTTAATCTCCTTAAACTTTTGAAGTTTGTTTTTTTTACCCATCGACTTGACAAAGTATGTGGATCAAAATTATTAAATCTTTGCTGGCTCAAGTCTAAATAAAAAAGAAATCAGTAAAGTCATTCTAAGATTTGTGATGATAATCGATTTTCCATTATGAAGTTGTTTAAAAACGATCTTCAATTGGAATATGTCTTAGAGGATATAATTTAAATTGCAAAACGTTTCATATTGAAGGACCTGAAAGAATATTCCACCGAGAGTATTCAGAATATTGCTTAAACTTAGAAAATGAAAACTCCAAATATTCCTAAAAGATTGCTCATATTTGCCTTGCAAATGATTTCTTTATCGATTACTTGGAAAAATTTTAATCAAAACTTGTAAATCCCGGTAGAAAATGATTTTGAACATGATTCATAGATTAATAATGATATTACGGACTCCAATGTTTTTTGTTGGGGGATTACTCATGGTTGGCAGCATGTTGAACGGTCAAGCTGTGACTATCGGATTTCAAGCCGGAATGGGCTTTTCCAAAGTGACCGGGCCTTCTGAGATGGAAGATAATACAGAATTAGAGGAGTTTAACACCACCGGAGGATTTCATGTGGGTGCTACTTTAAACTACAAGATATTTGATAATTTTGGACTTCGCTCCGGCGTTATTTTTAACCAGAGAGGAAGTAGTTATAAATACGATGGTCCTTCTTATTTAATCGTGTACCGTGAGGATCCTTTTCCAACCGTTTATCTTCAGGCAAATCGTGAAACCGCCTTAAAGCTTACAGATGCTTATATTGATATTCCGGTGATGGCTTTTTATCGAGCCGGACCTCTGGAGTTTCGGGCTGGATTATATGGAAGTATTATGGTTGCTGGAACTGCGGGAGGTGAGACCTCTTTTTCAAATGTATCGACAATCAGCAAAGGAAGTCCTGTTGATAACTTTAAATTTAGTCTGGATTACAGTTTTTATGCTGACAACGCCAATGCAGCTAAGTTTGGTAATTTGCAAAATATCTCCGTAGAGGGTGAGAATGTAATCTTGCCAACCATCATAGGTGCCTACTACGAGCATCTTGAGAAAAAGGGCTCGTTAATTAAGCCCATCGATTTGGGACTTATCGGCGGACTGTCCTATTATTTGAACGAAACGTTTTATATAGGGTTTGAGACCATGTATGGCCTGATGGATATCTCGAATAACCGTTATGATTATTCCTTATTCCAACTAGACCAAAATTTGGAACGAATCAGCCGAGAGGATAATGACGTTAATTTGTCGTTTAAATTTTCGATTGGATTTTCTTTTTAGGTCGATTAAAACGATGAGTCGAATTTAGAATTTCCCCCTTAAGGTTAAGATTAGATTTCTACCTGGACCACTGACACCACTGGAAAAAGGTACATAGTGTTTATCCAGGATATTCTCTACTCCGACTTGAAAAGACAAATTATTCCCCAGCTTCCACTCACTCCGCAGATCCCAGATCATCCATCCCAAAGCACCTTCTTCCGTAGCAAACTCTTCATTGTCCGTACCATCCAGAGCATATTCTCCCAAGGGTTTTGCACCATTAAACCGGAGGGTTTTGCACCATTAAACCGGATTGCAGAATACAATTTGCAAGCAGGAAGGCCATATTCAAATGTCATCTTTCCATATACAGGAGGTATATGAGCCAGTGGTACATTTTGGGGTGTACCAATAATTCTACCCAGGATCCGATTGATCGAACCTGATATTTGCCAAGCATCCAATTCGAGTTTAGTATTTAAGCTTAAACCATAAATATATGCTTGTCTTGCATTGACATTGGCTTGAGTATTATACTCCGTTCCATTGATGTGTATTGTATTTGACCCATTCGGAAGCTGGAAATTCCGACGTACAATCGCATCATACAAATGGGTGTAGAAAACCGTAGTCGCAATAGTGATCATTTTAGAGTCGGAGAGATTAAACTTTTTATTGACAACAAATTCTCCATTTAGAGATTTTTCAGGACCGAGAGATATATTGGGAACGGTAACATTTGTTCGCTTGATTCTGATTTTAGCAAAATCATCAATATTAGGTGATCTGAATGCGGACGATGCGGTTGCCCCGATCATCCAATCATCTTCAGTTTTTAGCTGTATACCTCCCGACCATGTTAAAGCCTGGTTGTTGGATTGTATACCCCGATAATAATTCTCTGGCCATAAAAATCCATCCCCAGATTGATATTGAATTTGTAACCTGGCACCAGAATACCTTAGACCACCATGCCAGCTGAGTTTTGAATTAGTAGAATGACCGGTATATAGTGCGTAGATTCCATAAGTATTCATTTTATTTCTTCCATTGGGATATCTGGTAAGAATCTCTTGATTAATGATTTCGGTATCGATGTTTTGTGTAAATGCAGTAGATCTAAGATGATTATAGATAAACTCCATTCCATACTCCACAATATGCTGATCAGCAAAGTTCTTTTGCATGTCCAGGTTTGCAGAGACTACCTGTACCGCTTCGTTTTGGTTTTGCTTCCATTCGGATCCATAGTTTCTAGATATTCGCTCTTCACCGATAACCTGGTATGCAGACAACAAGGTTATCTTATCCCAAAATTTATTTTCTCTGGACCACCTCGTTTTACTGGATGCTAAAAACCGGCTCTGTGGTCCATAGTACCATTCCGCATATACCGGTTGCTCCCCGGCCCATTCAGTAAGTGCATCATAGCGCGGAATATTGCTGCTGGAAGAATATTGTATATTAAACACCTGTTTTAACTCGACACTGGGTTGGAAAAGAAACTTCTGTAAAAAATCCCACTGACTATAGGCGGTCCCAATTTGTATGTTGGGATTTGAATTGGAATAGATCCTGTCCGTACCTTGCTCGCGGGAAACCCAAAATGTTCTTTTAGCATAATCCGGATATTTTTCCGTTCGGATGGCACCCATTCTTAAATCAGAAAAATCGGAAAAAGAAACACTGGACAAACTGGCCCAATGTGCCGAGCCCAGCTCAAAACTCAAATGCCCGGATTTCTCCTGATTGGCTGAGGCATATCTGGTAAAAAATTGTATTTCCTTATTTTCTTTTCGAAAACTTAATCTAGGCTCCCGGGTACGAAAATGAACCACACCGCCTAAAGCGTCACTGCCGTACATCAGAGAACCCGGTCCATAGATTACCTCTATCTGGTCCAACATTGTACTATTCACGGTTATAGCATTTTGTAAATGACCATTACGATAGATGGCGTTATTCATTCTTACTCCATCCACAACTAATAGTACTTTATTGGCTTCAAAGCCCCTGATGACTGGACTGCCACCTCCCATTTGGCTTTTTTGAACAAATACATTGGCCTGGTGAGAAAGTGCATCGGCACTGGTCTGTGGATTTAGTAGTGCAATCGTATTTTTATCAATCACCTCTACCACATGATGGTTTTCACTCACCTGCATATCTGTTCTTCCCAATACAACGATTTCGGAAATATCAAGAGATGAAGGTTGTAATTGAACGATAGATTTCTGCCGGATTATTTGATCCCATTGGATGGTTTGAGTAGCATATCCCAAAAAGCTGAATCTTAATTGGTCAACTTTTTTATCAATAATCAGTTGTCCTAAATCATCAGAAACGCCCTGGAATAGTTTCCCTTGACTTTGTACAACTACTCCCACTAAAGGATGATTGTTTTCATCGACAATTCGGATGGTATCTTGATGTAAATGCTGTGCTGAAAGAGAAGACGAATACAGCAAAGTCAAACAAGCACACACCAATAAATTACTCCACTTTAGGTAACTTAATTGTAAAAGTTGTGCCTTCATTAGGTTGAGATTGTTTTACAAAGATTTTGCCGCTATGATAAAATTCAATTATTCTTTTAGCCAGGCTTAAACCTAACCCCCATCCCCTCGATTTTGTTGTAAATCCAGGTTGAAAAACAGTTTTATGTTTAGCTGGAGGGATACCTTTTCCCGTATCGGTGATATCGATATGGATATATTCATTATCGTCAAAAACGTTGGCTGATATCTTTCCGATCCCTTCCATGGCATCCAGCGCATTGCGTATTAAATTTTCAATAACCCAATCAAATAGATGAGCATTCATTTTGGACAAATACAAATCCGTACCGGGAGTCGGAAATTCAAAAGTAACTTTTCTGGGTGCTCTTTTTTCCATATATGCCCGGCACTTATCCAGTTCGGTAAGCACGTCTATCTCTTTTAATTCGGGTGCGGAGCCAATTTTGGAAAATCGATCGGCAACCAGTTTTAACCGATCTACATCATTTGCCAATTCCGTAATTACTTCCGCTTTTTGAGGACTTTCTTCTGCATATTCTTTCATATACTCAAGCCATCCCATTATGGCAGTGATCGGCGTGCCTAATTGATGAGCCGTCTCCTTTGCCATCCCTACCCATACCTGATTTTGCTCTGATTTTCTAGCTTCACTAAATCCCAGATATCCCAAGCCTACAAATGCCAAAAGCAAAATACCCTGGAAAAGCGGAAAATAAGTCAACATAGTATATAACCGGGAATTTTCATAATAAATGTATTGAACGACTCCGGAGCTATTAATTGAAATAGGCTCAATACCCTTTTTGACCATTTGGTCCAATTTTTTTTGCAGAAATTCAACTGCTAGGACATCTCCTTCCTCCTCTCCAAAATTTTTGCCATCAGTGGGTTTATGATTCTCATCGGTTATGATCAGAGGGATATTTTTTATGGAAAAGATAATCTCTGACTCAAAAGTCAAATCCCTGGTGAGATCATCTTGATGTTTTCTTAGGGTTTCATGTGCATTTGCAAATACCATTGCAGTATATCTTTCTCCTTGCTTGAGCCTTAATGTGAGATAATTGACATAGATCATGGTGAGTAGTACAATCAGTAATCCGCCTACGGCTAAGTAGACTTTCCATCTGGATTTTATATTGTATATCTCGGCAGGAATCTGGTATTTCATATACTACAACAACACTAGAATGCTTCTGTCTTACAAATAAACGCCTTTTTGTTCAATTGATTATAACGTCGCTAAGTTTGAGAGTTTTAAAAATATCAAGATAAAAACACCAATTTTCACTAAAATATTGCAATTCACACACTGCACTGGAGGCTTCACCTGTATTGATAACTTTGGAATATTCTCATCATTGCTCTTAACGAAGGGTAAGAAAGCTGTAACTTTGATGGGATGAACTCTATTGCTAAAATAGACATTCGAAGAATTTCTTTATTTGACTTGGAGGAGTGGTTTGTCAAACGTCAGGAACAAAAATTTAGAGGTAGGCAGGTTTATGAATGGTTGTGGGCGAAAAATACACTTTCTTTCGCCGAAATGACTAACCTGAGTTTGTCACTGCGTGATTTACTTTCTGAGCACTTTGTTATCCCGACTATAGAGCTCAATGAAGTTCAGTACAGTCTGGATGGGACCATTAAATCTAGCCTGAAACTCTCTGATGGGGAAATTATTGAATCCGTTTTGATCCCGGTTCCCTCAGAGCAACGGTTTACTGCGTGTCTGTCTTCTCAAGTTGGATGCAGTTTATCTTGTTCGTTTTGTGCGACCGGTCAGATGAAACGCAAAAGAAATCTCTTTGCTCACGAGATTATCGATCAGTTTCACCTGGTTAACCAACAATCGATAAGACATTTTAGACGTCCTTTGACCAACATTGTTTATATGGGCATGGGTGAACCCCTATTAAATTATGCGGAAGTGATGCGAAGTACCAAGATATTGAATGAAGATATCGGATTAGCTTCCAGGCGCTTGACTATTAGCACGGCAGGAATCGCAAAAATGATCCGTAAACTTGCCCAGGATCAGGTCAAATTTAATCTGGCTTTGAGTCTACATGCTGCAGATGATACAAAGAGGAATGAAATTATGCCCATCAACGAAACCAATAAATTGGAGGCAGTCATGGAGGCCATCAAAGAATTCTATCAAAAGACCAAAAATCAAATTACATTTGAATATATTGCCCTGGATCGATTCAATGATACACCTCAAGATGCACATAAATTAGCCCGGCTCTGCCGAATCTTCCCAGTGAAAGTCAACATAATTGAATACAACCCCATTGAAGGATATGAAGGTAAAAAGTCGCCGAAAGATCGTCTCCATCATTTTGCGCGTATTTTGCAAAACGAAAATATACGCGTGACGATTCGCCGCAGCCGGGGTAAGGATATTGATGCTGCCTGTGGTCAACTGGCCAATAAATAGTTAAGGATAATTCTTATCGTAAAAAGAATCCGGTAGGAAATGGATCTTTAGGATTCAACACAAAAGTGTGCTTTCCTGTAATAAACGCTTTACCTTTGACCTCAGGTATCACGGCCTGATAAGGACCAAATTGAGTAACTTTTTCAATGGACCCCTTAAATGTACTTCCCGTAATACTTTCCACTACCATTTCCTCATTAATGCCCAGTAGGCCCTGCGCGTAGTGAAGGGGTAAGCGACCTGAGACACCGGACCCGGTAGGACATCGATCCACTTCCCCATCCGCAAAAACACATACATTTCTACTGAATAATCTTCCTCGATCCGACTGTTCTATGAAAATCACACCATAGAGAAAGGAAAGATCTGACTCAAATGGATGTGCTATTGGCACCTCATCCCGTATGATGGCTTGTTTAATCATCCTCCCCATTCGGATAAGTCGGTTGTAATTTTCCGGGATTAATCTTAATCCTACCTCACTTGCTTCCACATAGGCATAAAATGCACCACCGTACGCCAGATGATAGTTAATCTCGGTATGATCCAGCTTACAAGTTAGATCCTGGGCCAGCACAAAAGATGGAACTCCATGAAACCGAATTGATTCAACCTGGAGTGATTCATTCAGCGCTACCCATACGCTAACTCTTCCGCAAGGAGCATCTATTACGACTTTGGCTTCCGGAGGTGTTTTAGGAACCCAGCCTAATTCTACAGCCAGCTTTCCCAGAGCGATTACAGCATGCCCGCACATGGTACTGTATCCGGCATTATGCATAAAAATCACGCCAAAATCAGCTTCTGCATCATTGGGTTCCGTGATCAGACATCCGTACATATCAGCATGGCCACGAGGCTCCCACATGATCAATTTTCGCAAATGATCCTGGTGTTTAGCGACGAAGTTTCTCTTACTTAAGACGGTACTTCCAGGTATAGAAGGCCACCCCTTACTAATGATTCGCAGGGGTTCACCGCCGGTGTGCATATCGATGGTATCGATTTGCAACCAATCTGGTGGTATTGAAAATTGGTCATGGTGGTACATCCTGAGAGTAATATATTAAAATATTTGAACACTATTAGTTATGGGTTCAAAGGAGTCCAACGGATCGCAAGATAAGGTGGTCGGTGATTGGCAATCGGTGGTCGGTGATCTGTAGATGCCTAAATAAGGTTGTTGGAGATCGGGGTCAGGTTTGAGGGTGTCAATCCTCGCTTATTTGGTAATCGGTGGTCGGTCATCGGTGGTCGCTGGTCGCTTAGTGAGCCGCACCATATCAATCCTGGCACATCTTAGAAATCCTTTTAATCCTGTTCAAATTTTCAATCCTGGCTTATTTGGTGGTCGGTGGTCGGTCATCGGCCTCACGGGAGGCAGGTATCAAAGGTATCTATGGGGTCGGGTTTTAGGTGTACGGATTGGTCTCAATACAAAATGCTGATAGCGTAGCCCGTCAGTACAATACTCGCTACTCAATACTTAATTCCTGTTCCAACTATTCGGTAATAATAAGTTTCTTGCTAGTTATCCGCTGAGTATCTGATCTAAAGTCCAAAAAGAAAATTCCGCTTCCCAACCTTTCTTGAGTAAGATTTAAAAGTTTGGAATCTCCCGATTCGAGATAGGTATCGGTCTTACTGACCACCCGGCCGGTGATATCTTTGATCCGAATTTCCGTAATCGGTTGTTCTACCTGATGGACAAGGATGTTAACCTCTTTTACCGCGGGATTGGGAAACAACTGCACATCCAGGTAATTGTTAATAGATTCTCCATTAAAGGTGACTGCTTCTACATGTGAATATTCATAAGTACCATCGAGATCTACCATCTTTAGCCGATAGTAGAAAGTGGTGATCGGTTTGCTGAAGTTAAATACTTTCTTATCCAGAAAGTGATAATCCTTTAAAACTAGGCTATTGCCCGCAGCGGGCTGAGTGCCCACCTGGATCCAATCTTCTCCATCGCTGCTACGCTCGATGTTGAAAAAATCCGAATTTTCTTCGGTCGCAGTTTTCCAGGATACCATAGCGTCGGTGGGAGAGTGGGGTTCGGCAAGGAAGGAGTAGAGGGTTACGGGGAGGAGGGCACCGGTACAATCAAAATTATCATTTATGATTTGAATACCAGGTGTCCCAGCGCAATCAGATAAATTACAAGACCCCTCAGGTCCACAAGCAGTTAATGTTTGGTCATCGAAAATTGAAGTACTTTCAAAACAAATCATCGGATCTAAACCTGATTGCCCTGGCAAAAAACGTAATTGAATATGAAACAAAATGTTTGGAGCTATTGTAATATTTTCAACAAAACATCCAGAGGATAAAGCCTGCTGCCAGGAATATGAAAACCTGTTTAGAGTATTATCATTAATTACAAAGGAACTGTAAACATCAAAAGTTGCAGTTAATGCAAGTCCGACATTTGTAATATTAAGTGATCCAGAAGCAAAAACTGATGTTCCAAAGGCAGAAGAGTTATAATTGACATAAATTTGACCAGATCCCAGTTTGAAAGGAACATTGGATGTAGCTATAACATCAGCTTCATAAAAAACATCCGGTCCCTGTGTGATAATCTGAGAATTTGTGAATCCAAAAGTAACATCCTGACCTAACAATGTTATTGTATACATGCAGGCTATAAGAGAAAATATTAGTTTGTTCATCTGATTTTCTATTAATATGAATATTGAGCTCCCTTACCTAAATTAGGTATTGTTGTAATTTGAATATCTGTATTTTGTACTTGAGAATTTAAATCGATATCAGAAGTTAAATAACCAGATAAACCAATAGATGGAATTATACCTGTCCCATCAGTATTTTGGATTTGTCCATTACCATCAAAATCACCACTAACCAATCCATAAATACTTCCTCCTAAATCAGTAACACCTAGAGCTCCTCCCTGTATATTTGAAAGATTAGAATTTAGATTAATAACTTGCACTACATTTGATAATGAAAAGTTACTTGAAGTTCGAATCCCCAAATGATTGCGATGCCTGACTGCCACATGATAATTTCCATCGGCCAAGCCACTAATCGTAAGATCAGAAACACCATCCAGGTCGACGACATCACCATCCTTTTGCAATATCGCACTTTTGGTGGCCAAAATATTAGTCGGTGTTACCGGATCCCGAAGTTCTACCCACAACCAATCGATAATGGCATCACTGCCTGAAGTGCTCAAAATGGAACTATTAATAGATTCTCCTCCTCCAAATGCCTGTGGAGCAAAACCCAGTGCCTGATAGGGCTCAGAGGTAGGAAAACTGCCCAGACTTCTTAGGTTGTCATTCATATCCGAACCGTTATATGGACCCTGTAAAAATACATCGATGGCCAGTTTAAGCTGATTGCCTATAGGTTCTCCTCCGACGGCAAAATGACTAAAACCAGTAATTCCGGTACGGGTAAGTTGATAAGGATCACCATTGGTGCCAGATCCGGTAACGGCACCGAAACCAGGATCATTTACTGTAAGGTCCCAACCACTACCATCGTTTTTACTGATTCCTATTTTGTTGTGATTTAGCGCTCCAAAAGATTCATCACCGGTAATCCAATTGGCTGTTAACGACATATCCGATCCACCAGGTGTATCTTCTGTTATTGCCCAACTGACATCGGCAACCTCATTGGTAATGGGAGAGCCTGAATCACCATCGGTTAATACTTGAGGCAAACATTTCACTCCAATATGATCGGCTGTACCGCTTTCTACCAAAGTAACCGGATTATATGAAGACTCACTATTGCCTACCGGAAAAGTAAAATTGGTTAAATTCTCTTTCTTTAATAACCCAGTTCCGTTTGTAACAAAATGATTTTGAAAACCCGCATTAGTTATCGATCCGGTTCCGAAAATCAAATGGTTATCTCCCAGGATAATTTGATTATTGGTAGAAAGAAAATTCCAAATCCCTGAAACATGCGCAATCCCAGTCAACACAAGATCAGCACCGGTCTTATTAATCTCTACATCATTCAGGGTATCTCCTCCCATATCGACCATACTGTTGGAACTACCTGAAAATATAACTTTAGATATACTTCCGGACTTGATTTTGGCAGAATTCAATAAATCTCCCGTAACTTCCAGGGTTCCCATATTATTAATAGTACCTCCAACATCATTGACCACGTCCATCTCCACATAAAGGGTGGCACCATCTTCGATCACAATGGTTCCTTTATTATTTAACTGAGTCCACCCCATAGTGGCAAACAAGAAGAAAATTGCAAATAAGTAGACGGTTTTCATATTCATAAAAGATATTTCTCCAACTTAAAAATAGTTGATTATTTAGACTATTCTCATCTTGGTAGGTGTCAAAATACTATTTGGTACTCGACCTTTAGCAATTGGTAAGTTTTAATTTGCAAACAGTTCCAATTCTTACCAACATCAATCAATTCATATATTGCAACTTTAAGATCCTTGGTTAAGAGATCTAGGATACGTAACAATGGGTATACTATTGTAATACAAAGATTACAAATTTATTTTATCAAGTATACGATTTTTTCAGGTTTTCACTTCCGAACAATGAAATATTCCTCTTTTTTTAACTCTACCGGAGTCTATATACTCAGTTAATGCAGACTAGCCATAACCAATCCGCTCCCTGATTGTTCCATCCTTACGGTGAATGATTACGTCAGCTTGGTAGTTGCGCGCGATTTCCTTTGCTCTTCGGATGGCCGCTTTCTGTAGTTCAAATACGGCAGTACATTTTTCATTTCCTTCGCCTTTAACAGCCCATCCTTCCGGGTGAGGCACCACGTGTTGGTGATGGGTTTTTCGTCTAGATGACAAACCCAAATTCTTTAATATGATTTGTACTATCTTTCTAAACAAAGAGATCCAAAACTGTCTGTGGGATAGATCGGACATATCTAATTAATACTTTTGAAAAACTATTTGCAATTGTAGATGACAAACCCAAATTCTTTAATATGATTTGTACTATCTTTCTAAACAAAGAGATCCAAAACTGTCTGTGGGATAGATCGGACATATCTAATTAATACTTTTGAAAAACTATTTGCAATTGTGATCCTTTAATTAAAAATAACACAATCTGTTGCAATTAATATATTAATACCCAATTTCATATCATGAAGTTGTTTAAAATGGTTCTTCACATAATACTTTTGTTTCATAGGTCGCTGCTATTGGTTTTATTAAAACAAAAGCAATTATTTGAACTTTTAGGGGTCAACTTATTGTCGAAAAGATCGTTTTATATAATAACTCTCATAAATCGGATTTCTAAGAAATATTTTTCTGTGATGGACACATTAATTGTATCTTAGAAGTAGATTATTCTTATTATCTAACCAAAATTCCTAGTTATGTTAAAGAATCATTCCAGGTGGAAATTGCAATGGATTTTTCAAATCCCAATGCTATGTTTCACTTTGTTTTCTTTTGCTCAACAGACCTATACCATTCAGGGTATGGTTTCTGCTAAAGGTGGAGAGCCATTGATAGGCGCTACCGTTGAATTGAGTGCTTTACAATCTGGTACAACTACGGATATCGATGGAACCTATTCTTTTGATGTCACGACGGAGGCCGGATCATACCAGCTAAAATTCAGTTATGTGGGTTTTGAAACCGTAGAGAGAACAATAGATCTGGGATCCAACCAGACGGTAACCCAAGATGTACAGTTAGGTGCGGACATTCTTCGTCTTACTGAAGTCGTCGTTACCGGTACGGGAGGTCTTACAGAAAAAAGGCAGTTAGGAAATAGTATTGCCACGATGCAAAATGCAGAAATATCCGGTGCGGGATCAGTTGATGTTACCGGTGCACTTACTGGAAAGATGGCCGGTATACAAGTCACCCAGAATTCTGGGGATCCTGCCGGTGGAGTCAGTGTACGTCTGCGAAGTGCCAGTACGGTTAACGGTAGTTCAGACCCTTTGTATATTATAGATGGTGTGATCGTGAATAATCGATCCACCAACGTATTGAATATTACCAGTGTGGTTCAAAACAGACTTTCTGATGTAAACCCCCAGGATATTGAGAGAATAGAAGTGATTAAAGGAGGTGCCGCAGCGGCCATATATGGTTCCAGAGCAAGTAATGGTGTTGTACAAATATTTACTAAAAAAGGAGTATCCGGAAAGCCCAAACTTACATTTTCTACCAGTATAAATTTCAACTCTCTGCGTAAAAAACGGGAATTTAATGAAGCGCCGTTAGACTGGGTCTCCTCCGATATTAGTGATCTCAGTACGAAAAGTGCTACTCGTTACGATTATCAGGACATGGTGTTTGAGAACAGTATGGGTACGGATAATTATCTTTCCATTTCGGGAGGTAAAGACAATACGCGCTATTTTTCATCTTTGTCCTATCTCAATAATGAAGGCATTATGAAAAGTACGGATTACAACCGGATTGCCGGACGAATTCGTATCGATCAAATTCTCAATAAATGGGCTTCCTTTTCCGTAGGCACCTATGTAGCAAGATCACACAGTAATGATCTTCCCAATGGGGGTTATGGTTTTGGAGTATTACAAACGATTTTATTCACTAACAACAGGGTAAATCCAGCCAAGGACGAAAACGGCAATTATCCCACTATGACCTTTTATCCTAATATCCTGGAGTATATAGAAACATTCGATTATCAACAATTCAATAACCGGTCGATTAGTGATTTCCAATTAAAGTTAAATCCGGCTCCCGGATTGAGTATTAACTATAATGTCGGATTTGACAATTCCAATTCCAGAGGTGCAAGTTATGTCCCCATTGGGACAACAACGGCCACTAATGGGCGTGCCAGGACATCAAGCATAGCGACGATTCAGTTAAACAATGATATCAACGCTGCCTATCGTAAAGATTTGACCGGTCAGATCTCATCTACCACGGCAGCCGGCTATACTCTGCAATACGATAAAAATACCATTAGCACTATTTCCGGTTCTACCTTGGCATTAGGCGTAAAAACTACGGATGGGGCAGGAACCATAGCTACAGATGAATTTAGATCTGAAAAGTCCATTTGGGGTGGGTATGTTCAGCAAACTTTTGGATTTCAAAATAAACTATTTCTTACAGGCGCTCTGCGTATTGATGGTTCATCTGTTTTTGGAAAGGATCAAAGAAACCAACTATATCCCAAAATTAGCGGCTCTTATATTCTATCGGACGAAGCGTTCTGGAGTAATAGTTTAGGTAACGTATTTAATAGTTTTAAAATTCGCGCTGCTTGGGGACAAGCTGGAAATCTGACGGCCATTGGTCCTTTTGATGTATTATCCAATTATAGTGGGGTAAGTCTGGGCGGTGTTTCCGGACTGATATCCCCTTCAACCATCGGTAATCCGGATCTGAAGCCTGAACGTCAGACAGAAGTCGAAGTTGGACTAGATATGACCTTATTGAATGACCGGGTAGGGATAGAACTTACCTATTATTCTCAAGATATCGAAGACCTGTTATTGGAACGGTCACTTTCGCCTTCTACCGGAGCTTCTTCCCGAATCGAGAATATCGGAACTATGACCAATGTGGGATTTGAAGCACTTGTTTCAGCAACTCCTGTACAGTCAAATGACTTTAATTGGAATATAACCGCGACGTTTTCCACCAACAAAAATGAAGTTAATGGAGTAGAAGGTGAAGAAATTGGTATCGGGAATTTCGGTTTTGCAAAAGCCAGAAACGGAGAGCCATTGGGTATCTTCCGTCAGGGATACTATGCCAGAAATGCCGATGGAAGTTTATTATTAACACCGGCCGGTTTGCCTCAGAGAGAAAAAGGATCTTATGATGAAAATGGGAATCCGGTTCCAGCCCGGGATGGAGATGGTCAGCCTTCCGGAACTTCTCTAGTGAAGAAGATCGGTGATCCGAATCCAGATTTTCTGGCTTCGTTAATCAATGAAATTACCTTTAAGAATTGGTCCTTTAGATTTCAGCTTGATGCGGTACAAGGATTCGATATCCTAAGTTGGGATACCAGAATGTTTTACCGGTTTGGTGGAGGTAAACAAGAAGAAGCTGAATTACGAGGTGATGAAGTAAGAGGTACAGGAAGATCAAAGTTTGGCATTGCTGAATCCTATATCGAGGATGGTTCGTTCATTAAATTAAGGGAGTTATCGCTCTCCTATTTATTGAAGAAGCCAGTACAAGGATTAAACGACATTCGCTTTACTTTATCTGGCCGGAATCTATTTTCTATTGACGATTTCTCCAGCTGGGATCCTGAGGTTAATATGGATGCCCAAAGTAATGGTTCACGAGGAGGAGTAATGGGTTTAATACCTATTCCAAGAACGATTAAAATATCAGCAACAGCCAATTTTTAATTCATCTACAAAGCAAATAATAATGAAAAATAGAATATATATCAAACTGGCTGCATTCACTATGATTTTCAGCCTGTTTACTATTTCTTGTGATAGTGATTTTCCCAATCCGAATAATCCAACAGAAGAAATCATATTAGGTACTAAAGATGGATTATTTGCATTAAGTGTCGGAATTAATCAATATTATTCAACAACCGTATTGCGTCAGGTAATAGAAGCACCCGGTATTACTACCAGGGAACTTGGTGTGACCAATACATTTCTCAACATTAATGATTTAGCCAGAGGAGGTGCGGCTTTGGAGGGAATAAGTGGTGGTATTACCAATCCCTGGGTAGTATTGCTTAGAGCGAAAGGAATGTCAGAATCATTAATCGCCAACGTAGATAACGTGGATCTTTCAACAACCACACGTAATAGTTTACTTGCTTTTGGTAATTTCTACAAAGCGATGTGTCTGGGGAACCTGATTCAAATGTACGAACAAGTTCCGATCAACAACTCTTCTGATGGAGCCGCCACCTTTAGTGATCGAGCCACGGTCTTGGCCGAATGCATTCGATTATTGAGCGAAGGTAGAGATGCGATTTCTTCCGGCGTATCTGATGAGTTCCAATCCAGGGTATTGGGAGAGGACCGAAACATGAAAAATAGCATTAATGCTTTCCTTTCACGTTATCAGTTAATGGCAGGTAACTATTCTGGTTCGATTAGCAGTGCCGATGCGGTCTTGAATTCAGGAGATGCTCCATCTTTGTTTAAATATGACGCCAACAATGTGAATCCGATCTGGAATCGTACGGTAGCTTCGGCTGATCTAAATCCACAAACCAATTTTGGTTTATTGGAACCCTACCTTCCGGAGGAAGGAGATGGCCGGATTGATTTTTATCTCGGAGCTGATGCGGGTTCTGCGCTACCAGATGCCGGTGGGCAACCACTAAGCGAAATGTTAGGTTTTTTTGCTACTTCGACCTCATCGATTCCCATTTATCTTCACGGTGAATTGTTACTGAATAAGGCAGAAGCCTATGCACGACAAAACGACCTGGATAACGCGGTAATTGAATTGAATAAAGTGCGTATGAAAACCGATGATCCCTTGGATTTAAATGCCAATTTACCAGCTTGGAATGGAGATGCGTCCAGTCAGAATGAAGTCCTGGAAGAAATCTACAAAAACCGGGCAATTGAAATGTTTCTAACCGGTACGCGATTAGAACACAGCCGGCGGTTTCACCCGGATTTTCCAGTTCCTCAGGCATCAAATACGACCAATGAACGCAACCGGAATTATTATCCCTATCCTACTTTGGAAAGAGAGAACAACCCAAATACTCCACCCGATCCGAGTATTTAATTTGGCATTACTTTAAGTGAATAAAAAAATCCAAGGAGAGTATGAATTTACTCCTTGGATTTTTTTATTCACTTTGATGAGTCTTGTATTTTATACTCCTATTCCAAAGGCTAGGAAAACTTAAAGTTTTTCAGATAAGTCGCTCCAGCGGCAGCACTTGTCAAAGGTGTCGAGTTGTCATATCGCTCCTGTTCCAGGAGATAGTATTTCATACCATTTTCTTTAGCAGCTTTCAATACTTTTGGAAAGTCTATCATCCCGGTTCCCAAATCACAGGATGCATGTGTATCTTTTTCAGAAGCATCTTTCAAGCGATCTTTGACGTGACACAAGCGAAAACGGTTTGGATATTTATTCAGATATTCCACTGGATCAGCACCTCCGGTAACTACCCAATAAATATCCATTTCGTGATCGACTAAATCCGGATCGGTATTATCCATCATAAAATCGTGGGGGATCATACCCATAAAAGGCTTAAACGAATATGCATGGTTATGATAAGCAAAGCGGATTCCACTTTTTTTACATATCTCACCACATGAGTTGAAAAGGTTGGTTACATCTCCCCATGCTTTGACACTTTTTTGAGGTCCGATTGAAGGACAAATCAGGTATTTCATGCCAATTTCTGCAGCCTGCTCCACTTTCTGCTCAAAATTCTCTCGGATATTACAATGGCTGGCTACCATTTCAATACCTAAATCGTCCAGATATTTTTTAAAATCCTTATGCCCCATATTCCAAAACATGCCTTGAGGTCCCTCATACCCTTCAATCTGATGAAATCCCATATCAGCTACCTGCTTGAGAATACCTTTGGGATCCTTAGGAAGATCGGCCCGTAATGTATAAAGTTGGATCCCAAATCGTTCTAAACGGTTCGAAGACATGGCATTGGATCCCATATTTTGACCGGTACTTTTGCAGGCTATCGAAGGCACAATTAAAGTCCCTGTAGTGAAAGCTCCGGCTAGTTGTAGAAATTCTCTTCGATTTTTTTTCATGACCTATATTTTTCAGAATTGAATGTATTAAATAATCCACGATTCTTTGAAAAATTGTTCCGGAATGTTTTAAAATTTGCACTTCGCAAGGGTCGGGATAGGTTTTCAACTGAATAGAGTAACGTTGGGTGCCCCATCCGGGAGCGAATAGTGCCTTAATCAAAAGTCTAATTGAAATGTCTTCTGCCTAAGACTTACAATTCCAAATATCATTATCGATAACGATAAAACCATCAAGGCCCATTGAGAAAGTGTGGGTATGGGTATCGCACATATACATAAGGGAATAGCCGTGTCAGGAATCATAAAGGCTGCACCTCCATTCAAACTAATCATTACAACCGGACTGGTTCCGGATGGTCTATAAAACTGCAATTTATATTCGCCAGCTGGATTCTCTATAAAAAGGGTTTGATCGGCAATCGGATTCCCATTTTGATCGAGAAAATTGGTTGAACCTGCTGCAACAAACCGGATCGTTAAACCTGCAGAACCACTAATAATCAGGGTGTCTTCTATCAAAACGATGTCCCCCAGTTGGGTATTTAAGGGGTTTCCACATTGACATGGATCCCTAAAAGTGAGGGTGTTATGTGTAGTGAAATTCATCAAACAACTCGGATCAATTGTGGTCGTGGTAATTATTACACTGTCACAGCCAAATCTATTAGTAATTGTTTGTTGGGTAACTCCTACCTGACCAGGATCACATGTTACAGCAGCTATATTGGTAGTATCAGAGGGTAACAAGGTAGTCGTGGTTATAACCACACTATCACAACCAAAAATATTAGTCAATGTTTGTTGCGTAACACCTACCTGACCAGGATCACACGTCGTAGCAGCTATATTGGTGGTATCGGAAGGTAACAAGGTAGTCGTGGTTATAACCACACTATCACAACCAAAAATATTGGTCAATGTTTGTTGGGTAACTCCTACCTGACCAGGGTCACACGTCGTAGCAGCTATATTGGTGGTATCAGAGGGTAACAAGGTAGTCGTGGTTATAACCACACTGTCACAACCAAAAATATTGGTCAGTGTTTGTTGGGTAACTCCTACCTGACCAGGGTCACACGTCGTAGCAGCTATATTGGTAGTATCAGAGGGTAACAAGGTAGTCGTGGTTATAACCACACTGTCACAACCAAAAATATTGGTCAGTGTTTGTTGGGTAACTCCTACCTGACCAGGGTCACACGTCGTAGCAGCTATATTGGTAGTATCATTTACACAGCTAGATAAATTGCTAAATGGTGTAAGGTTAATGGTAAAATTTACAGTTGAATTGGTATATTTTGATGGATCTTGCAAATCGGTATAGGTCACCTGAGCCGCTCTATTTCCGGTAAATTCAAAACCAACCAGTCCAGCTATCATACCATCGGCCAGTCCATCCAATATCAGAGTATTTACACCGCAAGGTACATCCCCAGAGGGATCATTGGCGGGTAAAACAGTAGCACTCACGAATGTCCCACCTGTTCGAAAATCCCAATAACACAGACTGTGGATTGTGGTAATACCATCTGTAGGGTTCGTATTGGTATCCTCATACGCCGCTATTTCATCCTGGGTAGTACTGAGATTAAATGCACCACTGGTGCCTACATGTGTAGCCATGCCACAAACCGAGCCACCGGAAGAACAAGCGGTACTAAAAGTGTTGGCAGTGGCGGTTTCCGTAATTGAAATAACCTCCCCAGCGGGAACGACAACTGAAGATTCCCAATAGATGACAAATTCTAATACATCCAAATAGTCACACATCCCGGAGGCATACTCATTGTCTGTAAAATATATCCTGGTATTGGCAGGGATAGCCTCCAATGCCACAAAAGAAAACTCATCACCACCACCATTACCTCCTGAAGCATCTACGCCAATAATCGCTACTTTTTGACCCAATGAAATTGAAGTAAAAGCAAGCACCATCATAGCCACCAAAGACCATTTTTTCAAATTAAGTTGTGGATCGCATTGGTGAAATACACTTTTCACATGACCAAAACCTACTTGGACTTCGCGGTTACTTGATTCTCTCGAATTTGAGTTCATGGTACATAGCTTTTTGAGGTAGATGAATTATCTATTCACCTAGTCTTTTTATTTAGGTGTTTTCAAAGATAACAATCGTAATCAAAATTTCACATCAACAACAATTTCAAATATAATCTTAAAAATTGCGCTTTTGAAATATTTATTGGTTCTTTGAATAGTAATGGAATCGTTTAAATAGTAGTTTGCATGCGAAACAAAGTATTGATCTTAGTTCTAATACTTTTTCTGGGTTTATTGGTTTCGATCATTACCATAACACGCAAATCCAATAACGGCTCTCTGGCAGATCTCATTCAAGTGGAAGGTGCAAAGACCGAAATTCCTTTTGATAAGTCAAAATGGAAGGTAAAAAAAGGTTGGGGCTACGCTTATCGAAATGAAATGCTGAGCGACTTAATGAATGACCCTGAGGTGAGAAAATTGAAAGGAAATGAATTGCTTGATCTACTGGGAGCACCAGACCGAAGAAATGGTGAGTACCTCTACTATTTAATTGAGCAGAAACGAGCAGTCATTTTACCTTTACATACTAAAACACTAGTAATCAAATTGGATCTGGACAGTACCACACAATGGATGAAAATTCATGAATAACCTTCCTTACAGATTCTAATCGATGAATTCTATAGTTCACTAAACAAAGCGATCTGCATTCCAATCTGAGGTCGAATTATTGATGCGAAATACCTATCTGTGCTCCGACCCTGAAAACTCTGAAGCAAGGATCTGCACAAGATTTTAATAAGAAAGGAATCGGTAGGAATTTCAGCAATAAGACTTTTTCTGAGATGTCTTTATTACTCACTTGGATAATTTCTTAAAAATCAATCCTCCGATTTGATAATTATCTCTTTTGTCAGCTTCCAGTTGCAGATAATATTTAGAGCCGTCTACTGTTTGAACCTCAAAAATCAATACATTATTCTTAGCTTTGACTATGGAGGTGATTCTGGGCTCAGTCAATGCTTCTGCCATAGCTTGCACAAAACTTTGTAAATCAAAAGATTCCCGGAATTCCTTATAAAAAACGGTTTCCATAAATTGTGACGTGATGCGATTTTGATCAAGAGCATCCATTAATAATTCAGCCTGGATTCCAATTTCACTATTTGGAAATCCCCATTTGTTCTTTTGTAAATTGGGCGGGATTGGTTTTTGTTCAATGGAACTTCCAGATGTAACTTTTTCGATCCAATCCACATAACTAGAAACTCTGGTATAATATTCAACTACTCCATATCTCCCTTCTTTAAGTCCTAACTTATTGTTAATTTGATTCGAACTTACTCCTAAAATAAATGTTTTCAGACCTTTTTTTAAAAGAGCTGGTCCACCACTATCTCCAGGTCCACTTATGCCTTCGAATTTTGTGACATTCACCTCATTGGGTGCATCAAATCTGAACATGATCCAATGGGAGCTAACACTATCAATTTTATTTGTTCCCCATCTCAATTTTCCATCATTGGCAATGGGTCCGGCAAGACCGGTTCCTGACATTCCTCTACCTATAATTAATATCTTCTGGTTTAGTTCGTTTTTCTTTTTATTCATTCTCACAGGCTTAAACCCTTTTAGACGTTTGTCAAGCCGGATAAGAGCAATATCGTGTTCAAATCCATTAAACTCCGGATGCACAACAATCTGCTCTATTGTATATTTTGTTCCACGAATATCCATAGACTGTGGGCTGAATACAGAAGTTAGGCCATGAGCAGCTGTCAAAATCCATTCTTCCTTGATTAAACTACCCTCCAATTCAACAATCCCGGTAGCATCCTTCAATCTTAACGGAATTAGAAATTTATATCGGTTTTGTTTTACAATTCGATCACCCACATCATGTCTAACAATAATAAATGAAAGCATAAGCACTCCAAACATGATTCCTATCACTACTTTATTAAGCCACTGATTTAAAAACCAATTAATTCGTTTCATATTAGAATATTTGTTCCTGAAATCTCTGGATTTTATTGAAGTAGTTCAAAATATTCATGAAGTGCTATTATCGTTGAGTAATCCAACTTTCTATTTGCATTTCATAAGTCTCATAATAGGAGCAATAAGGCTCATTTTTTTTACATAGATCCTGTGCTTTCATACCAAATGATTGGGCAAAATTATATTTCCCTTGTTTCGCTAGAAGCAGTGCCTTAGTCCACAAGTTCATCCAATTTTCTTCCAGAGCCAATGACCGGTCTATCCATTCCTCTGCCATCTTCAAGTCGCCGTTGATATTATACAGGTATTGAGCTGCTTTCCAATATAGCCCCCAGTCTTTGTCAGTATCACTTTGGTGATCATCCAACAGGTCAATGACCTGCTGCCGATGATCAGTAACCAAATTTACTTTCACTTGGATCGAACCCCAATGTAAGACCAGAGTTGCTCTATTTTCAAAAACATCGGCAAAATAAATGTGAAAACTTTCACTGAAGGTGGTATTTTCGGGTTTTACACTCACGTGTAGGAGATCCTCCTCTTGACTATAGCCAAACGAACCCCATAATTGCGTATTATTATTCAGCATAATTGTCCATTCTTCTGGATTGGGTATGGTGTACAAAGAATATTTTCCAGGTAAGACTGATTCACTGTTAAACAAAATGGTATCTGAAAAGCTGATTAGAGTAGGATAGTTGGCTCCGGTCCGCCACACCTGATCGTATGGAACCAGATGGCCCCATATTTCCCTCCCCCGAACATTAGGTCTCCCATACTCCACTTTTACATCACAAAATCCAATTTGATTAGTAATCGTCGCCTTGGAAGAAGGTGCTGGAATGCGTTGTGCCAAGGAATTTTGCAGACAAACTAGCAAGATCAAAAGTATTAGGCAAGCTACACATTTTGAGTTTTTCATATTGCTTAAGGGCCGGAGATTGAATTTAGTAAAGGTATTTCCTAATCCAGCAACCATTATGAGTGGGCTTTTTCCTGGGAAAATTATCATTTATATATTTCAGTTTAGATCTAAGTATTGGGAAAGAATTTGATTGTCAATAAGGGTAAAAACCGCTCCAAGTTGCTGTCCTTCACCCCAATTCGTTAATATCACATAACCAAAATCATATGCAGGGTATAAAGTTAGAGATGCCAAATATCCATCAATATCCCCTCCGTGGTAAATAATGGTAGTATTCTTAGAATTTGAGTGAATAACGAAACACCCCAGTCCGTAATTCCAGGAATCGTTGATAGTTAAATAGGATTTTTGCTGAATGTTCTTGATTTCCTCGTTGTCCAACATTTGTATCATAAACTTATTCAAGTCTTCAATACAACTAAACACACCACCGGCAGCAGACATACTCCCCATATCCCACGGTTCAGTTCGAGTCAGAGGAGATACGTTGAGATAGGGTATAGCTAAAAGATTTTCAATTTTGTTTGTCAACACGAGAGAACTATTTTCCATATAATATGGGGTAAAAATGTATTCTTGCATCAAATCCGAAAGACTTTGCTGCATGACATTTTCTATGGCTGTGCCCAATACACCATAACCAAAATTTGAATATTGATATCGCACACCAATCATTGTATCGATCTTCACCTGTTTTATACCTCCAATTAGTTCTTCTTTCGAAAAACCCTTGATCGGATCAGGATCAACACGCTGTAATGTTGCCGGATAACGCGGAAATTCCGCTGAATGTGTAGCTATTTCTCTAATTTTCACCGGCTCTCCATTAGGAGGAGAAGGAAAGTTCTTAACCTCGGGAAAGTAATGAGCAAGTGTATCATTAAGACCCATTTTGCCTTCAGCTATGAGTTTGGCTAAGATATGTCCGGTAAACATTTTGGAAACCGAACCTAATTCATAAACCGTAAATTGAGTGGCGGGTATTTTCTTCTCAACATTGGCAAATCCAAAACCTTTTGCATATATCGATTTACGGTCTTTTACAATACCTATGGCAATACTCGGAATATTCTGCTCGGTTATTTGAGTCTGAATTAAACTATCCAAAGGATTGATCAATAATGTATCAATACTTGTCTTTTGTGAAGGTTTACAGGAAATTAATTGTAACAAGACTATTAGTCCATAAAAATGACTATACACTCCTTTAGGATTAATAAATTAAATAAATGTTTTGATCTCTCTAAATAAAATTACAAGGTTTAGCGTCATGAACGTTCAAAAAGCATTTGAGAGCCTTGCAGTCAATTGAATGAAACGCATTTATCACATATTTGTGCCTTTTCCGCCGCTTACCTGATCAAAGTCACATTGCCACGAAAACTTCTGGATACTGGCTTTCCAGTTTCATTGGAAGTTGAAATTAGAGTATATACATAGACCCCCTCTGATGCAAGTTTATCTGCAAAGTTTCCATCCCATAAGGACAACGGATCATGAGATTCATAAATCAATCCTCCCAAACGATTGAAAATGCGTAAATGATATTCAATAATATCACAAGCCGGAAATGTCTGAAAATAATCATTGATGCCATCATTGTTAGGCGTGAAGATGTTTGGAATATAAAAATGACAGGGAGAACATCTTTCAAATTCAATGAGAATACTATCGGAAGCCCAACAATGGCCATCTGAAGCATTTAAGATCAGATGAGAAGTCTCGTTGACTTCAATATTTGAAACCAACTGCCCGGTGTTCCAGTTATATTCTACAAAAGCGTCATCTCTAACTGATAAAATAACAGACTTTTGATCCTCAGAACAATAAGAGGTGTCTGCGCCTAAATCCAATTCAAGTACAGGGTAATAATCGACAATCCGGCCATTCGAATAGGTGCAATTTCCCGATCGAACTTCCAATTCATAGTAACCGGATTGGTCGATCACAATTTCCGATTTCGTACTGCCTGTATTCCAAAGGTATGATACATCCGGTAACTCAGTTCCGATAGTTAGCACTTCACCCGAACATAGTGTGGTGTCATTGCCTAAAGTAAAGTCAAGATAATTGTAGTCTACAGATAGGTGATCCCGGAAATTACAGTATTCATCAGAGATTTGTGCCCACAATTCAATCGGCTCTTCAATGATTTTTTCATAATGAACTGAAGAATCACTCCATAAATATTGATCGGCATTTTCGTCAAAAATATTCAAGGATAAAATTTCATTTTCACAGAGTACCGTATCCTGGCCAAAGATGTCATCTACCGGAATCCATCCCTGTATACTTGAGGTATCGGATACCTTACAGCCATCCAAATTGGCGTCGAGAATATATTCACCGGGCTCCTGGATTGTAATATAAGAAGTGGCTTGCCCTGTATTCCATTGATAATTGTCAAAAGTGTTTTCGGTACCAATCGTCATCGTTTCATTAGTACACATAAACGAATCCAACAGGTCTAATGCAGGGATATGGAATCCAGGTGGGAAGATTACCTGGTTGGGAAACGCCAAGTCATTAGAAAAGGTAATACCAGCTATACACTCAGATAGGTCTATTCTTCGACTATTGTAGCTGCATGATTTGCCAGGTTGATCAGGGGATTCAATGGAGTGTACAAAATGTTCATCATGCCCTATTGCCGCAAAATATATTTTTCCATCAGGCCCCAACTCCATTTTATTAAAAGGGGTTGAGTTGGCATATTCCGGGTAATTTGCTACTTCAAAGCGTGAGTTCTCGATCGCTGGATTATCACCAAAGGTCAGATCATACTGAAGAATTGCAGATCCTAGGGGAGAATCTGTGATAACATAGAGTTTGGATCTATCTACTGAAATACAAACACTTCGTGGTTTCTCCTTTTCCTTAAGTGAAATCGAATAATCAAATGTCAATGCACCCATACTCTTATTTACTTTGATAGCCGCTATGATGAATTTTTTGTCTTTAACATGTCTCGTAAGAATTACATCACCACGATTATAAATTACTCTGAAATTATATTCTACTTGATGGATTAGCGGTGCACCAATATTGGTTGAGGTAACGGGGAAAATGTGAATTTCAGAGCCTGTTGATAATGTAGTAAGCAACCAAATAGTGTCACAATTGCCAGGTGAAACAGCCATTGAAAAATAATTTCCTACTCTGATTAGGCTGCTTTTTGATTGAGGAAGCACATCACCGCTACCATTAATCAAGTCTAAATCAATAATGGAATAGTAGAGTCGTCGGTTGTTTTGGTTATTTGACGCATGCCATAGACTTATGAGGTAATATTGATTACTGGATAAGGATTTTGGAACAATTATTGGAAACGCACCTCTTTGTGTTTGATCGATTTCCGGATCTCCAGTATCCGGTATTAGATTTTTACCATTGGCCATCGGAGTTAAAGAGGCATTCCAGACGGTATCTCCATCTGTAAAAAATTGGAGATCCCCTTTTTCATCGGTTAACACCGCACTATTGCTTAAGTCAACATTTTTATTAATGTTAAACAATGTGGGTTTTGCGGAATTAAAATTTAGGCCACATCCTTTTCCAAATATCCAGATACTATTACTACTCTGGGCAAAGATTTGAACTGGCATAAAGCCTATCCAGAATAGAACTATAGAAAAATATTTCATTGATGATATGTTATAGGAAATTCCTTGTAGACATTTCAATAAGAGCAGAACGGCATCTCCAATTATGAGTTTGGAATTTAATTTATAAAATGATTAAAATCAAATCAATCTCTTATCACTCCATAAATTGCTCTAAAATTTTCGGGTCAGGTGTATTCCGCCAAACCATTCTTTAAATTGATAACTGTTAAGCTTTCCCAAATGATCCGAGTACAAAAGGACCGGCCCCAAATACCAGTCTTTCAAAGCCCAGTTAATTTGAACCGTGCAAAACCATTGCAATTTTCCTTCTACTGCTTCAGGCACTGTACTTATAACCGTATTAATTCCTAATGTTCCGGATACAATTAAATTTTCTGAAATCGGCATCTCGGCAAAAGGCCCAACACTCAATCGATGTAATTGATACGACAATTCTTGCTGGTCCAATTTATACTCCGGTAAAGCTTGAATTTTGTCATCTGCAAATCTCAAATAAAGATGCCCTTCAGCCGGAATCAAGCGTTCCATTTTATACTGGTATGAGCTGAATAAATATCCAACTGAAACACCCCAGTTTGATCCGAGTTTTCTTCGTAAATCAACACCAATATTTTGAACATTCCAGGGAGCAATATCCCAATGCAAGTAATGCACATCATCAACCAAATTCGGAGTCACAGACTGATTTTTCAATCCATAAAGTAATCCGCATGACCATTTGTTTTTTATCTTATGGCGAACAGGCGTTCGTAGTGCTTCAAAATGGTTAATTGAGTAGTTTGATTGTTGCAAAGACATTAGTTCTATAGGATGTGATGGTGTTAAAAGGGGTACCGGTTTTAGTACCGCCATACCTGGTTTAGGAGATTTATTGAATTTTTGGATGGATTGGTTTGATGTGGTGTCAAAATGGGACTGATGAAAATCACTCGAAGTGGATACCTCATTTTTATTACGCAAATTCACTTGATGTTCAGTTATCAAATTATTATTGGTTCGATTGGTTTCTGATGTGGATTGTAATCGATCAATTATCTCTTGCGAGGAAGTACTTTGTTCTAATTTCTTTGCTTTAGTCAAAATCTGATCCTCCCCTGTAATAAGTGATTCAGACTTAACATTAGTGTCTTTCGATTTATGTGGATTTGAATCCCAAAAAATCAGGAAAAATCCGAGCCCTAATCCAATCAATGGGATGAACAATAGCATTCCTCTTCTTTTTCTTCTTTGTCTTATTCTATCATATATTTTTTTAAATTCCTGTTCTTTAACCGGAATTTGGTGTTCTATTATCAATTTTCTAATATCATTCAAGAAGTTACTCATACCATTAGGTTTTAGACTGACAAGCAGAAAGTTTTTTTAGGAGATACTTTTTTGCCTTAGTTAATTGGGATCTGGAAGTACTGATACTTATCCCAAGCATATCTGATATTTCCTGGTGGGTATATTCCTCAAAAACACGTAGATTAAATACCATTCTATAACCATCAGGTAAATTTCTGATGAGCTTCAGTATTTGATCCGGGCTGAATGCAATTTGATCTATTTGTTCTTCCGGCAATTCAGGGAGATCATGACTAAATGGAACATGTTTCTTATAGTAACCAATCATCGTACTGATAGCAACATGTCGAATCCAACTTTCCAGTGCGTCCGGATTTCTGACCTGGTGTATTTTAATAAATATTTGAATAAAGGATTCCTGCACCAGGTCATCAGCATCAAAGGTATCTCGGGCATATCTGTATGCCATTCCCTTCACCTTTGGTCCAAATTTTTTAAATAATTGGGCCATGATATTTCGATCCCTTTTGCTGCACCCCTTGATTAGGAGTTTGTTGTTAAGCTCCTCAGACATCTTGGATCAAGGTTACTTAACTTTGACTACTACAGGGAGATAAATAAAGTAGTCACAACTTGATAAATCACATTGAGTAAAATTTTGTCTACATTCATTTGAAAGTCCATAACACAATTCATAAATCTGGGCTTGGGTGCCTACATAATCGGTCGGCGGGGTAAATTCAAAATAAATCCAATCTTGAGGATTTAAATATATTTTTAAATAGTTATTTTCATAATCCAAATAGTTTAATCCTCTGACCCCAACGGATATGGGATGATCATTAAGACAAAATAGTTCTAATAGGTCAACTGATAGATTAGAGCCTTGCTCAATTTCATAATATAGTGGTGTAGAAAAATAAACCGGATCATTCTTTTCCGCGACACATCCCTGATGTTCTTCATTTCTAATTTGGATCAAAATGACTTTATCCCGCCTTTCTTCATGTGATACGGCCAGAAGTTCAATATTTGACTTCAAAAATGCAGACTGATAGATTTGATATTGATCAGAAATGGGTACCAATTCTACACCCGGTTCTAGATGAACAATGTGTAAGCTTTGAGAATTTAAATCAGGAAGCAAAGCCTGTAGATTAATAAGTGCCGGAACCTCCGGTGAGCTATATATAAGGTATTTAAATTCATAATTCTCAATTGTATCATTCGTAGGTTCATTTTCTTCCAGGTCAATAAAATTCGGAGGGGAATCTTCGATAATGGTTTGACAGCTTATTATTAAGAGTAAGACCAAACATTTAACTAGCGATTTCATAATTTTAGGTTAACATGGTTCTTCCAAAAATCAACAAGGAAATTTCCTGAGTGTCATATTAGAGATGTCAAATTGGAGAAAACGCTGCCCGGGTTAATCAATTATTTTTATTGAGTTTATTCATTTTGATATCCTTGCCTAGATTTGGAGTAACGAGAAATTATCCCCCAAGTTTCTTTACTAACTGAAGTGAATTATTGATTTCTAGCATATTTAAGGCAAGGTCATCTTATTCAAGATATATTCCACTTTCTTTCTTAATTCAATTAATTGATTGATACATATTAGGTCAAACAAACTTCCTAATTTTGAAATACTTTTGTCTGAAGCATTGAGAATTCCAAAGAAACTTAGATTGCAAATGTAAGGCTCGCGAAGAAACGTGTAGTGATTTTGACGAGCACCACTACAACACTAAACATGACTTTATGCGGGAGAATGGAAATACCTGGAATTTGAACATCATTAGATATGAAGTTTAAAGAGGAATAGTCTGATTATCCTAGTGCAACTATTAGTCATACATACCTTATCGGAACCATAGCTGAAACTTAAGGGCTTAACGATGAATGAAAAAAGTAAAGCGAAAAGCATTTCTTTAGTAAAGATAGGAGCAATATCAGGTATTCTTTCGATTGTGTTTTACTTGAGTGTAATAAGTCTTTCGAATATCCCAGACTATGTAAGTAGAATAATGGCATTTACCTTTCCGCTGCTTTGGATAATTGCTTTTATGGGATTAGGTGAGTTTTTGAAATTGGAATCGGATACAATATCCCTGAAAATAGGCTTATTGTTTGGAATCATTGGTAGTGCAATCGCATTGTCTTTTCTCGTCATTCAGCAGGGTAATTTTGTCTGGCATAAAGCCGCAATTGAACTTGCCGAATCTGAGGATGCTGTAAAAATACTCAAAGCAACATATAAAAGTGTAAACAGAGTTCAGTTGGGGTTAGATATTGTGTTCGATATATTCATATCAATATCATGGTTTCTTTTCGGAATAAATATTGCAAGTAATTCTTACTTTAACAGGATGATTGGTTGGGCTGGAAGTATAATAGCTGCCATACTTTTGATCTTTAATATGATATCATTTCCTGATCCACCATCAGAAATTGGATTAATAGATTTGGGACCATTTTTGGGATTGTGGACGCTTATTATTTTTGGTTGGTTATTATGGGTGATCACAAAACAGAAAACCAAAACTTAGGGGATATTTGGCAAGGATAGTATTCACAGGTTATTTAAGTTCCAAGAATAGCCAATCATTAGCTATCTTTCGATGAGATTCGATAGGATAAATGATCTCATCAGCTTGTCCGACAAAGTCTTTTATTTCAAGACGAATTCGCACCTTTTTACTTCTGATTTTCTTCTTTGAAATTTGAAATTCAAATCCTTGATACGGTCGTACGCTTTCTAAGAAAGAATGGTGTTCATTATCATCCAGAAATCCAACCATATTTGCAGTCCATTCCCGATTGTTACCCCAATTCCACTTAGGAATTGTGTCATTCCAATCCTCAGTTAATTGTCTTTCTCCCAGCTGCATTGAAGCATGAAGATTGATTGCGCCAATGGAATCATTTTCCAAGTAAAGATCTAAATATCTACCTACCTTTTCATTGTTTCTTACACCCAGGAACAAGTATTTCTGATTCTGAATTAGATATAAGGAATTGTTTGGAGTTATTCTCACCAATTTTGCTTTGCTCCACTCTTCCTCTCCGAACAGTCCATCAATTTGCATTTTCACATCTGTATCGAATGGAATAGTGCCAACAATTTGTGTGGTACAAGATGTCCACAAAATTACCAACAACAACTGGAATAACTTTATCTTATACATTCCTAAAGTGCAGCTTATGTTAGAAAGAAATGGAAACATACCACTTGTTTATGAAATTAATATTGGCGGTGTGACCGGTTAATTATTCTCTTTCTGCAAAGGGAACAATGATTCCCTTTTCCAAATAATTTTTTAAACCATTCAACAAAATTGCCCAGCAATAAGAAGACCTTTTATAATGAGCATTACATTCCGGCCAACCCACATGCCAAAAACTAACTTGGACATGATCTTCATTTTCTTTCAGATCAAACCCAAAAGTAGTCGGATCCCAGTCGGCATCAGATTTAGTCATTTTGATGTGAAAAGACTGGTTTGTTGCCGACTTGATCACTTTGCCATACCAATTATAGTCTGGCGTAAAATATAAATTATACACTTCTCCTTCAATTGGTTTACCCTCGCACTTCCGAGGCCACCAATTGATCAGTTTATCCGGATCGGTAATCGCTTCATAAATCTTGTGAATGGGTGCTTTAATTACAAAATCGTGATAAATTGAATAGGACATAAATGTATTATTTTTCTATAATCTAATGTAGTCTATTGTAATTTGACCAAAGCATATTTTCATTTCTGTATTTTGTCTTTCCACAGCTGGAGCGATGAATTGATTTTTTCAAGTACCATTTGATCTTTTGAATGCTTTCCTTCCTCCGCTATTTTTAGCATTACATTTCCTACTTCTACGGCATCTTCCCATTTTTCCATTTTCGCTAATATGCTGGATTTTAACCAGAGATTTGACAGATTTTTATGCAGCGCAATGGATGCATTTACCCATTTGAGGGCTGCCTCATATTCCGCAAGTTCTTTCAGATAATATTGTGCTGCAAAATAACCGGATTGCCAGGTGAATGCCTTTTTGGCGGATTGCTCGACCGTAGAATTGAGATTAACATAAATCGGAATTTTGATCATCTTGCGTTCCCACAAAATATTTAATTCTGTCTGATTTTTCAATATCGTACTAAATATATATAACAGACTTTCCTGGTGATCAACTGGAACAACAGAAACTTGAATCCTGGCCATGTCATCTTCCGGATTATAGTTGAATGCTCCCCATTGAGAAGCGGTTCGGTTTATGATTATTTGCCATTCGGGAGTTTCGTTCGGAATGATGAATAAGGCATATTCCCCAGCTGGAATGATTGTGCTATCTATCATCACTTCTGTACTAAATCTTATGGTCGTTGCTTCATTAGCTCCGGCTCTCCACACTTCATGATTTGGAACCAGTCCACCTTTTCCCCAAATCTGCCGGTTTCTTACAGAAGGTCTGGAATAAGTAACTTCAATCTGGGTGACCCCTACCGTTTGGATTGCCTTGGCCGGTGGGCTTTTCCTGGGCATTTTCCATCCAAATCCAGCAGGAAATTGGGCAGAAATGTGATTGGAAAATAGGATAAGCAAAGTTCCGCAAATCAGGAAGGATATACTTTTGTTCATTGTTTCGGATTTGAAAATTTAATAGTTGAGGTAACAAATGGTATCCATTGCCGTATCGTTAAATTTCTCAGCAAGATGATTAGATTTCGAGCAAGACATATAATCAAATAAAATTTTGATTCCTGAAAATGACTGTTTATTTCATAAAAGGCTATGCATTCTATATCATTGAGTTAATGGAAAATAATACTTTGGTGCGGATGCCACTTCCCTACAAGTTGAAGTCGATTAATAGGCCCATTCTAATCTTCCCTCCGATAGTACATTTTCCTTTATACTTCATAAGCGGGATGTTAAATCTAAGTGGAAACATCCTTCGGAAAGTCAGGGCATCTCGCGTCTCCACAAGAGTCGTGGACCTTGACCTTGAAAAAATGCTTCGTTTTTTATACCGAACGAAATTAATTTCAGTACCACTAAAATTAAAGTGAATTTATATCCATAGTTGTGTAAAATAATTGATAAACTCCCATACTGGTATCGCACCAGGTTACATGAAAAATTCCTAGTTTAGAGGTTGCTAAACCAAAATAATCTCCACCGAACTTCCATCTTCGTGAACCATTTATTGCCTTTCCATCTCTCATTGTACAAAAAGCCTCGGAGGATAACTTTATTGGTTTGGAGAAAGCTTTACTTTCATTCTTTGAAAATGAAAACTTAACATTCCAACAATTTTCACTATCCAATTTCTCATTATCGTACCAGGCAACACCAATTGTACCATCAACGTTAGCAGCTATGACGGGATTGACAAATATGGTTTGATTGTCCTCAATCACGATTTCCCGCTTTGACCAAGTAGCCCCAGAATCATTTGAAGATTGTAAATATATTCCCGAGCTATCATTACGTTTGTCACTGTAAGTAATGTAAATCCGTTGATTTCTTTTATTGTAGATACTAAGAGGCAACGTTTTGGTAGCTGAAATTTCAGTAATCAAATGTGGAGTACTAACTATGTTATTTTTAATTCCCACCCACCACAATCTATTTGTGTGTAATCTTTCTGTTCTTTCTTGAATATTAATTCCAAATTCGACATAAGCGAATCCAACCTGATTACCAGTCTGAATTATGTTTGATACGTTAGACATTAAATTATTTTGTATTAACCGAATTGGATCACTGCTTGAGCCGGTGTTGGTATTTAGATTATAAATAACCGGTGACAATACTATTTGATTATGTATGCTTCTATAACCTTGTGAAGCTAATATTTTCATCTGGCCAAAACTGTCAATGGTAATTGAAGGACGATCAAGAGAGCCCAGCTTTTGTATAAATTTGTTCTGTGGTGAAATGGGTATGTTTGCTTCCCAAAATTTATTCCACGTTATTCCTCCATCTGCTGTATGATAGACAATTATAGGATTAAAACTTTTTGATTTTTTAATAGCAGAAAAATAGACTTTATTATTTAAAGAAGTAATCCAGGGATCGAGCCATGTATCTTTAAATTTATACCGTTTCCAGGTTCGACCACCATTGAGTGATGAGAATCCATGACATTCTGCACCATTTTCCAGAAGGACATTGCAAACGATAATAATGTTCTTTTCATTTTGTTCATCCACCCAGATATAAGGTTCGACATGAGGAACCCCTTTCATATCTGAACTCACATGATATTGTGAAGACTTTGATTGTGCAATTGCTAAAGGATTGGTAAAATATACAAGAAGCAATGGACAAACGAGAACAAAAGCTTTCATCTTAATGGTATGACTTTGAACACATTGAACATAAAGTTACTCAAGTCAATAATATAATATTAAAACTTTCAATATCTCTCAGTTGATTGATCATAATAACTACGATCGAAAAAACATTGGCATAAATTAGTTGTGATAGGTAACATTGGTCGAGTAATTATTGAATTAGATTCTTAACAATTACACTATTTGGGTAAATTTTCAAATACAGGAGATTAAATATTTTAAAGTGCAATCAATTGATAGACATACATTTAATGAGAATACATTGATTAAACCTGAAAATATTGCGGATATTAATTGCCTAATGAAGTTGTTTAAAAGTATCTCAACAATAAATCACCATAAAAAGCATTACCTATGTGGCATTTGATATTTATCTTTTTTTTTACAATTTCAACAGGTCAGGAGCAATTGGCTAACCCTTTACCCGAATGGGTACATGAATATTGGACTCAAAAAACAAATGGCAAGGGTATTTGGATTGCCGATAACTCAGTCTATAAAAGCGAGCAGGAACCTTACGAGGCTTATGGCCTGGAATGGACGTACAAACTAGCACAAAAATACGTCTTTGGAAGGCTCTATTGTATTCAAGATGGAAAGGATATCGGTACGATTTGGGAGTTTATGGAATACTGGGATGTTGCTGAGGGTAAACTCAAAGCCATCCAGATCGGCAGCGATGGTTCTGTGGGTCAAGGTGAGATCTGGCAGACCGAAAATGGGGAGATAAAATCTCAAATTACTATTACCAATCCTGATGGAGGAAGTAGAGGTTCCGGGCATATTATGGCCATAAAAGGGTCAAGTCAAATTTCACAAGCTTATAGAATTGTTGGAGATCAATGGGAAAAAGCAAGGAAGTATGTATGGGAATGGAAAAAGTAAGTACTGTGAATTTTCTTTGATCACTTGTCATTGGTTTCTGGTACACTTTGCTCGAATTATGCATAAATAAGAATTACCGCTTTAAGGCGAGGAGGTCCTAAAGCAACCAAATCGTAATCTTAGATTTGATTTTTTGTTGAAATGATATCGAGACCAGACGTTTGTAATGCTTCATATCCCCCCTTTTTAGGCCTTTTTAGGAAGAAGAATGAAAACGAAATCAGATTGGAAAAATCACCCTGGATGTTCGTTGTAAGTTGATGAGCAGTGTCTAAGTAAGAGATTACTCTCAGAGTACTGCGGTAGGCTGAATCCATTACCATTTTATCTTCTACCAAATCTTCCAATGAGGAGGATATATCCGATCTAATTTCCCTCAATAACATAATTTCACTTTTTCTCTGATGTTGTTTAATTCCCCAGTTATTAAGATAAAAAGCTATCAGAATGCCATTAATAACAACAAGTGTTTCAAATAAATACTTAATCCAGTTGTCTTTGAGGTGTTTGATCAATTTTTGCATCATCAGGGAAAATCGAAATTTGGTCATCCAAGGTAAAATAAGTAATTGCTTTAATAGTATATGACCAATTGACGTAAAAAGAAGTCTAGTATCTGTATAAATTGTAAATGGATTTATGGTTTAAGCAACTAAAGTCTAATATTGTAAATTTATCAACAAAACTTTATGAACCATGAAATCCAAACTACACTATATTTCCATCCTACTCTTGTTGGGCCATGTGTCGTGCAACCTTTCCAAAGGTACTAAGGATAAGCAAAAACCGAATGTAGTTTTTTTCCTGATTGATGATTTAGGATGGAAAGATCTGGGTTGTTACGGCTCAGAGGTATATGAAACACCAGGCATTGATAAATTGGCAGCCGACGGCATTCGTTTTACCAATGCCTATGCAGCACACCCCATGTGCCTGCCTTCAAGAGTTGCAATAATGAGTGGGAAATATCCTTCTCGCTTGGGAGTTCCCGGAGGTAAACATGGGAAAGGACATTCTCCTTTACCGTTGGAAGAAGTTACTATAGCCGAAGCATTGAAACAACATGAGTATCACACTTTTTTTGCGGGTAAATGGCATATCGGCAAGGAAAACGCGTATCCACAACACCAGGGTTTTGATATTAACCTGGGAGGGCATGCAAAAGGCGAACCGGCCACCTATTTTTACCCGTACCAAATCGGTGACAAGGTAACTAATGTACCCGACCTGGAAGGTGGTGAAGAAGGAGAGTACCTCACAGATAGGTTAACCGATGAAACCATCCGGTTTATTAAGCAAAAGAAAGATCAACCGTTTTTTGTTTTCCTCTCACACTATGCCGTACATATACCGCTTGAAGCCAAAGATAGTCTCCTGAAATATTATCAGGCCAAAATGGATACATTCAACTTTAGAGGAGAAGCTTGGCAGGAAGAGGGTCCAGCGGATAGAAAAATGCACCAGGACAACCCGATTTATGCAGCTATGGTGGCCTCGGTAGACGAATCGGTGCAACGCATACGCAATACATTAATCGATTTAGAACTTGACGACAACACTATCATAGTGTTTACCGCTGACAACGGTGGTGATGCCTGCAAGAAGAATCAAAATGGGTATTCTACTTCAAACGTTCCACTCAGAGCCGGAAAGTGCTGGATGTATGATGGGGGGATAAGAGTACCATTAATTGTATATCAACCCGGATCCAAAATGAACGGATCGGTTTCCGAACATCTATCTACCGGAGTGGACCACTACCCCAGTATTCTTGAAATGACAGGTATGCCTTTGCTTCCCGATCAACACGTTGATGGTATAAGTTATGCCCGTGTACTTAATGAGCAAGAGGTACCTCCGCGAAAGCCCATATTCTGGCACTTCCCAAACCTGACGTTGTTTGATTGGGTAGTTGGATCAGAAAACGCTTCGGCAATTTTCGATGGCGAATACAAACTGATCGAGTACCTGGACAACGACTATACCGAGATGTATAATCTGAAAGAGGATATTAGCGAGTCACATAACCTGGTGGGCAGTCTTCCCGCAAAGACTGAAGAGTTGTATAACCAACTTTTACAATGGCGAAACGAAGTAAATGCACCGGCTCCAATGCTTCCCAAAAAGTGATAGTAGTATATGGTTTATCTAATCTGTGTTGGAAATTGACCTACATTGTGTAGTTAAGTAGACCTTATCAAGGATTGGTGAACACCACTTTTTCGGCTAGATAACATTGCTGACAAAATTTCTATGAAGAAAAGAAACTAAATCCGATGTATTCATATTTAATGAAATTCCAGGTAATAGTAAGTACTTTAGTAAAATAATTGATTATTATTTCAATTAAATGGCAGTTGAGTAATGAACACTAAAAGTCAATGGATATTGCTATTTTTTACATCGATTTTCCTCTCTTGCTCTGAAAACTTGGATCGTTCATATAGCACATATAGTATCGATTTGGAGGACAGTCAATCAGATAACTTACCTGGATTAGAAGTGAACTCCATTATTCCTCTTGGTGGTGATGAAGATACGGTAATTTTTGGTGATTATTTTCTGATTGAATACGTATTTGACAGAATTTATATCCTTGACTTTCTCGATGCAAAAAGTCTTTTTGCTTTTTCGAATAAAGGGAATTTTGTAAAAAAAACAATTAACGGAAAAGGGCCCGGTGAATCCATAAGACCATCTGATTTTTGTATAAACCATAATGATGGGTCAATTTTAGTTTGGGATCAAATACTAAGAACGATTTATGAGTATGATCAGGATCTAAACTTTTTAACTCAATTTAGGATTGAAGCACATGTTCAGAATTTGGCAATGTTGAATAATTATGATTTTTTGGTTTATACTCATTACGAACAAGACTTTGCCTTCAAACTACACAGTCCCAGTTTTGGTTCACTTAAAGACAAATTTGTCAAAGATATTAAGTACTCCGGGGCTGTAGATCTGTTCAGACCAATTGCTGTAAATAAAAACAAAGTATTCTTAATCTCTCCCTTTGAATATAAAATATTTGAATACAAAGACGAACATGTAGATATTTTTATGGAACTTAATTTGGGAGAATATGCCCTTTCTAAGGAATATGTAATGTTAAATGGTGCTTCAAATTCCTATAAATTAATAAGAGGTGGAGAAAAAGCATCTGGACCAACGGAACTATCGGTTGGTAATGATCTGCTCTTATTCCATATTTTTAGTAACTATGAATCAGTTCATTTCATCTACTCGTTTAAAGAGAATACTATTCATAATCTCAATAACTATTTTAATATTGGGAAACTTCCCAAATGTAGGATAAGAGGAATAATTGAAAATGATATCATATACGCAACTGTAGCACCCAATGATTTAATAGAGTTTCAAGAAGAAACTGGATCTGTTTTATATGAAGGAGAAATTCGTGAAGATCAAAATCCTTTTCTTTTAACCTTTAAGTTATCGTTGTGACCTACACTAATTATTGACTACTATAAAGCTTTTACAGCTATCTCACTAGAGTTACCGTACCTTGTTTAATCATGTAATTCTTCTGACCCTCTAACCGGTATTTCAATTGCCAAATGTAGACTCCCGGAAGTCTTTTTTCTCCTCACTTCCATCCTTCAGTGGGATTTACAGTCTTAAAGACTAACGAACCCCATCGATCATAGATTTGCAATTTATATTCATTAAAGTTACAACCACTAAACACTCCGAATTCATCGTTTTGCATATCTCCATCCGGAGTGAATACATTCGGTGCATAGATTTTACAGACCTCAGGGCAGTTTCCTTCATGGACCACAATGCTGTCATTTGTGATACATCGGCCGTCATCCAAATGAAAATGATAAGTTCCAGGTTTATTAATGCTATATTCATTACTTCTTGTGCCGTCCTCCCATACGACTTCACCGGCAATTTCAAGTCGTACTTGAATTTGAGTGCCTGGGCAAAGTATAGTATCTTTCAAGATAATTTCAGGACCATCAACCAAGGTAACCTGTATAGTATCTCGACGAAGGAATGTTTTATCAAACCGCGCAGATCTAAGTCAAAAACAAATTGAACGTACAGTTGGAATAATGAATACCGCTTTCCCTGATGCCGTGGTTGAAGGCTTCGAACTATTAATTGTAGGCTTAGAATTACCAGATCATGATGATAACCACGTCCTTGCAACAGCTATTAGAAGTAGTGAAGAAGTAATAGTAACAAGTAATCTCAAAGATTTCCCACAGGATTATCTCGACCAATTTGATATCGAAGCACAAAGCCCCGATTCCTTTATCACAAATCTTATTGACCTTAATCAAGCTACAGCGATAGGGGCACTATGGGAGCAAGTTCAAAGACTAAGGAATCCTCCACGTGAAACTCATGAGGTATTGGATACATTTCGACAGAATGGTTTGGAAGAAAGTGCAGACTATTTTGCGGCTCTCCTATGACACCGTGGATGTAAGAATAGAATAAACAGTAAAATACGACTACCTACGCGCTTATAATAAAAACACCCACTGATAATCAATGAGTTGTTTGTTTTAAGTTGTTGACCCACTAGGACTTCCCGATGCTCCGCTCCTGCTCGTCGCTCCGATCGGGACCTTGCTTCTCGTCCCAGTGGCTTAAATCTTAAGTAATTGATAATTTAGCCGAGTTAATTTTGGCCTCTAACAAGGCATGAGGAGGGATGATAGCCTTTGAGCTATCTGACCGACGAAAAACAAAGTTAGTGGTCAAAAGTAGCCGTCTAAATTATCAAGGATTTATGAGCTAAGCCACTAAAAGGGTGCCCCAACAAAAAATGCACTCCGAATGGAGCGCATTTTTTGTTGACCCACTAGGACTCGAACCAAGAATTTATTGGTTTTATATGGATTTATTTGGTCCCAAATGTTCTATAACCAACTGATATTCAAATAATTTAAAATTCATGCCTTTTTATGAAACTAAAATTTGTTATACCTATGTTATACCCAAAACAAAAATCATTTAACAAATGGCGTCTATAAAGATAGAACTTAGAAAGAAAATCCGAAAGGATGGTACTTATCCATTAGTCCTACGAATAACCAAAAATCGGAAACCGACTTATCTTTATCTGGGTAAAAATATTTTTGAAAGTGATTGGGATGAACGGAGGAGTAGAGTAAGAAAATCACACCCGAATGCTACTTGGTTTAATAATTTTCTTTCAAAGAAACTAAGTAAAGCAAACGATATTCTGGTTGACTTACAAATAAAAAATAAAGATGTTTCAATACGTGAGTTTAAAGAAGTATTTAGAAACACGAAACCGCAGAGTAGCTTTTTCTCTGTAGCAGAAGAGTATTACACAAACTTGGAGTTGTCTGGGAACTTTAACCGTCTGACTGCAGAACAACCAGCAATAAACCATTTTAAAAGGTTTCTTAAGAATCAGGATATTGAGTTTGCAGATATTTCAATTTCTTTGCTTGAAGCATTTAAGGCCTATTTATTAGGCAAAGTACAAGTTTCACCAAGAACTACTTTCAATTACTTAATGATTATTCGTGCTCTATATAAACATGCTATAAAAAATGGAATAACTGATAAAGAACGTTATCCATTTGGTCAAGGGAAATTTGTGATCAAAAAACCTGAGTCTTTAAAGATTGGATTGAATAAGGAAGAGATAAGGAAGCTTGAAGAAATAGAACTTGATCCTGCTTCGTATGCCCATCATGCGAGAAACCTTTTTCTGTATTCATTTTATAATGCAGGGATGCGAGTTTCAGATGTATTATTAATACGATGGAATGATATTAAAGGTGGCCGCCTTTATTATGTTATGGGGAAAAATAATAAACCAGGTTCTCTAAAGGTTCCAAATAAGGCATATCGTATATTGAACCAATACAAAGAGCAAAAGAGGAATAAATCAGACCTGATTTTCCATGACCTGAAACTGATTAGTGATTTTTCTGATAAAATCAGGGTTCAAAGGAGGATCAAAGAAGTAACGCGTCGAATCAATGAAAAATTAAAGGAAATAGCTCTTCAAGTAGGCATAGAAAAGAAAGTTACCATGCATATTGCACGACACAGTTTTGGAAATATAAGTGGTGATAGTATTTCGATTCAGATGTTACAGAAATTATATCGTCATTCTTCAATAACCACAACAGTAAATTATCAAAAGAACTTTCTTTTTAAAGAAGCTGATAATGCACTGGATGCGGTTTTAGATTTTTAAACTTCAGCTGAATAAGACTTACAAAGAAAAAGGTTTATGGTCGGATCAGAGCCCATAGAATCATCACATCGCGCATTATCCAAGTAAGGTTCAGGCAATACCTAATTTTGTTTACTTTACAACAAAATCACTATTTTTATGTTGATTCTTATGATGTTCCTTGAACAAATAGTGTAATAACATTAGTCTAGAATATCTTTATTTGTTGCGATCAAAGGTTAATGGTCTTGGAAGCTAGAATTAATTCCATTATCATTGAGGGACACTTGAAAAATTCTTCGCTCTATGATTTGTCTAATTGAGAAATTATTCCATAAATGTCAAAAATTTCTTCTATTGAACTGGCTAACTCCTTTTTGTTTTTTGGTGGGTAGCTTTTCAGCATATAGCCAAGGTGGGAAAATTATAGATCAAGTTGTGGCTCAAGTAGGAGATGAAATAATATTACTTTCGGATATTGAAGGTAATTTGAAGCAATTAAGGGCTCAGCAAAAAGAGATACCTGCTAATGCAAAATGCTCCTTATTAGAAAAAATAATGGTGCAAAAATTATTAGTCAACCAAGCCAAATTGGACAGTATTGAGGTGTCTGATGTTGAAGTGGAGAATAATGTCACTCAAAGAATCAATCAAATTCTGGCATATATGAATAATGACCGTAACACTTTTATAGAATATTATGGAAAGTCTCCTGAAGAAGTACTGAACGATATGCAACAAAATGTACGAGCTATGATGATGGGTGATCGATTGAAAACCAGGGTCTTGGAAAATATCACCATTACTCCTACTGAGGTAAAAGCTTTTTTCAATTCCATTCACAAGGATAGTCTACCCTTTTATTCTTCAGAAGTCGAAGTTTCTGAAATAGTGGTATCCCCGGTGGCTAATGATGCTTCAAAGGCCAGATCCAAGAAAAAGATTTTGGAAATAGTAGAAAGAATCAATAATGGTGAGAGTTTTGCTGAAATGGCAAGACTTTTTTCCGATGATTCAGGAACAAGAGCAGACGGTGGAGATCTTGGCTGGATACAACGCGGACAATATATTCCCGAATTTGAAGGTGCTGCCTTTAAACTTGTAAAAGGAGAGGTTTCACCTATCGTGGAAACAGAATTTGGTTTTCATATTATTCAAATGATAGAGAACCGTGGTTACCAACTGCATTTACGACATATACTGATCACTCCTAATGTTCAAGATGCCGATAAACAAAAAGCCTGGAATTTGCTGGATAGTGTAAGAGACCTTATATTAAGTGACACTTTAACATTTCAAGAGGCTGTCCTACTATATTCTGATGATAACGAACAAAGTTTTCTTAATGGGGGTAGAATATTAAATCCTGCATCTGCAAGCTCATATTTCGAAGTTGGAGATTTGGATCCTGATATTTATTTTATGATAAATAGCATGGAGGTTGGAGAAATCAGTCAACCTACTGAATTTATGACCCTGCGGAATGAAATAAAATACCGAATTGTAAAGTTAGATTCAAAATCGATTCCTCATCAAGCTAATTTTAAGCAAGATTTCACCAAAATCTTAGAACTAGCGAAACAGTCTAAGCAAAGCAAATTTTTTAGTTCATGGATTGAAGAGAAAATTGCTGAAACCCATTTTTCAACTGATCCGCTTTTTGAAGACTGTAAAAATATTATGAATTGGATACAATTAAAAAAATGAAGAATTTAAATTTATCATAAAATCCAGATAATAGAACAATCTTTAAGATAGATATCTCAGCAAGTTATATTTTAGTGCAAAATAATGCAGTTGTTTTTAGCTTATATTTAACAACATTCCAATTCAATAATATAATTTTAGGGGCAGGTGAACGGTATAAGAGTAAAGCTAGAGTAAAGTAAGTAATAATTTGATTCCTGTTATTGTCCGCTGAAATCCGGATTATAAACCATCTAAGCTAGAGACATGCTTATAGTCATTAGTTCAGATGCAAGTTTTAATTATTTAATCGCAACTATTAATTCAGAATACAACTAACTACTCTTCTAATTGAAATATCATAAAATATGGATTTTGGTTAATATCAATATTACCATCAACTAAGACTTGATTAGTTTCATCTTGGAAGTTCTTTAAATCCAGAGGATTTACTAATGCATAAAAATCCCCCTTATCTATTATTCCTCTTATTTTGCAATTCGGCAGCTTTTCTTTTCCAAAATAAGCATTCAACAATATGATTGATTCATTTTCGAAAGAATAAGCATAATACCATGTTTCAGATTTATGATATACATGAAACAGTAAAAAGTCTTCACTCGCACTTAACTCATTTAAACCAGAAACTTTAGCTCCTTCACCTATTAGATTCATACACCCACTCATTCCATTTTTTTCCACATCCTCTTTTGTCAATTGATACTTTCCAAAATCAAACATAATCTCAGGAACAACATAATTGTCAATTAGATTAAACACTTCGTATCTATAAGGGGCAATTAAACGTATCTTATCTTGAATACTAATAGATCGAAAAATACTTAAAGCACCAGAATAATCTAAGTCTGGTATAAATTCATATAATTTAGTATTACAATCAGCCGAATATATCTTGTATGTATAATCTTTATCATAATGACTATGTATCAACGTTTCATTCTCATTGATTTTTGCAAAATTTATCATTGGAACGTTACATTCCTCCCTAGAAATGAAATTAAGATTAGTATCAAATTTAAACATTGACATTTGAGCTTGGTCCCATACATAGATTATATCCGAATTTCTATCTATAAAAAAAGCAAATGGATTTACTAATTCATCAGGTCCTCGTCCATATTTGGTTTTATTTATAAGATTACCATGTTTTGTAAATACAAACATCGCTCTACTCTTAAATATGTCTAATATGTAAATTTGATCTAAAAAATATTCTATGTATGTAATATGTCCAACTGGAGTTGAATCTAATTCTCCCAGCTGAACTATTGATTTAATAGTAACTTTTGAATATATGTCAGATTCATTGGTTTCAAAATTAACTTTGACAGTTTTAACTTTAACTTCATCAATATTACAGGAAATGAACAAAATAAAGGTAATTGGAAAAAATATGAAATTGATGTTCTCAAAACACGAGAATAGATTGTAAAATGTATACATTTTTAATATTTAATTATTAGTTGGTAGTAAATGAATTTAGTGCTAATTTTTTAGCTTTTCTTCAATAAAATATTCTATTATACGACTGTAATATGGCATAGTTATATCTTGAATTCCACCCGCTTTGTACACGAAATCTGTAATTAAGTTTGGTTTCAAAAGGAAGAATGAAGCTACTTCATTTGGTTCGTTTTCAATTGGTAAATTGAATTTGTCTTGATATATATATCCGGAAGATGCAATTTTTTTTCTTTCAATTATTGCTTTTAATTCTACAGCTTTGCTATTTGATATGATAACAATATTTGTGTGGCCTATTGAATCTTCCAGTGATTTAACAATATCTAGTTCATCTTCAACACATTGAACACAAGTTCCATTATAAAATCTATAGACTAGTTTGGTTTTATTAATAACATTTACCAAATCTATTGTGTCTCTTCCATTCATACTTATTAATGGAATGTTGCCAATTTTTTTATTTTCAGAAAACAAATTATAATTTTGGCTCTTTTTGTTACTTAAAATTTTACGCTGAGCTTCTTCTATAGAACCTTTTAGTTCCATGTTTTCTTTAGCCAATTTCTTTGCCACCTTTACGTTTTTAACACTAACATAAAGACAAATTGTTAGTGCAATTAATGAAAAGAAAAGGGTAAATTTTTGCATTATTTTCATATTGGTTTTATCAGAATCCATTTCGAGCTACGTTACACAAACCCACAAAATATTATAGGATTGTGATTGACAATTTTTCTTGAGTGCGTCTTTATGTAACGGAATTATTATTTGCACGTTATGCATAGCAGAAATAACTCATAGTTATGATCTTAGATAAAATCTTTAGGTCCTTCATAGTTTAATCCATAATTGTATGATATGTTTAACCCTGAGATATAAACAAATATTAGATTGTAGAATCAAACTCAAATTGTTTAAGGGGCTAGCGGGAAATTGTTGGGATATAACTTATCTAAAAGTACAAAAAAAATTCATAAAAAAATAATTTTCTCAAAATAAGGTTCTAAACCAGTAATATTTAAGTTGAATTAAATTAATTATTGATCTAATCTTTTCCGTTTGGCTTTTTAATTAGCAACAATTCGGTATTTAATCTAGCCATGTTTAGGTAAAAGAATATGGTAAATATAAGTAGGGTATTTAATTCAACTTTATTCTGAGAAAATAATTTCGAATCATACCTCAATTCTCTTGAAAGAATACAAATTAAGTAAATTCTTACTACGTGATATCAAAAAATTATATAAAATTGACAAACATTGATTAATAAACTCTTCAAGTGGTAATGTTTAACTTCGAGAAATCAGTACGGCCTTACCAACAATATAATTTTCAGGAACAAACCCATAGTGTCTGGAATCATATGAGTACTTGCGATTATCACCAACAATAAAAATATAATCCAATTTGAAGGTATAGGTGGTTATTTGCTTATCGTTTAGATAATATCTTCCTTTTTCTTCAATCAAATTCGTATTTTCATATTTTCTTATTGTTTTTTCGTATAAATCTAAATTTATTTTATTTAAAACAATTCTCATCCCTTTTTGGGGTATAGTTATTGGACCCATTTTGTCTACTGTCCAATCAAGATTTATCCCATTTGCAAATACACTTTTTGGCGTTTTAAGAGAATCATGGGAGATGCTAATTGTTTTAACACAGGATAATTTTTCTATGATCATTGCATCTTCAACTGAGAATGATCCTTGTAGATTCCAGGTTGAAGAGTGGTAATTCGAAATTTGTCCCCTTATATTTAAAGAATCTAGTTTCCTTAAAAAATTATATTTGTTCTTGACTTGAATGTTGTGAAAATATTTCGTTGTTTCTGGGCTCATAATTTTGTTATTTGTATAAATAACACCATCTCTTATTTTAATTGTATCTCCCGCTCTGGCAATTACCCTTTTTATTAAATTGTTGGAGGTTACATCCAATCTACAAAATACAACTAAATCCTCCAACTCGATTTTTTTTAAACCAGATAATCTTTTTTTCAAAAACATAGGACCATAAACCAATTTATTGATAACAACTAAATCCTTCGAGAATAAACAATTTTCCATGGAACTTCCCCTAACCACAAAAACGTCAAAACAAAATGTTCTAATTACAACTATGAATAAAATAATAATGGAAATCTTTATCAGCCATTTCTGAAGAAAACTATTTGTGAATTTTCTGATAAACCATTTTGAAAATTTAATATATATTACCATTAATGATATAACACATAGTATCCAAAATAAATCCATTAATATAAGTAATAAACACATTAACAAACAGAATACACTATATTAAACATTGTTTTTCCTTTCTTTTAAATGATAAGAATCATCTTCCTAATATATTTTTAATAATGCGTTAATGCAGACCAATTATTGTGCTTTTAATTCACATGAATCACAAAAAGAATATTCGGTAGCATATTTCTTTTTTTTGTAGACACATTTAATTAACCCAAGTTGCGTCGTATTAGAATAAATGATAATGCATATTGCATAAGAATCCATAATGGTGTAAATTTAGGAGGTCTCATCCCACCAAAATCTACACCCAATATGGAAAATTATGTAATTACAATTTATTGCTTTATTGATGATTTTGTCAAGATTGCAAGAAAAAAAGATGAATCATTAAGAAAAACTACTGTTGCTGAAATTTTAACAACTGCAATTATAACATCCTGATATTTTGGATGCAACATGGTCAAAACCAGAGGTATATGAGGTCACATCATGGAGTTGTATTTATTGATAAAATCGGATTTAATAGAAGACTTCATGGATTAGAATTTTTATTATGGAGTCTATTTCGAGGTCTTGGACAAAGGATCAAAAATCTAAATAGTGAATACATCATTGATTCTTTTTCCTGATGCTGAAATTTTAATAAAATAATTACAACCATTGTTAATGTTAACAATATGTTAATTAACTAACCAATATTGAATTTGTCATGAAACAATAGTACATTACTGGTTAAATAACTCCCATTATCCTCTGGAATACATTATAAAATGAATACAATGAAAACTGCTGCCACTATCTACACTGTTCTTGTTTTAATTTTCGTTTCTTTTTCTTTAATAACTATGGACATACTTCCGTCTTCTGCATCAATTGGTACAGAATGTAAAGGGCCTCCATGCGATGATGCAAATGGATGGGAATATTCCACTTTACAGGTAGGCGAAGACATAACATGCTGTGGAATTAGTGATCCTAATAGAGGAAAGAAGAAGGAATCTTAATTTTTAAAACTCAATTATTATCTACTATGAAAAGCTTAGGAATTGTTCAAGTTTTTTACTCATTTATTATATCAATGATATTGGTAGTATTTTTTTACAGTCCAAATATAATTCGTGAAAATTATACTTATGCCACTATATTAAATCCTTGCATGGGAGCTACATGTGATGAAGCAAATGGGCTAAAATACCATGACTACTGTCAAGGAGTTCATTGTCATTGTTGTTATATAAAATTTTCAGAGAGTGGAGATAAAAAAGTATAATATTTCGAAATTTAATATTTTTCTCATGAAACTAAAACAAAAATTCTACAACATTATTACCGCTAGTATATTGGTTATTACTTTATTTTGCTATTTAAGTGTTAATAAAATTGAAGTATCTGCAATTTATCCACATATCACACTATGTATAGGAGATATTTGTGTTCGTGCTAATGGTCAAGTCTATAGTGATTTAGTAGTTGGTTACGATAGAACTTGTTGTGGCGTTGTTAATCCTGAAGATGGATTTCAAGAATTTGTATATTAAAAATAACAAAAAAATGAAAAGGTCTTGGTATTTCATGTATTTATGCTTAGTATTTGTTTTTGTAATCATTAGCTACAATTTGAGATTAAACGATGCCATAGTTGTAAGCGCGGAATTTCCTCTTGAAGTGTGTAATGGGGCTCCCTGTGAAGACGCAAATGGCAATAAATATGGCACATTTGGTATAGGTGAATACTACAGAGATTGTTGTGCCGTTGCTGTTGACGACAGAGGAAAAAAATGTAGTAGTGGTTGTTAAATAAATATTAGAGAAAACTAATATTGGTTTTTGGGGGTTTGGACGGACCGTTAGAATTTTGATGGGTTACATGCGACTTTATCCCGAATATTGGTTTTTTATTTATTCTTTTTCTATTGTTCCCTTTTTTTATAACTCTTGTATAGTCTTGCAAATGCACACATTAGCGAAAATAGAATCTTATCAACAATTATTACATGATCAATTTGTGAATACTGTTCATTTTGAGTTATTTAAAATCATCAAGCGGTTCAATATCACCGGATTATCCTGTTTATGAACAATTCCACATTCTAGAAGCTAACTTCCTTTCCTCTTTGCCCATAACATTAGTATAGATTGCTGTTGTGGAAATATGTGAATGCCCCATCCATTTTTGGACAGTTGTTAATGGAATATTAGATAATACACAGTGGACAGCAAATGAGTGACGCAATCCCTTTGCACAAGCATGTATCCCTTCAATCTTTGCATGACTCATTGCTGATTTGACATAGCGACTTGCAGTTCTTCTGCTCCAAGTCCAAAGCTTTGTCTTTGGACTAGTTTTTTGGTCCAGTGCCTTAATATAATTACTTAGTTGAAAGATAAATTTTGCAGGGAGAGGAATTTCTCTAAAGTGCAAATCTGTTCTTTTCTTCAATGAACGTATAATTACTAATTTCTCCTTTGTATCAATCTGGGTTATTCTAAGGTTGAGAATTTCCGATATTCTTCCACCGGTCCAGAATAGCATTTGTAAGAATAATTGCTGTTCAACAGAATATTTTTTAATAACCTGGTAGAATTGATTTCTTTCTTCAGAAGTGAGATATTTGCGATAACCCAAAGAATTGCGTAGGGAAAAAGTGCTATGGATCATGGACAGTATTAATATTTAAATTCATCTAGACGATTTACTTTATATTAAACTGTCCCAGTTTTATATATTCTGGGTCACAAATGCAAGGGTTGCCGAATTTTATTATAGCCAAAATCTTCCAGCCCAATCAATCTTGAATGAATTAAATATTGATTAAGGACTTAATTACTCAGATGGAATTGAATTTTGAGTTCACTCCGGAAAGTCTCTAAACGGTACTTTGGTTAATATTTTGATAAGAGGGGACATATTATTATTTTTGTAAATGTTTAAACCTAGCAAAAATAGTCAAGGCGATCTGTTCAAAGATATTTCAACCCATCTTTGTGGGAGGAAGCAAAAGCTACTGGAATCACCGCATTCATGGCATAATGTTTTTTACAAAGAGGTGGTGAGTCGTATTGATGAATCTTTGTTTTCAGAATTATATCATGAGAGGATGGGGCGGCCTAATGCCTGCATACGCATTCTTATAGGAATGATGATATTAAAGGAAGGAAATGGGTGGAGTGATGAGCAATTATATACAGAATGCCGGTTCAATATAATGGTAATGCGATCATTAGGATTGTACAATATGGATGATGATGTACCTGCGGAATCGACCTATTATGAGTTCAGAAGATTGTTGGGAGAGTATTATGAGGATCATCAACGGGACTTAATGAAAGAGGTGTTTATAAAAATTACAACTGATCAAGTGGCTATTCACGGAGTGAGTGGCAAGAAGATACGCCTTGATTCCAAGCTAATCAATAGTAACATAGCCAAGTCCAACAGGTTGCACTTAATAGTTGAAGCAGTGAGGAAGTATGTGAGTGGCAAGCCACTCAATGAAATGAGGACACACATGGATGCTTCTAGTTATGAGATATTGGAAGCATTACAAACAAAGAGTACTTCCAATCTCACTTATCCATTGAATGCTCATCAGAAGAAGGAGATGCTTGTCAGCATGGGTCAGATAATAGGAGTACTACTAGAGCATGGAAAAGGAAGTGTGGAGGAATCATATGTTTTATTAAAACGCATCTATGAAGAGCAATATGAGCAAAAGGACAATGATGAAAACGATGATAGCCCAGGTGGCAGCGATCAGAAAGTAGTACTCAAGCAGCCTAAAGATATTCCATCATCCAGCGTACAATCTATCCATGATCCGGATGCAGCTTATCGTACCAAAGGACAAGGAGCAAGCAAACAAACAGTAACAGGATACCATTCCAATGTGACAGAAAGTTGTGATCCCCAGGAGGATGTACATTTAATATTAGATGTTGAAGTAGTTAAAGCAAATGTAAGCGAAGATGCATTTTTAATAAAAACAGTTGATACCTGCCAACAGATACTGGAACAAGCCCACGATGAAGGCCAAAAGATAGAAGAAGTAATAACAGATGGAGGCTATGACAGCATTGCGAATCGAGAAGAAATGCTTAAAGAACAACGACCCCAATGGAGTATTGCAAAGATGAAAGGCAGAAGTTTATCATATCAAATGGAGAAAGACGAACAGGGAAATCTGGAAGTTTTCGATAGACAGAGTGGCGAGCACCTAGAAGTACATTATTCAGAACGAGCCCAAAAGCATGTTATCCATACAGTAGGTGGAAACAAAAGATATATGACAGAAGAACAAATCGACAATTACATACAACACCAACGAATACAAGAGCAAGTCAATCAGGAAAGTTACAATCTAAGAGCAACAGCAGAATCAACCATCCATCAATGCTTTCACAGACTAAAAAAAAGGAACAAAATCATATATCGGGGATTAGTTAAATGCCATTGGTATGTCCTGTCACGAGCATTATGGGTAAATGTTGTAAGAATTACGGAAAAAATAGGGAGAAATACCCTAATATTCTTTCATTGGCTACTACGATGCATCATGAATACTCCCATTGCAAATCACAAGTTAACATTCTGAAAACTTCCTTCAGGAGTAAAAAATATGTTGAAATCATGAAAAAGGAGTTTTCGGAGTAAACTCAATTTTTAAGTTTAAATAAAATTTCTGGCTGTTGATTTAGATAGACATCTGCTGAACTTAAAAATTCCACCCAAGCATTATTTAATGAAGTGGCTATTTCTCCTAAATCGGCTGGCTTAACTAATCGACACTTAATTCTTTTTGTTGCTTCAATTCCGACTTTTGCACACTTTTCGAGCAACTCAGTAGGAAACGCATGTTTGAACTCATCGGACTCCCTATATGATGTTACGGAGGTGTATAAATTCCATTTAGTCATAAATTCTTTTGCTTTATCATCAAAACCTAATTCTTTCAAAACTATTATTATGACTATTGCCCTTGCTTCATCATTTGGATGGTCAACTACTTGACCTACAAAGGGAACAAAAAATGGATTACCACCTCTTTTTAAAGAAAGATAAAGATGCGCCCACGCAAAAGAATTTCCCAATGTGCAAGCAGCAAAAATATCACAGAAAAATTCAATTGCCCAATTCATCCAGCTTTTCATCCAATGGTCAAACAGCCGTGTATTCTCTTCGTTGTTATTTCTTATATCATACAATATTTTATTCGTGAAATGTTTACGCACTTCAACCATTAATTTTCCAAGTTCTTCTCTAAATGGTTCAACTTTTGGATTGTTCTCCTCTGTGATTAAAGGATGTCCTAACTCATGATATAAATCAGGAAGATGTAAAAGTGAATCACTCTCAAGAAGTGGTATACATAATAGTTTTAGATGAGGATATATACAGTAATAGTCTTTGGACAAACAAACAACTGTTGGGGGTTGAAGAGGATAATTTATCTCTTTGCAAATTCGCTGAATCAACTTGCACATACTTACATCATCATTGGTATCGCATCTGGTTAATGAAGCATACCCAACGTTTTCAAGTACATCAAAATTTCTGACGACTGACTTAAATTCTTTAAGCCTTACAGATTGATTTTTAAGGTCTTGGTATTTACGTCCTGAAAGCAAAAAATCCAGTTTTGCAATAATTTTTTCCAACTCCTCATTACAACCTCTCTCCAGAACTTGAAAATGGACATCTGGCACATTTGGAGTTTTGGCTTTTAATCGTTTTGCTCGCTCAATAGTTTCTAACAAAACTCCCTCTGTTAGTAATTGCATGTTTATCTTTTTTGAATCCTTGAAAAAGCATAATCACATTCTTGGTCAAGGGCATTAGTTATGAGTTCAAGGCTTTTAATAGCTGAATCAGGGGATTCTGTTTTTTCTTCCAAAAAGGCTTTTAATTTATTTAATTCTGTTATTGATTTCTTATTATTCTCTTTTAAATAATCGTCAATTATCATGTAAACCATTTGGATTTGATAATCTAAAGAATTCTTATCCAAAAGGTGCGATACAATATCTCTAAGTTCCGTTCTCTGTTGCTCTGAAATGCTCTCAGGGCTAAAATTTAATACAGCAAGAAAGTCATTGAACTTTTCAAGGAACTTATTTGAAATATTATAGATGTTGGAATTCAGACCAATTTGACTCATGTTTTCTTTATTTTTTATTTGTAATCCTCATCTTCCAAATCGAGAAGATTAGCGTATTCATTTTTCTTGTACTTGCTGGCTTGGTCTTGCAAATGAATATCAAGAACTTTAATAGACATTGGTATTCTTGAACAGTCATCTGGTTTAGTATAAGCTAAAGTAGATAAGAAGAAAATATCTTGCAAGATTGCTTTAAAATCCATTTCCCCATTTACCTTATTAACTAATAATGAATTGGATGTTCCTCCTCTGTGAAACTCTTTGCCTGTCGTGCAGATATAGGCTTTATGCTCATTAATAATCCAATAGGAGCCAATCCTCGGGTTGTTACAATTGTACTGTTTAGTGTTATTATCAAACCAACTGTCTAAGAATCGAAGACTTACTTGGGTTTTCTTAGGGATTTCAACCAATGTAAAACTCGCCTCTTCAGTAAGGATATGTTTTTCTTCTTTCAAAATTCTAAATGCTTCTTTTATCCCTTCAATTTCTTCGTCAAAAAAATGACCATCTCTATGAAATACAAAATTCCTCATTGACCCAAGACTAAAGGCGGCTTCATCTTCAATAATCTCAACCAATGTTTTGACCATTAGGTTTTTGGTCAATTTTTCATGATTCTTTGCTGGTCGGAAAACTTTTCTATTGTTCTTTGCATATTTATCAGTAAATAAAAACCCTGCTAAATAATTCTTTACATCAATCCCAATAGTCATATCAGCATTTAATGGTGTTTTCAGAACATATGGATATTTATTGTTAGAAAGTAAAACTTGTTTATTGGCAACATTTCTTAAGTAACCTTTTAACTTGCCTCTTTTATCGAATTTTTTATTGTGTATGTCTTGCTTTACAACATAAAAGATTTCTCCTTCTTTATTGGTTCTTTCCTCATAACATTCTTTAACCATGTTGGTATGAATAATAGAACAACTAATTCCGTAAGACTTTTTTCCAAGCTCTTGAACTAATAAAGCCGCTAACTCATCATGCTCTCTATTACCTCTCCTAAAGTCTGGAATCATGATTAGGGCATGAGGGTTTACACCATTACTTTTAAATTTCCCTACGGTTTCAACAATTCGTTTTCCAAGCTTTACATAATTCCGATTTCCAGAAAATTTGTCCTCATAGAATTTTATCTCAGGCTTGTATTCATCCCAGGGATACATTGAATTTACAGCATCAATTAAAGCCTCTGTAAATGTTGCCCCCATTGCATTATGAACAGAACGAGGGAGGAAAATATATTGTGGACAAAACTGTTTGTCCTGTGGTTTATAAAACCCACAATTAGGGTCATTTAATTTATCAAACCTTTCTTTTATGAGTCTGTTAGGATAAGAAAATGATGATGAAATTAATTCTTGCGAATCACCTATCAAATAATCAGGATAATCAAAAATATCACAATCTATACGATATAATTTAGGTTGAAGAAAAACCTTTTGAGTTCCGAATCTTATATTATTCAAATACTTCGTTCTAAACCAATTCATTCCTTTTGCTCTATATAATGGGGGAATTATCGAATTTCTATGAATTTGGCTTCCTTCAAAATCCTCCGTCCCTATTACTTCGTAACACAACCCTGATGCAGTTCCTTGTGTTTCACTTCCTGCTCCATAATAAAGCAGAACACTACAATCTTCTGGTAAATTCGCCAAAGTCTTTGAATGCGGAAAAGGTGTGGAATTACGAATATCTTCAATAAGTGTTATTTCTTTGTCATTCTTGATATAGCTATATTCTTTAGCTGTCGCATATTCAAATTCTTCCAGTTTTACGGTGTACCAGTTAGATCCAAATTTGTATAAATAACGCTTGCCCTTATATTGTTCATAGAATATTTCAGAAGTTAAATGAGTAGGTAAAGGAATAGGCTTGACATATTTTTTGGTAATATCTACCATTATTCCCCACTTATCACCTAAGTCAATTGCCCGTACTCTGTACCCTGTAAAAACATCTATGCCTTTTATCCTTTTTGGAGTTTTTGTAAAAAATGGTTGTCCTGTTGCTGGTTGCCAAAGGTCTCTTTCATTAAATAAACTTCCTTGTGTTTCAAACTGTAAAAATCGCTCACAGATGGCTCTGTCATAAAAGTCTTGGCTATTAAAATTCAGTTCAAAGTTTTCCTTGGTGTCAAGAAATTTGAATTTTCCACCCCCAACTTTAGGATAATCAACGGGTAATTTTGCAATAATTTCTATTTCGTTCTTAGTAACTAAGTAGTGTTTATTATTCCGCTCAATTATAGTAATTGGATGCTTTAACTTTCGGCTTAATTTATTGATTATTCTCTGTCGTTTTTTTTGAAAATCCCTGATTTTATCATGCAGTCCTTGAACTTCAAATAAGCGATATTGACCAAACAAATCTTGGAGGTTGTCAATTAGAAAAATATTGACATAATAATTTTTAATTTTCATTGTTACAAAGTTTTTGGAACGGACAAATAAGACAGGTTTCTCCATCATATGCAGTATCAAAATCTTCAAGATTTAAATCTTTCAATTTCATTTCTGAACCTGTCCTGTTCAATTTAAAAATATAGTCAGAAAGCTTTTCCTCCGTATTCTCAATCAGACCTTGACTAATTTTGTATTTACGTGGAATATTTCTTAGAAGTTGATATTCTAAAAGTTCATAATCTAAAATATCATATCCTTCTAAATACTTATTGAAGTCTCTATGTGGCTTACATGTATTAAGGGCTAAAGCATATAATAATAGTTGGTCTATATAACTTCGATTCCCTGTGTAATGAACTTTCCAATCTATTATAAGAGGAGGTCTATTTTCCCAAAATAGCATGAGGTCAGGAACGCCTCTAACAGATACATCATCATATTTAAAATTTAAAGGTCGCTGTGCAATTAAATAATCACTCTCCTCCATTAACTCAACTATTTCATCATTACATAGCAAATTGGTAAGTGAAATTTCTATATCAAGCCAAGCCTTACTCCAATCTTCCTCTTTTAAACCATCACCAATTTCGAGTTCAATCAAAGCTGCATATTTATCTTGATTGTAAGACTTTTTAATCGATGCATCTTTGTATAGCTTTTGCTCTGCAAATTCTCTTCTTGTGGTAAAAACTTTATGAGCAAATTCTAAAGCATCATCTAATTCAGCAGCATACCCTTTATTTAGGGTAGCAACTATATATTCATCAATAGTATAATCAACAACGTCCCCCCTAAAAGCATGAATAGATTTCAAATTAGAAAGTTCGATAACCTTTAAGCGATAAGGGTCTTTAGTGTTTGCGCACCAAACCTTCTTTTTGAAAAACCATTGCCGTTGGCACTTTTGAAAAAGTCTGAAATTTGAGAATGAATGAATCATCTTTTTTTGCGGTTTCTGATAAAATCTAAATAATCTATAAGTTCTTCTTCCTCATTAGAGGAAAGTTTTCCAAGACGGTTTTGAGCCATTAGTTTTTCAGAATGAGGTTCTTGGGTAGCTTTTGGTACTGGGTACCCTGCCCTTTCCATCAATTCTTCATAGGTTGCTTCGTAGAGTTCTGCCAGTTTGTATAAATTGGAAGGCGAAGGTTGTTTGACTTTACCTGTTTCCAATTGACTTAAATAAGCATTTGAAACGCCTGCTCGAGATTCAACTTCTCTTAATGTGAATCCCTTTTCCAAACGCAAGGATCTTAAATACTCTCCATAATTCGCCATAATAAGGTTTTTTTGCTAAGAATGTGTAGCAAAGATAATAAATCTTGCTAAATTTATCAAGCAATGTTTTATAAAACCAATCCTCTGTCACACTATATATAATTTTGGGTCAATCTAATTAGGCACCTTTGAATCGATCACAGCTAAATCTCATTTTTCGGTTTGTTTTGATTACATTGACTCTTTCTCCAAAAGAAGTTCTGGGTCAAATATCAGCGCTTAAAAAAGCTGAACAAAATCAGCTAGACAAAAACTTCAATAGAACTGCATATTTCAACAATGTCTTAAGCTCCAAATACAGTAAAGTAAAAGAGTGGTGTAAAACAAATGGATATGTAATAACTGATGTCAAATTCAGTTATGAAGAACGATTTGGTGGTAATAAAGTGAAATTCCTTTCTAAAGTAAGTTTTAGATTAACTGAACATGACGATTTTGTTAAAGCCCGTCAAACTAATACCGCTGCTAGTTACTATTCATTTATGGTGAAATATAGAAATGGTCCATTATCCAAAAGAGCTCAGGATAACTTTTTTACAAAACTTGAATCTATCAATGAGTGTTCAAAATATTCAAAATTAAGTCCTCATCTCAAAGCAAGATTGATCGTAAAAGCGTTTCTAATTGTGCAATACAATCACAAAGCAAGTACTGCTTCAGAGTTTCTTCAATCCTTTCCGGATACCAAATATGAAAGAGATGTACAGAAATACCTTTGCGATTTTTCAGATAATATTCAAGAATGTAAGAAGTACGCCAGGTTGCATAAACAGATTTATGAATGCTTAAACAAGAAAGCATATGCCATAGTGAAAAGAGAAGCTGAAATTTCCGATTACAGCACTTATTTAAAAACCTTCCCAAATAGTGAGAAGTATTCAGAAATAGCTTCTTTAATGGTATCAAAGATTGATAATTGTGAAACTGGTGGAAAATTAATAGAAACACACCCGGAATTAAGTTCAGAAATAGATGCTCAATCTAGTAGAATAGCATTGGACGGAGGAATAGAAATAATGAAATCGTATGTAGAATTTATTCCAACAGGTTACAAAGTGGAAGAATTCAAAGATGTCATTCGAAAAGATAACCTGGAAAAAATAAGAATTGCTGAACTACGTCAATTGGAAACCCAGCGAATAAAAAGAGAAAAGGAACTCGCTGCTAAATCTGAACGTGAGCGAAGACAACGTCAAGAGGAACAGAAAAGAGAGGAACGAGAAAGAAAGATTAGGAATAATTCAATTACCTCAAAATGGCTTCTAGGAGATAAGGTTTGTTCAAAAGGAAGTTCCTCTCAGCAACTCCAAGGAGTGATTGAAAAATTTAATTCTAATCGATCAAATATTCAGATTAAGATCCTAGGTGGAGTATCCGGATTATTTGATGGTGAAGAAATCAATAAAGACAAGGTTATCTGGACTACATCTTCAAAATGGTACAAATGTATAGGCGACGAGGATATTGATTATACACTTGAGAAAGAGAGTAAATGCAAATGGTTCTACAGGAAATTCAGATGATTATAAATTTCGAATTGGGGACATAGTAAGTTGCCGTCAATGGAATAATGATAGTGGATGGGATGGCATCATTGTAGACAAAGCTGATGGTAAATACAAAGTTGAAGTAACCAAGGTTGAAGTTAATGGTTTCTTTGTTTGGAAACTTGACCCGGACGACTGTACTGGGAATAAATATCTGTCATACGAAGATGTTGAGAAGCGGGAACCAACCTACATATGGATTAGTGAATATTGCATTGATTAAACTGATGAAAATGAGCAAGGAGCATTTAGTTACTTTCATTCTTTTACTAGTGTCAACGTTTACTTATTCGCAGAAAGGACAAGTAATTGGACTTGGATATGGATTAGGTAATGTTACAAAGTCCGAGCCATCGTTTGAAGTTAGAGACACCATGTTTTCGGAACTTCACCTAAAGGGCGAATGGGTAACGGAAACTTCTATTGTGGTTGGATTTGAAGTCCATAAATCAATAGGCAAAGAATTAAGATATATTGATGCACGAGTAAAGGGTGGAGCAAACTTGTTTAAAACAAACAGGCTTCAAATCCCCTTGAGTGTCTATTTTGGCTACTACAACCTTTCCCAAAATAAAGGTCCGAAATATGGCAATGTTACATACGGCATATCCGGAGGTCTCCGTTTTTACCTCACCAATATAAGTATTCAAGGTACTTTTGACTACGGCTCTAACTTGGTGTCTCAAATTGATGATCAAGAGTTTAATGATCCTCCAGGGAATTTCAGGAGGTTCATAGTCCATATTGGAGTGAACTATTATCTCAAGAATAAGGCTGGTAGTTAAATTCCTTCACTGCCATTTCTGAAGTATTTCACCTATTTTTGCTAATAAACGTGAATAATGTTTAAGCGGCTGTAAGGAGGAGCTGTAAATTATCAGTTTTTTCAGTTGAGATATTCAAAGAAGGTTTTTTTGGTAAGAACTGATATGCTATTAACCCAGCAACCAGATTTATAAAAAACCCTTTAGGGGCTCGATGTCTGGAATGTTCAATAGAACAGATATTTTTCAATTCATCATTGACCGATTCGATAAGAGCTCTTTTTCTCAATAGGATTTTATCGATATCTGATAGATTTTGATCTTTCATGTTTTTGCGTGTTTTATAAATTAGATGTACACCATCATTCCATAAAAAGTCGGCCAGAGCTTTTGAAATATAGCCTCTGTCCCCGTAAAGTTTTCCAAATATGTTTTCAGTTAAAGAAGTGATTACCTGTAGGTTACGATCATCTACATTGGCTTTTGTTAGGTAAAAACTCAGAATTTCTCCCATATCATTAATTACTAAATGCAACTTGAAACCATAGAACCAACCCATGGTACCTTTACTTTTTGCTGCAAACCCCTTCATTACTTTATGTTGTTTTTCTCGCTTAATATGACATGCCTTAATCGTAGTAGAATCTATGAAATTGATACCTCTACTACAACCTAATCCATACTGTTTGAGGAATAATAGTAGAGGAATTATTACTTTTTGCTGTGTTTGGTTGAACCGTTCATAGGAAACAAGATCAGGAAACAAGTGCATCCAATATCGTCTAACCATTTCATTATAAAATGACTTGAAATTAGTGTAATGGCTATGATGAAAGCATATCAATATGGTCATCATTTCAGAGTCTGATAGTCTACTTTTCCTATTGCGTGTACATTTTTTACCGTCTTGAAGCCTGAAATATTGAATTTGTTGAGAGAATTCTTTATAAAAGTCATCCACAGCAACATAAATTTCTGTAATTTTATCATCAAACATATGGAGGAGTTTAATATTATTTAATTGTGTTTCAACTGTTAATATATTAAATATCCTCCTATGTTTTAAATTAAAACAACAGTTTTTTTATCCATTATTCACGTTAATAAAGTTCTGTTACTAAGATTGCAAGGGAAACATTCTGGAGTAGATTCAATGCATATTATAGTTAAGTCAGATAAATAGGAATAGGTTTCGAAATGCTTGTCACTCACCTAACCACCAAAACATCTCCACTAACTACCTTTTCATTTCCATATAAATCTCTATATCTAAAATGATAAATGTAGACTCCAGAGGGAGATTGCTTGTTCTTCATATTTCCGTCCCATTTGGTTTTAGAAGTGGTAATAAGATTACCCCAACGGTTAAAAATGGAAAGCGATACTGGGATTACATCTTCCAGGTAATGGATTTCAAAAAGGTCATTAACTCCATCTCCATTGGGAGAAAATAGGTTTGGTATAAATATACGTGGAGGTTCATTACAGATTTCGACTACCAGGTCATGTTCGTAATCCCGACATTCGGAACTATACCTTAAGGTATGTTTACCGAGAGAATCTACTGCAAAAGCACAAGGAACTTCTCGATGGTCCCAGGTGATGTCTGACATGCCTTCACTACAAAAGTCAAATACAGGTTGGTTTCCACACCAATAAATAACCGGGTCAATATTAATATTTGGTTCCTGCTTGTAATTGGGAGTAAACTCCCAGGGTAGTTTTCCGCATACAGTGCTCAGTTGATAATTGTAAGTTCCTGGTAAGAATATACTGATGTCTTCCGCCATTTGACCGAGATCATCAACAATACCGTAGATCCCGGAAATGGTATCCAATACAATTCGGATCGTATCTCCCTCACAGTAGGAAGTACCGCTAAGATCAGGTAGTTGATCAGGGTCGAACCAGTGTATGGTAATATCGTCATATACCAGTGAACAAAGTCCGGCAGCGGTTATTTCCACTCCATAATATCCGGGATTGTTTGCCTGATATATGGAGCCGGTATTGCTATCATTCCATGCAAAAGCAATACCCTGAGAAGCACTCAGGTCCAACAATACTGGCGTTCCTTTACAAACGACCGTATCATCAGGGAGAGTTTCATATACAGGGGAAAGAATTTCTACTTCGCGGATCACCGAGTCCACGCTTTCACCACAGTTGTAAACACACATGCAGACGTTGTATATTCCTGCCTTGCGAAAGATGTGGGTAGGTGAGGTATCGCGGGAACTATTTAAGGTGCCGGATAGAGGATCATCAAAACTCCATACTACCGAATCGAATTCGTTGATAAAACGTGGATGAAAGGATATTGGACGGTAAGGACAATTACCTTCTGACGTAAAATTATGATGCTTACGGAAAGGAAATAAAACCGGCAGAAAAGTCTGATCACCGGACCTTTCTCCTTCCAGGAAGATTCCTTCTCTCTTATATGAACATGCAGTACCCCTTTGATTTGGAAATTCGATTAGCCCCAGATGGTCAGCATTATCAGCAGCGACATAGATCTTCATATCCGGACCAATTGATAGATTATTATAAACAAATTTACTACGAATCGTAATACTATCAATGCGGATTTGAGAGGATAGTACTGTGCGAAAATTCCGTGAAGTCAAATCATATTGATCCAAATGTTGCCATGCTTCCCTCACACTATTTGTGGAGACATATAGTAAAGAAGCATCAGGTGAAAAGGAAACCGAGTTTATACCACTGGTAGGATCATCATCAACCAGTACCGGAAGATTAATAGGGCTGGAAACTGTACCGGTTCCAGGATTAAAATCTGCCACCGTTAACACACCATTGTGATTTAATAATGCAACATTGAATCCATTCAACGATACACGGATCCGATCATAACAACTAGCTGATGCAGATCCGATTGTCGATACCACTGCGTTTTCATTAATACCATTCTCATTGATCAGAAAGCTGTGCACTTTTAGCTCATCTGCATCCGGGAGTAACAACCAAAAATCAATATTGTTGGAATGCCTGATTAATGCGGTGGTAGGTTTTACGATTTCAGCAAAGTTAATCGTCGATTTATTGGATACTATCCCCGGAGAAACTGATAAATCTACGTGCGCATATTTAAGTTGCATTTCATCAAAGCTTTGATTTCCATCAAATAATACAACCAAGTATTCCGAGTTTTTACAAGGAACAGGGATAATCACAGGTATACTTTTTATAACCAGAATATCACTAAAAACATTGTGACCATTTACCAGGGTTTGATGATCCTTTCCCCAAATCGATCGTCCATTGGTATACAATAACAGATTGCCTACATTATCGCTTAAGACTGCAGGATGCTTATCGATACCAAAAATATTTCCATTTTGAAGCACTGTTGGAGGAGATCGATTAAAATCAAGGCCAAGCCAGTCGCTAAAATACCATATGTTGGATTCATTCTGACTTGCAAGAGGAATGTAGCCTAAAAGTGTGAATAGGAAGTACAAAATATATTTCTGTCCGCACAATTTCATTTTAAAGTATATTCCAAAACTTCTAGAGAGGTGGGTTGTTCTGGTATTTTCTTTACAAAATACAAGTTTTCAACTACAATCATAGGATGAGGTATAATGTTTTGAGGTAACAAGGATTCCAAAATAGGTCTAAATTCACTATCTACAATCATTAAATAATATTTAGCTTCCTCTTGGGAAGTAGATCTTTGATGACGATGAATTCTAATAAAAACATTAAACTTATTCCAATATTGTATGGCACCATAAGCTACTTCAGTGTTTAGGTGATCTATGATCTGTCCAAAATCCGGATTTTTATTTAAAGGAGTAATTTTTGGTTTCGAATTTTTGGAGGGGACGATAATTTCATTCGTCTTATTTTTGCTTAAATCAAATCGATACACTTTGTTAGAATAGGGATAATTATATATTAAGTAGTTATCCCAAAACAACAGCTGGGGCATTATAACATTCAAACCTAATTTTTCAAATTGTTTATACTCATCAATATCATTAGGAAATTCCGCTCCAAGAAAGTAGACTTTAAGGTTGTCTTTGTTGAGTGATAGAATAGGCCCTAAACTATCAATGTTTATATCAGAACCTGATTTTTTGTAGACATAAGAAAAATAAATCTGGCTGGAATCAGAGTTTAAGCAAGTTGATACAGGGTGTAACAATTTGTTTTCTATAAGATGAATATTAATATTAAAAGAATTATCAAGGGCCATGTTTTTAAGAGGCAATGACCAAATATTATCTGGGCGAAAATGTATTAAACTATCAAAAGTCTGTATAAACCACTCCTCATTATTACAATAGGATAGATTTGTTATTTTACTATAATCACCAAATGACAATTTCTTTGTAAATGCGAATTGATTTTGATTACTTACAACAGATCTCAAATGAATTTCGTTAGTCCGTGAATTTTCAAAAAGTAGATTTAACTTGTTTTCTTTTGAAATAATTTTGGAAAACTCTATTTCCTTGATCTCAATAGAATCTAATTCCATTGAATAATCGTTTATCAACCCTAGACTAATTTCTCTGTTCACACAAGAAAATAGTAACAAGAGCAAAATGGTGTAAATTGAATTAGACATTAAAAATGGATTTGAGGTCTATTCAAAAATCTACAACAGGTGTATAAGTTAAAAATCTATTAATCTTATACACCTGCTGATTTAAGAACTATGGAGTACATGAAAAGAAATCACAATCCAGAGTATACAAATAATCGGGATATTCACCACAGTTAGGATCTTGCTTTATCCAATAAGGTCCTCCATCCGGGCAACAATTTAAGAAAAACCAGTACATAGCTAAGCACGCTTCTGTACTTGTACAATAGATAGCTTCCGTATCATTACAACTTTGCGCATGGGTTGAACTTGAGTTTGCACTAAAGAAACAGATTGCAGAAACTAGCAATGCCTTCAACAGATTTGAAAACTTCATAATAAAAAGAATTTTTGATGTAAGTATAAACTTACTGTAACATTGATGACTTTATACCAGGTAGCACCTAATAACCTCCTGTAGAAAAAGTATGAAAACGCTAAGCGTTGATTCGAGGCGTCATGCATCTTTGGAAGTGGGATTTCAATGCATTTTCAACAGCATGAGCAATCTAATTACTATAATTGTTAAAGTCAAGAATTTTAACAAATGTAAAGTGTTAAATAAACTTTTACGGGATGGTGATCAGTTCTGAATTGTAAGCTCTCATTCCCAGCATTACGTTGCTCGAGCAAATTCAGTAAGCGCAGTGTAAATAGCAAAGTAAAAATCCTCAAATTTTCGCAATTGGATTTCCCCAGTTGGGCGGGTTAATTAATTGGAATCAAATATAGTTTTTCTGTTTTCCATTCGATAACTTTTTCCGTTCAATTTTACTACTTCACATCGATCGAGTAGTCGATCGAGTAAAGCGGTAGCCAATACTTCATCTTCGAGGGTTTGAGCCCATTGTTTAGGACTTTTGTTGGTGGTGATGATAATGGAAGATTTTTCATGCAATTGATTGATCAAGTTGAAGAGTTCAACAGCCTGATTTTTTTCAATGGGAAAAAGCATGATATCATCAATTGCCAACAAATGACATTTCAACAATCTGTTGTACGTATTCATGGCTTTTGAAGTAATGTTTTTTAGTTTGAGCACATTGATCAATTCATCCATAGTTATAAAATAGGCTTTGTATCCATTCATCACTGCATCATATACCAATCCTGAAGCGATAAAGGTTTTTCCTATTCCAGAGGGACCCATGAGGATGAGGTTGTAATTTTGTTCCAACCAAAGTAATTCCCTGAGTTGAGAGAGTTGGGAAGTACTGATTCCGTTGTCATAGTTGTGATCAAAGTGATCGAGTAAATGATGATGAGGCAGTCGTGCCATTTTAATCCTACGCTGTAAATCGGTTTGCTGACGATGTTTGACTTCTCTTTCCAGCAAGTTTTTGGTAAAAGCCATATATCCAGGATTGTTTAGTTGAGCATCATGCAAAAGACTTTCCGGATCATTTTTCATTTTGGTCAGGCGCAGTGCCTGAGCATACTGTTTTATCATTTTGATTTGTTCCATGTTTTTGGTTTTTATTTCATGATTATTTGATAGGTATTGATGTTACTTTTATTAGGTACGATATTGGCCTGCTGTGGTAATTCCAAATTCTTATTCAATGCTTCAACTGGTTTGGAAAGCTGCTGTTGCTGCATTCCTTGGAGCATACTTTTCAGATCAAAAGCATTATACACTTTCAATGATAAGCATTGCGCTATAGCCGATTTTACTTCCTGGATATCATAGGCACCCAGGATATTCAACATTTCTCTAAGGTGATCATGATAGTACCTGGGTCCTTTTCCCATTCCGTTTATAATTAAATTCAATTTGCGACGCATAAGATAAATGAAAATACATAAATCAAAATAGTGTAATTCAAGGAGGACACATCCCTCCATAAGCTACACCCATTTTGGAGAATTTTGTATTTACAATTTATTGCTTTGTTGATGATTTTGTCAAGTTTTCAGAAAAAAAGGTGAATTCCTTCTTGTCTATTTTTCACCTTTTTTTATGTCCATCAATCTATAATCCGCGACTTGAATTAATAAGAACAGACATGAATAGTTTCAGATGTGAATAATAAATCAACCTTATTAAAATGTACAACCAAGTTATGTTATACCTATGTTATACCTTTAAAATCAAAAACCTCACTAACATTTTGTTAATGAGGCCTTTATCTTTGTTGACCCACTAGGACTTCCCGATGAAGCATGATATCTTTTATTGCACCAGAAGTTGAATTCCTTAGTCTTTCATTTGGCTTAACACTTATTAGCGCATCGAGGATAAACTTCTCGCCCTAGTGGGTACCCCAACAAAAATGCACTCCATTCGGAATGCATTTTCTGTTGACCCACTAGGACTCGAACCTAGAACGGCTGGACCAAAACCAGCTGTGTTGCCGATTACACCATGGGTCAATTGCGGATGCAAATTTAGTACAATTACTTCATAGTGTAAAGAGAAAAGTAAGGAAAATGTTTAGTGCGAGCCACTACCCCATCTAAAATCAGACTCCTGCAGTCATTTATCCTAGTACAAACCATATCTCAATACTAAGAATTCACTAAGCTTTGGAATTCATATCCTGGCCCGTAATAATTTCATACAAAGCTTCATGATACTCAGCAAAAGCCGGTAAATCATTGTGTCTTGCTTTAGGTATCGAGATCAACTTGACCTTGTCTGCATTGTTCTTTTCCAAATCCACACTCATCTTATACGGAATTAATTTGTCCAGAGTTCCATGAATGATGTACACCGGACAGCGAATGCTCTTCATAAATTGGTCCGTACGCAAGTGATACCGGAGTAACCAACGCACCGGCATCCACCAACCCCAGCGCTTGACTAAGGCTAGAAAACTGGTATAAGGACTGTCTAATATTAGCATTGCAGGTAGATTCCAACTGGCAATTCGGGCAGCTATTCCGCTGCCATACGAACGACCATATAGAATGATTTTATCCTCAGGATATCGCTCTTTAAGCCACTGATATACATATTGACTATCGTTGTAGAGTTTGGCTTCCGATCTTCTACCCCGGCTTTTGCCAAATCCACGGTAATCAATCATGACAAAATCGTATCCCTTGCCGACAAAGTCCTTGGCAAACTTTCCCCACCCTTTGATGCTCTTGGAATTACCTTTCAAATAAAAGATAACACCCAATGAATTGGGCACCTTAAAATAAATCCCATTGATCTTACCTCCGTCTTCCATGTCAAAATGCAACTCCTCAAACGGAAATGGATAATTATACTGAAATGCAGAGGGCAAGATCTCCGGTCTGAAGAAAAAATAGTGCTGAAAAAAATAAAATATTACCAGTACACCCAGATATACCAATATGACAATTACAAATATGCTCATGAGTCTGATAGCTGATAGATGCTGTTGAGATCACGTCCTAATCCATCATAATCCAATCCGTAACCGACTACAAACCGATCTTCAATTTCAAATCCCGCTAATACTTGATAGGAAAGGTCAGCAGCAAAATTTTTCTTTTTTAACAGGGAGACGATCTGGATACTTTTGGGTTTTTGACTAGCTACATGTTTGGTAAAAGCCTGTAATGTTTGACCGGTATCAATAATGTCTTCCACAATAATCACCGCCCGATCTGCCAATGGGTAATCGGTATCTTTAACCATATTCACCTTTCCACTGGACTGCATACCGAAATAGGATCTGATCTGTACAAACTGGATTTCGCATGGAATGTGCATGGCCGTTACCAAATCGGCCATGATCCGAAATACACCATTGAGAATACCGATTAATACAGGTAGCTCTCCCTTCGGGGTCTTTTCTTCAATTTGCCTGGCCATAGCATCCACCCGATCCAATATCTCGGTTGACAAGATCATTTTTTTGAATGATTTCCCATGAATATTGACCACTTCGGGGTCTTTATCTTGATAATCCATAACGATCGATTAAGTACACCAGGCTGGTCATTGCTCCGGCACCGTATAACAATTCTCTCCTATTTACCTTATCTAAGGTATCCTCGTGGCTGTGATGATAATCAAAATATCGTTGGGAATCGGTCTCCAGTCCGATCAATATTCCTTTTTGTGACATTAAAGGCCGAATATCGGCACCTGAGCCTCCATGCTTGAATACCAGATCATAGGGTTCTAACAAATAATCCCATTGAGAAATCTGTGACGCATAATTTTCAAAAACAGATGCGTCAGCTTGCATGCGAAAACCTCGTGGGGCAAATCCACCACCATCAGACTCAATAGCAGCTAGATGAAATTCCTCCTTTTTGTTTGAGACTTTAGCATAGGTCGTAGCTCCGGCCAATCCATTTTCTTCATTCATGAATAATACACACCGGATCGTTCTTTTGGGACGATAGTTCATTTGGTTTAATATTCGGAGCACTTCCATGGCTTGCACACAACCAGTACCGTCATCATGAGCCCCATGACCTACATCCCAGGAATCCAGATGTCCACCGAACAGGATGATTTCATCCGGATACGTGGATCCTATTATTTCTCCGATTACATTGTAGGATTGTTTGGGTTTTAGCATTCGACATTCTGTTCTGATATACACGTTGGTAGGTTCCTTTCTTACCACAGAAGCGAGAAGGTCGGCATCCAGTGTGCTAATAGCTACCGCAGGAATTTGAGGTTTACCCTCCTGATAAGTCAATGATCCAGTATGTGGAACATGATCCAGTGCCGTGGTCATCGATCGCACCACTACCGCAATAGCCCCAAACTCTGCTGCCCGCGATGCGCCGCTTCCCCTTTGATCTACCGCACCTCCGTAGGCATGAAAAGTTCTGATCCGGGTGACATCCAGCGGTCGATTGAAAAATACAATTTTGCCTTCTATTCCTTTTTTCCCAATCTGAGTTACTTCATCGAGAGATTGTACTTCGACCACTTCTCCGACCAGTCCTTCTTTTCCGGTTCCGATACTGTTTCCAAGTGCCAAGGAAGCTAGACTTTGGGTTCCGATAATTTTGGAGTTAACGATTCGTACTTCTTCGGCCGGTCCTCTTACCCAATGGGGAACCATTACTTCTTGTTTTTCGACTCGGCTTACTCCGAGCGTATCCAATATCTGATAGGTATATTCCACTGCTGCCGTGGCTTGAGGAGAGCCGCTAAGCCGGGGACCTATCTCAGTTGCTATCGATTCCAACCATTCGTAGGCCTGTCCATGTTGAAAGGTCTCGTTAAATATTCTTTTAATAAAAAATGCGTCTTCCGAGGAGTCCTGAGCCTGCGTGAACATAGATATAAACCCCAAAGTACAGATATAAAATAATCTAATGTGTATCTTCGCCATATTCATCTATAGTACTTATTTATGATTTAGATTACAATTATGTAGAATTTAAATATAAGAGAAAAAATAATGTAACTTTTACTAATAAGTACGTCAAAATATTAATTCAACAGATTTATCCCAGAAAAAACTCTTGATTCGCGAGAAAAAATATAGAAACGACGAAGATATTGTTAGACTGTATTTAGATACTCAAAAAGACCTTTATTTTAGCATATTATATAAGAAGTACAGTCCCAAAGTCTATGCCAAGTGTATTACCATGCTCAAAAGTGAAATGGAAGCACAAGATGCATTACAGGATATATTTCTAAAGTTGTTATCCAAATTGTCAAAGTTTGGTGAGAAGTCTAAATTTTCAACTTGGCTCTTTGCCATAACATATAACCATTGTATTGATGTCGTAAGGAAGAAAAAAAGACTTCCTCTCACACAAGATGATGATGATTATGACCTACCGGATCCTACGGAAGAAGTATCCGATGCGTATATTTTGGAAGTTAAACTGAATGAATTAAAAACCGTTTTAGATGTATTGCGGGTAGAGGATAAATCCATCCTGTTGATGAAATATCAGGATGGAATGAAAATCGAAGAAATTGCTGAGGCAATGGACAAATCTCAAAGTGCTGTTAAAATGAAGATCAAACGCGCAAAAGAGAAATTTAAATTAAAATACCAGGAATTATTTTCTGACAGACAAGAATAATATGAAAGAAAGAGAAAGAAATAGTTTTCAGGAATTGGAACAAAATATAATGATGGAGTACGGTACTCCACCATCTGAAATTCAAAATAACATCAGCCACAATGTTGGGTTTTTCCGGTTTTTAGGGGATATGGTAGAATTGTATTTCCCCAGAGTTTTTCATCTATTAATTTCAATGGCTGGCGGAAATCCCCACAAGGTCAATCATTCTAAATTCAAAAATCGCCCCCCAAATACCATTTGATTATGAATATGTCTTTCCCAATCGTAGAATCTTTTTTGAATCAAATGGCCCAATCACTACCAAAAGTTGGATTGGCCATTGTGGTTTTTATCCTTGGATGGATCGTAATTAAAATTGTTACGAGAGTGGTCACCAGGATTCTAGTTACTTTAAAAATTGATAACCTCGGTGAAAAGCTAAATGAAATTGATCTTATTCAGAAATCTAAGTTTAAGGTTAAGCCATCGGCAATCATTGGAAAGCTATTGTACTATTTTTTATTATTGATTGTCCTGATTATCGCCACAGAAATTATAGATATTCCTACAGTATCGGGGTTGGTAGAACAGCTTCTAGCTTTGGTGCCCAAGATCCTCATTGCCCTGATCATATTGTTTTTGGGAATTCTTTTTTCCGAAGCAATCCGCAAGATGGTGTTGACCTTATGTCAGTCATTCGGTCTTCCCAGCGCTAAGTTCATTGCCTCTGCCGTATTTTACTTTTTGCTGATCAATGTATTTATAACTGCGCTGGCTCAAATTGGTATTTCAACTGCTTTCCTGGAGGGTAACTTTATGATCTTGATTGGAGGAGGAGTACTGGCTTTCGCAATAGGATATGGATTAGCGTCCAAGGACCTGGTCAAAAACTTTTTATCATCATTTTATGTAAAAGACAAAATTTCCATCGGAGACATTATCAAAATAGATGGAGTCACTGGTGAAATTGTGGATATTGAAAAGTCCTCAATCATCTTGAGAGCGGAAGATAGAATCATTGTCATCCCCATGAATAAGATCGTTCAGGATAAATTAGAGATTATTGATAAATCAACGGAATAAAATTTAGATATGAAAAGAAAACTAACATTTCTGCTGTTATCTTGCTTTTTCGCTTTTTTTGGCTATACACAAAATATTGAAGATCTGAAAGGAATGAAGGCTGAGAAAGAAGCTCAGGCAGCATCCATAGCTGCAGAAATTGCAGATTTAAGCGCCCAAATCGATAAATTGGATACCGGATGGAAGTACGGTTCTTTTGGTACGATTGGGTTTAATCTATCAAGTTTCAACAATTGGGTGACCCAGTCTAACCCCAATTCTCTGGCTTCAACCATAGTCGCAAGCTTCAATGGTTTTGCCAATCAAAAAGAGGATCATTTTTTCTGGAGAAATGCTGCAAACATCGCTTTGGGCTGGCAAAAACTAGTTAAAGATAAAGATCTTGAACCCGACGCTGAATTTGAACAGGTAGCGGATGTGATCAATTTGACTTCTTTGTTCGGTCGCAATTTAACTTCAACTTTAGCCGCCTCAGCATTAGGTGAATTTCGATCGACTCTCTTGAATAATTTTTTGGATCCCGGATACTTGGATCTGGGAGTTGGAGCTACCTGGAATCCGGTACCTGAGCTGGTCGTGGTTACCCACCCATTAAATTACAATATAGTTATGGCAAAAAGCGGATCGGATTATCAATCATCAATGGGTGCCAAAATTGTGGCGGATTATGTAAAAAACTTCAAAAGCGGATTCAATTTGAGATCGAATTTTTCATCCTTTTGGAGCTACAAGGATTCTGATTTGTCCAATTTTACATGGACAACCGGAGTGGGATTTAAAGCTTTGAAAAATATTGGAGTAGGAATTGAATATGCACTCAGAATGAATAAACAAGAGACTCAGGCTGCTGAAGTAGAGGATGACAATCAAAACTATTGGATTCTTGGCTTAACTTATAATTTCTAAATCCATTATATTATAACAAAACGATTTTCGACAGAGGTTGTCAGGTGCTGACAACCTCTTTTACTTTAATACTTGCAGATTCTCAGCCAGCTTCTTTTTATTTATCTTCACCCTCATAAAATATTGAATTATAGAAATGGCAGAAAAAAAACTGTTCTTGCTGGATGGACATGCATTGGTGTACCGGGCTCACTTTGCTTTTATCGGAAGGCCATTAATTAATTCGAAAGGATTGAATACTTCGGCAATTACCGGTTTTGTGAGGACTTTATGGGATCTACTTAAAAATCAAAAGCCAACCCACTTGGCAGTATTCTTTGATTTGGATACACCCACTTTTAGACACCAAATATTTCCGGAATATAAAGCCAATCGCGAAGCCCAACCTGAGGATATAACTACTGCACTTCCTTACATACGCAAGATCGTGAAGGGATTCAATATTCCAATTGTAGAAATGGAAGGTTTTGAAGCCGATGATGTAATCGGGACAATCGCCAAAAAAGCTGAAAAACAAGGTTTTACCGTGTTTATGGTAACTCCCGATAAAGATTTTTCCCAATTGGTATCCGAAAATATCTTTTTGTATAAACCATCAAGAATGGGTAATGGAGTTGATATTTTGGGAATTAAAGAAATTACTCAAAAATGGGATATCGAAAATATAGATCAGGTTATTGATGTACTGGGGTTGAAGGGTGATAAAGTAGACAATATACCGGGTATACCGGGAATAGGTGATAAAACGGCATCGAGACTATTAAAGCAGTATGGTAGCATAGAAAACATCCTCGCGCACACAAACGATCTTAAAGGCAAGTTGAAAGAAAATTTGGAAACCTATGGTGAACAAGGCTTGCTCTCTAAAAAACTAGCAACCATTGATACCGAGGTCAACGTAGATTTTGACGCCGTAGAATTTCAAATATCAGATATCAATAGAGATGAGTTGGTAGAAATATTTAAGGATTTAGAGTTCCGAGCATTAGCGCAAGTCATACTTGCCGAAAATGAAACGAAAAATAAGTCAGTCCAAAAGGACTTATTCGGCAACCCAGTAAAATCTGCTAAAACTCCGACAAAAAAATATTCGGTTGCCAATAGGAATATCAATAACACCGATCATAAGTATACCCTGGTAGATACTTTGCCAAAATTGGAGGATTTAGTCCGTCGATTGGAACAGAAATCCGCATTTGCCATCGATACTGAAACCACCAGCATCGATCCAAATCTGGCTGAATTGGTGGGTATTTCCATTTCATTTAATAAAAATGAAGCCTATTACATTCCAATTCCAGAAAACCCTGAAGAGACGAGGCAAATCCTACAAAAATTACAACCTCTACTAGAAAATGATCGAATTGAAAAAATAGGCCAAAATATAAAATACGATATGTTGGTATTCCGGTGGCATGGTCAACAAATCCATGGCCAACTTTTTGATACCATGATTGCCCATTATTTACTGGAACCGGAATCCCGGCATAAATTGGACCTCCTGAGCGAGACGTACTTAGATTATAAAATGATTCCAATCGATCAGCTCATTGGTAAGCGCACCGGCAAACAGCTTTCTATGCGGGACATAGAGGTCGAAAAAGTGTGCGAATATGCTGCCGAAGATGCCGATATCACTTTCCAGATCAGGGATATCTTTGACGAAAAATTACAGGAGTTAGAAGTTAAAAGCCTTTTTCAGAAATTGGAGATACCATTAGTTCGAGTATTGGCAGAAATGGAGTACAATGGGATACACGTTGATACGGAATTTCTTAAGAATTACTCTCAGCAATTGGGTAATTTAATCTTGGAAAGCGAAAGAAGCATTTATAAAAAGGCTGGAGTAGACTTTAACATCGCTTCACCACGTCAGGTCGGAGAAGTTCTATTCGACAGACTAAAATTACCCTATCGCTGGCGCAGAACACCTACCGGTCAATATTCAACCGATGAGGATAAACTAAATGAACTTGCACTTAAATTCGATATTGTCAAGGACATCCAAAATCATCGGAAGTTAAGTAAATTAAAGTCGACATATGTAGACGCTTTACCTAACATGGTCAATCCCAAGACCGGAAGAATTCATTCTTCTTTCAATCAGGCCAGAGCTGCAACAGGTCGTTTGAGTTCTGAGAATCCCAATTTGCAAAATATCCCTATCCGTGATGAGGCGGGCCGCGAAATTCGTAAGTCATTTATTCCACGCGATCAGGACCACCTGCTTTTAAGTGCTGATTATTCACAAATTGAATTGAGATTAATCGCTGAATTAAGTAAAGAGGAAGCCATGCTTGATGCCTTTTCACAAGGACTTGACATACATCTGGCTACAGCCTCAAAAGTATATGGAGTTCCTTTGGATCAGGTTACCGCAGATCAACGCAGAAATGCCAAAACCGTTAATTTTAGTATCATATATGGTGCAGGAGCAACCAATTTATCCAGACAATTAGGAATTAAGAGACCTGAAGCTACACTTCTGATTCAAAATTATTTTAAAACTTATCAAGGCCTGAAGAAATATATGGAAGAAGTCGTGCAATTTGCGCGAGACCACGGTTATGTGTCTACGGTGATGGGACGCAAACGATTTCTTCGAGATATCAATTCAAGAAATGGGTTGGCCAGAAGTAATGCGGAAAGAATGGCTATAAATACCCCGGTTCAAGGTAGTGCTGCCGATATGATCAAAGCGGCAATGATCAATATTCATCGTGAAATGCAAAATATAGGACTAAGGTCTAAAATGATCCTTCAAGTCCATGATGAATTGGTCTTTGATGCGCATCGCTCAGAATTGGAATCACTCAAAGAAATTGTAGAATATCAAATGAAAAATGCACTTCCAGGCTTAAAGGTTCCCATTGTTATAGGAATGGGCGAAGGTACAAATTGGCTGGAGGCGCACTGATAGATAGGGTGTGGGTGTGGGTGTGGGTGTGAGTGTGAGTGTGCTCCTTTGGCGCAGGAGTGGGCAATCCTGACCGAGTGAAACGAGCGTCAGGAGGAGAGAAGTTGTTTTGTATGATCTAAGAAGATACTCATTTCTTCGATGGTACCCATGCTTACCCTAGCCCATCCGGGTACATGATTATACGTTCGTATCAAAACTTCCTTTTTTTGCAATTCCCGGTCGATGTATTTTGAATTGAACTTATCAGTTTTAAATAAAATGAAATTTGTTGCTGACGGTAAATAAGCAATTCCCCAATCATCAAATTTCTTGTAAACCATTTCTTTTGCTTTATCATTGAGTTGTATACTTTTCTGCAGAAATTCATCATCATCCAGCGAAGCCAACGCCGCTGCAGCAGAGGTCACACTCGGGGTGACTAACCTGCCCATATGGTATTTTTTCAGTTTCCTAATCGTATTTGGATGAGATATAGCATAGCCTACCCTTAGTCCGGCCATTCCATATACTTTAGAAAAAGTACGTGCCACCACAATGTTAGGATAATTATTGACCAAGTTCACCATTGAGTTTTTCGTACCTTTACTCGACATTTCGATATACGCCTCATCCACATAAATCGGGCAATAAGAAGACATTTCCCGGCAAAATTCACGCAATTCGGCATTGGGGATTTCGATTCCAGTCGGATTATTAGGATTACATACAAATATCAGTTTGGTATTTTTGGTTATTTTCTGTTTGATTCCTTTCAGGTTGTATTGAAAGTCTGATTCCATGGGAACTTTGATCCACTTACCTCCAAAAAACTGTGAGAAATACAGGAGAAAATCAAAAGTAGGTACACTACAGATTAATTCACCTTTTTCCAATCCGTATACCGCCCCAGCAAGGCCTAATAATTCAGAAGATCCAGCTGTAATAATGAGGTGATCACTGGAGACCCCCTCTTTTTCGGCAATTTTTTTATAAAGTTTATTTAAAACACCCCGAGGATATCTATTTCCCAAAGCGATATGTTCAATAATGGCCTGCCTCGCTTTTGGTGACGGGCCATAAGGATTTTCGTTAGAGTTCAGTCGAATAAGATTATTATTGGAATAGAATTCCTTAATAGATCTTGATTCCAACAACTCATCAGAGATGAATGGAGAAATGCTAAAAAACGACCCCGCCCAAAAAGCAGATTTCAATAGGGATCTTCGATTTATCGATTGCATCATTTTAACCTTTTTCCCAAATTAAATAATAATATCCACAATTGCTATTTTACCTTTGTGCAAAAGCGATCTATGAAGTTTCCCCAACCTATATCTGTTAAGGACCTGGCCAAACGCTATAATCTGGAAATATATGGAGATTCCAGTCTTCTGGCCCAAGGAATAAATGTGATCCATCGCGTCCAACCAGGAGATATCACTTTTGTTGATATTCCTAAATACTTTCAAAAATCATTGAATTCTCCAGCCACGGTCATTTTAATTAACCAAAAAATAGATTGTCCACCGGGAAAAGTATTGCTCATTAATGATGATCCTTTTGAAGTATACAATGATTTGGTAAAACAGCACCGGCCATTTCAGTTTTCCCGGGATGATATCGATCCCACCGCACAAATTGGTGTTTCCTCCATTATCGAACCGGGCGCAATTATTGGCGCTCATGTGGTAATTGGAGATCAATGCTATGTTCAAGGCAATACCTATATCGGACCATACACCCAAATTGGCAATAGGGTAAACATTCAGTCAGGAGCTCTTATCGGTACGGATGCCTTCTATTTTAAACATGATCAGGATGGATATACTAAATGGCATACCGGTGGAAGAGTACTCATTCAGGATCAGGTGGAAATAGCTGCTGGTTGTACTGTCAATCGAGGTGTTTCTTCTGATACCCAAATAGGATTTGGAACCAAAATCGATTGTCAGGTTCATGTTGGTCATGGAGCAATTATCGGCAAACATTGCCTCATTGCAGCTCAGAGTGGTATCAGTGGCAAAGTAAAAATCGGAGATCATGTAGTGATATACGGTCAGGTTGGCATTGCCCAAAATATAACAATTGGTGACCGGGTCATCATTCTGGCCAAATCTGGTGTATCGAAAGACTTACAGCCTGACAAAGTATATTTTGGATATCCGGCGGCAGAAGTAATGACCAAAAATCGTGAGTTGGCCGCGCTGCGAAATTTACCAGAATTTATGAAATCCTTTAAGGCTCGTTAAGGCAGAAAAAAGCTTATACTTTTTCTTTGATCTTCTTTTTTAGTGCAAACAATTCGTCCCGATACTGCGCTGCAGCGATAAAATCCAATTCTTTCGCTGCCTTTTTCATTTTGGCTTCCGTTTCCATAATTATTCTTTCCAACTGATCGCGGGTCATGTAATCAACTATCGGATCAGCAGCGATGCTGGGCTCTTCGGGTTCGATATAAGCGTTGGTTTTAGCACCACGAATATCCAAAATTGATTTTTGACTGAGAATATCTTCTTTGCTCTTGAAAATGGTTTGCGGGACAATTCCATGTTTCTGGTTATACTCCATTTGAATTGATCGGCGCCGGTTGGTTTCGTCGATGGTCCTTTCCATGGATTCCGTAACCTTGTCCGCATAAAAGATAACCAATCCATTTACATTTCGGGCAGCTCTACCTGCGGTCTGGGTTAATGACCGGTCATTTCGTAAAAAACCTTCTTTATCTGCATCCATGATGGCAACCAATGATACTTCTGGAAGATCCAGCCCTTCGCGTAATAAATTGACACCAACCAATACGTCAAAATGTCCTAAACGAAGGTCTCGTATAATCTCTACCCGGTCAAGGGTGATGACTTCAGAATGTATATACCTAACCCTAATTTGCAATTTGGCCAAATATTTGGACAGTTCTTCAGCCATACGCTTGGTCAAAGTAGTTACCAATACTCTTTCTTTTACTTCAACCCGTTTGCTGATTTCTTCTAACAAATCATCGATTTGATTGATGCTGGGTCTCACTTCAATGGGCGGATCCAAAAGACCAGTAGGCCTTACGATCTGCTCTACTACTACTCCTTCGGTTTGCTCTAATTCATAATCACTGGGAGTCGCACTTGCATAAATAACCTGATGTGTCAATGCCTCAAATTCTTCAAAATTCAATGGTCTATTATCCAATGCCGAAGGCAATCGGAATCCATAATTGACCAGGTTCAATTTACGAGCTCGGTCTCCTCCCCACATCCCACGGACCTGAGGAACGGTAACATGACTCTCATCGATAACCATCAAATAATCATCCGGAAAATAATCCAACAAACAAAAAGGTCTTGTACCTTGTTGCCTCCCATCAAAAAATCTACTGTAATTTTCAATTCCGTTACAATACCCCAGCTCCCGAATCATTTCCAAGTCAAAACTGACTCTTTCTTTTATCCTCTTGGCTTCCAGATAGCGACCTTCCCTTTCAAAAAACTTTTCCTGTTCGGTCATTTCATCCTCAATAGCACGAATAATAAACTTTAACTTATCCTTTGGTGCCATATATAAGTTGGCAGGAAAAATTGCAGCATGATCCAGATCTGAAATTTTCTTACCTGATTCGGTATCGATTTGTTCTATGATTTCAATTTCATCACCAAAGAACTGAATACGATAACCATAGTCCACATAGGGTAAGTTAATATCTATAGTATCCCCCTTTACTCTGAATTGACCACGGTTTAAGATCAATTCAGTGCGAGAATACAAGCTTTGCACCAACAAGTACAAAAATTGATTCATGGTTATGGTCTGTCCTTTGTGAATCCGTACAATACCAGCCTTATAATCTTCAGGGTTTCCCATCCCATAAATACAGGATACTGATGCTACAATAATGATGTCCCTCCTTCCCGATAATAGAGAAGAAGTCGCTCTCATCCTCAATTTGTCAACTTCTTCATTGATTGATAAGTCTTTTTCGATATACGTATCTGACACATGTATGTAAGCTTCTGGCTGATAATAATCATAATAGGAAACAAAGTATTCGACGGCATTTTCCGGAAAGAATTCTTTAAATTCCGCATAAAGTTGAGCGGTCAAGGTCTTATTATGAGTTAATATCAGCGTTGGCCGATTTACTTGGGCAATAACATTGGCGATAGTAAATGTTTTTCCGGAACCCGTGACACCTAGCAAGACTTGCTGAGCTTCACCATTCCGGATTCCATTTGCTAATTGTTCTATTGCTTGAGGTTGATCACCAGTAGGCTGATATTTGGATACAATATTAAACTCCATTAATTATTAGTTGAGCTAGTTCAAAAAATAACTTCATTGAAGAAACATACTCCAAATCTGCATTTTTAAACTTTCCATTTTTGCGACTTTTTTATATCAGATCCCGGAATTGGACCAGTTCTTAATAAAACATCATGATTTCGGAATATGTTTCAGATTAAATTTCCAGAACAAGAACAAAAACTTTATCAATTAAACACATCCTATGCAAAGTTTGTAAAATATGGTCAGATAATTAATCTTTTTCATTGCTCCTAAGGTTTTATTAAAGAAGATGTTTAAAAAGAATATAGATTGAGGACAGATCTTTTGTACCACAAAATAATTGGAACCGGGCCCCCCGTTGTCATTTTACATGGTTTAATCGGTAGTTCTGATAATTGGCATACTTTTTCAAAAAAGTTGAGTGAAGACTTTCAGGTTATTCTATGTGACTTACGCAACCATGGTCGTTCGTTTCACGATCAGGAATGGAATTATGAAGTTATGGCTCAGGATGTATATCGGGTTCTGGATTATATAGGGATCCAAAGATTTAATATGGTTGGGCATTCTTTAGGCGGAAAAGTGGGATTGATGATGCTACACCAAGAAGAATCGAGAATCCAAAAATTGCTGGTTTTAGATATCGCCAATAAGGATTATGCTTCAGCTCATAATCATCTATTTATGGCTATGAATGCACTTCCTATCAGCACCATCCAATCCCGCAGAGAAGCGGATGAATTCTTCCAAATGTATGAATCCAATTACAGTGTTAGGCAACTGATTCTGAAGAACCTACAACGCACACCGCAGGGATTCAGTTGGAAAATCAATGTACCGGTTATTCAGAAAAACTATCCTCAAATACTGAAGGCTATACCTTTTCGCTCTACTATCGATACACCGGTATGCTTCGTCAAAGGAGAAATATCAGAATACATTGAGGACGATGATATGGTGAAAATGAGTAAAACATTCGTTAATTCGGAAATTATTGTATTAAAAAAAGCAGGTCATTGGCTGCATGTGGATGCGCCGGAAGAATTATTTTTAATTTTACAACGTTTCCTTATTAATTGAGAATCTATCTTGAAAGAAGTTATATCAAAGAGAATGATTTTTGTTGTACAAACTAAATTTTGACAAATGAAAAAATGGAATCCTGTTTTAATCTTAATATTCATACTGCCTCTATTTTCCTTTTTACAGGACCCTGGTAATAAGTTTTTCGAGATCAGCAAAAACCTGGAAATCTTTACGAATCTTTATAAAGAACTAAATCTTTACTATGTCGACGAATTGGATCCTGCGCAACTCATGCGCACTGGTATTGATGCTATGTTGGCAGATCTAGATCCGTATACCAATTATATTTCCGAATCTCAAATTGAATCTTACCGGTTTATGGCTGAGGGAAGGTTTGAAGGTATCGGTGCGGAAACTGAAATGGTAGATCAGCTGGTGACCATTGTGAAAGTATATGAAGGTTCCCCGGCAGAAAAGGCAGAATTAAAAGTTGGAGATCAAATAGTGGCTATTGGCGGCAAATCTGTTAAGGGAAAAACAATTGATGATGTTAAAAATTTGATGAAAGGTGCCTCGGGTACTTCATTGATATTGACCATAGATCGTCCGGGAAGAGAAAAAGTCGAGGATGCCACCATTACCAGAGGTAAAATCGATGTTATTAATGTTCCTTATTCCGGTTTACTCACCGGAGACATTGGATATATTGTATTAACTCAGTTTACTGAAAATGCCGGAAAGAATATTGGCAATGCGTATAAAAAACTCAAAAAGGAAAATCCGGAGTTGAAAGGTGTCATCCTGGATTTACGCAGCAATCCAGGAGGGTTGTTACGAGAAGCAATTAATATCTGCAACCTGTTTATTCCAAAAAACAAGGATGTGGTTATTACTCGTGGAAAAATTAAAGATTGGGATCGAACTTACAAAACCACTGCCAATCCGCTGGACGAAGACATACCGCTGACCGTATTGATCAATAATTCTTCTGCTTCTGCTTCTGAAATTGTCTCAGGGGTGATACAGGATTATGATCGGGGAGTAGTCATCGGACAAAGATCATTTGGTAAAGGGCTGGTGCAAAATACACGGAATATCGGATACAATTCCCGCTTGAAAATTACTACATCTAAATATTATATACCCAGTGGAAGATGCATCCAAAGCATTGAATATGCCGGCACCGAACACAAAGACATTCCCGATAGTTTGAGAGCACAGTTCAAGACTAAAAACAACAGACCCGTATTAGATGGAGGAGGTGTTACACCGGATATTCGGATTCCGGAAAAAAAACGATCTGAGTTTACTAAACAACTAATAAAAGAACATATTATCTTCAAATACGCAAATAACTATGTACTTAGTAATCCGGAAATTAGTAAACCTGAAGAATTTGTTTTTACCAATTATTCAGAATTTATCGAATTTGCTAAGTCTGAAGATTTTCATTTTGTGAGTTCTATTTCCAAGAAAGTAAAAGATATCACCAATAGTCTTTCATCGAAAGGTTATTCCGATCAAATTAAAAGTGAATTGGAATCAGTCCACCAAAGCTTATTCAAGGAAGATATGGATAATTTTGATGACTATAAAGCTGAAATTATTTCAGAAATTGAATTGGAAATAACTAAGAGGTATTTCAATGAGGCGGAACGCATCAAATATAAATTAAACAAGGATCCTGAGATATTGGAAGCAATTGCCGTAATAGAAGATCCGGAAAGGTATCAATCCATACTGCAATAATATAAATGGCGGTTATTCCTTATATTCTGTGTCTGGAAACATCCGGTAAGTCATGTAGCGTTTGTTTATCTGCCGGTGATCGAATAATAGCTTTGCGTGAAGAAAAAGAAGCTTTTTCTCATGCAAAAGTAATTACTCTTTTGATAGAAAAAGTCCTATCTGAAGGTTCAATTAATATAAAGGAGTTAAGTGCAATTTCTCTTAGTGCAGGACCAGGATCCTACACCTCTTTGAGAGTTGGTAGTTCCGTTGCCAAGGCTATTTGTTTTGCAATGAATGTTCCCCTTATTGCAATACCTACTTTAGAGATAATAGCGGATTCTACGCAGTACCCTGCAAAGTATATAATCAGCACGATCAATGCCAGGCGTGGAAATTTATATTGGGGTATATACGATAAATATCATGAATTGGTACCAACCACTTTTTCCTCGTCAAATGAATTTCTAAAAGAGATCAATAATTGGAATGAAAAAGACATCAGGCTGACAGGAAGCGGCCTTCAAGCTTTCCAACAAACAGAGATTCCAGACATTCCGGTAATACAATCCACATTAAATGCTGGTGATATGGTTTCAAAAAGCTTTGACAAGTATCGTGATCAAAAATGGGAAGAATTAATTCCATATAGGCCAATGTATATTAGGCCACCACACATAACAACACCCAAGAAAACGCTGCTTTCATAACACATATGTAACAATTTCATATTGATGAATGTTATATATAGACAGTTATAGTTTAAAAATAATCCTAATAAGTGAGTTTGGTACAGTTTTGGTTGCAACTATAACATAGATTCCTTGACTGTAAAACCAATTCGTATGAAAAAGCAAAAGAACGAAATTATTACACTTAAAAAGGGGGGTAAGGAGATCCAATTGGATTATGCGGATCTTAGAAAAGCAGTGTTAGTCCTCCGGGCAGTAAACCACAAGCTACGACAGAGAATCATAGATTTATTAGAGGAAAACGATTCTATGACAGTTACCGACATTTATATTAAGTTAAGGCTAGAACAGTCGGTAGCATCTCAGCATTTAGCAATATTACGTCGAGCGGGTGTGGTTACTACTGATCGCCAAGGAAAATTCATTTACTATCGCATAGATCGAGATAGATTAGCTCAAATATCGCGTTTAGTAGAAGAGTTAGCCAATTAAACTATCAATTTAATTCAATTTTTATAATTATTTGAATTAGAGAACTTTACAATTTAAAATTTTGTGGAAATTTGAGAGCTAAAATACAATAGGGTATACAATTTTACTTCAATTGTTTATAAATTGTATTTTTTTTTAATGTTTTTTTGATTATTTCAGCATTTATACCCATATTTGCTTGAGCTAGACAATTAATTCTCAAAATTTAAAACTACAAAATGAGAAAGACTAAGGTTACGTTTAACAACGAGAAACTCCAGATTTCTTCGGAAATCTTGAGGGCTCTAGCCCATCCCTTACGTCTTCGCATTCTCGAATTTATAGATCTTAAAGGCACCACAAATGTAAATAAGATTTATAATTACCTTAAGATAGAACAATCAATCACTTCACAACATTTGAAAGTGCTGCGATTGGCGGGGATAGTGAAACAAAAGAAAGACGGTAAGTTTATTCATTATTCGATTGAATATTCTCTCGTCGATCAGGCAGTAAATGCGATCAACAACTATTTAGAAAAATGATTTTGACCACCCTATTTTTAGAAAGGGTGGTCTTTTTTTTCCTATGAACTTCAATAAGCCCCTGGTTTGGTTAATGCCACCCATTTATTATAATCACCCTCTTCTTGCCGTTGTTTATTTCTTCATACCTAGTATATTTCCGATTCTAATCAATATTGCAATTCCTGGTCTTACATTTGGCCAATCTCCTATTGGGCTTTGGCAAACTAAAGATGATCAGACAAATGAAGTAAAATCGTACGTGGAAATCTTTCAAAAAGACTACATTTTATATGGAAAAATCAACAAACTCTTAACTGCTCCGCCGAATAAAATCTGTGATCTTTGCCCCGGTAACCGAAAAAATAAACCTTTAGTAGGAATGGTTATTCTGGAAAACCTAATCTCATATAAAAACTATTGGCGTAAAGGAACCATTCTTGACCCAGAATCCGGTAAAACCTATTCCGCTACGTTATGGTTTGAAAATGATCCGGATATCTTATTTGTGCGCGGTAAACACTGGACAGGTTTATATCGAACTCAACAGTGGTCTCGCATCAAAACAAATAAATAAATTTGTTCCCATACAATATTTTTGCACATACACAAGTTTAGATAATACTATTTATTGATTTCATAAAAAATAAATTAGTGTATGAAGCATTCTTTTACTCAAAATGATTTAATTCGTTATCTGTACAATGAAACCAGCACTGAAGAACGATTAGCTTTAGAAGAAGTACTCCAGGAAGATTATGCCTTGAATATGAAATATCAGGAGCTAGCCGGTGGGTATCAATTATTACCTAAAGTTACTTATCGACCAAAATTATCAAGTATTGATAAAATACTTAAATACAGCATAAAGCAGGTTGAGCCTATCAGTGTATAAGGTATCATTCTAACGACATAAAAAACCCTTCATGAATTCATGAGGGGTTTTTTATTTTACTACCGGTAATTATATTACTTTCGTTATAATATTAAACTTATAAATATATTCTTATGGCATCAGACAGAGAACAAAAACTCAAATCTTTAAAAACTACTGTCGATAAACTGGAAAAGACCTATGGTAAAGGTACGGTGATGATGCTTGGAGACAAAAAAGTTGTCGAGGTTGATACCATTAGCACTGGATCACTTGGTTTGGATATTGCCCTAGGTGTAGGTGGATTGGCAAGAGGTCGGGTAATAGAAATTTACGGACCTGAGTCTTCGGGAAAAACCACTTTGGCTATTCATGCCATTGCCGAATGTCAGAAAAAAGGAGGCATTGCAGCATTTATCGATGCAGAACATGCATTTGACCGATTTTATGCCGAAGCCTTAGGAGTAGATGTTGAAAACCTGCTCATTTCACAACCAGATCATGGAGAACAAGCGTTAGAGATCGCAGAAAATTTGATTCGATCCGGAGCGATAGATATTTTGGTAATTGATTCGGTCGCCGCATTAGTACCGAGAAGTGAAATAGAAGGAGAAATGGGAGACTCGAAAATGGGCTTACAAGCGAGATTGATGTCCCAGGCAATGAGAAAACTCACTGCTTCGATCGGTAAAACCGGATGTTGTTGCATATTCATCAATCAATTGCGCGAAAAAATCGGAGTATTGTTTGGAAATCCGGAAACTACAACTGGTGGAAATGCCTTGAAATTTTACGCCTCCATGAGATTGGATATCCGGCGTTCCGGTGCGGCGATCAAAAACCGTGATGGGAATATTGTGGGAAATACTGTGAAAGTAAAAGTGGTTAAGAATAAACTTGCTCCTCCATTTAAAGTAGCCGTATTTGATATTACTTATGGAAAAGGTATTTCAAAATCAGGAGAAATTGTTGATTTAGGATCTGAATTGGATATTATTCAGAAAAGTGGATCATGGTATAGTTATGAAGGAACTAAAATTGCCCAAGGACGAGATGCGGCTAAACAATTTATGGAAGACAATGAAGAGGTAGCGCAGGAAATTGAAGATAAGATCAAAGCACGTTTCAGTGGAATATTAGCACCAAGTCCTAGCACCGGTAAATAATTCCGGAAAGCTATTTTAATATCTAATTACTCACTTCCACTCTAAGGTGGAGATAATGTGAAATATATCCTTTTCTATAAATTCAGCAATAGGTTGGATGGAATCCGGATTGACCTTACTGTAAAAATATAAAGATCCTTTGAGAAAATGGTTTGTACTGTCCGTTAAGAAAAATTGTACCGGAGAGGCGGCGGGTCCATCAAATTTAAATATCAATCCTCCCGTGCCATCTTTACGTGAGATGACTTGTTCGTCGCTAAAATTTGAGCGATAATTAACTTTATCAACCATTGAAAATGCATCGTTAATGAATTGATTGAGCTGCTTAGTATTATTTATTGGTAAATAACTACAATGAATACGACCATTGAATGGCTCAATAAAAATATCAAACCAGCAGTCTGATGTAGCTTCTTGTTGAGGGATGTTTTTGTCTATTTCAGCATATCCAGGGTATTCAAAGATCACTGAACATTCCGGATCATTAAATACTTGATAAGATTTTGAAGGAAATTCTACCTTAGGATATGATCGGGGCTTAGGAGTATAGACGGTTTCTTGATTACAACTTATAACAATTAGAAAAAGAAGAAGTATTCCTAGTATCGTTACTGCCCTGTTCTTCATGTGGTCATTAGACTTAATTGAATTTTTTCAATCCTGCGTTTACTCACCGATAAGACCTTTAACCTGAATGCCGGAGTAGTTATCTCACGGTTAATTTTGGGCATTTGTCCGGTTACTTGTAATATCAGTCCTGCTAATGTATCCGCATCACCGCGCATGGGATCAATATCGGTGGTATCAACACCTACTATTCTACAAGCATCATTAAGCATAGTCCTTCCTTCAAAAATAAAATTGTTATCATCAACCTGAATAAATTCCACCTCCTCTTTATCATCAAATTCATCCTTTATTTCACCGATTACCTCTTCCATTATATCCTCCAAGGTTACCAGACCGGTGGTTCCTCCATACTCATCTACGACTATGGCCATATGCATTTTTTTCTCTTGAAATTCCTTCAGTAATTCATTGATCTTTTTGGATTCGGGAGCATAAAGAACTTCATCTCTAATCATATCTTGCCAGGCATAATCGGGAGAGTTTCCCAAAACTGTGAGTAGATCTTTTACATACAAAATCCCAATAATGTGGTCAAAATCTTCGCGATATACCGGTATTCTTGAATAGCCGCTTTCCTTAACGGTCTTTATTAATTCTTTAAAAGATATAGATTCATCAATTGCAATTACATCCAGCCTGGATTTCATGATATGAGTAACAGTAACTTCTGAAAACTTGATGATGCTTTTTAACATGTCAATCTCTTCTTCGTAGTTTTTATCTTGACGAACGGTGAGTTCAATGGCATGATCCAGATCTTCTTTAATCGAAAGATTTTGATTTCTGGCGAGTCTCTTTTCCAGATTCTTGGACCAGGACACAAATAAGTTCGAAATAGGATGAAAAATACGATCCATTATAAGCAATGGGGCGGACATCATTTTGGCCAGAGAGATGTTGTGAATATTCGCATATATTTTGGGAGATATTTCTCCAAATATGACGAGAAGAAATGTAACGCCAAGGATAGTTACTAAGAATTGGACAACCGTAACTACTGAGGCATTGGATATAGTAATAGAAGCATTGGCAAACAGGCCTGTAATTTGATTCGCAATATTCTCGGCTACTTCTTCAGGAAAAAGCTGTTTCGTGACGTAGTTGGACAGCAAAACAATGGCAATGTTGATAAAGTTATTGCCAATTAGAATGGTAGCCAATAATTTTCTCGGTTTTTCAGTAAGTTGACCGATGCGCTTTCCAGCTGGAGTATTCTCTTTAGCAATGGATCTTAAGTCTGCAGGAGTCAATGAAAAATAGGCAATTTCAGATCCGGATACCAGCGCCGACCCTATTAATAGGATCAGTACTAAGGCAATAATCACAAATACCATGGGTTGAACTGCCAGCCAGAAAAAAGTAAGATCAAATAAAGCAGAATCTGCCAGATCTGTTTCCAAAATAATTAGGTTAGTTAGCTATTTCTGTTTAAAAAGGTAGATCGTCGTCATCAATATCAGTAATCTCCTGAGCTAATTTTTCGCTTTTCGCACTACTTGGAGCCTTAGATGGATTTGCTGTTACTATTTCATTTTCTGCTGATGGGAAGGTTTCGCTATATCCGGAACGCCCACCTTCTCTCTTCTCCAAGGACCTGAATGTCAATGCAACTACCTCGGTAACATATCGTTCTATTCCGTCTCTATCTTGATATTTTCGATGAGTCAATTTACCTTCTACATATACCAAACTTCCCTTTTTCAAATCTCGCTCTGCACGCTCGGCCAAACCTCTCCAGACTACAATATCATGCCACTCAGTCAACGTTTGCCATTCTCCGGATTTATCCCGATATCTTTCATTAGTGGCAACTGGAAATTTTGCCACCATAGTACCACTTTCCAGTGTTCTAACCTCTGGGTCCCTACCTAAGTTGCCTATTAAAATTACTTTGTTAATCATGAAATATATATTTATTTAAATATATGAAATTATCTGATAAATAACAATCAATGATTTTTGGGAATGCAAATTTACGTAAGTTTTTAGTTTCTACGAGTTGTGTGTTCGGAATTAAATCAATTTTTTGTCTTGATTTGATGTGATGAAAAGAAATTTGCAGATTTTGATGAGATAACTTATGCAAATAAACCTGGCTGGAATAATTGATATTTCCTTGAAACCCAGGTATCTCTTGATATACCCATAACCTCAATTTTTCAGGTGATAATCCTTTTTGCTCTACCAGCGGAAAATCATAAAGTCCTTTCCATATATCCGCATTGGTTCTTTTCCGAATTAGGGTGTTACTGTCATCCTGAACAATTATATAATGAAAGTAACGGTTGGTCTTTTTCACTTTCCTTTTACTGACAGGGTATTCTTCTAGTTTTTGATTAAGATTAGCATAACATTGCTCGGAAAGTGGGCAAATCGCACATTGAGGATTTCGGGGAGAACAGACCGTGGCTCCCAAGTCCATGAGTGCTTGATTGTAAACTCCCGGTTGTTTTTTATCAATAAGGTTATCAGCCAAATTCTGAAATGTCTTTTTTCCACTTGCTGTGTAAGCGTTGTCCGAAATACCAAAATACCTGGAAAAAACTCTGATAACATTCCCATCAACTGCTCCCTTAGGTATTTGATAAGCAAATGAAACTATGGCAGCTGCCGTATAAGGTCCAATACCGGGAAGCGATATCAAATCATCGTAGTTATCCGGAATAGTACCTTGGTGTTTTTGAACAATGGTGATAGCCGTCTGCCTCAAATTTCTGGCCCTGGAATAATATCCCAGCCCCTGCCATGACTTTAAAATTTCATCCTCTGAACAACTCGCAAGATCAAAAATCGTAGGATACTTTGCAATAAAATGATTGTAATAGGGGATTCCTTGATCTACTCTGGTCTGTTGTAAGATAAACTCTGAAAGAAGTATGTGATATGCGTTTTTTGATTTTTTCCAGGGAAAATCTCTTGAATTGATTTTATCCCATTGCAAAATTGACCGGGCAAAGAATCTTTGCCGTTCCTGTATATCAGATGCTTTCAATTCGCCCAATTAAAAATAGCCATTGAGTATTACGATCAGGTTGCCTTTGAACAATTATACTTTTGGATAGCTTGAATAACGATCCGAAATTTGCAATAAGAAAAATGCAAATGTTAAAATTTTACCTTTTCGAGTCGTTGAGATTGGTTAATGATTCACCACTAAAATTACTTTTCCAGTCTATCCGTATATACTTTGGGATATCGCTTTTGAACTCTATTTTTTAAGGCTTTCCTGGCAAAGAAAATTCGGCTTTTCACAGTTCCCAAAGGGAGTTCAAGTTTATCAGCAATTTCTTGATATTTATAACCTACATAGTGCATTTCAAAGGGTATCCGAATACTATCATCCAATTCGGAAATCAATTGATTCAACTCTTCCATCATAATCTCAGAATCTGCACTATTAAAGATAACGGTAGATCCTGAATTGATGTAAAACATATTATCAGTGGTGTCAATTATGGTGTTGGCTTTAACCTTTTTCCGATAATTGTTGATAAATATATTTTTCATGATAGTCATGATCCAGGCTTTAAAATTCGTTCCTGGTCTGAATTTATCTTTATTGCTTAAAGCACGAAACGCTGTCTCTTGGTATAGGTCTTGAGATTCTTCTAAATCTTTAGTAAGGTTATAAGCAAATGCATGCAAGATGCTGGTTAGTTTTAAAAGATTTACATTAAACTCTAGTGTTGACATGGTTTATTTTTTTATTTGTTTAACAAAAATATTAAATAATTAAACAAAAACCAATAAAATGGTTGATCATTTTGCATAGTAAAGTTAAACAAACTCATGATGTTACTTTGTCAATAAGCTGACATTTGCAAATATATAGTCATAACTTATTGATATTGTGTATTCTATAAAAATGTATTTATCCGCGTCAATTTATATACTTTCAAGATTGTCTGAAAGTATTTAACAAATAATTAACAGGAATTATTCTTGAGCCCGGTTCACCATGATCCAGGCAATACCGGCAAAAATTAAATTTGGAACCCAAACTCCTAATAGTGATGGCATACTTGGGCTCATGGCAAAAGTGGTCGAAAACCTGGAAAGAAAAATATACATTGCTCCAATGCTTACCCCAACCGCCAAATGAATGCCGACTCCGCCTCGGGTTTTTCGTGAAGCAACGGACAATCCAATCAGGGTAAGAATAAAAATGGAAATGGGGTCTGCGGTTCTTTTGTATAATTCGATTTCAAAAATCTTAATGTTTGGTGCACCCCTCGACCTTTCTTTTTCGATATATTGCCTTATCTCAGGCGAGGTAAGTCTTTTTTCGTCATTTCTCCATAAAATAAAATCCTCAGGATATACATTCATGATGGTATCAATAGTAGATCCCATTTTAATTTCATAGTTCTCTTTCAATTGGTCAAAATATCGATATTCAAGATCTTTAAGTCTCCATGTATTGGGTTTTTCGATCAAAGACATTTTACTGGCCTTGAGGGTCTCAACCAGCCTGGTTCCATTATACTTCTCAAATCGCACATCACTTGCTACACTATCAGAAGCATTGAAATGCCTAACATATAACTTAGTATCTTCGGAAATAAAAATATGCCAGTTACGTGAACTAGTACTGCGATTTTTTTTATCAATATAATCATTAATGAAGTCCAGCCTTACTTTGTTGGTCTTGGGTAAGATATAGTGATTTCCGATAAACAAAATACCTGCAATAATTGCCGCCCCGATTATAAATGGTACAGCTATCCTTTTAAAGCTCATGCCATTGGCAAACATGGCAATAAATTCTACATTCTTTGCCATTCTAGAACAAAAGAAGACTACCGCTATCAATGAAAATAAGGGCCACAGGATACTATTAATATCCGGAATAAAAGTTGGATAATACGTAAATAGTATTTCTTCGCGGGATGGACCACCGTCTTCCATAAACTTACCTACCTTTTCACTAAAGTCGATGACCACAGCTATTAGTGAAAACAATAGACAAGTAAAGAAAAAGGTCTTCAAATATTTTATTAATAAATACCGATCCAGGATTTGCATTACAATTTCTGATTCATTTGTTTTACTAATCCCTCTTTCCACTCTTTAAACGTGCCACCAATGATTTCGTTTCTCGCTTCTTTAACCAGGGCCATATAAAAGCTAAGGTTTTGCAAAGATGCCAAACGAGCACCTAACATCTCACCATTTCGAAAAAGATGATGTAAATAGGCTTTGCTGTAATATCGACAGGATTCATTTGGGCTTTCTGCATCAATTGGATTATAATCGGTTTTCCATTTTGCATTTTTGATATGTATAACTCCTTTCCTGGTGTAAAGAAGTCCGTGTCTTGCATTCCGGGTAGGCAAAACACAATCAAACATGTCAATTCCACGGGAGATACATTCTAAAAGATTGATCGGTGTACCAACTCCCATCAAATACCTGGCCTTATCACCTGGTATCAGATCACATACTTTTTCTGTTATATCATATAGAATTTCTTCAGGCTCTCCTACCGATAATCCACCAATTGCGTAAATATCATTTTCGTAGCGAAGTACATTTTCAGTCGATAGTATTCTCAATTCGGGATAAGTTGATCCCTGGATAATCGGAATAAATAGTTGTGGATACGGATATTTAGGCTGAGAATTATTAAAATATTCCCAACCTCTTTTGAGCCACTGATGCGTGATTTGTAAGGAGTTCTTTGCATAATGATAATCGCAGGGGTAGGGCGTACATTCATCAAAGGCCATAATAAAATCAGCACCAATTATCCTTTGAATATCCACGTTATTTTCAGGAGTAAAAAGGTGTTTTGATCCATCAATATGGGATTGAAAGACAGCACCTTCTTCTGAAAGCTTTCGCATTTGTGCCAACGAAAATATCTGGTAACCTCCACTATCCGTTAATATGGGCTTAGTCCATCGGATAAACTGATGCAGTCCACCGGCATTTTGGAGGATGGAAGTTCCTGGGCGTAAGTATAAGTGATATGTGTTTCCCAAAATGATCTCAGCCCCAACTTGATCTGCTAGCTCTTCCTGGCTGATTCCTTTGACACTACCTTTAGTGCCTACCGGCATAAAAATTGGAGTATGCACTGCGCCATGATTGGTCCGAATACATCCTGCTCTAGCTTTGGTGTCAGGACAGGAATTTGTTGTTTCAAACCATTTCATGTTAATACTGATATCTACTAGCGTCTAATTTGAGTAATATCCCAATCATGATACTGAAAGCCAGTAAAGAGGTACCTCCTTTGCTGATAAATGGAAGAGGAATTCCGATTACAGGTAATAAACCCATAGTCATTCCAATATTAATAAAAAAATGAAAAAAGATTAGGCCAGCGAGACCATAAGCGAATACTCTTCCAAATGGAGCTCTAGCTCTTTCACCCATCAATGTTATTCTAAACAACATGATTAGAAATAAAATAACAATGGCAAAAGCCCCAATAAAGCCTTGTTCTTCTCCGATAGTACTATAAATAAAGTCTGTGGATTGTTCTGGAACATAATCCAGCTTGGTTAACTCCCCATTTAAAAACCCTTTACCCTGTATTCCTCCGGAAGCAATGGCCCTTTTTGATTGTAATAAGTTGTACAATGAACCTCTTGGATCACTCAGCTCAGGGCGCAACCACACATTGATCCGGTCCTGTTGATGAGGTTTTAATACCTTATCAAATAGATATTTTGATGAAAATGCAAACCCGAGACTGAACAACATAATTGGAAAACTCATAATCAGTATTCTGAACTGAGCTTTGCGAATACTAAATATGCTGATAGTCAGAAGAAACAGTCCGTTAATAACCAATGCTTCTTCATTCCAGCCAAAAGAGAGAGCAACAATATCAAAGATACCCAGAGCTGCGAATGAACTCCACCATGATATAGGTCTCTTTTCATGTGAAAGAATAAATCCACCGGTAGCGTACAGAACCATAAGAAATACACCGCTCAGTGGATAAATCATAGCGGTAATAAATAGCGCCGCCAAAATGAAAACCGCTATATAAATCCAAGGTGCCAGGCCTTCCCGGAATAAAGCTATAAAAAAGGAGGTAAATACGATGGCCGAACCCGCATCGGGCTGCAAAAGAACTAAGACTGCCGGTCCGATGATTATTCCTACGCTGATAAATACCGCTTTGCGATTCTTCAGATTTGTTTTATAATAGCTTAGATAACTCGCTAATGCCAATGCCGTTCCTAATTTAGCAAATTCCGAGGGCTGAAATGAAAAACCAAAAAAAGAAAACCAAGATGTAGATCCTTTTATACTTACACCAATAAACAAGACCAATACTAATAATAAGGACAATACAAAATAAATTGGATAAGCAAAGGTGTTCCAAAATTTTGATTCAATGAAGAATACGGTAATCAAGCTTAGGTAAGAGACAATTAACCAAATCAGTTGTTTGCCAGGGCCACTACTTAAGGTAAAAACATATTCCGACTCATCTCCGGGATACTCCGCAGCATAAATCATCATCCATCCTATTAAGGTGAGGCTTAAATAGAGTACAAAGGTCAACCAATCAAAATTCTTAAATATAGAGTTTCGGTCCATCAGAAATAATCCTCCTTTAGAATATTTTCTTTCACCAATACGGAAGATTCAAAATGTTTCTGCAAGGTACTGCGTAAAGCTAAAGCATCTAGTTTGGATATAAATGAACCAACTTTTAACCTGTAATAGGGCTCAGTGAAGCTCTGACGAATTTTTAATTCTGGAAATTGAAATAAAAACTGATCCCTTTCTTTTTCCATTTTACGTCGATCTCGTGTAGAAATTATTTGTACGGTCCAACCTTCGATATATTTATTCTGTTGATTTAACTCTTGATACCATTTTATGGCTTGAGTAATACTTGATTCTTCTTGCACGACGATGTTTGTCGGCAATTGGGCAATAACAACCCCAGGAAGAAGCAGGTTTGCTATCAGAATGTATTTAATAGCTTTGTGCATTTGTGCAATTTACAGATTTTCATTATACCCTACCATGACAATGTTTATATTTCTTACCACTACCACAGGGACAGGGCTCATTTCTTCCTACTTTTCTTTCAGTTCTTTTCACCGTCTCTACTCTGGTTGCTTCTCTTCCTGCCGACATGGCAGCCCTTCGTTGAGCTTCCTCTTCTGGAGATCGATTGGTTTTTACATTACTTAAGTCCGTTTTTTGTTCCTTAGCTTCCTGAATATTATTTCCTTCTTGCTCTATCATCAGCTTACCTTTTAGTAGATAAGAAACAACTTCTTCATTTATTTTATAAACCAATTGTTCGAACAATTCATAAGCTTCCATTTTATATACCACTAAGGGATCTTTCTGTTCAAAAGAAGCTGCCTGGACAGACTCTTTCAATTCATCCATACTTCTTAAGTGTTCTTTCCAGTTTTCATCAATCAGGGCCAATGTGACGGCTTTTTCAATATCTTTCATGATTGATTTACCATTTGACTTGATCGCTTCCTCCATTTCTGCTGCAATTGGAAGCATGCGGGTACCATCTGAAAATGGAATGGCGATTCTTTTATATCGGTGACCTTCTCGTTTGTGTACGTTTTTAATAACTGGCAAAAGCAAATCTTTGATTTCGCTGGATTTGATGACGTATTGCTCAGTCACTTGGGATACAAACTTATTGGCCAGTTCTGATAAATTGCTTTCTTTAAATTCTGCAGGATCAATTTTAGGATCAATCCCCATCACTCCGATCGATGCAGTTCTGAAAGTATCGTAACTTCCACTCACTTTGTGAACTTCCAATAGAGCTTCCGGATAAGAAGAGAACATATTGTTTAAATCAACGGCCAAACGCTCACCTTCTAAAGCATGATCCCTTTTTTTATAGATGGCCTCTCTTTGGATATTCATCACATCATCGTATTCTAAAAGCCTTTTACGGATACCAAAGTTGTTTTCTTCTACCTTTTTTTGAGCTCTTTCAATAGACTTGGTAACCATGGAGTGTTGTATTACTTCTCCATCCTTATGTCCCATGCGATCCATTACCTTAGCAATTCGTTCTGAACGGAATAAACGCATCAAATTATCCTCCAATGAAACATAAAACTGTGATGATCCGGGATCTCCCTGACGTCCGGCTCGTCCTCTTAATTGTCTATCTACTCGTCTGGAGTCATGTCTTTCCGTACCAATAATAGCAAGTCCACCGGCTTTTTTTACACCCTTGCCCAGTTTAATATCAGTACCTCTACCGGCCATATTGGTAGCAATCGTAACATTTCCGGCTTTACCGGCTTCAGCGACTATCTCAGCTTCTCGCTGATGTTGTTTTGCATTTAACACATTATGAGATAATCCTCTAATCTGAAGCATGCGGCTTAATTTCTCTGAAATATCCACAGACGTGGTTCCCACCAATATAGGTCGTCCCTGATTGCTTAATTTAACAATTTCATCAATTGCTGCATTAAATTTTTCGCGCGCGGTTTTAAATACCAAATCCTCTCTATCGTCACGTACAATGGGTCTATTGGTAGGGATAACCACAACATCCAACTTGTATATTTCCCAAAACTCTCCCGCTTCTGTCTCTGCTGTACCAGTCATCCCAGATAACTTGTGGTACATACGGAAATAGTTTTGTAAGGTGACCGTGGCGTATGTTTGTGTAATATCTCCTACTTTGACATTCTCCTTTGCTTCCAGTGCTTGATGAAGACCGTCAGAATATCTTCTACCTTCCATCATTCTACCAGTCTGCTCATCCACAATCTTTACCTGATTATCGATGACCACATATTCTTCATCTTTTTCAAAGAGGGTGTATGCTTTAAGTAATTGACTGACTGAGTGCAGTCTGCGAGATTTGAGCGAATAGTCTTGGATTAATGATTCTGTTGCCTCTCGTTTTTCAGAATCTGACTTTTCGGTATCCGCTTCAATTAACATCATTTCACTGGCGATGTCCGGCATGATAAAGAATGATGGATCATTCTCACCTCGGGAAAGAAATTCTGCACCTTTATCCGTGAGTTCAACATTTCTGTTTTTTTCGTCAATGGTAAAGTACAGTGGTGCATCAACCAGATGCATATTTTTCTCTTGTTCCTGCATATAAAAGTTTTCCGCTTTCTGCAGGTTTACTTTCACACCCTCTTCACTTAAAAATTTGATCAATGGGCGATATTTAGGTAATGCGCGATTTGCCCTTAAAATCGACATTCCCATTTGACCTTCCTCTTGTCCAAGATCTCCATCTTTGTACTTCTGTTTGGCCTCTGCTAAATATTCAGTTGCTAGTTTTCTTTGTACTTGAATTAATCTTTCCACTTTGGGCTTTAGTGTATTGTATTCCTGTTCCTCTGAGCCTTCAGGAACGGGACCTGAAATAATCAATGGAGTTCTGGCATCATCTATTAATACAGAGTCCACCTCATCAATCATTGCGAAATGATGTTTCCCCTGGACCACTTCATTGATGTTGCGCACCATATTATCACGTAGATAATCAAATCCAAATTCATTATTGGTTCCGTAAGTAACATCGCAACGATAGGCCTTTTTACGATCTTCTGAGTGTGGTTGATATTTGTCAATGCAATCAACATTTAAAAATAAAAACTCAAAAATAGGACCCACCCACTCTGAGTCTCTTCTAGCCAGATAGTCGTTAACTGTAATAATGTGAACCCCTTGTCCTGATAAACCATTAAGATAAGCCGGCAGTGTAGCTACCAGGGTTTTTCCTTCCCCAGTCGCCATTTCTGCAATCTTACCATCATGTAAAACCATTCCTCCGATCAATTGGACATCATAATGGACCATATTCCAGGTGACTTCACCTCCAGCAGCAACCCATTCATTTTGCCAAATGGCTTTTTCTCCATTTATTGATATGTAATTTTTTTTCGCTGCTAAATCCCGGTCATGTTGAGTAGCGGATACCTCCAGGGTACTGTTTTGCTTAAACCTACGGGTTGTTTCTTTAACCACAGCAAATGCTTCCGGTAATATTTCCTGAAGGATATCTTCCAGATGTTTATCTCTTTCTTCAACCAGCTTATCAATTTCATTATAAATTTCCTCTTTTTGGTGAGGGTCTTCTTCTGTTTCCGCTTTTTGATTCAAATTGGCAATATCCTCGTCTATTCCTAGCAGGTGCTCTTTAATTCTATTTCTAAACTCTAATGTTTTGTTTCTCAGATTGTCATTTGAAAGCTTTTCTAAAGACTTGGTTATTTCATTGATCTCCTCCACGATAGGCATATATTTATTTACATCCCGTTCGTGTTTGGTTCCAAATACTTTCTTTAATGCCCCGAATATATTAGCCATGTTATTTTTCTTTTCAATTTTAGGAATATGTACATGCGGCACATATATTGTTCCACTTGATTATTTTTACAAAGGTGCGCCATTCTGACATAGTTTCCTGCTAAATCTGCTGTTTTTCACTGGGAATTTTGCATTATCTCCTTCGATTGCGAATATACTTTATTTCGAATCACCCAATATTTCCTTAATATAAACAGTATCAGCATAACAGACAACATGACCATTCCCTTCACAAACAGTTGGATAAACTGAGGGTACAATGTTTTGATGAACAGTATATAAACGGTTAAAATACCAATTAAGATGAGGATTGTGGCTACAATCAATCCGTTGATAGATGTTTGCTCGGTTGCTGTTTGAGACCAAATTACTTTCTTCAAATAAAACTCGGGAAGATCGCTGGAAGGTTCTAATTTCTTCAACTCAAGCAACAGCTTTTTTGCATTATCGAATTCCTTAATTCTATAATGTGAAATGGCCTTGTTCAAAAGAATCGTTTTCAACTTTTTCCGGTCAAATTCTCCGTTTTCAAAAAATGTTTGAAGCCAAGAGTGCGACAATCGTGCATATTTATGATATTCCTTGAATTTAAATAATGCCGCTAAATACTTATATTTTATAGTTTGCCTTTCTTCTAAATCCAATTCGTTGATCTGATCGCGGTTTTCTTCATAGAAACGAATAATCTGCCAATAACTATTCTTAGGTATTGTTTGAAAAAGTATATAAAATTCCGACTGATGTTTTAACTCTATTCTTGTCATTTAGAAATATGCTTTTCCAGTCTATACAAGATGGGTTTTGACGGGGATACATCTAATTTCAAACTAATTATTTGCAAATCCAACAAATAAATTCCATCCGGCACACGATTCGGAACATAGATTAATTCAGTTATTGATTTTTTATCCTTTTCTCCGGAATTCCAAAAAGTCTTATGCCCTTGAAGTAAACCTCCATCTCTTTCCTTATCGATCGAAGGGATATCTACTAGCAAATGCTGAATGCCTAGATCTACTATTTTCTTTATAGCATTAACAGTAAAATAGGGCGGATTAGTGTTGGAATAATTCATTGTTTTTTTGTTCTTCTGATTTGGGTATGTCCTAACGATCAAGGCCTGGTACGCTCCTTTCACTAAATCATCGGTAAAATCAACTGAAATCACTTGGTCTTGGCTGTTAAGTGCTTGAGGATAGACCGAAATTAATCGTGCGATAAACATGGATGCGGTTAAGACATCTGTGATATAAATGGGATGAGGTAAGATGTGACCTACGCATTCAGTATGCGTTCCATGGCCATGAGGATACATTTCCACTTTAAAAAAGTTAACCGGGCCTCCTTCAGCTACACTTCCGACAAAATCTTGTGTAATGAATGGATTAAATTTCGGCTTAGGTGAGTTAAAACACCGTGGATTTGAGGAGCCATTTTTTATCGGTATAGAGATGTCGATCCCTTTTTCTGTATCCCAGTGATAGGTGTTATTCAGGTAGTTTAGTGTTTGAATCATAAATTAGTTTCTAAAATCCTTACCCCAGTTTAGTTTTTCTCTGATCGTTTCAGGAAAATTCATTCCTTTTCTTTTAACCAATGGCAAAGTGAAGTTTGCTTTTCTAATTTTGATTTGATATTCAGAGGTAATAGTTTCTACTCGACTATCCAGGGTGCACAAAAAGTTTTCTGTCCTACCCTCGACCTGAAAACTAACTTCTGAAGTATCGGGTATTACTATCGGTCTAACTGTTAAATTATGCGGTGCCACAGGAGTGATAACAAAGTTTTGTGAACTTGGTAAAATGATGGGGCCACCACAACTAAGGGAATATCCTGTCGATCCTGTGGGTGTAGCTATGATGATTCCATCTGCCCAATAGCTGTTGAGATAGATTCCATTTATGTAAGACTTGATCAGAATCATTGATGAGGTATCTCTTTTTAAAATGGTCATGTCATTTAGAGCAAATGGCGTTTCTCCAAATATTGGAAAATTAGATTCCAACTCCAATAAACTTCGATTTTCAATATCATAATTTGAATTAATCACATCATCGACCAGGGCCTGGATGTCTTCAGTGTCACTGGTTGCCAGAAAGCCAAGTCGGCCCATATTTATACCTAGAATCGGTATATTCATATCTCTTAGCAAAGTTGCCGCTTTTAGAATTGTGCCATCACCTCCCAATGAAAAAAGTAACTTGAATCCCTGGCCACGAAGATCCTGATAACTGTCAACCTGGGGTATGGTGTACTCAAAAGAAATTTTGTTTTTAATTTTCTCATAAAATTCTCCGTATAGATATGGTTTTAAACCAAATTGCTGAAGTACTTTAAAAAAATTTTCGATCACCGGTTTGTCAGCAGTCTTGACCTGCTGTCCAAATACTATACATTTCATAGTTAAAATCTGACATTGTAATGTAAAAATAAACCTAACTCCTGGAAATGATTGTAACTCAGTTCTGCGGTATATAAGTAATTGTTGTACAACAATACATCCAATCCAAGAGTAATGCCCCTTAGTACCTGATTGGCCAGTTCATTTCCGGATTGTTTGATTGGATCGTGCACTATACCTAAGTCAGTTCCCCCAGTAACAAACACCTCCAAGGGTAAGTTTTTGAGCGCTTTAATTGGCATCCATTTCCCAATATTGAATTCTTTTGAAATGATATTAAGCTTAATTTTAGTTTTAAGCATAAGAAACCGTTCTCCATTAATTACAAAATACTCATATCCTCTGAGATAATCATCTCCAAATCCAATAGCTTTTGAACTATAAAAGGGTAACTTATTGGGTGTAAGAGTCGTTTGGCCAGTAAAAGAAAAGCCAAAACTGCTTCTTCTGCCTAATAATGTATAGTGATCGTATTCAAATCGCGTAACCCAGTTTTTAAGATCGTCAGTAGGTAATAAACCAATTCTCTTTAATCTAAAGTTAACAAAATATCCATGACGTGGGTAGACAGAAAGATCGCGGTGATCATTTCGATACTCATATTCCATCAGGTAATATCGTTGTTTATGATGTCCGCTGCCAAAAAAGTTTTCATTATATTCCTGGGATACTAATTCATGAATACGATGTCGATTATAACCAAATCTGAATATATGTTGATTATATATATTTGGTCTGATAATCAAACCTGTTTCAAGACGAAGTTTGTCAAATAAAATCAATTCATCTCTTTTCAAAAATTCAATTTTATTTTGGTTTAGCTGGTATCCTATTTCCTTGTTTTGGCTGAATAGTACCGAACCAAAAGCACCCAGGGTTTGCCCTTTATTGATATAAGGATAGGTATACCTGATTTCCGCTTTTCGCGTGTATCCACCGTGTACCTTTAGTTTGAGCTCATCGCCGTTGCCGGTAGGATTTAAATATTTGACCCTCAACCCTAAATTAATTCTTTGTAAAGATCTTTTTTGTTCTACCCACCAGACATTAAAGTTACGATCGGCCAATTCAAATATTGGTGCCGGGAACAAGTACCATGCCTCTTGTACCTCAATTTCTATATCGGCAGTTTGGCTGTCAAGGTTCCAATTTTTAACATTTGTGGTCACTTGATTGAAAAGACGGGTATTAAGTAAATTTCGTCGACACTTTTCCAGAATATTTGCAAGCTCCGATAGCTGTATGGTATCACCAGGGGCAATAACCAATTCACGAAAAATTATTTTTTGCTTGGTTTTTTTGTTACCGGAAATGTTTATTTTATTCACCAGAAAGTAGTCTTTTTCCTGACTATTTCCCACGCCGAAAATAAATATGCATAATATGTAGCAAATACTCTTCAACTTGTTATCAAATCCTTTTAATTGTAGTTTTTAGATTTGAGTAAAATTACATCCTTATTCTTAACAAGGTTAATAAATCGAAAATTGTACCAGCCAGAATATGCTTTTTTAAATCAATTCTTTTAGTTATTTGTAATCCTTTCATAATATTTTGTGATATTTTCTGGTTATTAAGGTCAAATTTAGATTGAGTATCTTTGTGCGAATATTAATATTATGATTTCAGCAATTACTAAAACTTTGCTTTGTTCTTTATTCCTGATACTATTGGCATTGACTTCTTGTCAAACAGATCTTGGTGGAGATCGAGTAGAGCTTAAAACACGTCAGGACAGTTTATCTTATGCATTTGGTATGATGTACCAAAAGGGAAGTCAAGGATTTGGACAAATGGGAATAACTCTGGATGGGGATAAATATCTTAATGGATTCAATGCCATTGAAACGGAGGACTCCGGCTTCACTAAAAGCATGACCATAGCTATACTTTCCAGGTTTTCACAGGAGTTGTCAATACGACAAGGTCGACCTTTTACTCCAGAAGATCCGCTTAAGGTTCCTATTGATAGCCTTTCTATGGCATTGGGTGCATATGACAATTATACCTATTTAAGTTGCGGATTTGAAGCTAATGGAGAAGCTATTTGTGCCGGAATTAAAGAATCTTTAACCGGAGAAAACCGAATTACCAATACAGAGTCCGAAGAACTTGGGCTTGGGTTTCAAAGAAGTTTGTTTGAAGCTCAACAATTAGATCGTGCTGCAAAAGCCGGCCCAAATATGGAAAAAGGAGAAGCTTTCTTAGCAGAAAACAAAACGAAAGAAGGTGTAAATGAAACTAGTTCTGGTCTGCAATATAAAATTATTAAAGAAGGTTTCGGAGCAAGTCCGATCGGAACTCAAACAGTTGTCGTCCATTATGAAGGCAGGCTTCTAGATGGAACAGTGTTTGACAGCTCATTTGAGCGGGGTAGAACCATTGATTTTCCAATAAATCAAGTTATTCAGGGTTGGACCGAGGGATTGCAATTGATGAAAGTAGGTGCTAAATATCAATTCTACATCCATCCTGATCTTGCTTATGGTGAACAAGGCAGTGGAATTGATATTGGCCCCAACGAAACCCTAATCTTTGATGTCGAATTAATTGACATAAAATAAATCCCAACGCAACTTTTACCTGTCTTTATTAGGGTAACTAATGTATTTTCTCGATCATATTGATAATGATCAGTGAGAGGATTGAGGCTAGTCATAATGCAATATACGCTTCCTACTTACTATTGCACCGAATATAAAGAGTATTGCGGTGTTTAAACTATTAAGGCGGTGTACTTCAATTCCTTATGTTGGAATTGTGTATAAATTCAATGCGATTATAATAACCACTCTATTTTGTCTGTCTCTTGGTTTTTCTCAAGGCGATCCGGATTATCAGGGCGGCTTTAAAATTCCATTAAATCAAGATGGCTCTAAGTACTTTCGCATCCTTGGGTGGGGGCAAATGTGGGCATGTTATAAAGAAAGAGCCGATCCTGAAATCAGTCCTTTTGCCATATCTATACGAAGGGCCAGAGGATTGTTTTACTCCCAACTAAATAAAAAGTTTCTTTTTGTTGCTCATATCGGTGCAAACAACATTAGTAATACAACGCTTGAACCTGTTGGTAAAGGAGATGGAAGTCAGGTATTCCTACACGGGCTTTGGGGAGAATTTACCGTCATCCCAAACATACTTCACATTGGATCTGGGCTTCATTACTGGAATGGGATATCACGCTTAAATAGTCAGAGCACACTCAATATGCTTACCTTGGATAATCATCGAAGTTCTTGGACCACTCTTGGGCTTTCGGATCAATACGGTCGTCATTTGGGTATCTATCTAAAGGGTGATTGGGGTAATTGGTCTTACCGCTTAAGCATAAACGATGCCATTAAAAAGTCATTGGATGCCGAGCAACCGGTATCTGGTGATTACCTTGTTTATCGAGGTCGGGAGTTATTAGGAAAAAGAGCACAACTTACTTCACACGGTTATGTTAAATACTACCTGGCAGAACGAGAATCTAGTTTTTTACCCTATCAGGTGGGTTCTTATCTTGGATCAAAGCGGATAATTTCTTTAGGTGCAGGATTTTTTACTCATCCTAACGGGGTGGTCCGATATCAGTTGGAATCTTCAGAGCCAACTGGTTCCAATGTATTCCACTATGCATTTGATGTTTTTGTTGACCTTCCTCTGAATAACCACAAAAAGAATGCGGTTACCGCTTACGCTGTATATATGTCCACAAATTTTGGGGAGAAATATCTATTGTTAAATAAAAGTATGGATATAGGAACCGGGCAGATTTATTATTCTCACTTAGGATATTTATTTCCCGATTTTCTCAAATCTAGCAAAGTACAGACTTTTATCTCATACTCCTACAAACTATTTGATGCTTATAATGAATCTATTAATGAATTTGGAATAGGGGCTAATTGGTACATACAAGGACACCATGCCAAGATTACATTAGAATACAAACACAATAGCTTTCTGGAGTTGGATCAGAATGAATCGATGACCATTCAAGCTATGGTGTACTTATAACAAGAAAAGCCTTATGTTTTGGTTTATTTTTACCCCTAGGTCATGATTAAAATCATCTAATATTTAACCACAAAAAAGATAAATTTGTCTTCTATTTTAAACGTAAATAACTAAAATCAAATATATCATGAACAAGCATTTATTTATCTGGCTATGCCTATTGATCGTTTGGAGTTGTAATGTTTCTACAGATACTTCAAACACCTCTGATCAGGGTACTCAATCATTAAATTTAAAAGGACAATCTGCAGTAAGTGATGATGTATCCGCCAAAAATATTCTTCAGATTGCATTGGGTTCTGACGATCATACTACACTATGTGCAGGTGTACAAGCTGCAGGTCTTGAAAATGTGTTGGTAAATGCTGGTCCTTTAACCGTTTTTGCTCCGACAAATGCCGCATTTGATAAGCTTCCGGATGGAACTCTTGACGAATTACTGAAACCTGAAAATAAAAGTACCTTGGCAAGGATAATCAAATACCATGCTTCTCCGGGTTCTTATAACATGAATCTGCTCAAGGATGGAATGAATTTATTTGTTGCTTCTGGACATAACTTAAAGATTAAAAAAGAAGGAGACAAAGTAACGGTCAATGGTGCTAATATTCTAGGTACAGTAAGTGCAACTAATGGGTTAATACATGTTATCGACCAAGTACTACTTCCACCAGAAGGATAATAATGGTCGACATCGACTCATAGTAAAATTAACATAGTTGATATTTGTTGAATGTGTGTTTACACCTATTCAAGGAAAGATTTTTAGCCGTACTTTACACCAAACAAACGGATCTAAATATATTTGGTGCTAATAGTTTGACTTCGGAATATCGAACAAATTATAGGTTAAGATAATGCATTAGAGCATCATATCTCTCTTGTAGGTTTTCAATATGTTCGGATTCTAAATAGGTAGATTGAATAATATATCCCATTCTACGAAGAGAAGCTGTGATCTTTTGAATTTCAAGCTTATCAATTTTCAAAGTTAAATAGACTTGTTGCTCTTTTACATCCCTGGAAATAAAGGAGCATAGGACATGTCCTCCTTCAGACTCTATAATTCGTGATATGTTACTTAAGGAATAATCTCCAAAAGGCATGGTCATTACTATTATGCTTCCCGGATCCAAAAAAGTAAAACTTCGACTATAATAATCCATGACTTCTTCCAGGATGAGAGCTCCTTCATACTTATTATTCTCTGAAATCACCGGAATCATTGTTCTTTGGGACTCGGCAAATTTTCCTAAAATGGTAAATAAATGATCAGACAATGACAAAGTTGAGTTAAAACCTGTTTGCACAATTTCGCTCAATGAATTATCAAGCGGATTGTTAAGTAACTCTTCTTCAGAAATAACACCTATAAATTTACCATTGTTAAGAACCGGTAAATGCTTTACATATTGATCATTCATGACAATCAATGCAGATCTACCGGTATCTTCTACCTGAACGGGAATAAAATTCTTGGCCAATAATTCTGCTGCAATCATGATTTGAGTTTTCTCTTTTCATGAACAAATTCTTCTTCTGTAATTAGTCCTTTTTCTCTCAATTCGGCCAGCTTTTGCAACTGACTCAGCAATATGTCGTCATCCAATACTTCGGGTTTTTCTTTCTCTGGCGTTTTCTTTTCTTCTTGTAAAATTGGGGATTCCTGCACCATTTTACGGAATCCATTTTTTTCAAATGCTTCAAATTCGGGTTGTATCCGCATAAATGCGAGATCATCGTGAGTCTTAATTTTATCCCATTTATTAAATCCCAATGCCACCGCTTTGCTGATATGATCCATTGCCAAATCAGCTTTTTCTGAAAGAGAATAAGCGCATGCCAAATTGAAATGTGTTGCAATATCGCTTGGATCAATTTCTAATGCTTGTTTAAAATCTTTGATAGCTCCGTCCAGATCAAAATCTTTATATTTCTTGATTCCGGTAGTTTTAAAGGGATTTGGTTTTTTTCTTTCGGAAACTTTTACATTTCTAGTTCTCTCACGATATGTCCTGGTTTCTGATGATGGTCTTCTTCTTGATGGGTTGTAAGACCTGTCTCTTCTTCGATAATCTCGGTTTCTTCTCCAGGTTGGTGTTTGAGTGGGTTTTCCTTGGTTATATCGTCGATCAAACTCCTCCTGCGACATCATCAATAGGGCTAGGGCATTCAGAAAACCCAGGCCTGCGGCCAACCAGCCGCTTACAAAAATAAAAACAGCAATAAAAATAAATGCTCTTCCCGGTTTTCTCAAGTAGACCTGATGCATCCCGGACCAACCAAATATCATGGAGAGGAATGCTGCTGTGTATTTATCTCTCCTTGTCATACTATATTAATTCATTCCTTTTAAGAAAAGTTTACAGGTAAGGACTGCAATGTCATCCGGAAAAGAAGGTTCGCCATTAAAGTTCTCCATTTCCTTCATTAGTTGGTGATTTAATTCCGAAGCCCCAAAACGATGATATTCAGATAAAAAGGATTTCAATTTTGTTTCATCAAAATATTCTCCATCTACATTTTGCAGATCCGTAAGGCCATCTGTAAATGTCAATAAAGTAATATCATCGTTAATCGGTATGTATCCTTCCTCCGCACTCTCCAGTTCTTCAAATGCCCCAATAATCGTGCTACCTTTATTTAAAAATTGAACAGATCCATTGGTATACAACACCGGTGGAAAATGTCCGGCATTTATATATTTTAAAAAACGCTCCTTAATATTTATTTGTGCAATAAATAAGGTAAGAAATTTATCTGATTTCGTAATTTGATAAACACTTTGATTGAGCATTTTTACCAATTCTACCAAATTTTCAGCTCTAAATACAAAGTTTCTGAGGTTGGCTTGAAAGTTGGACATAAGTAACGCTGCTGCAACACCTTTGCCGGAAATATCCGCAATACAAATCACGAAATGGTCTTCAGATATTGGAATAAAGTCAAAATAATCTCCTCCAACATTGAAGTGTGGTTTATAAATACTAGCCAGCTCAAAACTTTTTCCTCTGGGCAGTTGATTCGGAATCAGCATATTCTGGACCTCGCTGGCCAATTCGATCTCACGACGTAACTTTACTCTTTCTAATTGTTGTTTGAACAATTTCTTATTTTCAATAGCAACGGCGACAATGTTTGTAATGGTCGTGATAAATTGAATTTTAGAATAAATGTCTTCATTATCGCCACACTGTCCTATCAGTGAGAATGCAATAGGCTCTTCTTTATGATAAACCGGTATTACAATCTCGAATTGTCGTAGTCTTTTATCATCCTTCGTATTAATTTTATGTAATCGATTGAATTGGTGTAGAAGTTTGCTGTAATCTTTTCCTAATATGTTTTCAGCATTTATTTGACAGGCGCAATTCCATTCATCTTCTCCTTTGACAAACAATGCCATCTTTTTTACTCCCATTTCCCAATTCAGGAAGGATTTATACATGTTATACAGACCCCCAGCACTAACATTGTCGTTAATGGCTTGAGTGATAGTCAAAAGACTTTTTATCTGCAGTTGTTTTAGATGCAGTTCTTTTTCCAGCCTTTCTTTTTCAACAATTTGACTTCGCATAATCAAGAATAACGATACTAAATTATTATTTATTCCATAATATTATTTCGATGAATGATTTTATTTGTCCTACCGGCAATTATTTGCTAAGTTTTTAACCTATTTTGCAACAATGTCCGACTTAATTCTTTTTTTATCCATTTTACCTGGAATATTGGTGGCTGTATTAGTTTACATTTATGTAGACAAATACGAAAAGGAACCTACTCTTCCTATTATAATTACTTTTTTCATCGGTGTTATCGTTGCGTATTTCGCATTTAAATTGGAGGAGTTTTTGTCTGTCAAATTAGAATTTTTAAATAACTCTATGCTAGGTGTTTTTGTTTTTGCCTTCTTGGTAGTTAGTTTAGTAGAAGAAGGTCTTAAATATCTAGGATATTATCTTTATCCATATCATTCAAAATATGTGGACGAACCAATTGATCCAGTCATATATTGTGTAATGCTTTCTATGGGATTCGCAACGGTGGAAAATATACTTTATGGTATGATCTATGGAATAGAAACTGTCCTTATTAGAACGTTTACCGCTATTCCTGCTCACGCGATTTTTGGCATATTTATGGGATATTACCTAAGTAACTTTTATTTTAAGAACGGATCCATTAAAAAACTATTGATCGGATTAGCCATTATTCTGGGAATACATACTTTATATGATTATTTTATCATTCAACAAATTTCAGAATATCTGATGCTTGGGGCTTTAGTAGTACTTGGTGTAGGCATTTTCTATTCTTTAAAGATGATTAAAGAATTGCAATCCTATTCTTCTCCGGCTACTTAAGCTTTGGATTATTTCGATGGCGATCGCGATCTCTTTTTGTTTTTTTATTCAGATTTCTTAAAAAAGCTTGATTCAAATCAATTTTTCCCTGATTGGCCAAGCAAATTAATACGAAAAGAATATCTGATATTTCATCTTCTATTTTTGATTTATATTTCTTCTCATCTTCTTTGTTTTTGAATGATTGTTCTCCATATACACGTACCATTACTCTTGCCAATTCTCCAATTTCTTCCATTAATATCCCTAAATTGGTTAACTCTTCAAAGTATCTCACTCCGGTGGAATTGATCCATTTATCAACCATATTTTGAGCTTCTGTAATAGTAACGGATTTCATTCTCTATTTTTTGAATCTATAAAAATAGTAACAGGACCATCATTAATCAGATGTATATCCATATCTGCACCAAATTCTCCGGTCTTAATAGAAAGGCTTTCTGCTTCACATTTTTTTACAAACTGCTCATATAAGGTTATCGCGAGATCAGGCTTTGCAGCTCTTATGTAAGAAGGCCTGTTTCCTTTCTTAGTACTTGCATGTAAAGTAAATTGTGAAATGATAAGTACTTCTCCATGGACCTCTTTTACGGACAGATTCATAATACCATTTTGATCGTTAAATATCCGTAATTGTATTACTTTTTTTACCAACCAGTCTACATCTTGCGCATTATCTTCGTTTTCAATTCCAATAAAAACCAACAAACCATAATTTATCTTTCCTTTAATCTTGGAATCGATACTTACATTTGCCTCTTTGACTCTTTGAATCAACACTCTCATAGGTTATAAACATTATTTTTAATAACTATTTATAAGTACATATCTTACATAAGACTTACAAATATGATATATTTTACAAGTATGTGGATATTTATATTAATGATTATTAATAACTTATACATTTTTAATAATATTATTAATATTTTTAATATTTATTATTTTTTTCCACTCATAATTATTCTATTTACTGTAAAATTAATATGATATCAACATATCATTTTGATCATTTTATTACCGTAGATCATAAATAGAAATTGTGAATAAAGTTTTTAATCTCCTGAAAATATGCATTTTAGATTGTTAGGTTTTTTACATTCGATGTTAGTTTCAGTGGAATTATTAGATTTCAAATAATTGCTTTACATTTTTTCCACAGACTAACAATGGTAATAATAATAAGCATTTCTTATTTATAACCTATTAATTATTATTAGAAGAGTAAAAGTTTAATATTTTTTCAATGAAATATCAGCGCCCGTTTAAATTATGGTTGATTGCAGGTTTAGTTCTTATTTTTTTTCAAGTATTCATTGGTGGCATTACCAGACTGACTGGTTCCGGTTTATCAATTACAAAGTGGGACATCGTAATGGGTACTTTTCCACCAACAAGTGAAAAAGCCTGGTTACAAGAATTTGACCTTTATAAACAAACTCCACAGTATAAAAAGATCAATGAGGGAATGGAGTTACAGAAGTTTAAATTTATTTATTTCTGGGAGTACCTACATCGTTTATGGGCAAGAATGATGGGCATTATTTTTATTTTTCCATTGATAGTTTTTGCTCTGAAAGGTTGGATCGATCGTAATATGTGGAAAAGGATTGCAATTGTATTTTTCTTGGCTGTACTGGCTGCTTCTTTTGGGTGGATTATGGTAGCAAGCGGTTTAATCAATCGTCCATGGGTTAATGCTTACAAGTTGACAATTCATTTGTCCATTGCATTGATTTTGTATTCTTACTTGCAATGGACTTATCTTATTGCTTGTGGTGATCGGGTAAAAATAATTGAAATTACCCCTTCTTTGAACAGAATAATTAAAATTTTTCTGGTAGTAATGGGATTACAAATTGTAATCGGTGGTGTGATGTCCGGTATGAGAGCGGGCATATTATATCCTTCCTGGCCCGATATGAACGGAGAGCTCATTCCATCTTTGTTGTTAGACTTTCAGCACTGGCGATGGGAATATTTGGTAAATTATGATTCTTCTCCATTTATGCCCTCACTTATTCAATTTGTACATCGTTTATTGGCGTATATTGTCCTTGTAATCGGTGGAATGATTTTTTATAAATCTGTTGTGGATAGACTTGAATTGGCGAAGACCGGTGGTATTTTATTTGTTCTAATCTTGGTCCAGGTCGTGCTAGGAATTTTTACTGTACTCAAAGCAACCGGGGAAATACCTCTTTGGATCGGAGTTTCACACCAAGGAATTGCAATGTTGGTAATCACAGTTGCTGTTTACTTAAGATTTGTGACAAAATTAAATAGATCAACATCCGTATAATGTGGAAATAGTAGTTTCCCTTATATTTGCCATTTATAAAGAATAAAACATGGATTATCCGGTCATCGAAGAACATAGTTTTAAATATATCGAATCGGATTCTAATGGAACTCCGTTATTACTGCTACACGGATTGTTTGGAGCTTTAAGTAATTTTGAGGGTATTATAAATTATTTTGGAAAAAGAAGGAACGTTGTGGTTCCAATTTTACCAATATTTGAGATGCCACTTCGGAAATTGTCGGTTCAGGGTTTAGTTCAGTATGTCAAAGATTTTGTAGATTATAAGGGATACAAGAAGGTTCATGTATTGGGTAATTCATTAGGAGGTCATATAGCATTAATGTTCGTATTACAAAATCCCGACAAGATCAAATCCATTACTTTAACTGGGAGTTCCGGTTTATTTGAAAGTTCAATGGGAAATACATTTCCAAAAAGAGGAGATTATGAGTTCATAAAGAAAAAGACGGAAAGTACTTTCTATAATCCTAAAGTAGCTTCAAAAGAATTGGTTGATGAGGTATTTGGAATAGTAAACGACAGAAATAGAGCTATCAGGATACTAGCCACTGCAAAATCTGCAATCAGAAACAATTTGGGTGAAAATCTTCACGAGATCAGCGCTTCGACTTTGTTAATTTGGGGAAAGCAAGATACGATCACACCGCCATTTGTGGGTGAAAGATTTAATGAATTAATTAGAAATTCTAAGTTGATTTTGGTCGATAAATGTGGTCATGCTCCTATGATGGAACATCCGAAAGATTTTAACAGGTATTTGGATGATTTTCTTTTAAAAGTAGAAAATAGTAAAGATTAGTTAAACTAATATTTAATATATAAAATACTGTTAATCAACTAATCTTTACTATTCTATCCACTTTATGATTTAATTATTTTCTTTGCTCTTTCCGCTCTTTGCATAGGATTTTCTCCTCCCCTTCTGAATCTATTTTGTCCTTTAAAAATTTCAAATCTACTTGGCTCAGATGTTCGCGGCGGATAATAATTATTTTCAGTATCCACATCTGCTGTTTCCAGAAAGGGATCCAACACGATATTCTTAACTTCTTTTTCAGTAGGAAAAACTTTGGTAAGTTTATTATCTGGTTTTAATTTCCATATTTCTGGTGGAATCCTAAAAACTTCCTTTTCGCCATCTACATACTCAAATTGTAAGATCAAAGGCATTACCAAACCACCAATTTTTTCGAATGTGACTTGATAAAAGTTTTTCGAGTTATTTAACATTCCTTTCTCATCGTCAGTAAGATTGTTTAGATAATTTTCATATTCCTTTTTGTCAATAGCATCAACGTCTAATGGATCATAATCAGTATAAAAATCTCTAATTGTCGTATCTATTTCATCGTAGGTATTTTCTATTTCTTTTTCATTTCTTATCTGTCCTATAGGTTTTGGTGCTTCTTCTCTTTTTTCTTTTTGTTGGAGTTTTACAATTTCAGGATTTTTTGGATCAGGTTTAAACCATTTTACTTCAGATATAGACATATCACAATGGTCGTTGGTAAAAAACCATCCTCTCCAGAACCAATCCAAATCTATGGCTGTAGCATCTTCAATGGTTCTAAACAAATCTGCAGGAGTAGGATGTTTAAATTTCCAGCGATTTGCGTACTCTTTAAAGGCATAATCGAACAATTCTCGCCCTACAATAGTTTCACGAAGAATATTTAAAGCGGTAGCCGGTTTGCCGTATGCATTGTTACCGAATTGATAAATAGATTCGGAATTGGACATGATAGGAGAAATGTATTTCTTATCTCCACCCATGTAAGCGGTAATGTTTTTGGCAGGTCCTCTGCGGGAAGGAAAATTTCTTTCCCATTGTTGTTCGGTTAAATATTGGACATACGAATTAATTCCTTCATCCATCCAAGTCCATTGCCGTTCGTCTGAATTTACAATCATGGGAAACCAATTATGACCAACTTCATGTATTATTACACCTATATGGCCATATTTAGTTCTTTCGCTATAGGTACCGTCCTCTTCACAGCGACCGAAATTAAAGCAAATCATGGGGTACTCCATACCCATACTCCCATCTACTGACCATGCCACAGGATATGGATAATCAAACGTGTAGTGGGAATACCATTTTATTGTATGTGCAACAGCTTTAGTAGAGAATTTTTCCCAAAGTGGATTTCCTTCTTTAACGTACATTGACATAGCCATAACCGTGCGACCATCGCTCATTTTCACGCCCATAGCATCCCAAATAAATTTTCTAGAAGAAGCGAAGGCAAAATCTCTCACATTATCAGCTTTAAAGATCCAGGTTTTCGTTTTTGTTTCTTTGTTTTTTTCGCGCTCTATGGCTTCTTCTTCGGTAGCAATTATTACTGGGTGAACAAAAGACTTTTTGGATTCCTCGTATCTTTTCAATTGAGTACGATTCATCACTTGTTTCATATTTTGTAATTCTCCGGTAGAAGCAACCAAGTGATCGGAAGGAACGGTAATGCTTACTTCGTAATTTCCAAAAACTAAGCTGAATTCTCCTCTACCTAAGAATTGCTTATTTTGCCATCCTTCCACATCGTTATAGACACACATCCTAGGAAAAAATTGAGCAATTACGTAGGCATTATTACCGTCTTTTTCAAAATGCTCATATCCTGATCGACCTCCATCTTTGCGATGATTATTGATGTTGTACCACCAATCTATCTTAAAAGTATAGGTTTCACCGGATTTAATTGGTGTGGGTAAATCTATACGCATCATGGTTTTTACTACATGGTATGACAAAGGTTTACCATTTTCATCCGCAACCTTAGTAATATTAAAACCTCCATCGAATTGATTTTCCATACGGCTTAACATGTTAGTGGAGACTCTTTCTGGTACTGAGAACGTAGATATTTTATACGTATCGGATTCCTTGGAACGCATATTTTGGTCCAATTGCAACCACAAGTAGGATAACTGATCTGGTGAATTGTTATGATAAGTAACCGTTTCTTTACCATGTAATTGATTTATATCTTCTTTTAACTCCATAGAGATAATGTAATCCGCTTGCTGTTGGTAATATTCATGTCCTGGAGCCCCTGAAGCAGTACGATAACTATTTGGAGTAGGTAAGTCGGTTTTTAATTGTCTGAATGGATCTTGATTGGTATTAGACTGTGCCCAAATAAGACCAGGTAAAATCAGAAGAAGTATAAATGAGAAAATTTTCATAGCAAATAAATATTTGTGATTAAAAAAGAGAATAAATATACAAAAGTTCCACGTGGAACAATTGTAATAAGGTTTATCAAATTTTGTTTGATAAGAGTCTATCTACAAAAAGAAGAATTATTTTAATGACGATAAAATCCATTCTTTAAAATCGGAATATTCGTTGGACAAGCTATCAGCTTCTTTGATTTTTTGATTAAATGCAACTAACCGCTGTGGCATTTCAATCTGAATTGAAAGACGGGATTCAATAGAATCTTTAAATTTGGCCGGATGAGCAGTTTCAAGAAGTAAATATTGGTATTCATTATTTATTTCATCTGGGATTTGACCAATAGCATGATAACCAACAGCACCATGGGGATCCAAAAGGTAGCCAAACTGTCGATATACAAGATCAATGGTCGCCAAAGTTTCCTTATCTGTGGTAGAAATACCTTTAATGTTTTTTTTGATTTGGTTCCACGTGGAACCATGAAGATCTAGTAGCCGAACAAAATTAGAAGGATTGCCTACATCCATAGCATTTGAAATAGTGGAGAGACTAGACCTGGGATTGAATTTCCCAGTTTCCAAATAATCAGGGACTGGACGGTTGACATTGGTTGCCGCAATAAAATGGTCAATGGGTAAGCCCATTTGTTGGGCCATAACTCCAGCGGAAAGATTGCCATAATTACCAGAGGGAACTACATAGACAACAGCATTATTAGTAATTAACTGTTTATATCCCTCAAAATAATAAAACGACTGTGGAATAAGTCTTGCCAAGTTAATCGAATTGGCAGAACTCAGACGAAATTTGGATCGTATATCATGATCTAAAAATGCCTGCTTAACCAGCCTTTGACAGTCATCAAAAACACCATTTACCTCTATCGCGCGAATATTCCTTCCCCAGGTAGTTAATTGTTTTTCTTGTAAAACACTCACCCCTCCCGACGGATACAGGATAATCACCTCAATTCCCGGAACATCATAAAAGCCACTGGCTACCGCACCACCGGTGTCCCCAGATGTAGCCACCAAAATGAAAATTTTTTCATTTTCTCCGCGATTAAAAAAACTCATCAACCGAGCCATAAATCGGGCACCGAAATCCTTAAATGCCATAGTTGGACCGTGAAACAACTCCAAAAGGCTAATATTACTTTTCAATTTTCGAACAGGTGCTGGAAAATCAATGGAGTCCTCTACAATATTTAGGAGATGTGTATCAGTAGGTATCTCTTCGGCTAAGAATTTTTTTGCAATAGTAAATGCAATTTCCTGGAAGGAATATTTAGAAAGATGATCATAATCAAAATCAATGGATGGAATAGTTTCCGGCATATATAATCCATCATCCGGCGCTAGTCCACGCATGACGGCAGTTTTGATATCAACGAGCTCTCCTTTAGGATTTTGTGTACTATAACACTTCATACTTTATACTATTACTTTTGCTCCGGATTTACATATTTGTCCGTAATAAGCCTGACAGTTAATACCTTTATCCATATAAAACGCTTGCATTTCCCGACTAACGATGGATGCAATTTCATCTCCTATACACAATGCAAAATAACTTGGGCCAGAACCTGAAATACTACATGCCAATGCATTATGTCTTAGTGCTATGTCGCGGACTGTATAGAAATATGGAATAGTACTCGCTCTCTGTGGTTCGATAATCTGGTCGCAACAGGATCTTGACAATAAATCATAATCTGATGTGAAAAGAGATGTGATAAATGCTCCAAGATTACCATTTTGAGCCACATGCTGCTTTAGACAAATATCTTTTGACAAAATACTTCTAGACTCTTTGGTTAGAATATTGAGGTCAGGATGGATTACGGCATAATAAAGATTATTGGGAATCGGTAGAGAAATAGCATCTAAGGTTTGATTGTCACGAATCAAGATCATACCACCAATAAGTGCTGGAGCGACATTATCCGCATGATATGCGCCATCTGCACATTGTTCTCCAAGTACAGCGTAAGGAAGTAACTCTTGCTTGGTCAATTCCAGTTCCAATAAAAGATTAACGCCATAAACCGCGGCAGCAGCACTGGCAGCACTGGATCCCAATCCGCTGCCAAAAGGCATTTTTTTGTGAATTTCAATTTCAATTCCCTGATTTATCTTTAAATCTTTTAGCAACTGGATAATGGCATAACTTCCGGTATTGGTATAAGGATCCAAAGGTAATTTCCCTTGATCACCGGTGATCTTGGCAATGCGAACTCCTGGATGAGCAGAAAGTCTCACGACGACTTCATCTCCCGGCCATTGCATAGCAAATCCTAAAATATCAAATCCACAAGCAACGTTTGCCACCGAAGCAGGTGCAAACACCTTTATTTCACCGAATTCCATATAAATCGATTAATTTGCCAATTGAGTGGCGATGGTAATTACTTCTGAAAAAACACCGGCGGCAGTTACTTCTGCGCCCGCTCCTGGCCCTTTGACTACTAATGGTCTTTCATTGTAACGATCTGTTGTAAAAACGACCATATTATCGCTTCCATCTAAAGCATAGAAAGGACTTTTCTCATCTACTTCCACGAGTTTTATTTTTGCTTTCTTGTTTTCAACTTTACCAATTACTCTAAGTTTTTGATTCTTTTCATTACAGGAATTGGTTTTATCTAGATAATATCGATTTAATTCAGCAACACGAGTCAAAAATTCATCAATGTTTTCTGCGGATAACAAACCTTCATTCAATAAATTATCGGATTCAATGTCTTCAATTTCCAACGGAATTCCAGCTTCTCTTCCTAAGATTACCAATTTGCGCTTAAAGTCAGTCAAACACAAATCCAAGCGAGGATCAGGCTCGGTCAGACCCAATTCTCTTGCTTCAAGAATAACCTCTTGAAAAGATAAATCATCAGAGAGGTTATTGAATATATATGAGAGAGAACCTGATAATACCCCTTCAATTTTTAAAATTCGATCACCACTATTAATTAGATCATTAAGTGTGGTAATGATAGGAAGACCTGCTCCAACATTAGTTTCGTGAGAAAATAGTACTCCTCTTCTTCTAGAGACTTCTTTCAACATTATATATTGATTATAATCACTTGAGGTGGCTATTTTATTTGGAGTAGATATAGAAATAGAAGAATCAAGTATATGAAAATAGGTACTCGCTATCTCGGAAGATGCCGTATTATCAATAAAAATGGAATTGGGTAAATTAAGAGACTTCATCTGATCAATAAAAGTATTGACATCCATTTCAGAGTGAGAATTAAACAATGCATGCTTCCAATTTGCCATGTCAATACCTTTTTCTGAAAAGACCATTTTTTTGCTATTTGCAATTCCTATCATATTGATTTTCAAGGATTTAGTTGCTCTCAAATAATCGGCGTGAGATACTATTTGTTCGATTAAAGTACTGCCGATTAGACCAACACCAATCATAAATAAGTTGATTACCTTCATTTCCGACAGAAAAAATACTTCATGTAGAACATTGAGTGCTTTGGATTCATTTTGCTTTTGGATAACTACAGAAATATTTAACTCAGAAGAACCTTGTGCGATAGCTACCACATTAATTCCATTTTTCCCCAATGACTGAAAAAGACGGCCTGCTATTCCAGGTCGATATCTCATATTTTCTCCGATTATGGCGACGACACTGAGGTTCTTTTCAATTTTAACAGGATCTATAGTACCAGCACTTATTTCAGGAAGGAATACCAGTTCAACACATTCTTTTGCTCTTTGAGCATCATACGGATTGATCGCAAAACTTATGGAATGCTCAGAAGAACCTTGGGTGATCAAAATGACATTAATTTCTTCTTGAGCTAAGGCCGAAAATAATCTGGCAGCGATACCAGGAACCCCAAATAAACCTGTTCCCTGTAATGAAAGTAAAGCAATATTAGATATCGACGAGATTCCTTTCACTGCTGGGGCAGTAGGGTCTGTTACACTATCAATTCGAGATCCTGTAAATTCAGGATTGAAAGTATTTTTAATATAAATTGGAATATTTTTAATCAATGCCGGTTGAATGGTTGGAGGATAAATGACTTTAGCTCCAAAATGGGACATTTCCATAGCTTCTGCATATGTAAGATTAGGAATAGTAAATGACATTTTGACTTTCCTGGGATCAGCAGTCAAGACACCATCGACATCCGTCCAAATATGTACTACTTCCGCATTAAGACTAGAAGCCAGAATAGAAGCAGTGTAGTCGGAACCGCCTCTGCCTAATGTAGTGGTTAGCCCACCTTTAGCAGAACTAATGAATCCTGTAACAATTTGTATTTCAGTATTTTGTGTAAAATGTTTATTTATTTTTTTCTGAGTTAAATTAAAATCCACATTAGCAGATCCGAATTTTTTATCGGTTTTGATTATTTCTCTGGCATCCAACATTTTAGCATTAAGACCTTCTTGACGGCTATAAGCACTGATGACTGCTGCGGAATTTCTTTCTCCAAAACTTAACACGTAATCCATGGTTCTGGGTGATGCTTCCATTACCAGGAAAATCCCATGGAAAAGATTTTTTAGAACCCGATGGTTTTTCTGAAGCAAAGGGTCGAAGGATTCAAAATTCTCTTTATTGAGTAACTCAGTGCTAATTTGTCTATGGATTTCAAGGAATTGATCAAAGAATTCGAGATAGGACTCATCACCTCTGGCAGCTAATTTGCTAATTTTGATTAATAGATCGGTTACTCCTCCGAAAGCCGAAAACACTACCGCATAATTCTTGTCAGCATATTGATTTTTGAGGATCTTAACTACCTGCTTTATAGATTCGGCATTTTTAACGGAAGAACCCCCAAATTTGAGAATGATCATTTTATAGAAATTTGACTTTGAAAATAGCTGCAAAAATAATGGCAAATACCTATTGATCATGAAATAATGGAAATAAATACACAGGAAACTTGTTTTAAAAAATTAATCAGGACACAAACATACTTTTTAAGTAATAATCTTCTTTGTTCCTCATTACCAAGATTTCATCTTGGGTTTTATCAGAATAACCGCAAAGATGCAAGGAACCATGTACCATCACTCTACATAATTCAGTGATAAATGGAATCCTCAATTGTTCTGCATTATCTTTTACCCGGTCAACGCTAATATAAAGCTCAGCACAAATAGGATCTTCTTCCAAACAGAAAGTAATAATATCAGTATAATAGTTGTGTTTTAAATGCTTTACATTGATCTCCAACAACTTAACATCACTTGTAAAAATGATATTAAGCAGTCTTAACTCTTGATTTTCGTGAGAGAAAACAGATCTTAGCCAAGATTTTATCTTACTACGCTGTGGTAGGGTAAAGGATACGTCATCCCAGAAGAAAGCTATTTTTACAGAAGTGGATTTAGGCATTGCTTAACTCAAAATGCAATTCAACCACTCTACCGTTTTCTTTGTAACAAAGTTTATCACATAATTGCTGCATAATAAACACCCCTCGACCTCCTAATTTTTCTACATTTTCCGGTACAGTTGGATCTGGTACGGTAGTAACATTGAACCCACAACCTTCATCTTGAACCCATAAAGTCAGAATGTTCTTCTTTTTTTTCAAGTCTACACACACAAATTTGGATTCATCACTATTGTTACCATGACGAATTGCATTGTTTACAGCTTCAGTCAGACTGATCAAAATATTAGGGTGCATGTCCGGGTTAATTCCATATTTTTGAATTATTTCGGACACAAAATGTTCGATTTCTAATATGTTATCAGGATTCGACCTTAATTTAAGCATTTTAATTAGTCTTTGTCTTAAGAGATTTTAGATATTCTTCAATCAATTGTTTGTAATAGGGTTTTACATCCGGAGAAACGAATTTGAAATTATCAATTTCTGCTTCTCGTTTTTTGATATATTCCTGAAGCGAGGGTGGAAGCTCTCTGGTTTTTGCTTCCCCTACTTCAGATTTTCTTTTTTCTTCTTCTCCTCTTTGCCTTTCTGCGTTTTCGGCCTCTAACAGTCTGGTTAAAATTTTCTGTTGTCTTTTCAACATTTCGTTATTCAGGTTTTTATTGACCAGTTCTGTCTCTATTTTATCTAAATCATTTATTATTCCTTCAAGTTCCTTAGATCCTTTACCCTGAGATTGTTTTTCTTTCTGAATTTCCCGTAACATCTTACGAAGAGCAGCTTGTTTGGCAGCTAATTTGGCAAACTTTTCACTATTCATTTGCCCTTCTTGTAATTGTTGTTGCATTTTCTGCATTTGCTCCCCTAATTTATCCGAGGCACCCTTCATTTTATCTGGAAGTTGCATACCTGGTGAGGAACCAGGGCTGTCACACATCTGAGAACCACTCATCATTGAGGACATTTGCATCTGCATTTGTTCCATGGCTTCACTAAGCATCAATGCTAAGTCATTTACATTCTTCATCACCCTCTGTTGATTATCCGCTGCCTGAGATTTTTGTCTTTCCTCAAGTCTGTCTAATCCTATTTCCATATTTTCATTGACATCTGCTACTTTTTCAGTAACAAAGGATTCGATTTGAGTTACACGTTTGCTCAACGCTTGCAGACTGTCTTGGATCAATGAAAAATCATCGTTGAGTTTATATTGTTGCTGCACAAGGGATACATACTTAGGAGTGTTAACATTAACCGAGTTTAGCTCCAAGAATAAATCTTCTTGCTCAAATGATAAGGTGATCAGATTTTCTAAAAGTTGCCGCAAAGCCGCTAGATCCTCAGTCATTTGCTCCATCTGGCCTGATTGCATTTGCTGTTGCATTTTCTGTGCCATGTCCTTCATCTTTTGAGCAGCTGACTTCTGTTGTTTGGAGGCGTTCTTATTTTTATTCTGGTTCAATTGCTGTTCAATTTGCTCCAGATCTTGCTGGATCTCCTCTGATTCCTGTTCATTGTCGCCAAGGTTTTTGGGATACTCTAATTCTTCATTTTTCTCTTGAATCTCATCCATTTTTTCCTGTATGTCTTCAAACTCCTCTTTAATTTCTTCTTGTTCTTTTTTTAGTTCTTCTTGTCCATTTGGTTCGCTACCTTGATCATCTTGGCTTTCCTCTTTACCTTCAGTCTTTTCATCGTTTTTTTGATCGTTCTCCTTCCCTTCTTGCTGATTCTTTTCGTTGCCCTCTGGATTTTCTTGCTGATTCTTTTCAACAGGGTCGGTATTATCCGTTTTTTCGCTTAGTTTTTCTTGTTTTTCGGCCAACTCTTCCAGCTTATCTATTTGCTGTTGAACTGCTTGTTCAACTTCTAACTGCTTAAATAATTCCAACATCCGATCCAAATTCATTTCCATTTCATTGTTGTTGAATTGGAATTTTTGCATCATGTCCAACATGTCGTTTTTTTCAAGGTCCTGTAACATTTCCTCGATTTGTTTCATCAAGTCTTTCATTTCCTCAGACATGGCCTCATCAAAGAGTTCTTTGATCTTTTCTTGCTTTTCCTGAAGTTCTTGGTCCATTTGATTAAATTCCTTTTCATTTTCCAAGTTCTCAGAAAACTTTTCTTTGGCTTCTTTTATCAGTTTTTCAAGCTCTTTTTGTTTTTCCAATAATTTTTCAAATTCCTTTTTATTTTGCCAGTTAACTTCTTTCTCTTGTAGGAGTTTTTCACGCATTTTTCTTATCTCATCCTGCAATTTCTTAACCTCCTGTAGAGACTTATTGAGATCAGCTTTGATCTTTTGTTTGTTGTTTTCGGTTTTCTCCTCAAATTCTTTGAGGGTAGGCTTGTTAAAAGAAAATGTTTGAGTGCGACTGGATTTACTTCCATTGATCGCATCGTTATCAAAGACCTCAAAATAATAGGATATGTGATCACCTGGCAGTAATGGAACCTCTGCAATATCCCATGTATAGGAATATTGAGTTGCTTTACCTTTTTCGAGTTTAATTGGAACATTAAAAAGTCCTTTGTCCTTACCATTTTGATCTTTTACCTGATAGTTAAAGTTGATCGCAACAATACCATAATCGTCAGTTGCCCCACCCACAAAATAGTGAAGCGTTTTAGATAAACTATCCTTAAAAAGCTCTACATCGATAGTAGGATATTGATCCGGAACCAAGTGAATGGAATATTGAAGTGAATCCGGATCGGGTATTTCCTGATTATTAAAGTACAGTTTGTAAATACCACTATTTATTAGCCGATGACCAAATTCAAATAAACTATTACTTTTTCTATCAACACCTTGCTTCGCTGAATTTGGAAGTTTGATATCTAAAGTTTCAGTATTGGCTGTAGTAATTGACCAATTTACTTTGGTACCCAATGGTATGACCAAATCACCGATATTTTCAAGTTGTTCATCAAGTCTTGCCGTATATTGGGGATAATCAAGAGCCACTTTCAAATCAACAACAACAGGTTTTTTCAAAGCTTTTAAGGTATACTCACCTGAACTAATCTTGCCGGCAAATAACTTAAAATCAATATTCTTTTGAACATTATTAAATTTGAAACTAAATTCATTCGGAGATATTTGGTTGAGACGATAAACATAGTCATCAATGCTTACAAATACTTCGTCGGGAATAATTGAACCCTCCGCAGCTACATTTAAGAGAAAATCATCATATTGGACTACACTTAATTCTTCATTAACTACCACAAATTGAAAAGGAGCTTTCTTTTCAAACTCTTGATTGTTATGGATAATACGATGAGTACTGTCTTTTATTAAACTAGGTGCGGCAAAAAGTAAAACCAACAACAATAAAAGAGGTGGTAATGCATATTTGATATATTTGCGATTACCAGATAAATCGATTGCTGATCTAAATGGTACTAGTCTAATTTCTGCAGATTTTTGCCTGATACTTGCTTCGATTAGATCTTTGCTTGTTTGATTGCCAGCTTGTTTCTTAAGTTGCAACACATTAAGCAACTTATCTTTTACATTTTCAAAATGATCTCCTATGATGGATGCGGCTTGTTCGTGAGAAATTACAGGACCGAGTCGAAAATATTTTAACAGAGGGATTATTACGTAAATAGAAAGAATAATACCCGATAGCACTATAAAACTAAAAAACAATATCTTTCTAACCCCGGAATGGAAATAAAACTGACTTTCAAGTAAATTAAGACCAATAAATAGCAACAATAAAAAACCAAGACTATAAAGCCCGCCTTTGATTAATTTGTTGATATAATATTTCCTTATGAAGCTGTCTAATTCACTAATTAGCAGCTGATAATTATTTTTCTCTCTATCCATATTAGTTAACTATCCAGGTTTAGCAATAAACAACTCAGGATGGTGAATAATTCCTGAATTTGGCACACAAAACCTCCAATGTAATACCTTTCTGCTATATTGTCAATAGAAGAGAATAGTTTTCTTGCTATTACAGCAAAAACCATTCCCTTGATTGTTAAGGACTTAAGGCATATTATTTTGGAGAAAAGAGCTAATCAGAACCTCACCATGGATCAATTGAAAAACATATAAGCATTGATCAATTGCTTGTTGGTTTCGGTTTCTTTTATCTCTTTTATCATGACTTTTACCTCATCATAAACAGCACTTAACGGTGGATTGTTTTTTCTTGCAGTAGCTAAATAGGTTTTCAAGTCGTAAAGCGCTTTGGTGCTTCCGTACCTTTTAAAGATACTTTCCTTTTGATTAATTGCCCATTGTTTTATTTCTTCAATTTCTTGAGATAAAAATTCATGTGATTGTTTTTTTATCAATAAGTAATAGTTTTCAATAGCAGAAATTACATTAAAAGATGTGCTATTATCTATTTGCTGCTTAAAGTATGGGAGGTATTCCAAATCTCCTGACCCGGCGAGTACCTGACCAACCGGTATAGCCAGAGGCTTTTCATTAATAAATTTCGTAGCAAATTCAAAAGCTAAGGCCGAATCTAACTTTTGTAATCCAATTAAAGCTGCACCGATACTGCCATACGCTTGGTCTTGATCCAAGACTTGCTTTAGAAGTGGAATAAATTCCTTGTTTTCGGATTTACTGAGTTTTAATATGGCTGCTGACCTGACCGCGGAGTGAGAATCATTTAAGGCCATAGACTTAATTTGTTTAAGACCAAAGCTATTATTGGTAATATCCACATTAGTAATTGCTTGTTGGCGAATAAACCAATGTGTGTCCTCAAGTGCCTTAACCAAAATATTCTGTGCCAGCCCTTCGTGTTGGCCGCTCAAACTTTGCAAAGCTTCAATACGATGAGCAAGAGCTTCAGCAAACCGATATTGAAATGCACTTTCTTCAATTGACTTATCCTCCATTTTGATCATTAAGAGATTGTCATCCGGGTCTATTAGTGTAAGTGCTGGTAAACCATTTACCGGAATATCAAAACGTTGTTCTCGCTGATCCATCCACACTTCATGCCTTTTACTATTTCCATTATTGTCAAACAACTCTATGGTTATCGGAAGTTGAAATATGGACAAATTGGTTTTAGGATCTTGGATTTGTTTGAGAGTGAATGATAAAATGCCGGAATCCGGATAGTGAGTCTTTTCAATCGAAAGTACCGGATGACCTGGTGAAAAATACCATTGATTAAAGAACCAATTAAGATCTTTTCCGAGAAGATCTTCAAATGTTAACCTAAGGTCATGTGCTTCAGTAGATGAAAATGCATGATCCGTCAAGTATTTTTTCAGACCTGCAAAGAAAGCATCATCGCCAATATATCTTCGCAACATGTGCAACACCATGCCACCTTTATTATAACTATGGGCATCAAACATGGATTCACGATCGTCGTATTCAAAATGAATTAAGGGATGTATTCTTCCCATTTGAGTTTCATTAAGATAAGTGGCTTTCTCATTTTGTCTGTGGTAATCCGCCTGTTCTCGTCCGTATTTATATTCTGCCCATAAATATTCTGAATAATTTGCAAATCCCTCATTCATTGTTAAATTGGCCCAACTTTCACAGGTAACCAGATCACCAAACCAATGGTGAAATAATTCATGAGCCACTATAAAGTCGTTGTCATTATCAATAAGTTCCCGGGTAGTTTTTTGAACAAAATCTCCAAATATAACCGCTGTTGTATTTTCCATTGCCCCGGAAACATAATCCCTGACAATGATTTGTCCGTATTTTGACCAGGGAAAAGGAATACCGGTAATCCGTGAAAAAAACTCAATCATTTCCGGAGTATGATTGAATATAGCTTCGGCATCAGCTTCATATTCTGGTTCTACATAATAGGCTAAAGGTATGTTCTGAGATGTATCCATAACCACTGCAAAATCCCCAACTGCAACCATGAATAAATAAGGAGCATGTGGCTTATCCATTTGCCAGTAATCGGATCTAAATCCATTACCCAAATCAGTAGAGCTTACTAATAGACCATTAGATAAAGTTTTAAATCGGTCTTGAACGGTTAAAGTGATTTCTTGAGTACACCGCTCGTTGGGTTTGTCAATAGTGGGAAACCATTTTGAACTGGATTCAGTTTCTCCCTGGGTCCAAATTTGTTGTGGTTTATTTTCGGTGCCTAATGGATTAATGAAATATAGACCCTTGTCTGAAGTAATGGCTGCACTTCCACCCTCTTCAACTTCATTGGGCTTTGCTGTATAATCTATAGAAATCACATAAAGTTCATCAGATCCGTAGTATCGATCCAGATCGACAGTTAGTTTATTTCCATCATATTGGTATTTCAAGGAGGTATTCTTCATTTGGACATGATGTATATCAAATCCTTTGGCATCCAATTCTAATTGATTGGTAGGATAGAAAAAAGGCTTGAGAGTAAGTTCGGCCAAACCCAGAACATGTTGTTTCTGCCAGTCAAATTTTATATCCAGCTTGGTATGGATTAAGTCATTGGTTAGGCTATAAGATGGATTGTATGGGGGTAGTACAAAATTATCTGCTGCAGATTGGTCGATATTTTCTTCCGCCTCGGGTGTAATTGTAAGGGTATCAAGGTTCGCTTCAATGGTCGGTTCTACTGGTCCCATGGGAGAATCAGTAAGTTTTTTGCCAGATTGACATGCAATTACCAATACCATTAACAGTGTAAACAGGAAATAACGATTTAGCATGAGTAAGTGTTTGTTTATCAAAAAGAAGAATTTGGTTAAATAGCCACATTATATTCTCTAAGTGCCTCATTTAGAGAAACTTTCTTGTCAGTACTTTCCTTGCGTTTTCCAATAATCAGCGCACAAGGTACCTGATAGTCCCCTGCTGAAAAAGATTTGGTATAAGATCCTGGTATAACTACTGATTTTGAAGGCACAAGCCCCCTGTAAGTGACCGGTGAGTCTCCCGTAACATCAATAATTCGGGTAGACTTTGTCAGAACTACATTCGCTCCCAACACCGCTTCAGATTCAATCCTAACACCTTCTACCAATATACAACGAGAACCAATAAAGCAATTATCTTCAATAATGGTAGGTGCCGCCTGAGGTGGTTCCAGCACACCGCCAATTCCGACTCCGCCGCTCAGATGTACATGACGACCGATTTGGGCACAAGATCCCACCGTTGCCCAAGTATCTACCATCGTTCCTTTCCCAATATAGGATCCAATATTTACATAACTGGGCATTAAAATTGCTCCAGGTTCAATATAAGATCCATATCTTGCAATGGCATGAGGTACGACTCGGACTCCCTTTTCAGCATATTGTGTTTTAAGAGGAATTTTATCATGAAATTCAAAAGGACCCACTTCGATGGTATTCATCTTACGAGTGGGAAAATAAAGGACCACCGCTTTCTTAATCCAAGCATTGATAATCCACTCTTTATCATTTCGTTGCGCTATACGGATTTCCCCTTTATCCAATCGATCTACTACTTCTTCAATTGCCATTATTGTTTGAGGATCTTGCAGAACCGAACGATCTTCCCAGGCATGATTAATAATTGACTCTAATTCTGTTAGTACCATATGAAATAAGCTAAAATTCCTGCGAATATACCAAAACAATATCCTAAATAGATTTCTGTTAAGGAATGACTTTTAAGAAATATGCGCAATGCGCCAACCAAACCTGATAATATAATCAAGATGAGAGCCATTTGAAAGAGGTATTCTTGTTTTAATACAACCACATCTTGTCCTTTGAAGACCATCAAGACAAAATAAACACAAGTCAAACCGAATCCGGCGGTATGCATACTTATTTTGATAAAAAGATTAAATACAAAGACTAGGAATATGGTGATTAAACAGCCTAAAAGATACGTATTAAAGTATATCGGTATATCCGTATTTTTTTGGATACTTAGATAATACCACAATAAAAAAGTACCCAATACAATAAGCGGTCCAATTCGATCCTGTTTATCTTTTAGCTCAATATCCTTAATAAACCCTAATGTTTTCATCATTAAAGTAGCAATGCCTGGAATTAATATGGTCGTAATTGTAGTATAAAAGAGTAATAAATAAGCTGAAGTGATCGAAGGGTAACCAAAGGCGTAAGGATTTAAAATCAACCAGAAAATCAATACGTATAAAGGCAGAAATAGCGGGTGGGTTATAAAGGAGAAAACCCTGGCAATAAAGACCATTCTTATTGTGTATCGTTTTCGACAATAATTATTTCTACTCTACGGTTGGCCTGTTTCTCATCTTCATTTTTGTTTTGGTTTAATGGCTTTTGGGCTCCCCAACCTCTAATCCGGATACGTCTAGGCTCTATACCCTGATCGGTCAAATATTCTTTAATTGCAAGAGCTCTTTGTTCTGATAATTGAAGAAGAGCACTTTCATCTCCTACGTTATCGGTATGTCCATCAATTCTTATTTTTAACAACGGATTTTTACTCATTATTTTGACCAATCTATTTAACTCAGGATAGGATTTTGAAAGGACTATAGGTTTAGATTTAACAAAATAAATTTTATCTAATGCAATTTTTTTCTCTTCATGAATAGGGTCAAGAAAAAATTCCAGAAAAAATATGGAATCAGTGGTTTGAGAATATTCTTGAGGGTTAATCACCAAACTGCTGGACTGATACCCGGTTTTTTCCGGATGGAAAACAATGGTAGAGTGAGTTTTGACTTTTAATTCAAAATAGCCGCTATTTGTCCGGTAGAACAGATTTTTCCGATCTGTACCGGTGAAATAGTAATTAAGATTTGCAGCGATAGGCTGTTGAGTAGATCGATCTTTGATAACTCCTCGAAATTGCAGAGCAACTGGCTTATCTTTATCTGGTGAAAGATTTACTCTGAATATATCACTGGATCCATCTCGATTAGAAGTGAAATAGAATTCATCATTTAATTCATCATAATAAGGGTGTGATTCGTCCGCATCAGTATTTATAGGTGAAAACATCTTCCTGGGTTTGGTCCACTTATCCCAATGAACATCAATTCGTCTGGACACATAAATATCCATCTGGCCTGAACCATCCCGGTCAGATGCAAAAAACAACCTTTTCTTATCTCTGGCAAGAAAAGGACTAATTTCCTGATAAGATGAATTGAGACGCATCGATAAGGGTACCGGAGAACTCCAGACTTCATTTTTTACTTTGTAGGAAATATATAAATCATGCCCTCCTTGAGAATCTTTTCTTTTCAGTGAGAGGATTACGACATCTCCGTCATGACTCATACATGCACTTACGTCTGATGAATAGGTGAAAAAATCATAAATATATATTGGCTCGGGAAATGAATAATTCAAAGAAGACTCTACTTTAACTTTTGAAAAACCATGGTATAAACTTCCGTCTTTACCAAATTGATTAATCACCAATAGGTCATCGTTCAGGTCTGAAAGACCACATATACTATTGGGTAAGGCATTGTTTAATGGAAAACCAGGGTGTTCCACCAAATCAAACAAATGATCTTCACTTTTGGCAACCCAAATGTCTTGATTAAAACCAGATTGTGCCGGATGATCGATACGTTTTTCAGCTATTTGAGAATAAATATCTTTTAGAAGGGCAAAATATTCTTCATTAGTTAAAGTACTTGAAACGTCATGATCATAATTGATCAGTGTTTTATTAAAATTATCAGCCCCTACCCTCGTAAAATAAAGAGTCGAACCGTCTTTCGAAACCACCGGTGCTATTTCATCAAGATGAGTATTTATCTCATCGTTCAGCTTTTCCAAAACATATTGCCCGGTCGCTGCAAAAGACAATAGAATACCTAAACAACACCCAATAATCCTCGTCATAATATTTATAATAATCATACAAAAATAGAAAATATGTCTAATAACACATTAAATATTTATTTAATCTATAACGAAAGTCTTTTTTGCAAATTGTTAAATAAATTAAGTAACTAAGTAAAACAGGAACCGACAAAGATACGTTTTGGTTGTATATATTTACCGCTGTTTTCACAATAATGAAAGGGTATATCATCATAATAGTATTTCTGGCAATTAGTATTTCAAATGCTAATGGACAATTATATTACCCACCAGGCTCCAGTACAGCTGGACAAGATACCCTGTATGTTTTGAACCTGGAAGGCGTATCGGTCACTGCTCCACGCTTCTTTAAGGATAGAAAAGAATATATATTGTATTTAAGATATAGAAGGTATGCTTTGAAGGTGTATCCCTATGCTGTAAAAGCCATTCAACTCTATCATCAAATAGAAGAAGAGACAAGTGGGATGAAAAGGAGGAAAAAGAGAAAAAAAATTAAGGAATTACATCGTCAGATGAAAGAAGAATTTATGGATCCACTAAAAAAGTTGAGTAAAACGCAAGGTAAGATATTGATAAAGATGATTGAAAAAGAATTGGATATTCCTATTTACTATTTAATTAAAGACTTGCGAGGAGGGGCTACAGCAGCTTTATGGAACAACATAGGCAAATTAAATGGATACAAATTGAAAAAGATATATACCGTTGGTGAAGATCCTATTCTGGATATGGTATTGAAAGATTATAATTTATCTTACAAGCCAAAATAATACGTGGAATCATATACTACAAAATGGCGCAGTCCTTCTAACATTGCTTTAGTAAAATATTGGGGTAAAAAAGAAAACCAAATACCTCAAAATCCATCAATATCATTTACCTTAAGTCAGGCATATACGGAAACTCGAGTTACCTTTTCAAATGCGGAAAGATTTGGTTTTGATTTTTTATTCGAAGGAAAAAAGGCGAAGAAATTTATGGCCAAACTGAACAACTATTTTGCCTGTCTTCTTCAAGAAATGCCATATTTGAATCAATATTTTTTACAGGTTGATTCAAAAAACTCTTTTCCTCATTCTACCGGAATTGCATCCTCTGCTTCTGCAATGAGTGCACTTGCTTTATGTCTGGTAGATTTCGAAAGAAAAGTTGATAGCGATGGTAGGACGGAGGATTTCTACCAAAGAGCATCTACAATAAGTCGGCTAGGATCTGGAAGTGCTTGTCGATCAGTTTATCCTAAAATTTCCATTTGGGGTAAATATTCAGGTTTGGTAAATTCAACGGATTTATATGCTTCAGCAATTACGGATTCTACCCACCACAACTTTCTGAAATACCAGGATACCATATTAATTATCAGCACTGAACCCAAGGAAGTTAGTAGTACCTTAGGTCATGGATTGATGAAAAACAATCCATATGCGATAAACAGGTTTAGGCAAGCTGAAAAGAACACTTCTGAATTGTTAGATGCTCTTTACACCGGAGATCTTCAAAAATTTGGTATTCTGGTAGAAGAAGAGGCGCTTTCATTACATGCACTAATGATGTGCTCTCAACCTGGGTTTATATTAATGAAACCCAATACTTTGAAAGCTATTTCGGCGATCAAAACCTTTCGGGAGGAATCAAAATTACCGGTTTGCTTTACACTGGATGCCGGCCCTAACATTCATCTTTTATACCCGGATAATATAAAGAAGCAAGTAGCAGATTTTATTAACCTTGAGCTAAAACAATACTGTAAAAATGGAAAAATACTCTATGATTATGTCGGGGATGGTCCTCAGAAATTGGCTTCCTAAAGTAATAGGATTCATTTTATTGGGGTTATTAATTATTCCACATCCTGGGATCAGTCAGATTCCACAACAAAAACTGTGTAAAAATCCAGATTTTGAAAAGGAAATACGGTCCTATCTAAGCTTTACAGTCCCAATAATAGGAGTTAGTGAATTGAAAAGTGATCTGCAGAATACTATCGTATTGGATGCCAGAGAACAAATAGAATATAATACTAGCCATATTCCTGGAGCATTATATATAGGGTATGACAAATTTAATCCGGAAGCGCTTCAAGGTATCAATAAAAATGAAAAAATTGTGATTTACTGTTCTATTGGATATCGCAGTGAAAAAATTGCTGAAAAACTAAAAAAAATGGGGTATAACCAAGTATTTAATTTATTTGGTAGCATATTTGAATGGGCAAACCAGGACTATCCTCTAGTAGACAGTGATGAAAAAACCACTTTCACCATACATACTTATAATCGGAAATGGAGCAAATGGGTAGATAATGAAAACCTCAAGAAAAAATGGTAAGATGTTCTGAAAATTACATCATTTCTTCAGGATGCCAAAATAACTTATTAAAATCTTGCACTCGGTGATTTTTGATTATAATTCCTTCTGATATTAACAGCTCTTCCATAATAGTAGGTGTTGCAAAGTGATTTCTACCAGTCAGTTCTCCTCGGTGGTTTACTACACGGTGTGCAGGTAAACCATCTGCTATTTCGGAAGACTGAAATAAAGCCCAACCCACCATTCTAGCCGAACCTAAAGCCAGGAAATCAGCGATAGCACCATAGGTGGTTACTCTACCGAAAGGAATATTTCGAGTTACTTCATAGACTTGATCAAAATAATGTTTACTTTTCACTTTTCGACAGCAAGCTTTGTTAAGAGATCCACTGAAAATAGATAAGTCAAATTAAAGTAAATGAAAAAACTGAAAATCATTGCACACAAAATTACAAATTTAACAGATGCTAGATATTTTGCAGCCAAGGGTGTCGATTGGATGGGATTCCTTATTCACGAAAAAGAACAATTGGCCTCAATAAAGCAAATAATGCAATGGATTGAAGGACCACAAATATTGGTACAATACCAAGATAAGGCTCTCTTTGATGACTGGTGGCTCGAATACATAGACGGTATCTGGACAAATGATATGACGAGTATTCTGGCTGGGAAAATATGCTTCTCAAGTGAAGTATCTCTAAATCCTGATTATTTAATAATTGATGCTCCAGAAAATCTACACTCATATTCTGGAATCCGAATATTAAATCTCGATTTGCCGGATATAGATTATGTGCAAAAGATAATAAATCATGACCTGGATGGTGTGATTTTATCAGGTACTCCTGAAGAAAAGACCGGATACAAATCCTATGATTCTTACGATCAAATTTTTGACTACTTGGAACAGTTAAATCTAATTTAGTAGTGATTTAACGGTTTGAGCAATTAGTTTCCCATCGGCTTTACCACCAATTTTTTCACGCGCTAAACCCATCACACGCCCCATATCCTTCATTGAGGAGGCACCAGTGGATGAAACAATCTCACCAATGATAGACTCAAGTTCTTCCTGAGATAATTGTTTCGGCAAAAACGTTTGTATAACCTCAATCTCTTCTTTTTCCTTACTGGCCAGATCGGCACGACTTTGTTCTTCATAAATGGCAAGTGAATCTTTTCGTTGTTTGATCATTTTTTGAAGAATCTTGATCTCTTCCTGCTCATTAAACTCCTTATTTTTTTGTCCACTCGTTTTAAATAAAAGGATTTCAGATTTGATTGCACGCAGAGCCCTTAAAGCCCCTTGGTTTTTTTCTTTCATTGCCGTTTTCAATGCATTGTTTACTTTACTCTCAAGACTCATGGTTAATTATGTTTTAGTGACAAATCAGTAATAGTATAAAAATCATACAATGATAATCGTTCCGGTCTTTCTTTAAAAATCAAGTCCTGTTCCAGTATTTCAGGAGGAAAAAGTCCTTTAAGGCTATTTTTTAACATTTTCCGACGCATTCCAAAGGATTGTTTGACAATACTCTTAAAACGGGGATGACTGTGCAAAATGTAAGGGTCTTCTTTTATTTGTAAATGTATAACCGCCGACTCTACCTTCGGCATTGGATTAAAATTCTGCTTACTCACTTCAAATAACAATTTACAATCATACTTTGCTTGAGTTAAAACAGATATAATGCCATAATCTTTGCTGCCAGGATCGGCGCAGATTCTTTTGGCCATTTCACGTTGAAACATTCCAACCATTTCAACGATTAGAGGATAATTATCTATAATTTTAAATATTATTTGGGAAGATATATTATAAGGAAAGTTACCAATAATTGCAGCTTTGGAAGTTGGAATTAACTTGTTCAAATCGATCAGGAGAATATCTCCATGAACGACTGTACAATTGATAAAGGTAGAGGATATGCGAGGGATCAGCCTTTCATCCTTTTCAATTAGTATTAACTTTCGATTTTTCAGTGAAACTAAATGATCGGTTAGAGCCCCCTGGCCAGGTCCCACTTCAATCAAATAAGGGCATAAAGCAGGGTCATGCAATGACAAGACTATTTTTTTTGCGATTTCCGCATTAATTAAGAAATGTTGTCCCAATTTCTTTTTCGCCTTCACCTGTTTATAATTTGGTATCTTCGTGCGCGAAGATAAAACGAGTAATGAAAAAATTTGCCTATCATGAAACTTATTAAAGTAGGTATAACCATAGGTGACATTAATGGTATCGGCCTCGAAGTAATATTAAAGACACTAGCTCATCCCCGAATTTTTGAAACCATGATACCTGTTATTTATGGTTCTTCCAAAGTAGTTTCTTATCATAAAAATGTAGTCAATCTAAAAGATATACCAACTACCAATTATCGCAATGCAGAATCCTTATCGAATGGAAAAGTCAATATCATTAATTGTTGGAATGAAAATGTAAACATTCAATTGGGAGTTCCTACTGAGGAAAGTGGAAAATATGCTTACATAGCAATAGATCATGCGGTTAACGATCTAAAAAAAGGATATATAGATGTTTTGGTTACGGCACCAATTCATAAACAAGCTATGCACATGGCTCAATTTCCATATAAGGGTCATACGGATTATTTAACCAAGCAGTTTGATGCGAAAAGTAGCTTAATGATGATGGTTGATGCTGATTTTCGAGTTGCTGTTGTCACTGATCATGTAGCCTTAAAAGAAGTGCCTGCTTTGATCACCAAAGATCTTTTAAGACAAAAGTTGCAATTATTGATTTCTACTTTACAAGGAGATTTTGGAATTACCAAACCTAGTATAGCTGTCATGGGCTTAAATCCTCATGCCAGCGATGGTAGTATTATGGGAGATGAAGAAGAGAATGTAATTAATCCTGTACTGATGGAAATGAAAAAGGAGGGTTTCTTGGTATCAGGACCCCATCCTGCAGATGGCTTTTTCGGATCCCTAAGAGGTAAGAAGTATGATGCTGTTTTGGCAATGTATCATGATCAGGGATTAATACCTTTTAAAACTATGGCATTCCATAATGGAGTAAACTATAGCGCCGGATTACCAATTGTTAGAACCTCTCCTGATCATGGAACCGGGTATGATTTAGTAGGGAAGAATCAGGCAGATGCCTCCTCTTTTAGAAATGCAGTTTTTTTAGCAATTGACATTTTCAAAAACAGAAAAGTAGAAAAAGACCTTAAAAAGAATGCAATGAGTAAAAAGCCAAAGCTATCAGAGGTAGATGAATCCGAAAATTAATATTTTCAATATCATCCTTTCCACTCGAGATTGGTTTATGACTGATAGCTTTGGTGAAAAAGTTGGGACGAAAACCCACAATCTTATTTCAAAGATAACCTTCCCAACTCAAAAAAACCAAAATTGTTTGTTTAAAAAAGTATATTTTTGCACCCTAAAATTAATATAGCTATGAACGTAGACAATGCAAAAAATCGGTATAGCGATGAAGAATTAAAAGAGTTTGAAGAAATTATTGATAAAAAACTATCTCTAGCAAAAGAACAACTTGAGTTCTATCGCAATCAACTACAAGACATGGCTGACAATCCAGATACCAAAGTAAAAGGACTGGATGATGGAATTGGTACTCAAGAAAGTGAACAATTAACCACATTAGCAAGTCGGTTGCAAAAACATATTCACCATTTGGAAAATGCGAAAATCAGGATCAAGAACAAAGTATATGGTGTTTGCAGGTCCACTGGAGAATTGATTTCAAAAGAACGACTTAGAGCGGTTCCACATGCTACTTTAAGCATTAAGGCCAAACAAAAAGGAAGAAGATAAGATTTTTTGTAAACCAAATTTGAGCATTGGAAATTACTTCAGCAGAAATTAAGAAAAGGAGTCTGATCGTTATTATTACGGTATTATCTGTGTTGGTTATAGACCAGGTATTTAAATTTTGGATTAAGACCAACATGACTTACGGTGAGGAATTTGGCATTCTTGGCCTTTCATGGGCCAGAATTCATTTTGTGGAAAATCCCGGAATGGCATTTGGAATATTGCCACCGGGTAATTTTGGAAAACTGGCCTTGGGCATTTTTAGACTAGTGGCCATTGGGTTTTTGATCTATTTGCTTATCTCACTAATAAAAACCTATCGATCGAGAAGTCTTATATTTTGCTTTTCATTAATCTTAGCCGGGGCTATTGGGAATATATTGGACAGTGCTTTTTACGGTCTTATATTTTCGGAGTCTTCATATCATGGAGAACCCGCTGTTTTGTTCCCAGAATCCGGAGGGTATGCAGGGTTTTTATATGGCAAAGTAGTTGATATGCTCTATTTTCCACTAATAGATACGACCCTACCCAACTGGGTACCTATATGGGGAGGTAAGCCATTTGAGTTTTTCAGACCTGTGTTCAATATCGCCGATTCAGCCATCTCAACAGGAGTTATTGCCATTCTCATTTTTCATAGAGAAATATTCAAAAGCACTAAAACCAAGGATAAAGCTGAGTCTAAAGAATCGCCAACTGAAGACATAAAATCAACTACTGAATCTACAACCTCCCTTACCGGTGGAGATAATTCTGACAAATAATTACGCGAAATTTCTTTACCAAATCACTTAAACATACTAGAACCGTCAATGTATTCAAAAACCGACTGTGGCAGTAAGTACTGCACTGATTTTCCTTGTTTGATACATTTTCTTATAAAAGATGCTGAAATATCCAACAATGGAGCTTGTACAAAATAGATTGCAGGGTGATTGGCCCATTCGCCGAGTTCAAATCCTGGTCTTTTATAAACATAGATTGGATAGTTGGCAAGTAATTTTTCGTAATTTTTCCACTTGCGTAAGGTAGTTAAATTATCACCTCCCATGATAAGAGCAAATTGGTAATTTGGGTATTTTTCGTGCAGATGAGCCAAAGTATCGATGGTGTAGGAAGGCTGTGGTAATGAAAACTCAACATTGGATGCTTGGATATTGGGGTTATCTCCTATTGCAAGTTGTACTAAATGGATTCGGTCATAATCATTTGCCAGACTTTGCTTATTCTTTAAGGGATTATGGGGAGAAACCACCATCCATACTTTTTCAAGATCAGTAAATTCGACCATGTGATTAGCAATAATCATATGTCCCACATGAACCGGATTAAAAGAACCAAAAAATAATCCGATCTGCATAATTATTGATTCAGCATAACCGGCATTACCAGCATGAGTATTTCCTGATTTTCTTTTTGTTCGACCGGTAGCAAAAGTCCAGCCCGGTTAGGTGTTGACAAGGCTAGATTTACTTCATCCGAATCCAGAACACCTAACATTTCAATAATGAACTTTGCATTAAACCCAATAATTAAAGGATCACCATCATAAGTGCAACTCATTTGTTCCGTGGCCTCATTGGCAAAATCCAAATCCTGGGCTGAAATATTCAGACTTCCTTCATTGATTTTTAAAACTACCTGATTCGTGGTCTTATTGGAATAAATGACAATCCTCTTCAGTGAATTTAAAAAATCCTTTTTATTCACAGTCAACAAGTAGGGATTATTAGAAGGTATTACAGCATTGTAATCAGGATACTTGGCATCAACAAGCCTACATACGAGCTTGGAGGTGGTAAAATCAAAAAAGGCATTTGAGCGGTTGAAAGAAACTCTAACCCGACCATCTGCAGGTAAAACGTTCTTTAGCAAGGTAAAAGCTTTTTTAGGAAGGATAAAGGAAGATGAAACATTGCTATTGACATCATGGGTAGTATATTTTACCAATTTATGGGCATCAGTAGCAACAAAGATGACTTTGTTAAAGTCTATTTGAATAAATATCCCGGTCATTGCCAATCTCAATTCATCATTACTAGTAGCAAATAGCGTATTTGTTATTGCCTCCGCGATAGCCGGTGCACCCAATTCAATTGAATCTTCATCTTCACTGTCCGGAATCTTTGGAAAATCATAGGGATTATCACCAGTCAGCTTATATTTTCCATAAGATGAAGTAATTTCTATGCCAAAGGTATCCTCGTCTACATCAATGGTAATAGGCTGCTCAGGAAGTGCTTTGAGTGTCTCCAATAAAATTTTAGCGGGAATGGCTATCGATCCCGGTTCTTCACCATTGACTTCCAAGGTAGTTATGATAGATGTTTCTAAATCAGTAGATGAAATGGTCAACAATTGTTCATCTAATACAAATAGAAAGTCTTCCAAAATCGGCAATACCGGATTTGACCCTATTGCCCCGACTGCCTTTTGCAAATGTTTTAATAATAAAGCGGAAGAAACACTGAATTTCATAATATTGGTTTAACGTAATTCCAAATTCTTGTCACAAAAATAACCTATCTCTTTATTTTTCCTAATGCAAAGTATTAGTAGGGATAAATATTGCGTTTATTTGTAGCAAAACACTTATAAATAAAACATCATTTTCTTTGTTAGGTATAGAAATCCAAGATATTAAGCAAGTAAATATCGCACCTGTTGAAAAGGTAGTACTGTCTAATGGCCTACAGGTTCATCATATTCAATGCACTACAGAACAACCATTGATTATGGAAGCTATTTTTCCTGCTGGTAAAATATGGGAGAAACAAAAATCCATAGCATACGCAACCAATCAACTAATAAAGGAAGGTACTACAATTTATTCTGGCGGAGACATACAAGAAATTATGGATTTTTATGGAACCCAACTTAAAGTAAGTATGGGGATGGATATGGCAAGTATTGGCATGAAAACATTGGATAAACATGTCACCCATGTATTTCCTGTTTTTGAGTCTATTCTATGTGGTTCGCTTATGCCGGCACACGAATTATTAATCTTCAAAAGAAATAAAAAAAATGAACTCATTTATGATTTGCAGTCCTCTGATGTAGTTGCCTACCGGACTTTAAGTGAAGCTATATTTGGTTCGGATCATCCCTATGGATACAATAGTAATTTGGAAGATTACCAAAAGATTACTCGTTCAGCAGTACTAAGTTTTTATAAAAAGCATTATAAATTGGGAAGATCTGAAGTCATTTTATGTTCTCATAATGGTAAAATTTTAAATAAACTATCCGATCTAAAGATTGGAAAAGCAAGTAAAAACAACCAAAACGTACCTAAAATTTTCATCAACAAACCTAAGGAAGTAGAGGTTAATTTGCCAAATAAAACCCAGTCTGTAATTTTAATGGGATGTAAGGTTCCTGGCAAACGACATCCGGATTATGCCGGAATTTTTGTGCTTAACACAATCCTTGGAGGTTATTTCGGATCAAGACTAGTTGCAGATTTGCGGGAAAAAAGAGGATTGGCCTATCATATATATTCCTCTCTTGACTGCATGCAAAAATCAGCAATGTTAGTGATCGGAATGGAGACCAATAGGAGGAACCTTAAAAAGTCTTTGCTGGGTGTGAATCAAAACTTATTAAAATTGATTGAAAATCCAATTAATAATGAAGAACTGAGAATGACCAAAAACTATTTGATGGGTCAGATCATGGGGCATCTAGATGGTCCTGTTAGAATAACTAATCTATTGAAATCTCTAGTTTTCGAAGGTGTGGACTTAAGCTACATAACCCATTTAATCCAAGAAATACAAAATATTAACTCGGAAAGAATCAGAATTTTGGCAAGTCGTTATTTAAATCCGAAAAATCTAACTAAGGTTATTGTAACTTGACAAAATGAAAATAATACAATAAAAATCCCTAGGATTAACTTAGTTTATCTAATTTCGTGCTCAATTAATTCGAAAAAGTATAAATAGGAGGATCAGATAGATAAATGAAATGGTTTAATTTTTTTACTCAGGAATTAGCAATAGACTTAGGTACAGCTAATACACTAATCATTCAGGACGATGAAATTGTTGTCGATGAGCCCTCTATTGTTGCGATTAATCGAAAAACCGGTCAGGTAATTGCTGTAGGAACCCGGGCCATGCAAATGCATGAAAAAACACATGAAAACATCAAAACGATTAGACCTTTAAAAGATGGGGTTATAGCAGATTTCCAAGCCGCTGAAAGCCTGATAGAAGGTTTGATCAACATGATTGGTAATAGGAGGAGATTCTTCACACATCTAAAAATGGTGATTTGTATTCCTTCCGGGATTACCGAAGTGGAGAAAAGAGCCGTATTTGATTCTGCAGACCATGTTGACTCTAAGGAAACTTATCTGATTCATGAACCAATGGCTGCAGCATTAGGGATCGGTTTGGATGTTGAGGAACCTGAAGGAAACCTGATAGTTGATATTGGAGGAGGAACCACCGAAATTGCTGTAATCGCCTTGTCAGGAATAGTTTGCGATCAATCATTGAGAACTGCCGGCGATGAATTCAGTATGGATGTTATGAATTATATGAAAAGAGTACACAATATCTTGATTGGAGAAAGAACAGCAGAATTACTGAAAATTAAAGTGGGTTCAGCACTAGAAAAACTGGAAAATCCTCCGGAGGATTTTTCTGTTAACGGCAGAGATCTTATGACTGGGATTCCCAGACAAATTACTGTTTCGTACTCCGAAATTGCAACCTCCATAGATGAATCTATTTCTAAAATAGAAGAAGCTATTCTAAAGGCTTTGGAAAGCACTCCGCCGGAATTGGCGTCAGATATCTATAAACGAGGACTCTATCTAACTGGAGGAGGGGCCCTACTAAGGGGATTGGATAGACGCATTTCTGCCAAAACAAAACTTCCGGTGCATATTGCATCTGAACCATTAAGGGCAGTTGTAAAAGGAACTGGAATAGCATTGAAAAATACAGATCGGTTTTCATTTCTGATCGATAGAAAAAGCGTTTAATCCGGTTCCAAAGCTAACAGATTGGAACAATGCAAAATTTTTTTACCCTTCTAATTAAATATTCTTCACTGATCATTTTCCTTTTACTTGAAGGAATATGTTTCTATCTGATTGTTGAAAATAATTCTTCCCAAAGAGAGATTTTTCTGAATTCATCAAATGTAATTTCCGGTAATGTATTGCAAAAGTACCAATCCTTGGTTAGGTTGTTCAAGCTTTCAACAATTGCTGACAGTATGCAACAGGAAATTGTTAACTTGAGAAATCAGCTCCCCAGTTCTCAATTTACAAAGGTGATTAGTGATAGTACCATTGATGATACAACTCATCTCCAAAGATACATTTACACACCAGCAAGAATAGAAAACAACTCGGTCAATCAAAGGAATAACTATTTAACCATAAATAAAGGTCAAAATGATGATATGGAAGTAGGGATGGGCTTGGTCAGCAGGGATGGAGTCGTCGGTATGGTTGATCGTGTAGGAAGCCATTTTTCAAGAGCCATATCTATTTTGAATCCACTTATGAAAGTTCATGCATCAGTTTTAAGAACGGGGTATTTTGGCTTTGTAAATTGGAAAGGTACAGATCCAACAATTATAACCCTGGAAGATGTTCCAAAGCACGCAGATGTAGTAGTCGGAGATACCATTGTAACTTCCGGATATTCCACATTTCCATCCGGAATTACCATCGGAAAGGTGAAAGAAATTTTATTAGACCCGGGCAGTAATTTTTTCACAATTCAAGTAAAATTGAACATCGATATTTCCAGAATTCAGTATGTACACGTTATAAAAGATCTGTTTAGGCAGGACAAAAATTCAGTTGAAGCATCTGATAATCTAAAATGAATAGCAGCATAATAACATATGTATGGAGACTCATCTTAGTAATTTTACTTCAGGTTTTAGTATTTAGGCAATTGAGCTTTGGGTGGTCCGGGTTCAATTATTTTAATGTGCTAATCTATCCGGTAGCAGTTATGACATTGCCGATCAAAATTCCGAAAAATGCACTATTACTGGTTTCTTTTATTGCTGGATTAATCATTGATATATTTTATGACTCTTTGGGAGTACATGCCAGTGCTTTGGTATTTTTATCCTTCATCAGACCATACATCCTTAATACACTTGAACCTCGAGGCGGATATAATGTAAATATTAGCCCTACTAAGTTTTACCTAGGGATGAAATGGATTTTAAGGTATACAGCTGTTATGTTGTTTCCTTTTTTATTCTTTTATTTTTCTATGGAAGTATTTACCTTGGTTTATATCAAAGAAATAATATTAAAAACAGTATTTAGTTTCATCATTTCATATGTCTTTATCTTATTATATCTAATTTTATTTAATCCAAAATAATCGGTGGACAAGGCAATAATAATTAGAAGTACTTTTGTGGTTGCTGCTATAATCCTCTTATGGAAGACAGCGCAGCTTCAGCTTTTTGATGAAACTATGCGAGTCAAAGCCGGTGCCACAGCCATAGAAAAAAAAGTACTCTACCCCTCAAGAGGATTGATGTACGACCGCAATGGAAAATTAGTGGTATACAATGATGCGATTTATGATCTGTTGGTTATCTATAACAACATCAATCCTAATATGGATACGGTCCGATTTTGTAATCTTTTAAAAATCGACCGGAAATATTTTATTGAGAATCTAAGTAAAAATTGGAACAGTGCCAAGTTTTCAAAAAATGTTCCTTATATTTTTATATCCAAGATTTCCGCAGAAGTTTTCGGATCATTTCAAGAACATCTACACGAATTCCCCGGGTTTATTCCACAAATCAGAAATACAAGAGGTTACAGTTACCCGGTAGGCTCTCATGTGTTAGGTTATATCAGCGAAGTTGATCAAGACGACATTGATGAAAGCGGTGGAAAATATGTAGCCAGAGATTATATTGGCAAATCCGGATTGGAAAAAGCCTACGAAGAATATCTGAGAGGAGCAAAAGGAATTGAGTATGTTTTGAAAGATAACATTGGTAGAGAAGTGGGTCCTTATGAAGACGGAATCCACGATACAGCAGCCATTTCCGGTGCGGATTTGACTCTTACCTTGGATATCGAATTGCAAAGTTATGCCGAAAAATTGATGACCAATAAAATAGGGGGTATCACAGCAGTGGAACCCTCCACTGGAGAGGTGTTGTGTATGATAAGCACTCCATCTTACGATCCGTCGCTTACATCCATTAGCCGGCAACGAAACATTGCTTTTCAGAACCTCATTACAGATTCTTTAAAGCCTTTACTTAACCGTACAATCAGGGCCGAGTACCCTCCTGGTTCAATATTCAAATCTGTTGTAGCCCTAATAGCTTTGCAAGAACAAATCATATCCCCCAATCAAGGTCACCTTTGTACTGGTTCTTACCATAATGCAGGTAGTGATTATCGAAGATGCAATAATCACGCCCTACCAAAATATATTCCCAATGTTGAAGTGGCACTTCAGTATAGTTGTAATAGCTACTTTTTTGATGTATTTAAGCGAATTGTTAATAAATTTGGATTTCGGAAAGCCAGTACTGGTTTGGACCTGGTATATACTTATTTATTAAATTTTGGATTTAATCAAACCCTGATGCCTGAACTGGTAGGTGAAGAAGTTCCCGGTATGATTCCAAATAGTGCTTACTACGATGATCTGTATGAAACATCTGGCCCTTGGTATGCAACTACAATAATATCCCTGGGTATTGGCCAGGGAGAGCTGCTAATGACAACCCTGCAGATGGCCAATCTGGCATCAATAATTGCCAATAAAGGTTATTATATTAAACCCCATTTACTGAAAGAAATTCGAGATCCAGGTTTTACGATTAATGAAGAGTTTACTCGTAAAAGATTCTCCCGCATAACTAATGAGTATTGGTTTAACCCAGTGATTAATGGCCTGGAAAGAGTGGTCAATGCAGGAACTGCTCGTAGAGCTCAGGTTCCCGGGATCACGGTATGTGGCAAAACAGGATCTGTGCAAAATCCACATGGGGAATCCCATGCCGTGTTTATCGCATTTGCTCCCAAAGTAAATCCCCAAATCGCTTTAGCGGTATATGTAGAAAACGCCGGGGGAGGAGGACGATATGCAGCCCCGATCGCCGGACTACTTATCGAAAAATATCTAAACCGTGAAATCGACGAAAACCGACAAAGTTTTGAACAAGATATTATTTCTACAAGTTTACTTCCAAATGTTCTACCTTAATGATTATATCAGCCATTGCAGCTATTAGTAAAAACTTTGTTATTGGCAAAGACAATGATCTTCCTTGGCATATGCCCAATGATTTAAAATATTTTATGAAAACAACCAGAGGCCATCACCTCTTAATGGGACGAAAAAATTTTGAATCTATAGGAGTGCCTTTGCGAAATCGTACGAACATTATTGTAACCAGAAATCCTTTTTTTATTGCTACCGGTTGTATAACTGTCCATAGCATTGAGGAAGGAATTGCCATTGCGAAAGAAAATAACGAAAAAGAATTATTCATAATCGGTGGAGAAGAAATATATCGTCAGGGACTTAGATATTGCGATAAATTGTACTTAACCGAAATCGATGTGGTTATTCAAAATGGTGATACCTTTTTTCCTCAATTCTCGTTGCAAGATTGGCAATTGATCAGTGAAGATTTTCATAGGAAAGATGAAAAAAATCCTTATGATTATAATTATAAAGTATACCATAGAAAATGAAAGAGAAACTTCTTCATTACATTTGGCGTACTCGAAATTTTGATCACAAAAATCTGAAAACTACCCATGGTAAAGCTATTGATATCATATATCCAGGAGTTCTCAATATGGACCAAGGACCTGATTTTTCTCAGGCCAAATTAAAGATTGAATCCACATTATGGGTTGGCAATGTAGAAATTCACGTCAACTCTTCGGATTGGATTCGACACCAACATCAGCATGATCCAAAATATCATAACGTTATCTTGCATGTAGTGTATGATAATGATATTCAAATTACCGGACCCCAATCGAGTCATTTACCCTGTCTCCAACTAAAAGAAAGAATAAATAAAAACCTCATCACAAGTTATGAAAGGTTAATGTCTCAGCAAAAATGGATTCCCTGTGCCGATCAAATCTATGGTATCAATCCCCAGGAAATAAATATTTGGCTGGAAAGTCTACTCGTGAAACGATTGGAACGAAAGACACAACAAATACATACAGCCCTGGAATCTACAACATTTGACTGGGAAGAAATTTTTTATCAATTTATTGCAGGACACTTGGGTATGAAAACCAACAAAGATGCTTTTTTGCAATTGACAAGGACTTTACCTCGATCCATATTATCTAAACATCGTGACTCCCTATTTGAACTAGAAGCACTATTATTTGGTCATTCAGGACTTTTATCTGAAAAGCTGAAAGATGACTACCCCAATCGACTATGGTCAGAATATAAGTTCTTACAGAAAGTTTATGGCCTTGATCCAATGTCCTCAAACTACTGGAATTATCTACGACTCAGACCTGCCAACTTTCCAACCGTCCGTATTGCCCAGCTGGCCAGATTAATTCACCATACCGACCATTTGTTTAGTAAATGCTTAGCCGCAAGTAACAAAAAAGAAATTTACAACTTGTTTGATCTTGAAGTTTCTCAATATTGGCGCTACCATGTCGTGTTTGATAAGAAGTCTAAAATTGCCAGAAATCGAAAGCTTGGATTTTCGACAATTGACAATATTATCATCAATACCATTGTTCCTTTTATGTTTTTATACGGTAAAGTCAAAAATGAGTCGACTATTCAAAACAAAGCATTTGCTTTGCTTGAGCAATTAAAGCCTGAAAACAATTCAATAATTAATAGGTGGAAGCAATTGGGTTTAACGTCCACAGATGCATTTCAATCACAAGCACTTATTGAATTAAAAAACGAATATTGTGATCATAAAAAATGTTTAGATTGTCGTATGGGTCACGAAATATTGAAAACGATTAAAGAATAATGATCCAAAAAATACTAATCCAAATATTGCTCTTTCCTATCGCTGTGATCTATGGTATTGCAATACTAATTAGAAACTCACTTTACAATACCGGCTTTTTGAAACGTATTACTTTTTCAGTCCCGGTTATAACCATTGGTAACTTGTCGGTCGGAGGAACCGGGAAAACTCCGCATATTGAATATTTAATTGAGAAACTTTCTCCTTATCTCAAAATTGCTGTTCAGAGTAGAGGGTATAAACGGAAATCAAAAGGATTTAGAGTTGTAAATAGCCATGATACGGTTACGCTGAGTGGAGATGAACCTTTACAGATCAAGCGCAAATTTCCGGAGATTGCCATTACGGTTTCCGAGAGCAGAACTGTGGGGATTCCCGAATTGTTAAAGTACTTCCCAACTACTCAGTTGATATTGTTGGACGATGCTTATCAACACCTTTCTGTAAAGGCCCAAATTACGATTTTACTTACCGAATACAAACACCCATTCTATCAAGATTATTTATTACCAGTAGGTAGACTGAGAGAATGGAGATCTGGATATCGGCGCGCCAACAGTATCATTGTTACCAAGTGTCCGCCGGAACTGAGCGACCAGGAAAAGTCCCACATAATTTCCAAAATCAACCCGAGGGCAGATCAAAAAGTATTTTTTTCTACTTTCCAGTATTTACATCCCTACAATATCTGGAATCAAGAACATGCTGTAATTCTGAATGAAAATGTCAAGGTATTATTGGTGACCGGTATTGCTCGATCCGCATACATCGAAGAATATGTGGGAGCGAAAGTGGCAGAATGTATTTCTATTTCTTTTGAGGACCATCATTATTTTGATAAATATGAAATAGGTCAACTCAAAACCAAATTCGATGCAATCCAGGCCAAGAATAAAATAATATTAACGACAGAAAAGGATGCCACGCGTTTAGAAATACATCGCCAGTTTCTACAAGAAAATAATTTGCCCATATTTGTGTTACCAATTCTTGTCAGATTTTTTGATGAAGAGAAGTTTATCACTGATATACAAAACCGGTTGCTTGCCGTGAAAGTTTAATGAAAAGGATTTGGGTATACTATTTAGTCTCACTTTTTTCTTTAGCAGCGGCACCATCGTTTGCCCAGCAAATTTATTATCAAAATCACACCCGCGCTAGTGAGATATTGACAAGATGGTCCATTCTCTATGAAACTCCTTGGTTCGGGAGTATAAGAAATTATAACCGCAAGGAGGCTGTAGAATTTGCTCTGAAACTAGACTCAACAACTGTATTGAATGATCATCAGCTGGACGAATTAAGAAATATTCTAGTAGACAACAATTTATGGATTTCAGAGATTAGCTCCGAGTCACAGGGTGAGTATCAGTTTACTGATAGTACTAATACGTTTTATCGTTATCAAACTAATACAAATAATCAGCAAATCCATAATCATCATTTGATTAGCAGAAAACCTATTTTTAAATATTTTTATCGGACACCTGCCAATTTGTTCGAAATTAATGTCCCTTCATTTCAACTTAGAATCAATCCCATTTTAAACCTTGGAGCTGGGAATCAACTATTTACAAATCATAGGGGAATTGAATTGATGGGTAGTATCGATCAAAAAGTGTACTTCTATTCCACAATCATCGAATCACAAAAAAAAGTATTTGAATACGTAAGTGATTACATAACTCAATTTAAGACCTTTCCTGGAGAAGGACTCTATAAAAAGTACAATAGTAGCCTATTCAATGTTAAAGATGGTTTTGATTACCTAAATGCTCAGGCTTACGTCGGCTTAAATATTACCAAACACATCGGTTTGGAATTTGGTTATGGACGACACTTTATCGGTCAGGGTTTTCGTTCTCTTTTCCTATCAGACTTTTCCAACAACTATTTATATCTGAAGCTCAATACCAAAGTCTGGAAATTGCACTATCAAAATATTTTTGCAGAGATTAATCCCTACAGCGCCAATTCAGACCCTGGAGATATTCTGCTGGATAAAAAATATTTTGCCACCCATTACTTGGCTTTTAGACCACATAAAAATGTAGAAGTCGGTTTTTTTGAAACCGTAGTGTTTAATCGTGAGAATCATTTTGAATTTCAATATTTAAACCCAATCATATTGTACCGTACTATTGAACATGGCCTGGGGAGCCCGGATAATGTATTGATTGGAGCTGATGTCAATTGGAAATTATGGAATAAAATTCGGCTGTATTCTCAAGTTTTATTTGACGAATTTAAGTTGTCCGAATTAATATCAAATAACCGGGGCTGGTGGGCCAACAAGATCGGATTGCAATTAGGAGCTCGTTATGTCAATTCTTTTGGTATTGATAACCTGGACTTGCAATACGAATTTAATCAGGTCAGACCATACACTTATGGGCATAGGGATTCCGTAAGCAATTATGCACATTATTTGCAGCCTCTTGCTCACCCAGTGGGAGCCAATTTCAAAGAACATTTGATCAAAGCCACTTATATCCCTATACCCAAAGTTCATTTGTCCCTGGTAATGTCTTCGATACGTAAAGGTCAAGATGCTGAAGGTACCAATTGGGGAGGAAATATTCTCTTACCGTATGTCACCAGAGAACAAGATTATGGAAATTCGATCGGTCAAGGCATCCTAGATCGAATCTATTGGAGTCAATTCGAAATAAATTACAAATTATTTCATAATGGATATGCCTATGCGGGATATCAACTCAGGACGGTTACCAGTGAAGATAAATCCAGAAATCAAAATGAATCCTATTTTTCGACCGGAATTAGAATCAATATGTCAAACCGTCCTTACATTTTTTAATCCATGAGATTACAGTTAACCGATATCATCAAAGAACGGATTCTATTACTCGATGGAGCTATGGGAACAATGATCCAAACATACAAGCTCACGGAATCAGATTATAAGGGTGAAGAATTTAAAGAGTTTCAATTCGATCTGAAAGGGAATAATGATTTGTTATCCATTACTCAGCCACAAATTATCAAACAGATCCATTTGGATTATCTTGAAGCCGGTGCCGATATTATTGAAACCAATACCTTTAATGCCAACCGGATAAGTCAATCGGATTATCATCTGGAAAAAGAAGTTTATAAAATGAACTTTGAATCCGCAAAAATTGCTGCAGATGCTGTAGAGATATACAATAGAACGACACCTCAGAAACCCAGGTTTGTCGCTGGGGCCTTAGGCCCCACAACACGTACCGCCTCATTATCTCCTGATATAAATGATCCTGGATTTCGCTCAGTCACTTTTGATGAATTGGTAGTAGCCTATCGTGAACAGGCAAGCGGCTTGATCGATGGCGGAGTGGATATTTTATTAGTAGAAACCGTTTTTGATACCCTCAACTGTAAGGCCGCCTTGTTTGCTATTGACCAATTGTTAGAAGAATTGAAATTGGATTTACCAGTTATGGTATCGGGTACCATTACCGATGCCAGCGGTCGAACTCTATCCGGCCAAACGGTAGAAGCCTTTTGGAATTCAGTTTCTCATATTGATATGTTTAGCGTGGGACTGAATTGCGCTTTAGGAGCTAAGGAATTGCGCCCCCACCTTAAAACACTCTCCGAAATAGCAGATTGTTATGTAAGTGCCTATCCAAATGCAGGATTACCTAACGAATTAGGAGAATATGACCAGACCTCGGAAGAAATGCGAGATTTAATGGCTGAATTTATTGACCAAGGCATGGTAAACTTGATTGGAGGATGTTGCGGTACCACACCAAAACATATAAAAGCTTTGGCTAATGCTCTGGAAGGAATGACTCCACGGTCGATACCTCCCATACCTAAAATGAGTCGTTTCAGTGGATTGGAGCTATTGGAATTGAGACCGGATTTGAATTTTGTAAATATTGGAGAAAGAACCAATGTGACCGGTTCACGCAAATTTGCCAGACTAATAAAAGAAAAAAAATACCATGAAGCATTAAGTGTTGCCCTTCACCAAGTAGAAGGTGGAGCTCAAATATTAGATGTCAATATGGACGAAGGGCTGCTTGATTCCGAACATGAGATGTCTTTGTTCATCAACCTCATGGCATCGGAACCGGAGATTGCCAAACTTCCATTAATGATAGACTCCTCCAAGTTTTCGGTCATTGAAGCCGGCCTTAAATGCACTCAAGGGAAAAGCATAGTGAATTCCATTTCATTGAAGGAGGGAGAGGAGGAGTTTATTCAAAATGCAAAATTGGTAAAACGCTTTGGAGCTGGTATGGTTGTAATGGCTTTTGATGAAGAGGGTCAGGCAGAGACCATAGATCGTAAAGTGGATATCTGTAAAAGGGCGTATCGAATCCTGACTGAGATTGTGAAAATCCCTCCTGAAGACATTATTTTTGATCCCAATATCTTTGCTGTGGCGACAGGCATACCAGAACACAATGAATATGCTATTAATTTTATAGAAGCAGTTAAAAGGATTAAACAAGAGTGTCCGGGAGCAAAAATAAGTGGCGGAGTAAGCAACATATCCTTTTCATTTCGTGGTAATAATGTGGTAAGAGAAGCAATGCATTCAGCCTTCTTGTTTCACGCTATTCGAGCCGGGATGGATATGGGAATAGTCAATGCAGGAATGATTGAGGTGTACGAAGAAATTCCTAAAAAATTGCTATCCCTGGTAGAGGATGTACTCTTTAATCGGCATCCACAAGCTACAGAGGCCTTGACGAAATATGCAGAAAAAAATTCAACTCTCGGAAAACAACGGATTATTGATGAATCCTGGAGAGAAAACTCATTGGCAGAACGTATTCATCATGCCCTCGTAAAAGGAATAGAAAAATACATTGTAGAGGATATGGTCGAAGCCCTAGATAAATATACAGAGCCGGTGGAGATCATTGAAGGACCATTAATGGATGGAATGAATATCGTGGGGGACTTGTTTGGATCTGGAAAAATGTTTTTACCCCAAGTAGTTAAAAGTGCAAGGGTAATGAAAAAAGCAGTGGCACACCTTACTCCCTATATTGAAGGCGGTAAGGATATTAAGAAGCGAAACCATAAGGGCCGGATACTATTAGCCACGGTAAAAGGTGACGTACATGATATTGGAAAAAACATTGTAGGAGTGGTTCTGGGGTGTAACAATTATGAAATAATTGATTTGGGGGTTATGGTTCGATGTGAACACATTTTGGAAACAGCCCAAGCGAAGAATGTAGACATTATTGGGTTAAGCGGCTTGATTACGCCCTCTTTAGACGAAATGACTTATGTGGCTAAAGAAATGGAAAGACAGGAATTTAGTATACCATTATTAATAGGAGGAGCCACCACTTCCAAATTACATACAGCCATAAAAATTGCTCCTCAATATTCGGGCCCTGCGGTGCATGTTCTTGATGCTTCTCGCAGTGTAGGAGTGGTATCCGAATTACTGGGGTCAAACAAACAAGGATATATACAAAATATCAATCTAGAATATGATCGAGTCCGGGATCGAAGACAAAAGCAACAGGAGTCCAAGTCGTATATAAGTTACCCGGAAGCACAGAGAAATGCGATTTCAATTGACTGGTCACACTATATTCCACCGAAACCCAGACAACTGGGTGTTCATGTGATACAGCCCCAGATTGAAACTTTGGTAAATTATATTGATTGGACGCCGTTTTTCAGTAGTTGGCAGTTGGGAGGCAAATTTCCAGAGATTCTTAAGGATCCGAAAGTAGGTAAAGAAGCAGCAGATCTATACAAAAATGCGCAAAAAATGTTGGCCGAATTTATCGCAAAAGATGTTTTGAAGCCTCTAGGAGTATGGGGACTTTTCTCTGCTAATTCCAATGACCAGGATCAGGTATTGGTTAGAGATACTCAACAAAACCGAATTGTAAAATTAAATTTTCTGCGACAGCAACGCAAAAAGGCTTCAGGATTAGCGAATTACAGCCTGACGGACTTTATTTGCCCATTAGAATACGGAAGCCAGGATTATATTGGTGCTTTTGCGGTAACTACCGGGCATGGTTTAGAATCACTATTAAACCAGTATGCCAAGAATCACGATGATTACTCTAGCATTATGGCAAAAGTTCTAGCTGACCGTCTGGCAGAAGCTTTTGCTGAATGGCTTCACCAACAGATACGGACTACCTATTGGGGATACACGCCCGGGGAAAAATTGAACAATCAGGAATTAATTACGGAGAAGTATCAAGGAATCAGGCCGGCTCCGGGATATCCCGCTTGCCCGGATCATACCGAAAAACAAATTTTGTTTTCACTATTACAAGCTGAAAAAAATGCCAAAATGTTTCTTACCGAATCCTTGGCGATGCAACCGGCTTCATCGGTTGCAGGCTGGTATTTTTCTCATCCGGATTCCCGATACTTTGGCCTAGGAGAAATCTTACAAGATCAGGTTCAGCACTATGCTAAAAGGAAGAAAATGATGTTAGAAGAAATGGAATATTGGTTGGCACCCAATCTGCAATATAAATAGCCGATAATTTACTATTTCCAAAGTTAATTCCGATAGAGTGATAAATACACTTTGAATTTATATTTTTACACATGCAATTGAATTCTATGTGCTTACGCTATATACTTTTCCTCCTTTGTTTGTTCTTCAGCACGGTGCTTATATCACAACAGCTTCCCCCTGGAGTGAGTCAACAGCAGATTAGAGCCCAATTAGCCCAAAAAGGGATTAGCGAGGACGATGTTCAGCAAAGGTTAAAAGAAAAAGGTTTTGATATCAATAATCTGAAACCCGAAGACATTCCCGCGTTTCAGAAAGCCCTGGAAGAAACCATTGCGGAACTTGAAAGAGAGGCAACTCAGGCTGTAGGAGAGGTTACTTCGGATATCATTCAGCAAAAAACCAGCGAACAACTCAATGAAGAAATTCAAAATAAGGCTACCGCAATTGGAGAAAAAGTGGAAGCAGGTGTTCCTGTAAAAGAAGCCATCTCGGAAGAAATTCTGAGTGATTCGGAAGAAGGTCCGCGAGCAGTAATTTATGGACATCATATATTTAGAGACGGCAGCATCAATACATTCCGGCAATCCGATGATATACGACCTCCGGATACCTATTTATTGGGACCTGGAGATCAATTGGCAATATCCATATTCGGAGCTTCTTTTAAAAATGAGGTGTTGACGATAAATAAAGAAGGGTTTGTCCAGCCAGACCGGATGCCCAGGATCTACCTAAATGGCATCAACTTTGGCAGATCCAAAGAACTATTACGCAAACGCTATCGCAGCAACTATCTATTTAATCCTTCCGAATTTTCTGTCGTTCTAAATTATTCGCGCACCATTACCGTCAACATTGTGGGAGATGTGCTTAAACCAGGTTCTTATACGTTACCCGCTATTAATACGGCCTTTAATGCGTTGACAGCAGCCGACGGCCCTGCCAACATCGGAAGTGTACGGAAGATTCAGCTCATCCGAAGCGGAGTTCAGCCACAAGAAATCGATGTGTATCAATTTTTGTTTGATCCTTCCTTTCAGGAAAATTTTTATTTACAAGACGGAGACTATATCTACATTCCGGTGGCTGAAAAAGTGGTAACTATAAGTGGTGCGGTCAAACGGCCATTTGCCTACGAACTCAAAGCACCAGAAAATTTAAAGGCATTAATTCAATTTGCCGGGGGATTAAGTGATAACGCCTTTCAAAAAAATATTCAGGTCAAACGGTTTGTCGACGATGAAGAGATCATTATTGATGTTAATTTGAGGGACATTTTATCGTCAGATCAAGATTTTGAACTGTTTTCAGGTGATGTGATCCGAATACCGGCCATCCCCCTGGCCTTTGAAAACAAAGTGGAAATTTCCGGAGCGGTTGCCTTACCGGGAACTTACGAATTGTCACCAGGGCTCAGATTGTTGGACTTGATTACCCGCGCAGAGTTGCGCACCAATGCCAAGCTGGATATCGGTTACCTGATCCGGCAAAAGACCGATGGTAATTACAGCTATGAGCGTAAAAATTTTCAAGATATTATTAATAATCCGGGGAGTCCTGAAAATATCTTTTTACAAGAAAGGGATCGGGTTTTGATTTTAGCTCAAAATACCTTTACCGATCGCGCTAATGTCAAGGTAAATGGTGCGGTCCGCGACCCCAACAGCTATCCCTATAATCGGGAGGCAGGCCTCAGGATTTCAGATGCCTTGAACTTAGCCGGCGGACTGAGCCCCAACGCTTCAGCAATCGCCTATATCTATCGAAAAGACGATACCCGAAAAAAGCATCAGGAATATTTAAGGATCGACATTGCTGATGTGGCTCTAAACTCAGGTTCAGCACAAAATATCTTATTGGAACCGTTTGATAGTATTTACATATTTCCCAATGAATACTTTACCGATCAGGCCAATGTAAGTGTACTGGGTGCCGTAAGAAATCCGGGAGCCTATCCCTTTGATTCTACACTTAATTTAAAAGACATCATCACCCAGGCCGGAGGCCTTTCTCTTTCCGGGGCTAAAAATAGAATTGAGATTTCCCGCGTGATGATCAATGATAATGAGCCCACCCAAACGGTAGTAGCCTCTGTGGAAGTCGACGAAAACTTTAATATTGTATCGGGCTCGGAAGCTACATTGTCATTGCAGCCTTTTGATCAGGTGATCGTCAGGCATGTTCCGGAATTTGAATTGCAGAAAAATGTTCAGATTAATGGAGAAGTAGTCTATCCGGGCACTTATCCTTTAATTAGCGAAAATGAAAAGTTAAGCAGTATAATTCAGCGGGCCGGAGGTCTTTCTGCAGAAGCATTTCCGGAAGGAGCTACTATATATCGAACCGAGGACAACATCGGCTTTGTAGTTACCAAACTGCAAGAGGTCATGACCAATCCGTCCTCCGATTTTAACCTCATCATGAAAGAAGGTGACCGAATCGATATTCCAAAACAAAAAGACATCGTCACGATTGAAGGGGCAACCAATGCCATTGAATTGTATCCTGAGCGAGTCGTGGCCGGAGGAAAATTCTCAACTGCTTTTGTGGGAAGAAAAAGAGCAAAATGGTACGTCAATGAGTTTGCCGCAGGTGTAGGTGAAAATGGCTCAACTAAAAGAATTGCTGTGGAATACCCCAACGGAGAAATCAAAAAAACCAAATCCTTTTTATTTATCACATCCTCACCACCGGTTGAAAAAGGATCCAAGATCCGGGTCGGCTATAAGCCACCTAAGCCCGAGAAAGAAAAAACTCCGGGCTCCAATGAACGGATTGATTGGGGTAAAGTGGTGGCCGATAGCATGGCACAGGCTACTGCTGTATTAACTCTCATTCTATTGGTACAAAGGCTCAATTAATGGAAATACAGCAACCACAGTATATAGAAGAAGATGAAATTACCTTGAAGGAATTAATTCTTAAGATCAAGGAATTTTGGGGTGTATTGTGGCAGCAAAAGGTTTGGATTATCATTGTTGCTCTGCTTTTTGCCGGGTTTTTTGCATTAAAAACCTGGATCAAGCCCATTACTTTTACCGCACCATTGACATTTATGGTAAATGAGGATGAAGGCAATCAAATGGGAGCCATATCCGGGATCCTAGGTCAATTTGGTCTACCCGGAGGTGGCAATAGTGAGTTTAACCTGGATCGTATCCTTGAATTGGCCAAATCGCGGCGCATCGTATATCCATGTTTATTGGAGAAAGCAAATATGGATGGCCAGGATGATATAATAGCAAATCATCTTATACGAATTTATGACTATCATAAGAAGTGGTCAAAATCTAAAAACCAGGAATTGCATAAATACCAGTTTACCAAATCCTCATTTGAAGACCTGGACCGGACCGGACAAATTGCACTTAAAAGTCTGCACACCAAGGTTGTTGGCAATGAAAAGAAAAGCAATGATCCACTGTTATCTACTCAATATGGTGAAGAAACGGGAATCCTTAAACTCACCATAACTAGTGAGGATGGAGATCTTTCCAGTATTTTGGTCAATAAAATCTATGAACGGCTAAGCTCCTATTACATTGAAAAAACCATTGAACCCCAGCAAGAAACAGTTAAAATACTGAAAGAAAAAACCGACTCCTTACGACAGGCATTAAATGAGGCAGAGGCTTCTTTGGCCTCCTTTGATGCGACCAGGCGCAGCTTGTGGTCCGAGACCGAACAATTTAAGCGGGATGCCAGACAGCGCAAGGTGACTTTGTTAACCTTGATGTATGGGGAGGCGTTGAAAAATTCGGAAACAGCTCAGTTTGCCTTGCAGAGTAAAACTCCCTTCTTTCAGGTGATCGATCCGCCACCAATTCCCTTAGCACCCAATGTCAATTCAAAATTTAGAGCATTGGTTATCGGCGGTGTCCTGGGTGGATTTCTGGCCGTATTTTGGTTTATTGCCAGAAAAATTTACCGGGATACAATGTCCGTATAAATTTTTGGTTTAAATAAATATTGAGTAATATTGTTACTCATTATTATGATCGAAGCGCTAATATCATCCAAGACTAGAGTAAAACTATTACTAAAGTTTTTTCTCAATCGCAACACCATATCCTATCTCAGAGGATTAGAATCTGAATTCGGAGAATCCACCAATGCCATCCGGATCGAACTGAACCGCTTTGAAAACGCTGGATTATTAAGATCATTTTACCAAGGGAACAAAAAATACTTTCAAGCCAATAATGAACATCCCTTATTTGGAGAAATTCACAATATTTTATTGAAGCAAATCGGGATCGACAAAATAGTGGATAATATTACCCAACGGATGGGGAAACTGGAAAAAGTATATCTGGCCGGCAAATTCGCCAGGGGCATTGATTCTCCGATAATCGATTTAATTTTTTTGGGAGATATAGACAAAGCTTATTTAATTCAGCTGGTTGAAAAAGTGGAAACCAAGATCAATCGCAAAATCCGCTACATCATATTTAAAAATGAAGAAAGAAAAAAGATAAACTGGAGCGCCTTTGATCCTGAACCGCTCTTGATTTGGTCTAAGTAAAGGAATTGAAGAATGAAAAAGTGGTACGCAGTATATACAAAATTTAAATGTGAAAAAAAGGTTTTATCCTATTTGCAAGCCAAAGGGGTAACAGCCTATGTGCCTTTGATCGGTCGTACTAAAAGATATACCCGCAAGATTAAACATTATCAAATCCCACTGATTTCATGTTACGTATTTGTCTGTATAGAAGATTCTGAGCGAGTTTCGGTTTTGGAAACTCCTTTCGTATTTCAATTTGTGAAGATTAAGGGACATTCCGGGGTGATTCCCGAATCCGAAATAAACATACTAAAACGAATCACTGGTGAACTAAATGAATTGGAATTATTGCAAGAATCCACCGCCAAAGTTGGGCAACCTGTTGAATTAATTGCCGGGAATTTATGTGGACTACAAGGAAGAATTGTGGAGATCAAAGGGAAAAAGGAGTTTTTGATTGAATTGGAACACATCGGCATTTCCTTGCGAATACAAGTAGATGCCTCACAATTGCGACCTCTCAATCGAAAGGTCGCATAAATAAATAGAAGTTAGATCTATACAGATTAAACTTCCTAGCAAATTGGAAATGAGCACAAATTGTTGCGACTCATTATGGGCGGAGCCCGCCTCAAATTTAAGAATCGAATAAATCTAATACGCTGTATTTATGTTTTTAACTGTAATTGGAACTGGATATGTTGGTCTGGTCACCGGCACCTGTCTGGCTGAAACGGGCAATCATGTAGTTTGTGTGGATATCGATCATCAGAAAGTAAAACAAATGCAAAAGGGTCAGGTACCCATATATGAACCTGGCCTGGAAGTTTTATTTCATCGCAACATTACACACCAGAGATTAACATTTACGACTGATTTGGAAGAGGGAATTAGAGATGCAGAAGTGATATTTTTGGCATTACCCACTCCGCCCGGTGGTAATGGTGAGGCAGATTTATCTTATATTCTGGGAGTTGCTGATCAATTGAAAGATCTGATCAAGAATTACGCGGTCATCGTTGACAAAAGTACAGTACCGGTTGGTACAGCAGATCAAGTCAAGCAAATATTGGCTACGAAATTAGACCCAGGCATGTTTGATGTAGTTTCTAATCCTGAGTTTTTGCGTGAAGGGGTAGCTGTGGACGATTTCATGAAACCAGATCGTATTGTAATTGGCACCGGTTCGGAGAGGGCTAAAAGAGTAATGCAAAGATTGTATGCACCTTTTGTGAGACAGGGAAACCCGGTACTTTTTATGGATCTACGATCGGCTGAAATGACCAAGTATGCAGCCAATGCGTATTTAGCCACCCGCATTAGCTTTATGAATGAAATTGCTAACCTTTGTGACCGTTTGGGTGCCAATGTGGACATGGTACGCAAAGGCATGGGTACAGATACTCGCATTGGAAAAAGATTCTTATTTCCCGGAGTTGGATATGGCGGTAGTTGTTTTCCTAAAGATGTCCAGGCATTAGCCAGGACAGCTCATGATCACAATTATCGTTTCAAAATCCTGGAGTCAGTCATGGAAGTCAATCGCCTACAGAAAATCAATTTTGCAGACAGAATTATCGATTTTTTTCATGGAGATCTTACCGGTAGAAAAATTGCTGTTTGGGGTATTGCCTTTAAACCCAATACCGATGATATCCGTGAAGCCCCTTCCATTGAAGTAATTCGAGAATTGATTACCAAAGGTGCTCAAATATCTGCTTACGATCCGGAAGCTATGTCCAACGCCAGAGAAGCATTTGGCAATCAAGTTTATTTTGCCATAAATCCCTATGAGGCTTTGGCTGATGCTGATGTATTGGCATTAATCACAGAGTGGAATGTATTTCGTACACCGGATTTTGATGAAATGATAAAACTCATGAAAGCTCCGGTAATATTCGATGGAAGAAATCTTTATGATCCGGATTATGTACGATCTTTAGGATTTCATTATGAAAGTATTGGTAGACCTTAAAACCTTGGTATTATGAAACTGCATATGGTAGATCTCGAAGGACAATATTTAAAAATAAAATCAGAGGTCGATAAACAGGTCCTGGAAACCATAGCTTCTACTCGGTTTATTGGAGGACAACAAGTGGAAAATTTCACCCGTAATCTCGCCGATTACCTTAAAGTAAATCAAGTTATCCCATGCGCGAATGGCACTGATGCACTTCAAATTGCCATGATGGCTTTGAAACTTAAACCCGGTGATGAGGTCATTGTCCCGGCATTTACTTATGTCGCCACCGCCGAGGTTATTGCTTTGCTCGGTCTTAAACCAATCATGGTAGATGTGGATCTTCATACGTTTAATGTGACCGCCGAAATAATTAAACCACATATCAACTCGAATACCAAAGCCATCGTTCCGGTCCATTTATTCGGACAAAATGCGGATATGGCACCCATTCTGGATCTTGCAAAAGAACATGACCTATGGGTTATCGAAGATGCTGCACAGTCAATTGGTTCGGAATACAGGTATCCGGATGGCCAGGTACATAAATCCGGGACTATGGGCCATATAGGTTGTACCTCTTTTTTCCCTAGTAAAAACTTAGGTTGTTTTGGTGACGGTGGAGCCATTTATACTCAAGATGAAGAAATAGGCAATCAATTGAGAATGGTGGCAAATCATGGTCAATCGAAAAGATACTACCATGATCAAATTGGGGTTAATTCCAGGTTGGACGCGATTCAAGCAGCAATTCTAAATGTGAAGCTCCCCCATTTGGATACCTATTGTGAGGCAAGAACCAGAGCTGCGGATGAATACGACCTTCGCTTTAAGGATAATCAGGCTTTAATTACTCCCTTTCGGGCAAATAATAGCACCCATGTGTTTCATCAGTATACACTTAGAGTAATTAATGGATCCAGGGATCAACTCAGGAAGTATTTAGATGATTTGGCGATTCCGCATAATGTATATTATCCGGTGCCTTTATATGAACAAAAAGCATTTGCACCTTTCAGTAATGTAGATTTTTTACCGGTGACAGATCAGCTTTGTAAAGAAGTTATTTCCTTGCCAATCCATACCGAAATGAATGTGGAAATGCTTGACTATATCGCCGATAAAGTAAATCGCTTCTTCAAATCTTAAATGATATGGCTTCATTCCGCAAAGAGCATATATGGAAAAAATCGGTAAGCTTGGTCAAAAACACATACCAAGCTACTCGAAATAATCCTGATAATGATCAAGTCTTACTTTCACTTTATAGCTCGGCGACCTTTATTTCAAGCGATTTAACCAAAGCATTTTCAGCATTATCAGTTGTTGATAAAGAGCGGAATATGCTATCAGCCCATAGCAGATCATTTGAGTTATTACATCTCTTGATACTGGCTCAGGAGTTGGACCTATTGACTGATTCGGATTCTGCATCGATCAGTGTTCAATGTAAGGAATTGACCAGTTTAATTAATAGCCAGTTGACATCATTGCAAGGCGAACCTACTGCTGATTTAGATCCACCGTCTCATTATTACGCACATCCTACCGCTATAATCGACGAAGGTGCGACAATCGGTACGAATACCAAAATATGGCATTTTTGTCATGTCATGTCTGAGGCAATTATTGGAAACGAGTGTTCGTTAGGACAAAATGTGTTTGTAGCAAACGGAGTAGAAATTGGCAATAATGTTAAAATACAAAATAATGTTTCTTTATATACTGGAGTGAAGTGTCAAAACGATGTGTTTTTAGGGCCATCCATGGTATTTACCAACGTTATAAACCCACGAAGTGGTGTAAATCGTAAGAATGAATATGCCGAAACCATGGTGTACCAGGGAGTAAGTATAGGAGCGAACGCCACCATTGTTTGCGGTAACCCTCTTGGGGCATATGCTTTTATTGGTGCCGGTGCCGTCATCACCAAACCAGTACCGGCATATGCATTAATGGTTGGCAATCCCGGTCGCCAGATTGGATGGATGAGTGAACACGGATATCGATTATCCTTTGACCTAGATGGCTTGGCTATATGTCCAGGATCTAATTTGCAATACCAATTAGTTAACAACGAAGTCAGTAAAATACAAACCAAATAACATAAAAAATGAGCACTATTAAAAACTTTGTCCTCATTGGTGCTGCCGGATATATTGCACCACGGCATATGGCAGCAATCAAACATACCGGACATCAACTTGTGGCCGCTATGGACAAAAATGATTCCGTTGGAGTCATAGATAGTTATTTTCCTCAAGCCTCATTCTTTACAGAATTTGAACGTTTTGATCGACATTTGGAAAAACTAAAACGCGAAGGAACACACATCGACTATGTGTGCATTTGTTCACCAAATTATCTGCACGATGCACATATCCGCTTTGGCCTCCGACTTGGCGCGGATGTAATCTGTGAAAAACCCATTGTCCTCAATCCCTGGAATATTGATGCACTCAGGGATATTCAACAGGAAACAGGGAATAAAATCTATAATATTCTGCAATTAAGGTTACATGAGAGTGTTATTGCATTGCGTGAAATGGTCCGGAATAATCCTAAAAAAGTTTTTGACTTTGATTTAACTTATATCACCTCCCGGGGAATTTGGTATTATACCAGTTGGAAGGGAAATGTAAATAAATCCGGAGGAGTAGCTACTAATATCGGAGTACATTTCTTTGATATGTTGAGCTGGATATTTGGGGACTTAGCCCACAATGAGGTTCATATTCACACACACGACAGGGCCGCCGGATATCTAGTATTTAAGCAAGCCAGGGTCAAATGGTTTCTTAGTATTAATTACAATACACTACCGGAAGAAATTCGCAAGGCAGGCAAACGTACTTATCGATCTTTACAGTTGGATGGTCATGAGTTTGAATTTAGTGAAGGATTTACCGAACTTCACAATCGGAGCTATGAACATATACTCAACGGAAAGGGATTTACCATTGATGACTCACGACAAGCTATTGAGCTGGTTCATGATATCCGCACTCAGGAACCGCTTGGCATCACTGAAAATAGTCATCCGTTGACCAGAATTCCATTAGAAAAACATCCTTTTTCATAAACTGTGGAGATATTAGTTCATCCGGAATTTTACCCTGAAAAAGCATATGTCATAGACGTAATTTTTGCTGAAATATTACGAGTTGATTATAAAATTCAGAAAGACCACCGTGTCAAAGGATATCAAATTCTTTTACCTAATGGGAAGCGATTGGTAATTGAAGATCACTTCTGGCAACATATAAAGAAAGATAAAACCTATCTCCATGATGATTATTTGCCCGACACGGTTCTTGTTAGTAAAAATGGTAACCTCAAAGCCGCTTTTGGAATTCCACAAATTAAAAGAGACCGGAATACGCTGGTTTGCCGATTAGATATTTTCGCAACTGCGTTTCTTTTGCTTACTGCTTGGGAAGAAACGATATCCAAACATCAGGATATTTATGGTCGTGTTCCGTTGACAAGCACTTATGTCGGCCGAAATCAACTATATGCCACTCCTTTGATTCATGAATATGCAACTTTTATCGTTGAAGCACTGCGAGTACTTGATTTTCCTATAAGCCTCAATTCCAGGACCTTCGGTTACATGCCTACCCATGATATAGATTATTTGACTTTGTGGCCCAATTTCTGGGCTAAACTCAAGACGGTAGTGGGAGATGTGATCAAAAGACAAAACTTGACATACACCAGATACTTATTTGGGAAAGCGCGAAAACTACAACAGGATCCTTTTCATAACTTTGCCTATTTGAATCAGGTTTGCCATAAATATAATGTCTCATCGACATACTATTTTATGTCTTCTGGCGAAAACTATTCTATTACAGATCCGCTGCTGAATTCCTTGATACAGGGTATTAAAAAAGAAGGTCATAAAATTGGATTTCACCCTGGAATTCAAGCCGGAAAAGACAAAGATACTTTTCAAACTGAGCTCACACTATTCAAGCAACACCTGGATCCCGATATTCAGGATGTAAGGACGCACTACTTATCCTATCGTTCACCGCAAACCTGGAGGTATTGGCATGATGCTTGTCTTACCAGAGATAGTTCATTTTGCTACCCGGATCAAGCAGGATTTAAAACTGGAATGGCTCAGCCATTTCCTTTGTTTGATGTAGAAAAGCGCGAGAAACTGAACATCTATGAATACCCATTGATCTTTATGGACCGTCATTTGACAAAAAACAATATTCCAGGTGATGAGTCTATTAATTATATTAAAAACTTCGTGGATCAAACACGTAAGTATGGAGGAGATTTTGTATTTCTTTGGCACAATTCATCTTTCCACTTACCTGAATGGCAACCCTATTCACATGTGTTTGAATCCATATTCGAACTCTAGTGGTCATGTATAAGGAAATTGTAAATAAGAAAAAGAAAATCGCCCTGATTGGATTGGGCTATGTAGGTCTCCCTATTGCACTGGAATTTGCTAAACACTTTTCGGTTATTGGTTTTGATATCAATCGGGAAAGGGTGCAGATGATGAAAAATGGAGTTGATCCATCCAAGGAATTGGAGGCTGACGCTTTTATCAATCGAGAAATTAAATTTACCTCTGAAGTGGACGATCTCAGAGAAGCTCAATTTTTTGTCGTTGCGGTTCCTACCCCAGTAGATGAACACCGCATTCCTGATTTAACACCTTTACTCAGTGCCACTCGCACCGTTGGTAAAGTGCTCAAGAAAGGAGATTACGTCGTATACGAATCCACAGTGTATCCGGGCTGTACTGAAGAAGAGTGTCTTCCTCTACTCGAAGCGGAATCCGGATTGAAAATTGGTGAATTTAAATTGGGTTACTCTCCCGAAAGAATCGTACCCGGGGATAAAAAACATACGCTTACCACCATTACCAAAGTGGTTTCCGGGTCAGACGAGGAAGCTTTGAAAGAAATATCCAAATTGTATGGACACATTGTTTCTGCCGGTATTCATGAGGCTACTTCGATAAAAGTAGCTGAAGCGGCAAAAGTTATTGAAAATACTCAGCGTGATATCAATATATCGCTGATGAATGAACTGTCCATCATATTCGATAAAATGGGCATCGATACCCAAGAGGTCATTCAGGCTGCAGGAACTAAATGGAATTTTTTAAAATTTTATCCCGGACTTGTTGGAGGACATTGTATAAGTGTCGATCCATACTACCTATTGTACAAATCCAAAGAACTTGGCTACGATCCGCAGGTAATCCTCAGTGGCCGTAGAGTAAATGATGAAATGCCTTCATTTATTGCCAAAAGACTGGTACAGGCGTTGATACAAAAAGGCAAGAACCCATCGGAATGTAAAGTGTTGGTATTGGGAATTACCTTCAAAGAAGACGTAGCGGACATACGAAATTCCAAAGTATCCGATCTGGTAAAAGAATTGATGAGCTTTTCTATTAATGTCCATCTGATGGATCCCCATGCATCTCCCAATGAAGTCGCTCATGAATATAATTTAACCATGATGGATGAATTATCCCATAACTATGATGCCATCGTAGTAGCCGTGGGTCACCAGGAATACCGGGATCTGACTTTTGATTATCTGCGCTCTTTAATGAATGGTAAACCCATATTATTTGACTTGAAAGGCATCTATGACTATCCCCGAAATGGCGAGGTGGAATATTGGAGGATGTGATATCGAGGGTAACGAGGGTTTCAAAGGTGTCGAGGGTATCATATAATTTTAGACTATTTGTAAGGTATAACCAAAGTTATTTTTAATAATGGGTGACTTTAGAGATTTAATTGTATGGAGGAAAGCATAAGATCTTGCAGTTGATATCAATAGATAAATGAATAAAAATCTTCCAATAAATAGAGATTATAGATTCATAGATCAACTGACAAGTGCCACTTTGTCAATTTCATCAAATATTGCAGAAGGAGTGATATCAAGGGTATCGAAGGGTATCAAGGGTGTCATATTACTAGAATACCATAGGTAATGGGTGACTTTAGAGATCTTATAGTATGGAGAGAAGCAAAAGATCTTGCAGTTGATATTTATAAGCACTCTAATGAAGGATTTAACTCTGATTATAGATTTAAAACACAATTAACAAGTGCGGTGGTTTCGATTTCATCAAACATTGACGAGGGAGATGAACTGAACTCAAACAAACAAAGTGTTAGGTTATTCAATATAAGTAAAGGATCTTGCGCGGAAGTAAAATCGTTACTAATTATTGGCCATGATATTGATTACTTCACTAATGAAGAATTTGAAAAGTTATACCAAAAGACCGATTACATTTCCAGAATGTTGTACAAACTCATCAAAATGAGGAAAACAAGTTAATGCTATGATACCCCTGACACCCTTGATTTCATGACACCTGGTTTCGATACCCTCGACACCCCTGATACCCTTGTAATAATGTCAAAAATCCCTCAAACCCAAAACCTGTCACCTGACACCTTACCAAAAGAATCCCATGTACGTTCAATCCTCAAGGGATTTACCTGGCGGATAGTGGCCACGACGACAACCATATTGATCACTTACTTTATTACCGGACGTATAGATACCGCGGTTAAAGTGGGAATTCTGGAATTCATTGGAAAAATATTGATTTACTATTTCCACGAAAGGTTATGGCAACTGGTGCCCAGAGGAACCATCCATGCCTGGCTAAAAAAGAATTTTAGCAAAAAAAAATAGATCCAAAGTGAGGGTAACTTACCAGAATATTTGTTCCATCAGTAGACTAAATAACAGTTCAAGTCTTGAACACTAAGTATGGATAATCTGCATCCTGATTTTCATCGTTTTTTGTCTAGGAAAGAAAAAGAAGACGCTCTGGACCAGAAAGGTGTCGTAGTCTGGATGACCGGTTTATCAGGTTCCGGTAAAAGTACCATAGCTCAAAATCTGGAAAGAAAACTGTTTGAAAAAAAGTATTTGGTGCAGGTGTTAGATGGTGATAATATCCGCACCGGCCTTAATAATAATCTAAGTTTTTCGCTGGCAGATCGTTATGAAAATATTCGTCGCATCGCCGAAGTAGCCAAATTATTTTGTAATTCCGGGATCATTACTATTTGTTCGTTTGTCTCCCCGACAATAGCCATCAGGTCATTGGCCAGAAAGATTATTGGTTCGGAGGATTTAGTAGAAGTATTTATCAACACACCCTTAGCAGAATGTGAGCGCCGCGATATAAAAGGACTGTATAAAAAAGCCAGACAAGGAGAAATTACCGGATTTACCGGAATTGATAGTCCGTTTGAGATTCCGGAAAATGCTGATTTGGAAATTGATACGATGAATAACAGTATAAATGAATCAACCGAAATTATATTAGATTATATATTAAAACATCGCAGGTAGACTTCTGCAGAGAAAAATATTTCTGAAAATATTTTGGTACGGAGTCCTGGGTACGAGGTACCATATGATATTTCTGAAAAATGATGTTGAAAACTTAAATATTTATGAGATGGAAGCGCACTATAAAAATTGGAAAATTAATTCAATATCGTAAATCACATGGCTTTTAATACCCCTACCATTTAAACTAATTAACCTATTTAATCTTTTTCAACATGTACCACCTATCCCATCTACGTGAATTAGAATCAGAATCTATTTTTATCATTAGAGAAGTTGCGGCGCAATTTCAAAATCCGGTGATTTTATTTTCCGGAGGTAAAGACAGTATTATCATGACCTACCTCGCCGTAAAAGCCTTTTACCCGGCGCGAGTTCCCTTTGCCTTGTTGCATATTGATACTGGACATAACTTTCCGGAGACGTTGCAATACCGTGATGACCTGGTAAAACATTACGGATTGAAATTAGTAGTTGGAAGTGTGCAGGAAGCTATCGATCAAGGTCATGTAACCGAAGAAAAGGGTTACAATGCAAGTCGAAATATGCTACAAATTCACACTTTGCTTGATGAACTGGAGAAAGGAAAATTTGATGCAGCCATGGGTGGAGGCCGGCGGGATGAAGAAAAAGCCAGGGCCAAAGAGCGATTTTTTTCTCATCGGGATGAATTTGGTCAGTGGGATCCTAAAAATCAAAGACCGGAACTTTGGAACCTATTCAATGGTCGTAAACATTTTGGTGAGCATTTTCGCATATTCCCATTATCCAACTGGACTGAATTGGATGTCTGGCAATATTTAGCTGAAGAAAATGTCCCTTTACCCTCTTTGTACTTTGCTCATCAAAGATCCGTATTCGAGCGTGATGGAATGTTGCTAGCCGATAGTCCATACATCAACAAAAAACCCAATGAAGTGGTTTTTAACGAAGTGGTTCGTTGTCGAACTATCGGAGATACGACCTGCACCGGAGTATGGCGCTCCACGGCCACTACGGTTCAGGATATCATCGAAGAAATCGCCACTACCCGCATTACCGAACGTGGAGGAAGAGCCGATGACAAAAGAAGTGAAACATCGATGGAAGACCGAAAGAAGGAAGGATATTTTTAAACAATAGTTTATCGGTCGAGGAACAATTGTTGATTTTAGTTTAGCGATAGTGAATTAGAAGAATAGCCAATTGAAAAGATGATACCCAAGAGATCAACCATAGTTCGTCTATTGTTCAACTTTAGAGCAGGCCAAGATATTTTAAACGATAGTTTAACAGTTGAGGAACAATTGTTGAATTTAGTTTAGCGATAGTAATTATCCAAAGTCAATTGAATAAAAGATACCAAAGAGATCAACCATAGTTCATCTTTAAATCAAACAAAAGATATTTTGGAAAGCCCAAAAGACTAAGAAGAATAGATGAGAAATAAATTTGCATTCGAGAATCTTGAAGTCTGGCAGCTTTCAAGAAGTTATTTAAAATTAATATATAGTTTAACAAAAACATTTCCTGAATTTGAAAGATTTATTTTGGCCAACCAATTAGAACGGGCTGCTCTTTCAGTCATGACAAACTTAGCTGAAGGATCAGGGAGAAAATCTGGAAAAGAACAGGCCAGATTTACGGAAATAGCATACTCAAGCCTTTTGGAAACTGCTAGTTTGTCGATAGCATCTTTTGATAAAAACTATATTTCCGAAGAGGACCTCAACCAGATTCGATCAAAAGTAAAAAACTTGAGTGTTTAGCTAAGTAATTATCAAAAAAGCCAACTAAAAAGATGAAACACAAAAGTTCAACCATAGTTTGACTATTGTTCAACTTTAAGACAAGCACTAAATTCACTGACAACAAGAAATATTATTCGTGTATTTAGTGTCACTTCGTGTCTCAGCAAACTAAAAATATGACACTCAATAAACAAGATAACAAAAGTGAGTTACTCCGTTTCACTACCGCCGGTTCGGTTGATGATGGAAAGTCTACTCTCATCGGAAGACTTTTATATGATAGCAAATCCATCTTTCAGGATCAATACGACGCAATTGAACAGGCGAGTCAGCGCAGAGGAGAAGATGGCGTCAACCTGGCCTTGCTCACCGATGGCCTGCGTGCCGAGAGAGAACAAGGTATCACCATTGATGTGGCTTATCGATATTTTAGTACGCCGAAGAGAAAATTTATCATTGCCGATACTCCGGGACATATCCAGTATACTCGGAATATGGTTACCGGAGCATCAACGGCTAATGTCGCATTGATTCTCATTGATGCCAGGAAAGGGGTCATTGAGCAAACCAAGAGACATGCGATCCTGGCATCGATATTACAGATACCTCACCTTGTGATTTGTATCAACAAAATGGACCTTGTGGATTATCAGCAAGAAGTATACGAACGAATCAGGGATGACTTTGAAGATTTCGCTGGTAAATTGGATATCCACGATATGCAATTTATTCCTGTCTCCGCCTTGTATGGTGACAATATTGTGCATCGCAGCGAGCAGATGAATTGGTACGAAGGAGCCACTTTGATTTATTATCTGGAAAATGTGCATATCGGTAGTGACTGGAATTTGATTGATACCCGTTTTCCGGTGCAGATGGTTATCCGTCCCAATAATGATGATTTTCATGACTATCGGGGTTATGCCGGCCGGGTTGCCGGAGGTGTAATGAAAAAAGGGGATGAGGTGATGTTATTGCCTTCCGGATTTACATCTGCTATTCAACGAATTGATACGTACAAAGGAGAAGTGAAGGAAGCATTTCCACCCATGAGTGTCACCATTCTATTGAATAACGACCTGGATCTAAGTCGTGGAGATATGATCGTCAGACCGAACAATCAACCCAAGGTGACCCAAGATCTGGATTTGATGATTTGCTGGTTTAATCAGGACAAACCACTTCAACTCAGGGGAAAATATACCATTCGACACACGACCCAGGAAGCCAGATGTGTAGTCAAGGAAGTGAGGTACCGATTGGACATCAATACCTTGCACCGCGACTTAGACAACCCCGCCATTCAAATGAATGATATTGCAAGAATAGCAATCCGTACTACCAAACCTTTGTTTACCGATCCCTATCGTAAAAACCGGATCACCGGCAGTATTGTGTTGATTGATGAAGGCACGAATAATACGGTAGCCGCAGGAATGATTATTTGAGCTGTGAGTTATGAGTTTTGAGCTGTGAGATTGTAAAATATACGAAGGAAAGGTGAGTAAAGGATCTTATCAAGAATTACATGTTTGGAAGAAAGCACATCAATTAACCCTGGATATATATAATGTGACAAACGACTTCCCAAAGAATGAAATATTTGGCATTATTTCTCAGCTAAGGAGGGCAATCGTCTCAGTTGAATTAAACATAGTGGAAGGCAAAAATCGTAAAGGTGAAAATGATTTATTCAGTTTTTATACATATCTAGAGCCTCAAACCAAGAGGTGCATTGCATAATACATCTATCCAAAGACTTAGGGCATATATCTGAGGAGTTGTATAAAGAATTAACAGAAAAATGTGAAGAAATCAACAAAATGATTAACGGATTAATTCGTTCGCTAAAAGTTAAAAAATGAAAAAGCAACTCACAACTCAAAGCTCACAACTCAAAACTCACTTCCGGTCCCAAATTGAAAAATATCTGAGTCAGGGATTGAAAATATTTGCGTCTTCTTCTTTTCAGACCCATTCGATCCCCATGTTGCATATACTAGCTTCTATCGATCGAACGATTCCGGTCTATTTCATCAATACCGGTTTTCATTTTCCGGAAACGATTCATTATAAAAATTCGATTGCCAGGCAGTTGAATATTAAAGTGATCGATGTAGAGTCTCCGATTACCAAAATTCATCAGTTGGATGCTTATGGCCGCTTTTTCTACTCCAGCGAACCGGATTATTGTTGTCATTTAAACAAAATATTACCGTTGATCCCGGTCCAGGCCCAACATGATGTGTGGATTACCGGAGTACGCAAAGATCAGAATTCCAATCGCGCAACCTTCCAATACGAAGTAAAAGGAAGTAATGGGGTCCTTCGGTTTCATCCTATGCTGGAGTGGACCAACAAAATGATTTGGGATTATCGGCAGGAGCATCAGCTGCCGGCCCATCCTCTTGAAGAACAGGGATATCTGAGTGTAGGATGTGAACCTTGTACCCAACGATATTCCGGTGAAGGAAGAGATGGCCGCTGGGCCGGTATGAAGAAGACAGAGTGTGGCTTACATATTAAAAGTTAGACGTGAGGTTATGCATTAGCCCGAACCTTGACACCTAAAATTTAAAGACTTGAAACTACTAATTACCGGAGGAAGCGGCTATATCGGTCACTCTGTGATCAAAGCGTTGCAACATTCTGCAACGGCTTTTAATGAAGTGATTATATATGATAATTTATCCCGCAAAAATACCAGTTTCTTTTTGGGAGATCACTTTGGATCTTTACCCATTCGGTTTGTCAAGGGTGATATCCTGGATAACCGGACCTTGGAAAAAACGCTAGCCGGAGTAAATACGGTGGTGCATTTGGCGGCTAAAGTGACTACTCCGTATGCTGATCACAGCGCCCATGAATTTGATCAGGTCAATCATTGGGGTACTGCTTGTCTGGTGGACGCGATTGAGAAAACAGCATCAGTAAACAAGGTGATCCATATGAGTAGTACATCCGTATACGGTAGCGTATCAGAACAAGTGGATGAATCAGCTATACCGGCTCCGAAGACTTTCTATGGAGTTTCCAAATTACGTGGCGAACAACAGATTTTACGCCTGGGAAAGAAAAAGCCATTTACCATTTTGCGTTCCGGAAATGTATATGGATATAACCCTTCCTTACGCCTGGATGCGGTAATCAACAAATTCATGTTTGAGGCGCAGTATTTCGGTAAGATAACGGTAAACGGCAAAGGAGAACAATCACGGGCTTTTATTCATGTCCAAAACCTGGCCCAGGTGGTTAAAGAAAACATCTTGCAGGAAGAGGAAGGTCCCCAGGTTCTGAATGTAGTAGAGCGAAACCTTACCATCAATGAAGTCATCGATGAGGTTCAAAAATTATATCCCCGTCTGGAGCGAATTTATATCAATCAAAACATGCAGATGAAGTCCATCCGCATCCGCGAGAATAACGGCTTGAATAACCATGACTTTCATAATCAACTGAAGGAAATACATGATCACTTCTCGTTGTAAAACGGGTGACAGGTTTCAGAGACACCATTTGCTATAAGCTGTTATTCAAGTTATTTGGGAGAAATTCGGAAATTACACCTCAATTATACCAATGGGTATAATACCAGTGGGTATAATACCGTTTAGTATAATATATGAAAAGTCCTTTTCAATTTGGTTCTACCGTAAGTAACTCAGCGTTCACTAACCGAAAGCAAGAAAGCGATTTATTGTATAACAATCTAACCAACAATATCAACACGATAATCATATCTCCCAGACGTTGGGGTAAATCTTCATTGGTTGAACATATTACCAATAAACTTAAAAAGAAAAACAAGGATATTGTGGTGATCCAGTTGGATTTGTTTTCTATTCAATCGGAAGAGTCATTTTTAACAGAATTTGCCCGATTATGTATCAAAGGGATAAGTAATAAATGGGAAGAATGGTCCAAAATGATTAAGGAAACCTTTAGGCAGCTTATACCTCGTCTGGTAATCAATACGGAAGCCGGTGATTTTGCTTTAGAATTTGATCCCAAACAATTGATCAACCATAAGCAGGAAATACTCCATTTACCAGAATTTCTCGCAAGAAAGAAAAAACGAAATGTAATCATTTGTATTGATGAATTTCAAAATATCCGCAATTATCCGCATGGCGAAGGATTGGAAAAATCACTAAGAGCCATTTGGCAAAGACATAAAAATGTAACCTATTGCTTATATGGTAGTAAGCGACACATGATGGCAGAAATCTTTAATGAATCTTCAAACCCTTTTTACCGTTTTGGAGATATCATGATGCTATCCAAGATTGAAGAACAGGATTGGATTAACTTTATCAAAGAAAGTTTTCAAAATACCGGAAAATTTATCGATACCAAGCAAGCAACCAGGATTGCACAAATAATGGATTGTCATCCCTGGTATGTCCAACAATTAGCACATTATAGCTGGATTAAAACGAAAAGGAAGGTATCTGATGAGATTATAGATTCTTCCTTAAGGGATATTATGGATTCTCAACTTCCATTTTTTCAAATTATTATCGACAAGCTAAGCAATACCCAAGTCAATCTGCTTAAAGCGATTTTATCGGAAGAGACCCAGTTTACTTCAACCGGAGTGATGAGAAACTACGGACTAGGTACGCCAAACAATGTTCGCAAAAACCTGAAAACGTTAAAGGAACAGGATATAATTGATCTCCACCAAGGAAAATATATATTTCTTGATCCGGTGTTTAAAAGGTGGATGGAAAAAACTTTTCTTACCATTAACAATTAATTTGAAAAAGATATACCCCCTGAATTCCTTACACTTGAAACTTTACTTCTTTCCCTCATGAATACTGATGTCACCATAGTGGGTGCCGGAATCGTTGGTTTGGCTACAGCCTACCAAATGGTACAGCAGGAGCCAGATGTACGTGTATGTGTTTTGGAAAAAGAAGCAGACGTAGCGGTTCACCAAAGCAGTCATAATAGTGGGGTGATCCATTCGGGCATCTACTACCGGCCCGGGGGAGACAAAGCTCGCAATTGTGCCACAGGATATCGGTTGCTGCTGGACTTTTGCCAAGAGTATGAAATACCTCACGAACTATGTGGAAAGGTCATTGTGGCTACGGAAGAAAGAGAGATCCCTTTAATGGACAATATATACCAACGGGGCATAGCCAACGGATTAAAGAACCTGGCTATCCTCGACCGGCATGAACTTCAAGACAAAGAACCCTATGTCCAGGGTATCCAGGGGATCTGGGTACCCCAGGCAGGAATCATAGACTATCATTCGGTTGCCCAAAAATATGCCGATCTGATTCAAGCGGCCGGCGGTCACATCAAGTTAGGTCACCGGGTGGTATCCATCACTCCGAATGCACAGGGAATCCGTATCCGTACCACCGCAGATACCATTCATTCCAAAATCCTGGTGAATTGTTCTGGGCTTTATGCGGACAAGGTGGCCAAAATGACCGGTCAGGAGATCGACTTCAAAATATTACCCTTTCGCGGAGAATACTATCAGCTGAAACCAGAAAAGACGTCCATGGTGAATGGATTGATATACCCGATACCGAATCCCAATTTCCCTTTTCTGGGGGTCCACTTCACCAAAATGATCAAAGGAGGAGTGGAAGCGGGACCGAATGCGGTATTGGCGTTTGGTCGGGAAGGCTATCGCAAAAGAAACCTCCATCCGGCCGAGCTGCTTGAAACTTTGGCCTATCCGGGATTTTTACGCATCGCACGTAAATATTGGAAGGATGGATCTTATGAAATGTATCGTTCATTTTCCAAAAAAGCATTTGTCAAAGCCTTACAAAAGCTGATCCCGACCCTATCCGGAGCGGATGTCATTAAAGGGGGATCCGGAGTAAGAGCTCAGGCTTGTGATCGTCAGGGAAATCTGATCGATGATTATTTGATCTTGGAACAACCGGGAATCATCAATTTGTGCAATGCCCCATCGCCGGCCGCAACCGCCTCACTCGCTATCGGAGCACACCTGGCCGAAAAGGTATTTGGGCAGTTGGAAAGGATATAAAATGGTTTAACTGTTAAAAGTGTAATTGTTTAATTGGTAAGATTAAATTTTTTGATTACCATAACACCATAACACCATAATACCGCATTACCCCAATGAAGCGTATAACTGTTTAAAGTTTAATTGATTGATTAATCGTAAACATTAATTACCAAAACACCAAAACACCATAATACCAAAAAACCCTAACACCTAAATACCCTAACACCATATAATTTAATGGGTAATTTCCGTGAATTGATAGTTTGGCAAAAAAGTAAAGCTCTAGCCATAAAGATTTATAAACTGACTGATACGGGTTTATTTTCCAGGGATTACCGATTTAGAGATCAAATTAGGAGTGCAGCAATCCCTATTCCTTCCAATATTGCCGAAGGAGATGAATTGGATACAAACAAAGTATTAGACATTTTTATATCGCCAAAGGATCCACGGCAGAGGTGATCACCCTATTGGATATTGCATTTGAAATCGGATATATTACCAAAAAACATTGGACAGCGTTTGTTTCAGACTATGAACATATATCACACATGCTTGCTAAGCTGATCAAAGCACGCTCCAATACCAAAAGACCATAACACCATATAACCATAACACCACATCACCCCAATGAAGCGTATATAACTGCTGAAAGTTTTATTGTTTAATCGTAAAGATAAATTACCATAACACCATAACACCATAACACCATAATACCATAATACCGCATCACCCCAATGAAGCGTATAACTGCTGAAAGTTTAATTGTTTAACTGTAAAGATTAAATTTCTTGATTACCACAACACCAAAATACCTCATCACCCTAATGAAGCGTATAACTGTTTAAAGTTTAATTGATTAATCGTAAACATTAATTACCATAACACCATAACACCATAACACCAAAATACCATAAAACCCTAATACCACATCACCCCGATAAAGCGAATAACTGCTTAGAATTTAATTGCTAAATTGTGAAGATCAATTACCACAACACCAAAATATCAGATATTAAACACCCAACAACCTTAATATTTAATGCTAATTACTTTGGTTGACCTTAATAATTTAGTATTAAATATTTCGACTGATGAAAATTATTGTGATCTTTGAACATGTTAATTGATCGAATACTTCAGCCTAAAATCATCAGATGTTTGTCCCAAGAACAGAAAGTTATCGTGCTCTATGGGGCCCGGCAGGTGGGTAAATCTACTTTGGTAAATCAGATAATCCATGAATTGGACGAAGAGGTAACATATATCAATGGAGATGAGTTGCGACATCACGATGTATTTATCTCAAGAGACTTGGACAAAATGCGGGAACTTCTGGATGATAAAAGAATGCTGGTAATTGATGAGGCACAGCGAATTCCAAGTATTGGATTGAGTACAAAGATTTTACATGATGCCAAAAAGGAGGTTAAAATCATTCTAACCGGATCTTCATCTTTTGACCTGTCCGGTAAAATATCTGAATCACTCACAGGGAGAAAAAGAACTTTCAATCTATTCCCCCTATCCGTAGAAGAGTTGCAATCTCACATATCGACATTTGAGATCAAACACTCTATATCTCAATACTTGATATACGGAATGTATCCTGAAGTAATTACAAGTAATATTCCCAGTCAAAAAAAGACAATCCTTCGGGAGTTGGCATCGTCTTATTTATTTAAAGACATATTACAACTAACCACGGTCAAGCATAGTGATAAGTTGTACAAGTTATTACAATTGCTTGCACTGCAGATTGGTAAGACCGTTTCGATGGCCAAACTCAGCAATGCCCTAGATATGAGTTTCGAGTCGGTAGAGCGATATATTGATCTTTTGGATAAAGCATTTGTCATTTACAGATTAAGTGGTTACAGCAGAAATAAATCTAAGGAAATTTCAAAAATGGATAAAATATATTTTTATGATGTGGGAATTCGAAATGCCGTATTGGATAATTTTACAGAAGTTGAATTGAGAAATGATGCAGGAGATTTATGGGAGAATTTTCTGATTTCTGAGCGAATAAAACATAATAGTTATCATGATTCGGAAAAGCGAATGTATTTCTGGCGAACCTATGGTGGTACTGAAATAGATTTGATCGAAGAAGGAGATGGAAAATTATTCGCATACGAAATCAAGTACAGCAACAAAATAAAAAATGCGCCAAAGTCATGGAGCGAAAATTATCCCGATTCAAGCTATCAAACCATTAATAAAGATAATTATTTAAATTTTATCACTACGATCAGCACCCCGAATCTTGAAGATCCCAAGATATACCAGGATTGAAAAATAAACTTTAACTCATTTCAAATACAAATCAACAAATTGGCAAATTCGCAAATCAACAATATATACACAATCCAACTAAATATACTTGCTAATTGTACTATCAGCATATCATTTTGCAAGTATAAATAATTATCTTACTTAAATGTTTCCAAGATTATTGGTATCAAAAATTTTAGCTGATCTCACATTTTATCCAGGGATTGTGGTATTAGGCCCGAGGCAAGTAGGAAAAACGACTCTGGTTAAAGATCTGTTGAACCTGGATCCAAAGTCTACTATATATCTTGATTTGGAAAAATCAAGCGACATGCTTAAGCTCACTGATGCAGAACGATTCTTAGAATTAAATGATCGTCAGAATATTGTTATTGATGAGGTACAGAGATACCCGCAAATATTCACCACATTAAGAGCAGAAATAGATAGGAATAAGCGGCCGGGGAGATTTATTTTATTAGGATCAAGTTCGGATGATTTGATTCGGTTGTCAACAGATGCATTAGCAGGCAGGGTTGCTTATCATGAATTGCATCCCTTATGTATTCAGGAGATACCACATGATGCCTATGATCCTCTTTGGCTTACCGGTGGTTATCCGATTGCGTTAAAAACAACGCTGGACGGCAAACCCTCCCTTAGTCAGGAGTGGATTGCCAATTTGGTAAGATCGCACATAGAAAGAGAAATGGCTACCAGAGCTTTAGGAATCCAGTCTTATCAGATGGAATTGTTACTGAGGTTACTGAGTTCGATAAATGGACAAACCATTAATTACAGTCAATTGGCTAAATTAAATCAGGTTTCTATTGGTACAATAAAGCGGTACCTCAATTTATTGGAAAGGGCGTATCTGATTAGATTATTGCAACCTTATTTTACCAATTCCAAAAAGAGAATCACCAAGCGACCAAAGATGTATATCAGAGATGCCGGCATATTACATTATTTAATGGGGTTGGAATCGCTGGAACAAATCGAAGGTGATTACAACAAAGGGTTCGCCTGGGAAGGACACGTCATCCAACAAATTTTTACAATGATTCGTCCTTCTATCAAGAAATATTTTTATCGAACCAATGCAGGCGCAGAAGTTGATTTGGTTTTGTTGAAAGGGAACAAACCATTTATGGCATTTGAAATCAAATATTCCAATAGTCCCCGGATTACAAAATCTTCGACTAATGCATTTCAGGATTTACAATGCACTTACAACTATGTAGTAACACCCACATCAGATCGATATGCGCTGCGCAAAAGCATTGAAGTAATCAGCCTGAAACATATTATTAATATATTTAGAGAACACGACTTATTAATATCGAATCTTTCTATAAAGAATTAGTGCTAATTGCCAATTTGCTGGAAATACGAATTGCATAAATGAACAGATACAGTAAATCATCACTCACAAATCAACAGACTAACAAATGCCCACATTTAAGTATAATTTCGAAAAATTAGAAATTTGGAAGCAGGCAATACAATTATCGATAGCCATATACGAGCTTACTAAATCCTTTCCGAATGATGAAAAATTTAGAATAATATCCCAACTGAGAAGAGCAAATTGGCAAATTGACGATACACTGATTGAAAAAATAAACCTTAACTCATTTCTAATACAAATCAACAAATCAACAAATTAGCAAATTGGCAAATCAACAATATCTAGAACAAGGTTCAAGAAGATATCCAAAATATGCACCCGAATTATGAATATCTTGCGATCTAAACCGCTAAATATCCGTATATTTAGCGAATTCAATAGAAAAATGAATGGGTGACTTAATCCTTAGAGAACTGGAAAAGGCGATTGAAACCCGGTTGATGGATCAGAAGGCCATCATTATTCTGGGTTCCAGGCAAACGGGTAAGACCACCCTACTTAAGTCTATTTTCCAGGACCAAAAGCAGGTAATTTCAATACCACAACACCATAAAACCATAGTACCTCAATACCAAAACACCACTTAAGTTATGGCCAATTTCCGTGAATTGATAGTTTGGCAAAAAAGTAAAGCTTCAGCCATAAAGATTTATAAACTGACTGATACGGGTTTATTTTCCAGGGATTACCGATTTAGAGATCAAATTAGGAGTGCAGCAATCTCTATTCCTTCCAATATTGCCGAAGGAGATGAATTGGATACAAACAAACAAAGTATTAGACATTTTTATATCGCCAAAGGATCCACAGCAGAGGTGATCACCCTATTGGACATGGCAATTGAAATCGGATATATAACCAAAAAACATTGGACAGAATATGTTTCAGCCTATGAACATGTATCGCACATGCTTGCCAAACTGATCAGAGCACGCTCCAATACCAAAAAACCATAACACCACAACACCATAAAACCACATCACCCCGATGAACCGTTTAATTGTAAAGAATATTTTTTGATTACCACAACACCACAACACCAAAATACCATATTGTCATAACACCATTTTACCCCGCTAAAGCGTTTTACGTTTAAAGTGGTCACCAAAAGACCAAACAAAACTTCGTTAAATGCGATTGGATAAGGATAAAATAATATTTTTAAAACAACTTATAACCAATGTAAGACCAAAAGCCCAGATATATCTTTTTGGAAGCAGGGTTGATCACAGAAAGCGAGGAGGTGATATTGATATATTGATTCTTGACAATCAGCCGTTAAGTGTTTCTGAAAAATCAAAAATCCTGATGAATTTTTGGAACAAGTTTGGAGAGCAAAAAGTAGACTTGGTGTGTTTTACCAGAGAAGAAAGATCTGCCTTCAAAAGATTAGCACTAGATCAGGCAATACAATTATGAATGATAATCAAATTTTAGTTGAATTATTGAACGAAGAATTAGTCCTGCTTGATAAAGCAGAATATTGGCTGAACAGATCGCATGAACTGGCTAAGCCAATCAATTTTGAACAAGAGCTAAGTGAAAAAGAATTTGATATTCTGGATAATTTGGCTACTCGATTCATGAGGTACTATGAAGTATTGATTAATCGGGTCCTAAGAACGCTGTTGGAACTATTGGGTGAATCTCAAAAAACAAAAATCGATACGTTCAATAAAGCTGAAAGTTTGCAGTTGTGTGATTCTGCAGAAAAACTTAATACCAGTCGTATTACCCGAAATAAAATTGCTCATGAATACAGTATTGAGGACTGGATTACTATTTATCAAGAAGTCCTTGGAGGAATCAACGAACTACGGGTAATTTCTAAGCGAGTAAAGGAAGAAATTGAAAAGAGACAGTTTGTTTGAAAAATGGTGAAGATGGTATAATCGAGAAGATCATTTACCAAAGTACCTAATCGTGAAGATTGTTTTTTGATTACCACAACACCAGAACACCACAACACCAAAACACCAAAATACCAAAATACCATAATACCCCATCACCCCAATGAAGCGTTAAACTGTTTAAAGTTTAATTGTTGGACCGTGAGGATTAGTTACCACAACACCATAACACCAAAACCCCACTAAAGCTTTTAACGTTTAAAATGATTACCGCAACACCAAAACACCAAAAAACCATTATACCATAATACCCCATCACCCCAATGAAGCGTTAAACTGTTTAAAGTTTAATTGTTGGACCGTGAGGATTAGTTACCACAACACCATAACACGAAAACCCCACTAAAGCTTTTAACGTTTAAAGTGATTACCACAACACCATAAAACCAAAAAACCATATTACCATTACACCACATCACCCACTGTAACGTTTAACCGTGTAAAGTTTAATTGTTTAATTGAGAGGATTAAATGTCTTGATTACCACAAAACCAAAACACCATAATACGAAAACACCCCACTAAACCGTCTAACGTTTAAAGTGATTACCACAACACCACAACACCAAAACACCTCAATACCCCATAACCCCAATGAAGCGTTTCACCGCCACCATTCGTTACTTTTTCGAAATAAACTTCGAAAAAAGCAGTAATTTTACGAAATGGATTTTATAAAGAGGAAGCTATATGGGTTGCTAGAGACTCATTTACAAGAACAGGAAATCACACTTTTACTTGGTCCAAGGCAAGTAGGGAAAACAACTTTACTCACCAAACTGGCTGAATCTCTTAGGGACCATGGCCATCCAGTTCTTTTTCTCAATCTGGATATTGAAAGGGATTTCGAACATGTACGATCGCAAGCCCATCTGCTACAATACATCCACTTACAAGGCGGTAATCGCAAATGTTATGTATTTATAGATGAGATTCAGAGAAAAAAAAATGCCGGCCGCTTTATGAAGGGGATTTACGATATGGGATTAAGGCATAAGTTTATTTTAAGTGGATCGGGAAGTTTAGAATTAAAAGAAGACTTAGTGGAATCACTTGCCGGTCGAAAGCGGATATTTGAATTGAATCCTGTTTCCTTTCTGGAGTTTACTGACTTTAGGACCTCTTATAGATTTTCGGATAATATTGAAGACTGGTTGGATTATTCGGATTCCGAAAGAACCCATTTGTTCAATGAATACCTGATCTTCGGAGGATACCCAAAAGTAATTCTTGCAGATACTCAGGAACGGAAAAAACTAGTTTTAGCTGAGATATATAGATCTTATATTGAAAGAGACATCAATAGTATTATTAATATTGACAAACCTCAGGCATTCGGTCAGCTTTTCCAGATTGCGGCCACAATTGCCGGAAACCATATTAACTATACCTCAATAAGTAAAAAAGTAGCTCTTTCGGACCAAACCGTAAAACAATATCTATGGTACATGGAGAAGACATTTATGATAAAATTGGTGCGTCCGTTTTATCAAAATGTACAAAAAGAAATAGTCAAATCACCTCAACTATATTTTAATGATTTGGGCATTTGCAGTTATGCTTTGGATGATTGGAATAATCGGATTACCAATACCAGGTTGGGAATGGCATTCCAGAATTTGATATACAATGAGATTAGAAGCATTGATATGACAAATGAAACCATTAAATATTGGCGCACTAAAGATGGTGCCGAAGTAGATCTGGTTTTAGGCTCAATAAATCAGCCCATACCTGTGGAAATAAAATTCTCTAGCCTGAATAAGATCAAGCTGACCAGAGGACTCAAACGGTTTATCTCGACCTATCATCCTGAAAAGGCATTCCTGGTCAATACTTCCTTTGGTGGAGAGTTGATTTATAATTCTTCCCACATTATATACTTACCGTATTGGAAGATGAAGGATATTTACAGATGAGAATAAGTCGTTCGATTAGCATCTCAATAAAATGTAGAACATGATTAAAGAAGATTTCCAAGATGTGGCAGAATTGAAAAATCAACAATATATAAGAAACTTTGGTTTAATCGTAAAGATCAATTACCAAAACACCACAACACCATAATACCATAACACCCTAATACCCTAATACCACATCACCCACTATAGCGTTTAACTGTTTAAAATTTAGTTGTTTAATTGGGAAGATTAAATTTTTTGATTACCGCAACACCATAACACCAAAACACCATAACACCCCATCACCCCAATGAAGCGTTTAACTGATGAAAGTTTAATTGTTGAACTGTCATGATTAAATTTCTTGATTACCACAATACCCCAAAACCCCACTAAAGCTTTTAACGTTTAAAGTGATTACCACAACACCACAACACCAAAATACCATAACACCCTAATATTCCCTAATGCCGAAAAACCCTATATCATATATATTGAATAACCATAAAACCATAGTACCAAAACACCAAAACACCCTAATACCATAACACCATAAAACCAAAACACCACATGTGGAAAACACCATAATCCCATAATACCAAAACACCCCAATATTACCTCCCGAAGAAATCAATTCATCAATCTTTCTTTCACAGAGAAAACTAATTTCAAATATCTTTCGTTCTGAAAGAAAGAAAAATCATGAAAAAGGAGGCACTAATCAAAATCTTACTGGATCAAAAAGAGGTCTTTTCGTCAAAAAAGGGTTTGATTGAAAGAGCTGTTAATTTGGAGCCTTATATTAGTAGCTCCCTGGTAGTTGTAATAACGGGTGTGAGAAGGTGTGGAAAATCTACATTGTTGCACCTTATCATGCAAAAAATGCAATTGGATACTGCGGGATACTGTTATTTTAATTTTGATGATGAAAGAATAGCAGGAGAAGACTTGACCATTTTGGAGACCATAGATAATCTTCATAGGGAGATATTCCACACGGAACCGGTACTATTTTTTGATGAAATACAAAATATTCAAGGTTGGGAAAAATTCATCAATAGAAAATACGAAGAAGGGCGTAAGATATTTGTCACCGGGTCAAATGCATCATTACTCAGTTCAGAAATCTCCAGTAGTCTGACGGGTAGAAACAAAGTGCTGTCCTTGATGCCTTTTTCATTTAAGGAATTTCTGGATTTAAAACAGGTATTTTTTGATACCGATCGCTTGTCAACCAAAGAAACTATTCGTTTAACTCAATTATTCAATGAATTTTATGAAACGGGAGGATTTCCTTTAGTAGCAAGAGAAAATGACATGGAAATTCTGGATGCTTATTTCCAGGATATTTTATACCGGGACATTATTGTAAGATACCGTATTAATCAGGTAGATGAATTGAAACAAATAGCTTTGTATTTCTTTAGTAATATTTCGAAGTTATTTTCCTATGCTACTTTGCAGAAGATTTCCGGTATAAAAAGTACCAGCAGTATAAAGAATTATCTGGACTATTATCACGCGTCCTATTTGTTTTACTATTTGAAAAAATTTGACTATTCGGTAAAAAAACAAATTTTAAACAACCGCAAGGTATATTGTATCGATCAGGGTTTGGTAAAAAGAATGGGTTTTGGTTTTTCAGAAGAAAAAGGACGAATATTAGAGAATATTGTATTTCTGGAACTGTTGAGAAGGCACCATGATGTTTTTTATTACCATGACCAGGGAGAATGTGACTTTGTGATCAAACGGGGCTTAGATATTTCAGACGCCATTCAAGTGGTCTATTCCCTAACCAAAACGAATTTGGATCGGGAGATAAAAGGACTTCAAAGTGCCATGAACGCATTTAATTTGGAACAGGGTCTGTTGATAGTTTATGATACGGATATCAAGAGTCATCAATTGCCTAAAAATATTAATTTGGTTCCTATTTGGATCTGGTTGTTGCAGCAATGATCGGAGCGCCAAAGACCATTTTATACCGGATAAAATCTATCAACAATCTTTCAGAAACATATAAATAAATATCTTTTAAATATCATAATTGGAAAAAGTGATGGATTTAGAAAATTTAAAACTGATATAGTTTCGACAGACACCAATGTGTTTAAATCACTTTTCCGAGATGCATTGTTACCCCTGTTCGAATAAAATTTAAATTATGTCAAAATCTCTTTCACCATCGTATAAACTTGCAATACAAAATGAAGTAAATAAGTTTAACCAGGAAAACAAAACCAATATTAAGACTACCATTCGCGGCATTCACGTCTACATTTCTGTCAATGATGAGTATGAAACCAAGGTAGGCAGATTGACATATAATGGTAACCCCAATAATTGGTCATTTGCCATATATAAATACAGTAGTCAAAAATATCATCCTGATGAACTTGGCTACCCCGGCTTTTTTAACAGAATGGAACGATACAAGGTGGATTGAGAGCTAGTATAAAGTGGTATGAGTTTGAATTTTAAGTTGATGATAAAAAAGGAATATAATTAAATCAAGTAAAAGTGCCTATGTTGAGTCGTAAACTTGGCCGGTACAAGTTAATATTTTATGAATTCACACCAACCTTGACAAATAATGCGAATAAATAAAGACAAAATAAATTTTTTAAAACAGCTGATTAAAGCGCTAAGACCCGAAGCTCAGGTATATCTGTTTGGCAGCAGGATCGATGATAATAAAGGAGGAGGGGATATCGATATATTAATAATAGATAATCAGCCATTAAGTGTTTCTGAAAAATCGAATATACTGATGAGTTTTTGGAACAAATTTGGAGAGCAAAAAGTGGATCTGGTATGTTTTGCACATGAAGAAAAATCTGCATTTAAAAACTTAGCTCTTAATCAGGCAATACAAATATGAATAACAATAGTATTTTAATAAACCTATTGACCGAAGAAATGGCCCTGCTTGACAAAGCCGAATATTGGTTGAATAGATCAAATGAATTGGCGAAGCCAATCGATTTTGCCACCGAATTGACCGAAAACGAATTGGATATTCTGGATAATTTGGCTACACGATTTATGAGGTATTATGAAGTATTGATTAATCAGGTGCTAAGAACACTATTGGAGTTATTAGGCGAGGCTCAGAAAACGAAAATTGATACTTTCAATAAAGCCGAAAGTTTGGATTTATGTGATTCAGCGGAAATTCTTAATACCTGTCGCATAACCCGGAATAAAATTGTCCATGAATACAGTATAGAGGATTGGATTTCTATTTATAAAGATGTCTTTCTAGGAATCGACGAACTGCGGATTATTTCCGGGCGCGTAAAAAAAGAAATTGAAAAGAGACAATTTATTTGAATAATTGGACTATGACCGGGCAAATCAAAAATATTGGTAGATTCGCTAATTTGCGAATTTGCAAAACAATAAATAAGTGATCAAAATATACAAATCAACAAATCCAACAACTTGGCAAATCAACACTCAACTATAAATGCACCCATTTAAGTATAATTTCGAAAAGTTAGAAATATGGAAGTTAGCTATTCAATTATCAAAATCAATTTATGAGCTTACTAAATCCTTTCCGAATGATGAAAAATTTGGAATAATATCCCAACTGAGAAGAGCATCAAATTCCGTATCAGCAAATATCGCTGAAGGAGTTTCCAGAATAGGTGAAAAAGATAAAGCAAGATTTATAATGATAGCATATGGATCTGTAATCGAAGTCCTAAATCATCTTATATTGTCCAATGAACTTGGATTCATAGATAATGATCAACTATTAAAGTTTAGAATTAGAATAATGGAACTAACCAATAAATTAAATTCCTTTCATAATTCGATACCGAAATAAATGAAAAGGGGAACCTACAAATCAACAAATTAACAAATTGACAAATCAACAATGTGTAGAACACGATTCAGGGATATTTCCAAGATTTACTCATTTCTAATTAGCAAATCAACAAATTGGCAAATTGGCAAATCAACAACCACTTGACCAACCATACAAAAAAGTGAAACAACAATTCTAAAAGAACAATAACTCGTGAGTAAATTTTCACAAATCAACAATTCCGAATCCTTGAGATACGAGAACACGAGCCATAACACCCCAAAAACCACAACACCCTAGAAACCCCAAAAACCCAAATTAATATGTACCGTAACACCATAAAACCACAAAACCACATAACCACAAAACCATAACACTATAACACCATTTCTAACCACTAAGCACACTAAGGACCACTAAGCCTGCTTTCTTGATCACAAGAACCCTGGACCAAAAAACCACAAAACCACATAACCACAAAACCATAACACCATAACACCATAACACCATTTCTAACCACTAAGCACACTAAGGACCACTAAGAATGCTTTCTTGTTCACAAGAACCCTGGACCATAAAACCACAAAACCACAAAACCATAACACCACAGAATATCAGATTAACAAATAAACAAATGTACAAGATGGCAGAACCACAAAACCAGAAAACCATAACACCATAACACCACAGAATATCAGATTAACAAATAAACAAATGTACAAGAAGGCAGAACCACAAAACCAGAAAACCATAACACCATAACACCATTTCTAACCACTAAGCACACTAAGGACCACTAAGAATGCTTTCTTGTTCACAAAATGGACCATAACACCACAAAACCATAACACCATAACACCACAGAATATCAGATTAACAAATAAACAAATGTACAAGAAGGCAGAACCACAAAACCAGAAAACCATAACACCATAACACCATTTCTAACCACTAAGCACACTAAGGACCACTAAGAATGCTTTCTTGTTCACAAAATGGACCATAACACCACAAAACCATAACACCATAACACCACAGAATATCAGATTAACAAATAAACAAATGTACAAGAAGGCAGAACCACAAAACCAGAAAACCATAACACCATAACACCATTTCTAACCACTAAGCACACTAAGGACCACTAAGAATGCTTTCTTGTTCACAAAATGGACCACAAAACCACAAAACCATAACACCATTTCTAACCACTAAGCCTGCTTTCTTGATCACAAGAACCCTGGACCACAAAACCACAAAACCAGAAAACCATAACACCATTTCTAACCACTAAGATTGTTTCCTGAACCACAATACCATAATACCATGAGAACCATGGCACCACAGATCAACAAGTAAGAAAAGTGAGTGTTGAGTTTTAAATACTTGGAGCCTTATATCACCACATAACACACTCTGTATTTATGGATATAACCACAAAAACTTAGAATTTTTTCATAGTTTTACAGACATAACCAAAAATAATTGATAGATAGACCTTCGTATATCCATTCTTTGAAAGTTTTCAAAGATAAACCTTTGATTAAAATCCTCACTGGAATTCGTAGAAGTGGTAAATCTACGATACTGCAAATGTTTAAAAATAACTTGATCAATGAGGGGGTTTCTGATGATCAAATAATATTTATCAACTTTGAAAGTCTGCGATATACACATTTGAGGTCTGCTCATCAATTATATAAGTACATACAGGATAAAATTATCCAAAAGAATACACGCTATTACCTGTTCCTTGATGAAATCCAGGAAGTCGATGGTTGGGAAAAAGCAGTGAATTCATTTATGGTGGATTTCAATGTAGATATATATCTCACCGGATCCAATTCTCATATGTTATCTTCAGAATTGGCGACCTATCTCACTGGAAGATATATTGAACTTTCTGTTTACACACTTTCTTTTGCAGAGTATCTTGATTTCGAAAATCATTATAAAGAGTCTATCTATGATGATACAAAAGAACTCTTTGCTCAATACCTGGAGTTAGGAGGATTTCCTATAGTACATATTGCAGAATATGACATAGAATCTGCATACAAAGTGATATATGATATTTATTCATCCATAATATTGAGAGATACGGTTCAACGATATAACATTAGAGATATAGAATTATTGGATAGGGTAGTTAGATATGCTTTGGACAATATAGGAAATACATTTTCCGGAAAAAATATTGCGGATTTTTTTAAGAGCCAACAGCGTAAAGTCGATGTAAATACAATCTACAATTATCTTCATGCATTAGAAGGTGCTTATATCTTATGTCGCTCCTCCAGATATGATCTCAAAGGAAAAGAGATTCTTAAAACACAAGAAAAGTTTTATTTAAGCGACCCTTCATTACTGTATGCAGTCATGGGCTTCTCTAATCGAAAAATTTCCGGTATTCTGGAAAATATTATTTATTTGGAATTGAAACGCAGAGGATATAATGTTTTCATTGGCAAATTGGGAAATAAAGAAATTGACTTTATTGCTGAAAAACAAAACGATAGATTATACATTCAGGTGGCTTATAAACTTGAAAGTGAAACCACAGTGAATCGAGAATTTAATCCACTATTATCGATCAAGGATCAATATCCAAAATATGTGGTAACTATGGATGAGTTTTGGAAAGAATCAGTACAAGGTGTCAGACATATGTATATTGCGGATTTCTTACTGGGTAATGATTGAAATGCGGAATTCAAATAAACAACTTCCCGCCCGGACGCTCCCAGCGGCCCGGAGGGTATTATTTTACTTGGAGCCTGAGGGTCTCGAAGGCGGTAACTTCACACCATTCTAACCACCTTGGACCATATTACCAAAACACCAAAGAACCAAAATACCATAATACCACAAAGACTTACCCTAAACACACTCCAAGCAAAAATGAATTCATTAAGAAATAAATTGAAAAAGTAATGATGGCAAAAAGCGAAATGCCAATAGCCAAAAGCGAGATATTAAAGAACCACAATACCATAATACCATGAGCACCATAATACCACAGCACCACAATACCATTTCTAACCACTAAGCACACTAAGGACCACTAAGAATGCTTTCTTGATCAAAAGAACCCTGGACCACAAAACCACAAAACCATAATACCATAACACCATAACACCACAGATCAACAAGTAAGAAAAGTGAGTAATAAAAATATAGGAAAGAGAAATCTAGTTACCGGCGGCGCAGGGTTTACCCTGTCAAATAAAAATAAATCTAGTTGAAGGAATACTTTTTTGTATACGTTCTAGAGAGCATTAAGGATGGCAAACGCTATACCGGATATACCCATGATTTATTTTTAAGATTAGAGGCTCATAATAAAGGCCAAGTTCAATCGACTAAGCACAGACGACCATTAAGACTTATTTATTTTGAAGGCTGTGTAAGTCAGCAGGATGCTTTGACCCCTTTAAAGCGTATAACTGTTGAAAGTTTAATTGTTTAATCGTGAAAATTAATTTTGATTACCATAATACCATAATACCATTACACCAAATTTTTAATGCTAATTATTCAGGACAACCTTAATAATTTTACGATAACGTTAGCGTTTAATTGTTTAAAGTTTACCACAACACCAAAAAACCATAGAACCAAAACACCTATAACCGTAACACCCCACAAAAGCGTTTAAAGTGATTACCATAACACCAAAACACCATAAAACCACAATACCACAAGACCAAGAACCATTACACCGTAACACCCCTTTAAAGCGTTTAACCGTTTAAAGTTTAATTGTTTGTTTAATTGTGAAAATTGTTTTTTGATTACCATAACACCACAATACCCTAACACCACAACACCATAATACCAAAACACCACAACACCATTACACCGTAACACCCCTTTGAACCGTATAACTGTTGAAAGCTTAATTGTTTAATCGTGAAAATTAATTTTGATTACCATAATACCATAATACCATAATACCATTACACCATAACACCAAATTTTTAATGCTAATTATTCAGGACAACCTTAATAATTTTACGTTAACGTTAGCGTTTAATTGTTTAAAGTTTACCACAACACCAAAAAACCATAGAACCAAAACACCTATAACCGTAACACCCCACAAAAGCGTTTAAAGTGATTACCACAACACCAAAACACCATAAAACCAAAATACCACAAGACCAAGAACCATTACACCGTAACACCCCTTTAAAGCGTTTAACCGTTTAAAGTTTAATTGTTTAATTGAGAGGATTAAATTTCTTGATTACCACAATACCACAAAACCACAAAACCACACAACCACAGAACCATAACACCACAGATCAACAGATTAACAAATAAACAGATCAACAAGTAAGAAAAGTGAGTAATAAAAATATAGGAAAGAGAATTCTAGTTACCAGCGGCGCAGGGTTTACCCTGTCAAATAAAAATAAATCTAGTTGAAGGAATACTTTTTTGTATACGTTCTAGAGAGCATTAAGGATGGCAAACGCTATACCGGATATACCCATGATTTATTTTTAAGATTTGAGGCTCATAATAAAGGCCAAGTTCAATCGACTAAGCACAGACGACCATTAAAACTTATTTATTTTGAAGGCTGTGTAAGTCAGCAGGATGCTTTGAAGAGAGAAAAATATTTAAGAACACCTTACGGGAAGATGTAATTAGGCAATCACCTCAAATCTTATTTGACTGGGCAGGAGTAAAAGAAAGATTGAAAGGATAAAAATAATGGAAGGCAAAAAAATTTTAGTAACAGGAGGGGCAGGGTTTATCGGCAGCCACATTGTGGACGCCTTGCTAGCAGACGACAGAATAGCTAAAGTACGAGTGCTAGATAATCTCTCCACAGGCCACCGCAGCAATATTGATCATTTATTCGGAAATCCAAAATTTGAATTTGTGTGGGGAGATATTCGAGAGTACAACACTTGTTTTGATGTATGTAATGACATAGATTTGATTTGCCATCAAGCGGCACTTGGATCTGTTCCACGCTCCATCCAATATCCACTCACTACTAATAATGTGAATATAACCGGCACGTTAAATGTTTTTACTGCAGCCAAAGATCGGGGTATAAAACGTGTTGTGTATGCAGCAAGTTCTTCCACTTATGGAGATAGCAAAGAATTACCCAAGCGGGAAGAAAATATAGGATCACCCATATCGCCATACGCGGTGACTAAACTAGTCAACGAATTATATGCCAATGTGTTTGCTAAGTTATATGACATGGAATTCATTGGTCTACGGTATTTCAATGTATTCGGACCCCGTCAGGATCCGTATGGTGCTTATGCCGCAGTTATCCCTTTGTTTTTTAAAGCTGTAGAAGAAGGTATTCCACCCACAATCCATGGAGATGGTGAGCAAAGCCGCGATTTCACCTATGTCGCTAATGCGGTCCATGCCAATATGCTGGCCCTATTTACAGATAATCCAGAAGCAGTTAATCAGGTTTTTAATGTAGCTTGCGGTGAGCAAACCACTTTAAATGAATTGTGGCAGATGATTAAGGAGATTACGGGATCTGACTTGGAAGCAAAGTATGGTCCGGGAAGGCCGGGAGATGTGAGAGCTAGTTTGGCGGATGTAGGGAAGGCGCGGAAGTTGTTTGAATATAAGGTTCAACAAACAATTCAACAGGGATTGGAATTGGTGTTTGATAGTCAATTAGAAATTATGAATATAAGAAGATAGTTTACTGGATTCTACGAATTAATTGGAGCGGAAGTATTGCATATTTTAGTGTTTTAGGATCGCAAGTATATGGAATAGATAACAATATGCAGGCCTACTTTCTTGGACCAAAAGTGGATAACAGATAGAATCAAATCAATTGAAGTAACAATGTGGAAACTTTATACACCATTAGCTTGATATCAGAGATGGAAGAAAGGTGCTTGAAATTGTTAATAAAATTAAGCCTAAATGTGTAGTCCACATAGCAGCCTAACCCAAAGCTGCTTCAAGATCCTTGATAATTCTGATGTAAATGAGCAAGCACATTAAATCTATTAGAAGCTACAAGACAACAAGATGCTAAAGTCCTATTTATCTATATGAGCACGAACAAAGGATATAGTAATAAAATGGAAACGCATTATCCGGATTGGGATATAACTAAATCATTGCAGACCACTATTGAGGAAATCGCATCTAGTTGGGAACAAAGAATGTCAAAATAATATGAAACATAACAATTCATGCTTCTTAATTGCTGAAATAGGACAAGCTCACGATGGTAGTTTGGGAATATTACATTCTTATATAGATGCTTTATCTAAGACGGGTATAGATGCTTTGAAATTCCAAACTCATATTGCTGATGCAGAAAGCAGTCCATTAGAACCTTTCAGGGTTAATTTTTCCTATGAAGATCATACGCGTTTTGATTATTGGAAAAGGATGGAGTTTTCACAAGAACAATGGGCTGGAATAAAAAAGCATTGTGATGACGTAGGTATAGAATTTTTATCTTCTCCTTTTTCTCTGGCCGCAGTTGATTTATTGGAAAGCATAGGTATAAGCAAACATAAAATTGGCTCTGGAGAAGTACTCAACTTTTTAATGCTTGAAAAAATATGCAATACAGGAAAACCAATTATTCTCAGTTCTGGGATGAGTTCATTTGACGAGTTAGATCAAACTGTTCGATTCATTGAAAAAAGAGGAAATGAATTATCTATTCTTCAATGTACTACCGAATACCCTACACCATATGAAAGATTGGGTTTGAATGTTATCTCCGAACTAAGAAATAGATATCCGAATCATAAAATTGGATTATCAGAACATACAGGACAGATATTTGCCGGAATTGCAGCTGCAGTTTTGGGGGTAGATATTCTTGAGTTTCATGCTGTTTTTGATAAACGAATCTTTGGTCCTGATGCTACATCATCATTAACGATTGCTCAGGTAAAAGAATTGGTAAGCGGTGTCCGCAGTATAGAAACATCAAAGAATAATCCAATTGATAAAAATGATATCACAAAGTACTCAACAGTAAAAAAGATCTTTCAAAAATCATTAGCCATCAATAAAGATTTACCTAAAGGTCATATTATTTCTATGGATGATCTTGAATCAAAAAAACCACTGGGTTATGGAATTTCGGCAATGAATTATCGTAAAGTTATTGGCAGGCAACTATGTAGGGAAATGAAAAAGTGGGAGTTTTTGAATGAAAATGATTTAAGAAGTGAGTAGGAAGAATATTTGTGTGGTTATCACAGCTCGCCCCTCATACAGCAGGATAAAAACGGCCATCAAAGCTATTCATGAACATCCCAAATTGAAATTACAGTTAGTAGTTGCTGCTTCCGCTTTGTTGGACAGATATGGCACGGCGGTAGAATACATCGAGGCTGATGGTTTTCCGATCATGGCGAAGGTATTTAATGTTTTGGAAGGGGAAAACCTCACAGCCCAGGCTAAGACCACTGGTCTCGGTATATTGGAATTGTCGTCTGTGTTTGAGCGGCTAGATCCTGATGCTGTCGTAACTGTAGCAGATCGCTTTGAGACTATGGCTACAGCAATAGCTGCCTCTTATATGAACATCCCCCTGATTCACGTGCAGGGAGGTGAAGTGACCGGAAATATTGACGAGAAGGTTCGCCATGCGATCACCAAACTGTCCGATTTACACTTTGTAGCCTCTGAAAAGGCAAGGGAGCGGGTGGTTAGGATGGGAGAAAACCCTGCAAAAGTGATCAACACTGGTTGTCCCTCGATCGATCTTGCCGAAGAAGTGATCCAAAACCCGACCCTCGACTTTGACCCTTTTGAGCGTTATGGTGGGGTGGGAGAATTGATTGACTGGAAAAATGGCTATCTGGTTGTTTTACAACATCCTGTAACCACGGAATACGCCGAGTCCAGAACACATATCAATGAAACATTCAAAGCAATTTATGAATTGAAAATTCCGACTTTTTGGTTTTGGCCAAATGTCGACGCCGGCTCGGATGGTACATCCAAAGGAATTAGGGCTTTTCGGGAGAGCCATGATATCGATCATATACATTTCTTTAAGAATATGGAAGGTCGCGATTTTCTGCGTCTATTGTTCAACTCGAAATGCTTGATCGGGAACTCAAGCGTCGGTATCCGCGAATGTGCCTACATGGGTGTCCCGGTGGTCAATATAGGTTCCCGGCAGAATGGCCGAGACCGGGGTTCCAATGTGATCGATGTGAATTACAATTATGCACATATCAAACAGGCGATTCTGGATTCATTGGAAAAACACCTGAAACAGGATTTGACATACGGTGGTGGAAATGCGGGTATGATCATTGCCGAAACTATTGCCAAAGAAGAACTGGATTTTAAAAAAGTATTACAGTATTAAACGTTTAAAATTACATATTGCCGAGACCCAGGATTTTTCGCCTAATGTGATGCAACTCCTCGACAAGAAATTCGAGCTCAGTACCGGAACGGTTGGTAAAAGGGTTCTAAAGGAACTTTTACAGCAGATCGATATCTTCTGGTTTCGACTAGGTTATCAGCTGAATGAAACGGTTGTTGACGAAGCAACCCGTTGTAGATTTTTTGTAACGCCGGTGACAGGGATCGATCATATCGATGAAATTCTCTGTGGTAAATTGGGTATTTCCATCATTTGCCTGAGAGGGGAAACCGAATTTCTCAAGGAGGTACGTGCTACTGCCGAACATACCCTCCTCCTGGCTATGTTGCTCTTGCGCCGAGCTATACCGGCAGTTAAAGATGCTCATGCAGGGAATTGGCGACGAGACCTGTTCCGAGGGCATGAGTTACAATATAAGAAAGTAGGGATTATTGGCTATGGCCGTCTTGGACAGATCGTAGCGGATTATTTTCACACCTTTGGTTGTGAAGTCGGGTTTTATGATACTGCAGAAAAAGATCACCCGGAGCATATCCGCCAGTTTTACAACCCGGAGGAATGTATAACCGTATGCGATATTATTTCATTGCATATACCTTTCAATAAGAATAATCATCATTTCTTTGATAAAGAATTATTGGATCTTTTTACAGCAGATAAATGGCTCATCAATACCAGTCGAGGTGGAGTTGTGAATGAAGTTGCTTTGCTAAATTGTTTTAAACAAAATCAAATCGCCGGGGCTGCACTCGATGTATTACATGGCGAACCTGAAGTGGCAAACCATCCTTTAATTGAATATGCCAGAGCAAATCCAAACTTAATCATAACACCCCACATCGGTGGTTGTACCTACGAGTCATTTGAAAAAACAGAAACCTTCATTGCAAAAAAATTATTATACACCCTGAGAGATTTTCCTTTGCAAGTAGATTCGTAGATAAAAACTTAAATCAACACTAAAAGCAGATTATCAACCAACGACCCAAAATACTAGGCATTATTCCAGCCCGTGGTGGTTCCAAGCGTATTCCTAATAAGAATAAAAAACTCCTGGCCGGAAAGCCATTGGTAGCTTATGCTATTGAAGCTGCTTTACAATCGGATGAGATCACCCATTGGGTACTCAGTTCCGATGATGTAAAGATATTAGCCATTGGCGAAAATTACGAGAAACTGGTTAGCCTGAAAAGACCGGTGGAAATATCCGGTGATAAAGCACCCGCGATTACCTATGTACAACATGCCCTAGGAACTTTGCAGAAAGATTTTGATTACACCGCGATCATCCAACCAACCTCGCCGTTTACGACGGGAAAGGATATTGATGCTACGATCAGATTGCTTTACGATTCACAGGCAGACTCTTCCGTATCGGTCATGAAACTAGACCATGCTATCCATCCCGTTAAACTGAAAACCATGGAAGGGCTTAAGCTAAAACCTTACCTTGAAGCTGAAAACGGCCAAATGGCCAGTTACGAACTACCGGAATTATTCGTTAGGAATTGTTCGGTTTATGTATCCCGGATTGAGAATATTCGTAATGGAACCATAATCGGAGAGCATTGTCTGGGGCACGTGATGCCACGAGAACGATCCATTGATATCAATGATCCGGTTGATTTTGAATTTGCCGAATTTTTAATAATGAAGAATAACCTTAAGCATGGCTGAAGTTGATATTTGTTATATAGTTTCACATGGTTTTGCCGCCAGGATGGTTACGCAAACTAATCTGCTTGGACTTCTAGCAAATACAGGTAAGCGGGTAGCAATTATAGCTCCTGACAAAGGTGATCAAAATTTAAAAGAATATTGTAAAGAAAAAGGAGTCTTACTGTATGAGTTTAGGTCAGAGTCCAGTTTTTGGACCAAAGAATATAATACCGCCAGAAAATATTTTTTAGAAGATATCAAAAAAAATCCGGCACTGTGGGAAAAGCACATTTACGCCACTAAATATAATAAAGCTTGCCACCCGTGGAGCCATATTCGTCCAAGAATACTAATCCTCGGATATTATCTGAGCCAACTTTTTCCAGATGTAAGAAATTGGTTTAAAAGAAGAGAGACAAAGTGTTTGCAATCGTATCAGGCTAAAAGAATACTTGATAAGATCAATCCGAAAGTATTGGTTTCTACATATCCGGTTAACTTCTCGGAAGCGATGTTGCTAAAGGCAGCAAAGGACAGAACAGCCACCAAGTCTGTCATACATTTATTAAGCTGGGATAATATTACTTGTAAAGGTCATTTCCCCCAGCTAGCGGATGAGTACATCGCCTGGGGTGAAATCATGCAGGAGGAATTGATGCAGTATTATAATATTCCAAAAGAAAAGATAGGCATTTGCGGGATTCCTCATTTTGATGTTCACCTCGAAACAAGTCAAAACCCGGCACCCGGTCCTTACCTTACCGGCTTAGGCATGGACCCGGTTCGTCCTTATCTGTTTATAGGGATGAGCTCTCCTCGATTTGCCCCAAGAGAAATAGATATCGTTGAGTGGATGGTGGAGGCCATTAGAAAAGATACTTTCGGAAAAGATATGCAGTTGGTAGTGAGACCCCACCCCCAAAATGTCCAGGGAGGAATGGCAGATGAATCCTGGTTGCCCAGATTACGGGCTATTCACGGTAACCGGGTAGGCGTGGACTTTCCTGATCTGGTGAAGAGTAATATGCCATGGAGCATGCAGAATAAAGATATGATTCGTTTATCACATCTTTTGGCTGGTTCGACGGTATGCTTGAACTCAGGCAGTACAATCAGTATCGATACACTGATATGTAAAAGGCCCGTCATCCTCACTTCTTTTGATGCTGAGGCCCAGCTCCATTACTGGCAATCTGCCCGCCGTTTGATCGACTATACCCATTTGAAGAAACTGGTTGATTTAGGGGGCGTATCAGTGGCGAAGAGTTTTGCAGAATGTAAGAAACTACTGCAAAGGTATATTTCTGATGACAATTATAACTTAGATAAAAGGGAAAATACCATTCGGAGGCAATGCCATAATTACATCAATGGTTCAGCTACCATGGCTTGTGTAAATCATTTTAATGAAACTGTATATGCCACTACCTAATTTTTTAATTATAGGGGAAAGGAGAAGTGGTACGACTACTTTGGCCAATTGGGTCAAGTGTCACCCAGAGATATTTCTTCACCCTCAAATGGACATTGGGTTTTTTATTGACAAAGAACTTGTTGGATCAAGAATATATAAAGAAGGGAAAGCCGATTACGATAAGTGGGAAGAAGAACACACCATTGCTGATTATGAGCAACTATTTGCAAAAGCTTCCACTGAGCACAAAGCCATTGGAGAAAAAAGTGCCGATTATTTGTTTTGGGAGCAAGCCCATGAAAGGATAAAAAAAATGCTGCCCGATATCAAGCTGGTCATTTCTTTGAGGAATCCAATAGAAAGGGCCTATTCTATGTTTTGGAATGAATTAGGAAAAGGGAGAGAAACAGTATCATTTGAAAAAGCAATAATGCTTGAAGAGGATAGAATTTCCAATAGTGATTATGCGAAAGACCATCTTTCCTACATTGCAAGAGGGTATTATGATGTATCCATTGAAAAGCTGCACCAAACCTTTTCTCCCAACCAGATTTTTGTATTTATTTTAGAACATGCGATAGAAAACCCAGTTGAAAATTTAAAATCTCTATATAATTTTTTGGGGGTTAACGTCAATAAGGGGTATGATAACATCAATAAAAGGTTTAATGCGAACTGGACCTTACAGGTCAAACCTTTCTGGAAAAAGAATGCTTTTCTTAAATCAATGGAGTCATTTATATTCAAGATGAACTCCTCAGTCGGTCGAATCCTTATTATTAGAAATAAGAGGCTGCAAAGAAAATTCATAAAAAAGATGTCAAAACCATTTCGTTTTTCTAAGGACGACATAAAAATAGATGAGCACGTTAAACTCAAGTTGAGAAAACGATACGAGCCTCACATCAAGAACCTGGAAAAGATACTGGATAAAGACCTGTCGATATGGTTGGAAGATTGAAGAACAAGATAAAAAGGGTGATTGCTAATTTTATTGCAAGCGAGAGCGAAAATCATTTTTTGCTTAAAGAGATAGGGAAAATCAATGATATTCGCTTAATTGAAAATGTGATCTCTCTGGATACTTTTAAAGATCAAATTAAACTCATTCAACCCAACCTTGATCAATTTGCAAGGATATTGGTGTTGGCACCTCATCAGGATGATGAATCTATCGGCTCCGGAGGATTAATGAAGATTCTTTCCCAAAAAAATAGAGTTATCAAGGTGCTATTTACTACTGATGGAGCCCAAAACAACATCGGAGATCCAACAGAATCAGCTAAAATCAGGGCTCTGGAAGCTGAACAGGCTCTAAGGAGGATTGCGGAAAGTATCCACTATCTCAAGGTTTCCAATCTGAATCCGGAGTTTACGGTTTCCATCCTTAAGGATTTCAATCAAATTATTAAGGATTTCAAGCCGGACTTGTTGCTGTTACCCTGGATGTTAGACTTTCCCGTAAAACATCGGCAACTTAACCATGTTTTATTCCTAGCCAATAAAATCGAGGATCACCCATCTTTTGAAATTTGGGGTTACCAGGTTCATACGCATATTTTTGCCAATGTCTATGTTGATATTTCTGAGGTTATTCAAGATAAAGAAAAGATGATCTTGGCGTATAAAAGCCAGAATGAAGGTTTTAGAAGATACGACCACCAAACTTTGGGACTAAATGCCTGGAATAGCCGTTTAGTTAAGTCACCTACCACAAAATATGTTGAATTATTTTTAGCCTTACCCAACCAGACATATTACAAATTAACAGAACAAATCTATCATCAAAACCTGACGGAAGTTTATAAAAATAGTCAATCACTATTGGGTAGCATGAAGAAACTGGTGGCTGAGGTCAAAAATGGTGTCATGAGCCCTGGCTGAAAGTGTTGCAAATTAAATTGATCTTTTAAATGAGGGGAGGAGCATCTTCTGCTAAGTATATATTCATATCAAATATATTTTCCAAATTTGTATTAGTCATTAGTAGCGTACTGTTGGCAAGAATTTTAGATGTAGAAGATTTTGGTTACTTACTCACCTTAAATATCATTTTCGGGTTTATCAAGCTTTTTTCCATCAGCGGCTATGAATTTTACTTTATTCAAAATAGGGACCATGAGGGTAAGGAGGAGTTGCAGCTTCTGCGCCAGGTATTTAATTTACGAATCCTTCAGTCCACACTTCTGTTTTTAATTACTAATGGGGTAGCACTTTATTTCTTTTTGTGGAATGACCCTATGATAGGACAGTTATTGTCAATTACCTCTTTTCTGTTTTTAATTGGACTTTTGGCCAAACCCGAAGAAACATTCTTATCTAAATCTTTGGATTATAAGACCATTTCTATTGCAGGATTTAGTCAAAGCCTGGCTGGTAGTATATCAAAAGTCATTTTTGCACTTCTGGGTGCAGGTGCATTGGCATTTAGTTTTGGAACTGTGATCGGTAACTTAATCTTTAATGTAATCATCAAAATTAAACATAATCTAGGGCTACTTAAAAATACGTTCTTTAAATCTAGTATTGAACCTTATTCAAAGATTAGGAGATTTGGGTTTCATTTGTTTCTAAATACGTCAGGAGGTTTTTTTACAAAGCAGGTTGATAAGCTGTTTGTTGCTACATTTTTTGATAGATCTACTCAGGGAGTCTATCAATTTGCAAATAATTATGCCGGATACCCTTTTAATGCATTAATTGCTCCGCAAAATAGCATGGTACTCTCCTTAATGGCAAAGAACAGAGAAGACACCACTTATTTACTTAATCTGTTCCATCATTACGGAAGAATAGCAGCCCTGGTTTTATGTCCGTTTATTCTATATGTCTATATATTTGCACACGATCTCATTCTTTTCATTTTTGGGACCAAATGGCAAGAAGCTGTTGTTTTGTTTAGAGTATTTATAATTTATTATTTCATTAAGATCATATTATATCCAACAAATGGAATTTTGACTTCTTTAGGACGACCTGATTTAAAAGCAAAAATCACAATTTTTTCTTTTTTAATCAGTCTCCCTATTTTAGCCTTCCTATCTTATAATAAATTTGATATTACTTTTTATGCGTTGGTTTTTATTGGAGTTGCATCAATCTCAGATTTTTTATGTACCTGGTATGGGTTCAAATTATTGAATAAACCAGTCATCTTTTTTTTAAAGAAAAGAACTGGCGCATTAATTCCATTGGTATGTTTAATTTTATTGTTGGGTGGTTTACTCCAATTCAACCAATATGAAGCTTTGAATATGTTTCTTGGTTTTGGAATAACTGCTTTATTTACTTACTTGATTATATATATACGGTTAGAGTCTTTTATTGAATCTTTATCTGTTTTTGTGAAAAACGAAAAGTTAATTAGTTTTTTTTCAAAATGTTTTTTTTCAAAATGAACTTAAGAAAAAAATTAGTTTCTTATTTAATTAGACCTTTTAGAAAGGAAAATATTACCTACAGCTTTGATACAATTGGAATAGAGAATGTACAAGCGGAAACTAATCTCTATATACCACCTGGATGCTTTTTTTCTGGGAACATTAAAATTGGAAAGTACTCCACTTTTGGTCCACGATGTTTTTTCAGAGGTCATATAGAAGTAGGAAATTATTGTCAATTTGGAGCTCAAGTTTCTTTCCACTCTAGAAATCACCCAACAAATTACCTTACAACTTACAATAATAAAAGGCTCTTCAATGGAGAGTTAAAACCGCTTACATTAAGGAATGACAAAAAAATTGTTGTTGGACATGATGTATGGATTGGTCATGGAGCCACTATTCTCAGTGGATCAATTATCGGAAATGGTGCTGTTGTTGCAGCTGGAGCGGTTGTGAATAAAGAGGTTCCAAATTATGCTATCGTTGGTGGAGTTCCTGCAAGGGTAATTAAATATAGATTTGATGATAATACAATCCAAGAAATTTCAAAATTAGAATGGTGGCACAAATCCCCAACAGAATTGGAGAAGTTAAAAAAGTTATTTTTTGTAAATTTCAGGGATGAAAACGATAAAGATATTATTAAAATCATTGGTTCATATTTCTAGCTATTGAGGTAGTAGATCACTTGAACATGTAACTGCTCAAAATGCAAAATGGTCTTATTACTAATACTTTTCAGTGACAACAAAAATCACTAGTTTCTAAAATTAAATCACAATAATCCCTACTTGCAATAATTCATACCTATAATGAAATGCCATTTTAATATGAATTAGATAAAACTAATATTTGGAATTTAATGCTTAACATTATGGACTTCAAAAAAAAGATTACAATTCTAACTTCACCATCTAGATTATCAAAAAGTATTAATTACAAGATAAAGGCAAGAAAATTAAAGCTGCATTATCTAAATGCAAAGAGACAAAATCCTGAATTTTTTAAGCAGATCGAAGATGTCTTAAAGCTTTTTCATTTAGGAGGAGGATATATTAGAACTTTCCAGGATTATAAGGTGTTTAGCCTTTATCAAATATTAAACAAGTTTAAACCGAAAAGTTGCATTGAATTTGGTTCTGGTGTTTCCACTTACGCTTTTATAAAATATGCAACAGAGAATGCGAAAATAAAACATATCACGGTTGAAGAAAGTGCAAAATGGATGTGTCACACTAAAGGAGTTATCTCAGCCACTGGATTTGATCCTGAAACAATAAGGTGGATTTTAGGTGAGAAAGCTATCAATATAAATGGAGAATTAACAGAAATTCATATTAAACAAGAGTTTAGTCAAGCGTTTGATCTTATATTCATTGATGGTCCTACTTTAAAAATAAATAACATTCAAAACTCCAAATATATCAATACCGATATTTTTAGAATTTCTCAACATCATTATCCTAAAGTAATCGTAGTAGATATCAGAAAACAAACAGTTAAGCAAATTCAGAAAAGGATTGGTCATTTATATCATTGTGAAGAAAGTCACCTGTTTGATATGTTGAAAAAAGATGTAAAAAATACTTTTAACTATTATACTGTTTTCAAACGGAAGCTAGATACTTAATTGTCACTGCTTATTTTTAATCTTAGAAAAGTTTATGTAAATGAACAAATTACTTGTCACCGGTTCGTCAGGTCTTATAGGCTCAGAAGTTGTCCGATATTTTGATACTTTGGGCTGGAAGGTTTACGGCATCGATAATAACATGCGAGCTGATTTCTTTGGCCCAAAAGGAGATACACGTTGGAACCAGGGCAAATTACTCAAAGAATGTAGTAATTTCAGACATGTTGAACTGGATATTCGAGATAGGAAAGCTGTATTGGATTTATTTGAGAACTTACGCCCAACACATATTGCTCATACAGCTGCACAACCTTCTCATGATCTTGCAGCACTGCGACCTTTTGACGATTTTGACGTCAACGCCGTTGGCACCTTAAATCTTCTGGAAGCCAATCGACAATTTTGTCCCGAATCACCTTTTGCCCATATGAGTACCAACAAAGTTTATGGTGATGCTCCAAACAACCTTCCTTTGGTAGAAACAGAATCACGTTGGGAATACAGAGATGAAGCTTATTACAATGGAATAAAAGAAACATTCACCATAGACCAGTCCAAACACTCCCTTTTCGGGGCTTCCAAAGTAGCCGCGGATATCATGGTCCAGGAGTATGGTCGCTATTTTAACATGCCGACATGTGCACTTCGGGGTGGTTGTTTGACCGGTCCTAACCATGCAGGTGTTGAACTACATGGATTTCTCAGTTATCTCATTAAGGTTAACGTTATTGGAGAGGAATATACAATTTTTGGTTACAAAGGCAAACAAGTCCGAGACAATATCCATTCTTACGATGTGACTCGCCTGATTGAAGAGTTTTTCAAATCACCTGGATTTGGTGAAGTGTACAACATAGGTGGTGGGAGAGAGAATTCGACCTCAATTCTGGAGGCATTTGATCGAATTGCCAATATCACTGGTAAGTCAATGAAATACACTTATTCAGACCAGAATAGAGTTGGAGACCACATTTGCTATATTTCGGACCTATCAAAGATTAAAGCTCATTACCCAAATTGGGAAATCACCAAGCCCCTCCAAGTTGTATTTGAGGAAATCTTCGAAAGTTGGGAAAAAAGATTGGTTGTATGAGTGGGGAAAAAATTCTCTTAGTCAGCCGGAGCGTATTTCCTATGCCTTCCGGTTCTTCTGTGATTGTGAATAACCTAGCATCCCAATTTTCAAAAGACGAAATGGTATTATTAGGGGAAGAGGTTCGCCATAAGAGTTATGAAGCTTGGCCCCGTCTCAATCCTGATATTTATAGGGTAAATTTAAAGTATTCATCCATTCCTCGTTTAGGGAAATACTTTAAGTTTTTTGAGTTGAAGAAGACTATTAGAATTATAAAAGATGTGGCAATAAAGGAAGGTTGTACAGCTATTTTGGCTATTAACCCTGATGAATATTTTTTATGTGCTTCTTATTTAGCTAGTAAATCCTTGTACCTGTCTTTTTATTCCTGGTTTCACAATACATTGTTGGATAATCATTCAGGCTTGATGAAGCTGATTGCTAGATGGATTCAAGTCAGGGTCTTTGAGAATTCCAATATTGTTTTTACGATGAGTGAGGGGATGCAGACTTTTTTTGAGCAAAAATACCCAAATGTCAAATTTACCTCCTTGGTTCATGGGTTTAATATTCCAAATGTAACTCATATCCCTTTCAGCGTTAAAAACATTGAAAAATTATCATTTGCTTATACCGGATCCTTAAATGAATCCTGCCGGGAGGCTTCAGTGAGATTGTGCATGACAATCATTAATAATCCAAATTATACCTTACATATTTATGCAGGTTTTAACAAATCAATTTTTGAGAATTATGGGATTGTTGGTGATAATGTGATCCATCACGGTTTTGTACCATTGGAAAGATTACAACAAGAGTTATTGAAACATGATATCATGTTATTGCCTCATGGTTTTGATGGGAACCGAACAAGTGTGGAGTATGCAACCATCTTCCCAACTCGGACTATTCCTTTACTCTATAGCAATAGACCTATTCTTGGCCATATGCCGGAAAACGTATTTCTAACCGATTTTCTCCGCCGGAATCAATGTGCGAAAATAGTTTCGGATAAAAGTGGAGTAAAGTTATTACAGGCAATCGAAGATATAATTAATAATACCAGGCAAACAAATCAAATGATTAAAAACGCACTGCAAACCGCTCAACTTTTTTCAGTAGAAAGAACGGCCAAAAAATTAAAATACGCTTTGAAATTAGAATAATGTAAATGAAACGTCTTTTACGAATTATTACCTTTATTTATTTTCGCTATTTATTAAAGGATGCAATAGGTTATGCCCGACACTTAGGGGTTAAGGTAGGTGTGGGTTGTAGAATTTTTAATTTTTCTTTTGGAAGCGAACCTTTTTTAGTAGAAATTGGCGATCGAGTTACAATTACATCAGGTGTTCGAATGTTGACGCACGATGGTGCTACTTGGCTTATTAGGGATGAGAAGGGTAGAAGGTACCATTTTGCAAATGTGAAAATTGGAAATGATGTGTTCGTAGGGATTGACAGTATTATTATGCCTGGAGTACAAATTGGCAATAATGTGATTATTGCTGCCGGATCTGTGGTAACAAAATCCATTCCTTCCAATAGTATAGTTGCAGGGAACCCTGCTAAAATTATATGCACATACAGAGAATATAAAGAAAAAACCTTGGATACATGTATTGCTGATACTGATATGGATTATTCTCAAGATTATAAAGACAGGGTTTTGCAACATGTATCTAAAAGCGTTAAGCAGCTTATGCAAATGATTATATGAAAAAAGGCCTTTTTTTCATATTGCTACAAATAGCATTTGTTTTGTATTTAACAGGGATGTTTAGACTTCCAGTACTTGTATTGGGAAGTGTACAGTATGTTACTTATGTATTCACTTTATTTTTTTCTGTCTTTCTTTTCTTTAATAGAAACACCCTCAAAATTATACTTGGCAAAAAATTGGTCTACTTTTACGTAATTCTTGTAGTTGTATTTCCAATAATCATTTCATTGTTTCATTTAGTGCTTGGATTCTATCCTGACTTATTTGAGCTCTATCGAATTTTAGGGTTAAGGGTTGCACAAGCAATTTTATTTTTAAGTGCTATTGTTTATGTATATAAATATGGTCAAGATACTTGTCTTAATTTAATTAGTTCAATTATTTGGATATTGTTAAGTGTATTCGTTTTAGAATATTTGTTTCCAAACTTTTTCCTCTTGTTAGGATCCTATATTGGTGATGCGAGAGAAAATGTGCTTTATCTAATCGAAAATGAATGGGCAACTACAGTTAGAGTCGCCGGTTTTTATTTTAATCCAAATGCTGCTTCATTTGCTATAGTAACTATATTTTCTTTAGCGTATAATAAAAGGGATACTAATTTATTCATGTTGTTTCTGCTATTTTATTTACAATGTGTCTTTATATTTTTAACTGGCTCTAGGGGAACATTACTCTTTATGCCTATAGCACTTTACTTTACAAGTGTCGCAATTAGTAGGAAATTAATTATACAAGGAGTCGAAAAAATGTTAGCGTACTGTGTTATACCTATGATTGCGATATTAACTCTAACTTTTATTGTTTTATCATTTATGGTGGCATCTACTCATTTACATCGAGAAGCGAGCTTTAGAATACTTTCAGAAAGAATGGTTCTTTTATTTGAAGGTGGTGAAATTTCTAAGGATCATAGCCTTACGACAAGACTACATGCTCAGGAACAATATGCAGAAAAGATCATTCAAAATCCTATTATTGGATATGGACAATATTATACCAAGTTCCTTCGAAAACAAGTCGGTGAGTTTACTCATGTGAGCCATAATTGGTATTTGGAAACGATATTCCAATACGGAATTGTTTACTTTTTCGTATTTCTAATGTATTTAGGGTTTTTATATTATACCGCAATTAAGAAAAAATGGGTTGGTAACTATGGTTTTAATTCGGTGGCATATCTAATGACAGCTTTCCTTTTCATTGGATTAACAAATTCAAACACATTCGAATACCGATATTTTACAATAATTATAGGCTTTGTAGTAGGTTTTTTGTTGATCAAAAATCCATGCATTGACTGTTCTAAAAGTGAATTCTTTTCCAGTGAGATTAAACTAAGTCGTTAGTTGCCTTAAATTCTGATATTTATATAAATTCCTTGAATAAAAATATTCATATAATTTCTATTATATATTCGAATCGCGGGTATAGCGACAGAGTTAACATGTTGCTTGAATTAGGAAAACACGTTCAGAACCATGTGATACTATGCTCTTCTCCATTAAAAAAGAATTCCTGGACTCAGATTAAATCTCCTAGTAGAGTTGATCTAAGGGCAAGAGAATTTTGGATTTGGGCATATTCAGAAGCTAAGCTATTAATTAGCGATTCTGATTTTCGCTGGATCGTTCATGAGTACCTCTCAGGGATCACAAACTTTTTACTAAAACTGAGATTCAGGAAAAACGTTTTTACAATAACAAGTACTTACAGTGTTGAATTTACCTTTCTGTTAAAAAGAGGTTGGATGATTGATAAATATTCTTCAGACTTAATCTCTTTTAATCAGCAATGTAGTTGGTACAAAAAGTCCTTACTTCTTTCATTGATACGATTGATTACATGGTTAGGTTCAGATCTTATCACCGGAAATTCTACTGCTGTTACAAATGACTTGAAACTATTATTTCCAAGAAAAGCAACCACTGTGCTCAAGACTGCAGTTAAATTAAATGTTAACGAAAAAAACAAAAGGGATGCTCAAACCAATTTTAATATGTTATATGCAGGCCGAATAAATCCGCCGAAGGGAATTGGAATAATGTTAAATGTGTTGAAAACATTATATGAAAAGAATTATAAATTTAAGTTTACTATAGTCGGAAATACTTGGATTTTTGAAAAAATATGGTTTGATAAACTGCAGGATAAATTTCAGACAGATAGATTTACGGAAGTTAAGGATGCGGTATCACATTCAGAACTATTGACAATTTTCTACAATTCTGATCTTTTAATACTTCCCTCATATTATGAAGGGTCTCCGAGAATAGTCAAGGAAGCTCTGGCATATGGAACATTGGTTCTGTGTGGTGATATAGCAGGTACAAGGACAATAGATCCTAAAGGGGAAGTGCTATTTTATTTTGACTTATTTGATATCGATGACTTTGAAAAGAAATTGAGTTATATTATTAATGACTTGACAGAAAAGGAAATAAAAAATCGTAAAGAAAGAGGGAGAAGAATAATTAAAGGATTTAGTTGCGAAGTTGTTTCTTCTGAATTAGCATATTTATATTCTAAAATCATTAATTCCTAATAGCAAATATAAACTGACGAATGAAGATTTTACTGAACCTAATACCTATAAAAAAAGGTGGAGGGCAACAAGTCGCATTCAATTTTATGAACATAATAGTAAATAACGCTTTTTCTGATTTTGATTTTTTTATCCTGGCTACGGATAAGACTTTCATGGCAGAAGTGCTAAATAAACAAAAGAAATATGCTTTCCGTCTTGTCAAAAATGATCCGCTTTCCAGGATACTATTTGAAAGGACTCAAGTAGAGAAGATCGTCAAGGATAAAAACATTGATATAATTTATACCTTGTTCGGTCCTCCGATATTCTCCGGCAAAGTGAAATCTATTTCCGGTACTGCTTACTCCAATATCTTTTTTCCGGAGATTAATTTTTGGACATGTAGTTTTGTCAATCGGGCTAAGCATTACTTAATTGATAAATATCGATTAAATAAAACCTTACGATCCGATGCTTTGATCTTTGAAAATTCCTCTATGATGGTCAGAGCAGAGCGTTTGTTTAACTACCATAATTCTGTTTTTATCCGACCATCCATTTCGTTCAACGACTACAAGCCTTCGCAAAAGTATAAAAAGCAACTCCGGTTGATCAATGAAGATGCTTTCAATATCTTAATGTTGACAGGTTGGCATCCAAATAAAAACATTGAGAAGGTGCCGGAAATCCTAAAGGCACTGGAAAGAATCAATCAAAACAACGTTGAATTTGTTATCACAGTAGATCCTGAAGATAGTCGTTCGAAGGAATTATTGTCTCATGCGAAAAGCTTGGGAGTTGGAGGTAAGTTGAAACTAATTGGCGGCATTGCAACCACTGATATCAAATATTTAATTCAACAGATAGACTGTATCTTACTGATTAGTTTGTTGGAGAGCTTCAGTAATAATATCATCGAGGCATGGACCTATAAAAAACCGTTGGTCATTACAGATGCAGAGTGGTCTAGATCTATTTGTAATACTGCTGCGCTTTATACTGACCGGGAAAGTGTTGAAGATATCGCGCATAAATTAGATGTACTGTGTCATAACAAAGCGTTTTATGATGAGTTGGTGGCGGAAGGATTGAAAGAAATAGAAGCCTATCCTTCTCCGAAGCAAAAGGTCGAGAAACAGCTAACTTTTATTAAAGAATTTCATGAAAAGGAATATTAGGCTATTCTTGATAGCAACTTACGAAGTACTCTCTTTTTTGGTGTTTGCCCTTCCGAGGCATAAGGTATTTAATATTATAAAGAAAGGGTTTTTAATAATCCAAGGTGCGGAAGTTGGGAACTTTGTTACCTTCTATCCAGGAATAAAAATTAGCCCTGCAAAAAATATTAAACTTGGAGATCATGTAGATTTGGCTTGGGGTGTTTTGATCACAACAGGTGGCAGGGTCGAAATCGGGGATAGAACGCTTATCGGGTACAATACTCAGATTTTTTCCAAAAACCACATTATTCCTAAAAAGCCGGATATGATTTTTTTTTCGGGTCACGATAAATCCAAGACGGTTATTATTGAAAATGATGTTTGGATAGGTGCCGGCTCAATTATATTACCGGGTGTGTTTATTGGAGAAGGAGCGGTTGTGGCGGCTGGGAGTATCGTAACCAAAGATGTAGAACCCTTTTCCATCGTGGGAGGCAACCCTGCTAAACTAATTAAACATCGTGAATAAAATTATTGCTTTTTCCACTGTTTTGCTCCTCATACTTTCATGTACTTCTTCTCGCAAAGCTGTGAAAAAGATCTCTACGGGGAATACTTTTTTTTTAGGGCCTAATGGGAAAGATGAGAGAAGTGAAGAAAATGTAGTTTTTTTAGATCCGGGAAAAGGAAAGCTTGTTCTACTACACTATGATAAAGGTATAGATCCCGAAAATCCATATATCCGTAAAGGAGTTAAATCCTTTGAAAAGAAGGCTAAACTGATCACCAAAAGCCAAAAAGTCTTTTCTTCTTCCAAAGATCCAAGGAATAGCAGCCATCTTCATTTAAGAATTGATGGTGATAATAAGCTGATACAAAATCCCCGTGGATTTACAATAACTTCAAATACGGATGAGAGAACCGGGAACATTAGGTTATCGGTTACATCCCCCACCGAAGTTGGTATCTTATATGCTATTGAATATTTCAACTTAAATTTCCTTGGTTTTTTGGAAACTCAACCCAATATAGAAGTCCGTCACCCCGATAAAACATCGACCCATGTCGGTTACGCATATGAAGTTCAGTATAGTATCAATCTGCCTCGGATTGCCGAGGTAATCAATCCAGGGCCGGATTTTGATCTTAGAATCTGGACAGGAGAAAGCCAGTTCAATCGGACTGCCTGGCTCCAGGATGAGGCGAAGAACTTTGAAATCGGTACTCAGCTTTATCAATATCACCACAACCTCTTTAATATTTTTAAATCCGCTCAAAAGAAAGACTGGCAACCCGAATTTTCAGATCAGAAAAATATTATCCGAGCACAGGAATATGTTGATAGCATGTTTACCCGATTCCCAGATTTAAGATCCGTTTCCTTATCGGTAAATGACGGCGTAGGGTATCAGGCTAAGGACGTGAAGGTGGATGATAAAGGCAAGTACAATTTAGCAAGGACTTATGTGGCATTTGTAAATGAGGTTGCACGGTATACTTCCAGGAATTGGCCCGGGAAAAACATAGCCATACTCCAATACAATAAAGTGGCCGACCCAACTGCTATTCCGTATGAAGATAATGTCATCGTTTTTTTATTGAATGAGATCAAACACAAATACGCCCGCTGGAATAAAAATGCTTCAAAATTTGGGTATTATCAATGGTTGTATGGAAGAAGATATATTTTCCCGAATTATGGGCTTACTAAATTGAAGAATGTTCTGCATTGGTGCATCGAGCATGAAATTGATTTATACAAAGGCGAGTTCTACGGAGCTTGGGCCATCGACGGACTAAGGATCTGGGTGCTGTCCAATTTATTATGGAACTCGGTTCAGGATATCAACAACCTGGTTACCTACTACCTGGAAAACCAATACGGCCCAGGGGCCGGTGATATGGCAGAATTCTTTGATTTCTGCGAAGATATTTTTAATGTTAAGTTTGAAAAATATAACATCGGTTTTAGTAATACCGCTTATCCAGGAGAGTATAATTTTTATGAGTTGGATATTAAAACCGTTGAGAAGCTAAGTGATTTATTACTAAGTGCAAAACGGAAAATACGGAATCACCAGAAAAATAACGGGAGAGACAGAAACCGGTACTTATTTAATATCGAAGCATCGATTAAAGCATTCGATTGGTTTGCCTATTACTTCAGGATTTATGACGTAATTTATAAGCGAAAAGGTTTTTCGGTAAACAGTTTAGACAAAATTCATTCGGAATTAGAGAATTTGGATCAAGCTGTTAAAGCAATTGAGGGATTGCAAAATTATTTCAAAAAAAATCTTACCGGAACAGCTCCTTACAGTATTTTTTCCGAAAGTTATAAGGAGTCAGAACCCAGAATTCCCTGGAAGGATTTTGAGAAGTATATTGATCTAAAAATAGCAATGATGGATAAATATTTACATGCCAATAACCCTGAAGCGTTTGTATATGATTTCTGGCAAGAAGCCTCAAAGAAATATCTTGACATTAATCACTTCTTATCAAGGTATTGTAAGTCCTTGGAATTGAGGGATCAGGTATTGGTTGAATATTCGTTTGAAAAGAGATTAGAGATTGATGATGGAAGATTAGAGAAATATCTAAACAGGAATATCATAGATAATATAGAATTTGTCGATAAAGAAGAAACTTATGTTTCCCTTTCTGGAGTGGGTGATTATACTGGAATCAAGTATACGAAACTATTAAAAACAGATCGAACTTACACCTTTTCTTTTATGTATAAAACATTAAATCTGGAAATAGATAATGTCATTCTTATCACTAGTTTTACAAAAAATCAAACAAAAAGAGAGTTTATTGAACCATCAAAAGAATGGAAAGAAAAATCTATTATACTTTCGTTTGATAAAAACTCCAGAAAAGAAGAAATACAAGGCTTATTCATTATTCTTAGCTTAAAAGATACAAACTCATTAAATCAAAAGATACAAATCAAAAAAATTAGATTAATAGAAAATTAATAATTGTAGGCTTTTATTATCTTAAATTGATCAAGACTTGGTAGTCATTAAAACTACTCGGAATTTATATATTCTCAAGTATATTTCTTCCAAGATCATTCACTTCAGCATATGATTCGAAGTTGATTAATTTCTTTTCAATAAATAATTATTGTTGATGTCGATTTATTGATCATCCATTCACTAATTTATAATTTACTCTTAGTGAAACAACTCATCCAATCCCTTAAATCCGGTCAAACCACCCTTGAAGAGGTTCCTACCCCTGAAGTTAGACTTGGTCATGTACTGATCAAAACCACGAATTCCCTAGTCTCCTTAGGAACAGAACGCATGCTCGTAGAATTCGGAAAAGCTAACTTGATTCAAAAGGCCAGGCAACAACCCGAAAAGGTTAAAATGGTCCTGGACAAAATCAGGACGGATGGATTGTTACCAACTCTGGAAACGGTTTTCAATAAATTGGAACAACCCCTTCCGCTTGGGTATTGTAATGTCGGTGAAATAGTGGAAATTGGGAAAGGTGTTTCGGGATATAAAGTGGGTGACCGGGTTGCATCTAACGGACCCCATGCTGAATATGTGTGTGTGCCAAAAAATTTGGTGGCGAAAATACCTAATAATGTATCCGATGAGGAAGCCAGCTTCACGGTTATTGGTGCCATTGGATTGCAGGGGATTCGTTTATTAGATCCAAGACTTGGAGATACAGTTGTAGTGATCGGATTGGGCCTTATCGGGCTGATCACTGCTCAATTATTGGTGGCCAATGGTTGTCATGTTATCGGGATTGAGCTTGATGCGGAAAAAACTGAACTGGCAAAATCCCTTGGTATTTATACCATAAACCCACTGAAAACAAATAACCCGGTATCAGCAGTCCACTCTGAGACAAATAGAATAGGAGCGGATGGAGTAATCATAACAGCGTCAGCCAAAAATAATGATATCATCAAACAAGCGGCGCAGATGAGCAGGAAAAGAGGCAAGATCGTATTGGTAGGAGTGGTTGGGTTAAACATAGATAGAACAGACTTTTACGAGAAAGAATTATCATTTCAGGTATCCTGCTCCTATGGCCCGGGAAGATATGATGAAAACTATGAACAAAAAGGCCTGGATTATCCAATCGCATATGTGCGTTGGACCGAAAAACGAAACTTTGAAACGATTCTAAAGGCCATTTCTGCTAATCGAATAAATGTTAAAGCTTTGATCTCTGAAGTTGTAGATTTAGATAATTACCATACCATTTATGATGATATTGGAAGTAAAAAATCGATAGCTTCGCTTCTCAAATACCCGGAGCAAAAAGAAATACAAAGAACCGTTCACCTAGATGAACATAGTTTTTCAGGTTCTGAAACCGCAATTGGTATCATTGGCGCTGGAAATTTTGCCAAAATGACTTTGTTACCGGCGCTTAAAAAAACAAGGTCAAAGATCAAGTACATTTCAAGTGCCGGAGGTATTAATGGAACTGCAATGGCCAAAAAGTACGGCATACCAAATAGCTCCACCGATTACACTAAAATTTTAAAGGACGAACAAATAGATACCGTAATTATTACTACAAGACACGATCTACATGCTGAAATTACCATCCAGGCACTCCAGGCAGGTAAAAATGTATTTGTAGAAAAACCACTTGCACTAAATCAGGAAGAACTGAACAAGATTCTATCAGCATATCAACAAAACCAAGATTCAACAATTACTGTTGGATTTAATCGCAGATTTTCACCTCATATCCAAAAAATCAAAAAGTTAATTAATCCCGCGGAAAATAAAAATATTATTGCTACCATGAATGCGGGATATATTCCTCCTGAAGTCTGGGTTCATGATATGCAAATTGGAGGTGGAAGAATTATTGGTGAAGCGTGCCATTTCATCGATTTGATAACGTATTTATCAGGTAGCAAAGTTAAATCGGTCTGTATGAATTCATTAGGAATGTCGCCCGCAGATAATACGGACAATGCCACTATTCTTTTGAAATACGAAAATGGAGATAATGGCGTAATCAACTATTTCGCCAACGGGAACAAATCTTATCCCAAAGAAAGAATAGAAATATTTGCTGGTGGAAAAACCCTAATTGTGGATAATTTTAGAAAAACCACCGCCTACGGAGTAAAAGGTTTCTCCAAGTACAAATCAAAGCTGGATAAAGGTCATGCTGCTCAATTCAAATTACTGATGGAAAGAATAAAACAGGGTGGTGCTCCTCTAATTCCATTTGAAGAAATAGTAAATACAACACTTGCATCATTTGCAGCTATCCAAAGCTTGAAACAACAGCAATGGATAGACATTCCAAATGATTTTCAATTATGAAACTCAGTACATATTATGGTATTTTAAAGAATATGGGTCCACAATATGTGTCATACAGGTCTATGTATGAACTCAAAAAAAGAATAGGGATATTAAAGGCAGGGTTCCCTATTCATCCACCGAAAAGGAAATATATTTCCTTAGAACAGTGGCGAAAGAGTGCACCTGCATTTTTCTTTTCTACCAAAGATTCTATTGCTTTACAAAAGGATCGGTCACAATTGCTGAAACAAGAATATGAACAATATCTCCATGGAAATATCAAGTTTTTCAATTCCACATATATTAAAATTTACCCTAAATATGATTGGATCACGAATCCTATCACCAAATACAGGTATGATATATCTAGCCATTGGACTGAACTTGAAGACTTATCGAAGGAGGCAGGCGATATAAAGTATGTATGGGAAAAATCCAGATTCTCATTTATCCATACTTTGATTAGATACGATTATCATTTTGAGGAAGATTGTGCAAAATTCGTATTTGATGAGATTGAAGATTGGATGATCAAAAATCCAATAAACCAAGGTCCCAATTATGTCTGCAGCCAGGAGATTTCATTGAGACTAATGAACTGGACCTATGCACTCTATTATTTCAAGAATAGTGCATTTCTGACAGAAGAGTTCTTTGACCAAATACAACACTCGATGTATTGGCAGACTCACCATGTCTATAAAAACATAAATTTTTCAAGAAAGACCGTACGTAATAATCACGCGATTACAGAGGTCTTCCTGTTGTATTTTATGGGACTCTTATTTCCATATTTTCCTGATTCAGGAAAGTGGAAATCACTAGGAAAAAAATGGTTTGAAGCAGAAATTGAGTACCAAATCTATGAGGATGGAACCTATCTACAGCATTCGCATAATTACCATAGAGTGGTTATTCAATTGTTAACCTGGAGTTTTTATCTCTCGGAATTGCATCATGAAAAATTTTCACCTACTGCTTATAAAAGAGCCTTTAAATCATTGGGATTTCTTTATCAATGTATGAATGACACTACAGGTGAACTTCCCAACTATGGGGCCAATGATGGTGCGCTTTTCTTTAAAATGAACAACGCTTCCTATAATGACTTCAGACCGCAATTAAATGCACTATATTTTTACTTTAAGGGTGAGCACTTTTTTGAAGATAGTCAAATTCAGGAAGATGTTTTTTGGCTTGGAAATATTGCCACACCTGATCATACTACGTATAAGGATATTGAATTAACTAAGAAAAATGTCCTGAAATATGATTCAGGAGGATACTATTTGTTCAGAAATTCAGATGCATTTACTTTCATTAGATGTAACGATTATCGAGATAGGCCATCACATGCTGACAACCTGCATGTTGATATTTGGTATAAAAATATAAACCTACTTAGAGATCCGGGTACTTTTAGATATAATGACAGTGAAAAGATGACCAGGTTTTTTAACAGTACCTCCTCGCACAATACCATTACCCTTGGACATCACGATCAAATGCTTAAAGGCCCCAGATTTATATGGTTGAAATGGAGCCATAAAGTGGTGGCGGAGGTAAATGAAGAAAATGAATCTGTTTTATTCTATGGGAAAATAGTTGCATTTAAGCATATTGGGAAAAATATTACTCATACTCGAAAAGTGAGAATATTCAAAAACGAAATTCGATGGTTAATTGAGGATGAAGTTGATCACGGTACCAATTTACCCATCATACAGCATTGGAATATTAGCCCGGAGTTTTCGAAATGGTTTACCATTATGGCAATGGATGAAGATCAAAAAACCATTGAACCAACTATGAGAAGCGGGTATTTTTCAAAAAAATATGGTATTAAAGAAGAAAGCAAAATTATCTCTTTCTCTTCAGAGAGTAAGAAGATCATAACGGTTATCAAAGGGAGATGAGAATTTTGTTGATTCATCAATACTTCCTGGAAGAAGATGATGGTGGAGGATCCAGATTTAATGAAATGACAGAACAGTGGTCAAAAATGGGCCATGAAGTAACCGTTATTGCAGGGATGATACACGCTAATGGGAAAGAAAAAAGACCAGAGTATAAAGGCAAATGGTTTGTTAAGAAGGAACAAGCCGGCGTAAATGTGTTGAGATGTCATGTATCAGAATCCTATAACCGTGGATTTTTAGGAAGATTGTGGGGTTATTTTGCTTTTGTTTTTTCGAGTAGTTGGGGAGGGGCTCTAAAAATCAACTATAAGCATGATATTATTCTAGTGACTTCTCCACCCTTATTTGTTGGAATTTCAGCACTTATTTTATCGCGAATAAAAAGAATTCCTTACCTCTTTGAAGTTCGAGACTTGTGGCCTGAATCAGCTATTGATACCGGGGTATTAAAAAATAAATGGATCATTAGGTTGGCCTTTTGGTTAGAAAAAGTGATCTACAAGAGATCTAGTTTGATTAATGTTCTAACCCCGGCATTTAAAGAAAGATTGATGCATGAAAAGGGAATTCCGGACCATAAAATAATATTAATTCCCAATGCCGCTGATTTTAGTCTATCTGCTAAAGTTCTCAATAGAGAGTTTGATCAAAAGGAATTTAGAAATCAAATATCCTGGGATAACCATTTTGTGATCCTCTATGTCGGAGCACATGGTATAGCTAACCATCTCATTCAAATCATCCAAACGGCAGAATTATGCCAACCCATGAAAGATGTACTCTTTGTTTTAATTGGAGATGGAATGGAAAAAGACATGTTGAAAAGTGAAGTACAAAAGAGGAATTTATATAATGTCCAATTTCTGGATCCAGTTCCAAAAAGTGAAGTATTTAAATATATTTTGGCCGCTGATTTTGGAATGTCCGTATTGAAAAAAGTGGATACCTTCAAGACAATCTATAGTAATAAAACATTTGACTATATGTCCTGTAAAAAGCCCATTTTTTTATTGATCGATGGGGTTTCAAGAGATCTTGTAGAAAAAGCGGATTGTGGGATTTATGTCGAACCCGAAAATCCTGAGGAATTTGCCAAGGCAATTAAGGACATAAAAGGAAATACCAAAAGAATCACCCAGATGGGGTTAAATGGCTATAACTATGCAATCAAACACTTCGATAGAATGAAATTGAGTAAAAAATATATTGAAGAGATCAGTAAAGTGATTCAAGGCTAATGGATGGGGTAATTCTTATCGGCTATTCCGGACACGCCTATGTAGTTTGTGATATCCTGGAAGATTTGGGAAGGAGTGCTTCTGCCTACTTTGAGCAAGAAGAAAAATCGTATAACCCCTATTCTTTAGAATATTTGGGATCTGATCAAGACGAAAAAGTAATTTCTATTCTTAATAAACATGATTGGTTTGTAGCCATAGGAAATAATCATTTAAGAAAAATAGTTATGGAGAGATTACTTGATGCTGGAGTCATTCCACCATCAAGGATTATTCATAATTCTGCATTGATATCTAAGACCGCTCGGTTAGGTGATGGCGTAATGGTGGGAGCTGGAGCTATTATAAACCCTTTGGTACAGGTTGATCAGGGAACAATCATTAATACGGGCAGCATAGTTGAACATGAATGTAAACTAGGCCCATTTGCCCATATTGCGCCAGGTGCTGTGTTGGCAGGTAATGTGCAGGTTGGAGAAAGAAGTTTTGTGGGCGCAAATGCGGTAGTAAAGGAAGGGATTACAATAGGAGATGAAGTGCGCATAGGGGCTGGAAGTGTTGTGGTAAAAAATATTCCTGATGGTATGACAGTAGTGGGTAATCCGGCGAGAGTGTTGGAATAATGACTTGGAGACATCGAGACTTGGGGACTTGGAGACTTGGGGACTGGGAGACTGGGAGACTGGGAGACTTGGAGACTGGGAGACTTGGAGACTGGGAGACTTGGAGACTGAGAGACTGGGAGACTTGGAGACTTGGAGACTGGGAGACTTGGAGACTGGGAGACTTGGGGACTGGGAGACTTGGAGACTGGGAGACTGGAGGGATATAATATGTATAGAAATGGGTAATATTAGGACGCATGAAGACTTGGAAGTTTATCAGAAGGCCTTTAAGGCAGCAATGTGGATATTTAAACTAACCAAGAAATTTCCTAAAGAAGAACGATATTCACTTACTGATCAAATCAGACGGTCTTCCAGATCTGTTTGTGCCAACTTGGCAGAGGCATTCAGAAAGCGGAGGTATCGGGCTGCTTTCATTGCAAAACTTAGCGATTCGGAAACAGAAGCTGCAGAAACCCAAGTTTGGTTGAAATTTGCTAAATCTTGTGGTTATTTAGAGGATAGTGTTACTCAAGAATTACTGATACGATATGACCATATTATTGGTAAAATTGTGAAGATGATTAGGGATCCGGGTAATTGGGTATTGTAAAGGGGACTTGGAGAAGAGGAGACTGGGAGACTTGGAGAAGAGGAGACTTGGAGACTTGGAGAAGAGGAGACTTGGAGACTTGGAGAAGAGGAGACTTGGAGACTTGGAGAAGAGGAGACTGGGAGACTTGGGGACTGAGAGACTGGGAGACTTGGGGACTGGGAGACTAATATGAAGAAAAATTCTATGCAAAGAAAATACCATATCTCTGACCTTTCGGCCCATCTTTTTTGGGATGTGGATAGGAGTAAATTGTCTTTTCAAAAAAGTAGTCAATATCTCATTGAACGAGTAGTTTATCTTGGTGACTTAAACGATTGGTTGATTATCAGAAATGTTTACGGTGAACAAACAATAAAACGGGTAATTCTAAATATGCGCTATCTCGATGATAAATCGCTAAACTTTTATTCGCTGGTGTTATCCATTCCAAAAGAAAGTTTCAGATGTTACAAACAAAAACAATCCGGAAAGACACCTTTGCCCTTCTAAAGCAATTATGTGCATTTGAAATATTGCAACATTTTAATCTGGCCGGAGGTACGGCATTGGCCTTGCAACTAGGACATCGAACGTCTACCGACCTGGATTTTTTCGGTAAACCCATCACAAACCTGGATTTGATCAAGACAGAAATTCAGGCAACATATGATTATAAAATCGAAGTAAGTTCCCAAAATATTTTGATTGGTTTTATTGATGGAATAAAAGTCGACTTCGTCAGGTATAAATATGATTTATTAGAATCACCAATTATAGAACAGGAAATCAGGTTGCTCTCTATTATTGACATAGGATGTATGAAACTTGCTGCCATTACCGGAAGAGGGAAAAAAAGAGATTTTTACGATCTATATTTCATTTTACAGCGGTTTTCATTATCAGAACTATTGGATTTTTATCAGACGAAATATTATGATAGTAGTTTGCAACTGGTACTCAAAAGTATAACTTATTTTGAAGATGCTGAATCGGATGAGGATCCTAATTTATTTGAAACGCGGTCCTGGAAAGACGTGAAAAAAACCATTACCAATTCTTTTATGGATTATTATAACAGGCTATGATCCCACTCTCAATCCCCCACCTGTCAGGCAACGAATGGAAATATGTCAAAGATTGCCTGGATACCGGATGGATTTCTTCGGTAGGTGGCTATGTTACTCAGTTTGAAGACCTGGTGGCCCAATATACCGGGGCTAAATATGGTGTTGCCTGCATGAATGGTACGGCTGCCTTACATATTGCGCAAATTCTGCTCGAGATCAAAACCGGAGATCATATTATAGTTCCCAATTTGACATTTGTTGCTACACTCAATGCCATCAAATATACCCGGGCTTCGCCGATCTTAATCGATATTGACCCGGATACCTGGCAGATGGATCTGGATCTCCTGGAAGCCTATTTGGAAGAAAACACGTATCTAGTGACTTCAGGATATGGATCTCATGAAGAAACAAATTACCATTCTTTAATCACACATCGGCCCATTAAAGCGATTATGCCGGTTCATATACTGGGGAACATGGGTGATATGGAGCGCCTGCAAAAGATTGCACAAAAGTATTTACTCGAGATTATCGAAGACAGCACCGAAGCACTTGGATCTACTTATAATGAGCAACATGCAGGAACATTAGGAAGGATCGGTACTTTCAGTTTTAATGGAAATAAAATTATCTCTACCGGTGGGGGTGGTGTATTGACCACAGACAATGAAAATCTGGCCAAACGAGCCAAGCATCTTACCACGACAGCCAAAGCTTCTTCCTTGGAATATTTTCATGATGAGACCGGATATAACTATCGTCTAGTTAATATTTTGGCTGCAGTAGGTGTGGCCCAAATGGAACAGTTACCGGATTATATCACACAAAAAAAGAAGATCAATGCGTATTACCGGGAACATCTGACCGGTGTTGGAGATATCCGTTTTCAAAAAATACTGGCAGGTGTAGACCCCAATTGCTGGTTATTTACTTTCAGAACCCATCGGATGAGAGCATTACTGGAATATTTGAATAAAAATGAAATTCAATCCAGGCCGTTTTGGGTACCAATGAACCGGTTGCCGATGCACCAAAATGAAATCTATCTTTCGCAATATGACCATTCCCACCAGGTTTATGAGTCGGCAATCAGTATTCCTAGTTCGGTGGGCTTGACAGAGGATCAATTGGAGCAAGTCGTGGAGCGAGTGATAGAATTTTTTGGAACCACTAAGAACACTAAGAATCACTAAAGAAAAAACCTCTTTGAGGGCAAGGTCCGGAAATAAACAAATACCATCTTTAGACCATTTGTTGGTACAGGTATTTTATTAATTTATTCGTTAGGCACTCAGGACCTTGGCATTCTGATGGGCCAATGGTCTGCGAAATTTATTTCGCAGTATAGAAGAAACCAAATAAACCTGCCGGCAGCAGGCAGGTTTGGTTTACCATTGGACTCAAAGAATTAATTGTAATTGAGAAAATGCCAAATGAAACATTCAATTCTAGACAACATATTTGGTAGAGTTTACCATTTAAATGCTCAAGAATCACTAAGCAAACCAGAAAAATCCTTTGTGCCACTTAGTGCCCTTAGTGGTAAAAACATTGTGAACAAAAATTAAATGGATATTTCATCATTCATATCGAAATACATTACACAAAGAAAAGAAAGTCTATTTCTAAAGGATTTGGATAATAATACATTCAAATTATATCAGGAAATAAAAGGAAAAACCATATTAGTGATCGGTGGAGCGGGTACAATCGGATCTTCTTTTATTAAGGCTTTATTGCCTTATCAGCCCTACAAATTAGTGGTCGTGGATATAAGTGAAAATGAACTCACCGAACTCACCCGCGATCTGCGTAGTGATCCAAAGGTACAAGTACCGGAAAAATATGTCACCTATCCTTTCGATTATGGCAGTCGGGTTTTCTATAAAATGCTTCAAAGTGAAAGTCCTTTTGACATCGTTGCCAATTTTGCTGCCCATAAGCATGTACGAAGCGAAAAAGACCATTTTGCCATCGAGGCCATGCTGGAAAACAATATTTTCAAAAACCGGGTATTATTGGAGAAGCTTAAGTCGAATCCACCAAAACATTTTTTCTGTGTGTCTACGGATAAAGCTACTAATCCGGTGAATGTAATGGGTGCCAGCAAACAGTTGATGGAAGAATTATTAATGGCCTATGCCGGAGATATGAAAATTACAACTGCCCGTTTTGCTAATGTGGCATTTTCAAATGGCAGCTTATTGTATGGCTACAGACATCGAATGCAAAAAAAACAACCCCTGTCCTGTCCATCGGATGTTAAAAGATATTTTGTATCTCCCGAGGAAAGCGGTCAGCTTTGTCTATTGGCATGTATATTAGGAGATGCCGGTGATGTATTTTTTCCAAAGCTGGAGACATCATCCATGATATATTTCAAAGATATTACCGATGCCTATATCCAATCATGTGGACTGAAAGTGGAGCTTTGTGAGTCGGAGATGGAGGCCAAAAAGAAATCACGAAATTGGAGCAAGGACCAATCAACCTATCCCGTATATTATTTTAAAACCGACACTTCCGGTGAAAAGTTGTTTGAAGAATTCTATACTGAAACGGATCAAATAATTCTGGATGACTTCGAAGCATTAGGTATTATCAAAAGGGGAAAGTTAAAATCAAAGAATGAATTAAATGATGCTCTGGTAGCTCTTAAAGACCTTTTGGATAAAGAAAATTACTCCAAAATGGATATTATCCAGGTCATGCAGGAAATAATCCCCTCCTTTAGACATGTGGAGACCGGAAAATCCCTGGACGAAAAAATGTAATGTGTATTTAGCTTTTAAAAGATTCGGTGACATTTTTTTTTCTGCTGTACTCATAATAATTTTTGCACCATTGCTATTGCCCATCATTTTATTGCTTTTAATTACCGGGGAACACTACGTTTTTTACCTTCAGGAAAGAGTCGGGTATCAAAATAAGACTTTCAACATTTGGAAATTTGCTACTATGTTGAAAGATTCTCCCAATATGGCCGGAGGACTCATTACTTTGAAAAGGGATCCACGACTTACCCCATTAGGTGGATTTCTACGCAGTACAAAGATCAATGAGCTCCCCCAAATTGTAAACATTCTGCGCGGAGAAATGAGTGTAGTGGGTCCACGACCGGTGATGCAGAAAAAGCTTTAATGCCTATCCGGTACCAGATACAAAAAGTAATTTACAATGTGCTACCCGGATTGACCGGTATTGGCTCCATAATATTTCAGGGATGAAGAAACATTGATCACAGAAGTGAAAAACAATGGTGGAGATACATGGAAATTTTATCAGCATCAAATTTATCCTCATAAAGGAGAGTTGGAAAAGTGGTATCAAAATCATCAATCGTTTATCGTAGATTTAAAAATAATTCTACTCACGATTTGGGTTATATTCTTTCCGCAGAGTACATTGGTGTATCAATGGTTTCCAGACTTACCCCGAAGAGAATTTTAAAACCATAGCTTCTAAATTGAAGGACACAAATTATCCACCTTCGGCAAGGCAGGCAGACAAGGCACAAATTCTACCTGATTAAACTGGAAAAAATGAGAACCACTAATGCAAAAATAAGGTCAAATCTTAGTGCCACTTAGTGCCCTTAGTGGTAAACGACCTCAATGTCTATATCGATTGAACTATATTCAGATAGTGAACTGTTAAATAAGAGGAATTGGAATATTTTTGAAATTTAAATCAAATGCAGGATGGAATCAGCAAAATTGTTCAGAGAATTGGAGGAAAAGCAGAAGAAAGTACTATCACAAAGGCCTACCGTTACCTTGAAAGAAGCCAGAGACTTGGTGGAAAAATTCAAGACAAATTCCAAAGTAAAGAAGAAGAGGCCAAGTCGTTAAAAACATTTATAGAATCACTAAGCAAAAATCAAGTCACATCTTAGTGCGCCTTAGTGGTGAATCTTTATGGTCCCAACGATAATTATGACTTGCAAAACTCGCATGTGCTACCTGCATTAATCCATAAATTTCATCAGGGAAAAAAGCAAAACACATCCGAGGTTATCTTATGGGGTACAGGCACCCCGAAACGGGAATTTCTTCATGTGGATGATCTGGCGGATGCCTGCTATTTCTTAATGCAAAAATACAACGAACCAGGATTTATCAATATTGGAACGGGGAATGACTTAAGCATCCTTGAATTGGCCCAATTGATAAAAAACATTGTCGGATACCAAGGAGAGATTACTCATGATTTAGCAAAACCGGATGGGACACCTAGAAAGTTATTGGATATTTCCAAACTTAAATCTCTGGGCTAGGCACCTCAGATCGGATTAGAGCAAGGAATTACCAAGGTATACTAGGAATTGTCGCAAGAACCCTGGTATTGAGAGACCATAGTATTGAGTAGTGAGATAGAAAGTAGAAGACAGAAAACAGCAGTTAGAAGATAGAAACTTGTTTAGTAAAGCCTTTAATCGGCGAGACAATGCAACAATTAAATAGTATGACATGAGCAGTAGTTCTTTAAAGCAAATGTCGGGTTTCTTTCTATTATAACCTTAAAATTTTATATAATTATTTAAGTTATAACCTTAAAAAATTATACTTTTACTGCCTTGTGTATATCTCTCGTTACATAGAGGAAAATTTAAATAGACACCTGGATTCAAGAAATGAAATCCTCATTATTTATGGTGCCCGTCAGGTGGGAAAATCCACCATGATTAATCATCTATTGGATAATACAAGTTTAAAATCACTTCGGGTAACTGGCGAGGATTTTCGCTTCCAAACCATTTTTTCCGGTCGAAACTTGAATCGAATGCAAGAAGTGGTGGAAGGTTATGATCTGTTGTTTATTGACGAAGCACAATATATTGAACAAATAGGGATTAATATAAAAATGCTACACGATGCAAATAAGGAAATAAAAATTATCCTTAGCGGTTCTTCTTCATTTGAATTAGCCAATCGTATCAGTGAACCTCTTACAGGAAGAACAAAAACCATACTTCTCTATTCTCTTGGATTTTTAGAATTGAAAAATATATTCAACACCTATGAATTAAAACATCATATTGATCAATATTTAATCTTTGGCGGATATCCAAAACTTTATCAATTGAATAGCAGGAATGACAAAATCTCGGCACTTTTGGAATTATCTTCAGCATATCTTTATAAAGACATCCTAATGTTCAACAGACTAAGAAATACCAGCAAGTTGTACAATCTCCTCAAGTTGATCGCTTTTCAACTAGGCAACCCAGTATCGGTGCATGAATTGGCCAACAATCTAAAAACAAGTAGTGAGACCGTGGAAAGGTATATCGTTTTACTGGAACAATCTTTTGTCGTTTATCGCCTTTCAGGTTTTGCTGGAAATTTGAGAAAAGAGATTTCCAAAATGAATAAAATCTACTTTTATGATTTGGGAATCAGAAATGCAATCATTGAAAACTTTGCTACATTAGATAACCGAAATGATAAAGGCGCATTATGGGAAAATTTTCTGGTTACCGAAAGACTAAAAAAAATAAAATATAAAGAGTGGTTCAGGTCTTCCTATTATTGGAGAACATATTCAGGTGTTGAACTTGATTATATTGAAAAATATGATGGTAAAGTCTGTGCGTATGAATTTAAGTGGAGAAACAAAAAACCTAAAGCACCCATTACATGGACCAGGAATTATCCAAATGCGACGTATCAACTGATTAATCGTGAAAACTTCCTCAGTTTTATAGTTTGAACCACTAAGAACACTAAGAGCCATTAGCAACAACCTGATCAAGACTAAGAGTTACTTAGTGCCCTTAGTGGTAAAAATATCTATGCATACTAAATCAAGTTTAAATCAACTAGCCTATGAAATAGTATCTTGCGCTATTATAGTACACCAAGAAATGGGTCCTGGTTTGTTAATTAAAATATCTACGAAGAAAGCCTGTACTATGAGTTATTATTACGAGGATATAAAGCCAAGAGGAAATTGGAAATTCCGATCATGAACAAAGGTCATGAATTAAGAAGACCTTTGGTATTGGATCTGTTGGTAAATGAACAAATTATTGTTGAAATTAAATCAAAAGATACATTGCATCCTATTGATGAAGCCCAAATCTTAACCTACATGAAACTTGCAGAAATTCCTAAGGGCTTACTCATAAACTTCAATGTTACTAACATCACCAAAGAAGGCTTGAGACCTTTGTTAATGAATATTTTAGAAACTAGCAGGATTGAATTGGAAGAAGAGAACCACAAAGTACACTAAAACTCATTAGGAAAATTTGAACAACCCTTAGAGCAACTTAGTGTCCTTATGGGTGCAACTCGTACATTTCTATGTATGACTGAAACCTTTAGTAAATGAATATTTTGGAAATCTACCAGATTAAATTGGGGACTTGGGGAACTTGGAGGGATTGGGAAGAATTCTCCCTAATAACCTAAAATGCCAATATGCAAAATATTATTTAATATGCTATAATCGTGAAGAATACAATAAAATAAGATGTTATTCACGTTATTAGATGATAAATCGTGAATATACGCAGATTTGTCTTATGGCAAAAACATTAAAAATATATAGTCAAATTAGCTCCTTAAGGGAAAGATACCATGTAGCTTCAAGGGATAAAGGAGCTTTATTAGATTTAATTAGCGAAACTGAAATATCCGAACAGATTTATAACTCAAACGCGATTGAAAACAGTACACTCTCATTAGAGGAAACCGAAAAAATACTATTACAAATTGATTTGGATAGGTTCGTATCTGAGCGAGAGCTATTTGAAACAAAAAATCTTGCCAGGGTTGTCAAATATATCAATCAAAAGGCAAAAGGAAAAGAGTTGGATATGGATATGATACTGCTTTTGCATAAAATGCTTCTTTCAAATATAAGAGACGACATTGCCGGAAGATTTAGAAAGGATAAAGAATGGGTAAGAGTAGGTGACTATATAGCCATCGATCCTAAGCATGTAGAAGATAAACTGCATGAAATGCTTATAGAATATAATGCTACCTATGGTGTAAGTATTGTTAAGAGAATTGCAAAAATACATTTAACATTTGAGCATATTCACCCTTTTGTCGATGGAAATGGCAGAATTGGAAGAGTATTAAATAATTACTTGCTCATTAGGGAGGGTTTTGTACCTATTAACATTAAGTATATTGACAGAGCTATGTATTATGAAGCATTTAGAGAATTTGATTTGGCTGCTAAAACCACTATTATGGAAGAAATAATTGGGAAAGCGCTGACCAACAGCTACCATAAAAGACTAGCATATTTGGAAGGGAAAAAAATTACTACACTGGCAAATTATGCTAAACAAATGAAAATTTCTCATTCAAATCTAATTAACAAAGCAAAGAGACAGACAATAGAAGCGTTTATTGAAAAAGGAATTTGGAAAATCGGAGTTTAATTGTTTTTAAAGATCCGGTTTTGAAATCACCCATGTTGGAATTTCTTGTATGGGAGTAACCGATGATGAAGTCATGAAATATGCCATTTCAGAAGATAGAATAATCATAACTTTTGATAGAGACTATGGTGAATTGGTTTTCAAGTATGGTTATAAACCCAAAGGAGTTATTTTCTTGAGGTTTAGAAATTTCTCTCCAGAGTATCCAGCAAATTTATTGCTTGAAATTCTCCATGATAATAAACTTGATTTTGAAAACAAATTTACGGTTATCGACTTGGATCAAATTCGGCAAAGAGATATATGAAAACATTGCAGTACTGAATACAATATGTACGTTGGAAAATTAGAACAAATTGATTCTTACCTGGATACCTACCCTTGAATGATCAAAATGAAGAAATACTCAATTGAAGGAAAATACGATATCTCTGACCTTTCGGCCCATCTTTTTTGGGATGTGGATAGGAGTAAATTGTCGTTTGAAAAAAGTAGTCAATATCTCATTGAAAGAGTTGCTTATCTTGGTGACTTAAACGATTGGTTGATGATCAGAAATGTTTACGGTGAACAAAAAATAAAACAGGTAATTCTAAATATGCGCTATCTCGATGATAAATCGCTACACTTTTATTCACTGGTGTTTTCCATTCCTAAAGTAAGTTTCAGATGTTACAAACAAAAACAATCCGGAAAGACACCTTTGCCCTTCTAAAGCAATTATGCGCATTTGAAATATTGCAACATTTTGATCTGGCCGGAGGTACGGCATTGGCCTTGCAATTAGGACATCGAACGTCTACCGACCTGGATTTTTTCGGTAAACCCATTACAAACCTGGATTTGATCAAAACAGAAATTCAGGCAAGATACGATTATAAAATCGAAGTAAGTTCCCAAAATATTTTGATTGGTTTTATTGATGGAATTAAAGTCGACTTCGTCAGGTATAAATATGATTTATTAGAATCACCAATTATAGAACAGGAAATCAGGTTGCTGTCTATTATTGACATAGGATGTATGAAACTTGCTGCCATTACCGGAAGAGGAAAAAAAAGAGATTTCTATGATCTATACTTCATTTTACAGCGGTTTTCATTATCAGAACTATTGGATATTTATCAGACAAAATATTACGATAGTAGTTTGCAACTGGTGCTCAAAAGTATAACTTATTTCGAAGATGCTGAATTGGATGAGGATCCCAGATTATTTGAAACTGTGTCCTGGAGTGATGTGAAAAAAACGATTACCGATGCTTTTATGAATTATTATAACAGGCTATGATCCCACTTTCAATACCTCACCTGTCAGGTAACGAATGGAAATATGTCAAGGACTGCCTGGATACCGAAAAAAACCTGAATAGCCCTTAGTGTCACTTAGTGCCCTTAGTGGTTTAAAGGAAAAAGTCAATCTTACCACTAAGAACACTAAGGGCCACTAAGTTATAGACACCGTAACTTATCTTAAAGATTGAATCCACTCCGAAAAGTAGCACTAATGAAATAATATCTCAGATATAAACTATTTTGCATTAAATATGGTTATATAGCTAAAATATGAACTATATGTATAGCACTTTTCCCACAGTAAACTCAGTAATGACTAGTCTTGGATATTAGGAAGTTAGATTTGCAGAATATTTAATGACCCAAACTAAAATGCAAGATGGAATCAGTAAAATTATTCAGAGACTTGGCGGAAAGGCAGAAGAAAGTATTATTACAAAGGCCTACCGTTACCTTGAAAGAAGCCAGAGACTTGGTGGAAAAACTCAAGACAAATTCCAAAGTAAAGAAGAAGAGGCCAAGTCGTTAAAAACATTTATTGAGCAATATAAACTGTGGGTTGACTTTAACTATTTTTCTATTTTCCTGGATGAAGGAGCAGAGCAAAAAGTATTCATTGACTCTAAAGCAAATAGAGTCATCAAGATTAATGATGCAATTTTTTATGTTAACTGGACTCAATACCTGGAAAATCTGATAACCCATAATTTACTTTTTCCTGCAACAGCTTATACCTTATTAGGTTTCCTTCAATTAAATGAAACACTCTATTCCGTAGTGAGTCAAGAATATATTAAACCAACTGAACCCACAAACATTAATGCAGTAAAAGAAGAAATGTTGAGAAATGGATTTATCATAAAGAAAAATAATGATTATATCCATGAAAAATTCGGCCTCATCATTGAAGATCTGCATGAAGAAAATGTGTTGACTCATAAAGGGGTCTTGTTCTTTGTAGATACGGTTATTTATCTTAAAGACTGACTAATCTGAAAGAAGTCACCTACTTAATGGATAAACTTAAAACCAATTCCAAAAACAAATACAATTACTTACACAAACTCTACATCTTCTACACCAATACCTCAAAAACATTTTGACCTAATTTACAAACAAAAATAAGAATGAAAAAAGCACTTGTAACTGGAATTACCGGACAAGACGGTGCCTATCTTTCAGAATTTCTCCTGGACAAAGGATATGAAGTCCATGGTATCAAAAGAAGAACTTCCTTATTCAATAATCACTAAGAAAAGCCGGAATAACCTTAGTGCAACTTAGTGCCCTTAGTGGTTACCGTACCAATGCATACCAAATCAAGCATCAATCAATTAGCCTTTGAAATAGTATCTTGCGCTATTGAAGTACACCAAGAAATGGGTCCTGGTTTGTTAATTAAAATATCTACGAAGAAAGCCTGTACTATGAGTTATTATTACGAGGATATAAAGCCAAGAGGAAATTGGAAATTCCAATCATGAACAAAGGTCATGAATTAAGAAGACCTCTGGTCTTGGACCTGTTGGTAAATGAACAAATAATTGTCGAAATTAAAGCAAAAGATATGTTGCATCCTATTGATGAAGCTCAAATCTTAACTTATATGAAACTCGCTGAAAAACCTAAGGGATTACTCATAAACTTCAATGTTATTAACATTACCAAAGAAGGCTTGAGACCCTTTGTTAATGAATATTTTAGAAACTTGCAGGATTGAATTGGAGGAAGAGAACCACTAAGAACACTAAAAATCACTAAGAAAAGCCGGAATAACCTTAGTGCAACTTAGTGCCCTTGGTGGTTACCATACCAATGCATACCAAATCAAGCATCAATCAATTAGCCTTTGAAATAGTATCTTGCCCACATAAACTTCAATGTTATTAATTATTAACATTACCAAAGAAGACTTGAGATCCTTTGTTAATGAATATTTTAGAAACTTGCAGGATTGAATTAGAGGAAGAGAACCACAAAGAACACTAAGAATCACTAAGAAAAGCCGGAATAACCTTAGTGCAACTTAGTGCCCTTAGTGGTTACCATACCAATGCATACCAAATCAAGCATCAATCAATTAGCCTTTGAAATAGTATCTTGCGCACATAAACTTCAATGTTATTAATTATTAACATTACCAAAGAAGGCTTGAGATCCTTTGTTAATGAATATTTTAGAAACTTGCAGGATTGAATTAGAGGAAGAGAACCACAAAGAACACTAAGAATCACTAAGAAAAGCCGGAATAACCTTAGTGCAACTTAGTGCCCTTAGTGGTTACCATACCAATGTATACCAAATCAAGCATCAATCAACTAGCCTATGAAATAGTATCTTGCGCACATAAACTTCAATGTTATTAATTATTAACATTACCAAAGAAGGCTTGAGACCCTTTGTTAATGAATATTTTGGAAAACTTGCAGGATTGAATTGGAGGAAGAGAACCACTAAGAACACTAAAAATCACTAAGCATAAATCTGAACAGCCCTTAGTGCGACTAAGTGGTTAAAAAAATGAAAAGTCAACTAATGTTAGATAGACGTCAAATAAAATTTATACGCAAAAAATTGTACCAGGTTTTTGAACCGGTGATCTTGTTGAGAGGAGAAAGATTGTTCCACCAAAATGCGGTTCTCGAATCGAAATATGCCAAAGATCAAGTCATCGCACACGTTAAAGGTACCTTCATATATACGGTTGTAATTAATTTCAATGGACATTACTTTTCAACGGAATGTACTTGTCCTTATTCCTATAACTGCAAACATGCTGCGGCTTTATGTTATCATCTAATCGATAGCAAACATTCCAATTATCATTTAAATGAAGTAAAAAAGGCGAGTCCGGTTAAATCAAAGCTTAAATTAATGGATTACGGACCGGTAGATGAATTTAAAACCATTCCGGTCCCGGCAGATCGCACATTAGACGAAGTGATTGAACTTTTATCTCCCCAATCGATAAGGACCTTTGCGGAAGATATCCGGATGGAGCTCAAGACAAAAAACATGGTCAGTGTCCGATTGGCTACCTTTAATTCTCATAATAATGAAACTATTAAAGTTGATTTCAAAAGAACAAAAAGTGAATTTCAAATATGCTGTCGGGTATGTAATATAAAATCACAAAAATTATGTGTCCACCAGGCAATTATACTTAAAGTAACCAAAATCAGGAAGGTAATCAATGATTTCTATTTGCGATCTTTTGAATATGACCAGGTGGCGGACTCTTTTTGTCGTCGAAAAAAGATCTCCTACAAAACCCTGACGAAATATTTTTCGATCGTGCTTGATGAACAAAGAGCCTGGCTGCAACCCCTGGATAACGAATTGTATTTAGGTAATAATCCCAAAATCAATTGGTTATTAGACGCTGCAAAAACTGATGCCCGGGAAAAAATAAAATACGAAATCCATCTGCTGGAAGAATCCAGAAGGCGAGTTAATGTGATGATTTGGAATAGTACCGTAAATATTAACCTGATCAAAGCCTCACATCACAAAAAAAAGCCGGGAGAACTCGTTCATATCGAACGCACTGATCAACCCGACTACTTTCGCGAGGAACACAGATCTTTGTATAACCAGTTGGATTATCTTATCGAAAATAATAGCTCAGGTGAAGTCATCCGTTTTTTGCAAAAGAATCTGAAAGATCTCCGGATGATTAAACACTTTTGGACTTCAAACAGCCTGGATTATTATTATCAAAGAATCAAAAAAGGCGAGGTCTCCACCATGGAATTTGGAGATGTGCCGGCTGTCTTACATGGTGAAGAAACTTCTGAAGAAGAGATTCATGCGCTTACATTGAAAGTAGCGATCGGAAATGATCTTTACCCGGTATCAGAAATCGAAAAATACAACCCATACTTTGTCCTGATCGATGGAAAGGCACATATCTTTTCTCATCACTTCAATTATGATTTTCTCGAATTATTTCAAGAACATGATAGCATCAAGTTTTTAGATTCGGATATCGAGGTAAAAAACAAGCTGTTATTCAAAATTCAAGAAATAGGTCAAGTAACAAATGCAAGTTGGCAAAACGTTGAGTTAAAAGATGGAGAAAGACAGATCCATTTGACCGAAGAAGATAATTATCTGATATTCGAACCTACAATATGCTATGATGATTTTCGTATCAATATTTTCAACCCGGTCAACATCATTGATCCGGATCTTGGAAAAAAGTATTTGCTTGATGTGGAATCTTTGGAAAGTTATCGGAAATTATTGACTTCCTTACATCCCTACTGGTCCGGGAGTGAGTTTGCCGATAACTATTTGATACTTTCGATTGACGATTTTTTGGAAAATCATTGGTTTATTGAATTTTTTGAAAAAATTAAAGCTGAAAATATTAAGATATTTGGTCAGGAAAAGCTGTCCAATTTTAAATACAATCAAAATCGGCCCCAAATCAATATCCAGGTAAAATCCGGAATTGATTGGTTCGATACTCAGGTTGAAATCACATTTGGCGGTCAATCACCCGAGCAAAAACAGTGGATTCAGGCAATTAAGAAAAATGCCAGGTACATCCAGTTGAAAGATGGAACGATGGGGATCCTTCCCGATGAATGGGTGAACAAACTTAATCGGATTATAAAGTCGTCTAACAAGATCGATAAAAATGGTTTAAAGATCAGTAAGTTTAAATTTAACATTATTGATGACCTGTTTGATGATATTGATGACGAGATAAGAGATGAGATAAAAGTTAAAAGAGAAGCACTCGAAAACTATGATTTTGAGAAAAAATATCCGGTTCCGGAATCTCTGAACAAAATATTAAGACCGTATCAAGTCGAAGGATATCAATGGCTGAAATTTTTGGATGAATTCAGTTTTGGCGGTTGTCTGGCAGATGATATGGGATTGGGAAAAACAGTTCAGGTCTTGTGTTTTCTTTTGGAGCAAAAACAACATTACCAGGAGAAAAATCTGGTGATTGTACCCAGAACACTGCTGTTTAATTGGGGCGAGGAAATAGAAAAATTCACCCCGGAACTTACTTACTTAATCCATCATGGTCCAAATAGAAATAAGCTACTAAACTATGATTCGGAGTATGATCTGATGATCAGCACCTATGATACGGTTGCAATAGATATAGAAAGTTTTATGCAATACAAGTACAACTACATTATTCTGGATGAATCTCAGGCGATTAAAAATCCAAATTCCCAGAGATATAAAGCCATGAGACTTTTAAAATCTCGCAACAGGCTGGTCATGACCGGAACACCCATTGAGAATAGTACGTTTGATTTGTTTGCTCAATTAAGCTTTGTTAATCCGGGGATGTTTGGTTCTCTGAAACAATTCAAGGATTCTTTCGCCACACCTATTGATAAGCAAGGGAATGAATCGGTTAAAGAAATGCTGAAAAAACTCATTCATCCATTTCTTTTAAGAAGAACCAAAGAATTGGTAATCAGTGAATTACCTGCCAAAACAGAGACAGTTATTCTTTGTGAAATGGATACGGTGCAAAGAAAAATGTACGATACCCTAAAGAATCAATTGAGAAAACAACTCATGGAAGATATGAGTGAGTTAGAAGATCACCAGGTTAAATTCCAGGTTTTGGAAGCGCTCCTCAAGTTGAGACAAATATGCAACTCAACAGAATTGGTAAGCTCTACCTTACCTGAGAATCAAAAAACTTCCATCAAGATTGAAACGCTGATGGCAATCATAGAAGAAGAACTTGTGGATCATAAGGCTCTTATTTTTTCTCAATTTGTAACCATGCTAAGTTTGGTACGTAAAGAATTGGATAAGCGGAATATATCCTATGCCTATATTGACGGATCAACCCGAAAGCGAAAAGAGGCAGTAAAAAAGTTTAAAAATGATCCGGATTGCAAACTATTTTTAATCAGCATTAAAGCCGGAAATACCGGTCTTAATCTGACCGAAGCCGACTATGTATATATTCTGGATCCCTGGTGGAATCCAGCTGTGGAAACACAAGCCATTGACCGGACCCACCGGATTGGTCAGGATAAGAAAGTATTTGCTTATAAAATGATATGTAGAGATACCATCGAAGAAAAAATCGTATCACTTCAAAATAAGAAAAAAATACTGGTTTCGGAACTGATTCAGACCGATACCAATGTGTTCAAGTCTCTGAAAAAGGAAGAGCTGCTAGGACTGTTTGATTGATGTACGGACTATCGTGGGCTTTTTGAGAATAGTCATTGGCACAATTGGTAACAAAATCTTAGCTTAACAACTTAAACCTGATCAAAACTCTTAGTGCCACTTAGTGACCTTAGTGGTTAAAAATTACACATACATTCCAAGTCAAGCATAAATCAGATAGCGGACCAGGCGAGAAGAGATATTGACTCAATTCAGCCAACAATTTTAACAGACTTCATTAAATATATTATAATAAAAATGCTAAAATATCATCAACAAACACCAAAACTCAGATTTTAGAAGCTTATGAAAAACTACTAAAGGAACTCAAGCAGTAAAGAATCCAAAATACAGCAATTCAACCGGAGCTTGAACAAAAAAAGAATAACTTAGAACGCGCAAAATCACATTCAACCAGTGGTGCCGGACAAACTATCAGAGAACTAATGCTTGATCATAATCCTTAGTGCCACTTAGTGTCCTCAGTGGTTAAGAATGAACCTTTAGGAACCCCGAGACTAAGGAGACTTTAATAACTAAATAACTAATTGGAATCACATCGATATTAAGCTAGAATTAAACAATTACACAATTCAACAAATAAACGGTTACACAATTTGTGATTTGTCCAAAATGCATATAGATAATATGAAAATATCAGGATTAATTAAAAGGATATTGGAAGATTTGTTTACAATAGGAGAGATATTGATTTATGGTCAAAAGAATTCTTCCACCAATTAATCGATCATCTGAAAATAAAGGATATTTTGATTTTATAATTTTATAAAATTAACAACTTCGCACTCAATACAACAGTAAAAAGTAATTCATGTCGATCATTCAACAAATCAAGGATACTATAACCTGGATAGAGGAGGATCAATTATTGACTCCTGATCAAATAAATGACGCTAAAAAAATCCTCAGTTCAGATAATTGGGTATTGCTTACTCAAAGTGCCGATGGAGTCAAAGTTTCAATGAATAATGACAAACATGAAGTCATAGTAGAAATACTGAATGATGAAGGTACTATTATCTCTTGTAAGAATGGTAAAGAAGTCGATTGGGATGCTTATGGTTATGCAGCTCTTCATTTATGCAGAGAAAATGCCTCATGGATGACACAGAAATTACCGGGAAAGAAATATACACGAAATGGTATGATTCGGCGGGTAATGGAGGAGAGACAAGCAAAAGCAAATGCTGCTCAATATCATATTGAATGGGCCGATAATATATATGGTGAACATATTCTGACAAATGAAAAGGGAGCTTCTTTCCGAATTACCTTGAGAGATTTGGATAAAGAAACCGGCTATATAGACAATATAGATTGGAGAACTAATAAACTTTACACCACAAAACACATTATGTATGTTTATAACCAGTTACGACAAAATCCTCATCTTTTTCAAGAGTTGAATCAGGAATATCCATTCATTGACATTACCCTGGATCCAACGAATGATTATCAAATATCATGGTACTATCCACATACTATGGACGCTGAAACACATAAAATTATTAAGCAGGCATTTGGCACTAAACAGCATATACCGGATGATCAGATTCCTGGATTCTTAACATTTGTACAACAGTGTTATACTTCGGAAAATATAAAGATAAGACCGGAAGTATTGGAAAAAATTGATCATTTCTTCAATAAACGAATGGCTAGTCAGGTATTCCGGGAATCGAATTTGGATTATTCGGTATTAAAGGTGGAGTTGTTTCCTTATCAAAAGGAAGGAGTGGAGTTTGCTGTGCAAAGGACCGGTGCAATTATAGCCGACGAGATGGGCCTGGGAAAAACAATTCAAGCCCTGGCCATTGCGGTTTTTAAAAAGCAAATTTACAATTTTAGCAAAACGCTGGTGATTTGTCCGGCGTCGATAAAACATCAATGGAAAAGTGAGATAGAAAAATTCACAAATGAAACTTCTCTGGTCGTGGAAGGTTTCCCTGACCAACGAGCATTGCTTTATAATGACAATCATGCGGATATTTTCATCATTAATTACGAAACAGTGCTTCGTGATCTGACAACTATTAACTCGGCAGGATTTGATTTTGTCATTTTAGACGAAGCACAGAAGATCAAAAATTATAGTACCAAAACAGCCCTGGCGATCAAGAAGATCAAAAAGCAGCATGGTTTGGTAATAACGGGAACTCCAATTGAGAATAAATTGGTGGATTTGTATTCCATAGTTCAGTTTGTGGAGCCCTATTTGCTCACTCCGCTGTGGGAATTTTCATATCAGCACTGTCTGTTTGATCCCAGCACTAAAAACCGGATAGTCGGTTATTACAATCTGAATGGTCTGAAAGAAAGAATGGGAGAAATACTTTTAAGAAGAGAGAAAAGCAAAGTAATCAAGCAACTACCACAAGTAAGCCAGGAAAACATCTATGTACAACTACATGAAGAACAAGCTAGAATTCATGCATCCGCTTCGAAAGGAATTGCTAAGATTCTTAATAAAAAATTTAAGACCCCCTATGATTGGCAGAAATTGATGCTTCTTCTGACTACAATGAGAATGGCATGTAATTCTACTTTTCTGGTAGATAAAGAGACTAATCATTCCTCCAAGTTAGTCGAGTTAAAACAGGTGCTAATCGATCAACTGGACTTGAAAAATAATTTACGTAAGGTGATTATTTTTTCAGAATGGATAACTATGCTTCATTTGATTGGAGAAGTACTTAAGGAGTTGGGATTAGGCTTTGTGATGTTAACCGGAAAAGTACCCGTAAAAAAACGGAAAGATTTAATCCGTGAATTTGATCACAATCCGGAATGTCGGATATTCCTCTCTACCGAATCCGGAGGATCCGGACTAAATCTTCAAATGGCGGATATCGTCATCAATTATGAATTGCCCTGGAATCCGGCAAAGAAAAATCAACGAATTGGAAGAATAGACCGGCTTGGACAAAAAAGCAGTAAGCTTACAGTTCTGAATTTGGTGTCAGTAGGAACGATTGAGCAAAGGATTGCTGCCGGTTTGATGTTAAAGCAAAATTTATTTGATGGAGTTCTCACCACAGGAAATGAAATCGACAATGTAGATTTTTCTACGAAAGGCAGAGCCCAATTTATCACGGAGTTAGAGCAAATGCTGGATGATTTTAAAAATATTCCGGTAGATCAGGAATTGAAATCTTTTACTGAAGAAAAAGTTGAAACCAGCGATGAAAATGAAGATCTGGATCATGTATCGGATACCGAAGATGAACCATCCGAAGCTATGAAGCAAGAAGAACAGTATGAACATTTGGAAGAAGTGCTCAGTAAAGGCATGGAGTTTTTATCGGGAATATATAAAATGGCTTCTGGTCAGGAACTCAATGCCAAAGAAGACAAGACCATTTCAGTAGATAGGACAACAGGTGAGGTGACGATGAAATTTAAAATCAAATTTTAATAAAGTTAAGGACAGGGCTAAATGATATTATAGATTAAAACCGGAATACAAAAATGGATAATGAACTACAGATCCTGTGGAATGCTGTGAAAATTGTGCTTAAAGACCAGGATACCAAACACATAAATTAAATGCATAAAATCGACATCATCGCTGGTGCACGGCCCAATTTTATGAAAATCGGCCCGATCATTCATGCCATTCACCGGCATAATGAAACCGCTGCGTTACCTTTGCAATACCGGCTGATCCATACCGGCCAGCACTACGATAAAAGGATGAGCGCCAATTTTTTTGAACAGTTGAACATTCCCGAACCGACCATTAATTTAGGTGTAGGCTCTGGTACTCAAGCGGAACAAACCGCTAAAATAATGATGCGATATGAAGCCTGTCTTCCCGACTTCAATCCGGATCTGTGCCTGGTCGTAGGGGATGTCACCTCCACCATGGCCTGTGCCATCGTCGCCAAAAAGGCCTGGATCAAAGTAGGACATGTAGAGGGTGGGATACGCAGTGGCGATTGGACCATGCCGGAAGAGATTAATCGCATCGTGACGGATAGTATCACGGATTATTTCTTCACTACCTCTCAGGTAGCTAATCAGAACCTCAGAAAACAGGGAATTCAGGAAGATCAAATATTTTTTGTAGGGAATACCATGATCGACTCCCTTTTAAAAAACCTTTCCCGGATCCGGAAGCCGGATTTCTACGATCCGGAAAAACTATCTTCCGGTAATTATCTGGTGGTTACCTTGCATCGACCTTCCAATGTAGATCGTGCCGAACATTTGGATCAGTTGTTATCGATCCTGGACGCCAATGCCGTCGATAAACGTTTCGTATTTCCCATGCACCCGAGAACGCGGAAAGTATTTTCCACTTTAAGCAAATCCTATCCCAGCCTACTGGTCACCGGACCGATGGATTATCTGCAATTTATCTACCTGATCAAACATTCCGGGGGGGTCATTACCGATTCAGGAGGAATTACGGAAGAAACGACTGTACTTAAGATTCCATGTATGACCTTACGCAGCAGTACCGAAAGACCCGAGACGGTCAGCATAGGTACCAATGAAATCGTTGGCACCGATCCAGAGGTAATCAAACCCTGGTTGCAAAAAATGGTTGCGGGTGATTGGAAACCGGGTAGCATCCCGGAATTGTGGGATGGGAATACAGCGGATCGGATTGTGGAAGTGATAGCAGAAATCGAATGTTAAACAAAATTCAGAAACATCAAGATGGGCCAAGAAAGATCGCCCTGGTGGCGAATACAACATGGAATATCTATAACTTTCGTCAGAATATTATTCGCAAATTTTTAGATGAAGGATGGGAAGTCGTGGTTATTGCTCCTGTAGATGAATATATTACCTACCGGGATAACTTTCCTAATGTGTTGCACATGGATATTAAATATCTTGATCGAGATAACGTAAATCCAACTAAGGAAATTAGGCTATTCTTTGAACTTAAAAGAATATATAAAAAAGTCCGTCCTGATTTAGTCATCCATTATACGCACAAACCAAATATATACGGGGGGATTGCATCAGGGCAATTGGGCATACCTTCAGTGGCTGTGATAACCGGACTCGGATATTCATTTATTCATGGCGGTTGGATTTTATCTGTTTTAAAAATTTTATACGCACAAGCACTAAAAAAACATTTACAAATCATTTTTGAGAACGAAGATGACCGCATTTTGTTTGAAATGCAAAAACTACTTCCTAAAGAAAAAGGAATTTCTATCAAAGGATGTGGCGTAGATACAAATCATTTTAGGCCTATTCAGAATCAGTCCAATGGTAAAATGGTATTTTCCTTTTTAGGAAGGCTTTTGTACGACAAAGGAATTATTGAATTTGTAGAAGCAGCTAAACAAATCAAAGCTAAAAAGCCTGACACAAGGTTTTGGGTAATTGGAGAATTTGATGAGGACAATCCTTCATCAATTGACAAAAATAAATTAGTGGAATATATTGATGAAGGAATTATTGAATATAAAGGATTTGCTAAAGATGTTAGAAAGCTAATCTCTCAATCTGATTTTATTGTGTTGCCCTCTTATCGAGAAGGTATGTCCAAGGTGTTATTAGAAGCTATGTCGATGGGAAAACCTATCATTACTTCCGACGTTCCTGGATGTAGAGAAACAGTAATCGATGGACTGAATGGATTTCTTGCCAAACCCAGAAGCATTGAAAGTCTTGTCAAGCAACTACAAAATACAATCGAGTTGCCAAATAGAAACAAACTTACCATGGGTGAGGAAAGTCGCAAAATGGTTTTAGAAAAATTTACCAGTGATCAGATTGCGAATCAATTATATGACATTGTTACATCTGTTTTGAGACAAGCTTAGTATTGGCAAGAAGACAAATAGTACATTTTGGTATTTCAAATTGGATGTAATATTTTAAAAAGAATACTTATCATATTATTCATCTATGCACTTTCACTTCCTTTATTCTTTCTCATCTTGAGAGTTAAGCTTTTTCACACACTTCCATATGATTATTATTTTGAATTTGTTTTGTCTTGGGATGGAATACAACCTAATTTTGAATGGTATAAGCCTACAGGCTATCGGTTACTTTATATTTATTTAGGATATATAATCTATCAGGTGATTCCTGTGATTCCTCTTTCTCAATTAGGGGATATTAATTTATTACAGATAAAAGCTATTGCATCCTTTGCATTTCTGTCTTATTTTTTTTGGATAGGAAGTAGTATTCTAATTTATAAATATTTATACAAGTTAAATACTCCGGTTTCTATTTCATTATTCACAAGTTTAGTAATTTTTGGTTTCATTGGATTTATGGCTTATTATGGAATTGACCCCTTGTATATATTTTATCTCATTCTCATATTAATGAATAGAAAAAAATATTGGGTATATTTTAGTCTTTGTTTGCTATCTATAATTATTTGTGAGAAATTATTTATCGGATTAATATTCTTTTATTTGTACCAATTTTTATTCGTAAAGAATCAAGATCACAAATATTTGTGGCCTCCGCTTATAGCAAGTATTTTATATATAATCATGAATTTGATATTTCCACTTTCAGGTTGGAATCCGATTGACTTTCATACTATGATGCCTGAAAACTTGTCAAATAGCCTATATCATTTGATATCCGTAAAAGGAATATACATGAATATTTTTCCGATCTTTCTACTATTTGTAATTTGGAAACTTTCATTGAAGAATAAGGCGCTCTTTCTTTCTCGAAGCAAGAAATTGCAACCCCTTTTTGTTTTGATTTGTTTTTATATTCTAGCCTTTATTACTAATCTGCAATATACTATAGGTCGAATTGCACTACACGCTCTTCCATTTTTCATTCCAGCGATTGTCAATTCAGGCTCTATAATCTTAAATCGAAAATTATCATTAGAATATAATGAACAATTATTTTTTTAAACTCGCTACATACATACGTATTTTTGCATAGAGGCTCCGACTTGAGAATTACTCTAACCAAGTTTGCCGGAAGTTAGAGTTTTTATAACCGGCTTCAATTGCTCTCTCCATGTCAATCTGCTTTCCACAAGTTTAAATAAGTATTTGCTTATCTCTCTATAGTCATATTCTTCAAAATAATAACTGAGGACGCTATCAATATTTATTGGTTCGTTCTGTTCGAGCCGATATAAACCTGCCTGATCAAAATCGTTATCAAAACCTCTATAAATAAAAGGTAATCCGTAAGACGCATACTCCCGATGCTTTAGTGCACTTGAGTAATTCATATTCTTACGATGCATAGCTAGCACTCCAATTCCTATATGACACTTTCTCATTATTTCATCATATGTTCTTCCGCTCAAAGGGCCGTGTAATTTCACATAATTATTTAGCTCATACTCATCGACTAATGCATCGATATTACTTCTCTCAGGTCCATTTCCAATAATTTCTAAGTATATTTTATTTGAAAATGCGCTATTATACTCTTGCATCGATCTAATAAATAAATCCAATCCCCACCAAATCCATAGTTTTCCAACCGCTACAAAAGTCAATTTTTTATACTTTTCTAGTGTAGTTTTATACTTTAATTCAACACCATTTTGTATGTTGATTACTGGGATTCCCCATAGTACCTTTTCATGTCCGTAGTGAATAATGAAATCGATACATCCGGGTAGCTTATTATTTATTTTTTGATCAACAATTAAAAGAATTCTACGGAACAAACCCTTTTGTTCAAAATCATAAGGGAAAGTAGGTAATTCGAGAAAAACTTTTGTAGAGGGTAAATTCGCTTTAATAGATATAAAGAATTTTTTAGTGTGATTATTTTTCAGATAGTTTCGGTAATGAATGAAGTTTGGACTAATCTTAAGGATCAGTTTAAGTAGATCGCAATAATATTGTCTTCTGTAATAAGAATATAAAGAAAACCTATTAGATAAAGGTTTGCTGGGATTCACAAGATTTCCGTCAACAACTAATCCCTTTATACTTAAATGTACTGTAAAAACCTTAAATCCATGTTGCTCATATGCTACGCGAATTCCATTTAATTTAGATCGAATTCCAAGATTATACGGTTTATCTAATATTGTCCTGTAAACAATCAGGATTTTTTGTTGCACTTAAAAAGATTTTTATATAAATCCCAAATTTTTATATTTCTCATCATTGCTTCATCCATAAATGAGTTATGGAACAAAGTATAAATTTGAGTATTATATTTATTCATTTGAATAAATTCGTTCATTAAACGCACAAATTTAGCATTGTTAAAATTACTTTGATATAGGCATGCAATATCCATAAATACCAATGGTCTTTCTACTAGATCTGATTTCATTTCTTTTTTAAAGTCATACAAATAATAGTCGAATCCAGTACCACACCTAAAACCAATATGTCGAGAATATCCCAGACTCGAATCTCTTTGAATCCCGGCAGATATTAATAACTGAGGTGTTATAGTAATGTCAAAATTTAAAAAATGTTGACGGCTAATAGTGACTGGTTGATTAATTGCCTTCTCAAGATTTTGTTTTTCTTGGATTAAAAGGTCAGGATTATTCCAGCTATCATGAGACGGATGAATGCCCAGTGTATAGTCATATGATTTAGCTAATTCTATAATTCTCAGAAACCTATCACCTAAAGGAAAGGGTGTATCCCAGTAATGATTTCCTCCAGCAATGAAATAAATATCTTTACTTTCAGGTTCGGAAATTAATAGTTGCTCAAAATTGTAAAAAGGGTCTTTTCCATTTTTTAAATAATCTATGTATTGATTGAATAAATAAGGTAAAGCTTTAATTGATTTTCTATTCTTAATTAGCCCTCCTAATTTTTTGAAAATGGTTAGAGGGTGTTTAAATTTCTGAATAATATCGACATCATGGCTTAGTCCAAGAACACTTACAATAGAATCCGGAACACCCAGAAGTAATTCTTTCAATAAAAGAACTAAATGATCTACAACGGGTATTTGATAAATATTGTGTTTTATAGAGTAGAGCTCCTTCTCAAATTTTCCTTTTTTGCCAATGTAATTTTTGAAGGGTAGGGTAACTTCTTCAATTCTGGAAACATGAAAAAAAATAGTTTCAAAAAGATCAAAAGGAATATATTCATTTGAAATAGGTTCATTGGAATTGACCTTGTTTGCAGCAAAATAAATAACATCTTTATATTGGTGTGCTGAACATTGCAGACTTTTAGTATTAATAAATGATTGAGAAAAAAACTGAAGTTGTGCTTTACAAGACAAAACACCTTTTCTTTTTTTTATACCATAAAACAGCCTGGAATCATTAAGGGTACTTTTTCGAACGAATAGCGTATTTTTAACTATGGGATGATTATTTATGAATTCTATTACATAATCAAATCGAGACTGATACTTTAGGGTTATGTCAATATAAATACCTATTTCCATCATACTATGAACAAAAATATTAATTATTAAGAGAGCTAGTTAAGAAGTCCAATTCATGTGTGGAATTATTACCATAATAAACAAAAATCAGGATCCTGTTGATCAAGGGCTACTTAAAAGAATGACTAATAGCTTAATTCATCGGGGGCCGGATGGAGAAGGCTACTATAAGTATAAGCACTTCGGAATTGGTCATCGGAGGTTGGCAATTATTGATTTATCAGACGTTGCCGGTCAACCAATGCAGAAAAATGGTTTAATCCTAGCTTACAATGGAGAGATTTATAATTTCAAGGAATTAAGAGCTTTCCTACAAAAGAATGGAGTTCGTTTTAATAGTGAATCAGATACAGAAGTTCTTTTGGAAGGTTACCGATATTGGGGACCTGGTTTTGAAGCAAAGTTAAATGGTATGTGGGCATTCATATTATATGATCAGCAAAAGCAAAAATTTTATATAAGTCGGGATCGATATGGAATGAAACCACTTTACGTTTTAGATACCAAAGGCGCTATTTACTTTGCATCTGAAATTAAATCTTTTTTCCAAATTAAATCTTTCCAAAAAAATCTAAACTCGTCGATTGCATACGACTTTATAATTAATGGATTATTACATCATTCAGAGGAAAGTTTTTTTGAAGGTGTTCATATGTTACCCTCTGGACATTATATGATTTATGATATTTTAGGAAATTTAAAAGTCATAAAGCAATACTTTTCGATTTCACAAAACCTCCAAGGTGTGGACAACTATTTTTTGCGAGATGCTTTTGTGAATGCAGTAGAAAGGCATTTGGTTTCAGATGTAGAAGTTGGCGCTTCATTGAGTGGAGGTATTGACAGTTCTGCAATTTGTAGTATTGCGGGTGAAAAGTTGAATTCATTAAAAACATTTTCCTATGTTCCTAAAGAAAATATATATAATGAAATAAAATACATAAATGAAATAATTAAAGAAAAAGAATTTTCCAATCAAAGCATTTCTCCCGGATTTGAAGACCATATTGATGTGCATCATGAAGTAATGAGAGCAAACGATTCACCTTCGTTATCCATAAACCTACTTTCACATTACCTTCTGTATAAATTGGTTCATCAAAACAAGGTAAAAGTATTGCTTGCCGGCCAAGGAGCCGATGAACTCTTTTTTGGCTATGGAACCTATTACATTTATTTTTTAAGATATCTCTTAAAGAAAAATCCTGCTCTGGCCCTAAAAGAGTCATACTTTCTAATTAGAAACTATCCTGGATTTTTGTCAAAGATTAGGTCAAAGTTATCACAAAAGACTATGTACAACCAATATTTAGTTAAAAAAGAAATGACCAATGAAGTGAATGTGCCGAAAGACCTATTCGGGTACTACAAGTCAATGATTAATTATCAGATTTTGCCAGCTTTGCTTCAATTTGAAGATAGAAACAGTATGGCAAATAGTGTAGAAGCCCGGTTACCGTTTTTGGATTTGGAATTTAGTGAGTTATGCCACAATGTTATCCCAGAACAAAAAATCAGAAAAGGATTGAGAAAAGCCATTTTTCGACAAGCCATGGGGCAAATAGTACCTGATATTATTTTAAATCGAAAAGATAAGATTGGATTTCTAACTCCCCAGGAATTATGGATGGAGAAGTATCAAAATAATTTAATAGATACGATCAAATCACATGTTGGTAATCATCCTGATTGGTTATGTGATCAAACAAGTAAATTTATTCAAATATCATTTCGACATAAAGCGCGGGTTCATTATCCGTTTATATGGAGGGTCTATAGTTTTCTGGAATTTATTAATCTGGATTGTTAAGGATTGCAAGAGCCTTTTTCAGTAGCTTTGATTGTGTCGAAATCGAGTAGGTATCCAAAACCTGTTTACGACTATCTAACCGAATGGGTGGATCTTCAATCCAATTCATGATCCCATCAATGAGTTGTTTCAAATTTTGATATCGGCAAGTGATTTTTTCGAGACAGGTTTCCAAGGGATAATAGGTTGGCCATAAAGTGGGTATAGCATATCTCAACATATCCGAGTGAGCTCCGGAAATATTTGATTTACCGTAGTATTCATAAATGGAACCTAATCGAAACCTCCTATTTAAAGGAGCAATTAGATACTGAACCTCACTTAGATTTTCCAGATAGTCTGTTTGAGGAACATGATGTCTATGATACTTAATAGAAATCCATTTTGATTCGATTTTTTTAAACCTTTCGATTACTTTACCTGCTTTTTGTGATTTGGCACTACCAAGAAAATGCAACTGGATCCTTTTAGATAAGTGTTTATTTAATTCATTAAATGCATCATAAAGACCAGAATAATCTTTGTTATTTGGATTTACAGTACCTGGAATACCAATTGTAAATTCATTAGGATTAGGACTCGAAATTAATTCACAATAACTAAAGGGAACTCTTGAGGACCATTTATATTTAAACTGCTTACCGGATTCTATCATCCAATCAACTGGAGCTGATAAAAAAGCAAATTTGTTTAATACTTTTGCCGGTCGACTTTTATCGGATTTCAATGAGGTGAATATTGATTTTATACCATCCAAACTAAACCGAGGAATTTGATTTCCACGCCGGTGGAAAAAGGAATTAAAGTTATGAATGACAGCAATACTATTAGAAGTGCTTAGCTTATTTAGAATTTTCAGATCTTCGGGAAGAACAGTAGTAAATATTTTTTTGGAATTACTCAATTGGTTTTTCATGACCGCCAAGTCATGCTTTTTCCCTTTTAACGAAGTTTGACAATCCTTCAGTACATGCTGGTTTGCAAACATTTCATAATCGATATCAAGGTATTCAAGCATTTTTCCAATTGCAAAGACTACTTCTGAATGATTATGTAATTCTATGATTTGCATATATTGGATTGTAATTCCTACCTTGTAAAGATAGGTTTATGCAAAGTCAAAATGCTGTATTTTCAATTATTATTCCAACACACAATCGTGTGGGGCTTTTGATGTCAGCAATACAAAGTGTGATTAATCAATCGATTGAAAATTGGGAACTTATTATTGTCGATGACGGATCAGTAGATAGAACGAGGGAAAAAGTGAATAGCTTAACCGATCCTCGTATACATTACTACTATCAAGAACATGGTGGACGATGTAAATCGAGAAATTTGGGAATTGCAAAAGCTAGTGGTCGATATATATGCTTTTTGGATGATGATGACGAATACCTTCCATATCATTTAGAGGTTTTTCATCAATATTTGGATAATGAAAACTACCCGAGCATAATCCTAAGATCCGGATTTATCAAGAAAGTAGGAGAAAAGAAAATAAGGACACCTAACTATAATCCGAAAAAGCATAATAATCCAGTTAGATATGCGGCCTATAATATGTGTGGAATTGGATCTATTTGTATTCCTAGTGAATTTCTCGAAATGGATCAATTTCCAAGGTCATTCCCACATTGGCAGGACACCCACCTAATTCTGAGGTTACTATCTAAATATCCTTTTCATCAATTAGATCATTATTCTTATTTATATAACCTCCATGAGACTATGGGGTCAAAATATGTCAAATCAGAGGAACATCTTAAATATCGTGCAGACATTAATGTGAAAGCCATAGAAGATCTATTTAATAATTACGGTTATTTAATACAAAAATATTTGCCCCAAAAGACTTTAAGATATCTCAAATCAGAAAAATGGATTCAATATGCGACATTGGCCAAAGCAAACAATTATAAACAGGTGACTAAACTTTTTTATAGAAAATCAATAACTTCTGGAGTTTATCTTAAACTATGGAAATATTATATTTTATTAGGAATCCAATTTTAAATACTGAATTTTGAAAATTCTATTTTTTGTAGAATCATTTTGTCCACATACCGAAACATTTGTCTACCAATACGTAAAGCATATTTCTAAAGATGTTGATTCACTTGTTTGCTGTTTGAAACGTGAAAACGAGGATAAATTTCCATACCATCCAGTAACAACATTTCCAAAATATTGGAACCTATTTCAAAATAAATTCAATAGAAAATTCATTTATTTTTCCTATAAATCAAGAATATTGAAAAATTCGCTAAATGAAATTATCATAAAGTACAATCCAACTCACATATATTGTTTTTTCGGTGTACAAGCTCTTCATATAATTGATAACCTGGATTTGGATATTCCAGTGCTAATTCATTTTTTGGGATATGATGCATCATTAGTCCTAAATAAGTCCATTTTCTATAAAAGAAGATTAAAAACCATAACAAAAAGAAATGTAAATGCTCTTTATGTCTCAAAGTTTTTGAACTCTTTATTATCAAATCAAGGAATTGTTTTTCGTCAGGAAATAACTATTCCAATAGGTATTGATATTAAATTTTTTTCAAGAACCAATAATTCAAGTATAAAAGAAAAGGCGCTTTTTGTACAAGTTTCCAGTTTTTCAGAAAAGAAAGGTCATGAATATACTTTGGCAGCATTTTCAAAATATCAAAAACTCTATCCCAATGAAGACTTTGAACTTTCATTTGTGGGAGACGGTTATTTACGTTCTGAAATTGAACTTTTGATAAAGAGTTATAACCTGGTAGATAAGGTAGTAACTTATGGTTGGCGGGATAAAAATTTTGTTAAAAATATATTAAATAAAAGTGATGTATTTGTACATCACAGTATAACATCCAAAAAAGGTGATGTAGAAGGAATTCCTACTGCAATTATAGAAGCTATGTCAATGGAATTGCCTATATTATCAACTAAACATGCTGGAATTCCAGAATATTTGGATGATGGAATTAATGGGATTTTAATAGATGAAGCAGATGTGAATTCTTATGTCAAGGCATTGAGAGAAATTCGAAAGTGGCCTAAACTTACAATAAATAGACAAAAAGCCCTTAAATTCCATGATATTGAAAAACAATCAGAGCAGATTATTGAATTTATGGAATCTTTTTAAGTGCGAAACTCCAGAAAAGATTCGATTCCAATGAAATATAGGCTAATTGCCAATGGTGTTTAAGACAAAATTTAGAGACTGCCTCGATAACTCCGTATCTTAATAGATGTTTCCAATTTCCCATTGAAAAATCATGTCCACAAATCATTCCATTCTCTTTTACTTTATGCATAATTAACTCTAGCTCTTTGTAGGTCTGATCGAAACTATGGCATGTGTCCAGGTAGACCCAATCAAGATATTTATCAGGAAGAGATTGAAGAACTTCTAACGAACACCCATGATTGATAATTACTTTTGAATTTAATATTTCCTGCTCAAATCTTTCTTCTACTCTCTCTTTGATTTTTAAACCATCATCGCCTTTCCAGTAATCAATTAGATGCAATATTCTGGGTTTGGAAATTAATAATATATCTTGGCTGAAATCTCCTTTATCCACACCTATTTCTGCAATAATACCATCTTTTACTAATTTGTCAATCATCTGCCGTCGATCGACAAGAAGCTGACAATTCTTTATGTGTACATCTTCTAAGTTGTATCGATCATAATAGTCTATTTGATAAAAATCAGCATGAAGCATTTGTAAAATCCTTTTTTTGTAAGAATTTGGTAATGCCAATATCAGCGATTTCATAATTTGTTTAGCCATAATAAAATGGAAGTATTTCTTCAGTTGATTTATATTTGTTTTGGAAAGTTTGCTGCAAATAAACTTCTATAGAAAAGAGCCTCGCTAAATGTTTAAATGAACTTTCATTCTTATTTATGCAGGAAAGCATTTCTTTTACATGAATAAAATCTTTCAAAATTTTATGATGCTTTAAAAAGTTTTTGAAGAATATTTCCTGATAATTTTGAGGCCTATAAAGTTTTGAAAACCAATAATTTGCTATTGATCTAAGTAGTATTTTTCCACGTTTTGAAAACTTTAATAATTCAATTTTTTTATATTCTAAATTGGTTATCCCTATTTCATTAATTACTTCTAAATATATAGAATTCTGATATCTGATCGAATCATCTAATGAGTAAAGGAATTCATTCAAATCATTATCCATAAATGGCGTTATGTGATTTAGTTTGTCCATATAATGCAACCCATACATTGTAAATCTGCGAACTCTGGAGTCCAGAAAAAATATGTCTTCGGAGTTAAAATCATAAAATCTGGAATTAATAAATGGAAGGCTTTCTTCCAAATAGACTTGTCCATCATATGGGTTTATATGGGCGGAATTAATACTAATTCTTGAATTAAGATTCCTGATGAACTTACCGCCCAAATTAAGTTCTCCGGGAATTCCATTTAGCAAATAATCACATCTATTTTTGATATAATTTAAAAATGGTGAAAAATGGAAATGAATGATACTGATCCCACAATCAACGTTCCAAATAGCTTCTACTTTCCCTTCAATCCAGTTATTTTTGTTAACTATTAATGGATAATGGTTTATACCACTTGCTTGAGTAACTAATTGGGCTGATTGTAGATCGAAATCATTCAAACAACCAAATGTAAATGCACTTTGTATATTTTTGTTAAGGGCTAAAATTAGATTGGAATCTTTACCACCACTTAACAATATACCAACAGTCTTAATACCTGCAGTTCTCTTGATTATAGAATTTGTTAGCTTGGTTATGATTGTATGTATAATATCATTTTTATCTAGACTTTTTTTTTCAATTGCACTCCAGGACCAATATCTATCTGAAACGATTTTTCCATTATCAACAGAAAACTCCAAATAGGTAGAAGCATTTAATAGTTTTATTTCGTTGTACCATGTCTTGTCATCTATCAGTTGTCCGCTATGAATAAAATCCTTAATTGCAGATTTATTGATCGACAATCTGTTGTTTGCGATATTTTCTACAACACCTTTGAGCTCATTTGACCATACGATAAAACCTTTGGATTTATAATAATATAGTGGCGATTGTCCAAATCGGTCAGAAATTAGTACTAATTTCTGGTTTATAGTATCAAACAATGAAATCGAAAAAGTACCATCAAATTCTTTTAATTTATCCCATTTTTGTTCAAAATAAATTGAATAAATTGTATCGCATATTTGACTGATACTATTGTGAGGGGTTTCGACGATTCTTGAAAAATATATTTGGCCTTTTATAATTATATATATGCCATTCTTATAATAATGCGAATTTTCTAAGTGTCTATTGTTTGTAAAGAAAAATGACATATCTTTTCTTTCAAACTTTTTAGTCCAAGTCCCTTCTTCCAATATTTTGGGAATTCCAACTATCCCAACCATTTAAACATTGGTTTATTGATTCTATGAAATAGTAAAACAAAAATGAAATATCCTATAACGTATAAAAGAGTAACTAATATCAATGTTATGTAGATATTTTCAAAATCCAAAAGTAGGATGACGTATGCCAATAAAAAGGAATAAAATAGAATAGGCAGCAGATTTATAAATAACGTTAGAACATTCAATTTCAAAAAAAATGATAGTATTGAATAAAACAATAGGGTAGAAAAAATGGAGATAAGAACAAAAGCCTTTAACAATTTATTGAAATCAATTTCAACAAATGTGAAATAGTAGAATGTTGTAACTACAAGTACTAACCACAAGGCATCCCAACAAAATAATAATTTTTGTTTTCCAAGAGAGAGTAAATATCCTCCACCTGGATTATTTATCGTTTTGGAAATTCCAATTAGCGCTAAAAACTTTAATATTACCGCTGCAGTAAACCATTGTTGACCATAAAAAACAAGTATTATTTCTTCACTTAGGATATATAAAAGTGTATAAATTGGTGTAGAAAACAAGCCTATTAATATAACGTGATTAACAAATTCCTTTCGTAGTTTATCTTTATCATAGTTTAATTTTGCATAGTACGGTAATAAAACTTTACTTAAAGATCCGTTTATTTGCCCTAAGGGTATCAACATTATATTCCATGCAACAGAGTAATATCCTAGAAAACTATTTCCAAACCCCTTTGCAATAATAACATCATCAATTTTTGAACTTGTAGTATTTAGGAATTCACTTAATGCGATAAAATGGCCTGAATAGTAGTTTCGAAATGATTCTTTAAATTTTATCCTATTTGGCCAGGCAATTTCTTCTTTAAAATATAAATGTAAATTTCTAAGAGTATAGAATATAATATAGCTTGTAAGCAATGGCCAAACATTTTTTTGGATTAGAGCTAGAATTATACCAAAAATTGCACTTATAAGAAATGAATTAACATCAACAAAAAACAAATCTTTAAACTTAAATTTTTTCTTCAAAACCGATTCGGAAATATTACCGATTGAACTCAATATAATAACAATTCCAGCAATGAAAAAATAAATAAAAGGTACTTGAAAATCAAGCAAATAGATTGCTAAGTAAGATGTGAATGAATATATTAGAAATACGAAGATGGAGTTTAGGATACTAATTTTAAATAATCCACTTAATAAATGGTGATTATCGAATCTTCCAACAATAATGGACTGAGATATTCCAAAATTCTGGAAGATCAAAAAGATATTTGTAAAGGAAATAATTAACGCAAATTCTCCGAATATCTCAGGGCTTAGCAGTCGTGCAAGGATAATTTGAACAAAAAACCTAGCAAATAATAGTGTTCCTGAAGAAGAAAATGACCAATTTAGACTTGATAGAAATAGCTTACCCAATTTGTTCCTTCTCACAAAATCAAAGCTAATTAAAATATATAAATTTTGATGTTAACCTTTCTTTTAATGGATTAATGTTTATATCAAGAGATAAATAATAAAGACCAGTAACCATTCCAGGTATTTTTTTATCAAAAGGCAGGATTATTTTATTTAAACCTCGTTTTAGAATTCCAAGATCATTTTCAGTAAGACTTAAGAGTTTTTGACCATTTGATGAATAAATATTTAAAGTATAATTATTAATTGTTGTAGTAGAGGAGTTTTGCATAGTAAGGTAACCAGAGTTTGATATAGGGTTGGGATTGATTTGAATAAAAGATGAATTAATATTATAATTAATATTAAATGCAACGCTATGTAATTGACTTTGTCTTTTAATTCTAAACTCAATTTGATAGCTACCGGAAACAGGTGTTTCTATAATAAATTCTAAGTTAGCTCTATTTCCATTTTCAACCGTACCACTATTAAAATGAATTTTATCTGGTGAAAGTACCTTTTCACTATTATCTGGTAATAGGATTTTTACTTCGAAGGCTAATGGATCATCAAAATATATTTGGGAATTGTGACTTTGAACCATAATTCTTGCAGATGGATTAATAGAAACCGTTTCATTATAGTGGATGTGCCTGTTATCGACTATTATATCTACAATCGGATTGCGATGATCTCTGGATACGATAATTTTTTTTGAAAACGTATTATTAGTATAGGTATCTTCAATAATACTTTTGTCTTTATTCACTTCAATATTTAAATCATAAATACCAGGATCTAGTATATGATTTAAATTTAACGGGAAAGTATCTACTTTAAACGTCTCTAATGAATTAATAGATTGAGTAAAGGAATCTATTTCGGAATATTGGTTTATAATCGTATATAAAACATGGAATGGTCCTACTTGTGTTTTCGATAAATTTATTACTCCAACTCCACCCTCTAGACTTTCACCTTCTTGTAATGTATCAGGAAAAAAATTAGAACATATAACCGGATCGATGACTAAGTCAGGTTGAGGTCCGTAGAATATTCGCAGGTAATCTAATTTTGGTACGGTATAATCGACTATATCATAATTTTCTATTTCCAATTGTAGTTGGCTATACTTTAGAACATCATAATTGCTTATATCAATTTCATCTTCATTGCTCGAATCTAGCAATACCCTTTTGTTTTGTTGTATACCATATATTAATATTTCTGTTGAGTCAACATTTACTAAATTAGGATGCCAAGAAATTTTTTCCCAGTAATTGGCTGGACCAATTATTGGGGATGTCATATTACCTGTACCATTTGTAAATGGTAAAAAAACACTGGTTTTTAACTTATCCAATTTATTGCTACCAACATCCTCAGCAAGAACAGTTACTCCTTTTTCAAAAATTAATGTATATGGAACAGAACCAACTTCTTTTAATTTCCTAACCTTTTTTGCTCCTTGAATTTCAAGAGCATCAAAAATATTTGAAGAATCATTTTCTTCCCATCTTTCCGGAAAATAATCACTATTTACATCTCGTATAAAGGCAAAACAAATAACATATGCTCCTACTGGAATTATTTCGTTAATAAAGTTTACAGCAGCCAATCGTTGTTTATGTGTTTCAGTATTAAAAGCAAATGTTCTATATGATCCTAGATTTGAAGTTTTAACGCTACCAAAATCACCCCCACCATTAATCCACCCTACACTATTATCTTCATTATATACATTATTTTTTACAATATAAAATGCGATTCCGCTATTAAGAAAATTCCACGGCCTGACAGACAGTGCTATAGTTTCAAAATTATATTGTAATCCTGGCATTTCTTCCGGATTAAATATTTTATTGTTTAAAGTTAAGTTTACATAGTTAGAATCAAAAATGATTTTCTTTTTATCTACACTCAATCCATTAAAGATGTTATCATTATATTGATCAATATGGCTTTGATTCCACCCTTCATCAAGTTCCTTATTATATAAGAAAGATGAAATTGTTGAAGACTCCTCTTCTAATATTGCTCTCCAGTAGTAAACAGTATTATCAAACTTTGGAATGAAATCATACTTTATAATTCCCCCATTAGATTGGATTATATCTTTAATTAGTTCTGGAGATTGAAATGTTTCATTTGTATCTATTTCAATGTTAATTGTTTTATTATCGAGACGCTTTAATATGTATGCAATAATAGAAATGTTAGACTCATTTACAATTTGATACCTTTTTGGATAAATTGGTGTTAGTCTTTTATCTAATATTGTTAGGGGAATTATATGTGAATTGTTTTCTTCAGACTGGGACTTTGGAAATTCTTCAATAACATTATATGGATCAATTTGAATTATCAATTTATTCGATCCGACTAAAAACTTTTTATTGAATTCAATTATCGTATCTAGTTGAAGTCTTTGATTAAAGCTTAATTCATTTATAATAACACTATCTATACTACCAAATGGATCTTCTAATAAAAGCTTTACATTAATGTTATCTTCACTATTTTGTCCAATATTGTCAATTGTTAATTGAATCCTGAGCCGGTTTTCATTGATAGTTAATTCATCAGAGTAAACATTTGTCAGTTCCTTATTTACAACATAGTCAGGTCCATCTAAAATTCTAAACTTAAAACTGGGGTCTCCATGATATATTAATTGCTGAAATAGTGTTTTTGTGCCAATGTTGAGGGAATTTTCATATTTTTCGATAACAGCACGTATCGACTTGCTAATAGCTTTGGTGTAAAAATTTGTTCCAATTAAATCATACCAATCGTTTCCGAATATGTTCAAGGAAGAAATAAATCCCAAACCCGATGTAGCTAAGTACACAATTCCCCCCAGTTCTTTTTTAATAATGTTCTCCTCACTTAAACTTATCACGGGTGTGAAAATATCTCCAGTATGACATCCTAATGATATCATTACTGGATAGCGATCTTTGTTATTGAAAAACTTAGGATGTTCAAATGCATCAAGTTCAGTGATCGTAGTACCACCGTGACCAAAATATGTTTTAATCATTACACCATCATTGATAAGATCAACAATATTCTCATTGATGCTTTTGTCAATAATATCGTCTGTTTGCTTTGATAATGATGTGATAATGGCACCAAATTTGTTTTGTTCCAATCTTTCACCCATGGTGGCAAGATTATTTTGTAACACCAGTCTTTCATTACCTTCTCTACTCCCCCCACTCAGATGCAATACCCTTTTCATCCATAATCGATCCTCAATAGTCTGGGGTGCATTGGCAATCTGGTCTTCCATTACCTTGATCTTGTCAAGATAAATTTTAATCTCCTCTTGAGATTTCGTTGCCAAACGGCCAAGCGCAAAATTTGGAACAGATGATATTCCTTTTGATAGTAACAAATTATCCGAACCAGGTAATCCATATACCGGTAAAAATCCCTTATTCACATCATTACGAATGTCTGAATAATGATATCCTTTGCCGATTAAATAAACAAATTCAAGATTAGGCCAATTCTTGACTGCAAAGTTTGACCAATTTTTTATACTAAGGGGGTGGTAATTCACCCCAAATGCATACTGATCATACAGGTCTTCAGCACAAATGATATGGACATTGAAATTTCCTCCAACTTCAGTTTTACGATATTCCACATAATCATTCAAATAATTTGGAGCTTCAGATAAGAACTTTTTCGAAGTAATAAATAAATAATTGGCATCAAAATCATTGATGTGATTGAAAGAATACATCTCTATATCTATGGACGCGATACATTTTGCTTCAGAAATAAATAAATTACTTAAAGAGGGTGAAATTCTTACATGACTACCATCCACCGTTGATCTGGAATTATTCTCCTCATCATAGATTACATATTGATCAGAAGATCCTAATCCCTCAATTGATAATAACCGATCTTCCTCAGAGTCAGAAAGTTGAATTAAAACACATCCATCTCCATTAAACGTCAGCTTTCTTGGATATTTTAATTTTGCATAACCAACAACTAATCGATCATTGGTAAATTGACTAGTGACATCTACTTGATTGGAGCTAAGTAAATCATAAGATTGAATTTCTTTTTCATCAATTATTAATTGTGTGGGCGAGGAAATGTAAGTGGCTGTATTTTGTCCATTCATAGCAACGGTAAGGTTATGATTGCGTAATCTGCCACTTATGCGATATGATAATTTTGCTGCCGGACCATCTGTATTTACATTTGTAGAATTAATCTTAAAAGATTGTGAAACCTGTGCACTTGAGCAAAACCCCTCTCCTTCAACATACGTCGAAAAACGAACCCCTTGAGTAGTCAATGTAGGCTTAAAATGTCTATCACTAAACACCACCTTCTCCTCATGCCAGTACCAATCCAATACCGGTAAACTGGTATCAATATCACCCATCTCCACATCCTCATAACGAACGTGCGTTCCAGCACTCCAAGTTAAAAAATACACACTCGTATCGGTATACAGGCTATATTCAGGATTCAACATCTCCCGGTCCGGATCCTTAAATAAAAACCGATCCAGTTCACTGCGATTTTTGCGACCATAAAACTCAAGAAAATCTTCAGCTCCTAGTTTACCCTCTGTAGACGTAAAGATCGGTTGCTCCTTTCCCATCCAAAACAATTGAAGCTGACTGGCTTCCACATCACCCACCGGAAATCCTTGACCAGCCAGAGTTGCTCCACTGATCCGGTAGATGCCATCTTCTGCAACTTTGATCTTATAATACGTCTGATCATAATTGATCCATTCATTGCCATAAAGGGTATCGCCATCGACTATCATTTGTCCTATTAGGGAACCATGCACACTCAGTACTAAGAGGATAATAAACCATAGATATTTCTGCATATCCGATCTTATTTGCCTATTTAAAACGTCAAAACTAATGGAGTATTGACCGGTACCGTAAATTTAGCATATTTGGAAGAAATGAGGTTCATCGACCTTCCTCACTTAAAACAACACTGCGTAACGGATTCCGTTTACTTGACCAACTTCATCCATCTGGGCATCTTGACCACATTGAGATAGGGAGTCGGCATACCGCCGAATCTGCGGAAAAAGGGCTCTACCTTTCTTAGCATAGTTCCTTCAAAATCCAAAACCATGTCAGGTGAGGTATGCTCCTGAATGTGGTGCCATATCAGTGATGTCAATGCGGGATTGGGACCCTCCATCTGTCTGGTGCCAATTAAATAGTATAATTCATTGCGGTCTTTGACAAATAAAGCAGCACCAACAGCTTTTCCGGATTTAACCGCCTTTCTGAAATAGAGGTTCTTGTTTTCTTTTATTAAAAACAGCCTATCTATTTGTGATGCAGAAAGATACTGATAATGACCTCCAACCTGCTTTTTCAGCAACTCGTAAAACTCACCGGAAGTAGTTATTTCTTCAACCCGGATTTCTTTTTCCGCATTTCGAATGTCAGTGCGGATTGAGTTTTTGCAATGATTAAATACCACTTCAGCGGATGAGATATCCAGCCGGTAGGTGTACATGGTGTTTAGGGTATATCCGGCCCAATACCAGGCGTGTCCGGGAAAAGAAGTGGGAGTAAGTTTAAAATAATAATATCTTCCGGATTGAAGCTGTTGCGTCAATGATGCAATAATCCGATGGTATTGACTTAGTTGCTGATGGAAAGGTTTTGATTCATCTAATTTTACCCATGGACCCGAAGTAGGAGTAAGCAACGGAGTGCTATAAGCTGTAATTCCCCATTTGCGCTTCACTTGGTACGGGATAGCCCCGATAATTTGCCTCTGCTTGTCTTCTACCAAAACGACATCCCAATTGGAATCCTCACAAATTGCATCCATCCATTCAGGACGTAAAAATAATGGGATGCTTACTTCCTGGCGACATAATTCCCGGTAACGTGCCTTTTTATTCATACCCTATTGACATTTGCATAATCGAACAACTCTTTATCAAGTTAATAGTCCTCACCATCGATCCCGGCGATAAAAAAGCGAAGCTGGAATCAATAAGGCATAAAAAATGAATACCAAAGCCTCAAAAAGTATGGAAGTTTCCCCCAGATCGTCGGATCCTAATTTCCGGGCAATTTTATTAAAAATAAATCGCCGCAATGGCTGATAAGCCAGAATGCCAACGATAACTGCAATCCATTGTTTCATAAATAACAAAACAAACAAGCACACATAATATATGATTCCTGCAGTTGGCAAGGCGATCAGCAACGCTTTTACTCTGGTCGGATAATAAAATGAGGTTGTCGTATGACGTGCTTTGCGTGAAAACAGCTTACTTATAGCTTTTACGCTTTCAGAATACATATGCGTCTCTTTATCTATAATAATTCCAATATTCGAATCTTTTAAACTTTGGATCAAAAAATCATCATCGCCGCTGGCCAGAAAGGGTTTTAGGTCTGCTTTTTGAGCCAGACTTTTTTTCACTATTAGGTTTCTGCCAACTCCCATATATGCCAGACCTTTTAAGGCAAAAGATAGATACTGCAAGGCTACCCACTGGGTCTCATACCGGATAAACCAATTAAATGCACTGGGTTCGCGAATGATGGGTCCATACCCTAAACCCACATCCATATTTTCCTGAACAAACCGTCCCGTCATGATGGATATCCACTGATCTGAATTAGGTACACAATCTGCATCGGTAAGTAGAACTATTTCATTCTTAGCCTGTTGGAGACCTGCTAACAGCGCCTGTTTTTTACCTCTGGTCTCTTTGCCCTTTAGTTTGTAATAACTTAAGTGATCGTATCTTTCCTGGTAATGTTTGATCAATTGTGGAGAACTATCTCTGGAATGATCGTCGACAACCAATACCTCAAATTCGGGATAATCCTGTTCGAGGATTTGCACTAAATGCTTACGCAAGTTGTTTTCCTCATCTTTGACACAAATAATTACGGTGACCGGCGGCTTCGAAGTATCTGGTTTAAGCTTGGGGCTTTCGTAATTGGCAAAGGTTTTAAAAAAACGCAGGTAAAAGAATACCAGGATCAGGTAAGAGAAAATCAATACTATGTAGATGATAAGTAACAACAAAGCAAATCCTTTTGGTAAGATAAAACTAAACAATTTTGTATGGAAGAATATAGTGAAGCTGAATACAGTGAGTAATCGGTTGATTTTTTCCTGGTAGAATATGATTTTTCTTCTGAAATGACAAGACCTCCATGGCTTCTCCGAGCTTTAGTAGCTATACCACTAGGGGCACAAAGTTGCTCCGGGATTGACCAGATTTCTTGATGAGTGGTTTTTAATTTTAAGTAAACAGCCGTTCTGGTGTAAATTACTTTGTGGCAATTGCATTGGCCAAGGTAGGTGGGTTTACGTTCTTATTATTGGACAACGGAATCTGATTCTAGCCAATAGCAAATAGCAAATAGCAAATAGCTAATTGGGACATCTGAAATCAGACAACAAACTACAAAGTTCTCAATACAAAATTGATTGAAAAATAAGTTGAAAAACGGTCAACCTTATTTAGGCATCTACAAACAGCTTGAAACCTATTACCTGACACCCTTAAACCTGACATCAGCTCTTGGCTATACGCTGCTGGCCATTCACCTGATCCGTTTTTCAGTTATTCAACTAAGCTTTGTTAATGATTACTAATGAGGGAAATTAATGAGTAAAGTTCAATAGGCACCATTTCTATATTTGGTTCTGTGGACGTCGTTTATTCGTTCTTGGTATCTTTGACTTTCCTTACTTTTTCGGATGAAAAAGTAACAAAAAATCTTGATTTTCATAAGGCAACATCCGTTGCCTTAATCCTGGGAATTGTGATCTGGTAATGGAGTTTTAATACTTCGTCCGGGGACTGAAGTCAAAAAAGTGGCTGGAATAAATGGAACTCAATTATATTGTATTTTGTGTGTAATCTGAATATAGATCTCTGTCAAATTTTTACTTGCAACTTTTGCTGTTCCATTTATAAAGGCCAGACCTCAAATTGTTTGTACTATTCGGATCATTTCTGGTTATTCAGCTTGATTGAGATTTTATGCTTTTTTGACTTTTTCAACGCTGCGGTATGAAAACAATTCATTGCCGCTTAGGCGCTCGGTGTTTTGCTTCTGAGGTATTTATTCCAAGATTGAGATCTGGATGGCCGGGTTTTGCAAATTGGATTGAAGCTTGTGTTGATAGCAGGAGGACGATCTACACTATCAGTATTGTGAAGCGAAACGTAATTAGAAAACGGGCAACCTTATTCAGGCATTGTCAGTTTACTCACTATTCACTACTTCCTCCTTCACACAAGGCTACGGAGGACAAAGCACAACTCACTACTTTTTATACTTATCTTTACCAGCTATGGATGATTGGTCAGTTATAGCAGAAGCATTTCCGGATTTAACCGAAAATCAAAGGAAACAATTTGAGCAAATGGGTGCTTTGTACCGTTTTTGGAATAACCGGATCAATTTAATCTCTCGTAAAGATATCAAGAACCTGTATACACATCATATTTTACATTCCCTGGCTATTGCAAAAGTGATCATTTGGAAACCAAATACCAAAATACTCGATGTAGGAACTGGTGGAGGTTTTCCGGGAATACCTCTTGCGGTTCTCTTTCCGGATGTTCAATTTACATTAGTGGATTCAATTCGTAAGAAAATTCAAGTGGTTCGGGAAATTGCCCATGAATTGAAATTGAAAAATATCGAGGTGATTCATACCCGGGCGGAAGACTTGAATGATCAATTTGATTTTATAGTAGCGAGGGCTGTAGCAAATGCCGATACACTTTTTAAATGGACTACTAAATTAATTGTCTCATCCCAAAAGAATGTGTTGCCTAATGGATGGTTATTACTGAAAGGAGGCAACGTAGAAAATGAGATGAATCAATTAAACCGCGATTTCGAGGTTACTCCGATCAGCAACTTGTTTTCACATGAATATTACCTGGAAAAATATGTGATCTATGTGCAGAAATAATAGGGATTAATCCTTAGTTAATTCGCCCTCATAGTAGTTAATCATAGCTTCCAGCTCTTTGTCCTGTTTTAAACTGGGTAAAAATCGAAATACCAGAGGATGCAGTTCAAATTCATCTTGCAGTGCCACTTCGAGGATGCTGGTAGCTTCGGATTTTTCATTTAATATATAATAGCATGCTGCTTTGCAGTACAATAGATCCGCGCCAACAGCATACATTTCTGCTTCATCCAGGATTTCTATGGCCTTCTTATACTGACTGGTGCGCATTAAAAATTGTGCATATTCCATCCAGTATTGGGTCTCTTCCGGAGCAACATCAATGGCTTTGCGATAATTTTTGGCCGCTTTTTTCAGATTTCCTACTTGTTCGTATGCCGTGGCAATACTGGCAAAATATTCTTCGCGGCGATCTTCAATAGCCAAAGCTCTGCGGTAGGCATTGATAGCATACTGCCATTTTTCTTCCCGGGCAAAGCACTCACCCAATAAGAAGAAAATTTCATCATTATAGGGATCCTGTTTTGCTGCCTTTACCAACACTTTTTTGGCTTTGTCATATTCTTCAAGATGGATATGACATTCGGAAATACTTACCATAATTTCAGGTTCGACTCCAAAATTTGCAATACTTTCATGAAGTACGCTAAGTGCTTTTTTGTAATTCATGACTTGCATACAAATTTCAGCACAATCCCGGAATGCCAATTCAAAATCAGAATTAATTAAAAAAGAATATTCCAAAGCTTCGATAGCTTCCTGATATTCTCCTAAACAAGAATATGCATGACCTAAATTATACCAGGCCAGATAGGAATAAGGATTTTTATCAATTAAAGTTTTGTGTAAAACCACACTTTCTTCATACTTCTTAGAGAGCTCTACGCTCACCCACATTTTCTCAAGTGCTTCATGATTCTCAGGGTCTATATCCAAAACTTTCTTTAGTGAATAGAACATGTAGTCAAAATCTTTCATGTGCTCGTGTATATAGGCCTCACATAGTTTCAGTTTAACGGCTTGTTCACGTGAAGCATGGTTGCGAAAACGATCTAGACAGGAAAGGGCTTCTTCGTATTGACCACCTTCACAATAGATAAAAGATCTCAGTATAAATACTTCGATCTCCGTTGGTGCTAATGTTTCTGCTTGGTTTAATACTTCGTAAGCCTCGTCCAATAAATTAGATTGTAACAATAAACGAGCTTTGGCCAAATAAAGATCAATTTGATACTTAAATTTTTGAAGTGCCAAATCGGTAACTTCCAAAGCTTTCTCTACTTCTCCTTCACTTTCATAATAAACAACTAGCTCTACAAAGCGTTCTTCATTATAGAAGTGGACCCGACCTTTGGCCAAATTAGTTTCAAAATCTTGCACCAATTTGTAAATGATACTGTTTCGTTTTGTCCGTTGCTCCATTACTGCTTTAGGGATTATAATGTAAAAGCAAGGTAAATATAAGTAAATCGCTTACAATTTATCTAGCGTTGTTGATAAGTTTTTTCCACAATTCTCAGGTATTAAGTAAAATTGTAATCTCACGTAAATAGTTGAAGCCCACTAAATTACAAATATTTATAAATCTATTTGTGAATTTATTCATTTTTAATACTCTCTCAACCATACAGTAACACATAACATCATTTTTGTAAATGATTTCTAAATATTTCTAAAAATTGGGAAATTTTAACTTTTTGGTCGAGAATTTTTTTCGAATTTGTACTGCTTACCATAAAGACTCCGATAAAAATCAGCGCTCCCGCCAAAGCCTGAATCCACGAAAACTTTTCAATTCCAAAGGCTAATGACAAAAAACTTGCAATCAACGGTTGTAAATAAATATAGGCACCTACTGTACTGGCTTTGATATGACTTAAAGCATATCCATTAAATAAATAGGTCAAAAAAGTAACCCCCACAATGACATAAGCAATGGACAAATAGACCTCATAACCAAAAGATTGCCAGTCTGTATTTGCCAAATGCAATAATCCAAATGGCATAATCCATACCAGCCCTAACAAAAATATCCAATACAAAACGGTAAAAGGATGGTAAATACGGAGCATCTTTTTGATTAATACCAGGTAAAGACCATAACTACTGGCATTGGTCAATATTAGCAGATCTCCCCCTAGAGTAGATTGTGAGAATTTTATTTGATTACCATAGAGTATGATTATCAGGGCTCCGGTAGCTCCCAAACCGATTCCCCACATCTTGAACTTGGTCATCGATTCATGACCTAATAGGGCTGCGCTGATCAATACCATAATTGGTGTCATAGTCATAATGATACTGGCATTAATGGGTGTGGTGATTTTTAATCCGGTGAAAAAACAAATTTGATTGATACCAACTCCCAGCAAAGCGCAAAAAAATAAATATCCAATGTCCTTTTTTAAAACTTTTTCTTTGATAAAAGTTCGGTGAAGAAACCAGAATAAGGGTAAAGCGCCTAAAACACGTAATAATACAAAGGTGAAAGGATGAAGGTAATCTCGCGTCATAACTTCCCTGGCAATAATATAATTACCGCCATACAAAAAAGCCACGCACAATAGCGCGAAATGCGCCTTCCAGGTTCCCTTCACAGTCAAGACATTGGTAAGCCTCAAATATACAGCCTCCATCATAGTTTTTAAATCAGAACCTCAGTTCGATCCATTATTTATCCACTGTACTCAAGTAATCAATTACATTTAATATTCTAATACGACCCCGCTGGGGTCGAAACTGGTGCTCCATGATATTTCAAACCTAATTGGATCCCTCTGGGATCCTAATACACAGTTTTTATGTTCCAGAGTAAGTCAAATGTACATTGATTAGGAGGACTCAACTTAGAGGTGGTGGAATTGATTAATTGTGGAATTATGAAATTGAGGAATTGTTTAACTGGTTAATTGTTTAAGCCCCTCCTTCCATCAGTACATTTACTTTATTTGAATTCATACCCACATTAAATGCTGACAGCGAGGATTCTCTCAAAAGGCTTTAGTTAAATCTTTTTTTGAGACATTGACAGGAGTGGATTAACGACCCCAGCGGGGTCAAAGTACTTTAGGCTTGAAAGAGATCATCTGGCCGACCCCAGCGGGGTCGAACTAGAGACCTAATTTTATATTATCAGGTTTCACAGCCGTCCGAAATTTTTAGTAATGTGTTTATATTAAGTCCGAATCCCAGTAGATATGGGCATGGAGGTCTCCATTAAAAGAAAATAATTCTTTTCGAAAGGCTCCAAACCAGTTTCATTGAACTTCGTAATCTCGGCCTTTTGTGCGCTTATGCATTCCTAAAAGATCAACTTTCAAACCTAATTGAGGAATTGTTTAACTGGTTAATTGTTTAAGCCCCTCCTTCCATCAGTACATTTACTTTATTTGAATTCATACCCACATTAAATGCTGACAGCGAGGATTCTCTCAAAAGGCTTTAGTTAAATCTTTTTTTGAGACATTGACAGGAGTGGATTAACGACCCCAGCGGGGTCAAAGTACTATAGGCTTGAAAGAGATCATCTGGCCGACCCCAGCGGGTCGAACTAGAGACCTAATTTTATATTATCAGGTTTCACAGCCGTCCGAAATTTTTAGCAATGTGTTTATATTGAGTCCGAATCCCAGTAGATATGGGCATGGAGGTCTCCATTAAAAGAAAATAATTCTTTTCGAAAGGCTCCAAAACCAGTTTCATTGAACTTCGTAATCTCGGCCTTTTGTGCGCTTATGCATTCCTAAAAGATCAACTTTCAAACCTAATTATGGAATTGATTAATTGTGAAATTGTGGAATTGTTTAACTGGTTAATTGTTTAAACCCAAAAGGAATTCACACCCACGCAATCTCACTAAATGCTGACTGCGACGCTCCTCAGTACCACCACCCACACGCTCTCACTACTGAATGCTGACAGCGAAACTCGTCGGTCACTACTTGCTACTTACTACTTTATTAATCATTGCCCCTGGGGTTATTTTTACGAATTGACTGCAGTAACTTGGTATTAAACTCTTTTTCTACATAGTAGAGCAACACTACTTTTCGAGTGGGTAAAACTTTTTTTAACTCTTCATTCATTTCTTTAAAGATGCGGGCTTCATCTTCCTTTTGTTGGACTAAGTCACCCAGAAAGCTTTCCAACTCAGAGTCATTCATTAAAACGACTTGCCGAGGCCGGTTTACATTTTGCTTTTTAAGCGCCTTAAGTTTTTCCTTGTAAAGATTGTATACCGGCCAAAAATCTTTGGACTCCTGAGGTGTAAGCTGTAATTTTTCGGTAAAGAATCCGATTCGATACGTATCTATTTTATCTTCAACCGCCTGTTGTCCAGAGCTTAATTGTAGATTAAAAATAATCAAGCCTACAACCAATCCTATCAATCGATAATATTTCATGTTTCTGTTTTTTACTTTTTTATAATATGGATTCGATATCTATATCTTCCAATTCAATAAATTCTTGTAAATCTATATCAGGATCACTAATCAGAGAAAATCCTTCCAGATCTTCAGGATTCATTATTTCGACAAAATCTCCTTCATCAAAATCACTGATATTTTGTTCCAGATATTCAAAAATTTCCTGATCGGCAGGGATGGAAACCACAGCATTTGAATTGTCATTATTAAAAACCAAAGCTCCTGCAACGATCAATACCAAAACACCAGCCATCGCCATCGCCAACCGAGGCATGGTTAACTGCTGAAGCCATGTTTTGATTTGTTCCATTAGATTCCATTCCTGGTGGTTACCAATCACTACTTCTTCCTTGACTTTTTGGAGAATGTCCGTTTCCAGAGTACTGAAATAGTTCCTAGGTACTTTGTATGGATTACTTTTATCTATTTTTCCAAGTAAAGGTGATATTTCGGATATCTCCTCATTTACCCGGGATTGATGATTATTGTCCATGATTAAACATTTATTTCTTTGAAATAACCTTCAATTTTTTTCACTGCATGATGAAAAGAGGCTTTTAAAGCCCCTTCTGAGGTATTCAATATTTCTGACATCTGCCGATAATTCATTTCATCATAATATCTCATATTAAAGACCATTTTCTGTTTTTGTGGAAGCCGATCGATAGCAACTTGTAGTTGCATTTGAATCTCGCTACCTTCAAAGTAGGGATCAGCCTTTAATCGTTCTTTTATCCCTAAGTCTTCATGGTCAATGGAGGTAGTGTACTTTTTTTTATTGCGGTGGGTCAACGCTTCGTTGGTGGCAATTCGATATATCCAAGTGAAAAGCTGACTTTTTCTCTCAAACCTTTGTATGGACTTAAACACTTTTAGGAAAGTATTTTGAACCACGTCGTTTGCTTCTTCATGATCTAATACAATTCGGCGTATTTGCCAATACACTTTCTCCTGATATTTATGTACCAAATAGCGAAATCCCTTTTCGACATTTTTATCCTTTTGGATCAGATCCAATATAATATCGTCCGCAATTTCCTCCAAAACGCTTATTGTGATTTATTCATTAGATATGAATTTACCGCTTGGGTTTAATTCAGAATATAATTTTTTCTAAAATTATGCCTTATTTTTTTGGTCAGTGCATAAGCTTGTCTGAAGAATCCAATTCGATATCTGTTATATTTGTTAAACTCTTGGCAAAAAATAAAGCTTGATTCATGAAATGGTTAAGTGCTTTCTTACTAAAGATTTGGGGATGGAAAATAATCGGCCCTGATCCCACGATCCACCCCAAAAGTATATTTGCAGTGGCTCCTCACACCTCCACCAAGGATTTTCCCCTGGGAATTTTGGTGCGATCGGCAATGGGACTTAAAATCAAGTTTATCGCCAAAGCGTCACTTTTTAAACCTCCATTCGGATTTATTTTTCGATGGCTTGGGGGGATTCCGGTTGATCGCAGTAAGAGGACCAATTTGGTGGATGCAATTGTTGATATTTATAATAATCATGAAAAATTGTCCATATCGATAGCACCAGAAGGTACCCGAAAGAAAGTGGACCGGTTAAAGACTGGGTTTTATTACATCGCTAAAGGTGCCAAAATACCTATTATTTTGACTCGATTTGATGCAAAGCATAAAACAGTTGAGTTTTCTAAACCATTTTATACAAGTGATGATAAGTCCAAGGATTTGCAAACCGTTTGGGAGTATTTCCAAGGAGTAAAAGGATTTAATCCGGAATTGGGTATTTCTTGAATACTTGTCACCAACAATTTTCTACTTTAAAAAAGATTAATGTATAACCAGGAAGAACAGAAACAGCTTTTCGAGATCTCTAAAAAGCTATTGGATTCTCAGGATAACCAAAATGCGGCAAGAATGGCCGGCGAATTGAGAAAGGTGATACAGTATCACGAGTGGAGATATTACATTCTCAATGATCCGGTCATTAGTGACTATGAATACGATATGCTATTTAAAAAGCTGGAAGCTCTGGAAGCAGCCCATCCAGAATTAATTACTTTGGATTCTCCAACCTATAGAGTTTCCAGTGATTTGGTAGATAATTTCACAACGGTAAGACATCTTACTCCGATGTTGTCGTTAGCTAATAGCTACAATCGGGACGACCTGTTAGATTTTGACAAACAAATCAAAAAGTTAAACAAGCTCAATCCCTCAGAGGAAATTGAATACTCGGTTGAGCCTAAATACGACGGAGGTAGTATTACCCTGGTCTTTGAAAATGACATCTTGGCACGCGCTGCTACTAGGGGAAATGGAACGGAAGGAGAAGATATTACGGCCAATATCAAAACGATAAAGACAATCCCCTTGAGAGCTTCATTTTCAAGATTCGGGATCGAAGTTGCCGAGTTAAGAGGAGAGGCTGTAATTCGCAAAGATGCTTTTGAAAAGATCAATACTAAACGAGAACTTGCTGGTCTTCAAGTATTTGCAAATCCACGCAATACCGCTACCGGAGGGCTACGTACCAAAGACCCCCAAGAAACGGCCCAGCGGGGAATTGAGGCTTTTATTTATCAGATAAGTTATTTTAAGTCGATTGATACCACAGCCCAGAAAATAGCAAAGCACCATGATCAAATAGAAATGTTAGGTCACCTTGGATTTAAGATTCCTACAATTGAAAGAAAGGTATGTAGGAATATTGAGGAAGTAATAAAGTTTTGTGAATTGTGGGAAACCAAGCGAGATACGTATCAGTATGAAATAGACGGTATGGTTATCAAAGTCAATTCTTTGGAACTTCAGGAAAAAAGTGGATCAACCAGTCATCACCCACGCTGGGCAATTGCCTATAAATTTAAAGCCAAACAAGCTACGACCAAATTAATATCCGTTGATTTTCAAGTCGGAAAAATCGGGTCCATTACCCCAGTTGCTAAGTTAGAACCGGTTCCACTGGCAGGAGTAACCGTGTCATCGGTTTCATTACATAATGAGGACTTTATTGTTAAAAAAGATATTCGGATAGGAGATGTCGTGTTGGTGGAACGTGCCGGAGATGTCATTCCTTATATTGTAAAATCAATGCCTGAACTCAGGGACGGTTCGGAACAGAAGATTGACTTTCCCCGGCAATGTCCAGTGTGTAGTTCTGAACTGGTACGTATCGATAACGAAGCGGCCTGGCGCTGTATGAACTACCAATGTGAAGCACAGGTCATGCAGCGGATCATTCATCATGTATCCAAAGATGCCATGGATATTGAAGGATTTGGAAAAGCCAATGTAGAAAGGTTTTATGCCAAAGGGTGGTTAAAGAATATCAAAGATGTTTACCGGCTGGATTACGAACAAATTGCCAATTTAGAAGGTTTCGGACCAAAGTCTGCAGAAAATTTGAGAAAGGGGATCGAAAAGGCTAAGAGTAATCCCATTAAAAGATTTCTTTATAGTTTGTCTATCCATCATTTAGGTAAGCGGGTAGCTTCCATCTTAGCTGCTGAAATACCTCATGTATTGGACCTTCAAAACTGGGAACTGGAGCAGTTTACGACAATTAAAGATATTGGTCCGGTGGTGGCGCAAAACATTATTACATTTTTTGATAACCCAGCGAATATCCAACTGCTTCATGATATGGAAGAATTAGGAGTAAATCTAACCCAAAAAGAAGCAGATCAACCACTTGCGGTGGCAGCTGATGCGCCATTTACAGGAAAAACAATCCTTTTTACCGGCACATTGGCAAAAATGGGCCGTAAAGAAGCCCAACAAATGGCCGCCACAGCTGGTGCGAGAAATATCAGTGCGGTTAGTTCAAAACTGGATATCTTAGTAGTCGGATCAAATGCCGGATCAAAATTAAAAAAGGCTCAGGCCTTAGGTCATGTGACCATCATGACAGAAGATGAATTTTTACAAGCTATTAATGAATAATGCGTTGGCTTAGTATCGTATTGGTCATTATATTATTGGGCTGCAGTGAATCAGTTGAGAATAATCATCCTCAAACCACAATGATTAATTGGGAGGGGAGGGATTCTACGTCAGGTTCAGAGAAATTGCTGATGAAAATAGATCGATATCCTGACTATGATACTTCCCAATGGTCCGAAATAATTCCGAATGATTATTTAATTCTGGATCTTCGCTATGCTTCGGCAAATAATTTCAGTGATGAAGCTCTGTATCCATGTGGTAGGTGTTTTGTGCGAAAGAATCTTTTGGAAGGAATCGAAAGTTTAAAGGATACCTTGAAAAGCCTAAGTTTGAAGCTTTCCTTGTTGGACTGTTATCGTCCCAAGCGCATTCAACAAAAACTGTGGGACAAATTTCCCAGCGCATCTTATGTAACTCCTCCTGAAAAAGGATCCATGCACAACCGGGGTTTGGCCATTGATGTGCAATTGGTGAATCACTTGTCGGAACCATTAGACTTTGGTACGGAGTATGATTATTTTGGGAAAGAAGCACATACGGACTTTTACAATTTTTCGGATGTTATTTTGGATAATCGCAATTTGTTGAATAGGCTGATGAACATGGCAGGGTTAAAAGGTATCAGAACCGAGTGGTGGCATTATTCCAATCCTGAAGTAATGTTCCCAATTGACACATTCATTTGGGATTGTGCGGACTAATTGGGAACATTAAGTTGACATTAAAAACATTGTACCACTCACAATCGTTTCTAATGGGTTAAATTTCTATTTTAGCCTTTTAAATTAAAAAATACATGACAGATCATATCAAATCTGACTCTGAAGCGGTAGATCGATTGGCCGGTTATTATCACGAGTTGAAAAATGAAATCGGTAAGGTAATTGTCGGACAAGATGAAGTAATTAAGACGGTAATTATTTCTTTATTTAGCAACGGGCATAGTTTATTGGTAGGGGTACCGGGATTGGCAAAGACCCTGCTGGTACATACCATTGCCGATGTGCTGGATCTTGAATTTAAACGTATCCAGTTTACTCCTGACCTGATGCCTTCGGATATTACCGGATCTGAAATATTGGATGAAAGCAGGCATTTTAAGTTTAATCCCGGACCGTTATTTGCCAATATTGTTTTGGCGGACGAAATCAACAGAACCCCTCCTAAAACACAAGCAGCCCTGTTGGAAGCGATGCAAGAGCGTGCAGTAACGGTTGCCGCACATCCCCATAAGTTGCCCAAACCATTCTTTGTCCTCGCGACACAAAATCCAATCGAGCAGGAAGGAACATATCCCCTACCAGAGGCTCAGTTAGATCGTTTTATGTTTGGAATTCCTTTGGATTACCCAAGTTATGAGGAAGAAATTCAAGTGGTAAAAGAGACTACTTCAGTTCAGGATTATCAGCTTAAATCGGTCATGGGAGCAAAGGAAATTCTATATTTTCAAAACCTGATTCGTAAAATCCCGGTTGCAGATAATGTACTTGAATACGCGGTTTCTATTGCCACTGCTACACGTCCTAATACGCCTAAAGCCGCTGAAAAAGTGAACCAATATATCTCTTGGGGCGCAGGACCTAGGGCATCACAATATTTAGTACTAGGCGCTAAATGTCATGCGGCTATCCAGGGGAAGTACTCACCGGATATGGAAGATGTCAGAGCTATAGCCAAGTATGTCTTGAGACACCGTATTGTGAAAAACTATAAAGCCGAAGCGGAAGGTGTATCCGAAGAAATGATCATCGAAGAACTATACTAATTGAGACACACCAAATAACCGGTACATATCATCTGTAAAGTAAAATTTGTCATGGTGAGTAAATGGTTTTCTTTTTGGGGGATTAGCTTAATCTTGCTTTTGGCGAGCTGTGGTGGGTCGTGGTCAGAAAAATTAAAAAACACACCTAATGCGATTGGCATGACCAATCAGTTTATTGTAATCGCAGATGATCCGCTCTGGGAAAGCCACGTTGGAGATTCATTTCGATATAAATTTGAGTCTGCATACCCAATTATGCCCCAACCTGAAGCTCTCTTTGATGTCCGTCACTATACGCCAAATTTTCTCCATGCTGAAGCGGTACGCATGCAACTTCGAACTTACATTTATCTGGCTGATCTTAAGGATACATCTTCATTGACCACTAAAGAGGTATTGTCAGACCTTGGTTCCGAAACTTTACTGCGAATAAAAGAAGATCCAAAATTTTCGAATAAAGTGGGTCGTGATAAATGGGCCAAGGGTCAGTTGATCATCTATTTATTTGGATATGGGGAAGAAAGTCTTGTCTCAAATATCAAACAGAATTTTAAAGGAATTACAAAGAGAATCAATGAATTTGATCGCAGTCAGCTGTCTGCATATACTTATTTGAATGGAGAAAACCATAAAATGAAAACCCTGGTACAGGAAAAATTTGGAGTCCAGATGAAAATCCCTGGGGACTATGTTTCGGCTATCGAAGATACTTCGTTCCTCTGGTTGCGCAAAGATCAGGATGATTTGAATATGAACATCCTCCTATATAGTTTGCCTTATAAAAATACCGATCAATTAACTAAATCTGAGGCATTAAAATTGGGTAACAAAATTGGTAAAAAATACATCACGACCAATACCCCTGGTTCTTATATGAGAATCAATGATGAAGACTTGCCTGTCTTTACCTATATCCGCAAAATAGATGAAAGTTATACTCTTGAATCCAGAGGCATTTGGGAAATGACCTATGATTATATCGGAGGTCCTTTTTTCTCATATCTGATCAAACATCCCCAAAAAAATGAGCTGATTTTTGTGAATTGTTTTATGTATGCTCCCGGAAAATCTAAAAGAAACCTGATGCAACAAATGGAATTGGTAGCTACGACCATCCAATTTTCATCTATATCAGATTAAAACAAGTAAAAAAGCATAACATTTCTTCGAAACTATGCTTGTCAACTTAGGTTATTGATTCATGACCTAAATCACCAATAGAATTGACCTAAATCATCGGTTAGAATACAATAGGTCCTATTTTAGCTTTTCAATTCATATCAAAGCAATACCCCATGAAACCACTCTTTCGTTATTTCTTTAGAGTCAACTGTCTCACTATACTCTTAATCTTCAATTTTCAACTTTTCGGTACCGATATTTTTGATATTACATGTTCGGGAGATGATGTAATAGATGTTACTTGCGGTAATGCCATATCTGGCCAACTGTTTGTAGATGGTCAAGGTGTTTTTGATGATGTGATTTATTACAATTGTGATTGTCAACATCCAACTCCATCGGGCTGTCCAAGTCCGGGATCCGAATCTCAGAAGTTGTATTTAGAAAAAGTCTTTAAAATAACTCCAACCGGTAATGTATTGACCGTATCTGTTAATAATCACGCTAGAATGGTGGTTTATTTTGCGAGTTGTTCGGGGAATGGGTTTTGCGATCAAATCTCTTCAACGGTTCATCAAGATCGAAGAATATATGAATTGGATCTATCTAAAAGCAATTCTTTCGATTCGCCAATATACGTGGTGATAGATGGATTTAATACTCAATCGGAATTTAACAGCCCTATCAACTACGACATTGAGTTTACATGTAGCGATTCACCGGATCCGGAATTTACATGTGACAATGCTGAAACCTTGGAATGCGATAAATCAGTCAGCTCGACAAATGTTGGTTCGCCAAATAATACCAATAGCTACGGATGTATTACCGGCGCCAATAGTACTAATTTTACAGGCGGAGAAAAAGTCTTCAAATTTACACCCGCCCTTACTGATGAATATGAATTTTCACTTTCAAATTTCTCAGGAGATTTGGACCTTTTACTTTTATCTTCCTGTAATCCACAGAATTGTCTGACCAATGAAGGTGCAAGTGAGAAGGCTACCGAAAAGATTAAAATAAATCTTGACGAAGGAAAATTATATTATGTGGTTGTTGATGGCTTTAATGGCAATTCCAGTTCATTTAATTTGGTCGTTACATGCCCTCAAGAATCAGATCCTTGTGAAGAAGCTCAATGGATCACATGTGGTAATACCTATTTAAGTAATACTACTTCCCAAACAAATAAATTTAACAGCGAAAATTATCCTTGCTATACCTCATTATCCACGTTCAATGGAAAAGATAAAATATTCAAGTTCGAAAAATTGACTGACCATGGAAATGTTTCCATTACCTTGTATCATAACTCAGGTAATTCCAAGAACTTGGCATTATTTCTTTTCAATGGATGTCCTGATGAAACGAATTGTCTCGGATCAAAAGGTATAGATATATTTTCTGGTTCTAATCGCATCGGAGAATATTGGACAGATGCTGGTAATCCGCTGCCCAAAGGAACCTATTATATAGTTGTAGATGGACCTTCACCCTCAATTTTTTCTCCTTTCAAAATTACTTTGAATTGCGAAAATCCATCCTGTACAGAAGTTGAAACAATCCAACTCGGAGAGACAAAACTAGGCGAAACCAACCTTGATGGTTCAAATCAAGTCAGTGCCTATGATTGCAATGAATCATTATTTGGATATACCGGTAAAGAAAAGCTCTATCAGTTTAGTTTAACAACTCAAAAAACGGTTGACATTGAGTTGACAGAAGTCAACGCAGCTAATTTTGATCTTTTTTTATTAGAAGATTGTAATACAAATTCATGTATGTATTACAGTAATCAACCTACAGGAGAACCCGAGAAGATAGGACCTGTCATTTTACAAGCGGGGACTTATTATGTAATTGTTGATGTTAAAAACACTTCGGCCTTAACCAAAAAAGAAGACGAAGGGACTTATAATCTTTCTTTAAAGGAAAAGAAGAAGTCTACCAATAACTGTACGGCCTGTGATGGGGTGGTGGATCCTGACTGGTATAATGAATTGATTGATAATTATACCAATTGTTGCCTTACCTTTGACGAGTCCGAAGTATCTGTCAATATTTATCAATGTACATACAAAGGACAAACGGTAATCCATATACCTCCTACTAGCTGCAATGATTCGTATGGCTTGGTTTATGATTGCAATGGAAACCTAATTTTAAGTTATCCATTCACTGATACACTTATATTACAAAATTGTAGACTCATCTGGTCATGTAAAGGCGATGATTCAGGTTGTGATTTTGAAGAAAAAGACTGCGAGCTAAAAGATCTGGCCTGTGGTGGAAATTCGGATTCTACCTGGTTGATAAATCTTCAAAATGAATTAGTGAATTGCTGTTCCGAGGTCCCCGTCTCTATTTACCAATGTACTTATCAGGGAATACCGGCAATACATGTACCACCATTAAGTTGTTGGCAAACGGATGATCAGGGAGATGTGTATGATTGTGAAGGAACAGTTTTGTTTAATTATGGTGGAATTGATAGAAATTACAACCGGGATAAGTTAAAAGAATTAGAAGATTGCCAATTGTTGTGGTCTTGTCAAGACAATACAATGAATTGTAGTTCGGAAGACGGAAATACAGGATCAAATGGGGAATGTTCTGCTTGTGACGGAGCTGTTAATGAAACATGGTACGATGAATTGATCAAAGGTTATGCAGATTGTTGTCAACAATTCGAAGCCTCCAACGTGACGGTGAAAATCTATCAGTGTAGTTATTTAGGTCAAACCGTATTACATGTACCTCCGACATCTTGTAACGATTCTCAAGGATTGGTTTATGACTGTAATGGCACTTTACTCTTTTGGTATACCCTGGCTGATACTTCTAAAATTAAAGACCTCAAAGATTGTCAATTAATTTGGTCATGTGAAGGCAATGATTCAGGTTGTGATTTTGAAGAAAAAGACTGCGAGCTAAAAGATCTGGCCTGTGGTGGAAATTCGGATTCTACCTGGTTGATAAATCTTCAAAATGAATTAGTGAATTGCTGTTCTGACGTCCCCGTCTCTATTTACCAATGTACTTATCAAGGGATACCGGCAATACATGTACCACCATTAAGTTGTGGGCAAGCGGATGATCAGGGAGATGTGTATGATTGTGAAGGAACAGTTTTGTTTAATTATGGTGGAATTGATGGAAATTACAACCGGGATAAGTTAAAAGAATTAGAAGATTGCCAATTGCTGTGGTCTTGTCAAGACAATACAATGAATTGTAGTTCGGAAGACGGAAATACAGGATCAAATGGGGAGTGTTCTGCTTGTGACGGAGCTGTTAATGAAACATGGTACGATGAATTGGTCAAAAGTTATGCAGATTGTTGTCAACAATTCGAAGCCTCCAACGTGACGGTGAAAATCTATCAGTGTAGTTATTTAGGTCAAACCGTATTACATATACCTCCGACATCTTGTAACGATTCTCAGGGATTGGTTTATGACTGTAATGGTACTTTACTCTTTTGGTATACCCTAACTGATACTTCTAAAATTAAAGACCTCAAAGATTGTCAATTAATTTGGTCATGTGAAGGAGCTGATTCAGGTTGTGATTTTGAAGAAAAGGACTGTACTATAGGAAGAATTGCATGTAGCGGTGAGGTAAACCAAAGTTGGATGAGTTCACTTCAGGCTAACCTCTTAAGTTGCTGTGCTACCCATCCTATTAATATATATCAATGCAATTATGAAGGTCAAACAGCAATTCATGTACCCCCTTTGAGTTGCGACCAAACAGATGACCAAGGTGATGTATACCGATGCGATGGTACGCTCTTGTTTAATTACGGTGGAATCAATCCGAATTTTAATCTGAATAAACTAAATGATTTACAAAATTGTCAATTGTTGTGGTCATGTAAAGACTCCAATGAACGATGTCAGGACCCAGAAGAAAATTTGTTATCCACTCAAACTATTGTTTTGAAGGGTGGGTGGAACATGATTTCAACCTATCTCATTCCAGAAAAGTCTGCCATGAATGAAATATTTTCAGACCTTAAGGAATATATTGATATTGTTAAAGATGAAAATGGCAATACGTATATTCCTTCATTTGGAATTGACAATATTGGGAATTGGGATTATACTGAAGGATATCAGGTAAAGCTTAATATCGGTATTGATACGGCTCATCTAAAAATTAGAGGTCGTAAAATATCTAAAAATCAAAATTCGATTGATATAACTCCAGGTTGGAACATTATCGCTTACCTATGCAATCGCAATTCGCCAGTAGCAAGACAATTTGCAGCAGTAAGATCAAAAATAATTTTGATGAAAAATAATGCTGGGGATCAGTTTATTCCCTCATTTATGATCAATAATATCAAATGTATGGAACCTGGTCAGGGATATAAGGTCAAAGTGAGAAGACCCATCACTGATTTCAGTTATAATTGTACTTTATCCTGTAATAATAACAATCCAGCTAACACGAATATTTATTCTGACCACTACAGTATTCCATCAGATAATAATGCCACGATTATACTGCCGGGTGAAGTCGCTAAAGAAATTTTGAATCCTGGCCAAATCCTGGCAGTGACAGATTTGCAAGGCAATATTTATGGACAAGGAGTTTTTCAGAATCGGGCAATGGCGGTTACTATTTGGGGAGATGACCCGCACACGGAATTTTCAGAAGGATTTACAACAGACGCATCTTTTTCCTATTTGGTTATTGACCCAAATACTAAAAAACGACAAGACATTCATCTTGAGTTTAGTAAAAACATGAACTATTATACCAAGGACCTTGTCTATGAGGTTACCACGGCTAGGAAAGTAAATCAAAAGATGAATTCAAGTCAGGATATGAAAAATTTAACGATTTTTCCCAATCCGACATCATCTTCATTTATTCTCAAAGTAGGCAGTAGCTCGGCTGAAAATGTAATGGTAGATTTCATTGACTCGAATGGGAAAATGTGGAAAGAACAATACGAACTTTCCTTAATAAAAGGAATGAATTCAATACAAATCGAAATTGGATCACTCACAAGTGGAGTTTATACGATTCGACTTTTTGGCAGGAATGGTGCGAAATTCGGAAAATTGGTAGTAATCAGATAAAATATAATTCACCATCAAAATAAAGTAATTCTGTATGCGTCACTTGAAAAACCTTATGTGGATTTTATTCCTGTTCACTGTAAATATATCCTTGATCGGACAACCTAATTATTGTGATTTACAATCAACGGGAGAAAATGCGACAATAATAGTAACCACAAATTCGGAATTGATATGCAATGAAGCACCTTTACCTACCGGCTCCTATATAATTGCAGTTTATCGGAAGCAGGATTCGCTAAAATGTGCCGGATACTTAAAGTGGATGAAGAAAAATGATGCCTGCACAATTTATGGAAATGATGGAGATTCTAATGGGTATAAATCAGGTGAAAAACTAAAATTTCTATTAGAACTACCAGATGGAAAAATTATTGATAGTGTGCTAGTCAAATTTCAGACTGGAGGAATTTTTACTGACGGTAACAAATTTCAACCGGATGGAATTTTTGGAATTAAGACATTACGGGGGTTTGGAGAAAAAACAACATCAATAAAGAATCAAGATCTAAAATTATTAAAGATTTATCCAAATCCCGTACGGGAAAAATTATACCTCAATTATTCTTTCCCAAATCCAGTCTCCGATATGGTTATTGAATTATTTTCTATTATGGACCATAGACAGTTATTTGTTGAAAAGTACCATGAATTAAGCTCAGGGAAATTAACCATTAATCTAACCAATACTATTTTGTCCGGTATTTACAGACTTCAAATAACGGTGGGGAACCTAAAACAAAATTATCTCATTATAAAGTCTTAGCAATTTCCTAAGTGTGATTGACTTTATCCAGTGCCTGCAATACATCGGTATAGATATCATCTACATGTTCCAATCCGACCGAGATCCGGACCAATCCTTCAGTAATCCCAATTTTTTCTCTTTCTTCCAACGGTACTTTGGAATGGGTAGTCGAAGCCGGATGCGAAACGATGGTTCTGGTGTCACCAAGATTAGCCGACAGGGAGCACATTTGCAGGGCATTTAGAAACTTTATTCCAGAAGATTGTCCATCTTGCAGTTCAAAAGTGATTAAACCACCACCCTGAGTCATTTGCTGGCGTGCGATGGTTTCTTGTGGATGGGAAGGAAGAAAAGGGTAATTAACAGAAGACAAAGCAGGATGACCAACTAGTCGCAAAGCCAGATTTTCAGCATTGGAGCAATGTCGGTCCATACGTACTGATAAGGTTTCCAGGCTTTTGGATAAAATCCAGGCATTAAATGGAGATAAACTCGGTCCGGAGTTGCGGATGAATCTAAAAATCGGATCAATGAACTTACTTGGTCCACAAACCACTCCACCCAGTACTCTACCTTGACCATCTATAAACTTAGTAGCAGAATGGATGACCAAATCCACCCCCCACTGGATCGGTTGTTGTAAATAAGGGGTAGCAAAACAATTATCAACTACACTAATCAAATTGTGTGATTTCGCAAATTTCGCAGCCCGTTCCAAATCAATTATTTCCAGACCGGGATTGGATGGAGTCTCCAGGAATAACATCCGGCTGTTAGGGCGTACTTCTTTTTCCCAGTTTTCAGGTGCTGTTGCATCCACAAAAGAACAAGTAATTCCAAACTTAATTAAGTATTTTACCATTAATTGGTAGCTGGAACCAAAAATAGCTCTCGATGAAATAATATGATCCCCCTGTTGTAAGAGACCGGCAATGGTGGCATGAACTGCGGCCATCCCGGTAGCTGTGGCAACCGCTTCCTGACTGCCCTCCAAAAGAGCCATTTTATCTTCAAACTCGGCTACCGTGGGGTTAGAGAATCTACTGTAGATGTTGCCTTTTTCTTCTTCGGCAAATAAGGCACGCATTTGTTCCGCATCGTTAAACACGAAGCTGGATGTGGGAAAAATGGGTGTGGCGTGTTCGCGATGCGGTGTTCTGGGTGTTTGTGTTCGGATGGCCTTGGTTTCAAACTTCATAACCCTGTGTTTATGGTTACATCATAGGTAACCTGAATGTCTTTACTCATACTCAATAGTACGGAACAGTATTTCTCCAATGACATTTCGATAGCCTGTTTTGCTTTTTTTTCTTTGATGGTACCCGATAAAAAAAAATGCAGATGCAAACCAATGAAAATCTTGGGCACCGTATCGGCTCTCCTGCCTGTGATTTCAACCCGGTAGTCATCGACTTTTTGGCGCATTTTTTTCAAAATATCTATCACATCAATAGAACTGCAGCCTGCGATAGCCATTAAAAGAGTTTGCATGGGTCTTGGTGCTCCATGAACTCCGCCTACATCTGGAGTCCCATCGATATATGAATACATTCCGTCCTCGGTAACTCCCCGAAATAAGACGTCTTTGTTAATCCTTTCTAATGTAACCTTCATAAATTTTTCACCTGTAATTTATCCTCAAAGAAATGAATTAGTTTTTGAAAGATACCATTTCTTAGGTATCGTATTTATTTTTATCTTGATGGAGTTTAGACACTTCACGTTGACTACCAAAACAAAATGATCAATGCTTGCCAAAACATTTGCTAGTGCGGTTCATGGTGTAGATGCACTTACGGTGACTGTAGAGGTCAACTCCGGAGGAGCCAATAAACCCAAATATTATTTGGTCGGACTTCCGGATAATGCCATAAAGGAAGGCCAGCAACGGATCGAAGCAGCTATTGTTAATTCGGACTATAGAATGCCCCGGCTGAAGTTAGTAGTTAATCTGGCTCCGGCAAATATTCGTAAGGAAGGATCGTCCTATGATCTTCCCATAGCGGTGGCTATTTTAGCCAGTACAGGTCAAATTCCAGCAGATAAAATTAAAGATACCGTATTGATGGGTGAATTGGCCTTGGATGGTAAAATCAGACCGATACGCGGTGCTCTACCTATCGCAATTACGGCTCGAAAGGAAAAATATAAAAAGTTGATCGTGCCTTTTGAAAATGCCAAGGAAGCTGCCATTGTGAACAATCTGGAAGTCTATGGTGTAGCCAATCTGCGTGAAGCCGTGGATATTCTTTTGGACAACGGTGAGAAAAAACCTGTTATCCTGGATACCCGTGAAGATTTCAATTATCATAGTCAGCAATATCATCTTGATTTTGCAGATGTAAAAGGCCAGGAAAATATCAAAAGGGCATTGGAAATTTCTGCTGCCGGAGGACACAATGTCATTCTGATTGGCCCCCCCGGATCAGGCAAGACGATGTTGGCCAGGAGGTTACCCGGAATACTACCTCAATTGACTTTGCAGGAAGCATTAGAAACGACGAAAATCCATTCAGTCGCCGGCATTCTTCCAGTAAACTCGTCTTTAGTATATCACCGCCCCTTCCGGTCTCCTCACCACACCATCAGTGATGTAGCCTTGGTAGGAGGTGGTTCACATCCATCTCCCGGAGAAATCTCATTAGCCCATAATGGCGTACTTTTTCTGGATGAATTGCCTGAATTTAAAAGAACCGTGCTCGAAGTCTTACGCCAACCCATGGAAGAAAGAAAAGTGACTATTTCGAGAGCCAGATCCACTGTAGATTATCCGGCCAATTTCATGTTGGTTGCATCAATGAATCCCTGTCCCTGTGGATTTTACAATCATCCTGAAAAGGAATGTGTCTGCGCACCGGGAGTAGTAAAAAAATACCTTAACAAGATATCCGGCCCCCTATTGGATCGAATCGATTTACATGTGGAAGTAACTCCGGTTTCTTTCGATGAATTGACCTCTTATGAGAAACCTAAGGAAGACAGTAAAGATATTCTTACTAGAGTATTGAATGCCCGCAAGGTTCAAAATAAACGATTTGCCAACCAACCCATCTTTAGTAATGCCCAGATGCCAAGCCGGCAAGTCAGGGAGGTATGCACCATTAATCAGGCTGGAACCACTTTACTGCATACGGCAATGAAAAAATTACAACTTTCTGCTCGTGCTTACGACCGCATTTTGAAAGTTTCCCGAACAATTGCAGACCTATCCAGCAGTGCCGATATCAAAATCGAACATTTGGCCGAAGCGATCCAATACCGGAGCTTGGACCGGGAGAATTGGGTAGAATAGCACTAGGGTACATGCATCAATTTAATTTCATCATGAAAATCCTTACTTATCATTTTTAAAACATAAATTCCGGGCTGTAATCCTTCAGGAGCCTGAAAAACAAATTTTTGCAAACTATTCCCTTGGACATTCCCCTTAAACAGGTTGGCCAATTTTCTGCCGTTTAGATCGTATAAAACAAGTTGTGTATTGGTCGTTTCGGGAAGGGAATATTCAATAATTGTTCGATTGGTGAAGGGATTGGGTTTGGCAAAAAGCCTTGTATTCCTGATTTTTCCATTTGCAAACCTTTGATCTTTAGGTTCTAACAACAATGGAGACTTATCACAAACATCCCCTTTTCCATCGCCATCGGAATCCAATTGATTCGGATTAAAATCATGTTTGCAATTATCGCATTTATCTCCCACCCCATCATTATCGCTATCGGCTTGATTATTATTTTTGACCAAAGGACAATTGTCTTGACAATCCATCCAGCCGTCTCCATCGGTATCCACATCTGGAATTCCCGGGCACACATCGCATGCATCACCGACACCATCCTGGTCGGTGTCTGATTGATTATTATTTACCAAATCAGGACAGTTGTCACAAAGATTTCCTACCCCATCATTGTCATCGTCTTTTAAATTACCATTTAAAGTTGGGTCATCAGGACAAAGATCACACGCATTTCCCTCTCCATCATTGTCGTGATCCAGTTGATCCCCATTCGGGATATCGGGACAATTGTCACAAGTATTACCAACCCCATCGTTGTCATCATCTTTTTGGTTATTATTACTGGTAAGCGGACAATTATCTAGGCAATCCGGAATTCCATCGCCATCAGAATCTAAATTATTATCAGCATTTGGACAAGGATCACATACATCTCCCAATCCATCATTATCGGCATCGTTCTGATTTGTATTAGGAATATCCGGACAATTGTCACAAACATCTCCTACGAGATCACCATCGCTATCGGCTTGATTCCCATTTTTGTCAAAAGGGCAATTATCCAGGCAATAAGGTAATTTGTCGCCGTCATCGAAGCCATCCAGAACGGTAACAATAGCATTGCAGGAGTCTGTATTTCCAAATAGATCGGTGACAATTAAAGTGATTTGAACAGAGTCGCCATCCTCACATAAAATGATATTGGGATGGAGAGCAAGAGTGAATGAACAATTATCCGAACTACCATTATCAATATCATCAGGAGTCAAAATTACCATTCCATTACTATCCAATGAGCGAACAATATCCCGACAAACAGCACTTGGAGATATGGTGTCCATTACATTTACCGTAACGTTACAAACAGAAGTATTTCCATATTCATCACTCACGGTTATTTCAACCAAATTTGGACCCAGGTTACTGCAGTCAAAATGAGTTTGACTTGCAGTATAGGTTAATCCGGGAGAACAATTGTCCACGGCAGACAATACCAGATCTTGTGGATTGATGGTTGCTGTGCCTGCAGGACTCAGATACAGGTTCTCGTTTGATTTGCAGGTGATTGAGGGAGGAAATCTGTCTTCAATAGTTACGGAAAAGGGACAAATACTCAAATTACCATAGGAATCAGTTACAAAAAGGGTATCTGCATAGGTATTCCCGATATCAGAACAATTAAATACTGTTTTTGGAGCCACCCACATCGAATCAATACTACAATTATCATAAGAGGAAGAATCAACATCTCCCGGAGTAAGAATTCTATTTCCAGTAGCATCTAGGGATAAAAATATATGATTATAACATTGGGCTATTGGAGGACTTTTGTCTTCTACATTGACGTTAATCAAGCAGGTATCTCCACCTCCACGACTGGTTACATAGGCAATGACAGGAATACCTATAAAGGATGCTGGAATGGGGTTGGGAACGGGATTACCCAAAGCATCATTGAGTGTAAAATCATAAGCATCAGCGCACGCCGGAGGTGGTATGAAATCACTAGTTGTTAAGAAGGCTTCACAATTAGCTTCAACCGACACATTCAGAGGAGAATTGCAAAATACGGGATTATTCTCCGTGAGAATGACATTCGACCAGCAGGTATTTCCATCTCCACGGTTGGTTAAAAAGGCAATGATAGGCGTGCCTACATAGTTGGCTGGGATCGGATTAGGAACCGGATTGCCGAGAGTATCTTCGAGGCTAAGATCATAAGCATCGGGACAAGCCGAAGATTGTAGGAAATCTCCTGGAAACAATAAAGCTTCACAATTAGGTCCGATCGAAACACTTAAAGTAGAATAGCAAGCCAAGGGATTTTTATCTTCAAGATTGACATTCGACCAACACGTGTTTCCATCTCCACGGTTGGTTAAGAAGGCAATGATCGGAGTACCTACATAACTGGCAGGGATCGGATTGGGAACCGGATTGCCAAGCGTATCTTCCAGGCTAAGATCAAAAGCATCGGGACAAGTCGGCGCTTGCAGGAAATCTCCTGGAAACAAAAGGGCCTCACATGTAGGCCCTACCGACACACTCAGAGTGGAATAGCAAACCGCTGGGCTTTTATCCTCTACATTAACGTTAGACCAGCAGAAATTTCCATCAGCGCGATTGGTGATAAAGGCAATGACTGGAATCCCTACATAGGATGCCGGTATGGGATTGGGAACTGGATGACCTAGGGTGTCTTCGAGGGTAAGATCATAGGATTCCGGGCATAGATTAGGCAAGATAAAATCAATAGGGGACAAAACGCTGGTTTGACAACCTGGGCCTAACGAAACATTAAGAGAGGCCATACATGAAATAGCGTTCTTATCTTCCATATGGAGAAACCCCCAGCACGTATTAGAAGTGGTATTATCCATAATGTAATAGGTAATACGATGTCCATTGTAAGATGCCGGGACTGGATTGGGTACCGGATTTGATAAACTATCTTCCAGGGTAATCGTCCAGGAACCACTACATCCAGAAGAAGATTCCAGAAGCATAGCAGGAGTGATCAATACTTCACATGTAAGCGCCGGTATTGATACATTTAAATCAGCGTAACACACTATGGTGCATTGGCTACGAAGTGAATTAGTAATTAATACAATACTAAATAATGCGCACAAAAGCGGCTTTAAACAGGTAAAATGGGGTTTCATATCATTTGGTTTTTCAAATAAATCAAATAGATTCCGATAGAGGATAATATCAGGAGGGGATTAAAAATATTTAAACTTTGACATGAAATATAACTAAATCGAAAAGTTTAACAATTTTTAATTTTTAAACAACAAAAGAATTTATACTTCGAAAAATGTATCTTTAGAGACTATCCTTATATCGTGAAAATATTGTTTAACCCCAAAATAATTATACATGAGTGCTCTTGCGATTGCTTCTGACTTTCCTTTTGAATCCAAATTTATCGAAGTACTGGGATCAAAAATGCATTATATTGATGAAGGTCAAGGTGATCCCATTCTGTTCTTGCACGGAAACCCTACTTCATCCTATCTATGGAGGAATGTAATACCTCACTTGATTAGTCAGGGGCGATGTATAGCTCCGGATTTAATCGGAATGGGAAAATCCGACAAACCAAGTTTATCCTATACTTTTCAGGATCACTACCGATACCTTTCTTCATTCCTGGAGAAGTTGGAACTAGATAATCTAGTCCTGGTTGTTCACGATTGGGGCTCGGGATTAGGTTTTCACTTTGCCGCCAACCATCCCGATAAGATTAGAGGAATAGCATTTATGGAATCTATCCTACGCCCGGTTTCCTGGAGTGATTTCCCCAAGGATTTTAAAATGGGATTTAAGCTCATGCGCACGCCCCTGATTGGATGGCTTATGATAAGTGTAATGAACTTCTTCATCAAGAAGATCTTACCCCAGGCTACCCTGCGTAAATTAAGTTCTGCTGAGATGGATTTTTTATAACCAACCTTTCCCTACCATAGCCAGTCGCAAGCCCATTAGGCAATGGCCTTGTGAGATTCCCATTGAGGGGAAACCTGCTCGTATGCAGGTGATTATTTCCAACTACGCAAAAAAACTGGAAGCCAGCAACTATCCTAAATTACTCCTTTATTGTAAACCGGGAGGCTTGATTACAGAAAAAGGAGTAGAGTGGTGTAAAAACCATTTTAAGAATCTTAAAACGGTTTACGTTGGTGAAGGATTACATTATATACAGGAAGACCATCCACATGAAATTGGAAATGAGATTTCGATATGGTTAAAAGCGATTTAGAAATGAAAAATACGGCATAAATGGGTTGAGCCTATTCATTCTTTAATTCATTTAAATCCGCACGAATAAAGTTTAATTGTACTCCTAAATAGAATCTGATTCTTAATGCGGCAATTTATTTTGTAGAACACCATATAGGAAAGTGCCTACTGCTGCGCTCAAGATCGTCACCAGAAGGATCAAATAGCCTTGACCTACTAAGATATAAAGTGGACCCGGACAGGCTCCGGTCATTGCCCATCCCAAACCAAAGATCGAACCACCCCAAAAATACCGGTGGAATGAACGGGCTTTGTCCTGAAATGTGATTTCTTCACCATAAAGATCTTTTAATTTACTTCTTTTGATAAATTGGACAATGATAGCCCCTACAATTACAGCAACTCCGATGATTCCATACATATGAAAACTTTCAAAACGAAACATTTCCAGAATTCGGTACCAGGAGATTGCCTCGGATTTGGATAATACGATGCCAAACAATATTCCTACTGATAAAAATTTGATGTATTTCATGATTTATAACATTAAAAGCCAAGGAAGTATAAGATGAGTCATAATTAGACCCCCCGTAAAAAATCCGATAACTGCTATTAAAGAAGGTAATTGGAGATTGGAAAGCCCACTGATGGCATGTCCCGACGTACAACCTCCCGCCCAACGGGTTCCAAATCCAACAAATAGACCACCTACTACGATCATAATGAATCCCCGGGCAGTCAATAAAGATTCAAAGTTAAAAACCTCAATCGGCATAAAACCACTTCCCGTTTCATAATCTCCGGGAAGCGATACATTCACTTCACCTAGAAATTGTATAGTGTTTTGGGAAATGGCCACCGGATCCGGACTGTTGAGCCAGGTAGAGGCAATCCATCCTCCGATGACACCTCCGGCAACGAAAATGATATTCCAAATTTGATCCTTCCAATTAAATCGAAAAAATTCACTGAATTTGCCTCCACCACCTACCGCGCATAAGGTGCGCAACGTACTGGAAACACCGAATTGCTTGCCAAAATACAAGAGTAAAAACATAGTGACCGCAATCATTACCCCGGATACGGACCAGTGCCAGGGTTGACTAATAAATTCTATCATAACAAATTGCTTTAAAACTGAATGTCAAAGATGACCATATTGTTTTAAAAATTTACTAATTAAAATCAGCAAAAAAGGTAATTAATATGAATGCCCTGTGTAATACACATCACAAACTATGTGCAAATTTTATCACATCGTCTAACTTATTATTAGTCTTCATTTTATACGTGTTCCACCCCAATACTTTAGCTGCCTCTATGTTTTCATCCATATCATCCACAAATAATGTTTCCCGTAATTTCCAACCGAGTAATTTTTGCACATATTGGTAACATTTTAGGGTGGGTTTGCGCAGACCTATTTCATGACTGTAAAAAGCATTTTTGAAAAAGTTATCAAACGATTTTATTGCAAATTTTTGGCTTGTGTATTGATATACCCATTGCTGATGTAACGGATTGTTATTGCTGAGCAAAGCCAACTGGTATTGCCAGGACATTTGTACCAAAGAATCGTATGTAAATGATTTCATTCCAATAATTAAGCTATTCCAGGCTTGTATGACATCCAAGGCATGAATGCGATGAGAACATAATTTTAATACACCATTGATAAATAATTCAGTGGAAATCAATCCAGTGTCATATTTATGAATTAATGGATAGATATCTTCCAGAGTATGAGGATGTAGGATCCGATCCATGTTTTCCTGCCACAAGGTGTAATCCAAATCGACAAGCACATTGCCCATATCTAAAATAAAATTCTTAATCTGCATTTGTATGGATTGTTTGACCATTACCACAAGGTGCCGGGGTTGCTTTTATGCTTTCTCATGATGTAATTCCAATGCCAATTTGCAGAAAAGTTCCTTTAATAGGTAATAAATAAACAGAAATCAAATAAGTTCGACAAGGAGGAAATTGAAACAAGTATTTTCTGCATACTAAATAATATTCCCAAACCATTGAATTTTTCCTTTCACAAATAATATCTTTGCAAATGCAAAAAACGAAGAAGTTATAAAGTTAGCTCTTCTGTTAAGTTTATCACAAAAGAATTTCATGGACCCATAGCTCAGTTGGTTAGAGCATCTGACTCATAATCAGGAGGTCCCAGGTTCGAGCCCTGGTGGGTCCACAAATTGGGTGTGAGTGTGAGTGTGGGTGTGGGTGTGAAGAGGGTCCAAATAAGAGTAGGGCGAGAAGTTTATCCCGACCGAGCAATACGAATCCTTCAATTTTCACCTTTATTAAAAATTACTTACAACTAATCTAATTGCTTTGCCGAGTACAGCGAGCGTCGGGAAGCTCTGGTGAAATTGGGTGTGAGTGTGGGTGTGGGTGTGAATTCCATCAATGTTGTATTGGGGCGAGAAGTTTATCCCGACCGAGCAATGCGAATCCTTCAATTTTCACCATTATTAAAAATTACTTACAACTAATCTAATTGCTTTGCCGAGTACAGCGAGCGTCGGGAAGCTCTGGTGAAATTGGGTGTGAGAGTGAGAGTGAGTGTGGGTGTGAATTCCATCAATGTTGTTTGAGGGTGAGAAGTTTATCCCGGCCGAGTGTTAGGAATCCTTCAATATTCACCTCTTACACACCACTCTCAGCCTGATTGACCGTAACACATGATTGACAATTAACCGTTGATTGCTCTTTCCAACAGATATATTTGGCCAAAAACAATCTTTCAGTATCCACTCCCTCTATCAAAGACAACCATTAATGTCATTTATCTTCACCACCAAATAGCCATCCAATACAATCAGCGCAACTCTGTCGCATTCCACCTTTGGAGAGATTTGATAATTAGGGAGAAAATGTTCAATATGCAGCAAGACTTCTACCTGATATCTATTAGATACTCTGCAAGTTGCTCTGGTTGAGCAAGCATCGGTATATGTCCAGTTTCCATGGTAAATACTTTTTCACACTTTACTCTTTGATGAAAAATTCGTTGCAGGTCAATACTCAACACCCTATCCTTAGTACATTCTACATAAAACTTTGGAATACGCCCATAACGCTCTTCAGTTAATGATACTTTTTCAATTGCTGGACTAAGTGCCTGTATTGATAAATTTGATATAGCCTCCTGAGCAAGATCAGCATCACAATCGTGATAAAAAACCTCCATGGCTTTGTCAGGTAGGGCTTGTACAGTTTTTTGGTCATCTGAAATCTTAAAAAATGGAACACCATATGGATTAGGATCTTTTACTGAAAGAACCGACTCTCCATCTATTGGCAGTATAGCAGTGATATATACTAAGGCCTTAATCTTGTCAGGTATCTTTTCCGCTGCACTAGATATTGATATACCTCCTAAAGAATTGCCTGCAAGGATTACCTTACCGTCTATGTTTTGTATAGTCTTGATTATTCTAGCGTCATAATCTTCAAGTGTCACTTCTTCAGGTGGTGTATTGTCAGCTCCATGGCTGGGTAAATCAATGGCAATTGCATTATGTCCTTTGTTTTTTAATTCTGTGACTACTCTATTCCAACACCATGCACTATGATATGCCCCATGTATGAAAACATATGTATTCTTGTTCTCTTTATCCAAAGCTATCTTAGAAGTACTACAAGAAATGAATAGTGTGCTGATGAATAAAATAAAATATGCTTTTACCATAGTATTTGACTTTTTTACTAAAATAACAATATAACAATACTTTTATATTACACAGCTTGCCAATCGGTAAACTTAGAGCATAAAAGTATCTTTAAATCTCATCAAAGAACTACCTTGTCACTTATCTCATAAAGACGAAGTCCCGTTCCACTGTGGTTTGGAATTTGTAGGATTGTTTTTGATAAGGCAATTAATTAATTACAAATGATCTAAGCGAATCTAACTGAGTATAACGAGCATCAGGAGAGTGTCAAGTTACTATTTTGTTTGCTTTTTGGCAGCCTCAATAAACTTACCTACCTGTCTCAAGGTTTTAGCATCGACGTCTCGAAGTTTACCTTCATAATTTGGTCCTACATTTATGGAAAAAATGTTCCCGTATTTAAGGGCTCCCAAATAATCCCGGTACAAATCTTCGGCGGGTTTGCAAAGCTGATCATGTTCGGGTAAGGAATAAAACCACATGGCTCCACCTTGATGAGGAGGTAAAATGGGGTAAGTAAACTCTGCAACCAAATACTTATCATAAGTACCTTCAGCTTCTTTGTTGTATTTGGTGGCCGCGGTGTCTCCAACCAATCCCGGAGTACCCATTTCTCTCAGAGAAAGCCTACCTGCCGGCTCTCCATGATTAAATCCTACAAAACAATTGGGTTGAAACTGATGCACAAATTGTACCGTTTCGGAATGGCTCAACCCGCCATCTCCAGCGGCATGGTCCATCCAGAAAAACTCTATGGGTCCATATTCGGTACATAATTCCTTCAGTTGAGCTTTTTTAATTTGTGGATTATTGCTTGATCCGGCTCTCCATCCTTTTCCATCAGCAGCTCCCGGCCAGTTCCAATCACCTTCCGAAAAATACAAAGCCAGTTTTATCCCGTATTTATCACACGACTTTCGGAGTTTTGCCAGTACATCTATCCCTAGTGGACTGTTGGTTACTTTTTTGTCGGTGGTTTTTGTATCCCATAAACAAAAACCATCATGGTGTTTTGCCAAAAACAATATATACCCCATACCGGCATCCCTTGCTACTTCACACCATTGGTCAGTATCGCAACCGGTAGCTTTAAAATAACTGGCATCTTTATCCATCGTGGGAGTCCATTCCTGTCCTGAAAAGGTGCTAAATGACCAACAGATAAACATTCCGAATCGCATTGCCCGGATTTGAGAGGCTCTTTCCGCATCATCCAATTTGATTGGATCGGATGACGGACTGGTGCACCCAGCCAACAATAAAATCAGTAAACCTTTGGCAATTGTGTTTATATTCTTATTCATGATGAAAAACTTCTTCCATACTGGCCCACCATTCTCCTTCTGCTCTGGTTTCTAAAGGGATCTGACAAGGATCCGTTACTTTCCACCATTCCTTAGTAACAGAGTCTTGAGCCATAATAGCCATATCGGCATCGAAATCTTCCCCAACATATTCAAAATAACTAAATAGATAGTCATCCTTCAAAAAAATCGAATAATTTCGAATGTTACTTTTGCTAATTTGAGCCAAAACTTCCGGCCAGGGATTGGCATGTAATTCTTTATATTTTTCCAGCATTTCAGGCTTAACCTTTATAACTGAGCCATACCTCTTAACAGATTTTACAGCTGAGGATTCCATTTCTCCAGACTGGTTTATTTGTTCATTAGCTTTTGGTTTACAGGCTAGAAAAAAAATAATTGCAAGTGCCAAAATTGATATGGATCTTATAAACTTTATCATTACGCTGTTTTATTATCCAAATATGGTGTATAAAAATATCATTATCAAGATCAGGACTCCGGATAGAATCAGTGGAATATTATATTTTTCACCTTCATCTTTGTGTAAGAAAGACCAGGGAGAATCCAGGGTGTAATTAACTACTTTTGATGGATGTGGAGCTGGTGTTAATAAACTCACAACTACATAAATCAATGAACAGCATACAAATAACCACCAGGCTTGCATCATAAACGACATCCCCCAGTTTTCAGTGATGATCTTGGTATCTCCAATAATCGGAAAATCAACTAAAAAGGCCGTCAATCCTAGAATAAAACCACCGATAAAGGTTGCATTTGCCCCTTGGTGATTGCCTCTTTTCCAAAATACACCCCAAATAAATACTGCAGATATGGGAGGAGAAATAACGGTTAGCAATACGACCACGGCTTCGAAAATACTGTTAAATCGGGCAATTAAGGGAGACCAGGATATGGCAATAATCATTACCACAATGGCGGTTATTCTGCCAATTCGTACTTGCTTCTGATCCGAGATTTCTGGATTATTCCGTTTTACTATGTCAATGGATACCAGGGTTCCGGCACTATTTAATGCAGCCGCAATAGTACTCATCAATGCGGCTAATAACGCTGCCGCCATTAATCCTTTTAGTCCGGTTGGAAGTAATTCGCTTATCAATACTGGAAAAGTATCATTTGCATCTGTAATAATATCTTGGAACAGCACATATCCTAAAACACCTGGCAGCACCAGAATAAATACCGGTAAAATCTTGATAAATGCGGCAAAGAGAGGACCAATTTTAGCATCTTTTAGTGTTTTTGCCCCCAAAACTCGCTGTACGATGGTTTGATCGGCACACCAATACCAAATTCCCAACACCGGGTAGCCCAGTAGGATCGCTAACCATGACAGCCCTGAGGTATTCGAAGAAGTTGGGATAATGTTTAATTGTTCGGGTTTAGCTGCCGCTTTTAGTTCCTCCCAACTATCGATTCCATGGTCAGGCAAAGCTAAAAAACCGAAAATAGTTAAAATTGCAGCACCTCCTATTAAGATTACTGTTTGAATGGTTTCTGTAATTACTACGGACTGCAAGCCTCCTATGACTGTGTATAAAGCAGTAATGAATGAGATAGTAAGGATGGATATGTAGACATTTACACCAAAAAAATGTTCAAAGACGACGGCGCCAGCATATAGGCTGACTCCGATATGCATAAAGAGAGCCCCGAGTAACGCAAGAATGGCTAAAAAGGTTCGTGAGGTAGAATTGTATCGCTTTTCCAGAAATTCAGGTAAGGTAGATATTTTGTTCTTATTATAGAACGGGGCGAATATCAGACCAAGAACAATCAAAATAAAAACCGCCATCCATTCAAAATTGCCCCACACTAGCCCGTCGTTATAACCGGACGCTGCCAAACCTACCAGATGAATGGTGGAAATATTGGAAGCGAACAATGCGGCACCGATCACCGGCCATTTGAGCGAATGATTGGCTAAAAAATAAGACTCGGCACTCATAGCCTTCTTGGCCACCCAGAGTCCAATGGTGATAATTCCAATAATGTATACCAGGATAACTATACTATCAATTATCGACATTGTTCAATTTCATTCGTACATGAATAAATAGATTCGACCTCATTTTGAAAAAGTACTTCACGCTGGGATATTTAAAGAATTTTAAAAGTGCAATTGTCAATCATATCCCAATCCAGATTTATTCCCAAACCTGGTTTATCAGGAAGATGGGCATATCCGTTTTCAATTTGGATAGGTTCTGCTAATCCAAAATCGAAATATTCGACCGGATCCAGGATTTCAAAAAATTCGCAATTTTTAATGGCTGCGGCACAATGAAGGTTCACCAATTCCAAAGGCATGTAGATCGCGGTGTGGATTTCGCATTGCATTCCAAAAGATTCAGCCAGATGTGCTGTTTTCATAACTGGGGTAATCCCTCCTTTCCAGGAAACATCTGTGCGCACTATATCTACCACCCCAGATGAGATACATTCAGCAGTGCTATAGTGGCTACCCACCAATACCTCCGTGCCGCAAATGGGAATATCCAATTTTTGAGTCAGCATGCGCAAGCCATGGAAATCCACATCATATAATGGCTCCTCCAGCCAGTAATAATTTAGTTTTTCTAACTCCCTGCCAATTCTTAATGCTTCTTGGTGGTTGTAACACGCCACGGGATCAGCCATTAATTTAAAGTCTGTACCAACAGCTTCCCGACACAATTCATATGCCTTCAGATCAAATTCAATTTTTCCCGGGGGATGAAGCTTAAAAGCGGCCCAGCCTTTATTTTTGATCTTAAGTGCTTGTTTTGCGTATTCTTCAGGTGTATCATTGACCAAGGAACTTGCATATATAGGCACCTTATCCCGATATGCACCCAGGAATTTATACAGCGGTAGTCCAGCCGCTTTGGCCGCAAGAATCCAGCAAGCAATATCAAATGGTCCGTATGAGTAGATCGGTATATGGTGCCACCAACGGTCCGCCATGCGATAGTCATGCCAATGTTTTTCGCGATAGTGAGGATCCTTTCCGATAAAGAAAGGTTTTAATACATCCGCAGCTATTTGACCGGCAATCTTCGCTCCTCTGCCTGCAAATCCAAAAGTATCGGCCCTGATCCCTTCATCGGTTTTTATAGATATTACCAAAAACTCAAGGTCGGACCGGATGCCATCCCTCATCTCACTGTCTTTCATGGCAGGAGAGGAATGCTTACACAATCGAATTTCGATATCGGAAATCTTCATTTATCGACTTTCTCTGTAACATACAAAATATTATCTTTTTATTGATAATCACATCATCCCGAATATCCAATTGGATCAAACATGAAGAATGAATTTTTATACTTTCAATTACCGAAAGCTTCAAAAAATCCTCTTTTCATGAACGAGCTTTTTTAAACACAGTTTTAAGGTCAACAAATACACCTCCCCGTTTTTTACTCTCTTCGGCAGCTTGCATAAAAGCAAAGATTTGGAGGGTTTCTTCTATCGGAACCGGTGAAACACCACTGTGAAAGAATTCAGTCATCTTTTCGAGTAAAGCATGGTCACCCTGAAATTTATCTAGAACCAGGATCCCCTTTTCTCCATATACCGTTCCTCCGTACCCACCACGTCCGGTACGTATTCCGCGGAAGTATCCGATACGACCATCTTCCCAAACACCTACTACTGCATCCATATTTTCGGTAAATGTTCTTTTTACTTTGACACAGCCGGTTCCCATTACGGTAAATAGAATTTCTACACCATGCACACCGTACCAAAAAAGATCAGGATGATGCGCTTCCAGGTAGGCTGGACTGTAGACATCTGCTCCGGTCACCAGGCCAATCTTTCCTTTTTCGATTTGTTGAACTCCGCCAATATATCTTAAAGAAGAAGTAGAAAACAACGGTACCTGATATTTCTTAGCTGCTTCTGCAATCGCAATGGCATCGGACAAAGATCCGGCAAAAGGTTTGTCGATAAATACTGATTTGCCGGAGCGAAACACCGGTAGAGCTTGTTCTAAGTGTTTGTTTCCATCGATACAGGTAATCAAGACTACATCCACTTTACTCAAAAGTTGACTCATCGAATCTACAATTTCAACACCTTGGCCTTGAATTTCCTTGGTGATGCCGGGAATTTTATCTTTCCATACCTTAATTTCCTCTGTACCGTTGGGATAGGCCGCAACGACCTGGTAACCTCCGTATTTATTTCCGGCATTCGGATCATTCAACTTAGTTGTAAAAGACATGCAATGACCGGTATCCAATCCAATCATGCCGATGCGTTTTCCTTCACTTTTGGTCAATAAAGGATTTATAGTCCATGCAGCTTTAGTCAGACCCAATCCGATTCCAGCCAAAGCGGTTCGTTTGACAAATCCTCTACGATCAGTAGTAATAGACATAATTTAGGTTTTATATTGACAAGTATTGTTTTGGAAATTTCCAGGGTCCCCGATATTTGGGTATCGCCAACCGGGCAGCTTCTTTGTCTCCAATGATCTGTTCGGTTTTTGGATCAAATTGTATGGAACGACCTAACTTCATGGATAAGATGCTTAGTGCGATTGGAGCATCTACTTTAATGTGATATTCCGGATTGCACGAAGGTTTTTTGCGGGATTTAATACTTTCAACCCATTCCAGTTCATGTCCTGGTGACTGTGGTATTGTTTCAGGCGGAAGTTCCATACCATCCATCCGGTTACCTTCCGGTAAGATCTGATGGGTATTATAATCAGTCATTAAAGTACCATTCACTCCATGAAAATAAATTCCCAACCTCCGTTGACTTTTTTGATCACGTAGAAAATCAAATCCATAACTGTTAGTGGATGATTGCATCCAGGTCATAGTTAAATCAGGATATCGCCAGATCACTTCATGATTGTCATAGGCGTCACTGTCATCATGAATAATATATCTTCCTCCCATAGCGCTTATTTCAGTAGGATAACCTAATTCTAATGCCCAAATTGGCAGGTCTGTAATATGTGGAGCCATCCCGGGAGTCCATCCACCACTAAAGTCCATCCAAAAACAATGATAAAACGCATCTTTGACCAAATTGGGATTAAATGGTTGCATCCTTGCCGGACCTACCCACATATCCCAATTTAAACCCTTAGGTACATTTTGGGTAGAATAGCCCAGTCCGATTCCGTCAGGTGCTTCATTCATAACAAAAAATGTTCTGACAGTGCTAATTTTTCCCAAATTACCAGATCGAACCAATTCTACCATGCGACGATAATGTTCACCGGCATGAATTTGGGTTCCAATTTGACACATGACCCCATATTTTTTCACTGCATTTCTCACTGCAATACTTTCTCCCAAATGCATGGTCATCGGTTTTTGCAAATAAATATCCAAACCGGCCTCTGCTGCTTCAATCGCCTGAATGGCATGCCAGTGAGCAGGAGTGGCTATGATCACTGCGTCAAGTTCCGGGTGCTGAAGTAACTCTCTGTAATCAGAATAACCCCGGCAGGTATTTTTATATTTACTTACGACTTCGTTTAAGCGGTCTTTCCAAACATCACAAGCTGCCGTTACGACCACATCCGGATGCTTTGCGGCAGCATCAAGATTTACTTTTCCCAATCCACCACACCCGATAATACCCAAATTGATCTTATCACTGGGCTTGGATACCCCTTTTGTTACTAAAGAAGATTGTACAATTAAAGGTGATCCAATAGTTGCAAGGGTTGATGTTTTTACAAATTTCCGTCTCGTAAATGGAGTATTTTTTGTTGAACTTTTCATACTGGTTAATATTTTTTTGTGCATTGCAATTTTATTGCAATAATGATTTCCACAACAATTTACTCATCAAAGCCATATTTAGGTGTATAAACGTTGTGATATGCATCCCAATGCTGTTTAGATTTATTCGTACTGGGCCTTCCACCTGTGTGATTTATCAATCGATACTTTAAGATTAAAGGTTCTGTTCTACTTAATGAATACCGGGTATTCGGTGTGGGAAATGTGGGTTGCACCCAAGCCAAATCGGGATACTCAACCCATGCCCCTGGGTATTCTGGATTCTCATTATGTTGTAAAACCATCAACCCGGAGGAATTTGCATTACCTAAAAATAAACCGCTAAAATCAGACCATGCACGTTGAGGAGAAGAACCGTCCGGATCCGTAAAGTAAGAGATATCTTGTTCTTGAGGGGTTTGAAGACGTAAATTTAGCCCACCGTAACTGTTGGTCCCTCTGGTGGCGATGGTGATGCTATCTTTTAATGCCAAAAGATATATAGTAAGATCGATAATTCGGGTATCATTTATTGAATGGTAAACACGAATAAGAACCTTTTCATGAACCAGGGTATCTGATTCTTGCCACAACCACAAGTTTTCTGCTATTACCTGCGCAAAAACAGGACCACTGGTTAATTTAATTTTACCGGTCGGTCTTGCAAATATTTTCTGCAAGGCATATATATCACCTATTAAGGATCCATATTCCACTTCAGGCCATGCCCAGAAGATACCCCGGTGATGAGGATGGCCGCCTTCTGGCCAATCCCGGGTCAATATTTCACCCTCCAAGCCATACAGAGGATGTATATAATCACTACGGGGAACGGCATAGATACTGGTGGTTACAAACGTATCCTTTTCATTTCTGGTGTGTACTTCTTTGATCTCCTCACCAGGTCGTATCACCTCTTCTTCATAAATCGTTTGATAATTGTATTGCACAACTTTTTTCCCATCTTCTTCGATAATTATTTGTTTGCTCGTCGAATCCTGAAAGGTTGTCATTCTTATCGGGAACACAGTTTCATGATCAATGATTTGAAACTTTTGATTCTGATCCGGATTTTCAGGCATTTGAAAAATCAATTCAACTTTCGAATCATTAGTTCTGCCTGTCCACTGTACTGGAATAATTTGGTTTAGGTCTACCTGATCTGTTTTAGGGATTATTCCTAATCGCCCGGCTTCTAATGCCAGTTTTTGCCTCTTCCTTAATTCTAGACTTACCAATACTGGAGCATGAGTGCTGATTAGGGAAGCATTGATCTGCTCTAGGTTTAACTCGGTAAGTTGAGAAGAACAAGTCATTTCTGCAAAAACAACACACACTAGTGTGAAAGGGTACAATAAATATTTCCGCATCATCATATTTACGAAAAAAATACAATTAATTCATTTAAAAGTTACAGAGAATTATGAAACTGTAATTTTAGTATTGAAATCGTTTAAAAACTATCTTCAACCCTACGCGCAAAGCATTGAGTTCGTTGGACTTCTGCTTCCTGCCGGTCGTAGGCAGGCCTACTGTATCAGGCGGTTTCAAAAAAACCTGTCCGGCATCTGGCGGAAGCATCGCCAACAAACACAAGGCTTAACGCCGATATTAAACATAGTTTTTAAACGACTTCAATATGATTTGTTAATTTTACTAAGATATTAAAGTTAAATATGGACAATCGTTTTTATCATTGGATCATACTATTTTTTCTGTTATCCTGTCAAAATTCGCAGGACACTTATGATGTAGTAATATATGGAGGAACATCTGCAGGAATTGTTGCGGCAGTGCAAAGTGTACGTATGGGCAAAAGTGTAGTAGTTATCGAGCCCTCCAAACACCTAGGGGGACTTTCCAGTGGGGGCCTCGGAGCAACGGATATAGGTAATAAACATGCGATTGGAGGAATTTCGCGAGAATTTTATCAACGTGTGGCTGAAAAATATTCAGTGAATTCGGCCTGGAAATGGGAACAACAACCTGAGGCCAATGATTCGAGGGATCATTCTGCTGAATCCACAAGGTGGACTTTTGAACCAAAAGTAGCCAGTGAGATATTCAATGATTTTATTGAGGAATATCAAATTCCGGTTTTGCTTAACGAAAGATTGGATTTAAGCAAAGAGGTCGAAAAAAGAACCGGAAGAATTAGTCAAATTGAGTTGGAATCAGGTAAAAAAATTCAGGGAAAAGTATTTATAGATTGCACCTATGAAGGAGATCTCATGGCCCGCAGCGGTGTCAGTTATACGATTGGGAGGGAAGCCAATGCTCAATACGGTGAAACACTAAATGGAGTGCAAAAGAAAATGGGAATCTATCATCAATTTCCTGATGGAGTAAGTCCATATATTATCGCAGGGGATTCGACAAGTGGTTTATTACCAAATGTCACCCGAGCACCCGGGGATGATGGCATAGCAGACCAAAAGGTACAGGCTTACTGTTTTAGAATGTGCCTTACCGATGTTCCTGAAAATCGTATTATGGTTGACAAACCTGATTCGTACGATGAAAAAGTCTATGAATTATTATTCCGAGCGATAGAAGCCGGCTATCAGGGTCCTTTTTTCATCATGTCAAGGATGCCAAACCGGAAGACGGATTCCAATAATAAAGGTCCCTTTTCATCTGATTATATCGGATATAATTTTGAATATCCGGATGGCGATTACGCCGTCCGGGAAAAGATTATCCGCAATCATGAAAAATATCAAAAAGGATTGCTATGGACCTTAGCCAATCACCCCCGTATTCCTGAGAATATACGAGCAGAATTTAGCAAATGGGGGTTACCCAAAGATGAATTTGTCAATACAAATCATTGGACCCCGCAATTGTATATTAGAGAAGCCAGGAGGATGGTTAGTGATTTTGTGATGACTGAACACCACTGTACTCAGGATTCGATATCGGCCGATCAATCTGTAGGTATGGGTGCTTATACGATGGATTCTCATCATATGCAAAGATATGTTGACACCAATGGATATGTAAAAAATGAAGGCGATGTTGAAGTCGGCGGATTTGGTCCTTATCCCATTAGTTATCGTGCAATTACCCCTACACAAGACGAATGCGCCAACCTGTTGGTGCCGGTGTGCCTGTCAGCTTCTCACATCGCTTTTGGTTCCATTCGCATGGAACCTGTATTCATGATTCTGGCGCAATCTGCGGCTACTGCCGCCTGTATGGCGATAGATAATGACCTTTCGGTGCAAAGCATCGATTACGAAGAATTAAGAGAAAAACTCATTACCGATAAACAAATACTGAATTTGTAAAACGGAGGTAAGCTTTTATCTGAATACATAGCCTTCTTGTCAATCAATCTCCAATCTGAATATCTTTTCAGGAAGTAGTTCATTCCAAGTAGTTATTTGTATTGGATAATTCATAATATTGTACTTTTATGAATTCTTAAACTCAACAGATGAAAAATATTTTTGCCACCACCTTTATAGTTCTTTCAATTACCATATGCTATAACATAAACCCCACCATTGCCCAATCCGATTCAAGATTAGAGCCATTTCTTGGTTCATGGGCGTTAACCTTACCCCATAACGGATTTGCAGATGCCGGCTGGCTTGAAGTAAAACAGAAAGAGGGTTATATCGATGCCAATTTGCTGTGGTATGGTGGAAGTGTAACCCCGGTTGACCATGCTTATTTACATGGAGAAGACTTGGTAATAACCATATCTAGAAAGAGAAAGGTTAAGGATAGGGACCTTTTGATCACTTCGCGGATAGAATTACATGCGGAAGGCGATGAATTGTATGGAACCAGATATATGCCGGCACCAGCTGGAAATGGAGTCCGGGTTGCCAGTTTTACAGGGATAAAATTACCTTCGGCTCCAACACCACCATTATTGAGTAAATTAAACTTTGGAGAAGCTATACAACTGTTAGATCCCAACAGTCTAAAAGGATGGCGATTGATCAAACCAAAGGCCACTAATGGTTGGAGTGTTAAGGACGGTGTATTAACTAATGATCCGGTTCAAAACGATCCAAATCATCATATCCATTATGGAAACCTCCGCACGGAGCAAAAGTTTGAGGACTTTAGACTTACTTTGGAGGTTAACATTCCCAAAGGAAGTAATAGCGGAATTTATTTAAGAGGGATTTATGAGATCCAGGTGTATGATAGTTACGGCAAAGATTTGGATAGTCACCATATGGGTGCACTTTACAGCCGAATCACTCCGTCCATATCCGCTGAAAAACCCGCCGGAGAATGGCAAACATTTGATATTACGCTGGCAAATCGCCATATAACAGTCATCCTAAATGGTAAAACCATCATCGATAATGAATTTGTGGGCGGTTGTACAGGAGGAGCTTTGACCTCAAACGAATTCGTAGCCGGACCCATTTATTTGCAGGGAGATCATGGCAAGGTGAAGTACCGGAACATCGTTTTAACTCCTGTAGTAGACTAGCTGATCGGTCTATATTATTATAAAAACAAAAATGCAGTGGCGGATTATTCCGTTTGGAATAGTTCTTCCAATACTTGCGGATCTGCAAGATAAGGTAAAGTAACCTCCAAACCAGGTGTATTTTTCATTTCTGTTTTTATAGATAATATGGCGCCCGGGTTTCTGGCCCAACTTCTTCTGGCGATTCCATTATTGACATCATAGAATAGCATTATGCGGGCTTTATCCAAAGCCGCTTTGGATCCGTCCAGCACCAATCCAAAACCTCCATTGATTACTTCTCCCCAACCTACTCCACCTCCGTTGTGAATGGAAACCCAGGTAGCTCCGCGAAAACTGTCACCGATCACGTTGTGAATAGCCATATCAGCTGTATATTTACTGCCATCATAGATATTGCTGGTTTCCCGGTAGGGGGAATCTGTTCCACTTACATCATGATGATCACGTCCTAAGATGATAGGAGCTGAAATAGTACCATTTTGGATGGCTTCATTAAAAGCTTCAGCTATTTGAATCCTACCTTTGGAGTCGGCATAAAGGATTCTGGCCTGTGATCCTACGACTAAATTGTTCTTTTTAGCGTCTCTGATCCATTGGATATTATCCTGTATTTGAGTATGGATTACTGATGGAGCCGTTGATGCAATACCTTCCAATACTTCCCGGGCAATTTGATCGGTTTTGTCTAAATCACCTGGATCACCTGACGCGCATACCCACCTAAATGGACCAAATCCATAATCAAAGAACAAAGGACCCATGATATCTTGGACATAAGAGGGATAAATGAAATCATGGCCATTTTTTGCTATCACCGGTGCTCCGGCACGAGCAGCCTCCAATAAAAATGCATTGCCATAGTCAAAAAAATAGGTTCCTTTTTGGGCATGTTGGTTAATAGCTATTGCTTGTCTTCGCAACGACTCTTGGACTTTGATTTTAAAAAGATCGGGGTTACTCCTCATCATCTCATTGGCTTCGGCAAATGTCAAACCCACGGGATAATATCCGCCGGACCAAGGATTGTGTAGTGAGGTTTGGTCGGAACCAATAGTGATAGTTATATCTGCATCCAAGAATAATTCCCATACATCTACAATATTTCCCTGATAGGCAATAGACACTATTTCTTTACTCAGGATAGCTTTACGAACACGTGTTACCAGTCTGTCCGGGTCTTCAATGACTTCATCCACCCAGCCCTGGTCGTATCTCTTTTGAGTAGCTTTTTCATTTATCTCAACACACACTGTAATACATCCGGCAATCGAACCTGCTTTAGGTTGAGCTCCGCTCATTCCTCCCAGTCCGGAGGTTAAAAATACTTTTCCTGCTGGTGAGTTGGAGGATGAAAGTATATTTCTAAATGCATTCAGTATGGTAATTGTGGTCCCGTGAACAATGCCCTGGGGGCCTATATACATATAAGAGCCAGCCGTCATTTGACCGTATTGAGTCACACCCAATGCATTAAATCTCTCCCAATCATCAGGTGTTGAATAATTGGGGATCATCATACCATTGGAGACAATAACCCTCGGGGAATCGAGGCTGGATGGAAACAATCCCATAGGATGGCCGGAATACATATGCAAAGTTTGCAGATCCGTCATATTCGCCAAGTATTGCATGGTTAAAAGATACTGGGCCCAATTTTGAAAGACGGCTCCATTTCCGCCATACGTAATTAGTTCTTCCGGATGCTGCGCCACCTCAGGGTCTAAGTTGTTTTGGATCATTAGCATAATTGCAGCTGCCTGACTAGACTTGCAAGGGTAGGCATATATCGGTCTTGCATAAATCGGATAAGTGGGCTTAAAACGGTACATGTAAATTCTTCCAAATTGCTCAAGTTCCTGTTTAAATTCCTGCCCTAGAACCCGGTGCCACCTGGTAGGGAAATAGCGTAACGCATTGGCGACTGCCAATTTTTTCTCTGTCGAGTTCAAAATATCCTTGCGACGGGGAGCCCGGTTTGCTTGTGCAGGATAGGATCTGGCTGGAGGGAGTTTGTCAGGAATTCCTAGTAGTATTTGCTGTTGAAACTCAGTATAATCATGACTCATTCTGATCCGATGTTTTTAATGTTAAAAGTCTAATAATCTACCATTTTTCCATACCCGATTTGGAATCATTTGTCCTTGATGATAAAAGATTTCTTGATAATTGTCGGTTGGAAAGAGGACAAAGTCAGCTACAGCTCCTGGTTTAAGTCTACCGCGATCATGCAGATTTAAAGCATTAGCTGCTCTATAGGTAATCCCTGCCAGTAATTCGGCATTGGTCAATTTTTGGAAAGTACCAAGTATCGTTGCTTGAGTGAGTAAATTACCCATAGGAGCTGATCCAGGATTCCAATCTGATGCGATAGCTAGTGCCCCACCTGCATCCAAAAGACTGCGTGCTGGTGCAAAATTACAACCTAATCCTAAGGAAGCACCAGGCAATGCAGTGGCAATAACCTTACTTCTTGCCAGCATTTCGATTTCCAGTTGAGTGGTGGCCTCCAGATGATCTGCACTAATAGCACCAAGGTCTACCGCAATCGCACTACCACCGGTATGAAATTGATCAGCATGGATGGTAATGTCAAATCCTAAATTTTTGGCATGTTTTAAATAGGGAGTTATTACAGATGGAGAAAATGCCTCGTGCTCTACAAAAGCATCTACTCGATTCGTTAAATTCTCCTCTATTAAAATTGGAAACAAATGATTGGAGATTTCAGTCAGGTAGGCCTGGTGATTTCCATTAAAGTCCTTAGGTAATATGTGTGCAGCAAGGCAAGTACTTATCAGATCGGCCGGTGTATTTGAATTTGCTAGTTGAATCGCTTTTAACATTTTCAATTCCTCATCCACCGAAAGACCATATCCACTTTTTACTTCTATAGTAGTAATCCCATGTCTTAAATGACGCAAAGTCCTATGGAGTACCCCCTGGATTAGTTGTTCGCTAGTAGCTCCACGGGTGCTGGTTACAGTATCCCAAATTCCGCCTCCTGCTTGTGCGATGGCCAGATACGTCATACCAGCATTGCGCATGGCATAATCATTGGCACGAGTCCCTGCAAAACAAATGTGGGTATGCATGTCGACAAATCCTGGTACACACACATTTGGTGCCTCGATTTCAAAAATATCTGCTTTAAGATCATTGGCAATTCCTTTGATAGCCTGGTATTTGCCCGTCTTAAATACCTTTTCACCTTGTAGTATGATTCCTCCGTCCTGAATGATTGTTAATTCCTCATCTCGAATCGATCCTCGTACAGGCAGGTCAGCGAGATCCAACAATTGTGAGAACGGCCCAATTAATTGATATGTACTCATAATAATGTGTTATCTATATTTCAATTTCTGCATCATACAATAAAAATTCTGACTTATTTCTTGATATTTTAGATGTATTCCCTCCTTTACTACCCACTTACCATCTACTAGGGTACCTAAATGCATAGATGTATCGGATGCATAAACAATGGTTGAGGTCAAATTTGCCAAAGAAGTATTTGCGATGAGTGGATGACTGGCCTTAATGATCATAGCGTCAAATTCTTGACCGACTTCAAAAAAAACCTGAGCGTTACGACCCATTGCCTTTCTTCCGTTTTTAATGATTTGATTTATGGCGATTAATCCACAATCTTCTTCACCGCTACTTTGAAATATATTGCGCTGATGGGTAGTTAGACGTTGTCCATAATCTAACAATTGTGCTTCCAAAAAAGGATTTAATCTGATATGACTATCCGTTCCTATACACCATTTTCCTCTCTGTTGCTGAAAATCAATAAACGGAAATAACCCATCTCCCAGGTTACCTTCTGTACTGGGACATAATATAACCTGTGCTTTGCTTTGTGCCAGGGATTTGCATTCAAATTGATTTAGATGGGTGGCATGGACTAAATTCCAACTTTCATTTAATGAGGTGTTTTCCAATAGCCATTCTACCGGTCTTTTACCCAAATATTGAATTGAATCCGTGACTTCTTTTTTTTGTTCGGCAATGTGCAAATGAATGGGTTTATCCTTTTCAATTTCAGCGAGTAATTCACGGATAAGAATAGGTTCTACAGCGCGCAAGGAATGGATGGCATATCCACAAATTGTATTGCCGTATTCATTGCATGCTCGCTTACTGGCCTCAAACAATTGCAGATATTGATCAAGGGTCGAAGAGATAAATCTTTTTTGTTGGGGATCTGGAAATTTGCCAAAGCCTCCTTTTTGATAAAAGACGGGAAGTAAAGTGATTTTTATGCCCGCATGATGGGCTGCGGCGAGGATACGTTTACCCATTTCTGCTGAATCTGAATATGAGTTTCCCGAGGGATCATGATGTAAATAGTGAAATTCAGCCACGGAGGTGTAACCATACCTAAGCATTTCAGCATAAAGCATGGTTGCTATGGCTTCCATTTGATTGGGATTTAATTTCAGACTTAATTGATACATTCGATTTCGCCATCCCCAAAAATCATCCTTATCCGATGGAGAATGATGTTCATTTAATCCAGCCATGGCATATTGAAATGCATGCGAGTGTGCATTTGGAATCCCTGGAAGAGCATATCCATCCACCGATTCATAGTGTTCTTCCGGATTCGCCACCTTACTCAGCGACCGCAAAACTCCTTGATCATCTACCTGAACATATGCCGGGGAGATCCAACCCTGATTTTGTAATATGCCTTTAAACTGAAAACTACTCATTCTCTATTAAGTATTTGCCCAGGGCCGTAAGGGTTTTGAGTAAAAGTGGTTTTATTTTCTCTGCCCGTAGCGGATTGAATTTGAGTTCACAATCACCCAAATATAGCTTTTTAACCATTTCTAGTTGTAAAGCATTAACCTGTTTATTTGGTTGACCAAAGTACCGAGTTATATTTCCTCCTTGAAAAGGATCATTATGTTGAAGTTTCCATTGTGCAGATCCCAATTTATGCAGTGCCATTTCTATCAAGACCGAATCAGCAGAACGTCGGTTGTTACTTCCTAAAATGAGATCCGGAAATGGATTTTTAGTAATAGTAGGGATCATACTCCTGATGGAATGTGCATCCCACAATAGGACTTTTCCAAATTCTTGTTTTAAATCTTGGAGCAAGGAGGTGAGTTGCTCATAATAAGGTGTATAATATTGCGAAATTCTTCTTTTGACTTCTTGCTTATCAGGTTCTAATTTTGGGTTTTTATAAATTGGATTTCCAAAAAAGTCATGGGTAGGACAAAGGCCAGTGGTTAACCTGCCATCCTGATAAAGAGGGACTTGATCTGTGGATCGGTTTAGGTCTATTACCCAGCGATTAAAACGGGCTTGAATTAAAGTAATACCCATTTCAGGAGCAAAATTATATAATCGTTCTACATGAAAATCTGTATCGTCCGGGTTTTGGATGCTCTCGGGGATAAGATGCTCCCTAATGTCGTCTGGAAACTCGGTTCCGCAATGAGGAACACTTACCACAATGGGTAACCGAGGTGATACCGGATTGGAGACATGATAAGGAAGTTTTGTCATCAACATTTTTCAAATAGGTGATCAAATTGGGTATGAAATTGTAGATCAAATCTTTGATTAGTATCTCTGGTAATTTCGAGGATGGATTCATCTTTGACTATTTGATGAGCCACTTCAATGTCTTTACCAAAGACCCGATCTTCTTCGGCATGAGTAACTTTCGTGCGGACAAAGGAATGGATTGCTTCGAGAATCTTGCCTGATCTGAGCGGCTTTACAAAATCAAAGGCTTGTGCAGCACAAATCAATTCAATGGCCAGTATCTTTTCTAAATTTTCGATAACGGTAACAGCCTTTCTAGCAGAAATTGAGCCCATGCTGACATGATCTTCTTGCCCTAATGATGTAGGAATACTGTCTGCACTCGCTGGGAAACACAAAGATTTATTTTCACTTACCAGAGCTGCGGTAGTATACTGAAGCATCATAAATGCTGAATTTATACCTGATTCCTTCATCAATAACTTGGGAACTCCTTTGGCTACTCCCATTAAGGATAGATATATTCTGCGGTCCGATATGTTTCCCAACTCAGAAGCCGCCAGACAGGCATAGTCAAGAGGTAGAGCCAAAGGTTGACCGTGAAAGTTACCCCCACTAATGGCCATTCCCTCCTGGGTGATTACCGGATTGTCCGTCACGGCATTGAGTTCTATTTCCAATGCCTCTTTTAGATGGAGCCATGCCGTTCTAGATGCACCGTGTACCTGTGGCATACATCGCAATGAATAAGGATCCTGAACACGATCACATTCGGCATGAGAAGTAATAATCTCCGAATCTTTCAATAAATGGTAAAGTCGGTGAGCTACATGCTGATTCCCAGGAAAAGGTCTGAGGATGTGCAAATCAGGCAGAAACGGCCTGAATGACCCTAATAATCCTTCTACCATCAAAGCACCAATAAGGTCAGCCTGGCTTAATAGGCTGGCAAATTTGGTGACCACTTGAACGGCATACGCAGCAATAAATTGAGTACCGTTAATCAGGGCAAGCCCTTCCTTGGCCCCCAATTGAATTGGTTGCAAACCTTTCTTTTGATAAAGTTCAGGCGTGGGTATAGTTACTCCCTTGTATTTAACTTTTCCCAATCCAATCAACGGTAAAAATAAATGGGCCAGGGGAGCCAGATCTCCGGATGCTCCCACTGATCCTTGCGAAGGTACTACAGGGATAACATCCTCATGGATGTGCCATAATATTCGTTGTAAAGTGTCAGCAGAAATACCGGAAAATCCTTTTGCCAAAGAATGCAATTTCAGAATCAGCATTAATTTGGCAACCTCCGTTGGAATCTTGGCACCAACCCCGACACTATGACTTTTTAATATATTGTATTGGAGTTTGATGGTATCCTTTTTCCCGATTCGGGTATTGCACAAGGGTCCAAATCCGGTATTAATTCCATAAACAGCTTCGTCCCCAGCCGCGATTTTGGTAACAATCATACGGCTGGCTTTTATTCTATCGAGACAAGCATTACTCAATTCTCCTTTAAGTAGACCTTTACAAAGCTGCATCGCTACTCCCGCTGTAAGAATATCTTCTCCGTAAAGAAATGTGGCTACAGATTCCGGCATAGGCTTTCTAAATTTCATTCAAAGATATTTTTAATTTTATGGAACAACAATGCAACTTATAAAGCAATATTAAATCATAGAACAAAATTTTAAATTATGATAGATGGGAAGAAATTTTTTTACGCATACTTTAAATCTGCGTGGATCGCGATCATCGGCATATGGTTATTTCTATTAGTAGTTGGAATCCAGTGTCGCAATCCGATCTCTTCTCCAAAACATAATGTGTTGTTGATCTTAGTCGATGATTTGGGTTGGAATGATCTAGGATGCTACGGGAGCAGTTTTCATGAAACTCCGAGACTGGATGCATTTGCCCAGGAGAGTTTTATGTTTACCAACGCCTATTCAGCCTCTCCGGTTTGTTCTCCTACCAGGGCAGCCATTATGACGGGTAAAAATCCGGTTAGTGTCAATATAACTGATTGGATCAAAGGTCGAAATCCCCGTAATCAACGATTAAAAAACATCCAGGATTTAGATCAATTACCTTTGGAAGAATATACTATAGCTGAGGCTTTAAAAGACAATGGTTATCACACTTTTTTTGCCGGGAAGTGGCATTTGGGAGGAGAGGGATATTTCCCGGAAGATCAAGGATTTGAAATCAATATTGGTGGTCATGAACGGGGCTCACCTCCCGGAGGGTATTATGCTCCGTATAAAAACCCTAAGATGACTGATGGACCACAAGGAGAATATTTACCTGACCGACTCACTGATGAATGCCTTAAATTCATCCAGAAACAAGAGGGCAAAGAAAATCCTTTTTTTGCCATGTTATCCTTTTATACAGTGCACACACCTATTCAAGCCTGTGACCGGTATTTATCAAAATATCAGGAAAAAAGAATTCACTTACCGGATAGTGGAAAAGTGAAATTAGTAGATGAAGGGGATGGATCTACTATGCTCAGGCAGGTTAGACCGGATTATGCCAGTATGGTAGAAGCTATGGATGAAAATGTAGGTCGTCTTTTGCAGGGATTGAAAGATCAGGGGATCTGGGATAACACAATAGTTATATTTACTTCTGACAATGGAGGATTATCAACTCTTAATAAAAATCGAGTTGCACCAACCTCTGTCAGGCCTTTACGGGCAGGGAAGGGGTGGTGCAACGAAGGGGGCATACGCGTACCTTTGTTGGTTCATATGCCGGGAATAACAAAATCTGGAGCTAGAAGTGATGTTCCTGTAGTCAGTCATGATTTTTTCCCAACGCTGGCTAACCAACTGAAGTTGGATCTACCGGAAGAGGTAGATTTTGATGGCCGGGATATTACTCCAATAATTCAGAATAAAGAGTTTGATCGAGAATTCTTAATCTGGCACTATCCTCATTATCATGGATCGATGTGGAGGCCAGGTGCTGGGATTCGGCAGGGTAACTGGAAATTGGTTATCCATTATGAAACCAATGAATCCGAATTATACAATTTGGAGTCAGATATCGAAGAACAAAATGATTTATCACTTCAATTTCCTGACAAAAAATCAGAATTATTTACATTGCTCCAACAGCGACAAGTGGAATTAGGAGCTAAGTTTCCGGAAATAAATGAGGAATATACTCCGGATTGATGAAAGTCACTTTTCACCGGGAAATTTAAAAACCGGCGAAGGAACTCTGGAATGTTTCATGATAGCGAATAAAGAATCTACAACTTCCGGGTATTCATCCGCGAGATTATTGTTTTCTCCCAGATCATTGGATAAATCATAAAGTTCAAGGTTTTTGGTCATTCCTTCTTTCAATTGGTATTGAACTAACTTCCAGTTTTCTTTGCGCAGAGCTCGCCTTCCACCTCTTTCATGAAACTCCCAATATAGATGATCATGTTTCAATTGGTCTGGTAAATTGAGCATTGTCGGTAAAAAAGAAATTCCATCCAAGTTTTCAGGAACGCTGGTTTTGACCAACTCGGCAATTGTAGGCATTACGTCCCAAAATGCAGATACATGATCATTTTTTGATCCTTTCGCTATTTGACCAGGCCATTTGGCCAACATGGGTACACGTATTCCGCCTTCATATAAATCTCTTTTATATCCCCTCAACGGACCATTGCTATCGAAGTAGTCTGGATCGGCACCACCTTCTAGGTGTGGCCCGTTATCCGAAGTAAAGATGACCAGAGTGTTATCGGCAATTCTTAATTCATCTAATTGGTCAAGTATACTACCTACTTGTTCGTCCAGCAGAGTAACCATTGCGGCGAAAGCAGCATGACTTTCACTTTGTGACCCGTAAGGTCCTAATCTGTAATGGTCTCCGTCATCCACTCCCTGGTACTGCTTTTCCGGTAAAAATTTATTCCGGTATTTTGCCAGATATTCTTCGGGAACCAACAACTCCGCATGGGGAATTACATTGGGATAAAACAAGAAAAAACTGGTGTCTTTATTTTGTTGAATAAATTCTATAGCCTTCTCGTGGATCAATTGGGGTGAATATATACCTTCATTTGCACCCATATTTTCTTCCAAAGCTACTTTTGATCGATTATCCCACAGATGGCGAGGATAGTAATTGTGGGCTAGCCGCTGACAATTATATCCAAAAAATCGGTCGAATCCTTGAAACATTGGGTCACCGGTTGATCCAGGCCCTCCTAATCCCCATTTACCAAAAGCACCTGTTACATATCCTCTGGTTTTCAACATTTCGGCAAGGGTATAACAAGAATCCGGAATTGGCCACTGGCCTTCCGGCTTTAATTCTTTATTTCCTCTGATCGTAGTATGCCCTGTATGCTGGCCGGTCATCAAAGCTGATCTCGATGGAGCGCACACCGTACTACCTGAATAGTGCTGGGTAAACAGCATTCCTTCAGCGGCAAAACGATCAAGGTTGGGAGTACTGAAATTCTTTTGCCCATAACAACTGAGATCTCCATAACCCAGGTCATCGGCAAGAATGTAAATAATATTAGGATTTCCATCCGAATCTGGTTCCTGGGCATCCTTGTTTTCCACCGGATTACAAGCATACATTACGAATAAGATACCGTATAAAATAACTTGAAATAAGCACTTCATTAATAAGGCGATTTAGGTATAATAATTGTCATTTAACTCTTAAATTCAGGATTGAGCTGTGATGGGATAAATGCTTTGGTGTCTTGTTGCATTTTTCGCAGTTTGGTCAGCATTTGTCGTTTCCTTTCTGGTTCTTGATCTGCCAGATTGTTTTGTTCGCTTAAATCAGTATCCAGATTGTACAATTCCAATTCACCGGTTTCAAAATATTCAATAAGTTTCCATTCATTCCATCTGATCACACTGCATGGTGTGGTTCTCCATATGGTTGACTTATAGGCATCCTTAAGAGCCATATTTCTTTTATTCATCTCCAGATAGGCCGGAAAATGCCAAAACAAAGTCCTATCTGCTATTTGATCCCCTTTTAATAATGGAAGCAAACTTACCCCATCTACAGGCTTTTCCATTATTACATCAGGTATTAATTCCAAAAGTGTAGGTAATATATCACTTCCAATAACCGGAACTTCACATTGACTACCCCCTTTGGTAACTCCAGGCCACTTTATAAATAAAGGTTCCCGAATACCTCCTTCGTAGTACATACCTTTTACACCTCTCAATGGCTTTGCCAGGGAAACACCTCCATGAGGACCATTATCAGAGGAAAAGATGATGATCGTATTATCGGTAAGTTTCAAATTGGATAAATGTTGTAAAACGGAACCAATAGCTTGGTCCATTGCCTCGATCATGGCTGCATATTTTGGATTTTTGTGATTGATGCCTGGGGATTTATCACTGTATTTTGCCACCAGGTCCTGGCGTGCTTGTATCGGTGTATGAACCGAATAAAACGGAAAATAAAGCAAAAAAGGTTGTTCAGAATGATCACTTATCCAGGTGTTTACATCTTTTGCCAATCGCGCTGGTAAGTGCTCACCTTTAGGTCCATCAGTCAATTTAGGATTTTTATACGGAGAAAAATAAGATTTGGGATGTCCCAGGTGATTACCGCCAATATTGTGGTCGAATCCATAAGGAATCGGATCTTCAGAAAGATGCCATTTTCCTGCGACACAGGTAGTGTACCCGGCATCTTTAAAATATTGGGGTAATGTCTTCAATCCGGGATCCAAAGTAACCTTATTATCCACCGGAATAAGCTTGCGGTTTGCTGAACTTCCTCTTGCAGCACTTGCCACAGTGTAAATTCCGTTTCTGGGTGGATACATTCCGGTCATTAGACAAGCCCGGGATGGGGCACAGTTGGCTGCATTGGCATATGCTTGATTGAAAACCATACTTTCTTTTGCCAGTTGATCTAAAACGGGTGTTTCATAATAATCTGACTTGACTCCCAGATCGGTCCACCCAAGATCATCTGCATAAAAAATGACCACATTTAATGGTTTTGCTTCGATAATGGATTTACAATTAAGCGAATTTAAAATTAGAATTGTGGTAATGAATATGATGTTGTTCAGACCCATCTGAATGATTTTTATGACTACAGAAATATACTTAAGTTGTTTCAATATTTTACTGAAGGAATCAAAATAACAAAATTTAATCTGGTAATTAAATAGTAAATTGGAACAAAATTCTAATACTTGAAAATTAATTCATTTCAGAGTATAACAATTATCGGTTATTTTTACCTTCGCCAATACAATTAATACTGAGATGGTATTTCTGGATTTCGAACAACCATTAGAAAAACTATACCAACAACTTGAGAAAATCAAGCAGGTAGGTAGTGAAGGTGATGTTGATGTCTCTGAAACAATTGCTGAAATTGAAAGCAAAATAAAGGTAAAAAGGAAAGAGATCTATTCCAATTTAACTGGATGGCAAAAAGTACAACTAAGCCGTCATCCAGAACGTCCATATACTTTTTATTACATCAGTCAGATATGTAAAAAGTTTGTCGAATTACATGGGGATCGAAATTTCGGTGATGATAAAGCAATAATAGGTGGACTTGGAAAAATAAATGGTGAAACGATCATGATTATCGGACACCAAAAAGGGATCAACACCAAAATGAGACAGTATCGAAACTTTGGGATGGCTAATCCCGAAGGATATCGCAAAGCATTGCGCCTCATGAAAATTGCCGAAAAATTTGGCTTTCCAGTAGTTTGTTTCATTGATACACCCGGAGCCTATCCAGGGATTGAGGCTGAAGAAAGAGGTCAAGCTGAAGCTATTGCCAAGAATTTAATAGAAATGGTACAATTGAAGGTTCCAATACTCTGTTATATTATAGGTGAAGGAGCATCAGGAGGAGCTTTGGGAATAGGAGTTGGTGATAAAGTGTATATGCTGGAGAATACCTGGTATAGTGTTATTTCACCAGAATCTTGTTCTTCTATCTTGTGGAGAAGTTGGGATTATAAGGAACAGGCGGCAGAAGCCTTAAAATTGACAGCTGACCATATGTTTGAGTTTGGATTGGTGGACGGAATTGTCAAAGAACCTTTGGGTGGAGCTCATTCCGATCCGGAAGGTATGTCTAGATTATTGAAGAAACATATTAAAAAAGAATTGTCAAATTTAAAAGAAATAGATGCTACCACCCGTGTGAATCAGCGAATAGCTAAATACAGTTCTATGGGTAAAGTAAAAGTAAAAAACTCAATAAACCCGGAAGAAGAGCCAGTCACGGAAGAGGATAAATCGTAAAATGCAATTCATTAATTCTTTTCGCAAACAAATTTACCTTCAATTATTGCGCTCCAGATCTCTCTCGCCAGAGAAAGTGTCTGATCCTGATCCCAATTTGGCCAAAGCAAACATAGGATTGCTCTTTGACGGGACATATGGTGATGACCGAACGGCCGTAGAAGCTTTAGTCAATGAATTACGAAACTCCGGAAATATCGTATCAAGCCTAGGTTATATAGATCATGATGCGGTGGCATCTACCTATTCGTTCAAACACTTCTATCGTAAGCATGTAAATTATTTTTTTATCCCCAAACATGACGATATTGAACGGTTTATGATGATGAAATACCACATTTTAATAAATTTGGGCAAACAAGATGACTTACCCCTTCATTATATCGCTAAACTAACCCTTAGCAGCTTTAAGATCGGACCATTTAATGATTGGAATAATCACTACGACATAATGATCCAGTCTCGAGAAAAAATGAAAGTGGATCAGTTAATCAACGAAATCAAAAGGATATTGAAAAACATACAATATCATGAGTGATCAAAAGATGTTTTGGGGAACTGGAGTTGCACTAATTACTCCTTTTAAAGATCAACGTATTGACTATGATGCTTTTGCAGAAATCATTGAGCATGTAATCGATGGGGGTGTAGATTATTTGGTACCCTTGGGCACGACCGGTGAAGCAGTAACCTTGACAACTGAAGAATGCAACAAAGTTATCAGATTTACCGTGGAACGAGCCAAGGACAGACTACCGGTAGTTGGAGGGCTATTTGGAAGTAATAATACTGGGGGATTAATCCGATATCTCAATCAGTTCAATACCCAGGGTTTAGCGGCTATCTTGAGCAGTAGTCCGTCCTACTTGAAGCCTACTCAGGAAGGTATTTATCGACATTATACAGCACTTGCCAATGCTTCCACGCTTCCCATAATCTTATATAATGTGCCTGGAAGAACCAGCTCAAACCTCGCTGCAGATACAATATTGAAGCTGGCCAACCACCCTTTTATAGTTGCTGTTAAAGAAGCTTCAGCAAATTTTGATCAAATTCAACAACTTACAAAACATGCACCGGATACTTTCAGCGTTTTGTCCGGCGACGATCCGACTACTTTGGCCACCATTGCAGTAGGAGGAAAAGGAGTCATTTCGGTAATCGCAAATGCATTTCCTAACCAGTTTTCAACTATGATTCGGTTGGCACTTCAAGAAAAATTCACCCAAGCCCGAGCCTTGAATCAACAATTACAGGATCTGCATCACTGGTTATATATCGAAGGCAATCCGGTAGGTATTAAAGGTGCTATGCAATATTTGGGTTTTTGCTCACGAGAGGTCCGACTACCGCTTGCTCCACTTTCCGATCAAAACTACCAAAACCTGAGCCAGGCGATTCAGGCAGCTGGGATTTAGAATTACAAAATCACCTTGTGAAATTTACTGTTGTACATAATTGTGGAGCATTTCCAATATGTGATTAATAGTATTCTCGCGAAGATGCGGAATGTGATTCTGTAGTATAAGTCCCCTTTGATCGACGATTTGATGATGCGGATAACTTTTTAATTCGAAATATCGCTCATAAAAGGCGATTTGATTTTTGGATAATAAGTGATGAATACCTTTTAATTGATATTCATCAATAGTCGTTTGCCACACATCAGGTGCCATATGTACACCTAAAAATAAAAATACAACTTCAATACCACTTTTATCGATTAATTGATTGTAGTATGGGAATTCCGACATACAAGGTTTACATCCTCTAAACCAAAAATCATGATAGATTACTTTGCCTTCCAAATTTTCATATAATCGCAACAGTTCAGTTTTCTCTTTGGTGGGGAGTTGATAATTTTTAATGAGTGAATATATAGGAGTTGTATCCTTGGGTGCTTCAGACATTAATTTTGTCAATTCAATATTCGAGACTAATCCGGAAATTTTTTCATAATAATTGATTGGAATAGTTTTTTCCATTCGAAATAATTGTACCAACATCTGATTCTTCAGTGACTGATTTTCAATTTTCGATATTAGGTCAAATTTAATTTTGAAATTAGATAAATTTTTATTTTTCAGTTCTTCTCGTTGATTTTGGTAGCGATCGGAAATATTTGCCATAATCACAAATGATGATGTTAAACTTTCGATAAAATCATTAAAAATCGAAGTTTCAAAGGAAACCTTCTGACTGAAATTAAATTCTTCAACAAAATGAAAATAATCAGAATCAGCATGCATCTTCTGGTTTCGACCATAGAATGGGTATGTAGCCAAGCCCATTCCATAGGTATAGGTAACTCGGTCTATCAGCCAATTAAAGAATACTGAATCTACAGTAGGATGATTTTTGAGGAAAGAATTAATAAGACTAAGTTGATGTTGGTATTCTTTCTTTCTTAAAGACCAATACGCCATTGCTGATTGTGATCTATCTGCAATCATAGCTCCAGTACCAAGCGAAGATAGCTTATTACCAAGCCTAATATTAATCAGGATTTGTTGATTCAATTTTTGGTAAACACCACTTACAATAGGGTTGGTAAATGGCCCACCCTGCAACAGCTCGTCAAGGCCTACTTCTAAACTTACTTTATCATTTGTTGATACTACAAATGGTATTTCATTATACTCATATTTGAGTTTTATCTCCTTCGCCGTTGCCAGTATTAAAGTGCATTCGGCTTGACCGGAATCTCCAATGTGCAATTGGAGCGTCTGAGGATCTATCCGGTCCGGAATGATTAATTGCAAATAGTTTTTGTGCTGATTTATTTGATAACCTTTGAGAACAATTTTCACTTCGGATAAATCTGTGGTATCTCTTTCTGTCATTGACAGGGTAGAATTCAGAAAAAGTCCAAGGAGTAACGGAACTAGTATATTCTTCATTGATGTTATGTATTCGTTTAAAGATGACTTTTTGCCCTTGATTTGGTGTTGCAGTGTTAAGAATATCAAAAAATGTAGAAGAATAAGCGAATCAAGCTCTAAGTTATTGGAATTCAGCGTACCATTCCTTAAATTGACCTTTTAAAATAAAAATTATGAATAAGAATAAAACAACACGTAGAGATTTTGTAAAAACTACTGGTTCAGCAGTGCTGGGCAGTACCTTGGCTGTTAATATGTTTGCCAATCCCATTCGTTCGAATAATATATTAAAGGTTGGATTAATAGGATGTGGAGGAAGAGGTTCCGGAGCGGCCTTACAGGCTACCAAAGCGGATAACCAAATCATGCTTACAGCCATGGCCGATTTATTTCCGGATCGGCTGGAAAGTGCTTTGAATAACTTGAAAAATGAAAATCCGGAAAAAGTCCAAGTGGATAAAGGACATCAGTTTACCGGATTCGATGCGTATGCAAAGCTTTTGGAAACGGACGTCGATGTAGTCATTCTAGCCACACCTCCAGCTTTCAGACCAGGTCATTTGGAAGCCGCAATTGAAGCAGGAAAACATATATTTTGTGAAAAACCGGTCGCTGTGGATGCTCCGGGTATCCGTAGAGTGATAGCATCAGCTAAAAAAGCCAAGCAGAAAAATTTGGCCTTAATGTCTGGATTTTGTTGGCGATTTGATTATCGTAAACGAGAAACTTTTGATCGGATTTTAGATGGAGCCATAGGAGATGTGTTATCTGTGCATAATACGTATAATACCGGAGCACTTTGGTTTAGAGAAACTAAACCCAACGCTTCACCATTAGAAAAGACTTTCAGAAACTGGATCTACTACAACTGGCTTTCCGGTGATCATATTGTAGAACAAGCCATACATAGTATTGACCTGATGTCCTGGGCAATGGGTGACCGGTTACCTGTGCGGGCAACAGCGACCGGTGGCAGGCAAAGTCGATTGGAAGAAAAGTATGGAAATGTGTATGATCACTTTGCAGTAGTCTATGAATATGAAAACGGAGAAAAGGGATATCACTTTTGCCGGCAACAAGAAGGGTGCTCCAGGAGCTATGGTGTATATATGCTTGGAACCAAAGGGAAGTGCGATATTGATGTAGGTGGAAAACATCAAATAGTAGGTAAAAAGACCTGGGACTATAAAGGTGATAGAAACAACATGTATCAGACAGAGCATGATGAACTTTTTGCTTCAATTCGTGCCGGAAAGCCTTTTAACGATGGTATTACGATGGCACATAGTACTATGTTGGGTATATGGGGTCGTATGGCTGCTTATACCGGACAAACTATTACCTGGGAAGAAGCATTGAACTCCAATGATCATTTATGTCCGGAATTAGACGAATACAGTTGGGATATGAATTGGCCATTGCGCGAAGTCGCCAAACCAGGAATAACCAAATTCGCTTAGTACGTCAAATAAAGTTTAAACAGAAAAGTCCGAGTTAAAATCTGTGCATTTTTGTTCTTGATAGTCACCTATTGAATGAATCTAAGGTTGAGAGATCAAAGCTAAGATACTGTCCCAGACTAATTAAACTATAAAAATTCAGTGCTTGGACATTTATTAAATGTGTTGATCGCTTCATTTTCAAAATAGTAAGTAAATACGATATTAATGAAAAGAAGATCATTTGTACAAACAATGGGTATTGCCTCCGTTGGTATTCCTTATTTAAGAAGCCAGAATATTTATGGAAACAAGTCGCCATTGATTAAAAAAAGCTTGAAATTCGGAATGATAAAGGAGGATTTATCCATTCTTGAAAAATTTCAATTGGTGAAGGATCTAGGGTTCGATGGGGTGGAACTAGGTAGTCCGCATAATTTAAATGACAAAGAGGTACTAAATGCCAGGGATAAGACAGGTTTGGAAATTCCTGGATTGGTCAATTCAGTACATTGGAAACTGCCACTTTCACATCCGGATCCTACGATTCGCCAACAATGTGTAGATGCGACGATCGAAGCACTACATCGGTGTAAATTATACGGAGGAACAACAGTCCTCTTGGTACCCGCGATTGTTAATGCTGCAACCAATTATCAGGATGCTTATGAACGATCTCAAGCAGAAATAAAAAAGATGCTTCCAGAAGCAGAGAAAACCGGAATAAAAATAGCCATTGAAAATGTGTGGAATAATTTTCTGTTAAGTCCGATGGAAGCAGCCAGATATGTGGATGAATTTGATAGTGATAGGATAGGCTGGTATTTTGATGTGGGTAATATCATACGATACGGATGGCCGGAGCATTGGATTCGCATTCTAGGACCTAGGATATTTAAAATAGACATCAAAGAATACAGTCGCAAAAAGGAAAAAGATGAAGGTGTCTGGGAAGGATTTAAGGTAAAATTAGGTGATGGAGATTGTAATTGGCCAGCGGTAAATAAAGCGCTGCAAGAAATTAATTATTCAGGTTGGGGTTCGGCGGAAGTTCCAGGAGGAGATCGGCAAAGGTTAAAGGAGATCTCGGAAAGAATGGACCAAATTTATGCTGCTTCATGATTTAGTTAGTTTAAATTACTGAAATAATATTTAATAACAAAGTCGTTTAATATAAATGACTTCTAAAAGAGATGGTTCGTCAGGGTCTGACATTTTGCTAATTTATCAATAGTAAGAGGAATGAAAAATTACTGGTTGACTTTATGGATATGCCTATTTGGTTTTGGATTGCAGGCTCAATCTACCAGGCTTTTGCGGATGCCGGATATCAATAACCAACACGTGACGTTTGTCTATGCTAATGATATTTGGATAGCTAATGCAGATGGGAAAGAAGTTAAACGTTTGACTTCATTTCAAGGAGCTGAACTGTGGCCACATTTTTCACCGGATGGCCAATATATTGCATTTTCCGGTCAATACGACGGTAATACAGATGTTTATATTGTACCTATCGGTGGAGGTGAACCCCAACGACTCACTTTTCATCCATCAGTTGATCTGGTCAAAGGATGGAGTCCAGATGGGAGTACCGTACTTTTCTCCTCGGGTCGAAATGGAGTGCCGCAAGGCGATCCTTGTTTTTGGAAAATAAACAGAGATGGAGGCTTCCCCGAACAATTACCGTTAGACCGGGTTAGCGAAGGTCATCTTTCTCCGGACGGAACACATCTTGCCTATCAAAAGGTCGACGCGTGGGAATCCGAATTTCGCAATTACCGTGGTGGTCAAACCAATCCTATTCGGATCCTTAACTTATCCACTTTGGTAGCTAATCCATTACCCTGGAATGGAAGTAACGACCTTAATCCGGTATATGTTAATGACGTAGTTTATTTTTTATCTGATCGCGATCATGCCAGTAATGTATGGTCATATAATCCTGGAACCAGGGAATTGAAACAAATTTCATTTTTTACTGAATTTGATTGTAAGCACTTGGAATCCGGAGATGGCAGGATTGTTTTTGAAAATGGAGGGTTCTTGTATTCTTATGATCATCAAGGGATCAACCCACCTCAAAAAATTGACATCACAGTACAAGGTGATCGTTCATGGGCTAGACCCCATTGGCAAAATGTGGACCGGGATATTATGGATGCTGCCATATCGCCTACGGGTAAAAGAGCTGTGTTTTCCGCTCGTGGTGATATCTTCACGGTTCCGGCCAATGACGGCCACATCAGAAATCTTACTCAGACTTCCGGAGCTGCAGAACGAAGTCCGGTTTGGTCTCCTGATGGTAAATGGATCAGTTGGTTCAGCGATGAAAGTGGAGAATATCAACTCAATATTGCCGACCAAAAAGGAGGCCAGCTTAAGAAAATTGTACTTCCGGATATGACTTTTGCCTATACACCGGCCTGGTCACCTGATTCCAAATATTTGAGTTATGGTGATGCCGATAGAAATTTATGGCTAGTGGAGATTAATACCGGCAATGTAACTAAAATTGACAATGAGGGTTTTGCCCACCCACAACGTACCATTTACCCGGAATGGGCACCGGATTCACGATTTATAGCATATACCAAACGGCTGGAAAATGAATATAATGCCATATTCATTTACCATATTGCTGAAAACCGAAAATATCAAATTACGAATGAAATGGCAGATAACAGGTCTCCGGCCTGGGATCCCAGTGGCAAATACATTTACTTCCTGAGTAGCAATAACCTTGGATTAAATGTAGGGTGGTTGGATATGTCCTCGTTGGAAAGACCTCTACGCTATTCAATCTATTTAGCGGTACTCAATCCAGCCGATCCTTCTCCATTGATTCCCAAAAGCGATGAAGAAGACGAGACTGATGATTCAGCAAAGGATCAGGATGCGGAACAGGAGGTGCAGGTCGTATTTGATATCAACCAAATTGAGAATCGGATTGTGGCCCTTGATCTACCTGCTCGCAACTATACGTCGTTATCGAGTGGTGGAAAAGGGATACTATTTTATACTGAGAATGTAGAGAATAAACCGGGTGTGGATCTTCACCGGTACAATTTGGACGAAAGAAAAAGTGAATTGTTTTTGTCGGAAATTCAAAATTATCAAGTGGCGGCAGGTTATGAGAAGATTTTGATCCATCAAAAAGGTACCTGGTCCATCACGGGTTCTTCCGGAAAACCTGAACCCGGTAAAGGAACTCTCAATTTGGCAGACATGCGCATGAAGATCTATCCAAGTCAAGAGTGGCAACAAATTTTTCGTGAGGCCTGGAGGTATCAAAGAGATTATTTCTATGTAGAAAATGTTCACGGGTTGGATTTGGATTGGGCCTATAATACTTATTTGCCCTGGGTGAGTCATGTCAGACATCGATCGGATCTAAATTATATTCTGGATATTCTGGGTGGTGAAACTTCAGTTGGACATTCATTCAATGGGGGAGGAGATTATCCGGATGTAAAGAGAGTTCCGGTAGGTCTGTTAGGAGCAGACTATGCCATTGAAAATGAGAGATACCGGATTAAGAAAATATTCGCCGGTGAAAGTTGGAACCCAAATCTGAAGGCTCCCCTGAGTGGTCCGGCAATCAATGTAAAAGAAGGAGATTATATCCTTGAGGTAAATGGTCAACCACTAAGAGGAGTTGACAATATCTATGAATTGTTTGAATATACAGGTGGAAAAGTAACCGAACTCACCTTGAATAGTATTCCCAGTATAGCGAATTCGAGAAAAGTCAATGTAATACCGGTAACTTCTGAGTTTGGCCTTAGACAATCTGATTGGGTAGAATCTAATCGACGTACAGTTGATGAGCTAAGTAGCGGACAACTCGCCTATGTTTGGTTACCCAATACCGGATTTGGAGGTTATAATAATTTCAACAGGTATTACTTTGCTCAAAAAAATAAGAAAGGAATCATCGTAGATGAACGCTTTAATTCAGGTGGATTCGCAGCGGATTACATTGTCGATCTTCTGGATCGTGAGCTGATGGGTTATTTCAATAATCCGGTAGGAGATAAACAACCTTTTACCAGTCCGGGTGCAGTTATTCAGGGTCCCAAAGTTATGATTATCAACGAGATGGCGGGCTCAGGAGGTGATTATTTGCCGTACATGTTTAAAAAGAAAGGTATTGGAACCTTGGTAGGTAAAAAGACCTGGGGTGGATTGGTAGGTATTTGGGATGTTCCACCTCTGATCGATGGAGGTTATATTACGGCCCCCAGAGGAGGGTTTTATAACACGGAAGGACAGTGGGATGTGGAAAATAAAGGAGTAGCTCCGGATGTCGAAGTGGATAATGATCCCCAGAGTGTTGCAGCAGGTGAAGATGCACAACTCATTAGGGCCGTTGAAATCGCCATGGAACAGATGAATAGTATGAACTTGGGAATTATTCCTCAGCCGATAGATCCGGTGCGCGTAAGAAGGCCTAGTAATCGACAGTAGAGCAGGATAAACGAACGTTCGTTATCCAATACTTTGCCTATAATCGTTGTAATCTGTCAGAATACCTATTCAATATGAATGAAGCAGAGTTGAATAGGGCAAATGAAAAGTTCAATAGAAAATGTGAGGCGAAAGATTATACTAACAATATGGATATCTTATTGGAGACAGCAAAACCTTTAGAGTAATAGGTAATGCATCTTAGAGTTTTCTCCTTCTGTAGAGTAGAGGCAAAATGGAGAAGCCCCTTACTTGTGATTTTTTTGGTTAGCATCCTTTCAATCTAGATTCAATCGGAATTGGAAAATTGCCTGGCTTTGTGTCAGTATGGGCAATAGTGGGTTTGGTAATGGGATAAAATGCCAAATGCGAATATTTGATATCAAAAGTACGTGTACATGGACATGTTAGATTTCATGCAAACCAACAGATGTACATAATACCTTTTAAGATTGGATAAGTGTAAAAATAGTCGTATTTTACCCTTGATTAAACAACAAGCGTAAAAGATACTCTCGTCAAAATGAAACATTTTGACAAAGCTAAACCATATAATGACCTTCCTCTTCTTCCACCAAAGCAAGAGATTGAAACTAAGAGAGTCCTGATTAAGACAATTTCTGCCAGTAGAGCATTAGGGAAGCTAAACGGAGCACTATCCAACTTGCCAAATCCTAACTTGTTTTTAGATACAATACACCTTAAAGAAGCAAAAGCGAGTTCTGAGATTGAAAATATCATTACAACAAATGACGAGATCTTCAAATCTTTAATTGCAGAAAAGGAACTTAACAATCCAGCGGCTAAGGAAATAATAAGTTATAAGTCAGCGCTTTGGAAGGGTCTGAAAGACTTAGAAGATAGACCTTTCATAACGACAAATCTTTGCATCAAACTTGTGCAAATCATTAAACAAAATAATGCTGGAATTAGAACCACTCCAGGAACAACCCTTCTTAATGGCAGAGGCGAGAAGGTTTATACTCCTCCAACTGGAGAAACTGTCATAAGAAATAAATTATCCAATCTTGAGCAATTCATCAATGACTATGATAAACTGGACCCATTAATAAAAATGGCAATTATGCACTACCAATTCGAAGCTATACATCCGTTTGCAGACGGAAATGGCAGAACAGGTAGAATTCTATTACTTCTTTATCTTAAATTAGAAAATTTACTTGAAATTCCAGGAATTTACTTAAGCGAATACATTATTAACAACAAACACAACTATTTTAAATCATTACGCCTAGTTACTGAAAAAAAGGAATGGGAAAACTATATATTGTACATGTTAGATATGGTTGAGAAAACTTCAATGGATGTAATAAGTAAACTGGAAGAGATTGTCAAACTGAAAGACGATGTCGAGGCTTTCGTCAAAAAAGAAAACCCCACAATCTATTCAAGAGAGTTGATAGATTTAATATTTAAACTTCCATACACAAAACGCAAAAATCTAATTGATGAGAAAATGGGAACACCAAAAACTGTGGGTAAATATTTGAGTGGACTTGAAACACTTAGAATACTAACTTCAATAAGAGTTGGAAAAGAAAAGCTATATATAAATCAAGGTTTAATGAAAATTCTGGAACAAAGCACGAAAACCTAACGCTCTTCGTTTATTAGGAGTAACATATTAATTCACTCTTCAGTCCACGAAACCTATTTTTTAGAAATGATCGATGTTTACCAATTATTGTCTAAGAATATCTGCAAGCGACTCTTCCGAAACCACTAACAATTTGTTTTTGATAAGCCTTGGGGTCAATTTACGCCAATTTTGATCCATCGAAAACACCTGCTTAAACAGAGGTAAAGCTTCCGTAATTTTTCCGGCATTTGCCAGCGCAATGGCATGCCAATATTTCATCTCTGCATTGTGAGGAAACATGGATTCAGCGGTGCCATAGGCATCCATGGCAGATTGAATATCCCCTTTTTCAACGGCCAGATCACCTCGATTCATGTGTTCGTAGGCCCGGTGAACTTTTAATAGTCTCTCCAATTCCTGCAAAGGATTAGTGTGATCATCTACTCTCAAATCGACCAGATTGTCTTCCCATACTTTCCCAGTAGAATTGGCCCTTACTACCAATATCGCTGCTGACTGTTTACCTCGGATATCACCACCGGCTTTTTCCGCTGCTTGTAAGGAAGCTAACAAACGTTCAGCTAAAGGCATGCCTGCAGTTTCTTCAAATTTTCGAGCCATTACAGGCCAAACCGAACTATTATCCATCAGGTTAGCTTGTACACTGTATCCTTTGCCAACATGATGACCTGCAGCTTCAATACACAACGATCCGGTAAAAGCGGAAACTTTGCCGTTGGCGTCCAGTAAGGCCACTTGTCTGAAATCTTTGCCTTCATCATGATCTATCAAAAATTGAAGCGCATCTGGAGCATCAAATCCCATTTCCATAAGGTTTAACCCTTGTGGACCGAAAGCGGGATTGACAAAGGATTGGGTTGCAACTACGCCCACTCCGGCTTTTCCCCATGTGACCAGGGTGCCTACAGAAAACCAATGACTTTGAACGGCAACACCCATATCGCCTGTATTGGCATCGATAGCCACAATGCTATACGTGTGAACCAAAGGATTCTTTCCGAAAGGATTCTGCGCTGATGAAAATACAGACCATGCCAAGCAAAAAATTATAAATTTAAATCTCATAAGTCAATAATTTAATGATCTGCGAGTGTCTCAGATATCTGGGTTCTATAGGCATGCATTGCCGGTATGATAGCCGCAATGATACCAATTACAATTGATCCGATGAATAGAAATCCTTCTTCCTTCACAAATTTCCAAGGTTCAAATGAATAGCGGTAATTCTCCAGCATATAATCCGAAAGCAAAAACATACCGATGTGGCTAATAGCCAATCCAATTACAAAACCTAAAAGACTTAATATCACTCCTTCCAAAATAATCATTATAGACAAATTCCAAGGAGAAGAACCCATGACACGCATCAAGGCCAATTCATACTTGCGTTCTTTAAGAGAATTATACAGGGAAATGAATATACTTAACCCGGATACTATCGCAATAATCCAACCCAACACCCTTAAAACATCAAATCCAACTCCCATCAATGAAAACAAACGATTAACCTCAATTGCCGGAGTTGCGGCCTGCATCTCTGTATTTTCATTAATACTTCGTTGCATGTTTAAAGTCTGATAATTACGGGATTTAAAACGGATCAGGATCGAGGTAATATCTTCCTCCGGATGTTCAAGCAATCCGGATATGGAAGTGTGATCATGAAGCTTTTCTCCTTCATGGTCGTGATTAGCATGGTCATGATCATGGTCGTGAGTCTCCTCTTCTGTAGGAGCTGCTTCTTCATGATCATGAACACCCCATATGGTCTGGGTATTGGTAAGAATCAACTGATCCAGTACAGATCCTGTACGTTGCAGTATTCCTACGACTTGTAGGGTGTGGCTATCTGAATGCTCTAAATTATCATCCTGCACAAATCCATGGGAACTAAAAAACTCATCACCTATTTTTAAACCTAGAATTCGGGCAACTTCATAACCAATGGTTACTTCAAAATCATTTTGCCACTTACTCCCTTCTGCAATTTGCCCATTGTATAATTCCAGGAAAGTATGTGTTGTACCTACGATTCGATATCCCCGGTAGCTATCCCCCAGTGATAGAGGAACAGCAACATCGATTAGAGGGTGATTGGGATTCAAAAATGCTTTTGATTCACTAATCGAGATATTTCCGGTCGGAGCATCGATATGATACATATTACAGAGAATCAATTGCAAAGGGCTGCCTTTGGCACCAATTACTAAATCAATACCAGCCAAATTATTCTCAAATTTATCTTCCAATTGTTGATTTGCAACAAACAGGAAGGAGATTAAACCCACTCCCAAAGCAAAAAGGGTAAGGGTCAATATCATGGAACCTGGTTTGTAAATAATGTTCTTCCAGCTCAGGGTCAACAGCTTCATGAGAGATAAATATGATTGGTGAAATTATCTTTTAATCGTTTGTCATGGGTAACAACGACCAGTGCGGATTGTTCCTCTTTGGCTTGTTGTTCCAATAAATTCAAAACCTGGTCACAATGATGATCATCCAAGGCCGAAGTGGGTTCATCAGCGAGTATTACCTTTGGTTTATTGATGACAGCTCGGGCGATGGCTGCTCTTTGTTGTTCACCAACACTTAGTTTTTCAGTCTTTTGATGAATTTTATGGCTAAGGTTCAATCGCTCCAGGATGGATTGTATACGATTCGTATCGGGTTTGATACCTGCCAGGCTTTGAGCCAGTTTCAAATTTTCTTCCACATTCAATGATTTGATGAAATAGGATTTTTGAAATACAATTCCGATTAATTGACCTCGATATTTATCAATGGCCGAAGCCGACAGACTCCAGATGTTTCGGTTGTTGATATTGACTTCTCCTTGCAGAGGTTTGCGCAGACCAGCCATTATATGGAGTAAAGTGGTTTTTCCACAACCAGAATTCCCTAATATCAGTAGTTTTTGATCCTGTAAACACTGTAAATCGGGAAATGTCAATAGTTCTCCTCCGGTATATTGATAGGTTAAATTTTTAGTTGTTATCATTCTGCAATAATAAAGCGGCACCGAATACACCGGCGCTATCTCCTAACTTTGGTTTTAAAAATAAGGTTTCAAGACGATGATTAAAAACATGTTTACCGACTTCTTCAACTCCTCGGGTATATAAATCATCTATGTTACCCAATCCACCTCCTAAAATTAACGCGTCTGGGTCAATGATGTTTATCAGATAAGATATTCCTTTTCCAAAAAACTTCACCAGTCGGTCCAGAGTAGCTACAGCATAGTCATTCTCACCCTGATGCGCAAATCGAATGATATCTCGGAGCGGTAAATGATCACCTGAGATGCTCAAGTAATAACGCTCCAAGCCAGGTCCGGACAGGATGGTTTCTACACATCCTGTTTTACCGCAATAACATGGTCCACCAGATTCATCTAAAAAATTGTGACCCCATTCACCTGCTATTCCCTGCTTCCCATAGATGGGTTGACCATCCACTACCAATCCTCCACCTACTCCCGTACCCATAATGATTCCAAAGGTTACTTTAGCTTCCGGAATGACATCCTTTACAATACCTAAATTCGTTTCCGCAACTGCAAAACAATTGGCATCATTGGCCATTTCAAATTCCATATTCAAAGCCTCTTCCAGATCCTTCTTTAATGGCTTACCAAGTAATGAAACCGTATTGCAATTCTTCATTAACTGAGAGGAAGGCTCCAAAACACCCGGTGTCCCCATCCCAATTCGGGAAGGCGTCAAACCGGTCTCTTGGGATAGTTTTTGTATTAATTTTCCTATCTGACTAATAATATGTCGATAACCTCCTTCTTGTTCGGTAGGAACTCTTAGTCTGGAAAGTACCACAGGATGATTTCGATCTTCTAATACGACTCCTTCAATCTTTGTACCACCGAGATCGATTCCCCACAATGGATTCATATTTTCTCTTTTTTATGATGATGATGCGAGTTATTTTTTATAATATTGCCACGCAAAATACCAAAATTACACAAGAAGTCAGCTTACCGATGAAAGTCTTTTGATTAATTAAATAGTCCTCATAATGACTATTAGATTTATTACATGCAACAGGATGGTTGCATGATCTATTTGCTATTCCCGAAACCATAATAATGAAAAAATTAATCAAAAACTTTTTAATTGCTATCAAGGGCGAAGAGAAAGACTTCCTCTCCGGAAGTATCAATCGAGCCATCTTTATGTTGGCAGTCCCTATGATCCTGGAAATGTCAATGGAATCTCTTTTTGCCGTAGTGGATGTATTTTTCGTTTCCAAAGTAGGTGTCAATGCAGTGGCTACAGTAGGTCTTACCGAATCGGTGCTGACACTGGTGTATTCTGTAGCTATTGGATTGAGTATGGCAGCTACTGCTATGGTAGCACGTCGTATTGGAGAGGATAATCCGGAAGCGGCGGCAAAAGCCGCCATGCAAACCATTTGGATTGCGGTAATTTTCTCATTAATCATCAGTTTTGTAGGATTTTTCTTTGCAGAAGAAATTCTCAGGTTAATGGGAGGTTCGGAGGCTTTAATTGCTGAGGGGATCTGGTATACAAGGATCATCTTTGCCAGCAATATTGTGATTATGTTGATCTTTCTGTTGAATGCAGTGTTCAGGGGAGCTGGAGATGCTTCGATTGCAATGCGTGTCCTGTGGTTATCTAACGGAATCAACATCGTACTAGATCCTTGTTTGATCTTAGGACTCGGTCCTTTTCCGGAAATGGGAGTTGCCGGAGCAGCTGTTGCCACCACCATAGGCCGTGGGACGGGTGTTTTATACCAATTGTACCATCTATTCGGTGGAAAAAGCATCGTTCACATTACCAAGAGGCATTTATCCTTTGCTTGGGATATCATCCAAAAATTAATCAAAGTCTCACTGGGTGGAATGGGACAGTTTATCATAGCCTCTTCAAGTTGGATTTTTTTAATGCGTATTATCTCTGAATTTGGAGAACAAGCGTTAGCCGGATATACCATCTCAATACGAATTATCGTTTTTACCATTTTACCGGCTTGGGGCATGGCCAATGCAGCGGCTACCTTGGTTGGTCAAAATCTGGGAGCTCAAAATCCCGATAGAGCCGAAACGAGTGTTTGGAGAACCGCTATTTACACCACTGCTTTTATGGTTTTGGTGGCTATTATCTATTTCGTGTTTGCACGTTCCATCATGTTGTTCTTCAATTCCGATCCGGTAGTGGTTCAGTACGGTGTCAATAGTTTACGGATTATCAGCTTGGGATATTTATTTTTTGCTTATGGAATGGTCATTTCACAATCTTTTAATGGCGCCGGTGATACACGAACACCGACGTATTTGAATTTCATCTGTTTTTGGTTATTACAAATTCCATTGGCTTATTTTATGGGTTTGAAATGGGGATGGGGTGCCAATGGAGTTTTTTGGGCAATTGCTATTAGTGAAAGCATTCTTGCGGTATTATGTATATTAATTTTCAGAAGAGGTAAATGGAAATCAGTTAAGATCTAGTGCTTAATCAAATTTGTCCATTCTGATTTTAAACTTCTGAATTCAAAATTCCCTGCCCGCTGAAATCAAACCTTGCCATGGCAGGCGGGGTTAATCCTCGTTCGATATTCAATTTAACTTTTATCGATAATGATGGGAAAGTTTCTCTTTTATTCGTCTTGCTCGAAGACAAAACCAACCAATGGAAGTTTAAGGGTTTATGAATGCAGAAAGAATGCTCATGATTTCGTTTCCATACCACTAGAAGCTGTAGTCCACACCCAGGTTAATTCCAAAAAATCCGGTTCTTGAAACATCGTATTCTCCTTTTGGACTGGTCAGACGCCAGGGTTTGGCATTTAAATCAGTAAGACCCAGACCTCCTTCCAGACTAATTAATAAGGACAGGTCTTCCTGTAAAAAAAAGTGAAAACCCAATTCCCCAATAAACATAATATCAAGGCGAGAAAACAGGTCGATATCATGTAATGGATTACCCATCTGATTGAGTATTTCTTCATGTGGGTTGTCATCGAATTGGTTTGCAAAGTCCAGGAGTGAGACTTGCTGACCGTCTATTTCCCAGGTTGTCTTAGCATTAAGCATCAAACCAGGTTGGAATCCCGCTTTGATAAACCAAAGTGCTGTGCCTTTCTTGGCATCCCAGTTGTTGACATGTTCTAAATATAGCTTAAAGGAAATTGGAAGATAAATGTAAGAATAACGAATACTTTTAAAATTATTTACTCCTCCAAACATATCACGATAATCCTGGCCTCCGTAGAGAAAAGTCAAGCCACCTTCCACGACACTTTGATTGTTCAATTCATAACCAATAAGGCCACCGACCTTATACCCTGAAGTATATCCGTAATCCAATTCACGGTAACCAAAACTATTCTGAAAAACCACTACCGAAGCCAGATAAGATGATTTACCTTGTAAATGTAAACCATATCGATTGCTTTGCGCTGATCCCAATTGGCCGATCCACATTAATGCCAGCACAATAATTAACCTCATTTTCTCTATTGCTATTTAGGATGCAAATGTAACGGATTCATGGGTATAAATAGTATGGTTGTGCGGGCACTTAATTTCGAACAATCTCATCACAAAGTATTTTCTATGTGAAGATTATTTGCTTATAAGTCCTTAGTATGGATTTCTACTTAAACCACTTTCTGTGATTCAATCTTTGTAATTAACAACGATCTTTTGAATTTTCATTACATCTTCTTCAGCCCCGTCAATCAGAGTACATTTGCTCGATTTCGGTTTGATGCTTTTGCAGAATTACCCGGCGCTTTAATTTGAGAGTAGGGGTCAACTCACTTTCCGAACCATCTCCCAAGAAGAAGACACCAAGTCTTACTAAGTTCCCAAGAAGAAGACACCAAGGTAAATTTTTTGATTTGTTCTATATGGCTGAAGTTGGGGTTGATTTTATCAAGGATGGATTGAAATTTTGATAGAACTTTGGGTGAATTCAGATATTCGGAAAATTGATTTTTCTCTATTCCATGTAGTTTACACCATTTGATAAGACCTTCTCGCTCAGGAACGATTAAAGCAGAAACAAATTTGTATCCATCTCCGACGACCATCAAATTTTCGATTAAAAACTCTTCTTTGAACTTGGCCTCAATTGGTGCCGGAGCTACGTACTTGCCACCGGAAGTTTTTAATAATTCTTTTTTGCGGTCGGTAATTTTCAGAAAATCCTGGTTTTTCGAGCCCTTGACTAATCGACCTACATCTCCGGTATAAAGCCAGGTTTTACCCTCAAAACTTTTCAGAACCTCAGCAGTAACCTCAGGTTTTTTATAATAACCCATCATTACGTTAGGTCCGGAAATAACTATTTCACCCTCGTCAGGTTCGTACACTGCTTCTTCCATGATCAGTCGGAGTTCAACACTTTCCAGCACGGGTCCCACAGTTCCCAATAAACATCCGTCAGGCTCAAACCTATTGATGCTAATGCCAGGAGAAGATTCTGTCAATCCATATCCTTCTCGAACCGGAATTCCTGCGGCTGAAAAGACACGGGCAATTTTTTCAGGACACGGTGCTGCACCGGTAATGATCCCTTTTACTTCGCCTCCAAGTGCTTCCCTCCATTTCGTGAAGATTAGTTTATCTGCAATTTTCCATTTCAGTGACTCGAAACCCTTTGCTTTGTAACCGTAACTAAAATTATCGGTTAGCCTTAACGCCCAAAAGAATAGACTCTTTCTGAATCCGGAGAGTTCCAGCCCCTTTAAATAAATCTTATCATACACTTTCTCTAATAATCTCGGTACACAAGTAAAAAAATGGGGTCGAACCATTTTTAAATCTCCGGAATCTCCACCAAGGTTATCAGTACCGGTATAAGCTATTTTTAGACCCATTGCTAGATAGGCAAACGAAGCAGCTCTTTCAAAAATATGACAGAGTGGTAAAAAACTTAAAACCCGGTCACCTTTATTTACAGGAATGATATGTTGTACTTCTCGGGTACTACTTAGTACATTTAAATGATTGAGCATTACCCCTTTAGGTTCACCAGTGGTTCCCGATGTGTAAATAATTGTAAAAAGATCTTCTTCAAGTATCCGATCCCGTATGGAATACATGGCATCAGAAGGAGGTTGGAAAAGATCTTTCCAATAAGCACCATTCCCTTTTTCCCAAGCAAAGATGGTAGGTAATTGGGTTTGTGCATCTTGCGCCTGAAGTATCTTTTCTTTAAGATCACCCGGACCCACAAAACAAGCAACAGCCTCCGATTCCTTCAGAATATAGGCATATTCAGCAGGACTGATTGTAGGGTATAAGGGGATGGAAATCATTCCAGCCATTTGCAGGGCCAAATCGGTAATTGTCCATTCCGGAATATTTTTATAAGAAACGAGTGCAATCTTATCACCAGGACTGAAGCCATGATGCAGGAGTCCACTTGCAAGCTGCTCCGCTTCATTAAGTACCTCAGCGGTAGATTTAAAAACCCATTTATCCTCAATCTTGGAACCCATGCATTTTGTCAAAGGAAAAAACTCCAATTGCTGATACAATAAGTCAAATACTCTCAATGCTTTCTTCATGGTAACACTTTGTACATGTTATCGATTACTTTGCGGTATTTCTCAAAAATCTGTTTGCGCCGAAGTTTCCAAGTTGTAGTTATTTCTCCGGAGTCTACTTGCCATTGATCACCGATTAATGTAAATCTTTTTATCTGCTCATGGTGCATAAGGCCCTGATTGATGCGGTCGATTATATTTTGGTAGAAATTAACCACTTCAGGATTATGTACCATATAAGCACCTGCGGTCCAGTGTACTTTGTTTTGATGACACCATTTTTCAAGAGACTTCATCTCTGGAATTAACAATGCCGTTACAAAGGATCGTTGATAACCAATGATCACCGCATGATCAATATAGGGAGATTTTTCCAAAAGTTGCTCGATTATTAAAGGATAGATAAACTTTCCTGAAGAGGTTTTGATTACATCATTTTTTCGATCCGTAATTTGTAAAAATCTCTTGTCAATCCATCTTCCTATATCTCCGGTCCTCAACCAGCCCTCATGAAATGCCTGTTTGGTTGCAACTTGGTCTGTGTACCCAATCATTACACCGGGGCCTTTGACCAATATCTCTCCATTCCCATTTTCATCCGGATTATCAATTCGTACGTTTACTCCCGGTATGGGAATCCCTGCAGTACCAAATCGATTGCCGCCTGGTTCAAACCGATTCATACTAATAACCGGTGACGTTTCAGTCATCCCATATCCTTCTCTAATTTTAATACCAGCTGCAGAAAACATCCGGGCCAGTTGCTCATTTAATGCTGATGCGCCCACTAAAATGCCTTTTACCTCACCTCCCAATAATTTTTTCCAGCGTCTAAATACCAAAATCTTGAGGATACCCAACTTAAACCACCATCCGGGTGATTTTTTGATACCCTTGCCGTATTTCTTTCCAATTTCAATGGCCCATAAATAAATGTTTTTATGGATCCAGGGACTATCTTTTAATTGAACCATCAAATTTTCATAAACTTTTTCCAGGATTCTGGGGACCACTGTTAAAAAGTGAGGTCGTACCCTCACGATTTCTTTAAATCCTTCTGCAGGACCCTTTACAAAATGAATACTCAATCCTGCAGCCAGATAGGTATAGATCACCATTCGCTCGAAAATGTGAGAGATAGGAAGTAAGCTTAACGACCGATGTCCGGGTTTGATCGGCACCAGAGGTAAAACAGACTTAATATTTGATACCAGGTTACTGTGAGTGAGACATACTCCTTTTTGAATTCCTGAAGATCCCGAGGTGTACACAATGGTTGCTATGTCTTCAGGGATTATTTCCGGGAATTGGTAATTTTGGGCAGATACCTCGCCGTCGAAAAGCCCGTCTTTTTGCTGGTTATGAAAAGGAATCCATTTTAATTCCGGTACGGTTTTTTGATAATCCATTATCTCTACATCCGGAGCATGGAATATGATATTAATTTGAGCATCTTGAATTAAGTAGGAAAAATCTTCAAGATGTAAGTAATTGTGAATGATTATGGGTATAATTCCCGCTTTTTGACTTCCCAGATCTGCAACTAACAATTCCGGGCTCCCCATATTCGTAAAAAACCCAATCCGATCACCTTGATTTACATTCCATTTTTTTAGGCGCACTGCAAATTGTTCAACCCCAGATACGGCTTCTTTAGTAGAAAGTCCCACCCATTTATTTTCTACCAGACCAAGTAAACTTTGTCGCAAGGGATATTTTTGTGCTTGATAGTCGAGTAGATCAAAAGTACGAGTAAAATCAAATCCTGTTCCAGACATGTAATTCTATAAATAATTAACTCTCTTGCTATTATAAGGAAAAGGATTAGGGTTTCGAAATTGTAGTTAAAATATCTTAATTCGAACCCATGAGATCTTTTTACCAACACACACTTGTCCTGTCTTCCAATATTATAATTAATAAACGATCCACTCGTCTGCAAAAATCCATGCAGGTAGACCCGCTCCATGATGCCAATCCGGAGGTGTCAGTAGATTTGTGGCCTCGACTTTGAGATATCTGGCTGTGACCGGATCAAATGAAAGGTCAAAATCCTGAATGTCGTTAATCTTACTGCTTGGAGATAGCGGTTTGGTATTAATAACTGACCCCAATTTTCTGAACTTTCTGTCTTCTCCGGCATAATAGTAGGTTACCTGTTGAGGGAAAAAGACCAGGTGGTTAACTACCTGTAGGAATGCCATACCACAATGAGTAACTTTTTGGGGCGATTGCAAATCCAATTCTGCGACCATATGATTTCCTTCAAATCCCAACCAATTGGCAAAAAAACTTGCGCCTCCCTGTGCACCATCAGTAAGAACTTGTGGATCTTCACCTGCATATTTTTTTGGTTTGGTGTGGAGTGTAACAACACGATTGATGGCAATATTGGGTTTGTTGGCTCTGACAATTGTGCGATTCCATCCGGCGAGATATTCTGCTACCGAATATCTCATTTCATTCATAAGTGTGATGTTATTATCGGCACATGTAGCTTCGAATCGATCTAAAGTCACTTGAAAGTCCGGATTTGTTTTTCCGGTTTCACTGGAAACCAAAGAAAAGGAGGAAGAAATATTTTTGCGATACGCTTCAAGCACGGCATAATCCAAACCGATACGGGCCATATGCACTCTTTTTTTGACTTGTTCATTGTCGGAAGCTGATTCAGCCTGAGTGAAATATTTCATGTATTCCGTCAATCTATTTGGGTGGAGAAAACTATTAAAAGCCTGTGAAGGATCTCCATACAGATAAAGAAAAAAGTCTTCATCCTCGTCAAGGGCATCATGAACAGAATTGATGTATGCCATAATGAATTCATGAGCAGATTCGTAGTAGTGCTTGGAAAAATCAGTCATGAGCGAGTCAACATCTAAATCGGGATTCCACAATAATTTAGCTGTTAAGTAAACGCGGAAATCAAATAGGTCGCTAGGGTGGTGACTATGTTGTTCGAATATCCATTTCGTTTGATTGTTTCTAAAAAATTGAATATTGGGTTGTAAAGTCCTCAAATTGGGAAATGGGGCCAGAAAATTGGTAAATTGAGTGGTATAATCCCAAATACGAAGGGTGGCGTCCAGTTTATTCCAGTCATTCATATCATCAGCAAACTGGGTACAATTTTGGGTGATTGGACCACTTCGGTCACATTCAATCGAACACAGCGTTACCAAAACATTTTTAGCGGGTTTAACACTACCGGGTTTACGGGTGTATTGATAAGCTAGGGTAGAGATAATTTTATCTGGGAATTCTGTTGCTACCTGGTTGACAAAATGAATCATAGTACCACCAGGACCTCCATACTGTTGATCGGAATATTTACAAGATTCACACATACAATATTGGGAATTGTCATCCTGACTGACAGAAACAACCAAGGCCTCAGGATTGCGTTTAAAATGTGCTTGCACTGAATCGATAATGATCTGTAAGACTTGAGAATTAGTTAAACAAAGTTGGGTTGAGATCCTGCGTCCTTTGCGAAGTGCGAAGTATTCGGGATGCTTGTCCATGTACTGATCGCGAGGAAGGAAGCGATGGAAGGTATGAACTCTGGCTTTTGGGGTATAATATGGAAATGCAGAGTTGGTAACTTTGTGTTTAAGTGCAAATTTAGGATTTTCATAAAAACTACGGGCATGAACTGTCCGAGTCGCAACATCTGGAGTGTATGAATATTCCAGATTCCGGTTTACTTTAATTTCTTTGAGCAATGGAATAAAATCCGTTTCCGGATCCAACCAACGATATCCAATTTCTTTTTCCAGAAAATCATAAACTGCATAGTAAAGGTGTAAACTATCACTTCCGCTGATATGGACATTCCCTTCTTTTGCAAAATATCGAGTATTACCCGGTTTCAAAGGGTCGAAACTGTATTCCAAGGAATGTATCTCCAAGATAATGGCGGGATGATTTTCTGTAATTGAACTTTGGATGACGACCTCACCTTTTATACTTTTACCCAGTAATAAGGCGAGTTCTTGAGCTGCATTGGAAGTGGATGCGGATGGTGAAACCACGATCAATGTATTTTGACCAGTTTGGTTATAAAGGATAATATGGCTATCCTCTTGACAACTACACCATATTAAGAAAATTAATAAACCAAGAGCATATCTCATTTCTACCTGATTGAATTACTTCTAAATATAATTACACGAATACCTTGCAGGAATCCTCGGTGATCAGAACGCAAAGATCCGGTAAAAATAAATCATAATTATCCGAAACTTGAAATAATTTAAAAATCCTTAATCTCGATTATATTGGAATTTTCTGAAAGATTAAAATAATCATTCACTAAGTGGATTAAAAGCTAATTCCTCATCTATTAAACATATCCCAGGATATTAAACTGGGAATTATTATATTCTCAACTACTAATTCTTATTTTTAAGGTCAGTGAAAAATCAATTTTTCGATATTTTAAGAGGTTTCTGCATTGTTCTAGTTTGCACCGCTATAACTTCATGTAATATCGATCGAACGCCAACTGATGAAAAGGAATTTTATGCAGAAGAAAGCGAGGATCAGGTTAAGGTATATTTAAAGGGCCAAACCCTGCCAGTGGTCATTCAAAATGCGAAATCTGATTTTCGTCCTTACATTCATCCCATTAAGGCACCTCAATCTGCGATAAATCTGACAGAGGTTAGTCCAGGTCATCATCTGCACCAAACTGGACTTTTTTGGGGATTCACACGAGTCAATGGATCTGAAACTCATCCGGATACCTTGAAAAAATGGTTTTATCGGAGTCAGATACCCAAGTCAGTTAAGGACCAGATTGGTCGAGATTATTTCCATAATCCCGGTAAAGATTACTGGCGTAGAGTGTCCTTTGGATTACTCAATTCGGAGGGGGAAGAAATTCGATGGAATACGGTATACGATATGCTTGATGAGGAGGGAAGGCCTATTCTCCGCGAGACTCAGACCTGGACATTCAGGCAACTGGGTGAATACTATTTGTTGAGTTTAGAATGGAAAGGTAATGCTATTGTAGATATTACAATCAATGAATTTGACTATGGTGGTTTGTTTTTAAGAATGCCCTGGCGCAAAGAAAATGAGGGAGAGGTGGTTAACATTGCTCGCCAACGTAATGAAAAGGCTGAAGGACAACGGGCCATGTGGGTGGATGTAGGTATGGCTATTGAAGGTTTGCCGGAATGGGGACATATTGCATTATTTGATCATCCAAAAAATGATGGATTCCCACAGAAATGGCGTGTGGATGGACAATTAGGGGTTGGACCAGTCAGGGCTAGAATGGGAGATTGGGAGATCGCACAGGGTGATTCTACAATTTTTAAACACCAAATTGTTGCCTATTCGGGAGAATTCAGTGATGTAAAATTGGATGAGCTTTGGACTGAATATTCAGAAGGTAAAGGTTTGTACAATAAGTCAGTATTGTGGACTCTGGCACGGCGAGAAGGACACGAGGCAAAATTTCTATCTCCGACTGAGGCCGTTGAAGAAATGACGATAAAAGATGGTTACGCTGTCAATGTATTTGCTTCGGAACCAATGATAACCCAGCCCATGGCGTTTTGCTGGGATAATCGGGGACGGATGTGGATTGCTGAGAATAGGGATTATGAGTCCAGAGGTACTGGCTTTTCCAATTCAGGAGATAGTCGGATATTAATTCTTGAGGATACGGATAGAGATGGTACTGTAGATAAAAGAACAATATTCTACGAGGGTATTCCATTTCCATCAGCCATAGCAGTGGGATTTGATGGCCTATTTTTAGGAGCTCCTCCCAATCTGCTATTTATCCCAGATAGAGATCAGAACGATATACCTGAATCTGAAGATATTAAAGTGTTACTAACCGGTTGGGGTATTCGTGATCGGCACGAAACCATTAATAGCTTGCATTGGGGGCCTGACGGATGGCTGTATGGATTAGAAGGATTTGCTACTCCATCCAAGATCAGAAAACCTAAGGGCAAAGGTCGGATATATAGGGCTTATGAAGAGTTTCCCAAAGATTTGTTAGAATCCAATGGAGTGGATATAAATGGAGGAGTATGGAGGTTTCATCCGGTCAAGGAAAGATTTGAGGTAGTGGCTCATGGATTCAGTAATCCATGGGGAATAGACTATGATGCAAAAGGTCAGTTGTTTATTTCTGCTTGCGTAATTCCGCACCTTTTTCATGTAATTCCCGGAGGGATATATCACCGTCAGGGAGGAAGGCATTTTAATCCCCATATCTACAAGGATATCCGAACGATTGTCGATCACCGGCATAGGTCAGCCCATGGAGGTGCGAGAGTCTATCAATCGGATGCATTCCCTCGTGAACAGCACGGGCGAATTTTTATGGCAAACATACATGAACATGCCGTTTTGTCGGATATATTGATACCACAAGGCTCTGGGTATAAGGCCAGTCACGGTGAAGATTTTATGCTGGCGAACAATGCCCAATGGATCGGATTCAGTATGGAAATTGGGCCGGAAGGAGGTTTATACGTTTTGGATTGGCATGATGCTGATATTTGTGGAACGGAGGTGAAGAACAAGGAAACAGGACGTGTATTCAGAATGATGCCCGAGGATGTATTGGCTGAGCAATGGGAAGGGAGATACGATGATTTGGATAAATTTTCCGATCAACGTTTAGTGGAATTACAAAGTATACCAAGTGATTGGCATGCACGACGGAGTAGGCTAATTTTGCAAAAAAGAGTCACCACAGGACCAATTAACTCAGAGGCTATTGAAAGTCTATTTAAGCTGTTGAAGTCTAAAAATACGGATCACAGACTTAGGGCTTTGTGGAGTCTATATCTTACAAATTCTATCCAAGCGGATTATTTGATTAGATTACTATCTGATCCCGACCCTTATATCAGAGGTTGGTCCATACAGCTTCTTTGTGAAGACAAGAATCCACTTCCGGAAGCTATGGACCAGATGATAAAAATGGCGCGTACAGAAAAATCAGCCGTAGTGCGATTATATCTGGCAGCAGCATTGCAAAGGATTAATGACGAAGATCGATGGAATATAACCAAAGGTCTGATTAAACATTCAGAGGATGCGGATGACCACAATATTCCCAAGATGATTTGGTTTGGTATAGAACCATTAGTTGAAAGTAATCCGGAGCAGGCAATTTCTTTAATATCAACAAATTCAATACCGCTAATAAGTAATCATATTGCCCGCCGTTTGGTTGCAGCCGGTAAAATGGAGTATTTGTTGCCGGCTCTGGAAAAAAGGACCAATCGGTTCGATCTTTTAGAAGGTATGCTAGCAGGATTGGAATCTCAAACCGATATTGTGACACCAGCTGGTTGGAACAAAGTTTATCAAAGTTTAATATCTGATCCTAAGCTTTCCTCTATTGCTTTATTAGTTGCCCAACGACTTGGAAGTTTATCCGCAACCAAAGAGATGTTAGACATATTAAGCAATCAACAAGTTGAGGTAAATAAGAAGCTAAATGCCATAACGGGTTTAGCCAGTCAGCAAAATCAGGAGCTTATTCAAATGGTTCCGGATTTAATAAATGATCCAAACCTGAGCGTAGCCATAATTAGAAGTATCGCTTCCTATTCCAGAAAAGAATTTGGAGAACTCTTGCTAAACCGATATGCTGATTTTAATCAGGAAGAGAAGCAAGAAGCGATTCACACCTTAGCTTCAAGACCGGTTTATGGACAATTTCTTGCTCAAGCAATTAAGGATAAACAAATACCCCGGAAAGAAATTCCTGCATACGTCGCACGACAATTACGCCGGGTGGTTGGAAATGGATTTGTGGAAATATGGGGTCCCATCGATCAGTTATCGTCAGACTTTCAAGCAGAATACACCAAATACGAAAAACTTCTAACCGATCAGGCTATTGCCAGTGCCAATCTAAACAACGGTCAAAAGATTTTCAAAACAACATGTGGACCCTGTCATCAAATGTATGGAACTGGTGGTATGCTTGGCCCGGACCTGACCGGATCGAATCGCACGAACACCACCTATTTATTATCTAACATTATTGAACCGAGTAGCGATATTCAAGACGATTACAAAATGGTAATTATTACTACTTTGCAAGGTAGAACTTATAGTGGCAACATCGTAAGCGAAAGTGAACGGGAAGTAGCCATTCGTGTAGTGGGCCAGGAAGACATTAAGATCAGGAAATCAGAAATTCAGTCACGGGAAATTACTCCAAAATCAATGATGCCGGAAGGATTATTAAAAAATATGACAGATCAGGAAGTATTGGATCTTATAGCTTATCTTAAGCACTATGATCATAATACTTCTCATTAATTGTTTTAGTTAAATCCAAGATCTATGGAAAAATCCCCAATCAAAGTAGCCATTATAGGATTAGGGTTCGGAGCCGAATTTATTCCTATTTATCAAGCCTATCCCAACTGCGAATTGGTGGCACTATGCCAACGCACTGAATCCGAATTACATAAGTTAGGCGATGTATTTGGAATTCCTAAACGATATACATCCTACGAAAAACTGTTATCGGATCCGGAAATAGATGCCGTTCATATAAATACCCCAATTCCCTTGCATGGTATACAATCCATTCAGGCTTTGAAAGCAGGCAAACATGTTGCGTGTACTGTTCCCATGGCAACCTCGCTGGCAGAATGTGAAGAAATTGTTCGTCTCACAGCTCAAACCGGATTGACCTATATGATGATGGAGACCGTGATCTACGCTCGGGAATTTCTGTATATGAAGGAACTTTATGAGCAGGGTGCATTGGGCAAAATACAATTTTTGAAAGCCAGTCATCAGCAAGATATGGATGGTTGGCCAGATTATTGGCCCGGACTGCCACCAATGTATTATGCCACTCATTGCGTCGGTCCGGTGTTAGGAATCACCAGAGGTGAAGCCGAATCTGTATCCTGTTTTGGGTCCGGTACAATCCGGGAGGAGTTACATCACTTCTACAATAGCCCTTTTGCCGTGGAATCAACCCATATCAAATTTAGGAAGTCGGACCTCACTGCTCATATCTATCGGTCTCTTTTTGACGTCGCTCGCCAGTATAGAGAAAGCTTTGAGGTCTATGGATCAAAGAAATCAGTGGAATGGCCACTAATTGAAAACGAACCTTTGGTCCTACATACGGCCAAAAAGCCTGAACCAGAAATTCCGGAATTGGTAAAATGCCCTGATTTTGCCCAAAGGTTACCGGAAGCTATACAAAAATTTACAACCAAGGGTGTATACGACATGGACCAGCAACAGCATTTATCTTTTACTCAGGGAGGTGGGCACGGGGGTTCACATCCCCACTTAATCCATGCTTTTGTAGACAGTTTAATCACCGGAAAAGACCCTTATCCCAATGCTGTTCAATCGGCTAATATGACGTGTGCCGGAATTCTAGCTCATGAGTCAGCTCTAAAAGGAGGTACCACAATTCGGTTACCGGATTTTACATTTTCTTAGAATAGATTAAATGACTAGAGGCACAATAGCTTTGAATTAGAAAATTAAGGTAATCGAAAACTTAATTATAGGACAAAAATCTTCAGATATGAAATATGTATGGGTGATGATAATATGTTGTTGGGTAATGCCCAATCTATTTTCACAGAATGCTCCATGGGTAAAAGTTATTCCTGATGAAAACAAAAAGAAAGTAGATATTCTTATCTATGATAAGCTTTTTACCGCCTATATTTTTCCGGATGATATTATGAAGCCGGTATTATGGCCGGTAATGACCTCACAAGAAAATGAAATTACCAGGAGTTTTCCTTTAAAATCCAAGGCTGGAGAACGAGTTGACCACCCTCATCACGTAGGCGTATGGTTTAATTACGGAGATGTCAATGGATTGGATTTTTGGAATAATTCGCAGGCTATTAAGGCTCAGGATATTTATAAATATGGGTTCATTGAACATCAAAACATATTGAAGTATAAAAGTAAACGAGGTAAAGGAATCCTAAAGACCACCGCAAAATGGAAGGATAGTTTTGGAACTACATTGCTAGATGAGAAAATCGAATTCAGATTCCTGGTAGAGGATGGAGTAAGAATAATTGATCGCAAATCTACCTTAGTAGCCCGCTCGGATGAAGTTTTATTCAAGGATAACAAAGAGGGCATGTTTGCCATCCGGGTAGCTCGTGAATTAGAACTTCCAAGTGAAGGAGCACTAAAGCTATCCGATACCCATGGTAATATTACAGAAGTATCATCACCGGACAATTCTCTGGTTTCTGGCAATTATTTAAGTAGCAAAGCAATTACCGGAAGCAAAGTATGGGGGACTCGTGCAAAATGGATGAAGTTATACGGAATAATAAACGGTGAAAAGGTGGCCGTTGTGATTTATGATCATCCGGATAATGTTGGATATCCTACCTATTGGCATGCCCGAACCTACGGTTTATTCTCAGCCAACACGTTAGGACAAAAGGTATTTTCAAATGGAGAAAAAGAGTTGAACTTTACACTTAAGAATAAGGAAAAAGCTATTTTTAGGTATCGATTAGCGGTGTTCTCCGGAGATCCTTCCGTAAAGGAGATTGAAACCTTGTCAAAAAGTTTTAGTAAAATAAAATAACACAAAAAAGAAATAACTTATGAAAGATAGAAGAAGCTTTATTAAAAAGACAGCAGTAGGTGCTGCAGGAATTGCATTTGGCGCGACCTCATTATCTGCAAAATCCTATCAAAATATATTAGGCGCAAATGATCGTGTCGTATTAGCCTCAATCGGTCTGCGTGGCAGAGGAGGTGGGCTTATGCAAAGTTTTGCCAAAATGTATAACGATGGGGTACAGATCAAAACCATTTGTGATGTGGATACCCAGTTTTTTGGGGAAAGGATCAAACAGGCTGCCGAGAATCAAGATGGTCGTGAACCGGGTACCGTTGTCGATTTACGTAAAGTATATGAAGATCCTGATATTGATGCAGTAATCATAGCATCTCCAAATCATTGGCATGCGCTGTCTACCATTTGGGCCTGTCAAGCAGGAAAACATGTTTATGTTGAAAAACCAAGTTCACACAACGTGTGGGAAGGGAGAAAAATGGTAGAAGCAGCTAGGAAATACGACCGTATTGTACAAGTTGGATTTCAGAACCGGTCTATTAGTAATGTGATGCAAGCGATGCAATTTTTACACGACGGTGGTATCGGTGATGTGTTTATGGCTCGGGGTATGTGCTTCAAACCCAGGGATTCATTTGGCATTTCTAAGAATAGCAATCCTCCTTCTACTCTTAACTATGACCTGTGGTTGGGTCCGGCAGCGTGGCGCCCTTACAATGAGAAAAAAGGCCATTACAATTGGCACTGGCATTGGGATACCGGAAACGGAGATACCGGTAATCAGGGCCCACATCAATTTGATATTGCCAGATGGGGATTGAATAAATTGGAACATCCGGTAAAAATTCAGTCTATGGGGGGGATATTCGGTATTTCACCAGCAGAATGTTCTCAAGAAACTCCGAATACACAAACTTCCGTATTTGAATATGAAGATGGTAAAATCCTGGAATTTGAAACGCGCGGAAGGTATACTAATGGAGAGGCACACTCAGGGGTGAAAATCGGAAATCTATTCTACGGAACCAAAGGTTGGATGGAAATTAACGGTAGTAATTGGAAAGCCTATAAAGGTCGGGATAAAGAACCATTTGCCGGTTCGGGCATGGAAAGCTCCGCAGCCATTGGTGGGGACCAGACCTTCCGAACAGCTCCGGATAGCAAAGGGCATTTCGGTAATTTTATTGACGGAGTAAGATCCGGAAACCGACATGATTTGAATTGTGATATCGAGGTTGGCCATATGTCCACAGTACTTCCCCTTATTGCAAATATTGCGTACAAAACAGGTCAGACATTAAAATTCAACGGGGAATTTGAGAACTTTATCGACAATGAAGAAGCAGATCTGATGCTGACCAGGAAATACAGATATCCCTATGTGGTTCCTAAAAATGTGTAGAAATTATTTGCATTGGGATCAAAGGTTTTAAGTCACGATGATAAGATTAACTCTGTTTTTATTTTCTAGGTTTCTTGCCTTGGGTAGCTTGTTATTGTTGATTTGTGTTGCAGGTTATTCACAGGATAAATTGACGGATTGGCGTTACATTCCAAACGCTGTTTTGATCCATGCGGATGGATATGTAGATCAACCCTATATCAATATACTGGATGACGGATCTTGGTTTTGTGTCTACACAACAAACCAGGCACATGAAGGGGCCAAGGGCCAGCATATTGCCTGCCGCAGAAGTGTTGACCAAGGACAAACCTGGAGTGAGGAGGTACGAATTGAAGAACCGGGGGCGGAATCGAAGTCCTGGGGAGTACCCTATGTTACCAGCTATGGTCGCATCTACGTTTTTTACGATTATAATGGGGATAAAATTCATGAATTAGACGAAAGAAAAAATATCCGGGAAGATATGTTGGGGTGGTATTGTTTTAAATATTCTGATGATGGCGGCAAATCCTGGTCTGAGAGATATCGTATTCCTATGCGGCGCACGGCAATGGATCGCATGAATCAGTGGCAGGGAGACGTCCAAATATTTTGGGGTATTGATAAGCCCAAACGAGTTGGTGATGGGTTTATGTTTGCTTTCACCAAAATTGGTGAATACATGCTTGAGTATAGCGAAGGTTGGTTTTATCACTGCGAAAATATTGAAACCGAAAAAGAAGTCGATAAACTGAAGTGGAATCTGTTACCAGAAGGAGATCATGGATTGAGGTCGGATCAGTGGGGTGATATCCAGGAAGAGCAAAATACCGTACATATGAATAGTGGGGCGATTTGCTGTGTCTACCGGACTACTCAAGGAAGACCATTGATCTCATATAGCCGGGACCAGGGAAAGACTTGGTCTGTTCCGGTGCCACCGCAAGATTATAATAGACGCGAATTGAAAAATCCCCGTGCGAATCCGAAAATCTGGAAATGTAAAAATGGAAAATACTTATTGTGGTACCACCACAATGGCACCAGAAGTTTCTACAATCGGACTCCTGCTTGGATTTCCGGAGGTATCGAAAAAGAAGGAAAGATAGTATGGACCCAACCGGAAATTCTTCTCTATAAGGATGACGTTTATCCGGGACCGAGTTATCCTGATTTGATCGAACAGGATGGTCAGTATTGGATCACTGAAACCCAGAAATCTGAAGCCAGGATTCATAAAATTCCCAATAGATTTCTTGATGACTTATGGCAACAGTTTGACATCGAGAAACCTGTAATGAATCAATTATCCTTTGATCTGCAAGGTGAGCGGTTGAATCAAACGGATTCCGTGCAGTTACCAGACTTACCTGGTGTAAAAGAAGGGGGCGGCTTTACACTCACAGTCCGTATGAGAAGCAATCTGGATATGGCCAAAGGAAAAATTGTAATAGATTCCAGGGATGAAAGCGGTAAAGGATTTTGGATGGAATCCTGGGAGAATTTTTCAATCAGATTTTCAATATCTGATGGAAAGCATACCTGCAGTATCGTTTCAGACCCTAATGTAATTCAGACTCGATCGCGCTGGGAGCAGGAGGTTACAGTCAGTGTAGATTTTAATGCGGGAATTATCCAAAGTATTGTTGATGGCGTAGTATGCGATGGAAAGGGTCGCCCTTTTGGGTGGAGTAGGATAGACGACAAGGTAGATAAGATCCGGACTAAATGGTTGCACATAGATAAGACGAGAAAGACCATCACCGGCATAAAATTTTATGAAAGGCCATTGATGAATACTGAAATTATTGGCGATTATCGATATTGGCAGCAACAGCTTAATAAGTTTAAATAGTGAAGCTCCAGACCTACTTTAATAGTAATTTACAACTTGCAATGAATCGCTACTTTATTTTACTGTTGTTTGTACAAACTTTCCTTTCTGATATTTCATTGCCATCGGCTTCTAATCATCCTCCGCACTGCTTGGATCAAGGAGATAAGTATTTATCATTTGTTATTAAAAAAAGATTTCTAATTCTACCTGTTGAGGAGGATAGCCAGTTACAAAGGGTTAACATTAAAATTGACGGGAAATACTTTGTCGATTTTGATATGGCATTGTGTGAAAAAGAGGAGCCGGATTATTTTGTCTTTATTGATCTCAAAAAGTATCGTGATCAAGAATTGGAGGTATTTGTGCCAAAAATGATTTTCAAGAAGATAATAGGGCTTAGGAAGGTCAGGCAAGTAGATACAATTCCTGGATTTGATAGTTTATACCAGGAGGCATTAAGACCGAAATTTCATTTTAGCACCAAACGTGGAGTAATCGGTGATCCGAATGGATTGGTTTATCATGATGGATTGTATCATCTTTATCATCAACACAATCCTTTTGGAAATACTTTTCACAATATGCATTGGGGACATGCCACTTCGAAAGACTTGATCCACTGGACCCAACATGATGAAGCCATCAGGCCTGCTTCTTATCGGGATAATGCATGGTCTGGATCAGCGGTTGTAGATCATCTCAATTCATCCGGGTTTCAATCCACAGATAAGCCCCCAATTGTAGCCGCCTATACTAGTAGTCGCAGAGGGGAATGCATCGTTTACAGTAATGATGGTGGGATGTCGTTTTCTTCATACCTGGGAAATCCTGTATTAGGAGGAGCCACTGCAAATAGAGATCCCAAGATTTTTTGGTACGAGCCGGGCAAACACTGGGTTATGGCCAGGAATTACACATTTGAGAAAAAGGAGTATATCGGATTTTATTCTTCATCGGATTTGAAAAACTGGACTCTGGAAAGCAAAGAAGGTTTTTTCCATTCTTGTCCGGAGGCCTATGAATTGCCGGTGATTGGAATGGAAGGTGTCAACAAATGGGTAATTCATGATATGTTTGGCAACTACAAAATTGGTAGTTTTGATGGAAAAAAATTTACATCAGAAGTAAAAGAAAAGATCATATACAACCACGGATCAGCTTATGTGGCTGGACAGAATTTCAACAACCATCCCGATAATCAAGTTGTCTTGATGGCTTTTTCTTACAATGGAGCTTGTCCTGGTATGCCCTTTAACAATTGCATGTTGTTTCCGGTAGAATTACGTCTAAAAATGACGTCATTCGGAATTAGAATGTGCCCAAAACCTATTGAAGCTATTAATACGCTTCATGATCAATCATTTGAGTATCGGAATAAGTCCATTCCTTTTTTGAACAAACTGCTTAAAAAGAATGGTAATCTGGGCAACGTACTACATATAAAAATGAAAATGGGACCGGTCAGCAAAAAATTTACAATGGAACTAAATGGTGCTACCATTACAATCGAGAGAGATAGTTTATTTTGTAAAGGAAATATGGACATACCGGTAAAACCCATTATGCGTACGGCTATTGATCACAATGGTGTAGTGAAAGGACCCTTAAGCACCAATGAAGGTGTCGAACTGGAGTTACTTTTGGACAAAACCACATTAGAAATATTTGGCAATGATGGAGCATTGTATATGCCGGTAGGATTGTATATCTATCCTGATTTTATGGGTGGTCTTTTTGGTAAATCCTATGGGAAAACCGATATTTTACCCTTTATGGATCCGGATAAAAGAGGGATAACTTTGTTTTCAGAAGATGAAAGTTTAAATATCGAAATATTGGAAATCCATACTATGAAATCCATCTGGAATTAAATTCCGATTTAATCGGAATTTTTTCTGAAATTCAAAATTTCCCGGGCGTTAAACTAGACTAAGACATTCGGATAGATTTAAGCGAATTAATTTTCTGAAATCTTTATTACGGTGTACTTTGCAGAGGTATAAAATTCTGGATAAATCATGAAAGGAAATCCAATTAGGACCACAGTTATTGGCAGTTATCCGTTTCCAGGATGGCTTGAATTTGCTTCCCGGAATCTGGACCAATTTGGAGGTGCTGATCTGGAAGAAATGATCGAAGATGCAGTTATTACTGCGATTCATGATCAGGTTTCCTCCGGATTGGATGTGATTACCGATGGTGAGCAAACACGATTGGATTTTAATCTGTCCTTTTATGGTTTTATTCAGGGAATAAGGGAAAATACAAAATCTCTTAGAAAGTGGGGTCCTCCGGCCCATGATCAAAGAGGCAAACATGAAATAGTTGGGGAATTGACTGCGGAAAAAGGATTGGGTGTGGTGCAGGAATATAATAGACTGCAGCGACTGGCACCTGATGGTCCAGTCTTAAAAGCTAGTATTCCTGGTCCTTATACTCTTAGTGGACGCTTGTTGCCGAATGATAGATATTCGGATCGCTGGGCAATTACGGAAGCATTGTTGCCTTTTGTCCGTAAAGAGCTTGAGGATTTGGTGGAGGTGGGATGTACAGAAATTACAGTTGATGAACCATCAATGAGTTGCTATGCACATAAAGAGAATACCAAACGATTTGTAGATATTTTCAATAGAACTGTTGAACCGATTGTAGGGAAAACCAGATTATCGACACACCTTTGCTTTGGGAATTACAAAGGGCATCCGGTTGGTTATCGGAAAATAGCTAACATGTTACCGGACTTTCTTGAATTTAAAGTTGATGAAGTCCATTTGGAAATGGCAAATCGTGAATTTTCCGAAATCGAACTGGCTGCAACTTTTGCACAACAAATGGATGTGGCCATTGGGGTAGTTGATGTGAAGAGTTATTATATCGAAACTGTGGAAAATATTGTAGAGCGAATCGGATGGTGCTTAAATTATATTCCAGCTGATAAATTATCGGTAGCTCCGGATTGCGGATTAAGCCAAACGGCCCGATGGGCAGCCAAGAGAAAACTTAACAATTTAGTAGCTGGAGCTTTGGAAGCCAGGAAGAAACTCTGATGACAAACCATATGAAGCTAATTAAGCCATTATTGGCTCATGATCGCCTTTTGGCAGATATTGCAGAGGCTAAAAAGGATATAAATCAATTCCATTTGTGGTGGCTGGGGCAAAGTGGGTTTCTGCTGCAATGGCATGGTAGGCACATTCTTATAGATCCCTATCTTTCAGATTCGCTCACCAAAAAATATCGGGACACTGACAAACCGCACATACGGATGACTGAATTGGCTATCAACCCGGACCGCTTAGATTTTATTGACGTAGTTACATCAAGCCACAACCATACCGATCATTTAGATGGTGAGACTTTGATTCCCTTAATTCAAGCAAACCCGAAAATCAAAATGATCGTTCCGGAAGCCAATCGACATTTTGCTGCAAAAAGATTGCAAGTGGATCCTGATTTCTTTTTGGGATTAAATGATCTGGATTCCGTGGAGGTTCGCGGATTTCAATTTACTGGTATTCCGGCAGCACATGAACTTATCGAAAGAGATGCAGCCGGATTCTGTAAATTCCTGGGATATATTATTCAATTTGGAAGTTATTGCGTCTATCACAGTGGGGATACCATTTGGCATGAGGATATTGTAAATAGTCTTCAAAGTTTTAAAATTGATGTTGCCATTCTACCGATCAATGGCCGCAATCCGGCAAGAAAGGTTGCCGGCAATCTAAATGCCCAAGAGGCGGTGAAGTTGGGAAAACTGTTAGATATAAAATGCATAATCCCCTGCCACTATGATATGTTTACATTTAATACAGCCGATCCAAAGGATTTTCAAATGGAAGCGCAACATATCAGCCAACCGGTCAAAATATTACAATGTGGTGAGAGATGGAGCAGTGGGGGTTCACTAAATACGAACAATCGATCGTCTTAGACAAAAAGTTCATTTATCGGTTTGCCCATACCATCAGGTGTCGTATAAAAAGGTCGACCTTCGATTACATAATTTGTTTCCGGATGCACTCCCAATGCATGATATATAGACTGATGAACCTGATCAATGACAACCGTATTTTCAATTGACGAGCAGGGTCTTTCATCTGCAGTTTTTCCGTATACCAACCCTTTTTTAATGCCTCCGCCCCATAACAAAATGGAACTTCCATCCGTAAAATGACGGTGCATGCCATAGAACTTCTTATCTTCTATGATGTCCGGTTGATAGACCTGATCTTTAACTTTTTCACCTGGTCTTCCTTCTAAAATAGCATCCCGGCTGAATTCACTAGCCAAAATGACTAAAGTTCGGTCCAAATGACCGGTCTCATGCAGGTCATTGATCAGCTGAGCTATCGGACGATCAATTAATTCCTTCATTTTTACTAGGCGGGTATGTCCATTTTCGTGAGTATCCCAACCCAAAAAGGGTACATATTCGGTAGAAACACTGATAAACCTCGCTCCGTTCATAGCCAATCTTTTAGCTAAAAGACACCCCAATCCAAATCTTCCAGTGTTATACAGGTCAAATTTTTCTTTTGGTTCCTGACTCAAATCAAATACCTGGGCTTCAGGCGAATTTAGTAGCCGGTAAGATTGTTCCATAGACCGCATCAAAGATTCTTTTTGGTAATCACTACCCCGTTTCATGGTTTGGTTGGCCAGTTCTCTATATAATTTATACCTGGATTCGAAACGTTTCAAGCTCATACCTTGCGGAGGTTTGACACTATCGAGACCGGCGGAGGGATCAGGAATTAAAAAAGGGCCGTACTCACTTCCTAGAAACCCGGCAGAATGGAATGCTTTTAATTCCTCCGCCTCTCCGACAGTGAATCGTTGTCCCATGGATATAAAAGGAGGAATAACCGGATTCAAAGGACCTAGTTCCTTGGCGATCCAAGCTCCAATATGGGGGGGTTGTACCGATTGGGGAGGTTCATAACATGTATGCCAATGATACTGATGCCGGGTATGCAAGATATGACCCAGGTCAGCAGACCGATATGATCGAATAATTGCTCCTTTATCCATCGCCTTGCCTATGGATCCTAAACCTTGTGAGAAGTAGAGATCATCCACTGCGGTGGGGACCTTTGGAAAAGTACTCAATATTCGTTTGCTTTCTACCCCTTTTTCAAAGGGAACATAAGATTTTGGATCAAAGGTTTCGGTATGTGCCATACCCCCTGCCATCCACAATAAGATAACCGTATCAGCGGTAGAATCCAGAGATGATTTCATTTGACAGGAGCTCAGAAAAGTGGAAGTAGGAATTGAAACCGTCATAGCGGCCAGGCTGGCTGCTCCCATTTTTTGTAAAAAATCCCGACGAGAATAATTTGTATTTCTATTCATAGATTTAATGTATAAACTGAAATTCCGGCAATAGAATAGTTGTCCAAAACAGATCCTGGAGAGATTCTTGATCCAGGGATTCTCCTAGATTTTTCTGAATGATTTTCCTTTCGTGTTTTGTTGGATTTCTTCCTAAAGATTTTTGATAGAGCGTAGTATGTAGGGTTTCAGTATTATTGCCGTGTAATTCTAACCAATTTTGAGCACCTTCTGACAATATTTGGTTAAGGAATGTACCATTGGTTAATTCTAATGCCTGCAACAAAGTGGCTTGTTCCTCCCGGGAGGTCGATACATTTTCACGACTAGGCCTTCCCAAGACTTTCATAAATGGATGCTGTCTTACTAAAGAAGCCCTGGCATAAGTTTTACTTCGTTCAGAGAATGAGAAATTAACCAACCGGTCCCAATGCTTGGATCCATAGTTGCGAACCGGTTTCCATTCCTCATCGTCATATTCTAATTTCATCCATTGCTGATTGGGTTTGATATGGGTACTTTTCCAGCTATTCCCAGCCTGGATTAGTAAATCATCACCGGTGCCAAAATCAATTTTCATAGCAAAAAGGATACCTGCTGGGTTGGGAATTTTACCTTCATTTGAGGCCTCTATGGCTATAACATTATCTCCATATTGAAGGTGTGAGGAGACTTCGGTAGCGACTACTTTGCGCCAATCCGAACCTTGAGAAATCTTTTCCCCATTGATGTATAGGGTGAAAGTATGATCTACTGAAATCAATACTTCCGATTTTTCAACTTTCTGATTTGGCAGAGAAAATACATATCTATAATATCGTGTTCCGGGATCGGGAAGCACATCCCGGTCAAACTTTATTTCACGGTGCCAGAACCTATTGAACGAAATTTTCTCTTCGATGGGACTATAAGCGGTTGCCACATAGACCGGCGCAATGATTTGGCTGATAGCATCCGTCATTTGTTCCGCAGTCAACCTTCTGATAATTGGTCCATTAAATCGGTACTTCTCAGACTTTATGACTGCAATTTCTTTAAATTCAACCGTAGGTAATTGATATGCTTTGGAAGTCATAATGATCTTGATCAGTTGCTTTAGGTCACATCCTGAATCTCTGAAATCCGCAGCCAGCCAATCCAATAAAGTGCTATTCCAGGGTGCATTATCCATTTCATCGACCGGTTCGATAATCCCTCTACCCAATAATTGCTTCCAGATACGATTGGTAATCGTTCGATAGAGTCTTCCATTGTCCGGCTTGATGAGGAGGTCTGCAAATAATTCCAATCTCTCCTTTACCGTCGTACCTGTTACATCACCTAACTCAGGGTATAAAAAAGCGGGTTCGGCAATTTTTCCTAAAGGTTTATCACAGCGATTTAACTCTAATGGTGACTCAGCGAAGATTGCTGCAAAACTATACGCTTGATTCAAAGTCAGGTTGCTGACAAAACTATTGTGACACGATGCACATTTTACATTAACCCCCAATAGAGATTGACCAATATTCTGCGCCGCTTGCATTTCTGTGCGCTGACTGGAATTGACTACTCCTCGCCATTGGATCCCTTTAATAAATCCCTCAGATTCTTTAGAAGGATTGACTAACTCTTTGACCATTTGGTGATAGGGCTTGTTTTCCATCAAAGAATGATACAACCAATCAGTGATTTGTTTTCTGCCACCGGTTATAAATCCGGTTCCGGAATAGTCGTTGCGCAATAGATCATTCCAAAAGCTGATCCAATGCTGTGTATAGTTGTGGTTATCATTCAATAAGGTGTCTATAAGCAATCCTCTCTTATTGATCCTTTGGTCGTTTATAAAATCTTCGATTTCATTCGGAGTAGGAATTAATCCCAGAACATCCAAATAAGCTCTTCGGATAAAGGTATGGTCATCAACAAGTTCGGACCATTCTAGATTTTCCTTGGTAAAATACGCATCGACAATGCGGTCAATAGGATGATCAAAACCTGATATCTCCTTTGAAATATCCGGTTTTACCAGAGATAAAGGAGCTTCCGGAAATACAGCAGGTGATTGGTCCGCCCAATGAGCCCCTGTCTTAATCCATAATTTTATCAACTCTATTTCACTATTTTTGAGAACTTTGCCTTTCTTGGGCATCACATCGTCGTGATCAGATGGTAAAGAAATCCTTTTGACTAGTTCACTATTTTCAGGTTGTCCGGCAGTAATCACTTTACCGGATTTCCCTCCTTTGAGCACACCCCTTTTGTTGTCTAGTACCAGGTCTCCCTTTTGCTTGTTTTCACCATGACACTGGTAGCAATTATGCGCAAATATGGCTCGTACTTCCAGATTGAGCTTATCCAACTGCTGTACAGAGAATGAATCTTTTTGATCGAATTCAATTAGTAATGTACTGGCCTTTTCACTCCTTGCGTTCGGATTTTTCCAGGGTAATACTTCAGTGAGGAATCCATCACCATGGGTGAGGGTTGCCCCTAAATGTCCGGTAATAGTTAAAGAAATAACTGTAAATAGTAAGCTCAATCTATAAATCAGGTAAGTCGAGAGTTTATTATTCTCCTTCAGATATAACAAAGCTGCAGTTACCAAGGAGCAAAAGGAAGTGATAAAGCCCAAGGTCTGGTGAGATTGAACCAGCTCACCGGAATAATCATCATAGGTCCTTAAAAGCCATCCGAAAAGGGAGGACGTAATTGCAAAAAAGGCACCGAGATATACCATCCAGCTAATTCCTTCTCTTAGTCCGGGTCGCCTTCCTCCAATGGTAAACCCTTCAAATAAGAGTGCAGCCACCAATAATCCAATCGGGAAATGAACAACCATGGGATGTAATCTACCCAAGAGTTGCATGATCCACATCCAATCGTTTTGTTCCATGCTTACCAAGATACAGCAAAGTTTGTGGTTGACAAACTTGAAGCGGAATCAAAAAATATCAAGACTGATGGGATATATTTAGGTGCCGCAGAAAAAAACCGGCTGCTTGAGCCGGTTATAAATTATTTAGAATCTTTACCAAGTTACCTATGGGACACAAAAATCTTTTTGTTTTCAAGATAATATCCTGATCGGATGGTAAGCTGATACATGCCTTCTTGAAGACTATTTACAGGTATTTGGACGAATTCACTGGGGTCTTTCAATTTAATTCTGTACACCGGTTTCCCTTCAAGATTAGATATTTGAATCTGAGTTGTTTCTTTCAATTGATCCAATGGTAATTGCAAAGTTAGTATTTGATCCGAAGGGTTAGGGTAAAACACCGTTTGAGCAAGCGCTTTATCCTGTTCAAATGTTGGTTTCTTGCCATTATTTTTTTGTTTTGATAGACTCTTTTTCATTCCCGCCATGCGTTCCTCATTTTGCAACGTATTGATAGCTGGAACCACCGTAGAATCCATTACTGTAAGGGTATCCTCCGGCGAGGTCGTATCGGGAGGTGATAATGTCAAAAAATTGGACCAATCTGAGGATCCGCTAGTCGTGCTATCTGTACAAGTTGCGACAACCCTGAATTTGTAATTACCAAGCGGTTGTAAACCGTCAACCAATAAAAAGGTATCAGGAGTTTCGACCGATAGAGAAAAAGGGGCAGTTTTGGAACCGCTTTTAACATCAACTTTAAAAGAAGAAGCTGAGTCCTGGATAATCCAACTTAATAAAGCACTTGAATCTGTTACTTCAAGTACTGATAAATTTTTAGGCTTTGGACATTGATTGAAAGTAGTATCTCCTCCTGTAGTTGAAAAATCAATCCAATCACTGGATCCGGCAGAATTTTTTTCACAAGATGCCTTAACCCGGAAATGATAATTACCTCCTGCCTCGAGTCCATCTACCATCATTACTGTATCCGAAGTATTTTCAGAAAACTTAAAAGAAGACGTGTGGTTTTTACTTTTTACATCTACTTGGAAATCTATATGTTTCGCATCGCGAAACCAAGTCAAAACCACACTGGAATCAGTAACATCCCTTACTGCAAGATTGCGTACTTTGGGACAAGGTCCGGGACCTGTGGTTTTTTCGCCGGTTGTAGAAAAATTATACCAGCCGCTGTTGCCTTTACCTTTATCACAGGAAGCTTGTACCTTAAAGCGATAATCGCTTCCAGCCTCCAATCCTTCCACCATTACTCTGGTATCAGAAGTGGATATCGACCATTTAAATTGTTGAGTTTGACCCTGATGCATTACATCTACTTGGTAACTTTTGTGATCATCATTTCCTTCCCAACTGAGCACAGCAGTAGAGTCCGATTCTTCACTTACCGATAAATTGGTAGGTGAAGCACATTTTTGAGCATAACCGTTGGTAAAATAGATTGTACTGATACACAATACAATAAGAGTACTCCATTTTCTCATAACCATCTGTTTTATTTATACATTAATAAATAGGCAATCTTAGTACAGAAATGGTCGGATAGATTAATTGGATATTGAAAAAGAATTGGGGAGTATACACAGGGATTGGACATAAATATAACTAAGGTTTTATGAAAAAATTGTATACAAAATAAAAATCTTTTAGAGGAGTTAAATTATTCTTACAAAGTAGCCAAGTTCTTAAACCACTAGACTTGGGTGAAGATTACTTATCGGGAGAACTTAAAAAATCTCGATTGTAAGTTAATTCTCATCATTAATTCTGCAATTTCTTAAGTTGGTGTCGTATATTGATACCAGACTTCAAATACAAAATATTCAATATCATTTTTCTCTAACTAACTTATTGTCCGAATGAAAAGCAAATACTTTTTTGTTTACCTAATCTTAGCTCTAATATCATGTCAGAATACACCAATGGATTTATCAGTGAGTACCCATGACCTTGTATTTTCCAAACTTCCTTCTACATGGGATGAAGGCATTCCTTTAGGGAATGGGATGCTTGGCGTTTTGATCTGGCAAAAAGAGGGTAGGCTGAGATTTTCTTTGGATCGGGCTGATCTATGGGATTTAAGACCGATGGAAAACCTGGATATTCCGGAGTGGAAGTTTAGATGGGTACAGCAACAATGGCGAAAAAACACCTACGAAAAGGTGCAAGATAAATTTGATAGACCTTACAACCAATCTCCAGCACCTACCAAAATTCCAGGAGGAGCAATGGAGTTTGAATTGGACAACGGTGAAGAATTGGAATCAATCAGATTATATGTCCATGAGGCAGTTTGTGAGGCAAAGTGGAAGAATGGAATGGAAATACAAACTTTTGTCCATGCAACCAATCCCATAGGATGGTTTAAAATTAGTGGAATTGACCGGGATATTTCACCCGAATTTATACCTCCTCAATATCAAGATGCATCCAAACCTGAAGAAAATATTAATTCACTGGATGGTCAAAATTTAATGAGGTTGGGGTATAAGCAAGGGTTTGTCCAACAAGAAGCTAACCATATAACATACATTCAAGAAGGTTGGGGAGGATTTAAATATACTATAGAGATCAAGTGGAAGGAAATTGCAGAAGGAATTGAGGGTTGTTGGACTATTCAGTCTTACTTTCCTGATAACCCTCCAGCCCAACCAGTAATCTCATTGACGGATGAGTTAGAGAACGGATTTCTTTCGGCATTTTCATCACATGAGGTTTGGTGGGATCAATTTTGGCAGAAATCATCGATCCAGCTTCCGGATACGATTTTGGAAAAGCAATGGTATCTGGAACAATACAAATTTGGCTCCGCAGCCAGAGCAGATGCTCCACCCATCTCGTTGCAAGCAGTGTGGACTGCCGACAATGGCAAAATACCACCGTGGAAGGGTGATTTCCACCATGACCTGAATACACAATTAAGCTACTGGCCGGCATATAGTGGCAATCATCTGGACCTGGAAATCGGGTTTATCAATTGGATGTGGAATCATCGCGAAACTTTTAAAAAATATACCAATTCTTATTACGAGAAGCCTGGTTTAAATGTGCCGGGAGTAAGTACTTTAACCGGTGAACCGATGGGGGGATGGATTCAGTATTCTTTTGGTCCAACGGTTTCGGGATGGTTGGCTCATCATTTTTATCTGCACTGGATTTATACTAAGGATAGGGAGTTTCTGGAAAATCGGGCTTACCCTTGGCTCAAAGAAGTTGCTTTATTTTATGAAGAATTGTCCCTAATGGATGAAAATGGAAAGCGGAAATTACCATTAAGTTCCAGTCCTGAAATTTTTAACAATTCCAGAGAAGCCTGGTTTGAACAAACAACCAATTTCGATTTGGCTATTATCCGCTGGACATTGAGTAAAGCAGCGGAACTGGCAAGTGAACTCGACAAACCAGAGGAAACACAGCATTGGAACCAAATCCTTGATGAATGGCCTGATTTCCAAATTGATGATCAGGAAGGGTTACTTTTTGCCCGAAACACACCTTATCATGAATCACACCGTCATTTTTCACACCTTATGGCGATCCATCCTTTCGGTTTGATTGAATGGGATAATGGCCCGGATGACCAAAATATCATTCGCAATACAATCGATCAATTGGATAGGATAGGGCCCTCCTTGTGGACCGGTTATTCATACAGTTGGTTAGGGAACCTTAAGGCAAGAGCTAAAGATGGTGAAGGTGCTGCTGAGGCACTGCGTATATTTGCTGAAGCTTTTTGCCTGCCTAATAGTTTTCATGTCAATGGGGATCAATCCGGTAAAGGATATTCCAATTTTACCTATCGACCTTTTACACTGGAAGGAAATTTCGCATTCGCCTCGGGAATACAGGAGATGCTTTTACAGAGTCATACGGATGTTATACATTTGTTTCCTGCTATACCTGACGACTGGTCCGATATTTCATTTACAAATCTAAGAGCGGTTGGAGCTTTTCTAATATCTGCTAAAAAGGAAAATGGCAAAATCACCGAAGTACATATCAAATCTGAACAAGGGGGAGAACTCCATCTGAAAAATCCTTTCGAAAGTGAGTTTAGTTGTTCAAAAGGATATGAGCAAAAAGAAAATATGATTACTTTGCTCACTGAACCCAATGAAGAGGTTCAGTTTATCATCGGTGAGTAATTTGATTTCCTGGTGAGAGATAAGGCCCAATTATTCTTGTTTCTTCCTCAGGGGGTCGGATCCCAACTGGTGTGGTTCAAATTTATTAATCGAGTTGAAAAGTAATATTTAAAATGAAGGTTGTTCTGTTACTTATTCTTTCAAGCTTCTGTTTGGTACTTCATGCACAAACTCCGGATTGGGAAAATCCAAAAATGTTCAATCAGAACAAAGAAACTCCCCATGCTACTCTGATGCCCTTTAAAGATGAATCTTCAGCCCTTCAGAAACAACGAAAACAGTCCATTTATTATCAAAGCTTGAATGGCATCTGGAAATTTAATTGGGTGCGCAGGCCTGCTGACAGACCGATTAATTTTTTTGAGGATAATTTTGATGTATCCGAATGGAAAGACATAAAAGTACCTTCAAATTGGGAATTAGAGGGATACGGAATTCCTATTTATGTTAACCATCCCTACGAATTTGCCGATGCGCGCAGTCCGATTACCGAACTACAAAATGGCCCGGAACCACCTCGGATACCCAAAGATTATAATCCGGTAGGATCTTACAAACGTTATTTCGAGATTCCCGAATCATGGCAAGACCGACAGGTGTTTATTTGTTTTGGAGCAGTAAAGTCGGCCATGTATTTATGGATAAACGGCACCAAGGTAGGTTATAGCCAAGGAAGTAAGACCCCCACCGAATGGAACATTACCTCATATTTGAGAAAAGGTGAAAATTCAGTAGCAGTGGAAGTATACCGGTGGTCCGATGGGTCCTACCTAGAATGTCAGGACTTTTGGCGCATAAGCGGCATAGAACGGGATGTGTATTTATATTCCTCTCCTCAAGTTCGAATTAGAGATTATTTTGTCAACGCCAGCCTCGATTCTAAATATGAAAATGGGGACCTGAATTTAGAAGTTGACTTAATGAACCATAATTCAAAGTTACAGTCTGAAAAGGTCGAAGTATCGTATAAATTACTGGATTCCTATCGAAATCTGATTGCCACAGATCATAGTACCATTTCTTTTGATCAACAACAAACCCAAAAAGTAAGATTTCGAAAGCAAGTAACCTATCCGGAAAAATGGTCCGCAGAGACTCCTCATCTGTATACGCTACTCATTCTATTAAGAGAAGAGAGCGGCACGGTGATGGAAGTGGTTAAATCACAAATCGGATTTAGAAAAGTTGAAATCATTGATGAAGTCTTTCACATCAATGGAGTCCAAGTGTTAATCAAAGGGGTAAATCGCCACGAACATGATCAATACCGGGGACATGTAATCAGCGAAGAAGCGATGATCAAGGAGATTAAATTGATGAAGCAGTTTAATATTAATGCAGTGCGAACAAGTCACTATCCCCACGATGAAAGATTCTATGAGTTGTGTGATCAGTATGGTTTGTATGTGACCGATGAAGCAAACATCGAATCACATGGTATGTATTATGGTGAAAAATCGTTGGCTAAAAAGCCATTGTGGGAATCAGCTCACCTAGATCGCATCCAACGTATGGTGGAAAGGGATAAAAATCATCCCTCTGTTATTGTATGGTCGATGGGAAATGAGGCCGGAGATGGAGTCAACTTTACGGCTGCTTATCAGTGGATCAAAATGAGGGATCCTTCACGTCCGATTCACTATGAAAGAGCGTTAATGAACGAGAATACAGATATCTATTGTCCTCAATACCCGGGGGTCAATCGATTAAAGCAGTTTGCCGCTAAAAAGCAATCCAAACCTATGATTATCAGTGAGTATTCCCATGCCATGGGCAACAGTAATGGTAATTTGGTCGATCTATGGGAGATCATATACGATGAGAATAATGTGCAATTACAGGGTGGATTTATCTGGGATTGGATTGATCAGGCGTTTGTAAAGTTTGATGAAAAAGGAAATGCGTTTTGGACGTATGGGGGAGACTATGGCCCTCCCGGTACACCCAGTGACAATAACTTTTTGTGCAATGGAATTATTTCAGCTGACTATACACCCCATCCAGCCTTATGGGAAGTGAAATATGCTTATCAAAACGTCCGAATTTATAACGAAGATTTGTCGGCAGGTAAAATTAGGATCCGAAATGTTCACGATTTTAAGGATTTGAGTGATTATAACATTCAATGGACGATATCTGGAAATGGAGTGATTTTGAAAAGAGGAGTATTGGCCGAGGTTGCAATAAAGGCGCATCAATCTAAGGTGGTAAACCTGAATCTGCCTAAGATTACACCAGAGCCCGGAGTGGAGTACTTTTTGGATTTTTCCGTTACCTTGAACCAAGACCTACCTTTTCGAAAGCAGGGATTTGAAGTTGCTCATGAACAGTTTAAATTGCCTTGGGTGACTCCGCAAGAGGATAAAGCCGTCTCTATCTCAAAATTGAAAATAGTGAAGGATGAGATGGGCCCGATAATCATTGGAGACAATTTTAAGATTCAGTTTAACCAGCAGGATGGTTCCATCAAAACCTATGAGATGAATGGTTACTCCCTATTGCAACACGGACCGGAAATCAACTTTTGGCGTCCACCCAATGATAATGATAAAGGGAGCCGAATGATTGATCGTTTGGGAATCTGGCGTCATGTTTCCAACAGTGCTGAAATGATCGATATGAAATGGGAGCAAAAGTCAGATAATCTGGTCGCCATTTCGGTAAGCTACAATTTGGACACAATTCAATCCAAAAACCTGGTTAAATATAATATCTATGGAGATGGAAAAATTGTAGTCGAGAGTAGCCTTTTACTAGGAAAAGAAGATTTGCCCTTGATACCCCGAATCGGGTTGCGGATGGAACTTCCCGTAAATTTTGATAATCTGAAATATTTCGGTAGAGGACCCCAGGAAAATTACATCGACCGTAACCATAGTGCTTTTGTAGGTTTATATAAAGGCAAGGTGGCTGACCAATATTTCAACTATGTCCGCCCTCAGGAAAATGGTTATAAGACAGAAGTCCGTTGGTTGGAACTAAGAAATGAAAACCAGATCGGCCTGCGGATTACGGGTGCAGAAAATATTGGATTTTCAGCCCTTCACAATCCACTGGAAGACTTTGATCAAATTACTCATCAGGACTATCGACACACCAATGATATTGTGAAGAAGGATGGTGTATTTTTGTTGGTTGATCATAAAATGATGGGGGTTGCCGGTGATAATTCCTGGGGAGCCAGACCTTACCCGGAATATTCGATTAAAGCTCAGGATTATCAGTTTAAGTTTTCCATTGAGCCTGTGTTTTGATGAGTTGGTTAAATGGTCTATCGATTAACATTCCTTACCCTTGAAACCTATGTTAGAGAAAGCGAATGACTTCTTCGATATTGGGTTGGCGTTTTTCCCGTATATTTCTTGAATACCGTGTTGAAAGAAGATTTGGAATTGAATCCGACTTTGTACAAAATTTCTAAAACCGTAAGATCCTTTTCTTCCGGATCCCGCAGGAAGTCCATAGCCTTTTTTATGCGGTACTCATTCACAAAGTCGAAGAAGTGTTTGTTGAGTTTGTGATTTATCAACAAGGAAAGGTCCCGATCATTCATATTTAGCTGCTTGCTTAACTGGCGCATAGTCAAAGAGGGATCAAGGTAGGGTTCGTGAGTATCCATGTGTGCTTTGATCAGATTTATTTGAATTTTGTCTTCTTCTCCTATAATCATAGGTTGTGCTCCAGTTGAGTCATCACCCTTGGATTTCAGTTGACCGTTCCTTTCTCCCTCCGTAGTCTCCTGGAATTCCTCAAATAAATTTTTATGTTTGAATGCTTGAAAGCTAACAAAATAAATAAACAAAACCACGAATCCCCAGGTTGCCAAAATGATATTTTCTCCACCCTGGCGTCCAAGAATAATCCGCAACAATTCGGCCCCCCATAGTAAGGCCATGGGAATGATGGCAAATATAAAACGCCACAACCATGCTATATTCAACATCCCATAATCGGAGTATTCTTCGAGGACAACTTTCTTATAAAGTCTCATTTCTATAATCGTAATGATTAACACCGCAATCACAAGTAGAAAGGCATAGTATTGGTGTCCCATAAAGACAATTTCAAGAGGTCCATATCCAAACAATTCTTCGATTTTCATTTTTTTGAATACGTACAAAAGGATATTAAAGACAGTGATACCCAGGATCGCAAAAGCGAAGAGATAATGAACTTTTAAAAATGACCGGTAGATCTTACTACGTCCTATTTTTTCCATGATATAATGGAAAAACAACAACGGGAAGAATAATTTTACTTCGGGAAACGAAAAATAATAGCCGGTTGAATACCCGGCAATATGATCAAAAGGGGAAAAATTATTGATTGCTTCGACAATCAAGGCCATTAAAAAAAACCCCAATAAACGATTGGCTAAGCTGTTGTGTTTTTTTGAAAATAAATAGAGTACTGTTAGTAAAACTCCCTGAATGATCGCAGCCCATACCAATGTCGAAATTATTCTTTCCATTCAACCTATACTTTCCACTTACCAAAATCAGTATAATCCGAGATTATTTGATTGTCTTTATCCTGTGTAGTGATAAATACCGGCATACTATTTTAGTTAAAAGTAAGTTCTAAAATATTTTCAAGGCCCATTTTATTCATCAGCTGTGTAAATCTTGGATCAGATCGTAAAGAGTCAAATTGAGGTGGAATAGTAATGTATATTAGATTTCCATCTCGATCTTGATATGCTTTCTCGAGCCAATCAAAGGTCTGATCTTTTTCTCCCAAACCATGATAGATAGTAGCTATCCAAACCGAGGTTACATAACCTTTTTTTGAACGCTTCATTAGATCCTGTAGTTTAATGTTTGCTTCTTCTTTTTGTCCGGAAAGTGCGAAATAAAAACCTAAAACTCCAATATTGGCTACGGCGTTTGCACCTAAATCAATCATTTTCTTTCCGGCCAGCAGCGCTTCTTTATATTTTTTTTGTTGTCCCAACGAATCCATTAAACCTAGGTAACCCATTGGGAATTCTGGTATTCGTACTGTGAATTCCTGAAAATATTTGACTGAACTCTCAAAATCGCGCTGGTACATATATATATACCCTTTCCTTAATAAAATTAAAAGATTAAGCGGATCCAGTTTACGAGCTTCCTCTAACGAGGTCATCGCGTTGTCAAAATCTCCTTCCATAAAAGACCAATAAAATTCAAACCACTGATGGGCACTGGAGGAGTTAGGATTTAATTCCAGAGCTTTTTGAAAGTACAAAAGAGTAGATTTACGATCCCAATCATAAAACATCGAAACTAACGCTAAAGAAACATAGGACTCTGCTAAAGAGGGGTTCAGGTCCAGTGATTTAATGGCTGCAGCCCTTGCTTTTGGCATGGCATCAGAAGATGGTAAAACGTCGAAACCTGTAGAAAGGAGGGTGTAAGCTTCGGCCAAAGAGGAATAGGCAAGGCTTAGAGTCGGATCTTCTGAAATGGATAATTTGTAATATTCAATGGCCTTGTAAATTTGTACCGGATTAAATTTGTTTAAGTGATATCTACCTTTTAAATAATTATCATATGCCACTACATTAGCCGTGTTCCGGTCCTGATGGTGGGGCATTTGTACTGAAATCGTTGATTTTAAATGAGCGACAATTTGGGTCGTAATTTCATCCTGAATAGCAAATATGTCCTCCATCTTTCGATCGTATTTTTCAGACCATAGATGGTAACCGTCTTCCACTTTAATCAATTGTACGGTAATCCGCAATCGATCACCGGATTTTCGAACGCTACCTTCAACCAATAGGCTTACATTTAATTTTTTGCCTATCTCTCGTATATCCCTTTTATCTCCTTTAAATGCAAAGGAAGAGGTTCGTGCCACTACATTGAGATTTCTGACTTTTGTTAAAGCATTGATCAATTCTTCAGACATCCCATCGCAGAAGTATTCTTGCTCCGGATAAGGACTCATGTTGGAAAAGGGCAATACCGCAATCGAATTCTCCTTAAGCACTTTGAGATTGATTGATAATTCAAGATCAGATTCTTTTTTCTCCAGCAATACGGAATAGATGTTTACCGGATGACTGATATTCTTTAAGCTTTTTACCCCTATAAATTTGGTAATAATGTCGGGTTTGTTTTCGATATCCTCCTGAACTCTGGATGATATGTAAATATTGCCGGGTTCTGCTAAAGACTCTATTCTGGAAGCGATATTGACCGAATCACCAAATGCATCATTATCGCGGATGATTATCTCACCAATATGGATCCCAATCCGGATGTCTAGATCATGAGTCTGGCATTCGCTCATAATTTCTTTTGCACAACACACGGCATCGTAAGCGCTGTTGAAGAGGATCAAATTACCGTCTCCCATTTCTTTCACCAATTCCCCCTCGTACTTGCCGATAGCGGATCTGTGAATAGTCTGATTATTGCCCAGTTGCTCCAGAGCCAATGCCTCGCTTGTCGACATCAAAGCAGAATAGCCAACTATATCGCTAAACATGATGGCTGCCAGTTTTCTCGATGGAGTCATATTGCCCATTTGAAAGTACATTAAAGATAAATTTAATTGTTGTGTGATCAAAGGACAGCACGACATTCGATCATGTGGCCCAATTGATTTCGGCAAAAGAAATCTCAATAAATAGTAAATTCATGGGTTTTTTACACCCACATTGCTATAGAACTCCTATTTTTAAGAAATCCGAAAATTAATTTCTATGCGAATATCAATGCTACTGTTGTTATCTATCTTTTTGCTTTTCTGTTGTTCTGGTGATGATCAAGTTGACGAATTATCAAATTGGGGAGTTTCCAGTTTGGGGACTAAAGCTACTTATGGAGGATATGACCAATATGAATGGGAAATTACTCACGATCCTTCTACCGGACTTATCCCTTATGATCGATTGTATTATTCCAATCAGCAGCTTGTTTCCAAATCGGTAAGTAAAAGCAATCTTCGCAATCAGAGTGATTCGTGGGAGCCACGGGGCCCGGCCAATATTGGAGGTAGAACACGTGCTGTACTAATAGATGTCAACGACCCAACCGGAAATACGGTTTATGCAGGCAGTACCTCGGGAGGCCTATTTAAATCAACATCGTTCAAGACAGATAATCCAGCCTGGAAACCAGTCGGTGGTATACAAGATAATCTTGCTATTTCAGCCATTATCCAAGATAGTAAGAATCCACAAAATATCTATATAGGTACTGGAGTAGGATGGGGAGGACAAAATGATTCCAGAGGTTTTGGTATTTGGAAAACAGAAGATGGAGGAGTTTCTTGGAGGCATTTGGATGAAAACAGAGAACCTGCATTTTGGTATGTATTGGATCTGGTGATGGACTTGCATGGTAATCTCTATGCTTCTACCCAAAATAATGGTGTACAAAAATCTGAAGATGGTGGAACAACCTGGAAAATGGTATTAGGAGAAACCATAGGCAATAGCGATACGGATTATGGTGGAGATCTGGAGATCGGAACCGATGGGGATATCTACGCCAGTGTTGGTATCATCGAAGGAGGATCAGTATATAAAGCTGATTCCAAAGAACATGGAACCAACGTAGGTAATCCAAACTCCTGGCAAGAAATTACTCCTAATGGCGATTTCAGGCGAATTGAAATAGCCGTTGCCAATTCGGACTCAGAACGAATCTATCTGTTATGTGCCGATGAATCCAGACTTAGGGTTTCCAATATGTACAGAAGTAAGGATGGAGGTAATTCCTGGCAATCGATTCCGGTTCCCACTCGTACGGTTACGAATTCCGGTGTTCCTTTTTCCGGTAATGTAGCATGGTTTGCACTGATCGCAAAGGTTGATCCTAACAATGAAGATGTCCTTTACATCGGAGGTATCGATCTGATCAGATCTTCGGATGGAGGGGAGAATTGGGTTCCTATTTCCAACGAATATCCAAATGAAGCCGCAGGATATACCGGACGCAGAGTAGTCCATACCGATCAGCACGAAATCTTGTTCTATCCAGGCAGCTCTAAAGAGGTCATTATTGCTAATGATGGTGGTATTTACCACTCTGTCAATGTGGACGATCAAGTACCCTTATTTGATCAGAAAAATCAAAATTACAACACGACTCAATTTTACTCATGTGACCTTTTCCCCCAAGAAGATATTTATATTGGCGGTTCACAGGATAACGGAAATTGGGCCATTATTGGAAGCGATCTGGATCCGGAGCAAGTATTCTTTTTAGGAGGTGGAGATGGAACTTATGTACACGTAAATCAAAAGAACAATTTGTTTTTTACCATTGCTGCCACCGGAATTGACCTTGCTGTTTCAGTAGATGGTGGAGCGAGCTATATCACTTTCAGCTTACCGGGAAGAGGTGCTTTTATTAATCCCTATGTGCTGGACGATGATACGGAAATCATCTATGGAGCTTTTGAGGATGACAAGTATTTTGTCATTTCCGATGTCATCAACCAAAAAACTATTGACTCCGTCCATGTTCCGGAGTTTAGAGGAAGCCAGATTAGTGCGTTAACTCCCGATCCAGCCGTCGCAAACCGTCTCTGGGTGGGAGTAAGACGTTATATTGATGCTGAAGGATTTTGGCAGGGTCGATCCGGTGTATTTAGAATCGACAATGCACATACCAAAACACCCATGGTAAAGGAATTTTCTGATCCGAGCTGGGACAAATCTCTAGCACCACGCAATATTTTTATTGACCATAATGATTCGGATTATATGCTATTAACCTTTTCTAATTGGGGAAGTCCTAATGTGTGGATTACCACCGATGGAGCTGAGAATTGGTTAAATATTGATGGTGACTTACCTGATATGCCGGTCCGTTGGGGAATGATAAATCCTTTGAATAACGAAGAATTGATCATTGCAACCGAATTGGGCGTTCTCAGTAGTGAAGTATTAGATTTTCAGAATATTGGAAATCCCGATGTACAACGAATTAATCCAGGATATGAAAATGGAACAAAGTGGGTTAAATACCGTGATGGTATGCCAAACCTAAGGGTAAATATGCTGGCGTGGAGCTATAACGGGCACCGTTTAGTTGCTGGAACCTGGGGTCAGGGAATATTCTATACGAAATACAGTGGTCCGGATCTGTCTTCTGTCACAGTACAGGAAATACAGGGAATATCCATTTTTCCCAATCCGGTTCGAACGAATATTACCATTTCGGGAATGGAAGTGGCTCTGGAATATTATTACAAAGTGTATAACATACATGGTAGCTTAATAACTCAAGGTAAAAGTTCAGTCATACCGGCTGTAAATTGGGAACAAGGGAATTATTTGGTAGAGATAGGTATAGTTTCAAAAGGATTAAGAAATATTTATAGAGTGATCAAACTATAGAATTTTAGATATGTAATCTCAGTTACAAAGTATATTTAAGCTTTTGATTATCCTTGTGCTTTTATATTAACCATGTTTGTTATGAAAAGAATACCATATTTCTTACTTATACTTAGTCTGGTTTTAGGGAGCTGTCATAGTCATTCTGATACCGGAGAAATCGGATTGAATAACGGTGAAAAATGGCAAGTGAACACCGAGATGATGCCTCCAATTGAAGCTTCGAAAAGTTTGGTTTTGGAATTTGCAGGTGAAAACTTGGAGGATTACCAAAAACTAGGAGCCAATCTAAATGAAAAGATTCAAGATCTTATTTCCAGTTGTACCATGAAAGGGAAAGGTCATGATGAATTGCATAAATGGCTGCATCCTTACATGAAATTGGTTGAGGAATTATCAAAAGCCAGTGAAACGAGTGAAGCCAAACTTGTGGTTGCAAAAATTGAGAACTCCTTCACTACTTTTAATCGATATTTTCAATAAACTCAGGCATTAATATAGATAGAAATCCTGTGGATTATCCCAATTAGGGTTTGCTGATTTCTATAAAAATCTAGTATAAATATCTGTTTATCAGTTTGATATGTTGATGACAAATTAATGATTTATTGCAATAGCTGCAGGTATTGGTAATTTTGGTGTCAAAACCTTTGCAGTTATGATGCGATATTACACCTGCTAACCAGCTTACCCTTGAAGGATTCAAACATCCATTTGATCAAGTACCGACTTTATTTCTAATGTGTAAAAACCCAAAACTTCTAAATACAGATCAGTTTAATTGAACATGTAATTTCTTGCAAATCATATATACCTTTTGATCGCCTCATGCCGGCTGGGCACTTACTTTTTTCCAACCATGAAAAAAGTAAGCAAAAAAATCTCCGCTGTACTGAAATGGCTAAATTGATTAAGCATTCCCTAAAATCAAAAAACTCGGCCTTTTATGCACTCATGTATACTTTAAATGGCAAATTTCCAGACCTCATTAATCTTCATGGGCTTAAAATTACCTCTCTGTTCAGTGCATAACGGCCTCAAACACTTTTGATTTTTTAACGCTTTGTCTGCCGAAGCACCGAAGGCAGAGGAATACCTAATCAATTTTTGACGCCATTTCACTAATGCGGAACTTTCCGCCTACAATGCATATTCCTGCTAGCCTTAAATACCAAAATATTGAGCTGATTTTTTAATCTGCCAGCCGATCAAAATTAGCCTCCGATTGTATGTAGAATATAAAATCAGCAAACCTCAATTACTCCATCAAATTGCTTCGGAGTGACAAGAGCATCAAGAACAATTATTCTAATAGAGAGAATTATTAGGATTTAGACTAAATAAGTATAATTTAGCGGTTGGTATTATTAATAAGATCGAACAATTTATTATGACCAAATATTATTTGGTTGCTTTAATGCTATTTGCAGGAGAGCTTTCAGCACAATCTTTAGTCACCGATCGACCGGATCAAACCGAGAGCTCCGTTACCGTGAAAAAAGGAAGTCTACAGATAGAGAGTGGATTGGTACTCGGATTTTCTGAAAACGAACGAGAAATCCTGGCGCCATCTACTTTGTTTCGTTACGGATTGGGAGAAGGTGTTGAACTGAGAATTCTCAATCAATATGAAAATATCAAAAACCGTGTAAATGATCAAGGGACAGATGGTATCAGCGATATCGAATTGGGAACTAAAATCCAATTGTTAAACCGGAATACTCACCAAACCGAAATGGCTTTTCTGGTTCATTTGATATTGCCTACCGGTTCGAAGAATTTAAGTACGGATAAATTTGGAGTAGTAAATAAGTTGGCATTATCTCATCCCATCAATGAAAATATTGGCCTGGGCTATAATATTGGGTACAATAACTTTGGTTCCGGCAAAGGGGATCTTACTTATTCGATTGCTTTGGGAATTGGAATAACGGACAAATTAGCCGTGTTTCTGGAACCGTATGGAGAGGTAATTGAGTTTGACGAACATCAGGCCAAGTTTGATGCCGGCTTTACCTATTTGATCAATGATGGTTTCCAATTGGATTTTTCATTTGGAACCGGACTCAATTTTGAAATGAACTTTATGGCTGCTGGATTAAGTGTGAATTTACATTGAGAATTAGAACCATGGATTCCTATAAAAGATCAAAAAACTTTAAACTGGAAAATGATGTACGATTTTAGTGGTTATGAATCAGACAAAACTTTTAGTAACCGGGATTTTGCTCCAACATTCCCGGAATTAATTGGGCTGAGGGTTTAGGTAGCCACCGGTTGTTTTCAGAAACATTTGGATGAAACTTTTTATTCACTTCAACTACCATCCTTTTTCGTACTAAATCGAACCAACGATTGAATTCAAATGCGAGCTCCCAATTTCGCTCTGCTAGCACGGCCTCATCAAATTCGGATTGAGACATTCCTGAAGGTAAATCAACTGAGTCATCTGGCGTATTAATATCTATCCCCATTGCTCTTCTCCGTACTTGGTTGACAGCCTCCAACGCTTCATTTGATGGTCCTCCTTCGGCCATATTTGCTGCCTCGGCATAAATAAGGAGAACATCAGCATAACGCAACAAGATTGTGAAATCCTCACCTCCCCAACCAATCAGGTTTCCAGAATCCCGGTATTTAGCAATATGAGGTTGAACACCCGCCTCTTGCCAAGTAGTTCCATCTGCAAATACCGAGGTGAAAGAAGCCTCTTTTCTAGGACCTTCGGGAAATGCTTCAAAAAAGCGGTCTTCACTATAGAAATCACCCCAACCCCCCTCATTATTGCCCCAGTGACGGGTGGCAAAATGTAAATGACCAGCGGAAATCGCATTTTGAGCTATCGAACCATAAAATCCAAAAATATGCTCTTCGTTGAATTTAGTTTCCTGTTTCCACAAATCAGAAAAGTTGGGTAGAAGACTATATACTCCAGAACTTATTACTTCTTTTGCTTTATCTCTGGCAAGTTCATAATTAGCAGTTTGTTCTAGAGGCCAACCGGCCATGGTTAAATATACCTTTGCTAATAATGCCTGTGCAGCTCCTTTGGTTGGTCTCCCTGGTTCTGAAAATGAGGCAGGTAACTTAGTTTCAGCATCCTTCAGATTGGAAACGATTTCATCATATATCTGATTTACCGAAGCTTGAGGAATATTTTCTATATCCTGTTGGTTATTAAAATTGGTCAGTTGTACTTCTCCAAACCAACGGGTAAGAAAGAAGTATGAAAAAGCTCGGATAAACTTGGCTTGACCATCTATTTCATCTAGCTTTTCTTGAGAGATACCTTCGGCATTTTCCGCATTTCCTATAATCGCATTGGCATTGGAAATAGTCTCATAAAGTCGTTTCCACACCCTAATGATACTAAAATCTTCTCCATTGGCGTTCAGTCTGTTTAAATCCTTAAAAATATCAGCATCTGATCGAATATCTTCTGCTCCGGAGGTCATAATAAAAGGCGGGTCAAAATCAAATCCTTCTCCAGATCCGTAAATTGGTCTAAATGTACCCGCTAAGGCAGCTTGGAAATCACCTTCGGTTTTGTAGAATGTGGATGGTCCTAAAATTGACGGGGGATTTTCATCTAAATCGATATCAAGGCATCCAACAGTCGCCGAAAGGATACCTATCCATAAAAGACAAAATATCTTACTTTTCATATTTCTAAATTTTGATAATTAAAAACGGACTTCCAATCCAAAAGTATATTTCTTTTGAGAGGGGAATGTAGCCCAATCAATACCTCCAAAGGAGTCTACATCTGTACTGGCTTCCGGGTCAAATCCACTGTAATTGGTATAGGTAACTAAGTTGGTTCCTGTTACATAAAGGCGAGCATAACTAATACCCAATCTTTGGGTACGATGGCTGGGAAAATGATATCCCAGAGTAATATTCTTTATCCTTAGATAAGAACCATCCTCTGTCCAACGATCGGAATTTCGACGAATCCCGATGGCATCATGTCCCGGAATATCGCTTTCCTGATTGTTGGGAGTCCAAATATTTAACAATTCCCTACCTGCTCCAAGATCAGACGATTCCAATATTGCTCGTCCAATATTATATACATCATTGCCCTGTACACCAATGATAAAGACATTTAAATCTAAATTTTTGTAAACGATCCGGTTATTCCAGCTAAAAGTGTAATCAGGCAGTGCATTGGCAATATTTACCAGATCCTCGGCATTAACAACCCCATCGGAGTTTTGATCAACGTATTTAGGAGATCCGGGCGTTTGACCATATACCGTAGCTAAAATCTGTTCTTCTGTGGACCAAATTCCATCGGTTTCATAACCTTTAATTAAACCTATAGGTTGTCCAACTTCCAACCATACCGCATCGTTAAATCCCGGTTGACCTGCACCTCCCAAACGAATACTTGTTTGATTGTCATTCAAGGCTATAACCTTGTTGTTGTTTTTACTAAAGATAATGCTGGTATTCCATTCAAAATTGTTGTTCCTAACTGGGCTCCCGGATAGTGCCAATTCGACCCCCTTATTACTTACTTCCCCTGCATTTACCAATTGGGTCTGAAATCCTGAAGCCTCTTTTAATGACTTGAGAAACAATAAATCGGTAGTATTTTTATCATAATAATCGGCAATAATAGATAGTCGTTTTTCGAACAGATCAAGATCGAAGCCGGCATTAAAGGATTTGGTTGTCTCCCACTTTAAATCTGGATTTGGTGCCTGAGTGGAAAGACTGACTCCGGTGGTAATCGATTGGCCATCAAAAGAGAAACTTGAGCCCGTGTTTAACCGGGCAAGAGACTGGTAAGCCCTGATTGCTGCGTTTCCAATTTCCCCATAACTCATCCTCAGTTTCAAATTGTAGATCGGATCTACATTCTTTAAAAATTCTTCGTGTTTCATATTCCAGGCCACACTTGCTGCGAAAAAATCTCCCCATTTATTGTTCTTAGCAAATACTGAAGCACCATCCCGTCTATAGGTAAGGGTGAGTAGATACTTGTTTGCATAGCCATAATTTAACCTTCCCATATAGGAGTTTAAGGCATCGATAGATTTATTGGATGAAACACCGGGTGCACTCCCAAATCCCAGATTATTATAAGTTAAAGCATTGGTTAAAAAACCTCTGTTTTCGGAGTAGGTGTTCTTAAATTCTGACTTTACTTGTTCAAAAACTCCTGTTATTTTAATGTTATGCCTTTCAGCAAATTCTTTTTCATAGGTCAAGCTATTGGTATTTTGTAAACTGGAATATTTACTTTTATAGATGGACGCCGTTCTATCAAAAACATCACCATTAATTATTTTTTCGTTGTAATAGGTATTATTTTCTACTTCATTTTGATTATAAGAAAACATGACGTTTGCACTCAACCCATCAATGATTTCATAAATGATGCTTGGATTGATAATGCTACGATTGATATAATTATCTTTTATAGGTTCCACTGCCAATGCTACCGGGTTGTACTCGGTTGGAGAGCCTACTCCCCTTCCCGGCTGCGAATAGGTACCATCCAGATCAAATATTGGGGATGTAGGTGGAAAAAGGAAAGACGCGTATACTGGACTACCTTGCCGACTTCTGCTGTTCAAAGTAGTAGGTTCGTCCTTACCAAGGGAAAGAAATGTATTTAAATTAAGTTTTAGTTTTTCACTCAGGTTGAGGGTGAGATTTGGTCGTAATGAGACCTTTTTATAGGAAGATCCAATTATTATACCTTTGGTACTCAAATAGTTACCAGAAATACTGTATGTAAGGTATTCGCTGCCTCCGGCAATATTTAGATATTGATTTTGCGAATATCCAGGGCGGTAAATTTCTTCTTGCCAATCGGTTCCTCCAGTGGTCTTAAATTTCGATATTTCATTTTCAGAGAATACTGTTGGTATTCCTCTGGCAGTTCTATTTTCATTTACAAAAGAAGCGTATTCAAATGCATTCATTAAATCTAGTTTTTTCCGAATATGTTGAGAGGAATAGAAAGAGTTGTAAGTAATTTGAGGCTTTTGCTTAATTCCTTTTTTGGTAGTAACGAGGATGACACCACTGGCTCCTCTCGACCCATAAATGGCAGTGGCGGATGCGTCTTTTAATACTTCCAAAGAGGCAATATCACTGGGATTAATATCGGCTAAATTGACACCCTGCAACCCATCAACGACTATTAAGGGGTCACTACCTCCATTGATCGAAGTGATACCCCGAATCCTTATGGAAATTTGACCATTAGGGGCTGCATCATTGTTTTGAATACTAACACCGGCCACCTGACCTTGTAAAACTTCATCAGTTCGATTTAAAGGGATATTCTGTAATTTATTTACGTCTACGGACACAACTGCTCCAGTAACATCGCTTTTCTTTTGGGTGCCATATCCTACTACCACAATTTCCTCCAATTCGGATATGTCTTCGTTCAGAACTATTTGTAAATAAGTCCTATTATTAATTGGAACTTCCTGAGTTATAAAACTTAAAAAGCTAAAGACAAGTGTGCCATTTGAAGGTGCTTCTATTGTATACTTACCATTTATATCTGTTGTGGTGCCAAAGTCAGTTCCTTTTAAGGATACTGTTGCTCCAGGTAATGGAAAACTATCTGTATTAGATAGGACAATACCAGTAATTGTTTGTTGTGTCAGAACAATTGTGCTCGAATTAAACCAAACAAATAGTATAAGTAATAATTTATATTTCATACCTGGAAAGTTTTTAAATAACTTCATTATAAAATTTCTATATCAAAATCCTTGATAGTACTATTTTCAAGTTCACCGCAAATATTTGTTGGAACCGGATCGTAAGACCAGGCATCTCCTGTGACAATTCTCATTCTTACTTTCCCTAAATATGCGTTTTCGGGTACCGATATCATTGCACTCAACGGACCGTCATTAAGTACGCTTCCCATTCCAAAGAGATGTACTTGTTCGTTGTTATCTTCAAAATCTTTATCACCGTTCCAATCAATCCAAACCATGGATCTTGACCAATTATTGGATTGTGTTAATTCTAGCGTAAAACTACTACCGGCTGCCACGGTTAGTTGTTCATCGGTATAGTGTCTATAGTTGTTAGTAGGCTGTTCACCTGCATAGTTGATATTACTAGTACCACCAGTTGTGGTCAACATGTCCATATTATATGCTCCGGTACCTGAGACTTTACAATAGGTTAGTCCTATTTCTACAGGAAAATCTTTTATAGTGCTATTGGCTATAATTCCACATGGAGGTGCATTGATGTCCATAGTCCAGGCATCTCCTGTTATCACTCTCATTCTCACTATACCCGAAATGGCTTCACCTGGTACATTTACGGTAGTAGTAAATGGTCCATCATTAAGCTGACCGGGGATACCGAATACCTGTATCTGTTCCCCCGGATCGATAAAATCCATATCTCCATTCCAATCGATCCATACCACGGTCAATGACCAGTTATTTGACTGAACAATGGATAAATCAAATGAACTGGCTGGAGCTACATTCAGAATTTCATCTTCATAATAATCATAATTATTATTGGGTTGGCCGTCAGTATGATTAATATTTTGAGTACTTCCGGATGTAGTAATCATATCGGCATTATAGCTACCGGTACCCGAAGCCGAACAATAGAATAAGCCAATGACCGGTGGATTTCCACTTACTGCAACTTCTACTGATGCCGTTTTGCTCCCTTCTTCCGTAGTCGCGGTGATGGTTGTCGTCCCTTCCATCAGGGCTGTGACAATACCTTCTTGTGAAACTTCAGCTACATCAGGGTGGGAAGAAGACCATGTAATATCTCTGATAGAAGCATCTTCTGGTGTAAATAATACCTTGTACTTGGTCATTGAAGGATCAGCGATGGGATCCTCCTCCAAAAGAATACTCTCAATCTTAACTATAACCTTGACCGGTAAGGATTTGGTTATATTTCCCTGGCTATTCATTGCAGTCAATGTAGTTTCGCCAAGGGCTATTCCTTTTACACCAACTACAAGACCATTTTCATTTTGTTGGATTTCAGCAATTTGAATATTATTGGATGTCCATTGCAGTTGTTCATTACTTTCAGCAGGTGTAGGTTGGATAATTATAGGTTGGATTTCACCAATACTAAGCCAAAGTTCTGTTTTGCTCAAGTTGATTCCATCTAATGCGATAATGGCTTCATCATCTTTTTGGCAAGAAGAAAAAAACATTGATGTACTAATGCTCAATAAAACTATTAAGTTGAATGTATTGCCTTTCATAATCAAGAATTGATTTGGTTAGGATTGATTCACTATACAAATGTTTGATAATTTTTAATCCGGATAGGGGACGTACTCATTTTAAAGGGGTAAATTTTCGTTCTTGATTACTGTTTAGTTAATAGTTGACGTGCATTAATAAGGTCTCTGATGGTTTTTAGTCTGCCATCCTGATTGCGAGTAGCTATCTCAATTGTACGATTAATTTTCTCCTTTTCAGCTACATTACTTTCTACAATTCGAAGCAATTCAAAATCCTCAATCCCATCCAACAACAATTCTCTGCGAATACTAGCGAGCGGTTTACTTTCTCCCGGATATATCAGGTATTCATCACCCTGAATAAAATTAAATGTTGGGTGTAAAAAGGGATCTTTTGTCCAACTATTATATGCCCACCGAAGGTAGCCATCGGTGTGATATTTTAATGCCAACCAGGGAATCATACGAGCCTCTATGGCTGGTGAAACACACAATGTATTGGGGTGAGCAGGTTGTCCACATAAGTAGAATGTGGTCTGTTTTCCAGTATTAATACGCTCTTCGATAATGGATAAAGTTTGGATAGAAGCAAGATTTTGGTTGGGAAAAAATTCATATGAAATGGAAAGATCTCCTGAGGCATACTTTGTACTACCCGGATGTCCAGCTATGGAGATGCGATGGTTAAACGCTGGAGCCGCTTTGTTGATAAAAGTGATTATATCACTCATGACATCATCTTCTTTTTCATCAAAGCATAGATAAGTGATGTCCAACCATTCTTTTCGTTTTAAATGTTTTACAAAATCAATTAAAAAAATCTTCCATATCTCTTGATAGATGACATTGTTTACAGAGTCGAAATGCAGTTTTTTTATTTTACCGGTTTTTTCATCCAAAAATTGAATGCGTTCTCGCCCTCGAAATGAGGTCATTGAAAAGGCATTGATTCTATCACTGATACCGCATGAAAATGCGGTTTCAATATATTTGTCAAAAACGGAATAATCAAACTGCCAGGTATTGTCCTTTCTTTTTATCCAAGATATCATGCTACTAAATCCTGTGTAGGTTTGGGATCGCATAGTTCCATTCTTCCAGGGAATTTGCCAAGGTTCAGGGACAATCGTTGTAGTTATCGTTTTACCCCCTAAGTCAGCGTAATCTTTTAAATATATTTTAATAAGATTCCAATGTGCTTGTGACCAAAGTGGCTGGTTATGCCAATTGGCGATGGCATCCGGATTTATCCAGAAGTCAAGAAAGAATTTATATTGGGAAGGAGATGGTAATACAGGTTCCAATACTTTTATGTTAATAATTAGTTCTATGCTTTCTCCAATTTCATTTTCAGCAGTCCAAATACTGGAATAAGTTCCCACAGGGATACTCTCTGGAATGTCTATGCTAATCCAAATTGCCTGTGCTCTGTACGCAGGAACGGCAACTTCCGTGTATTCATATAAAGGATCAGCAATAATTTCTTGAGATATCAATCCAGAACCAGCATAACCAGCTACTTCTTCGTATTTTGCAGACCAAACAAATTCACTTGCACCTCTTTCTACAGGTACATATCCTACAAAACGGATTTGTATATCATTCTCGCCAATACTTCCGCCTTCTGAGGATTTCAAAGGTGTAGTGTTAATACGAAGTGTAGAAATATTTTTGGTTGATGCTAAAGCGATTTGACCTGAATATCGCTCATTCCTCACGACATCGGCATCCAATGTTAAATGCGATTGGGTAGGGTGTACGATAAAAGATTTTAAACCGATATTGGCTTGTAATTCTTCTGTCCGATATTTTCTTATAAACCGAGGTACTTTGATCAATGATGAAGTTTCAAACTTTCCGGTTGGGATCCAAGCATGCAATCCATCGGATAATAATACCTCTTCAGCCAATAGTTGGTACCATTCCGGAGTTTCTTTAATAGGGTCGAGAACTATTTGATTAATTTCCTTTTTTGAATTATAGCAAGTTATATAGCCAAATAAGCAGAAAACCGCAATTACGAATAGCGAATATCGAGAATATATCATTGGAAATAATTTGATATTTCGTGTGGTCTAAAATAGAGCTTGATATTTCCCGAAAGGGGGAGGAATTCATTTTAAAAGGGGAAAACTCAGAGCTTAATAAGGTTCATTTCTCATTTTCCTGAATTGGGACGGGGATAATCGATATTTTTGTTTAAAAACTTTTGAAAAATAGCGCCGGTCACTAAAACCACAGCTGTAACCAATTTCTTTGATGCTATCCTGCCCTTTGGACAACAGTTCAGCCGCTCTTTTTAATCTAAAATCGCGTATAAATTCAACAATAGATACTCCGGTCAAATGCTTGAGTTTTTTATAAATGACCGAATGGCTCATACCCATTTTTTGAGCTATCAAGTCCGGACTTAAATTAGCATCCAGAATATTTTCTTCAATATGAGATATAAACTGTTCTAAAAACTGTTGGTCCAAGTCGCTAATTGCTAGCTCTTTCGGTCGAGTTTTTGCAGCAACACTTATGCTTTTCCAAATCTCTTGGCGGGATTTAATCAGATTGCGAATTCGAGCCTTAAGGATTTCTTCATTAAAAGGTTTGGTAATATAATCATCAGCACCTACATCAAAGCCTTCTTTTTTAAAAACCCAACCCACTTTAGAAGTCAACAATATAATGGGAATGTGACAAGAACGTAGATCCGATTTTATTTCTTTGACTAACTCTAGACCATTTTTTATTGGCATTAAAATATCACTAATGATTAAATCCGGCAAGTAACTTCTTGCCATTTTTAATCCCTCTTCTCCATTTGAAGCTTCCAAAACATGATATTGTGAATTTAAAATTTTACGTAGGAATGCCCTTATTTCATTGTTGTCTTCAACAATTAATAATGTACTTTCTTCCATGAAGTTTGGAACTGATGTTGGTTGGATCGGTATTTCAGAAGGAGTAGTAATAGCAAAAGAGTCCATTCCTTTAGAATCAATAATCAATAATGGAAGTTTGACAATAAATGTACTTCCTTTGTTTACTTCACTTTCTACCCATACTTTTCCATTATGCATTTCTACAATATCTTTCACGATTGACAGACCAATGCCAAATCCAGAAGACTTTGGATTTTCTGAAAATTCTTGTTGATAAAAACGTTGAAAGATTTTGTGTTGCTTTTGCTTTGGAATTCCAACACCGGTATCACTAACAAAAATATAGGCCGAGTCATCGTCGTTTTTTAGTTCCATTTTCACTTGACCACCTGTATTTGTGAATTTAAATGCATTGGTTAAAAGGTTGTATATCACCTTTTCTATTTGCATAGTATCTATTTCAACGGCTATTCGATCGTCATGAGGAATAAACTCCATTCGGATATTCTTTTTTTCTGCAATACCATCGAATGCGAGAAATACTTCATGGGTGAATGCAACCAAATCTACTTGCTTTTTGTTCAGATTTACTTCGCCAATTTCAATTTTACGATAGGTTAATAATTCGTCGACCAGATTTAATAGATGCTTGGCATTTTTCTGCAATTTCTTTATCGGATTTATTTGCCTTGGGTCTTCTACACCGGTATTTTTTAATTGGTTAATAGCTGCAAATATTAACGTAAGGGGTGTGCGAATTTCATGAGAAATATTATTGAATAACCGTTGTTTTGATTCAATTAACTCATTGTCTTTATGGTGCAACATGGTTTCCATCTGTAACTTATGCTTCATGTTTTCCCAGGCGATCGTATATTTTCTAAACAGTAATAGCGCTAAGAGAACCATTAAAAAATAGCCCAAAAAAGCCCAACCGGTTGCCCAGAATGGTTTGTCTACAATAATTTTTAAACTGGAATACGGCTCTTTCCAATCGTCACCTTGATATCGGCTCTTTACTCTGAACTCATATTCTCCTGCCCTTAAATTGGTAAAAGTAGTGTTGTTTTGACCACCTATTTCTCGCCAGTGTTGTTCTAACCCTACTAAGCGAATGGCATATTCCCAGTTTTTAGCATCGGGAAAGTCAAGCGTAGAAAAAGAGATGGTAATCGTATTTTGACTATATTTTAGATTTAGTTGTTTGGTAGATGCTATATTTTTGTGCAAAATGCCTTGACCTACTGCTTTTCGATTTTGATTAAAAATTCTGGCTTCCGTCACAATTACCGGAGGGATGCTACGCTTTATTTTTTGGGTCTGTTCCGGTATAATACTTTTCACCCCAGATTTTCCGCCAAAATATAGTATACCTGACTTATCTTTGAACTTTGAATTGATATAATATTCTCCTGCAAATTCGGGGAAAAACTGAAATCCTGTATCCTGATTATTCAGCATCAATATGCCTTCTTTGGTGCTTAACCAAGTATTTCCATTATTATCATCCAAGATGGCCGTAATTGTTTGTTTTCTGATTATTTCATGGTCATACCAATACGTTTCTTCCGTTTGAGTTTGTAATTTAAATAAGCCATTTTTCCACGTTCCAATCCAAAGTTCACCATTATTATCCAGGTTTAAACACAACAAATTTTTAACTTCCTCTATTTGATCTGGACTATTTCCTTTTTTCAAAACCACCGGATTTATCTTATGATTCTTAAAGTCCATAAAAAACAAACCACCTCCGAAAGTACTAAGCCAAAGTCCTTGTTCTGTTTTTTCTAAGTCAACTATGTTGTTGTCGAACAATGCATTTTTTTCTTTGGTAAATGAACTAAATTCTCCGGTTCTCTTATTATAAAAATTCAATCCTCCACCCCAACTGGCGATCCATAAATTGCCATTTGGCATTTCTATGACATCTCTAACATCGTTAAAATTCAAACTTTGCGGATTATTAAGTAAATGCTGAAATTGATTTCGGACGCCCTCATCCAGGTCATATTCCAGAAGTCCATTTGAAAAAGTACCTAACCAAAGTCGTCCCTGCCGGTTCTCTTTAATAAATTGAACATAACTTGCACCGTTGGGCTTGATGTTTTGCCAAGTATTTTCAAACAAATTTTTGATTGTCAAACCTTTACCATCCAATCCAAGTATTAAACTTTCTCCTACAATGTTTATGGCGAGCACAGGTAAACTACCATTTGAGGTTAAATTGTTTTGACTCTTTTCTTCCAGGATGATCAAACCATCTCGTGCAGTGCCGAGCCAGATATTCTTTTGCCTATCCTGAAATATATTAGTTATTGAATTGACCGGAAAAGAGAATTGCTCCACTTTATTTAAGGGAGAAATATTAAATAATCCATCACCGTCTGTACCCACCCAAAGATTGTTCTTCGAGTCAAAATATAGATCTCGGATGATCGAATTGGGGTATGGAAAATTTGGATAAGGAATTGTATTGAGTGTTTTTAAATTAAGTTGTACTAGGCCATTGCCGTGGGTTCCTATTAATAATTCGCTCCTATCTGCGGGATTGATCTTTAAGGTTAAGATATAATCTGCTCTAATTTGACCGTCACTTAGTTCTATGTGTTGAAATTGATTGTTTCCAGGATCCATGCTCCAAAGGCCATGTCCAAATGTTCCTACAAAAACATGTCCATCAGGTATGGTAAGAATGTTGGTGATTTCAGGATTAATTTTAGTACTATCAGATGAGATAAATGTATAGTGCTCACAGTAGTTTGATTGAAGACCATATTGAATCAATCCTCCCTCTGTTCCGACCCACATGTGATTTACATCCTCTGATGAAAGCGTGGTGATCCCTTTCGATAAGATGCAACCGTCAACATCTATATTCTGAATATTATCGTTTTGAGCATTATAAAAGGCTAGCTCCCCTTCAACCGTTCCAATCCAGATTTGCCCTCTTTTATCCAATAATAAATCCGAGATATCATCTGAAGCAATAGGACAATTTTCACTATCAAATATTTTAAATGAAGTAGCATCATATCTATTTAGGCCATGTTTAGTAGCCACCCATATGAAACCTAAAGAATCCTGTATTATATCTGTAACTGACCCATTCGATAATCCATGCTCCTGATTAAGAGAGATATGAGTTGTTTGTGCAACAACAGTAAGGGGAAATTGCAAAGCAAAGGAGAGATAGACAGATATCCAATATTTATTAAATATGGTCATTTTAATTAATGTTTAATTTAACCTTACCGCCTACTTTCTCCCTTCCATCCAATAGTATTGGATATGTTCATTAATTTAAATTTTTCAAATTTAACGAAATTGGATTTTAAGAAACGTTGCTTCTGATATTAATCTACAGCCTCTACATCTTCTCCTATTAATACTCCAAATGCCATTTTGAGCAAAACCTTGTCCGAAATCAGCAAATAATTAACTCCCGTTCTTACCAGCTTTGTACTGCAACCCATATTTAACGAATAAAATTTTAATCATGAAAAAAACAATCAAACCTTTTGTCTACAGTATCCTACTGCTGGTAATAATTTTACCCTATAAGTCAGAAACTCAGGAATATCAGCATGTGTATGATCTACAATACAGTACTCAACTGGCTCTAGCTAACACCAAATGTGAAGACCATCGGATGGCATTTGTCGGATACTATCTTCCAGACCGAAACGGAGAAGAAACGCCTAACGGCCATACTTTTGTAATGAAAACTGAAGAAAATGGAAGTAAAGTCTGGGAAAGGAGATATTCATTCGATAATGGAGACCTCTATCCAACCGACATTACCTATACGGATGATGAAGGATTTATTATCTCGGGTCAAATCTATCTTAACAATGGAAGTAGTAAGGGATTCTTACTCAAAATTAATGAAGATGGAACCCAAAATTGGTTAAGATCCTATGAAAACAATTATACTTCTATTTCTGTATATAACTATAGTGGGAATCAGGCTCTGGAGCATGTAGAACAGGACTTTGGTGGCAATTATATTACCATTGGAACGTCTTATGGAAGTAATCCCTATAAAGTAAACTTCATATTAGTTGATGGTAGTGGAATGGTTAAAAAAAACAAAGCGTATACGTATACGGATCTCCCCATGGAATTAAAAATTAAGCCACTGGAAGATGGAAGTTATTTGGCCATCGGTAGTTTTACCGAAGATTCCCATGTGTGGCTTTTGGATGCGGATTTGAACATTATTTGGGAGAAGAGAATCAGTATTGCAGCCAGTTCTTCCTATTTTTGGAGCCGAGACCTGGTGATTCATGAGGGAAACCGGTTTGTAATCACCGGAGGTTCTACGACCGAACAGCACAGTGGCGGGAATTCTATTATTGACTATTATACATTCCTGATCCAGATGGATTTTTCCGGTAATAAATTATGGGAACATTCATACCGCTGGTATAATCAGGCTTCGGATGCTATAGGCATGTCTATAGGTAATGACGATGGTGGCAATCTATTCGTGGGAGGAAGTTTTCAAAATGCTACTTTGATAGGATATGACCAGTATGGAGACCCGGTTTACAGCTATGACAATCAAGCTTTCGTTTTGAAAACCACCCAATCCGGTAATGCGATGTGGGTGGGTGACTATGGAAAATCCAACACTTACGAAAGTGCCCTCGATATCATCGTCCATAATCCGGGCGAGTGGGTAGCAGTGGGTGACAGAGGGGGAGTTGGCAATAATCACACCTACATTATGAAAGGTAATCCGGACGGAGATACTCCCTGCGACATGGATTTACATTTTCCCACCGATACCACTTTAAACTACCAAATCACCACTGTCAATTCGAGTTCTGTATTCCATATCGTAGCAACCCTAGATCATCAGGACCTTAGTCAGGGATTTAATAATTTGGGCAGTGACTGCAATGGTCAGCAAGTCCAGCTTCAGATTCCGGAAGGGGAGGATGCGTATTTAAGAGCACATCTGGTTAAAAAGTTGGGTAAAGAGGGCCTTCATGTATTTCCTAATCCATCCCGTGGATCCTTTACCCTTAACCTGGTCAATGGTACAGTGAGTGGGGAGGCCAGAGTGGAGTTTTATCGAATCGATGGGCAATTAATCTCCAAGCACCAAATGAAGGGTCACAAGCAAAAATTCCATGGATTCAACCCAGGTTCATATATCGTTAGAGTGATAGATGGTGATCAACCATCAACTCAGAAAGTGGTGGTGAGATGATGGGCATAAACCGATACATGGCTAGTGGTTTTAATCAATACAATGCCTTAATTCAGCATATAAGAGCTTGCCTAAATATCTTGTACAACAAGAGTTTTAGGCGAGCTTTAATTTTCTATTATCGTATGTGGATTGTATGCTGTTTAATGATTGGAGTATGAAGTATTCTGGGCTCTAATTGATTTAATTAAAAAAACTATTGCAAGTATGATTCTGAAAAATTACCTTTGCTATCCGTTTGGATCGTTTTTAGTATCAAAAAGGTGGTATGTGCTCCTAACGGGTTAATAACTTGAAATGATGGTCCGGTAGTTCAGTTTGGTTAGAATACATGCCTGTCACGCATGGGGTCGCGGGTTCGAGTCCCGTCCGGACCGCTAGGGGGAGTCTTCAAGATTCCCCTTTTTTATTCAATCTTTTCTCATTATATTGTCTACCAGAGGGAAATACATATTCCCTTTTCTTCATTAGTATCCTAGTATCCTTAGTTCTCTTTTAGTCTGGTCATTTTTTTTACAAATTTTGTACGGAAATGGATTTGCCTGGTTTTTTGTCCTGGGTGAAGAAATTTTTTCAATTTTTTTCTTGCTTTTCGAAGGCCATTTTGGCCTCTGCGCACAACTGAAAAAAGCATTTCCGTGAATTGGTCTTTACTCGTTCCTATCCATTTTTTAATCTTAAGCTGGTGCCAAACAGAAATGCAAGCTGTCAGATGGCAAGTTGCAACTCTTTTGCTCTCCCTCGTCAGGATTTTACCCATGAAAAGAACCACTAGGAAGTATGATTGCGCATAGCGCTGGGGCTTTCTCCAAAACTCTCGGTAAAAACTCGAGTAAAGTAAGCCGGATCTTTGAACCCTACGTCATAAGCAATTTCTGAGATATTCAGGTCGGTATGGAGCAACAGGCGGCGTCCTTCCTGCAGCCGAATATGCCGGATGAAATGTGCTGCTGTTTTGCCGGTCAAGGCCTTTATTTTGCGGTGCAGGTGAACGCGATTGATATGGAGTGCCCGGCTGAGCTGTGGGATGCCGAAATCACCATCGTCCAATTGTTCCAGTATAAGTTGTCTGACATTTAGAACAAATTCATCTTCCTGTCGCGTAGCGGCATCGACTTCAAAAGTCGCGCCGTTGTATTTAGCCTGTAGGCGCCGCCGAAGAGCTATTAATTGCTGCAGTCGGATCAACAGTTCATCTTGTTTGAAGGGTTTGGACAGGTAGGCCTCTGCCCCTTTTTGCAGACCTTCGATTTTGGAAAGGTGATCGGCCTTGGCGGTCAATAATATAATCGGAATGTGACTGCTTCGCTCGTCTTCCTTCAAAGTCTTGCAGAGCGTGTACCCGTCCACTTCGGGCATCATCACATCGCTGATAATCAGGTCAGGAATGATGTCCAGGGCCATATCAATGCCTTCCCGTCCGTCCGTAGCTACTTCCAAGCGATAATCGCGCTCCAGGCAAGCGCGGATGTAGTGCACTACATCCTTATTATCCTCTACAATCAAAATTTGAGGTAACTCCTCATTGAAGCTTGCTCTACCTACGGCTTTCGCAACCGGAGGAGTCTCCCCTGCCATAAAGCCGCTAATCTGTTCCTGATCCGACAAGGAACTTTCCATCAAGGGCGCCTGTCGGGAAACCGGTAAAATGACCGTAGCGGTAGTGCCTTCTCCCAAACGGCTTTTCACAATGATCTCTCCACTCAATGATTTCACCAGTTCTCTGCTTAGGGCTAGTCCTATACCGGTGCCTTCTGCCTGGCGTATCGGCCGGTCATCGGCTTGGTAAAAGCGATCGAAGATGTGCGGCAGTTGATGTTCAGAAATACCGATCCCGGTATCTCGCACCTGGAGGACAAGTGTAGCATAAGCAGCATCCCCGCGCTCACCCTGCACCGTGTCCCGTCCACCCTGCACCGTTACATAAACATCCCCATCCGCCTTCGTGAACTTGATTGCATTAGACAACAGATTAGAGACAATTTTCAAGGTTTTATCCGAATCAAAATCCATGATGAAACTATCCAGGTCTGAGATAAAATGCAGGCGAATATTTTTGCTGGTGGCATAAGCCTCAAAGGAGTCCAGCAGGTACTTCAGAAAAACGATCATATTGCCCTGCTGAAAAGTTGCCGACATCTTACCCGATTCCATCTTACGAAGATCCAGTATTTGATTGACCAGGTTAAGCAGCTTATCGCTGTTGCGTTTGATCATGTCCAGCCCCTCGTGCAGTCTATTCTTATTTTTTGGATTTTCGCGTACCTGTTCTGTCATACCGGAGATGATGGTCAGCGGCGTGCGAAATTCATGCGTAATATTGGTATACAGGCGGGTTTTGACCTGATCTAATTCTCTCAGCCGCTGCGCCTCCACCTTGAACATCCTTCGATTGAGTACAAACCAGAAAATACCAAGAATGATCCCGAAGACCAGCAAAACATATATGGTGTAGGCCCAAATAGTCTTCCACCAGGGAGGCAATATGGTGATTTCGATACGAGCCCCGGCCTTATTCCAAATACCATCGGCATTCGATCCCTTCACGTAGAAGGTATAGGTGCCGGGATTTAGGCCGGAATAGCGTGCTTTTCGATCCGTGGAAGGATCAGTCCAGGACTTTTCCAGGCCCTCCATCATCCATGAATATTGGTTCTTGGCCGGATCTAAATAATGCAGCGCTACAAACTCAAAGCTGAGGTCATTCTGCCAATAAGGAAGCTCCAGGGATCTAGTATGAGAAACGGCTACCTGAAAAAGATGACCATCTGCACTGGTGTATGGGACACCATTGATAGTCATGGAGGTAATCCAGGTCCGTGGCGGAATAGAATCTTTTTTTAAGATTTCATCGGGGTAGATTCTGTACAGCCCGTCTTTTGTCGCAAACCACATCGAATGGTCGATGGTTTGGTAGGACTGGGCCGCCACGTTGCCCCCATGCGGTTCGAAGTGCACATCGGTGTAGTTGTCCAAGGTCTGGGTGCGGGTATTAAATATCGATAATCCCCTCGGGCCGGGTATCCAGAGCCGGTCCCGATAATACAACATCTTACCGTTATCGAACCAAAACCCATTGATATCATTATGGAGTAAGCCTTCTTTTTCCCCAAACATGATCAATTGATTTTGGCTCGTATCCAGCAAGCCCAAGCCTGCACCAGCGCTAGTGCCCAGCCAGATTTGCCCTGAGGTATCTTCGGCAAAAGCATATACTCCTGATTCTAAGCCTGCATCTGATCTGTAGCGGGTAAAATTATCAGTGGTTGCATTGTATTGACACAATCCAAGATCCGTCCCAATCCAAATCCGACCCTGACTATCTTCTCTTAAAAATCTAACATTATAAAGGTTGATGCTTGTAGCATCATTTGGATCAAATACGTAAGGAATGAATTCTGAGCCATCCTTAGGTTTTCTATATAAGACTGGATTATGGTAGGCATAATTGCCGAACATCCAGGTATTGCCCTGCCGATCGCAATAAAAATCCTTTATAAAACTCTTTGATGTATATTCCTCAAGAATGGTCCCATCTCTCTGATCGATCTTAAGTATCGTTGAACCTACTGATCCTTTAATAAAAGTTCCCAACCAAATAGCACCAGACTTGTCCTGGAATATTTGGTTTATCACATTATCTCCTTCATACATATGTTCAAGCGTCTTGCTTGGGGGAGAAAATCGATATACTCCGCTGGACCAGGTGCCGATCCAAATTTGACCATCTGCATCCTCCATTAAGCGAGTCGTTGCTTTGCCTTTGAGGGTGTTCAGGCTTTGCTGAAATTGAAATCGCTTTAAGCTGGGATTAAATATTCGAAGCCCGTCAGCAGTGGCCACCCAAAATTGCCCCGATTGGTCCTCTAAAAAGCTACCGATGTTCTGGTCAGCAGTGGCCAACTGATATTGCCCCAATTGGGCCTCTAAAAAGCTGCGGATGTTCTGATTGGGCAGGCCGGTGGCTAAGGAATCCGCTGCGGGGAAAAATTCATATTTCCTATACATGGGATTTTCCTTAAATAAATTTGGACTAAAGCCTAGCCATAATAAACCGGTATCATCCTTTAAATAGGAGGTAAACCGCCGATCAATTCTTGGCATACGCTTAGATCGACTGTTAAAGGTTCGATCAAACCAGTTAAAATCCTGATCTTGATGATTATAATAAAGATGGGTACTTGATGGAAGGTTGCTAAACCAGATACCCTTGGAATCGACAATTCTGGGAATGCTGGTTTGGCCTCTTTTGGGCCACCGATCACCACTAAGTTTTCCTTCCCCATAGACAAGCCGTTCAACGGTTCCGGATGCTGGGTTAATGATCGAGAAACCCTGCCCGTGATGACCCACCCATATTTGGCCAAAGGGATCTTGAAAGGCCATCGCAATGGGGGAATCCAGCAAACGGTTTTTATCCGATGCCCCACTGTGGTAGCTTTGCTCAATTTTTTCTGCCTCCGAATTCCAAATGTATATACTATGATCACTCACTAAAATGACGCCATCATCCTGCATCGGGGACATTATCTTAAGCTTGTCATTCTGCGCCAAGGATGGATCACCCGGCTCAAGGACTATATCAAATGTATCTGCCAATGGATTCCATTGGTATAGTACGCCTCGTTCCTGCCAAATAGACCATAGTTTTTGGTTCCCGGGAGATTCGTACAGCAGGTAATTGCTTATTCCACTATTAGGCCAGAGCAAAGTAATAATGGTATTGTCGTTCACCGCCGGGTAATAAAAAAAGGAATCTGATTCCACATGCAGCCGACCTAATCGATTGGAATCATAACCAGCAGTAAAATTGATGAACCATACATTGTCTCTTGAGTCTTCAAATAGTGGCCAATACGTTGGATATTCCACTAAAGCACTATCGGCCCTTTCATAAAGCCGGTTTTTGAAGCGATGAGTTTCAGCATCGTACATAGCCAGTCCGGAGGAGCCGCCCAATGCCTCCCCGCCAATCCAATAACGGCCATTCCGCCCCTTGACAATATTTACACCGGTGTTGGCCAGCTGCAAGCTCCCTTCCGCTGCTTCCTGATGGTTAATCCCAAATGTCTCAAATTCATATCCGTCATAGCGTACCAGCCCATTAATAGTCGTAAACCAGATAAAGCCCTGCTCATCCTGGATGATCGAGCGCACATGTGCATTAGGCAGGCCATCCTTAATGCCGTATTCTTCGAAGTACAGCGTTTCGGATTGAGCAAATAGGCTTGTTGGCAACAGCAGGATCAGGGAAAAAAGTAGTCGGGGCCTTGGGTTCGTCATTACTGGTAGATTTCTTAAAGACAAGATAAGGAAAAGTAGAAAGGGGTGCTTGACAAAATTCAGATTTAAGCAGCAAGTTTAATAATCTGATCAATTAATTCCCAAGAATTACTTTTATTGTAGCACCTTAAGTTAGCTACTGCATTGGCCCCTTTAATAGACCATTTCTGACCTGATAATTTCAACCTTTGTTGAATGACATTTCTGTGAGCAGCTTCTATCGGACCTGACCCTATAAGCAGTCCTTTGTTTTTATAGGTTTTATAGGACATACGTTGAACAAACCCTACGGTGAAAGCTCAAATATTTCTGGAAAAAGGTAATGTATTGGCTTTCATTTTGAATGATTTACAAGTGAAACAAAAAGGTAAATCATGGAAAATTATTTAGACTTATTGAAAGCTTACAAGGATTATTTACGCTTGAAGAATTTTAGTGAACAGACCCCAAAAAGTTACCTGCGAACTATTGCCAAATTTTACGATTATGTAATGATGAATGGATTGGGGAATATAGGAGATGAAAGTAAAGCACAGCAATATTTGTTATACCGATTGGACAATAATAAAAGCTGGAGTACTCTAAATGGGGATTATTCCTCGCTGCGTAAGTTTCACAAGGAGATATTGGGTGTACCTTGGAGTTTAGGCAAGTTACCCAGGCCGCGGCAAGATAAAAGTTTACCCAGTGTATTGTCACAAAGAGAAGTTATCTCATTGATTGAAAATGCTAGATTATATAAACAACATCAGGTGTTCTTGAGTTTTGTTTATGGTACAGGTCTTCGGTTGACTGAGGCATTGTCGGTATTGCTAACCGATATAGATGGCGATCGCAAACAAATACGAATTAATAAAGGCAAGGGTAACAAAGATAGGATTGTGTTGATACCAGAATGTTCACTTGAGCTGCTGAGGTGGTATTATTTATGTTGCCGTCCGGTTCACTATTTGTTCAATGGAAAGCGTAAAGGAGAACCTTATTCACGACGCGCTGCACAATGGTGTATCATCCAATCTCGTCGACGCTGTGGGTTAAAGAAAACGGCCACAATTCATACCCTTCGTCATTGTTATGCTACCCACCATATTGAAAATGGCACAAGTTTGGTGTACTTACAGCAGCAGTTAGGTCATAAGCATTTGAGGACCACTGCCAAATACATACACCTATGTCCGGAAATAGCTGACTACATCCATCATCCTCTTGCGAGCATGGAGATTCGGTATCGCTAGATTGCAGTATAGGAGATTTGTTTAGAGCGTATGGGGATCAATATATCAAAGGCTATAAGCCGAATCCCGATCAGATCAACTTCATATATCATGTAAAAAAGTGTAAAACCCCCTTGCTGGGAGGAAAGCTATTGAGATGTCCAGCGTGCTCCCATCAACAATACATTTACTACTCGTGTGGGCATTCTCAATGTCCTTTATGCCAGAGCATCAAACGAGCCCAGTGGCAGGATCGTTTAAGGTCAAAGTTGTTATCTGTTCCCTATGTTCTGTGGTGTTTACGATGCCACATGAATTAAATAGGCTAGCACGCAAGTATCCTAAGGAAATGTATAATATACCGATGCGAAGGAGCTGGCAAACGATAAAGGCAGTGTGTAAGAATCCAGAGCATGTAGGAGGTCTTCCCGAAGCGCGCTTGACCCTGGACTCGCCAGGATCATCGGCGCTACAATTAAGTGCTTATCTATCAATAGATTACAATAAAAATTCTATATTTCTAGGTTACAATAATCCAAGTCTTTTTTTTGCTTCAACTACAATAGTCCAAACTTTAGTCACAATACTGAAAGGGTTCAAAGGTCTGATGCCCCCATCTTTGAAGTGTACTTATTCGGGTATGATTTAAAGGCATTTTCAGTTGCCCGAATATATTTCCTCACTTCAAACCAATAGACCATGATACGCGCGATTTTACCTGGCATGCTTGCATGCCTTATGACTTTTTTTGCCTTTTCTAAAGCCTCCGAAACTATAGTTTCCGAATTACACGAAGATCCAGTGATCAGCACCCTTCCTTTTCAACTAATTGGCAATACTATTATTATACAAGCTAGCGTCCAGGGCAGGAGTGGTTTTTTTGTGCTCGATTCCGGCTCTCCCAACCTGGCCCTTAACACGAAGCATTTTGAAAATATTAGAATGGATGCAACCGGCTTTCACTCAACTGATTTGACCGGAACAGCTAGTAATACCTTAACACAAACGATCGTACATCTTAAGGTAGGAAACATTGAAAGGCGCAACCAGAAAGCATTTCTAATTGATCTTTCTCCCATCGAACAAGGCAAAAGGATCAATATTCTTGGTGTTATCGGTTATAAGTTCCTTAAGGAATTTGAGATCTTGTTTGATTATCAGCAGAAAGAAATTACCCTCTTTGCATTAGACCGCAAGGGAGAAAGAATGGCAAAATCCCCGCTGCACACTTCTCCAAATCACGTCTTTGATTTAAAGAAATCACGTCATTTCTTATATCTCGAAGCTCAAGTTGGTAATGAAACCATAAAATTGGGTTTGGACTGTGGTGCTGAGACCAGTGTACTAGATAAGGATGCGGTAAGAAGCTTCAAAAATCATTTTTTTCCATCCCACGGAGCATCGCTGATAGCTTTCAACGGAAAGAAATCCAGTGTCAATGTCGGAAGTGTAAAGCAAGTTTTTATCGGCAATACCGAGCTCGAACTTTTAGAAGTAATAGTAATGGATCTGGAGTCCTTTAATCAAAATCTGGTAGTAAAACTTGATGGTTTATTGGGAAATGACTCCCTTTCACGAAACAAAATTGCCATCAATTATAAAAAACGAACTCTCTCCATTTGGGATCTGACCTGGCTAGCCCAAAGGTAGCAATGATAATATATGGATATTAGGCGGCCAATTCCGGCATAATTCCGATAAAAGAAATTCATTGACAAAATCGAAATTTGATTTAAACCTTGTTGATCAAGTTCTGGCAACCTGGAGAATAATCCCAATGTGGCCGCGACGCCGAACATGACTGAAGCAAGATGAAAAAGATCTGGTCATGGATCGACGCCGGCTTCCCGAAAGATCACATACTGGACATCGTAAATCAGATGGCGGAGGAAAACGTAAAGGGTATACCAGAAGTGAGCGAACTAACATCCAGAAGCTATAACAATGGGAAGCCCTTAAAAAACAGCGATATTTTCGATCTGTACCAACGTTACAGAGATACCGGCGTACCGGACACCGTAAATTTTACCAGCGAGCAAATGCTCCAGATCCGAAAGGCGGCCCAACATTTCGGCATCGATCTGTCTACCCTCTTCCCGCCTCTTCCCGGGGGCGGTCCCTTTGGATCTGTTGCAAAACCATCGCTCATAGCGCAACCGCCGGGGTACTGCCTGCACTGCGGGCGCGCCATGGCCTACCGCCCGGATCAAAAACCGAACCTGAAATACTGTTCGCCGCGCTACAAAACGGTCGACTACCGGAAACGTAAACGGCTGAAATCGAAAACTTAACGGGGATCAGGTTGTAAATGAATTGAAGGGGCCCGCTTTGGCGGGCTTTTCTTTTGGTGCGCCAGGCATGGCGCAGATACTTGGAGGTGAAATTTCTCTATGGGCCCGGTAAGGGGAACCATTAGCTAAACGGCAAGTGCATTATCGTGAGGTAATGTATGAAGGAAGCTGAAGGCAAAGCACTGGTCTGACGAATAGGAATCGTATCAGGCTTCATATTAGGGTAAGGAGGCCAATATTTCTAAAGCCCAAAACTTCGACGGAACAATATGATGTAAATACGGCAGGCATAAGTGTGAAGGTATCTGCGCATTACCCGGGGAGATCTGATGACAAGTGTCAATTAGGAAGCGGACCGAGTATATGGGTGATGACTTATTGAGACAACCATTTCGGAGACGGAATGCTGAGCCATCAGAAGTCAGCAGCGGTCATAGTACTCTTTGTGACTATAAAGAGGAAGGACCAAACTTAGAGATTACGCTAATGGAAGTATTATAAAGAGTTGATTAACAACACATTTTAGTATATCCTACAATAAGCAGTGCGTCATAAATCCTGTATTTGCGTCATTGACAATTACGATATTACGATATAGTCTTTATATAGTATTGACCACCAATAACAGGTCTGGAGTTCTGATTCTTTAGTTCCCGAACTCTCAAAAAAATATTCCCATAAGCAACATACTTTTCTTACTAGAAGGTTTGATCGAAGTGATAAAAGTGAAAGAGTTCATTTTACTTCCGCATTGACCTTATTGGGGTATAAGGATGGAGAAAACTTCAAAGATGGAAAAAGTTACCTGGAGATAGTTGAATTAATTGAGCGTTATGGAGCTAATCCCACAAATGACATACAAGAGTTATGGAAACGAATTGCATTTAATATTGCAGTTTCAAATACGGATGATCATTTGCGGAATCATGGTTTTCTTTTGTCAAGCGCAGGATGGAAGCTTTCACCGGCATATGAGGTAAATCCAAATCCTGATGGGTTTGGTTTGAGTCTTAACATTGATGAAGATGACAACTCATTGGATTTTGAATTGATTAGATCCGTTCATGAGTACTTCAGACTTGATTTGAAGGAAGTAGATGAATTTCTCTTACTACTAGCTGCCGTCGTAAATACGTGGAATGAAAAAGCAAAAAGTGTAGGTATACCTAAGTCTGAAATGGAACTAATAGAACCGGCATTTAGATTATATCAAAGAGGAGCTAACAACTAAATTTTACTAATGGCTCTCGAATAATAATACCAAAAAGATGGCTTCTCTGAGATAGAATTGACGTATAAAATTAGATAATACCAGAAGCTGTTGAGGATGCTAATCATTTTTTATACCTAACTTAACATACAATACCCCTACTCTCTCGGACAATCGACACCTTCCCATATTGACACAGATCATTGCAAATTACTTGATTATTAAGCAATTATGTAGAGTAAGACAATACGTTAAAGGAGAGAGGTCGAGATAATGGTCTCCCTTTATAAGTAACGACCGCGTTTTGACAAAGCCAGATACCGCATAGATGAAGTATGCAGAAGTTATCATTGTTGGAGGAGGGCCGGCAGGATCAACCTGTGCCTGGAAATTAAAGCAGTATAAAATCGACTGTCTGCTGTTGGATGCTCAAAAATTTCCTAGACCTAAACTTTGTGCAGGATGGATAACACCTCAAGTTATTGATCAACTTGAATTGCAAGATTACCCAAAGATTCAAATCAATGAGAATTATGTCAATTTCTTTGGGATCGATAAAAAATTAAAGTCAAAATCCCACGCCATCAGAAGAATTGAATTTGATGACTGGCTCTTAAAACGATCAGGAGTTGAAGTACATCAGCATAAAGTAAAAAAGATTTATCTACAAAACGGATTATATATTATAGACGATAAATATCAGTGTAAATATTTGGTAGGAGCAGGAGGAACATCATGTCCTGTTTATCGTAATTTATTCAAACAGGTGCACCCCAGAAATATGAACCACAGGATTTGTTGTCTGGAGCAAGAGATTAAATACGAATATCAGGAAAATGCCAGCCGTGCTTGGTTTTATGAGCATAATTTTCATGGTTATTCCTGGTGCATTTCAAAAAAAGGTGGATTCCTAAATATTGGAGTCGGAGGATTATTCAAGGACAAAAAAGCCAATATCAGAATGCACTGGGATTTCCTCGTTAATAAATTGAAAAGGCTTGACATTGTTCGTAATCATGACTTTAACCCCAAGGGATATGTGTACTTTATCCGGGACCGGGTAGAAAATTGTCAAATCGACAATGCATTTATTATTGGAGATGCAGCAGGCCTGGCTACAAAAGATCTCGGAGAAGGTATCGGACCGGCAGTTGAAAGTGCTTTTCTGGCGGTTGAATCTATCGTCAACAATATCCCTTTCTCCTTGAATTCTATCGCCGAAAGAACCAACCCAGTCTCGATGCGAATCATGTACTCTTTATGGAAATTGAGTCGCCTTTCAAGGCTCAAATCATAGTATGGATAACAAATACCGGTTCAAGCGAAAAGCTGAAGGCAATGGTAGGTGGAATTGTTGAACTGGAAAATTCCTTATTATGGTGGTGTGATTGTTTTACCTGTGAAATATTTTTTGATCATTCATGTCCCTTCAGTTTGAGGCGAGGACGCCCCAAACAACACATTATTTGAATGACACACCCACACAATCTCAGTACTCAATACTGGCTACTCACTACTTTTTGTCATCGATTTCTGAATACGACCAATACCTCGGTTACCCTATCCGAAGAGATCGGATGGAATGCAAAATGTACCCTTGTTAGCACTATCGATGTGCTGATTTCTTGTGATTTGGAGGATCCAGAGTCTATTCCCACCCTTTCTCAATGGGGATTGATAAACCTTATTATTTGTTTGCTAATTATTGGGTTGGTTTCAATTAAACAAGAACAAGAAATATTCGAGAGAACTTAGCTAAAATACCTTCTTTGAATTTGAATTTAGGAAGGATCCTCTTGACTTCTCCCAAAGGAATCCCAATTGTTTCAAAGAAGGTCAACAAGACATTTTTCAATTATCAGATATTTTACCATTTGTGGTCTGACTTCCCCATCTTTTATCATCCAATTTATCATCTTTGAATTGATTATTGACAGCAAAATTCTAGTTGGTGTATACCGGACTGGTTAATGAATATCGATTGGATCCAAACCGTATGGAAATTCATGGAGTGGGTTCTCTGTCCAGTTTCCCCCTTCCTACTCCCTTCGGAAAGGATTAAAAATCAAAGGGTGGAAATCGTAAAAAGAATTACAGATTAACCTAGTCTTGATATACTACCCTCATTGGGATAAGCCTAAAATCCTTGCTTGGCACATCCTAATACCTTGGCTTGTCCCAAATTTTTTAATACAGATGAATGCCAAGTTATGAATCCCAAGATTCCCGAGACCTCCGGACATGCACCAACACCAATTATAGGTTTTTGATCCCATTCCTAGTTTTTCATCTTCCTGGTGCAACTTTTAACGATACATTTTCGTCACTAAAGCATGAACCCGTTTCTGCTTAGATGCTTAACCTATAACATATTTCCATGTTTAAGAATTACCTAAAAATTACGTTGCGCAACTTAAAGCAACATAAGTTGTACGTTTTTATAAATATTCTTGGCTTAGGCACCGCTTTGGCTTGCTGCATTATAGCTTTTCTCAATTGGGATTACAATAACCAATTTGATGCATATCATTACGATACGGACCATGTGTACCGGATCAATTTTGTGCGTATTACGAATGGGCGACCGATAAAAAATGGAAACTGCCCCCAGCCTTTGGGTGCACAGATTAAAAATACCTTGACTAAAGTAGATCAGGTCATCCGATATTATCCGGTGGATGGGAATTTTAGAGTAGACAACGAGGTATTCCGGGTGAATGTATCGGCAGTGGATCCTGAATTTTTCAGCGTATTCAATTTTCCAATGGTAGTGGGAAATGCTGATGTAATGGATAAAAAGTCCATTGTGATCAGTACCGATTTACAAATTAAACATTTTCCGGATCTGGATAATCCGGTAGGAGAGGTTCTTACTTATAACAATGGTAATAAGCGAATCGAGTTTCAAGTCGCCGGTGTATTTGAAAAACCTCCTTTAAATTCCAGCTTTCTGGCGGATGCATTTATCCATTATGACAATACATTCGATATTCAGGATTGGAAGGAAGACGATTGGAGACGCTTTAATAATACGTTTGTTACGATTAAAAATCCGGTAGATGTAAAACATGTGGAATCTCAGTTGCAACAATATGTTGAGGTGCAAAACAAAGCCAAAGAAGATTACAAAGTATCCGAATATTATCTCGATCCTTTCGTTGGTATGTCCGTGCGGGCGGAAAGAGAAGATGTATGGAATCACTGGCTCGGTCAAAGCCTTCCCACTGCAGCGGCGGTGGCACCGGGAATCATGGCCTTTTTGATCCTACTCATTGCTTGTTTTAATTTTACCAACACTTCCATAGCCATCGCCAATCGAAGAATTAAAGAAATCGGTATACGAAAGGTATTGGGATCCGATCGAAAGTCTCTGATCATACAGTTTCTGGGAGAGAACATTTTACTTGTTTTCCTGGCAATGGTTGTAGGGCTAGTCTTGGCCATATTTTTAACACCTCTATACAGTGCCATGTGGCCATTTCTGGATATTCACCTGGACTTAATGGAGAATCCAAGTTTGCTGGGATTTATGGTGCTGTTATTGTTGTTTACTGGCTTACTTGCCGGTAGTTATCCGGCATTTTATATCAGTAGCTTTGAACCCATAACGATTTTAAGAGGCAAAGTTAAATTTAGTGGCACCAACATGTTGACGCGGATATTATTGACTTTACAATTTGCTATTTCTCTTATGGCAATTATTTCCGGGATTATTTTTAGTCAAAATGCCACTTATCAGGAACAATACGATATGGGTTTTGACATGGAGAGTATAATCTCCGCCCAGGTTAAAGATGAGCAGGGATTTGTAAAAATGAGGAATGAGTTGAGCGGTTACGATATGGTAAAAGAAATCGCCGGATCCAGACATAGCATCAGTTACTCCTGGTATACGGATCCGATTAGGCATGAGTCCTCTGAGGAGATGGATGTTAATATTTTTGATATCGGAGCGGGATATTTATCTACTATAGGTGCAACCATCCTGGAAGGCAGGGATTTTATTGAAAATAGCCAAAGAGATGCTGAATCATCCGTGATCATTAATGAGGAGATGGCGCGAGTCATGGGTTGGGAAAACCCATTGGATAAGCGTATCATATTGCGAGATACGATCGCTTTGCATGTTATTGGGGTAGTCAAAGATATCTACTTCCAAGGGGGACTTTGGGATCCATTGGAGCCTATGCTGATGCGTTATGTCGACCAATCTAGATTCAGGTATCTTTCGGTTCAAGCCGATGTTAAGAATCTTATGGAAGTAAAAGCTTTGATGGATGAAAAGTGGAAGGTGGTTTTTCCGTATGAACTTTCTACGGTGAGAATCCTTGAAGAACAAAAAGCAGAAACCGCCTTGGTCAATTATAACATCAAGGTCATGTTTATATTCCTGGGCATGCTGGCGGTTCTCCTATCTGTTATAGGGTTGTTCAATCTGGTCTCCCTGAATCTCATCAAAAAAATGAAAGAGATCGGAGTCCGGAAAGTGTTGGGAGCAACAATCGAAAACATTACCTTAAAAGTTAGTCGAGAGTTTATCATCATACTTTCTATAGCATCCATTCTCGGCTGCATTGGTAGTTATTATCTGACCGAAATGCTTATGGCTAATATCTGGGCTTATTACGTTCCACTTGGACCTTTGCCATTCATTATTTCCGTGTTTTTGCTGTTTTTGGTCAGTGGAATCACCATTGGTGGGAAAGTAATAAAGGCGGCATTGATGAATCCCGCGGTTATTCTTAAAGATGAATAGATGGCATGAAAATGTCCCGGATATTTAAAGATCTAGTTTTTTGGGAATAAAATTATCCATCGACTTAAGACTTTTGCACCAATTAATTACAATTTCACCCACTTTTTTACCAGAAAATGACCTTTTTGATGAATCTTGATAAAATAATAACCCTGAGGTATTTCTGAAACGTCAACTTTTGATCCCGACCTTACTTTGTTTTGTCTGTAGAGCGTGAATCCTTGAGTATTGATAACTTCAAGGCGAGGTGCAACCTGGTGATCATCAAATTGTAAGTGTAAATAATCTGAAGTGGGATTTGGAAATATTTTAAAACCAGAAAATGCGTTGTCTTTCACTCTTGAAGTAGGACATTCATTGGTAAAAGCAATAGTGAGATCCACTAGTTCAAGTTCGGTAGATTTGACTTGGAGATTACCATCTGCTGACATGAAGTCTACTGATGATACCTTGACATTTTCCACATTTTTTACTTCAATCATGCGATCCCGAATGTCACAAACCAAAGAAGTCGAAGGTGACCAAATGACATGTGGGAATCTACGCTCATTTTGATCTACATAACCCACGATGGTAATGCCAATATTATCGGCAAAGGAGCTTCTGGAAGTCTCATTGCCAATTTTCCAGAAACAAGTCCCTCCTAACCATTCACCATCTGATTTATTAAAACGTGTTCGACACATGGAACGATCGATCAGATGGACTTCATTTGCATGAATTGAAACTTGTCCGTAAATAAAAAAGGGTAATCTTTTAATCCACACCAGGTTGCCTTCCAGGGAAATCCTGAAAATGAGAGAGCCCGGATTCATGGGGTCATCATCCGTGCTACTTCCATAGAAAGATCCGTCCTCATCGATTACGCCATTCTCAAAACTCTGTTGATGGGGTAAATCGATCCATCGATTCCAGGAAATTTGATTGTTTGTATCCAGGTGTGTTATCAGGATATCGCTATTTTCACTTAAACTCTGGGTGGTACCGGCAATCCATCTTCCGTGTGCGCTCTTATTTCCGATAAAATTGGCAGATTCATGGGCTGATAATTTAAGTTGTAAAGAATTCTGCAGCGTACCGTTCAAATCCAGTATTCCAACCAACCAATCCGTTTGAGTAATATTATCTGCTATATCCATAACAATACCAATTCCTCCATCCAGGTATAGGTCACGGAAAGTTTCCACATTATTCGTGCCGATGGTTTTAGCCCAATTTATTTTCCCATCAAGATCCACACTAACAATGAGGCCATTTCTTCCCTCAAGTTGGGTTCCAAAAATAGTTCCTCCGATCAAGAGGTTGCTTTCCATACGTTTTATTTTGACAAATGAAGTTCCAAGATCCCCATTCGACACTATTTTGCTCCATTTGATCTGCCCATTACGGTCAAGATGTATAATAAAACCCTGATCTCTTCCTTGAGGATCGAATTTAGTTCCGATAAAAAAATGACCGGTACCTTGGATATGGATTACATCACTTAAAAAATGATCATCGCTTAAATCAAGATTCCAGCGAAAACCATCCTGTCCAAAATTAGGTGTAGCAAATAAACAGGAAAAACAAAGCCAAATCAATCGAATACCCAGGTGTTTCATGGAGAGCATTTCTTTCGAAGTTAATCAAAATGCTTCGTCACCGCAAGAATTTAACACAACCATCGATGGATTTCAAGGAAATATGGTTCTGGTTTACCTATTCCCTGGTCAGGATCTCTTTGAATTGCTTTTATTAATCCATGAATTCGTTCAACTATCTTTTCGTCTCTTGATTGCCAACTTTTATATTGTTTCCATGCAGTTTTTGAGAATAATACATTCATATTCTTGAATCTTCAAAAACCACAACCTCTTCTCCTCTAATTCTTCAAGTGCTTTCTCAATAACCTGCCTATTTTCCTTGGTAGACAATAAGTATTCAGTTTCTACCATGCTATTGTATTCAGACAGAGTCATGATAACAATAGCTTCTTTTCTCCCTTGCCGAGGCACCAGGAGTACATCTTTATTCTCTTCCAGAGAATCAAAATATAACTTCATATTAGCGCGAAGTTCTTGCATTGTTGTTGTTGTCATAATCGAAAAAATTACCCATATCACAAATTTATGTACACATACACCAGATTTTCATGAACCGTTCCCTTTCAAATTCAATGTTTTTTGAGCAATCCGCCGAATAATTAGGCATGGATTGAGGAACTATATTTGGATAATGTATAGTAGAGCCTAGTGCTTCGGGAACGAAGTAATGGCACTATAATAGGACGTTATTTTTGATTTAGACAAGGCGAAGGTTTTCGCAGGTAGCCTACGCTACAGAAGGGGTTCTTCAACGAAGTATAAATTAAAAAGACTAGTAGAATGGTGCCATTACTTCGTTCCCGAAGCACTAGATTTATCCCAATTCCTTTACTTCCTGAATCAAATTTTGAATGCTGGCTTTAGCATCTCCAAACAACATCCTGGTACGATCATGGAAGAACAAAGGATTTTGAATACCGGCATATCCACTGGCCATCGTACGTTTCATGACGATTACGTTCTTAGCTTCCCATACTTTTAACACTGGCATTCCATATATTGGACTGCCCTTATCGGTTTCGGCGGCAGGGTTTACTACATCGTTAGCTCCTACTATCACAGCAACCGTTGCATCGGAGAGTGTCGAGTTGGCGTCATCAAGATCTAATAACTTTGGATAGGGTACATCTGCTTCTGCGAGTAATACATTCATATGTCCAGGCATTCTTCCTGCGACCGGATGTATACCGTAGCGAACCTCTACCCCATTTGCTTCCAATAAATCATCTAGCTCTTTACATGCTTTTTGTGCTTGAGCTACTGCAAGTCCATAACCGGGTACAAATACTACGGTATCAGCATAATAGAGCAATATGGCCGCATCATTAGCAGTAATTTCTTTGATGGCTCCGGCTTCACCTCTGCCTACGGCTGCTCCGGAAGAACCGAATCCTCCAATGATCACATTCCACAGAGATCGGTTCATAGCTTGACACATCAAAATGGTGAGAATCGTTCCAGATGCACCGACTAAGATCCCACCGATCAACATGATTTGATTATTGTAAATCAATCCTGCCGCAGCGGCTGACAGACCTGTAAGTGAATTTAACAAGGAAATAACCACCGGCATATCCGCACCCCCAATTGGAGCAACAAATGAAAATCCATAAATCAAGGCCAATGCTGCCAAGATTACAAAAATGACCAATTGGAAGTCGTTACCCTGGATTACCATCCAAATAGTTAGGGCTACCAAAATGGCCGATAGGGCATAATTTAATAATTGGTGATTTTTAAAAGTAACTTTGCGATCATCGACTCTACCATCCAATTTAGCAAATGCCAACATGCTTCCAGTAAATGAGATCGCCCCGATGATAAGAGTTAATACAATGATTAGCAATTCACCGGTAGCCACTAATTTATCACCGGAATAAATATGAATGGCTTCGGTAGATGCCAGTAACACTGCACAAGCCCCTCCAAATCCATTAAACAGTGAAACCAATTGAGGCATCTCGGTCATTTTGACGCGCTTGGCCATTAAATATCCCAGCGATCCACCTACGATCATGCCTCCAAATATCCAGATGTAATTATTAAAAGTTGCTGCCAGTGGATGAAAAAAACTGGCAACAATGGCCAGCCCCATTCCACATGCTGCGATAATATTTCCTCGGCGAGCGGTGTCGGGAGAACTTAACCTACGCAAGCCGGTTACGAATGCCAGAGCACCCACTAAATATCCTAAATCAACAAAAAACTGTATGCTCATGACTATTTTTTCTTTTTCTTAAACATTTCCAGCATGCGATCGGTGACGGCAAAACCACCAATTACATTTAACATACCCAATACAATGGCAAAAAATCCGATAATCAGGGTTAAATAATCATCGGGTGCGCTTTGTCTTAATAGCAGGATGGCTCCGACTATGACAATTCCACTAATGGCATTTGCACCCGACATCAAAGGGGTATGTAGCACAGTGGGCACCTTCGAAATCACTTCGAATCCCAGCAAAATGGCAAAAGCCAATAACCAAATCAACAGTTGGTTATCGAAAAAGAATTGTTGAATTGATTCTAACATATTTCTTGATTTATGGTTATTCGGTATTAGAGCGACTTATCCAGGCCGAGGTCACGATTTCATTTTCTGCATCATAGACGATTTCTCCCTCCCGGATTATTAATTTTAAAAAGTTGATCAGGTTATTGCTATAGAGGAAACTGGCATCCTTGGGCATCTCATCGGAAAGGTTTGAATTTCCAACTATTTTGATTCCATTATGATCGATAGTTTTACCATCCTGAGTCAACTCACAATTGCCACCGGTCGATGCGGCCAGATCGACAATAACAGACCCGGGCTGCATATTTTCAACGGTCGATTTCGGAACCAATAAGGGCGCTTTTCGTCCTCTGACTTGGGCGGTGGTGATAATTACGTTGGCCTTGGCCGCTTTTTCCTGAACTAATTCTCTTTGCTTTCTCAGGTATTCCTCGGATTGTTCTTTAGCATAGCCGCCTTCATCCTGAGCATCAGTTCCTCCCTCTACCTCCACAAACTTAGCTCCTAAACTTAGCACTTCTTCTTTTGCCGCCAAACGGGGATCAAAAGCTTCTACCACTGCACCTAAACGACGTGCGGTAGCAATGGCTTGTAGTCCGGCTACACCTGCACCCAGAATTAATATTTTGGTCGGCCTGATCGTACCTGCGGCCGTCATCATCATAGGGAAATAACTCGGCAATAATTGGCAGGCTTCAATAACGGATTTGTATCCGGCTATAGATGCCATAGACGATAAAATATCCATGGATTGAGCAAGCGTTGTTCTCGGGATCATGTCCATGCTTATGATGTCCTTATCCATTGCCACTAATTCCCTGGTATACGAATCATCAAAGTAAGGCGCGAATAAGGATATCAGAAGTGCCTTAGATTTTGTTTTCGAATATTCTACTTTTTCCAGAGGAATAGTCGAAATGATGATATCAGCTTTCGCAAGTATTTCTTCACGGGAAGCGATTTCCGCACCTTCATAATCTGAATCCGGATAGTACGAATTCATGCCTGCGCCTTGTTCAACCCATACGGTTGCTCCCATTTCATTTAATTTAGGAAGAGATGAAGGAACAATGGCAATACGGTTATCAGATTTTGCTTTTACAATTCCAATGACAGCCATTAAATAGAAATTTTTCGAAATATAGGAATAGCATTGGAAAAAGCAATGTAGAAAGGGGTTTAAATGAGGATTATCATCGAAAGGGAATGTATAATCTTCTCACCTAATGTGGTCAAGTTTATAAATAAAGGCAACAAGCTTTCAATTTAAAAGGATTACCTTTTTTATACATTAGCTGTGAAGGGAGGATTCGAACCTCCACGGGGAACTTAGCCGCCGGACAAATTTAGTGGTCAATCCTCGACCAAAGGTCATATCCGGTGTTTATCGTTTTCACCCCACCCCCGAGACAAGAGGGCATGTCTGCCGTTTCATCACCTCACAGTATTGATATCAGACTCAGCAAAAGCCGCGTTTAATAAACAACAAGTCAAAATTTTTCAAATTAAAAATGAAAAGTTAGCTGTGAAGGGAGGATTCGAACCTCCACGGGGAACTTAGCCGCCGGACAAATTTAGTGGTCAATCCTCGACCAAAGGTCATATCCGGTGTTTATCGTTTTCACCCCACCCCCGAGACAAGGGGGCATGTCTGCCGTTTCATCACCTCACAGTATTGTCTATAACTTTACTGTTGTGTTGCCGCTTATTAAACCAGGGTATTCAATGAACTAATTGATAACAAATTTACAATAAAATGAACTAAATATACAAACTAATTCAATAAAAAGTTGAAATAAATATAAAATTCGTAATAATATTGTTTATTTATTGTGAATATTTAAAATTCTAATTAATTTATGGAGAATCGATTAATAGAATGATAATACCATTCATTCCGTTAGAGGTAAAGGTTCCGAATTACCATAAAGCATTTCGTAACCACACTAAAAATAAGGAGAATTCCTTTTCAATAGGATAGAAAATAGTTTGAATAACTATTTTTACCGGGACAAATAAAGCTGGTGAAATACCAAAATTACTATATCGGAATAAGTTTTTTAGTACTATTACATTGGAGTTGTGTAACTTCTGATAAGGCCTCTGAATATGAACACCATCATGAAATAGAAATAAAAGGTCTGAGTTTTGTAGCTCCTCCTAAACCTTTTAGTACCAATCCGATGATCCCGATTCAAGCCGTAAATGCCAATTGGATATCCGTCATACCTTATGGGTATACCTCACAAAAGAATCCGGCTGTGCGGTATAATCTGAAGCGTCAATGGTGGGGAGAGAAAGCTGAAGGAATAATCGGTACGATTCAGAGGGCACAAGCGCATGATTTAAAGGTACTGCTTAAACCACAGATTTATGTCCATCGTTCCTGGACTGGATTTCTCGATTTTAGTCATGAAGGAGGGTGGTCTGATTGGGAAGAGGATTATCGTGAGTTTATTTTGTTTTATGCCCATCTGGCGGATTCATTGGATGTAGAACTTTTTTGTATCGGAACCGAATTGCGTAATAGTGTAAAGCAGCGACCGGAATTTTGGGATCAGTTGATTGAGGAAGTTCGTTCCATATATTCAGGTCCTCTTACCTATGCGGCAAATTGGGATGATTATGCTGAGGTCGGATTTTGGAGTAAAATGGATTATGCAGGTATTAATGCCTACTTTCCTTTGGTGGACCAAACGCAGCCAAGTAAGGGAGCATTATTAGAGGCCTGGGAACCCCATTTAAATTCAATTCAACATTTTTATAACCAGATTAATAAGCCCATATTATTTACAGAATTTGGATATTTAAGTGTGGACCGTTGTGCATACAACACCTGGGAATTGGAAGCAAATATTTATCAGTGCGAAATAAATGAAATGGCACAGGCCAATGCCTTAGATGCCTTATTTACAGCATGCAGTACCTTGTCATATTGGAAAGGCGGATTTTTATGGAAATGGTTTCCAAATGGTGAAGGACATGAGGGCTACAAGGAAAGAGATTATACACCACAAGGCAAAATAGGGGAACAAGTCATTATCAGCTGGTACGGTAAATAGTAACCAGCTGAATTAATTTATCAAGATGCAATATTTTAAGACCACCGGACCAATTAATGATTATCTGGACTCATTGCGCCACCGAGGTGACCAAATTGGATTTGTTCCCACAATGGGAGCTTTACATGAAGGTCATCTTTCATTAGTCAATAAGAGCCAGTCCGAACAATCCATTACCGTGGTGAGTATTTTTGTCAATCCGACTCAATTCAATGATCCCCGGGATTTGGAAAAATACCCGCGTACGCTAGAAGAAGATTTAGACTTTCTCTATCATGGCAATGCCGATGTGGTATTTCATCCCACTGTTGCTGATATATATCCGGAGGGGGAAGAACTAGTCAAGGAATTTGATTTTGGAACTTTGGCTACTATAATGGAAGGAAAATTTCGCCCGGGCCATTTTGCCGGTGTGGCTCAAGTGGTAAGCAGGTTGTTAAATGTGGTCAAGCCCAATGCATTGTATATGGGGCAAAAGGATTACCAACAATTGGCCATAATTCGATCCATGCTTAAACAATCCTCAAGTAAAGTAGAGCTGGTCGGTTGCCCAACCAGAAGAGAAAATGACGGCTTGGCAATGAGTAGCCGTAATCGCAGACTTTCACCAGAGTATCGAAGCAAGGCTCCGGTGCTTTATCATGCATTGAATCAACTCAAATTACAGGCAGCAGATGATTTAACATTGGCAATTGGAGATGCATTAAAATTAATTGTAGAGAAAGGATTGAAACCTGAATACCTGGAAGTGGTGGATGGATACTCTTTGGAACGAGTCAAAAATACGGACAATCACCAATCTGTGGTGGCATGTGTCGCAGCCTGGGCGGGGGAAGTAAGACTGATTGATAATATTATGATTAAGTCTTAAAACTGAGATAAAGAAAGTGGAAACTCATTGAATTGAAGGAAAAATTTCTGAACATGATCCAGAAACAGACAAAATAGCAATGGGTGACAGGAGAATTATGTGATTAAGTAACCGACCCATGCGAAGAAAGCAAATTGTGGTAGGAACATCAAGCAATAATTCTTGATTTTCCAAACTTTGTCATCATATAAAAAGGCAAATTCTATCGTTAACCTGTACATCAAATCTGCTTGGAATGAATAAATTTATATGTAGTATGACTAAGTCTAAAAGCACAGGATATAGTTATGGAGTGATATAAAACATAGTCGAACGGACTTCTCCGCTCAGAGATAGGAATAGAGTGCACCTCTCGCACCGCTGAACTTTCGGACCTCATACTAAGAGTCCAGGGACTCGAGTTATTCCTGTATTTATTTAGTCTTGAGGCACTAAACTTGATGCTCGAAACTAAACTTGGTTATTAAATAACTTTTTAAATAAAAGGGTAACCCTGAGAACAAAATAGCATCCACATTATTTTATTAAGGTAATTTTTAAAGTCTTAATGTAAATAATGAATAAAAAACATCAGGAAGTACAATCTTATTACGGACAGGAATTAAAAGGCAGTGATGACCTGAAGACCAATGCATGTTGTACAATAGAGGAACCACCAGAATATATAAAGACTGCTCTCAGTAATATCCATGAAGATGTCTTAGCTAAGTATTATGGATGTGGTTTAGTGATTCCTGATCAGATAGAAGGATTGCGGATACTGGACCTGGGATCAGGTAGTGGCAGAGATTGTTATATCCTGTCACAGTTAGTCGGCCAAAAGGGGGAGGTGATTGGTATTGATATGACTGATGAACAATTAGATGTCGCAAACAAATATATTGATTATCATACCCATAAATTTGGTTATGAGTATCCAAATATCCGTTTTTTCAAAGGCAATATAGAATCCCTAGAGGAGTTGAGTTTGAAGCCAAATAGTTTTGACTTAATCATTTCTAATTGCGTAGTCAACCTGGCTGGAGATAAAGAAAAAGTTCTGCGTGACACTTTCAATTTATTAAAAACCGGCGGTGAAATGTATTTCAGTGATGTGTACGGTTCTCGAAGAATAAACAAAGAACTACAAGAAGATCCTGTGCTTTGGGGTGAATGTTTAAGTGGTGCACTATATTGGAATGATTTTTTACGAATTTCAAAAGGGGTAGGGTTTTCTGATCCCAGGAGTGTAAAAAACACACCAATTACTATTGAGGATAAGGAGATCCGGCAAAAATGTGGTGAAATTCAGTTTTTTTCTGTTACTTATCGTTTGTGGAAAATTGATGGTTTGGAAGATGCCTGTGAAGATTACGGACAGGCAGTTGCCTACAAGGGAACAATTGAAAATAAAAGAGAAAGTTTTGATTTAGACGATCATCATAATTTTCCTAAAAACAAAATAATGCCTGTGTGTGGAAATACTTATTTAATGTTGCATGCAACCAGATATAAAAAACACTTCAATTTTTATGGGAACTGGGATACACACTATGGGATATATGAGGGATGCGGGCAATCCATGCCATTTAGTTTGGTTGTCGAAGGTGACAGGAGGGAGAGCTGTTGTTAGGCAGAAAAGCCAATAGCCAAAAGTAAAAGACCTTTTCTAGGAGAGTTTTTGAACTATTAAGTTTGAGGTGAGTTCAACTTCACTATAAGTTTCGATGTACGAAGGACGCACTAAATAACACATTCATGTCCCTGTTTGATTTTGTCCTCTTGCGAAATTTATGTAAAACGTATATCTCCCTGGTGCCTTTCCCTCGAGTAAATTGCTTACATTCGCGTCCTGGTTTTCGCACATTATATTATCCGTCGAAACTTTTAATATGAACTACTTGTTCTCCCAATCGAAACCCTATTGCCTATTTTTTTAAAAATTCTAACTTTGCACCGTTTATGCTGTTACAGATTTTTAAATCGAAGATTCATCGCGCTACCGTGACGGAGGCAAATCTCAACTATGTGGGTAGTATTACGATAGATGAAGCCTTAATGGAAGCTGCCAATCTGATGGAAGGAGAGCGTGTTCAGATTGTAAATAACCACAATGGCGAAAGGTTAGAGACTTATGTGATCAAAGGAGAACGAGGATCAGGTCAGATTTGTCTGAATGGAGCTGCAGCTCGCAAAGCTGAGGTGGGCGATGTAATTATTGCTTATGGCTGGATGACACCGGAAGAAGCAGCAAATTATCAACCTGCAACAGTATTTCCTGATGAAAATAATCAGATAGTCTCCTAATCAATACATTTTGAAGTCCAAATATTCGACATTTCTAAAAACATTTTTATCGTTTGCAGTTGGATTTATTTTCCTTTATCTGATTTATCGAAATACAGAGTCTAAATTTCAGGATACGATTGATGATTTTCTGAGTGTGCCGCCTTTTTGGTTGGTAATCACTTGCCTTGCATTTATGGTAAGCAATCTAATTCGGGCACTACGTTGGAACATGTTGTTAGAACCTTTAGGACACCAGCCCAGATTGATGAATTCGTTTTGGGCGGTCATGGTGGGATATTTTGCCAATTTGGGAGTGCCTCGTAGCGGTGAAGTATTAAGACCGGCTACCTTATCACGTTATGAAAAGATACCTCTGGATCAAGCTCTGGGAACGGTAGTGGTAGATCGATTGCTGGACTTTATGAGTTTAGGTGTGATTATTATTATTGGGTTTCTGCTGGAGTTTAAAGCATTGTATACCAAATTGAGTAGCCTTGTTTCGTTTGATTCTCTTACCGGTAAAATCTGGTTGTTGGGCTTTTTGATCCTCTCCGTAACGATACTTTGGTGGTTTTATCGCAACTTAACCAGACATTCAGATAAACAATGGGTGCAAACTCTGAAAAGCAAAGTAGCTGGTTTTAAGCTGGGTATACAAAGTGTGATGCGAGTAAAAAATGTTCCTTTGCTCATCTTCTATTCCCTTACAATTTGGGCTTTGTACGTTTTAATGACCTATTTTTGCGTTAAAGGTTTTGCACCTACCGCCCATCTTACCTTTAGTCAGTCATTGGTGGCTTTTATTTTTGCAGCTTTTGGGATGCTTCTACCTACACCGGGAAGTATGGGGGGGTATCAATTTGCTTTACAAACCGGATTGACCATTTTTAGTATTCCGCTGGATATTGGATTGTCCCTTGCAATGATCATCTATTTTACCATCAATATATTTTGCAATATACTATTTGGCATAATTGCTTTGATCGTCTTGCCTATATACAATCGTCCACGAGCCAAACCTGCAAATGTATTATGAATTTATTTTCCAAATCCAAGACCAAGCGGGAAGCACAAATCCTGATAAAATCCTGGCAAGATCAAAACCATAAGGTAGTATTCACTAACGGTTGTTTTGATGTATTGCATTTTGGCCATTTGTATTTGTTAGCAGCGGCCAAACAACAGGGAGATCGCCTGGTGGTTGGATTAAATAGTAAAGAAAGTGTGGAAAGATTGAAGGGAAAGGATAGACCGATTATGGATGATCAAAGCCGGATCGGACTGTTGTGTGGACTTGAATGTGTGGATTTGGTAGTACAATTTGAAGAGGACACACCCTTCCAATTGATTAAACTATTAAAACCTGATATTCTAGTCAAAGGGGGAGACTATGCAGAATCACAAATTGTTGGTGCTGATTTTGTTAAATCTTTAGGGGGTGAGGTAGTCATTGTTCCCATCAAAAAGGGGTATTCTACTTCGATTATTGAAAAAAAAATCAAGGCAAGTGACAAAAATTAAAGAAGTCATACGGTGTTTCCAGGAGGTGGCACCTTTTGCTTATCAGGAAAGTTACGATAATGCCGGATTGATTACCGGATCTCCTGAATGGGAAGTTAGCAATGTATTAACTTGTTTGGATTGTATCGAATCGGTGGTTGATGAGGCAATAGCGTTGAATTGTAATTTAATAGTAGCCCATCATCCGATTGTATTTCAGGGATTAAAATCAATTACCGGCAAGAATTATATCGAAAGAGTGGTTATCAAAGCCATCCAGCATCGAATCGCAATATTAGCAGTGCATACCAATTTGGATAGCGTATTAGACCATGGAGTCAATGATCGAATAGCCCGGAGATTGGGATTACAATCTACCACCATATTATCTCCCAAAGTCGATCAGGTTCGGATCCTGATACCCAATAAACCTTCGACAACAAGTTTAAATTGGGAATTATTCGGAAAACATCATCGAATAAAGAATGTTGACCGGATCGACCTGAATGATTGGATGAAAAAACTTGATCAAAAGGCTGGGATATTAGAGTCTGAATGCATAATCATACCCGATGATAAACCTTCCGGTAAAGTCGGAGCCGGAGTAATCGGGAATTTGTCATCTGCGGTTCCGGTAGAAGAGTTTTTAGGATTACTTAAAGAAAGGCTTCATTTAGCATGTATTCGCTACACAAAATTAGTCAAGAGGAGCATATCGAGAGTAGCAGTATGTGGTGGAGCAGGCAGTTTTTTATTAAAGCAAGCGATCAGGGCAGGAGCAGATGTGCTGGTTTCTGCCGACTTTAAGTATCATCAATTTTTTGATGCCGAAGAAAAGATCATCATTGCTGATATAGGACATTATGAAAGCGAACAATTTACCATCCCTCTGCTACAAGATATTATTATGAATAAATTTAGTAATTTTGCGGTCCATTGCACGAAAGTGATCACGAATCCAATAAAATATTATAGTTAAATGACTAAGAAAGAACTATCTGTTGCAGAAAAATTAAAAACACTTTACGAATTACAATTAATTGATTCACAAGTGGATGAGATACAAGTTTTCAAAGGGGAATTACCGATGGAAGTGAGTGATTTGGAAGATGAGATTGTGGGATTAGAAACCCGGATAAACAGACTTGATGAATCATTGGCTGACTTAAAAAAAGAGAATTCTTCACATGCTATAAATATCAAAGAATCTGAAGCTTTAATAGAGCGTTATGAAACCCAACTGGAAAGTGTTAAAAATAACCGTGAATACGATGCACTTTCTAAGGAGATTCAATTGCAAAAACTGGAAATTCAACTGTCTGAAAAGAAAATTGGAGAGGTTGGTAAAAATTTAGCGGCTAAGGAGGAATTGTTGACTACTGCTAGTGAAAGATTGCAGAAACATCAGGAAGCCCTTGCCGTAAAAAAAGTAGAGTTAGAAAAAATCATCGAAAAAACCGAGAAAGAAGAAAAGAGTTTATTGAAGAAATCTGACAAAGCGAAGGCCAAAATTGATGAACGACTCATGCGTGCTTATAATAAAATCAGATCTTCTTATCGCAACGGCCTTGCGGTGGTAAACGTTTCAAGAAATGCTTGTGGCGGTTGCTTCAATATGATTCCACCACAGGTTCAATTGGAAATTGGATTACGCAAAAAAATTATTGTCTGCGAACATTGCGGTAGAATATTAGTCGACGACAATATTTTAAATGTTGGAGTTGGCGAAAAAGCATAATTCTCCATCCACTTCAAATTATTTTTAGATAATATAAGTTATATACCTGAAAGACAAATACGCAATTGGATGTTGATTCAGGTAAAAGGCTGTACTAAGGCTATAAGGGTCCTGTTGGTCCTGCTATGTGTTGTCGAAGGAAACGAGCTTTTAGCAAAAGGCGGTTATTTTGATTTTAATCATGGGTGTAAGAAAATTTATCATAAAGTGACATCCTTGCAATTAGATGAAGCAGAAACCTTGATCCGTAATCAAAAAATCCAGGAACCGGAAAACTTAATACTCGATTATCTAAATAACTATATAGACTTTTTTATACTTTTTATCGGTGAGGAGGATTATGAATTTAAAAAGCGCGAGCATCATGAGGCTCTTCGCTTGAAGAGATTATCTTCCGGAAACCGAAATTCACCTTATTATCTATACTGTCTGGCCGAGATCAATTTACAATGGGCACTTATCAGGCTGAAGCAGGAAGAATATTTTAAAGCATATTCGGAGATACGGAGTGCTTATAAATACCTGGAGAAAAATACAAGACTTTATCCACAATTCATGCCTAATCTCAAGAGTTTGGGAATTTTACATGCTTTAATTGGTACTATTCCTGATCGCTTCAAAGGTCTGTTTTCATTTTTTAGTGGAATGCGAGGAACCATTCAGCAAGGCAGAGAAGAAGTAGAAACTGTATTGAGATATGCACAGAATCGAGAATTCATATTTAAAGATGAAACCATTATCATGTATGCATTTCTTCTGCTGCATTTAAAAAATGAAGGTGACGAGGCTTGGCAGTTGGTTCAAGAGGGATCCATACAAAACAAAAAAAGTCCACTGTATACTTTTGCGGCTTCCAGTGTGGCTATGCATACCGGAAGAAATGATGATGCTATTAAGATCCTCTCCCGAAGAACTATTCCTACCGGATCCTATCCGTTTTATTATCTTGATTTTGTATTGGGAACGGCAAAACTCAGGCGGTTAGACCCTGATGCAGACACTTATCTGTTGACTTTTGTCACACACTTCAAGGGGCGCAATTATATTAAAGAAGCCTATCAGAAGCTTGCTTGGTCTGCGCTGGTAGATGGAAAGGTGAAAGAATATGAAAAATATTTGGAGAAGTGTGAAAAATTTGGAAAAGCCATCCTGGATGAAGATAAAAGTGCGCTGTTGGAAGCCCAATCCAAAAGTCGACCTCGAGTAGATTTGTTAAAAGGGCGGTTGTTATTTGATGGAGGTTATTATGTTAAAGCGCTACAGATTCTGGAAACTGCTGAAAAAAACTTATCCAAAAGTAATAAAGCGGATTATCTTGAATACATTTATCGCAAAGGAAGAGTATATCAAGCTTTAAACCGGATACCGGAGGCAATTAGGTTTTATCAACTCACCATCGAGTTGGGTAGTGAGGCACCAAAATATTACGCCTGTAAGTCCGCGTTGTTAATCGGAAATATTTTTGAATCTCAAGGAAAGATGGCAGAAGCAAGAAAGTATTATAAAGCTTGTTTAAGGATCTACCCGGCAGAATTTCGAACCAGTCTACATCAAAAGGCTAAAGCAGGAATAAACCGCATGCTGAAGTAATCTGGTTAAGATTTTCGAACAGGTCAAACCTCTAATTAATTAAGTCCGAATTCCTCTTTAATCGTTTCTACTAAGTCTAATTTTTCCCAGGTAAAGGTTTCAAATTTTTTAGCTTCCATAGCACCATTTACCCCAACTTTTACTTCTATGAATTGTGGACTTCTTCCCATATGTCCGTATGCCGCGGTAGGTTTAAAAATTGGATTGCGTAATCCAAATTTTTTAATGATTGCAGCCGGTCTCAAATCTATCATTTTAGAAATTCTTTGGGCAATCTCCCCATCGGTAAGGTTATCGATTTTGCACGTATCATAGGTATCTACAAAGATACCTACCGGATCAGCCACTCCAATGGCGTAAGCAATTTGTACTAGGCATTGGTCTGCCAATCCGGCAGCGACCATATTTTTTGCCAAATAGCGTGTAGCATAAGCTGCAGAGCGGTCAACCTTGGTAGAATCTTTACCGGAGAAAGCACCTCCACCATGTGCTCCTCTACCTCCATAGGTATCTACAATTATTTTCCTCCCGGTGAGACCAGTATCTCCATGCGGACCTCCTATTACAAATTTTCCAGTAGGATTTACGAATAGTTTGTATTTGGTATCAAAGAGTTTTCTATTTTTTGCCGGAAGTTTTTTAATCACCCTGGGTAGTAAGATGTTTTGAACATCTTCTTTTATCTTTTTTAACATCTTTTTCTCAGTATCAAATTCATCGTGCTGAGTTGATACAACGATGGTGTCGATGCGTAAGGGTTTGTGGTCATCGCTATATTCCATTGTCACCTGAGCTTTTGAGTCCGGACGTAAATAGGTCATCTGACGATTTTTCTTACGTATATCGGCCAGCTCTATTAATATCATATGAGATATTTGCAGCGGCAACGGCATGAAATTGTTGGATTCATTAGTGGCGTATCCAAACATCATACCCTGATCTCCGGCACCCATTTCCATTTCATCCTTCCCGACATCCACACCTTGGGCAATATCCGGACTTTGTTCATGAATAGACGACATAACTCCACAGGCGTCAGCATCAAATTGATATTCCGACCGGGTATAGCCAATTTCCTTAATGGTCTGGCGCACGACGTTTTGGATATCCACGTAAGCTGTAGATCTCACCTCCCCGGATACTACAGCTAAGCCCGTAGTGACAAGGGTTTCACAAGCTACTTTACTATTGGGATCCTGGGCCAGAAATGCATCAAGGATAGCATCCGAAATCTGATCGGCAACTTTATCGGGATGTCCTTCAGAGACTGATTCTGAAGTAAATAAGTATGACATTTATATGGATTTAAGCAAAATAATCGCAATGTTCACAAATCGCAGGCAAAAATAGAAAACCTAAGCATAAAAGACTTTGAAATCTTACTTTATTTCACATCTCAACAGATATTCTTCACCGATATAACCTTCAAAGATATCACCGATCTGTACTGGACCAACACCGGCTGGAGTACCAGTAAATATCAAATCTCCAGTATGCAGTGTAAATCGTTGAGAAATATAACTTAAGAGTATATCGAATCCAAATATGAGATCATTGGTATCTCCCCGTTGGATTACTGATCCATTTTTTTTCAGAGTAAACTGAATGGAGTCCATATGATCTGGATAAGCAATAAATTTGCCGACTGGAGCTGATTGGTCAAAGGCTTTGGCTATTTCCCAAGGATGACCTTTTTTCTTACATACTTTTTGAATATCGCGGGCGGTAAAGTCGATTCCTATCGAAATTTGATTGTAATAATTGTGGGCAAATTCTTTTTGGATGTGCCTGCCGTTCTTGCAAACTTTCAATACTAGTTCTCCCTCGTAATGTACATCTTGACTGAATTCCGGATAATAAAATGGTTTATCATTAACCAATAGCGAAGTTGAAGGTTTCATAAACAATAGAGGCTCAGTAGGTATCGGATTGTTTAGTTCGATCGCGTGTTCGGCATAATTTCTTCCTACACAGATGATTTTCATACATATAGTGTTAGAGAAATATTTTATAACTGATTATCGGTAATATTCCTAATTGATAATTAAGATTAACCTGATCTAAAAAAGGATCAAAATAGTGGAAAGATGCATTTTTTTGATTATTCAAATTTTGGATATCCAATGCCAAAAGACTACTTCTTTTTGCCTTATTTATACGATAGTAAATTCTAAAATTAATCTTTAAAAAATGATCTAATTGATTACTGAAACCTGTGCTGTAATCAAAGACAGTTTTCATTATTTCTCTAGATTCACCAACATCAATCGCGGGTTCCCGCAAACCTCCTCCGGTTACGCCATGCAAATTCAATCCGAGAATGTAGTTTTTATTTTCCTTTGACCAGGTGATCTCTTTGCCAATAGTGCCATTAAAGATAAATCGATTGTCAAACCGGCTTGGTTGCCATGATTCATTCTGATCCTGAAATTCGGATTTGAACCAAGAGGTGCTTACTAAAAAGTACCACTGGTTGTTGATGAATTTTTGAATGCTCAACTCGGTACCAAATGCCCGTGCTTTAGTTGCCGTTGGATCCAGAGGTTCTAATAAAACATCGTCAAACCAATTGAACGAAACCTGGCCAGAATGGTTATCAAGGATAAGGTCTAAATAATTCTGGATGTAAAACTCTCCTTTGAAATACAAACTTGAACTGGGTATGTATTGATAACTAAGTCCGCTATGAATGGTTTTCTGTAGGGGAAGTTTACTTTCCTGGACTCTGTAGATCAATGGATGAAAAAGTTGACTTTGATATCCAGTGTAAAAATAGATCCGGTGCTTAGGTTGTATTGGATATGAAATTGAAATTCTTGGTTCGAGAGAAAAACCGTCATTTAAAGAAAAATAGGAGCCATATATTCCCAATTCAGCTCCCGCCTTTTCGCCAAGTCTGGTTAAGAATGTAGCATAGGGGGCAATGTAAGTACCCTGGTCGTTTTTCACATTGTCGTTATCGATATAAGATTTCCATTCAAATCGATGTTGTGTGAAATTAATACCTGTTTTGAAAGTTAATCCGGACTCAAGGATGGTTGCAAATTGGGTATTCCAAGACCATTTTGACTGATTGACCAGATCATCATCAAATATTGAATCTTCACTACCTGGATCCTCCCACTCTGAAGTCCGTGAAGCCTCCAGAGATGACCACGCTAAACCACTTTTAAAAATTGATTTATTACCAACTGGCGTAGTATACCGTGATCCAAGCACATAGGCTTGATTGCGATAATCGATATTAAATAGATCTTTAAATATCTCTTGCTCTTCGGCAGGTTTTGCTTCAAATAGGTTACTGCTTTTACCCCAAATACCGAACAATTTGATATGTCCCTTTCCGGAGGGTAAATAGACATGGGCGGACAAATCTTGAAATCGTATCTCTTCATCGCCCAGGTTTACTCCCAACGAGGAAAGCAGACCGATGGTGGAGTAACGGTAATTGGTTACATATGAGGCTCCATTTTTTGATAAAGGACCTTCAATGGCTGCATCCAGACCGAGTATTCCGACTTGTCCGGTAAATGCATGTTTTTCGGAATTCCCTTTTCTCAACTGCATATCGAGGACACCACTTAAAGCGTTTCCGGCATCTCCAGGTAATAGGCCGTTGTAATAATCTGATTTCTCCAACAATTGGGCGCTAATCATGTTTACTCCTCCACCATTCAAAGAAGGTTTATCCGAAGCAGTTCCAGCATTATTGGTATGATTGGGATTAACAATCTCTAAACCCTCTAACCTCCAACCAAAATAATTTGGTGAACTACCTCTGATCATAATATGGTTGGCCTGATCATTTACTGAAATTACACCCGGAAAGGTTGCTATCAGGCGGGCCGGATCAAAAAAAGTAGCGGGAAAACGATCGGTTTCCTCTACAGTTATAGAATAGTTATTTTCCAAAGTTTGCACGATGCGATGGTCGCGTATAAAAATCGTATCGGAGGTATAACCCAGTGGTTGTAATCGAATAATTATATTTGGCTCCACACCTGACCCAATGAGATAGTCAGTGATTAAAAAATCACGATAATTATTTGCCGAACACATGATGGAATACCTTCCAACTTCAACCTCTTTAATTTGAAAATGACCACTTTGATCTGTGAGTGCGCTCTGATCGGAAGATAGATTAATAAATGCGCCAGGAACCGGAAGCTCCGTTATGGCATGGACCACTTTACCTTTGAGGGTAATATTTTGACCTGTAAGCGGAGAAAAAAAAACTAAAAATAGGTAAAAATGTATCTTATACATTTCCAATTACTTTCGAGATCAATTCTTGATCCACACCGGAATCCGCAAAATCATCAAAGGCTTTTTTCGCTACTTCAATGATGTGATTTTCAATAAATATTGCACCTTCACTAGCGCCTTGCTCGCTATCTTTTAAACAACATTCCCACTCGAGCACAGCCCATCCATCAAATCCATATTGCGTCAACTTGCTGAAAATGCTAACAAAATCTACTTGTCCATCCCCCAGAGATCTAAATCTACCGGCTCTGTTGACCCAATTCTGATAACCGCCATAGACCCCACATCGTCCATTTGGGTTAAACTCTGCGTCCTTTACATGAAACATTTTGATAAATGGATGATACAAGTCGATGAAATGTAAATAGTCTAACTGTTGCAAAACAAAGTGACTGGGATCATATAAGATATTGGCGCGTGGATGATCTTTTGCGGCTTCCCGGAACATTTCAAAAGTAATTCCATCGTGTAGATCTTCACCGGGATGAATTTCATAACAAAGATCAACGCCACAATTATCATACTCATTTAATATCGGGACCCATCTGGAGGCCAATTCTTTAAAAGCTTCTTCCACCAACCCTGCCGGACGTTGCGGCCAGGGGTAAACCGTATGCCAGATCAGTGCGCCGGAAAAGGTCACATGAGCATTTAATCCCATATTTTCTGAGGCTTTAGCCGCCCATAACAATTGTTGTACTGCCCATTTCTGTCTGGCTTTTGGATTATTCTGAACTTCCTCAGGAGCAAATCCGTCAAATAGCAAATCGTAGGCTGGATGTACCGCAACCAGTTGTCCTTGCAAATGAGTGGATAACTCGGTAATTTCTAATCCAAACGAATTGACCATTCCCTTTAATTCTTCACAGTAAGTGATGCTGGTTGCAGCCTTCTCAAGGTCGATCAACCGACCATCCCAAGTGGGAATTTGAATGCCTTTGTAGCCATAATCGGCAGCCCATTTACAAAGATTTTGCAATGAATTATGAGGTGGGTTATCACCGGCAAACTGAGCTAGAAAAATGGCTGGTCCTTTAATTGTTTTCATGTGAAATCCCAATTTTAAGTGAGCGATAAAGATAGCATTTTGTCTCGAGTAGTTTGCAATGTAATTGGAAAAGAGTATTGTGATGTCAGATGGAGTATTGAGATGTGAGTATTGAGTATTGAGATAAGAGTCCATGCCTGAATAAGGGTTAGGGTTCGTATATCAAATAGGACTAATACCTAATGAATCATTCGATTACTTTGGGACTGTCGTATTGATAGCCAGACTCTTTTATTTGTTAACGAACAAAATCATAACATCTGATGACAAAACAAATCTGCTGTCGGAAGTTTGGTATTACTCCAAAGGAATTTCAGCGAGATAGATATCCGCATTTCCCTCATGCGAGGAGTAATAGGAAACCAAAATTCGGGATTTCTCAATCACAAATCCGGGATAGCTGCAATCCCCTCCCGATGGCAAGCGATAAAATTCTTCAAACTCACCTTTTAAAGTACCTTTTAGGATTCCAACATAAGCACCATCCGGCCTGTACATTCTCCCCCCTGCCCAAACCTGTCCATTGGGATGAATTTCAAAGTCCGGTCCACCAATACGCTCCTCTAATTTGATCCATTTCCAAGATTTATATGGCGGTGAACTCCAGCCCCACATGCCTACCTTATCTCCTTCTTCTCTCCGGTGAAGGATGTACATGGTTCCATTTTCATCAAATCTGATCGTCGCTTCATTAGGCCTGCCATCCAAGTCAAGCGAGTTAATTAATGAAAAGTTTATTCCATCCACGGAATGCACTAAGGAAGTTGACTCCTTATTGCCCTGATACAATACACCATAAGCTGTATTTTTAAACCAGGTTACTCTCCACAGCCAATCATTATTGCTACGAACATTCTCATCAATAAGCACAGGAACCGGATCCGAAAATTTTGCGCCACTAGCATCTGAGAAAGAAACATAAGTTTTCCTGCCTACGAGTTTTCTTTCCTGATAATCCGACCCTCCCATGATGACCATTATTTTTCCATTAGGTGTAATGGAAAGCTTGGGATCTCTAAGATCGATACCCGGTTTGGAAAGGGTCGTTAGATCCGTCCAGGTTTTCCCATCTTTGGAAACAATGATTTTTGTTTGTCCATCCCGACCAAAGACATGATGTTCACCGGATCTGAACGCACAATAATACTCGTCTTTGAATTTGATCAACGAAGTAAATGCATCGTGATTTGGGCTTTGATAAATCCTTTGAACGGAATATTCTGCATGCTGTCCCGGAAGATAATTATGGTTAAGGATCGCAAACAGTATCACAAGTATTAGCCGGAACTTAAATAACTTTATCATGTTCGATTGAATCTATTGGTAAACGACCTAATATACAAATGAATCCAGACATTCTTTGGAATTCCAGGTCACTACAAAAAAACTAGTGAGTCCTCTCCGAAAAGTGACATTTAAAGGAACACTTCAAATTATGCCAAATATTATTTGCTCACCCGCCACCCAAAACTCTGAATGGACCTGACCACAGATCCATTTTTTACCCGAACCCATAAGGGAATGCGACCGCGTATTCAATTACAGCAAATTATGCGGGCAGACACTCCTTTCCACGAGCGCAGTATTATCTCTAGACTTCATGCGCCAAAGGCGACTTCGTCTGCTGACGGTAGATAGCCGTCGGCCAAAGTCCTGCTCCTCCGCTAAAAAGATTTGGCGACACGAGGATGGCATCGGACGAGGCGCTTTCAGTCGGAGGTGAGTGTGGGCAAATGCTAAAACCAAATTATTTTTTACCTATGGTTTTGATGTTGACGTTTCGGAGGGCCTCACTAGGAAAGATTGTTGCCAGGGTCGTAAAACCCTGGGCATAGTTCGTTTATAGTTTCAGAGCTCCAGAGGAGCGATACATTCATTACTATCAAAGTATTTGGTTTCAATTCTTAATTTATGAGTTTAGGAAATAAATGGTGTTTCAGATCTACCACTCCTATGGAGCCCTACAGATAGGCTTGTCTGGTTTCCAGGTTCTTACGAACCTGGCTATGCTCTGTCGTCGCTTACGCGACTTTAATCTCTAATTTCATTTGACATGGCCGTCAGAAAGTTTTGGGAATCTCGATATTTGGTGGTCTGAACCCCAGTAGATTTGTGAATAAGGTTGTAAAATTTCGAAAATAAGTCCTTAAGTGGCTCTAATTGACTCTACTAGTTTCGAGTAAACATCATTAATCGGAAATCCATCATATCTTCCCCTGGGACATAGATTGGTTCTAAAACTAATGTTTGTCGACCGACTTCTAGTTCAACAGGTCCTACATCTAACTGTCTAAAATCTTTTACATATCCTTCTATTCGAGGATGTCTATCTGCTTCCTTACCCATCAGAGGTGGATCATGTGCATGAGTGATCTCACCAGTTATTAAGGATGAGCCGGCAGAAATGGCAAATGAGGAACCTACATTTTCCGGAGTACAAGTATAATATATACTAACTTGATAGCTACCGTCTTCCAGCACTTCGATATCCCAGGTAACACTATCACCAGGACTTTTAAAGTTGGAAAAATAGGTGCAATTGGGATAACGACTTGATCGCTTGATATTGCCATGAGCTTTACCGTCTCTCGCGGGTATCTGAGTGAATTTATAGTCCGGATGACCCACCGGAAAGGGTCTATGATCTTCAGACGGTAATTCTGAAAGTACTTCTAATTCCCATTGTCTCCGTGCGGTAATCATAGAATTGGTCAATTCCGGAAATTTCTGGGCGATGTTTTCCAGCTGACCCGGATCATTGGTGATGTTGAATAGGTTATTTTCAAAATCCAACCGGTAATTTTGGTTCCGGATACTGATTTTTCCCCGCCAATAATGAAATAGGTTGCGATCTGGCCAATCCTCGGATTGATTCCACAAAAGAGATTGGAGATCTAATCCATCCAGTTGATTAACAGGGTTGATCGAGATGCCGGCCAAACCAGTTAGTGTGGGTAATAAATCAATGGCACTGGCAATTTGTGGAATATGGATGCCTGGTGTAATTTTGCCGGACCATTGAAGGAAAAGAGGAGATCTTGTACCTCCTTCGTCGGTCCAGCCTTTGATGCCTTTCATTCTTCCGTTCCACCTCCAGCCATTCGGTCCATTATCCGATAGATACACCACAATGGTATTTTGACTAATATTTAGCTCAGTTAACTTGCCTTGGATCCTACCAACATTCCAATCGATGTTTTCACACATGGCCAAAGCCGCCTTTGTATGAACAAGGTCTTCCTTTAATGAATCTTGGTGATACATACTAATTTCACGGTGGGCATATTTCGACCACCAACGATCAGGAACTTGCATCGGACTATGTGGTGTATTGAATGCCAGATAGAGAAAGAAGGACGCATCAACGGACTCTTCTATAAATTGAAGTGCATGATCTGTGAAGTCATCAGTTAAATATCCATTGCCTTTGACCAGTTTACCATTATGCTCCAGCATGGGGCTGAAGTAATGACCCCAGTGGCCGGAGCAAAATCCATAAAATTCTTCAAAGCCCCGGGCGTTTGGGTGATAAGGATACTGCATTCCATTATGCCATTTTCCAAATGCCGCGGTTTTATATCCAGCTTCATGGAAATACTCAGCGATGGTTTTTTCATCCAGATCCAGTCGCTCACCCCCGGTAGAAGTGGCATACACTCCTCCTCTGACATGGTACCTCCCGGTCAGTATTTCTGCTCGAGTTGGTGAACAAACAGGACAAACATAAAAATGATCAAAAGTGGCTCCGCTTATTGACAAGCGGTCAAGGTTTGGAGTGCTTATATTTTGATTTCCATGGATGCCTAAATCGCCCCAACCTTGATCGTCTGCAATTACGATTATAACATTTGGATTCAATTCATTGTCGACGGAATACGGATTTTGACAATGAAAATTTATTATGATCAGCAAGCAAATATAGGTTAACCACCTTATTCTCATTCCAAAATGAATCTGATTGATACCAAATAATTAATTCTAATATAAGGATGTTTTTAAACGACTTCTCTGAAAAGACTCTGAATTGGGTAAGATTACTTCATTTTAAGGTAGAGATCTTTCACTACCTTATTTTAATTAACCCAAGTTACTTAAATGATAATACATATTGCTAAAGAATCCATAATGGTGTAAATTAAGGAGGTCTCATCCCACCAAAATCTACCCATTATGGAAAATTATGTAATTACAATTTATTGCTTTATTGATGATTTTGTCAAGATTTCAAGAAAAAAAGATGAATCTAAGAAAAACTACTTGCTGAAATTTTAACAACCGCAATTATAGCATCCAGATATTTTGGATGCAACATGGTCAAAGCCAGAGGTTATATGAGGTCACCAAATTTAAAAAGGCCATCCCATTATGAGACAGCCTCTTTTTTACCATTGGGATAATTATTTATAATCCCAGTTTTAAAGTCCAATTGGTTGGATGCAAATGGAATACAGTGGACTATTATATTGCGGCTGGTTCTTTCTCCGACATACCGCTTTTAAATCTATGAATTTGGATTTACTGTTGATAGCACTTGTATGCAGATGCTATTTACAACGATTATCAGTACGAAGATTTGTTGATGGAATGCGACCAAATTCATTTACTGGTACAAAGAAAATCCAACCTCAAAAGACAACATAAACCCTATCATTTAATAGAAAATAAAAGAAAACGTATTGAAACCACTTTTAGTGAAATAGCTCAAATGATGCCTGCTAAAATCCATGCAGTCACGCCCCAAGGCTTTTTGATCATATTCTTTTTGTGTTAGCTTACACCTTTTTTAGGTCTATCAATCTATAGTTACTTGGGTTAATTACTTAGACCAACGCGTAATTAGTACGAGAAGTGGACCTTTATTTTTGACCTCACTTTACTTTCTGATTCAATAAAACGTCAACTTTATTCACCAAATTTAAAAAGGCCATCCCTGAGACAGCCTCTTTTTTTTGGGATAATTATTTATTCCCAGTTTACCTTTGATCAACTGGTAATATTCGCTTCATTTGACGATTCCCGGGCTGGCGTCAAAGACCATATCGTATCCCTTTTCTTTAGAATAGACATTAATGGCATCGTTGACTCTTTCAAGAATTGGGGCTAGTAACTCATTCTGTTTGGTCATAATTTGTTGTTCCAAACTTTGTTGCTCTTTCATCTTGGATTTGTTTAGGAGACATATCGCCCTGGCTTTCTTTGCGCTGCAATTCCTGATATTTGGTTTGAAATGCGGTCACTTTTTGCTCAAATCTTTTCTCCAATTGGGACTTGAAGGTATTTAGCTCAGATTCGGCCACCTTGACCTCCGGCATTTCTTTAAGAATTAAACTTGAATTGACAAACGCCAGGTTCTGAGCTTTTACAGAATCGACCACTCCCATCGCGAGGGTGGTTAATATGGCTAAGGTGAATATTTTTTTCATTTGTGTTGTGAATTTAATTTTCAAAAAGCGGTGCAAAAATAGGATTTTATTTGAAATTTTAACATTTACACCTCATTGATTAAAAGAATGTTATCATTTGATATCGAGTGTTTCAGAATAATCTTTTACTAGATAGCGAAAAATAGGTCCATCTCAACTCAAGCTGATTTACAAGATTTTATAGCCCCAGTTTAGTCCTTATCTCATTGGTCAGGTCTATAGAGTCGTTTACATATACAATTCCCGGGGTTGCATCAAAGACCATATCCATCCCTTTTTCCTTTGCTAGCTCATTGATCGCTTTATTTACTTTTTCAAGGATTGGGTCTAGCAATTCATTTCGTTTCGCTTCATACTGTTTGTCTAGGATTCGACTTGTTCTTCTTCCAGTTTTTTTCGTTCCTCTTCCAGTTTTGCTGCTTCATCCTGGATTTGTTTGGGTGAAAGTTCTCCCTGACTTTCTTTGCGTTGCAATTCCTGGTATTTAGCTGTGTAGGCAGCAACCTTCTGTTCAAACTTTTTTTCCAACTGGCTTTTAAAAGTCGAAAGTGTAGATTCAGCAACCTTTACTTCCGGCATATCCTTTACGATTAGAGTTGAGTTTACAAATCCCAATTTTTGAGCGTTAATCGAAAATACCGTGCTTAATACAAATAATATCATCAAAGAATAGGTGAGAATCTTTTTCATGGGAAACAATAAGTTTTTAATTTCAAAAAAGGGTAATGGACATTTGTTAATTGCTATCAAGTCACTATCACAATTCTATTATTTAAGCTTGCGGATGATGTCGTCAGTCTTATCATAATCCGGGCTTACATAAATAATGGTCCCTGATGTATCGAACACGATATCATATCCCCGATCGGAAGCAAAACTCTCAATCGCTCCATAAACCTTATCCTGAATAGGTTGTACCAGTTCCTGTCTTTTTTTAAACAATTCACCTTCAGGACCAAATTTTTGCTTCTGCATATTCATTACGGCTTTTTCATTCGTCATAATCTCTTCTTCCCTTTGGCGCTTCATTTCATCGCTCAACAACACCTGTTCAGCCTGATACTTATTGTACAAACTTTTTATTTTATCATGCTCTTCAGCGATATCCTGTCTCCAGGTAGCTGCCAATTGGTCTAGTTGGTCCTGGGCTTTTTCATAAGAGTCTTGTTTCTCTAAAATGTAGGTAACGTCAATCACAATTGACTTTTGTGACCAGGATACAGCCAAAGCCCCGAATATCAATAACAATGTGAATCCTATTTTTTTCATTTTCAATATATTAGGTGATAAAAAATCGTTTTTAAAAAAGCATTCAAAAATACTATTTATTTGTCTACTTTCATTTTTAAGACATTGGTCTGAACCAAAAAGTTACTTGATGTTAAGAGGTTGAAAAAAGGGTCATTTTTATAATTCATTGTTTTAAAAACACTTATACAGTATTAAAAAAGTCATGTGCTCCAGATTTTAACGAATGTTTAACCGATAACTACTTGGTTATTTAACAATTGGAATGACCGTAATTTTGGATTTTGTCCTCATAAATTAATCCGGGAAGAAGTCCTCTACAAATATATGAACTGGCAAATACCTGGAGTATTACCTTTAGTAGGTCGTGAGACAAACCTAAATGTAGCCAAAGATATCCATACCCGTAATGGTATGGGAAGAAACGGTAGACCATGATGAGAGGTAATACTGAAATCCAGTAACATTTATTCACACCTCCTAACGGTGAAAATTTAATCCAAATATTTGAATGATTAATTTCATAAACTACGCAATATTTTAGGCTAATATGTATCTTACATGTATAAATAATAGAATTATGCAAACTCCATTTTCAAGAAGAAATTTTATAAAAACTTCCGCCTTTGCCGGCTCCTTATTAGGTTTGGCTCCAGGACAATCCCTGGCCCGAAATCAAATCGAGGATAGATTAGCACAAATTGCTGCCTCACGTCCACCCAAACACAAGACCGTGATGGGATTGAAAGCGGATCCTATTGATCAGGTTAAAGTAGCTTTTATCGGAGTGGGTAACCGGGGTAGTGGACATGCTCGTCAGATTAATGCCCTTTACCCGAAAGCTAAAATCACGGCTGTTTGTGATATCCGTGAGAAAAAAGCCAATGCTACAGCTGAATACCTTAAGAAAAATGGTCAGGATGTTGCCGTATACAGCGGCAAGGAAGAAGCCTGGAAAGAAATGGTAAAGCGTGATGACATCGATCTGGTGATAATTGCTACACCCTGGAATGATCACGCGCCCATGTGTATTTATGCTATGCAACAAGGTAAACACGTAGCGGTGGAAGTTCCGATGATGGTTACCCTTGAGGAAGCATGGGATATGGTTGATACGGCTGAAGAAACTCAGCGCAACTGCATGATGATGGAAAATGTATGTTACGGAAACGAAGAGCTTTGGGTATTGAATATGGTTCAAGAAGGATTATTTGGTACATTGACCTATGGGGAGGCAGCCTATATCCATGATCTGCGATCTTTGCTTTTTGGAAAAACAGCCTATTATGATATGTGGCGAATCCGCCATCATCTCAAATCCGATGGAAATCTTTATCCATGTCATGGTCTCGGTCCTGTAGCCCAGTATATGGGGGTCGGTAGAGGTGATAAATTTGATTATATGGTCAGTATGAGTTCGCTACAAGCCGGACTTACTGAGCATTCTCTTACCGTGGATAGTGACAATGAATTTTATAACCGCCAGGATTTTCGTCATGGAGATATGAACAATACACTAATTAAAACAGCAAAGGGCAGGAGCATCCTGGTACAACATGACGTAGTTACCAACCGTGCCTATAGCAGAATTAATGCGCTGGCAGGTACCAAAGCTTATCACGAAGGATTTCCCAGCCGCTTGTCTGTCAAGGGCAAGGGTCATGGCTGGTTGAAAGATGAGGACTATAAAATGTGGCGCGAAAAATACAATCATCCGATCTGGGATAAATTAAAAGAGGAAATTGCTAAAAATGGAGGCCACGGAGGGATGGACTTTGTACTTCTATACCGGTTAATAGATTGCTTGAATCGTGGTGTACCTCTGGATATGGATGTCTACGATGGAGCCAATTGGAGTGTAATCACCCCGCTTTCTGTAGTATCCGTAGAGCTGGGTAGTATCCCGGTAAAATTTCCTGATTTTACCCGTAATAAATGGCAAGGCGAACGCCAACTAGGGATTATGGAGGATGCTTAGGTAAGTGTATTGAGTAGTGAGTAGCAGGTAGTGAGTGGAAATAATAATTAGAAATCTTAAAATAGAAAACAGATACAATCCTCCATTCACAAATCAAATGATCATGAGTGAAACCCTGAGACCTGAACACCAGGAGTATTGAGACGGAAAACAGCAGAATTGATAATGGACAATTGTTAATTAATTAAGTGTATAGCCTTTCCTGAAGTATGAATTGATTAATTAACCAAAAAAGTGTACTCTTTTTTTAGTTATAATATTTTCTTCAAACCGCACTTTGGAGTATGCCTGGTAGTTTCTTTGGTATCAGAATAACTCGACAAATCCGGATTCTATTTCAGTGATTTAACAATCCGAAAACCCGCTTTGGCTGGCTTGGATCGTGTGGCTTTTTTTGTTTTATCTACATAATCATAAGCACTATACCCATAAGCCGATCCATCGTGAGTAAATTCTACGGCATTGCCGGCCAGGTCAAAAACTTCTTCTTTACCCAATTTAACACCAGAAAAGGAAGCTACTGGTTTATAGAGGGTACTATTTAATTCTGCTACTTTCAGGCGGAATGTTTGAACTTCGTCCGGAGTCAACTCATAACCTGCCCAGTAGTTAAGGGAGTTCTCTTTTAACGCTTGCTTATGGGCTTTTTTATGCCAGGCTGCGGATTCTTTTTCATTGGGCAGGCGGTAGGATTCCTGCAAATGGTTATTCAGAAGAGAAATATACTTTTTTGCTGCTTTCAAGCTTACTATTGCCGGATTATTGTTTTGCCCATCCGGAAAGTCGTGTTCCGGGACAAGAGCCTGGTATTGGGCATTGGTGACTTCAAATCTGCCAATAGCTAAGGAATCCGGATGGACCTCTACCACTTCGGGAGTTAATTGGTTATCTATTAACCGACCCCATACGCCATTGGAAGATGCGGCTTTTTGTTTTTTCAACATCAGGGCCAAAGGACTATCGTTCTTAAAGGCTTCATTTTTTTCATCTTCTTTACCAAATAAATAATAGTTGATCCAACGGATCTCTTCTTTCATTTTACGTAATTGATGAGTTATTTTTTGCAAACTATGTGGTTGGCCTGGAAACCATAAAAACCTTACCGGTGCTCTGCCCACTTGCTGCAACCCACGATAATATTCCCATCCCTGGTCCCGAGGTACTGCCCGGTCTTCACTGCCATGAAAAATGATAGTGGGAGTCTTAATTTTTTCAATTTCAAATAAAGGTGATAGCGTAATGTATTTTTCATTATAAGTTTTACCATTTACATTATCCCAGGGAGCACCACCGAAATAGCTTTGATCAAAACTTACTCCAAATCGGCAAGTACCAAAATCTGATGTCCAGTTTACATCTCCAGCTCCGGGAGCAGCTACTTTAAACAGGTCCGGATATTGGACAGTCAACATAGTGGCCAAGATAGCTCCGTTGGACCAACCGGTTACCGCCAAGCTATCCATATCGATCATCCCCTTATCCCGCAGAGCGTAAATTCCGCTCGTAATATCTTTCAATTCGGGTGTGTAATAGTTCTTTTTTATACTTTCAACAAATTCCAACCCATGATTGGAAGAACCATGATAGTTAGGTCTCAAAATAAAGGCACCCATCTGGGAAACGATTTGCGGAAAATAAGCCCAGCTTTCTCTCCAGGTATCCATATCAACACCTGCCGGACCACCATGAATGGATACAAAAAGAGGATATTTTCTGCCTTTCTGATAATTTTGCGGATAATATAAAATCCCATTGACTTCATCTCCATTATACCCTTTCCATCTGACTATTTCAGTTTGGGCAATTGGCTTTTTGGCTATTTTCTTGTTCAGTTTTATCCACTCCAGTTCTTTTGAGAAAACCAACTTTCCATTTTGTACATCCAGGTCACTAATATAATATCGAGGTGGTTGGCTGGCCGTCGAATGCACATATGCCGCTTTTTTAAAGTCCCTGGCAATGGATTGAATTGAAACGTGCTCATTCTTATCTTCGAAGTCGAGTATTTGCTGAGACCAATTGCTGCCGTTTCTCGAAATGAAGGCCAGCTTATTGGTCGGTCCGTTTGGTAAAGTGGCGATCACATTGTTGCCAACTACAGTATAACTTCCGTTACTTTCGTTTTCCCAGTTTAGCGGAACCCGGGTGGTGGATCCGTCAGATATTCGATGAGAATACAAATGACCGACTCCAGCCCCGTTCCATTGTGGATCTGAGTTATGTAATGCGATCAGATAAAATCCCTGGTTATTTTCGGTAAACTGGATGTTATATACAATTTCCAGATTTTCTAAAATGCGTTTTGAAGTACCATTGCTTAAATCATGCAGAAAGTAGTGGGGATCTGGTTGGGCATCGGCACTATAATGACGGCTTCTGGTTTGACTACTGAAGATAAACTTTCCGTCACGACTTACCTGATAGCTTGAGACCGGATATTGATTGTCGGTTACTCTAGTAGTGGTTTTTTCTTTAATGTCATAGGCATATATTCTTGATATTTTCCAGTGTGATGAGTCTTCTACTACAATTACATTGTCTTTCTTTTTTTCCAACTCTTTTTCATAGAGCGTTTTACCATCATTCGATATGAACAGTAATGTATGTTCATCTTTCCATTGCAAACTTGAAATTCCATTCTCAAAGGTATCAAGAGCTTCTGGCTCTCCACCTAACAAATTAAATCGCCATAACTTTTTTCCTTTTTCTCTTCCGGATAAAAAATACAAATGCTTGCTGTCATTAGAAAATATTGGAGAATAATCATTTTCATCCGATCGAGTCATTTGGATTGTGGTGGGCATTCCATGTTTATCCAATTTTTTCAAATAGCTGATGTATATATCTCTTACGAATTTATCACTTTTCTTCACGGACTTTCTTTTCGTCCAGGCGATCATGGTGTTATCCGGAGAAAAAGTCACACTTGATGCGCTTTCAAGACTTAGTATGTCTTCGGGAGTCCATTTTTCCTGAGCCGTCAATCCGAGGCTGATCAACAATACGATGAAAACTAAATATTTCATGAGAAGTCAGATTTGTGAAATCATTGCAAAACATCAGTAAACTTCTTTGAAGTATCACTACTAGATTGTATTCTGGAATGACTTCTGGTTTTTACTTACCTCAAAAATAACTACATTTTTTTGGTCATAAAATACTCGTGGCAGCTTTTCTTGTAATGATTCCAAGTTAGAAAATATCTTATAATGGGCAAACCTATTTTGGATAGTTTTTGTTTTGAAAATTATGAAGGATCTGTTAATCAGCAAGATTATATTTTTGTTTATTACGGCAATCTTTTTACTCCTTTACTTCTTTCCCACTACCCTAATGATTTTTTTCAGTGTTATCTTTTTTGCAATTCTGGTGATTATCCAAGTGATCGTTGCGTTAAAGGGTCATAATCCTGATGAGTAATTTGTTTGGATTTATTGGATCGATAAATTTGAGGAAAGGCGTAAACTATTGGATAAAAGAAATCGAAAATTCGGTTGATCTAAGGTTTATCGGTGGTTTAGCGTTGGATGAACAATGGGTAAACAATTGATAGACAACTGTTCATCCTTAAAGAATTAGCCCATATACATCAAAAACCGATTCAGTCTATGAAATACATTCTGAAACAAGATCGTTCCACAATTATATTTCAACATACATTTTGATTTTAGCAATTAGTCATTTTCTGTTCTGTTTAGGAACATATGATATAAATATATATTTATCTTCGGAGATGAATGTTGTCTTAGTGCATGTGATGAGATCCAATTGAATGAAGAACATGTAATCGGATAAATATAGAATCTTCCTATATAGGTTGGAATATGGCATTAAAGAAGTACTTCAAAAAAGGAATGTTAGAAGCCGGATGCGATGAAGCCGGGAGGGGATGTCTGGCCGGACCGGTATTTGCAGCTGCGGTGATTTTTCCTTTAGACTATCATAACAGAGCATTAAACGATTCCAAAAAACTATCCGCAAAACAAAGAGATAAACTACGGATTGTTATTGAGAAAGAAGCACTATGCTGGTCGGTGCAGCAAATTTCACCTAATGAAATAGATAAAATTAACATATTGCAGGCCAGCATGAAAGCCATCCATCTAGCCGTCAACGATTTGCGTGTTCAGCCAGAATGGCTTTTAATCGATGGTAAATATTTTGTTCCGCATCCCCACATTCCACACCAGTGTATTGTCAAGGGGGATGGAAAGTACTTATCTATTGCAGCTGCTTCCATTCTTGCCAAAACTCACCGTGATGAGCATATGTTACAATTACACCAAAAACATCCAAATTTTGGTTGGGATCACAATAAAGGCTACCCTACAGTTGAACATCGCAAGGCGGTATTTGATCTGGGACCCACCTCTGAGCATCGCAAAAGTTTCAAGTTATTTCCGGATGCCAATCAAATTAGTCTTTTTGATCTTTAGACTGTCCTATAGGTTATTCTTCAAGAGATCAAAGAAAGGGATTATGCTGTTTTTCGTATCCAATTGACGTTTTAGGGCCATGACCGGAATATACGACTACCGAATCCCCCAACGGGAATAATTTATCTTTAATGCTATTGATTAGAGTTTGATGATCTCCACCCGGTAAATCCGTGCGTCCAATACTTCCAAAAAACAACACATCACCGGCAATTACAAAATTATCCAGTTCACTAAAAAAGGAAAGTGAGGCAGGCGAATGACCCGGCGTGAGTAAGGATTTGAGTTGTGAATTACCAAAGCCAATCATTTCATTGTCTTCAATAAATCTGGAGGGAGCCGGAGATTGTTGAACACTTACTCCATACATGGCGGCTGACTGTACCGCAAAATCTAATACCGGAAGTTCATCTTGGTGAATTTCCAATCCCAACTGAAACTTTTCTGCAACAAAGTGGTTTCCAAAGATATGGTCTAAATGACAATGCGTATTAATTAATCGAACCGGGCGGAGCTGTTTACTATCGATAAAATCAACTAGCTTTTGCTGTTCTTCAGTGGTATTACACCCTGGATCAATAATTATACACTCCTTAGATTCATCAAAAAGAATGTAAGTATTCTCAAAAAAAGGATTAAATGTGAACGAATGGACTGTGATCATAAATGATATTGTATTTTTGAAGGTACAATGATATTAATTCATTTTATGATTAGAAAACAAAAATAGGACCTTCATTCGTTATTATTGTTGGAATTCATGTTGAAATTAATCCCAACCATATTATTCATACTAACGACTGTACCTTTGTTGAGCCAGGGTATACAGGAGACATTTGGTAAAAACCGGATCCAATACCATGATGATTTTGACGATTGGTGGATGTACGAAACTGAAAATTTTGTTACTCATTGGTATGGTAAATCCCGAAATGTAGGAATTGCTGCCATGCAGATTGCCGAAAAAGACTATTTTGAAATTCAGAATATCCTGGAACACCGGATCAATGATAAAATTGAAATATTGGTTTATGTGGATCAAACGGATGTGAAGCAAAGCAATTTGGGAAATGAAGAAACCTATTATAGTCGTACAGGTCAGACAACTGTTTCAGGAAACAAAATATTTGTGTACTATGATGGGAACCACCAGCATCTGGTAACACAAATACGCGAAGGCATCGCCACGGTGTATTTGGATGCTATTATGTTTGGAAGTAATCTTCAGGAATTTGTACAAAATACGATTTCTCTTAAAATCCCTGAGTGGTATAAATTGGGATTAATCTCCTTTATCGGACACGAATGGAACATTGAGTTGGATGCCAGACTACGGGAATTGTTTAATAACCGATTGCCTGATAAAAAGTTTGAAAGACTGGCAAATCTTTATCCCGAAGAATTGGGACATGCTTTTTGGTTTTACGTAGCTAAGACCTATGGAAAATCCACCTTAGCCAATATTATCTATTTGACACGTATCAATAAGACACACAAAAAGGCTTTTCTATTTATTTTGGGTGTTCCATTTTCCCAAATTGCAGAGGAGTGTTTGGAGTATTTTAGAAATCGTTATCAAGTGGAAAACCAGTACTTTTCACCTCCCAATTCCGAGTATCTGGTAAAGACTAAGAATAAAAAATTTCAGCAGATTACTTCGATCAAATGGAATGCTGATGCTACTATGTTGGCCTATGTCGTAATGGATCAAGGCAAGGCCAAAGTGTATATTTACGACACTCAGGAAGATAGAACTTTTCAGATCTGGAAAACCGGATTTCGCAACAATATCCAGGAAACCGATTTCAACTATCCTGTCATGGCTTGGCATCCCCATCAAAATCAACTAATGATTTTTGATGAAAAAAGAGATGTGATCAGACAATTACTTTTTGATTTGGAGGAGGGAAGCCTGGTCGAAGATGTAGCTTCCCCATTACTGCAAAGAATTTACTCCGCGGCCTATCTGAACCCGGAAACATTAATTCTATCTGCAACGCAAGATGGCTATTCAAATCTATTTCAATACAATTTAAGATATCGCACGGTAGAGCCGATTACCGACGATATTTATGACGATTTGCAGGTCAATATTTTTGATCAGGAAGGTAAGACAGCCATAATATTTGCTTCCAACCGGGGAAACCCAAACGAGTATCATGATCCGGATTCAACATTACCCATAGGTAAATTGGATCTATATCAGCTATATATTATCAATGATACCTTTGCCATAAGCAGGCTGACCAAAACACCAAATATTAATGAATATCTTCCGATCCGACTGGATGAAAATTCCGTACATTTTTTATCGGAAGAATCGGGAGTAGTCAATCGGAAGAAAAAAGTGATTCTGGAGAATACCAGTGGATTTCTGACTAACTATAGTCATAACATACTCACCTACGATGTCAAATCAAATCGAGTAGCAGAAGTAATTCATAAAGAGGATAAAGATCATCTTTACATTTATCCTCTATCTGATGAATGGATTAAGCCAGGTTATTCAACGTATATAAGCATGTTGTTTCCGGATAAAGCCGGATTGACTCAAAATGTTGACGACCTGATCAATCCTCCTGAAGACGCACTGACAAAAACGATTTCTGAAGCCAGGGATACTAATGAATATTTATTTCAATCTGAGTTTTCTGATCCGGAAGCCACAGTTTTTGAAAAATTGGATATTCAGGAACCCGAAGCCATTCTGACCAGTGAAGACCTTCCAACTACTGACCAGCATATTGAAGCTCCCGTAGTATTTCAATTTTCCAGGATGATTGCTTCCCGGTTGAAGTTTAAATTTGACCGTTTTTTTTCAAATTTGGATAACAACCTGCTTTTTGGTGGTCTTAATACCTATGCTGGACAGAAAATGGGATTTGAATACCCGCCAATGGGAATTCTGTTTAAAGCGTCCATCGAAGATGTATTTGAAGATTATGGATTCGAAGGAGGAATACGGATTCCAACCTCATTTGACGGATCCGAATACTTTGTCATATTTGATGACAAAAAGAGGAGAATTGACAAGAGATACGCCTTATATAAAAAATCAAGATTTGTGGATGAAGAGGGGACTAGCATTTTAGGTAATCGAGCCCATGAGACTACATTTATCGGATTGACGCAATGGTCCTATCCGCTTTCAGTATATACCAGTGTTCGATCTATTGCTACTTTTAGATTGGACAAAAGAACTCAGCTGGCATCGGATCTTGCTTCCTTGGAGAGTGCTGGGATGAATGATCAACGGTTGGGGTTGCGGTTTGAATTTATTTTCGATAATGCTTTGGAAATTGATCTGAACATCAGACATGGAACCCGAGTAAAGACCTATGTGGAGTTGGTGAAGAAGATGCAGATTCAACTGTTTGAGCCGTGGAAATTTGATTTCAATGAAGGTTTTATGACTATAATTGGAGTGGATGCTCGACATTATCTAAAACTGGATAGAAACTCCATTATTGCCAACCGGCTGGCTGCATCTACGTCATTTGGATCGGAACGCATTTTATATTTTATGGGCGGTGTTGATAACTGGCTTTTTCCTGCTTACAATGAGGATGTTCCAGTGCCTCCATCCAATTCATATGCCTTTAATACTTTAGCCGCACACTTGCGTGGTTTCAGACAGAATATTCGCAATGGTACTTCCTATGCATTGATTAACAGTGAACTGAGAGTACCTCTCTTCAAGTACCTTTTTCCACATAAAAAACACTCTCTATTTCTAAGAAATTTCCAACTAACGGCATTTGCTGATGTAGGTACGGCGTGGCATGGATCAAATCCTTTTTCAGCTGAAAATCCGTTAAATATTATCTCTGTGAATAATCCCTTGGTGACCGTTGATGTGAGTTATTCCCGTTCTCCGATCGTGGTGGGTTATGGGGCCGGAGCAAGACTTTATTTGCTTGGTTATTTTATCAGGGCAGATTATGGCTGGGGGTTGGAAAATGGAATTGTCAAGGATCCTCGACTTTATATTGCTTTTGGAGTAGATTTCTGATGTCTCAGAAACTAAATATAATTTACCTCCTTTGATGTCCGAAGAGTAGTTTAAGGCGTCCCTTCTCAAATGACATGGGTATTACTTTAGGTTCCTCCGGGTTGGTAGGATGTCTCAGAATTCCACCCTAGGACCTTAAAGGGTCATTCCGGGGGACAATTGGACAATTTAGAATCATGATAGATCAAAACGTAGCTCGTTCCAAGGGGTCATGACCCCTTGAACCAGATAAAATAAGAATGATAGAGAGACATCATTGATAATAATCAGGTATGAGTGCATATGTCCCTATTCTAACTTCACACTTCTGTTTTCCTTCAAATATGAAGTTTTCGTCCTTATACGGTTTCACCCGCCTTCATTTTTTCGCTATTATCAGCAATCATCAAAGCTTCGATGATGTGGTTCAAGTCACCTCCCATTACCGCATCCAGGTTATAAAGTGTCAGATTTATTCGATGGTCGGTAACTCGATTTTGAGGGAAGTTATACGTTCTTATTTTTTCTGAGCGGTCTCCACTACCTACTAGAGAACGACGCTGTGAAGCTACATTGGATTCGTGTTGGGCTTTTTGCATTTCAAAAATCTTCACATAGAGTCTTTGTAGTGCTATTTCACGATTTTTAATTTGTGATCTTCCATCGGTACTCTCTGAAACTACCCCGGTCGGTAAGTGTGTAAAACGGACTCCCGATTCTGTTTTGTTGACATGTTGTCCACCGGCACCACTGGAGCGAAATGTATCCACTTTAAGATCTTCTTTGCGAATATCAATGTCCTCCATTTCCAATTTAGGCATAACAACCACAGTGGCCGCCGAGGTATGCACTCGCCCCTGACTTTCCGTCTTGGGAACTCTCTGTACCCGATGTGCTCCGGATTCAAATTTTAATTTCCCATAGACATCAGTTCCTTCAACCTCCAGTACAATCTTGTTAAAACCGCCGACTGTACCTTCGTTTACAAATACGATGTCTGTTCGCCATCCCTGGCTTTCAAAATATTTACCGTACATCCGGTATAAATCACCAGCAAATATACTGGCTTCATCTCCGCCAGTGCCACTACGTATTTCGAAAATAACGTCACGAGCATCCTCAGGATCTTTTGGAATTAATAGTTGTTTCAAATCATCTTCCAGAACGTTCTTTTCGCCTTCAAGAGATTCAATTTCTTCTTCAGCCATGGAAATCATTTCCGGATCCTGATCATTTTCTTTAATGTCATAAGCGGATTGCAAGTTTTTGAGAAGAAATTCATATTGTTTGTATTTTTCATTGATCACAGACAGGTCCTTATATTCCTTGTGAATTTTCGAAAACTTTTTAACATCAGCAATGATCTCAGGATCCGAAAGCTGTTCTTCCAAATACTGAAATCTTTCCCTGATGGCCTCCAATTTATTTCTCATAACAACAATACTTAAGGAGGACTCACGTGAATACTAAGTCCTCAAAAAAATGTAAAACTATCCTGGTTACAGCTAGTGAATACGAATTTTATCCTTGATGGACTGAATCAAGGTGGGAGATACGTTGGGCCGGTGGATGTTATTTTTAATCAAATTGCGAAAATTCTTTTCATTCACGTACATTCGGCCTACTTGAGGATCCTGATGCATTTTTTGTATAAAATCCTGCTCATCATCGGTGTTCAATTCTTTATCCAAGAACATATTGATTTTTTCATGGTATTCGCGATAATTGTCAAGATTCCTCATAAGTCTTTGTTTAAGTTTGGTCTTTCAATTATAATAGCTGAACGCCTAAAATTGTCGTCTAAAATGGGCGACTGAATAGCTAAATTAAAAATAAAGAATTGAAATGCAAACTTATTTTCTGTCAGACTTATTGTTGGAACGTTTATCCTTGAATCCCAATTTGGTTGCATATTCTTTCAGCTTTTCCTTTAACATGTTCCTGGCCCTAAATAATCTTGATCTGACAGTACCGATGGGGACATCAATAATTTTTGCTATTTCTTCGTAGGTAAAACCCTCTACATCACAAAGCAATATTACTGTACGAAAATCCAATGGCAATGAATTTATTGCCGTAGTAACTTCGTCTCCCATCATGCTGTCAAACAATTCCTCACGAAGGTCGGTGTATTTGCTGACTCGATCACTGTTGCTATCTTGATAGCTTATGATTTCTTCAAAATCAACCTTCGTTGGTCTCTTTGACTTTCGCCTATATTCATTGATATAGGCATTTTTCAAGATTTTAAACAACCAGGCTTTAGCATTAGTTCCTTTATCGTATTTATCGATAAAGCGAAAAGCCTTCATATAGGTTTCTTGCACTAGATCCGCAGCGCTTTCTTCATCATAAGTCAGATGATAAGCAAACGTATGCAGGGCATCAATATGCGGAAGTAACTCTTCTTCAAAAGTTTTTAAATATTCTCTTCTGGTCTTTCCTTTAGCCAAGTTTGTGCGATTGTATGTAATTAATTGCGTCATATCTCTAAGACGCCTTTTTCAATCAATTTTTAACTTAAGAGGATGTTAATTATTGTTAAGGAAAATAAAAATAATTAAATATCCCCAATATCTGGTTTTCTTACAGCAGAATACCTTTCTGGTAAAGTGGAGAATGGTAAAATCTGATTCTCTGCTATTAAAAATACCTGATCTTTTTTACTTGGTGTAATCCTGGCGGTTCCTGTAAAAGCTCCGAAAGCCGGGAGTATAGCCTGATATTTGCCAAAATAAAAACATGGTATCCGCAAAGATTGCCGTCCCTTACCGCGCAATCTAACTGCTGGATGGATATGTCCACAGACATTATATTGGTGTTCATTAACTTCGGCAAGTGGATGGTGAGTAAAGTAAAATGGAGGCTCCCACAGGAATTCATCGTGTACTAATATCTGATGAAGTTGATAATCCTGGGCAGATAGAATGTCATGATTTCCTCTAACCAACTCGAAGGAGGTATTGCGAAAATGGTTCAGATAACGTCCCAATATTTCCCACTCCGCATTTATTTTACTGTGAAATAAATCTCCAAGAAATAACACCCGATCCGGATTAAAGAGATCCAGGATATCGTATAATTTTTTCCAATTTTCATCACTAACTGCGGCCGGAATTGGGATGCCAGAATTATTAAAATGAGCCCTTTTACCCAAATGAAGATCAGCTATCCACAAAATTTTCTTGGACACCCAAAATACACATTTATGTGGATGCAACAACAATTTTTCATTTTGGATCAGAACCGGGATTTCTTTTGTATACATATTAGCCAGAAAGATAATATAATACTTGTATTATAATGCATCAGTGATCATTTTTCCCAATCCTTCTTCTTAATCAAATAGGTAAAATTGCCTCTTTTACATAACAAATGCTTGTAGGCAGGGTCGCTGATCCTTTGCGCTCCAATTTTTTCTACAGCTTTTTGGGATCTGATATTGGCTGGTCCAATATAAAATATGACGGATTCTAAAAATTGGAAGGCATAATCTATCATGAGTTTTTTTACCGCTTGGTTGTATTTTCCACCCCAATATTTTCGAGCCAAAAAAGACCATCCTATCTCAATGGCATTATCCACTCCATCAATACGATTAAATCGAGAGCTCCCAATTACAGCATTATTTTCTTTCTCTATAACCAATAAAGCTCCTTTAGAGTCAATTGACTCCTGAAAGAAGCGTTCGAAAACATCTCTTTGATAGCGGTCGCTACAAGGGTGCTGCTCCCATATTAAAGGATCTTTGGCTACGTCATACAACGATTCTAAATCGGACGGCTTTAGATCCCTGATTAAGACCAGGTTATTTTCTAGAGTGGGACCCTGGTTAAATTTCATATTTTCAAAAAATTTGAACACCTTTCTCCCTAAAATTTCCCAAGGCTTGACGTAATGTACCTAGTCAAATGTTGGTAGGATGCGTGCTTATTCTTTAATAATTTGCCAATCACCAATATTGGCACAATCTTGAAATAAGTCATCGATGGTAAAAAACGTGTCGGTAATCTTTTCTTTGATCCACTCCGCAAGAAATTCATTTTGTTTAGATTGCTTGGCTAGATCCTGGATTTTAGCAAAATCCTGTTTGAAATTGGCCTGATGAGGAGTGGTTTTTGATTCTAATCTCAGGATCCGGTACTTTGTTTCATTGCGCTGATTGACAAAGTCTACCGGAGGACTTATTTCCCCGACTTTCATGCTGTTAATGGTAAAATAGACATCCGGATCCAAATCACCTACTTCAAAATAGGAGCTGGCAGTTGCCGGATTTAGGAGTCGGCCACCGTTATTATAACTTTGCTCATTTTCGTCTGAATACTCAAGCACGGCTTCTTCAAAGGTCAGGGAATCGATCAAAATCAAATTCCTAACACTATCAAGTAGCTGTTTAGCTTTGAGCTCGTCTTCTTCTTCTATTTCCGGAGTGATCAAAATATGTCTTAGGTTTAAAAGATTACCGCGTTTCTCATTCAATTGGAGCACGTGATATCCGAATTCAGTTTCAATAATTGGTGAAATTTCTCCTTTTTCCAATTTGTAGGCAGCAGCTTCAAATTGTGGTACAAATTGTCCCCGTTGCGACCATCCGAGATCTCCTCCATCAGCACCTGAAGCGATATCATGTGAGTATCGACGAGCAAGTTCGGCAAAGCTTTCTCCATTATTAATTCTTTCGACCAGAGATTGTAATTTTTGCCTTGAACTGTCTTTGGAGGCAGCATTGGCAACAGGTGTAACCACAATTTCAGATACCTCGACTTCGGATGAATAAAACGGCAAACTGTCAGGGTTAATGGCGTTAAAAAAAGCTTTGGCTTCAGAAGGAGTAATTGTGATGTTTTCCAAAACAGTTGTTTTCATCCGGTCACCAAGCAATTGGCTCCTCATATCTTCCTTCATTTCTTCCTGCACTTCTTCAGGAGATTTACCATAAAATTCTACGAATGCGTTGCGATCATTTTTCATGTAGGCCAATATCTGATTGATTCTTTGAGTGACATTATTTTCCACTTCCGAATCAGTAACCACTATACTATCCAATTTAGCCTGATTGACCAATAGCTTTTGCACCATCAGGTTTTCCAATACATAACATTTGGCATCGGGGGGAAGGTCTTCCTGCAGTGCTTTCAATTGTTTTAAATTATTTTCTATGTCGGAAAGCAATATAATTTCATCCCCTACCTGAGCCACAACCTGATCGATTATTTTCGAGTCACTTTGACCTGATAAAGAAGTATTTATATACAAAATACCTATAAGAAACAGCCATCTCATTAGTAATAAATTTTTATGTTTTGTCTGCTTATTTCGCGATTATACAAGTCATCACGCAGTTTTTCAAGCAGTTTTGATTTTTGTTGATGTTGTACCAATTTTAAGATTTGGTCCCTAACAAATGAATAAGGTGCGGTTCCATCCGCTCGTGCCACCTCCAGCACTTTTAAAAAATGCTTAAATCCGTCTTTCTCGATTTCGTAGAGTTTCCCTTTACTTAAATTTCTTATTGTTATCTGGTTTCCCGGAGTAGATTCAATAACTTCAAGCGCTTTGACCCAGCTACTGGTATCCAATCGGGTTTCCGGTTCCGAAAATTTGATTAGTTGTTGGAGATTGGACCAGTCCAATTTTGATGCCTTTAAGGCCTTTGCTAGCTTTTTTACTGCCGAATCTTTAGCTTTAAGTTTCACATATACAGAACGAATGATAGTATACTTTAATTGATAGTCGTCTTTATTTTCCTGGTAATGATCTAATAATAGTTGCTCATTTACCGTCGTATCAATATTTTTTTCAACCAATAACTTCTCATAATTGTGCAGAATTAGAGATTCCCGGTACATATTCACCAACTTATCCAATTCCAGATCTGCGGGAATATTTTTTTCAGCCTCTTCCATCATTAAGGCACTTTTTATCCAACGAGTGATATATGATTTGATAAATTGTTGACTGTCCACGGCAGTTGATCCAGATGGAATCAGGTCCTCCAACTCTGACATATGCAGGTTTCGGTCAAAGACCGAAGCCAGTAAAGTGTCTTCCGAATCAGTTGGTTTATTAAATCGGTTGCAACCAAATGATCCGATCAGAATAAGGCACAGATACAAATACCGCATTAACAAATCCTATTCTTTTATCAATGATTCAAATACTGGAGTGTTAACTTTAATCTCATAAATCGATTTGAGTTCTTTGACCCACTCCTTTTCTAAATGATCTTGGTAATCGGCTATTACATAACCTCTGGCTTCGTTGAGAGACTTTGGTTCAGGAGGATAGATTTTTTCTAATAATTGTAATGAGGTTACACCTCTGGCCGCATCAATTGCCGGTTCTGTAGTGGCTTTGACACCCCATTTGATATTTTCAACAGCTTTACCTCCTTTTTCAACTTTATCACCGGATACAACGATAAGTTCTTCCGGTTGGTTGTATTTTTGCAACACATCCTGAAGAGGTTTCTTTTTTATTTTTTTAATAATTTTTTTCAATAATTTTTGATCCGCTGTCTGAATGGAAACCACATAGAGGTCTCCTCTTTCATCCCACATGAAGTCATTCCGGTGATTGGCAAAGTAGGCTTTGAGCCCGGTAGTATCTGTTGAAGCTTTATCCCAAACCAGGATTTTTGTTGCTTCAAACAGTAAAATGCCCTCTTCATATTCACGCATAAGATTTTTGAATTCCGGATATTTATTCTTCAAGTTTTTTTCTTCATAAGCCAAAGTACTTTCATCTTTAAATCTCTTGTACATTTCCCTAAGCATATTATCAATACTATTGCGACCTGTAAGTCGCATCCTTTCCCGGGTATTCTTAAAAAGGAATGTTGCGAATTGTTGTGTGGTGAAGGATATATCACCACCAAATGTGAATAACTCCATGTTATTCATTCTACCTGGAATCCGCCACCTGTAGGTAAGGAAGGTACTATCCAAGAGGGATCGAAAATAGTTATAATTATCCGGGTTTTCGGAAAATTCAGCCTCATTCTGGATTTTAGAAATGATAGCATTTTTGGCAATCTGACTGCGTGAATCCCGTTCGATCCTTGCTTTTAACAAAGGACGCATTTGCTCTAAAGTCTGGTTGTCATTCTTTGATAGTCTTTTGATTATATGCCAGCCAACTCGTGTTTCTACCGGCTGACTAAAATCTCCATCGTTGACCAGTGAAAAGGCTACATCTTCAAATTCATCATCATATTGATTGATCTTTATAATTCCAATGTTGCCGCCATTCCGAGCAGAGTTTTTGTCTTCAGAAACCTTTGTGGCCAGGATAGCAAAGTTATTACCATTTTTCAATAATTGGTAGACGCTATCAATTTTGGCTTTAGCCAATTCTTCCTTGCCTTTTTGTTTCCGTATCAATATGTGAGCTACCTCTACTTCTCCTCTCGCTGGTCTACGATCAAGAACTTTGATTAAATGATATCCCAGATTTGTTCTGATGGGATTGCTCAATTTCCCTATTGGCAATTCATAAGCAGACTTTTCCAAATTGTAAAAACCATCGGGTAACATGGCCGTAATGTACCCAATGACTCCTCCTGTTTTTGCTGTTGCTTGGTCGTCTGAAAATTTTCTGGCGACACTCTCAAATGGCTGGCCTTGGTCGATTAAATCTTTGGCTTTATGAATTTCACGATAGGCGGCGAAGGTGTCTCGAGGACCTTTAGGATTGGAGATGTTGACCAAAATGTGAGCAAGATTAACATCGGTTTGCATACGATTATAAGCTTCCTCCACCAGTTTGTTTACAACCTCCTTATCGGATAAAAACGAATTTGCAAGTTGTTTTCGATAGGTTTCTAATTCTTGCTGTAGAACTTCGACTGTATCCAGTCCCATATCGATCGCTTTTTGGACTTTGAGCTTATATTTAATATATAACTCCAGGTATTCTTCCAGGCTACTTTTACTGTAGTCTGCATTATCGCCGTTGTTTTTATTATAAATGTATTCGAACTCCGAAACATTTACTTTTTGATCTCCTACTTCAAACAATAAAGGATCTTCCTGCGCGTAACCGCAAATAGTTAATCCCCAAAAAGTAATCAAAAGATATATTCTATACATGATAGGTGTAATTTCTGAATTTCCAGGATTTGCAAAAATAGCAAAAAAGGGGGCATTTTAAACAGGACTTATTCAATGATTCAACCAGTGTAATGATGACCCTGATAATGAATGATAATCTGACCTAAACAAACGTATATTTCGGCCTGGATATTGCTTACCGGTTGAAATTTACAAATCAAAACCTATGTCACGGCGATAATACATCCCTTCAAACGAAATATGACTTAATTTTCGGTAAGAATTTGCTAAGGCCTGAGACATGGTATTGGCAACTGCCGTCACAGCCAATACTCGGCCTCCATTAGTTAGTACTTGTTCATTTTGCTTTTTTGTGCCGGCATGAATGATCAGACAATCCCTATCGACATCCTCTAGTCCTTTTATGATTTTGCCCTTTGCATAGGATCCCGGATATCCTGCAGAGACAGCCATTACCGTAGTCGCAAACTTTGGGTTAATCGCCAACTCTCTTTGTGGGAGGGTTTTATCATAGGCATGAATCAGCAAGGGCAGAAGATCTTCCTGGATACGTGGAAGGACCACTTCGGTTTCAGGATCCCCCATACGGCAATTGTATTCTATCACATAAGGTTCATTATTCACATTGATCAATCCAAAAAATATAAATCCACGGTAGTCCATATTTTCCCGATTCAACCCTTCAATTGTAGGCTTGATAATTTTTTCCTCTACTTGGTTCCAGAGGATTTCGTCCACAAATGGTACTGGAGAAATGGCGCCCATGCCACCAGTGTTTAATCCTGTATCCGACTCACCGATTCTTTTATAATCTTTTGCACAAGGCAAAGATAGGTAAGAGGTCCCATCGGTTAGTACAAATGCAGAAAACTCAATTCCATCCAGAAACTCTTCGATAACCACTATTTTACTGGCTTGGCCAAATTGACCTTGCAACATCTTTTCCAGGGCAATCTCCGCCTCCTGATAGTTGTCAATGATTAACACCCCCTTGCCTGCAGCTAAACCATCTGCTTTCAAGACGATAGGAAGTCTTTGTTGTCTTAGATAATCAATGGCTTCAAGTATATTCTCTTCAGTAGCTTCAAAATATCCGGCGGTGGGAATGTGATTACGCTGCATAAATTCCTTTGCGAATAATTTACTTCCCTCCAACTGAGCTGCTTTAGCAGAAGGACCGATTATTTTAAGAGTTGGATGTTTGGAATGCAGAAAATCAAAAATGCCATCCACCAAGGGCACTTCTGGCCCAATGACCACCAGTTCAATGTTTTTCTCAGCGATAATGGCAGCAATAGAATCAAAATCGCCCACCTGGATATCCAGGTTGATCCCAAATTGTGATGTGCCGGCATTACCCGGAGAAATATACAATTGATTGCATAAAGGACTTTGTTGAAGTTTCCAGGCAAAAGTATATTCCCGGCCTCCTGACCCAAGGATTAAAATATTCATATTGCAGATTTTGCGGCAAATTTATTAAAACCTAAGCTCGATTAATCCTGTTTTCACAATTTTCTATAAATCAAAGGTTAAAAAAATAAGATCAGTGCTTTCCTATTCAAAAAGAGCAATTAGGCAATTTACTAACTTACTCTGTGGAACTCCATCAAAGTCCTGCGTGCCCAATCCGAAATACGGAGAGGAGTGTTGATTTCCGCCAAGGAAATCGCTTTATGGTAGTATGATCACTGTATATTGGATTAGTTGCTGGCAATTCCAAAAACTATAGCGAAAGCGATAGCTGTTAAGATTATTCCGTACATGAATATGTTGTAGCAATTGCGTAGATAGGAATATTTTTTGCCCAATGTTTTACCCAACATAAATAAATCTCTGGTAATCGAACTATCTAATCTTTCTTCTTCGGCAATCACGGATTTAATACCTTCCGTATATTCATCAATATTCATCTTAAAAAAGTTGCCAAAAAAGAAGAGATTGGATGAATTATTGCGAATATCTTCGGGCTTTGACACTCCGTGCATTTTTACCGGTCTGGTACTCAAAGTCGCATAAACAATCGAAAGAACACAAGTAATCAACAAACAGAGAGCTGGTAGAAATAAGATTGGATTGGATCCGATTTCCCTTCCCAGGAAAGGTAATGAAATAGTAAGTATCAAAGCATTGACACTAAGCATAATGTTGGCTTTATTATCCGCAATAGCACTTAGGTCAATATGGTTTCGGAGAGCAGTCTTAAATTGGGTCTGAGCACTTTTACTGGTACTGATACTTCCTGCTTTTTTTTCCTTCCTCTCGATTCTTGCTTCGTATATTTTTTCTAATTCTACAAGATTTTGATTTTTTGCATCCTGATAGAGTTCCATAGCAGCTTCGGAACGGTATCGATGATCTTTGAAGAATTTGATATTTTCTTCCAACCAGTCCGTTTTTTTCTTTTTTTGCATGGTTAATGCCATATTCTCCTGTCTCAACCTCTCAGACCAAATCATATATTCTGAATCTGCTAAATTGATAAAATCGGCATCTTTCATGATGTTCTCTAAAAGGCCTTCAGGTACTTGGTTGTGCTTGGTTACGTTGATCAGATTTTCAACTTGTTTGATATTCTGATCGGGATAATTTATTTTTTCCAGAAATTTACGAGCGATCTTTTTACTGTTTTCTTCATGGTTGGTGAAATCATTTACAAATCCAGTATCGTGAAATAAAGCAGCCAGTGCCAGCAATTCCTGGTCCTGTGCTTCTACTTTTTCTTTTTCCGATAAAAGATTTACCGCATCAAAGACTTTCTTTGTATGTTCCCAATTGTGATAAAAATACTCCTGTTTTAACTCTTTGTTTAAGAGTTCTTCAACATAGAGCTTTGCATCTTCTACTATTCCGTTGTTCATGCCATATTTTTTACCGTAAAAACTAGTGACACGGTACGCTAATTTTTAATAAATGTAATAAATCCAGGTTAAATGGATGATTTTAACTACTAGATTTTTAATGATCTATCGAGATGAGTTGTAATATACTTGCAGATTACCCCTTCCCGAGTGGCCTTCATTGGCGATATATAAGTTGCCCTGGTTATCAAAGGTAACTCCTTCCGGTTGAGGATGGATAAACGAATTTAAAAAATAAAGACGCAAGGGATTCAGATCGGAATCCAAGACCAAAATTTGTGTGGATGGACTGGATAGGATGTACAATTCTCGTGTAATCGGATGTATTGCCATCCCGGATGGATTAAACTGGTAATCAATCCATTTTCCAGCATTGGCTAATCCCGGATACTGACTTTGACCAAATTTTTTCAAAATTGAGTTATCCAAAATGATACTTTTGCTTTTATCAACTTCCTCTTTTGAGAGGTCATAAAAATAGATCTTTTTGACTGGGTCGGATTTATTTTCTTTACTCGCCAGCCAAATGCCTTGTCGGTCCGAATCATATACCAATCCTTCAATATTATGATTTTTACTGATTCCGGCATCCAATTTATTTACTTGCCTTGAGCCCAGGTTAAATGATCTTAACTTGGCCGTGCTGGTAATAACGTAGACCACTGAATCCCTGATTGTGATTCCTTCATAATCATTTTTACCAGCAAAATGCATGGTATCCGGAAAGGATTTTAAATTATGTAGTGACCAGGAAAATAAAATGCCCTCTTCATCCTGAATGGCATAGAGCCTATCCCGTTCATATGCTAATCCCGATATTTCCATTAACAAAAGAGGCAATTTTATTGATTCGTCCGGCTCATTAAAAGTATAAGGCGAATCAACCAATGGATCTTTCTCAATCGGACATCCTAGTGTCAATATGCCGAACAGGCAAAAGTATCCAAACCTGTACAAATAAATACTTACCATCCCGGCGATAAATTAATTCCGAATGAACCCACTCCACCTTTCCGCAAAGGAATGGCATAATAAGGTTCCAGGATCAGTGCTCCCATCAGATTTACACGTAACCCCAATCCCGTACTCATCAAAAACAGGGGTTTAGCCGGATCATTGTCCTCCAGGTCGAATTGATCGTAATCGTTCCAGGCCATACCTCCATCCAGAAAGAAATTCAGTTCCGTAGGTAAAAATTTGGACTTGATCAAGGCCAGTTTTTCCGGTCCGGTAAAAGGCAGTCTGACTTCAAAATTGGTAATAAATATTTTTGAACCAGCCAGTTGATTAAAAGTAATTCCATATTTTTCCTGAAGTATTTCCAACTCGTTGTATTTGTACCCGTGAATCATCCCTGCGAGCCCATTCTGGCCTAAGTAAATGGGATAAAAAATATTGGCATCTCTTCCGTAGCGAGCATAATGCATTCCCCGGATGGCTATCGTCACCGGATTGAATCTTTGGTACTTTCTCAAATCGACTAAGGTGGTATAAAAATCGTTTTCTCCAAAGCTTTTATCTACACCGATTCGAAAGCGATAACCAGCTAAAGGTGAAGTAAGTCCAAAGTAGGAGTTGTCACCTACATACGCCAAACTGGCATTTTGGGTAAATCCCTTGCGAATTAGCAAACCACCCAGATTAAGATCACCTTCAATTTTTTGCTTTTCCCGATCTTGCCAAATGAATTGACCAAAATCGTTGTAATAATATTGATAGACATCCCAGCGGAAATATTGATACTTACTGGATACACTCAGTTCCAGTCTTTGTGTAGTGGAAAATGGATATTGTACAAAACCGGAAATGCCGTCTTCAAAAATCCGGATTAAATTCAAATCGTCCCGCCAAGCTGGAAATTGATTGCCAAACGAATCTTGTAATGTATCTCTGATAAAACCAAAATCACTATATCCTGTACGGTACGGAATATGAGATAATACAGCTCCCCAGGCCAGACGATGTTTTCGGTTGATATATTGGAATTGCGCGGCGACATCATATATCTCTCCATTCAGGGCCAATCCGGTATATAATTGATTGTTGCCTAAAATATCACTGAATAACATATCTATCCCCCCTTGCAGTCCGGTTTGAGTACCATAGGAGTTACTTACACCTACACCTCCTCCGGTACTTCCTCCGATATAATCCAATTTGAATTGGGGCTTGTACGGAATCCGTTTGAATTCACTGACATCGGGAACTGGTCTTTGATCCAAATAATCCAAATTGGAGTTCACTAGATCCACTTTTTGTACTCCAACGACCGGCAAGGTTAACGCCGCATAGTCCATTTCCTCCGGATCCACTTCCAGATGAAGAAAGTCGTCTGATTTGGCTTTGTAAATCGAATATTGTCCATCAAAATAATTAGAGAAAAATACTTCATCCCTCCTTTTCGAAACAGAAATGGCGGGGGAATAAGAAGTAATTCCGCTGATTCCAACTTTGAAGTCCGTCATTTGGAGCAATTTGCTATTGGCTACTTCATATTTATACAGATTTCGGAATCCATCCCGGTCTGACAGAAAATAGATATTTCCTTCCTGATCGAATTCCGGATTTAAATTATCCGCGCCGGCAAAAAAGTCAAAATCTGCACCGGAACCATTTTCCACATTGAGAGTTCCAATGTTCATGGCAAATTTACCTTTGGTCCTGCCGCGTAAAAAACTTAATTTGTCGGTAGCAAAGACCAATTGAGTACCATCGGCGTTCCAGTTTGCTTGGATTTCGGAGTACCGGTCATCAGTCAATTGAGTAGCCTTTTTGGTTCGGGTATCAATTTGAAAGAGATCAGTCTGTCCATCCACTAATCCGGAAACAACAATCTTACGACCTTTGGGCGACCAGGCGGGATTGGCAAATGCAGGTAAATTTTTAAAGGTCATCTCGTCCAATGTTTTGCCGGTAGCTACATCTTTGATCACCAGTACATTTCGGCCTTTCTTAAAAGCGACAAATGCAAATTTTTTGCTATCCGGGGACCAGGTACCTGAGGATTCAAGCCAGTCCAAATGATCCAGGTGACCATCCTTGACCGTACTCACCACTTTTCTTAGGATTTTACCATCTCGCGTGTCGGCTAAATAAAGATCTGTGCTGATCAAATCTTTCTCTGATAAAAAGATGATGTAACGGCCATTAGGGCTTACTACTGGAGATATGTTTATTCTTCCGGAATTTTCTTCTGACAACAATTTTTTACCAATAAAATTTTCTTTTTTATCACCAATCAGAGGAGTATAATAATTTTCTAGAGCACTTTTAAATTGAGAGGATAACGTAGCAAAGTTGGTTTTTAAGGTCGAATCTATAGCAAATTGGAGTCCAAATTTTGCCGTATTGATGAACAGGGGTTTGATCACTTCATCCCCATACAGGCCGGTAACAAATGCCCAAAACGCTTGCCCGTACCGGTATGGAAAATATTTAGGATTACTCAGGTCTTTCAAGGTGGGTACTTTGTCATTAAGCACTACATCTCGCATCCACATGGCTGTATTGGCGTCGTGTCTGCCGATAGACATGTATTCCGCCATACCTTCAACCATCCATAAGGGTAAATTGGCCAGGTTGGTTAAATTGGTGGAATCCCCATGAATAACCATATGGTATTGAAAAGCATGAACCATTTCATGACCCAACACATGATTGGTTTGTTGATTGGTCAAAGTAAGAGGCATGACCACACGATTCTTGAAAGCCTCGGTAACACCTCCGGTACCCACGCTTATTGCCCCAGAGATGGCATTCGTCTGTTGGAAATCAGCATGATCATGATAAAAAAGGATGGGATTTTGTTCAGTAAAGGTATCCCTTAATACAGATTGATGCATATCATACCACTGTTCCGACCATTGTGACAATTCATTTATTTTGTCACGACTGCGAAAATAATGGTAGATATCAAAATGAGGGGTTTGATAGACTTCAAACTTAAAATCCCGATATCTTGGTTTATTGCGTCCGAAATATTGTGCTGCTAACTCATTGCTTAATAAGAAAACCAATAAGCATGAGATGATCCATTTATAACTATTCATGATCCTTTAATTTCCTAAGTGATTGAATATATCTAAATATTTAACCATTGTTAAGAGTTAAGAGTTATTTAAATAGACCCTAAATTAACGTTAAATTTTCCAATGGCCTGATAAAACACGGTCAGAGATCGGTAAAGTCCGTTAAAATTAGTTAATAATGATTTCATACTATCAAAACCACATTGAACATCTAACTTTCCTAAATACTTTTAGAGGTCAATTATTGACAACTCAATTTCTCACCTAAATTATAAACGAACCAAAACTGAAAAGAATAACTTTGCTTCCAATTTAATTTTCCGGTATGAAAGCTTATCTCCTTGTTATTTACTCCGTTTTGCTGATACTTTCTCTACAAGCTCAAAATCGTCATATTACTCCGTTTGAATTGGATTCTAATTATTCCGCCAGTTATCCGGAAGTAATCTCATATTATTCCAGTCTGTCTTCCAAATATTCGAATGTTCAGGTTCAAGAATTTGGCAACACCGATAGTGGGAAGCCATTACATGAAATTGTCATTAGTGCGGATAATGATTTTGATCCGCAATCCATAAGAAATAAAAACAAATCTGTATTCTTCATAAATAATGGAATTCATGCCGGAGAACCCTGCGGAATCGATGCCAGTATGATGTTGGCCAGGGACCTGGTTCAATATAAAATACCTCAGGAAATATGGGAGGAAATAGTAGTTGTAATAATTCCTGTATACAACATCGGGGGATCCCTAAATCGTGGAAGTTATAGTCGAGCAAATCAAAACGGTCCTCGCGAGTATGGATTTCGGGGAAATGCCCGCAACTTTGATCTGAATCGTGATTTTACCAAGACAGATTCTGAAAATGCCAAAAGTTTCCAGCGACTCTTTACCAAATGGAATCCGGACGTTTTTCTGGATAATCATACTTCTAATGGTGCCGATTACCAATACACCATGACCCTGGTAATCAGCCAAAAAGATAAAATGGTACAACCCCTGAGGAAGTGTATGAACGAGATAATACTTCCGGATCTATTTTCAAAAATGGAATCTAAAAAGTTTGAGTTGATTCCGTATGTAAATGTTCGTAATTCTCCGGATAGGGGCATATATGGTTTTTTGGATTTACCCCGGTACGGATCCGGATATGCCAATTTGCATCATACCCTGGCATTTATATCAGAAGCTCATATGTTGAAGCCCTTTCATCGCAGAGTTTGGGGGACCTATCATCTGATGGTAAGTTTTCTGGAAGTGATCAATAAATACAAAAATACGATCCAAGAAGCACGTAAGAATTCCATTGATTTTTATCTGAATATGCCGGAGGTGCCACTGAGCTGGAGTCTAAACTTCCAAAAAGCAGACTCCCTCTTATTCAAAGGGTATCAGGCCAAAACAAAACCGAGCCTTATTCATGGTCATGACAGATTATACTATGATCGAAATGAACCTTATGAAAAAATGATTCCTTTTTACAATCATTACCAGGTTGAGAATTCAGTAATTATGCCAAAGGCCTATGTCATTCCGCAAGGATATCGCAGCGTAATTGAGGCTTTACAAAGAAACGGTGTAAAACTCCATACCATAGGTCAGGATACATCCATTCAAGTCGCCATGTATTATATTTCGGATTACCAAACCGGCAGGTCACCCTATGAAGGTCATTATCTGCATTCCAAGGTCCAGGTTCAGAAAGAGTATATGGAGCAATCATTTTCTGCAGGGGACCTGATCGTATTCCTGGATCAGACTTCAGCCCGATTGGTAGTAGAAATGCTGGAACCACAAGCCGCTGATTCCTATTTTGCCTGGAATTATTTTGACGGTATTTTGATGCAAAAGGAATATTTTTCCAGTTACGTATTTGAAGATCTGGCTTATGAATATTTACAAAAAAATCCTCAGCTCCAACAAGAACTCGAAGCAGCAAAGGCTAAGGATGAAAAGCTAAAGGATTCGCCCAGAGCGATTTTGGACTTTATTTACAAACGAAGTCCTAACTACGAAAAAACACATAACCTGTATCCGGTGGCAAGAATTGAAAAGTAAGACATATAGTTTAACGGGATGCTGAATCGAATCTATTTGGCTGGGTAATTAATTATTGGTTTGTGAGTGCAGTGTAACGTTTTTGGTTTTTGGGCACTGATTCCAATACCAATTGATTACCAAAGGAGACTAAAATCGGAATATCAACCGCAATAAGTACTAAAAAAAGATATGGATAGGGTATCTGAATCAAATGGTAAAACAACGTCAAATAGAGTTTGAATGATCCTAACATATGCAAATTACAGTTGATAATTGAATGCTTGGTGAAATGGAATAGAAATCCAAGACCAAGGCATAAGCATATTAATGCAGATATTTGACATGTTTGTAAATAGGTGAGTCGATTTTCGAGCGTTTTATTATTCCTTTCATAAAATAAATACGTCAGACCTAATCCCCGATATAAAGTATAAGGATGTTCAGGGTGATCTTTCCATGCGCCTAAGGCGGCTATTTTGTGGTGTTTTAGTCCCTTTTGAAATATCCGGTGATCCTTTGTCATGAACGGTAACAGGTATAACAGGATAACCCCTGCAATAACTACCAGAAAGCTTCGGATCATGACCTTCTTAGAAAAGAACGAACCCAAATAATATAGAAACAAGGGTACCCAAATGACCAGTGAGTATCGCGAAAGTAAACAGAGTACTAATCCGGCACCGATAAATAACCATGATTTGCTTTGCCAGGTGGTCATGAAGAGTAGATAGAATCCAGCAATCATGGTTTCAATAGTAACTCCAATCACATTAGATTCATGTAGCATCAATTGCCACAAAAGGTAAAAGAAAAATCCAATTGATAATAAGGTGGATAACCAATTATCTGACTTTTTTACATTGAAATACCACAATGCAAATAAGAATATTAATATGGCAAAAATTCGAAAATCCAAAGATAATTGAAAAGGTATTACAAATGGCAACCAAGTCAGGGTCAGGTAAGTAGGGTTCAAATCGTACCCCCATTCTCTGATGGTGTGGTAAGGAAATTCGCCGTTGATAAACCGTGATACTAAGGTGTGAACCTGGGGTATGATGTCTGAATGGGTGGCATTGTGATGTATGTCCGGGAACTCTTGTAGTATTTGGGTGAAATACGGATATAACCACCATGACCCAAGTACTATAAACACCAATGCCACATATCGATTGATTTTGCCGGATGATGGACTGGTTTTAACATAATAAGAACCGACTACTGCCAATACACCAATTATGCCGGAACAGAGGAAAAACGACCATGAATTTTTATAATGCTCCCATTCTCCAAGCCATTGAGTAAGCAATTTTATTTCACCGATAGAGAGGGTCAATAGTATTGACAGGAATAGAAGTGTAAGTAGAAATCTCATGATGGTTCGTTATGAGCAGTACCAATGCCAAACTCTTGATATAACGAAATGGACATGTTAGTATTGTTTTTAGTAATTACGTACCTTTAACATCGTTTTAAAAAATTCAAAATGACTTACGAAGATTTTACCATAAAAGCTCAGGAATGTATATTAAAAGGCCAGCAGATTGCCGCTTCCTACGATCAACAGGTGGTGGATACCGTCCATTTACTCAAAGGAATGCTGGAGACCGAAGAAAGTATAACTGAGTTTTTATTAAAAAAGACCGGTGTCAATGTGGCCAGGTTAAATAAGGATCTGGACACGGAGATCAAGAAATATCCGAAAGTATCGGGCAACAACAAGCAGTTCTTAAGCAACCATGCCAATCAAGCGCTCAGCCGCGCAAAAAAAATGTTGTCGGAATTTGGAGACGAATACATATCAGTGGAGGCTATTTTGCTGGCTATTGTAAAAGGTAAAGACCAGGCAGCGACACTACTCAAAGAACATGGTGCTGCAGAAGGTGATCTTAAAGAAGCAATTCACGAAATACGCAAAGGACGGCAGGTAACGGACCAACATATGGATTCCCAATACAATGCATTGCAAAAATTTGGTATCAATCTCAATGAAAGAGCAGAAAATGGATTCCTGGACCCAATTGTGGGGCGGGACGAGGAGATTCGCAGAATATTGCATATACTTTCACGTCGCAAGAAAAACAATCCCATATTGGTAGGAGAGGCAGGCGTAGGTAAGACGGCAATAGTCGAAGGAATAGCCTGGAGGATTATCAATCAGGATGTTCCTGAAAATCTGCGGCGTAAAAAGATTATCGTTTTGGATATTGCTTCGTTGATAGCCGGAGCTAAATTCAAGGGGGAATTTGAAGAAAGGTTGAAGGCAGTCATTAAAGAAGTGAAAGGATCCGGTGGAGAGATCATTTTATTTATTGATGAAATACACACTTTGATTGGAGCCGGAGGTGGAAATGGGGCGATGGATGCCGCCAATATATTAAAACCGGCATTGGCACGAGGAGAACTAAGAGCAATAGGGGCAACTACTACGGATGAGTATCAAAAATACTTTGAAAAGGACAAAGCCCTGGTAAGACGATTTCAAACCGTGTATATCGACGAACCAAGCGTAGAAGATACGGTATCTATATTGAGAGGGATTCAGGAAAAATATGAAGTGTACCATAAAATAGATATTCTGGATGAAGCTTTAATTGCAGCAGCAGAGCTTTCACACCGTTATATTACCGATCGAAGACTTCCGGATAAGGCGATAGACCTGATCGATGAGGCCGCGGCAAAATTGCGGTTGGAATTGGATTCGGTACCGGAAGAAGTGGATGAGTGGGATCGACGAGTACGGCAATTGGAAATTGAAAAAGAAGCCATTAAAAGAGAAAAGACCGGTAAAAAGCTGAAGTCTATTAGTGAACAAATTGCCAATGCCCGGGAGAAACTGGATAGCTTGAAATTACGGTGGCAAAGCGAAAAGGAGATAGTAGATACTATTCAAAATCTGAAAAAAGAAATTGAAACCTTAGAGACTGATGCCGATCGGGCCGAGCGGGATAGTGATTTTGAAAAAGTGGCTCAGATCAGGTATGGAGAAATCCAGAAAAGAGAAGCTATGCTTAAAGCAGCTGAAGAAAAATTGGACAAACTCCCGGATAATTCCAGATTTACCAACGAAGAAGTCACGGCTAATGACATTGCAGAAATAGTAGCACGCTGGACCGGTATTCCGGTACAAAAAATGATGCAAAGCGAAAAAGAGAAGCTATTAAAATTGGAAGAGCAAATAGGAGAAAGACTGATCGGGCAGCATGAAGCGGTAAAGGCAGTGTCGGACGCCGTACGCAGAAGTCGCGCCGGACTTCAGGATCCCAATAAACCCATTGGCTCTTTTATATTTTTAGGACCTACCGGTGTAGGTAAAACCGAGTTGGCTAAAGCACTTGCTGAAGTGTTGTTTGATGACGAACGGGCCATTACTCGGATCGATATGAGTGAATACCAGGAAAGACATGCTGTTTCCCGGTTAGTAGGTGCGCCTCCGGGATACGTGGGTTATGACGAAGGGGGACAGCTTACCGAGGCCGTCCGGAGAAGACCCTATTCGATTATCTTATTGGATGAAATCGAAAAGGCACATCCCGATACATTCAATGTGCTCCTTCAGGTCCTTGACGACGGTAGATTGACAGACAATCGGGGCCGGGTAGCTAATTTTAAGAATACCATTATTATCATGACCTCTAATATGGCCGCTGAAGTGATTCTGGAAAATTTTGAAGATCTAGAAGCCGTCGGTGAGCAACATCAAGCTGAAATCATTGAAACCACCAAAATTGAAGTCTTCGAGTTATTAAAGGAAAATTTACGCCCCGAATTCCTCAATCGGATTGATGAGAAGATCATGTTTTTACCACTTACCAAAGGGGAGATTAAAGCAATTGCCAAATTGTTGCTTAAGAAGGTACGTAAGAATTTGGCCAAGCAGGAAGTCCATATTGAACTTACCGACGAAGCCCTGGATCTTTTAGCGGATTTGGGATATGATCCACAGTTTGGTGCCCGACCGTTGAAAAGGGTGATTCAGAAAGAGTTGGTCAATGAATTGGCCAAGTTGGTATTGAGCGGTGAAATTGCTGCCGGTTCTAAAGTTATCGTCAGTGCTGATGCCAAAGGATTTGTCTTTAACGGTCAGCAGAAAGAATTGGAACCGGAAACCATTGTTAAAAGTCAAAAGAATAAAGACAATGGTAAGGCGAGAGAGAAAAAACTGGAGAAATTAATTCAGGCCACCAAAGATGTGGAAGATGCGGTAAAAGAAATTGAAAAGGATAAAACTAAAACCGGGAAACCAAAAAATGGAGCAAGTGGAAAACCCAAAAAAGGAAAAGCCGGTGATTAAATCCAATCCCGCAAGGAATCATATGGCAGAATGGTCACTTCGAGTATGAAATTGTACTATCAAACTACACATCCATAGATTCTATGGTAAACTTCAAGTGAATATAATACAGAGGTTCTGCATCGATATTGAGCAAGGTAAGTCAGCAAATCATTAATTTCGAGTTCAACCAAGTTAACAAAGTCGCATCGATAGTCAGAATGCTTATGAATAACATGAAACAAAAATTGATCTATTTTCTTGCTTTATTAGTACAAGTGAGTCCACTCCGAAAACTCTGCAAATCCAAAATAATTCATTTTTATGAAAATTGACCGTTTTCACTTCATCGATTAATAAATACTTTCCACCAAATTTTTCATACTGTTGTACCAATGAAATTAGGGTGTTTTCTGTAAAATATAAGTCATCCAGAGAAATATAGAGAACTTCTTGATGTGCAGTTTTTAAGGTTCTTGCTCGCTGTAGTAAAAGAGTGGTCTTTCCGGTTCCTCTACACCGACTATGCAATTTAAACGCCATTCCCAGTTGATATTGTCAGGAACATTTCTTTGTAATACCATTGGTACAGTGGTTATTCGCCGATCGGATTTTTGAACTAATTCTTGCATGAATTGTATATCTGTATGTGCAAAATTACTTGAATTTTGTTTATTTATTTATACATACAATATTAGATTTAACACCTCCAAATACTCGATAGTGAGGCACCCAAATATTTGGAACTGGCTGTACATGTAATTTTCTTGAATGCCACATCTAATTTATGTGGTCCAGGTTCCGCTGTTTTCAATTTTGAATGGAGATCTAAAATTCGTGCCGAATTCTGGTGGCGATTTCTGCAAGTTGGGACGAGGATGGATTTTGCTTGACTTTGAAGAAATTCATGTCATCCATCACCTTGATTGGAATCAGATGTACATGGGCATGAGGTACTTCCAATCCGATAACGGTCATTCCGATGCGCTCACATGGGATTGCTTTTTCAATGGCTGTAGCTACTTTTCTGACAAATAACATCAGTTCTGTATAAGTGGCTTCAGTTAAATCAAAAAGATAATCGATTTCTTGCTTCGGAACCACTAAAGTATGACCTGTATTTACTGGGTTGATGTCCAGAAATGCAAAGAAATCTTCAGATTCGGCGATTTTATGGCAGGGAATCTCGCCGCTGATAATTTTGCTAAATATACTACTCATTATATGGAAATATCAGTGACTTCAAATTGAATGATTCCTCCCGGAGTTTTTATTTCCGCTGTTTCACCCACTTTTTTACCTAAAAGACCTTGGCCGATCGGAGAATTAACCGAGATCTTTTTTTCTTTCAGATTGGCTTCGGTTTCGGAGACTAACTTATATTGCACTTCTTTTTTGGTCTTCAAATTTTTGATGGTTACTTTGGACAAAATAACCACTTTGGAAATATCCAATTGATCCTCACTTAATATTCTGGCATTTGCCAGCACTTTTTCGATTTCGTTGATTTTAAGTTCAAGCATACCCTGGGCATCCTTGGCCGCATCGTATTCTGCATTTTCCGAGAGATCCCCTTTATCCCGTGCTTCCGCGATGGCTTTTGCGACTTCCTGCCGGCCATTGGTCTTGAGATCTTCCAACTCAAGAATAAGTTTATCATAACCCTCCTGGGTTAAATAAGTTACATTTGACATCGTTTTCTGTGATTTTAATTACCGAAAAATATCCCGGGATCAGATAGCTACAAATTAAATTGAAAGTGGATCATACCCATGTTTCTTTCTGGAATAAGTCTTTTCTGTCTAAGAATTGCTGCTCCCGGTTTTCTCAATCTAAAATAATGTTAAGTAATGGATTCATTTACCGGTATCCACCACTTAAAAAAAAGAAACGCTTCATAACGATTGAATGAAACGTTTTTGTTCTTATTACAAGGCAAAAGTATGAAAAAGTTGATACAAGGTCAAGTAATATCGGGATATACTTGTTTTTGCGCTGGTTCCTGGAATGGCTGTTGATCTTTCCGGATACTTCTTATCCTGCTAACCTTTTCAGATGAAAAAGGTACGAACCTATCTAGAGAATTATAGCCTATGAAAAGGGAACTAAATCGCCAAGTGATTCTTTTGCTTCCAACGAAAGATTACAATATTACCTTTCTGATTTGAGTTTGTTTTATACAACTTCCTTCTTTAGAACACAAAAAATGGTTCGCATTTCAGTTTTGTTACTGTCAGCAATTGTATTTGGATCATGTCAAAGAGACCAGAAATCATTTGACACAGAAACATTTTATGTAGACCTTGAAACTTCAGATACAATTTCATTAATCGAATTCGTATCAGCAGTTGAATTGATACCCTTGGATAATAATATTGTACTAAACAATAATCTACCACGCAAAGTAGTGCTAAAGAATGGTAAGTATTATGTATTACCTCGTAATGATGTCCGAATTTATATTTTCAACTTGAATGGTAGTTTTGTGAAAACTATCGGCAAGAGGGGAAAGGGACCAGGAGAGCTTTTGAGAGTTGAAGACTTCAGGGTAAACAATAATAGTATTTCCCTCTTGGAGCCTTCTGGAAAGATAATAACTTACCACATCGATAATGGACAAAAAATAGAGACATTACGCCTTCCAGAAGAATTAATGGCTGTTAACCACTTTCTAAATTTAAAGAATAATAATCTGATGCTATACACAGTATCTCATATGAATTTTCATCTTTCCTATTATTCGAAAGAATTAGACAAAATTTTAAAAAAAGAACTGAAAAACATTGACCCAGATAGTAGATCATTTTTATCCTCATTAGAACCTTTTCAAGAACTGGAATTTGAGCAAAAGATTTATGATTACACCGAGAATTCCATTTATGAGATTATCGGTGATAGTTTAAGTAAAAAGTATCGCTTTGATTTTGGCCCCGCAGGCAGCATAGATATTCATGATATTCCCAAGTCAAACAATAGTTTAGAATCTTTCCATAGATATTTAGAAAATCATAATAAGATCTTTGTCGGCAAATATCTGGATTTTGACTCATTCACACTTTTTTCGGTTATGTATAAAGGCTTTGAGCGAACATTAGTTTATCTAAAATCTGAGCATAAAGCCGGATATCTACCATTTACAAGATCACAACATTCTCCTAGAGAGTTTACCTATTTTGCTGGTGTGGATTACAATTGGATAGGTTGTGCAGTCACCAAAGAAATGATTTTGCATAATGTCCCAGTTGAACTAATACCAAGTAAATCACTAAACCGATTGAAAGAACTATCAAATGATCATAACCCCATTCTCTTTAGGTTTAAACTTAAATAAAGTTTATGCTAATGTTACTGGAAATTTATTTTGCGTTAACATCTCTAATGATTCCATTAATCAATAAAATGTTATTAGTGATAAAGCTAGTTTTGTTGGCATTTGCATTTTTCGCTGTTTTCTCGTGTAAAGAGCGAAGTGCAAAAATTTTTATCAGTGAAAAATTTGATGTAACGGTTCCATTGCCCGTCAATAGGTCTAACAATTATTTGGAATCTAAACGAAATCAAATTCCAAACTTGGTAAAGTTTAACTATGATTCGGAAATCAAGAAGTTTACAGAGGTTTTTACCCCTTCAAAATGGATAAAATTAGATGATAATATCCTTATAAAGACAATTGACAAAATAATCATAAACAAAAACCACCTATTTGTACTTGACGGAACTTCCCGGGCAATGCATGTCTTTTCCTCTATGGGAAGGCATCTATGGTCAGCAAATAAAAAAGGAAATGGGCCCGGAGAATTTTTTAGTTTAAAAGACTTTGTGGTAGATGAAATTGGCCATAAAGTATACTTATTAGACCTATTCAAAATTATTGAATATGAAATCAATGGAACTTATATTACAGACTATAAAATAGGAATAGCTCCTAAAAATATTGCCCTCTCAAAAAATAATGAGGTTTTCTATTTAGCAAGTAATTATAATTCTGCTGTTTCCGATGACTTGCTTTATACTTTATTCGCGATTAGTAAAAAAGATAAAGAATTGGCAGGGAACTTATTTTCATATCCGATTGAATATATGTCTATTGAGCAAGGCCTAGGTAAATACCTATATCAGGCAACAGATGGCCATACAAATTTCATCAAAGTATTTAATGATACGATCTATCATTTGGAAAATTCCACTGTTTCTCCCAAAACTATCTTAGACTATGAATCCTTTGCTCCAGTTGATAAAAATCCGTTGAAAGTAAATCGACTTCAGGGTGAGATTTGGGGTCCGGACAAAAGGATTTGAAACCTAGGATGGGTTGGTAATTAAATCCTATGATAGCCAGTATCCATATATCACTGTACTTAATAAACATAATCAGAAATCAACGAGTTACCAGGTAAATAATTTACGGGATAATTATTTTTTTGGGGCCATGTCAAGAATTCCTATCGGGACTTTTGGTAATAATTTTCTTTTTGAACTTGGTCCGGATAGATTGCATGCTATTTATGAATCCAGTGGGCTTGATTCCCTGCAATTTTTAGAGGCATTGTACAAATCTTCAGGCTCAAATATTAACTCAGATATATTTTCCAATACAACAATGAATTCAAATTCCGTGATAATTGTGGCCAAATTAGTAGAGTAACCATTTAGAAAAAGTGTATTTTTTCAACTGATAAAGTTACAGTCAAAGTGCCCAGAATACATTTGGTGACATTTACGGATGATGGATAATGAATCCATTCCCATGATTCTGTTAGGATGAGTTACAGCACTCCCCTAGATTGCAATCCTCAGAGTGAGATTATGAGTACCCTTAAACGGTTGGGTTGCCCGGTAGGCATAATCGATACCCAGGCGATTTTCAGTTTCTTTTTTTATCGGGACCTGAAAGGACATCCCGGCACTAAAGCCACTGTAAACACTGCGATCATCCACTTGCGGCGAAGAGCCTAATTCGTGTTTGTATCCGGCTCGGAAAGCCACGAGATCCTTAAATTCATATTCAATACCGCCTCCGATTTGGTCACGAGAAAACGAATTGGAGGTAAAATTCCCTACTGCGGTGATCCGATGATCATCACCTGAATAAAAATCATAAGACATTCCGATATTCAGGACAGAAGGTAACTCAAAAGAAGCAGCTCGTTGATCATAAGTGAGGTCATAATTAATCGTACCATCCGGATTTTCTCCTTGAAAGGACAAGCCTTCTCCTCCAAATCTCATGGGTGAACCCACATTTCGTAAGGAAATGCCAAATTTGAAATTATCTTTTGGTCCGGTAACATACTGGACGCCGGCATCAATGGCAAAACCAAATGCGCTCAAATTAGCTGTGGACTCCGATATGGCACGGACCAAAATACCCACGGATACCTTATTATCAAAGGTATGGGCATACCCAAGACCCACATGAAAAAAGTTGGGAGAAAAAACAGCCCCAGTACCTTCGGGAAGGTCCACTGTAGTCTCAATGATATCTCCGAAATTTAACGACATCAAACTAAGCCCGAAGGCCCCATTTTTACCCACCTTTTGGGCCAGACCAATGGCGCTCATTCGGATATCACTTCCTTCCAAGTATTTGGCTGCTCCAAGTGCGACTTCGGTACGACTGATGCGGGATAATCCTGCCACGTTTAGGCGCATAGACTCTACTCCAAAGATAAAGGAGGTGGTCATAGTATGCAGCCCGGCACTGCGGCCCCATGGATTCAGTAGTAGTTCGTAGGCTCCGGCTTCTCCTTGCCTATCCGGATTACCACCATAATTGATGGTGCCCAAAAAAATAACTAAGCAACCAATAAGTAAAACATTCTTCATCTGCCGCGATTATAATCCTGTTGGATCAAATTTTCTTTGTACTCCAAACCATTTAATAGTTCTTTCTCCTAAGCCCGGTGCATTGACATGAATTAGATATACACCACTTGCGATGGGAATTCCTTTAGAATTTTTCAGATCCCATTCCAAATCCGGAATGATTTGAGAGGTTAAGACTGCCGGATTACTTCGTCCTGTAATATTTTCTCTTACTTCATCCCGCTTATATTGTCGGATAAACCGGCCATCCAAACTATAAATCGTAACTACACATTTGGGAGGCAGATTAGTGATTTTCACCACGGTACTAAATTGTGAACTTTCATAACTTGAGAATCCATAATAGGGATTCGGTGAAACCTTGACCGCTTTCAAAGCCTGAGAGATCTCTCCCGGAGTTATCTCATTGGCCTGTACTCCGGACAATTGAAATTTGTAAGCCGGGTGTTGATCATTGAATCCACTACCTTCCGCAACCTGATAAGGATTAGCTACCCTGACTTTTACCGTGACCTCATTGGGTATTAAGCCATCTCTATATGAATTTAGTTTGGATCCAGTGGCTACCACCGGTATGCCTGTCCAGGTCAGCTGAATCAGGCCATTTATCTTTTTGAGTACATTGCTATCACTAAATCGACCTCGTAAGAATTCACATTCATCGTATTCGGTATTGGTGACATAAATGTAGTGCTGGCCTCCGGTAAGAAAGTTAAATATGGTAGTTGGAGCATCGGGAATATCCATGAACAACTGACTACTTGGATTCCACATCATGTCTCCGCCAATAGGAAGGCCATCATCAAAGGAACTATCGAAAAACCGACCATCGTAAAGCGAATTTTCACCAAAGAAGATATTTAAGCGTTTTCCACTTTCCACATCTACTGCATATCCGGGAAACCAACCCATACCGACTCCATCTCCATCCGCATCCGGCAATCCGTCACCGTCGCTATCGTCTTTGCCTACCGAGGGGTTTTGCCGGAGATCAAAGCTTTTAGCCAATCCTAAGGTGGGTAATCCCAACCCCGAATTGGGTGAAGTATAATATGGAGAGGCTGTCTCTATAATAATGCACCGGCTCCACAAATCTTTATTGGGTGTAAATACAATGTCGATGTTGTTGAGATCTTTTAAGCTTGACCGTGTCCTGACGATATCAAAACTTTGATTGTCATCCATCCAAGCCGGGGATAAGTAGGGAGGATCGGAAACCGGTCTGCGGTAATCGGTTAAGAAAAAGGGAAACATCAAACCACCACCCATGGTTGACAAATCTCGATCCGGATCATAGTTGTTATCACTTTCACCGGAATTGGTCTTGAGAAAATGATAAACACCCTCATTGTCGGTAACAAAGTTTAACCAATTTTCTCCTTCGGGATTGGTGTATTCAAGTTCAATTCCAAGGGCTCCATTGTTTTCAGCCAGTGGTTCGCTGACATCCGGTGTCTGCCCGATTACAATTGAAAATCCATACTCCGCAATGACTTGTTCATTCAATCTTTCCAATGTAGTTTCAGACAAAATGGGCTGATTTGGTTGACCGGTTTCGTATAACAACCAACGGGCATCTTCATCCAGTTGATCATCTTGGCTATCACTATCAATAAAACGCAAAATAAATTCACCGTCAACAACATCCAAAGGATTGTAAATCAATACCTGGATTGGTCCTTCACCAGGTCGATAAGTGAGCTCTCCATTCGAAGCACCTGTAATAATATCTTCTCGGGACTGGGGTTCCAGATCGAGGAAGTTGCCTCCTACTCCGGCACCATCCAATCGGGTAATGATGGCTCCTTCTCCGTAGGTAGCATTTAGATTTGAATAGACAATAGGTCTGGGTACTCCGGCATATTTTTTAATATTACGCCTACCTTCCAGATACGGAGTCCGCTGTCCTACCACATCTTTAGGGTCGAATTGCCGATAATTATTATAAGCATAGGCAATAGCCAGAAAAAAGTATTTCTTATGGTTTACCAGGCTGCGATCATCTGATGCAAATTGATCCTCAATTACCCGGAAAGTGTGTCGTATCCCTTGGTCACCGCCTTCAACTCTCAATTCCGGAAACCAAACCGGTTCTGTAGATCCCGGATCCGGAATAGATTTCCAATTGTAAATGCTCGAAACCTGATTTTCAATATCTACCTGGTAGATTAGTCGTGCCTTATCAAAATTATCCAATTCACCGATGGTTACTTCCGAATTGGCCAGCTGAAATATCTTATACCCTTCAAAGCGATATAGGCTATCCGCTACTCCGGATGGAGCCTGGAGATCAAGTTCGGCATAGGCTTCATACTTATTATTCGAATTAAGAGAATCATTGCTGAGAATCAAGATTAATTCCTGGTCTAATTCTACAATATCCATATCCGGAGCATCCGGACCATCGGTGATGTCGAAGCAATTATCAAACAGTGCCTGGGCTATATCGTCGGCTGAAAGTAATCGATCAATGTCAGGACAAGGATAATCTAGATCCGGTACCCAAACCGCACCAATGATCAACTCATTAACGGCTCCGGGTTCGAGTCGAAACGGTCCTGAGGCTTGAATCGTCCGGCGATCACCAAAATCGAGATTGGCCGTACACATTGACCATCCGCTATTATCATTAGGCGCTTCGGTAAAGGCATATCTGATCGGTGTGCCGCCAAGCTGAAATCCTGTACCTCCGTAAGTGAATGGGGTTCCATCTTTCCAACTTCCGGAGAGATAATTGTAATACTCCTGAGCGACTTGAGGGTCGGTCATGGCATTAGGCCAATTTCCGACGGCCTGATTATTGTAATAGACAAAAGAGGACATTCCAATTTCCTGACCAAATTCGTCAAGAGGTCCCCGGAAATAGTCTAGGCCTAGAATGGGTACATCTTCGCAATAGGTGTTTACACCTAAAGGACAGGAGCATCCGGTTTCTCCATCTACCGCATCTTCATTGTAAACATAGGCCAATGACCTTGAAGTATCGCAACCTATATAGTCATCCGTATAACATCCCAGATCAGGATCCACCCACATAGCAAAATAGGTACTGTCGATAGTCGTAGTTGCCCAGTTGATCAGTTTATATCTTTGGAAGGTCATGTCATTGATCTCGTCATTGGTCGCATAGGCAAAGGCCTGTACTTGTACTTCCATCTGTATTGGTCTGCCCTGGGTCTGGGTGTGGATTCCTCCGGCATCATTATATATCCAAAAGATCATTTCATCCGGATATTGTGGAGCCGTACAACCCCGTACTTCTATGACTGGATAATCTCCATCACAAGGATCGTAGAGTCCGTTCCCATTGCGATCATAAAAGGCGGCTAATCCTCTGGGGGTATTGGGTAGATCGAAGCCATGGATTTCAGCAAAGTAGGTATTTCCTCTTGCCGGCCAACCTAATATATCTTCCGGAATTAAATTGCAATCATATTCTTCTTCCGCTTGTACTGCTTTGTTGTAATTGGCCAAATGAAGAGCAATATCTTCACCGGTTACTCTGAAATGGCGATCCCAATCAGAGCACGTTTCTACGTCTACCGTACCATTTTCCGGATTTAAAGGGCCTGGCCAGAAATCATTGGCATTACCACTTCTATATGTTTGGGCGGCCAGTTTTAAGTTTCCCACCGGATCAAAGCCACCTAACCACACCGCACCGGCAAATATAGATGACACTTCAGGAATTCCCGAGGCAGGGTCTACATTGGGTACTATGTATTTTCCATCATTGAGATCCCACCATACATCTCCTCCTCCCAACAACCTGGCCCTTACATTGTTGATAGACATGTCAATACTTGAGCGTGACGGGGCGCAATCCTCGCGTAGTTCAAGTGGTATCCTCCGGTTTTTTACTTTGAACTTCCCATTTTCGATATCCGGACGATGCGCCATTAGCGGAAATACCAGACCAAAAGTAAAAGCGAAGAATAGTATGTTTTTTATCAATCGTAGCATATATTTCTAAAATTCTATGATCGTTCCCAAAAATATTCTGCGAGGCAGACTGTATAAATCCGGGTTCAATAAGGCCCATGAATAAGACGCAAGATAGGCATCGACATCTCTGCCACTGGTGCGAATGGTATTCAGTGCGGAACGCCCGTCAGCAGAAGTCAAATAGCCATCGTCTTCAGCTGACCCGGTAACCGGATACACGCCAATGACATTTCGGGTATCCAATAGATTTTGAATTCGTAGATAGACATTAAGAAATACCGGACGCTCCGGGTTCTTTTTATTAAGCAAAAAGCTTTTATCCATTCGTAAATCCAGAGTATAATTCCAGGGTAATCGCGCTCCATTAATGTCGCCCTGAAAACCGGTACCACTAAATGGTTGGGCTCTGGTCAATCGGGTATAAGGTCTTCCACTGACTGCGTTGGCCTGTATATTGACACCAAAACTTTCTAAAACATTGACACCCCACCATCTAGGTCCATTATATCTTTTACCGGCACCATAGCGAAAATCAATGGTTCCAACCAAACGGTGTCTTTCATCAAAGGATAGTGGAAATAAGGTTCTAATATTTCCGCGAGAAGTCAATCCACGTTGAGAATTGGCGTTGGAGCCGGTGCCATCTGCAAACTGGATCGTATAGTTTGCCGTTAATTCCAGGTTTTGAGTACGACGTAAATCATATTGTAGTGAAAATCCTTTTACCGTACCAAAATCTAGATTGCCATAACTTTCATAGGTGTTGACAGGGGAAGGTACATACAAATAGGTACGACGTTGTATCATATCCCTCAATTCCTTGTAGTAAGCGGATAATTTCAGAGCTGAGGATTGGCTTAATTTCTGCTGAAATCCAACTTCATAGTCAATGGTTCTTTCGGGTTTGAGATTTGGATTGTTGCTAGGTGTTCGTCCTGCATCTTCGAAATAATAATAATCCAGAGCTGTGGTAATGGTGTTGGAGGGAGGCCTTTGCACCAAAATGTCATAATGAGCAAAAAAATTGGCCACATCAGAAATTGGAAAAGAAAAAGCCAGACGTGGCATCCAATTGATCTGCGGCGTATAGTCTATGAAAGAAGTGTTGGGATCAAAATCCACATTTTTAATATTGACATTAGGGTCTTTATATTTGGGAGTTACAATTTCTCCTCCAAAAATGATATTCCCGTCGTTAGCTGCTGTTCCATTGGGGAAAAACCATTGCTCTTTTTCTCGAAATGCGACTACTTTATTGGAGTTAAAACCGTCGACATAGACCTTATAATCATCCTCGACACCTGGTGGGCGCACGGCATCTACCGTATTATAGAATTCATTAGCGCTCATTATTTCATAAAGTGACAAGGGATCCTTAGGAACTTTGGTATTGGCATCGTACCGGTCAACTCTCAGTCCTACTCTGAAGATAATATCACTAAAAGAAAATTTATCCTGGATATAAAATGCGCCATAATTGGGCATGTTAGGAGCCACGGCAAAATTTCGTCGACCATCGGCATCCGTACTGGTGAAGAAATCATTGAAAGTAAGGTTATTTCCTTGCGGTCTACCCAGGTAGTCGTAACCGTAGTAATCAATAATACCCTGATCAGTTAGCTCTCTAACCGAGAACAAATCTAGTGAAAGGTCGTCAGGGTTCAAACCATCGACGTTTACATAATCATGTAAACTTTGACCGGTCAGATCACGTATCTTTTTATAAAATAGCAAATCAGTATCCTCTACGATCAGTGTTTGAAATTCTTCATATAAGAATGGTGTGAATGTACCTTCAAAAGTTCCTATTACCTGATTGGTGTCAACTCCAATGATATGATCATTGGCTTGCAGACGAGCGATTGTCCATAACCCGTATGGGGCTACTACATGTGCCCGGTCAATTCTTTGTTCGTAATGAAGACCAAGTTGGATATTATGGCGACCCTTATCGGAACCACCTGGGAACAAATCAAAAGAAGTAGAAGCATTAAAGGTATAGAGATCGGATTCTGATTTTGAGACTCGATTATAAACGGCACCTACATTCGAATGAATTTGCCAAGCGGAATTAAAATTTCCGGATAAGAATCCATTAAATGCAGGATATCCAAGGATGGATGAAGGATTAAATCCCTGGTTGTATGCAGCTAAGGCGGGATTGAGAACACCTGGTTCGTAGCCTTCAAGGACCTGTAAATATTCGGCGTGAGCCAATCCAGGAACCGGACCCAGAGAATAGTCACTTTCTCCTTCTACCGGTTGCCACGATATATTGTATTTTCCTACATACCCATACCTGAATAATTGATCCTGATGGCGGATATCTTCATCCTGTGTTTGAGACTTTTCGTATCCAGCTTGTAAAGTATAGCTGGCATTGCGGATCAGACCCTGACTTGGCTCGTCATTGATTCCTCGATATCCAATCCGATGCCTGAATCTGAAGTTGCCTCGATAAGTTGAAGAATAAAACTTAGGATTATTGGGATAATTCAGTAGACTCCAGCCCCCGGGAGTGAACCGGTTTTCGATTCGATTGTAGTTTCCTGAGAGTGTAATGTCGATGGCATCGGTTAGTTGGGCATCTATTTTTCCGGTGATATCTATGCGCTGAGACTCTTCATTAGGTGCTGCTTTGAGAAGTTGGGCATCTCCTTTTTGTAAAAATTCAGCTGATGATAAAGGGATTCCCTGCTGAAAAGTAATTGGAGCTTGTTCAATTTCGGCAATTTTTTCTTCCGATACCCGATACGTACCAATGGCAGGAGGGTCATCTTCTTTTCGATGTAAAAATTGACCGGCCAAGCGGTATCCCAATATCGATTTTCCGGATTGCTTTTTTAAGATGGGCCCACTAAGATTTACGTTTAACAGATTGTATCCGTAAGGATCCAAAAACTCTGAGGTCTCCATTTCAACACCTCCTGAAAATTTATTGGAAGGGCCTTTCGTGGTTATCGATATGATACCTCCAGTAACATCTCCATACTTAGCTTCGATACCGCCGGTAATTACCTGGAGTTGATCAATTTCTGTTTGTGGGATTAGACTTCCTCGTACGCGGACACCATCGATGTAATAGTCAGTGGCATTGGTCCTGGATCCTCGAATCGCGATGGCACCTCCGTCTATTGAAGAGATACCGGCAGTAGTTGCCGCCAACTGGTTAATGCTCTTGGTGGGAAGATTCCTGATTTTTTCTGAAGTTACAATACCTCCTGAAGTGGTGTTATCCTGTTCGATCAGAGGTACCTTATACTCAATAACCACTACTTCATCAATGGTAATACCGGGTGTCAACTGGATGTCGAGCCGATTCGATTTTCCCGAAAAAACAACCACGCCGGTCTGCTTTTGAGATTGATATCCCACGTAACTGATTTCTAAATCATAGGTTCCGGGATCAATACTGCTAAGAGTATAATTGCCATCTATGTCCGTGTCCGTACCCGTTATTAATACCCCATTTCGGTAAATTGCCACATTTCCACCGATGATTGGTTCACCTGAGTCTGCATCACTCACCTTACCTTCTAATGAGGTTTGTGCAAAAGCTAGTAATGAATACAATAGAACAATTAAGACAGTGAATATTCCTCGCAGCATTATATTGGATAATTTTTACAAATGAAGTCGTTTACAACGTATGTTGAAATTATGGATGTTAACAGTCCGCTTGGATTTAACAACCTGACAGGATATTATGGCATGTAAGAAAGTTAACCACATGTTATTAAACGATTTCAATATGCGTTAAAGGTATATATAAATGTAATAACGTTTTTCAACTGTTAAAATAAATTGCTCAATATAATTTTTTCAAAAATAATCTCTGAAATACGTTTTTTGGACTCTTTTGTCCAACCAGCGACATGAGGAGAAACCAAAACATTTTCAAATGAATATAACTTGGTGTAACATTTTGTTTCTTCTTCGCTAAAAGTTTTGGGCTTCTCATTTTCAAATACATCCAGACAAGCTCCGCTTACTTTACCTTTTTCCAAGGCATCTATCAAGTCAGTGGTATTAAGAATTTTACCTCTTGAGGTGTTGATAAACAAAACTCCATCGCGACATCGACTTATAAATTTTCGATCAATCAGATATTGGGTTTCCTTGGTCAAAGGAATATGGAAACTAAGGATGTCACAATCGAATATTTGATCAAAGGATACTTCCTTGACATGTGGAAATACCTGTGCATAGTTAAACTTATATTTATCATAGGCCCAAACTTCCATATCCATTCCGGCCAGTTTGTGTGCGAATTGGCTTCCATTATTTCCAAATCCAAAGATACCAATGCGTCGATTCATTAACTCAATGCCCCGATTTAACTCCCGATCCCAATGAAAGTTTTTTACTTGCAGATTGGCGCGACAGAGGTGATTGACTAATGATAAAAGCATTCCCAATGCATGCTCTGCCACTGCATTGGCATTGCCTTGTGGGGCACTAATGACTTTAATATTCAAACGTTTGGCTTCATCCAGATCGATAATATCCAAACCGGATCCCAACCTCGCGATAAACCTTAGATTGGTTCCAGTTTGTAAAAAGGATTTATCGGCAATAATTTTACTATTGATAATTACGCCGTCATATTGGTGTATGATTTGATGCGTTTCGGCAAGGGTGATGTCCGGATTATAGGTGACCTCAAAATGAAGCTTTTTGAGGTTCAAAATTAGTAGTTCATGAACGTCATCAGTAATCAATATTTTGTTCATAATCCAGCTTTATTGCGAGGGAAAAACCTCGATAATGAGGTTCGCAAGCCTAGATGATGTGTACTCCCTGCAATATGGTATACACTAAATCCATAATCCAGTTTAAATGCCTTTAAATTCACGCCGAGCCCACCCGAGAAGCCCGCTAAACTGCGATAGGGTTTTACGCTAAGTTCTTTTTTTCGTTGATGGTTATACGCAAACCGAATAGCTAGTTGTTCTCCTCTTCCTAGCAAAAACTCGCTGCGTAGGATTAAATGACGGAATATATTATCGACGAAAGTGGAGAATTGACTTTTTTCAGGATTGGGCTCACCAAACAGGTTGTTATCGATATCGGAATTGGGATCATCAAAGACCAAATTCCAGCGGTGTAAATCATGAATGGTGACACCCAACCGCAATGGGACATATTTCAATTTTCTGCTATATCCAATTAACATATTAAATGGCAACTTCTCTTTAACATCGGGTACATATTTACTGATTTGGGTGCCCACTTGACGAATTACTATTGCGAATTGTCCTAAACTATCTCGCGTTAGATGGTGCAAACCAAGATCTAAGGCAATGCCGGCGGCATGAAATTCTGCCAGACGGGAAGTAATTATTTTGAAGTTGACACCGCCGCGCCATCTATCCCGGATTATTTTAGACGCTCCCAATTGTAAGGCATATTCAGCAGCGCTGAAAGGAACTGTTTTATTGCCCATTTCATCCGCACCGGTAAAATCTCCATAATTAATAAATTGCAATCCTCCGGACAGGTCTAGTTTCCATTTTTCATATTTAAAACCGTATCCAACATATCCGCTTTTAATATCGACAAAGTGAAACTGGTATTGAAAACTAAGTTGGTTATTGGTTCGGAAATTAAGCGTAGCCGGATTTATAATACTTTGGGCAATATCGTCATCACTGAGGGTAATGTTGTCAGTTCCTAGTGCAGATTGACGGGCAGAAACCGGCAAATTCAAAAATTCAAAAATCTGCTGTCCACCAATTTGTCCAACGCATGGAACATTGGATAAAAGGCTGATCAATAGTCCCAGTAGAAGTCTAGTTCTTTTGGTCTTTTGCTTCCCAGATAGTCTTACATCGACCCCGGTCACATTCCATTTTCTTAACGAGTTTTCCTTCCTCATTATATAATTTCAACAATCCATGTTCATTGTCTCCATCTAAATAGTGCCCTTCCGCCTTTAAATTGCCATTTTCATAATATTCGGTAAAAGGGCCATTTTCCTTATTATTTTCAAACATAACGATTTCCATCAATTGACCGTTATCATAATATTGTTTTTGCTCACCTCTTAAGACACTATTTTCGTAATGGAACTCAAGTTGCACCTGCCCGTTGGGATGATATTGATAATACGGACCGTGAAATTCATCATTAACATAGGTTTCTTGAATTAACACCGTACCCTGATCATCAAATATCTTACGAATACCATTTAGCTTTCCATCTTTGTATTCAGCTTCTTCCAACTTAAGGTTGCCTTCCATTCTTAGAAAAACACCCTCTTTTAATCCTGTTTTTTTATTAATGGTGTACTTTTCTGTAACCCCATCAACAGACTCTTCTACTTTACGAAGATGGTTATTACAAGCTACTAGCGCAAATAGACACCAAAGAATAAGACCAATAGTTAATTTGCTCATGATACAGTATTTGAGTAAAAAAAGCCGACCAGTACCTTGACAGGTTTCTGGCTTGTGCATTTCCAAACCACTAATAATACGTAAAACGGTTATCCTTTATTTTGGCTTCTTTTCTCAATGAAGGTAAAAGTTGTGACGGTATGGCCGCTTTGATACCGGAAGCGGTAGTTTGACGTAGCACCGATAGATTTGGATCTGTAACATCCGGAATTTTGTCAAGCAGCTTTATCATGTAGACACCATTGTCTCCAATGATCGACGAAGACACCCCACCATTTTCAAGTTTGACCAGGTTTGCCAGAACTTTTGGCTCATTACCCAATCCGGGTACAAAACTGGTGGCAAATGTTACATTATTCGCTGTATCAACTTCAAGATCGAATTGTCCCGCAATTGCAGCTAAGTCCGAACCGGTAATTTTAGATGCTAATAATTCGCCCTTTTTTAAATTTCTGACAAGTGGAGTAATTTCGGACCTTACACTTTCCACAGATGCTAAACCAGGTTCTAAAATATCGGATAATGAGACGAGTAGGTATTTGCTGTTGAAATAATTTACAGGATCTTCATAGATGTATACCTCCGGGGAGACATCTCCTTGGTCCGTATCCGAATCGAAAGCCCAACGAATAATCTGACGAGATGTTTCTCCGACTCCGGTTTCCAATAAGAATGCATCATTTTTTTCTACATATCCACTTTCCAAGATTTCCAGATCCTGATGGTCTTGTACCGCCTTTTCAAATTCGGAAAAGGCATCAATATTAGCGACAAAATCTGAGGCTCTGGAATATTCTTCATTTTGGGTATCCTCACTGGGTACAATAGGTTCGGAAACGTAGCCTAACCTGTATCCGACATCTTTGTTAATGTATTGAAATCCGGTAACTTCAACCAAATGTACACCAAACTGGGTGATTACAAGATTAAGTTCACCTTCTTCCGCTGTAAAAAAGATTAAATCGTTAAAAGGTTTGACCATTAAGCCAGGGTATGCCCATCCCAAACTTCCTCCATCCGCTGCTGACCCGTCCTGAGAATATTTAACGGCCAAGCTATCAAATGTTTCAATTCCGTCATTAATGACTTTGCGTAAGCTGTCCAGTAATTGATACGCAACAGCAAACTCCTGTTGTGTAGTTGCACGACGTAATATATGGCGCGACTCTACGGAGTCAGGAATGGTTTTTTTGTCAACTAATTTGACTACTTTGTAATCGGATCCATCAATATATGGACCATATACTCCTCCCGTATTCATGTTCAGAATCGAATCGGCAATTATTGGATTAAGGGCGTCTTCCTTTAAATACTCCGGTCCCATAACTCCATAATTTCTTTCAATAAAGCTGGAGTCATTTTCGGTAGTTTCAAATTCTGCTGCCAGACTCTGCATGTTTTCCAATAGCTTCGTTGAATCTTCAATGGTAGGGACGACGTTAAAAGCCACATATTTCACTTTGCGGGTTTCAGTTTCACGATTATAAATGGCCTGATGGTCAGCAATATATTTTTTTAGATCACTATCCGTGACCTCAACTTCACTATCTTCGACCTCGTCAAAGGGAATCTGGACATATTCAAAATTGTATCGGTCATTACGTAGATTGTGGTTAAGTTCCGCCATCCAGCTCGGTATGTAAATCCCTTGCGATACTAAATTGGTTAATTTAGTCTGTAGCTGAGTTTTCTTCACTTGTTCTAACAAGTAAGCCCATCGTTGTGCAAACTGAGGATTGATATTTCCGGTTTCTAAAGCCTGTCTAATATTATTCAAAGCATTTCGGTCTATCTGACCTGTTGCCTGATTGATATATTGTTGAGAAATAATCGGGCTTAAATTATTACCGAATTGTAAATCTTGAAGTTCCGCATCTCCAATTGCCAATCCATTTTTTTTCGCTTCCTCCTCAATGATTGCTTTTTCTACAAAGTAATCCCATAAGAAACTTCGTTGATCGTAAATATTGGATCCGGTAACCCCAGAATAGAGTACATTCTGCGTATTTTGAAATTCCGTATAATCAATATCCTCACCATCTACAGATCCAAGTGTAAATGTAGTGCCTGATCTTCCACCTCCACTACTAGTCATATCCATAATCACAAATCCTGCTAACCCCAATCCAATGAATACGATTAAGATCCAACTATGTTTTCTAATTGTACCAATTAAAGCCATTGATATATATATTTATATTTTGATTTTCATCATCTTGAAAAAACCCTGCAAAGGTAAGAGCTTCCTCTTGAATATCAAAGAGATATTATAAATAGTGTGTTATGCCAAAATATTGTGTAATTGAATAAAAAAGGGCCAAATCTCTAATAGCAGTTTCAGGAAAATGGACAATTTTCGAAGGTATGAGAATATCGAGCCTAAAAAAATGCTCCAGGCCGAATACTTAAACAATGACTTTATGATGTCAATGTCGTCATAATACAATAAATGGAAAATTCACTTCATAAAGAACTCAATAAATCTTATCATTGTTCACTATATAAAATCGATCCTATCGAATCACGCTGGAATCTGGTGTGTTAAAATTAAAATGAATTCATCAACAAAGTAGAAAATATGGAATCACTGGCAATTGCTAAAAAAGACCTGGAAGCAAATGGTTATCTGGACATTGAAGTTGATCCTACACTGGATCTGGAATCTGAAATAAATCGACTCAAAAAGGAGAAAAATGCCATTATCCTGGCTCACTATTATCAGGAATCTGAAATCCAGGATATTGCTGATTTTATTGGAGATTCTTTAGGCCTGTCTCAGAAAGCGGCTACTACTGAAGCAGATATTATTGTGTTCGCTGGGGTACATTTTATGGCCGAGACAGCCAAGATACTCTCTCCGCAAAAGAAAGTACTGCTCCCTGATTTGAAAGCCGGTTGTTCCTTAGCCGATTCTTGTCCACCGCATTTGTTTCGAAAATTCAAAGAAAAATATTCGGATCATGTAGTAGTTAGTTACATAAATTGCACTGCGGAACTAAAAACCCTGACGGATATTTGCTGTACATCAACTAATGCCGTTCAGGTTATTGAAAGTATTCCAGAGGATAAGCCGATTATTTTCGCCCCCGACAAAAACCTGGGAGCGTATCTAAAGAAGAAAACCGGGCGTGATATGATCTTATGGAATGGAACTTGTATGGTTCATGAAATCTTTTCACATGAAAAAATTACCAAATTACAACTGCGCCATCCGAATGCCAAGTTAATAGCACATCCGGAATGTGAAGCTCATATCCTGGAGAAAGCAGATTATATTGGATCCACCAGCGGGTTATTAAAATATACCAAGAATAGTTCGGCTGAGGAGTTTATCGTTGCCACAGAAGTAGGAATTATTCATCAAATGCAAAAAGCATCACCTTTAAAAACATTTATACCAGCACCTCCTAATAATACTTGTGCATGTAATGAATGCCCACACATGAAACGCAATACCATGGAAAAATTATTCCTTTGTATGAAATATGAGATGCCAGAAATCATTTTACCGGATTGGGTTATTGAACAGGGGAGGGCGAGTATTGACAAAATGATGGAGATATCCGAAAATGCTGGGCTTAAATTGGCAGATTAGGTCATGGACAAATAATTATTGTCTTCCCGCTATCAAATTTGGCTTAATTTTAGTTTACCCAAATAACAAATAGGCAACTGTTACGTTTATCTAACAGTATTTATGAGGCGTTCTAGACATATTCATATCCTTATTTTTTTGGTTTTAAACACCATGCTTCTCCATGCTCAAAAGGGCTTTGAGCTGGGCGGTTGGCTGGGAACTAGCCATTATTTTGGTGATTTGAATACCCAATTCGATTTGAGTATGCCTGGACCAGCCGGAGGGGTAGTCTTCAGATATTTATTAAACAATCGATTGGCTTTAAAAGTAAGCGGGAATTATGGTTTCATCCGTGGTGATGATACCAAGTCGGAGAATTCTTTTGAAAATTTGAGAAACCTGCGGTTTCAATCCAATATATTCGATGGTTCAGTCCAGCTGGAATTTAACTTCTTACCGTATGTGCATGGTAGTGATGATGAGTATATCACTCCTTATTTTTTTAGCGGTGTAAGCTTCTTTAAATTCAATCCTAAATCGGACCTTGAAGGAACGATGTATGAACTCCAACCTTTAGGAACAGAAGGGCAATTGCTGGGAGAGGAATACTTGACAACGGGCCTGGGAATGAATCTGGGGTTTGGGTTAAAAATGGATATCAATCCACTTTGGAGCCTTAATATTGAACTTAGTACCAGGATATTATTTACGGATTACCTGGATGATGTAAGTACAGTGTATGCCGACAAAGCTTTGATAGAAAGTTTGAGGGGTTCTGCTGCCGCTCAACTTAGTGATCGCTCCCTGATAGATCCTCAAATAGGTGCTCCCGGATATCAGCGTGGCAACAGTAACACCAATGACAATTATACTTATTTTGGAATTAGTTTAATGAGGTATTTTGGTTCCATAGCTTGCCCTGAAATCTCACGTTAATAGCTCTTATACTGACAAACCTAAGTAAGGACGATCAATTATTTATAACTCTGGTTTCTCGCACTAGTACTAGTGAGTTTACTCCGAAAAGTATAGTTAGGGATTACGCATAAATAGGATATATTTAGTATTTTTATTATATGTTTAAACTTAGCAAACAATCCAGAGAGCCAAGCCTATTTGAAGGAGTTACACAGCACATGGGGGAAAAGAAGTTGAAGGATTTTTCGGATGAAACATTATGGTATAATGTTTTTTATCGAGAAGTGACCAGTCGAATTGAGGAGGAAATATTTCAGCCATTGTATTCCACAGACCAAGGGCGGCCAAATGCTCCAATTCGTCTTTTAGTGAGTATGATTATATTGAAGGAAGGACATGATTGGACAGATGAACAGCTATATGAGAACTGTCGGTATAATATGGCAGTGATGAGATCTTTAGGTCTTACCAACATAGACGACGAAGTTCCAGTCCCTAGTACCTACTATGATTTTAAAACAAAGCTAGTTAAACATCATGGAGATACAGAGATAAATTTGTTTGACAAATTATTCCAGTCGATTACAAGCGAGCAAATTAAAAAGTATAATGTAAGCGGGAAGAGTGTGCGGATGGACAGCAAGTTGATCCAATCTAATATTCGGACGGGCTCACAATTACACAAGGTACTGGAATGCACTCAAGTGTTTTGCAAGCACCTGGATGAAGGCTGGAATAAAAAGATAGTAAAGAAGCAAGACCGGGAGTTTATAAAGAAAATAATGAGCAAGCCGGTGACAAATCATTTGTATGGAATGACATCGAAAGAAAAATCAGATTGGCTTCGGAGGCTGGGCTATTTGATTAGAAAGTTGCTTAATATATTTGATCAAAGCCAAAGCAAATATTATCAAAGTTTAAGTCAAATGTACAAGGAGCATTATGTTGAAACTGGAGATAAAGCCCAACAAACGCGCCCGAAAGAAAAAGATGAAATGAATGCCGAAGGCATCCAATCTGTTCATGATCCAGATGCGGCGTATCGAGCCAAAGGTCGTGGGACAAATAGACAACAAGTAAGTGGGTATAGTGCCAATATTACCGAGACCACTGAAGGTGATTTGAGATTGATTACGGATGTTCAAGTAGATAAGGCAACCCGTAGTGATAGTAGCTATTTGGAGCCAGCAGTAAAGAATACAGTTAAGGTAAGCCAACAAGCAGTTGAACAAGTACATACAGATGGCGGTTATGATAGTATTGAAAATCGAATTCGTTTTGCGGACAACATTGCGGATGAGTGGCACCTAGCTAAAAGTATGGGAGGTAAGCCGCGTTATGATTTTGAACAACAAGAAAATGGAACAATTCGCATCTATGACTCCAATACTAACAAGTGGAATGAAGCTGAATTATCTAAAACAGGTAGTTACCGAATTCCTGCATCCGACAGATCAGCGAAATATATATATTTCAGTGAACAGAAAGTCAAAGCAGCATTGGCGCTACAAATAGTTAGGCCGAAGAATATAAATAAAGGAATACGAGCAAATGCAGAATCGACCATCAAGCAAGTGTTCCATACACTAAAAGCAGGCAAAAGTAAATATAGGGGTCTGATTAGAAATACGATTTATGTGACTTCAAGATCTCTATGGGTGAATTGTAAAAGAATTGCCTTCAAATCCACATCTAAAAACACTTTTCTAGACTCAATTTTAAACAGATTCCTTTGGCAAAGTTTTAAATTGAAAATTTATTCCGCTGCACCCCACTAAAATTTCAAAATATGAGGTCTTTAGTAAGGGCTTAACATTCAAATTTGAACCCACTTCCAAATCTTAAGGGTTTTCAGAGTGGACTCACTAGTACTAGTGAGTCTACTCCGAAAAGTCAACATCAAAGCCTTCGGTAAATATAATTTGGTTTTAGAATTTGCCCACGCTCGCCTCCGACTCCTAAAGGAGAGTCCTCCCGCATAACTTGCTGTAAATGAATGCGCGACTGCATTCCCTTTTGGGCTAGGGTAAAGAATGGATTTGTGGGCGGAGGCCCTTTAGGGTTAGGGTAGCGGGGGAGTATACAATATTTTGCATTATTTCAAGTATTCTTTTCAAACGACAGTTTTCAGAGTAGACTCACTAGTTTATTCAATGGCAAAATTGGGCGGAATTTGTTCGTCCCAAGTGGTTTGATTCTGATAAGCATGACCAATGGCCAGGATGGTAGCTTCATCGTAAAGCCTGCCCAACAATCCAAAACTAGTTGGTCTTCCATTATCATCAAATCCATTAGGTATACTAATCACCGGATGACCGGTTAAATTTCCAATGGCCGAAGCTTTACTCGCTGAGGATATAAAAATGACATCAACCGATTGGAATAATTGGTTCATTAGCTCGATTAATTTCTGACGATGGCGCATCGCTTGCAGATATTCTACTGCGGGAATAAATCGGGATCCTCTCAAAGAGTTTGCCCTGGAAAAATGGTGTTGCTCTACCAATAGGTCATCACGGTTAGATCTGATCAGATTGTCAAATACTGCTCCTGCCTCTGCGCGAATAATCAGATGCATCACTCTATCGTAGTCCAAATCATCTGGAAGTCTGACAGAATCTTGTCGAATTCCCAGAGCTCTAAGTACAGCCAGGCCTTTTTGTAAGTTTGTACTTGCTGAAGTAGAATCCGCTGTGATTTCAGCTGGAATATAGCCCAAAGAGATTTTTCTTAGGTTGAGTTCGGGATTAAAATTGAAAGGTATGTCTCCGTTCGCATTTTCCTTTACGGAACGGATAATATCGAAAACGATTGCACAATCAAGTGCCGTTCTACTAATAGGGCCAACCTTATCCAAAGTCCAGGCAAGTGGCATGATACCATCCCTGGAAACCCTTCCATAGGTGGGGCGTAAACCGGTGACCCCACAGCGACTGGAAGGGCTGGTAATGGATCCCCATGTTTCAGTCCCGATCGCATAACTAACCAAACCGGCAGAGGTTGCTGCTGCAGATCCGGCTGAAGATCCACTTGAACCTTGCTTCAGATCCCAGGGATTTTTAGTCTTCCCACCAAACCAAACATCACCGCGAGCCAGAGACCCAGAACTTAGTTTCGCCACTAGAACACCTCCTGCTGCTGTCAATACATCAATAATGTGCGCATTATGGTCTAAGTGCTGGTCTTCATAAGCTCTTGATCCCCAGGTCGTAGGATAACCAGATACGGCAACCAGATCTTTTACACCATACGGTATACCATGTAAAAGTCCACGGTAATTTCCAGCAGCTATTTCCAAATCTGCTTGTTGGGCCTGCTGTAGTGCTAATGAATCCGTAACAGTGATCACTGCTTTTAACTGGTGATCAATTTTATTAATGCGATCCAGATATAACTGGGTAAGTTTTGTGGAGGTGATCTGTTGTGTACGTAACAAATAGGCTTGTTTCCATAGTGGCCAGAATACCACTTCAGAAACCGGATTTGGGACTAATTCGGACTTTGGCGTAGGCCAATAAATCCGATATTGAGTAGTCGGGTGGCTAAAGTTTAAAGGCCGGGGATCAAATTGGAAAGCGGGTTCTTCGTAGGTTTCCAAATCAACTTTTCTGACTTCCTGTATGCTGATCATGTTACGATTGACAAAATTCATCATCGTATCAATCTCTTTTTTAGTAAAAGAAAGATCAATCAGTTTTTCAGAATTTCGTATTACTTTTTTGTTGATGGGGTAGCGCTGGTGACAAGAAAAAGTAGATACTGCGAATAATAATGGTATCCCCAAAGTAAAAACATTAGCAAGATATCGTGTAAGCCGGGTCATGGACTATTTTTGTCTAGCAGGCCCATTTTTTCAGCCCTTTCTTCCCACCGATCCCGGGCATATTGCTGTAAATCTTCGATTTTATCCATCTCATCTACAATCTCAAGTCCAATCAAAGTTTCAAATACATCTTCCATGGTTACCAATCCCGCAATACTACCAAATTCATCAACCACGATGGCAATATGCCTTTTATTTTCCATAAAAAAATCGAACAACCGCAAAAGAGGTTTATTGTCCTCGACAAAGGCAATTTCTCGTTGTTTTTCCTTTAACAAGGCATCAGATTCTCCGGCCAGCAAGTCTTGCAAAATTTCATCTTTCAATACAAATCCGGTGATGTGGTCATATTCATTCTCGTAGATTGGAATCCGCGAAAATCTTAATTTTTTATTTTGCTGATAAAAGTCGTTTAAGGTAGTATTGCCATCAACCACGAATATAACTGCCCGCGGAGTCATAATATCTCTAACGGTGAGTCTTTCCAACTCGAATAAATTGCTGATGATTGTCGATTCTTTTTCTTTTAAAACACCACTTTGTTGTACGGCACGAGCCATGGCTACAAAATCACCCCGGCTTAAGACACTGCGGTTTTTATCTGATTTTAGGCTCCTGGTTATCCATTGGCTTAACCATACAAACGGAGCAAGCACTATGAGAAGGATGGATAACGACCTAATGGTAAAAGGTACCAATTGCTTCCATTTGTTGGCACCGATCGTTTTGGGAATGATTTCAGATAATACCAAAATGGCTAAAGTCATGGTACCTGCGATCACAGATTCAATGGAAATAGACAGGCCAAATAGATTGAAATAATGATTGCCGAACAATTTACCAGCTTGAGCTCCTACACCGATAGCTCCTACTGTATGAGCGATTGTATTTAGGGTTAAAATTGCAGCCAATGGCCGGTCAACATCTTTTTTAAATGAAATTAGTTTAGCTCCTAATGGAGAGCCTTCCTGGGTTGCTCGATTGATGTATGAAGGGGTAATACTTAGCAATACGGCCTCCCAAATAGAACATAGAAATGAAAAAAGGATTGAGATGGTAAAAAATATCAACAATAATATCATATCACAAATTAAGAAAGAGAATTTTAATAATGGAAACCATTTAATAACAAATGTAAAGTTGATCCATTGACTTTCCGTGGTTCTACCGTCGGATCAATAGAGCGAAAATGGTGAGGTGAGGCGGGAATAAAAATCGTCAACTAAATTTGATCTATTGTCACCTTTGGAGATCTAAAATCGTCATGGGATATGGATCTTTATTATTTTACAATGAAGTGATTTAAAAACAGATGTTAAAATGAGTTGTATGCGCTTGATTTTCAAGACGAAGCTCTTTTTGAGATTCATAGCCACAGTTATGGATCGAGAAAAAGCTGACGTATTGAGAATCAATGGCATGCAAATCAATTAACAATTTGTTTTTAAATCACTTCAATAAAAACATCGTTATGAAAGAGTTCATGTTCATTTTCATTGGAGCGGATTACCAACAATTCGATCTTTCACCAGAAGAAACACAAGTTCAGATGGGGAAATGGTTTGCCTGGATAGATGATTTGAAAAAGCAGGGAAAATATGTGGATGGAAAGCCATTGACTAATGCTTCCAAAACAATATCCGGTAAAGATCGTGTGGTGGCCGATGGTCCGTTTGCTGAAGCCAAAGAACTTGTTGGAGGGTATTTTATTATAAATGCTGATTCTTTAGATGATGCATTGAAGATGGCAGAAGATTATCCCGATTTCGACTTTGGAGGTTCAGTAGAAGTCCGTGAAGTTATGGTTTTATAAAGTATGTCTGATCAAGAAAAAAATCAACTGGTGGACCATCTTTTTCGTCATGAATCGGGAAAGATGGTTGCTGTTCTCACCAAAATTTTTGGGATTAACCAATTGGAACTTATTCAAGATGTAGTCCAAGAATCATTTTATCAAGCAATTCATACTTGGAAATATGATAACATCCCTAAAAACCCGTCGGCATGGTTGATGCAGGTCGCAAAGCGTAAAGCTATTGATATTTTGCGCAGAGCGTATCAAAAAGACGTTTCTCTGGATCAAGTTTCCATATTTCCCAGTGAAGAAATAGTGGACAAATTTTTTTCTGAAGATGAAATTAGTGACAGTCAATTACAGATGATTTTTGCTTGTTGTCATCCAAGTTTAAAGATAGAAGATCAGATCGCATTTACTTTAAAACATATTTCAGGATTCAGTATCCGCGAAATCTCAAAGGCTCTGTTAGTTGCTCAGGATACTGTTAAACAAAGGCTCTTTAGAGCCAAAATGAAATTGAGGAAAAAGAATATTCACCTCACAATTCCTACCGGTTCGGAATTAAGAGCTCGTCTGGATACCGTGCTTACCATATTGTATTTGATTTTTAATGAAGGATATTATTCCAATAGTGAAGAGCAAATTATCAGAAAAGATCTTTGTGCTGAAGCAATGCGGTTGGTCAAGTTGATTACGGAACACAACAAAATACCCCATGCCCGTGCACATGCCTTACTCGCCTTGATGTGTTATCAAACCTCCAGATTTGAAAGTCGGATTGGTGCCAACGATGAAATCATACTTCTAGCGGCCCAAGATCGATCCAAGTGGAACCGGGATTTGATCAAATTCGGACACTACCAATTGGGCTTGTCAGAAGTAGATAAAGAACTATCTGTTTATCATATAGAGGCGACCATTGCCGCCCAGCACTGTATTAGCCCGAATTTCTGGGGAACCAATTGGGATCGTCTATTGGTTTTGTATGATCTATTGTGGACCTACAAACCCGATCCGATAACTCGATTAAACCGGATAGTTGTATTAATCCAACTGGAGAAATGGGAAGAAATCGAAAATGAACTGGAAATTGTTCAACAAGAAATCGGAGATCATTATTTGTATTTAATGGTACATGCGGAGTACGCGCAAAAAAGGAAGTTCTATGAAAAGGCGGTGGACCTGTTATTATCAGCGTACCACCATTCCAAATCTACACATGAGAAAACTTTGATTAGCCAAAAGCTTGAATCGATACGAAAAGTTATTCCGGAGGGAATGGTCAACGGTGAGAGATCTATTGAGAGTGAATAGGTAGGAATGGATTGTCAACCCTCCTAGCGAATAAAGCAATACTTTCAGAACGAGTTTTTTTCGTACAAAACTTCCCATTCGAAACTTTGCTTCGTCAAATTCCTCTTTGAATTTTGGGGATCATTGACTATTAATCAATTCTTGGTAAGTACCTTTATTAAATCTGTGGTAGATACTTCTCAAGAAATGTTCTGATGTCACAAACACTAAAACGTGTCGTTTTATCATCATTATTCCGTAATTGTAGGAATAAATATCTGGATATTACGGAATAATTAATTTTGTAACTAGGCAAGCTCCTTGAAGCGGTTTTCGCTGGTATCAGGCAATTGTCAAGGATATCTTTTAGGCGAACAAAGCAATACTTTCAGAACTAGTCTTTTTTTCGCAAAAAACTTCCCATTCGGAATTTTGCTTCGTCAAATTCCTCTCTGAATTTTTGGGGATCATTGATCTCAGTACCGAGCAGATAGGCAAAAGGCCGCAATTGATCGTTATGTAAAAATATTATCTTGGCAATGGCCATCATGGGAATGGCCAAAATCATTCCGGCGATTCCCCAGATTAAATTGCCAAACAATAAGGCGAAGATTGCGGCTAAAGGATTGATTTTCACTACGTTTCCGGAAACTTTTGGGGTGATGTAATTACCTTCAAGGGTTTGAATTATCACAAACAAAAGAACCACTAACACCGGTTGGTACCACTGATCGGTAGTTGCCAACGAGTACAGAAATGGCATCAATCCGCCCAGGAAAGTTCCTACATATGGAATAATGGCCAGGAAGGCTGCCATAAAACCCCAGAAAAATGCATATTTAATACCGATTAATATCAATCCTATACTATTCAAAATACCTAAGATGAGAATAACCAGTAACAGTCCAAATAAATAACGTTGCACTACATTTTGTACCTGCCCAATGATCTGATGTGCCTCACTTCTTTTGGGTTCGCCGTATTGCATAAGTATAAAAGACTTGAGTGAAGAACGGTATAATAGAAAAAGAAAGAGAAATATAATGGAGATGGTTATCTGACCCGCGACAACGGTCGAAGAAGAAATTCCCATAGACAAAAACTGCATGGGCAGGTCGGAAAGGTTGCGCGCGATCTCTTGTATATATTCGGAACCTTGTTCTGCCGAGATTCCAATATTATCTGTTATCCAATTCACTGCTCTTAGATAGCCGGCATTGATGCTTTCTCCTATCGAGGGTAATTTGGTAATAACTTCGGATAGTTGTACCCCAAAGAAAGTAATGACAGCGACTATGGGCAAAGCACCGGTGATGAAGGTGAGCAGGATAGACAATACCCGGGATTTTACCCAGGGTTCGTAGAAACGACTGATTGGTCTTACCATAAATGCAATGATCGCTGCAAAGACGATGGGTGTCAAGATGGATTTTCCAAGTATGATTAGATATCCGATAAGGACAATCGAGATTAAACTGTAGGTCAGATTTCTTAAATAGATATTGGACTTCATAACTATATTGAATTCATACTCTCAATTTACAAGGTTTCTCATAGTTTTCAATGGAATATTTCAGGCAGACTAGAAGATAATCTATAGGTTAACCATTGGTCCTAATTATGATCCAAAAGGCAAACTGATTTTACAGGATATATTAAACGGCTTGCGAATTCCACATTTATTAGTCAAGTGTTAAGTCGAAAGCCCAAAAATCCCATGCTCGAATTTTACACCATCCAGGCTGCTTTGGTAAGAATATTTTTACCATAACGGTGCCGAATCCGGTCCATCTGTTGCAGCAATTTGATTTCTTCAACCGTTCCATCGAAGAGGCTGATTTGATTATGTCCGTGTACCAATCCGCTAAACTTTACCCCTACCAACCGGATCAGTTGCCTTCGTTGATAGACTGCATCAAACAACTTCAGGACATGATGTGTGAGGAGTTGGGTATGGGCGGTATAAGCGATGCGACGGCGTTTGGTAAATGTATTAAGATCGGCGTAACGGATCTTAATTGTGACGCTACTGGTCAGGCGTTGTTTGGCTCGCAAATCGAAAGCCAATTCATCTACCAGTTCCAACAAGCGATACCGGATACTGCGAAGATCGAGGGTGTCTTCGGCTAAAGTACGTTCCCGGGACATCGATTTTTGCTCCAAATACGGGACTACCGGCCTTCGGTCGATGGCATTGGCACTTTCCCATAGTGAACGACCCTTTAGGCCAAATTCTCTTTCCAACAACGGGATCGGAATCTCACTTAGTACGCGGATCGTACGCACTCCCATGAAGCTTAACTTTTTGTAAGTTTCTCTGCCCAATCCGGGAAGTTTGGCCGTTGACAGAGGAGCTATAAAATGCTTCTCCAACCCGACCGGCACCTCCTTGATGCCATTTGGCTTTGCTTCGCCTGTGCCCACTTTAGAGACGAGTTTGTTGATCGAAAGACCACAGGAGATAGGTAAGCCACTTTCCTTCATGATTTTCTCACGCATTTCCAGTGACCATTGCAGACAGCCGAAATACTTATCCATACCGGTAAGGTCCAGATAAAATTCATCGATAGCTGCTTTTTCAAACAGTGGAGCATCGGCTTCGATCACTTCGGTAATCAGTTGTGAATAATGCGTGTATAAATCCATATCGCCACGAAGTACTACGGCTTGTGGACACAGACGAAGAGCCAATTTCATCGGCATGGCAGTATGAATCCCAAATCTGCGCGCTTCATAGCTACATGCAGCTACTACGCCTCGCGAGCTCATCCCTCCAATGATTAGGGGTCGGCCCTTAAGTTTACTGTTTTTGAGACACTCCACCGATACGAAAAAGGTGTCTAAATCCAGGTGGAGTACTGCTTTATTAAACATATGACGAAATATTCGGCGTTTAATCGATGAAAAATCCGGCCAATATCGTAAAAGTTTTTATCTTTGTCAAGTGTTTTGGGAGTATTGAGTATAATAGCTCATAGCTGTATTGAAGAGAAGCGAATTGTCGAAGCGAATGGAGAAATATGTATAAAAAAAGAGAAATAATGTTTGACCACAATCTAAAGTATTTACGGCATAAGCATAAATTGTCACAGCAAGCTCTGGCGGATATTTTGGAAATACCCCGGACCACCTTGGGTGACTATGAACGCGGTAATACCGAACCGAACATCGCCATGTTAGTTCGTATTGCCGGTTATTTTGATGTCAAAGTAGACGACCTGTTACGCAACAACCTTAGTCATCAGGATCTGGAGGTACTGCGAAATAAGGATCTAAGGGTTTTGGCTATTAGTGTGGATGCAGAAAACCGGGAGAATATCGAATTGGTCGATACACGTGCCAAAGCGGGATACTTGTCCGGGTATCAGAATCCGGAGTACATCAAAGAACTTCCCAAGCTCTACTTCCCTTCCATTCCTGAAGGAACCTACCGGGCCTTTGAAATCCAGGGTGACTCGATGTTGCCTATGGAGCCCGGAAGCATCATCATTTGCGCTTATGTGGAATCCTTAAAGGAAGTGAAAGATGGCAAGACGTATGTGATTGTGAGCAATCAGGAAGGTTTGGTGTATAAACGAGCGCGAAATCTTCCACAAAAACAACGACTAGTACTTCTCTCGGACAATGAAATGTACGAACCGTACGTGATGGACTATCGAGATATCGATGAAATCTGGCAGTATTATGCCCATTTGAGTTTTTCAGACGACAAAGCATCATTGGATCAGATGTTGGAAGAAAGAATCATCGATATCCAGAAAAAAGTAACCCGGATTCAAACGCGCTTAGGGTAGTGAATCCTCGACTGCTAAATTGACTAGCAAGCAAGGATCATATTTATTTGGAGGAATTAAGAGAATAAATTGTCCGTGGTAATGGTGATTGGTATTAGGCTGGCATACTTATTGGGCTTCAATCCATAGCTGGTAATTAATCCAAACCAGGTAGACTTTTTGGTGGTTGTATCCTTGGAATTGATCTAATTTGTTTCCTAGTTTTTCGGAATAGGATTTATTAATTTCAAATTCATTAATGGAGAATTTGGCTTCGATCAGATTTATAACCTAGTCTTTTCTGTCGATTACCAAATCAATCTGTGCGTTCTCATTATACCAGGAAGATAGTTCAGAATATACACCCGAGATACCCAGTGCACTTTTAATTTCTGGAACATCCTGAAAACAAACGGTTTCAAAGGCGTTTCCTGCCCAGTTATAATATTGGGGTGAATTGAGCAGATTAATCCAATAATTATTGTCGACAATTGGAGTTGATCGAATAAATCTATTATATAGATAAAGCCAAAACAAAACTTTAAGTTGGCTATAACATGAAAAATAGATTGGAACAAGCTTAGTCAATTGTTTCCTTTACTGTTCGAGCAGCAGATCAAATTGCATTTTTATACTGTTTCCTTTTTTACCTACAATTTCTCTCGCTTTATATTAAACATACTCGTTGGATATTGAGGATTCTCTTTCATCCTCATACATCTTTGGACCAATTATTCCACTAATCTTAGTTTCAAAATTCCGGTTTATAAAGTAGGGATTTACAAATCTTGTGGATGGTTTTAACCCAATCTGAAGATATGCCTAAAAGTAAAATATAAACATGAGGTCGAAGACAACTTGCGTTGCAGTAGAAACTCACAGTTATCAAAATAAGAAATATGAACCCGGGCACCGAATTCATATTCTTATTATTCTCCAGTTGAAGATGTAACTTTGGGACGGTTAATTTTCGACCAGGACTGCGTACTGATTAAAATATTCTTATTCAGGAGCTCCATTTTTGACCCAACAGTCAATTTGTTGTATTACGGTACTTGACAGGGCTCCGGATGGGGGCATGGTCTTTCCTACGACCCGACTGCGGATATTAGCCGACCTGGCTTTAACTTCAGAATAGGTTCGGAAGTCAGGAATGGCCTGAGATCCGTCGTGACATCCTGAAATAGCACAACTATTATCAATAATTGCTTTGATTGCATTGGTATAGGTGTCTGAAGTCATATTTTCACAAGGGTCCATCTCAGGCTCAGGATCATCTGATTTATTACAAGCAATAACCAAAATACTAAAACTCAAGAGTGATAATAACATCCATTTTTTCATATAAAGTGTATTTTAGAATTAATATGTATATACAATAAATGTTCATACAATAGAAAAAGCTGCCTCTATATTGTAACCAAGTAAGAATATTCCATTATTTTAACAATATTAACTTAATTCAGTATGTCTATTTCCCGAAGATCATTTATTCGCACCTCTCTTTTTGCCACTTCAGTAACACCAATTTGGTATGCAACCCGATGCACTCCGGAACGAAAACTCGGAGTGGCTATATTGGGATTAGGAAACTATGCCACCAATCAGGTTGCCCCTGCATTAATGCATACCCAAAATTGTCAACTAAAAGGAATTGTGACCGGGTCACCTGATAAAGTAGAAACTTGGAAATCCAAGTATAATATCCCAGCCGGGAACATCTATAATTATGAAAATTTCGATCGTATAAAGGCCAATTCGGATATTGATATTGTGTATGTGGTCACTCCCAATGCCTTGCATCGAGATTTCACTATTCGAGCTGCTCAGGCTGGAAAACATGTCATTTGTGAAAAACCTATGGAGATCTCCTCTGCCCGATGTAAGGAGATGATAATGGCCTGTGAAAAAGCAGGTGTACAACTACAGATTGGATATCGTTGTCAATATGATCCGTACCACCGCGAATTGATCCGCTTTGTGCAGGAAAATGAGTATGGTAAAGCGAAAGTAATTGAAACCGGTTTTTCGTTTTATGGAGTAAACAGCAGCAACTGGCGGTTCACCGATGCCAGTTTGTCTGGAGGTGGGCCATTGATGGATATTGGAGTTTACTGCATCCAGGCTTGCCGCTATACTCTAGGTTTAGATCCGATCTCGGTAACAGCACAGAAGTACAAGACCATCATGGACAAATTGCCAGGGATGGAAGAGACCATAACCTGGCAATTTGAATTTGATAGTGGGGTGATTGCCAATTGTACCAGCAGCTATGTTGCCAGACACAATCGATTTCATATTTCCACTGAAAAGGGTTGGGCGGACCTTTCACCTGCCTTTAGTTATTCACTCGAACCGGGATGGATCAATGGTACTCAAATGACGAAAGTAGATCATAATCAACAAGCGGCTCAAATGGATGCTTTTGCACAAAACATAATGGATAGTACTCCTGTATTGGCGTCGGGTGATGAAGGATGGAGGGATATGGTTATCATTGAAGCTATTTATCGAGCTGCGGAAACGGGTGAAAAAGTGGTGATTAAATATTAAATACCTGATATGATGTCACCTATTCGCATGTTGAATTGAAGAATTTATAATGTGCATTACGCAAAGCTTTTAAAATAAGCGAAGAGGTATTTTAACATAACATACCAAATGACCTTAATCATTATGTCCAAAAAGAGATATCAGCAAGTAGTTTATGGTGCTTTTCTAATATTGTTGACTGTTTGTATAAAAATTCAAACCGTTCGAAAGTGAATGGATATCAAATAATTACTATTGATGCGGTTCATTAACTAAACTATAAATATTTTAATTATGGAAAAAATAGAACTCCAAACACGAGTTAAAAAAGTGATCGCCGAGGTCTTGTCGATTGAGGAAGCAACTATAGGTGATGAAGCAAATTTTATTTTTGATTTAGGTGCAGATTCCATGCAAAGTTTGAGGCTAGTGGCAGGATTTGAAGAAGAATTCGATATTGAGATGGATGAGGACAAAGCACTTGAGGTTCAAACTGTTGACAACGCTGTTGACTTTATCGCAAATTACGTTAACTAACAAATTTTAAACTCATCACATGTCTAACCGTTCAGAACTGCATCAGCAGAATCTTGAGAAGATTTTTTATCCCAAATCCGTAGCATTAGTAGGTGTCACCCAGGCAAAAAATACGGTTCCCTATGATATAATGCAAGGTATTCTCTTTGGAGGATATAAGGGAATAATCTATCCGGTCAGCCCCGGCAGCAAGCATATATTTGGTTTTAAAACCTACAAGTACGTATTGGATATCGAAGGTCCGGTAGATCTGGCTATTATTGTGTTTCCCAGTTCTGTATGCCATCTGGCCTTAGAGCAATGTGGTCAGAAAGGGATAAAATCCGTAATTATTATTTCTGCTGGATTTAAAGAAGTAGGAGAAAAAGGACTACAGAGAGAAAAACAATTATTGGAAATTGCCAGGAAGTATGATATTTCCTTTATTGGTCCCAATTGTTTAGGAATGATTAATGCAGATCCTTCTGTGTGCATTAACGCTTCATTTGCCCGAAAAATGCCGGCTGCCGGAAATATTGGATTTTTGTCGCAGAGTGGAGCTTTGTGTACCGCGGTTTTGGATTATGCTCAGGCAAAAGGTATTGGATTTTCAAAATTTGTGAGTTTTGGCAACAAAGCGGATATATCGGAGATTGATCTGATGTATTATCTAATGCGCGACGAACAGACCAAAGTTATTTTATTGTATCTGGAGGAAGTAAGCGATGGACGGGCGCTGATGAAGGCTGCTCAGGATATTATTGAACAAAGTGGAAAACCCGTATTGATAATTAAATCAGGACGGACCAGTGAAGGAGCTTCCGCTGCAGCATCGCACACCGGATCTTTAGCCGGTAGCGACGAGGTATGTGATGCAGGTTTTGCACAGGGTGGAATTATCCGTTGTGATCATATCGAGGAGATGTTTAACATAGCGATTGCCTTCGTCTATCAGCCCATACCCGTTTCGGACCGGGTGGCGATAATTACAAATGCCGGAGGACCTGGGGTACTTACCACGGATGCCATTATTAAAGAGGGAATGAAGATCGCCAGATTTAATGAGGAAACTACAGCCATATTAAAGAAAGCCCTTCCTAATACCGCCAATATCAAAAATCCGGTAGACGTAATTGGAGATGCTACGGCGGCAAGGTATAACGCGGCTATAAAACCCATATTTGAAGATCCCGGAGTGGATGCGGTATTAATTATCCTTACACCTCAGTCGATGACTGACATTGAGGAAATTGCTCAGGAGGTGGTCGATGTGGCTAAAATGTTTGACAAACCTATCTATGCTTCTTTTATGGGAGAAGCTGACGTGGCTCCTGGTATCCGGATTTTACAAGACAATAAGATTCCACATTATTCTTTACCCGAATCGATGAGTCATGCCTTGACTAAAGTCTATCAGTTTGGACAATTAAAGAATAAGGAGTTTGAAGAAGTTATACCCTTCGATGATTTGGACCATAACCAGGTTAAGGAGATTCTGGGGAAAGCTGTTGCAGCTAAAGATGCCTATCTGCCTGAATATAAAGCTTCGTCTGTACTTAAATCCTATGGTCTTCCGGTATTGGGAGGAGGAATGGCCAGGACTGAACAAGAAGTCAAAGATTTGGTGCAACAGCTTGAATATCCTTTGGTAATGAAAGTGCAATCTCAGGATATCGTCCATAAAGTGGATGTTGGTGGGGTTGTATTAAATATTGATTCTGAGGAAGCAGCTTTGGAATCCTTTCAGGCGATTCACTCCAATGTCGGTGAGCGGGCTCCGGAAGCTGTAGTAGATGGAATTTATGTTACCAGACAAGTACCGAAAGGTGTGGAAGTCATCTTGGGGATGAAGAGGGATCCTTCTTTTGGTCCGGTAATTATGTTTGGTCTGGGAGGAATATATGTGGAGGTTTTTAAAGATGTAAGTTTTAGAGTTGCTCCAATATCTCGCGGTGAGGCTGTGGGTATGATCCAGGAGATCCAGGCTTACAAATTATTGGCCGGAACCAGGGGTGAAAATCCCAAAGATGTAGAAAGCATTGTAGATGCCATTATGCGCTTGAGTCAATTATGCGTCGATCATCCGGAAATCCAGGAATTGGATATTAATCCCATGATCGTGCTGGATCAGGGTAAAGGGTGTTATGTCGCCGATGCAAAAATTATGATCTAACCATTCGCAAATAGAGGAAATTCTTTTTATAAACTTGAAATAATTAAAAAATGAGGATTCTTATTCACGATGACTATCAGGCTATGAGCACTTGGGTGGCGCATTATGTTGCTCGAAAAATCAATAAAAGTAATGCGACACCAGAGAAGCCGTATGTATTAGGGCTCCCAACCGGTTCGTCGCCGATCGGTACATATCAAGAGTTGGTAAGGCTGCACCAGGCCGGGAAAGTGTCGTTTAAAAATGTGGTGACTTTCAATATGGATGAATATGTAGGGTTGCCTGAAACTCATGAACAAAGTTACCATTACTTCATGTATGACAATCTATTCAATCATATTGATATCCTGCCGGAAAACATACATATATTGAATGGAAATGCACCGGATCTGGAAAAGGAGTGTGAGGATTATGAGGCTGCCATAGAGCAGGCTGGAGGAATCAATCTATTTCTTGGTGGTATTGGAAGTGATGGTCATATAGCTTTTAATGAACCGGGTTCTTCTTTATCTTCCAAAACCCGAATTAAGACCTTGACTTATGACACGATAAAGGCCAATGCCAGATTTTTTGAAAATGATGTGACCAAAGTTCCAAAAACTGCGCTTACCGTAGGAGTCGGAACCGTGATGGCTGCTCGTGAAGTACTTATTCTGGTAAGTGGATTGAATAAAGCCAGGGCGCTGCAAAAAGTAGTGGAAGATGGCGTAAATCATATGTGGACTGTATCCATGCTTCAAATTCATAGAAAAGGTATAATCTGCTGTGATGAGAAGGCAACTATGGAATTAAAGGTGGGAACCCGCAATTACTTCAAGGATATTGAAGGAGAAAGTCTGAAAAATTTACCTGAACTCTAAAACAATTAAAACCAATGACCTACCGTCCTCTTACCGAGTCTGAAATACACGAGCTAAACAACCAGGGGTGTATATGTGCTGATTGGAATAAAGTACAAGTAGAAACCGGTTTTAGCTCTAAATACATCTATCAAACCAGATTTGAAGGAGAAGTCAAAATTGGTAGGTTAGATGGTGCTGAAGTCGAAGCTAATGGTATGTCCAGGAGTTCAGGAATTTATTTCTGTACCATTAAAAATTGTGTGATTTCAGGAGATGTTTACTTTAGCAAAGTGGGATTAATGGAAGGTTATTCTATCGATAATCAGGTCATCATTGAAAATGTAAATTCGATGATTGTCGATGGACCTACCAAGTTTGGCAATGGTACGGTAATTGAAGTTTTGAATGAAGGAGGTGGTAGAGAAGTTCCGATATTTGACAAACTTTCAGCTCAAACTGCTTATCTATTGGCAAATTATCAGTACGAGCCTGAGATGATAAAGCAAATAACGAGCTTGATTGTTGCCTATTGTGATACCAAAGAATCCGAACGGGGTATGATAGACTCCGGATCCTACTTGTCGAATACCGGATCGATCAGAAATGTAAATTTTGGACCTGGTTCTAGAATTGATGGTGCCCTGTTACTTGAGAATGGTACCGTTGCCAGCAGTATATCCGACCCCTGCGTGATCGGGCATGGAGTCACGGCCAAAAACTTTGTGATTTTATCCGGATCAAAAGTAGATTCCGGATCGATTGCGGACAAGTGCTTTATCGGACAAGGCGTAAAGATGGGAAAACAATTTTCAGCAGAGAATTCAGCCTTTTTTGCCAACTCTGAAGCTTTTCATGGCGAAGCGGTAAGTTTGTTTGCAGGTCCTTATACCGTAACTCATCATAAATCGACCTTGTTGATCGCAACGAGTCTCTCATTTTTTAATGCTGGTAGTGGTACCAACCAAAGCAATCACATGTATAAGTTGGGACCATTGCATCAGGGTGTGATCGAAAGAGGTTCCAAAACCGGTTCTTTTTCATATTTGCTATGGCCATGTAAAGTAGGACCATTTTCCGTAGTAATGGATAAACACGGATCCAATTTTGATACTTCTGAATTTCCTTTTTCTTACGTTAACATTGAGAATGGCAAGAGTACGTTGACTCCAGCGATGAACCTATTTACGGTAGGAACCAAAAGGGATAGTGAAAAATGGCCGGCCAGAGACCGGAGGAAAGATCCTATAAAGGTTGATTTGATCCACTTTGATTTGTTTAATCCTTTCCTGGTTGGCAAAATTGTTGCCGGCATCCAAGTTCTGGGTGAACTTTACGAAAAGACATCCAGGGAGACCAAATCGGTTCATTACAAAGGGATTACTATACCACGGTTGTTATTAAAGACTGGTAGGAAGTATTACATTTTGGCACTCAAAAAGTATTATGGAGATATGTTGTTGCAGCGTTTGGGGGATAAATCCTATGCTGATCTTTCTGAAATCAGAAATACGTTAAAAACTGTTGCAGACAGAAAGGAGGAATATTGGGCAGATGTGGCTGGTATGCTGGCACCCATCTCGCAAATAAGGAGTCTGATTACAGACCTGAAAGAAGGGAACATAGCCCATATCGATGCTTTGAATCGAAGGTTTGAGCAGATTTATGCCGGTTATGATGATTGGGCTTATGGTTATTTTACACATACTTTAGAAAATCAAATGGGCATCGATCTGGCAGATATCACTATTGAACAATTAAGTCATTTGTTGCAGGATTGGGAGACTAATTCCCTAAAACTCAATAATATGATCTTAAGGGATGCGATGAAGGAGTTTGATCAAAACAGTAAAGTATGTTTCGGTATTGATGGAGATGAAGAATCACGAGAAGCTGATTTTCTGGCTGTGAGAGGAACTTATGAGGGTAATAAGTTCATCCAGGGATTACATGCGGAAAATGAAAGTATTAAACAGATTTCGGCAAAATGGCAAGAAACCCTCAGTAATTTGGGTAGATAATCCAAACTAAATTCATCGACTAAACTCACCGATTCGATTCTGGAATGGAATCATATTAAGATTCATTTAGAGGCTGGTTCCATACTACACAGCGAAGTAAGATTCCAATTCCTTTAACGTGACCTGATCGGTTTGGATGTCTTTGACGATTTGACCTTTTTCCAAGACAACGATCCGGTCGCACACCTCAGTTACATGATTGAGGTCATGAGAGGAGATTAAGAATGTTTTTTCAGCTGCGTATTCCTTGACAATATTTTTAAATCTAATTTGGGAGCTGGGATCCAAACTGGCAAAGGGTTCATCTAGAATAACTATTTCGGGATTTCCAATTAGGGAAGCAACCAAACCTACTTTCTTTTGATTTCCTTTGCTCAGATCTCTGATGAATTTTTTTACACCAATAATTTCATCATTAAAAAACTCAGTAAATCGATGTACAAATTGTTCCGTATCCGATTTATTCCAGCCATATAGTTTGCCAATGAAATGAAAATATTCATCGGGAGTTAGGAAATCGATCAGAAAAGATTCGTCTAGAAATGCAGAAGTATATTTTTTCCAATTTTCATGTAATCTCACATTTTCACTTTTAGACAATACTTCACCCTGAGAAGGAGCGATCAAATCCAGTACCAGGCTAAAGGCTGTAGTTTTACCAGCTCCATTATTTCCAACCAAACCAAATACTTCACCTTCCGGAATAATTAATTCCGGGATATCAAGAACAATCTTTTTGTCATACGCTTTTTTAATATTCTTGAAGTCGATCATCGGTTAACTTTTTTTACGAAATGCAGCCGCAATTCGGTAACGATTTTTTTGAAATGATTTGACAGCAGTATCAATGATATATGAGTGCATGATTAATCCAAGTAACCCCACTATCCCTATCATGATGATACCGAGGCTGGAATTTCCCAAGGCGTTAAATATCAAATAGATCCCAAAAGGGATGAAGAATATTGGGATGATAATCAGAAAATGAGCGGCACTAATACCTTCATAATTCATCATCGCCCCTTTCCCAAGGTCGATACGTTTTGAGTTATAGCTGGCTAAAAACATGTACATAAAAATGGATCCTCCGATATTAAAAAAGAAAAGAGACGTAAAAATCAAAAAATAGTCAGAATCCAAAAATCCATATGGTATGGATAGTACATAACAGATTACACAGGAGAGCACGAGTAAATAATATTTTGCCTTAAATATGTCTTTGATTTCGATCTGTCTGGAAGATAATAAATCAAAATGCGGACTATTCCAGGACAGCATAAGTTGGCCATAGTTTAAAGCGAAAATTCCGGTCATGAACAGCCCGATAAATATCTTCAGCCACATGTAATTTGAAATATCATCTCCTAAAAAGATTAAGGGATAAAGCATAAATAACAAGCTGATGAATAAAAAGGAACGTGATCTTTTGTTGCGCCAGATTAATTTTGCCTCCAAATCCATTAATTTTCCCGCATTACCAAAGCGATGAAACCACCCAATTTCAAACGATCGGACATCTCCCGAAGTCACGCGATCTTCCAGATAATAGTTATTTTTGGTGATGCGGAATGAAAGGAAATACATGATCAGGGCAGCCAACCAAGGCAACAAAGGAAGGGGCCAGGTATGGGTCAGCCATTTAAACAGCTGTTCTAGATAATGATTTAATCCGATTACTCCGGAATAGTCTAAATAAAATACTACAATCAATAAAAATACAGCTGTTCCGGACAACCAGGGTTTTACTCTAAACCCCCGATCCAAATAGTAACTGAGAAAATTGTTAAATAAAATCCAGCCAACGGTCAATACCAAGAAGCTAATGATGGTAGACAGTGAATAGTAATCGGGCATTGCGCTGATCACAAAGGGAAGGATCATCAACAATGGTATCAAGTTGAAAAAGCTCCTTACCGACTTAAGAACTACAAAATGAGTAAGGCGGGTTTTTGAGATTGGGAGAGCCAAATAGGGTTTAACATCCTGATGTGGAAATTTTTGCAGTAGGACTCTGACGATGATATCTCCTAAAAAGTAATAAACTAAAAGACCCCCAACTTTAGTCAAAAGATCTTGATTGGGAAAAATTTCAACCAGTATGTTATCAACAAAAAGACCCAGGATTATAAGGTTGAAAGCCAGATAAATTCCCAACAATCCTAATAAAACAGTACTGACCATGTTTTGAGTTAAAGCCGGCGATCGTAACGATTTTTTTATGTCATGAGAGAATAATGCACGAAACATGGAGTCTTTTCAATATTTGCTGGTAGCCAAAATAAGTGTTTTAGCTAACATGTGTATTATATTGCTCCGATCATTCTACCAATTCCTCAATTTTATGGATGAAAATAATTGTAGACAGAAGAAGATTTGGATAATGGGGTAATAAAAAAGCCGGACCCATTTTGCGACCGGCTTTTATCATCTTGATTGCGGTAAACTTTACATTCCAAAGCCATAATAGGTTATTTCTTCAGGATCCGTATAGAATCCCTCTATCATAACCCCTCCGGAAACATTTTCAAGGACACGCTCAAGGTCTTTTACTGAACGAATTGTCGATTTGTTCACCTTAGTCACGATAAATCCTTCTCTTATCAAAGTTTGACCAGTCAATTTTCCTGGAAATAGTTTAACTACCTTAATCCCGTAGTTCACTCCAAAATTTTCCTTTTCTTCTTTGGATAATTCAGTGAATTCTGCTCCTAATTTTCTAAAGAGTTTGGTATGTTCCGAAGCGGCTATTTTAGCACCACCTTCTCGATTTTCTAGGGTGACTGTATAATCTTTTTCTTTACCAAAGCGGTCGACTTTGACCCGGATCTGATCGCCGGGTCTTTTGCGAGCGATATATCCCAATAGTTCAGAATTAGTTCGGATCGGTATTTCATCAATTTCTATGATTACATCGCCGGCCTCAATTCCTGCTTTGCCAGCAGCACTACCTTGAGTCAAACTGTCGATGTAGACACCGGTGTTTACTTCCAGATTTTTGTCTTTAACCAGACTTGAACTAACGCCTCGTATAAGGGCTCCCAGATAACCTCTCTGGACATTTCCATATTCCAATAGATCTTCCACTACTTTATCCACTATGTTGCTGGGTACGGCAAATCCATATCCGCTGTAGGCACCGGTAGGGCTTGCAATTGCCGTGTTAATTCCGATAAGTGCTCCGGTAATATCTACTAGAGCACCTCCACTGTTTCCAGGGTTGATTGCAGCATCGGTTTGAATGAAACTTTCGATAGCGTATCTATCAGAAAGTATATTGATACTTCGACCAACAGCGCTAACAATTCCGGCTGTTACGGTGGAGTTTAGATTAAAAGGATTTCCTACCGCCATGACCCATTCTCCGATTTGAATGTCATCGGAATTAGCAAGCGGTAAATGAGGCAAATTGTCTTCATCTATTTTGATTAAGGCGATATCCGTCATAGGATCAGTCCCAATGACCGATGCCTTAAAACTGCGGTTGTCGTTGATGGTTACTTCAAGATCATTGGCGCCATCTATGACATGGTTGTTGGTTACGATATAACCTTGCGGATTGATGATAACACCGCTTCCCGATCCCATTCTCACCCGGGGAGAACCTGGATCCTGATTACGCGGTGTTCCTTCATAATCCGGACCAAAAAAACGTTTAAACAAATCGTCTTCAAAAAACCATTTAGGATTTCCTTCAGGTCTTTGCGCTAATGGATTTCTTGAGGTTTGAGTAGACCTGATGTGTACAACCGCATCCGTCACCTGCTTGGCAATTCTGGTAAAATCCACAATTTGAAATTGTCCATTTTCATCTTTGGTATACAAAGCAGATTTAGCCTGTTTGTTATCTACATGTTCGATTACCACATTACTTTTGGGTTGATATAAATTTTGCACACCCCAAAAGGTTAACCCGGTTACAAGAAAAGCAACCAAGGCAGAAATAAAGATTGTCTTTTTCATATCCTTAGTAGTTTTATAGGTTAGTTGTTAGTTAATTGCTTCTCAGAATGAATTTGAATCTCTGGAAGCTATGAGAGTAACGTCAAAAAACTTACCATTCATTTCCGGGTCTTTAAATTTAAGAATGGCTTAACAAACCCTTGTCAAAAAGGCATTATTGCCATTTATTCTGATGTCAAACTGACAGTTGAATAGATCTGGTAATAGAAGCAATGCCTGGAGGGCTTAAAGCAAATAATAGGTTACTAACGGGTTAGAAACATAGATCGCTGACTCTTAAGTTCTCTAAAATAGGGATCTTTAAGATCATCAATAAAGTAAATGGCTTCACCGGTAGACTTCATTTCCGGACCTAGGTTTTTATCTACATTTGGAAATTTTTCAAACGAGAAGACCGGAACTTTTATCGCATAACCATCTAGTTTCTTTTCGATTTTGAAATCTTTTAGTTTGTGTGTGCCCAACATCACTTTCGTGGCAATATTCAGATAAGGTACCTGATAGGCCTTGGCAATGAATGGTGTGGTTCTGGATGCCCGTGGATTGGCTTCAATGACATATACTACATCATCTTTGATGGCAAATTGTATGTTTATTAAGCCCTTGGTTTTTAATGCTTTGGCTAGTTTTTCCGTATAATTGATCATGGTTTTGACCAGTTCATCACTAAGACTAAAGGTTGGTAACATTGCCGAACTATCACCGCTGTGAATTCCGGCCGGTTCGATATGTTCCATAATTCCCATAATGTGCACTGATTCTCCATCACAAATAGCATCGATCTCAGCTTCACGCGCTCTTTCTAAAAATTGGTCGAGTAAGATTTTGTTATCTGGAAGATGTTTGAATATACTCAATGCAGTTTGCTCTACTTCTTCATCATTGATTACAATTCTCATTCGTTGCCCGCCAAGTACATATGAAGGTCTTACCAATAGAGGATAGGGGATCCTGGCGGCGATGTCAAGAGCTTCGTCAACATCACTGGCCACTCCATACTCCGGATAGGGAATATCAAGTTCTTTTAATAAATCGGAGAAAGAACCTCTATCTTCCGCCAGATCCATATCCGGATAATCCGTGCCAATTATTGGAATTCCTTTGTGATATAATTTTTCAGCAAGTTTCAAGGCAGTTTGTCCCCCTAACTGCACTATGACTCCATCAGGTTTTTCCAGTTCTAGAATTTCCTCAAGATGTTCCCAATACACAGGTTCGAAATAAAGTTTGTCGGCAACGTCAAAATCTGTAGATACCGTTTCTGGATTACAGTTTATCATAATCGCTTCATATCCGACTTCTTTTGCAGCCAGTACTCCATGTACGCAGCAATAATCAAATTCAATTCCTTGTCCAATTCGGTTTGGCCCCGATCCCAGGATGACGACTTTTTTATTTTTTGAAGGTATGCTCTCATTTTCCTGATCAAAAGTTGAATAGAAATATGGAGTCTGAGCCGCAAATTCTGCCGCACAGGTATCCACCATTTTGTAGGTACGTGTGACACCTAACTTCTTGCGGTATGCTGTAACTTCCTCTTCTTTGATTCTTAATAACCAGGCTATCTGCCCGTCCGAGTAACCCATTTTTTTGATATCGGATAAGAACTCATGGGGTATATCTTCAGCTACATTGAACTTCATCAACCGGTCTTCAACTTCGACCAGTTTTTTGATTTGTTTGATAAACCAGGGATCGATACGAGTAAGTTTTTGAACGGTTTTTTGTGGAACACCTAGGCGCAGGGCATCTTTCAAGCGGTAAATACGATCGTCGCTGACTTTTTCTAATCTTTGCAAAATATCGGCTGTACGGATCCATTCTTTCTTATCAGCTCCCAATCCCATACGGTTATTTTCCTGAGACTGACATGCTTTCTGTAAGGCTTCCAGAAACGTGCGTCCAATGGCCATGACTTCTCCTACAGATTTCATCTGGAGTCCTAAAGTATGGTCCGAACCATAAAACTTATCAAAATTCCATCGCGGCATTTTGACGATTACATAGTCCAAACTGGGCTCAAAGTATGCCGAGGTGGTTTTTGTGATTTGATTTTTCAGTTCATCGAGGTGGTAACCGATTGCTAATTTGGCAGCTATTTTGGCGATGGGATAGCCTGTAGCTTTACTTGCCAAGGCCGAAGATCTGGAGACCCTGGGATTTATTTCAACGGAGATTAATGATTCTGTTTCCGGATGCATGGCAAATTGCACATTGCATCCTCCGGCAAAATTTCCTAGAGCCCGCATCATAGTAATGGCATCGTCCCGCATCTTTTGGTACGCGGTATCAGAAAGGGTCATGGAAGGAGCTACAGTGATACTATCTCCGGTGTGAATTCCCATGGGATCGAGGTTCTCCACAGTACATATAATCACCACACTGTCATTGTCATCGCGTAACAATTCAAGCTCGAATTCCTTCCATCCTAAAACGGCTTGTTCGATAAGCACCTCATGACTGGGTGAAGCATCCAGACCTCTTCTGAGCAGTTCGTCAAAGTCTTCTTTGCGTAATACAAAACTACCACCGCTGCCTCCAAGCGTATAAGAAGGTCGAATGACCAGTGGAAATCCGATTTTTTGTGCCGCCTCCTTACCTTCTAAAAACGAATTGGCAATCAGTGAGGGAGCTACCTGCATATTGAGTTCTTTCATTAATTTTCTGAACTCTTCCCGATTTTCTGTACGTTCGATCGCATCCAGGTCAACACCTATCATTCTGACCCCATATTTTTCCCAAATTCCCAATTGTCCCGCTTCTTTGGCCAGATTCAATGCAGTTTGTCCTCCCATGGTAGGTAATACGGCATCAATCTTCCTTTCGCTTAAGATTTTCTCTATACTTTCAGGAATCAATGGCAGGAGATAGATATGGTCAGCTGTCACAGGATCCGTCATGATGGTGGCCGGATTGGAATTAATCAATGTGACTTCAATTCCCTCTTCTCGTAATGAACGGGCGGCTTGGGTTCCTGAATAATCAAATTCACAGGCTTGACCTATAACAATAGGTCCTGACCCTATTATAAGTACAGAACGTATGGATTTATCTCTCGGCATGACGGTAAAATTCGGCTGCAAATATATATAGCGATTAATGAGAAATGAAATCTCACCCCAGATAAATTGTATTGAGCTTAATTAAAGAGTTAAGTCTCATAATGTTGAATAGTAAAAATAATCCTGGTCTGGTGAAAAATCAGTTGAGTATTCTGTTCAAATTAATAATAATAACAATAGTTGTGAACCTGCCCTACGCTTTTGAAGACCAGAATAATGAGACCTGCTATTTCACTCAACTCGGTTACGGATATTTGCCGAAATCTGAGTTGTCCTAACGTCACACACAATTTTAAACTTATATACTTACATCCAATGTCCCTGATGGGTTTCTACTTTAAATAAAAGATAATTGGATAATTGCTGGCTCAACTCTAGTGAGATGTAGGGAATCGATAAATTACCTGCAGCACTCGAAACTCTTAAAGTTGCCAACTGGTGTCTTCTTTGATAAGGAGATTGAACTATTGTGACGGCCTGCACTTTGTGAGCCGGTAGGATTTCATTAGTGCGCTCCCATACACCAAATTCGAGATTAATCGCTGCGGGATTTATCCAAATGTTATAAGTACGTTGAAATTTTTTGCTCAAAAGATAGACGAGCAGGACCCAAACAATGCCCAAAACAGCATAAATTTTAATTTGTAAAAACAATAAAATTGCGATGATCAGTCCAGGTATGATTCCGATGTAAAGGGTATAGCGCGAAATAATGCGAGGATCAATTCCATAATGGATCTCTTTACTAAATAGATCGGGTGCAAAGGTATTGGTTCTGATCGCTTCTAGCTCGGTCGCGTCAACTCCAGGAATAAAGGAAGATTTTCGCTCGGTAGTAATCTTACTGGATGCTTGTTTTATCCTCACCTCATACAGCTTAAATATCCTGGAAATTGGATTTTGTGACCATTTGAGCCACTGGATTTTGGTAAAATTGATAAAGGTAGAGCGACGTGTGAATAATCCGGACTGAATTTTGAATCCTTCTGGTGTTTTGTAAACCGTCTGATTGTAGTGAAATAAGGTCGTCCTAATCAAAGTTATCAAAAATGAAATAATCAAAAAGACAGGGATCATAAGCAGGAAAGTCACTAAATAACTGCTAATTCCGGCTCCAACAGCATCCCGGATGGAATCATAAATATCCAGGTTCAATATTTCTTCGATATCATCTAAAAATCCGACCAAAAAAGCAAAGATAATCCCTGCGGTCCGCAGATGATTTTGACTTACCCCAACCTTGAACAAATCAACAAGGGTAAGTCTCACCAATACTCGTTCGGGTTCGATTGGATGTGGTGCTTCATCACTGGTTTGAGGAGCTGCATGTTTCTTTTGTTTAAGCAGGAAGGTCTTCAATTGCTCGGCGACTGGTTTTTCTAAAGCATTGATGGTAGCTTCATGACTAACCGAACCGGCAGTATCTATTTTTACTCTTACCACATCGAATAATTGATGCAGAATTTCTTGTTCGAAGTTGATCGCTTGGATTCTCCCGAAGGGGATATTGATTTTCTTTTTATTCAGAAGGCCTTGTTCAATAATAAGGTCTTTGTCGGTGACATAATAATAGTATCGAAAGTAAGATACAATGGATCCAATTACGGTGATTCCTGACAACCCTAAGGTCAGATTGACCCAGAAATCACTTGAGTTTTGATTGCGATTGAGTAAAAGTAATATTAAAGCAGGCCAAAAAACTCTTACTAAACGTTTTAATGATTCCAACAATATAATGGTAATGGCAGCAAAGGGTTGACGTGCTGGAGTATACAGATCTCTTTCTTTACTCTTCTTCATCATGAGCTATTCGTTGCAACACAAAATCCCTGATTCGTTGGGCTTGTTCATAAGTGAATCCTGCCATGTTTAAATCACTAGCAGCTCCACCTGCCGTAAATATGTTTAATCTTCCGAGGTAAAAAAACCTTTCCACCGGTCCTTGACTGACCTCACAATGTTGAATTCGATTAAACGGTATCGCGGTCACTTTGCGGAAAAGCAGGCCGCGCTGGTAGATAACGTCCTTATCCCGTATCGCAAATTTTTTGTATCTAAAGGCAAAATGAATCCAAGCCATATTAAGCAGGGCCAGGAGACCAATTCCGATCAGAACTAAAAGAATCAATTTGAAACTGAGGCCCTGAAATAAAAGGCCAATTCCAGCCACTAAAAAGACAATTCCAAAAAAAATACCGGACTGAATCCATTGTATAGTTCGGAGAGCAGGATGAAATAATTGCATATCCACTTGCTCAAGTGCAGGTAGGTCAGATATCTCGACCGTATTATTTTCAAATTGTAACATGACTTGAATTTAGCCAATTTATGGAATTCAGACCTTTTATTGTAACATATTTCACAACTAAACGGTCATCTTTGATTCTTCCAATAACCAAATATGGATATCGTCTAAAATTTGTTTTACCTCCGATAAATTGTTGACATTGGGTCTTGAAATCAACAGATATGACCTGGATTGTTTCATGGTTAATTTTGACTCAATGCCATAAATAGAAATATATTTTAAGAAACTCTTAAAGTACAAGGTTTGATAAAATGGAGATTGCTGGTTTTTGACAAAGTAACACCTCATGATGTTATTTTTAAAACTTAATCGCTCAAATCCCATTTTTTTACACATCCACCGAAGTCGCAGACCGATAAACAATTCATTAATTTGTTGTGGCAAGGGACCAAAACGATCTACCAGCATTTGCCTAAAAGTAGTTATCTCGGTTTCATTTTCCAACCGATCCAGTTCGGTGTACAACCTCAATCTCTCCTGAATATTGTTTACATAAGAATCAGGAATGTGCATTTCGGTATCCGTTTCGATCGTAACATCCCTGATAAAATCTTTTTTCTTAGCCAACTCTTCTTTGAACAGGTCCTTGAATTCTGTTTCTTTCAACTCTTGGATGGATTCATCCAGTATTTTTTGATATGTTTCATAGCCGATATCTGTAATAAATCCACTTTGTTCGGCTCCCAATAAATTACCGGCACCTCTGATATCCAGGTCTCTCATGGCAATGTCAAATCCACTACCGAGATCAGAAAAATCTTCTAATGTCTGCAATCTTTTACGGGCATCTTGGGTAAGGACGGAAATAGGAGGTGTAAACAGATAACAGTACGCTTTTCTATTGGACCGGCCTACACGTCCTCTTAGTTGATGTAGATCGGATAGACCGAAATGGTGGGCATTATTAATTATTATTGTGTTGGCATTGGGAATATCCAAACCGGTTTCGATGATATTCGTGCAGACTAATACATCGATTTCGTGTTTGATGAAGTCTGTGAGTGTTTTTTCCAAAGTACGCGCTTCCATTTGCCCATGACCGATCGTGATGCGTAGATCAGGACAAAGGCTCCTTATCATAGTACAGATGTCCATTAGATTTTTCACCCGGTTATGCACAAAAAACACTTGTCCACCGCGGTTTACCTCATAATAAATGGATTCTCTGATCAGATCATCGTTAAAAACTCTGCGTTCAGTGTGTATGGGTTGGCGATTTGGAGGGGGAGTTCTGATAATGGATAAATCTCTGGCCGCCATTAATGAAAACTGTAAAGTACGCGGTATCGGAGTAGCGGTCAGGGTCAAAGTATCGACATTGATTTTCAGGTTACGGATCTTTTCTTTGGCCGATACTCCAAATTTTTGCTCCTCATCGATGACCAGTAATCCAATATCTTTAAACTCGACTTGCTTATTTAAAAGGCTGTGGGTGCCGATAATAATTTCGATTTCTCCACTATTGATTTTGGCATAGATTTCCTTTTTCTCTTTATGAGATCGAAATCGGTTGATGTAATCGATCTTTATACCAAATTCCTTAAGGCGATCATTGAAAGTATTATAATGTTGTAGGGCTAAGATGGTGGTGGGCACTAGAATGGCTACTTGTTTTCCATTACTAACTGCTTTAAATGCTGCCCGAATTGCTACTTCCGTTTTGCCAAATCCTACATCACCACACACCAACCTATCCATCGGAAATGGTTTTTGCATATCTTCTTTAACATCCTGAGTGGATTGAAACTGGTCGGGAGTATCTTCATAAATGAAGGAAGCCTCAAGTTCTGCTTGTAAATATCCATCCGGATCAAAAGAGTATCCTTTGGAAGCCTTGCGCCTGGCATAAAGTTTTATCAATTCCTGCGCAATATCTTTGATTTTACGCTTTGTCTTTCTTTTCACTGATGCCCACGCATCACTGCCTATTCGGTTTAGTCGAGGAGGGGTACCGTCTTTGCCTACATACTTGGAAATTTTATGCAAGGAATTAATGCTTACATAAAGGACATCATTATTTTTGTAAATGAGGCGAACAGATTCCTGAACTTTGCCACCGATTTCTAATTTTTCCAATCCTGAATACTTTCCTACTCCATAGTCTATATGAGTTACAAAATCTCCAGGCTCAAGCTCTCTAAGCATTCTCAACTTTAATGCCTGATCCTTACTGAATCCTCTTCTAAGGTTGTACCGGTGATATCTATCAAAAATTTGGTGGTCAGTAAAACAAGCAATTTTGAGTTGTGGATCCAGAAAACCTTGATGAATGGCACGGTTGATTGGGTGAAATTGTACATTAGCCTCCAGATCTTCAAATATTCGATAGAATCTTTCTATCTGCTTGTTGTTATCTGTAAAAAGGAAAATTTCATTTCCCTGATTTTGTAACTTTTTAAAATGATCTATTAAAATAGAAAAGTTTCTATTTACACTTGGTTGTGGTTTTACATCCACTTTTAAGTAGTGATCGATTTTTAAGTTGGAAATCTGATGATTGTTGAAAAATACAATCGGAAGTTTTTTTAGTTCCTCGGTTATTTGGTGAGGAAAAATGAATGTCCGATCCTCAAAAATATTTTTTGCCTCCGGATTATCTTGGTTATTGGCAATATTGGCAAATTCCGTAAGTTTTTCAAAGGCCGTCTGGATGCGGTCGATAAAGAACTGTAAATCATGCATCCAAACTACGTACCCTGACTGCAGAGTAGACAAAAAGGAAGTTTTTTGCTCCGCCCTAAACTGAGATTTTAAGTTGGGTACCAGACTTAAATGGTTTATATTCCTTTTCGACAATTGATTGACGGGATCGAACACTCTGATGGTCTCGACTTCTTCATCAAACAGTTCAATACGGTAAGGAAACTCATTGCCAAAAGAAAATATATCAACGATCCCTCCGCGCAAAGAAAACTGCCCCGGTTCGTAAACGAAATCTGTTCTTTCAAAGCCGTTTTCGACAAGTATCTCGATTAAGAAATCTATATCTATTTCTGTCCCCCTAGTGATTTCAATTTTCGACTTTTGGAGAATTTCCGGTTGTACTATTTTTTCAAATAATGCTTCCGGATAGGTGACAATAATGTGACCAAGCCTATTCGATGCGATTTGGTGCATTGTTTCGGACCTGGTCAAGACATTCGTCCGATTGATATTTTCAAAATTTAAAGGATATTTAAAAGAATCCGGAAAAAACAGGATCCTCTTTTCGGGCAACAGGCTCTGTAGGTTATTATATGCAAACGCCGCGGCTTCTTTATCGGATTCAATGTAAAGGTGACTCGTATTTGGGAGGTTTGAATGAGTTGCGGACAGGCAAAAGCAGTCCCATGCTCCAACCGATCCTTGTAGTTGAATTCTGACAGGATCAGCCGAAGTTAAATAGGTACCTAGTTCAGTTACAACCTGGGACTGTTGATAGTATGTCAACAGACGTTTCAAATTCTCCACCCCACAAAAGTAGGAGTTTTCATTGAATATGAATAGTATTTGGAGATTGGAGAGTAATAAAATGATTTGGATAAAGCCCATTAAATAAGTGCTCCAAATCCATAATATCAGGACTCGAGCTCTAGAACGATACGCTAAGTGCAAAGACTTTGTTTCCACTTAACAAGATTGGCTTTTCCTTCACTCAATTAGAATCGATCCGGAATGAGTGGTTTGGCAATGGTTGAAATGACCATTATTGACAGTTGAGGTTGAAATTCTTTGTGTTGAATATTAAACATCTCATTAATCTTGGATGGCCTGTGAATATTGATTTTGCAATGTCGAAAAGGTAAGTTACTAAAATTGGAAAAGGGTACCTTATCAGGCACCCTTCTCACTTCTTAAACCAACCAATCTATATTCTTATTCTTTCAAGAATTTCTTAATTATTTTGCCATCGTCAGTTTTGATTTCCAAGAGATAATATCCTGATTCTAAGTCATATACCTCAAGATTATCAGAATTTAGTGTTTCTCTTTTCACTGCCTGTCCGACAACATTATATATAGTTGCAACAATCGTACCAACCGGTTGATTTCTAAATCGAATATTTAGAATTTTTGATACCGGATTGGGATAAATATCGATTTCAAACCCGATCTCTGAAAGATTACCTGCAATAGCCGGTGAATTGGCACCACCGATATTGACGCTATAATCTTCTACCTCACCCCAGTTAATAGTACTACAGGAACTGGATGCCGCTCCATTCCATTGCATTTGAATTCTCATTCTAGTCACACCGGTTTTTGCGGTTGCCGGAATGGTTATGTTGGTGTTAACTGTTCCCATCACCAATCCGGTGTACACTTTTTCTCCTCCGTCGGTGAAATCACCATCTCCATTGAAATCAATCCAAACATTCCATCCTTCCTTGTATACTGTAGACTTGTATTTTGGTTCCAGAGTAATAGGATAGACACCTCCCTGGCTCACATTGGCTGTTAAGGAGGTATAGTCTGCATATCCACCATTATTACCAGATACATTGTTGATAGAACCAAATACCACTTTATTTATCCACTCGTAGGTTGTTTTAGTCCCTGAAGATGAACAATAATTAACCGGACAGGCGGGACAAGAACCACCGCAATCCACGCCGGTTTCATTACCGTTTTTAATACCATCATTACAGGTTGCTACACAGGGGGCACAAGGTCCACCACAATCCACACCAGTTTCGCCTTGGTTTTGAATTCCATCGTTACATGTTGCACATGGAGGACAAGAGCCACCACAATCTACCCCAGTTTCATTGCCGTTTTTGATACCATCATTACAACTCGAGGTAGGAGGACATGCCGGACAAGGTCCACCACAATCCACACCGGTTTCACCTTGGTTTTGAATTCCATCATTACAAGTAGGACAAGGAGGACAAGAGCCACCGCAATCTACCCCGGTTTCATTACCATTTTTGATGCCATCATTACAAGTAGGGGTAGGAGGACATGCCGGACAAGGTCCACCACAGTCCACACCGGTTTCACCTTGGTTTTGAATTCCATCGTTGCAAGTGGGAGTACTTCCGCCTTCGCCTCCTATACTCACTGTATAGTCTTCTACTTCTCCGTATGTCATATTATTACAGGGACCGCCCGGAGCACTGTTCCATTGCATTTGTACACGCATCCGAGTACTGCCTAGTGCCCCACCAACGGGTACAGTTACGGATCCACTGACTGTGGATTTACCACTGCCAGAAAACACTTTTTCGCCGGGATCAATCAAATCACCGTCTCGATTCCAATCTATATATACGGCGAAATGTTCTGTATAACTACTGCCTTTGTATCCTGGAGTTAGTGATATGGAATATGAATTTCCAGGTTCTACGTTAGCAACAAGATTGGTATAGTTTCCATAACCTCCATTACTACCCGAAGAGTTGTCAATTCCACCAAATACTACTCTTTTTATATACTCGTAATTGGTATTGTTTCCTTTTGATGCGCAGTAAGACGGAGGAGGACATGCTGGACAAGGTCCACCACAATCTACGCCGGTTTCACCTTGGTTTTGAATGCCGTCGTTACAAGTAGCAGTACAAGGAGCACAAGGTCCACCACAATCTACGCCGGTTTCACCTTGATTTTGGATCCCATCGTTACAGGTAGGACAAGGAGGACAGGAACCACCGCAATCTACACCGGTTTCATCTCCATTTTTGATACCATCCGTACAACTTGAGGTAGGAGGACATGCCGGACAAGGTCCACCACAATCCACCCCAGTTTCACCTTGATTTTGGATACCATCATCACAAGTAGGACATGCCGGACAAGGTCCGCCACAATCTACGCCGGTTTCACCTTGGTTTTGGATGCCGTCGTTACAAGTAGGACAAGGAGGACAAGAGCCGCCACAGTCTACCCCGGTTTCATTTCCATTTTGTATTCCGTCATTACAAGTTGGCGTACCACCTCCTGAAATGCTCACCGAATAATCTTCGACTTCACCATAATTCAGAGTTGCACATGGGTTGTTGATGGCATTGTTCCACTGCATTTGGACTCTCATTCTGGTTGTGCCAACTACAGCCCATGACGGAACATTCACATTTCCTGAAACGGTACTGTTTCCATTCGCTGAAAAGACTTTCTCTCCATCATCACTAAAATCATTATCTCCATTAAAATCAATATATACCTCAAAATATTCTTTATATGAGGATGATGTAAAACCAGGGGTAATCGAGATAGGATAAGAACTACCTTGATTGATATTTGCAGTTAGCGAAGTGTAGTTTCCGTATCCTCCATCTTTTCCAGTCGTGTTGTTGATATTGGAGAAGGCCACGTTTTTAATATACTCATAGTTATTATTATTGGCTTTCGAGGCGCAATAACTAGTCGAACTACAGGGGTCACAAGGTCCACCACAATCCACCCCAGTTTCACCTTGATTTTGAATTCCATCATTACAAGTTGGGCATGCCGGACAAGGTCCGCCACAATCTACCCCGGTTTCACCTTGGTTTTGGATTCCATCATTACAGGTCGGATCACCTCCACCTCCACCACAATCTGCCAAACAGGAAGCACCATTTACTTTATTGCGAATTAAATTACCTGGTTGGGTGCCGAATCCATTATTAAAATTTATACCAGGGCCACCTCCCAGATGGCAGTAACTCATTATGGTTCCACCATTGGCGGGAGCTGGACCTTTAGGACAACCTCCTTCAGTTGTATAGCAGTTATCCAGTGCACCACCACTCCAGCTACAACTGTGTGTATGGGGAGAACCTAAGTTATGTCCCATTTCATGAGCAATCACGTTGACTGTCCAGGAATAGGTAGGAAAAGCATTGTAGCCACTACCTACCCAGCTATAGGCATAGGCATAACTGGAACACAAAGCATCTACCCAAGCCACCCCTCCATTCGATGGTGCGCCTCGGGATACCAAGTGTCCTACATCAAAATTGTTAGTAATGGTACCATTCGATAAACCATTATTAACCCGGGTTCTAAATGCAGTCAAGGCATTGGACGTACCGTTGGTAGGATAGTTATCGTTGGTAGTCCAAGCATATATTTGTGCAATTTGAGTACTTATGTTTTCATTGTTATACAGGGTTTGTACTACACTAAAGACTCCTGATATCCAGTTTGAAGCTCCCGCCGTACCTCCTTTTTCAACCACTAGGTCTCTTTCAAGTTCAAAATAAATTTTTACACACTTGGCAGATCGATTTTCCAAATACTGTTGCGTAGCTAATTTTCGAAATTCGGTCAAATCGAATTGGTTTTGAGCCGGATCAATTGTCTCACATACAAAATCAGGGGCATCTTTAATTTGTGATTCTTCATAAATAACATATTTCTCGGGTTTGTTTTTATCATATTTTCCGAGAGTCAGATTACCAAATTGAGAACCATTAATAATACCAATTACTTCATTTTCAAAGAAACTGATAGTCACCAAGGAATTGGGTTTGTTCTTGACAATACCATGGTAGAATATACCTGGATTGTAAGGAACAGCCCCTCTTGATTCACTAGTAGTGACAAAAAAATCATCAGTATACAATTCTTTACGCACAAGCTCTAATTCTACCGTTTGGTCTTCAAAAGGTAAAATTAGATTCATGGCATCTTTTTTCTCAGCAACCAAAGATTTTAGCTGAGAGGACTTTAGGTTCAGTTTTGTACTTTGTTTGACGTACTTATCTAAAGTACCGGATCTCAAAATCGTTTTGTCCAAGCTGAATAACTTGTCAACTTTGACAAATTGCAACCCTTCACTTTTTGATTTTAAAATGTCGTTGGATACCAGATTTTGGCCGAAAGATAAATTAACGCATACAAAGAATAGAGTAAGAGTCTTCCAACATTTCATTTACCACAAGATTTACATAAGATTTACAAAAATAATAATCACTGGATGACATTCTAGTCAATTCCAATTAATAAGATCAATTACATGGGAAAAGCATCTTGGATGGGATATCCCCTTCGCCAGAGAAGATTTCTAAAGTAAGATTGAGGACACCGCAAATTTAACTAAAAATCCTTGATTCGTAGTATGTGATGCTCAGAGTTTAACATTTATCTTTATCCTACTTTATCATGTCTCGGGGTAGACAAAAATCAATGGTCAAAAGTTATGCCAAAAAATGTATCTGTTAATATGCATCCAGCAAAAATTTTATTATTTGGTGAGTACGCTGTGCTTTTTGGAGGAAATGGATTGGCAATACCCTATAATAAATGTCAGATCACCTGGGCATTTGGCAATGTAAATTCTGAATTGGCCTTGGATGAGCTTTACAAATATGTATTCAATCTAAGACCTTTTTGGCTGGATTTAGAGCGGATGAAATCGGACTTGGACCATAAAATATTCTTAAAATCAAATATTCCCTGGGGTAAAGGACTTGGTAGTTCCGGAGCTGTGGTTGCAGCAATACTGCACAGATACGGAATTACTATGGGAAAGAAAGAAAAATTGCCCATTCTGGTAAAAAGACTTCAAGCGATAGAAAATTACTATCACGGTAACAGTTCAGGATTTGATCCTTTGGTAAGTTATTTAAACCAAGCAGTATTGAAGGATGAGACGCAATTTATACCCTTATCAACTGTAGATGTTCCTGTGCATTTTCAGTTTTTTCTATTGGATAGCGGTCTGAGTCGTGATAGTAAAAAGAATATTGTACAGGTTCAACGTCAACTCCAAATTACGGAATATCAAAATTCTATGGATCGGTACATCAGCTTAAACAATCAAGCAATTCAATGCTTAATTCAAAATCAAACGAAAGGATTTATGGAGATATTTGAAGAACTAAGCCGTCTTCAATATCATTTGTTTTCTGATTTAATTCCCAACAATATTAAAAAAGTATGGAAGGCTGGACATTCAAGTAGAAAATATTGGATAAAGTTATGTGGATCCGGAGGTGGAGGCTTTTTTTGGGGGATTGCCAAGAACGAATTAAACTTATCAGATGAAATGGCATTACCTGTCATTCACTTCGATATCGGTAGTAAACCAGATCCGGATACTTTTCGCTATACTTAGGAATGTCTTTGTTTTCTATTCTGCGACCATTGATATAGGCTAATACCCTAGCATCTTCAAAGCCCTTTTCTCTATATTTTCTCTTTAGCTGATTGGCTTCAAAGAAAGTTTTTACGATTTCGGCAGTATAATTATAACTGGAATCGAGATAATGTTTTTCAATCATGATTCCGTTTACATTTTGTAGCGATTCCGGAAGGTAAGGCCTGGATGACATTTGTAAAAATATTTTATAACTTAATCCCAGTGTCAAAGAATCATAAACCGCATAACTTGCATCCTTAAAATGGCTTACAATGACGGGTGCTTCATAATTAAACTCTCCCCTGTCCTGAATGTCATCATGTACTACAAATTCTATTCTCCTGTTAAATCGATGCCCACTGGGGTTTGCAATTCCATTGACCTTATTTAATGCAATTGGATAACCTGATCCTGTGCCAACGATAAATATTCTGGATGCTTCAATACCTTGTTGGACGAAATAAGTTGCTACTTCTTCGGCTCGTTTGGCGGAGAAAAATAAATTATATTCCCTTTTGTCTCGGTCATCGGAATGACCAATCACATCTATTTTCCAGTTTGTATGTTTTTTTAAAGCATCGATTAAATCAGAAGTTTGATTGATGTTATAGGGGTTTAGGATTAGTTTATTTACTTCATATAACAGAAACGGGATGTTCAATAATTCGACTTGTTTTTTATGTGTATTCGAAAATCCATCAAATAATTCAGTTTCATCCCAAAATCGAATTTCGGGTTGAACTTTCAACATGCTCGTAACCGGCTGCTTAAATATGGTAAAAAAAAGATCATATCCTTGGTCAATACCATTGCGATTGGATGAAAATGCAGCATTTCGACCTGACTCGGAAAGGCGGAAGTACAATTCGTCGCCAGCGGAATTTACGGGTAATCCCAGATTCTTAGGTTTTCCCCAGCCGATCTGCGGTGTATAACTGGTCTCGAATATATCAAAACCACCAATACTTGTAGTCCTGTTTGAACTAAAATAAAGAGTAGTTTCATTTTTTGCCAGGAAAGGAGCAACTTCATCGAAAGCAGTATTTACTTTGGATCCAAGATTAATTGGTGTAGTCCATTCATTATCTACCAATGAAGTCAGGTAAAGATCATATCCTCCAAATCCCCCATCACGTATACTGGAAAAAATAATCCGGTTTTCCAGAATCTGCAAATAGTGATCACCCTTAATCAGGTCAACAGGGCATTTCAACTGGCCTTGTGATAGTGTCCCTTTTTGAGAATTGGCAAGTGTGTCAACCATGATAAAGGCATTATCTGCATTTCCTTGATAGTAATATGCCAATTGTCCATCTTTACTAAAATCAATTAATACCTCCTGTAATTTGGTGTTCAATTTTTCATTCATCGAAAATACACGGGACCATTGTCCCTGTTGAATCTCGACTCCATACATATTGCTGTGGGCAGAGTTATCCCCATCCGGATGATTCGAAGAAAAGTAAATCCGATCAGGAAAATTGATACTAAATACCGGACCTATTTCATGATATGGAGTATTAATTGTATTGGGTAGTTGTTCTAGATATCCAAGAACATCCTGGCGAATGACATAACTTCCGGTTGCACATCTTTTGATATCATTTTTTACCTTAATACGTAGGTTGGAATTACCATTTTTATCAAATCTCAGGAACAGTTTGTAATTAAGAACTGCTTTCTCGAAAGCATTTTGGAATTGATATACTTTTCCCAGCCAATAATAAACCTCCGCATTGATGTTTTTTGTTTTGGTATATTCGGAGAGCCAGTAATGAGCTTTTTCCAATTCTTTGGTCTGGAAATAACAAACACCTACCTCAAAAGCAAATTTTTGATATACATCTAGTTTTTGGAATTCTTCTAATGCTGAGATATAATTCTGATTCCTGAACGCCTTTAAAGCCCGATCTGCAGATTTCAGTTTTACCTGGCCATATTGAACAATCGAAAGGATTAGACAAATTAAAATGATAAAATATCTGATTTTATCAAGGCTAGCATTCATGCATTATTATATTTTCTGATGAACGTCAAATTTTTCCAAATAGTCGCCTACTTTTCTTAAGAAGGATCCACCCAGGTATCCATCTACAATCCGGTGATCGTAGGATAAGGATAGAAACATCATGTGGCGAATGGCAATGGTATCACCAAATTCCGATTCGACGACTGCTGGCTTTTTTCGTATTGTTCCAGTGGCAAGAATAGCAACTTGCGGCTGATTGATTATGGGTGTACCCATTACATTTCCAAAAGTACCCACGTTGGTAATGGTAAATGTTCCTCCTTGGATCTCTTCAGGTTTAAGCTGATTCGTACGGGCTTTTTGAGCCAATGAGTTAACACTTTTTGTCAACCCAATTAGGTTTAGAAAATCCGCATTATGAATTACAGGAACTATGAGATTGCCTGAAGGTAATGCCGTGGCCATGCCAATATGGATATCTTTTTTTATCAATATCTTATCTCCATCAACGGAACAGTTAATTTTGGGAAAGTCTTTGATGGCTTTAACAATAGCATCAATAAATATTGGTGTATAAGTGATCTTTTCATTATAAATATTAAGGAAGTCCTCCTTGACCCTGGACCTCCACATTACGATATCCGTAACATCAACTTCAATAAATGAAGTAACATGTGCCGAAGTTTGCTTTGATTTGATCATGTGATCAGCAATTAACTTCCGCATTCGGTCCATTTGGATTATCTCTACGTTGCCATCATGTTGGGTAACCTCTTCTATTTGGACAGTAGGAGTTTGTTTTGGTTTGGCCTCTAAAGCTTTCTTTGGAGGTAATTTATGCTCAGATTTTTGAGTCTGCGCTGAGGATTTTCCCGCTTTGATATAATTCAATATATCACTTTTTGTAACTCGTCCGCCCATTCCGGTACCATTGATTTGATCGAGTTCTTCTTTGCGAATTCCTTCTTTGATCGCAATGTTTCGCACCAGTGGAGAATAAAATCGATCTGTCTGGCTTGGTCTGAGAGTCGTATCTTTTGCTACAGAGGGTCTTGGAACCGAACTGGTTGCCGGTTCAGTTGTATGTAATTTCTTTTCCGCTCTTGTAGGCGGAGGATTCAATTCTGAGGTATGACCATTACCTTCATGGGCAACAGGTATCGTACTATCTTTTTTAGTTGACACCACAGCGATTACTTTTCCCACCTCTACCACTTCATTTTCCGCTGCCTTTATTTCCGTCAATATTCCTTTAACTGGTGATGGGATCTCCGAATCTACTTTGTCGGTTGCAATTTCCACTATTGTTTCGTCTTCATCTACTTCATCACCTATATTTTTTACCCAATTCAGGATAGTTGCCTCCATAATGCTTTCTCCCATTTTCGGCATAATAATCTCAGTCAAAGCCATACCAATCAAGTTTGTACAAAATTACGTCTTTTAATTAGCCAATAAAAATTTTCTTGCCATATTAAGACCATAATAAGCTGCGTATTCTATATTCAACAGACGATCTTTAGCCCTGATTATCTTTTGGGTTATCACCTTTTTCTTATTACCACATGCCAGCCAGATTAGACCTACTGGCTTATCAGGGGTTCCACCTCCAGGTCCCGCTATACCGCTAACTGCAATTCCTATATCTACGTCCCATAAGTCAATTAATCCTGTTATCATTTCTATAACCGTTTGCTCGCTCACTGCTCCGTGAGTAACCAAGGTACTTTCGGAGACCCCCAGCTTATGAATCTTCATTTCATTGGAATAAGCGATGATTCCTCCCTGATAGTATGCAGAGGATCCGGCATCACTAGTAAACAGATGTCCGAGATATCCACCGGTACAACTTTCTGCTGTTCCTACTTTTAAATTTCTGTCCATTAAAATGTTACCTATAGATTTGGCTAGCGAAATGTCTTCGTATCCGTAAGCCTGATCTCCTACAATTTCCTCGAGTAGATTGAAGTAATGGTTTAAATCCTTATTATTATTTTGTGAATCTGTATTATACTCACTTAATCGTAATCGTACCCGGGCTAAATCTGGTAAATATGCCAATGAGAGATGCTTGGGCAGAGATTTTTCAAAATCTTCTAACATTTCAGATAAAATGGATTCACCGGTACCGGCAGTGAGTAGAGTTTTATGCTCAACTGTGGATGGCCAGCGAGTTGTAAGTCTTGGGATAATCTGATTTTGAAGAATATCCTTCATTTCATACGGAACGCCAGGTAAATTAACTAACACAATTTGATGCTTTTCTGACCACATTCCCGGAGCAGTTCCGAGATTGTTGGGTAGAAGAATTGTATTTTGCGGGAAATAACATTGTAAGCGATGTGCTTCAGTTAATGGAACCTTGATTTTTGCAAATATTTCCTTTATATGATTATAAATTTTAGCATTGAATTCCGTGGTTACTCCCAAAAATTCAGCAATGGCATTTTTGGTTATGTCATCTTTTGTAGGCCCTAGCCCACCCGTAGTAATGACCAGATCTGCTTGCCTGCTGCATTCTGATAATATTTTGACGATAATCTCATGATTGTCCGGTATTACATTTACTCCCATGACCTGATAACCCAGCAAACTCATATTTTTTGCAATGTAAGCGGCATTGGTATCTGTTGTTTGTCCTGTAAGTAATTCATTACCGATACTGACAAGTTGTATCTTCATTCTGATATCATTTTTATCTGTCCATGTACAAATTTCTCGATTTGATGGATTTCATTCTCAATTTCCAATCGACCAAATTGATCTACCGTACGTATTTTACCTTTAAAATGTTTACCATCTTTACGGACAAATTGTTTCCATTGGTTCTTAGCGTACAAGAATTTAGTATAGGTATCGTTGATTATTTGCCAATCGTGTTTGATCATATGCTGGTATCCTGATTCCAGATAGTGAATCAATTTATCCAGGATGTCGGGCAACTTAAATTGCCTTTTTGAGTCCATTTTTAATGAGGTTGCAAAGGGGTGATTGGGAAAAGAAGTTTGGTTAACGTTTAGCCCGATTCCAATGACACTGTATTGCCACTTTTTTCCCATTATTCCATTTTGGATGAGGATACCTGCTATTTTACGATTATCCATGTAAATGTCATTAGGCCATCTGATCGCGGGAGACGTGGTCACAAAATCTAGTATGGTATGTAAAATAGCAATACAAGTTACTTTGTTTAAATAATATTGGTAAAGAGGAGAAATCGTTGGAAATAGAATTATTGAAGCGGTAATATTTAGCTTGGGAGGAGAAATCCAGGAATTATTTCCTTGTCCCTTTCCAGCAAATTGATGATCTGTGATAACAACAGTTCCATGAGGAGGAGTACTTGTTTTGATTAATTCAATTGCCCATTCATTGGTAGAGTTAACTTTGGGTAAATGAATGTATTTATTACCAATATGAGGAAAGATATATTCTGACTTAAACAAAAAACTTAACTTTGTAATTAGATCAGTAAATTTAATAACAGGCACAAACAATTTGAAAAGTAAAAATACAGTAATTCAAAAACAATGGGAAGAAGAAGAAGTTAACGATCTCATTGTGGACGGAATTCAAGACATCAAAGGGAAAAATATCATCAAACTTGATTTACGAAATATTGAAGATGCTCCCTCGGATTATTTTATCATTTGTGAAGGCGATTCAAACACCCAAGTAAAAGCGATTGCTGAAAATGTTAAAATCAGATTAAAAGATGAGACTGGAATGATCCCTTCTAGTATGGAGGGAATGGAGTCAAGTCATTGGATCCTGCTAGATTATTTTAATGTAGTGGTTCATATTTTCTATCGGGAAACACGCAGTTTTTACGATTTGGAGTCGCTGTGGAATGATGCAAAGATGGTAGAATATGAAACTTTGTAGAACAAAACGGTATTTATCTCTAAAAATCAAAACGATTCACCCTGATTCACGTTTATATATTGGTCCTGATTAAAGGCAATACAATCCATGGAAGAAAATAAGAAAAATAAAAAGAAGGACAGTCGATTTGGATTCAATTATTATTGGATTTATGGAATAATCATTGTCATCCTCTTGCTGATTAATTATTTGGGTATGTCCAATCTGGGCCAGCCTGAATTTACGCGTGGAGATTTGGAGGAAATGATTATTGAAAAGGACGTAGAAAAAATACTTATTGTCAACGAAGAGATTGCAGAGGTGCATCTCAAACAGGAAAGTTTAAGAAAGTACGATGAGTTGAAAGATAATCGGTTAAGCACTCGATCGTATCATTTTCAGATCGAAACCGGACCGATCGATATCTTTGTAGAGCAAATCAAGGATCTGCAAGAGGATATTCCCAGGGAAGAAAGAGCAGTCATTGATTATGATACCCGTATGGAATGGTTGCCTACTTTGTTGGGATGGGTATTTCCTATCTTCCTGATTATCATAATCTGGTTGTTCATAATGAGAAGAGTAAGTGGTGGAGCCGGGGGTGCTGGTGCGCAAATTTTCAATATTGGTAAATCTAAAGCCACATTATTTGAGAAAGACAGTAAGGTTAATGTTACATTTCAAGATGTGGCTGGTTTGGATGAAGCTAAGGAAGAAGTAATGGAAGTCGTAGACTTTTTGAAAAATCCTAAGAAATACACTTCTTTGGGAGGTAAGATACCAAAGGGGGTGCTTTTGGTAGGTGCTCCTGGGACGGGTAAGACCTTATTGGCAAAAGCGGTAGCTGGTGAGGCAGATGTTCCATTTTTTTCCATTTCAGGATCTGATTTTGTAGAAATGTTCGTAGGAGTTGGGGCATCCCGAGTTCGTGATTTGTTTAAGCAAGCCAGGGAAAAAGCACCTTGCATTGTATTTATCGATGAAATTGATGCGATTGGAAGAGCAAGGGGCAGATCGACTGTGCAGGGGGGTAATGATGAACGGGAAAATACACTAAATCAATTGTTGGTTGAAATGGATGGTTTTAGCACGGATAAAGGAGTGATTCTAATGGCAGCTACCAATCGACCTGATGTATTGGACAATGCCCTATTACGTCCGGGGAGATTTGACCGTCAAATCGCAATTGACTTACCCGACTTGAAAGGCCGGGAAGCAATATTCAAAGTTCACCTGAGAAATATTAAAATTGCCCCGGAAGTCGAAGCAAAAATTTTATCCGAAATGACTCCCGGATTTGCCGGTGCCGATATAATGAATGTGTGCAATGAAGCGGCTTTAATAGCTGCTCGATATGATAAAAAAGCGGTGGAAATGGATGATTTCAATGCCGCGCTCGATCGGGTAATTGGAGGCTTGGAAAAAAAGAATAAATTCATCTCTCCCCAAGAAAAAGAAATTATTGCTTATCATGAAGCTGGTCATGCCATTTGCGGCTGGTTTCTAGAACATGCCTCTCCTCTAGTAAAGGTGACCATTGTTCCACGTGGTATGGGTACTTTGGGATATGCACAGTACCTACCCAAAGAAGAATATATTGTTCGGACCGAACAACTTCTGGATAGAATGTGTATGACATTTGGAGGAAGGGCTGCTGAGCATGTGGTCTTTAACAAGATTAGTACGGGTGCTCAATCGGATTTGGATCAGGTTACAAAGATGGCTTATAGTATGATAGCTGTTTACGGAATGAATGACAAAGTAGGCAATGTTTCTTTCCACGGTCTTGGACAAGATCAATTTCAAAAACCTTATTCCGACCATACAGCCTCTATGATCGATGAGGAAGTCCGTAAATTAGTTGATTCTCAATTCCAAAGAGCGGTAAGTTTGTTAAAGGACAAAAGGAAGGAATTAGAAGTTTTAGCTCAAGCACTATTAGAGAAAGAAGTGATCTTAAAAAGTGATGTTGAGAGAATGATTGGTCCAACTCCCTATGAAGCCAAGAAAGCCAGTGAACAACTTGCTGGTTATATAGATGAACACCCTGGTGAAGGAGGAAGTGGAATTGGAGCAGACGTGGCATCCGGTGATCGATCTGAAGGATTGAACGAAGAAGATAAGAGTACCAAAAGTGATATTAATTAATTAAAAAGAAATTATCCTGCTAACTGGTACCCATTGCCAAGGTAGCCATACTTACTTTGGTACCGGGGATTTCCAAAATCTTTTGGGCGCAGGATTCCAAAGTCGCCCCGGTTGTTAGAACATCATCAACCAATAAAACATGTTTGTTTACAAGCTCTTTGGAATTTCTGACATTAAAAGCCTTTTCTAAATTTGCAAATCTACCGATACGACTTTTCTTAGTTTGACTGAAGGTATATTTTTTTCTAAAAAGGTATTTGGTAAAATAGGGTACATTGATACTGTTGGAAATAAATTTGGCCAGTATCTCACTTTGGTTAAAGCCTCTTTGGCGGTACTTAATCCAATGTAAAGGTACAGGTATTATGACATCAATATCCTGATAATAAGGAGATTCTTGTAATTTTTCTCCCAAGATCTGTCCTAAATACTTTCCTATATCCTTGCGACCGTGATATTTAAATAATTGAAGAATATTATGAGCCATACCTTGTTTGGCATAAAATAGTAATGCTGATCCGTGTTGTATTTTGATCCTTCCCTGAAAATGAGAAATGAATTCATTTTGATGTAAGTTCCACTGATTCGTATACGGGATCTCCAGTAAACACTTTACACAAAATTTGCTCGAGGCTACCGGATACTTCTCCCTGCACCCGATACAAGTAGGAGGGTAAAGAACAAACAGTATCTGATCAAAAAACTGCCTGATATAATTCATTACAATTAAGTGCTATTCGATAGTTATTTCATCGATGTATAGATTGGCCGTTCGACCGGCCTTTGGGTGCCCTTCAGGACATTTGCCAATATTTTTTACACGTACATACACATATCTGGCCACCGTATTATAAATATCCGCTGTATATTCTCCATGTACCTGATCAGTCATTTTGTAAATTGCCGGTTGCGGAAAATCCTTAAATCCTTTATAATCCCATTGGTTAGTGGAAACTTCCAATTCTACTCCTTGTGGTCCAAATATTTCCTTGGATGGGTCATGATAAAAACTAATCTTTAACTTCCTAATTTTTTTTATTTCTCCCAGATCAAAATCAAATTCTCCATCCTTGCCTTCTATAACCGTCCATCCGGTTGCCAAATCTTTTACACTTGCCCGATTTCCATCTCTGATGATAGGAAGGTCTTTGTCGGGTTCTAAAGAATCAGTTTTGATGTTGGAAAGTTTTTTTACGGCTACTTTTTTACGCAGATATTTTTTTTCAACTATTTGACTGGGTGATTTGCCCTCAACATAAGATCGCGATTTTACAATGACTGAATCACCAATCACAAAAGATCTTTTATACAAACTGCTTCTTGGAGAAGGATCGCTTCCGTCAACAGTATAAAATATCATTGCACTGGGATTATCAGATTGAATGGTTACTAATGGTGGATCTTTTTCGCGTTCGGTAATACTAATACTTGGTGTAGTAGCAAACCCCCTCACTTTACTTATTTTGATCGCATAGGCATAGTCACTTTTGATAATATTTGGATCATATTCAGGAAAACTAATTAACACTCCCTCATCTGTTTCATACCAATTTAACTCTTGTCCTGTTTCCAATAGTATAATTTTACCTCCGGGCAATATATCGATATCACGTATTTCCCATTGTTCTTTCCAGATAGGAGAAATTGCATACAGGTTTTGATTTTTATATGTAAAAAACAGCTCTTTCACCGATTGACCTGGATCGGGATCGATGGTTTCCTTCAGAATATAATCGCTACCGAGATAGGCTTGTTCTTTTTTGACATGGACTATCTCTCTTGCTTCGGACCATTGGACTGCTTTTTTCCAGGGTTTAGTTCCATAAATAGCTTCACCATTTACGGTGAGCCAATTACCAATTTCCAACAATCTTTGCTGCATGATTACTGGAATTTGACCATCAGCTCTCGGACCAATATCTAATAATAGATTACCACCTTTACTCACAATATCGCACAGCATCAGGACCAAGGTTTTGGCAGAGGAATAATCTTGAATGTCTTCAGCGCGATTGTATCCAAATGAAAAGCCCATACCTCTGCATTCTTCCCAGGGTTTGTTCAATGACAATCCGGATTCATATTCTGTGGTAAAATACCCTCCATGTTTTTGCCTGATGCCCTTTCCCCATCGATCATTGACAACTACTGTATTTTTTACGGGAGATTCATTAAATAACCATGCTAAAAACTGTTTTGATTTCCAGGTTTCCGCAGTATGCTCCCATTCTCCATCAGCCCAGACAATATCAGGGGAATAGCGGGTAACCAGATCCTTAATTTGTGGAATCATATGCTGATCGATGTATCGACCTAGATTTTCCTGATTATACCAGGGGTGGAACCATTCGTATAACGAGTAATAAAATCCCATTTTGAGCGAAGTGTTTTTAACGGCCTTAGACAATTCTCCGGCTAAATCCCGATAAGAGCCAACCAATGAGCTATTCCAGGGAAATCCCCGGTCGTTTGCCTGTTGGTTGGGCCAAAGGCAAAAACCATCGTGATGTTTTGATGTCAGGACTACGTATTTTGCTCCGCTTTTTTCAAATAAATCAGCCCACTCATTGGGATCAAAAAGCTCGGCTTTAAACTGAGCCGCAAAATCATAATAAGAAAAATATTTTCCGTACTTCTGTTGATGATAATCATAGACTTCGGTACCCGTGAACTTGCCATTTCCAAACAAAGTTTTCTTTTCCAACCAGTATTGGTACCATTCCGAATAAGTGCCTTTCGGGGACCAGGCGGGTACCGAATAAGGACCCCAATGAATAAAGATGCCAAATTTCGCATCGCCAAACCAATCGGGAATGGGTCTGGAATCTATTGAATTCCAATTCGGTTCGAACGGTTGTGCTCCTGTTGAAGGTATAAACAATAAACCAAGTACCGGTATCAGTAGTTGTTTAAAAATATTCATAAGAACAAATTTACAAGTTATCTATTGGCATCGGTACATAAATAGTATCAATCTTTTAAAGTGGACCAATCGATAGATAAATCACTGACTAAGGGGGATGCCCTGGCTCCTTCTACTTGAAGAGGAACACCGAGTTCTGCAGGAGAGGGACTTATCCATTCGGATTTTTTTCCAGTGATTTTAAGCTTACCGGATTTTATATTTACCTGGGCATATAACGGATCTTTATATGGTGCGAGATGACCTAAATTGGGGTATTGTTCATATAACTTCTTGGGATAGCGGGATTTGTCTATATATTTGTCTCCTAGCCATTGATAGGACATACTGTTCAACTCAAAATAGTGTACCCCATTAATTTGACGGTAATAGTCGATATGATCATGACCATTAAAGCAGATGATCGGTATGCGTTGAGCATGCTTTTCTAGGATTTTTTGCACGGCCAGTCTGTTTTTAATACCCCAGATGGGATTGCAAAGACTTTGATGCGTAAATACTATAACCGGACGATTTATTTGCATTATCTTCTCCTTCAACCAATCAATTTGATCCGGATGAATAAAGGTCCTAAATGCGCTATTTACATAAAAGTTTGCATGATCGTAATCCAAAAATTTTCCATCCTGATATAGAAAGTTGGCATCCAAGACAATACCGGTAAAATGAGAAGTTTCAAAGGTGTAAAAGTTTTGTTCCATGTGCCAAAAATCACGAGTTTGGGATTTGGAAGATACATCCATATCGTGATTACCTAATACATGATACTTGGGTCCCTGAAATTCATTCCAAAGATTCATGAAATCCCGGTTTTGAATTTTTGGAAAACAGAAGTCACCCAGCTGAATTATGAATTCCAGGTGATTTTGCTGAGCTTCAGATATGAATTTGGAAAGTCGAGATAGTTTATCCGGAATGAGATCGGCATGAATATCTGCAACGATACCAAATGAAAAGTTTTTTTCCGGAGTTGTAAATGATACAAAAGGAACGCTTGACAGCATGGCTGTCTGTGCCGTTCTAACCAGAAATTCTCTTCTATTCAACCGTAAGAATCAATAAATTTATACCATTGCGCCTCCCTTACCTGGCATTGGAATTTTATAGTATCCGTTTTTATCAGGCATGGAAGGAGGATTTGCATCCCATGCATATTTCTTTGGCATTATACTTACTTCAGAGTTTATAGCTTCATCCCAGCTTAGTTTTTTGCCACCGTATGTGGCCATTCTTCCGAATATAGCTGTCATTGTACTTTTGGCACCATTTTCAGCATCAGCGTATTTAAATTCGCCATTGGCAATAGCTGCAAATAGTTTGTCGTGCTCTACCTGATATGGATTCGGATCATTTTTTCCTTCATGCTTGTAGATAGTTTTGCCTTTGTGGGAAATAATGCTTCCAGCTCCAAATTGCACACTGCCTTTAGTTCCAACCAGAACTTCATCAACCCGATTGAAACAATCTCTAATGTGCCGACATTGACTATTCATAATCGAACCGTCCTCATAGGCAAATTCCACATAGTGGTGATCAAATATTTCACCATGTTCATTACTCGTTCTGACTTGCCGGCCACCCATTCCCTGTGCACTTACCGGATAACTTTGTTTTGCCCAGTTTACCACATCCAGATTGTGAATATGTTGCTCTACGATATGATCTCCGCATAACCAGTTGAAATAATACCAATTTCTCATTTGATATTCCATTTCGGTTTGTCCTGGCTTTCTAGGTCTGGTCCAGACACCGCCTCCGTTCCAATAGGCTTGAGCTGCAACAATATCTCCGATTTTACCCTTATGAACCCGGTCCATTATCTCGGTATACTTTCTTTGATAATGTCTTTGCAGGCCAACGACGACATTCAATTTTTTGGACTTGGCTATTTTTGCCGTTTCCAAAACTTTGCGGATACCCGGAGCATCGGTGGCCACCGGCTTTTCCATAAATACATGTTTGCCCTGCCGAATGGCTTCATCAAAATGCATAGGACGGAATCCAGGAGGTGTGGTTAAAATGACTACATCTGCAGAAGAGATGGCATGTTTATATGCGTCAAATCCTACAAATTTATGATCTTCATCAACCATAACTCTTCCTTTCGCACTTTCTTTTTTGATATTAGCGAGGGATTTCTCCAGATTATCTTTGAAAGCATCTGCAACTGCTACAAGTTTCACATTTTGAGCTGTTTTTAATGCCTGGACAGCCGCTCCTGTTCCTCTTCCTCCACATCCGACCAGGGCCACGGTAATGGCGTCATTAACTCCAAAATAGCCTGCAGCTTGAGCTACAAAAGGACTTGCCATTAGGACTGAACCTGCTAAAGCAGATTGTTCTACAAATTTCCGGCGATTGATTTTTTGATTTTTCATTATAAGGTCTGTTAAATTTTGTCTTTTTAAAATATAGGGTAATTTAATAAAACGATGTTACTTTGTGTGCAAATCACCCTATTTCAATTTTATTTTTTGTGAAAATTCATTATTAAATTCATTCTGACTTCAATATCTCAAAGTTAACCCAAAAGACTGGATTGATTAAAAGGTTGCTTTCGTAACCTTTGTCCTGTAGCCGCAAATATCGCATTGGCAACTGCCGCAGCTGCAGGCGGTAAACCAGGTTCACCCAATCCTGTAGGAGGATGATCATTTTTAATAAACTCTACCAATAATTCCGGAGATTCATTGATACGTATTAAACGGTGTTTATCAAAATTCAATTGTTGAACTTTTCCATCTTTTATGGTCAGGTTGCCAAACATGGCATGTCCTATACCATCTAGGATGCCTCCTTCGATCTGAGTTTCTGCTCCACTTTGGTTGATTACCTGACCACAATCCACAGCAGCAAATATTTTTTCAATTTTTACCGTATCATTTACGAGAGAAATTTCCGCAATTTCAGCGACATACGTGCCAAATGAAAAATGAGCGCCAAACCCTTGATAGCGATTACTTTCAGCAGGCTTCCCCCAGTTTGCCATATCCGCTACATGGCGGATAACATGAGCATATCTTTCACAGTTATAACTTACATCTCCGGTAGGGTTTTTAGCTGCATTTTTCAGTAACTCCAGTCTAAATGCGACGGGATCTTGGTTAATGGAATGGGCAATTTCATCAATAAAGCTTTCTTCGGTGTAGGCGATAAAATTATGATTAGGAGCCCGCCAGGCACCGATGGTCACATTGGATTCCAATTTGGTAAAATCCACCTGGAAATTTGGTACTGCACCGGCAGGAAAATTATTTTGTCTGGTTCCATTACCGGTATTAACTGCAGCTGCTCTCAAATGCCATGCAATCAGGTTTTTATTATCATCAATAGCAGCCCGATAATTGTAAATGCCGGCAGGTCTGTAAAATCCTCCTTGCATATCATCTTCCCGGGTCCAGATAACTTGCACCGGGAAACCAGAAAGTTTAGAAATCATTGCTGCTTCCTCCACAAAGTCGGTACGCAACCTGCGTCCGAATCCTCCTCCCATTCGCGTCATTTGAACTGTAATGTTCTCTTCTGGGATTTCCAACATTTTTGAAACCACCTGTCTGGCCCGAGCCGGGGTCTGTGTCGGTCCGATTAATTCTACTTGATCTCCCTGCACATCGGCATAAAAGTTCATAGGTTCCATGGTAGCATGGGGTAGGAATGGAGCTTCATAGGTACTTTCAACCACTGAAAATGGTCCGTTAAACGCGGTGTTTACATTTCCATCCTTACGTTTTGGGTCTGACACCGGGTTTTTCAACAATTGATTGAGCTGTTGATGATGATCAGATGTGTTTTCCAACGGAGAATCAGCGGTCCAATTGACTTCCAGCGCCTCTCTTCCTTTCATGGCTTCCCAGGTGGTTTTTGCTAACACCGCAATTTTATTTTTGAATTGGACAACCTGTTGAACTCCCGGAATATTTACTGCCTTGGTATCATCGTAATTGGCAATTTTCATTCCAAAGGCAGGTGGTCTTTGTACCACAGCGGTAAGCATCCCTTTTTTGTAGGTATCAATACCAAAAAGCGGTTGACCGGTTACAATTTTTGGATTGTCTGAATTGGGCACTCTCGTACCAATCAATTTAAAATTTTGCGGATCTATTAAGGATACTTCTTCAGGAACATCTACTTCACTTGCAAATTGCGCCAATTCACCATAGCTCAGTTTATTATTGGCATGGTGAATATAACCCTCTTTTGCTTGGCATTTGGAGGTTTCTACATTCCATTGTTTGGCTGCAGCTGTTTTTAACATCTCCCTGGCAGTAGCTCCTGCCTTTCTCAGTATTTCATAACTGCTACGAATAGAGCCACTACCACCGGCTACCTGACGTTTGTATAATTCCGTATCCAGGAGAGCTTGCTTGACTTGGACCTGTTTCCAGGGTATATCCAATTCCTCGGCAACAATCATAGGCATGGCGGTTCTTACGCCCTGTCCGATTTCCGGATTTGGTGCATAGATAATAACGTTTCCATCACTTCCGATCTTTAGAAATGCATTGATACCATAGGTCTCTGCGGGTATGGCATCCACTACACTTGGTTTACAGCTTTGGAGTAGATTAATGCTCAAAATAAATGCACCTCCTCCCAAAGAGGATTTTTTGAGAAATGATCTGCGATTCATATTGGAATTCGTCATATGGTTGAGGTTTTCGAGGCTTCATGAATGGCTTTACGGATGCGTTTATAGGTACCACATCGACAAATATGTCCGGACATATGCTGATCTATCTCCTGGTCCGAAGGAGTAGGATTTGTGTTCAATAATGCTGCCGCAGACATTATTTGTCCGGCTTGGCAATATCCACATTGAGCAACATCAATAGTTTGCCAGGCTATTTGCAAAGGATGAGATCCATCTTCTGACAGTCCCTCAATGGTGATAATCTCACCATTTTGAATAGCACTAATCGGTAATGAACACGATCTTACCGCAATTCCATTCAAGTGGATAGTACAAGCACCACATTGAGAGATACCACATCCATATTTGGCGCCTACTAATTGCAAATGATCTCTTAATACCCACAACAATGGGGTATCCTCACTCACTTCTACCGGTACTTTCTTTCCATTGACTGTTAAATCATATTTTTTCATACGGATGAATTGGAAATTTATTTAGGTATAATTTACAAATAATTTTCCAAACTGGGCGATACTATTTTCGAATCTTTTAAATTCTGAGGGTTAACTTCAATAACAAACATAGTATACGCTAATCGCGTGTTTCATCTTGGATCAATATCTCTTTAAAACTGAAAAAGCCGGATAAATCTGAATCCGGCTTGTTATAAGGTATCTCCTAAATTTTCAATTTACTTCAAAGGAGATTTTCATGTTTACCCGAAATTTATCAGGTTCTCCATCTTTTACTACCACACTCTGGCTTTGAATAAAAGCGGAGCGCATATTTTTAATGGTTTTTGAGGCTTTTTTGATTCCTTTGGCAGCTGCGTCTTCCCAGCTGGTATCTGAATCACTTAGAATTTCGATTACTTTTAATACTGCCATTGTTTAAATTTTGGTGAATGAATAGTTAGCTTCCAAGATACAAAATGAATTATGAATTTAATTGGGATGAGGAGTTAAGAATTGTTAAGAATTATCAATTTGTGGATGCCTGAAAACCAATCACCGTCCACCCTCCACCGATTACCGTCCACCGATTACCCTCCATCGATCACCGTTTATATAATTGAACACGATTAAACAGGATTGTACACGATACTCAGGATTCTGAATCTCACCCTAAAAACAATCAGAAATCAGCTGATAGAACCCCAGACCAGAAACCTTAATGAGTTCCCATGAACATCGCGCTTCACCAAGTCCGTTTTCCGGTTTCCGGTCTCCGGTTTCCGATCACCGACCACCCTCCACCAATCTCTATCGTAATTTGTAATTTTTAATTCGTAATTTTTCCCACGCTCCATCCACCGATTACCGTACTTCTGTTTCTTCGTCAATCCTGGTGTATCCTGAAAACCTTCAAAATTCTGTTCTTACTATTCTCAATTTTCCCATATTACCTCTCAATGCTTACATTTGTTAGCATGGAAGACATGCACAACATCCATGACAAGTTTGTCCGGGCATCTTTTTCTGATCCGGATCGCGCCAGGGCTTTTTTTGAAAAGGTACTTCCCAAACAGCTCACTGACATATTGGAATTAGCTTCTCTGGAAGTATTGCAGGAGTCATATATACAGGGAGATATGAAGGAGTATTTTTCTGATCTGGTTTTTCAGGTATCTACAAAAGATACAATGGAGAGTATAGTGGAGGTTGCATTGTTATTTGAGCATAAGTCCTCACCAGACAAATATGTTCTGATGCAAGTCGGTCATTATCTGTTTTCTCATTGGATAAACTGTATTAGCCAAAAGGAAAAACTTAGGCCGATCATTCCTTTGATCTATTATCAGGGAAAACATAAATGGGAAGTTCCTGCGTTACAAGAACTCTTTCCTGGCATACCGGATACGATTCTGGCCTATGTGCCGGAATTTAAGTATCTCTACATTGCTCTAAACAGCATACCAAAAGAGCACATAGCGTCAATCCGTGATGGAATGATGGGTGCGGCAATACTGGCACAGAGAATACGATTTGATCCAATAAGACTTGGAAAGGACTTGAGGAAGATCTTAGAGTTACTTCCGGAAGAAAATCCGGATCGGAACTTTGTAGAAATGGTATTTGTTTATATTTTGCAAGGAACGGAGCTATCGCCGGATACCCTAATAAAGGAATTGCGATCCCTGCCGGCAAAAGTAAAAAGCGAAATTATGACTACGTACGATAAATTATTAGAAAAAGGAAAGATCGAGGGAAAGATCGAGGGAAAGATTGAAGGAAAAATCGAGGTGATACTTAATGGTTATACCAGTGGTCTAAGCATCAATATTCTCGCTAACATTACCAACCTTAATGAGAAAGAGGTAACCAGGATATTAAGAGAAAATGGAAAGATTAAATGATTTCTACTCTGACCGCGGCACTATTTTTCAGAAATCAGAGGTAAGAAAACCGTCTCCAGCCCTAAACCAATCTCCATCGTAATTCGTAATTTTTAATTTGTAATTTTTTTCAATGCCCCATGCTCCCAGCTCCATGCTCCATCCACCGATTACCGTGAACCGATCACCGTCCACCGTACTTCTGTTTCCGGTCTCCGGTTTCCGATCACCGACTACCGTCCACAGGTTAATCTATTTCGATTACAATAAAATCCATTCATACAAGTTATTTCTATATCTACACATCGCAAATTCTAAATAATTGTAGATCTATGAAACCCAACTACTCATTAATACCTGACATCTTGCCCCCCCCCCCCCCCGAAACACCTCATCACTGAACTGGTCATTTCCGGATTTTCCCGGGAAAAACGAACTGCAAATAGAATCTCACTCTGGAGTAATCTTGGATAGATTACGCGACACGTATCATCAACCTTCGTAAACCACTAATTAACTATAAACTATGAAAAGTAACCACAAGATCACACTTTCTGAAAGGGAAATTACCGTTATCCGCCTAATTTCCGAAGGGTATTCTTCCAAAGAAATTGCCAGAAAAATTTACCTATCTGCTAAAACCATTTATAATTGTCGCCAGGAATTATTGGATAAGACCGGGTGTCCTAATGCGGCGGCACTGGTCAAATGGGCCATCCGGGAAGGAATCATCAGACTCGACGGATGAAATAGTTTCATTTGTTAGAAATATATTTAAAAAAGGGTAAAAATACCCTTGTTTGGTGCAATTAAGTCAATTACATTGCCGGTATCGAAAAGGAAAATATACTTGCAAGTAACCTATGTAGTACCCAGTTATAGTTCCAGGTGCATATTTTTCAAATTAATTACTGCGACGAGATCCAATGATTGCACATTCCTTAAAAATAGTATCAATTTCACTATCTAAAAGTAAGATAGCTTCTCTGTTACTATTGATATTGTTGGGAACTACCTTGATACCTTTTAATGCAAGCACTTCATTTCGTTTACCCGAGTATTACCAGCTAGGCTTCTTTTTGAGCATTCTGGGTGTTTTAGTAAGTATCATCATCTGGTTGATAGGCTATCGCAAGGAACTGATCCGGATTACCTGGCCGGATCTGGGATTCTTTGTGTTCTGGTTATATGCAGTGATTCGCTGGTGTTTTACACCCCATGTACATTGGTCTCAGGGAACGGCTATCTGGTTGTTTGCCACTTTGCCAGTGTATCTGGGATTCAGAATGTGGTCAGGACATATCCGAATGAAGGATCTGATCGTGCTGTTCTCAATTTTGTCGATTGGATTGAGTGGTTATGCACTGTTACAGCTATATGGGTTGTTGGAGAGCTTTAATGCCAATTTTAAGATGACCGGGCCTTTTTTCAATCCGGCTCCATTGGCAGGATATCTGGCTATTTTGTTTCCAGTTATACTATGGCCAGTAATTAGTAGCAAAGTTAATGTAAAATGGAGAACGAACCTGAGTTGGTTTACTGTGGCGCTGAGTTTATTGGTAGTCATACCGGTCCAAAGCCGGGCGGCCTGGGTGGCGTTAATAGCCGGTACGGGACTTTTACTTTTCTTTAGGTATCGCAAATTCCTGTTGAGGTTAGGCAGACGAGCAAAGAACGCTCTAATTATTGCATCAGGATTTCTGATTGTAGGCGGAGGACTGGGTATTTACCATCTAAAAAAAGACTCAGCTGATGGTCGTTTGTTGATCTGGAAGGTAAGTACTGCGATGGTGGCCAAAAATCCGGTATTTGGGATTGGATACGGAAGGTTTGCTGCGGAATACAATTTATATCAGCGCGATTATTTTGCTGCTGGAAAAGGTTCAGAACAGGAGAAATTTTTAGCTGATAATAACTCATTTGCCTTCAACGAATATCTAAAGATTGTGGCAGAGTTAGGTATTATCGGATTGGCATTATTTCTGGGATGGGTGGGAAGTTTTTTTATTGGTACAAAGAGTAAAAACCATTCCCCTCAAGGGCGAGTGCCATTATTCGGGGCATTACTAGCCATAGCTTGTTTTGCTTTCTTTTCCTATCCCGGGTCGGTATGGGGATTGTATTTTTTAATCCTTCTATTTTTATCATATTCTGTTTCTACTTGTCCAGAATTCTTTAAAACAAAACAATCATGGCTTAAATTCAATGGACTAATAGTGGTTCTATACTTAACGATTATTTCTGGCATATATTTCCGCAAAACATCACATGGCTCTAAACACTGGATTCAAGCTAATAATTACTTTCACCAGCAAAATTTTGAAGGTGCACGCGAGGAATATTTAAATGGGGTGGAAGTGCTAGGATTTGACGGCCAGTTTTTGCAACATGCTGGTAAATCAATTGCCCTTTCTGGAAATCCTACAGAGAGCATTAAGTTATTAAAATTGGCTTCAAATTATCGTAATGATCAAGTTTTACATTGGACATTAGGCAATAACTATGTAGCGTTACAAAACTTTGTACAAGCTGAAATGTGGTATATATCAGCCATCAACATGATTCCCAATCGTTTATATCCGGAGTACCTATTGGCTAATATGTATTACCAAAGTAGTCAAAGGCAGAAAGCCTCAGAATTAGCAAAATCACTATTAAAACGTGACATAAAAATTTCTTCTCAAGCGACAAAAGAGATGCTTAGTAAATTAAAGGTTCTGAGCATGATTAAATAACAATAATTCATCAACTGAAATAGATGACCATACAAAAATTACAATATATAACTTTCCTTTTTGCATTAAACTTCAAGTTTAAGCCTCCATAGAGTAAAATTTAATGATTTGTATATTGAGTAATAAAATATCACTGGTTAAAAACCAAGTCTTTTAGTTTGGTAGAATAAAACTTTCACTTTGGCTAAATATATTCTTGCCTATTATGAGTAATCAGATATTTGCCAGAGTTATTACTCGATTTTTTTAAAAAATATTAACTTAACTAAATTTAAAATCATGAAAAAATTAGTAAAAATAATTGGTTTGATTTTATTCGCAGGGCTCCTATATATGAATTTTCAATATTCGGATATAGTTCAAAACCAAAAATCATCATATACTTTGTATGATCTTGGGGTTATAAATCAGACTGCAATGGCTGAAGAGTGTCCGGATGTTTGTTGCGAATGTCGTGGCTTTATTTGGAAACATTGTAAAGCTGCAGATCAAGAAGTAACCTTTTCTTGTTGGACACAAGATGAAAATTGTCAGAGTGGTGAATCGAATTGTTAAAAATAAGTTTCTGGGGGAGGGGCTCTTTGCTCCTCCTTTAAACAAGCAATCTCTTGTAATTATCGGTGTAATTATTTGCACATTCCTTATTACTTGTGCTTCTGAGCACAGAACTAGTGATCTAGATGATTTTAGTCAAAAATTCGGCAATAAAAAACTAGACAGTAAAGTTACTTATACAAATTTGATTTTTAATTTGGTTAGAACAGGAGGAGAGGGAAAAATTCTTATTGAAGATGATCATTTTATTTTTTATGATGTATATACCAGAAAATTAGAAAAAATTGGATTAAATGGTAACTACGAAACTACCCTTTTGAGGTTTGGAGGAGGTCCAAATGAAATTAAAGATATGTGGATTTTTAATTCTATTCCTAGTGTCGGTGGAATTGTTATAGGTTCAGGAGACAATTATCTGCTATTCGATGAACATTGGAATAGATCATCTACATGGAAAAGTATAAGTGGCTTAAGAAAGCCCATTAGGACTAATAATCCATTCGATAATGCATCGATCTATTCGATTGACTATTTTAATGAATTACAAATTCCCATTATTACGAATGACGGAAATATAATTCTTCCGATCACCATTAGGAAGTATGATATAAATGCCTATTCTAAAGAAAAGAATGCGGATAAATACTATAAGTTTTCAAAAACATTGGCATTATATAATATTGACGATGATAAAATTATAAAGATCTTTGGACAGAAACCACCGATTTATAATGAATACAGCTATCTATCGCATTTAGATGGACTATTTTATGAATATTCAGATAATAAAATTTTTGTAAATTACATGGCTGATTCGACAATATATGTCTATACTTCGGATGGCATTCCAAATTATTCTTTTGGATTTTCAGGTAAAAGAATGCCCCTTAAGCATACTCCCATCCCAACTAAAGAAAAGTTTATTGAGAATAGTGATTCACTTCGAATGTCCTCGGGCATGTATCTTTCCATATACCATGATCGTGACAGAAACTTAACCTTTAGATCGTATTGGCGAGGTGATGGTACTGCAGGACTCCAAATTTATTACGGTGTTGACCTTATCGCCGATGATGATGTACCCATGTGGTTTTTTGTACGTGGCAAGATAGGTAAAACATATTATGCGGATGGTTATAGAGACAATAAAGAAGATTATGCACGTGTTGGGGTATATAAACTGAACATAAGAAAACTAAATTAATCAGTATGCAAAGACTCGGTTTTTTCTTTTTTGCTTTTTACATTTGCTTCAATAGCATTGCTCAGGAAATGGTGTTTGTCAAAGGGAACAACAAGATTGCCCCCTTTTATATCGACAAGTTTGAGGTTTCAATGTTTGAATTTGATAGATTTTGTACTCAGAGTGGTTATAAATCTACTACCATACAGGGAGATTCAATACCTTGGAAATATGATAAGGAAGGCCGAAAGATACCTTTTGAGAAATTTGCATATATTCCAGTAACCAGAATCTCAGTGGTGGACATGGAAGCATATGCAAAATGGTCTGGGAAGCGATTACCTATGGCAAGTGAATGGATTCTTGCAGCAAAATCTGTAAATAGTTCTTCTCCAACATGGTTTGACAAAAATTCGGAGAAAATAATTCAAGGCATTAATAATATCGAAGTAGTAGAGAAAAAGGCCTATAATATGCGCGGAAATGTAAGTGAAATTGTTATAAATGATCACTATAACCAATTCGCATCCAACTGGTCCCATCCATATGTTTATATCGGTGGTAATTGTAGTGGGCCTAAATACCTTTCCAGATTGATCAACATTTATAGGAATCCAGAAGAATTTATATGTCAGGATGAAATGAAGGAAATATCAAGATGGTTTCAGGGATTCAGATGTGTAATGTCAGTTGATGTAAGCACACAAGTTAAGTTTTAAGATAGAACTTAACCGGAGTGGTAACTTTATCCAGTGTTATGATGAATAATTCAGCGATAATTTGTGTTCAGATGAGATTTTGAATCATAACTTTTGCAAAGACCTATACAAGCAAAGGGCTTCAATTAATAATAATATTTCACTTCAAAGATTAGTAGTTATCCCTCAGTTCAAGATAATGAGATCAACTTTTGATTTAATTGTTGGCCGAATGTGAAATGTTCCCCACGAAATGGGACACATCAAAAATTAGAAGTATACGGACCTTCACGCAAAGTATTAGAATAATAAATGAACTAAAACTACCACCATAAAAGATTTTAACATTTTGGATATTAACAAAATATAAATATTTATAATATTGCATTTGAAATTTGTAGTAGTACTGACAACTTTTTTTTTGATTATAGGATGTAAATCCCAAAATGATAGTTATGATAAAAAATCCAGGTTGCTAATAAAAACCTCAGCTCTAGAACAAATAGATAATATCAGAATCAATACTTTATTTTTCGAAAAATCAAAAAGAGATATTCAGGAAGAATTCAAAAATGATGTACCAAGGAAACTCAAAATAGCTATAGATCCTGGCCACTTAGGTGGGGAATATGCTAAAATGGAAGAGAAATATATCTATGCAAACTGTCAAAACGATACTTTTTTGTTTTGCGAAGGGGATTTATCCATACAAACAAGTTTAATACTAGAAACAATGCTGAAAAATAAAGGGGTGGATGTATTCTTAACAAAACGACTTATGGGTTATACTTCATTTGGCATGGATTTCCATACTTGGATTAAGCTAAAATTTAATGATACAATAGATTCAATTTACGGAAATGACGAAATTACTAGATCGGCACACTTGAACTTGAAGAAAAATTTAGATGACCTTCAATTTGTGTTTCATAGATTTTTTAAAAATTATGACCTTAAAAACCGTATTCGGTTAATCAATGAATTCAACCCTAGTCTTACCATTGCTATTCATTATAATGTACACAATGGAAACTGGAGAGGTTATGAGAATAAGCCCATTATGCCGGTACATGAAAACTACAATATCTTATTTGTACCCGGAGCATTTTTGCCAAACGAACTGAAAAGCAACAAAGATAAAGAGGCATTTACTCGTCTGTATTATGGCGTTACAATTGAAAAATCCATAGCATATTCTAAGATTCTTATAAATGAATTCACCAAAGTATTGGATGTTCCTCCTGTACCAAGAAAATACGAAAAATTTTACCCGCTTTCTAATTGTGTATATACAGGTATACCTGGTGTATATGCAAGAAATCTTGCTTTAACTAGACTAATAGAATCCCCAATTTGCTATGGCGAAACTCTTTGTCAGGATAACATCAATGAAATAATTAACTTAAGTCGCAATGATACAATTTGTTACGGAATTAAGACATCCAAAAGGGTAGTAGATGTTGCAAATGCATATTATCAAGGGATAGTGAAAATTTTTGATTTGTAATATGTGTTTTTAGAACAATGTATTTTACTCATTTTATCATTTTGTGCTTTTTTTATGCAATTTGTAAAAAACCGGTTTTCACATGTCAACAATTAATTTTTCTCTAACCCTTTTGTTTTTAGTTTGGGCGCTCCTATCCGGATGCACGCCGGGCAAATCGGAGAAGATCAATCAACAGACCCTTCAACTGCGAAGTGAATTGACCTCCGCATACATGTATCAATATCCCGAACCGATATGGGTATCTACCAACGGAGAAATGATCCTCACTAAGGTCCGGGATCCGGACCTGTTTGCACTACAAGTTTATGATATCAAATCCCGGGATCTCAAAGTCATCGATATTGCTTACTATACTCAACTTTCCCTGACCTGGGGAAATGAGGATAGTTATGTGTTATACCAGATATTCAATCCTGAAAAGAATGCTTATGCTTTGATGAAATTGAATCTTACTGATTCGATCAGTCAGGAAATCCAAGTTCCGCGATCATATTCTGCTTTACCACCTCTGCGACCCTCTCCTGAAGATTCCATGCTGGCCTTGGTCACTGTTCAAAATAGATCCCTTCTGCAAGTAATTTCTTTCAATCACCCTTCAGATCTAGTTACTATCGATGAGGTTTCGGTTTTTTCAGATGTCGTATGGAAAAATAACGAGGAATTGGTTTATTCCAATCTTAGCCAAAACGCCATTCTGAAAGTTGACCTACTATCCGTAGAGAAAGACACCCTTTATTACAACTCCGGGTTAAAAATTAAAGACCTGGAAATTGGTCCCACGGGAATCGTTAGCTTTACTGCCAGTGATCACACCTCTCCATGGATCAATGGTTATATATTGCAGGGAAACGAAGTCGAACAAATTGCTCTAAGTCAAAATATTTCCAAGTTGCTGGTTCTTGATTCCGAATATATTGTACAAACCGTACTCGGAGGGCAGTATGCGGTACTTATCCTGGATCATAATAAGCAGGTACAAAAAAGTTTACCCCACTCAACTATTAATCGAGTAACTGATAGCCAGTTATTTTTAAAGGTTTTTGATCCCAATTTGCCTCCTCGAATGTTGGAATACCGTTCAGGACAAGAATTTACCATTCTCCCCAAAGATCTTCTACCTATACAATCCGAACAACGTTCCCTAAATATTGAGGGCAGATTGCCAACCTATTTATGGAAATCCAAAGATCCCATGGGTAAGTGTATAATCGATGTCCATGGCGGACCCCATCTTTCTGATAACCCGTACTGGGATGCCGGACGCTACTTTCTGGGTAAAAAAGGATATCATATTCTCGCTCCCAATTATCGGGGTTCATCAGGATACACCCAAGAGTATGAGCAGGAAACCTCTTTAATGCAGCAAATTGAAGATCTCAAACGGACCGTAGCCTATGCCATGGATTCCCTGCAAATTGCCAAAGAAAATATCTATTTTATCGGTCGAAGTTACGGTGGAGGAATTGTGCAAGCTTTTCTCAATTCCGAATCCCGGCACCAATATGGAGGATGGATCATCATGGGTGGAATACTCGATCCTCGCACTCCTTTCCCAACGAACCTCAAAAATCCGGTGCAGGCCTATTATGGTAAGTGGGATCGACAAGCCCCTCCCAGTCTGAAATATTTGGACAATCAGCATACCAATAAAGTCGTGTTAACCCTCTTTGACCAGGAAGGACACCATTTTCATCGGACGGATTCCAGGATGGAGATATATAGACAATTGATAATTGATAATTGATAATTGTGTGTGGGTGTGACATCTGAATTAAGAATTGATAATTGATAATGCATTGCCCGTCGTGGACTCGATTAGAGCGTTTGGAAGCTAAAACACGGATCCTGAACCAAGTTCAGGATGACATTCGGAAATAAGCAAAGGTTCGGGAGCTGTGTTAAACAATAACTAAACTATATATTTGTTTGAACACGATTGTGCAAGAATATACACGATACTCAGGATTCCAAATCTCACCGGATACCGTGTACCGTTCATTGTGTCCTGCTGACAACAAAGTTCGTCCGTACAATTCCCAACCTTCTATACGTTCACAACGCACAACACCGTTGAATAATTATGAAACTGCGCTACACCCACATTTATTGGACCCTTTTTTTTATCCTTGGCCTGATTGGTCTTTTCAATGGTCTCTGGTGGTTAGGTCTAATTTTACTGATCATGGGGGCGTGGTATTATGTTGCTTATCAATCCCGCTTCCGTGCTGAAGTTTTCAAAAAAAGAAATTGGTTGCTCTGGATACATTCCCTTCTATTCATCTTCATCCTGGCCATTACTTTACGTATTTTTGTCTTTGAGATATATTCAATTCCCAGTGCCTCGATGGCCAATACGCTGATCAATGGAGACAGGATCATCGTCTCCAAGCTGGCCTATGGCCCCAGATTACCGCGGAGCATTGCTGAAATACCCTGGCTTAATGTGACCTCTCTGGTTATAAACAATCATCTGTTTAAGTTGGATTCAATCAACCGGCTAGAGCACTATAGGTTAAAAGGGCTAGGCAAGGTCCAAAGAGGAGATGTGGTGGTTTTTCATTATCCTCAAAGCCCTTCGATCTTGTACATCAAGCGCTGTGTAGGCCTCCCCGGCGATCGAGTTGCAAAAGAAAAAGGCATCTACACCATCAACGGTGTTCCACCGGTTAGACCTCCGGAATCCCAACAACGATATTACTTCAGTGCGGAAAGTACGGGGAGGCTGAAGCAACTGGGAGACTCGTTTGATATTCTGATTCGTCCTCTACGCACAGATTCCATGGACATTCGTTCTGTTATCCTATCAAAGATCGATTACGAAAAATTATCAGCTTCTAACCTTCACTGGAAAGATCCGGTTGTCGATCATTTTATACCTTTCATTCAAGATACCTCATTTACTCTCGGCACGAAGCAATACTTTATGATGGGCGACAATCAACCCAATTCACGTGATAGCCGATATTGGGGTCCGGTGGATGAGAATTTAATCGTAGGCAAAGCCAAGTGGGTGCTTTTTTCGAAGAATTATCACGGTTGGAATTGGAAAAGAATGGGGAAGAGAATTATGAATTATGAATATTATGAATGAAGAATTAGGAAGTGTCGTTTGCAGCTACAAATAGTTAGGGCCATAATTGAGCATTGAAATTATGATAAGGAATAATTTTTGGTGGAATGGATATTTATGGACTAATTTTGTAGGACGTGAAGGCTTAATGCAAAAAAATGTACCTTTCATGATATTTTGGAAATCTTCCGCTACAACTAATTTCATCTTGAATCCGTTTGCGGTGAGCTATTGTTTAATAATTGCAATAGCTTTTTCAATACGATCATTACCGGGAGACAGGCTTTCTGCCTGACGTAAAAACTGAAGCGCATTTTCCTGCTGTTCATTAGCTATTGCTATTAATCCGCGATAATAATAAGACCGGTAATCCAAAGTATCCCGAACCGATAACAATCTAAAATGACGATCAGCTGCTGATAAAGAATCCAGGTTTAGATAGATTAGGCCGATATTAATATAGGCATCCAAATACGCTGAATCCCGATTTAATATTTCATGATATAAGGGTAAAGCTTGAGGCGATTTTCCTATCGCCTGATAATAATAGGCTTTTGCGTACCAGGATAACAGGTTACTGGAATCTATGCGAATGGCATTGTCAAAATACTTTTCTGATAGAGACTGGTCCACATTATAAATCAAATTCCCCAATTCAATCCATCCATCAGTCAAATCCGGCTTCTGTTCAACAGCGGTTTGAAAACTATTAATAGCTCTGGCTGTATCTTCCTTTTCTTTGAAATTCATTCCAGCGAGAAAATGTGCTTCTCCTGAAAATGGAAACTTTTGTATAACCTTGGATAGGGTAGAAAGAGAAGCATCGTGCTGCTTTAGGACGAGTTGCAATTCGGCCAACTTGAGCTGTGTATTAAGACTGTCGGGTGCTTGTTCAAGGGCCGTTTTCAAGATCTGCAAGGCATCATTCGAACGATAGTATTCGAGGTAAACGTCAGATAAAAGGTGGTAAACAGAAATGCGATCGGGAGCAAGACGAATTGCCCTCTTTAAGTCGGAAATACATTCATCATATGCTTTTAATTGGTGATAAAACTTAGCCCGCTCCAGGATTAAATTGACATTTATTGAATCGTGATGAATTTTTTGAGATAAATCTTGGATTGTATCCAATTTAGAATTGAGCTTTTGAAGCCCTTCTTTTTTTGAGTCACAGTGAGAAATTGACATAACCACCCCCATTAGAGTAAATATTCGGAGGTAATAAGCCAAATGTTTTATGATTTTCAATATTCTATAATACAAGCATATTACAAAAGCGAATGCAATATTATTTCCAACAATCCAAATTGTGAACAGCAGTTTACAGAAGGTCATAATATGACATTAAGGTATCAGTCGACGATTATTTCATCCATAAATAACCAGGCCTTACCTCCATTACCAGGGTGCCATTCAGGACAGGTTTTAATATTGCGGGCGATAATTTTGATGTATCTGGCATTCCTGGTTTTTAATAGTTTTTTGATATTGATAATTTTATTGCCAGGATCGTTTTTAAGTCGGATACTTTGCTCATGAATTTCTCGATATCTCCGACCATTCTTGGATGTCAAAAAGGATATGCTTTGCGGGAAAAAGATCCAACTACCTTGGGCTTGTAGAAATTGAGTTTCTATTTTATTTATGCTGTAGGAGCTACCCAAATCAATTACAACATCGATATCTTCTCCTTCATAACCCTGCCAGTTTCCGTCATTAAAACTTTGAGAACCTCTCTTACCATCAGTTAGGGCATTAACCCCACTGGATGGGTATTTTTTACTGTATTTGGTGAACAACTGAAGTTGCTTGCCCGTGGACAGGGAATTAACAACCTCAGCATGTGCGATTCTAGCGGAGAGTATCCCATTTTTAACGGCTCTGGCTTGGATTTTTGTGGATTCGCTGATGGTAAGTGGAGATTGATATACGGCAGAATTCTTATCCGGTATCATTCCATTAATGGTATATACAATCTTATCAACAGTAGGATTAGCTTGCATTACGATTTTATGAGCTCCATTACTTTTCTCAATCGTAATTTCAACAGGCTCAAGAATAATGGGCCAATCATCAGTACGGAATGAAGAAGCAGGAAGATTGTGTTTGTTGATTAGATTGCCTTCCAATTTGTTTCCGAAAGCATATCTTACGGCTATCGGATTGTCAACTTGAGAGGAGTAAACGATAAGTTCTTTTCCATCGATTCGTGATTCAGCGGGATAAAACACCTTATTATCTCCTGCGATAAATAAATCCTGGACCGGCCTCCTATTTACTTTTAATCCTTCGGCATGATCAAATTGAATCACTATTTGATCGTCAATGATGTTGTAATCTTTATAAATTGGGCCAGAGAATGGTATGGTATGCCGTTGGTAATCATGATGTAATGCCCAGGCAGCAAGTCTTTTTCCTACATCCTGTTTATTGCGGGGATGAATATCATATAAATCACCGATATCAGAAATAACTACCATGCCTGATTTGGGTACAGTCTCCATGGCCATCAGCTGAGCTTCTCTTACCAAAGCACCTACTATGGGAGTCTGATAATTAAAGGGAGCAATCTGGACATAATAAAATGAAAAATCATGGTTCCAACTTTTTCTCCAACTTTCAATCATTGCAGGGAATAATCTTCTGTAGGTAAATGGATTCGCTGTATTTGATTCACCTTGATACCAGATAGCTCCTTGGATTCCGTAATACTGTATCGGATGGATCATCGCATTGTATAAAACGCCTGGATTGCGTGGCCAGAAGGCCGTTGTGCTTACTTTTTCTTTGGAAGCTTTGAATTCCGAATCATCCAAAATGACGTTTTCCGGCGTCCAGACTTCGGCAGGAGTTCCTCCCCAACTAGTATTGATGAGTCCGATGGGAATATTCAAATTATTATACAACTCCCGTCCAAAAAAATAGCCTACAGCACTAAAAGTCCGCATGGATTCTGGCGAACAGACTTGCCATGAACCCGGACAATCATCCTGAGGATAGGTAGAGGTTACTTTTGGAATTTGAAACAAGCGGATGTCAGAATAATTGGCTTTGCTCACTTCTTCCTGGGCGTTGTCAAAACCCCTGATGGCATTCCATTCCATATTGGATTGCCCGGAACAAACCCAAACTTCGCCAATCATAATATCCCGGATAACAATCTGATTGCTAGAACCGGTAATCGAAATTTCGTAAGGTCCTCCAGCCTTAGGTGTGGATATTGAGACTTGCCATTTGGCTAAAGAAGAACCAGTGATTTCATAGGTTTTTTTATTCCAGGAAGTGACAACTATGATCTTCTCCCCTGGATCAGACCATCCCCAAAGCTTAGTCTCGGTATTTCGCTGCAGGACCATATGATCTCCAATAACATGAGGCAATCGAATTTTTGCCTGTAAGAGAAATGGAAATAGTAATAATATCCAATTGATTTTTTTCATAGCAACAATTTTATTGGAATGCCTCATCCAATATTTATTTTTTAATAAGTTCGAGATAGTCATAAATGACGGCATTGGGCACTAAAATGGCCAGGTTATAATGTTTTAATTTCCATTCATGACCATTCCATATTAGCACCCCGGATCCTCTGCATGGCCCCATCCAGGTCTTCAAGCTCTCATCAAACCAGGCCAGTTTATTGTCATCATAAAGATATATTTCCCGGTCATAGGGTTTAAAATCCCAGGCACTTTCTTGGTCAAAAGACTCTTTGGCCCATTTTTCAAATTCTTCCCGGGTCCACTTTTCGCTTTCATCCGTTCCCAGAAATATTCCATCCGGTGTAAAAGTTCCAAAATATACGTTTTCATCTGATTCAGCTGCGGCCTGATGCCATTTATCTAATATTTGCCCGACCTGAAAGTACGGATCATCAGGACAGTTTTCTTTATTGCGGGTATCCGCAATCTGAGAAATTTTCCATCCGTTGAAATTCTTCACTAATTGGAAGGCATCCACCCCGCAATGAATAAATCTTCCGTTGGCATACAAGCTGTATTCTGTCCAGATCGAAGCCAGATTATCCTTAACTTTTACGTCCGTGTTATAAATTACTTCTTTTACCACTCCTTTACCAAATTGGCCAACCACTTGTAAAAATGCATCAAGGGATATTTCACCTACTTTGGGACTCCCTTTAGCATCGTATTCGGTGGATATCAATCTCGAATTTTTTGTAAAAATCGAACGAATCCCCGCCGTATCGCTTTCATACATATATCGAAAAAGATCTTTTACCACCTGAACACAAGCCTCTTCATTACTACCTTCCCATTTAGGTTGTTCAGCCTTCTTCTTCTTATATGGGCTATCGATTACCAGGTTGGGTCTGTTTTGGGTCCAGACTGATAATGCGATGCAGAGCAATGTGAATGTTAATCCGTATTTCATAAATTTCATCTTTTGATGGTTAAGTTAAATAAAATTTGGATTCCAATTGATTGGGATTGGGAAAGCCTGTAATAGGTGATTTTTTTGCAAATTCTGAAAAAAAATCGATTGAGCTCTCAAGTTACTCAAGATATTCATTTTTATGCTATTTCTTAAAAAATATCATAAATACCATCCACGCTATCAGGATAAGCGAAGCTGCTGCGATCAGAGGCAGGTTGCCGTTGATGGTGTTGATGTATCCGGCAATTATTGGAGGCAAAGCATGACCTAGAGAGCTCATTGATTGGTTTAATCCCAATATTTCACCCTGACGGTCATCACTGGCTTGAGCCGACACCAGTGACAACATATTAGGTGATGTCAATCCTTGAGAAATGGCAATAAAGGGAGTGATCACAAATAACCAAATCGATTTGTCCGGGATCAGGGCAATGGCAATGGTAAAACTTAAAATAAGAATAGTGAACTGAACGATGCGTTGAGGACGAAATCGTCGACTAATAATTCGCATCAGAGCACCCTGTGTAAAAGCAATCCAAATACCGATCCATGCATAAATGATTCCAATTCTAGCCTCTGTGTAATCAAATTTATCGATAAGTAAAACCGAAAAAAACTGTGTGAAAAAAGAAAATCCCAAGGAGAGCAATAACACGATCGTAAAAATAATTCTGAGACTGGAAATACTGAATGATCGAGTGATGTTTTGGATACCCTCAAAAAAGCTAATTCTTGATTTTCTTGGTTCTTTGAGTGTTTCGGAAAATACCCAGCGGACTAAACCAATATTTAAGAGTGTAAGGATGGATGTAAACCAAAAGGGAGTTGCAGGATTAAACCAGGAAACAATCTGATCATCCGCTAATAACCCACCAATAGCCGGACCTAATATAAACCCAAGTCCAAACGCCATACCTACCAATCCAAAATTCTGAGCTTTTTTATCCTCACTGCTTAAATCAGAGATGGCGGAAAATATTATGGCTATATTTCCTCCGGTAAATCCAGGGATCATGCGGGAAAAAAATAATAGAGGAAGACTTTTAATCAATATGGCCGTACCGAAAAGTAAATAGCCAATTAAAGTTCCGACCAGAGACAGGATCAAAATTGGCTTACGTCCATGTCGATCTGAAAGTGATCCCAGCGCAGGTGCACCAAATAATTGCATGATGGGGTAACTGGCTAATAAAAATCCAAATAAAACGGATCGTGCATCTGTTGAGATGGAATCAGGGAAAAACGAACTATCCGATCCAAAAAACAATACAGGAATAACAGGAATAATAATCCCTACTCCAAGCATGTCCAGGAATACGGTTAAGAAAATGGTGAGAAAAGGAGACTTATTTTTTTGCTTACCCTGCATAAGACCGACAAAAATAGTATTTTAAAGCAGGATATTGAGGGGTGGAGAACATAAGCGCTGCCGCTCTTTATATCTATCTCCCCAATGATTGAGATTATAATTAATCGTTCAAGGCAACGTTTTACTTAGGAGTTGTATCTACTTTATAGAAAAGATTGCTTCATATTCAGATGGGTGAACATCCGGACCAGAAATTAATACATCGATGCTTAAAGCATGATCGGAAAGCACAACAACAACTTTTTAACCGTTTTGCGCCAAAAATGATGTTTTTATGTGCCCGGTATGCGAGGCATTCTATGGAAGCTGAAGATATTTTACAAGAGGGTTTTATCCGGGTTTTTACCTATCTGAAAGATTTTAAATTCAAAGGGAGCCTGGAAGGATGGATTAGGCGAATTATGGTACATACTGCACTTCGCCATATTGATAAAAGCCTTTTAAATATGGAGCCTCTGGGGATAGCTGAGCATCTGGAAGAAGTTTCTGGGACAGATGTACTGGCTAAATTGAGTGAACAGGAACTATTGGCCATAATTCATGAATTGCCGATTGGATATCGAACCGTTTTCAATTTGTATGTGGTGGAAGGATTTTCTCACCAGGAGATTGGTAACCTATTAGGAATCCAGGTGGGGACTTCACGGTCACAACTATTAAAAGCCAGAAAAATACTGCAATCCCGAATCAAAAATAACCATAAAGTAGCCGTATGAATCAGTTTGATCAAAATTGGAAAAGAGCCCTGCACGACCGAGAAATGCAATTTTCACCGCAGGTTTGGACTAATGTGGTCAGTCAGCTGGATCAGCAAAAGAAGAGGAGAAAAGGGTTTTGGTGGCTTTTTGGAACAATGGGCTTTATAATATTATCTGGTGCTATATGGTGGAGTTATGCCCATGTAGTTTCGCCCGATGCTCCTGTCGGCAAAAAAGAATCTGCCCACATCACCGAGATCAACCAGTCCAATAATGCAAAGGACCAGAATATTTCGGAAACCAAACTATCCACAGCAGAAATAACACCGGTATTCAAAGGTATCGATCCAAGAACAGATATCAGTTCATCAGTAAGCATAGTAAAAAAATATCCTACGGCCGTGGATTCAGCTAAAACTATCCTAAAAGAGATTGTTGAACACCCCAGTCGTTCCAAGGACCCTTCGATCTTGTTAATTCCAACCAAGACTATGGATCAGAAAGTAGAGGAAGAAAGAACTGCTATGAAAACACCTGTTTTGACTTCAATTCTACCTGCGAATATATTTTATCAAAATCTACCGGATTGCCCGGTATTGGGTGGACGTAAAAAAGGAATCCTATCCGGTCATTTTTATACATCATTGGCCTATTTACCGGGATATACTTTAAAACATTTGAGTTCCAGTCAAATAGAAGGAGATGCGTATTTGAATGAAAGGAGAAATACCGAAAAATTTATTTTTGATCACGGATTGGCTTTCAAGATAGGATATTCCTCACCAATGGGTCTTTCTTTAAGTTCGGGGGTAACCTACCAATCCATGCATGAACGATTCGATTTTCACCGGGACAGCATTAACGGAATAATAACTACAATTACTATAGATACAGTATATAATCCGGATGGTACATTCGACATAACCCGAGATACCAGTCAGGTGACCCGGCTTGGTCGTTTGGAAAAAACCACTTATAACCGATTTAAGACATTGGACATTCCTATACTGGTGGGATTTGAATGGGACTTGGAAAAGTGGATGATAAAATGGCAGGGAGGCGTCACCTTTAATCTGTGGCTGGCTAAAAAAGGAGAAATATTGAATCCTTCTTTGAACCCTCAGAGGTTTGACCAAAACAACGATGAATTTTTCAAAGATCAATGGGGTATTTCACTAGTTAGTCATATTGGCGCCTATTATAAAATAAATTCCCGACTTTATGCTATGATTGAACCATCGGTTGTACTGCCACTGAAACCGATTACAAAAATTAGTTATCCTGTCGATCAAAGGATCACCCGTATAAACTTGAATTTGGGAATTCAATATAACTTTTAATCAGTGACAGGCAACGCTTTGGATCTACCATGTATCTTATCAATAAACAAATAAATCAAAGTCTAATGAAATGTAAAAGCAGTATGATGAGCGTATCCCTTGTTTGCATGCTCCTTTTACTTGGATGTGGAAAGGATAAAGAAAATTTTGTACCGTATGAATTGGAAATTCCGGATTATACTGTAACTGATTTTTTTGAAAAATTGCAAAACAATCTGGTTGAAGAATCTACTTTTTATTCCGGAGATGACTTTTATTATATAACACCCAAGAAGTCGGTAATTCAGTTAGCTAAGAATTCATTGGTTAGAACGGACGGAAGTATATGCGACTGTCAGGTGAAAGTAGTGGTGATTGAAGCCTATACCAAAGGAGAAATTCTGATGTTTGGGCGTCATACGGTTACCAGTAAGGCTCTTTTGGAATCGGCGGGTGAGTTTAAAATAACATTTACAGCGGCTGACAATGATGAAACATTGTCCTTAAAAGCCGGCAAGAAATTAAAATTGCAAGTACAACAACAAACCAACCAACCCCTTGATGATCGTATGGAGTTGTTTTATGGTCAAGGTGATGGCGCTGGATTTACCTGGACCGAGTCGGATGGAGATTCCACTACCTGGAACACTGCCAATGGTGAAGAATGGGCGCTACAAGATTCATTGCAAGGGATGGGGGTTTGGTTATGAGTGTTTTCCTGAGCAATTGACCTGGATCAATGTGGACAAATTTGTCGATGTTCCCGATGATCAAAAGACCAGTGTATGTGTGAAGTTGCCGGAAAATTATACCAACAAGAATACAGCGGTATTCATGGTCTTTAAAGATTTAAATAGTGTGGTCCAGTTAAGCGGTTCTGCAGATACCAAGCTGTTTTGCGAACCTTATGGGCTGGTGCCGCTTGGATATGAAGTGACGTTTGTAGTCATTTCCAAGCAGGGTGAAGAAGTATTCCATTTTGGCTCTCAAATGACAACCATAAGTATTGAACATCTGGAAGAAATAAAACCCAAGGAAACCGGATTTGAAGACATCAAGGATTTCTTGGAAAAGTTGTAAACAAGAGGGTACTATTTATTTAGTAAGCTGTCTCCGGGAGGGGACAGCTTTTTTGGTGTGGATTGGATGTAAGCTAGAATAATAAAATTCAGGTAATTGCAATAAATAATCCTGAAAGTGTATTCGGCAGATTTCCAATTACCGAATGGAAATTGTTATTGAGGTAGTTGATGAACCGATTACTAAACTAAAAAATCTTATGCCTTACTATTTATAATTTCTATTTTTATCATGTGAATCTCAAAAAACTTTTCCAAGAACTCAAACGCCGCAATGTCTACAAAGTCGCTATTACTTACGGTATCGTGGCCTGGTTGTCGGCACAAATAGCTTCTGTAGCTTGCGGGGCATTTGAAGCACCATCCTGGGTCATGAAGATCATTATTGTACTATTGGTCATAGGATTTCCCATTGCACTGATCCTGGCTTGGGCTTTTGAGATGAGTCCGCAAGGTATCATCCGTACTGCATCCTTGGAGGCTGAGGAAAATCCTTACTCCGATAATAGAAAGAAGCCCTTTACCAATAATATGATAATTGGGATATTGTTGGTGGTTATAATTGGGCAATTCATATACAATAAATCCAGGAACAATGACAGCGTAGTCAATCAGAATATCGAAAAATCAATTGCCGTACTCCCGTTTAAGAACATGAGTGAAAACAAAGAAAATCAACATTTCTGCGATGGTATCATGGAAGCATTGCTCAACCACTTATCCAAATTCGAAGCATTTAATGTGGTTTCAAGAACGTCAGTCGAACAATACCGCGATAATCCCGAAAAAGTAAGCTCCATTGGTAAAAAACTCAATGTGAATTATATCCTCGAAGGAAGTGTCCAACGTATTGAGGATCAAGCCTTGATCACTGCTCAATTGATATATGCACCAACCGATCATCATATCTGGGGAGAAAGTTATAAACGAAATCTTTCGGATATCTTTAATGTTCAGGCAGATGTGACTAAAATCCTGGCTGAAAAGTTACATACTTCGATATCTCCGGAATTGGTTGAACGTATAGAAACCGAATACAGTACAAACTTCTCTGCCTACGATCATTATCTAAAAGGTAAAGAATTGTACAGTGAATTTTGGCAATCGGATAATGATTTTTCCATCTTAAAAAAAATGCGTAGCGAATTGATAACTGCTATAAATATCGACAGGAATTTCGCTCCCGCCTATAGCCTGCTGGCAACAATTTATGGAACCCAACACTGGTTTCTTTCCACCTTGGATGAACACCAACTCGATACCATGCGTCAATTTGCAGAAAAGGCGTTGGCCCTCGATTCAACCTTGGACAATGCCTACTATTCAAGGGGTTTATATCATCGAGTTGTGGGAAATATAGATGCTGCTTTCAATGACTTTTCCAAATTGGTAGAGCTCAACCCCAATCACGATCAAGGATATTTTGAACTGGCAAGTCTACATTATTTCAATAGAGGAGACCTGGTTGAAAGTTATAGACTAATAGATAAGAATCTGAAAATCAACGTTTATAATTCGGCGTTAGCCAATTCCTATCGCCTGATGGCTTATATATACAACTCATTGCGCCAAATTGAAAAATCAGACTCCTTATTACAATATGCCAAATCTCTTCATGAGAATCTCGATTTAGATATGGGAGAATTCTTCAATCGATTTGCTAAGGAAGACTATCAATCTGCCTTAAAATTAATTACTAATAGAAAAGAACCTCTCTATAGTGTGGAAGCCTATATATACAGGTTAGCAGGAAAATACCAAGAAGTATTGCAGCTGTATGAAAAAGAGAAAGTCAATTATATAGATGTGGGCGTATCCTTGATCGAAATGGGGCAAAGGGAAGATGGAGAACAGCTTCTGCAGGATGTATTAAAGGCAAATGATCAGATTATCAAGGATAAAAGTCAGCCACATTCAGAATTGAGAGAAAACTTTAAGATTTCCGCATATCTAAGACAACACACTCAGGCGATGGATTATTTAAATCAAATTGATCTATATATTCATCAATCGTATGTTTGGATCGATCCGATGTTGGATTCAATCAGTGATTATCCTCCGTTTGTCGCATTCTTACAGGAACAGGATAAAAGAATTGCACAGGCATTGGTAGAGATCAATAAATTGGAAGCCCTGTAGAAGCGGATTAAAACTTAAAGGTCAAAACGGGTTTTGGAATTTAAATTAATCAAGGTTCCAGAGTAGGTATTGATGGTGGTATAGGGGTATAGTCACTAATTACTCTAAGAACAGTTTGGTAGATGGCTTTACCGGTTTTCTTTTTTATCTGTTTTTTTCTTTTTTCCTTTCAAACTGAACTTTATAACAGTTCCGGATTCAAAGCTTTTATCCCTGGCTTCTTTGCTAATCTGTTCTTGATTTTTCCTGCTATCAAATTGATCGAATTCCTCTTTGTACTCAGACCATCCGACCAATGAAGCCGTAATTTCATCAACTACATTATTTTCTATAAAAGTGGAGCGCATAATTGAATTCAGATACTCTTTTCTAATTGTTACGGTGCTTTCCAATGTTTGCGATCTACCATATTCATGATACAAATCCCAAGCGCCAAATAAATGAAGTATTTCGTGTGAAATGACATTTTTAACCCTTTTTAGTTGATATGGATTAAAGCAATAAACCACTGCGACACGAATCCCGTCATCCATATAGGGAATTCTGGCATGGCTACGATCATTATCTTTAACAAATAATACCATGGTCATTTTTTGTTTAGCCGGATCAAATAAATTACGATCATAGAATTCTTCTTTGCTAGCATATCCGAGTTTTCTTAAAACTTTTTCTAAAACGGTTTTGGAATATACATGTCGTTTAATTTCATCTACATAGATTTGCTCTCTTCCAGACCTATAAAAATAGTCCGGGTCAAATTCTAATTCTTGTCCATAGTTTTCGGCTTGTTCTTCCATCCATGCCAAACTAGAATAGAAATTCTCTAAAATATATTCAATCTCTTCCTCGTCAAAATGACCTTCTAATGTGTTTACAAAAGAACTGAATACGACAACTTTTCCCGTCAAAGATTTTTCATCAACACCATATGTATAAGGTTGACTGCTTAGATAGAAACTGGAAAACAGAATAAATGAACAAATAATAATGGGATTGGCCAAAAATTTTAAAAAACTCAATGACCTATTTTTTTCCTTAGCGAATTTCATTTGATTGAATTGGTGTTCTGTAAAAAGGTTCTAATACTTTAGACAATACATTTGATTTAAAAAAAACTCTATTCGATTTGGTACTGTTGTTACTTCCTTCTTAATAAAATAAAACAAATCCACTTTCATAATCTACTGTAAAAATGAATTCTTTTAATTGATCTGATCCTATTCCAATTCTGATAGGGCTGGGAAGTGTTTTACTAATCCCTTTAAAGCTTTTTAATTTTCCATTCGTAATTCTAAGATTGATTTTACCTAATATCAGATTATCGATAATCACTCCATTTTCGTTTTCCAATAGTCCTAATTCATCAACCAATTCCGGATCCACTACAGTTCTACTCTTACCTGTATCTATTTCAACCAGTACTTTTTTACCATTTACACTACCTTCAACAATAATTAATCTAGGTAGACTCACAGATTCTATTAATGATAGAATTTCACCTTTTATCTTGTTTTCTGGTAAAGTAGTTTTGGAAATACCAATTAGCTTGTTTTCATAGTCTATGGTAAATCGGTTTAGATCTAGAAACCTAGGTCCAATTAATCCATGGTGATCTCCAGTTGTACTGGAGGCAGGCATTTTGTGATATACGTTATTAAAAAAACTTATGGAATCGGTCAGATATCTGTAGCTGTATCCGGCTGATTTTCCTTCAGAATCCCTTAAATAGATAGAGTCTTTTACAGTCAAATTATTCAACTCAATCACTTGCTTTGATAAAACCAATCCGATCATGTCTCCAGTATCCCAAACAATCCAAACAGGCTTTTTTAAATAGTCCATTCGTACATTGGGAAAGCCGTATTTGTCAATCTTAATGGGATGTATTTCATCTGGCGTATAATTCAGTTCGATCAATGAATCATAGTTCTTATTGCAGGCGGTTGCCATCAGCAATAAAGGAAGGAGAAATAGTATGCTATGAAGTTTTATTAGATGCATATTAGGATAGTTAGTCATACACAAAGGAAACACTAATTCCTAATTCTATTCAAAAATAAACATTGTTGTGGTCATTTTGACCATTTAGACCGTGTTTTCAAAACTTCAGAAGATTGCCTTATTGCTGAAGTTTGCTACGTGTTCCCCATCTGCTAAAGTCTCGTTACGGATACATGCACCAGAGCATTCAGTGTTGGAGCACGGCAGGTTCTTTATAATATGAATCGAACTCAGGTATTATTTGAAACCAGAATATTTATTAACTGTTACCTTTGCGCAAAAATCTAATTTCGTTATGGGTTTCTGGAAATGGTTAACCCAGATATTTAATATTACAAAAATTGAAGAAGACCCAATGAAATACTTAATCGTTGGACTGGGGAATATGGATCCTGAATATGACCATACCCGGCATAATATTGGATTTGAGGCAGTGGATGCACTAAATGAAAGATTGGGTGGAACTTTTGAAGATGCCCGACATGGATTGATTTCAAAATGCAAATATCGTGGCCGGACCCTGTGGATTCATAAGCCAAGTACGTATATGAACCTCAGTGGTGAAGCGGTACGCTATTGGGTACAAAAACAAAAAATTCAATCTCAGAATCTTTTGGTGGTCGTTGATGATATTCATTTGGATTTGGGAAAACAAAGGCTGCGGGCAAAAGGGAGTGATGCGGGCCATAACGGCTTAAAAAGCATCCAACAAGAGCTAGGTACCAACAACTTTATCCGGCTCAGAATTGGAATTGGCAAGGACTTTTATCCTGGCGAGCAAGTTAATTATGTGCTGGGTAGATGGACCCCAAAAGAACAAGAGCAGTTAACAACAATCGTAAAAAGAGCCGCCGAAACCATATTGGCCTTTACTACCATTGGATTGCAACGCACTATGAATCAATATAATGGTTGAGGAATGCAAAACTTGCGGTTTGATGGCATGTTCCTGATATCAGGTTTCAGGTGTCAAGGGTATCGATGGTATCAGATGGTTCAAAAGTATTGAGAACTAAAAAATCAACGGACCTCCGACCTCTAACCTCTGTCTTCTGATATTAGGTATCAGGTATCAAGGGTATCGATGGTATCAAATGGCTTAAAAGTATGAGAACTAAAAAATCAACTGACCTCTATTTTCTGTCTTCTGACCTCTGTCTTCTGATATCAGGTATCAGGTGTCAAGGGTATCGAAGGTTTCAGAAGGCTCAAAAGTATTGAGAACTAAAAAATCAACGGACCTCTGTCTTCTGACCTTTGCCCTCTTTGGAATAACCCCTTAAACCCGACACCTGAGACCTATTTAGTCACTGATTGCAGATGCTTTTGAATTTGAAATTCGGGCACTACTGGCCATGCATTATCCGGCCGGTACTGAAGAATTTTCTTTAGGTCAAAATCATGCTGAGAAATTACATGGGCAAAACCTAATGACTTCATCCTGTGGGCCAAATACTCCTGTTCAGGTTGTCCGGGAGTAGGGATCAATAGGGCTGTTTTGTTCATTTTACACAAATCCATAATACTGGAGTATCCGCTACGACATAGTACTTGGGAGCTTTGTGTAAGGATTCTGGCAAGTTCATCACTTTGCACCAAATTTTTGATTGTTATACCCGGATTGCGGGTGTCATAAAATGTACTATCCACCGTACCCCGGACCAGAATAATCCTGAGATTATTCACAGTATTAATTTGTTTGATAATTTTTTGTTCCAAGTGTTTTCTGCTGGGTTCCGGTCCCGATAAAACTATGGCCAAATCATACTGGAAACCAATTGAATTACCCTGGCTAAATCTGGATAGAGGGTCGATGAACCTGATTCTTGGATCTGTGGACATGGATAATATACCTGTGAGTACGCGATTGTTAAAATCCGGGATCCATATATGCTGAAATGGCTTGATCAGTTGGTTGATCACATTTTCAAATAAGGGTCGAGCCCATCTCGGTTTGTATAGATTCAATTGATGAGTAATCAGAATATTCAGAGAATCTCTATGATAGATTCCGTACCGATTATCAGATATAAGTATGGACTGCGGGTGTATTTTGAGATATTGAAGTAACGACTGATGTTCAAGTTGGATTGCCTGTCTTATTTTTGGTATTTGACGAATTATTGAACATACCGGTCCCTTTCGATAGTGGATTTTGTAACTTGGCAATTCCAGGTATTTAAGATCGGGAAGCTCATTTTGTAACCAAGTCCCGGCTTGGCCATCTGATGCCAGGGTGATTTTCGCTCCATGAGCAATCAATTGACGGATAATCGGAATACAACGGCTTGCATGTCCCAGCCCCCAATTGAGAGGAGCAATAAGGACCGGAGTATCTTGAAGGTTCACTTCGATATTAGTTAAGTCGAATCTCGTCTTGATTGTAATCGTAAAAATGGTATTCCGTCAAGCCATAATCATCTTCCGGTTTGATTCGGATCCATTTTTGGAATTTCTTGTACCATTTTTTCTGAGTATTCCAAAATCCCTTTTTCAGAAAGGCCGTGACAAAAGGATGTGCGTGGAGGAAAAGACTGATATTAGGCCTGGATTGCAAGATAAACCGGATGTCTCTTTCGATTTCGTCTACCAACAAGATGGTTGGTTTTACTTTTCCGGAACCACCACAGGTAGGACATTTTTCTTCAATGTTTATCTTGATTGCCGGTTTGACCCGCTGTCGGGTGATTTGCATTAGACCAAACTTACTCAGCGGTAGAACAGTATGTTGCGCGCGATCCGCTTTCATAAATTCGCGCATCTTTCTGTACAGGCTCATTTTGTGATCTCGATTCTTCATATCAATGAAGTCCACGATGATAAGCCCGCCGATGTCTCTTAATCTCAACTGTCTTGCTATTTCCTGGGCAGCTTCCAGATTAACACTTAAAGCAGAGGTTTCTTGATCACCTTTAATCAGTTTTGGTCCACTGTTTACATCAATGACATGCATGGCCTCCGTATGTTCTATCACCAAATAGGCACCACTTGGCATGGTAGAAGTTTTCCCAAAAGAAGCTTTGATTTGTTTATTAATGCCGAAGGATTCAAAAATAGGTTTTGACCCCCTGTATAGGGAGATCATTTTTACTTTATCGGGTGCCACATTTTCCATAAAGGAAGCAACACTGTGTTGTGTAGTGCGGTTATTAACAACAATTTTGCTAAATGAATCATTGAGCACATCGCGTAATATGCTGGATGTTTTGTCTAATTCACTTAAAAGTTTTACTGGAATTTTGGCATTTTGCGATTGAATGTAGATCGTTTTCCATTTTTCCAGTAAACCTACTAATTCTTCATGCAGATCCGCTACTTTTTTACCTTCTGCAGCAGTTCTGATGATCAAACCAAAATTTTTAGGTTTAATACTTTCAGCTAATAATTGCAATCTTTTTCTTTCTTCCCGGGTACTTATTTTTTTGGAAACCGCTACAATATCCAAAAAAGGAGTTAAGACCATATACCTGCCCGGCAAGGTTATTTCACAGCTGAGTCGCGGACCTTTAGTAGAAATTGGCTCTTTTAATATCTGTACCAGGATAGGCTGTCTTTTTTGTAATACCTGATTAATTTTCCCAGTTTTGATAATTTCCGGTTTGATGTCGAAATTATCCAATAAATGGGTAGGGAGGGATTTTGAATTGGCACCATTAATAAATGCCAATAGTGATCTGAGGTTGGGCCCCAGATCTGTATAATGTAAGAATGCATCTCTTTTATGACCAATATCAATAAAAGCGGCATTAAGGCCGGGCATTAACTTTTTTACTCTTCCTAAAAAAATATCACCTACCGAAAAGTCACTATTGTTTTTCTGATGATGTAGCTCCACCAGTTGACCATCTTCCATCAACGCAATATCGACATTGGAGGTCGTAGAGTTAATAATTAGTTCTTTCTTCACCACACTCACTTTGCGGATATAAACACTTCAATACATTGCATCCTACCAGTTGAGGTACTCGATTAGAAGTTGTCAATAAATGTATCCCTAATGGATAAAGTAAAAGTATGGCGGAGAATTAATTTACGGTAAGGAATAATCTATTAATGTTGCAAAACCTAAGTGTTCATATCCAGATTATCTACCTATTTGTTTTTCTTTTTATGACGATTCTTTCGTAGCCGCTTCTTTCTTTTATGAGTGGCTATCTTATGTCGTTTTCTTTTTTTACCGCAAGGCATATTTATATCTTTTATCTTATTAATAATGTTGAGTTAATTCACAATAAACTCAATGTTTAACTATTGTCTGCAATTTTTATCTGCATATTGGGCTTTATCCAGGTCACCGGTTTGTTGATATATCTGGTACAACAAACAATATGCCCGATTCATTTTCGGATCGAGCTCCACTGCTGTTTCAAGACGTTGTAGAGCGCGTTCTAATTGCCCGGTTTGGAATGCCAACCTACCCAGTTGAAAAAGAATATTGGGATTATCAGGATTATTCTCGTTTAATTGAATCAACATTTGAATACCCTTCATCGGATTATTCTTCGGTGGATATTCTACATAGGCCAAAGCCAGGTTTATCCGGTGATTCAAATTCTCAGAATTAATGGAAATGGCATTTTCAAAACTACTGATCGCTCTGCTCACACAATATACTTTTTCTTTTTCTTCTTTGACTTTTTGAGCTCCCAGCAAATAGGTAGTACCAGAAATAGACCAGGATTCTTCCGTATTCAAGATATCTGCTACTTTTTCAGCATAATAACCAGCAACAGGATATGCTCCTTGTTGATACCAAATTCCGGATATCTCTTGATATATAGAAATGTTCAAAGAATCATTCGGTACTAAGGATTCTTCTAGTTTTCTCAAATAGAGTTGTGTTCCCGTATCTAAAGAGTCTTGATACTGCCTGATAATCAAATTTATATTCGTTAATTCCAGGGATTCAGTTCTGGACTTTTCCAGAATTCTGATTTTTTTAGGTTTTATTTCAAACCCAAAATATATAATGAAAGTTCCTAAAATTGCAACTGCAATAACAATCCATTGATGTTTGTTCATCACTTTTTCCCTGAACCTTTATCCATTGGAGCATTTTCTTTTACTTGCTCAACGAATATTTTGGCAGGTTTAAAAGCCGGGATACAATGTTCCGGTATCTCAAGTGCAATATTCTTTTTAATATGTCTGCCGATCTTCCTGGCCCTTTTTTTAATAATAAAGGAACCAAAACCACGGATGTACACATTCTCTCCCTCGGAAAGTGAATCTTTTACTTCTTTAAAAAAAGTTTCCAACGATACCAGAACATCCACTTTTGGTACCCCTGTCTTTTCGGATATGGAAGCTACTAAATCGGCTTTTCTCATCGTTATGAATTGATTTATAAACTGTTATAATTAATAATTGGATTATTCCAAAGTGTGGGCAAATTTCGTAAATTTCTTCAACTATCAAAAAAATAACTCCCTAATTTTCAACTTTTTGGATCAAATGATGCATAGTTTCAAAAAAAATATTTTTGATCCCAATCAATGAGTTACCTTTGTCACTCTTATTACAATTATTAGTTATGGTAATTTCAATGACCGGATTTGCAAAGGCTGAAGGAGCATATCAGGGTAATGAGTTCAGTGTGGAAATTAAATCACTGAACAGTAAATATTCCGACGTTCGGGTAAAAGTTCCTTTCCCACTGAGGTCTAAAGAAATTGAGATCCGCAAATTGGTTAGTAGTCAAATTCCACGAGGTAAAATTGAAATTGCCGTATTACTAAATGATAATCCGGACAATGAAGCCTATGTGATCAATAAACACACATTTACTCAGTTCTATCGGCAGCTTTCAGACATCAAAGAAGACTTACAACTCGACGATGGGGATATGATGCAGTCTATTTTGAGAATTCCAAATGTAGTAAGTATTGCCAGTGAAAATGCATTGGAGGAAGAGTGGAATCTGGTGAAACGGTTAGTAAATGAATCTTTAGAAAAACTTGTAGCCTACCAAACTCAAGAAGGCAATGCACTTGCAGCTGATCTGCTAAAGAATGTCAAAAACATTCAATCTTTACTTGAAAAAGTAGAACCATACGAAAAAGCCAGAATCACTCAACTTAAGGAACGCTTAGCCAATAATTTAAATGAATATCTACAAAATGCTCAGGTAGATCAAAACCGATTTGAACAGGAGGTACTTTATTATATCGAAAAATTGGATTTTAACGAGGAGAAAGTTAGACTCGCTCAACACTGCCACTTTTTCAGGGAGATTTTAGAAGAAAAAAATCAATTAATCAAAGGAAAGAAATTGGCATTTGTCAGTCAAGAAATGGGCAGAGAAATAAATACCTTAGGAGCGAAAGCCCAGTTTTCAGCTATCCAAAGAATTGTAGTACAGATGAAGGATGAATTGGAAAAGATCAAAGAACAGCTTGCCAATGTCCGCTAAACCTGATGGGAAATTGATCATCTTTACAGCCCCCAGTGGTGCCGGTAAAAGTACGGTAGTCAACCATTTGTTAGAAAAATTTGATCAGTTGGCATTTTCTGTTTCAGCGACTACACGTAAAAAACGAAAACATGAGAAAGAGGGAATCCATTATTATTTTATGTCACCAAAAGAGTTCAAGCACTTGATAGAACAAGATGCCTTTGCGGAGTGGCAGGAAGTGTATGAAGGTCAGTATTATGGAACTTTAAAAAAGGAAATCGAAGAAATTTGGAGGCAGGGAAAACATATTATTTTTGATATAGAAGTATTAGGTGCTACCAATTTAAAGAAACAATATCCCCAGCATTCTTTGGCCGTTTTTATCAAACCGCCTTCCTACGAAATATTGGTTGAAAGATTGATCAAAAGAAAGTCAGAAGATGAAAAATCACTAAAGAAAAGGTTGCACAGAATTAGACTGGAATTGAAATACGAAAAGAAATTTGACCTTGTTTTATTGAACGACAAGCTTCCTAAAACGTTATCAGATGCAGAAGATATTGTTATTGATTTCCTGGAGTTAGAAGAAGAAGAATAAAAATGGAATCAGCAACCACCCATGGGATAAAAATCAGCGTAGAAACTTTTTTTCAGGAGAAATATTCAAAACCTGAAATTGATCAATTTGTATTCTCTTATCGCATTACCATTGAAAACCTAAGAAACAATTCAGTTCAGCTATTGTCTAGAGAATGGTTGATCAAAGATGCCTCAGGAGCACGGAGAGAAGTTCAGGGGGATGGAGTAATTGGGAAACAACCCATTATTGCTCCTGGTGGTCATCATCAATATGTGTCCTGGTGTCCTCTTTCTACAACGATGGGAATAATGCAAGGAAATTATTTGATGAAAGACCTCAATGATCATTCGACTTTCCAGGTGACTGTACCTGCGTTCAAATTGACGGCTTCTTTTCTGCTTAATTGAATCCATTTAGGATTTACTCATGTTCCCAACTATTTCCTTTACTGGGAGATAATCCCAGGGCCTCACCACTGAGATCCACTCCTAATCCCATTACAGTTCGATTGGCATAATTGAAATAAGATATCACCTGGTTTATTTCAAGAATTTCACCATCGGTCCATCCGGACAGTTGTAAATGGTGAACCAGGGATTGATGATTATTACCCGGGTGTAAAGTCAAATGAAAAGCATATTTGAGTGCCAGGGCATATTTTTCTGGGAAAGACCCTGTTTGACCACGTTCCAATCTAGCCCGAATATCCTCTTTTTCAGACTGAGATAAGAGCCGTTCCAATCCTGCACTGTGGTGCTCAATGCAGTACACACAACTATTGAGAATGCTGACATAGATACCCAAGGTTTCCAGAAACCATTTTGGTGTCGTATTTTGATGATGGTGGAGTACATTTTTATAAAGAGTCATGTGACCAACAAGTGTGGCTGGTCTAAGGCTATGAACTTGTAATATTTGATCAATTTGTTGATTCTTCTTTCCCAGTTTACCATAAATCCTTGCCAATTGACCAGTAGCCTGTTTTGGTTCAATGATTTTTATCCAAGCCATCATCCCTAGTTTTAATAATTATCGAATGGTATACTTATAACCGATCCTTAAAACCGGTTACCAAGGCAAATTACGGGTATAAGGTGAAAGAATCAGACTAGAAAAGAAATTATTTGAGAGATCTCTTTAACCTCCGGTACTTTTCGTTCTAATTCTTCCTGTTTGAGCGGCACATTTGCGGTATACGCTATACATTGCATGCCTGCTCGATGAGCCGCGATAACCCCATGGATACTATCTTCTATCACCAGGCAGGCATGAGCTTCATATCCCATATCTTTAGCAGCATGAATAAATAATCCCGGGTCTGGCTTGAAGTGACCAATATCATATGCGCTAAACATTTTACCTTCGAAAAAGTCGAATAATCCAGCGATTTTGAGATTGTGTACCATTTTTGCAAACGGTCCGTTAGAAGCCACGCAAAAAGGAACTTCTAGTGAGTCAAGCAACTCTGTAACTCCTGCCACAGGACTAAGTTCACGTGTGAATGCCTCAAAGCTGGCCTTGCGATACCGTGTCCCCAGGTCCTCAGGTAATTTGACATCATATTTCGTTTCCACGTATTCGATACACTTGGCCAGAGTCGTGCCGGGAAAAACAGCAACAGCTTCTTCATTGGGGAATGGAATTCCCAAATCTCTAACCAATTCGGCAAAAACGCGATTTGCAATGGGTTCGCTATCCACTAATACACCATCACAATCGAAGATTATACAATCAATACGGGGATCAATCATAGCTTGGTGATTTTTGGATAATATCATTGATGATCATATTGGCATGTTCGCGACTGTTTTCTATAAATAACTTGTTAGTCTCAAGGCCAGCGCAAATTACACCGGCAAGATATACATTAGGAAGATTGGTTTCTAAGGTTTCAGCATCACATTTGGGAGTCATAAAGTGATCCCGATTAATGGTAATTCCAAGGCTTTGAATAAAACTATAATTGGGTTGATATCCGGTCATAGCCAACACATAATCATTCTCTAATGTAAGAATCCCATCAGGCGTGGATATCACAATTTCACGTTCCCGGATTTCGACTACATTTGAATTAAAATATGCTTTGATGCTGCCTTCTTTAATCCTGTTTTCGATATTTGGACGAATCCAGTATTTTACGGAAGGTTTGATCGTATCTTCTCTCACTACCATGGTAACTTTTGCACCTTTATACAAGGTCTCCAATGCCACATCACATCCCGAATTTCCTGCACCTATGATGGCTAGGTTTTGACCAATATAAGGATGTGGGTCGTCATAATAATGTTTTACTTTATTAAGTTCTTCACCAGGAACATTCATCAAGACCGGCGTATCGTAAAATCCGGTTGCCACGATAATATTTTTTGCCAGATAAGTTGTTTTATTCGTGGTTACCAAATAACTATTTTCATAGGCCTGTAAGGAAATTGCCGGTTCGTAAAGTCTGATATCTAGATTCCAGTGATCAACCACTCTACGGAAATATTCCAATGCTTCTCTGCGCGTAGGTTTATCGCTATGAGAGATAAAGGGTACATCGCCGATTTCTAATAACCTTGAAGTGGAAAAAAAGGTCATATTTGCAGGGAAGTGGTAGATGGAATTTACTAACACCCCTTTTTCCACAATGATACTGCTCATATTATTCTCTTTGGCAGAGATTGCACATGCCAGACCGATCGGTCCGGCTCCGATTATCAATAGATCTGTTTTCTCGGACTGATTCATTACAAAGTAATTTCAGGCATTAAAAAAATAGGTTGTCGTACATCAAATTCAACTTTCGTATATCTGGATGTGGCAAAAGCTTTTTGGAAAATTCCTCTTTTTCTCAGGACCATGGCCATAATGCTATAGGACTGGGTTTTATAAATGTGATTGGCGGCTGTAAGTATATTCTCACTCTCCAATTCTATAAAAGGAACATCCACATGATTGAACAATTTTAAGAGATCCAGCTTAATTTTATCTTCTTCAGTACATATTACATGAGCAGCTTTTAATTGGGCTCTGGTAAACATCAAGAGATCACTTAATGGTACTATGGTATGGATTACATTTTTCAACAATTGACGGAAGCAAAATAAAATTTCATTTGGTTTCGTAATCGGGGTATTTTCCGGTATAAGGAGTAAAGGTATATCGCTTTGTTTGATCATTTTCCCTGAGGTTTTACCGATGGAAATCATGGGATCTTGCGTAACGCCCTGGGTGCCTGCAAAAATCACATCGATCTCATTGATATGGGCTGACCTAATCAGTACTGTGGCAGGTTCACCCTGAAGGACTTTACCTTCCAAAGTACTTTCTTCATTTATTACCGGAGTGTACTGATCAACCAACTGCTGAATTTTTTCCTCAAAATTTTCTTTTACCTTTCCCGATAAGGACATCTTTCCAGACTTGGCAGGTGTGTTAAATACATGGACCAAATAGATGTTTACAGGCTGTGCGTTGACTAATGAAATGGCATATTCCAACGACTTTTCCGCGTTAACAGAGAAGTCCGTTGCCACCAATATTTTCTTCATTATTGAAAATTTGCGCGAAGGTACTGAAATAGTAAATAAGAGAATACATTAACCCATACAAAATGATATTAATTCCGAACTTCAAAAAACCAAAATCTATTGGAGGTTAAAACGTATTATTTGTCCTGATAACTATCAGATTTACATGATATATATATTTGTAAAACCTATCTTTAAATAAACTGGGATAAGTATAATAATTCTTGATACTTTTTCAAATTATTACATCACCTCAGAATGGTAAAATGAAAGTCATTTATTCAGTTTTTCTACTTTTGATTGCTATTGGCAACTATTCTTGTCATAAAAGTGAAAATGATAATATTATTGTTGACAAGTTTCCTCAAACTGTTGAATTATTCGGAACTCCGGTAAAACCTATATCATTTGGCAGTTCTGGAAATGTAAATCTGCTTGTAGCAGATACATTTCTAATTCTTCAGAGAAGGGAGATAAAATGTGTTAAAATATATAGTACGAATTCCCACCAACTTCTCCAAGAATTCGGTACAATTGGCAAAGGACCAGGAGAGTTCCTTCAGCCTGAATTGACCAATTATTACACCAGAAATCCTTTGAATTATTCCCCTGAAATTTATGTGTATGACTATTCAAGAAAAGAAATTACCCAAATTGATTTATTTAAGGCTGTTAATAGCCAGAAATCGTTCTACCAACAAGATAAAATTCACGAGATAAATACGTACACCAGATATTTTTTTTATGAAGATTCTACAATGATGTTAGTTACTCCTGAAGAGCCGATGCGATTTCTGATCTATGATATTCATCAATCCAAAATGAATAAAATTCCGTTTTTACCTGTATTGGACTTTAAAATTAAGAACGATTTACATCATGCAGTGTACCGTTCAGCTACTTATGTAGACAAGAACCTTGGGCTTTTTGTTTCTGCGCCTATGGGATTGGGGGAGGTTAATTTTTTTGGATTAGATGGGAAATTGCATCGATCAACTATATTTCAGCCACGAGATAAATTACAAGATTATTTGAATATGGATCCACCTGAAATCAAATTAAATATTGTTCACATTAGAGTCAAAAATGATTTGATTTATGGCTTAAACTATAATAATTTAAACTCTAAACTTTCTAATCGGGCAACAAAAAAAGGGGAGAATGTTATAGATAATTTCAAAATACAGGTATTCAATTGGAGTGGTCAGCCTGTAAAAGAATATATTTTGGCAGACCAAAGATACATTACCTCGTTTGCAATAGATTTAAAACATAATAGAATATATGCTTATGATATGGAACTTGAATACAATAATATTGTGAGTTACGATATAAAAAATTAATTCTGCAATGCTCGATTTGAATGGTAATTAATTCAGAAAATCTTAATACTTATTCCTAACGGCCATTTAATTTTACTTTACGATGGGTGGTTAGACCTGTGAATACTGAATTTGGATAAACTAAAATAGTTGCATATGCTTCTTCTACGGCGAGGACTTATTATTCAATGATAAGTTCTTCAATTGGTTTTCTTTTCCGGGGGGATGGATTTTCCAAAGGATAACCAATCGGGAGTAAGGCAACGGGATACAAATTTTCATCCCAGTCGAATAGTCTTTGGATCGCTTTGTCATCCATCAATCTCATCCAACAGGTGCCTAAACCAAAATCTAAAGCTCTTAAGGCTATATGCTCAATAGCAATTGCCACGTTAAATGCAACTGATGCGCTTAATTGCTTTAAGCTCATTTGGGATTTGATTTGGGTCTTCTTATTCAGGATCTCGCAAATATCTTGATCAAAAGCTCCTATTTTTCCCAAATCCTGAACCCCGGAAGTACGACCATCCAAGTAGCCTTGAATATCTGCACATACGACTAATACCACCGGAGCTTCACTTACGAAGCGTTGATTGTAAGCAATCTTTTGCAATTGTAGTTTTGTAGAGTGATCTCTCACTATTTTGAAGCGCCAGGGTTGAGCATTACACCCGGAAGGTGCCAACCTAGCCGATTCTAAAAGTAAAAATAGGATCTCATCTGAAATTTCTGTTGGCTTGAATTTGCGTATACTTCGTCTATTTTCAATGGCCTGTTGCGTAGTTAGTGGCTTTTGATCTTTCATTTTTTACCGCTTTACTAGTTGCATTTTTGAGTATCTCGTAAGAATCGGGATAATAGTCCTCTTTGCATTAATGCCGTGTCCAGATCTAATGGAGGCGCATAATCTTTACTTCCCATTCAGTGAGAGTAGTTAAAGATATTTTGTTTTATTCAGAAGTGTAGTAAAAGGTTCAAGTTTTTTTGCAAGTCAATCATTGAGACTTCTGCAACCATTCTAAATACCCATTGGTAAATAAATCGGGCATCAGGGGTGAATCGCGATCTATACTGTATTTTGCAAAATCTGTCATTCCTGACTCTTTTAAAATGTCTTCATCAATACAGAAATTACCGCTAAACTCAGTACTCTTTTGGCTTACAATTTGCAAGGCCGCATCGGCTACAATGTCAGGGGTCCGCGACATCTTCATCATCGTTTCACCACCGAGAAGGTTTTTTACTGCAGCTGTAGCAATAGTGGTCTGTGGCCATAAACAGTTGCAGGCAATACCCATCGGTCGATATTCGACAGCCATGCCAAGCATACAAAGACTCATGTTGAACTTGGAAATGGTATAGGCTACATGAGGACCAAAATATTCAGGAGTTAAGGTCAATGGGGGTGATAAAGTGAGGATGTGTGGATTTGACGCTTTCTTCAAGTGTGGAAGACAGGCTACCGATACCAGGTAAGTTCCTCGATAGTTGATCTGGTTCATCAGATCAAATCTTTTCATCGGAAGATGTTCGCTGGGGGTCAGGTTGATAGCACTGGCATTATTGATCACGATATCAATACCTCCAAAGCTATCAATTGTTGCCTCGACAGCAGACCTAATGCTTTGTTCATCTCTAACATCAACCTGAACTGCCAGGGCTTTTCCTCCCGCTGCCTCTATTTCCTTAGCAGCAGAATAAATGGTTCCTGGTAGTTTGGGATGAGGATCTACAGTTTTAGCAGCTACTACGATATTTGCACCTTCTTTGGCAAATCGCAGCCCAATAGTTTTACCAATTCCACGGCTGGCGCCGGTGATAAATACGGTTTTATCTTTTAGTATCATATCTTTTTATTGTTGTTGCATCAATGGGAATAAATTAATTCCGGAGCTTTGTATAAGCTAAGATATCCTTTATATATAGATATGGAAGGAAAGAACAAGAAATCAGACAAAAGAAAGCTGACATCAGAGGTCATGGTTAGAATTCTGTCTTCAAACTCAGTTCTCCAACTTCTACCATCGCAACTACTTGGAGCAAGAGGTCAGACAAAACCAAAATAGATTGCTATCAATTCCTGATTTTAATGGCATAAGGAATACTTTCAATCCGATACCGATCCAGAGCGGATAGATGGAGTACTTGAGACCGCTGCAAATCTGCCCGTTTAAGTTTTATTTTTTTTCGCGCGTACCTACCTATGATTTGTTTTGGATTGAGAGCCTCTTCGCTCCGATAAACGATAAAATTTCGGGTGTTTTCGATATCGTTGACACTACATTTTAAGACTATATGCCTTTTGCTTTTTCGTACCTGTACTTTGGTGATTATTAGCTCACAGGACTTAAGTGCATCATGTTGTGATATCGGTGGAAGAGCGGGATATCTGTAGAAGTGATTTTTCAAAGTATCGCTTATTTTTGCTGGGTTTTCTAAAAAGGTTTGTGATCGAAAATAGGACGATCCCATCAGATCGGGAATACTGTCATTATAATTCAACTGACGGACAATTTCGTTACCGATGGTCCATTGGATGCCCCGGTCCGGATTTCCCAGCCGGAATGGACCTTGACCGATATAAAAATTTACATTCCCATGATTTTCATTCCACCACCTGGTGACTACGCGGTAATCCATAATTGGTCTTCCAAGATATTGGTAACATTGAGGAAGGATATAGTCCAACCATTCCTCACTTACCCATTTTAGTGCATCACCGTATAGATCATCGTAATTGGTTTGTAAGGTATGAGTGGCACTACCTCTGGGATCGCGATCCCGATTTCGCCACACTCCAAATGGGCTGATTCCAAAATGCACCCAGGGCTTAAGTTGATTAATGGTATCGTACAACTCGCGTACCAAATTATTGATATTCTCACGGCGCCAACTTTCCCGATTCTGATTCTCTCCGTACAACTTGTAGGACAAGGTGTCCGGAAATTGGAGGCCTGCGAGACGATAAGGATAATAGTGATCATCAAAATGTACGGCATCGATATCGTATCTGGTGACCACATCCGTAATTACTTTTTCAACAAATTTCCTTGCCGGAACCATGCCTGGATCAAAATATAATTGGTTTCCATAACTCACAAACCACTCCGGATGCTTAAAGTAGATATGTGTTTTTGCCAGGAAATGGGTAGCCGTATCTCTGGCGGCCCGGAACGGATTGAACCAGGCATGAAATTCCATACACCGTTTGTGGGTTTCAGAAATCATAAAGGATAAAGGATCAAATCCACGAGAAGGAGGTTTTCCTTGCTTCCCGGTGAGATATTCAGACCAGGGTTCATTAGGTGAAGCGTACATAGCATCCCCCACTGGTCTGATTTGTACTATCACCGCATTCATACCGATTTCCTGAAGTTTATCAAGCTGTTTGACAAATTCTGACTTGAGAACCTTGTTTTTTAACCCAGGCTTTGATGGCCAATCCAAGTTGCGAACCGTAGCTATCCATACCCCTCTGAATTGTCGTTTTTTGGAGTAAGGTTGTGCCAAAGTATTTTGTGCGCATATTATTGTATTGGTAGTAATGAAAATCGCAAGGATTGAAATCAATTGATAAGGAAAGAATTTCATTCTATTAATATACGAGTTTTTTATACTTTTTGTAAGCGCTTACTTGCATGTTATAGAAGATCTCAACAATGTATATTAATGACCTTTTAGATTAAATTCAGCATCTTCAAAGTGATCCAGTCTGTTGTTTTAAAGACTTTATCTCCCAATTTCCAAGTAAAATGACACAGTGTTTTTCCCCCGGAGGGATACCCACCCGATAATCTATCAACGAAATTTAATTACGACCGGCAAGTTGAGGTCTCTCCCATGGTGGGAAATCCACGAACTCATAAAGTTTTCTTATTAGGATTTAGAGAAAAACCAATCGGAAATACCCCAAATTGATATCTTCAATCCGGTTAAAAAGTGACATGAAAAGACCATACAGGTGTCTTTCATTAAGACAAGTTGACCGAATATTTACATTGATATAATAAATTAGTTTACATTTGTAATGTATAGCAATTTACTTTAATAAAATAAACTTTTATGCTCAAAGAGTTGCTAAAATCTGTCATTTTGTCCCAGCAAGAATGGTTGGCAGAGGAAGAAAATGAAATTCCTCGCGAACAGTTTGAAGATTTCACCTCACTATCACCTTTTGGTTATATCTTAACCGGGGTCAGAAGATGTGGTAAAAGCACACTACTCAAACAAATGATGCGTCATTACGGTGTTCGCAACTATCTCAATTTTGAAGATACTCGATTGGCTGGATTTGAGTTACGCGACTTTCTAACTCTTGAATCGTTGTACTCCGAAATATTTAAAGATAATTCCATGTTATTCTTTGATGAAATACAAAATATCAGAAACTGGGAGAGATATGCGAGAGATGCCATAGATAGAAAGAAGACCGTGATCATCACAGGCTCAAATGCCAGTTTGCTTAGTGGAGAAATGGGAACAAAGCTGACCGGGAGGCATTTGGATTTCGAAGTATTCCCTTTTTCCTACCATGAATTTCTCCGGTTTTTTGGCCTTGAGGCTAACGCGGATTCTTTCCGAACATACTTAATTAATGGAGGGTTTCCCGGTTATTTGAATATGGGGAGAAAGGAAGTCCTTTCCACATTGGTTTCGGATATTTTGATTCGTGACATTTTTGCGAGGTACAATTTACGTAATCAGGAAGTATATAAAATGATAGTGCAGTTTCTCCTTAGTAATGTGGGTAAAGAAGTTTCATTTAACAATATAAAAAACGTTTTTGATCTTGGTTCACCCTCCTCGGCCATGGAATTTCTAAATTATCTGGTAAATGCTTATATGATCTTTCTGGTTCCCCGATATGCTACATCACTAAAAGTACAGGCAAAAAATCCCCGGAAAGTTTATGGAATCGATCAGGGTTTAGTTAATTATTCTTCTGTTTCGGGTTCTCCTGATCATGGAAGGTTATTGGAAAACACGGTTTTTCTATATCTTAGGCGTAATCATAAGGATATTTGGTATTTTAGGGGTAAGAAAGAATGCGACTTTATATATAGCAGACAACCAGGACATTATTCAGTTCTTCAGGTCTCCTGGGATCTGGGTCATCATAACGAGAAGCGAGAAATCGCCGGTCTTTTAGAAGCTATGGAGCAATTTAATCTACAAGAGGCCTCCATCATAACTTTCGATCAGGAAGATAAGATCAATGCGAGCAGCAAAACCATAAAGCTTATACCAGGATGGAAATGGATGACTGATGTAACAAGTGAATAATGACCTTATAAAGCAATTTACTCATAGTTTATTTCATACTTCGTGTTATTCTGTGAGCTGACTAAAACGCATGCCAATCATAAAATCATCAACATAATATAATACTTACTTATTTAAACCAACCACTTTAGATCAGATTCAACATCTTCAAAGTGGCTTTGATGGCCGCAACGGCCTGGTCTGGATCCAATCCGTTGGTTTTAAATATTTTATTTCCTAGTTTCCAGGTAATAGTAGTGTGGCAAAGTGCTTCAGTTTTCCCTCCTGGAGGAATACTCACTTGATAGTCTATGAGGGAGGGTAGTTGTTTGTCCAAAGGTTTATAAATACGATATAAAGCATTCATAAATGCATCATACTGACCATCTCCATTGGCCGTTTCTTCATATACCGTTCCTTCAATTTCTAATTTTAAAGTAGCCATAGATTTCATACCTGCAGCTACGGTCAAGGTATAATTGATAATCTTGATGTTCTTTGACATTTTTTCAGTCTCTAAAACATCTGCAATAATATAGGGGAGGTCATCTTTGGTGACCAACTCTTTGCGATCTCCCAACTCATTGATTCGTTTGATAACTTTATTCAAAGATGCCTTGTCCAGTTCAATACCCAATTCTTCTAAATTCTTCTGAAGACTGGATTTTCCTGCCATTTTACCCAAAGCATATTCTCGCTTTCGGTTAAAACGCTCAGGAGTAAGTGGATTGTGGTACAAATTATTTTTTTGATCACCATCCGCATGTATTCCTGAAGTTTGGGTGAATACATTTTCTCCAATAATTGGTTTATTGTGAGGGATACGTATACCGGAGAAGGATTCTACAATTTTACAAACCGAGTACAATTTTTTTTCATTGATAGCTATCGGTCGCTTTAAATGATCTGTAACAATTCCGACTACACTGGAGAGTGGAGGGTTTCCAGCACGCTCTCCCAATCCAATCAATGTGGTGTGGACACAATCTATTCCAGCTCGGATAGCGGCAAATATATTGGCCACTCCCAAATCATAATCATTGTGGCCATGAAAGTCAAAATGCAGTTTTGGAAACTTTTCCAACATTTTTGCACACAAACTGTACGTTTGCTCGTGATTCAAGATACCCAAGGTATCGGGTAACATAAACCGGTTTACTCCTTGGTTTTGTAATCCTTGAACCAGGGCGAACACATAATCCGGATCATCCTGAATACCGTTGGACCAATCTTCGAGGTAAATATTAATTTGAAATTTCCGTTGCAGTGCATTGTCGATCACATCCAAAATATCTGATATATGCTGCTCCATGGTCTTTTTCAACTGCAACTCGCAGTGCTTTCTAGAACCTTTGCATAAAAGATTTAATACTTTCACCCCGGCTAATTCCAACCAGTCCAAAGAGCGGGTTCCATCGACAAATCCCAGCGCTTCGATCTTATGCAAATGGCCATGTTTTTTGGCCCAGGAGGTGATTTTGCGTGCACCCTGCAGTTCACCTGCCGATACCATAGCAGAAGCGATTTCGATACGATCTACTTTCAGGTCCTCCAGCAATAATTTGGCAATATTGAATTTTTCCAAATCAGTGAAAGAAACTCCTGAGGTTTGTTCTCCATCCCGCAAGGTGGTATCCATAATGACAATCGGTGCACTGTTTCTTTCCATTGTACAAAGCTACGACAAGTAGCTGCGTTTTTCAAAAAAAGGCATGTGGAAAAGAACCGTAAAGACGAATTCCTCGCCATCTCGATCTACAGGCACTGTTATCCAAGTCAAAACCATGCTATAGTTCTTACCAGCATGATAAATGTCATCCTGCTTAAAAAACTGACGAAATCATTTATTTTAATGATTTCGCCAATTATTGAAAGCGTTTTATCCATTAAAAACACCAAAATCCGGATGCTGTCCAGAATCACCGGAGCAAATGTCAACTCGTCATTTGGTCAGAACCACTGATTTTTGATAAATCTTACCTTCCTGGACGATGCGAAGAATAAGATTTCCTGCCGGCTCATTTTTCAAATCAAATATCTCACTAAAAGAACCGGAAAAGCCTGTGATTTCTTTACGCGTAATTTCCCGCCCATGGATATCCAGGATAGAAATTGTAATTGGTTTGGCTTCAGCTTTAAATTCAACATTTAGCTTACTATCCGTAGGATTAGGGAATACTTTGACCGACTTTAATTCCAAAGTGTTATTAAAGGCATTGATCTTTTCAATCGCCTGGGCGGGTTCAAGGTTCTCATCTTCCACTACTTTGGTATCCGGTTTTGATTCTTCCTTCCCATCCAGTTTAAATCGAACCGGAAGGTTGTATTGTACCCTTACTGCTTGTCCGCGCTGATAACCGGGAGTCCACTTTTGTTCTAGATTATTCATAGCGGCAACCACCCTTAGCGCCTCTTCACCACATTCGGCACCAATATCTCTCACCACTTGAAGATTACTTAAGGAGCCGTCTTTTTCCACGATAAACCGAATCACCACCATACCCTGAATTTCATTGTCTTTAGCAACTTTAGGGTATTTAATTTCTTTGAAAATAAATTCCAACATTTTCTGTTGTGCGCAAACCTCTTTTTCAGCATTGCTCAATCCCTCCTCTTCACAGCCGGGGAAACGTGGTTTCTGCTCTACTACTTTAAAGATTTCCTCCACTACTCCGGATGGCTGAGTTTTTTCTGAGGCATCATGATCCAATTTAAACCGGACTGGCAGGTTATAATATACCCTCACCGGCTGACCTCGTTGATGACCAGGGGTCCAACGTAGATTACGGTGGTTCATACTTTGTACGATCCTTAAGGCCTCTTCCCCACAATTGGCACCGATATCCCGGACGATCTCCGGATTACTCAAGGTGCCGTCTTTTTCCACGATAAACCGGATTACAACCATACCCTGTATACCATTGTCTTTGGCAACTTTGGGATATTGTATCTCCTTGTAGATATATTCCAGCATTTTCTGTTTTGCGCAGGCATCCTTTGCAGCATTTGTCGATCCCTCCTCTTCACATCCGGGGAAACGTGGTTTCTGTTCTACCACCTTAAAAATTTCCTCCGCTACTCCGGATGGTTGGGTCTTTTCTGAGGCATTATGATCCAATTTAAACCGGACCGGTAGGTTGTAATATACCCTTACCGGCTGTCCTCGTTGATGACCGGGGATCCAGCGCTGTTCCATTTTATTCATACTTTTGACTACCCGCAGGGCTTCTTCACCGCATTCAGCACCGATATCCCGTACAATTTCCAGATTGCTCAAAGAGCCGTCTTTTTCTACAATAAAACGGATTACCACCATGCCCTGAACACCATTGATTTTGGCAATTTCAGGATATTTTATATTCGTGTAGATATACTCAAGCATTTTTTGTCGCGAGCAGGCCTCTTTTTCTGCATTGGTCGACCCTTTTTCCTCACAACCTGGAAAGCGTGGTTTTTGCTCTACGACCTTGAAGACTTCTTCTATCTGCGGATGCATTTGTGAAGAGGGTGGATAAGGGGGTGGAGGTGGAGGAATGGTATTTGGGTTAACCATTTGCTTCATCCGTACCTCAATAACCCTGGTTACCTCTTCTTTTAAATCCACATAGTCATTCGGACTTTTTACATGGATATGTTGGATATCAGCTGGATCGATACCTTGAATTAAACTGTTGAACTCAGCTTGTCCTTGAAAATAATGAGTGGTTCTCTTTCTTCTTTCATTAATAATGATCAAAGCTAGGTTTTCATTATTTTCCTTTTGATTCAAAGTAATTAATCCATTTTTGGACGCATTCCGTTCGATTCCCTGTGCCACTACAATTGCAGCGTAGGGGTGATTGGGACGTTCCAACTGAGAATTTGCGAATTTAAATTGAAAGGGGACCTTGACACTAGATGTTACCGGTTTTCCATCTTTCATCGCGGGATGCCAGCGAGGCATATTTTTGAAAATTTCCGTAATGTTATCCGAAATTTCCGGGTGCAATTCCGGATAGACATAAATATTGGATATTGAACCATCCGCTTTGACCTGAAAGTGAACCTGGGTATTCCCTTCAACACCTTTGGATCGGGCGTCAGCAGGATACTTTACATTTTTATAAATGTTCTTAATCATACTTTCAGCGGAGCACTTTTGTTTCAGCTCCGGATCTTGTTCTGCTGAGCAACCAGGATATAGCGCTACTTGATCTACGGATTGCTGTCCCGAAAGCTTAAATCGCACTGGAATATTGTATTGAACTCTGACGACCTCTCCTCCTTGCCTTCCGGGGATCCAACGCTGTTCCATTTCATTCATCGATTGGATTACGCGCATGGATTCCTTGCCACAACCAGCACCAATATCGCGCAGCAATTCAAAATTGCTCAGTGATCCGTCTTTTTCAACCACAAAACGCACCACACACATGCCTTGGATACCAGCTGCACGCGCCAAGGCCGGATACCTAATTTGTCGATAAATGTATTCCAGCATCTTTTGATTTCCGCAATCCACTTGTTCCTTATGGGTCGAAAACTCTCCGGCACATCCTGGAAAGATAGGCTTTTCTTCGACCTGTTTAAATATTTCTTCACCGGTGGATACCGTTTTTTTGGCCAGAGATTTTCTGGATAACATTTCTTTCCAGGACATCATCTCAGGATAGGAAATAATCTCCCTACCTGCCTTAAAACGCTCCTGGTACACATCGACGGCCAGTTCTCTTGTGGTGTTAGTCTGGTCATCTACTTTCAATATTCCATCTTTGAACGTAAGTTCCTTTTTCTGCTTCAGATAATAAATGGTAAATTTTTGCGAGGGCTCGTAATTGCTTTTGCTCTTAACGAACATAAATTCCACATCTTCATGGGGGATGTTGTTATCCAAAAATTCTTCAACATGGTAACGATCCGTATGAAATCGTAAGAGGACTTGTTGATCATCGGGGTAGACCAGAATGATCGTTTGCACCGGATCTTCCAAAGATTGGGTAATTTCAATTCCATTTTGAAAGACAGTATTTTTGGCCGAAATAAATAGGGAAATACAAGCCAAAGCCGGTATTATCCAAAGATATTTTAGCATGGCGCGTTTTCCTGATGGTTTTTGTAACATCATAGCAATTCTGTTTTTTAATTGTGAACGAATAAAATGATTGGCTAAAGCAATCTCAAATCCGGACAGAGATTGCCTTAGCAAGAGATGGCCATAATTCTTTATGTGGGTGGTTTTCAATACAATGTGATCTGCCAGATATTCATGAATATTGCGAATTGATTTTTTATATAAATAAATAAATGGACTGCACCACATGAATATTTTAACTAGCTCGATAACCATTACATCTACACTATGCCATCCTTTTACATGCGATATTTCATGCAACATGATCTGCTCTTCCCCATTTTCTACAGTTTCCAACTCTTGGCTCCAAAAAACCCAGTTGAAAAAGGAAAACGGTAAGTGTATCTCAGGAGTAATAATCAGAGTATATCCTTCCTTACGGTGGCGCTTTCCGGACCGGTAATAAGTTACTATTTTCCAAATACCGGTGATGAATTGAATGGAAAAAAACATAACACCTAGCCAGTAAACGATAGTGAAAATTTGAATCCAATTAACCATTATGCCGGACTCATTGGCAACCTCTGTAGCCACCATAAATGGTTGAGTATAGATCGGTGCTCCTAAGTGCATAATGGTTTGCACGACAGGTTCAGGACTGGGGATGATGAGTGGTAAAAATGGAATGATCATACCAAAGAGTAAGGAACAAAGTAAATAGTAGCGATTAAAGTGAAAGAATGTCATCTTACGTAAAAAGAGGAGATAGATTACATAAAATATTGCCCAGTACAAGGAGACTTCAAGAATATAGTTGATCATGGTAGTTAGTTTTCGGTAGTTGGTTCCGTGTCTTCCAATTGATCCAATAGCTTTTGGACAGTTTCTAAATCCAAGTCTTCTTCTTTGACGATATAAGATACTAACCGGTGCATGGATCCACCAAAATAATCAGCAACCAAGCTTTGCAAAGACCTTTTGCTATATTCCCGTTTGCTGACTAATGGAAAATACTCATAGGTTCGACCATAAGCTTTGTGATCTAAAAAGCCTTTTTTCTCTAAGATGCGGCAAATCGAAGAAATGGTGCTATGTGGTGGTCGGGGACTCCCAAATTGATCCAACATTTCACTAACCGTACCCCTTTTCAACTTCCAGATGATGTGCATTACCTCTTCTTCAGCCTTTGTAAGTCGCTTCATGAATTAATTATTGGTTAAATGAATATATTCTGATAAATACTGCACGCGCTCTTTGGCATACGCATTGTATTCTTCATTACGATCTTTGTATTTAAGATAGCGTCGATAATGATTTAAGGCAATCTTTTTGTCCTTGTAATACAAATCGCACATCTGTGCCCGATGGAAGATATAACGGGGATCCTCAGAATAGCGATACGCTTGCTCATAGTGCTCTATGGCGAGTTTGTATTGTTTGTCTTTCTTACAATCGTTGGCCAGATAAGCATGGTAATCGGCCAAATTGGGCGAAATTCCTTCTTTAATTGCTTTCTTATAATGATAAATACTGTGGTCTAGCTCACCCTTCCGGGAATAGGCACTGGCCAGATAGAAATGAGTATGTTCCGAGGCATCGTCTTCCAATAAATTGGTAAGTGTGTGGATGGCCTGGTCCAAGGAATCAATCTTCAGATAAGCATAACCCAGCATCTTGCGATAAAAGGGATTTAAATCCAATTTGCCACGGGTCTTTTTAAAAGATATAACCGCTTTATTGTAGTCACGTATTCCATATTTAGTTCTGGCTTGCGTTAAAAGGACTTTAACATTACCAGAGTCCAATTGGTAAGCTAGATTCACCAGACTATCCGCATCCTCATATTGTTTGTTTTTGATGAAAATATTAGCAAGACTGAGATAAATGGTGATATCCTGTGCATTGAGTTTTAAAGCCCGGGAATAAGCAGTAAATGCTTCCCGGATTAAACCGGCCTTTTCATAGGCTCCACCGGTTAACTTAAAATAATGGGCATTGCTGGAATCTAATTTTGCCAGGGTGGAGTAACATTTGATTGCCTTGGGTAGACTAAGCTCCTGATCATAAATACTCCCTAACTGCAGGTATGCCACCAACCTGGTGCTATCTTTTTTGAGGACTTTTTCATAGTAAGTCTTAGCATTTCGCCATTGACCAAGTTTGTAATAACAATATGCAATATTCAATTGGTTTTCCAGGGTTGAGTCAGAGTCTACGAACAACGCCAGAGCATTCGCATAGTCCTGAGTCTGTAAATATCGATCAGCCTCAGATGATTGGGCGGATAAAAAAAGGGTGTTTAACAGTAAAAACGTGGTAATAATTCCAAATTTCCTTTTCATCAGGGCTCAAGGTATAACGAATTTGTTACACATGCAACTAAATTACAAGTTTTATAACGGAAATATACGTTATAATGCAAATGTGCCTTCGCTCCCCTATTGATGATGAACATGTAATCTATGCTTCAGTCACAATACCAGGATCTTTTTTTTATACTTTTATGCCATTATTATGTTTCAGCACTAATGGCTATACCGGATAACATACTCGCAAAAATCAGACGTTATTGTGATTACCAGGAACGATGTCACCAGGAGGTAAGGAGTAAATTGATTCGCTGGAAAGTCTATGGACGTGATCTGGAAGATACGCTCGCTCTGCTCATTCAGGAAAATCTGTTGAACGAAGAAAGATATGCCGCAGCCTATGTTAGAGGTAAATTTCGGATCAATGGATGGGGTAAAGAAAAAATTACCCTAGCACTGAAGTCGAAGCAAATATCCGAGTATTGCATTCGTAAAGGGATGGAAGAAATTGATGTACAGGAATATCGTGAACGAGCGATAGAAGAGGCCAGGAAATATGCAAAATCCAAGCGCTTTATGATAGCTGATCCGGAGATGAGAAGAAAGACCTACCAGCATCTGAGGAGAAAAGGCTATGAGCACGAAATTGCTTTCCAAAGTGTCAGGTTATCCCGCCAAAAATAAAGCGCTCGTCATTCGATTGCCTGGTATAAAGGACAAAATGGCAGTATAATTCTAATGGCATGTCCTTTGTGTATTTGAGCACATAATTAAAAAAATAATTGACTCATGCCGAAAGCAAAGCAAAAAATGCAGAAAGGAAAGATTTCTGTACAAACTGAAAATATATTTCCGATCATTAAAAAGTTTCTCTATTCTGATCACGAGATATTCCTCAGGGAATTAATATCCAACGCCATTGATGCAACCAATAAAATAAAGGTTCTCGCTGCCAGAGGTGAATATGATGGTGAATTGGGTGACCTGACCATTCAAGTTTCTGTAGATCCCGAGGCCAAAACCTTAACCATTGCAGATCGTGGCATCGGAATGACTGCTGATGAGGTGAAAAAATACCTCAATCAGGTAGCCTTTTCCAGTGCGCAGGAATTTTTGGAAAAGTATAATGATGAATCAATCATTGGAAACTTTGGACTGGGATTTTATTCTTCATACATGGTAGCCAATCAGGTAGAAGTAGTTTCCAAATCGTATCAAGAGGATGCTCCGGGAATCACCTGGGTCTGTGATGGAGAACCCGAATATACCCTCAAGGAAAACGATAAAACCGAAAGAGGAACCGAAATTATCCTGCACATCAATGATGAAGAAAATCAGGAGTTTCTGGAGAAATCCCGAATTGAAGGGATATTAAAAAAATACTGTAGCTTTCTTCCGGTTGAGATCCAATTTGGCATGCGTGAAGAGACGCGTTATGAAGGCGAAGGTGATGATCGCAAAGAAATTAAAGAAGAACATCCCAACATAATCAACGAAACACACCCCTTATGGAAAAAGCAACCTTCAGAACTCAAAGACGAAGATTACAAATCATTTTATCAAAAATTGTATCCCTTTAGTCAGGAACCGATGTTTTGGATTCATCTAAACATTGATTACCCTTTTAACCTGACCGGAATCTTGTATTTTCCTAAATTGAGTAACTCTTTAGAAATTCAGAAAAACAAGATTCAACTCTATTCCAATCAGGTTTATGTAACCGATGAAGTCAAGGAGATTGTGCCGGAGTTTTTAACTTTATTGCATGGAGTGATTGACTCACCCGATATACCATTAAATGTTTCTCGCAGTTATTTACAAAGTGATCAAAATGTCAAAAAGATCACGGGATACATCACCCGAAAAGTGGCTGACAAGCTCGAAGACCTTTACAAAAAGGACAAAGACAACTACATCAGCAAATGGGATGATATCGGTGTGTTTGTGAAGTATGGAATGATATCTGAAGAGAAATTCTATGACAAGGCCTTAAAATTTGCATTGTTCAAAAATGCAAACGGGAATTACTTCACTATTGACGAGTACAAGGATAAAATAAAAGAACTGCAGACCGACAAACACAGTAAGGTAGTCTGCCTGTACGCACATCATGATGAAATCCAAACCAGTTACATCAAGGCAGCAGAGAATCAAGGCTACGATGTGCTCATTATGGATCATGTGATTGACAATCACTACATGCAACACCTGGAGCATAAGTTAGGTGACTTGCTCTTTGTACGGGTGGATTCCGATACCGTGGATAACCTGATACAGAAAGATGAAAAACAGGAATCGGTATTAACTGAAAAACAGGAGGAGAAGGTTAAAAAACTGTTTGAAAATGTACTGGACGATAAAAGCAAAAATCTGAGTCTTCGTGCCATGTCACCTAATGATCATCCGGTGGTAATCACCAAGCCCGAATTTTTAAGGCGGATGCAGGAAATGCAGACCATGCAAGGGAATCCTCCCGGTATGGGCATGGGCATGGACGAGTTCTATAATATTGTGGTCAACACCAATCACCCATTGATTGCCGAGAAATTAATTAATATGCGCAGTGCGGAAAAGAAAAATGGCTTTGCTACTTACCTGTTCAATTTAGCCCGTTTGAATCAAAATATGTTGAAAGGGGAAGAGCTGTCAAAATTTATCGAGACTAGCTTGGAATTTGTAAAGTAATTTATTACTAATTGGATCACCTGGTAGAGATGTTATTTCTTAATGCACTTGTTTAGATAGTGCTAGTGAACCAAGGTGATTGACTTGGTAAGGGTATGTATCTGGGAGGAATTATCCTTGATGTCAACCCGACATACATACACACCTGCCGGTAGTAGTTGGTTTTCATAATATCCATTCCATCCGTCTGACAGGTCGGTACTTTCAAATAATAAAGTACCCCACCGGTCCCAAATCGTCATTCGATATGATTCCATCAGATCCGGATCACCGTATCCCCGGTAAATATCATTGACCTGGTCGTCATTTGGTGAAAAGGCATTGGGTAGAAAAATGATATCTCCGGCAACTACATTTACCTGAATGGTTTCGGATATCAGACACATGGGTTCTGATTCTCTGAATGCCGTAACCTGGTAAATTCCCGGCACTTTAAATTTATGAGTGATCGTGTCTCCGGATGAAATATAGATGTCATCGATATACCAACTGACCTGGTCAAAGTTAGAATTAACCAGATTAAAGGTTACCAATGAGTTCGATTTGATCGGATCATCCGCCTCGATCACGATTTCAATAGGTGGGTTTTGAACCACCTGTACAAAGCCTACTTTTTGTTCCAGGATGCAATCACCGGGTGAGGTAATTTTGAGAATTACGTCAAAGTTGCCGGCCTTTGTAAAAGTGTGAACAGGTATTTTTTGTCGACTCTCATTACCGTCACCAAAGTCCCAATGAACCTTATAACTGGTTGGAAGGTCAAGTAGCGTTATAATATCCGTACTAAACTGTGCCGAATCACATTGAATAATGGTATCCAGGGTGGGGATATTCTCTGGGACCGGGTAATAAGGGATATATTTTTTCTGTTCGGTCCAACAACCATTATGGTCCTCAACGACCAGCTTTATTTCTTGTTTTTTCCATTCTGCAGGGTTAATAACGATGCGCTCCTCATCCCCAATATATGTAACACCGTTGGTCCAGTAATAGGACTTTATACCTCTGGAGTCTGAGCTCTTCGAATTACTATTCAATTGAATAGGACCGCCTTTACAACTGTTGACGGTATAGTCAAAATCCGTTTCAATGCCAGGAAATTTTTTAATCCGTATCTCAGTAGAATCTGTACAATATTCTCCTTTAAAGAGGACCAGTTTAATATCAATACTATCGTTACTTTTGAACATATAAACCGGGACCTTTGGAAACGTATCCTTTGAGTTCCAGGTTACTTGTCCGTTGGAAATAGTCCAATCATATATATTCGAATAGGTGTCCTCGTGATAGGAGAGATTGGGCAACACAAAAAAAGAATCCTCACAGATATATTGAATGGGTCCAATAATGGCTTGGGGCTTAACAAAACAATGTGGAAAACTAAATTCCCGGTGGACTTTACCCAGTAATACCCCATTTCTGTACTCCGAAACACACATGGAAATCAACCAAACACCCTGATGTGGAATTTCCATTTTAAAAATTCCGGTATTTTCTGATAATTCCAAACTATCTGTAGGATGGGTGTACGAATACCCGGGCAAATAGACAACTGAATCAAAGCCGGGCAGACAATACGTGGGCCTGGGTTGGAGACCGTTACATTTCCAGGCAGCAATAGAATCTGCTTCTGAACTCTCCCGGCCACCACCGAGTAAAGGGTGGCATAACTCATAATGAAGTGAGTCCCCATCCGTGTCTATAGCTGAAAAATCGAATATCTGATGATCCCAGCTATTCTGAGTACACACTGTTTGCTCAAAATGTCGATTAAATTTTGGGCTGCTGTTATGTAGTTTTAGTGTGGTTTGAGAAATCTTCAGTGAAAGTGTCATTCCCGAACTACGCCTTTGTTTACCTTGATCTGTATTAGCTGGGGTCCATTCTAGTTTGCAACATCTTTGGTAGGTAATCAGGTAATCGTCTTCTCCGGAATCAAGGATCAAGTCATAGTCTATGTCCACATTTTCAATACAAAAGTCACTATATAAAAAACCTTCACACGGATCATGTTTATAATTATTGGTCTGGACAATGTTGGGAATTGCCTTAAGCTCCTGGTGGAGTTGTAATTTTCCGGTAGAATCGACGCGAAAGATTCCTATATATTCTGGCTTAAATCTTTGAGATTGATCTTCGATACAAACCCGGTATAAATTTAAGGTTATCCGGTAGTGATATTTTCCTGGTGCAATTTCCTCAATGAATCGATAGGACAAATCTCCACCAAGAAAATCTCCACGATCCAATTGTGTTTGGGAAAGTAGTGGATTCGTTACCACCAAGCAAAGTAGCATAAGGTGTTTCATCTTTGATAGGCTGAATGTGTTATGCAAAGATCGAATCTATTTTTCACCCCGGTAATGATTTATATCAGTTATCCAGTAATATTAGTCAAAGCTTTTCAGATGCGAAATCTCCAATTATTCATTAGTTCATGAATCAAAGGACCGGTTTATCTAACATTTTTTAATAAATTACCTGAAATAATGGGATCTGTGTAACCTTTAGGATAAAAAAATGATCTCCATTTATATACATTTTACTTGACTAAAATCTAACCTAATGCTCGTCAATTACCTCAAAGTCGCCTGGCGTAACCTGCGCAAACAAAAACTTTGGTCGTTCATTAATATTTCAAGCCTGGCACTTGGAATTGCCGCTTGTCTCCTGATTTTTCTATTTATCCGGGATGAGCAAAGTTTTGATGCCATTCACCAGAAAAGCAATTTGATCTACCGGTTGGATGAGATTCAGAGTTTTCCGGGTACCAATACCCAGAAGGTGGCTCTATCCATGCCAGGGATGGGCCCTTCTTTGGTTAAAGACTATCCGGAAATTGAAAAGTTTACCCGTTTCTGGGGCAGGGGAAAACAATTGTATATTAAGGATGAGATCAAATTATTGGTTGAAAAAAGTGTATTTGTAGACTCTACCTTTCTGGAAATATTTGACTTTCCTTTGATACTTGGAAATCGGGCCTCCGCTTTAAAGCAACCCAATTCCATTGTTCTTACACAGGAGACAGCGGACAAGTTCTTTGATTCAGCGGACCCTATCGGAGAATCTATTCACATGGATGGTAATCTTTATCAGGTCACCGGTATTCTGGAGGATATTAGCGAGAATTCTCACCTGCAGTTTGATGCATTGATTTCTATGTCGACACGTACCAGTGAAGATCCGGAGTTTGATACGCGGTTTGGATCGAATTTTTTAGTAACGTATTTGCAAATGGATCCGGCAGTTGATATCACTGCACTGGAAGCTAAAATGCCTGATTTTTTGCTAAGGTGTATGCCACCTGATCCGGATCAGACTAGCGATGTCAACGATTATTATAAGATCTTTTTCCAGCAACTGCCGGAAGTTCATCTCGCCTCCATGGATATTGAGCACGATTATCACAACTATCGAAAGTTCAATGGTGTTTATTTGACTGTCTTTTCCATGGTTGCCATCCTCATTCTTTTGATAGCCGGGGTTAATTTTATGAACTTAATTACCGCTCGTGCATCACATCGGTGGAAAGAAGTTGGTGTTCGCAAAACCGTTGGGGCCAGAAAAAATCAAATGTTTGGTCAATTCTCAGTAGAAGCCGGATTGTTGGGATTTTTTGCATTTTTTCTGGGATTGGTTCTAGCTATTCTATTTACTCCCTTGGTAAATGGGTTATTGGACCGGTCTTTGTCGATGGGCTACTTCTTTCAATCTCCCGTTGCTTTGGCTTTAGTGTTTTTTGGTACCATTTTATTAAGTGTATTTGCCGGTTTGTATCCTTCCTACTATTTGAGTTCATTTAAAACCGTAAAGATATTGAGAGGAGGTGACCAGAACAGTCAAAAATCCATCTTCCGCAATGCATTGGTGATTATCCAATTCGGATTGGCAATAGGAATGATCATTTGCACTTTAATTGTGATGCAACAACTTTATTATGTGATGAACAAGGATATTGGCATCAATAAAGATCATATCCTTTTAGTTGACCTTAATGAAGATGCTAATGAAATCTTCAAAACCCTCAAAACCGAAATGAAGCGAAGTCAATACGTGAAAGGGGTTACGGCTTCCGGACAACGAATGGGTAATAATTTTCATCAATGGGGATTTAAACTGCGCACGGATACCATCCGGGCGGTAACTCCCAGCAATGTCAATGTAGACTATGACTATCTGGATGTTTACCAGATAGAATTGTTGGCTGGGCGTAATTTTACAGCTGATCGCCCCCGGGATAATGGATATGCGTACATCATCAATCAATCATTTGCGGATGAACTTGGTTTGGATGATCCTATAGGAGTAAGTGCAGGACATTCATGGTATCCCGACGACTCTTTGGGAACAATTATTGGCGTGGTAAAAGATTTTAATTTCAATTCCTTACACTACGAAATCAATACCTTGTCGCTAGTGGTTCATGAAGATTGGGGTTACAGCGAACTTTCCGTTAAGATAGATGGAGAGCATATTGAGGAAGGTATTGCCGATGTAGAGCGAACATGGAATAACCTGGTTCCTAAATGGCCGTTTAGTTATACTTTTTTGGATGAACACTTTGCATCACTGTATCAGTCTGACCGACAAATGAAGGCAGTTGTATTGATGATGGCGGTACTGGCCATCTTAATCGCATGTATGGGGCTTTTTGGATTGGCAGCCATTACTACAGAACAAAGAATAAAAGAAATTGGCATACGCAAAGTATTGGGAGCTACGATTCCGAATATCATGATTCACCTTTCTAAAAGTTTTGCTTTTCTGGTCTTTTTGGCGTTTTTGATATTCAGTCCGATTACATACTGGTTGATGCGAAAATGGTTAGAAAATTTCGCCGATCGCTTATCCATTAGTCCTGGATTTTTTGTGGTTGGTTTTACCCTGGCTTTTGGTATTGCCATTCTTACGATCAGTTATCATACATTGCGGGCGGCTTTAAATAATCCGGTACATGCATTGAAGGAAAATTAATTGAATTATTTGGCATACCTGGCGAAAAAACTGTCTGCATTCCAAGTAGGTCGATTGGGATTTTGAGCGATCAGGTAGCTAATTAGAAAATTGAGTTGTACGTATGTTTTCCCTGCTTTGAAATCAAATAGATCGTTGAGTTCATCGCTGGGTTTGTGGTAAATATTTCGGGTATAGTCCATTATTTTTTCAGTAAGATCTTCATTGGGATTGAGGGCTCTTAATCCGTATTTGACGTGTAAAGAAGGGATTCCCTGTATAACAAAGTTGTAGTGGTCACTACGCACAAATCTGACCTGTTCTGGCATATGATCTTCCATAATTTGTAAGTGAAGAAATTCGGCTGCTTGCCGGACCGGATCCATCAAAGAGGAATGTTTTGCTCCCAATGGCTCTATAGATAACAAGGGAGCTATCAGCGTAGGCATGTCCGTATTTAAATTTGCCACTATTTGTTCTTTGGGAACCGTGGGGTTTTTAGCAAAATGGAGTGAACCCAGTAATCCCATTTCTTCGGCTGTGACCATGACAAAAACGATGGACCGCGCTGGACGTGATGGCAATCGTGTATATAGCCTGGCGATCTCCAGACAACTTGCCACCCCGGACGCATTGTCATGAGCCCCATTATAGATCGAATCTCCTGCAAATGGAATACCTACACCAACGTGATCCAGATGAGCGGTATGAACGACATATTCATTTCTTAGCTCTGTATCCGATCCGGGTAAAATGCCCACTACATTGTAACTGGTGAAGTGTTGGTAGCGAGTCGTATTTTTGGCAGATAGTGAACAATTCAAATCTAAACCACTTTTGTTTTGTTTTTGATATAACGATAGTAAATCTTTACCATTTGTAGAGGAGAACTGCATGATTTTGTCCAAAGAATGCCAATTGTAAAAACCGGTCAACTTAATCGATGAAAATGGATTAATCGAGGATCCATCTACGGCACCGTCGGAGTCAAAAATACCCACTCGGCCTTGGCTTAATCGACCTGCCAGTCTGGTAAAGTTAGATCTTCTTCCTGGTTGTGAGGTCATAATTACGCCCACAGCGCCTTGTTGATTTGCCATTTCGTATTTGGTTCTCAAATTACTGAAATGAGCTCTTTCGGTTGCTTCCATCGTTTCCGGGGCACCTGCAAAAATCAAAATGATCTTACCCTTCACATCAATATTCTTAAAATCATTATGGCCCAATTCCGGAGCATAAATACCATATCCGGCAAATACCAATGGAGCTTCTATTTTGCTGACTTCACGATGCAGATCAGCTGACCATAGAAAGTCTTTTCCAGCTTCCAACTTGAACCTTTTCTTTCCGGATTTTATGGTGAGCATCTGTTTATCCGGATTGATAAGTCCCCTTCTCAATGCAACTTTTTGTAGGTAACTGTTGCCTTCCACTCCAGGTAATAGGTTCAATTCTTGGTACTTATGGATAACGTAATCAATGGCAAGCTTATACTCCGGAGTCCCCGGCATCCTTCCTTTCATTCGATCATCGGCCAGATAGGCGATGTGACTTTTGATTGAATCCTCTTCCACCTGTTTCAGCAGAACCTTGAAAGAATTGGGAATCTTTACCGTTTTCTGACTGTGCAAACCGGTCACTGAAAACAGGATATTTGAAATAAGGAATATTAAATACTTTTTCATAAGTTTCATTAGTTTCGTTTGGTTCAATCAAGCAATTCATTAATATAATATATTATCCATTTGGATACAATGGTTTTACGAAAGATAGTAGAGATATTTGGATACGATTTCTTTGCAAGGATTATGTATCTTTATAAAAACACTTTCGTTTAATGCCATCCAGACAGCTATCAGCCATTATGTTTATCGATATTGTCGGATATACGGCTTTGATGCAAGCGAATGAAAAAGAAGGTATCAAAAAGGTAGGTCAGTATCGTTCGATTGTTGAAAATCTATTGATAGAATATGACGGGGAATTATTACAGCATCAGGGAGATGGAAGTCTCTGTATTTTCAGAAGTTCGGTAGGAGCGCTGAAATGTGCAGAATGTATTCAACACCAGGTTCAGCAAGATACCGATCTTAACATCCGTATTGGCGTCCATGTCGGAGATATTGTGAAAGACGGAAATGATTACTTTGGTGACGGCATCAATATCGCATCACGTCTGGAATCATTAGGGGAAGCTGGTTCTATATTATTCACGGAACGTGTATATTTTGATATTCAGAGTCACCCGGATATTAAAACTAAATACATCGGTGAATATCAATTCAAAAACGATAGCAATCCACATCAAGTTTATGCCTTGGCCAACCAGGGCTTAACCTTACCTACTGCAATAATTGGCTCGGGAAAAGCGAAATTGGTTCATAAAAAGACCGGTCGTAGAATATCCGGATGGTCATATGGTTTAGCTGGGGGATTGATCATTGTCATTCTGGCCATTTATTTTTTACGGCCGGATGGTTATAAGGGGAAAAAAGGTCCTACTTCCATTGCCATTCTTCCACTAATAAATGAATCTCAAGATCCAGGCCTAAATTATTTATGTGAAGGGATACCTGAAAATTTGAAGGATAAGTTATCAGTTATCCCGGATCTGCGAATAATGTCCAAACATTCGATTTCGATTTTAACAAATTTAGTCGAAAGTCCGATAGAAGTTGGAAAAAAATTGAATGTTTCACAAATCCTGACCGGATGGCTTGATACCGTTGGAGATCAGGTAGAAGTTAAAGTAGAATTAGTTAATTCTGAAGATAATTCGCGTATTTGGGGAAAAGAATTTACGCAGCATGAAGATGATGTGCTCCGGTTGGAGAGCGAAATTCTGGAATCTTTGACCCGGGAATTAGAAGCGATAATTCCGGATACATTTTCACCAAGTTTGTTGAAAAAGCCTGAAACCAATAGTCCGTTGGCATTTCAACTATATCTCCAGGGTAGATTTTTAATTCAAAAATCAAATCCAGCTGAGATCGAAAAAGGGCTATCATTTTTGCGCTAAGCTATTTCAGAAGATCGGCAGTTTGCCAAAGCCTATGCCGCTATTGCAGATGCGATGTATTTAAAGGCCTTTTTTTCAATTGCTCGAAGGTCAGAAATCGTAGGAGAAGGACTTACTGCTGGAAATTCTGCCTTGGCCTTGGATCCTTTTCTGGCCGAAGCACACACGGCCATTGCAGCAATGAAATTTTATTTTGAATTTGATCACCGGGGGGCAGAAACATCTTTTCTCAAGGCGCTCAAATTGAACCCAAACGAAAGTACCACCTGCTTAAGGTATTCCAACTTTTTATTGACACAGTGTAGATTTGATGAAGCTCTGGTTTATGCAAAAAAGGCTCTAGAGACCGATCCGATTTCTACCAGTGTGTTGCATGGGGTAGGAATAGTGTACCATTTTATGGATGACCATCAATCCGCAGCTGAAGTTTTTGACAGAGCATTAGATATCCATCCAAATTGGGCTTGGGGACTTATCAAATCCGGCCTGTCTCACGCATTGATTGGGAATTGTGATAGAGCAGTATCATTGTCCAATCGAGTAGATGAACAGGTCAATGGATGGGGATCTGCCAGAATTCAGGCTTGGCTAGCGAGGACTTATTATTCTTGTGGTAAAATGGATTTATATCAACGAGCTTATGATCGGATTATGGATGGATTGGAAAAAGGTATTGTTGAGGATCCGTTTTCAATTGTTGAATTATATACGGTTTCAAAGGATATTGATAAAATTTTGGAATGGCTCTCCCGGGCGTACGAGCTAAATTCACCTACAATATCATTTTTACCCATCTATAAATGTTATGAAGAATTACCAGATTCATTTAAAACGGATCCAAGGTACTTCGAGTTAATGGAGAAGGTATTTGGAGCTTCTAATTAACTCAAGTTGTGATGTAATGAATTGTAATAATGATCAATTATTTAAAGAAGAAGCTTATTGAAAAAAAGGATAAAATGGGTAAAGCGCGTAAATTTAGGTAAAAGGGCAAAGATGAATAAATCTATGATTTTATTTATTAAAATAGGTCTCTAATTCGACCGTGCTGGGGTCGGTTCGATAATCCCTTGCATGTCTCCCTTTCATTTCGATCATATCGTAGATAGGCTATGTGACTTTTTGAAGGAATTTTTTTCTACCTGATTCAGCAGAACCTTGAAAAAATTGGGATTTTTCACCGTTTCTGACTGTCCAAACCAGTCACAGTAAACAGGATATTTGAATTAAGGAATATTAATACTTTTTCATGGGTTTCATTCGGTTCAACCAAGCAATTCATTAATATAACATATTATCCTTTTGGATACAATAATTGTACGAAAGATAGCAGAGATTATGGGTACCATTTCTTGGCTTAGATTATGTATCTTTATAAAAACACTTTCGTTAAATGCCATCCAGACAGCTATCAGCCATTATGTTTATCGATATTGTCGGATATACGGCTTTGATGCAGGCGAGTGAAAAAGAAGGTATCAAAAAGGTAGGTCAGTATCGTTCGATTGTTGAACATCTATTAATAGAATATGACGGAGAATTATTACAGCATCAGGGCGATGGAAGTCTCTGTATTTTCAGAAGTTCGGTAGGAGCGTTGAAATGTGCAGAACGTATTCAACACCAAGTTCAGCAAAATACAAGCCTCAATATTCGTATTGGTGTCCATGTCGGAGATATTGTGAAAGACGGAAATGATTACTTTGGTGACGGCATCAATATCGCATCACGTCTGGAATCATTAGGGGAAGCTGGTTCCATATTATTCACGGAACGTGTATATTTTGATATTCAGAGTCACCCGGATTTATTAACTAAATACATCGGTGAATATCAATTCAAAAATGATAACAATCCGCATCACGTTTATGCCTTAGCCAACCAGGGCTTAACCATACCTGCTCCAATAATTGGATCGGGAAAAGCGAAATTGGTTCGTAATAAAACCGGACGTAAAATATCCAGGTGGTCATATGGTATAGCTGGGGGATTGATCATCGCCATTCTGGCCCTTTATATTTTACGGCCGAATGGTTATGAGGGGAAAAAAGGTCCTACGTCCATTGCAATTCTTCCTCTAATAAATGAATCTCAAGATCCTGGCTTGGATTACTTATGTGAGGGGATACCTGAAAATCTGATTGATAAGTTATCTGGTATCCCGGATCTACGCGTTATTTCTAAACAATCTATTTCAGTTTTATCGAACTTGGTTGCATATCCAATTGAAATCGGCAAAAGATTAAATACATCACAAGTCCTGGCAGGCTCGTTGAATAAATTGGGAGATCAAGTTGAAGTGCATGTAGAATTAGTCAATTCATCCGATAATTCACAAATCTGGGGAAGAGAATTTAAGAAGCACGAAGATGAAATTCTACAAATGGAAAATGAAATTCTGGAATCACTTTCTCAAATATTAGAACCAGTCATTCCGGATTCCCTTTTTTCAAGAATATCGAAAGGTCCTGAAACCACTAGCCCACAGGCATTTCAATTGTATCTCCAAGGGAAATTTTTAATACAAAAATCGAATCCTGAAGAAATCAACAAGGGGTTAGCTTTATTGCGAGAGGCAATTTCAATAGATCGAAAATTTGCCAAAGCATACGCGGCAATTGCCGATGCAATGTACATGCAGGCTTACTTTTCTGCTGCCAAAAGATCGGAAATCGTAGGAGAAGGACTTACAGCCGGTAATTCCGCACTGGCTTTGAACCCCTTACTCGCTGAAGCGCATACGGCCATTGCAGAAATGAAATTTTATTTTGAATTTGATCACCGGGGAGCAGAAAAAGCTTTTCTCAAGGCTTTAGAATTGAATCCTAACGAAAGTACCACTTGTATTAGATATTCTAACTTTTTATTGACACAATGCAGATTTGATGAGGCTTTAGCTTACGCCCAAAAAGCTTTGGAGACTGATCCGATATCCATAAGTGCATTGCATGGTGTGGGAATTGCGTATTATTTAATGGACGACTATAGTTCCGCCGCAGAAAATTTTGACAAAGCACTGGATATCCATCCAAACTGGATATGGGGTCAAATTAAGTCGGGTCTGGCACATGCGTTAAGTGACAATTGTGATAGAGCACTTTCATTGTCCAATCGAGTCGATGAGCAAATCATTGGGTGGGGATCAGCTAAAATGCAAGCCTGGCTAGCCCGAACCTATTATCTATGTGGAAAACAAGATCTATATCAGCGAGCTTATAACCGGATCATGGATGGCTTAGAAAAAGGTATTGTTGAGGATCCTTTTTCCGTTGCAGAACTTTATACGGTTACTGAGGATATCGAAAAAATCCTCGAATGGTTCTACCGTGCGTATGATGTGAAATCTCCGTCTTTGTCTTTTTTACCCATTTATCAATGTATGGAGGAAATACCTGAGAGCTTTAAAACAGATCCAAGATACTTGGAGTTAATGAGGAAGGTGTTTGAAACGTCCAAATAAACAATTTCTTAACATATAATAGAACCTCCATTTAAAATCTACCTATCTAATCGATTCATACCTTTGCGGCGATCCCATTTTGCTTAATACAATCTGCCATAATTGTAGGTCTCGAGCTTGAAATGCACCGGCACTTGACAACAAATAGTAACTCCACATTCGATAAAATCTTTCTCCATACTTGGACCTGAACGATTCCCAATTCCGCTTGAAATTAGCATACCAGGCTTTCAATGTAGGGACATAGTAGGGTCCGAAATTGTGCCAATCTTCAATGGTGAATAAACCTTCAAGAGCTGAAGTAAGCTGACTGGCTGAAGGAATTTGAGAATTGGGAAATATATATCTGGTTATCCAACGATCTGCGAGTTTTGAAGAAATATTTCCACCGATCGTATGTAATAAAAACAAGCCCCCTTTGGCTAAATTTTGTTCGACAACCTGCATCAATCTGCGGTAATTTCGATAGCCCACATGCTCGATCATTCCACAAACCACAATTTTGTCATAAGTCCCCTTAAGATCCCGGTAATCCTTATTTTCTATAGTTACCGGTAAATCTTGACAAAAATCCCGGGCATATTTCAATTGTTCATTTGAAATGGTGATTCCATGGACTGAACAACCGTAGTTTTCAGCGGCATATTTTGCAAATCCACCCCATCCACAACCGATGTCCAATACCCGATCTTTCTCTGAAAGTCGTAATTTTTTGCAGATTAAATCCAATTTTTGTTTTTGAGCAATGTTTAGGTCATCTGTCTCTTTAAAATAGCCACAGGTGTATTGATTATAGGGATCCAGAAACGATAGATAAAAGTCATTACCGAGATCATAATGTTGGTGCGCTACTTTCTTGGATCGCAATTTGGTTTGTTGATTAAATATTACAGCTTGCAGATGGTAGAGAAATGTTTGTAAGGTGGGCTTGACATACTGATCCAATCGCGCGGTCAAAATCCGGTAAAAAAATTGATCCAATCTTTCAACGTCCCACCATCCATCCATGTACGATTCCCCTAATCCCAGTGAGCCCTGTTTGATCAATCTTTGATAAAATCGGGCATTATGTATCCGGATATCCCAGGAATTGGATCCGTTGATTTGTATTCCTGCCTTGGCAAACAGTCGTTCAATAAAGGAATGAGCCTTTGTGGTAGCTTGATTTGTCGAGGTGATTTCCATGCCTTATGGATTTTAATTTGATTCTGATAATTTAACTAAAAGTTTAAATGTTTGAAAGAGAAATCTAGGGAAATTGGACAAATAATGCTATTCAAGTTGATCTCGCAGTATCCTTGGGTGCATATTCTATTTCCCTTTTTAGTCTTACTCCTGCTTCAACCACCTGGCAAATTCCGGTCTTTCACCAAATTCCTTGAGATAAGGTCTGTATAGCTCGGATTGCATCCAAGATGTTCTGGGTGGATCTGACTCCATCAATCCTTCAGGATAATCGAGTCCTTTTATACTTTTTTCTACGGACCGGTTCCAATCTTTAAATTCACCAATTAACTCAGCAGCAATTTCTGATTCCAAATTAATAATGTCTTCATCCTCAAAAGGATCCGTGATAAGGTTAAATAGTTCAAAGGTGTCTTTTTCAATATTAACTGAGACCAGTTTGTAATCATTTCTAATAAGTGCAGCTCTTCCCGCATGCCTAAATGGGATAGATTTTGGCCTGGACTTTAGGTCTTTATTCAATAAATCTTTCAGGCTGATCCCATCGATTGGATGTAGTCCTTCTGAAGGTACAATTTCCGTGATATCTAATAGGGTAGGGAAAATATCCATAGTCACTGCCGGAAATTCTGTAGTGCGAGACTGTCTAATTCCTGCTGGCCACTCAATTATACAGGGTACTCTCAAGCCCCCTTCATACATCTGACCTTTCCATCCACGCAGCCCTCCAACAGTTTCTTTACCAAAAGGACTTAATCCGCCATTATCACTATTAAACCAAATCAGCGTGTTTTCAGATATTTTCCAATCTCTCAGTTGATTGCGTAATCTACCGATGCTACGATCCATTTCTACTAGCTCACCATAATGATTTTGTGATCGTTCGTCTAAATCTAAAAATGATTCCTTGTCTTTGGCATCAGCGCTCCAGGGACTGTGTGGACTTCCATACCAGATCACTGCGAAGAATGGTACATCACGATGCTGCGCATTTTCCATAAAATTTAGCGCCTCCTTAACGATCACTTCTGAGGATCCGCCTTTCAACTCAACGAATTCTCCATTTCGACTCATTAGAGGGTTCATTTCATAAAAATTGGTCACTGATAGCCATTCATCAAATCCAAAATTACCCGGATTTCTGGGATCCTGGGCCAGGATAGGGGCACCTGGACCGGTAAAGCCATTCAGATGCCATTTTCCAAAATGCCCGGTAGCATAACCTGCTTGCTTTAATACCTGGGCGATTGACACCTCCTGTAATCTCAAAGGGAAGCCGTGATTAAAGACTGCGGTTCGATCATTGGACCGACCGGTTAGGACCGTAGCCCGAGTCGGAGAGCAATTCGGTGCGCCCGCGTAAAAACGTTCAAATCGGAGGCCGTTGGTTGCCATTTGATCCAGATTGGGAGTTTTCAAAACCGGGTGGTTGTAATACCCGGTTTGTCCCCAGCCCTGATCATCGGTCATGACCAGGATGATATTTGGCCTGGTTAGGTCTGGTTTGGCACACCCGGCAATTAATACTGTAATAAAAATACTCAGGAAAGTTATTACTCGATTCCTCATTGTTATATTACATTTCAAAAGGTCTACCCCTAATATAAGCGGACCGCATTTTGACAATTATTTTTTAATGAAAGCTATAAAGCTTTAGCGTGTCAATCCAAAATATAACTTTTAAACGTAAAATCACTACATCTCTATATTCCCTTTAAATGAAGGAGAGGAAATGTCAAATTCTATTTATCACAATGGCTATTTCCATGTCGGCTTATTTCTATTTTTGATCCAAGTGATTTTATTGCGCCAGAATTGATGAAAATCTACGAAGCCTTATACCTACAGTGGGCTGTGGCCAACATCAACATCCAAGCGTCTTTTTACGGATTAGCATTCTTTATTGCGAAATCATCTTTGCTAAGGTTATAATACCAATTAATTATTCAATGAGATGACTCTTTGGAATATTATTTATTTTCCAAAGTTGCTTTGGTCTATATGTCTAAAACTCAATCTTATAGCTGAGGTTAGGAATCATTACCCCTTTATACTTTTGCTCAATGGTTTGAGTTTTAACATTGAAATAATCATTGACGTATTCCTGGGTTTTGGTTGCATTAACCATTTGCAATGACCAGATGGCTGCATGTTTAGGTTTGTTGCGGCGTAGAGACACACCAACTGATAAAATTGGCAATGGATCAGACTGCTCAGAGAAAGCAATATTTCCATTTACTTCTCCATAAACCAATTCTTGTGCATTTAAAGTGGCGGCTTCATCAATTAGTTCAATACGGTTACCCCCGAGATGGTTTAAGCGGATATTGAACCCCAATACACTGTTTTTACTTTTACCTACCATCCATTCTTTTCCGACCAAAGCATTAAATACATAGTTCTTATTGTATCTTGTGTTGCGTTCTATTCCGTCCGCTCCGGTGTATTTTGCATCAAATAATGAGGCTGTCAGCAAATAATAAAGCCCGTTGTTCAAAAAGCGTTCAAGAGTTACATCAACGCCCACATTTCTACCTGTGCCTTGGTTGGTCAGAACATCACTAAAAAATATATTCTGCTCAATATTAAGAGTCGAAATGTAGTTTGTCGGAGATACTGGTACATCAGTCAGGTATTGATAATAAGGCTCAATCTTTAGACGTAAATGATCTGATAATTTCAGCTCATAACCCATCACAAAATGATTCGATTTCATTAACTCCAGATCCCGGTTTACTTTGTTTTCATTACTATTGACAAAATAGACCTGCAAGGCCTCCAACCGGCTATGTAAACCATATGCAAAGGCCATGCTGGATTTGGAATTGAGATTGTATTTAATCCCTACCCGAGGTTCGATTGAGAAGTTTTGATTTAATAAAAAATGCTGATAATGCATACCTATATTTATAGTTAATTGTGGTATTGGATTTAACCGGGATTGGGAATATAACTGGATAAAATCAGATTGTCCCAGGCCATTTGCAAGTATTACCAGAGGTTGACCTATAGCGGATGCTTGTCTAACATTCACATTATATCCATGATGAGTGTAATAAAATCCTGTGCGGTTCGTGTGCTTCTTGCCCAAACGATGATAAAGATTCGATTGCAATGTATATCGCCATTCGTTGTTAGAAACCTCAGATCGGGGATGCTTTTGCAGTTTGTCATCCAAACGATCCTCCTTGTGCTTAAAACCATTGCCTGAAGCTGAAATGGTAGTGTTTAAGAAGGTTTTTTCACCCAATTTTAGTTTATGCGATAAACCGGTAGCGTACTGAAACAAATCATCTTCCGCATCGTCTCTGTCTGTATGACTTACCCATTCGGTGCTGTCTGGTGCGTCAACATCTATTCTATCCAAAGCACCAATTCCCCAAATAGAAAATGTTCCTATTGTTTTAGCAGGAAATACTGTTTTGAAAGAAAGGTCCTGATAGCTGATCAGACCTGCATCTGGCGGCAAAATAGATGATAATAATCCCAGTGTTGAATAGCGGTAATTTACGGCATAGGATGCCTGGCTACCTTTCTTAAATGGTCCCTCTGTAGCAAAATCAATACCGATTAAGCCTGCTTTAAAAGTGTGTTCATGTTCGGTTGTATTTCCGGTTTTCATCTTGATGTCAAAGACTCCCGAGGTAGCATTTCCATATTCAGCAGGAAAAGCACCGGTATGAAAATCGCTATTAGCCAACATCTGATTACTTAATGCGGTGAATAATCCTCCACCGACCACAGAAAGGTTGGCAAAATGACTGGGTGAAGGGACTTCTACACCCTCAATTCGCCATAGTAGGCCGTGCGGATTATTGCCTCTTACTGAAATTCCGTTGCTACTTACGGATGGTGTAGCAACCCCGGCAAACGAAGATGCCAATCGGGAAGGATCGTCCAATCCACCCGCATAGCGCTCTGTTTCTTCCACAGTAAATTGCCTGGCACTAAGGGTAGACATGGTATTTAGCGGTACATCTTTGGCAACCGTTACAACTACGCTTTCCAGATCGATAACCGAAGTATGCAATGGAATATCTAAATTGGTTTCCTTACCCGTACTGATCATCAATTCGTTGGCCACATAGGTTTTGTAGCCTATCATGCTCACTTGCACGCTGCGCCTACCGATCGGGACTCTTATCAATTCAAAATTTCCTTCGACATCACATACAGTACCGATAATTGGATCGGATTGCTGAACTATAACCGTGGCACCAACAAGTGGTTCCTGTGTAATCGCATCATAAACTCGGCCTCTTACCGTTTGAGTTATATTTTGTGAAAATAAATTACTTGCTGATAGAAGGGCTATAATAATTGGAATAATTCGTTTCATAATTTTATTTTTTAAAGAAAAATTCTCTTTCAGTGATTAATAAATAGGCAGCTAGAACCAGTAATAAACCGGTTTGAATAACTTTACTCATAGGGTGGGTTTGGAAAATTTCATTGAAAAAACCGGCTGTAATGTGAAAAATGACGGTGATTAAAATATTGCGATTGGTTTTGTAATAAATCCAGTTCATTATGATGACAAAGGGAAACAGGCTTACGATAAAATTTACACTGTAAATCCAACCCTCTTCTACCAGATTGCTGTGGTAATAGTCTTTAATAAAGGATAATGGGAAGTGCCATAATCCCCAATAAAATGCGAAAATCACAGACGTGAAAAATAGGTTAAAACGGTTGCGTAAGCTGTCTGTTCCGTATGAATGCCAAGCCAGTTCTTCCAAAAGTGGTGCAACAATCAACATGAACCAAACAGGAAATACTCCGGATGTAAAAGAAAACTGTTCAGCAAGTTTAAACTGTGAGGCACTATAACCAAATAGTAGAGAAATACCCTGTGCCAATAATATGCTAATCAGCATCAAACCACTCCCAATCAGGATAAATTTGGGCTTCATCGACTTTGAAAAAAGTAGGCGGCCTTTAATATCGTTTACCATGGTTTTATCTTGATAGGTCATGGCGAACACAATTAATACTGGCGAAAGCAAACCTAGAAAGGAAATGATACTGGCCTGATTCAAATTGTGGTCCGGTGAATGGCTAATGAATGCGGCCAAAACCCAAAATCCCCAGGGAATCAGGGTGGCAAGAAGGTAAAACAAACCCGCTTTTTTGTAATGTGTTATTTGCATGATTTTTACTTTAATAATAATTTCTATGGCAAAGATGCGGCAACTACCTATGCCCATCGTCCAGAAGTGTATATCGGGACATTTATGAAGTGCAGAAGTGTAGGAATAGACAAATATGGGAGGACTAACTACCTGATAAATACTGACTTGGCGTTTTTCCTGTTTGTTTCTTGAATATTTGGTTAAAAGCGGATTTAGAATTGAAGCCCGCCTCTAAAGCCAGAGCCAGAATACTATAATGAGGGTTCTTTTTAGCTAGAGCTTTGAATTCATCAATACGATATTGATTAACAAAGTCGCGAAAATTTACCTTTTCATACTGATTAATTATCTGTGAGAGGTGGTTTGATGAAATAGCTAACATCGATGCCAATTTGCTCAACGTTAATTTGGAATCCAGATATGGCTTTTCACTTAACATTTTGGCTAACAATTGCCGATGATATGTCTTAGCAACTGTGGCTTTCAAGCCAGATTTTTCATATTCCGTTTTTACAATTGGATTTATATGTAGTTGTGGACTAAAGATATTTTGCTGTTTGACTCCAAAGTAGCCCAAAATAATGACGAAGATGATTGCTAATCCATAAAAGATATTGTCAGGCTGAAAACCAAATTCAAAGTCCAAAATTCGTTGAAACATCAAAACGATGAGGGTCGTAATAAAGAAGACACCCAAGCAAATAATGATATTCCTCAACCAGGTGAAATTAATTCCTTCATCATACGAGAAATTAACGGCGACTAATTTTTGGTGTTTAGTTAGCTGTTTATAACTTAATATCGGATAGGTAATGAATGAAATGGCAAATCCAATCAGCGACAGGGTTATAAATGTAGAAAACACCTCCAATTCTCCCTGGTCCACAAGCTGTTTTTCCTCCGCAGTATAAAAGAAAAAGAATGGAATTAAATACAAATAGGACAGGACAATTGGTAAAAAGTGCAAGTAATCAACTTTACGTATTTGTTTTTCCATTCTTACCGAGTAGAGGATGTAGAAGTACAACATGGGGCCATAAAACAAAGGGAAAGGAGCTGTAATGCCCACGAGATGCGGATATTTAGTCCAATATCCCAGGGTGTAGGCATAAAAATGGAGTAGATGAATACCGATAACAACCATCCATGCAGCCAGGATTTTATCGGGTAACGATTTCCCACTTTTGGTTAACAGTAAAACGGCGATAAAAAAAGATATGAATATGCCTATGATATAAATCGCATCCATTCACTAAATATTAAAAAATATTTATAATGGCGTTGCAAAATGATCTCTTTTTCGATATAAATTAAAAACTTGGTTGTAGACACCACAAAGTATAACTCAATGTTACTGCACTTATATCAACTTTACGTCTGATTTCACTTCTAGTAGAGCCGGACCTTCATGCTCAAATAATTGTTGCATTCCACCTTCCAATTCGTCTTTAGTGGAGACAAAGATTCCTTTTCCACCACAACTTTCTGCATAGGATGCAAAGTTCGGATTCACTAAGTCGGTAGCCCATTTATCCCATCCCCCGGAGCGTTGTTCCTTGGATATTTTTCCCAGTTCATTATTGTTCAGGACGATCAGCTTTATCGGCATTTGATATTTGACCAGAGTGGTAAATTCAGCCAGATATTGGCATAAACCACCGTCTCCAGCCACTGCAACTATCGGCCTAGAGTTCCCAACGGCAGCCCAGGCTCCAATAGCGGCAGGCAAGGCAAAACCAATGGAGCCCAAATAACCAGACATTAAGAAGCTGTTCTGATTTGATTCAAAATATCTTCCAAAAGAATAGGCATTATTACCGACATCGACACACATAACCGTATTTTCGGGGGTATGACGGGTCAATGCATCAAATACGGCTATAGAGCTTATGCCTTTTCCTCTGTCTTCATTGAGTCGTTTTTGCTTTTCCGAACGCCAGATTTTCCAGCGGGAGGCAATTTCTTCGGTTTGGTTAATCTTATTCACCCCCATTCTTTCAGACGACTTCCGGAGTAATTCTACAGTTCTGGAAATTTCGCCATATACGCCCACATCAATTTTATGGAATTTAGCAATGGCCAACGGGTCAAAATCAATTTGAATAATTGGTTTTTTAGATGTAATCCCAGTGTGATTTGAGAAGGATGCCCCTATTACAATTAGTAAATCGGCTTCATTCATAAAGTAAGAAGCAATGGGCGTACCACTGCGCCCCAAAACTCCACAACTCAATCGGTGCCTATCGGATATTTGCCCCTTACCTTTGAAGGTAGTCATCACAGGACAATTCATTTTCTCCGCCAGGCTTATGATTTTATCCATATCGAATCTTGCACCATGTCCTACGATGATTACGGGCCTTTCCGATGTTGTTATTCTTTCGATGGCAGAATCCAATTGCTCTTGTGGTGGAGCAATGGCAAGTGAAATTAATCGACCCTCCGGAGTCTGGGCTTTAGTTCCGCTAGCTGAAAGCACCTGGACTTGATCGGGAAAAGTAAGATGTGAAACATCACGGGATAGGATGGCGTGCTTGATCGCCAGAGTCATTAATTCAGCATGTTGACTTTGGTGTTCCACGCGCTGGTTAAATTCCGCAACTGTTTGAAAGGCTCGTACCAAGTCTACTTCCTGAAAATTTCCTGTTCCCACGACTTGCGTTGCTACCTGACCGGTAAGAGCTAAAATTGGCGCGCGATCCACTTTTGCATCCCATAATCCGGTATACATGTTGGTGCTTCCGGGACCAGCAATAGCAAAGCAGGCCGCAGGCTTTCCGGTTAGTTTTCCGTAAGCCGAAGCAGCAAAGGCGGCGGCTCCCTCATGTCGGATGCCAATAAACTTTAATTTTCCTTTTACTTCTTGTCTTCGTAGCGCATCAGCCAAACCCAGGTTGGAATGACCAACCATCCCAAAAACACGATTGACTCCCCAGTTAACCATGGTTTCGGCCATAACATCTGTAATGGTTTCTTCATGAGGTGGTTCTTCCGGCATACCGACAAAAATCTCATCACCTTCTATTCTTAACAGAAATGTTTCCAACCCATCATCAAAATCTCCCGAACTCCCTCCATGAGGACAAAAATCCCAACCATGCCAAGGACAACGCAACAAACCATTTTCTATTGATCCTTCGCCCAATGGTCCACCCTGATGTGGGCACTTGTTTTCCAAAGCCGTAAATTTTCCGTGATAATGGGATAAGCACAAGTCTTTATGGCCTGCTGTTACCGTCATGACACGACCTTCTTGAAGTTCATTTTTATTTTCTAATACCTTATACCAGATGACCTTTTCATTCATATAAAAATTGTTATGGGTTTGAAATATCTAATAAAGTGGGAATATTCCAACAAAAATAATTTACCAATTACATCTCAAGTCTGAAGTAAATCTATTCGGTTTAATAACATACAATAACTAATTCAGTATCAAGTTGCAATCTGAAAAAGAACAATAATTATCATGAATGGTTTGACAGGCACATGGTCAGAACTAACGAATTTGTGCTGAATATTACATAACCATTACCCTTTGTCATCACGAGGACATCATCCGCCATCAAATCGGACCTTTCATATTAGAGATTTACGAATCCAAACCAATATCGAACTTATCCCAACAGCCAATATTCCCGCAAAAGTATTGAACAGGATATCACGAATATCGAAAATTCGATTAGGTATAAATGCCTGAATTAATTCATCTATAATACCAAAAATTCCAGTGCTCAATATTGCTAAAAGTGCGGGTGATAATAAGTAATCTATATTCTTTGCTCTCTCCTTAAATGTCTCAAGGATGAATATGGCTAAAACTCCATATTCTATGAGGTGGGTTCGTTCTTGCGGGATTTCGATACGGACAAAAACCATGAGGTATACTGCAATAACCCCAGGCACCAATATTATGTCGATCTTACCCGGGCGCCTTTTAAATCCATGGGTGAGGATTGTTACACAAACCAAAAGCATACCTGCTATGAAAAACGGAGTGAGCAATCCATTATCAATTAGGATATTACTAATTGGTCTGGCAATGCCAAGTGAGGCATAAATGGCTACAATAATGACCATTGTCCATATCCATAGACGTTTTTCTCGTTTGGAAGTAAATAGAGGCATATATTATTCCATTCTATGATCATTTGTATTTCTCATATCCAAAAACTTAGATATTCGGATCTCTTCATTTCAAAAATACAACAAGTCCGTTAGACTTTTATTCGACCTCATGATCGTGGATTTCAACGAGTTGAACACCAGCATTTTTACTTGATAATCAGGAAACAATCAAACCTGAGAAAAGTCACGTTCAAGTATGATATGCATCACTGTTTTACACTTGAATTTGAAGGAAATATCCAGGCACAAAACCTGTATCATGAAGAATAAATTGTTCTATTTTGCATTGTTGATTTTATTGTCCTTGACAACAACCTTTTCACAAGAATATCATGAGGTTGAAAGCAATAGAAAATGCTTTATCGGCAGTTCTCTGTTTGTGCCCTACGGGCTTTTCCTAGAGCCATCACCGGAGTTTTTTCAATTGAACTTTGGGTATCGAATCGATGCAAAAAATACCATTTCTCTGGAAGCTATTACCTGGAAATATCTCAATCCATTGGGTATTCCCTATGGTCCGGATTATGAAAGTGATGAAACCAGATTCCCCGGAGCAATAAAAAGTTATGGAATGGGTCTGGCTTATCAGCGATTCATATGGAAGGGTATTTATGGCCAAATTCACTCTATTGCTTTTAAACAGAATTTTTTAAGTCAAGAAGACGAAAAGATTCAAAGCGGATTTCAACTTTTCAATACTTTGAGGTTTGGGTATCATTTCAGTATATTTAAGAATCGTTTGTTTATCGAACCATCCGTAGCTGCGACCTGGTGGCCCGTAAACACAAACCTGCCTGAGTCATTTCAAATTGAAGAAGATCAATGGAACAACTACTTTTTATTTGAACCCGGACTACATTTTGGAATTAATTTCTGACGAGGTCAATCAAGTATCACCATGAAAAAGGATAATCAGACAATAAGCATCCGAACCGCAGCTATTACATCTGGGATCGGCATATTAATAATGACCGTAGCTGCTATTATTGCTAATGATATTACCATAGGCAAACTTGCTGTAGAAGGTGATGCTGCAGCTACTTTTGATAATATCCGCGCATCGGAACCTCTTTTCCGTCTCGGTGTCTATAGTTGGATTGTGATCCTGATTAGTGATCTGGTTGTAGCCTGGGGATTATATATCCTATTTAGGCCGGTGAGCAAAGATATTTCGTTGGTTGCCGCCTGGTTTAGATTGTTATACACCGCTATATTAGGGGTCGCAATTGCTAACTTGATCTATGTTCTTCTGATTGTAGGCGATGAGAATTATCTCGCTTCTATTGAAATAGAGCAATTGAAAGCTCAGGTATTATACAGTATTAATGCATTTAATGGTATCTGGTATTTCGGGCTGATAGTTTTTGGTTTCCATATATTAATTATTGGCTTCCTCATATTAAAGTCAGACTTTGTTCCAAAGATTTTTGGGATCTTGTTGCTGTTAGCTTTCCTGGGGTATGTAGTGACCAATTCATCCTTTATTCTATTTCCTCAATTTGAAAAGCATATGTTAGTGTTGGATTGGATATTCATATTACCCATGCTTGGAGAAGTAGCACTTGGAATCTGGCTACTGATAAAGGGATTGAAATTCCAGAATCAGCTATAATTTGGGTGGATGATTTTTTGAGCAAGAAAAGGTTGCACGTCAAAATCGTTCTTCAGATTGTAACAAAGCATTTTTATGCTTAATTCGGTGGTTATTCCCATCCCCTTTGGAAAGGCATGTCTTCATCCATGAATTTAACGGATTTCAAAATTTTTAACAGAGAATCTCTGATTTCCAACTGTTCGAGGGCCACGTTAATATTTTCTTGAGGATCGATCTGGTGATCATACAATTCGATTGCCAAAGTGCTATCTTTTTCGTTGGCCCATCGAACTAGTCTGTATCGCTCTGTCCGAATGGTTTTACCTAATGCCTGATTTCGATAATAAAAACTTCGTGCATATTGTTGATCCCGATTTTCAGGATTCTTAAGGATATCAGCAAAACTTTCCCCATCGAGATCATGAGGGTAGTTTAAACCGCACAACTCAGCCAGGGTAGGATATATATCTATTGATTCGGTAAGGTGATTTAATTTCTTGCCTTCAGTTGTGACTCCCGGAACCTTAATGATCAAAGGGCTGCGGGTGGCAATTTCAAAATTGGACATTTTTCCAAATAGGGTGTGCTCTCCCAGATGCCAACCATGATCTGACCATAAGATGACAATCGTATTCTTGGTGAGATCTAATCGATGCAATTCCTTAAGCACTTTTCCGATCAGCGCATCTATGTAACTTACACTTGCATAATACCCATGTTTTAATGTTTTTGCACTTTCTTGAGTGACAATTCCGGCACCATCAGGCCATGGATAATGAGTGGTTACTTCCGGACTTTTATTGAGACTATAAGTAGTATCTATATTCTTAGGTAAAAAATTGTTTTCAGCCATCGGTATAGCCTCTCGATCATATAGATCCCAATATTTCTTTGGGGCATTAAAAGGCAAATGAGGTTTATAAAAACCTAAAGCAAGGAAGAAAGGAGCATCTCCTTCTTTTAATCTCCTTAGTTGCTTAATAGCCTCCTGGGCATTTAGACCATCCGGATATCCTTCATCATCAACATCTCCAGCTTCATAGGGAATACGTGGTGTTGCCATTCCTATCCGCATTGCCGTGTTATGTGCATCTCCATTCGCATAAGCGAAAAAAGATCTCCACGGCGTTTTCCACTTTTCAACTGCAGTATAGCTCGTATCCCAACTATAAGGAATTTGAGCAATTTTTTGAGCCTCATCAATCACACCACCAGGCTGATGGGTTATTTTACCAATACCAACAGTCTTGTAGCCATTTTGTCGGAACAGATGGGGGAGTGCAACAGGCTCTTCAGATTCATTTCCCAATTCTCTACTCTTATACCATGGATCCCATTCCTGGCTGACTTTTCCGGTAAGCATGGATGATCTCGATGGTCCGCAAATGGCGGATTGCACATAGTGGTTTTTGAACAGATACGCGGACGATGCAAATAGATCAATATTGGGTGTTTGTATGATCGCATTTCCATAACAGCCTAATTCCGGACGAAGATCATCAACACATATCATAAGAATATTGGGAGCCGTATTTAGCTTATCAACTTGTTGCTTGCAGCCACAACCATGAAACATGATCGAGGCAACCACCAGGGCGACTGGCAACCTGTCAAGCACAAAGGTTAAAAGGTCTTTGCCTCTTTTTACTGTTTTGTTGATCGTCATTTTAATTATCAATCTAAGATTGGATTAATTCTCTATAATAATACTTATATAATGTGACAAATAGCTTGACACTCAAAAAGAAATTCTTCTATTCCACAGAAAAAAGTACAGGTGAAAGAATTGTGCGAATTGCTTGATAGGGAATATACTGAATTCAAATTAATATTGAAATCAAAAGGTTATCCAACTTTAACTAGGACAATTCTGTGTTCACTATTGTCGCGAAAAAATTGGCAGGATTGCGGTCATCAAAACATCATTATGACTATTCCATAAAATCTAAGGTCACGGGCATTTTGCACTCAGGTTAAATTCAATTTGACATTTTTGATGGATAGTATAACACCCGATATGTCTATCATAAATATCGAGTCTACTTTAGAGTAAAAATTTGCTATCTTATACATGCAATTTTATCAGGAAATGAAAGTGTACAAATATGTTTGTGATCCTATGGCATGGCTCTTAATCATTTTTATTTTGTTTTTTACCTCGTGCCAAGAAGACGATCATCTTCAAAGGGAAGGCTTGGAAATCATCAAAATTGATTTAGACGAAATGTCGATGCCGGATATTAAAATTGATAAAATTATTCCACTCGAAACTTCGGAAGAATCATTGATCGAAAGGGTAAACAGAATATCCATCTTTGAAGAAAGGATTTATATCCTTGAAGTACACAATTTAAAAACGATTGTACTATTCGATATAGAAGGAAATTATATTAAAAAAATTCCAATTGGAAAAGGGCCGGGAGAAATTGTTTTTCCCGGTGATTATTATCTAGATAGAAAGAATAAGAGACTTCTCGTTTGGGATTGGCATGGATACAAAATGCTAAAGTGTAGCTTGGATTTGGATCATATTTCATCAATTGATGTTAAGGTGAAAATTAAAAAATTTACTCTTACCCCGGAAAATCAGGTATTGGCTCAGGTTCACCACATTCCGGGAACTAAATTCTTTTCCTATAAGATATTTTCACCAGATCTGGATAGTACAGTTAGCCGCCTCCTTCCTTATTCCGAAAAATTAGGACATTGGGGTCTTAGAAACCCTATAAGTAGGGAACCTGAAGGAGAATTGGTATTTTCCCGGGTTTTTGATCGAAATATCTATGGATTACAAAATGGTCAAGAGTATATAAAATATCAGTTGGATTTTGGAAAACTAAATGTATCAGAAAAGGATTATAAAGACAATGAAGAAATGCCGTTTATCTTAGCCGGAGATGGCAAACGAATAGCCAATATGGATGATTTGATCCATACTCAAAAATATCTTGGTTTTACTATATTCTTTAAAAGTGAACCGCAATTTATTATACATTCAATAACAACTAACCAAAACTATTATTCTACAGATTTATTTGCAGGAAATGTACTCCCTTTTGGAAGGTTAAAAGGAATGTACGGGGATCGATTTGTTCTCATTTGTGATGCTGAATCCCTTATTACTTTTTGCACCAATTCCGGATTATTTAGCGGTCTTTGCGAAAAAATATTACCCGATGGAAATCCATTTCTCATTTTATTCAAGGTCCATTAAGGTTGAAAGTATTAAAAGAGCCTTAATCCTTTCTAATCTACATCAAAGCTGGAATCAAAAGACGGAGTTAAAAAGTACAACTGAATATAGCTAACATCATTACTGCACCTAATCAAATAGTTGTTAGTCAGGTTCTAAAAATTGGTCTTGGCTTCATCTGGATGGTAAATATCAAAGCCACAATGGTTAACCATCAATTCTCTAAAATTAAATTTAAGCTGCACCCTTATTTATTCCTCCCCAAACCTTGCTTCCCAGAGGGTTGCCAGTTCTTTTACTTTTTCAGGCAAACTCTCGGCGTAATCTGTTATCTCTGTTTTTTCGCGGGTGAGGTTGTACAGGTACCATTGGTTATCTCCATGCTTTTCACGTACAATCTTCCAGTCGCCCTTGATAATGGCGTGAGTTCCCTGGTGGTTGAAGTAATAAGCTCGCTGAAGGTCCTGATTATGCCCCTGGATGAGGTTCACCAGGCTGGTTCCCTCGTTGGGAAGAATGCTGTTGCCGTTGAAATTGACGGGATATGACGCACCTGCCAGTTCAATGCAGGTTGACAGGATATCAACCATGTGTCCGCGCTGACGGGTAATGGTTCCTGCGGGTTGCCTCAGGCCCCTGGGCCAATGCATGATACAAGGCACACAGGCTCCCCCTTCATGTACGTTGGCTTTGTAACGACGAAGAGGTGTGTTCTGGGCATTAGCCCAATTTCTTCCTACACTATGAAAGGTATATGGTCCACCCGTTTCAACGTCCATTTCATCCCCCATGCTGATCCTTTTACCCAGGGATTTGGCCCATTCAAGGACATTGACAGCTGTTCCCCACCCGTCGCCCCTCAGGTGTTCGCTGCAGGCTCCGTTGTCATTGGTAAAGATAATCAGGGTATTCTCCAGTTGCCTGGTGGTCTTCAGGGTGTGGATGATCCTGCCAATGGCTTGATCCATGTGGTCGATCATGGCAGCATAAACGGCCATATTTCGAATGCGCCAATCTTTGTTATCGACAGAGTCCCAATCCTGGACTACAGGTTCAGGGTCAGGCATTGGCCACCGTTTTTCATCGATCAAGCCCATCCTGATCATGCGCTGGTAACGTTCTTGACGCAGGGCCGGCCAACCTGCTTCATAGCGCTTGAGATATTTTTGGATCACCTCCTCACGGGCATGCAGAGGCCAGTGGGGTGAGGTAAAGGCCACATATTGAAAAAATGGTTTAGGGGATTGCGCAAAATCCTGAATCTGTTTAACTGCCTCATCACCGATCTTCTCAGTATAATAAAAGTCCGGGTTATCGGGTTCAACAGATTGAGTATCTCGTGTCAGTCCAGGCGGGCGCCAGTAGGACCCGCCCCCGACAATGGTGCCGTAGTAAGAATCGAATCCACGCTGGATGGGGCCATTTTCAGTAGCGGTTTTGGAGAGGTGCCACTTGCCGGTCATGGAAGTTTGATAACCAACCTCCTTTAGCAATTCGGCAATGGTAACCTGACTTGAGGTCAGACGATCACTATACCGTCCCGACATTAATGTGGCGCGGGTTGGCCAACAACGTGCTGTAGAATAGAATTCGGTGAATCGCAAACCATTTTCAGCAAGACTGTTTAGGTTGGGCGTTTCGATTTCACCCCCATAACAACCCAGATCTGAAAAGCCCATATCATCCGAAAGGATTACTATGATATTGGGACGATGATCTTTCTTTTCCTTTTGAGGATGGCAAGAAATTACTACCAATCCCAATATCAATAGAACAATATTTCTTGTTTTCATTTTTCTCATTTTATTGTTCTGTAAAGGAGACTGTCCATTCGACTTTCCCATTATCTGGTCTTTCCAGGGTAAGCAGGATCAATCCATCCTTGGTGGATGAGATTTCTGTTTTGGTTGACTGGTCACCGCAAACAACTTTTAGGTGATTATAGCCATTGGGTGCTATTGTGACCACATAGGGGTCCTCACCAATGACCTTGCTGACACCAGTCAGAACACGGCGTTCTTCATTCCATTCCACACGTATCACATCCAGGTAACCCTGCATGATATGACGATCGGTTGAAAGTATCTGCGGTCGGTCAAGACATTCTCGAACCGAGATCATTCGGGCTTCACCCGGACGAAGTTCTTGCTCCAGACGCGAATCACCGTTGGCTTTTCCCAGAAAGAGATTGTTCCAGAAATCGAACAAGTAATACTCCTCATCCTGATTCAAACCCAGTGCACCCTCCACCTGGGGGCCAGATATATCTATACCCACAAGCTTTGAGCTATCATTATCCGGATTATAAAAGGTCACCTGGTGCCATTGCTCATTTACCTCAAAATCATAGACTGTGGGAAGATCTTCCACAAAGGCATCGACGGGTCGTGCACTTTTGGGTGTGGTATGGTAGGGAAAGGTCCGGGTCAAATCCCGGAATGTCTCCTTTGAGAACTCGGAAAAGCTATTGGCCAGGAGCAATCGTCCGGTAGTAACATAGGCCATGGTCAGAACCGCTCTGACATGATCCCGGTTGTCATGCAGGTGTACGATATTCTTAGAGTCGGTATCCTGGTTCACCAGGACCCGGTTTTTATACCACCGCAGTCCACAACGGGTTACAGTACTGCCATCCATCTTATCGGTATCATTCTCGGTACGCATGGATGCCACCAGACCGATCGAGATGTCTGTTCCTCGTTCCATGTTTCTTTCATGCACGTATGAGCCCGGTCCCAATCCATCATAAGCCAGTTTGAAGATGGTTCTATAGGCAGCAGCAGTAGTGGAGTAGTCGTCTTCCATGCCCCCCTGTTTGGCCCAGCCAGAGGCCGGGTAGTCAAACATCAGCCCTTTAATACCTCCTGCTTTAAGATTATCATAAACCTGGTTCATATGGGAAAGGAAGGCCGGATCGGTATAGTCGTATCCCCAGACCACTCTACCATTGCGGGTCCAGGTCTTTTTCCAGCTGGTAAATACATCACTGAGGGTATCTATAGGCTCTCCTTTCCAGGCATAGCGCTTATTAAAGAGCATATGTTCTGGAAATTCTTTGGCATAATCTTCCGACCGGTAGCTGGTTTGAAAATAGGTGAGAGGGATTCCACCTAGCGCGGTCACTGCCTTTCCCCACTTTTCGGAGGTTTCATAAGGCTTCACATAGCGCCCGTTCTTGCTGGCATTCAGGTCAGTATCTTCCCTTTGCCAGTGCTTATCATCCCACCAACCCTGCTGATTATCAGGCATGTATGAATCAGGGACGAGTCTTACCGCGGCCCTGCTGTATTTTAAAAACCCGCTCTCTGAAATATTTTTCATCTCGTTCACCGCACCCAGTGTGGTGTTTTCTGCATTGCTTGTTCCATAAAACTCAACCTCTGCATACCAGAGACAAACCGTAGGAAAATCATACATGCTCAGCTCAATTTCCTGGGACTGGCGTACCTGTAAACCATAATCTTCTAGTGCGGTAAAGGGATCAGAAGCTGTTACGTCTATATAGAATTGATCGGAAGCCAGATAGCTTTGACCGGGATCCACCCGTTTTCCCACCGGATCTGCCGCATATAATTGAGACATGTAACTGATCCTGGGCCGCGGGCATTCTGCCACCGGCGTTGGTTTGGAGGGCAAGAGCGCCTCATACCTGCCGTCTCGAAGCCAGATTTCGCTTAGGTATACATTCTCATCAGGAGCTTTTTCATTATCAGATTGGTTTTTGGATCCTTCGCCTGCCGGGAGCTCACCTTTCGTGATAACAATGCGCAGGTTTCCTGCCTGGATGGCTTCTGCCTGAATGATCATCTCCATCTGTTCTATATCCTTCTTCAAAACTCCGTCAAAGCGGGGAAGGGTGTGGTTTTCCAGAAGGGGTAATCTGGTTAAGATACCCTCCCGGACGAATTCAACAAAAACAGATTGGAAAAGATCCGCATGATCGCCATGCCGAAGGCCATAAAACCATGAGAATCCCAGAGTGTAGGGCCGGTACTTATGGAGATTTCGCGCCTCGATAATAATCTCTCCGGGTTCCTTGACAGAAGTGGCCATTTCATCACAACGGAATTCATGATTCTCCCACCTGCGGAGCTCTTTCCCTTTTATCATCTCCAGGATTTCCCCACTACCCATTGAGTGGTCGGATCTTTCCCGAGGAAGATCAAGATAACAAAGTAGACTGCTTTTTTGGTCCCTGCCCAGTTGTAATTCCGTACGCCGTTCCTGCGCGATGGTGGCAAACTTTTCAAAATCCTGATAAGTGAGCCCTCCCATGACCAGTACCTGCCGTTTCTGTTTTTCAGAAAAGGTTAGGAGGATATTGTTTCGTGATTTCAGGGCATTGCTGCGGGTCAGGGGTGAATAGAAGCGCTGTCCGTATTCAAGGGGTTGTCCACCGCTAAAACCATCAACCATGGCAAAATTCTCAGTCATATCCTTTCCCTCATACAAAACTCCATCGGCCATCACATAGATTTCCATAATCCGGACAGGTTCTCTCGTTGTATTGGTTAGGCCCCCTGTGGCACTTATAAATTCCTGGTTATCGTAGATGTTAAATGTGAACATTAAGTCCGGATGGTCTTCTGCTTCAAACTTCAGGTCGAGGGCAAGACCTATACCGGAGAGGTCATGGACAACACGCTGTTCCCAGGAAATGGAGAGCCCAGACTCATCCGATGACCATTCATTGATCTTCAGTTTTGCATCCGACACAACGGTAATATTATCACGGCGATTCAATATGCTATAGGTACCTGTGGACAGATTGAACTCCAGACGGACCAACTCATTTTGTAAAGCCACCACATTTCCCGTTTGCAGTATCTGTGAAGATTGAGCCAGACCTGCTGTTATGCAGAGAAGACTTACCAAGAGAATACTCATTGATCTTTTTATAATCAACATTTTAGTTTCGATTTTGATGATTTGGTTAAACTCAGTGCATGAATTATTAAATTCCGAATGCTAATGGTTCAAGAACAAAATAATAAGAGGTCATAACTCGATCCCTACCAGCTGTAGGCAGGTTTTTCCCAAGATCAAGATCCGTGATAAAGGCCCCAGACTGAAAGACAAACGAATAGTCAAATCTTTCATAGCTGCAATTTAAGTTATTTAAATGAAATTTTAAAGGAGAGTCTTTATGTGGACATAGGATAAATTTAGGAACCAGATTGCCAATTGTATCATAGGAGCTAGTGTTTTTGACATTACGGAGAAAGATGTGCGCTATGTATAGAGAGAGTCTATACCGATGGATAAACTGGCCAATCCGATTTCCGGCCAGGTGTCTGTCGAATGGATATTCATATTGCTGGACCCAACAGTATTTAAGATAAGATAAAAATGGTTATAATATTTTGTAGATAAAAGCACAGTTTTTTTGACCACTATTCTCCATTTATTCCCATTGACTCCTTATTTTATTATTAAGGTCTTTTTTAACAACAGATGATTAACATTGGATAGAATAGAATTCTTCTTGAGTTGATCAGTTTGATAAGTATCGATAATCATCAGATTACTGATGACCCAAGTTGAAGATAGTAAAAACAGATATTAATGGAACATTAAAAAGTAGGCCATTGTAAACTAATAATTTTATAGTAGTCTAATGTATTAATCATCCTATAAGGTTTAGAATAATTATAAATATTAAAAAGTAATAAATGTGTATATGGTTGGTATACAGTATATATGATAAACTTTTACTCCAAAATTACAAATTTGATAAAGTGTTGAAAATCAATTAGATAAAAATCCTATACATCGCATAACTTGGTTAAAATTGAGCAATGTGCACTAATCAAAATAGATATAGATGACAATAGGTAATAAAATAAGAATTTATTTACATATTAATATTGCTTTAATAAGAAAAATTACTTATATTTATCTGTGTCGGAAAATTTTAAAGGACGGAATCCTAAAAACTCATCTTAATTGACTTACCATGAAGAAATTAATTTTAAGCATTATGCTGGTTTTGTTTGCGATCTATGGTTTTGGACAGACCAGGAATTTGACAGGAACTGTTACGTCAGGCGAGGATGGTTTATCTTTAGCTGGTGTAACCGTTGTAATAAAAGGAACATCCACTGGTGAAGTAACCGGTTCGAATGGTACCTATTCAATACCCTTTACCGGATCTTCGGGGGTGTTGGAATTCTCTTTTATCGGTATGAAAACAGTAGAGGTTGACATTACCAGCTCTAATGTTTATGATGTTGTTATGGAAATGTCCGCCATCAATCTCGAGGATGTAGTGGTAACCGCATTGGGTCTCTCAAGAGAAAAGAAAACTCTTGGGTATTCGGTTCAAAACGTTGGTAGTGAAGAATTATCGGAGGTAAAACCGATAAACGTGGTTAATGCCATTTCCGGAAAGGTTGCTGGAGTGCAAATTACGAATGCGACTGGTGCTGTAGGCGGTGCCTCACGTATCGTGATTAGGGGAGAAGGTTCTTTTACGAACAGTCAACCACTATGGGTAGTAGACGGAACCCCATTTATCAATTTTGAATCAGATAAGGATGCCTGGGAGGGAGCAGACTATGGTAATGGTGCTCTGGATATTGATCCCAGTAACATTGAATCAATCTCTGTTTTGAAAGGTGCGAATGCGGCAGCTCTCTACGGAGCAAGAGGTGCTAATGGTGTCGTTGTCGTTACTACAAAAAGAGGTTCAAGAGGCGAAGGTTTTGGTATTGAAGTTTCTTCTTCACTCACTTTAGATGTGGCTCCTTATCTTCCATACTATCAAAACAAATATGGTGGAGGTAGTACTGGTAGTGAATACTACTGGAACAAATACAATACAGATAACGGCACCAATTTATCATACCAGGAATATGCTCAGCAGTTCGGATACAATTTTGTTGATGGAATAAACGGTGTAAATGATGGTACTCCTTCCAGCTGGGGTCCCCGATTGGATGCAGGTCTAGTTCTTGACCAGTTTACTGGAGAAAATCAGCCTTGGGTATCTCATCCGGACAATGTGAAGAATTTTTATGAAACGGGTATTACCGCGGATAATTCTGTTTCTATGTCGAAAGCAGGAGATATGGGCGCTATAAGAGCCTATTTTAATGATACCAGAGTAAAAGGAACCTTACCCAATACCAATTATCGCAAGAATACCATAGGAATAAACAGTGATTTAAAATTGCATAAGCGCTTGACGTTCAGCTCAAACATAACTTATGTAATCAATCAGAGTGATAATTTGCCGGCACAAGGTTATTATGGTGATGCACCAAACAATCCTCAATCAGGTGTAACCTTTATGCCGCGGCAAGTGGATATTGAGCCTTTAAGAGAAAACTGGAATACCATTATGCCATCCGGGCTGCCCTATAATTTTGGGCGGGGCGAAACACCAAATCCGTATTTGCAAGCCCATAACACCAATGCTAGGGACAGAAACCGGCTCTTCGGTAATGCATCTCTGGATCTGAAACTGACAGACTGGTTAACCCTAAGGGGACGTGCCGGAACCGATTATTTTTATGAGAACAGGAAAAGTATTGTATTGGCGCTTACCTACAGAGCAACGGATGGTTCTGGATTGGCTGGTACATTTAATGAGTTAAATATCTTGGGTATAGAAACAAACTATGATTTGCTGGCCATATTCGACAAAGAATTCGGAGATATCAGGGTTGATGGAACAGTTGGTGCGAACCTGATGAATGCTAGAACAGACAGAAAATCAATAAACGCAAATGATCTGGTAACACCCGACCTGTTTACCATCGGTAATGCGAAAGGAATACAGGGAGTCAGTCAGTTTGAAAGCGAGAAAGAAACACAAAGTGTTTTTGGATCGGCTAATGTTTCGTACAAGGATTATTTATTCCTGAGTGTAACTGGCCGTAATGATTGGAGCTCAACACTACCAAAAGATGAATGGTCCTATTTTTATCCTTCCTTCAGTCTCGGTTTCGTATTTACAGAAGCATTTGATATTTCTTCGGATATATTATATTATGGTAAGCTGCGTGGAGCCTGGGCAAGCGTGGGAAGGGATACTGAACCCTATAAACTGCAACCTACCTTTAGTGATCTAAGTGGGTTATGGAATGGAAATGGCGTATACAGTCTGCCTGGCACATTGCCTAACTCATTGCTGAAACCTGAATCCTCCAAATCAACTGAGATTGGTGCAGAGTTAAGATTCCTCAATAATAGGATTGGACTTGATATTACTTATTATAATGTACTGAACCAGGATCAGATTCTTAACGTAAATGTTTCCAATGCATCTGGTTATAATGCGGTTACGATCAATGCTGGAGAGATTCAAAATACAGGTATTGAGATTATAGCAAATGTAAATCCTGTACAAACCACTGATTTCTCCTGGGACCTGGGTATTAACTGGGCTAAGAACAAAAACAGAGTGAACGAACTTTTTGGAGATCTTGAAACATACCAAATGTCCAGTTTGTGGGGAGCCCAAATTCATTCACGCCCTGGTCAGGCCTTTGGAACTATAATTGGAAATAATTATCGCAGAGATGAAAGCGGAAATCTATTGGTTAATAATAATGGCAGGATACTCAGAGATAATAACCAGGAGATTGGTAATATTACCCCTGACTGGGTCGGTGGTTTGACCAATACATTCCGATTTAAGGGTGTATCGTTAAGAGTCCATTTGGATGCCAAAATGGGTGGAGACTTTGTTGCCGGTACCCTTCGTTGGGGAGGTTCCGGTGGAGCACTTGAGTTTACCGCTGCAGACAATCTAAGGGAAGAAGGACGTATCTGGGATGCAGTCAAAGCAAGTGACGGTGCAGTCAACGATGTCAGGATAAGTGGTCAACAATGGGCCAGCGATTTTTCCAGGACTGTTGCAAATTGGGCAGTAGACGGTTCATACGTAAAGTTACGTGAAGTGAGTCTTGGTTATAACTTATCCAAAAACCGGTTGGGTAACTTGGGTAGCTATATAAATAATATAAGAATCTCATTAATTGGAAGGAATCTCGCCATTCTATACCGAAGCGATGAGAATATTTATGGAATTGATCCAGAAGTAACATCCGGAAGTGGCATTGCAGGACTGGGTTATGAGCAAATGACCGTGCCAGTATCAAGGAATATCGGAGCAAGACTTACTTTCTCATTTTAATTTAACTATTAACTGCAAACAAATGAAAAGAATAAATTATATCATCTCTTTTTTCGTACTCATCTTCCTGATGATTTCTTGTACAGATGAGTTCCTGGAATTGAATACAGACCCCAATAGTCCGGTAGAAGTTCCTCTTGCGAACCACCTGGCGGGAGCTATGATCGATTTTGATCGTGGGAATATGCAAATTTCAACCGGTCAGATTACCATTAGCACCCGGTATGTGGCACAAAGATGGGGGTCTGCCTATAATCCTGATGTTTCCAATACCTTTGGGAATTGGACAAGCACAAATTGGGGAAGTTATTATGCCGCTCTGGCTGATCTAAACCATATCATAGCAAAAGCAACCGAAACAGAAGCTTACAATATGTTGGCCGCAGCGCTTACATACAGGGCCGAAATTACGCAGATTTATACTGACAGATATGGTGAAATGCCCTACACCGAAGCCGCAAAAGCTGCAGAAGGTATATTGCGCCCTGCGTATGATGATCAGCAATCGATCTATGCTGCGATAATTAATGACCTGAAAACTGCTGCAGATTATTTTAGTGAAGGACATAGTGACGAAATTGGCACTGTGGAGCCCTTCTACAATGGAGATGTGGGTCAATGGCAAAAACTGTGTAATTCTTTACGACTGCGCGTGGCTGCACGTATTTCAAATGTGGATCAGGCCGGTGCCGAAGCAATTATTGCTGAGGTTCTGGGAAATCCTACTAAATATCCTGTTATGGATACCTGGGAGGATGCTGCAGAGATAACCTATGGCGGACAAGGTACCAACTATGGAATTGGCTATTGGTATTGGATGAACCTGCTTTGGCATAGCGGCCCAACTTTCTATCTTATTGATATGTTGGAAGACAACAATGATCCGCGTCTCGATCGGATCTGTGTTCCCGGATCGGATGGTAAACACAGGGGAACTACAGAAATCGGACGTCAACCTGAACGGGCTGATAGTATTCCGTATATGTCTTATTTCAACGAGAACTATTATGTTGTCAATAACACTACCGGTCCGAATATTCATTACAGAAATTCAGAACTAGACTTCCTAATGGCAGAATTTTTAGTAAGGGGTTTAACATCCGGTGGAGATGCTGCAGCAAAGCAAGCCTATGAAGATGGAATTTATTCATCCATGAAGGAGATGTCTATTATGATAGACGGAAGCCCCCAAATTGATGATGCGACTATTGAAGCATATCTCACGGAGCCTAATGTAGCATGGGGTGGAACGGATCAGGAAAAATTGGAAAAGATATGGACCCAGAAGTGGATTGCCATGTGTTTTATGCAAAATGAGCCCTGGGCTGAAATGCGTAGAACGGATGTTCCGAATTGGGGAATAGCAAGAGGTTCATTCTATGACGGTCATAACAGAGACCCGTTCCGTCTTCCCTATCCGGCAAATGAGGAATTGATAAATTCTGAGAATTCCGCACAATATTTTGAAAGGCAATTTGCAGGAGATTACTTCTGGGGAGAACAACTTTGGTGGGATACCCGGACAGGAGTAAAATAAGGTATTCGAAATATTCCTGATATACGCACATGCAGTGTGCAGGTATCAGAAGATCAATGTTTAACATAAGAAAATGGAGAGGATCTTAATTTGGTCCTCTCCATTTTATTTTCAAAAGGTTTTATACTGGTATGTCTCTAATCATATCATTTTGCCAACAAAGGGATAAAAGCTGCCATCATTACAACATCTGGTTACTGAATGGGATATAAAATATGCTGAAGGACCATGGGATTATATAAGCCGGAGCAGCAATGTTAGAGATAGTGTGATGAAATCATACCTTGGTCCTACGGGATTTCTGTTTTTTATTGCTTAAGAAGAGGTATCAAGAATAGCTCCATTATATGAAAGGAAAAAGAAGGTTAAACATAAACGATGTAAAAATTATGATTAAAAAATCAAGAGCATATCATTTGTCGCTTAACATCGCCATTGCTATCTGTATGATGGTTATGTTACCCTCCAAAGCCAAAAAATATAAGCCTTCCAATCCCAATATTCTGCTAATTATTGCGGACGACGTCTCTGTGTCAGATTTTGGATGCTACGGAAATCCTAACATTCGAACACCAAATATTGATCATCTCGCCAGTAGAGGAATGCGTTTTACCAATGCCTATTTAACTACCAGCCAATGCAGCCCAACACGGTGTAGTATTATTACGGGGAGATATCCACATAATACTGGAGCTCCTGAATTACATACTGCACTTCCTGAAGGTCAAATCATGTTCCCAACACTTCTCAAAAAGGCTGGATATTATACCTTGGCTGCAGGTAAATGGCATATGGGAGATTATGCCAAATCCGCTTTTCACAAGATCGTCGGTGGCGGACAGGGAGGAGAAGAGCTTTGGATCGAGAGTCTTCGCCAAAGGCCAAAAGACAAACCATTCTTCATGTGGTTCGCCTCATATGATGCACATCGTCCCTGGCAAGCTGATCCTGAGTCCCCGCCGCATTCTCCTGAAGATGTTGAAGTTCCCCCTTACTTCATAAATACCCCAAAGGTACGGGAAGATATGGCTTTGTACTATGACGAAATTCAACGCTTGGACCGCTTCGTTGGATCAGTAATTGAGGAACTTAAACAACAGAAAATCCTGCATAATACTTGTGTCCTATTTATGTCGGATAATGGCCGTCCTTTCCCTCGGTGCAAAACCCGACTGTATGATAGTGGAATTAAGACACCGTTTGTAGTTCATTGGCCTGATAAATTGGGCCCGGAAAAAAAAGTTTCCGGTTCTTTGGTTAGCGCTATTGATATTGCACCAACGATATTAGAATTAGCTGGACAAAAGATTCCACCTACTATTCAAGGCAGAAGTTTTACCCAGTTGTTGGAGAAGCCAAATTCAGCTATCTGTAAATATGTATTTGCAGAACATAACTGGCATGGTCAGATTGCCCATGAACGTATGGTGCGCTATAAGAATTTTGTTTATATCAGAAATGCTCATCCTCAACTTCCGCAAATTTGCAGGTTGGAAGCTCAATGTCCACAGGAGGAACTGAGAGAACTGGCGGCTCGGGGTCAGATAACCGCAGCTCAAATGGATCCGTTATTGGAACCCCGACCTGCTGAAGAATTGTTTGATATGAAAAATGACCCTGACCAGGTAACCAATCTGGCAAGTAAAAAAAAGTACTTGAAAACATTAAATCACCTACGCAAAGTACTGGATGAATGGCAGGAAAATACCGGTGATACCACTCCTTCATTGCAAGATGCGACTCCTGATAGATGGGATCGTCGGACCGGCGAAAGGATATTTGCAGGCGCACGACCCCCAAGTGGTATTTTTCCAGGACAAGAAACCAATGCGCCAAAGTTAAATGATCCAGGTCCTCGATAGTGACCTAAAAGTGAGTTTACCTTCTTGGGATAACAACTCCCCTATGTGCAAAAAGTAGTATGTTGAAAATATAGGGCCAAATGGGTTAAAAGAATGCTCTTTAACAATTAAAAGGAGTTGCAATTACCACCTATCATAAATTCGAGGATAAAATCAATTTTAAGACTATAAAGCGCATTTTACTGTATGCCACAACTTAGTTTAATTTATTAAATAGAATTAATGAGATTGATCTCTGCAGAAATATCCCATAGTTCATAGAGTTATTAATAAAGCATTAAAAAGCTTTTTAATATACTTATTATTATTAATTGTTTAATATGTTAAAAATTAAGTATTTTGCAATAATTCGGATAAATATACTGGTGAGTGTAAACTAAGGATAGGTATTGCAAAATTTTAATATAGTTTTAATAAGAATTCAATACTTCTTTTAAATCGGTATTGTAAAAGAATTTGGATGAAGAAAGAATATGCAAAAATGGATGTGGGTTCCTTACAACTTGCAAATAAAAAGCTTGTTTTAAAACTGATCAAACACAATAATCAAATTACACGATCTGCGCTAGGAAAAAAATCAGGATTAACACCACCATCAATAATAAGAATAGTTGATGAATTGATTTTGAAAGATAACCTGGTTGAAAACCTTGGAGTGGGAACTTCCAGTGGTGGAAGACCTCCAGTTGTAGTAAAATTCAAAAACCAGGATAATCTAATTATAGGAGTAGATTTAGGGGCCACCTACATTAGGGGATGTCTGGTAGATCTAAATGCAAACTTTATTTCTGAAATACAGGTATCTACGGAACTGGAAAATGGATATGACAGCATTATTCAAAAAGTAATTAATGTGGTTAATCGGTTGAAAAAAAGAAAAGGAGCAAATGCAAAGATTTGGGGAATAGGTATAGGTGTTGCAGGACTCGTTGACAGAGAATCAGGAATAATCGAATCTTCCCCGGACTTTGGTTGGTCAAATGTGGATTTTCGTAAAGAATTGGATAAAAGTCTGGATCTTCCTTTTTTTTATGATAACTCTACCCGGCTGATGGCCCTGGGTGAATTGAATATGGGAATTCGAACCAATCAAAAGAATTTTGCCGTGATTAATGTTGGATATGGAATTGCTTCCGGCCTGGTAATAGAAGGAAATCTGGTTAGGGGGCATAAAGGATTTGCCGGAGAATTTGGACATATTTCAGTGGATACGGATAGCTCTGTTCAGTGTAAATGTGGTATGTATGGTTGCTTGGAAGCAATGGCATCTGGTCATAGAATCGCCTCATTAGGTAAGCTGGCATTTAAAAACAATAAATCAAATAGATTAAATAAATTATGCAGTGGCAAGGAAAACTTAATTACTGCAGAATTGGTAGCAAATGCAGCTAAATTAGGAGATGAAGCATCTATTAGTATTTATGATGAAGTAGCAAATTATTTATGTAAGGGTATAGGTACGCTTGCAAATCTATTGAATCCGGAAACCATTTACATTGGCGGTGGAATTTCGTTAAATGGAGATCTGCTGTTTGATTTAATAGAGAAGCATAAAACCAAATTTTTGTTACCCGAGAATGCAAATATCAAAATTCTGCCTGTCACCTATGGGGACCAGGCTACATCCATTGGGGCAGTCGCATTGGTCTTGGATAAAATCATGAATTTGGAATTGTCAGCAAATTAACGTAATTGTAAATTTATCTTCGAATACTTTGGCTAACTCCTGAATGAAAATGTTACCAACCAATATCGAGGCCCTATCAAGGATGTCAAAACCAATATTTTTGACTTTGATAATCAGTTTGGTTTTTATATACTGCAAGAAACAAAAATCCAAAGTTCAACAGCCTAATGTCATTCTGATCATGACCGACGACCAAGGTTACGGAGATTTAGCCTGCCATGGTAACCCATATGTGAAGACACCTACCTTGGATAAACTATATAAAGAAAGCGTACGTTTTACAGACTTTCACGTGGACCCCTCCTGCTCCCCCACTAGATCAGCGCTTTTAACAGGCAATTATTCGATTCGAATGGGGGTATGGCACACGATTGGAGGAATGTCTCTGTTAAAAAAGGGAGTTGTCACCATCGCAGATGTATTTAGTGACAATGGATATAAAACAGGTATTTTCGGTAAATGGCACTTGGGGCAAAACCATCCGTTTCGACCTCAGGACCGTGGATTTCAGGAAACTCTTGTCCACGGTAGTGGATCAGTCGGAAATCCCTGGGACTATTGGGGAAACGATTATTATGATGACACTTATAAACATAATGGCAAGCTGGTTAAATATGATGGATACTGTAACACGGTTTGGTTTAATGAGGCGAGTCGGTTTCTAGAAAAAAATAAGAATAATCCCTTCTTTTGTTATATTCCTACCAATCTGCCACATGCACCTTTGACGGTAGATGAAGAATATATTGAACCTCATAAGAATTTGGTTTCAGAGCGTTTGGCAAACTACTATGGCTTGGTCAATAAGATCGATGAGGATATTGCTACTTTATTTCAAAAGATAAACGAATTGGGATTGGAGGATAATACAATAGTCATTTTCATGACCGATAATGGCCCTTGCCCTTGGTTTGGAGGTGTCGTAATGGATTTTGAAACGGGTTTTGTCGAGGAAGGATTCACTAAAGGTATGCGGGGTGGAAAGATATGGGGGTATGAGAATGCACACCGTGTACCCTTTTTTATACGTTGGCAGAAGGGAAATATATCCGGTGGAAGAGATATTGCGGCCTTGGCGGCTCACATTGATGTATTTCCCACCTTAGTAGACTTGTGCAATTTGGAAATAGATCCGGAATTAAAACTTGATGGTAAAAGCCTGGTGCCTCTATTGACAGGTGAACAGAACGGATGGAAGGATAGAACATTGTTCGTGCATAACCAAAGAGTCGAATTTCCAGTCAAGGATAAGGAATTTCAAGTCCTAACTGAAGATTGGAGACTTGTAAATAGAGAAAACATGGAGTTGTATGACATTGAAAATGACCCGGAACAAAAGACGAATCTGGCATCGAAATTTCCGGATGTAGTCAAAGAACTGTATCAAAGATATAATGCCTGGTGGGAGGATGTCTCAGCGGATATTGATCAATATTCCGAGATATCGATAGGGACGCCATTTGAAAATCCAGTGGCTATAAATGCTCATGATGCCTATACCAGAAAAGGAGAAAAAATCTGGGTAATTAATGTGGCTCGGGATGGTCAATATGAAGTAACTCTTAATCGATGGCCTAAAGAATCGGGTAAAAAAATTTCAGAAAACCGAAGCGGTAGTCAAAGTATCCCTATTGAACAGGTCAATTTCAAAGTGGGAAATTTAGAACATAAGATCGCAGTTAAAGACGATATGACTTCTGTTAAGGTTGTCGTATCGTTAAAAGCCGGTACAACGTGTTTTCAATCATCATTTAAGATAAAAGGAAGTGACAAGCTGATCGGAACGAATTTTATTTATGTAGACTATGTTGGAATGGCGGATGTCCAAAGCTTAAAGAATTATGAGCCATCCAAACCCGACAAACTTCTGAGAACCGGGTATATGCAAAAAATAATACCTTATGATTAGTGAAGGTTTATCCTGACTTCCATTTCACAATTAGGAATGGTGGTAAATGTTGATCAGAACTTAATTCGTTGTTTGGCATTATAGGCTCCGAAATCAAAATCCAAATTTCTGAGTGGTTCAAGGATTGTTCTTAATTCTTCAATTAGTAATCGATCAACCGGTTCTTTATACCAATCGACATTTTGGTTCAGGATTTGTTCGTTGGCACAACTGAACAATGTCGTCGGTATTTCAGGGTCCCCTAATGAAAATTGTAAGGCCAATTTTTCAATCGGTACCTTTTTTGTTTTACAAAGTTCAATCGCCTGGTAGATGTAGTAAAGTTTTTCTTTGGTAATGGGATACCAGTCCGGTGGACCTTGACTTGTCAAAAGTCCACTGGCAAATGGTGAAGCACTAATTAGGCCAAGGCCTTTGGACTTTATTATCGGAATAAGTTCTAAAAGAAGATCATTGATTAAGGTATAATGGTTGTGGGCTAAAATGGCATCCACATCATATTTGTCCAACACCTCATGCAATATCTCCATTGAATAACATGAAATTCCAAAAAACCTAATTTTACCATCTTTCTTTAGTTGGACTAAAGCATTTAAGCCTTCATCCATGGCCATTTCAAAATGTTTACCGCCGTCGTATTCGATATCGTGCAGAAATAAGATATCGATATAGTCAGTTTGCAAACGATTTAAACTGGCTTCCACAGAACCAATAATGGCATTGTAATTAAAATCAAATTTAGGTGGAAGTGAAGTTATTTTTCCTGCTTTGGTTGAAAGAATTATTTTGGAACGATCTATGGCCCGCAGTCCTTTACCTAGAAGGGTTTCAGAGGTTTCCGGCCCATAATTAGAATTATTCCTACCGTAAGCCGGTGACGTATCAAAGTAATTTATACCACGATTGAATGCTTGTTGTACGGTTTTTATCGCTTCGTGGTCATCTGTTTTTCCGAACATTCCACCAATTGCAGAGGCACCGAAACCCAGAGCACTAACTGATATGCCCATTTCTCCAAGTGTATTGTAATCCATTGTCTGTATTTAATTTTCCACCATTATTTTTATGCTCTCAGTACCTGATGCTCTTTGCATTGCCTCAGGAATGTGGTCAAATTGAAAATTATCTGTGATAATATCTGTTAAATTTATTTTTTTTGTTCTAACCAACTCCAGCGCTTTTGGGAATTCCTGGTTAAACCGAAAAGAGGGTTGAAAAGTCAATTCCTTTCTCATAAATGCAGCAAAAGGAAATTGAGCGTGATCGTGATACATACCCAATTGGATCACCATGCCTCCCATTTTCATAAACTTAACCGTGGAGGGTAAAATCGAACTGGCCCCAGACGCTTCAATTAATAGGTCAAAGCCGTCAGGAGCAACTTCATGCAAGTTATCACCAAAATTGGGATTTTCCGGATTCAGTGCTGCAAATACGCCTAATTCTTTTGCTTTGCTCAAGGGAACTGGTCTTGGATCGGTAATTACTATAGGCTCGGAGGTATAAAGACTGGCTGTCATATGACATAATTGACCAATAGTGCCTGCTCCGGTAATAAGTAAGGTTTTCCCTTTTAGTGTGCCGGCTAGTGACAAAGCATGCAGTACAATGAAGAGGGGCTCAAGTAAAGCTCCCGTTTCAAAACTTATTGAATCATCCAATGGAATGCAGTTTGAACCGGGCAATGTGATGTATTCGGCAAAACCACCATTCAAATGAGGGTATACACTTGCTGATCCCAGATATTTCATATTTGGACATAGATTGTATTTTTTGGTTTTACATTGTATACATTCATTACAAGGCCTTGATGGGTTGATACTCACCCGGGTGCCAGTTGATAAACTGGGGTGTACAGGTGATTCCTTATGTATAATTCCGGAAACCTCATGACCTAAGGCAAAAGGCTCTTTGGGGATAAAATCACCGATTTTGCCATCCTTGTAATAATGGACATCTGACCCGCAAATACCTATCGATTTCACCTTGACCACAACTTCATCGCGTGCCGGTTTCGGATCGGAAATCTCGCAAAATCTAAGATCATTTTGCCCAAATAGTAAATAGGATCTCATTGATAAATTATCTTGTAGGTATTACCCTTTACCGTATTAAATTCCAATATATTGTCTGGGTGTTTTTTGACATCTATTCTTTTTCCTTCGTTAAGAACTGTAAAATCTTTTACTGACTTTATTCTACAAGGAATACCTGCTTTGGATATGATCTCTAAAGAAGTCAGGGTGCCATTTTCCCAACTAAAATCAAGTTCAAATCCTCCGCGAGCACATACGCCGGTAAATTGTCCATGAGACCATTCTGACGGCAATGCTGGCAACAGGTTGATATATCCTTCATGAGACTGGATAAGCATTTCCGTGATTCCCGCAGTAACTCCAAAAGATCCATCGACTTGTAAAGGGGTGAAGCATTTTGCGAAGAGCGATGGGTAACATTGTTCTTTTATATAACCTTTAAAAATGCTATTCGCTCGATCACCATCATATAAACGTGCCCAAAGCGCCATTTTCCAACCTCGCGAAAATCCGGTTCCTCCATCACCACGTTGCTTCAACACTTTCTTGACTGGCTCAATAAATTCAGGGGTCCGGTTTACTGAAATGACATTTCCGGGATACAAACCATATAAATGGGAAAAATGGCGATGTTTATCTTCCAATTGCTCATAATCTTCAGTCCATTCTTGAAGCATTCCGTCCTTTCCAATTTGAGAAGGAGGAAAACGTTTCCTTGCCGCCAAAACTTGGTTAGCAAATTCAACATCTTTGCCAAGAATTTCTGCTGCCGAAACATAATAGCTGAATAGGTCTTTTAAAATTTGCATGTCCATTGTCGCCCCTACAGAGATGGTTGTGAAATAGTACATTCCCGTAACCTCATCGTAAAAATATTTGTACCCTTTGCCTTTTGGTGGATTTTCCGGAGAATTGGAAGGATTGGTGACCAACCAATCCTTGCCTGGATATTCCACCAGAAAATCCATGAAGAATTCCACACACCCCTTTATCACCGGATACACCTCCTGGAGATATTCTTTGTCCTGGGTGAAAAGATAATGTTCCCACAAGTGGGTAGTTAACCAGGCACCGCCTACAGTGAATGTTCCCCAGGTAGGACCATCCATAGGAGCTGCCACCCTCCATAAATCGGTATTTTGGTGAAATACCCATCCGCCGGCTCCATAGTGCTCCTTAGCTACTTCTCCACCTTGATCTGTTAATTCCTTTACCATCGTAATCAAAGGTTCTGCCAATTCTGACAAATTGCCGGTTTCTACAGGCCAATAATTCATTTCAGTATTGATGTTGGTAGTATATTTGGAATCCCAGGAAGGGTTCATGTCTTTATTCCAAATTCCCTGAAGGTTTGCAGGTTGGGTGCCAGGCCTGGATGCAGAGATAAGTAAGTATCTTCCAAAATTGTAGCATAATGAGGACAACTGTGGATCGGGTTGGCTTTCTATTTTAGCCATACGTTCATCCGTGGGCAAATAGGAATTTGGATGCGCTGGTAAACGAAGGGTCACACGGTCATAATATTTTTGATAATCAGCTAATGCCTCCTTTTTGATGGTGTTGAATGAAGTACCTTCCAATTTTGCCAACATGGCTTCTACCCGCGCATGTTCATCAGCACTTACATCTTTATAATTGACAAAATTAGTTGCTGCAACAAAATAAAGTGTAACTGCATGGGCTTTTTTAATGCTGAGAATGGTTTCGTCCAGAGTCATTGTCCCGCCTTCAAGAGTTGCCTTGATTCGGGCTTCATACTTCAATTGGCCTTTTACTCCCAGGTAATCTGCAGACTTACCGGTTAATTTTAACTGATTATTCTCAATCCCATCCATACGAAAATAATCTGTTGCATAGTTTGAATGAGCACTGTTTCTTACCCCTCTCAATTCGGCATCGAAGGATATACTCGAAGGTTTATCCGCAGTTATCCGTATAACTATACATTGGTCGACTGTTGACGAGAGTATTTCTCGGGTGTAGGTGACTCCTTTGAACGTATACTGAATGGTAACTATACCGGTTTTGAGATCAAGTGTCCTGGTATAATTACTTACACTATCTTTTTTAAAAAATAAATGTAGATTAGCCAGGGATTGATACTTCTGCTGCTCTACCGGGTAACCCATCAAAGCCCGTCCGAAAAGCTTGTGGGCTTTTAATGGTTCTCCGTTGAACAAGTACTCCTGAATCTCTGGAAGTTTTTTATATCCTCCTTTTACTACGGTTGAATAGGGCCCTCCGGACCAATAAGTCTCTTCATTAAATTGGATTTTCTCTTCATCATATTGGCCAAAAACCATAGCACCGATGCGTCCATTTCCAACCGGCAATGCCTCTTCCCAAATGGAAGCGGGTTTTTTAAACCAAAGTACGGTGGCCGGATCGTAGGGTGATTTGTCCGCATTGGGGGATGCCCACAGCTCTTTGTTGCATATGCCAAAAAACAGCAGGGTAGCAAAAAGAAAAGTATAACTTATCGTATTTTTTGAATCCATCAGGGAAAATTATTTTTCTGAATATTATTTATATCAATGCATCTTCATATACCTTTGGAAAAATTCCATTTCGCTAGCAGCTTTGTTCCTGGATCAAGTACAATTTTCGTAGGTTCGGTTTCCGACGAAATAGATACTTTAATCTTCCTTTTATCTAATTGTATGATTTCAATTCTTGGTGTACCGGTATTTGACGAGATACTAATTTCAAGTGGCATATCAAAAACGTATTTTTCAGGTTGGACCTGATTCAGTTCGATATGAATGAGCTTATCTAGTGGGTTGTAACTCCATGTCCCCTCGAGTTTAATATTTCCACCCTGAAAAAGCCATTGGTTGAAAAACTTCTTTAAATCCTTTCCAGATGCCCTTTCTAAGGCCATCCGAAGATCTGCAGTAGATGCATTGCCATTATAAAACCGAAGATAGTAGTCCCGGATTCCTTTTTGGAAAGCGTCCTCTCCAATCAGGTTGCAAAGCATGTGAGTAATCCAGGCTCCTTTTTGGTAGGTTAGGCCAGAAGTTACCTTGCGCATATCCTGAAGATTATCGTGCACAACTCGATAGTCTTCGTATACTTCCGAAATCCGGAATACCGTATTCCTTGCTTTTCGCAGTCCCTCGACAAAAGCATCATGACCATAGGCATGCTTAATGAAGCGAAGTGTAAAATAGGTAGTCAGCCCCTCACTAAGCCATACGTCATCCCAGCTATATTCTGTAACACAGTTCCCAAACCATTGATGGGCAATCTCATGGATGACTACATTACGCCAGCGTTCGTTTCTATCACCGACAACGGATTTATCACTATAGAAAATGGCAGAAGCAGCTTCCATGCCTCCCCCGACACTATTGGATTGAATGTTTGCGAGTTTTTCATAAGCAAAGGGACCAACGTATTCACTATAATACTCGAGAACTTGCTTTGTAGGGGTAGCAAAATCATAAAACCCGGCATCTCGGTCCTGCTTATATACCCAAGTTTGAATAGATTTGCCTTTAAAAGTTTTCCCATATTGAACTGCAAACTCAGCCACACCCAATACATATAACCAACAGGGAATTGGAACCGATTGTTTCCAATGCGTCGTTCGCATTCCTTCTTCACTATTACTCTCCTCCACTAGAAGTCCATTGGAAACAACCTGGTATTTTACCGGAGCGGTGACTATAAACTCGCAACTGGCTTTATCATAGGGATGATCTACGGTTGGTAACCAGTTTCGAGCTTTATTTGGCCAATTGTTACTAAAGAAAGTTCTATCGCCATATTTATTAGGGCCAATGATAAGTCCCTCTCGGGGTACACCTTCGTATTCAATAGTTATCACTCTCTCTTCACTTTGTTTGGAAGTCGGAATTGAGATAATGAGCACATCCGATTCATGGGTGTAATTCAGTGTTTCATTATAAGAAGTTATCCTATTTACCAACATCCCCACATAGGGGAGTGTATCGCTTTTGTTAATAAGATCAAGACGCAGTCTTTCTATTCCTGCTTTCTTGAATTTAACTAAAATCTGGGCATTGGCCTTAATCATATCGGTATGGTCAGACAAGGTAATTTCAAATGTGTAATGTATGATATCGATATTTGGATTTTTTGGATAGGGGTCAGCTAAGGTAATCCGTGGTATCGCAATACTAACCATTAAAATCAGCGTTACAAATAGATTTTTTTTCCAATAGTTCATTCTTTGATATTTAACTCCATTGCTTACAAAATTTCCTTTATCAACCTGGTGTACTCCACAGATAAATTTAATCATTCAAGACCAAATTGATTTACAGATTAGCGATAGACTTTGCTTTTTTACAGGTTGACAAAAGTTTAGTCAGCTCAATAACAATTTCCGGATGTCCTTTCCACAAATTGTTTTCTTCGTATGGATCGGTAGCTAAATCATATAATTCTCCCAACTCCATTGCGGTATCGGCTGTTTCCGGATTACGTTCCGAAATTTTTCCTTCAATTAGTTTCCACTTCCCTTTTCTCAAGGCAAAAGTACCTGAGGTAGAATGAAAAATCCGTACCTGAGTTTCAGCACCTTCAATCGATTGGCCTAAGAATGCAGGAAGCACATTATGACTGTCTTCTCCTCCATCTTTGATTACCTCTTTATTAACCTTGGTAAGGCTTGCCAAAGTAGAAAATAAATCGGTTAAACTAATAACCTGATCGCTGGTAGTACCTGCCTTAATATGTCCAGGCCATTTGGCAATAAAAGGAACCCGGTGGCCTCCTTCCCAGATACTTCCTTTATATCCCCTGAAAGATCCGGCAGACTGGTGTTCATTCGCTCCTTTCCTAGGTCCATTGTCACTGGTAACTATCAGCAAGGTATGCTCTGAAAGGTTGTATTGTTCCAGGGTCTCTACTATTTTACCGACACTCCAGTCAACCACAGTTACCAAATCTCCGCGAGGACCTTCTTCGCTCTTTCCTTGGGCAAAATCAGGTGGTAAAAAAGGTATATGAGGTGAGGACAGGGCCAGATAAAGGAAAAATGGATTCTTGGTATCCTTCTGAGTATCCTCAATAAACTCAGTAGCCTTTTGAGTAAATCGAACATCAACCTCCTCCTGAGACCAATCAGGTACCATCAACCCTTTTACTACTCCTGGTTGATTATTCATTTCTGCGGGGCTAAATATGGAGGGTATACCCACGGTTTTATCGTTTTCGATAAAGCAATAGGGTGGATCACCGGTCGAACAGCCCAAAGTCCCAAAGAAATAATCGAAACCAAGCTCTCGCGGACCGCCATTCACGGATTTTGTAAAATCAATATTCATTTCATTGAGTCTGGTAATATCTGAATTCCATTTGTTTGAGTCATTTCGCAATACATATCCATTTTTGGTTTGCCAATCCAACCCTAAATGCCATTTACCAATGCAAGCAGAAATATAATTTTTTTGTTTGAGTAGCGTAGCAAGCGTCATTCTTTCCTTATCGATCAGGGGAGTTTCGTCATACCCAAGTAAGACCCCTTTGGTCAATCGGGTTCTCCAGCAGTAACGTCCGGTTAATAATCCATAGCGAGAAGGAGTACAAACAGATGAAGGACTGTGGGCATCTGTAAAACGGATACCCTCAACAGCCAATTGATCCATATTCGGGCTCGGAATGAGTGACTTCGGATTGTAACAACTGATGTCGCCATAGCCCATATCATCAGCCAGAATAACAATTATGTTTGGCAATTCTTCGGTTCCGCCCAGATGCTGATTGTGTCTATCACAAGCGGATATGAACAAAATAATTACCCAGAACTTAAATAGTTGTCCAACCATGACTTTTCGTTATCTCCATTTTACATCCTCAGTATATTCTGACCTAATTCTGTAAAGCAGGATTGGGCCCTCGAAATTCAATCAATCCCTTTTCTTTAATCGTTTTCTCAATTTCTTCAATACATGTAGGCAGAAAAGCACTCAAATTTTCAACACCATCTGTGGTTACAACTGCAATATCCTCGATGCGCATATAAAGTTTTTCCTCTGGTATGGTCATCATAGGGTCTATTGCAAAGACCATCCCTGGCTGCAGGGGAACATGGTGTACATTCCCAACATCGTGCACTGCCATACCTACCGGATGTTGAAAATGTGCACGGGATTTCAATGCCTTCTGTACCGCCTTTAAATGTGATGGTCTTAAAAATGAATGATCTTCTAAGTATTTTTTCATATCTGCTGCAGCCAGAGCTAATACTTCATCTGATGTTGTTCCTGGTTTTATATGTCTGAATAGGGCATCCCTATAGTTTACAATAAAATGATAGAGTTTGCGCTGCTCACTATCGAATTTACCATTTACTGGCCATATGCGGGTAACATCACTGGTATAATAATGATATTCCGGAGCAAAATCCATAAGTAGCAGATCCCCATCCTTAAGTTTATCCGTTTTCCGGAAATAATGACCCATCAGGGTGTTTGATCCTCCTGCTATAATTGAGGCATACGCTTCACTTCTGGCTCCATTCAGGTAAAAAATATATTTCGCTACTGCATCTAATTGATATTCATGTACACCGGCATTGGTAGAACGCATTGCCTCTATTAATCCTAAACCGGCAATCCGTGTGGCTTCACGGATAATCTCGATTTCTTTCTGACTTTTGATTAGTCTAACAGAATCCAATATCGGCGAAAGATCAAATATTTCAAACTGAGGAAACCGTTGATTCAGTAACCATTTAAACCTGGTCTCTCTGGAAGATTGACCATCCCATGGATCAGAAGATACACCGGCTTGCCCTGCCAAAAGTTGATCTCGACTATCTCTTCCATTTTCAGCGGGGCTCAGAGGTATGTAAACAAATGGTCCCGGTGGTTTAATTAAACCTGTTCTGGCCAGATCTTGAGAAAGCCGTTCTATACCTTTTACTTGGTCTACTCCGGTAAGAGTCAATACTAGTTTCGCATCCTCTACAGAAAGTGTTTTCCCTTCTCCTCTCTCCCTTCCGGGATCTCGATGAGATAAATACAGGGTTGTTTTTTTATTGATTCCATTTAATAAGAGGTATGCATGTGGGCTTTCGACTCCACACAAGTAATAAAAGGTATTGGATTGCCTAAACACTTCAAATTTGAAATCTCCGGGAGCACCCTGGATAAGAGCTATCGCATTATTTCCAATCGTCTTAAATATTTTAGCCCTTCGTTGTTTGAATTCAGCCGGGGTGAAGTCTTGTTGGAAATAGTTTTTTTCCTGAGCAAAGCCATAGTAAACATAAGAGATTAAAATTAGTAACATCAATAAGGGGATCACCCGCTTACCGATTGTATTTCTAACGTTCATAAACCATTTAAATTTATTCTTATTAATCCAAGGCCAATCATCAAACCACCAATGGTAATCATCTGAACTTTGGTATATTTTACAACTCCGGTGGAAAATCAATGAATAATAGCCAATCTGTGTTGTTTTATTCACGCCTAAATGAACTACACCCAGGAAATCATTATAAGCTCTTTTAACGCGAGTTGGATTATTCTAGTTTGTGTAATTAGCTGTAACTCAAAAACATAAGATTTTACATTTCTCTATTTTTAAAAAACACTATATATTTTAGTGTACTTATACGCATTCCGAAGCATTCCTTCATCCATTGCGTGTCTGTATGAAGTACATGAACTTCGCAATAATAATCGACTCAGCTTTTAGTCTTTTTGCATAATGCCTTTATAAAGATAATCCCATCCTCAAAGCGCAAACATTGAGGAAATGGGATTATTTTGCTACAGTCCTATAAAAGCGTTAATCATAAATAATTAGGTTTTCATTTCCTCCAATCTTACAAACACGACCTATCATTGTTCCACATAGACGGAAGAGTTTCAATCTATAAATGCCAAAACATTCTAAATTCACGATTTAATTTACTATTTGAATCGTGGATGGCTTTTTATAAAACCTATACGACTAATCAAAGAGCTTAATCAATATCCCACCATACACCTGCACCAAATTTTTCATCGATAATTCCCGGCTGAGCCTGTAAAGCGGCTGCAAAATTTTCAGCATTATGAACAGCTTCAGAATATGGGTATGGCTTTCTTAATATAATTCCCCTTCCCGGATAAAGTGATTCCACAGGTTCTGTTGTAGCCACATAAGTGGGATAACCAGTACGTCTTATCTCCGCCCATCCTTGATTTCCGTCAGGATAAAGAGCACACCATTTTTGATCACCAATTAATTCGTATTGATCCATACCTCCATTAAAGTCAACTAAAGGTTCTGAGAGGTAATCACCAATATCCAAACCGTATTCATCAAAGCTAGCCGTTATAGCTGCCTCATATGCTTCTTGAGCTGACATTCCGACATTCCATCCATTCAGGGCACTTTCAGCCAGAATAAATAGAACTTCTGAATATCTCATGACCCTGGTTGGGGAATCGGCAGAGCGAAATTCTGCTAGCCCCATGATTGATAAATCAGGAGTATTTTGACCTAATGTCCCAAGAGGAAGTCCTACATATTCTCCGCTACTGGCCGCTGGTTCAGCATAAACCATCATCCTGTGATCATTTCTTTCCTTAAGAAACTTGACCATGAATGCGGAAGTAACATTTTGCTGAGTTGCCGCCTGAGCAGGATTGGTATAATATGGGCTACGATAGGTTGCATCTTCCGGGAGCCAGAACTTGAAAGCTGCATTTTCAACCGAATTAATAATAGGAAAAGCCGATACATTGGCAACAATCTCCTCAATACCTGCTTTAGCAGTGGCAGCATCTACCCTCGACATCCTGTTATATACTCGCAATAACAAAGAATTGGCAAACCTTTTCCACTTCATCATATCACCATTAAAAAAGATATCAGCCGAACCAATATTAGCCTCTGCATCAATCATATTATTGGCTGCTTTAAGTTGAACGATCAGATCATTATAAATGGACTGTTGACTGTCATACTTGGGAGTTATAGTAGAATTGTCAGGATCGTCAGCTGCTAAAGCCTCAGAATACGGAATATCACCAAACCAGTCGGTCAAATTTTGAAAAGCATAGGCCATCAAGATTTTGCCAACCGCAATCGTATTGATATCATTTTTTTCTTCGGCTAGTCTAATTGCTACTTGTAAATTTTTGAGGTGACCGCTGTAGTAGTTAAAATTTGTACCACTCCCTGTACCTTCATATCTATCACCATGTACGTATACATCTCTCACATTATATCTGGACCAACTTACCACACCACTTAAAATGGGGTTATAGGTCCTTAATATGCTATTCTGAGCATTGGTAATTAATGATTTATAAGGAACCTGCGTCAGGTCGTTTGGGCTGACATTCATTTCAGCAAACTTATCCGTACAAGCAAATACCAAAGAGGTAAGTATCACCGTAAATATTAATTTTATATATTTCATTTTATGAATATTTAAGATTATTGAAGCTTATATTAAAAAGCAATATTAATCCTCATACCGATATTTCGGGCGGAAGGATTCGCTGCATATTCTGATCCTTGTGATGATAAACTGGCATCTCGGTTAGACACCTCCGGATCAAAATTTTCATTTTTCTTATAAAGTATGGCAACATTCCTTGCAAAAATTGATAGATCAACTGTAGTTAGTTTAAATCTACTGATCCATGTTTTGGGTAAGGAATAGGACAAGGTAATTTGTCTTAATTTGACATACGTGGCATCATATAACCATCTTTCAGCCCTCGCAAATGAGTTCCACCTAAATCCATCCAGATTTTTGTAAATATTATTTGGAGTTCCATCTTCGAAAACCCCATCAAACAAATATCCACCACCGACATCCAAAGGATCCCGGACGGGTACGCCATTTGGATTTAATCCGATTGTGCTTTTAAGCGCACCGGTAGCCCAACCATCCTGGTTGGTTCTTGAATAGACATCTCCACCAATTTTGGCATCAATCAGAAAGCTGAAGTTGAGGTTGCCAAATGTAAACGAGTTATTGATTCCTCCGATCCAATCGGGCATGATATTTCCAAGTTTTTTCAAATCACTGGTCAATGGCACTCCATCTTCGTTTACAATCGGCTTGCCATTTTCATGATACACAAAACCCTTTCCCCACATATCTCCGTACGCACCCCCAACATCAGCTACGACGATTACTTGATTGCCTTCTGCTTTGTACAGTTGCAATCTTTCAATGTCCCCATTTAGGGATACTATTGTGCTTTTATTTGTACTCCAATTCGCAATCACATCCCAAGAAAATTTACTGGTTTGAACTGGATTTCCGGTTAATACAATTTCAGCTCCTGCATTGTCAACTTGGCCGGCATTGATCGTCTGCGAATTAAAACCGGCTGTTGAAGAAATAGCAGCACTCAAGATCTGATTTTTTGCCACCGACTTGTACAAAGTAAAATCGATTCCAATTCGGTTTTTTAAGAATCTCATGTCCAGACCAAATTCCCGGGAAGTGATGAGCTCATTTACCAAGTTTGAAGGTGGCATTACCGAACTAAGACTGAATGATGGATTATTACCATACGGAGATGCTGCGTTAAAAACCGAATTGAGTCGATAGGGATCGGTGTCATTGCCTACTTGGGCCACACCTAATCGTAACTTACCAAAACTTATCAGATCCGGATCAAGATTGACCATCTCAGTAAATATCCAGCTTAATGTAGCTGAAGGATAGAAATACGAGTAATTTTGCTCAGGTAAAGTTGAAGACCAATCATTCCGGCCTGTTAGATCCAGGTACAATTGATTTTTGTAACCTATAGAAACTGCACCATATAAACTTTGAATTTCCTTTTCTCTTTGGAAATAAGTTGTAGTGGGGGTTTCCTTGGCATTTGAGAGAGAATAAACATTTGGGACTACCATCTTATTTACGAAAGAGGCCTGTGTTCGATATTTATTGTTCATTACGTTGCCGCCAATGTTTGCAGATAAGGATATGTCGTCTGTAATATATTTCTCAGCAGAAAGCAAGAAATCGGCGTTGACTTCCTGTCGGAAAAAATTGCTTATCCGATACCTTCCTTCTTTATCATTAAGACCGTAATAGGCCCTAATCAATTCTACTTGTTCATTGGAATAATCGGTTCCGGCTCTGGTTGTTAGACTTAGCCAGTCATTGAATTGATATTTCAAGGATATTGAACCGATGAGACGATTTTTTGTCTGAGGGTTTAGGTTTTTGTATTGAATCCAGTATGGATTATTATGCCATCGGTTTATCCAACTTATAGGAGTCCCATCGGGATTTTCAATATTGTGCTTCATGTATTCCCAATCGACCTGCCTTGCAGTCCAAACGGTCTGCATACCAATATTATTAAAGGTGTAGCCAGCACCGTTGAGGTTGCCATTTGAGTTGAGATATGATGCTTTTGCATTAAAGGAGAGTTTGCTTGTTATATTGGCATTACCCGAAAAATTAAGGGTATTTTTGACTTGATCGGTGTTCGGGACCATTCCCTGTTGGTCTGAATTCGTTAATGACAATCGCAAATTTCCCCACTCACCACCGTTGCTAATAGCTACATTGGAAACCCTGGTAAGCCCGGTTTCATAAAACCCTTTTACATTGTCGGGATGTGAAATCCATGGGGTAGGAATTCTTTCTCCGGTTGCCGGATCAATGGGTGAATTAAATTGAGGTAGAACTAGAATCTGACCTACAGTCTGTGGGAAACCTGCTTCTATTGCCCAGTATAATTTCCCTCCGGGAACAATGTCTTCGGCTTGTACGGTATAATCCAGCCGTGGACCAAAACTTTCATCTACACCATCATGCTTGCCCCCATTAAGCCCGTCTTTATACCAGTATTTAAGTCCTCCCCCCTGACCATATTCATTTTGATAATCTGGTATCAACAGGGGATTGCTGAATGTAATGGAGTTTTCAACAGCAACTGAAAAACCTTTTCCGCCACCAGATTTTGTGGTGATGAGCACCACTCCATTTGCCCCTCTGGATCCATACAAAGCTGCCGCATTACCACCTTTTAAGATGGTTACATTGGCAATATCTGCAGGATTGATATCGGCGGCCCCATTTCCCATATCCGTATAATCATATCCTCCTCGTGCACTGGAATTAAGCGAATTATCTATTGGAATTCCATCTACAACAAACAAAGGCTGATTATTTCCAGTCAAAGACTGGTTGCCCCTAATGGTGATACGTGAAGACGCTCCGACATTCCCGTTGGAGTTATTGATTAATACTCCTGCAGATTTTCCAGCCAAAGAGTTTATAAAGTTGGTCTCTGAGGTCTTCTTAATATCATCACCTGATAATTCTTGGACTGCATATCCTAATGCCTTCTTTTCTCTTGAAATTCCTAAGGCTGTTACAACCACTTCATCAATGGATTGAATAGCTTGTTGCATACTTACATCAATTATGGTTCTGGACCCTACAACAATCTCCTGATCTCTATAGCCTACATAGCTAAAAACTAAAGTTGCATCATTATTTACGGTAAGACTGTATTTTCCATCCAAGTCCGTCGAAGTTCCGGATGAAGTACCTTTAATCAATATAGTTACACCAGGCAAAGGAATACCTGTTTCTTCGACTACGGTACCGCTGACAGCGATGTTTTGGGCAGTCGCATTTCCAGGAAGTATAACCAACCCCCCTAAAATAAGCAACCAGGACGTAGTTAACAATTTGAAGCAATTTTTCATAAGTTATTAATGTTAATTTAATAATCTTATAAAATTAGGGCCAAATACCCAACTATACTGCCAATATCTTAACATATATTAATACTATTTGAACATTATTAAGATAAATAGTTACAAAAGCTTTCTGAAGCCGTAGGTGCCTCTGGAATATCTATTAAGAACTGATTAAAATATACATATAGGAAGAGAAAACTTCGTAAAAGTGACCACCTTAAGTTAAACTGTTGAAAAGTTATCATCTTTATAATATGATTACAAATATCTAATGTTGCTGAATAACTTTTAAAAGAGGATTTTGCATCTAGTGTGTTTGTATAATTACATATTCTGGCCTCTTGCCTTTGTGAGAATATTTTTGTAAATTGTATTATTAAAATAATATTAAAAAGTGTTTATGCTTACCCCTATCGGGATTAAAATGTCCTTAAGCACATCTAATTCGATCCGTATCGAGGAATGGAATAAAAACCAACTAGATGGAGTGGTTCATTTTCATGAGGCATGCCAACTCACTTATATTATCCATGGTTGTGGCATTTTAACTGTTGGCCCTTATTCGTACCGATTTGTGGCTGGTGAAACATTTCTTTTTGGTAAAAATGTACCACACCGGTTTGTAAATCATGATGATAGTGCTGCACGAAAAAATAAGGCTGATGATTCGGTGCTCCTCAACCTCTTTTTTAACCAAAATGCCTACGAATGCTTATTTCAGAAATACCCAGAAACCACGGGTATCAAGATCCTCTTAGAGGATTCACTCCTCGGCTTGAAATGGGGAAGACAGAGTTCGCTTGAGATTTATAGCATGTTGCAAGATTTACGGGAGCTAAGTGAATTTGAAATGGTTGTGAAATGGATTGATCTGATGGATTTAATTTCATCAACAGAAGAATATCACCACCTCATGGATGAAAAGTTTAGATCAATTGATTTTGATCATGAAGGCATTCATAAGATCAATGAGATGATCCAATATATTAGAACGCACTATCATAAAAAGCTGACATTGGCTGAGATTGCCGCACAATATAATATGTCTCAACACACATTTTGTAGATTTTTTAAATCCAGAACCCAGAAAACATTTTCTCAGTTCTTGATTGAGGCGAGAATTTCCAAGGCATGCGACTTACTTAGATATGGTAAGCATACGACTACGGAAAGTTGTTATGATTCAGGATTTATGAATGTTTCCAATTTTCAGCGTCACTTTAAAAACATAATGGGAGTAACTCCAACGCAGTATAGAGCCGATTATGTGCAAAATTAACTCTGGTCAAATTTGTAGATTTCCAAAGACCAATCGCTATGATTGCTAAAAAATATTCGCTCCCAAATAGTCTTACCCTTAAAGTGGAAGAATGGGATGAGTATTGTAATTATAAGTCGTCGAACCTCAACAAAGAGTTCTTGATAATTTGGATAAAAGAAGGCAGGGGGTTTCTATTTATAGCTGGTGAAGTGGTTCTATTTCAAAGTGGAGAACTGTATATGTTTGGGCAAAACAGACACATGAGTTTAAAGTTTTCTGATTTTGAAAAACATCCGGAAAAAGGGGATCATCCAAGGGCCATTTCGTTGTTATTTGATCAAATAAAAATGGAAGAATCACTTTTCAAAATACCAGAGGCTTATCGCATAAATAAGTTATTCCAATTATCAAATTATGGCATCAGACTACCGCTGCAAAATGAGAAGGAACTCACCCAATGCATTGAAAAAATTTCCAATTCCAAAGGATTGCAGAAATTATTATTCTTACTCGAGATTCTAGATTTGGCATCCAGGAGCAACTATCATATGCTCCTTATTGGCAAATCGAATGCACAAGCGACAGCCAGCCCATTTGATTCAAGAATGAATTCAGTTTACAATTACATTAGGAATAATTACAGAGGAAACATAACATTAAGACAAGTAGCTGAAGTCGCCAATATGTCTCCTACCGGATTTTGTAGATATTTCAAATTACAAGGTCATAAAACATTTTCACAATACCTGTCGGAAGTTCGAATTAGCAGGGCCTGTGACCTGTTACGCAATCCGGAATTAAGTATTGCGGACTGCTGCTACTCCAGTGGGTATAATTATTTATCAAATTTTAATACCTACTTTAAGAAAATAACGGGGATGACCCCATCAGAATATCGTACAAACTTAGAATCAATATGAGGTGACTACTAGGCCTAGGTAAACATGGTCAAGCATAATTTAAAATCATTAACCAAAAGAATACACCTGGAGAAGCCTGATATGATCAATAATGCAAAGGACAGTTTTCAATCATTTTGCGACCCGATATCGATAATATAATTATGTATCTAATGGACAATTGTTTTATAACCATTCTACAGACTTGAATGCATTGATGTATAAATTCTGTGGATATTGTCTTATTTGGAGTTTTGGAAAACACTTTGCTTATATTGTAGATATCCTTAAACCGTTTTATCAAGAATTAAATGAGAAACTCTATTGTCTTTCTTCTATTCACTTATACCAGTATTGAATTAAGTGCTCAAGCTGATCAAAATCCTGGATATAGTTTCAAAGATACTCGAGTAAGAGAGTACATAACTGCAACACGGATAATATGGAAGTCAAATGAAGGTGCCATAAAAAATGTGGAAGCTTTACTAATGCCAGCTAATGGACAGGCAGATCTTGTTGGCAACAATCTCTGTGAGGTCAAAGGAGGTACACCCAACCCTGCTTTTATTCTGGACTTTGGCAAGGAAATTCACGGTGGAGTTCAACTGGTGACAGGAATGTTTGAAGGTAAAAACCCCATAAACATCAAGATTACCCTTGGTGAATCGGTCAGTGAAGCCTTGAGCACCTATGGGCTAGATTCATGTACTGCAACCAACGACCATGCGATGCGAGAGTTCAACCTCCAATTACCCTGGCTTGGTAAAATTGAGATGGGAAATTCAGGATTCCGGTTTGCCAAATTGGAATTACTGGATAGCGCTAGAACACTAAAGCTTAAAGAATTCAACGCGATATCGATTTATCGCGACCTTCCATACCTTGGATCATTTAAGAGCAACGATGATAGACTTAACCAAATCTGGCAAACGGGTGCGTATACCGTACATCTAAATATGCAGGAATATTTATGGGATGGAATAAAAAGAGACCGACTGGTATGGGTTGGGGATATGCACCCCGAAGTGATGACCATCAAATCAGTGTTCGGCAGAAATGAAGTTGTTCCAAAAAGTCTTGATCTGATCCGGGATATTACAGATCTTCCCAATTGGATGAATGGAATCAGTTCTTATTCCATTTGGTGGATATTAATCCAACATGATTGGTATAAAACCTATGGCGATTTAGACTACCTGAAAAAACATGAGAATTATATTTTTGATTTACTGGATGTTTTACGTCAGAAAATTGATACAAACGGGAAAGAAACACTCGATGGACGTTTTTTGGATTGGCCTACCAGCCCAAACACAAAAGCGATTCATGCCGGATTGCAAAGTCTGATGGTATTGGTTTTCCAAGCAGGTATTGAACTATCAGAAATACTCAATAGACCCAATCGAAAGACGGATTATCTGAAAACGGTCGCCTTGCTCAAAAATCATGTGCCTGACCCTAATGGAAATAAATCTGCAGCTGCTCTGTTGGCCATATCTGGTCTTATGGATGCCAATGAGGTTAATGAAAAATGGCTGTCCAGGGATCCAATGTATGGGATCTCTACATTTTATGGATATTATGTACTGCAAGCAAGGGCTCTAGCCGGTGATTATAACGGTGCAATGGACGTCATTAGAACCTACTGGGGTGCGATGCTGGATTTAGGAGCTACTACGTTTTGGGAAGACTTCAACCTCTCCTGGGCTAAAAATGCGGGAAGAATTGATGAGCTTCCTTCGGAAAGCAAAAAGGATATTCATGCAGATTATGGAGACTATTGTTATGTTGGGCTGAGACATTCTCTTTGTCATGGGTGGGCCTCCGGGCCGACTGCATGGCTTTCACAACATGTGCTAGGTGTAATGTTACTGGATGGTGGAAACGTAGTGAAAATTGACCCTCATTTAGGTGATTTGCTGTGGGTAGAAGGTAGCTTCCCCACCAAGCATGGAACACTTTACCTTAAGCACCGTAAAAATGCAAATGGCACAGTAACTTCGGAAATCGATGCACCGGAAGGGCTCACTGTACTACGATAATAAATGGCGTTATTAGAATTGATTTAACAAAGCCTGTATATGCAGACTTGAGCAAAATGATAAAAATGGGAAAAATTTAAATGATATGACAAAAGTTACCTTATTTGGAATTAGCCATGACACGTACTGGCCATTATGTGATCAATTACTCAAAGAGCTAAAGGGATATCAGAAGGAGATCAGAAATAAGTTAAATGGGAGAAAAAGTAGTAGAATCTTTGGATTATTGATCACAATTTTTCTCATCCAGAATGGATTTTTACCGATTTTTGTACATACACAATCAAGCCCACCGGTTCAAAACAATCGTCAGAATGTGCTACCGGTTGACAGTAGAGAGAGATTAAAAGCAATCTATGAAGGAGGTGAGTTTGCCACCAAATCCTTCCAGGCGACCTGGCTTCCGGATGGATCGGGGTATATCGTACTGGAGACCAATCCGGATACTAAACAATCATCTCTGGTAAATTATGAGGTAATCAGTGGCAAACGTACCGAAATGGTAACAAGTTCACAGTTAGTATTCCCGGGAAGTAATGAAACGGGCACTATTGAAAACTTCAACACTTCCGGGAGTGGTAATTGTATGTTGATTCAAGCGTCAATCCAACATGGAGAAAGCCAGAAACGCCAATATTGGATGTTTGATCTGAGATCCAGGGGAATACAGAAAGTGGTGGCCGGAAGAAATAATCAGATCTCTCCTGATGACCAGCGTATTCTATTCTCAAGGCAAAGTAACCTTCATGTTTATGATTTACAGAGTAACTTGACTATACCACTCACTGAGGATGGTGAAGAAGGGACGATATCCTATAGCCGGGCCAGCTGGAGTCCGGATGGAAGTATGATAGCCTTTGTAAGATCCGATGTTTCAGGTGTAAGAAAAAGGTCCTCTTTAATCCCCGGTGATCCCTCTTTTCCAGGAGTTAGGGAGACCAGATTTGCCCGGGTTGGTGAAAAAATCGCCACTCTGAGTATCGGGGTTGCAGATCGCGAAGGAAGGCAAGTCAAGTGGTTATCAATCCCGATACCCACGGAGGGCTTTTATATCGGACAGCTGAGTTGGACTGGAAATTCTAACGATTTACTGATTGAAAAATTGAGTCGTTTCAGGGATAAACGGGAGTTTTTAATCGCTAATGTGCATAGTGGTGAAATTAATAAGATCTATGAGGAGCAAGATCCTGCCTGGGTGGTGGCAAGTTATCGCAAAAATGTCGGACTGGAATGGATTGACAACTTTGCTTCCTTTCTGGTTTTAAGTGAAAAGGATGGCTGGCGCCATGCCTATGTCAATTCTCGCAATGAGGGAGAGGAACAACTGATTACTCCCGGAGAATTCGACATTATCGAACGGGTAGCGGTTGATCAGAAGAATGGATGGTTTTATTATAACGCCTCTCCTGAAAACGGTACTCAAAAGTACCTTTACCGGGCACGACTTGATAATGTTGAGGATCCTGAAAGGATAACACCCAAAGATCAACCAGGTACCCATGACTATCAATTGTCACCGGATGCAAAATATGCATTTCACACTTATTCTTCATGGAAGACTCCACCGATTACCGAACTGGTCCGACTTCCTGATCACAAGGTCATACGAGTTTTGGAGGATAACAAATCGCTACGTAATAAATTGCAGTCCCGGAAAGTTCAGCCAAAAGAATTCATCAGGCTTCACATCGGCGATGGAATTGTAATGGATGCATGGATAATCAAACCTAAAGATTTTGACCCTACAGCTAAATACCCTGTTTTTGTATATGTCTATGGAGAGCCACATGCGCAAACAGTTAGAGATGCCTGGGGCCATGCTATGACAGAATATCATCGCATTATAGCCGACTTGGGGTATCTGGTGGTGTCTATTGACAACAGAGGGACTCCATGCCCTAAAGGATCGGCCTGGCGTCGGTCTATTGCGGGAAGCTTGGGTCCACTATCTACTGAAGAACAGGCAGCTGCATTGCAGGAATTGGCTCGGACCCGGTCCTATGTTGATCTGTCCCGGGTTGGCATTTGGGGATGGAGTGGAGGCGGTTCGAATACCCTTAATGCAATGTTTAGGAAGCCGGAAATATACCATGTCGGCATTGCAGTTGCTCCCAAACCGCAACCACAGTTGTACAACGCCTGGTTTCAAGAAATTTATATGAATACTCCGGAAGTCAATCCCGATGGATATCATCAATCCGCTCCCATCAATTTTGCCGAAGGTCTGACAGGTGACCTCTTGATCATTCACGGTACCGGTGAAACCAATACGCATATCCAGATTACGGAAGGACTGGTGGATCGACTGATAGAACTGGGCAAACAATTTGACTATGTGACCTACCCAAATCGCAACCATGGTCTCAGAGAAGGTAAGGGAACATCCCTGCATTTGAGAATTTTAATGGCACAATATTTACTTACTCATCTTCCTCCCGGTCCCAGTAAAAAAATTAAATAACAATGAATGCAAATAGGAATGAAACAACAGGATTCATTGACTCTCAATAAAATATTCTAGGTATGAAAAAGCATTATATTTTGCTCTTAACGGTTTTCACTCTTCAAGTTCTCCTGGGAATTGAAATAATGGCCCAATCAACAATCCTACCGGTTCCTGATCGTGGTTTTATAAGTTCGAAACCGGCAAACACCTGGGAAGAGGGTTTGATCTGCGGTAACGGAACCATAGGTGTTAACATATTGAGTCATCCTCTGGAAGAGACTATCATTTTTAGCCATGAAAGACTATTCCTGCCCAAAGGATTTCCGACCGTTCCCCCGGATAATTCCCACTTATTATTTGAGATCAGGAGATTGATCGATAGAGGATTGTATAAGCAAGCTACTGAACTCGCCTTTGATCTTTCCGGGCAGGAAAGTTTTATGTATCCCGATCCATTTGTTCCTGCCTTTGATCTGAATCTGAAAATGGAGTCTGCGGGTAAAATAAATCAATACTTGCGTTCAGTTAATTTTCAAACCGGTGAAGCGATCGTTAGCTGGAGTGATGATCGGGGCATTTTTACAAGGAAAATGTTTGTATCAAGGGCCGATGGATTGGCAGTACTGCAGATCACCGGACCGGAAAACGCTCTTAATTTTATTCTGGATATAAATCCCAGGAAACCTAGCGACAAATTGGATTCTCGTACTATCAGCAGGTCATATCGAGTATTTGAAGAGCATGTTTCGGATATAGTACGAACTGTAGAAGATAATTCGACTACCTACCGGAATAGCTTTACAAAAGCCTATCCGGGAAGTATTCATGCTTTGGAAGGCGTGGCCAAAGTGGTTTTGAATAATGGAAGAATTGAGGAAGACAGACAATCCATTGAAATTAAAAGTGCGGACAAAGTGCTGGTATTGATTGATTTGGATGTGATTTATGATCCGGCAAAATCCAAAGCAGAAGCTATGAAGGAACAGATGGCTGCTCTTCCTGCGGATTATCAAACACTGCTGGATCGTCATGTCCAATTACACGGAGAAATGTTCAACCGGATGAAACTTGATTTGGGAGGAGGAGATGATCACCAACTTACTACTGAAGAATTGATGGAAAAATCGAGTAACGAACACCTGAACCTAGCCCTTTTGGAGAAAGAATTTGATGCCGCCAGATACAACATCATTTCTTGTGTTGGTGAATTGCCGCCAACATTGCAGGGAGTATGGGGTGGAACCTATGTCCCGGGATGGGCCAGTGATTTTACCCATAATGGCAATGTACCTTCGGCAATTGCCAGTCTGCTGATGGGAAACATGCCTGAATTGATGTTGGCATATACTTCATATATGGAGTCAATTGTTCCTTATATGGAGATTAATGCAAAACATATCTTTAATTCAAGAGGTATTGTGTTGCCTTCCAGATCAACTACCAATGGGTATAACAATGCGCTAGCTCCGAGATTTGCCGGTGGATTTTGGGTCGCAGGTGCTGCCTGGGCGGCTCACTTTTTTTACGATTATTACTTATACACCGGTGATCGGGAGTTTCTTCGTAAACATGGTCTTCCGTTTATGGAGAAAGCCGTCCTTTTCTTTGAGGACTATCTATATGAGGACGAAAATGGTGTCTATGTCTTTTCTCCAACTCAATCTCCGGAAAATACTCCGGGAAATTCAGATTCACAAGGCTCTTTTAATGCAACCATGGATATGGCCGTAGCCAAAGAATTATTAACCAATATTATAGCTGTCTCCGCAGAGCTTGGTGTGAATCGAGAAAAAATAGCACATTGGAAGTCTATGATCCGAAAAATGCCTTCATACATGATTAATGATGACGGAATTATTAAGGAGTGGCTAACCCCCAAACTGAAAAATAATGATGCCCACCGACACTCATCTCAGCTTTATCCTCTGTATGACGGTATTCCGACGGAGATTGATGAAAGCGCCGAATTGAGGCAGGCATTTAAAAAAAGCATTGAATACAAATTGGACAAACATTGGCGGAACAACGCCCGAGGATTTATGTCCTTTGGACTGGTCCAATTAGGACAGGCAGCTACGAGTCTCGGAGAAGGTGAGTTGGCCTATGAATGTTTACTACATCTAGCCAACCGGTTTTGGTTGAATAATTTTGCCTCCATGCACAATCACCGCTCTTTGTTTAATATGGATATCAGTGGAGGTATGCCGGCAGTAATAATCAAGATGTTCGTAGCTTCTGAGCCCGGTAAAATCACCTTATTACCGGCATTACCGGCAGAATTTTCTGAGGGTACCATTGAAGGTGTATTGTGTCGGGGACAAGTTGAAATCAAAAATCTATCGTGGAATGGTAAAGGGCTAAAAGTAAGCTTGCAGTCTGGTAAAAGACAACAATTACGATTGTTCGCACCAACCGTGATCAAAGAAATGGCCATACTTTCAGGAAATGGCGAAATCATGGAATCAGATACCAAAAATAGTAGGATAATTGTTTTGCCAAAGGATGAAATCGTCACATTTAAAATAGACAGATAACAACTTGAACATGGTGCTACGTCCCTTATTATTGTGCATCTTTATAAGTAAGATGCCGTATTGTACTTAGGAATAAACCTTATTGATTTATCCTCCGATATTTGTCCGGCAGGATGACATTAATCACATCAATACATAAAAACCTTAATTTCAAAGCATGACTCGAAATATTTCCCTCATTCTATGTTTACTAATTGGAAGTTGCCTTACCTCATCAGATCAGAAGATCGACTCAAAAGTCAAACTGGAGAAATTAGAACAACTTTCGGATGAATTTAATGATCCACCCATGTCCTCACGACCTGGTGCATTCTGGTGCTGGTTGAATGGTGATGTCACGAAAGCTTCCATTACCAAGGATCTCGAAGAAATGAAGGACAAAGGAATGGCTAGGGCTGAAATATGGGATGTGGAAGCCAGAAACAATATTGGTGGTGCGTTTGGCATTGGACCGGAATTTCTGGGCGATGAATCCGTCGAATTGATAAAACATGCCTTGTCAGAAGGAAAACGCCTTGGAATGAGGATCGGTATGGTGGCATCCAGTGGTTGGAATGCCGGTGGCTCGTGGGTGACTCCGGATTGGGCGGCAAAGGCTCTGTATTCTTCAGAACTCAACATTACAGGTCCTCAGACCTATTCAGGTCCACTTCCTTTTCCCCAGGTTCCTGACCATTGTCCAAAAGATAATAGTGGTATGCCGATCTATTCTAAAGATGTTGCGGTTGTTGCAATTCCGAATGATGGAAATAGAAAAATAAAAGATCTTTCCCAAGTGTTGATACTTAACAGTCGATTTAAAGACAATAAGTTGAAATGGGATGTTCCTGCCGGAAATTGGACTTTACTTAGATTTGTTTGCTCGAATACCGGTCAACATCTGATTGTCCCCAGCCCCAACTCCGATGGTCTTTTTATTGATTTCTTTGATCCAAAGGCCACCAAACGGCATTTAAGTTATATCCTGGGGCGATTGGGAATTACAAAGGAAAATGGAAAAAAATCAGGACTAGGATACCTCGAGTTTGACAGTATGGAGCTGGATGAAGGGACACCCTGGACCGATGCCATGGATAGTATATTTGCCGCGCATTACGGCTATGATATTCTTCCTTATATGCCCGTATTTGCCGGATGGGAACTTCCTGACGGTAATGATCGGTTTTTATACGATTTCAAAAAAACGGTTAGTAATCAACTGATTTATAGTCACTATACCACGGGCAGGGACTTTCTTGCGGAATATGGAATAGATCTGGTAGGTGAAGCAGGTGGCCCTGGCCCTCCGGTTTGGAATTCTTGTCCGGTCGATGCCCTGAAAGCTTTGGGTAATGTAACGATTCCCAGAGGGGAATTCTGGATTCAGAATCGCCATAATATATTCCTGGTCAAAGAAGTGGCAAGTGCATCCCATACTTATGGGTTGAATATTGTGGATGCGGAGTCTTGGACTACCTGGAGAAGGTGGAAAGATGCTCCCCATGCGCTAAAAAAACATGTCGATCGGGCGTTCTGTGAAGGTTTGAATTGTGTCACAATCCATACTTTTGCCAACACCCGTCCGGAATTCGGTCTACCAGGCAGGGCTTATCATGCCGGAATTGATATCAATTCTACCGCCACCTGGTGGGAACAGGCAAAGCCATTCATGGACTATTTATCTCGCTGTTCACACCTCTTATCGCAAGGAAAATTCGTTGCCGATGTAGCTTATTATTACGGAGATAAAGCACCCAATTTTTTTCCTGAATTACAAAAAGATCCTAATCGTCCCAGACTGGACGATTTAGATCCGGGTTATGATTTTGACGTGATCAATACCGATGTGATTTTGAATCGTCTGGAAGTATCCAAAGGCAAATTAATATTACCTGATGGTATGAATTATAAGCTTTTAGTATTGCCGAACATCAAAGATATCCCTGATGAGGTGGTCGAAAAAGTTATGAGACTGGTGGATGCCGGGGCCAAAGTATTGATACAAAATCCAGATCTAGCAAAAAAGTATAATGGAGGGTTCCTATCGAATATGTCCATAGACGGTGCCTTGACCAAATTAGCGATCATTAAAGATTTTAAAGGCGATCCGCAAAAGTTGGACTTTATTCATAGAAGGGTAGATGGTGCCGACTATTACTATGTGACCAACACAACCGACCAACCGATCTCTGAAGATTGTGAATTCAGGGTGACCAACAAAAACGTAGAATTTTGGGATCCAGTATCCTCCCGGCAATTCCAGATGACCAAAGCAGTGAGTATGAAAGATAAAACACAGATTAACTTACAGCTACCTCCTCATGGTTCCGGTTTTGTTGTTTTTAGCGATATTCCTCGCGATTTACCACCCGATGAAAAGGTAGTTAAGCCTCAATTAACAGGAATTAATGGCCCATGGATGCTATCCTTTCCGGAAAACTGGGGAGCACCGCCATCTGTATTACTCGATACACTGATCTCATGGACCGACCATCCTGAAGAAGGCATTAAATACTTTTCCGGGACGGCAACGTATACCAACAACCTCCAAATTTCTAAAAATGACCTAGAAAGTGAACAGGAGTTATTATTAAACCTGGGCGAAGTGCTGGATGTAGCAGAAGTCGTGGTTAATGATAAATCTGCTGGCGTTCTGTGGACCAAGCCATACGAACTGGATATTCGCGATTTTGTAAAAGAAGGATCCAACAAAGTGGAAATTAAGATTACCAACATGTGGATCAACAGATTGACCGGAGATATGGATCTGCCTGAAGATGAAAAGTTCTGTCGGACCAATCGTCCATACATAACCAAGGATTATTCCGCTATCGGAGATGAGACTTATAGAGTACAACCAGCGGGACTCCTTGGACCGGTGGTTTTAAGTACTGCAGTTGATTAAAATTTATGGAGATGGCATTGATTGACAATGATTGCTGATTTCATTATTATAGGTAATATTTATGGTTAATTAATTTCAAGCTTTGACTTCAATAAGTATAATTTCATGAAAAGAATACCTCTCCCTTTCATAGCATATGTTTTATTCATCTGTTCTGTGTACTCGCAACAAAATATTTTCGCGGGAGCGGACGAAAGAACACCTTCGCTATCTCAGTACTTTTCATGGATTAATAATACCAATGAGGGAAGCACCGAAACCCAGACCTTGATTAATCTGGATTTTTTTAAATGGCTGAAAGATGAATATGGAATGACCCTGGATATTTATGTAGTGAGTGCCGGAGCCATAGATAAAGCCCGCTGGTATGGAAGTATGGACTCTGATGAGTTTAACATGCAATTTCCCAATGGGTTTGATACAATTTATCACAGAGCAAAAAGGATTGGAACCAGATTAGGAACCTGGGGCGGTCCAGATGGATTTGGAGATACGCCGGAAGAAGAAAAAGCCAGAATCGAGATGATTGTGAGGTTGTGTAAGGATTATGAGTTCAGACTATTGAAGTTTGATGCAGTAGTGGGACAATTAAGAGATGAAAAACAAGATGCATTCATTCGCATGATGACAGAATGCAGAAAATATTCTCCGGATTTGATTTTACTTAATCATCGGTTGAATTTAAGTAAGGATGCCAAAAAGCATGCAACCACATCCTTATGGGGTGGTGATGAAACCTATATTGATGTGCATATGACCAATAGTATCACAGCTCCTCATCATCGGGCTGAAGCACTGTCACGAAGTCTGGTACCCGATCTCAAACGCCTTACCGAAGACCACGGAGTATGTATTTCATCCAGTTTGGATTATTGGGAAGATGATCTCATTTTGCAGGCATTTAATCGGGGATTGATATTGGCTCCTCAGATTTATGGAAATCCATGGTTGTTGAGGGACGATGAATTTCCAAGACTGGCACGTATATTCAATTTACATAGAAAATATCGAGATATATTGGTAGATGGAATGGTGCTTCCTGAATCTTATGGTCCCCATGCGGTTTCCAGAGGGAATAGCAATACACGTTTTATAACCTTGCGGAATCTGAGTTGGAATGCAGATTCCTATTCCATAAGACTGGATGAAGAAATCGGAATTGCTTCGGATAAGAAAATTACCTTGGTACAATTACATCCGACCGAAAAAGTTTTAGGTACCTTCAGCAAAGGTGACCAGGTGTCGGTTGCGGTAATGCCATTTAGAGCATGTATGCTGATGGCTACTGCAGAGGAAATTGGCGAATCTCTGATTTTGGGAGCAGATTTTCAGGTATTGAAGAATCTGAAAGGCCAACCCATTGAAATTGATGTGCTGGGTATGCCCGGAACGCAAACCAATATTTCCTTACTTAATGCGAATGAATATAAGTCAGCTACAATAAATGGTAGGAGCGCATCTAAACTATTGGAAGGAGCGAGTGTGCTCATCAGTTTTCCCGGAGAATTGCTTAGTAAAAGTTTGCACCGCAAGCTGGGTACATTTACCACATGTCCAATCCCTGCTGACGCAGAGGCCCTTTATGAAGCCACTGTTTTCGCCAGTGACAACAATGCATTAGAAGTTCGTTCGCTGTTTCGATCAGGACCAACAACCATTCCTCAGGTTCAGGCAGCGCGAGATGCACTGTTCAATCAAACCACATTTGTTAATCGGGGTGTGTGGGATAAAAATCTATTTGATGGTAATTTGGCCACAGGTTTTTGGCCGACCACTGCCTACAACACAGCCCGACCAAGTTTTCGTCTCGATTTAGGAGAAGTTCAGCATGTAGATGAACTGTTGGTTACCATTCCGGATGTCTTTTCATTGGCCCCTCTTAAAGAAGAAGAGGGTAACCGGGTAGAAATTTCAACCGATTTAATTAACTGGGAGACTATTACTTATCTGGCCAGAACGAATATGCGTATTGCAATTGGCAAACCGGTCCGTTATCTGAGGTTTAAATATTTTGCCCGTCAGATTGCCGAAATAGAAGCTAAAAGTTCGGGAAAGAAACTGGACAGAAACCTATGGAGAGCTACTAATCTCTTTCCTCATCCATCGAGAAAAAAAGTTGTTAAAACGTGGAAATCGACAGTAGCACTCGACGAAATTGCAGATAACAGTTATTTATGCGTTGCAATCAATGGTACACACGGTCCCGAAGGGGTGTATGCGGCAGCTAAGATAAATGGTAAATTAATCGGTGCTCCCGATCGGGCTCCTGCCCATCTGACCAATCCCTGGGAGGCTTTTAATCATCGGGCTAATAAAAATTATACTTACTATATTCCCTTGAAAAAGGAATATACAGGCAAAATGATGGAAATATTTGTTTTGGGCTGCAATCCCGAAAACATGGATATACATCCTGAATTGTGGATCAGTGCATATCCACATCCCTGGGAAAAAATTAAATTAGTATTGGAAAAATAGGATCTTGGTTTACCATTTTTCATAACCACTGATGCACCTGAATAAATAGCCAGTTTTTGGTAAAGAATCCGGATCCAAATGCGCCTCATTATGAAATATATATTTATACCGGTTTATTGGTTGGTACTTACGCTTCCACTATTTGGCCAAATTGTCCAGCCACTTAACCCAATAGTTCTTGAAAAGGGTGAAAATGAGGATTTTCATCTCGCCTCTAACCATTCATCAGCTAAGATTCTTGTCGATAATAAAGACAGTAAAACCATATTGCTGGCAACAAAATTATTCTCCGAAGATATTGAACGAATTACCGGACACAAACTCGCTATAGTGAATCAAATTGGGAGTAAGGCATCTCAATACGTCATTATTGGAAGTGTTGAAAAGAGTGAAATCATACAAAGGCTTGTCAAAAAAAACAAAATCGATGTATCTGAAATAAAAGGAAATTGGGAAAGTTGTCTTATTCAAACGGTGAACAACCCGATACCAGGAGTCACCCAGGCTTTGGTAATAGCCGGGAGTGATCGCAGAGGCACCGCATACGGTATTTTTGAGTTGTCAAAACAGATGGGAGTATCTCCCTGGTATTACTTTGCCGATGTATCACTAAAAAAGCAAGAAGAGGTATTTGTCAAGGCCGGAAAATACCTTCAAAAATCGCCATCAATAAAATATAGGGGAATATTTATCAATGATGAGATGTGGGGATTAAGACCCTGGGCAATGAATACATTGGCACCTCAAGAAGGTAAGGGTATTGGCCCTACTACATACGAAAAGATATTTGAGCTGATGCTGAGGCTTAAAGCAAATTATCTGTGGCCGGCCATGCATCAACAGACCAAACCATTCAATTATAACCTAAAAAATAGTCAGATTGCTGATGAATATGGAATCGTGATGGGGTCATCTCATATTGAACCCATGCTAAGAAATAACATCGCCGGTGCCGAATGGGATACTGAATATCCCGGTGAACCCTGGGATTATGTGCAGAACAAGCGGCACATTTACGAATATTGGGAAAAAAGGATCATTGAAAACGGCAAATATGAAAACGTATATACCTTGGGAAAAAGAGGTAAAGATGATGAGGCGGGTACGGAAATAACTGTTGAATTATTAGGGCAGATTTTGGCTGATCAACGTGAGATCTTAAGCAAAAGAACGGGTAAAAAACTTGAGCATATTCCACAAATTCTCATTCCATATACAGAGGTTTTGGAATTGTATAATCAAGGGCTGGAGGTTCCGGAAGATGTAATCATAGTTTGGCCAGATGATAATTTTGGAAATATCCGGCAGCTGCCAAACCAGGAAGAGCAGCAACGTTCAGGAGGCTCCGGGGTATATTATCACTTTCAATGGTTGAATGGCGCCACCACGGCATATCCATGGCTCTATACTACCCCCTTGGCACTTACGTGGTTGGAATTGAAGAAAGCATATGATTTTAAAACAAGAGAATTATGGATTGTAAATGTAGGTGATATCAAACCGGCCGAAATCGGGATTGAACACTTTATGCAAATGGCGTGGAATATGGATGAATTTAAGGAAAACAATCCTCGCAAATTCCTGATGGATTGGGCTTCCAGGGAATTTGGCGATGATTATGCCCCACAAATTGCGGCAATATTGGAAAAACATTATGAATTGGCCTATGCCCGAAGGCCTGAAAATATGGTCATGTATAATGCACGTGAGAAGAAGCTAGCCTGGGAGTGGTTTAGCTTAAATAATTATAATGATGAAGTACAACAGAGAATCGATGAATATGATATTTTGATCAATGAAGTGGATGCACTTTATAAGGCACTACCCGATAGGATGAAGGACTCTTATTATCAGATGGTGTCCTACAATGTAAAAGGGGCAGGACTGCATAACAAAAAGGTGCTTTATGCTCAAAAATCTCATGCATATGGTCAACACAATCGAGCAAGTTCAGCGCGTTATGCCGCCATGGCACAACATGCAGAAAATGAGGTACATCAATTAATTTCTCATTACAATAGAGAGCTAATAACGGTCGGAAAGAAATGGAATTATATGGCCTCATTACCGGGTCCATGGGGAGGCCAATGGCAACAATGGGCCATGCCGCCATTGAATTATAATACCGGGAATGGATATCCAGCAATGGGTTTTAGTTTGGAGGGCGGTGATCAAAATAATCTGCCAGGCTTCAGTGTGTTCAATCGGGATAAGCGTTTCATTGACCTTTTTAACACCGGGAATGGAGTTATTACCTGGTCGTCAAAAGTATCGGAAGATTGGATTCTTCTCAGTGATTCATCCGGTGTGATTGGCGATGAAAAAAGAATATGGATATCGATTGATTGGGAGAAAATACCCAAAGGCAGCAAGATCGATGGTCAGGTAAATATTGAATGGACCAGTGCCCGTGTGGATGAATGGATTAACTATGAACGGCTTACTGAACTTGAAAAGCAAAAGTATCGTTCCGGCACCTGGGGCAACCAGCCTCCCAAATCATTTGAAATCAACCTTACCGTATTTAATCCAATCAAACCTTCTCCGGAGGCTGTGGTGGGTTTTGTAGAAAGTAATGGATATATCTCCATGGAAGCCGAACATTATTCCAGGAAAAGTGCCACAGGAAGTGTATCCTGGAATATGATCAATGGCCTAGGAAGAACTGGTAGTTCAATCACAGTACTTCCCTTTAATATTCCCGGCAATGAAACGCAGGATGATATTATGAGCAAATCACCTTGGCTGGAATACGATATTTATACTTTTACTGAAGGTCGCGTGGAGTTAGAAATTAACTGTATACCCTCTTTCCCAATCAATGTGGATTATGGATTTCGAGTCGCAGTAGCGCTGGATGATGGAAAACCTACCTTGGTATCGGCAACTGGGAAAAGAAATGTGATGGAAAACCTGGTTAAGCTTACATCTGACCTGATAATTGACCAGGAAGGACAACATGTATTGAAAGTATGGATGGTGGACCCTGGAGTGGTAATGGATAAGATCATTATCAATACCGGTGGAGTCAGGGCATCGTATCTTGGACCTCCTGAATCTTTGATTCACAATCTTACACCGGGAAACAAGAAAGGAGATTGATCAATCTGCCAAGTTACTTACAACCCGGCAACTTGAATGCTCCAATTCGAGTCGAATACCTGGGTGCCTCTTTTTTGAGATAATCCCCGACATACCAAATCGTACAATCATCGACCGGATCCACAGCAGTTTGCGTATAGTCCTGCCATCTCAATGTGGTTGTCTGTGGAGCTTCACCCACTACCAATATTTGTTCTTTCAAGGTTAATTTTCCTAATTTATCACCGGCTTCACGGCCAGCAAATCGCTGACCTGCAAAGTGGGAATATCCACCAAATGAATACCCGATGCCAATATTTCCATATTTATCTATGGCAGGGCTACCCATCCAGCGAAAATTTCCCTCCGGAGCATAAGTTCCCTGTTGGAATAAATTGAGGTTCCGCTGCTTATCCAATCGGAATTCATACCACCGAATTCCTCCACTATATCCAGTAGTTCTTACCGAGTGAACCGCGACAATAGACTCTTGACTGCCAATTTTACGATAGACCAATCTTGCCATAATTTTGTCACCCTGAGAATCCAGATGTTGATTGGTTCCGGGCTGTGGCACACAATTGGTCAACTGCCCATCCCCCAGATAATGATAGGGAGCAACTGGAATTTTAATGGGTCCTTCCAATTTGGATTGAGTATGATCTTCCCAGTTGATATACATCTTCCAGGAATAAATCCCATCGTCCTCAAAGACCCCATTGAGTTGAGATCCTCCGGTAGCCATCAGGATATTTGGAGATCCCTCCGGAGGCAATTTAAAACCATCCAGATCGGCATTATTGAGGAAATTAACATCCTTGAGGATAAAACACTGTTCACAGGCATCTTCCCCTTTGAGCATCTTTTTCCGGTCTACGACACACGCATGTTTTTCAATAACACGATCTCCGGTACTGGTTGGTACGTAATATCCATCAGGCCAAACGGCGGGTCGGGGATAATCCGGAAATAGGGGTCGTACAAACTCATACCGGTAATAAGATCCCATAGGATCGGATGAAGTACTTATAGCATAGCACATACAGTATGAGCCTTTATTTTGATTGGGCTCTCGCCGTTTTCGTGTTTGAAATGCCTCTTGAGCTGCTGCTCTTTCCGCTTCAGTAGGGCTTGGTGGTTGATACAGAGTGGCTGCACTTCCAGGTTGATTGGGAATACCTGGTATGCTTTCTGTGGCAAAATTTCCAGCCGGCGGTGCCGGTGGTTCGTTTTCCCTTAAGGGCAGTCTTCTGAAAATGGGCATTACAATTAACCAACGGTCAGCAAGCTGGTCATACCGCACCACAGCGTCTCCGTTGTTGTATTTCTCGCAAGGGCCACCAAATCCTCGAAATACATTTTTTGTTTCAACGGCTCCGTACAATATTTTTCCCGTTTCTGAATACAAATCCCCTTTTTTAGAAAAAATGGCCATCCGCGAATTAACTGTTTGTACAATATGATCACGCCCTACTGCCAAAGAATTGTCGGAGGGGTTACGGGTAAAAGACCTACCTTGCGGACCCTCAAAGCCAAATCCTAATCCATCAAAAGAAGCCACCAGGCGGGGAGCAGGTTTTTTACCAAATTTTCGTTGCTCGATAGAAGCAGAGGTATAAGGGTTATTTTGATGATGGTCTTGGTGTACTCGATTACCCCGGTTGTGCTTTGCTTCTGTGTGAGTGTGCAAATTCTTAACTATTCCTAGATTCAACAAGGGTGCCGATTGATCAAAATTTACGCTTTCCCGGTTGGTGATCTTTACAACTTCTTGTGTCCAGAACAAAGTAGGATAGACCATAAAGATCACAAAAATCAATAGTTTCTCCATAATATCAGATTACCTAATTGGTTTACAACATACTAAAGAACCTTTTCTTTTTTATCAGTCCGATGATTAAAGTAATTATCGTAATAGGTAATAGTACAACAACATACAAGCTAATCATGGTATTTTAGTCTTTACAGGAAACTCCTGTTTTTGTTATACGTTTCAATATAATCTGTTGCCACATTTTTTATTTTTAATTCGCAATAATGATATTTCATTCTGACAGTCAGGTTAAAAACGTGCAAGCTTTTCAAGTTGAGTGTTCTCAAAATCAGCAACAAATTCCATCGGATTTTACCTTTAACTACTTTATCAGGTTAGTAGCCCGTTTGTAAAAAGCGCCGGCTTTTCAAGTTGTGTTCTTAATCCCCTGAACACATATTGTTTTTGTCTGTAAGATTTTCAATAGGAAAAACCTGTCAAACCATTATTAAGAACTTTTTTGTTTTTTGTCCCTTATCACAACATTTTTCATTGTTGTCGGGATTTATATTTTCTTTTTTAATAATCAACAATTAAGTGAAACGAATTTCTGCTCTTATGTCATTGATATTTAAAGGACTACGACTATTCATCAAATTGCACTTTGCTATGCGTTCGTGTTTTTTAATATATTTTTACAAAAGAATTACCGTTGAATTGATAGACCCCACTTGGGTCGGCCCCGCCAAACCACAATTCCCCTTGTTTGCTCTTATAAATGGTCCAGATCTGATTACTTAAAAGTCCATTCTTTTCATTAAAATTTTCAATGGAATTCCCATCGTATCTCCACACGCCCGACTCAATGGTTCCAAACCAAATATTTCCATTTATATCTTCTTCAATGGAGAATACTCTTTCAAGGGAATTTCCACCGGTATCTTTCTTTTTTAAATTATACAATTCTGTGAAATTAATTGCTTTTTGCATATCATATTTGAAGACCCCGATTCCGTTATTCCCGATCCAAAGATTTCCTTTGCTGTCTTCTATTAAACTGCGTATGTGTAGAAAACCTGTATCTTCATTTAGCTCAAGAAACTTATTGTCAATGACTGTAAACTTTGCACCGTCATATCCAATAGCTGCCCCATAAGTTCCGAACCAAACACTTCCATTACGACCTCTTACAAAAGGTGTCGTAACTGAATAATAATTTTCCTCACCAACTTTAGGCTTGATAGGAAACATTTTGAAGGATAATTTTCGTCCGTCGTATTGATATACACCTGGTTTTCCTTCTGTGTCGTTATACCCAGTAGCTTTGTCGCCTTTGAACCAAAGACTATTTTTACTTAGTTTCCAGTCGTTTTTTGATTCAAAATTTCTTTCTGTTTGTTTGGTTATTTTATTCCCGTCAAAGCTGCTTAGACCTTTTCCACCTTCAAACCAAATTATACCATTCTCATCTTCATAAATTGTTCTAATCTGTTTGTCACTTAATCCATTTTCTTCGGTATAATAGGTTAATTCTTCACCATTGAATTTCGCGAGACCTTCTTGATGGCTTCCAAACCAGATATTACCTTTACTATCTTCCAAAATTGAACGAATACCAGATGTAAACTTTAATCTATTGGTATCAATTTTATTCTCAATCGGTTTTGCTTGAAGTATTTCATTTTCATGGCTTGGTTGATTTTGGTTATAGCAAGAAATTAATACAAGAAGCAGAAACTTACCGCAAATGATTAACAAGTAATATTTATTTGGTTTGGTATTCATTTTTGTTTTTTTCATGATGCACAACAGCGGATTGGATATGCGGTGTGATCAGCTTTTGTTGGGCATGACCGTCATATATTTTGTGTGTACTTTGAATGGCTACTATTTCATCCTAGTAAAAGTACATAGAATAAATAAGACGAGTTGGGTGAAAGTCCTAACCATGCTGGATTCTGGTAGGTCAATACGCCAATGCGAATATCTTATGGCGACGAAGTCAAGCATAAAGTCCTTATGATAAATGCCTGGATAATAGACAAGCTCCAGACCATAAATGTCAGGATCATATATAAGCCAAAAGGGTTTCACAGGTGAATCAAAAGATCAACTAATTTGAATTTATAAATATATGACTATCAGCTTACTGTGAATAAATGATTGGTCGAACTCAGATTTTTAGTTTGTATTCTCTGCTAAAGGCAATTGGCATCATTTGGAAGTGGTCAGCCTATTTCATGACCATCCTCTTGCTTATATTTCTTTTTTAGTTTAATATCTCCGTGCCGTGATACTCCTAGTTCTCTAGCTAATGTCTTGATTCGCTTTTAATGTGCTTTATTTTTTGTGGTGTATAGGCTTTTAATTTTATCATGCCCATGGATTGTAAGAACCAAAGTTCCAAATATGCCCCTCTTTGTCTCTACAGGTGTAACCACGACCTCCGTATTCCTCATCTCTTATTTCTATAACTATTTCGGCACCTTCTTGAACCGCTTTTTCATAGTGGTCATCAATATTCTCGACAATAATATATGGCGCTTGTGAATTCAGTCCATTAAGATCCTCAGGTGTTCTTAACAATTTACCATATTCATTATCATTTTTAGACCCGATCATAATCATCGCATTACCAAACCTCAACTGAGCATGGGCAATGCTATCGTTTTCTCCTGGTACTACTAAATGTTTTTCAAATCCAAAAGCTTTACACAACCATTCGATTGCTTTCAAGGCATCTTTATATTGCATGGTCGGAATAATAACAGATCCGTTTTGTTTCATTGTATTTCTATTTTATGGTGTTAAAGGATTTAATTTTCTGACGGCTCGGCAAAAGTCAGTAGATAATCATTGTTATCAATAATTGAAAACTCAGTGGCGCCATAAAAGGTTTTTTCCAGCTCCCTGTACACTTCTACCCGGTCTTTGATAGAATCATAAAACTCCTGAATGTTTTTCAACTGGATATACAGAAGTAGTGAACTTCCTTTTTCTCGCTTCACTATAGGTAGTTCGTCACCCAAACTTTCGAATGATTGAAACATGACCGTAACCTTTCCGCAAGTCATCAATACAAATACAGGGTTTTCATTGTCTGGGTTTTTTGCCTGGATTTGGAAACCTAATTTTTTGTAAAACGATATCGTTTCTTGAATATCGAACACATAGATATTTGGGGCTATACTTTCCATAAGACATGAATTTGATTTTGTTACACTCGTTTGTGAAAATCCCCAAAAGGTTACAAAAACAAGTGTTACAATAAGTAAGAGTTTTTTCATTATAGATTGCTGTTTCAATGGCTTTAAGCTTAAAAATCCGTTAATAATCATAAGATCTACTAATTTGAATTTATAAATATATGACGATTAGTTTACTGTGTGTAAATGATTGATCGAATTCAGGTTTTAACGTTGTATATCACGCGGACTTAGTTTTCCCATCACAAACAAGTTCACCACATCAATCAACTTTTTCGGTTGGTCATCCAGAATAAATGCATGACTATCCATAATGGTCATGAGGTGGAAATTAAGGTTGGAGGGGTTTGCTCCCCACCAACTTTGATGAAAGATATGGCTAAGGAAGGTGTTCTTGGATTTAATCAGAATCTCTCGAGTAAAAGATGGCATAATTACCAATGTCGGAACCTCGAGGTTTTTGTATTCAAGACTTATGTCCGTGCAGTAATACTCCGACAGATACCTTACCATTGTAGGAATCGGGACGGTGGACATCTGTTTCCAATATTTTTCCGCCTTTACGGAATCCTTAGTAAAAGTTTCAGGTGAAAAATTTCCATTGTCCCATCCTGGTTTGTCTATTTCTTTCCACCACTTTTGAGCCATGACCTTTTCGGTGTAATAAATTCGTTCATCTAAAGTGGCAGGTTCGAAAGAAGGGTAACTGGAAGTGAATTTTGCCATGCCACTGATGACGATCACCCGGTCTATCAATTCAGGATAATCCAGAGCTATTCGCATGGCTAGAATGTTGCTGTACGTAAAATAGGAAAGGAGCACCGGATTGTCCATTTCTTCTTTTTTTATTAGATCTTTGATGCCGGAGATAATTCCTGTGGTCCAATAAAGGTCATGGTACACTTCATTTTGGTTAGGCATGGGATATGCTGGTGTTCCACCAAAGCCCGGTAATGTCACTACATACATAGAATATTTTGCTTCAAGGGAGTCTGCTTTGAAAATTTCGAAGATGTTCCCACCAAAGCCCCATCCAGCGATCAGGATCAAATCTTTTGAGCCATTCCCAAATTTCTCAACTTGGCCTAAAGATCCATACACTGCAGTCTGATATCCTTCAGGATGAACCAGGTTATTGATTTGAGCATATCCTGTAGATCCACGGAAAGCGAGAAAAAAGAACAAAATGGAATAAGAGATTAATCTTAACATCGAATTTGAAATTATTTCTTCAAAACAACGAAAAGTATCAACTCTTTGCGTTCCACTCACTTGAATGGATTCCATTTTTCTTAAAATCAGAAGGGGACATTCCTGTAAACTTTTTGAAATTTCTTATGAAAGAAGATTTATTGGAGAAGCCACTATCCAATGCGATATGTAACAGTTTGGCATCCGAGTATTCATTGGAAAGACATAGTTTTTTAGCTTCGTTTATCCTGTATTTATTGATGAGATTGTAAAAGTTTGTATTCAATCCTTCAGAAATAACCCGGGAAAGATTGGTTGTAGATATTCCCAATTCACTCGCCAGGACCTCCGGCCTCAAATCGTCCTTCAGGTATAGGTGTTTTTCTTCTAACACGGATTTTAGTGATTCACTTAATTCAATGACCTGAAGCTTACTTAATCCAGAAGTTAGATATTTTTTTGTATTGTTTTCGTTGACGATTATTTCAGGATTCAGATAGCAGATGAAACCAATTATATGAATTAGAACACTTAACAGGAATGGATTAAGTTGCAGTACTTCATTCATGAAATCGGAATGGAAAAAAGCTGCCGTAAACAGAATGAAATTGAGTGTAAGGAAGACTGAAATTAGGCTTATAATTCGCATGAGGACTTTCCTTTTTTTTGCACCCTTATTATCTGTCCATTTTGAGTTTTTCAATAATCTGAAACTCAGTATTAGAAATATGATTGTTGAAGCTAAATACAGGAAATAACCAAAAGAAAACGGATCAAATATTATGGTTCCCTGATACTGGCTTGCATATTCATAGATTGAGATTTTTGTTTCTGCAGGTGAACCGTAAAACGGTATAAGAATGGCAACTTCATATGCAAAAGGTATTAAGTGGGTAAGGTAAATCCATTTCCATCTTTGATCCGTATTTGTGTTAAGTCTCACAAAGTGGTAGATCACAGGGCCAATTAAAAATGTAATTGGAAGTGTTGAGTATAGTATATGTGGGTAATTTTGGATTCCTCCATTTAGGAACATGACCTGCTCAAATAGGAAGGCAGATAGCAGAGCGATTAAAACAGCGAGGACATTATTTGCTCGTGAACGGGCCTTTGTAACCAACAGGAACACAATGATAATCCCTTGAAAAGAACCAAACAAATAGAATGCCTCAAGTACAAAATTTCCGAACATTGTGATTAGATAAAATAATGCAAAGTTAAGTTTTGATCACACTTATAGATCTCACCTATGCCATTTCCCCAGTCGGCATTGAGTTTATATTCTCCAATAATATTTTTCTCCAGATCCTTACCAAATGGGATTACCTTCAATCCTGAATTGGTAAAGTAATCAGAATTTACAGCCACATTATAGCCAAGAATTTGAGCAATCCCATTGGGGGTGCTTCTCATTTCAACCTGATCAGCCAATAGTTTTTGCCCTTGACATTGATTTTTCTATGTTTATCATATTTTGGTAATAGTGATACTGTTAATTTCTCACTTTATATAAAAGTAATTATCAACTAATAAAAATCTGTAAATTATCATCAATCAACACTCATTTTTGCTGTCCATATTTGAAATTTTCCTGATCTCGAATCGCACCAGACAGCTTGGAATGCACTTGATTCTGAAGCGATTAAACTTTGATAATCACCGCCACCTAGCTGAAACCTACTTATTGCAGCACCATTTTCCTCATAGGTGCCCATACAAGCTGTTTGAGAAGAGATGCGACTTTCGGGCAGAAATGTCTTTCCTCCATCCATGGAAATAGTTCCATAGAGATCAAAACATTTTTTTTCAGTTGTCGAATGACGTTGATCTTGCCAAATGATTCCTACTAAGCCAGAAGAAGAAATGCTTATTGCCGGCAATGTTTTAAAGGATTTTAATTCAACAGTATGAACTATTTTTGGTGCCGTCCATGTATTACCATCATCATTAGATGATGACAATAATACATTCGTATTGGACTCGTCACTTCTTTCCACCCAAACACTATATATTCTTCCAGCAAATGTACTTTTTGTTCTGTCAACTACCAGCGGCGGAAACCCTACTGGAAGTATATTTTCTTGGATTAAGGATATTTTTGACCAAGAATTTAATTTGGGATCAAATTTAACTGACCAAAGATTTCTTGGCGTACTCATAGAGAAGAATGAAATAATAAGTTTATTGTCAGATAAAAGTCCTGCACCACCAAGATTTACTTGCTCTATGTCGGGTCTGAACGGGGATACCCAACTAATTTCCAAATTTCTTGAGTTAATTTTTGCAACATCAATCCCTTCTGCCTCACCTGTAGCATGACTTGCAACGAGATAAAGGATTGAATCATTGGAAGATTCAACAATCGGTGTAAGAACAGGATGATCCTCAGATGACCAAGGCTCAAAAAGTTCTTTATCTAATAAAGACCATTGCTTACCAAATGCTTCTGCGTAATAAACTCGAGCTCTTATAGGGTGGTTGCTTTTTCTCGTAAACCCTTCACCAGAGAGAGCCGAAAGGAATATATTTCCTTTTGGAGTCCAAATAAGCCAAGGATCTCCAGCTGTCCAGTCTTCTGAAAGGGCTCCAATTTTTTGTTTAACCCAAGTATTACCACCATCTTCAGACAAATACGCATAAATAGTTTGATTATCCATCCAAGATTCATCTAAAGGCTTTCTCAAGACTATTGCAGCAACTAACATTCGATTTGGATTTTTCTGGTCCACTGCAATTGTAGCTTCTGCGTGAACTAATTCTTTCATTGATTGTGAAACCCAAACATTAGGACCCGTCTTAACTGTTTTTTGACCTAAAATATTTTGACTTGAAGTAGCAAGCAAAGAAAAGAATATTATTAACACTCTAAAACCCATATTATTTATCCTTTTAAATTTTTCGATTATTTTATTAAACTAATTAAACTAGTTTATGTATTTATTTAAACCAAAGTATACAGAGCTTATCAAATAAAAATTTAATACTTGCGATAGGTGTGGTTTTCGTCTTTGATTGATTGTATTTTGTTTAATAATTTCTATTCATTTTAAAATAGTAGGATAAAAAAATCACTACTAATCCTATAAATTGCAACACCTTTTAGATTATTCTAAGTTTAATTAAGTAATTGTCGAATAGCCTTCTCAATTGCTACCTCGTCACCTTCCTTAAACTCTAGTAATGCATAGGTGACTTTATTTTCCTCATTGACCAGGTATGTGGTAGGATAATCCGAAACACGAAAAATTTTCCCTGCCACCTCCTGATCCCCTTGACCGTTTTTTAGAAAGAGGTAGTTTAGATCATATTTATTTTTAAATGCCGTTACGCTTTCAACATCACCGGATACATCAATGGTGACAATCTCTAGACCTTGTTTTTTATATTGCTCATAAAGTGGTTCCAATTTCTGCAATTCAGTTCTGCATATGCCACGTGAAGGAAACCAGAAAACAATTAATGTTGCTTTGCCTTTGATGTCATTATAATTTACTATTTCGTCTTCCAGGTTGAGAGATGAAAAATCAGAGACTTTGGGAGCTATTCTCGCCTTGTGTTTTTCCATTGTTGTAATTAGCTCTTCCTCTTTACCACCTGCCGCGATGTATGCCTTTTTATAGAGCGACTTTGCCTTTTTTTCATTTGAAAAAACCGCTAGTGGGCCAATTGTTTCCATTGCAGATTGGTATTCTCCTATTTCAAATTGTAATTGAGCCATGAACAATGCTACGAAACTACGGTTCGCATAACCTACAAAATTTGTTCTCAACTCTGATGCTTGCGGGGCCAAAAGCTCTCTCGCTTTTGAGTATTCTTGAATGCCGATCAAATACTTTGCTTCCCAAACTTCTGCGAGTTCATAGAATTTGTTGGCAGTCCACTCAATACCTGCCTCTTCCTGATTTCCAAATATCGGATGTTCACGCAGTGAATCTACATTAGATTTTGACTTCATTGCCTTACTATGTTCACCAAGCAACTCCACTTCATCCAGCATTGCTGCACCACGACAAATGGCCTCGTTCAAATCTATTGGTATTGAATCAGGATCCATATCCTTTACATAGTTTATAAATTTTTCTGCATTATCAGCCTCAGCGTAGGCCAGTACTACTGATTTATTAGCTTCCTGAATTGCTCGCTTGTTGGTCACCTCTTTAGTGTTATTCAAAATGTAGTTAGCTTTGGCCAGGTAATCTTCTTTATACTTGTAGATTGCAATAATATCCAATACTGTTGCCGTAAGGTGACTGTTGGGATGCAGCTCAATAAATTTCTCAAGTTCTGCAATCTTATCTTCAGGTGAGTCTGCAGCAACATAGTATTTATCTATTTCCTTCAGATCTTTTTCAGCTTGTTCAGGGTCACTTTCTGGTAAAGTGATTATTTCCGTTTGTTTTTCTTTTTGTGTACATTCCCATGAAACTAACATGACAAGGGCCAGACATATAATAGCTAGTATTTGGTTTGTTTGTGTTGATTTCATTTGCATATCTCGATATTAGTTGGACTTAATGTTAGTTAATAATGCCAAGACAGTTTTCCCCCAATCGTCATTACCTTGATAATACTCCTCAAGAATCTTTCTAAACTCAACAGTATTGAAGCTGGTGTAAATTTTTCGAACATCCATATCTAAATCATGATTGATCGAAAGTGTTTTGAGCTCATCTTGAGTCACCCTACCGCATAAGTAGAATAAGGAGGCGTGCCAAAGATGTCTAGGAAAATACATTTCCATTTCTTTGGCCTTGTAATAGATTTCACCCCTAAATGGACTATCCTGATAATTGAAAAGTAAATGGGAACCTTCATGAAATACGGTTTCGACCAAAGAGGTTGTATAATTTAAGGGATCTATTGATGAAATAACAACATTCATTGTAGGATTGGTCGCTGTGTATGCTCCCGCATAATTTGCATAAGCTGTAAGATCAATCCTTACCTTGTCAACATTAGGCCAACTATACATTGCCAGTTTTTCCATTTTTCTGATAACTTTTTGTTCCAAAGACCTTATCACTTCAATGTGTTCATTTATTATAGCAACATTAAGAGCCTGATGCAGTTTCCAGAAATGTTTACGGTAGACTATTGACGCATCGTTAAGTATATTGATAAAATCTCCCGAAAACAAGGTGTCTTTTATCATTTCGTTTGGTGATTGTTGTTGCAACCAAACTCGTATGCCACCAAGATCACGTCTTAAATCTTTGTCTATCAAGTTGTTTTTATAATATGCAATTGCGTTGGCCATCAAATCCCTTTCATTTGAGTTTAGTATTATTGTGTCTTCTCCAATTTCTCGAAAATCATAACCATCCTCCATTAGCTGTGCTTGTTGACTTCCTTTTGCTCTTTGATATAAAAAATGATGGAGGTTTATCCAATAGTTGTTGTGGAATTCGAAGTACTTGCTAGAATTAACTGCAGGTTGGGCAATACAGGATTGAGAGATTACCAATAACGCACAGATGAATACCAACTTATTCCAAATAAGATTTCCATTTTTCATTTTAAAATTGTCTGTTTATATAATACTCAACAACATTATTTAATAAATATTTTGTGTTAAAATGAACTATCCACTTGAATTAAAGACAAACTCAAAATGGCCATCCATACTAAAGATGTAATAATAAATATACGTTGACCAAGTCCGAACAAATTCAGAGGGGCGAGTATGAACATAGTTCCTATGAAGCTTATTACAAAAAAAACGCTCAAGTAGGTAAGTACTCGTCCGTGTTTTTTCCAACGTTCCTTCTTTTTAATTACTGATGAAAGTAATGGTAGTGCGGCCGCCAATGAAATAAACCGGATGATACCACCCCAAGCGTGAATTTGTCCAGTAGGGGTGAGTGAATCCTGAGAAATGGGATCGGTAGGAAACAAACCTGCGATAACACTTCCTACGGCCGCAAATAAAAAAAGGACCCCTACAATAATTGTTTTCGTCTTCTTTGGTTTCATTTTTATAACAAGAATGCCTATTGCGAAAGAGCCTGTACTTAGAATAAAAAAAGTAGATGTCATCAACCAGCCTTGGCTGCCATGCACATATTCACTTATAGCATTAACAGTTGGAATTAACTCTGGTTGCAAAACATGTAGAAGCAGAATGGACAAAGTGGAAAAGCAAACCGAAATCAATATAACCCAGCCAATATTATTATTTAATTGCATCATCAATTGTTTTAATATTTAAATCACTTGCAGTAAAAACCCCTGCAATGCTCATCATTACAATAATGCCGATTAGAATTATAGCCAATATTTTTATTGCTTTATTTGGTTTTTGATACCAATAATAAGCGAGGTAAGACAACAAGCAAGATTGGATCAACAATTCAGGGAGGAAAGCCAATTGAGTCTTGATGGGTATAGTTAAATATATAAACCCTTCTATTGAACTAATAGAAGGCCCAAATGTAGAGAGAATTGATAATCCAATAAAAAGGGACCAAAGTAGAAACCATCCATTTTTCTTAAATAGCAGTATTGATTTAAGAGGCCAGAGGACAACAGCGAAAATCAGTCCTCTAAACACTTGAAACATTGGACCCATTGAAACCCAGGGTGAATTTATAGGCTTGAGAATTTCGTTTAAATTACCGGACGAAAATAATTGTTGATAATTAAATATTACCATTGACAAAACACCGATAATAAAGTATGTCACCATATGAACCGCCGTTATCCTCCAAAGGAAAACCAGAAACTCTTTTGTATCGTATCCCATCTTTTGCGATTCGTCTAAGGTTAATCTCATTAAAAAAGGCTAAGAGATAACAAATATTTGATCGATTACATTTTACTTTGCACAGAGGTAAATTAAATCAATTAGCTCATTCGAGCTAATCAAATATATAATATTTTTGCTCAATGGAGCTATCGTTAACAAAAAAAATCATTGCACAAGCCATCAAGGCTTTTAATAAACAAGGAATTATTTCAACTTCATTGCGCCATATTGCTAAGGAAGTAGGCATTAGCGATGGGCATTTAAGATATTATTTTAAAACTAAGGAAGATTTGATTGTTGCGGTTTACAATGAAATGTTATCTCGAATTGAATCGATCGAACCGGCGATTCCGAAAAACATCCCTTTGTGGAATATTATTATTTTACACTTTGAAAGAACTTTGACAATTCAAACCCAGTTCTCTGGTCTGTTTATTGATTCATATCAGTTATTTACAAAATATCCGAGGTTAAAAAAGCTTCATCGAGAAATGAAGAAATTTCAAAAGAACCAATTTATAGATGAAAACAAAAAGAATATTCAAAAAGGGATTTTCGATTCATCTTTAACCGAGCAAGGATTATCCGTAATACAAGAACAATTGACTATTTTGATTGATTATTGGATTTTATACTATATCAATGAATCGGAAAATGATCTGATGAGAGATAGAGTAATCAAACATTTTGTTGCCATTAGTGTTGGATTATTTTTGCCTTATCTAAACAAGGAACTTCAAAAGGATATTGAAGTTTGGATAGGTGAAAATATTCAAGAAAATATTTTTGAAATTTGAACCTTTACTTTACAACAGCATATTGTACTCCAATGATTCCAAGGCTAAATCTCTTGCAGTAGCCATATCTTTTGTTCGCATCAAAGTAAAACAACTACTTACTTACTCGACAAGAAAGAAAAACAATAGCGCTCATGCGGATTTTTGGCACTCATCACCATTCTTGCCCAATTTGGATATTCCTGAGCAAGCTGACCCCCTGATCTGCTGCTGATCAGGACCTGATATTAGCAATGAATATGGGGCTGCAAATGTCAATCCGGCAGATGTTGACCCCCAAATTAAGAAGTATTGATGGTGAATAACTCTCAAGTATGAAAGTGAATAAATCCGGAGCATACTGACCCTTATAACCACCAAGTTCAAATCCGTGTATAGGTATTAACAAAATGGATAATCTGGAGTATGCTGATCCCATTGGTTTTACAGTGGTGTCAAATTTGATAATTGTTTAGTTTTCATGGTATCCGTTCTATTATTTGCCTTCCTTAAGCAAAAGATGGGATTTTATTTGGAAACCAGTGGCACTATTTATTCCGGAAATTTGCACCTTTTAGTTGGTTAATTTTGACACTAGTTCATCCGGAATGGGTGGCTCAGTTTAGTCCGGATGAGGGCACTATTTGATCCGGATTATACATTGCTCTACACATCTTGCCCAAAGGGTATGAAAATCAGACACTTCGGCATACTTAATGGAAAATGGCAGAAAATTATTTTCCCTGACTTACCGATTAAGCATCAAACCGACTGGATTAGTTTCTGGAAAGACAAAGGACTTGACGTCCTCAAGTGCTGAATTGTTTAACAGGTAGATTGCAGCTGTTTGGCAAACTTGAACCACTACGAGGTCCTCCCGTATTCTCTTTTCCAAAAGCTACTCACCATGATTTATAACTGGTTACCAACAAGAATGGCGAAGCTTTGCTTATACTTTAATATTTACATCAACTGCGACATTTTCTCGTGGATATATCTCGTTTTCAAGTGTCACCATTGCTTATTCCACTTCGTCAAATATCTAAGTCCAACCTTTTGGCATAAATTAAACCCTTCCATTTCCATCCAATAATGACCACTTGATTTTTGCTTTTCCCTAGTGGGTGAAGTGATTCCGTCCAACAGGCTTGGTGCTGACATCTATCGTCAGTGAGCTTCAACCTGCCGGAAGATAAGCGGGCCTTGGCCCGTTGGGCCGATTGAAGCCTTAGTTATTAGCTGCAGATATTTCATATTCAGTTTAGTCCTTTTTACGAACCATAACTAAAAAAGCATTTGATTCTTCCCCATTAGAAATAAATCGAGCATTTATTTTAAGAGTATCGCTGGTCCAGGACATTACTCGATGTTGCAATAAATCATTTGTGTTAGGATCATGAAGCTCAATAATTAGTGCGCCTTTGGTATCAAAATTACCAAAATGAGTGGTAGCGGTACCAAGCGTATTTACTTCAAATACACGAATTTGCTTGTCTTGCTCGGAATAACCCCAAAGTGCGTTTGCTTCATAGTAATTATCACCACTGCCTTGTTTGTAAATAGTATATATTGCCTGACCATTTGCGGCTGAAGCTACTATCATAGTACCTGGCATTTGTCCAGCTGGATTGACAAAGGAGCTTTCCATCAGATTCCAAGTGCCAACGAGTTGTTGGAGCCGCTCGTTAGGTGTTTGGGCAGTTATATAAAATGTGATTAGAAGTGTGTTGATCATTAAAATAATTACCTTCTTCATAATAACCTGAGTTCGACTAATGATTTGATCACAGAAGTCATTGAAATAGATACTAAAGTTAATATTTACTCCTAAGTAGCCATGCCGTTTTAGCCACGGTTGAACAAAACATTCGGTAACCCAAAGCCCACAATTTGTGTTAGGTATACCGACGATTTTGTCAAATAATTCCTTAAATAAATATAAAGAAAAAAAAGGAACGATTATCGGCAGATGCGAAGGCCATGTAGCTGGCTTTTCTGCATTCAAACAACAATTCTACCAAAAAGTAATCCTTGCTGGTCGCAGCGAACTTACTTTCAAAAACTACCTACGAGCCATTGCTCACATCAGTTTGTTTTACAAAGCTTTACCACTCCGTCTGACTGACGATCAAACCTGCCCGCCTTACAAGACTTTGGTAGGCGGGTCAATCATTATCTTACCCTCCATAAGACTGGCCAATTGTAGTGCTTTCCCCTCTTAACTAAATGTAAATTCCTTTATATTTAATTTGACCTTTGGTTTGTTTAATTTTTTTATAGTCTTCTCAATTTTTATTTTTTCCTCCTCTGGGATTTGTGTCGGAACCAATTTGTCTAGATTACCGTACATTATAAATAATGGATTTTCGTCTGCATTACAGAGAACATGAGTGTAGCCGCAGTAGTTGGCTGTCGCGTTTGCCCTTGTGTCTAGCCGCTGCCAGATATTGGCGGCTACACATTGTGTGTGCCTTGAATGGCTACTGTTTATAAATTTATTCAAAGGAATAAATATACTAATAAAGCTAATCAGTTGAAATTACTGATCATGCTGGATTCTGGTGGATGGAATGTCAACTCAAGCCAATAAAAGAGATGAAACCAGGCATGAAATAAGCGGCAAGGGTTTTGGAGGTGACTCCAGGTTCTGAGTCCTTCGCCGTCCGTGTGCCGCCAGAAGAGCGAGGCTTCGGCCGCCGGAGAAAGTAAGCTGGACCGCAAATACCTGTACCGAAGAACATGAATTGTATAAGAGATGACTGAACGATCTCGAGTAGGAGTCGAGTACGACAGTGCTCGAAATGAAGGAACTACTGACGATGAACGTCAGTACCTATGCGTGAAAGCGAACCTATAGCAGGTTTGTCGTGGTAGCACACCTAGTGCTGACCATCGCGTCAGTAGGCGCACTGCGGGCTTCAATGCTCACGGCCGTCTACTCGATTATATTTAGTTAACTTTGAGTTTCAATGATTCAGCTTGTTTCAGAGAATTACTATCACCAATCATAGTGGATATATGTATTACGTTATCAATTAATTTTGATGCCAGTTCCTTATTGCCATTTGCCAAATAGATTTTGGACAATGCTAATCCTGCACGGATCTTACCGATAGGAGAATTTATTTTTTTAGCGTAGAATAATCCATTCTCAAGGTACTCAATTGCTAAGTCATTATTATTAAGAATTGAATAAGTACTACCAATGGTTATTGCTGCGAAAATTGCTCCATCAACGTACCCAATTTCTTCTCTTAATTCTAACGAAGAAAGAAAAAAAGGCATGGCCTGTGAGTAATTCCTTCTCATATAAAATAAATATCCAATATGTCGCTGGTTTTCAGCTTCCATGAATTTTGAGCCTACTTCGCGGGAATATTTAAGTGACAACCTAAAACTCTCCTCCGCTTTTTCTAGTTCACCTCTTCTCTGCTGAATTACACCAATTGTAAAATGACTTTTTGCTAATCCATAATAATCCTGAGAACGGTCTCTATATTCTATTGCTTCATTCAACCTGTCCAAAGAAGCATCCCAATAATCCCTTCCTAGTTTAAATGAAAAATAACCCAATCCATGAATGGCATCTCCAATTAGTTTATCATTTTCAAGCTCTTGAGCTAATTTGAGAGATTCTTCACAGAGAGTAAAAGCTATACTATCTACTTGTTTGTAATGAAAAGATTTTCTAAGCAATACTTCAGAAAGCTCAATTTTATATGTGATAGTAAGGCTGTCGTATCCTAAAGTGGAAACAATTGCAGTGGCGGCTTCCAATAATTCTTTTGACTGGTCGAGTAACCCAGCGAAGCGATATTTTACGGCAACATCAAATATACTTTTAGAAAGTTCTAAGTGTGAAGGTGTTTCATTATTCACTTGACCGTAGCTAGGATAATTGCATAAGAGTATAGTTGAGGTTAAAATAATATTAATGATACTTTTCATATTCATAATTAAACATAACGTATCCCCATACCCCGAGGGCCATCCCGATAGGGTGGCTGGCGTGGTCATGAAATGTGTGTGCCTTGATGGCTACTGTTTACTAATTTATTCAAAGGAATAAATATACTAATTATGCTAATCAGTTGAAAGTACTGATCATGCTGGATTCTGGTGGATGGAATGTCAACTCAAGCCAATAAAAGAGATGAAACCAGGCATGAAATAAGCGGTAAGGGTTTTGAAGGCGACTCCAGGTCTGAGTCCTTCGCCATCCGTGTGCCACCGGAGCTTCAGCGGAGGAGCGAGGCTTCGGCCGCCGGAGAAAGTAAGCCGAACTATAAATACCTGTACCGAAGAACATGAATTGCATATGAGATGACTGAACGGAGGAGTTGTGCCTTTCTCATACTAAAGCAAGGCAGTTTTGTTATTCCCGCCTTGGTAGGTGTAGAATTGCCTGCAGTCCTATTATGGGAACCACTGTTACTGAAGCTAGACTTGAATTGCGAGGGTATCAATCTTTCCCTAATTAATATCATTTGGTACGGTCTAAATGAGAAGATTATCTTATGAACCCTGCCTGCTGGCAAACAGGCGCTTATAAATCTGACTTTTGTTAAATTTCTTGTTACGCAAATTTTGAATTTGGTACCACATTTTTAGTTTCTCTTTTCACTTCAATTCTTGGATTTTTTTATGAATCCAAATATTGAAATTTGCCCTAAAAAAGTGGGGATTGAACTTTGCGAAAAATTGAGGACTTTACTTTGCTATTTACACTGTTCCGACATTCATCGTCGGGGAGGTCCAAATCCTGCGGTACCGCGGGAGTGGTCAGTACTCGGTGCTGACCGTAGCGTCGGTACCCGGTGCTGACTGAAACGTCAGTAGGGCTGAGGTAGTCCGTTTGGCTGCCTCACTCTACTCGATTGGGCTTTTGTTCTATTTTAATACGCATATAAAAATTCCAATTATTCTAAAATGAACAGTTTGATCATCTGAAAGGACTAAGTTTTCAAATTCTTCCATTGTAGATAACGGTCTGTGTATGGACAGTAGGGCAGATTCGAAGCACTTCACTTTCGGTTCACCACCAAGCCAAAACAAACGTTTTTACTTTTAATTTTCTTTTTGTTAAACGTCAAAACTTGAGTACACTCCATAAAGTCTAAATTATAAAATCAAAAGATGATAGCATATTGAATAGACGATTTGAAAATGGTGTATTCTCTTATGGATCTATGTTGCATGATGAATGCTAGGAACATAAGAATTGTTGTTTTTGGTTCTTTTATCCCAAAATAAGCTGTGATTCTTGAAATATTGACTGATAATGCTCGCATCAAGACATACCAATGGTGCTTAAGCAGACCCCGGTACCTGGTTTTCTGTCTTCGCCATAGTCTATGAAAGACTTGGTGGATGGTCGATTCGGCACTGGAACGTAAATTATAATCTTCCTCTGTGGATTGTTTCAATATTTTTAGACAGGCGATGTAGTTATCTACTTGCTCTTTGGTCTGGTAGATTGTCTGACCATTGTCTTTTCTGATCCTGTATTTTTGTGCTTTTTCTGACCAGTAAACTTCACAATCTTGGCCTGTCTTGATGTCTATTACATGAAGTTGTTCCTCATCATCGTAGTGCATTTCATAGGTGCGGTTTCTGCCTTTGAGTTTGTTCATCTTCCATGCTGGGGCAGTTTCTTTTTGCATTTCTTTTCTATTGTCTATACTGTCGTAGCCGCCGTCAGTGATGACTTGCTTGATTGGATTGTCAGTTCCTAAGTTCTCTTGTGTGTTTTGTAGTGCGGGTTGTAAAAACTGGTCTTCGTTTACATTGGCTGGCGCTGTGATGACATCAGTGATAAGGTTAATTTCATTTTCTTCATCGCAGGTCTCTGTGATATTGCTGTGGTAGCCTTGCACCATTTGAACGTTTTGATCTTTACCCTTTTTACGATAAGCCGCTTCGATGTCGTGTATTGATTGGATTGAGTCGCTACTGATCTGAGTGGGATCTTGGGGATGTAGTTCGTCATCTTGATTGTCCTCTCCTATTTCAAAATCGTATTGTTCGGTAAGTATCTTGTACATTATACTTTGCTCGTCAATAATCTTGGTTTTATATAGTGCTAATAGAATATGTCCAAAATCGATGAGCATAGCTTCTTTTTCTTCCTTGCTTAATTGGTAGGTGAGGTTGGAAGTGCTTTTCTCGACTAGTTGTTTTAGGTAACCATATTGAGTCTCGTTTATGTGGGACTGTATTTTCTCTAGGTCAATATGCTGTATGTTTACACGTACACTTTCTACAATGAGTTGTAGCCGGTTGTGGCGGGCTATGTTGCTTTGTATTAATTTCGAGTCCATACGTATTTTGCTACCACTGATCGATAAGTTTGATAGCTGCTCACTGCTCACTTGGGCAAAGGTCTTTTTCATCAAATCCTCTCCTGTCGTCTCATAGTAATGAGCTAATTTGCTCCTGAACTCATAATAGGTCGATGCGCAGGGCACTTGCTCATCTAAATGTAATAGCCCTAAAGCTGAGCGTACCCGTAGATTGAACATGCACTCGTCGAACAATTGTTCATCACTCCACCCTTGCATCTCTTTAAGCATCATCATTCCTATTAGTGTCCGTATCGAGGCATTTGGCCTTCCCATTTTCTCTGAATATAGTACAGAATATAAACTCTCATCTATTTGACTCACAAAATGATCTCTAAATACTGTATTCCATGAACTCCTGTTATTCAGTATTTTCTGCGAACCCTTCGATAAATGGTGACTCGCACTCTTGAACATATCAAACTGTTTGCCTGTATCTCTTTTAAACATGTTTCCAAGTTAATCAATATATATATTAATGTTATAATATATTCTGACTTTTCGGAGTGCACTTAAACTTTGTTTTGGCGTTGCCTGCTCAAAGAACAGGTCTTTCATTTTATCACTAAATGCCCTATTGGCTATACACGTTATTGAACTAAATCGCTTTCAGCGATGGTCTTTACATTTTCAAAAAAATTCCATAAGTCTAAAGAATTAAATAACCAAATAATAGACTTATGGAAAATTCAAAAAAAGGCACTATTATTGATCGTGCCAAAAATGAAGTTAAAGATTTTCAAACAATGTATGCTCAACTAGAGCAAAAAGTTATGTTAGGAGGTCTTTCCCAAAGTACTTTGACCAATTATGGAAGATGTATCGCAAAGATCAGTTTACACTTCCATTGTATTCCAATCAAATTAGAGGAGGAACAAATCAATGGATATTTACAAAGTTTAGTCCGTGGAGACTCTCCTTCTAAGAGTTACTTTAAGCATACCGTTTATGGCTTACGATTCTTATTTCGGATTTAGGATTTAGAGGATCGTGCCATTAGATTGCCAAGCCTGAAGAGGCAGAATAATTTACCTGTTGTATTGAGTACACAAGAATGTAAACATTTATTTCGATCTGGTCGAATACTGAAACACCGAGTCATGTTATGCTTGATATATTCGGCCGGATTACGGAGTATGGAAGTGCGTAATCTGAAGATTTGTGATATTGATTTTCAACGTATGACCATTCACATTCGCCAGACCAAATACAACAAAGACAGATATGTGCCTCTGAGTAAACTGATTGCAAGAGGATTGAATAAGTACATAGTTGCCTATTCACCTAAGGATTTTTTGTTCAATGGCAAATCGATTGGTTCTAAGCTATCTCCACGAGGAGTTCAATGGGCAGTGAAAGAGACCCTTAAGAGATCTCAGATCAAAAAAGATGTGACCGCTCACAGTCTTCGCCATAGCTATGCCACTCACTTGCTGGAATACGGAATGGATGTCGATACATTAAGTAAATTATTAGGCCATGCTCATTTGAATACCACATTAATCTATCTGCACGTGGCGCGATTGAAAGGAACTGACCGGTTTAGCCCGTTTGATCGACTCTACGACGAATAGCAGATGGCACATATTAACGCCATTGCCGATATAATAAACGGCCAATGGAACAAGATACTTGAGCGTTGCAACAAGTATGAGATAAGGTGTTTGAATGCCATAAGGAGGTGTCGTACACCATCATTAGGTGGACATTTATACAAGTGCGACAAGTGCAGTAAGCTGCATATGCGATACAACTCTTGTCGCAACAGACACTGCCCGGTTTGCCAAAATACTCAGAAAGAGGAATGGATAGCTGCTCGAGAAGCACAGCTGTTACCGACCAAATATTATCACGTGGTATTCACCTTACCTCATGCCTTGAATGAGCTATTTCTGGCATACAAAGCTCAGATGTATGCTATGTTGTTCCGGTGTGCTTGGTGTACATTGGATGAATTTGGGTGGAATAACAAATATCTGGGTGCTCAAATTGGGACTACAATTGTACTTCATACTTGGGGTTCCAATTTAAGTTATCATCCACATTTGCACTGCATTGTCCCCGGTGGTGGTGTAACCTTTAATGGAAAATGGAAAGAGGCCAATGGCAATGGTAAGTTTTTATTCCCGGTCAAAGCCTTGAGCTTGGTATTCAGAGCTAAGTTTGTCAAGGAACTGAAAAAATTCCTGGTAGCTAGTGGAATGGAATATATCTCAGATCTCCATGCCAAACTGTATGCAAAACCATGGGATGTCTATGCCAAACCTCCTTTTGGTGGAGCAAAAGGTGTAATTCAATATTTGGCCAGATATACTCATAAAACTGCTATTACCAATCACAGGATTACTACATATGATGAGGACTCTGTAACTTTTAGGTACACGGATTATCGTCATGCTAATCAAGTCAATTTAATGCCCTTGAGTGCTTGGGAATTTGTGCGACGTTTAACATTACACATATTGCCTAAACGGTTCTTTAGAATACGCCATTTTGGTATCCTTAGCAGTCATTGGAAAAATAAGTTATTTCCAGAAGTCCCCAAACAAACCATGTCATGGAAACAGCTCTGGGATCAAAAAGGACTATTAATCGATCAGTGTCCTTATTGCAAAAATGGAAAACTTATTCTCGTCGCTAAAATTAATCCCAACCGTGGACCCCCCAATTCTCTTAATTTAAATCCAATTCTTTCTTTAATATCCTAAAAAGTAACTATGCCAGTACATAGTTTAAGATACTTATGTCAACCAGTAATTTTTGCTAAGCTAAAATCTCACATTCTGTTGTTTGATAGACCAAATCAAAGATTATTCGTTCTTTCTCTATTTAGTAATACTCTGATGGTTGTAAATCTTAGTTGATTCTCAGGATTATTCAATTCAGTTTAAACATTGCTTTCTCCTAGGTTTGGGGTTCAGCATTTTCGTCCAACACGGGATTCAAAGCTCGGTCGTGCCGACCGCTTGAATCCTTATTTATTAGCAACTGGCATTATTCCAGAATTTCCTTTAATTTTTGATTTAATTTCTCTCCTCGTAAATTCCGTCCAATTATTTCTCCGTTTTCGGCAATTAAAAAGTTATCTGGTATTCCGTTAATTCCATAAATAAGAGAAGCTTCGTTTTTTTGACCTTTTAAATCACTTACGTGTCCCCAATTCAAACTATCTTTTTTTATGGCTTTAAGCCAGCTTTCTTTGTCTTCGTCCAAAGAAACTGCAAATATTTCAAAACCTTTTGGATTGAATTTTTCATAAGTTTTTACGAGATTCGGATTTTCTTGACGGCAAGGACCACACCAAGAAGCCCAAAATTCAAGAAGTATAGCTTTTCCTTTAACATCAGATAGTTTCTTTAACTCTCCATTTTGGTTTTCCGATTCAAAGTCCGCAAACTGTTCTCCGATTTTAGGCTCTTTATTTAGTTCAATATATCTGGTGATTTCCTTTCCAAATTTTGAGTTCTTATTTTCAGTTGAAAGTTGTTCATAAAGTTCTTTGGTTTTTTCTTTTCCCCAAGTTGTAGAATACAAAGAAAGCATTGAGGCACTTACAATACTGTTAGGATTGTTTTTTACAAATTCCATTTCCTTTTTTTGTCTTTCATTTCTTGGTAATGTATCTATTTTTTGATACAGATTATAACTTAATTCTTCTGATTCAGAACCTGTTATTTTAGCATTTCTAAAATCAGTTTTCGTTGCATCAAATGTCATAGGTTTGTTTTCCGCCCAAAATGCTCTGTAATTGGAAAAATCCTTGTTATGAAGCCAAAGTTTCGCTGGTGTGTTAGTTAATTTCGTTTTAAACTCGAAAGAGTTGTCCTTAACTACAGTTGAGTCTAATACTTTATTATTATAGTCAAGATATATCATAGCACCATTTTCAATACCGTTTGTCGTTCCGCTCAAGGAAAATTCAGCGTTTGGTTTTTCGTTGCAGGAAAAAATTAATAATACTACTATTCCAAATATTATTTTTCTCATAGATGTTTGTTTTTGCTTGTTGCTAACGTGATGGCGATACCTGGCGGCCATCCCGATAGGGTGGCTGACATGGTGATCGCGTGTTATATGGGGTTGTGTGCCCTGCGTAACTCTAGGGTACAACTTTGAAGATACGTTAGTTCTTTGAAATTATAGAGTTACAAAACTGTAGGTAAGATGGTGGAACTATGAAATAGGATTGAGCCACCCATAAGTTTGCTACAACTTTTGAAACCCACCAATTGGTGCTGTCCTTTCACGGGATTGGTACTGAGCGAATTGGAAAAGCATGACGTGAGAACGATCATAGCAGGGTATTTCTATGGAAGATGAACGAAAGTGAACCGTTCGAAGAAGTGTCGAAAATAACCTGGTAAGGATTGGTTCTTAGGGATTAAATATGAATACTACTGGATAGACGTTGTCGATAATCGAAGTCTTGGCGGGACTGAGAGAAGCATGTCTGCAAGGACAGGCCTGACGTGTACCCTAGCAGGCGATCAGGTTGGCAACCGGCATTTAGGCGGCATGAGCCATAGATGGGCTTATCTACGGAACAGGGGAAACTATCCGGTGATGCAAAGGGAAAAGCCATAAACTGAAAGCTTAATACCGAAGCACCGGAATAGTGGCAGATCAACTCGTAGTAGTGATAGTACCAATTAATCCACTCGAAAGTTTGGATGAGCGAAGGGGTTGACATACTCCACAGTATTCTGTCAACCAGGTTATCTGGGAAGAACGGAGTTTGACTGGAAACCTTGTCTGGTTTCAGGAGTATGAAGAGCCGTAGCGCCTATGCTGAAGCTTCGGCGTAAGCATATGAGCTGAGAGGTTCACGTACGGTTCTGTGCCTGGGGATAGTTCATTTAACTGTGTCTTTTGTTAAAAATATTAATATTCTACCTCCCACTTTTGGGAGGTAAGGTTTGGTTCTGGAAGGAGGCCGTAGGCCGACTGGAAGAACCAAACCTTACCTTTATTTTTTCTCAGGTCTCTTTCGGCACCCTTTCTGGATAGTTTTGCATGATGCTACGTTGGATACTTGTCCAGGCAAAGGCCTTCCTACTCCACGATTTTTTATTGTGCATGAGCGATAAATACAACTGTTTGGTTAAGGCTGTAGGTGAAACCCAGGCCGCTTTGGACTTAATCAATTTACGCATGATTCGGTGTAGAGCTTCGACCGGGTTTGTTGTATAAATCATTTTCCGCATTCCTGGGTCAAAGTCCATAAAGGCCATTAATTCTTGCCAATTATTTCTCCATTGATCTACTATGTATTGATATTGGTTCGACCACTTTACTTCAAAGGATAACAGACCGCTCTGGGCTTGCTCTAGCGTCGGTGATGTGTATATTTTACGTAGATCCGATGCAACCTTTTTTACATCCTTAGAATCGACATATTTAAGCGAATTTCGAACTTGATGAACAATGCATTTTTGAACTATAGTCTTTGGTAAAACATCTGTAATTACTTCTGATAATCCAGTCAAATTATCAGTGCACATCACCAATATATCTGTAACTCCTCGACTCTTGAGATCTTCCAATATTATCCCCCATTTACCAGCTCCTTCACTTCCTTGTACATACAAGCCAAGCATGTCTCGCTGACCTTCCCAATCTACCGCGTATACCGTGTAAAATGCATGGTTACTGTATTTGCCCTCATTCCTAACCTTAAAATGTATCGCATCCAAATACACAATTGGATAAAATGATTGAAGCTCTCTTGCACGCCAACGATGTATCTCAGGCAATACTTTGTCTGTGATTTGTGATATCTTTCCAGCTGATATTTCTACCCCATACATCTGGATGAGTAATCGCCTGACATCTTCTATCGAGTTGCCCTGGGCATACAATGCCAATATCTGAGCATCTAATCCACTATTTAGTTCTCTTTGACGCTTCGCTATCAATTCAGGCTCAAACTCTCCATTACGGTCCCTAGGGGTCTCAACATAAATGTCTCCACTATTTGTCAAGACCTTCTTAACCGATTTTCCGTTTCGCTTATTTCTACGATTATTTGTCCGCTCTTCGCCCATAAACGACTCCATCTCTCCATCTAGCAATTGATTCACCATCGATTGTAGTAACTCGCTGAAGGGACTGTCTTCCCCTAATACTGGACGTTTGCTGTACAAATGCTTCTTTAGCCGATCATACATCTTAGAATCAACTAATAACTGTTCTTTTTCATTCTTTCCTTTCATATTTTGCAAAGTTAATCAGACACAGTTATTTGAACAGTCTCGTGCCTGTGCACCGGAGTGCTTCGGCACACAGGTGTGAGAGGCTTGGGGGCGCAATTCCCCCTTGCCTACTCGCTATTAATCTAGCCTGATTTGTAGTTCAAGTCTTCCACCCAATCCCAGTTCGACTATTTTTTCTAAAGTCGATAGCCTGGCTTCTTTAACGTTATTTTCAATCTTTGAAATGTATGATTTAGTAGTTCCAACTTTATCGGCGAGTTCCTGTTGAGTTAAACCTGAATTCTCTCTTGCTTCTTTTAAAAGATAACCTATTTTGAAATGTTTATATCCTTCCTCAAGTTTATCCCTTTTAGGAGTACCTCTTTTACCGTAGTGTTTATCTTTTAATTGTTCTAAGTTCATTTTATTTGTTTTTAGCATCAAAATATTCTTTCATGATGATCTTCGCCTTTGTTATTTCCTTTTTAGGTGTTTTCTGAGTTTTCTTTTGAAATCCGTTCATTAGAATCACAAGTTTCTTTTCATCGAAAAAACAAAATATTCTAAAAATATTAGATCCCTGTTTTACCCTAACTTCATAAAGTTTGTCTTCAATTAAGTCAAGATATATCTTTGGAACATGTTCAATATCTTCAATTAATTCCAACGTCCAAATAATCTTATCCTTGACCTTTTTATTTTGTTTGACAAAGAACTTTTCAAAGTGATCTTTATATGTTTCAATGTATCTATACTTCTTAGAATTAGACATAGATACAAAACTAATAAAGTTTCACTATAGTACAACTGTTAGTTTTCACTTTTAGTTTCAAAAACCTCATCATCTCAATTGGATAAGATTGATTCAAAACTAGTCTCCATAAAACTTTACATATAGTGTTTAATCCGATATAACGGTTCTGCCGTACCCGTCGTGCCGACGAAGGAGGCATGATCGTGGTTACGGCATGTTATGGTCGGTTGTGTGCCCTGCGTAACTCTGGGGTACAACTTTGAAGATACGTAACGTGAATAATGGATAAAAAAACTGTTGTTTTAATTTAAAACATAGGAGGATATTTAATATATTAACAGTTGAAACACAATTAAATAATATTAAACTCCTCCATATGTTTGATGATAAAATTACAGAAATTTATGTTGCTGTGGATGACTTTTATAAAGAATTCTCTCAACAAATTCAATATTTCAGGCTTCAAGACGGTAAAAAATGTACACGCAATAGGAAAAGTAGACTATCAGACTCTGAAATGATGACCATATTGATATGCTTTCATCATAGCCATTACACTAATTTCAAGTCATTTTATAATGAAATGGTTAGACGATATTGGATGCACTTGTTTCCTGATCTTGTTTCCTATGAACGGTTCAACCAAACACAGCAAAAAGTAATAATTCCTCTACTATTATTCCTCAAACAGTATGGATTAGGTTGTAGTAGAGGTATCAATTTCATAGATTCTACTACGATTAAGGCATGTCATATTAAGCGAGAAAAACAACATAAAGTAATGAAGGGGTTTGCAGCAAAAAGTAAAGGTACCATGGGTTGGTTCTATGGTTTCAAGTTGCATTTAGTAATTAATGATATGGGAGAAATTCTGAGTTTTTACCTAACAAAAGCCAATGTAGATGATCGTAACCTACAGGTAATCACTTCTTTAACTGAAAACATATTTGGAAAACTTTACGGGGACAGAGGCTATATTTCAAAAGCTCTGGCCGACTTTTTATGGAATGATGGTGTACATCTAATTTATAAAACACGCAAAAACATGAAAGATCAAAATCTATCAGATATCGATAAAATCCTCTTGAGAAAAAGAGCTCTTATCGAATCGGTCAATGATGAATTGAAAAATATCTGTTCTATTGAACATTCCAGACATCGAGCCCCTAAAGGTTTTTTTATAAATCTGGTTGCTGGGTTAATAGCATATCAGTTCTTACCAAAAAAACCTTCTTTGAATATCTCAACTGAAAAAACTGATAATTTACAGCTCCTCCTTACAGCCGCTTAAACATTATTCACGTTACGTAGTTCTTTGAAAAAAATCAGAGTTACAAAACTGTAGATAAGATGGTAGGGCTATGAAATAGGAGTGGACCACCCATAAGTTTGCTACAACTTTAGAAACCCACCAATTGGTGTTGTCCTTTCATGGGATTGGTACTGAGCGAATTGGAAAAGCATGACGTGAGAGCGATCATAGCAGGGTGTTTCTATGGAAGATGAACGAAAGTGAACCGTTCGAAGAAGTGTCGAAAATAACCTGGTAAGGATTGGTTCTACGGGATCTAATATGAATACAACTGGATAGACGTTGTCGATAATCGAAGTCTTGGCGGGATTGAGAGAAGTATGTCCTCAGGGATAGACCTGACGTATACCTAACAGGCGATCAGGTTGGCAACCGGCATTTAGGCGGCATGAGCCATAGATGGGCTTATCTACGGAACAGGGGAAACTATCCGGTGATGCTAAGGGAAAGGCCATAAACTGAAAGCTTAATACCGAAGCACCGGAATAGTGGCAGATCAATTCGTAGTAGTGATAGTACCAATTAATCCACTCGAAAGTTTGGATGAGCGAAGGGGTTGACATACTCCACAGTATTCTGTCAACCAGGTTATCTGGGAAGAACGGAGTTTGACTGGAAACCTTGTCTGGTTTCAGGAGTATGAAGAGCCGTAGCGCCTATGCTGAAGCTTCGGCGTAAGCATATGAGCTGAGAGGTTCACGTACGGTTCTGTGCCTGTGCACCGGAGTGCTTCGGCACACAGGTGTGAGAGGCTTGGGGGCGCAATTCCCCCTTGCCTACTCGCTATTCCATCTCACAATTAATTTGCCTACATCATAACTAATAGGTCCCAGCCGATTCAATCGCATTTTCAATCAATTGCTCAAGATTGTCCTTAATATCATTATAAACATAAGTACTTGATGAATATATGCTGTCAAAACAAGTCACATAACTTGACAAGCGTTTACCTCCATCTGTAAAAACGCCATAAAATGGATTGCTTCCCTTCGTTGTCTGTTTTTCGTCCTTATCTTTTAAACCATGAACGTAAATACCGACTATACCCTTATTTAATTTATACGCCTTTTCAATTTCATAAGTTATCCATTTACGTCCCGATGTAGTAGCTCCAACTAACACAACTATACAGGAGCGTTTGGCAATTTGAGAGTCAATCCATGCTTTAATTGCAGTATCTGATTTTGACTTTACTTCTTCCCAGTCATTGTCACTAAAAGTTGATGAATCATCAACTTTACCCATGTTTCGAACTTGGCCTGCTCGCCAGTTATCCTTGTCGTATTCAAAACTGAAAAATACTTGTCTTTTAGCCATAATATTACCTTTTAAGTTTTTTCAAAAGTTTGTCAATTTCGTTCAGAGCCATATCAAATGTCGTTCTTGAATCAGCCAACTTCTGCACAAATGGCATAAAGAAGTTAGGGTTTTCATAATATTGCTCAGGATTTTCTAATATCATTTGATATATCCTTCTCGTTGCATGGCCAGTTATTCCAATAGGTATACAAATGCTACCATTGTCCCTTGATATTTCAAATTCTCGTATTACACCATCAGCTTCAATAATTTCATTTCTTTCATCTACTTTATTACCAAAAACAAAAAGTGAGAGACCACACTTAGAAATCATTTTTTGCCGATACTCTTCCCATAGAACATGTAATGGCTTTACTCTTGTAGAGAATTGAGGGAATGGGTTGAGGATTAGTTGGTTTTCAGAATACTTCAATGGATTGCCATAAATTGTTTCTAAAGCACCATTGATTATTGAACTACCGACACCCCAACCAAATCCATTTACAATCCGATATTCATTTTCAATGACCACCTTGGAAAGGTTATGAATAAAACCGATTGCATCATTATTATCAAATGGTGCGTAGCTTTCAGCGCTACCTGAAATATAGATTGTTTTCTTTTTGTATTTGTATTCAATTTCTTTAAGTATCTCAGAAATGATTGAATATTCATCAATAACCAAGGATTTTATTCCATACCGCTTTAAATCATTAATAGTCAATGCTTGCCTTCGATTATTATAATCTAATGTTGCTTGGTCTATATTTTGTGAATCACCTAGTTTATGTTTTCTTACAAAGCAATAGTGTTGTCTTTGCTGTTTGCTAAATCTATAGTTTAATCTACTTAAGACATAATCAAGATTTGGGTCGGCAAAACTAAATCCAATAAATAAAAATGTCTTTGTTGTCAATTCACCTGCCAATGCATTGATGAATGGTTCGTGTGTTGCATGGTATTGTTCATATTGTTCTTTTGTTATTATTGCTTCATCAGGATGATTGACATCACCATGCATTTTATATATTACAATATCTCTTTTGGGTTTTGTGGTTAGAAGCTGATTGTTCCTATATTTTGTATCCACAATTTTATTTTCATTCTGAAAAGCTCTCTCCAACAGTTGGTCATAATTTGTGGTCCAAATTGAGGAGAGTGGTAGTTTTGCAATTATTCTGTGATTTTCAGTTTCTGCAGTATCTTCAGTGAATTCTTCTAAAATTTTTCTGTTAAGTTTTGAGCGATTCTGATTTTCATTTACGTGAAATTGAGCAAGCGACACCAAATCATTCTCATTTCTAATGTCGAGTCCGAGGTCATGTGCAATTTCATCCATTAATTCAGCCCAATTCACAAATCCAGCAGGAATACTAAGACCAGCTCCTGCGAGAACTGATGCAGTTCCTTCATTTAAATCTTTTACAAAATCTTTAATAAAGACATCTATTTCATTACTAAAATTCATTCGTTTTGATATTGATGGATATTAAATGATAAATCTTGAGTTCACTCCGGAAAGTCTCTAAACGGTACTTTGGTTAATATTTTGATAAGAGGGGACATATTATTATTTTTGTAAATGTTTAAACCTAGCAAAAATAGTCAAGGCGATCTGTTCAAAGATATTTCAACCCATCTTTGTGGGAGGAAGCAAAAGCTACTGGAATCACCGCATTCATGGCATAATGTTTTTTACAAAGAGGTGGTGAGTCGTATTGATGAATCTTTGTTTTCAGAATTATATCATGAGAGGATGGGGCGGCCTAATGCCTGCATACGCATTCTTATAGGAATGATGATATTAAAGGAAGGAAATGGGTGGAGTGATGAGCAATTATATACAGAATGCCGGTTCAATATAATGGTAATGCGATCATTAGGATTGTACAATATGGATGATGATGTACCTGCGGAATCGACCTATTATGAGTTCAGAAGATTGTTGGGAGAGTATTATGAGGATCATCAACGGGACTTAATGAAAGAGGTGTTTATAAAAATTACAACTGATCAAGTGGCTATTCACGGAGTGAGTGGCAAGAAGATACGCCTTGATTCCAAGCTAATCAATAGTAACATAGCCAAGTCCAACAGGTTGCACTTAATAGTTGAAGCAGTGAGGAAGTATGTGAGTGGCAAGCCACTCAATGAAATGAGGACACACATGGATGCTTCTAGTTATGAGATATTGGAAGCATTACAAACAAAGAGTACTTCCAATCTCACTTATCCATTGAATGCTCATCAGAAGAAGGAGATGCTTGTCAGCATGGGTCAGATAATAGGAGTACTACTAGAGCATGGAAAAGGAAGTGTGGAGGAATCATATGTTTTATTAAAACGCATCTATGAAGAGCAATATGAGCAAAAGGACAATGATGAAAACGATGATAGCCCAGGTGGCAGCGATCAGAAAGTAGTACTCAAGCAGCCTAAAGATATTCCATCATCCAGCGTACAATCTATCCATGATCCGGATGCAGCTTATCGTACCAAAGGACAAGGAGCAAGCAAACAAACAGTAACAGGATACCATTCCAATGTGACAGAAAGTTGTGATCCCCAGGAGGATGTACATTTAATATTAGATGTTGAAGTAGTTAAAGCAAATGTAAGCGAAGATGCATTTTTAATAAAAACAGTTGATACCTGCCAACAGATACTGGAACAAGCCCACGATGAAGGCCAAAAGATAGAAGAAGTAATAACAGATGGAGGCTATGACAGCATTGCGAATCGAGAAGAAATGCTTAAAGAACAACGACCCCAATGGAGTATTGCAAAGATGAAAGGCAGAAGTTTATCATATCAAATGGAGAAAGACGAACAGGGAAATCTGGAAGTTTTCGATAGACAGAGTGGCGAGCACCTAGAAGTACATTATTCAGAACGAGCCCAAAAGCATGTTATCCATACAGTAGGTGGAAACAAAAGATATATGACAGAAGAACAAATCGACAATTACATACAACACCAACGAATACAAGAGCAAGTCAATCAGGAAAGTTACAATCTAAGAGCAACAGCAGAATCAACCATCCATCAATGCTTTCACAGACTAAAAAAAAGGAACAAAATCATATATCGGGGATTAGTTAAATGCCATTGGTATGTCCTGTCACGAGCATTATGGGTAAATGTTGTAAGAATTACGGAAAAAATAGGGAGAAATACCCTAATATTCTTTCATTGGCTACTACGATGCATCATGAATACTCCCATTGCAAATCACAAGTTAACATTCTGAAAACTTCCTTCAGGAGTAAAAAATATGTTGAAATCATGAAAAAGGAGTTTTCGGAGTAAACTCAATCTTCTACAATTTTTTAATTTAGGATTAAGTCTTCCTTATGCCGCCTAACGGTCTAGTATATGAAGCGTAGCGACCGAATGGGAGCAATGATTTCATATACATTGTTGAACAAAACCTTCGGTAACCCAAAGCGTACAATTTGCGTTAGGTATACCGACGATTTTGTCAAATAATTCCTTAAATAAATATAATGAAAAAAAAGGAACAATTATTAGCCGCTGTGAAGCCCAGGTATCTGGCTTTGCTAATTTCAAACAATCCTTCTTTCAAAAAGTAATCCTTGCAGGTCGCAGCGAACTTACTTTCAAAAACTACTTGCGAGCCATTGCCCAAGTAAGCTTGTTCTACAAAACCTTACCACTTCAGCTCACCGACGACCAGGTCAATCACTATCTCACTCTTCATAAGACTGGCCAATTGGACCGGCTAAAGCCTAGCGAAGCCTATTTCAAACACACCGTCTTCGGTCTGAGATACATGTTTAAGATGTTCGGTATAGAAGGTCGTCAGATCAGCATGCCTGAGATGAAGCGTAAGAAGCCTCTGCGAGACATTATGAATCGCTATGAGCTCATGCAGTTACTTAAAGCAGCCAAACTACAAAAACACAAGATTGCCTTTGCTCTGGCATATGGATCTGGACTACGCATCAAAGAGCTAATCAATGTCAAAATCCAAGACATTGACCTGGTCAGGAAAACTGTTCATGTTCGGGATGGAAAAGGTGGATATGATCGATTTGTACCCATCAGTGATGATTTTATCAGGGGATATACTAAATATCTGTCTACACATGATATCATAGAATTTGTATTCCCAGGACAGGTGAATACAAGTGGAATGTCCACAAGTGCCATGCAACATGCTTTGCGTACAGCCAGGAATAAGGCCGGCATTATTAAGAAAATATCAATGCACAATATCAGACATAGTTATGCCGTACATTTTTTAGAAGATACCGGGGACTTACTCAAGCTTAAACAGTATCTCGGGCATCGTGACATCAAGAACACCATGACCTATCTCAAGTATGTCCAGGCTATGCCCCAGTCAGATCCTTATAGTCCCTTGACCAAAGTATTTGATCTGGCTCGTCAAAATAAAAACTCTTGAGATGGGAGTACACTGTAAATGACATCATAGCCAATCATTGGTCAACGACCACTTCACTTGGTCTCAATACTCACCAGTTACGGCATCTGAACAATATCAGTAAGTGCCACACTGCTGCATTGGGAGGGGTGGTATTGACTTGTAAAGATTGTGGTCTTGTGCAGTATAAATATCATTCATGTCGCAACAGACACTGTCCCTCCTGCCAGGGTAGTAAGCGGGAAGAGTGGATTGAACGCCAGCAACAATACCTGCTTGACGTACCTTATTTTCATGTCGTACTCACTTTACCATGCGAACTGAGAAGCCTGTGTTTACACATGCCCAGGGTAATGTATAATTTACTATTCAAAGCCAGTTGGGAAACCATTGCTACGCTGAGTAAGGATATAAAGTACCTTGGTGCTCAGTCAGGCATGACTGCCATCCTTCACACCTGGTCGCAGAATCTTTCACTCCACCCACATTTGCATTGCATTATACCAGGTGGTGGTGTAACCAAAAGTGGTAAATGGAAAACTACCAGATCTAAAGGCAAGTATTTGTTCCCGGCTAAAGTACTCAGAGTAATCTTTAAAGCCATTTTTCTCAATGAACTAAAAGCATTGATGAAAGTCGGTGTGATTAAAAGGGATAGAGGCCTATTGGATCTTTTGTATGGCAAAAAGTGGGTAGTCTATGCTAAACGCCCCTTTGCCAAACCAGCTCATGTCATTGAATATTTGGGTAGGTACACTCATAAAGTAGGTATTAGCAACTATCGCATCATAAGTGTTACCTCTACTCATGTCACTTTTCACTACAAGGACTATCGACACGCCGGTACGAAAAAGGAAATGACCCTGACTATAGGTGAGTTCATCCGCAGATTTGCTTTACACATCTTGCCACATCGGTTTGTACGTATCAGACATTATGGATTACTTAGTTATCATGGTCGTAGCAAAAAAATACCCGACATTCAAGACTCTCAAGGGTACCAACCAAAGCTAGATTTAATCGTCTGCAGACCGAATGTAATTGTTGATCAGTGTCTATCATGTGGGAGTAAAAAACTGAGTTCTCAAATCTTACCTAAACAAAATATACGATCACCATGACCAATGTTACCCTCTTGACATACAAGGCTACAAAATTGATGAATGGCACTCCTGCCGTAGGCCATTGCTATGTCCCAAAGTCAGATTTTTACCATATAATATGGGCAAGGAGGACAATACTTAACAACGCCACCTCCTACTTTACATTCTCTAAGCCTCAATTAAGACCGCATTTCATTACTATTCCATCTCCCAAAATTCTAACAACGTTATCCAACCTTAAAATTTAAAGTTGTGTTCCTATAAAACTCACTATCGGTGTTGTTCAACAACGCCCAACATCTCAATCAGGATGATTGAGTGTTACTCGCTTTATGTTAGGTGTAGTTTGACTTGAATACAATGTCTTTATCTTCATTTGAGCTTTCCCATGCTTCATTAAATGAAGTCTTAACATAATCGGGACATTTGATTTCGTGAAGAACATGATACTCTGTGCCGAATTGATTTAATGATATTCCTAATGACCAAACCCGGCACTCCTTAATATGACCCACTTTTGGGAAAATTAAGAACCTATCATGAAAATTTGAATATTTTGTTCCAGCTGCACATCTAAATTCTAAATTCAATCCATAGTTATTTGAAGCTTTTTCTAGCTGATCTTTATTTTCTTCAAACCAATAATCTCGATTAGTCTTTCCACCCATATTCTCTGGGAGATCCATTATCTCTTTTCCTGAGGTGTATATTTTCTTTGATCCTAAAATTTTGACTGGAGATGTAAAATTGTAGTTTTTTACTATTATTTCAATAATTTCCTTGGCACTAATAAATGGATCCCAAATATAGACACCTCCGCCACCATATTTTTTAATTAGAGTTACAATATCTGCATAATCTTTGCCTGAATTATCTAATCCATACTGTTTATACTCCAATTCTGAAATACCTTGTCTTGTTTTTAAGACTTTTCTAAAAATTCTTGTACTCTGTTCAATTTTATCTAATGGGTCTCCCATGGGCGAAGGAGAATTAAATTTGGATATTTTGAGGGAAGTTGAACCGTCCATAAATGTTCTTTCTTGGTCTAATTGCGGGTATGCCGAAATACCGACGGTTAGAAACTCTTTGCAATTATGACCATCTAACAATAGAAGATTCCTTTCATTGTCAATTAGTTCAAATAATTGTTGCTTTTTTCTCTCTGTAAATACAATAGTACTATGTTCTAAAGTTCTTATTTCTTTGGAAGAGTATGAGGTCGATAGTTTACTCAAAATATAATTTTGATTTTCTAAAGTAGAGCTTCGATCATTCCAATTAATTTTTAAATCTGTACCGTCAATTCTTTCAAGGTTGTCAATTAGTTCATTAGGAAATTCAATCAAGAAATTTCCGACTCGCTCTGGTATATTGCTTAGGTTCAAGCCAAATTGGTCCAGCTTGGAATTAATTGAACTAAAGAGTTGATCATCAAGAATTAAATCATATAGTTTTACTTTCTTGATGTCAAAATATTCATAGATGTAAGAGTTGAATTTGGCTAAACTTATTTTCCTTAATTCATTGTCAGTCTGATGAGATAAAAATCTCTTTTCAACTAATTCTGTTTTGCCAATTTTGACTATTTGATTTTCATCTTCGAAGAAGCATTTCCTTGAAATACTTTGATTCGTTGAGTTTAGCCAACCTAATTCCTTGTAATGAAATTTTATTCCAAAATTTATATTACTAGTAACAGACCCAAACTTTTCATCCAGCTCTTGCGTACCCTCTTTATCTGATATTGAACTAACAATGGTAAAGAAGTTATGGATTTCATTTGAATCCCTGAAATGAAGATATACCGTTCTTACATATAGTAAGTTGTAAAATCCAAAGTATCCTTTTTGTAAAAATTCGTTCATATCAATTACACCTAACGGTTCGAATATGCGTAGTGCGGGATTTCAAGGCACTTCACAGTCAAACCGCTATGTTGTTTATTAAATGCTTTAATGTTCAAATTTACTAAATCACCCCGCATTACGTATATTTATTGTTGAACAAAACCTTCGGTAACCCAAAGCGTACAATTTGCGTTAGGTATACCGACGATTTTGTCAAATAATTCCTTAAATAAATATAATGAAAAAAAAGGAACAATTATTAGCCGCTGTGAAGCCCAGGTATCTGGCTTTGCTAATTTCAAACAATCCTTCTTTCAAAAAGTAATCCTTGCAGGTCGCAGCGAACTTACTTTCAAAAACTACTTGCGAGCCATTGCCCAAGTAAGCTTGTTCTACAAAACCTTACCACTTCAGCTCACCGACGACCAGGTCAATCACTATCTCACTCTTCATAAGACTGGCCAATTGGACCGGCTAAAGCCTAGCGAAGCTTATTTCAAACACACCGTCTTCGGTCTGAGATACATGTTTAACGTGAATAATGGATAAAAAAACTGTTGTTTTAATTTAAAACATAGGAGGATATTTAATATATTAACAGTTGAAACACAATTAAATAATATTAAACTCCTCCATATGTTTGATGATAAAATTACAGAAATTTATGTTGCTGTGGATGACTTTTATAAAGAATTCTCTCAACAAATTCAATATTTCAGGCTTCAAGACGGTAAAAAATGTACACGCAATAGGAAAAGTAGACTATCAGACTCTGAAATGATGACCATATTGATATGCTTTCATCATAGCCATTACACTAATTTCAAGTCATTTTATAATGAAATGGTTAGACGATATTGGATGCACTTGTTTCCTGATCTTGTTTCCTATGAACGGTTCAACCAAACACAGCAAAAAGTAATAATTCCTCTACTATTATTCCTCAAACAGTATGGATTAGGTTGTAGTAGAGGTATCAATTTCATAGATTCTACTACGATTAAGGCATGTCATATTAAGCGAGAAAAACAACATAAAGTAATGAAGGGGTTTGCAGCAAAAAGTAAAGGTACCATGGGTTGGTTCTATGGTTTCAAGTTGCATTTAGTAATTAATGATATGGGAGAAATTCTGAGTTTTTACCTAACAAAAGCCAATGTAGATGATCGTAACCTACAGGTAATCACTTCTTTAACTGAAAACATATTTGGAAAACTTTACGGGGACAGAGGCTATATTTCAAAAGCTCTGGCCGACTTTTTATGGAATGATGGTGTACATCTAATTTATAAAACACGCAAAAACATGAAAGATCAAAATCTATCAGATATCGATAAAATCCTCTTGAGAAAAAGAGCTCTTATCGAATCGGTCAATGATGAATTGAAAAATATCTGTTCTATTGAACATTCCAGACATCGAGCCCCTAAAGGGTTTTTTATAAATCTGGTTGCTGGGTTAATAGCATATCAGTTCTTACCAAAAAAACCTTCTTTGAATATCTCAACTGAAAAAACTGATAATTTACAGCTCCTCCTTACAGCCGCTTAAACATTATTCACGTATGTTTAAGATGTTCGGTATAGAAGGTCGTCAGATCAGCATGCCTGAGATGAAGCGTAAGAAGCCTCTGCGAGACATTATGAATCGCTATGAGGTCATGCAGTTAATTAAAGCAGCCACACTACAAAAACACAAGATTGCCTTTGCTCTGGCATATGGATCTGGACTACGGATCAAAGAGCTAATCAATGTCAAAACCAGAGACATTGATCTGATTCGCAAGACTGTCCATGTGCGTAATGGAAAAGGTGGGTATGATCGATTTGTTCCCATCAGTGATGATTTTATCAGGGGATATACTAAATATCTGTCTACACATGATATCATAGAATTTGTATTCCCAGGACAGGTGAATACAAGTGGAATGTCCACAAGTGCCATGCAACATGCTTTGCGTACAGCCAGGAATAAGGCCGGCATTATTAAGAAGATATCTATGCACAATATGCGGCATAGCTATGCCGTCCACTTTTTAGAAGATACCGGTGATCTGCTTAAGCTTAAGCAATACCTTGGTCATCGAGATATCAAAAATACCATGGGTTACCTCAAGTATGTCCAGGCTATGCCCCAGTCAGATCCTTATAGTCCACTGACCAAAGTATTTGATCTGGCTCGTCAAAATAATAACTCTTGAGATGGAAACACACTGTAAATGACATCATTGCCAATCATTGGTCAACGACCACTTCACTTGGTCTCAATACTCACCAGTTACGGCATCTGAACAATATCAGTAAGTGCCACACTGCTGCATTGGGAGGGGTGGTATTGACTTGTAAAGATTGTGGTCTTGTGCAGTATAAATATCATTCATGTCGCAACAGACACTGTCCCTCCTGCCAGGGTAGTAAGCGGGAAGAGTGGATTGAACGCCAGCAACAATACCTGCTTGACGTACCTTATTTTCATGTCGTACTCACTTTACCATGCGAACTGAGAAGCCTGTGTTTACACATGCCCAGGGTAATGTATAATTTACTATTCAAAGCCAGTTGGGAAACCATTGCTACGCTGAGTAAGGATATAAAGTACCTTGGTGCTCAGTCAGGCATGACTGCCATCCTTCACACCTGGTCGCAGAATCTTTCACTCCACCCACATTTGCATTGCATTATACCAGGTGGTGGTGTAACCAAAAGTGGTAAATGGAAAACTACCAGATCTAAAGGCAAGTATTTGTTCCCGGCTAAAGTACTCAGAGTAATCTTTAAAGCCATTTTTCTCAATGAACTAAAAGCATTGATGAAAGTCGGTGTGATTAAAAGGGATAGAGGCCTATTGGATCTTTTGTATGGCAAAAAGTGGGTAGTCTATGCTAAACGCCCCTTTGCCAAACCAGCTCATGTCATTGAATATTTGGGTAGGTACACTCATAAAGTAGGTATTAGCAACTATCGCATCATAAGTGTTACCTCTACTCATGTCACTTTTCACTACAAGGACTATCGACACGCCGGTACGAAAAAGGAAATGACCCTGACTATAGGTGAGTTCATCCGCAGATTTGCTTTACACATCTTGCCACATCGGTTTGTACGTATCAGACATTATGGATTACTTAGTTATCATGGTCGTAGCAAAAAAATACCCGACATTCAAGACTCTCAAGGGTACCAACCAAAGCTAGATTTAATCGTCTGCAGACCGAATGTAATTGTTGATCAGTGTCTATCATGTGGGAGTAAAAAACTGAGTTCTCAAATCTTACCTAAACAAAATATACGATCACCATGACCAATGTTACCCTCTTGACATACAAGGCTACAAAATTGATGAATGGCACTCCTGCCGTAGGCCATTGCTATGTCCCAAAGTCAGATTTTTACCATATAATATGGGCAAGGAGGACAATACTTAACAACGCCACCTCCTACTTTACATTCTCTAAGCCTCAATTAAGACCGCATTTCATTACTATTCCATCTCCCAAAATTCTAACAACGTTATCCAACCTTAAAATTTAAAGTTGTGTTCCTATAAAACTCACTATCGGTGTTGTTCAACAACGCCCAACATCTCAATCAGGATGATTGAGTGTTACTCGCTTTATGTTATGGCTAGTTAGCTTTCAATTCAAAGACAAAATAACTATTCTTCTTTCTTATCATTTGTTTTTTGCAGGGTCTTCATGTAAAACCTTCATATTAGTTAAAGTAGAAATGCTCTGTTCTGGAATTATTAAAATTATTTCATCTCCTTCCTTAATACTTAATTCTGTTATGGGATTCAATTTGAAGTTAGATTTAGCAACTGCTGTTTCCGTTACCTGATAAAGAAAAAATTGATAATTAGAGATTCCTGTATAGCTTAGTTTAATTAGTTGTTCTTTATTGCTTTTATTTAATATATAAGTGGTAATCACTCCATTGGAACTCTTTAATGTTTGAGACAGAATATCAGTATTGCCATTACTTTGTGTAAGTACGACATCAGAGTTTTTAACACAAAATCGTGTTATGATTCCATAACCATAATATGCAAATGGTTCTGCTTCAATTTTATTGCAATACTCTTTCTTTTCGATGTCCCATGTGCGTATAAGTTGAAATTGACCATCTAAGTCACCTCTATTTGTAAAACTCCATCGATTAAAAGCACTTACACCAACTTCCATTCCTCTTAAAATAGATTCAACATTAGATAGTGAAGCCTTAAATGATTTTGGACCTGGATTGGCATCTTTCCACCCCAGTTTCATGTCCCCAATTTCAGAAAGAAACAGGGGTTTATTATGTTCATTTGCCCAATTGACCCAGTCTTTAAGAATTTTTTGTTTTGCTTCATCAATTCCTTGATAAGAGTGAATATCATATGCTCCAATATATTGATCGAAATCAATTTTTTTTGCATCAAACTCTGGCAAATCTGTCCAGTCGGGCCCTGATATTGGAAGCTTTATTCCTTTTTCATCCAGTGCTCTTCTTACCTCTCTTAAAGCCGGAGTAATCGGTGCATCTTTTTCACCCATACTCCACCATGAGCCCCAACTACCACCAGGAGGTTCATTGGTAATACAAAGCCACTTAATACAGGTGTATTTTTTTTCAATCAACAAATATTCAACCAGTTTAGCAAGCCCTCCCGCAAAATCATCCAGGGATTTGGGGGCACTCAGTAAAGGTTGAACATCTTGAAATGCATTCCATTTTACATTGCTCCACATTTGTTGCAAAAACACGTCAGCATTATTGGCTTCTGCCCAGTCAAGAATATTATAGAGTGCCAACATTTCCTCATTTTCCCAATCAAATTGATTTCTTTCAGGCTCATACATCCGCATGCTCAGTTCTACTCTCAGCCAGGAAAGCCCTAACCAACTGGCATGTTTATATATTTGATTCCATTCAACTGTATTACCTACCGGTGGATTACCTCCCCATGCACTTCCCCGGGAATTAGAGTATCGTAATGCATACTTATAATCAGGAGATTCATCAATACTATCTATGGATAATGCATGCCATGATGCTCCAATTCCTCCCGACATTGTATGTTTTATCTGTTTACAATTAATTGTCAAATGTGTTTGTGATATACCTATGTTTGTAAGCATGCTGGTTAAAATTGTAATTAATACTATTCGCATAATAAATCTATTTTTGTAATCATCTTAATTAGCCATAACGGTCCGGTGCACCCGCTGTGCGAAGCGATTAGCAAGCATAGCTCGTGGTGCACATTGTTATAGCCAGTTCATTCCAAAAATTATTCTGGATAAAATTCTTGGTGTATTCTACGTAAGAAACTTACCTCGCTTTTATTTAACCTTTTTTGCTTGGTTCCTTCATGTGCCCAAAGATTCCTATAAGAGTTGAAGTATGATATCCACCGTATTGCATTATTCCTGCTTTTTGTTCCTTCACCAATATCAATAGAAAATGTGTCCTGGAAATTTGTAAACTTAATTGTAGGACCTTCAGGCATCTTGGTCCAATAATCTGAAATTATCTTTTTATAATTCATTATTGTGAACATATCTGTCCATACTGCTCTTTCTTTCTTAACTCCTTCTTTATAATTCTTTTCATTTTCTTCTTCAGCTCTTTTTAAGCATTCTCGCTTTATGCTATTTATTTCAAGCTCCCAATTATCTTCATAAAGTTGTTTCATCTTTTCGATCACAGTATTTTTCATATATTTCTCAATATCAACACCATATCTTCTACCTTCATTTTGTAATTCTTCATCCTGACGTTCCTTCCAATCAATTAGTTCCGGAGGTTCATAATCTGAAAATTTTGAATTTACAATCATTTGAAAAGTTCGTAACCAACGAGTATCAGCACCGGATCCATAAATAGATAATGTGTTCTCTTCCTCTTCTTTTGAAAGTTTCATTAGTCCATCTAGCAAGGCAGTTATATAGGGCTTGATTAGTTCAAATCTCTCATCCATTTTCGTCGTGGGCATTAAATTATGTCTTTTGGATAGAAATTGATTTAAACTTCCTAGCAAACAAATGTATGCATATGTTCCTCTGTTAGAAATAATAAAGGATCGTTCGCGATTATATATCGTGGGATAATTCTCTTCGACAAATTCGTAGGATTTGGACAGAAAATCAACTGCTCGCTTTCTAGCGGATTCCATTTCCCTACTATGATTTTGGCGGCCGATATTATAGAGAGAGTATGGGGCTGTTTCAGTATTGTAATTATTACCGCGAGCTGTTGGTATAAGTCCAGATTTATTGAGAGCACTAGCAAAAGGTTTGAACGAAAGTTCTCCAGAATCTTCACCAACAGCAATCTTATTGTATAGCGGACTAGATAAAGAATTGCAAAGAACTTGAATTATAGAAGATCTAAGTGCTTTCATTCTATGATCGGCTCTTTCAGAATCCCAATATAAATCTTCCTCTAAAGTCAAGCGTAGGCTTGGACTTACAGCTTTCTGATTCTGATTAATATCCATGAAGATCTCCAACTGTTCAATAGAAGATAAATCAGTAAATGCAACAACGGGTATTGTATTATTCTCCTTGTATTTAGAATTAGCGTAACCATATAATCTATGTTGACCATCAATTATATAAGCAATTGCATAGGTGTTTGGAAGAATCAAGTTCCCAGTTTTAGCAGCAGTATCCTTTGACTTTGAATGTGGATTGAATTGTATTTTACGTTTTTTTGTCATGAAATTTACGATAATAGAATTGGGAAAATATCCACCATTATCGATAAACTTTGTAATACCTTTTAGTCTGTTTGGTACTAAAAGCCTTTGATATGTCGGCATTTCAGATTCATTAGCTCTTGTTCTATGTAGAATAAAACTCATTTTTAGCAGTAGATGAGGTTCAATTGAAAACATATAATAAGTCTTTCCTCCCATGTCACCACGAATGCAGGGTAATTCAATTTTGTCAGTATTTATTAATTGATTCTTGAATACTAGACCCAGGAATTGATATTTTGCGGCAGATTTGTAGTTCTTTATGAGACCATTTAGGTATTGATATGTATTGTCATTGTAATAAAAAGCATTTATTTTTTGAAGTCTGATTATATCGGGACTATTACTATTAATTCTAAAATTTTTTGTAGCAAAAATGTACTTTATCTTTCTTCCCTTACCCAACAATTGATCCAATGATTTTTTAAATCCAGATATTTTCAATGGAAGTGATTCAAATTCATCTTTCCATGATGGTGCCTTTTTTAATGAAGAACTTGATCTGCACTCAATAAGAAATATTGTCTCACTATCAATTGCAATTACATCGATTTGTTTTTTATCTTCTAAATTTTTACCAAAAGGGAGTAAACAGTTTTCATCATAATTCATATATCTGTATCCTAGCTCATAGAATTGACACCAGACTTCATCTTCGAATTTATGAGAATGACTTTTTAATTTCCTTAGACGCGCCTTTGTTTTTAATGGAGTTCCATATTCTTCCCACCCATCTTCCAGAAGTTCATCTACTAAATTGAAACTAACATTTTGAGTTAAATATTCACTTTTTTTTGCCTTATATAGTTTTCCTAAAGTTGATAAATCATTTGTTAGTTTTTTTTCTATTTCAGCAATCTGGTGTGATTTGAGAAAAGTCATTGTAAATGAATTAGAACTTGATATTTGTAAATATTAACTCTTTAAATTTTCCGCGCTTTGCACTTGTACCACCGATGCTACTTGTTCTGGAAAGAGTAATTATTTTATTGTTTGGCTTCTTGAATATAGTCTTTATCCAATCGTGAGCAGCGTTAGTTAGTATATAATATGCTTCCTTTTCAATTAAATTGTCAATGTATTCTGACAATCTTATTTGTGAATTTTCATCAAATAATCTGGAATTATATTTTATAAAACCGTTGTTGTTGTGAGTAACTGTGTATGGCGGATCAAGAAATACTAAGTCTCCTTTTTTAACCCTTGAAATAGTTTCATTAAAATCACAATGTTTAAGATGGACTTTCTTTAGAGCTAAACTAGCTTGTCTTAGGTTTTCAGGATCAAAGAAATCTTTCTTTCGGAATCCATATGGGACATTATATTGTCCATTTAAATTAACTCTATAAATGCCGTTATAAGATGTCTGATTTAAATAAATGAATCTTGCGGCCTTGCTTGCAGGAGCTCTTAAATTCTTGCTTCTTGATTTATAATAATATTCTTCAGTATTCTGATATGTTCTTAGGTATTTAATAACAGATTCAACATTTGTTTGTATCTGTTGAAATGTTTCAATTAGTTCTGAATTTAAGTCAGATAAATGAGATTTTGAAGGTTGTAATTTAAAAAAAATGGATCCGGCTCCAAGAAAAGGTTCATGATATTGATTGAATCCATTTATAGGGAGAAATTCTTCAATTTGTCTTGAAAGCCAGTTTTTGCCACCAGCCCATCTTAAAAACGGTTTTGCCTTCACTGAGATTTCGCCTTGGATGTATCTATTTTTCATAAAAGTCAAGCATTTATCGTACGTAGGCTGTAAAGATATTACATATATTTTTAATGTCTTAAATTGGCTATAACTTGTTTATATCCGTACCTTTTTTCCCGTATATATCTTCTTTCCAGATATATACCGTACCTTTTGTCCCGAATATTTCAGATATCCATATCATCTATCGGGCTTTTTATATTGCAAATGTCATTTCCACTTAAATGAGTATAAAGCATCGTGGTCTTGGGACTCTTGTGTCCAAGTATTTTTTGTAAATGTTGTACATTGACGCCTCGCTGCGATAAGTGAGTAGCATATGCATGTCGTAATCCATGTAACACTACCTTTTGCATTATACCAGATTTAATCAGGGCTTTCTTAAATACCTTCCTGGCACTGCTTTTACTGTATTTTCCTGACTGATTATTTCCTTCAAATAAATAATTCGATGGTTGGTATGCCTCATAATAGTTGCGCAACAAGCCTAACACTTTCGGAGATAGTGGAACCCGACGGTCCTTACACCCTTTTCCACCTCGAATATAAATTAATCCTTCTTCACTTCGGACATCCCCAATTTTAATGTTCAACGCTTCCCCAATCCTCAATCCGGCACTGTATACCAGCATTAAAATTGTCCGATGTTTAAGATTAGTGGTATGCTTAAATATCTTCTGGACTTCCTCTAGGGTCAATATATTCGGTAAGGTCGCCTTTTTGTTCGGCCGTTCGATATTTTGCAAATCACCAATAGCCAGATTATGTACTTGTAAATAAATTTTTATTGCATTTATCCATTGGTTCTGAGTACTGTAGGATTTCTTTTTTTGGATAAACTGGGCATGATTGTAGTCAACTATATGTGCCTTGGTGATTCCATCCCAGGACAAATCTACATGTTCCTTAAAAAACTGAATGACAAAACTTACATAGGACTTTATCGTATTCGCACTATACCGGCGCTGCTCCATCCACCGTTTCATCTCATGTATCTTCTTCATGACTTTACCAGCTATCGGCCGGAAAGAAGCTGTTTGTTGAATATTCATACCCTTTTCTTCAGTATGCTTAGCGCTGACTTGCACGTTAGGATGAAGACGGGTCATATCCAACCAGATAGTACCCCGACAATGATTTAATAAAGCCTTGAGTTGCTCCTGGTTATCCAAAATATAATAGCAACGGTCTGGTTGAGACCAAATCACATATTTTAACCGGGTCAAAAAAGTGATGATTGGATCTTCAAAAGGAAAATGAAGCCCTATCCGGTTTTCATCACCATGTCTATAGTTATACAATCCAATAGTCAGCCGGCTAATAGTAGATCGGGAAGACCAGGATTCTTTTATTATATATGGTGGAATAGTGGGAAATTGACTCATCATCTTGGTGCTCAGAAAATTGAAATTCTAAGATATACAATCAGAACCGAATTTTGAAAAAGTAGAGGATATTTTTCTGTACCGGTAAGCTATTAGCTTTTGGCCATTTGCCATTCGCTAGAGTATTATCTTTCACTATTGGCTAACAGCAAATAGCGAATAGCCAATGGATAATATTACTCCATCTTCAATACCGCATATTTTCCTTTATTCCAACCGTGGATCAGCAAATACAATTGCTGGGATCCATCCGCCTGCTTTACAAAATGAGGCCATACATGGTGAATATTGGTCAGTATCGGGATATCCAAATCCCCGGGGACAATAGTAGATACCAGATTTTCCCCGGTATGCGCGTAAATAGGTGCCGACTTCATCCCTTCGAGCGCACTCAAAGCATTAAAAAAGTAATGTTCATCCTTAAAAGAAACATTACATACCAAACTCTTCGCCGGAATATCTTCAAACATATCGATGTACTTTCCTTTTTTGTTGAACCGGACCACCTGACCCGCTGCCCGGTTGGCCACCAGGATGTGTTTTCCTTTTGCCAATACCCCGTGGGCGGTTTGAAACTGACCGGGTTGAGTACCTTTTCCACCCCAGGCAATGGGAGCCCAATCCCACACGCCCTTTTTTTCTCGTATGGTCAAGATAAAATCTCCTTTGGAATAACCGGTCGAGGCATATATTTTGCCTTTTAGATAAGTTACATCCGTAACACCAAAATTACTTTCCTCGGATGCGTAAAACGCATTGGCCGGAGCAAATTTAAATTCGTTACCGGTGGGTTTGAGAATTTCACTGACCACCGTACCATCCAGGGTTACGACCAGGACCCTTTTCCCCTCCTGGGCTAACGCCAGGTACTTCTGAGATTTATGTACAAAGAATACGATACCGTGAATATTGTCTTTTAAACGTGCATCGGTACCCAATTTAGTCCACTTGGTGAGGTCCGCACTGATAGCACAAAGTCCATATCCCGGGATCCCCGTGTACACGATTCCGGTTTCCGGATCTTCGTTGAACCCTCCGTGCATTTTAGGTTCATGTTCTACAGCCTCCTCAGGAAATGCAGCAGTCAGTTCCTGGTCCCAGGAAAATACATATTCTCCCTGTCCGGATACCAATTTGACCTGCTGGGGCAAATTCGATGCAGCACGGTATTGCTTTGAAAAATGAACGGTCTCATCGGCATGATGGGTATCATCACGATGAGTTATTTGAGCCATCGAGATGCCAGTGATCCCTAAGAAGAAGCCAAAGCAGAGAGTCTTTATCAAGGTGTCTTTTGTCATTATTTGAGGTTTATTTTGAATAAAGATAAAAACATCTCATCTTTATTCAGCCACCTCAACCTTCTTACTTGCAGAAATTATGCAAGATATCGATATGCAAAAAGGATTATATTGGTAATTGACCGATTTTTTGGAGCGATAAAACTTTGAATCTTGATTTATTTCAACTATTGTTTCCTTAATTTCTGAATTGTAGCATGAATTGAAATCACTCTATCCTAAAACAAGGTCAAAAGCCTATCGATAGGAGTGTAATCGATGAATCCATTGGGAGTGTAAATATGGCAAAAATGCAAATTATGACGATGGAATACAGGGGTATCCAATCAAATGGAGCATGGAGGCTAAATAATTTGAATATGGTATTTCTATCCTTAGACTATTCCACCAACTTATATTACTAAAATGAAGAATATTTTATCTTTTTTGACGGTTGTATTCCTTGCATTTTCAGTAGGGTGCACGAAAAAGACTGCACTGCCAAATATTATTGTCTTTTTGGCGGACGATCTGGGATATGGTGACCTGGGTTGTTATGGAAATCCGATTATTAAGACACCTAACCTGGATAGGTTTGCAGACCAGGGTGTCAGAATGACGGATTGTCATTCGGGTGGTACCGTTTGTTCCCCATCACGATCGGCACTTTTAACCGGTAGAAATCCTTACCGGAGTGGTTTTTTCTACATTGCCGGACGCAACACTTATTTGCAGGATCAGGAAATCACAATCGCAGAAATTCTTCACGATCAGGGATATGAAACCAGCTTTTGGGGTAAATGGCATCTCTCAACTCTCGAGAAAAAAAACCGGGATCAACCGGGCCCCGGAGACCAGGGATTTGATTACTGGATGGGGACGACGGTCAATGCATTTGAAGGGCCCAGAAATCCCCAAAAGTTTATCTTAAATGGGACACCGGTAGGGGAAGTTGAAGGTTGGTACTGTGATGTGATCGTCGATAAAGCTTGCGAATGGCTGAAACATATCCGCAACAAGGAAAAACCGTTTTTTATGTATTTGTCTGCTCATGAACCTCACACTCCGATTGCACCGCCCGCGGAATACAGCAAACTTTATGACAATCCCAGGGTTGACCAATTAGAGGAGAAAATTAAATACGGTCAGGTCTCTCGGCCTGAAATAGAGATATCCGCTTACAAAAAGGAGTATTACGGTACCGTAAATCAACTGGACGATGCCTTCGGACGTTTGATGAGTACTCTTGATGATTTGGGTCTTGATCAGAATACGCTGGTCATTTTTACCAGTGATAATGGACCTGAAACCCCGGTAACCTTCGAAGAATCATTGGGAAACTGGGATGACCCCATCCGAGATAAATGTTTCGGTACTCCGGGTGAGCTGCGAGGCATGAAAAGATTTCCGTATGAAGGAGGACATAGAGTCCCGGGAATTGTCAGGTATCCGGAGGTAATTCCGGCCGGTATTGAAAGTAACATTCTTTTCAATGGGACGGATCTACTGCCGACAATCGTTCATCTCACAAAATCCACCCTTCCCGCCGATCGCTCCATTGATGGGAAAAATGCCTTTGCTGCTTTTTTGAATCAAGAGGTAAAACGGGATGTATCTGAAATATGGTTTTACCCCAATCATGAAGATACCTATTTCAGAATGCCGCAAATGTCGATGCGAAAAGACAATTATACTCTGATCGGCTGGTTACCCGCAAAGCATGATTCGCTAAACCTGAAAAACTGGATGGCTACTAACGATCCCCAAAAATTTGAACTCTACGACTTGTCAAAAGACCTGGCCCAGGTCCATGATATTACTGCAAAGTACCCGGAGATCGTAACTTCCATGCGCAATGAAATGATCACACTTTGGCGAGAAATGAGGGATGAGGGATTATCTATAAAATAAAATTCAACAGTTGGAAATTGAAAAAATTATTTAACGGAATCCTGATGTTGATGGCAGTTTCTGTCACTTGTGCGATGCAGACAAGTGTTCGTTCTGATAACAATGTGAATATGGATATTACTACCGACAGGCAAAACGTAGTGCATGTGGAAGTGAATATACTGGATAAAGAAAATAATCTTGTGCCGAATGCCTCCAACAGGATCCTTTTTACTGTAGAAGGAGAGGCTAGAATAATTGCTGTGGATAATGGAGATCCCCTAAATGAAGAGGGCTTTGCCACGAATTCGCGTAAAACGTTTAACAGGAAATGCCTGGTGATACTGCAATCAACTGGAAAAGCTGGAAATTTTAACCTATTTGCGAGATCAAATGGGTTGGAATATTCAGATACGACCCTAGTTTCCAAATAATGAAGTTGGTAAACCACTGCAATACCTGATTGATAAATTATATCACTTTGCAGAGAATAAATATTTAAAAATGAACCTGGATAATGAATTGGTAAAAGCAAATACCGCGATCAATATGAACTTGAAAAATAATTGGAAATTAAATTGGATCTACCTGTTTGTCATACTAACAACGATAACCACATCAGTAGCGATGGCCAATGATCCGACAACACCAGATCGTCCCAATATTATTTTGATCTATGCCGATGACCTGGGCATAGGAATGCTCGGTTGTTATGGGCAAAAAGTAATAACTACTCCTCATATTGATAAGTTGGCATCGGAGGGTATCCGATTCACCAATTACTATGGTAGTACATTTTGTGCGCCTGCGCGATATTCATTGGCAACGGGGATGCACGATGGACGCTTCAATGCCTGGAACCATACCAATGCCGGCTTGATCGTCCGACGGGATGCAGGAAGGATTTCGGAAGAAGAATTCAACGAGCAGTTTACAAAACTCAAAGCCAACGCCCGACCCATACAGGAACAGGAAGTATTTTTGGGACAGGTGGCCCAGCAAAACGGTTATCGTACCGCTCAATTTGGCAAATTGGACAGTGGCTTTCTTACCTGGTACGAACGAGTCAAAAGGTTTGGCTGGGATCACCATGAAGGCTATTATGACCATATACGGGCGCATGGTTTTTATCCACCCTATATTTGGGTTAACGGGAAAAAGAGAACTCTGGAAGGAAATCCACATGCTGACGCCGGTAAAATGTCAGAAAAGGGAGATGAACCTGTGGGTTCAGGTGGAGAGACCTATTCCCAGGATGTGTTTATTCAAGATATCTTGAACTATATCCGGGAACATAAAAATGAACGTTTTTTCCTTTATCACCCCACCCAATTACCTCATGGTCCGGTAGCCATTCCCAAATTGCATCCCGATTTTGCTGATCATCCAACCATGACTCTGGCTGAAAAAAAATATGCCTCCATGATCAAATTACTTGACAACCACGTTGGGTTGATTATGAAGGAACTTAAAGATCTCGGACTTGATGAAACAACTGTGGTTATGTTTACGGCCGACAACGGTCACGAGCTTTATTACGGCCCCAAACCAAGTTATAAACTGGGATTCAATGTGGATGGAGAGCAAACCAATCTGACCAATAATAAGTGGAGGACCAGCGAAGCAGGCGATATTTTCAACGGTGCAGGAGGTCGGGCCGGCCTGAAGCGAAGTGGCTACCAAGGGGGAGTGCAACTACCGATGATCATACGATGGTCCGGTAAAATTAACCCTGGCACAACCACTGACCTGCTGACCGCACAATATGATATACTGCCAACGGTTGCTGAGCTAACAGAGGGCCAGCCTCCGGCCGGCAAAGATGGCATCTCATTTGTTCCAACACTTCATCGTCAACCTCAAATACAAAAACATAAATATGTAGTTATCAACAACGAATTCCGGCAAGGGCATTTGTCACGTACTTGCCTAATCACCAGTGAAGGCTGGAAGCTGGTTGAGATTGATCGTAGTTTAGATTCATTTCAGCTCTACCGCATTCCCGAAGACAATGAAGAACGAATCGATCTTGCAGGTGAATTTCCGGAAAAGGTGGCTGAACTCAAAGATATATTATTGCGAGAGTTGGGCTCGGCAAGGCCCGATTTGATCAGATAATGTCTTATACTAAAATAGAAGGTCTCTGGGAATAAGAGAATTTTTGTTTTGGTTAGTACATTTTAATATTTTTCTGGGATATTTGTCTCACACAAAACTAATTGGATGAATAATATTAGAAAAATAGTTAATATATTACTTGTCTTGTTCATTGCCATTTTTTATTTTTCCTGTTTTACGGCCAATAAGGAGCATAGAGAGATGGACAAAGATGAATCGCAATATTCCTATCTGGTAAAAAAAGTAGAGGAAGCCCACTTCATATCATCGGAATGGAATGATTACTTCTGGAGGGGCATTGATGCTATTGGAATAGAAAATTTCATGGGGGAAAAACCGGACCATTTTCCTAGTACAAAGGTTAAACTACGTTACGACAAGGATCATATTTATGTCATTTTTAGTGTCGATGATCAATACATCAAAGCAGTGGCCAAAGAAACCCACGGCAGAGTCTGGGAAGATAGTTGTGTAGAATTCTTTTTTTCACCCGGACCGGATGTAGAAAGGGGGTATTTTAACCTGGAAGCGAATTGTAAAGGCGTATTTTTGCTGCAATATCATCTCAATGATCGCGAAATCAATGAATTTGTCGACTTGGATGATTGTGCTCAGATAGAAATTGCTCATTCTCTGACCAGGAATGTAGAGCAGGAATCAGCAGATCCTGAAGTTTGGACCCTGGAATATAAATTACCCATATCCATATTGTCAAAATACATGAAAGTAGAAACGCCGGGTCCGGGAGTAAGCTGGCGAGCCAATTTTTATAAATGTGCCGATAAGACATCCCACCCCCATTGGCTTACCTGGGCACCTGTAGATTTTCCCCGTCCCAATTTTCATCTGCCTGAATTCTTTGGAAGGTTGGAATTTGAGTGAATATACAAGTCGGAGAATTCCTTTAGGGTTAGAGTGGCAGGAAGCATACAATATTTTGTATGATTTCATATATTCTTATAAATGCCTCTTTCGGAGTAGACTCACTAGTCTTGAACTTCAGAAATTAAGTAATTACAGGGTATAACGATAAAGGTCGCCCATTGGTCTGCGAAATTTATTTCGCAGTCTCTAAGAAAACAAATAAACCTGCCAGCGCAGGCTGGTTTGGTTGACCATTGGACTCAAAAAAGTATATATTTTACCCAAATAATCTTTCAAAGGCAGGTTAAACCGCATACGACGATTTCTTTGACATTTTCTCTTTAGAACATCAATAAAAAGTATAGTTGGTACGAAATCTTTTCGGAGTAGACTCACTAGTACTAGTCAGCGGATAAACGAACCCGAATCGTGTCGTTGCCAGCTTGCAACCTATGGGGTGGAAATCGAAGCTCAATTCTTTTTAGATTTTTGATGCGCCGGTCCAACTTCAGTGGAGGAGGATCAAGTGAGATTACCGCTATCGAAAGATCAGGGTGAGACAAAACTTCCATTTTTAACTTTTTCCCCTGTTGGGATAAGATAGCTCCTCCTTCTACGGTTTGTACTTCAGCAGTAGTAATCAATTGCCAGGTTACCGAGCGGGTTTCATCGTTAATCTTTATTTCATCTTCTATCAGTAGTGAAGCCGTACCTTCTTTGACAAATCTACGAGTAGCCTGGGACAATTGGTTCCCAAACACTGGTGAGAGATCAAAGCTAACTTCCGGTTGACTACCGGTTTTAAAATCTAAAATGGTCGCCTGACCGTCTACCTGATGAAGCTCATTATTTACGGTTAGGGTACTGTGTCCAAAATTATTTTTAGTCAATAGGCGCCAGCGCTCACATTCCTGACAGCGTCCCCAAAGTTCAAAGCCGGTTTTTTCCAATTCATGATAAGGCTGATTGCCGGGATCGATGACCCAACGTACTCCATTCAACTCAAACACAAAAGAGCCCGCATCCATATTCCCATGGTTGACAGATCCCCGACCTCCTTTACAGCCTAAATAGTATTGATTAGAATCATTATGGTCACCTCTGATGATTGCTATCGGATTGGTGCCGGAGCCCTTCCAGGCGAGCGGTAATGCATTTGATTTTTTCCCTTCAAATTGCGAAATCCAAACCAATGATGCCCCGGCATGCCGACTGAGTTTTCCCATTTTTTCAGCCGGAATTGAAAATCGGTCAAGTTCAAAAAACATGGAATTTCCGGTTTTGGTAGCAAACCAGGCTAAGGTCAAGTCCCCATTATTTGCTCGTCGGTCCCCACAGTCAGCAAAATTATAGTATCCGCCCGAAGGAGCAACCGTCAATACGCGAAATAAAGCACTTTCCATAAATCCTGGAGACTTGCTGATTCCAAAATCAGTGCCCAACGCACTTTCTAACATGGCAATGGTCAGTACCGTAAATCCGGTTCCATAACCCCAGTAAGTGGATCCTTCGGGATAGACACCATCGGGTTCGTATTCGGCCAAAGCATAGGGTATTCCCTCGAGCGCCCTGCGGATGGTTTTTACTGCTAATTCCGGATTCTCTTCGGCGATGACCAGAGAAGCGGCAATCATGCCTGCATGGCATACCTGATTCCAATTGTTGGTACCCTTGATCCACCAGGTATTACCGGTCTCATCATAACTTGGTAGCAATCCTTTCTCGATTAAGGCTTTTTTACCCAATTTGATAGATTCGTCCGGTAATTGTCCGGCAGTCCAGTCCAACGCCAGGGCAACCGCCAGCGACATCTCGGCCACATCCAGATAATGGGAAGGATTCCAATCCGAAAAGTTACATACTGCCAGCAACTCCCGATTGATCCGGTCCAGGACCTTCGGATCCCTTTCCATGCGATAGGTCATTCCGAGAATGTTCATTCGATAGAGCATTTCCCTGGATGTGGACAACAATCGGCGTCCGATCATTACCCTTTTTAACAAAGGTTGTTTTTGGATTTGCTTGGCATTGTATTGCAGCGCTTGATACAGGTTTTGCACTACGGTGTCTGATCGTGACTTTTGACGGAGATCGTTTTCCAGTCTTTTGTTTAGGATCAGTCGGGGAGATTCCGGGGTCAGATTTTCTTTTAAATATTGAACCGTGACCGGATTTTCAAGCGCATGCTCTTGAGCCTGAATCGGCATCCATAGGATAATTACAAAGAATACTCCAAATATCGATTTGACTAGGAAGTTATCCATAATTCTAATTTGTCTTGTGGTAATGAACATATGAATACCGGTATGCTTATCTGTAAATATAAAGAGATCTGGAGGGTGATTACACTTTAGTAAGTGTTTATTCCCATTTATTTAGTCACCAAAATCGCAAACTTTACCAATAGTTGTATCGAGTTGAATGATTTACTTCTTGATCTAACCCTTGTTGCAGGTTTAGAAAAAGGGAAATACCAACGTTCCGGGTTCTCAATTAATGAAATAAATTCAATATAAATACTCAGCATAGATCTGGAAGTGATTTAAGAACAAATTGTTAATTGATTTGCATGCCATTGATTCTCAATACGTCAGCTTTATCTCGATCCATAACTGTGGCTATGAATCTCAAAAAGAGCTTCGTCTTGAAAATCAAGCGCATACAACTCATTTTAACATCTGTTTTTAAATCACTTCCTGTAAAAAATAAGCATGGAGGATGTCGAAAGGACCTTAAGATTTTTCGTTAAAAAAATCTTAGAGTCTTGATTTTCTTTGTCTCCGACGCGCCATAGTCGCTCTGGCGACGGAGCGGTTCGTTTCTTGCATCAAGGCAAGAAATGAACGCCGCGCCGGCGAGGTGTGTCATAATTGACAAATTGTTTAATAATTCCATTATTGTGTTTTAGTTTTTGCTCTATGCTTGTAGTTTACTCGTTCCTTGTTAATCTTTTTTTCTCCTTCCTTTTTCGGATGACAAATTAACAATTTGTTGTCGTCTAGTCGCTAAGAACATTTGCATATTGCTTTAAGTTCGGATTAGCAACTTGGACGTTCTGGGTTTTATGTGAAGAATTAAATTCAGTACTTATTATTCATTATTGCACTTTTTGGTTCTAGCTCACCCAGCTTAGTTTTTAAACGACAAAGTCAGTGAACACCCAGTCGGACATTGAATCACTTACCACCAATACCCAGATATTTCATCACCATGTCATCACCCTGTAATGCTGTTTCCGGTCTGGGAGTTTGGGTAGTGAAAATCTGGAGTTTTTCTTTTGGCAGGATAGTCACAAAATCCTCCAGGTATCCTTCCTCGTAAGGGATGCGATTTTTATTCAATCTGAGGTGGTGGGCCAAAAAATTATAGGCGGCAGTTCTTTTAGAATAACCATAGTCATGTTTTTCTGCTGGTAAATGGACATTTTCGATTTTATGTTCGGCATCGTAAAGAGCATAGACCCTGCGAATATAGGGGTATTCGATTCGTGGCGTATTGCGTGTCCAATCGCCACCATTCGAAATCAACATCATCGGTCGCGGCGCACACAAAGCGGCAATTTCAACATTATTGGTCTGATGGTGGGCACTCTTGTGTACAGGCATTCCACTTTCACAAATGCAACCGCCGAAAAAGTGGGCCGACACTTGTACTACCGGAACCGAAACTTTGATGCGGTTGTCAATTGCGGTAAGCATAAAGGTTTGGGTACCTCCTCCCGAACCACCGGTCATACCTATTCTTTCGGGATCGACTTCAGGTAAAGAAAGCAGATACTCCAATACTCTTTTACTATTCCAGGTCTGCAATAATAGCGCGATCGGCATCCGGTGATTCACCTGATTGGATTCACCATATCCGATCATATCATAAGCGAAGACGATAGCTCCCATCCTGGCAAGTACTGCACTTCGTTTTTGTACATCTTCTCTAAAACGCTTATCACTAAGATGTCCATGGGGGCATAGTATCGCGGCATGCCTTCCGTTGACCTCTAGTGGTTTATACAAATTTCCCGTGATATAGAATCCAGGAAAGCTCTCAATCGTTATATTCTCTACGCTATATCCGTCCTGCTTTTTATAACCTCTGATAATCGGATTAAAGGCCTGGTCAATGATGGGCATTTTATCCAATTGCATACCCTGAATAATGCCTTGTTTGATTACCTCACGTCTTTTCTCCCAGGATTCCTGATCAGTCCACTTGGAAGCAAATTCTTTCATCTTCAGATTCGCTTCATCTTCGGTCCAGTGATAACCCATACATAGTTCAGCATCTTGACTGGATAAACTTAGAGATGTTAAGCACAGAAATATGGAGGTAAATAGTCTCATTGTCAAATTCATTTGATGTTGATTTGGGGATATTCAAATTTACATATTCGCATCAAATTGTTCCATCAAATCAGATAGTTTACGTACGATATCGGGATATTGATCTGCCAGGTTTTCCGTTTCTTCAATATCCCGATCCAAGTCATATAAAGAAATTGGAAATTTTCCCTGCTTCGGTTCTGACCATCCGATACTCTTTTTCAGGTGAAGTTTCCACTTTCCTAATCGAATGGCTTCTAAATCTCCATTACGCGCATAATAATAAAAAGGGCGTTCGGCCACTTTCGAGTCATTTGGTTGCATCAGGTAATTACTAATATCAATTCCATCATATTTGAGATCAGGGGGAATCTGGGATCCGGAGAATGTGGCCAAAGTGGGTAGCAGATCCAATGTGGTCACCATTTCATTACTTACGGTACCCGCAGCGATTTTGTTCGGCCAGGTGATGATGCCGGGCACGCGTTGCCCACCTTCCCAAGTTTGCGCTTTTTTCCCCCGCAGTGGTTTTGCAGAACCCACTTGGGGTCCATTGTCGGAGGTGAAAATGAAAATCGTATTGTCATACAATCCTTCTTGTTTTAATGTTTTGGTAAGTTCTCCGACGCTCCAATCCAATTCCATAATGACGTCTCCATACATTCCTTGTTGACTTTTTCCTTTAAAATCCGGCGAGACGTGTAATGGAGTATGAGGCATATTGTGTGCCAGGTAAATGAAAAATGGGGTTCCTTGATTTTCTTTTATTTGCCGGATGGCTTCCTCAGTATACCTTTTAGTCAAAAATCTTTGATCCGGACCGCTTTCGATTAGTTCCTGGTTTCGATGTAATGGAAGTGGGGGAGACTGAAATTCATTGTGATTGTAGTAATGATTGTCCATATCATTGGAATAGGGTACTCCGAAATATTCATCGAACCCATGATTGTTGGGCATAAATTGGGGCAGATGTCCTAAATGCCATTTTCCAATACAAGAAGTAAAATAGCCGTTATCCCGCAACATTTCTGCCATGGTATGGGTTTCCGGAGGAAGTCCATCCTCAGAATATGGAAAGAGCACCGCTTCATGAAGGTTGTGCCGTTTTGGATACAGACCCGTTAGTAACCCGGCTCTGGATGGGGTACAAACCGTCGCCGGTACATAAAAGTTTGTAAAACGAATGCCCGCTTGAGCCAGTTGATCTAAATGTGGGGTTGTATATCCTTTGGCCCCGAAGCATCCCACATCCGCATATCCCTGGTCGTCGGTAAAAAAGATGATGATGTTGGGCTTGCTACCGGCAAAATTGCTTTGATTGGGGCATGCGGAAATAACAATAATAAGTATGACACAGCCCAATACTTTTTTGATGTATTTAGAAATTTCGTTCTTCACTTTCATGATGACTTAGGTATAAGAGAGGTAAAAGGTAATTAAAATATTGTTTAAAAGGGAAATTGGAAGCGGTATCATCTGATGATGAAATGACAAAACCTCCGGTCGTCTGAAAAGAATGCAGGGAATAAGATGAGCCTTGAACGAGTAAACTACAACCACAAACCAAAAAATTACAAAACACAACCAACTTTTGACTATTTGTAGGTAGAAGTAATTGACCAAGTGTCGAATTCGGTATCGAATTTGCAACAGTAAACTCAACATCCGATGTGACCATCTGAAAACTCAACGTCTAATTATCAAAATTGTCTTGTTGTGGAAAATATTCAACTTCTCATTTCAGAAATTCAAAATAGATTGCAATCCGGATTATCGTCACGATTGACCTATCATCATTTTGATCACACCCTTTCGGTTGTTGCCACATGTAACCAGTACATTGCACATTATGGAATTGATAAAAAGCAGGCTCAATTACTACGACTGGCAGCATGGGGGCATGATTTGGGATTTGTCAATACCTATAAAGATCATGAAGTGGAAAGTGCCAGACTTACGGCTGAGTTGATGTCCAAGTATGGATATGACAAGGATGACATTCAAATAGTGGAATCCCTGATTCTGGCAACCCGCATACCACAGTCTCCCAATACATTGCTGGAAAAGATCCTATGTGATTCAGATTTGGATTATCTTGGTAAGGCCAATTATTTTCCCATCAGTAATACACTATACCAAGAGTTAAAAAGTTATGGTGTAATCCAAGATGAAGACCATTGGTTGGACTTGCAAATCTCCTTTTTAAAAAAGCACCATTATCATACCCTATTTGCCCGAACCCATCTTGCTCCTCAGAAAGAACAAGTTTTACAAAAATTACAAAAACAAAAACAGGATTCGTTCAACTCAGCAGCTTAACTAGCTAGCCTAGTAATAGTGAGTCTACTCTGAAAACTGTCATATAAAAAGAATACTTGAAATAATGCAAAATATTGTATACTCCCCCGCCACCCTAACCCTAAAGGGCCTCCGCCCACAAATCCATTCTTTACCCTAGCCCAAAAGGGAATGCAGTCGCGCATTCATTTACAGCAAGTTATGCGGGAGGACTTTCCTTTAGGAGTCGGAGGCGAGCGTGGGCAAATTCTAAAACCAAATTATATTTACCGAAGGCTTTGATGTTGACTTTTCGGAGTGGACTCACTAGTACTAGTGAGTCTACTCTGAAAACTGTCATATAAAAAGAATACTTGAAATAATGCAAAATATTGTATACTCCCCCACCACCCTAACCCTAAAGGGCCTCCGCCCACAAATCCATTCTTTACCCTAGCCCAAAAGGGAATGCAGTCGCGCATTCATTTACAGCAAGTTATGCGGGAGGACTCTCCTTTAGGAGTTGGAGGCGAGCGTGGGCAAATTCTAAAACCAAATTATATTTACCGAAGGCTTTGATGTTGACTTTTCAGAGTAGACTCACTAGTGGTTTAACGTGAATAATGGATAAAAAAACTGTTGTTTTAATTTAAAACATAGGAGGATATTTAATATATTAACAGTTGAAACACAATTAAATAATATTAAACTCCTCCATATGTTTGATGATAAAATTACAGAAATTTATGTTGCTGTGGATGACTTTTATAAAGAATTCTCTCAACAAATTCAATATTTCAGGCTTCAAGACGGTAAAAAATGTACACGCAATAGGAAAAGTAGACTATCAGACTCTGAAATGATGACCATATTGATATGCTTTCATCATAGCCATTACACTAATTTCAAGTCATTTTATAATGAAATGGTTAGACGATATTGGATGCACTTGTTTCCTGATCTTGTTTCCTATGAACGGTTCAACCAAACACAGCAAAAAGTAATAATTCCTCTACTATTATTCCTCAAACAGTATGGATTAGGTTGTAGTAGAGGTATCAATTTCATAGATTCTACTACGATTAAGGCATGTCATATTAAGCGAGAAAAACAACATAAAGTAATGAAGGGGTTTGCAGCAAAAAGTAAAGGTACCATGGGTTGGTTCTATGGTTTCAAGTTGCATTTAGTAATTAATGATATGGGAGAAATTCTGAGTTTTTACCTAACAAAAGCCAATGTAGATGATCGTAACCTACAGGTAATCACTTCTTTAACTGAAAACATATTTGGAAAACTTTACGGGGACAGAGGCTATATTTCAAAAGCTCTGGCCGACTTTTTATGGAATGATGGTGTACATCTAATTTATAAAACACGCAAAAACATGAAAGATCAAAATCTATCAGATATCGATAAAATCCTCTTGAGAAAAAGAGCTCTTATCGAATCGGTCAATGATGAATTGAAAAATATCTGTTCTATTGAACATTCCAGACATAGAGCCCCTAAAGGGTTTTTTATAAATCTGGTTGCTGGGTTAATAGCATATCAGTTCTTACCAAAAAAACCTTCTTTGAATATCTCAACTGAAAAAACTGATAATTTACAGCTCCTCCTTACAGCCGCTTAAACATTATTCACGTTGGTTTAAGAACAAAATAGTAAGAGGTTATAACTCGATCTTTTTCCCAATATCATCGTTGAAAAGCCTCGACGTAACTATGGTTATACCTACGTTTTTCAACTTGATCTTAGAAAAAATCTACATCGTTCTAACCTCACATTACTTCGTTCTTAAACCTCTAGCCTTTGACATCATAGGTATACTGTTGGATTTAATATTCCAACAACTCCATTTCGACTTCTTTGCGATCCAGGTCGGCTTCTACGATTTTTACTTTCACCATATCACCAAAAGAAAAAGCGTGACCGGAATGGTTGCTCATTGCCCGGAAGCGGTTTTCTGACACGGTATAGGACTCTCCCATCGTATTAAAAGGTACTAATCCTTCACACTTGCTATCCTTCAATTCAACAAAAATTCCCTTGTCAATAATACCCGAAACATATCCGACAAAAGTTTGTCCTATGTACTTTTGCATAAATTCTACTTGCTTGAATTTGACGGATTCCCTTTCGGATTCGATGGCTTTTCGTTCCTGTAAGGAGATGTGGGTACATTTTTCTTCCAGTAGTCTACCATTCACTCGGTGCAGACTTTTGAGATTTTTTTCGAGGATGCGGTGAGCAAGTACATCAGAATACCTCCGTATGGGTGAAGTAAAATGGGTATAATTGGCAAAGCCCAAACCAAAATGACCGATGTTGTCGGTAGAATATGCCGCTTTGGCCATGGTGCGAATGGCTAGTGGCCCTAAAGCTCGGAGCGCTGGGTCTTTGGCCACCGCATACTGTATGCTATTCAGCGATTCTGCAATTTTTCTTGGCGTATCAATCTGCATGGTAATTCCCAGCTCTTTAGCAAACAAGCTGAATTCTCTGATTTTCTCCACATCAGGTAGATCATGAATCCGGTAGATAAAAGGAATTTCTTGTTCCTGTCCTTTGCGGGAAATAAAAATAGCTACTTCCTTATTGGCCAATAGCATAAAATCTTCAATCAATAGATGGGCATCCTTTCTTTCTTTTACCTGGATGCTTACGGGTTCATTATTCTCATTGAGTACAAATTGTACTTCACTGGATTCAAATTGAATTCCACCACCCTTCAGATTTTCATTGCGTAGTTTCTTGGCAATGGCGTTCAATTTGCGTAATTCTTTGGCAAATGGTCCGGAACCTGTCTCGATGCACTCTTGTGCCGCTTCATAAGTAAAGCGATGATCGGAGTGAATAATACCCTTGCCAAACCATCTGTTGACTAAGCGCCAGTTCCGATCAAAGGTAAATAAAGCAGAAAAAACCAATTTGTCTTCATTAGGCTTTAAAGAGCATAAATCATTGGATAATTTTTCCGGCAACATAGGTAACACCCGGTCTACCAGGTATACTGAGGTCGAGCGCTTATATGCTTCCCGGTCAAGCTGGGAGTCTGGTTTTACAAAATGGGTTACATCCGCTATGTGGATTCCAATTTCCAGGAATCCATTTTTGAGTACTTTATAGGATAGGGCATCGTCAAAATCTTTGGCCGTTTTAGGATCGATGGTAAAGGTTAATTCCTGGCGAAAATCTCGGCGATAATTTATTTCAGTTTCCCAATCTATTTTTAACCGATCAGCTTCCAGGTTTGCCGCTTTGGGAAACCGTAAAGGAAATCCATGATTAATCAAGATAGATTGCATGGCATAATCATTATAATCGGTACCTTCCAGTGTAGTCACAAATTCACCTAATACCAGATTTTTACCATAGTTCCAATCCAGGATTTCCACAATTATTTTATGATCAGGGTCCACATGGGCAGGTATTTGTTTAAGTAAAATATCAAAAGGGACCATCGGGTTATCAGGGATCACATAGATCTTTTTCCTGGATATAAATGGTGTGCCTATAAATTGGTTTGTGGATCGTTCCAACACTTCGATAACTTCGCCCTTGGGCTTTCGGCCTCTGATTATTCCATTGATTTTTACCTTTACTAAATCACCATGCAATGCGGAATTTAGAGATCGTACATTCACATAAATATCGTCGGGTAAGTCGGTATCCGTAATGTATGCCGCGCCACTTTGAGTTTGATCTACATAACCGGTAAAAAGTTCGTCATGATTGGAGTTTTCTTGATTTCCAAAAATATAGCGACTGTTGATTTTTCGGATGGCGCCTTCTTTTAAAAGTTTTTCCAGTATTTCAGATATCTCCCGTTTACTTATATGTATTCTGGATCTTTTTTGTATTTGTTTGAGTGTAAATTGTTTCCCCGGATTCTTCCTGAACATATGGAACACCGCACTCTTTGCCGGCGTACGCTTATAACGATTTGTTTTGTTGTTTTTCTTTTTCTTCAAAATATGAATATTTGGATTTAGTTGTAAATAAATTATTGTGGGATAGAGATATCTCAACCGGTCCGATCAGGACATGTCGCGAGGAGTGTAGATAGTACCATCTGCTAAAATTTCTCGATAACTACTCTGACTGGTATGTGCATCGAATTCCGCAAGATCGTTTTGGATACCGGTCATAGTATGAATTACCCAGTCCGGATCGATCATCGCTACCTGAACTTTAAGCACAGATCCCTCACAGGATGTACTGGCAATTATTTCCCGATGGATAAAATCCCCTTTTTCCGTATAAGTGAGCAGATGATATTGATAGTTTAACATAGATGCTTTCCAAATGATGATCGCCGCAAACTTGCCTGTATCTTTTAATCTGAAGCAGGGGACATACTCGGTGTACTCATCTTCCATATCCATCCATTCACTGATATATTGACTCACCATTCCCTGGGGTAAAGGATCATTTTGTTGGCTAAAATCATGATGAGTGTCCTCTCCCAAGGTAACCGGAAGATCAATAATTGGAAATTTGCTTAGAAATTGTTGAAATGTATATTTCTGTTGTTTTTTGATATTCATTCAGGTTGCAAAGGTAATACTTATTCAATTCAAAAAAACAAAACATAGATAAACTCGTCACAAAATAATGGTTTACATGGCCTATCCTGGACCTGGAGATTGTGAATCTGGATAGTCTTTTTTAGAATTATTCTAAATAACTATCTTGACGATTCTATTCTTTGAGTAAGCAGGTATAATTAATAGTTTTGGGGCTTATTGCGAGACATGAATCAATCAACAAATAGTAATATATGGGCTGGGTAAGCGACTTTTTTACTTCCTCGCTTGGAAGGAAGCTGGTAATGAGTCTGACAGGCTTATTTTTGATTTTATTTTTAGTAATTCATTTAGTCGGAAATCTACAATTATTGAAGACCGATGGAGGTGAGGCTTTTAATATCTACACTGCTTTTATGAGCAAGAATCCCCTCATCCAATTGGTTTCCAAAGGACTTTATCTTTTTATATTGATCCATACATTTTTGGGAATAAATCTATGGTGGAAAAACCGCAAAGCCAAAGGTCGAAGGTATTTGGTCAGGACCAGTGCGAATGCTTCATTTGCTTCGAAAAACATGGCCCTTTTGGGTATTTTGATTTTTGCATTTATATTAATCCATATGGGTGATTTTTGGTTTAAAATAAAATTTACCCCGGATATATTTGCGATGATGGAATACGAGGGTATGGATTATGCTGTAAAAAATGCCTATCAACAAGTAGTAATTACATTTGAGAAACCCATTTTTGTAATCACCTATGTAATAGGAATGATCGTATTGGCATTTCATCTCTGGCATGGATTCCAAAGTGCTTTTCAAACTCTGGGATTAAATCATTCCAAATACACCCCCGCCATTGAATGGATAGGCAAGGCATTTTCAATACTTGTACCTGCCTTATTTGCTTTAATTCCTATTTATATGTATTTAGCTTAATATGAAGACAATGAAACTGGATGCCAAAATACCAAGTGGAGAATTAGCGGAAAAATGGACCCAATACCGGTCTACCATGAATCTGGTTGCTCCCAACAACAAACGAAGGATAGAAATAATCGTAGTTGGAACCGGCCTGGCTGGAGCTTCAGCGGCCGCCTCATTGGGAGAACTTGGATACCAGGTAAAGTGTTTTACCTTCCATGACAGTCCCCGCCGCGCACATAGCATCGCTGCCCAGGGTGGTATCAATGCTGCCAAAAATTATCAAAATGATGGTGACAGCATTTATCGATTGTTTTATGACACTATCAAAGGAGGGGATTACCGTTCCCGCGAGGCTAATGTACATCGCCTGGCTGAAGTAAGTGTCGATATCATTGATCAATGTGTTGCTCAGGGAGTCCCCTTTGCCCGCGAATATGGAGGGTTGCTTGAAAACAGGTCTTTTGGGGGAGTTCAGGTTTCCAGGACCTTTTATGCCCGCGGTCAGACAGGACAACAGTTATTGATAGGAGCATATCAGGCATTGGCACGTCAGGTAGCCAGTGGAAGTGTCCAATTGTACCACCGCCATGAAATGTTGGACTTGGTTGTAGTAGAAGATAAAGCCAGAGGGATTATTACCCGCAACCTGATTACCGGTGAAATTGAGCGCCATGCAGCTCATTGTGTGGTATTGGCAACCGGAGGATATGGGAATGTCTTTTATTTATCTACCAATGCCATGGGCTGCAATGTAACCGCTGCCTGGCAAGCTGTGAAAAGAGGAGCTTTGATGTCTCACCCTTGCTTTACTCAAATCCATCCAACCTGTATTCCTGTTTCCGGTAGTTATCAGTCTAAACTGACCTTGATGTCTGAGTCACTCAGAAACGACGGGCGGGTATGGGTTCCCAAAAACTTAGAGGATGTAAAGGCCATTCGGGAAGAAACTAAATCTCCCAATGATATTCCTGAAGAAGACCGGGATTACTATCTGGAAAGAAGATATCCGGCCTTCGGCAATCTGGTGCCCAGAGATGTAGCCTCGCGAGCAGCAAAAATGGTATGTGACGATGGATTCGGAGTAAATAAAAGCGGATTGGCGGTTTATCTGGATTTTGCCGATGCTATTGTGCGCTATGGCAAATCCAGAGCACAATCTCTGGGTATAAAAAATCCGGATGCAAAAACCATTAAGAAATATGGAGATGAAGTAATTGCTGAAAAATATGGAAACCTATTCCAAATGTATGAAAAGATTACCGGTGTAGATCCATATAATAATCCAATGATGATTTATCCTGCAGTTCACTACACCATGGGAGGATTGTGGGTAGATTATAATTTGGAAACCAACATCCCCGGACTGTTTGCTTTGGGTGAATGCAATTTTAGTGATCACGGAGCCAATCGTCTTGGAGCCTCTGCTTTGATGCAAGGTCTTGCAGACGGATACTTTGTGATCCCGTATACGATAGGACAGTTTTTGTCCGGAGAAATAAGGACACCGGCTATTAGCGCCGACTTGCCGGAATTTAAAGCTGCTGAGGAAAGTATCCGCAATAAAATCGAGCGGCTTATGAATATTGGCGGCAACCGGTCAGTAGAAAGTTTCCATCGCGAATTGGGATTGATCATGTGGAACCACTGTGGGATGTCCCGATCTGCTGAAGGCTTAAGGGAAGGTCGAGAGAAGATCCGAGCCCTTAGAGAAGAATTTTGGAAAGATGCATTTGTTCCGGGTTCTGCTAATGAATTCAATCCCGAACTTGAAAAAGCTTCCCGAGTAGCAGATTTTCTGGAACTGGGAGAAATGATGATTTTAGATGCCTTGGATCGCAATGAATCGTGCGGTGGTCATTTCCGTGAAGAATACCAAACTCCGGAGGGAGAAGCGATGCGGGATGATAAAAATTATGCTTACGTTTCGGCTTGGGAATGGGACGAAAATGAACCTGTGATGCACAAAGAACCCTTGCACTTTGAAAATGTAGAATTAAAAACCAGAAGTTATAAATAAATGAAAGAGAGGATGAAAATCCTAGTTCTGTCGTATGAAGTTTATTCTCTCTGTATTAACAAATTCAATTAGCAGATGAAACTGACACTTAAAGTCTGGAGACAAAAGAATGCTCAATCAAAAGGAGGATTTCAATCCTATCAGGTCGAGGCCAATGAACATATGTCATTCCTGGAAATGCTTGACGTATTGAATGAATCATTAGTAGCTAAACGGGAGGAACCGGTTGCTTTTGACCACGATTGCAGGGAAGGTATTTGTGGTGCTTGCAGCCTGGTCATCAATGGCAGACCCCATGGATCATTGCAAGGAACGACTGTATGTCAGTTGCACATGCGCTTCTTTAAAGATGGAGAGACTGTAGTGATAGAACCATTTATTGCCCGTGGATTTCCAGTCATTAAAGATCTGGTCGTTGACAGAACCGCTTTCGATCGGATCATTCAGGCCGGGGGATTTATCTCTGTCAATACCGGTCAAGCGCCGGATGGAAATTCAATCCCGGTAGAAAAGGATATCGCTGAAAAGTCCATGGATGCTGCAGCTTGTATCGGATGTGGAGCCTGTGTTGCCGCATGCCCCAATGGTTCGGCGATGTTATTTACCAGCGCCAAAGTGGCTCACTTAGGTCTGTTACCTCAAGGAGAGGTTGAAAAACAACGCCGGGTACAATCCATGGTAAAACAAATGGATAAAGAGGGATTTGGAATGTGCTCGAATATCAAAGCGTGTGAAGTGGAATGTCCCAAAGAAATCAGCGTGGAAAACATTGCCAGAATGAACCGCGACTATTATAGTTCGATGGTTTCATCGGATAAATAAAGTGGGTCAGAGTAGCAGATCGAGTTATGGCCGAACTGTTAATTTCACAAATCTAAGATATCAAAACATGCTTTCCAACCATTCTTTTTCGGCAATGGAATTCTCAGCGATAAATCTGGATCTTATTTTTTGTTTTTGCACCGGATTGAGATAATCCCATTTGATCAATTCCTCCAAATAGCGAATAAAATTCAGAAAAGCCTTTTTGTGATATCCTATTCTTTTTTGACGATAGATGTATGCTTTCATCGCCAATAAATGATATTCCAATAAAGACCAATCCTTGCTTTCAAAATATATTTTAGCTAGTAATGATTTACTAACCAAATTAAAAAGTAGGCTCTTGAAATGAATATTTAGTAATTGTGCAGATGCTCGCTCATATTCTCGGGTCACATAATAAATCCTGGCAAGACTCAGTTTGTACAACTCTTCTCTCTGATCCGGTGCTAGATGTGGCTTATACGTTTCAATGAACTTTTTTGTCCAATTGATTTCTTGATTTTTTATGGCCAGAGCAGTAATATTGGTGTAAGTGAAATTGCTCATCAGATTATTTTCTAATAATACACCCATTTCCAATCCCAATTTGTAAAGGTCTAGCGAAATCACTTCATAATCCTTATTTCCTTCATTAAGTTTCTTTATGGAATAGTTATTTACTACCATAAATAAGTCCCTTAATTCCGTTTGGGGGAATTGTCTGAAATTCTCCATCATATTCGAAAATACTCGATGAAAATATTTTTCATCCTGGGTGGTTACCATATGGTAATAATCATAATAGATCCGGATAGTAGGTAATTCCAATAGATTTTCCTTTTCGATGTATTCGATTACTGATGGCAGTATGCCAAAATCAAATTGGGTATTAAATACCGAACTATTGGCTAAAAGGGGATAGCTATTTCTCATGATAGCCGAAATAAACGCGAGATTATTGGCAGAAAATTGACGCTGAATGGTTTCAGGATCGTTGGTCTGTCCCAGTTTATCTCCTAAGATCATTTGTCTCCAATAATGGTCTGCATTGCGATAGGGTAGTTCGCGGTTTTTCTTTTCCAGCCGGTGATGAATTTGATCGGCGTACTTTTTAAGGCCTTTTTGTTTGTAGATTTCAGCTAGATGAAGTTGATATTCGTATGATTCGGGGGACAGCAACGCATTTACCAGATATTGCTCGACTTTTTTTAACAAATCGGATTTTAATAATCGAATCTTAATGTCTTGATAGATTTGTCCTGGATAGAGTCTTTGAAAAATTGTTTGTTTAAAAACTTCCGAAACAATCCATCCATTTTCTTCCAGCTCATTGAAAAATAATTTTGCTGGACTTTCCTTACCTGATTTATCCAGCATCATGAGTTTCAGGTTCTCCAATTCACGCAAAGTCAGAGACTTTAACAAATCTTCTAATTTGGCCATTTACACATATTTAGCATTTGTAGTCATAAATATTTGATAATCAATAAAAATAGCTTAACTACAAATCTAAATCATTTCTACAATTGTTATAATTAATAATTGCGAAATTCAAAAAATAAACCCAATTTTACTTCATCAATGAAGTTTTCACCATAGTCCAATGAATTTGATCACTACATATAGCCGGAATTTCATCAAAGTCCTGTTTTGGATATTCCTTCTGGGTCTTTCGAAGATCAGCTTATCTCAGGATGGGTTACTTTCTGTGGAAATTTCAGAATCGACTGACGATGTAACTGCCATAGTATCTCTACAGGCAGAAAGTAAGATATTGGGGATGCAATTTAGCGTAAATTGGGATCCCGTAGTATTACAATACGCCAATATAGAATTGCTTCAGAATTTTAATCAAAGACCAGAATCTACCGTTGGCATTAGTGCTCCCAAAGGAGTATTATCCTTTCTGTGGATCGGACCTGTACTAGAAAATGACAATCCGTTCGATTTTACCAATTCCCTTCCTCTTTTTAAACTGACTTTTAAAAAACGGATTCCGGTTGCTCCTTTTGTATTTGTAAATGACGATCCCACCATCATTGAAATCTTTAACTATGCCGATCAGATTTTAGCCATTCAGACAGCAACCAATCTGGAAGGAATTGCCATTACCAACGGTAAAGTTTATTGGGATGAAGACGATAATTGCATTAATAACGACGAAACTAATTTGGCCAATAAGATTATCGAACTCATCAATCTGGAAAATGGACAAATTCAGAGTAGAATTACCAATGAAAATGGAGAGTTCTGGTTTCCGGTAAGTGATGGAAATTTTGCGATTACCGCTATCAACCCACATCAATTGTGGGCACCCTGTGAAGACACCCTTTTCTTTGCTGTAGAGAATCTTTCTGCTCCTTTTATCAACCTGGGATTGAAACCGGCAAAGATATGCCCAAAGCTGGTGATCGAAACACAAATCCCGGTACTACGCAGATGTTTTGAAAATGATGCCTACATCCAATATCGCAATATCGGTACGGCCCTGGCCGAAAACATTTCTATTCGACTGAAATTAGATCCGCTACTTACCCTAACTCAATGTCCATTTCCCTATGTGGAGGACGGGGATTCGGTTTACATTCAAATACCAGATCTTGGGATCAATCAGGATTCTACATTTCGCATCAAATTATTGGTTGATTGTGACCATTCCTTCTTGGGGCAAACTCATTGTTTTTCGGCAACCATACATCCTCACGACGCTTGTGGGGAATTTCAAGGAACCTGGGAAGGAAGCCAACTGGCGGTACGCACTAATTGTGAGAATGATTCGGTAAAACTTGAGCTTCGCAATATAGGACCCGGTCCGATGAATACCCAAACCCGGTTTATCGTTACTGAGGATATTGTGATATTCCTTAAAGAGGATGTTCAATTGGATTTTCAGGAAGATTTCCGTCTCGATATTCCGGCTACTGGTAAAACGTACCGCTTGCACGCCGTTCAGGAAACAGGATATCCCGGTCCACAAGATGTAGTGGCATTTGTGGAAGGATGCGGTCAGGGTAATCCCATCAGTAAAGGGATTCCTACCCAATTTCAAGATTATGACGATGTCACCTATTACGCATTGGAATGTGTGGAAAATAAAGGATCATTTGATCCCAATGACAAATCAGCTATCCCCAAAGGTCTAGGTGAAAACCATGAAATTGATTCCATCACTAAACTGGAATATTTAATCCGGTTTCAAAATATAGGAACAGACACCGCTTTTTCAGTCATCATTTTGGACACACTGGATCCAAATTTGGATACCTACACACTGCAGGTCGGACCCAGTTCCCATCAATTCAGCTTCGATGTTAATGAGTCCGGAATATTGAGAATTATTTTCGATCAAATCAATTTGGCAGACAGTAATACCAACGAATTGGAATCGCATGGTTTCATCAAAGTTTCCATAAGAGTAAGATCTGATGCAGAGATTGGAACGATTATTAATAACCGCTCTGCCATCTATTTTGATTTCAACGACCCAATTCTGACCAACACGGTTCAACATCAAATCGCAGAACCTTTGATAGACATCCGATCATTTATTTCGATTAATAAGACAAACCCTATTCAAGTGGTCATTGTCCCAAATCCGGTAGTAAATGACAGTTATTTACGCCTCAAAGGTGATGAGTCGAACGATTGGCAAAACTACAGGTTCGGAATCTATGACATGCAAGGTAGAATGGTTCAACATTTCCGGGCGGATGGGAGCCACACCAGATATGTACCCTTAAGTGGAATGCGAGGGATTTATTTTATCAAGGTCTATCGCGACCGTAAAATACAAGGGGTAGGAAAGATGATCATACCCTGATTTAGTAAGGTTATTCCGGGTTATCTTTTAGGATAACATTTTTATAAAGAATGCTTCATGGACAAAAGCCGCAGCTTAAAGAAGATTGCGGCTTTTGTTATTTTAAGTCCGAAGTATGAACTAAGGATGATCGAACATCTTACAACCTATCGACATAAAATCTTTCAGCAGCAATACATCACAACTTGATATTTAATCAATTAAGTAAAATACTATGCGACCCCTCCAAAGGTGTCTCCACGGAGTCATGACCTCTTGGACACCAAATAACAGGGATGCCATTCATGAACCCTTTACCGCATTTATCGCGCAGGAATTTCCTTCGATTTAATCCATTAAATCTTCAGAAAATAGCCTTATTGGTGAAATTTTCTACGGATTCTCCGCCGGCCAAAGTCTCGTACGGATATTTGTACCAGAGCTTATAGCCCCGGAGGGCGGGCTGGTACTTCGCAATAATTCAGGTTTAAACCAACCCAATGAAGAATAACCTGCTTCCTTGGCCAAAATCTGTGCTAATTTTTACTAATGACGAAAATATAGTAACTTTAATATGGAATTTTGGTCCTAACTACAATCTCGGATTCTTGTGTATCAGGTACTGAAAAATATAACGCTCAAAATGGAATCCCACCAGTCAAATTATTCTTGCTGTAGAGCCCGTCGCATAACTCACCATGTTTATGGTCTCTTCTTTGAAAAAACCACATCGCTACGCCCAAAAAGCGCAATTACAATTTTAAACATAATGTAATCCTTAACCAAATACCATGAAGAAATTAGCCATTCTGATCTTTCTAGTCAATACAATAATAATCTGTGATGCGCAAATTCAAAAAATGGATATTTATAGTGATGGCACCTTATTAAACGCTTATATATACCAAACTGAGGGTACTGGGCAGCCGACTTTGATATGGTGTCATGGCAATCCGGGAATGAAAGAAAATGGAGAATCAAAATTTGCGGTGGCATTAAACAAACTTGGAATAAATGTTTTAAGATTTAACTACCGGGGATTATGGGATACTCCGGGGATTTACAAATTAAGCAACTCTATCGAGGACCTGGCCAATGTTTTAGATCATATCTATAAGCCTGAAATAATTACAAAACATAAGATAGATACTAATCAGATCTTTGTAGGTGGATATAGCTTTGGAACTCATGTTGTTTTGGTTTCAGCCCTTGATAATCAAAGGATAAAAAATATTTACTGTCAGGGGATCGCAGATCACAACTATTTTTACTTTACACCCAAATCCTTGGACCCCAATAATGTGAAGCAGTGGAGAGAATTGCTTCCTTCTGTTAATGAGGTACTCTGGGGATCTGAACCAAAATTTGATGAAATATATAATCCTTTCAATACGGACATCCTTAAGAACACTTATGAGTTTGACTTTGTATCGAATGCGGAAAAACTTAAAGACAAGAAAATATTTATTGTCGTAGGACTAAATGACTTGACCGTTCCCATTGAATTTAATTTTTTACCATTTCACAGAAAACTTGTGAAAATGAACCATGAAAACTACACCTATAAAATATTGGAGTCAGATCATTATTTCAGAAATGTCAGTGTAGGTGAAAGAGCTCAATTGATTGCTGATTGGATCAATAACTAATCCAGTTTGGCTGCGCCGCCAATTTAGGGAGTACCTCAATTAATTGCTTAACCGACCTTATTTTATGAATCTCATAACCGTATAACGATGAAACCACTTAGATCGATTGGTGTAATATCAATTATTCTATTCTTAGTCAATTGTACCGCCTACGACTCAGTCGACTTAATGGAACGCAACAAAAAACTTGTCATGAAAATGAATGCTGAAGTGTGGAACAAGGGAAATATTAAAGCGATTGAAGATTATTTTTCAGTGGACTTTGTACAGCATTTTATACCCGATAATTCTGAGCGTAAAGGCCTCGGTCCATTACGTCAGCATATTATAGATCATAGGAAAGCTTTTCCCGATTGGAAAGAAGAAATAATCCATATAGTTGCAGAAAATAATCTTGTGGTTATTCATTTTAAATCGTCGGGAACCAATCTTGGAGATTGGATGGGTAAACCCGCAACTGGTAATTACATCAACATTAATGAGTTTTCAATCTTGAGAATTAAAGATGGGAAGATCGTAGAACAATGGTTAATGCCGGACTTGTTTAATTTGATGGATCAACTTTACAACGAGAAAGAATAAAATTTCTACCATATGTCTAAATTTCTTCCCATAACGTCTTTTTTTTAAAATCAAAGGTTTAGTAAGTATAGTAATTATGGTTTTGATACTCATCTTGAGTTGTCAATCAGATAATAGTCATCATCTTGAAGAACTACTAAAGGACTACATCCGGGCCAGCAACAATCATGATATTGAAGCCATGGAAAAAATGACCCATGATAGCATCATCTGGATACTGGGCGCTTATACTTTGAAAGGAAAAGAAGCAGCACTGAGCCCTAATTGGTATGATAAAGGGGTTGGAACCTCATTAGAATACCACGTAACCCGTATACAGGAGGATACCATTGAATGTGAGTTTTTTGAGCGAAGTCCAATTATTTCATCGGTCGGCATGGAGTGTATCAAACAATTTCCCCGGTTTATTTTCCAAAATGGGAAACTAATTAAAAAAGAACCGTGGAAAATATCGTCCGATCTGGCCAAACTGAACCAACTTTCTGCACCAAAAAGAAAATGGATAAGAGAAAATTACCCGGATGTAATAAAGCAATTAATAGATGCTAATGGAAATTTCATTTTTTCAGAGGAAAATGGAAAACTAATGGCGCAAATGTCCAAAGAATGGGAAAAAGCAATGCAATCCCCCAAAAGATCTAACAAATAAATAAAGCAGCTATAAGTATTACTACGTCTGCCTGCCGCTTTAGGTTGATTCTCGCGATGCCGAAAGGTTAAACATCTGCGATGTTCTTTCTTTGGGGGCCTGCTCGTGATTGTAGTCCAGGAGAGCCATAGACTTTGATCGGAAAGATTTGAAAACCCCGAATGCCGAAGTGCCGGCAAACACCATTATTATACACGGCGAGTAGGTTTTGGACATAGCAGTGGTTGATTCTTCCTTATTCGGAACACCGTCCCCTGGACCTGTGGGGGCCTACCAATTCTCCAATAAATCTGTGTTGGTACGCTTTTATTGCATGAATGCCAGAACCTAATGGAAAATGATCTTTGAAAAAATTGACTTGAGTGCGGGAGTAAATTCAAGTATTTTTCACTTTTGGGTAACGTTTTTAGCGGTCTACTACACGTATTGATAATTCAACTATAGAAGTATTTAATGACCCCTGCAGGTGTAATAGTGCGCTTTGCAAATAAACTAACTATCATGGCTAAGAAAAAAGAAAGCAAATCACAAAAAGCAGATCTCGAATGGTTTCGATCTTCGGATGACGTACACAAGACCACCATCAGAGGGCTGGTGGACGGCCCTAGTAAATATGCCTTTGGCGAGAAAGAAATTACCTATTCAATAGTAGATGGAATACCAATTTTTGAAGGAGATATAGCCATAGGACTAGGCAGTTCAGAAGTTCCTGGGGATGTTCCGGAAGGTGTAGAGTTCGCTGTGGCTATTACCGGACAACAATACCGATGGCCAAATGGGGTTGTCGCTTATACTATTCACTCAAATCTTCCAAACAAGGCTAGGGTTACAAATGCAATTGCTGAAATTCAAGCAAATACAAGTATTCGATTTGTCAAAAGAACTTCTGCCAATGCAATGGACTTTCCCAATTATATAGAGTTTTTTGCCGGTTCGGGCTGCTGGTCGTATGTGGGTATGAGGAGAGGAAAGCAACAGATTTCTTTAGCAGCAGGATGTGGAAATGGTTCTACAATCCACGAAATACTTCACGCACTTGGTATGTGGCATGAACAGAGCAGAGAGGATAGAGATAAATTCGTGACCATCAACTGGGATAATATTCAGGATGGCCGAGAGCACAACTTTAATCAACATATAGTGGATGGTACAGACATTGGCCTTTACGACTATGGATCAATTATGCATTATGGACGATTTGCTTTTAGTAAAAATGGACTTCCTACCATAGTGCCAAAGGGAGGAAATGCCATCGGACAGCGCAGTGGAATGAGTAATTTTGACATCGCAGGAATCGAAGAATTGTATCCAGGTACCTGGTTGCAGGGTGCATTTACAATTCAGCAGAAGTCCAATCATCGTTACCTCGATGCTTATGAATCGTCAAATCGGGATTTTGAGGTTGTTACTCGGAAATCTCAAAATAATAACACACAAAGGTGGGAGTTAACACCAGTTGGCAGGGTATATTCTATTCGACAGGCAAGCACTGGGAGATTTCTTGATGCTTACGGGTCTGCATCAAAAGACTTTTCAGCTGTGACGCGAAATGCTCAGAATAATGATACACAGCTTTGGATCGTTACTCATCTCGATAATACACTTGGTCAATATACTATTCAGCAACTCAATAACGGTCGGTTTCTAGATGCTCATGTTTTTGCCGGAAAAGACTTTGATGTTGTTACCCGAGCTGCCCAATTTAATGACACCCAAAATTGGTCACTTATACCCCTCGGTAACAATCGTTTTCACGTCAAACAAATGATCAACAATCAATTTCTTGATGCATGGGAGTCGGCACCTAAGGATTTCAGAGCCGTGACTAGAACAGCGCAAAACAATGAAAGCCAGGAGTGGATTTTTGTGCCAAAAGGGGCGGTTTACACTATCCAACAGAAGAGTGGGCTAAGATTTTTAGATGCTCATGAAATTGCTTCTCGAGATTGGAGAGCCGTCACAAGGGGGCCTCAAAACAATGCGACACAGAGATGGGTAATCATGCCTTACAATGGTACCTCTTTTACTATACAACAAGCGAGTAACGGTAGGTATCTGGACGCTCACGAACATTCCGGTCAGGATTTCAGAAGTGTTACCAGGCCTAGACAAAATAATAACACCCAGCGATGGATAATCAAGAAAGTATAACTTGGTGTATACCGAAAATAATATCCTTTGTTAGTCGAAATGAGTTTATATTTTGCATAAATAGGATAGATGTTGTTATATTCTACAATTATTTATAGCGTTACCTCTGATTTTGATTGGATGATGGAAACTAAAAGGGAACATAAACCTCCCCTTCTAATCGAGGGGGAACTGTTGATTGAGAAAAGCAGCGCGATTGGAAAATCTGAAGTAAAGATAAGAATCTTGGATATTACACATATTGACAAGAAATCGATTGTACTGGCTGAGTCAATGGAAGAGCTTATGATTGATAAGGAGCTGACGAAGATACCCTACAAGGTTTTTGGTCCTCCACCAGATCCTTCGTGTAACTATATCGTAGTTGCAACTATTTCAGTTGAAACAGAAAAAGGAATTAAAAAGACCCTATACCGTACAACTCAATCAATTCCTGTATTCAGGGGAGGTGAATCAAAAAACATTGAAATTCCACTTACGAAAATCGATTAATAGCACATCTAAATTGAATTAAAATAGGTCCTTCATAGTTGTGGCGAGAGTCTCCTTAATTGCATCAGTATTTTTATTTGCCAGAATCGATATTGAAAATTTATTTATTTACCCAAACCTATTTCGTATTTCTACTTTGAACTAAGAAGATCCAATCGGTATTTTCACTTCATTCCACCTAGGTGCTATGTCAAAGTTTGAATGACGAGTTGGATTAGAGTGAAGTTTAACTTGGGCTAGGTCCGCGACTCTTATGGAGGAGCTAACTGCCATTATGCCTGCGTTTTTCGCTCCGTAAAGTCTCCCAAGTCCACGAAAGTCGCAGACTCAAAAGAGTGCCTATTCGAGCCTGCTCGTGATGATAGTCCACCAGAGTCACGGACCTTGATAATGGGAAAAATCTCCTTCGTTGGTTCTGTTATTTTGTTGTATCCATCGACCTGAGAAATCCAACTCAATGAGGTAAAAAACCGCGTGAAGTTTCGACAACTAATATATTATTATTACATTTAATAAGTTAATAGCTCATGATCAGGTTTATATTCTGGATTATGGCATTATTATTTTTCGTACTACCATTAAAAAAAGTTTTATGTAAAAAATATCTTTGCACGAAAAACTCTGAAAAACCAATGTTGAAAAAAATTATTTTTACAATAATATGTCTTACCACTTTTGGAACCACTTTACTCACCGCTCAGGCTACCAGGAAAGTGATGGTGGAAGAATTTACCAATGCATCCTGTGCCCCATGTGCCGCCCAAAATCCGACTTTTGACGCATTAATGTTGGCCAATAAGAGTAAAGTTACTCTGTTGAAATATCAAGTTTGGTGGCCCGGATCTGACCCCATGTATGATCAAAACACGGCAGATGTAAGAGAAAGAACAACTACATATTATGGGGTAAACGCTGTGCCATATGGTATAGTTGATGGTATAAATACAGGTGTTGCTGGTAATGTCGACCAAACCCTTATTGACAATGCAGCTGCCATTTCAACCCCTCTTGAAATCAAGTTGGATCATAATCTTACCGTTGCTTTGGATTCCATAAAAATCAGTTGCACCATCAAAAATGTTGATGTTTCGGCATTTAATCCGGGTAATACGGTTGTGCAAATAGCCATAGTGGAGACCATTAATTTCCCCAGTCCTCCCGGTACTAATACTGAACAGGACTTTATTCAGGTTATGCGTAAAATGCTACCCAATGCACTGGGTAGTTCCTTGCCGGCAATACCTGCTGGCGATTCAGTAACATTCAGTTTTTGTGATTCTATCCCAGACTATATCTATGAATATGGAAAAATAGGCGTTGTTGCTTTTGTCCAGAACAATACGACCAAAGTAGTTTACCAATCTGAGCTGAGTGAGCCTAAACTTTTACCATTTCCAAATGATGATGTAGCCGTAGTGAATAGTTCAATTGAGCCTCTGGGGTTTTGTGATTACAACTTCGAACCGAGATTAACGATCACTAATGTGAGTGCGACCAACATTACACAGATTGATGCCAGTTACCGTGTTAATGGAGGAATACCGGTATCCATGTTATATACCAATACACTAACTCCTGCAAATTCTAATGAAATCATTTTTCCTCAGGTAAATCTACCTGGTGGAACTAACATAGTTACTTATGATGTATTAGTAAATGGTCATCCCGATCTCAATCGACACAACAATGATCTTGGCCCGCATGAATATCATCTATTGCAAGTTACTCCGGTATTTTCCGGAACATTATCCGAGGGATTTGAAACAACACCAAATGCCGCAGTGCCTGCAAACACCATTATTTTACGCAATGAGGTTTTCGATATGAGTGTGGTTGATGCTTCGGTCTTTGGTTCAGCACCAGGTCCAGTGGGAGCCTACCAGTTATCCAACAAGTCTGTGTTGGTGCGCTTTTTTAACATGGCTGCCGGAACCACATCGGAAATGATTTTTGAAAAAATTGACTTAAGTACAAGGGTGAATTCGAGAATTACCTTCGACCATGCCTATCGCTCCTATCAAGGAGAAAATGATCGCTTGCAAATTATGGTATCACCTGATTGTGGAGCCAGTTGGGACATCGTTTATGATGAACAAGGAAGTAGTTTGGCCACACTTCCACCTAGCACGGTCCAATTCATACCAAGCGCTCAGGACTGGACTTCAGACACCATTGATATTTCTCAATACGATAATGCACCTGAATTGACGATGCGTTTGGTGGCAACTTCTGCTTTTGGAAACAACCTCTTTTTTGACAACCTTCAGATTTCCAGCGATTCGCTTCCGGCTACGGGCTCAGCTATTCCTACCGTGAGTCAATGGGGGCTTATCCTATTAGTGCTTGGATTTCTAATTTTATCGGTGGTTGCGATTCATAATCAACAAAGAGCATTATCGCGAATCGAAGATCCGGTTAGACCTTAGTCCAAGCCTGACTACTTGCAAGGAAAACGGATAACCATATAATATGAGCAACACTTAATCGGTTCATATAAGGAAGGCCGCACGGTATTGTAGCTTTTCCGATACCTTGTATGTTGGCTTTTCTGACCGCATGGACCATGTAAGTTGCGATTAGAATTATCGCTAATTGCAGCTGAATTCACTAATTGGAATCGGTTACAATTTACTATCTTTCGGTAAGGTCGCAGAATCTTATCTGATTTTCCATCGCGAACCATACATGAAAGGTAGGCACATTTTGAAAAACTATAAATCATGATATCTAAGTCAAAGAACCAATTAATTTTCATCTTACTCACCATGGGATTTTTTTTATTTCCCACCTTTGGAATTACCCAACAAAGTGCAGAGCTTTCAAAAGCAAAATCTTCAGAGTGGGGGCCAGATGATCAGAAGGGCGCAAAGAATCGAATCACTCCTGAAAAGGTAATTGAAGCAGCAAACCTGATTACTGAAGGAAAGATTTATGAACTTGGTCAAACTTATGAAGAGAGCATGCCGACAGGAGGCAGAACTTATACCCTTCATCTGATTAGCCCCCCTCCCATTGATTCAACAAACCAAAACAGATTGGTTGGAAACCTTGATTTTCATGCTGGAGAATTGGGTCAAATAGGTACTCAATTTGATGCCTTAGGTCATGTTGGTTATAGAAAAGAAACGGAAGATTATTATTACAATGGTTTCACAGGAACTGAATTGTACTCATCCAAAGGATTAAGGAAATTAGGGGTGGAAAACGCCGGTCCTTTTTTTACAAGGGGTGTTTTAATAGATGTTGCCGGATTTAAAGAAGTTGAGAGGTTAGAAGCTGGATACGAGATCACTGTGAATGACTTAAAAGGGTCATTACAAAAACAGCAAATTGAGATCAAAGATGGAGACGTAGTTTTGATTCGTACCGGCCATAGCAAATTATGGAAAGTTGATAATGAGGCTTATTATAGTTGGGCTGGAGGAGAACCTGGAATCGGCACATTGGCTGGTCAATGGTTGGCTAACCAGAAAGTGGTAATAATAGGTGCTGATAATTTTGGGGTGGAAGTAGTGCCTTTTGCCAAAGCAGACACTAATTGGCCAGTACATTTAATGATGCTAAAAGAAAATGGAATATATTTATTGGAAAGTCTAAACCTGGAAGAATTATCTAGAGATGCGGTGTATGAATTTACATTTGTGTTTTCTCCACTTCCAATTAAAGGAGCGACCGGATCGCCGGGAAATCCGATTGCAATAAAGTGAGCATTTAATATTTAACCATTATCTTTTAACAGACCCTTTATCCATAAAACCTATAAAATTGGATTGCTAATAAATAAGGAGAAGAATTCAAATTGAAAAATAGTCGACCATATAAAATCCTATGGTGGTCAATGCCGATATTATTTCTACCAATCGCATTCGGAAGTGATAGCGCTTTCGATTTCCAATTTCATGAGACTTACTTTGTGGTGAGCTCAGTACATCTAGCCATAATATCCACACTATTTTTAGGAATTTTAGGAGGAATTTATTGGTTTCTAAGGAAATATAACCTGAAAACCACCCTAAGTATTTTCCATGCAATAGGTACTTCATTCTCCTTAATTGGAATTGGTTTAATAGCCATCATACAAACTACCTATTGGACTAAAGATCTTGAGTTGTTTAGGTTACTAAATCTAATAGGGGCGATCGTAATCTTGATACTAATAATTGTACAAATTATATTCATGGCGAATGTAATTAATGGTTTAATTAAGGGAAAAGGGAAAGGCATCTGACGCACCGGCGGCCTTGAGGGCAGATGGGCTAGCGTCAGATCCACCATCTCAAATCCGTCCGTTGTATTAATTGCTGAATAATTAAAAAATTGAATGATGATAAAACTAAACAATGAAATGATTAAAAAGGGATTTATCCTTTCAGGAATTATGAATATAGGTGGAGTATTAATTCTATCCCGGCTGTTTACGAATGATGTAATACCTGAGGCTGACCCAGTGGTTATGTCAAATTTTGGATTACTAATGATTATTGTCTGGGGATTGGTTTTTCTTGCAACGTCCCAAAAATATGAACAATTGAAGTGGCTTGTCGGGGTATTTGTAATTGAGAAATTTATCTACGGATTGGTATGGGCCAATTGGATCTTAAATAATGACCTTGCTTCCGTCTACAACCAAGATACCATGGCTGGGATTTTCTATACAATCTATGGAGTAAACGATTGGTTTTTCTTTTTGTTTTTCCTGATAGTCTTTATCAGACTAGTGAATCCGACCGAGAAGTATATTAGAAAATAGATGATAAGTCACCAGTGCCTCAGCGTGCTTTCATACGATGTCGACTTTGCTCAAAAAATCGGTTCACTTTGCGAATTGTAGATCTTTATCATAAAGCGTAATTGTAAATATAAATGAGCGAATTACTGGCCACCAGGAATCCAGTGAGTTTATTATTCAGAAGAAATGTAATATTTTCTATCTTCGCAACTCAATAATTAATTAACCCAAGTTGCGAACTATAGATTGATAGACCTAAAAAAGGTGTAAGCTAACACAAAAAGGAATATTTTGATCAAAAAGCCTTGGGGCGTGACTGCATGGATTTTAGCAGGCATCATTTGAGCTATTTCACTAAAAGTGGTTTCAATACGTTTTCTTTTATTTTCTATTAAATAATCTGTATAGGGTTTATGTTGTCTTTTGAGGTTGGATTTTCTTTGTACCAGTAAATGAATTTGGTCGCATTCCATCAACAAATCTTCGTACTGATAATCGTTGTAAATAGCATCTGCATACAAGGTGCTATCAACAGGTAAATCCAAATTCATAGATTTAAAAGCGGTTATGTCGGAGAAAGAACCAGCCGCAATATAATAGTCCACTGGTATTCCATTTGCATCCACTACCAATTGGACTTTAAAACCATAAAAATACTCCCTTTTAGAAACACATTTGCCACGATAAGCTTTGTTTTTCAATAACTTACAGTTTGGGATTCGAATGTTGTGACACACTTTAACCGGAAATGAATCAATGATGTATTCACTACTTATATTTAGATTTTTGATCCTTTGTCCAAGACCTCGAAATAGACTCCATAATAAAAATTCTAATCCATGAAGTCTTCTATTAAATCCGCTTTTATCAATAAATACAACTCCATGATGTGACCTCATATAACCTCTGGCTTTGACCATGTTGCATCCAAAATATCTGGATGCTATAATTGCGGTTGTTAAAATTTCAGCATCAGTAGTTTTTCTTAATGATTCATCTTTTTTTCTTGAAATCTTGACAAAATCATCAATAAAGCAATAAATTGTAATTACATAATTTTCCATAATGGGTGTAGATTTTGGTGGGATGAGACCTCCTTAATTTACACCATTATGGATTCTTTAGCAATATGTATTATCATTTATTTTAATACGTCGCAACTTGGGTTAATTAATAATGTATTGCATTAACCGCAAATCGGCAAGATGAGTTATCTGGAAGCACATTTACAATTTGATTTTATGACCAAGTTACTTTTTCAGGAAGCAGCAATAGATAAGGATTGATCTAATCTAAAAGAATATCATATTAAACAGCGTCCTGCAGAAGTGGGACGCTTTTTTTTATGAAAATATTAAATAAAATATGCAGAAATAAAGTCAGATATAGGAATTGGAGGATTTTGCACAAATGGCAGTGGTACAACGAATTACAAAATCCAGAGTATAACGTCTTATGGCGAATGGGAATTCCTATATCTAACCTTAGTCAAAAGCAATTGATTATCAGATATTTAGGTTGGAATAGATTTGGAAATGTAAATACAATTTATATACCTTTGCGAATCGAAATTAAATAGAAATGATAGGACTAAAATTTATTGGGAATAAGAACTGTGTAAGCCATGATCTACACCAGGATAATTATTTAGACGTATTATGCAAAGAGGCAAGAATGATGTAATCTCATCGATTATATAAGATACATTAAGGCATCTCTTTGCATCAAGGAGGTGCTTTTTTTATTTCTGCATTTCCCCATTTCAAATAGTGTCGTAGTTCAGTGGTAGAACATCCGACTGTCTATCGGAAGGTCGCGAGTTCGATTCTCGTCGACACTGCATTTTTCTTTTGCGCTGATGATTATACCGGACTTTGTATCGGAATATGGAGATTCATTTTCGCTCACTTAATAACCCTGTCCTGTGTTGTAATGGTAGCATTTGAGAATTTGGATCTCAGGGTAAAGGTTCGAATCCTTTCGGGATAGCCAATGATATTAAATTAACAATGCGACGGGTAACGACTCTTCGCACTAAAATTGAAAAATCGATAAAGAAATAGTCACAGTCAAGTGACAGAAGAAGGTTTTTTGATAATGATTGAGATAGCACGATGCGGGTTTCTGTATAACCCCATGTAACCAGGACAATAGTCATTAGGTTTGACGATCGAAGCATTATCAGGAATCCCAAACTCCAAGTGTCGTGGGTTCGATTCCCACTCATGCCGCTGGTGTGATAGTTCAGAAGGTTAGAACATTGGAATTTTTGATTGCGCAGGTTCGAATCCTGCCAGGCCTCATGAGGCCTGTGGCGGAATTGGTTGACGCGATAGACTTAGGATCTATTAATCATTTCAACTGAGCTGATCCCTCGTAAAAGGATTACCACTTGAGGATTTGGTCTTTAGAATCGCACTGATTTAGGTTGGTCTATTCGGTAAAAAAGCTGAAAGACGCTACCATGAATTAGAAAATTAACTTTTGATAAGAGTGAAGTTGGATACCGTCTGATTGAGGCTCTACTCTGATAGCATACCTATATTTTCAATGAGAATATACATGTGCCGATCACAGTTTTACCGAAATCTGGCTTAAAGCTGCATCCATCGGCAGTTGATGATTCTAGGGACCGGTTCTCTATTTCAAAATGGATTTTATAACTATTTAAATATTAAATCATGAGACATGTTAGAATTGCAGTAAATGCGTATGAAAAAGCATTGGTTTTCAGAAATGGTGAACTTGTCAGGGTATTGGATAGTGGAAAATACTGGATAAGCCCGTGGGCAAAAGTCATGAAGTATGATATTACAGAGCTATTCTACCATGAAGTAGATCTCGATATATTGATGAAGTGCGAAGATTTGAATTCGAGATTGAATGTTGTGGAGGTAGCCGATCATGAAATAGTAATCCAATGCAGGCATAATAACTTCAATCAGGTCCTGACTCCGGGTAGATATGCGTACTGGAAAGAGGGATTAGAGTATTCCTACGAGCGGGTGGATCTCAATGTCATCGAGGTAAGTGATAAACTACCTCGTAAAATATTGCATAGACCAGAGGTCTTGAAATACTTGGATGTTCATACTGTTGAAAGCTATGAAAAAGGATTGTTGTTTGTCGATGGAGAATTGTACAAAAAATTGAATCCTGGTCTCTATTACTTTTGGAAGGGTGAACAAAACGCCATCTTGACCAAAGTGGATACTCGTAAGCTACAAGTTGAAGTGAGCGGTCAGGAGCTATTGACTCAAGATAAGGCGGCAATTCGGTTGAGTTTGTTTGCCAATTATCAGGTCATCGATATTATGAAGGCTTTGGCTGAGAGCAAAGACTATGCAAAACAGTTGTATGTAACTTTGCAGTTAGGCTTGAGAGAGTATATAGGTCAATTCACTTTGGATCAATTGCTACGTAATAAGTCTGCTATTGCGCCAAACATCATGGAGTATGTGGAAGAACGCGCTTCAGAACTTGGTGTCCAGCTGATAGATTGTGGTATCAGAGATATCATCTTACCTGGCGATATCAAAGAGATCATGAATCAAGTATTGGTAGCCGAGAAAAAAGCTCAGGCCAACACCATCATGAGAAGAGAAGAGACTGCGTCCACTCGAAGTTTGCTTAACACAGCCAAACTGATGGAAGACAACGAAATGCTCTTCAAACTCAAAGAGATGGAATACATGGAGCGTATTGCAGATAAAATCGGTGAGATAACGGTCAATGGCGGTATGCGTGTAGTTGATCAGTTGAGAGAGCTTGTAGGTAGCAAATGATGATTCCCCTCCTAGATAAATGTCGGAGGGGAATTTTTTTACCTGGCCAAAAATTCAGAAGTTGATTAGACAATGTAAGGAGTCGTTGTTCATTTCAAAAGATGCTTAATTTGATCAGAACTCATTGCACAAATGGCTATTTCAACACGTATACACCGGTATCGAGTATTAAGACAAATCACCAACTTGTGCCTCAACGTGATAAGTCATATAACCAAACTCCTGAAGTAAGAAATCATTAAGAAGAGGTATTAATTCTCACCGAAAACCGGCCGGTCCAGGAATGATGGTCTCCTCTCTTGGAAAGTGAAATGCAAGTTGTCAAACAGATCAAAATGCCTATCTAATGATTCGAAACTTCACAAAAGTTGAAAAATGTTTGATAAAGTTAGGATTCCTAACTATATTTGCTGAGGCGATTTTGCCACCATAGAAATAAACATCATCTAAAATGAGTAATTCAATTTTTTATCATGCCGGATGTCCGGTTTGCGTCAGCGCAGAAAAGGAAATCATCGATTTGATTGGCGCTGAAAATGTAGAAATTGTACATTTGGGTGAAGACCAAGGTAGAATTGAAGAAGCAGAAAAAGCTGAAGTAAAGTCTGTTCCTGCATTGGTCACACCTAATGGAAATGTACTTCACATCAACTTTGGTGCCTCAATGGCTGATGTAAAGGGGTAGGTTCTTCCGCCTGTACAATGAGGTCTAACCACTGGTTCATCAGGGACAAAGTAATTAATTAGAATCACCTGAAATTTATTTTGTGCTTGATGAACCAGATATCAATTTGGATTTTGCAGTGTTAATCTTAATTGTAACATTAAATTCACCAACAATCACGTTTATGGAAAATACAACTCGACACAAAGTAAATGTCTGGGATACTTACGTAACCAAAAAAAATGGTACCATCATGCATTTTGATATTATTGCTCCAGTAGAGATAACCGATACCAGGACCATCTACAATTATGGCAAGGAATATCTTAAAAGTAAAGGCCAAGAGGGTCAACCTCTCGATTCAAGGCAATGCAGACTTTGTCACATTGAAATCCTAAAACCTGAATGGAAGGATGATATTGCCGATAAAGGATACTTCATAATAGAAATGGAAGGATGCAAATAGTATTTTAAAGTTAGGAATGCTTACTTTGTGATCATTCTGGTTTTAGAAAAAATAGGTAAGCATTGAGTTTAGAAGCAAAGATACTCAGCGGGTTAGAGCGAATTTCGGAAACTTTAAAGTCTTTGTTATGGGAAAAAGCTAAAGCTTTTGGAATCAGCCCTATACAAATACAAATCTTATTATTTGTGTCCAATCATCAGACAGATCTCTGTAATGTAAGTTACCTGGCGAGAGAATTTAATGTAACGAAAGCCACTATAAGTGATGCAGTCAAAGTGCTGTTGAAGAAAGAACTTTTAGATAAAGATTTTTCTCCAGTAGACAATCGCCGGTATAATATACTTATTACCCATAAAGGAAGAGAATTGGTAAATAATTTGTCGGATTACTCTAAGCCTATTTCGGATGAGTTATCTACTTTGGATCAAAAAGATCTAATCGGCATTTTCAACTCATTAACCAAATTAATATTCCAATTAAACCAGCAAAACATTATTAAAGTCCAACGGACTTGTTTTAAGTGTCAATTTTATCAGGGCGATAAGATAAGTGATCATTTTTGTAATTTAATTGGCAGTCAATTAAATGTCCAGGATCTCAGGCTGGATTGTAGTGACTTTATGGAAAAAACCAATGCCTGTTAGTCAGGTATTAAATTGAACAATCGTTCCACCTCCTTCATTTGAGCCGATTTGCTCTATTTTACTCCTAATGAAACTATCTAGCCCACATATTGTTTTTTGATAATGAGGACTTTAATAATAAGGTTCATTGGGAGTTGGTTACAATAATTCATCCGAGTATATTTGTAACATAATCTTTTTGAAAACATTCAGTATTGGATAAGAAAGTAGCAATTGTTACAGGAGCATCATCCGGAATTGGAGAAGCATGTGCCTGGCAGTTTGCCAAGGAGGGGTATCACGTGGTATTGGCGGCTAGAAATGAGGCAAAAATTATCCAAATGTCCAAAGAGTTAACCACCTTTGGAGTCAATACACTGGCAGTAAGAACTGATGTAACCAAAGAAGAAGATTGTAAGCATTTGGTTGAATCCACCATTAAAAACCTGGGTCGAATCGATGTTTTACTTAATAATGCCGGTATTTCCATGCGGGCTCAATTCCAGGATGTAGATATGCAAGTCCTCAGAAAACTTATGGATGTCAATTTCTGGGGTACGGTAAATTGTACGAAGTATGCCCTTCCTCATATTCTGAAAACTAAGGGATCCATTGTGGGTGTTTCCTCCATTGCCGGTAAGCAAGGCTTGCCTGGAAGAATCGGTTATTCGGCCTCTAAATTTGCTATGGAGGGATTTTTAAAAACCTTGCGGATAGAGCATATGGAGGATGAACTACATGTATTAATTGCCTGTCCGGGATTTACCGCATCTAATATTAGGGTTTCCGCTTTATTAACCGATGGCGAACCACAAGGAGAAAGTCCTTTGGAAGAAAAGAAAATGATGACGGCAGAAGAGGTTGCCAAACATATTGTAGCAGCAATTCAAAAACGCAAGCGTGATATAGTCTTGACCTTGCAGGGTAAAGCCATCGTAGCATTTAACAAAGTCTTACCTGAGTGGGTAGATGGTAGAGTGCATAAATACATGAGTAGGGAAGATCAACGTGGTGATTTCGCCAAACCCAATACATAGATACATTCTTTCTTTTCCAAGTTCGGAATTCCAGAACTTTTCCAATCTTTTATTTTCAAGGTCCGGCTGAATTCATCTTCTGCAGTAAGCCGGCAAGAAATATTCAGATATAATTCTCCCTTGATCTGATCGAGAATGGCTGATACCAGCGACCTATTGCGGTACGGAGTTTCAATAAAAATCTGACTGGAGTGAGTTTTTAAGATTTCTTGTTCCAGGGATTTAAGACGAGATCGCAGAAGGGGTAATTTCCGGGGAAGATAGCCCACAAAACTAAACTTTTGACCATTTAGTCCACTGGACATAAGAGCCAATATGATCGATGTCGGTCCTACCATTGGCCGTACCCTGATCCCTTTTTTATGGGCTTCCATTACCACTTCAGCACCTGGATCGGCAATTCCCGGACATCCTGATTCCGATACCAATCCCACATCATGGCCTAACTCGGCCGGCTTTAGCCAGGAGTTGATATCCTGTGTTCCATGTTTGTCATACTCATAAAATGTAATGGAATCAATGTTGATATGCGGATCGAGATTTTTCAAATACCTGCGGGTGGTACGTGCACGTTCAGTGATAAAATACTTTAGTTTAGTGGTAATGTGTATCAAAAACTCGGATATAACTTGGGTATTTCCCTCATTGATGGGTGTGGGGATCAGCCATAGATCGCCTTTTGATTTCCTAATCACTACGGCAAGATAATAATACCAACGCGAAATAAAGTAAGAAAAAACGATCGTCATCCTGAACCCACCTCTGACGGGCAAGATTTGCTGCCCCGGCGGCAAATGTTCAGAAGCTCTGTTGTTTGGGGTGTCCTCGCCTCAAACGGGATTTGGAATTAAAGCACTAAGCGAAGACGCCTAAAGCAATGCAGTATTGAGTAGCCAGTATTGAATAATGAGATGAAAAACCAGTTCCACCATTATATTTCGAAAAATCAGGAACTTTCCGAAATGGGCTGATGCATCCTGTCAACTGCACGAGTCAACCATAAAAAGTCATCCAAAAATGCGGTGAACTTTTGCTGTAGTTGCTCGTCGAATATTTTCCCGTTTTGATCAACTGTATTCTTTATTTCGGATACCAGCAACATATGGGGAATAGGATATCCCCACAATCCCAGTACTAAATTCTGCATTTGCATAGCCCCACGCATGCCGCCCAATTTTCCGGCAGAAACGGAAACCACACCAATGACCTTCTTCCTGAACGCCGTTTCATCCAAATGATCAACCGCATTTTTCAAGGCCGGGGTATAACTTCCGTTATATTCGGGAGATACAAAAAGGATACCCTCGGCATTGGTAATCTCCTGATTGAATCGCATTAAGTCAGCATTTGGATTGGATTGTTCAGCAAGAACTTCTTTAAAAAATGGAATGTCCATTTGTCCCAAATCCAAGGTGATGGCAGTGACCCCCATTTCTTCCAATTGATTACATAAGGCGAATGCCACCCGGTTGGAAAGTCGGTTTACTCGGGTAGAGCCAGATACAATCGCAATCCGCATTTTATTTTTAATTTCTAGTTAAACAAAATGTTGACCGGATAGTTGCTGTTGATTCCACCTTTATATTTAACTTTGAAATTACGTACAGAATGACTTATACTGTAAAAATAAAGCAATTTGAAGGTCCATTTGATCTCCTTCTTTTCTTTATAGAAAGGGATGAATTGGATATCAACGACATTCCAATTTCCAAAATTACCGATGATTTTTTAGCCTACCTCAAAAAATTGGAATCAATGAATATCGATGTGGCCAGTGAATTTATCCTGGTAGCGGCAACATTGATGAAGATTAAAGCCCGGATGCTTATTCCCCGCAAACACATAGATGAACAGGGTAATGAAATTGATCCCCGTGAGGAATTAGTTCAGAGGCTTTTGGAGTATAAAAAGTTTAAAAGTGTCCTGGATGACTTCCGCAGCCTTGAAGCAGCTCAAGCGATTAAAGTTCAGCGTGGGAACATTGTTCCGGAACTAAAGAAAATGGCAACCAAAGCTTTAGTAGATGTCGAATTGGAGTCGCTAAATCTTTTTAACCTGCTAAAAGCCTTTGAAGCAGTTATTGATCGTTACGAACATTCTGAAAAGGTTGTTCACCACATTGCGAGATATAACTACACCATTAAAGATCAACAAACTCAGATTTTCGCTATCCTGAATAAGTCAAAACGAGCAGATTTCACCGGATTGTTCTCTGCCTGTGAGAACAGAATCCACGCTATCGTGACCTTTCTGGCCCTATTGGAACTGGTAAATCATCAAAAAATCAAAATAATCGGTGGTACTACAATTAACAGTTTTTGGATAGAGGAAAAGGAAAATGGAGTTCCGGATTGAGTTAGATATGACAAATAGTTTATCAAATGTATCTTTCCCGCTTTTGTAAATTTATCAGAGCACCTAGGATAAAAACTACCGTTCCCACGCTTAAGAAAATCCGGCTTTTCCAAACGATTTGCTTCCAGGCCAGCTGACTGAATCCCCTGCGTGGGTCATAGGGATTTAAAAATACGTTCCAAAAAGTATCTTCCAGGAACTCACTGAATATGGTCAATCCAACTCCGAGTATTACCATAACAACCGCCGTTGCATTACCATTTTTTATCCAGGTGGAAATCAAAAAAGCCAAACTACCCAGGAAGCAGATGGGAAACAACAATTGGATCGCTACTGAAACTGGATTTATTGGATACAACAACCAGGAACCAAGAGCAGCGAAAAGTATGAGTAAAATAAATATTTGAGTAAATATCAGTACTAATCGAACCAGCCAAACTTTATAACGATAATCCGGAATACCAAAGTGGATTTCCAACATACGCGCATCCTCATCCCGTTGAATCCCAAATACCACGGGATAAAAAATCAATAGAATGGCTGGAAAAAAAGTTAAAGAATAGATTGACCCAATATTGATTTCATCGTTTTCAAAAACACTTATCACCATAAAAAATAGATAAAAAGCCAATGCGGCTACCAAAAACCAAAGAAAGCGTCCGGCAAAGATGACTTTCAAGTTATACTTGATCAAACTGCGGATATTTGTAATTGTATTGCGCATTAGTTTTTAATATTCTTTAATAAACACAAATAGGCATCCTCCAAAACGGGATCAACGGAAATGGCCGATTCCTGGGGTTTATGTAGGGAAATACATCGGACCCGTATGTGATCACCTTCACGCAGGTGATTAACTACAACCTCTTCTGATTCAACCGTGGCAAAGTCCACTGCCGGGATGATATATTCCCAAACCAGTCCTTGCGCCAGACCAAGCATATCCTGTGGTGAACCCTGGTATTTTACAGCACCATGATCCAACACGGCCAATTGATTGCAAGAACTGGCGATATCTTCGATGATATGAGTAGAAAACAGGACAATCCGATCACGGCTTAATTGTACCAGGAGGTTTCTGAAACGAATACGTTCGCGAGGATCCAATCCGGCTGTCGGTTCATCGACGATTAATATTCGAGGCAAATGAAGTAATATTTGAGCGATACCAATACGTTGTTTCATTCCACCGGAAAAGGAACCGATTTTTTCATGTTTGCGATCCAACATATTTACAGAATCCAACACATAGAGTAATCGTTCCTCCCTTTTATTGCGGTCATGCAATCCTTTGAGGATGGCTTGATAATCAAGAAAAGCCCAGGCCGTCATATTGTCATAACTTCCAAATGCCTGAGGTAGATACCCAATTAATCCCTGAAGTTCTTCACGTTTCTCCTGCGTATCAATACCATTGATCCAGATCTTGCCATAACTTTGTTCGAAGATTCCAGAGATGATACGCATTAAAGTTGATTTCCCGGCTCCATTGGGTCCTAGCAGCCCATACATGCCGGTACCAATATTCAATGACACGGTATCAAGGGCCTTAAATGGGATTTTACGTCTACCAAGCAGTGGGATGCTGATAATCGAGCGATAATAAAATCGTCTCAGCTTTCCCTTTATCCTTTCAACCTTTAGCTGTTTACGGTAGAAATATGCCGACGATTTATAAACAATCAATACCAAATACCAAACTAAACCCCAAAAAATGGTATATCCCCATTCCTCCCATTTCTGATTCATTTGAAAAAGTAATACCAGCGGACTGGCCCAAAATAGGAGTTCTCCCAAAATCATTGGGATCCATTTCTTTTTATCAGAATAAACTAAATTAAAGGCTAACTTGAACGGTTGCCATATTCCCAATAATAGAAGATAAATGCCTATTCCAATCAGGAGTATCCAAAAGCCATCCTGCAAATAAGAAAATGCAAACCATCCTAAAAAGATTAGAAGAGGAATTTTCCAAATAAACTCACTTAACAATGCACCCCAGCGAATCTTACCTTCTTCGGATTGAAGAACAAAAGATGGTGTTTTGCTGTTTGACCACTCTCTTGAAAACCGACCGGGTCGATTGTAAATCTTTACCAGGTTTTGGACCTTAATGTATAATGCTTCATCGGTAGAGATCAGCCTGGTCTGAGCACGTTTTAGACTCGCTAAAATAAAATATGTAATAGCCGGAATCAGGAAGACCAATAACAGGATATCCAGCAATTGCCATAGAAATGAAGTTACTCTGAAATAGATCAGTAACCCTCCACAGACGAAAAGGATGACATTCAATATTTTTATCCATAGAGATAAACCTCTAAACCAATTAATGGTATTTTCTAACCCCAAATAGACTGTGGGGATCACGATTAAAGTAAGTACTGTTCCCAAAGCCAAACCTCCAATCACAGTTATTGCAAAAGGTGCTCCAATTACACTGACATATTCTGCTGTACCCAACGCCAAGGGAAACATAGCGGCAATAGTAGTAATAGCTGTAATCAGGATTGGGCGTAACCTATGAAGTCCAGCAGTGATTAATGCCCGGATTTTACGATAGCCCTTTCTCCTCAAAGCATTGACATAATCAATCATGATGATGCCATTGTTGACAATAACACCCAAAAGGATTAAAAATCCGGTGAGGGTATTGGCGTTGAATAATCCATTTCCGGTGATTGTTAAGGCTAATAGTGACCCTGTAGCGGCTAGTGGCACGGAAAACATCAATACAAAAGGTGCTGACAAAGATTCAAACACTGAAGCCAGGATAATGAAAATAAGGAGAATGGCTGCTCCTGCCAGTGCTTTAAAATCTTTGATCTGATCCTGGGCTGCTTCCATTTCGATAGCAATTCCCGGAGGGACCGGGTAGTTTGAGATTAGCAACTTTATGCTTTCCTGGTGCGCTTCCAGAAGTTCTTTTGACTGATTGGCTTCTTGAGAGCGAGTGTAAGAAATCTGTATTTGTTTCTGTTGGTTGATACGCCTGATATCATCATAACTTTCACCTGTACGGATAGCAGATAAGGTGGACATTTCATGAGCTCCACCTTCTTGATCAATAACTTCCAACTTTTTGAGATCTGACATGGTTTTGGGTTGGAATCCTGATTGAAGGTCTTCATTATCGCGTATGATAATATTGTATTCATCGTCAACATATCTGAACTTGGTGTCCGCAGGTGCCTCTTGTTCGAAATTTCTTAATGCGATAGCAATATTTTCCGGAGTGACTTTATTTCTGGCCAGGGTTAAGGGGTCAAAGGCCAGCAATACTTCAGGTCGGTTGCCACGAGTGCTAAGATTAGCATTCCGGGTATCGTCCAGGTTTTGGATATAATATAGAAGATCCTGGGCAACTCTCTGCAACAATCCATAGTCCTCTCCTTTCACGACAATTTTTTCCTGATTTTCACCAAAACCCATTAGTTGTCCCAGAGCATCCAATCCACCTAGGCCTTGAGAACCCTCACCGGAATTACTGGAAGCAAAACTAATTCGAGCACCTCCGATGCGGCGGGTGAGATCTTCAATTTCCGATTTGATATCATTATAGGATCGATTATCTATTTTTTCAAAATCTTCTTTAAGCTTAATATTTACGACAGCATCTTCCTCCTGGATACGACTGCTGATATCTTGTTTCTCGGCGAGACCCTCTAGTTTAGATTCAATTTCGAGGACAATCTTATCTGTTTTCTCGATGGTACTGCCTTTGGCCATGGTTACAAAGACATCGATCTGATCCCTTTCTACTTCTTCAAGAGTATTAATACTGATAGCCAGAACGGCAAATGTAGTGATGAAAAACAAAACTAATCCACCAAGAATAGTTCTTGCCGGATATCGCAAACTGCTTTTTAGTAATACCAGATAGATGCGGGATGTTCGGTTCATTTCATTCCGGCGACCAAATAGTCCTTTTTGTCGCTTACCATAAAATCCCAAACCAAGTAAAGCCAATACCGGAATCAACAACAAAGCGACTAATAAAGAAACCATCAATGTAGATATAATCGATACGCCAATGTGTTTTCCGATCAGAGCGACCAGATAATTTCCAAAAAACAGAAAAGGGATAAATACTGTAGCCGTAGTCAAGGTTGCGGCAAAAATGGCCTTGGCTACTCCTGATACGCCCACAGAGACCGCTTTATCTGTCCGGATACCTGTAGATACTTTACGGTAAATATTCTCCAATACGACTATGCTGTTATCAAGTAACATTCCTATCGCCAGAGCCATACCTACGAGGGTTAAACTATTGATGGTTATTCCAGCTCCATAAAACAAATTGAAAGCGGCGAAAACAGAAACCGGAATCGATAAGGCTATTACAGAAACTAAACGAAGATCTTTAAGGAAAATCCATAATACGAAAACGGCCAGCAAACCCCCGATCAGGGCAAGATCTATTATCTGCTGGATATTTTCCTCCATGGTATCTGCAAGATTATTTTGAATTACAATTTGTACATCCTTGGCATGCAATTGATCATTTAGTTGATTGATTAACTCTTTACAGCGATGTGAAAGCTCGATGATATTGGCTTGTGAGGCTTTGGTGGCAGTAAGAGAAATGGCGTCCTTTCCGTTAACCCGGCTAATAGATGTCTCCTTGTCTACTCCAAAAGATATTTTGGCAACATCCCTTAATAGGATTGGTCCCGGGGCCATAACGGTGTTTTCAATATCTTTTACTTGGGTATATTCGGAGGCCGTGCGTACAAAAAGTCTGCGGTTTCCTTCGTACACGAATCCCGCCAGCGTTCTACTTCCTGAGTTCTGCATTAGCCGCGAACGCACTTGATCCGGAGTAATTTTATGGGGCTCGCAAGCTTGCTTATCCAATAGGATTTCAAGGGTTTTCTGTTGTCCTCCAAAAATATTAAGTGAAGCAATTCCGTCCAGGTTTTCAAAGGCTGGTCTGATTTCTTTTTCCGATATATTACGTAATCGATCGGTTCCTCCGCTACCACGAATCTGTAGTTCCAAGAATTGATTGGTCAGCTGTTGCACATCTATTTTTGAAACTCGAACCAGGATATCTGATGGCAACTGACTCTTAACCGCATCAATCTTTTGCTGTAGTTTCAAAAAGACATATTTGAACTTAATTGATTGATCAAAACTGACTTGGATAAAAGCCCTATTACCATTAATTCGGGTATCGATCTTTTCTACTCCCTCCATGGTTCCGATTACTCCTTCCACTGGTATCACCCCCTGTTGTTCCAGGTATTGAGGGCTGATTTGTCTGGGCGATCCCACCTGTATAAAGAGCATAGGGAGCTCAGCATTTGGAAGTAACTCCACCGGTAAATATCGATAGGAAATATAACCCAATAGGCTCAAGCCTATGAATATCATACAGATGGTTACTTTCCTATGGATGAATGCTAACTTCATTTAGGTGTTTACTATTTCCATTGTCATTGTCATTGTCATTTGTCCATTTTCTATATGTACTTTCATTCAAAATTCCACCCCCTGCCCCCTCAAGGGTCCCTCAAGGGGGACAAAATTCTTCCATTACCATTGTGATTGCTATTGTCATTGCTATTGCCATTTGCTTATCCAATCTCCATTCATACTTTCATTCAAAATTCCACATCACATTTCCATTTGTCATCAACTTTTTCAGAAATACGGATACAATTACTATTGTCATTTATTTCAAGCAGATTTTCATTTTCATTTCTTTATCTACTCAACATTGAATTCAATTTCATTTGTCATTATTATTGTTGCCTCCAAAATCGATTGCCGAATAAACACAAGGAATCACGACAAGAGTCAGAAGCGTGGAGGTCACTAATCCTCCGATTACTGCCCAAGCCATGGGTGCTCTGAGGGCTGCACTTTCTCCAAATCCAAAGGTGAGCGGTAATAAAGCGAGTATGGTTGTAATACTGGTCATTAGAATAGGTCGTATTCGCTGCTGACCCGCAAGTACAATCGCATTGTTTCGACTTAATCCTCCACGCTTCAATTGGTTGATTCGATCCACAAGAATAATGGCATCGTTAACAGCTATGCCTACCAGCATGATGATACCTATAATGGCCATAATATTCAATGGAGTATTTAGCCAATAAAATGTAAAAATAGTGCCGACGACTGCAAGAGGAATCGTAAATAATATGATGAAAGGATGCAAAAGAGACTCAAATTGAGAGGCCATAACCATATAGACCAGGACTATGGATAAAATGAGAGAAAAAGTCAGACTTTGAAGTGATTGCTGTCGACGTGCTTCGTCTCCCACTACCGAAATACTGTAATTCGGTGGTAAACTTATCGTGCTGGTTCGTTCTCGAATCTGGTTGGCCACGAATTCCAATGGTACTTGTTTGTCGGTTTGAGCGTAAACTTTTCCAATTCTGGCTTGATTACGTCGATGGATTTCCCGTGGTGCAATCGATGGGTTTAAAGTTGCGATTTCATGAAGACGATATTCTTTATCACCACCGTTGATGGTGATATTTTTAAAATCATCCAGACCAATATCTGGCATCATCAGATCGATATCGATCATTTCCCCGGACTGTTCGATTTTTCCAGCAGTTTTGCCCTGCAATTGATCCTGGATTTGGGCAATCACATTACTCATATCCAAATTATACAAACCAAGTTTCAAGCGATCAAATAGAACTTCTATTTCCGGAGCTCCTTGTTCGATGGAAGTGCGCACATTTTGCAGCTCAGGCATATCCATTAAGCTATTCCGGACAGCTTGAGTAAGATCTTCTATGATATCCAAATTATCTCCTTTTATTTCCACTACCAATGGAGATTCTTCCATGCTTAGGATGCTATTCAAAGAGGATACTTCAGGAGAGAATGAAAACTTAACACCAGATATTCCCGCAGTGATTTCATCGAGTGCCGAAATTACATTTTGAGTTCCTAACCGGGTGCTATCAGTCAATGCTACTTCAATAATAGCGGTATGCTCACCTTGAAATAAAGAGGATCGATCTCCTCCTTCCAATTCGGTCTTCGGACCAATATGGCTATACACAAATTTAAGATCTTCATCCAATGCCTGCTGGATTATCCCTTCTACGTTGCTAATGGTAGCGGCTGTTCTGGCCAGGACAGTTCCCTCCGGCATTTGAACATTTACGCGAAATTTTTTGGTGGTGGATCTCGGCATGAATTCAGTACCAATCGAAGAATATAAATAAAGGGCTCCGGCCATAAGCAAAGCAGCGAGGAAAATAATCGCCCATTTTATTCTAAGCATGCCCTGTAGAAAGCCACCATATCTGCGGAGTTGAAATGATTTTGCCTTGGCAGGAGCATTCCTTTTTCGGTAAAAACGATGATATAACATCGGAATCACAAAAATAGCGACAAAAAGAGATGACAATAGTGAAAAGGCCACCGTCCAGGCTTGATCTTTAAACAGCTCGCCAGCTGCATCTTGTAAATAGACTACTGGCAGAAAAACAATAATCGTAGTCAATGTGGATGCAGTAATAGCCCCCCCAACTTCAGCTGTACCAGTAATGACTGCGGATTTGGTGTCTGCGCCGGATTCGTGATTACGAAAAATATTTTCCAGGACTACAATGGCATTATCAACCAACATTCCGGCACCCAAAGCAAGGCCGCCAAGTGTCATGATATTAATGGTCAGACCATTGAAATACATCAGTGTGAACGTCGCAATGATGGAAATAGGAATGGCTATACCAATGATCAACGTCGTTCCAAAACGGTGCAAAAAGATAAAAAGAACGATAATTGCTAAGAGAATTCCAATTAACGCCGTTTCCTGAACTTCATCAACAGCCGTTTTAATAAATGTGCCCTGATTCGAAATGATTTCAAAATGATATCCTGGAAGTGCAGACTCAATCACATCAAATGCCTCACTAATTTCTTCAACGGCTTTGACCGTATTAAACCGGTTTTCCTTAAATATAGATAATCCGATGCAGCGATGGCCGTTGATCCGAACGATGTTTTTAGGTTCTTTATTAGTAAACTTTGTTTCAGCAATGTCTTGCAAATAAATTGGAGTTCTATTGATATCGGCTTCATTTTCCGGTACGTTCAGATTTTCAGCTGTGGCTTGATCATGCTCTGAGCTTTCATTATAACCGATAATTAAATTATTGAAATCAGTCTCTGTCTCCAGCATACCTACTCCTTTTACTGTGTATCTTAGACCTAGGTCTTCTACAGTCCCTCCGGAAACATTTTGGTTGAAACTTTGAATTTTTTGGGTGATGTCATCAACGGTCAACTTGAAGGCTTTCAATTTATGCAGATCTGGTTTAATCACAACTTCATGTTCTTCTTGTCCGGAAAGCGTAACCTGGGCAACTCCTTCAAGTCGCATTAATTCATTGCTGATGTAATTTTGGCTTATCTTCCTGAGTTCATTTAAATCTGTAATTGAGGAATGAGAAATCCCTACTAGCATGATGGGTGCACTATTGGGATCAAACTGAGTTACATTGACGCGATCCAGTTCTCCACTTTGATTAAAATCGTTTATGGCCTTCTGTAAATCCAGAAATGCTTCATCCATATCCTTGTTCCAATTGTATTCGATAGTCAGCTGGGCTGATCCGATACGGGTCACTGAGGCAACCTGGGTGACACCTTGTTGTCTCATGGATAAAGCCTCGATTTGTTCTACATACTGCTTTTCAATTTCCTCCGGAGCCTTTTCACCGGCATGAATTTCGATAAAAAGCCGGGGGGAGTTCAGATCCGGAAACAAGTCTACCCCTAATCGGGAGTATGATATGTACCCCAAAATGCATATTCCGAGTATTGCCATCAGAATGGTTACGGGAAAATTAACGGCAAATTGGATCAGTTTTTTCATCTCAATATTTTCACTTTGGACTTATTGCGTAGTGTTTCAAATCCCTTAACAACCAGACGTTCGTTTTCTTCTAAACCACTGATTACTTCGATCTGATCTTCATTTTCGAGTCCGGTTGTAATCATACGTTCGAAGGCGGTGTTTTCCTGAACTACAAATACCCTTTTACCTCTCTGATCAGAAATAATCACTTCCTTGGGGATGGTGATGATGTCCTCTTTTTGATCGACTTTGATAAGTATTTTGACAAACATCCCGGGACGTATCAACAGTTTTGGATTGCTGAAGCGGACTCTGCCTAAATAGGTACGGGTATTGACGTCGATGGCTGGTGAAAGTTCAGTAATAGTTCCCGGTATGGTATCATTTGGTAAGCTGTAATTGGTGATTTGCACTTTCTGTCCTGGTTTTACTTCCATCATGGTATTTTCCGGCAGACTTACATCCACATACATGCGAGAATAATTCATGACTGTGACCAATGGATTGCCTTGTTGAATTATACTATTTTGCGTGTAGTGTGGAAGCTTCACTATGACGCCAGAAACCGGTATTTCAACCCGCATCTTCTCCAATCGTATCTGGGCATTTTCAAGGTCTTTCTTGGCATTTGTCAGCTGCAATTCCGAATTTCGTAATTCTCGCAAAGTAACCCCACCTTTGTCGAAAACAGATTTTTGTTTTTCATATTCCTGTTGTGCCAATTCAAGATTCATTTTCACTGACTCCAATCCAATGTTGTTTACATATTCTTTATCTTCAATTTCGACAAAAGCTTGTCCGGCTTTGACCCAATCGCCTAATTTATATGGACGTTTTCGCGTTGGATGATTTTTTAGCTTGTATTTGCCATTAATTTGGGCCGTCAGTTCAATCTCTTTATCAGCCAGCGCATTTCCAGTAGCAATGGTATGCCGGGTTAAAGAACCGCTTTTTATTTCTACAACAGATACAGGAGCGGCAATATCTATATTGGGGCTTTCCTCTTCGGTCTGGTTACAGGCGAGAAGGATTAGCAAAGCATAAATGAGGATATAATATTGTTTTTTCACAAGTTTAGTTTTAATTATTTATTTGTTGATACAACTAGTTATCCGACGGAAGCGCTATTGACACGGGTTCATTTTTTTCCCAATCGAAGAGTGTGAGTATTTTTAAATCCAGTAATTGTGTTTTATAATTAATTAAGGCACGAGCGTAGTCAATTTTCTTGGTAGATAGCTGATTCTGAAATTGATTAAGATCAATTCCTGATAAATCACCATTGATATACCTTTCAAGATTGATTTCATACGTTCTTTGCGCATTTTCTACACTTTTTTTGGCAATTTCGATACGAGGCATTTGAGTTTGAATATTACGGTAGGAACGGCGGATATCCATTCGTATCTGTTTGCGATCTTCAGCCAGGTCCAACCGCTGTGATCGCATGGATACTTCCTGGGCTCGAATCCGGGCTTCTCGTTCACCCCAATCGAAAATTGGTATGTTAAATGAAATTCCGATACTGGGGTTATTGGTAGGCATATTATAAATCTTGCCAAACTGCTCATCGTCCCCAAATATCCCTAGGGTCAACTGAAGATCTGCTCTAAACTCATTTTGGGCTTTAGTTCTTTCCAGTTCGAAAAATGATTTTTCAATGTTAATTTGTCTTTGTTGGAGTTCCATGCGGGATTTCAAAGCATATTCGATGGCTTTTTCCAAATCCACGACTACAGGTATTGCTTCTAAATCAGTAGATAGCTGAATCTGCTGATCAAGGTTCATTCCAATTTCTCTTTTGAATGATTCTTCGGCATTCGTCAAAGCCAGTTCGCTATCCTGAAGTGACAGCTGAGCATTGGCAAAATTGAGTTCGGCCTGGTACAACTCCTCCTGTGCCAGCAATCCTGCTTCAACTTTGTTTTTCACGATCTCAAAATTTTTAGAAGTATTCTCCAGTTCATCTTTGGCAATATCCAGGTTCAATTGAGCAAGATAGACATCAAAAAACTGACTGGTAATCGTTTTCTCCAGTGTTAATCGCTGAATAGCGTATTCCAAGCTGGCATTCTGATAGTTTAATTCCAATTCCTCAAGTTGCATTTTTCTTCGATTGAAAGTAAAGATCGGTTGGTTAAAGGCCAGATATAAATTATTGTAAAACGCTTTATTGGAATTCTCTCCGAAACCCACAATTTCAGATTTGTTATTGCGCCAGCTTAAATTGTTGATTAAAGCAATAGTGCCATCGGTTTTCAAGATGGGTTGTTCTACCCGGAAAGATCCGGAAGAAAATACTTCCTTATTAGTGAACCACTGAGAAAACTGATTATCAAAACTCCGGCGGTTACTGAAGTTGAATGGATCCAGAGTTAGGGAAAACCGTGATTTCAAGGATGCCCTTTCAGCTTCCAAGCTGAATTGATATTGTTCGATATTAAAAAGAGAACGCTGAATTGAAGGACTTCCTTGTTCCGCTATTTCCATGGCCGACTCCAGAGTCAGTAGAGTCTGGGTAGATCCCGGTTGTGCAAGCAAAAATACAAACAACAAGAATCCGTGGGATACAACTGAAGGTGCAATTCTAAATATTTTTAAGTATTTCATAATCATAGATTTTGATCTAATCCATTTTTACCAATTTAATTGCATCGGCAAAAATTGCTCTGAGTCTGGATTCATTACTTAATGTAATAGTAGCTGTATCTGCTGTAAAAACATAATCGCCAAGGGAGTTCCAACCACCCGGAGATTGGTGGGATAATTCGATACTTGGACGGTCTATTCCATTCGCATGGGGTATCACAAATTGATAATTTCCTTTTTGACCGCGATTCCAATTGAATGAATCGTCTTTATACACATGATAAAAGACATCATATCTTCCCGGTTCGGATATCGGAATATTCCATTTGGCTTCCTTGGAGCCATCCCCGGCTTTGATGTAGAAGGCGGATCTAATGAATTCTCCAAAAAAGCGATCATTGGTCGTTGCCGTCCAATTGAGAGGTGCACGCCATACCATAGTACCCTGATACTTGAAATCATCGTCCACTTCCGCTTTCAACCATTTGCGAAGCCGGCTTACTTCTTCAAAATGGGTAAATTCGAAACTGGGATTTTCATTGTCAACAATGATCTCATTATCATTTACGATCACCAGGGGGTTAGCAACGATTTCCTGTTTTTCTACAGCATTGGTAACCTTAGTTTTGTTAATGACTTCAAAGGAATAGTCAATCTGGTTGGGTAGATTTCCCGAAGTAAGTGTATTAAAATGGATACCGGCCGGTTCAGTCAGTGATAAATAAAATGCTTCTTTAGTTTGCCCTGGCTCGAGATATATCAATTTTTCCTGGGTATCTCCTGGGCGAAGTTTGGATTTCACTACACCTCCCGTTGTCCCCAAGTTTGAAATCTTAAAGCGAACCCGGTTCATTTCTCGATTCCCCACCAACACCTTCTCGGCCACAGGAGTGCTAAATAGATATTGAGCCATATCGGTTTCGTTAAACCATTTGGTCATATGTTGGGATAAATCCACTCCAAATTCGGCGTAAATGTGTTTTTGGAACTCTGCAAATTTTAGATTTTTGAAACGATATTCTTGCAACAACTGGATTACATATTCTCGAAACCGGTCTGTTTTTGCAATGGCTTGAATCATTGAAAAGAGCATCTCTCCCTTTAATTCTATAACATTGTCTATCAAAGATTGGTGTTCCGATAGATTTAGAATTTGGGCAAAGGATTTTTCCTGTAAAACCATATTGGCCAATTCATTTTGGGTACTGCCGCTTGTCTGTCGCATCCAATCCCTGCCGCGATTGTTTTCGATTCGTAAATAAGACTCAAAGACACGATTTAGAACTGGCCAATCTTTTGAATCCAGATTGTTACACATTTCATATAATTGACCAAATTGATAGTACGGATTTAAAGTTTCTTCTACCTGCGCCCTACCGGCATTAAAATTGGTGTTGATGTTTTTGAATCGGTAAAATTCTTCTAAGAATACATGGAGTACCTCGATTTGCAATTCCTCAGCAGTTTTATTTCGGCGGCGGTTCCACCTTTTGCGACGCTTGACGGATCCATTAAAATCCAAATTCCTGGTGTACAAGCCTTTTTCCGGTATCAATACTTGTCCGGGTTGGATTGTCTGATGAACTGAGGTCCAATTGCGATCATAGGTTTTGAATTGACCAGGAACCTCGATGATTGTAAATTTATCAAATGGGTATTTTAGCCCGGATTGCCGTTCAAAATCTCTTAACCTTTCTTCAATAATTGAAGGGAGGGTATCTCTTATATCCTGAAAGGCATTATTAAAATAGTCATGGCCATCGATGTAATAGAGTGAAAACTTCATGCTATCGGTATCCAAGGTGGTCCGTTTGTAATTTCCTATTGCTACTGACAGTTGAGGTAAACCATAGTCACGTTCAAAAAAATAAGTGTTTTCTTCCAGTTGTGTAGGATGACCTTGTGAAATCGGAATCAATCCGGGCAGAGTTTTTATGGTCAATTGGTAATTGACAAAATCCTTTCGATACCAGAATGGTGATGCATTACTATATCCGACTCCTGATTGGGGATACCATTGCGCTTCAGGTGTTAACAGTAGATATTGCGGATGGATAAATGCGTATCTACTCCCAATATCAAATAAATAATTCTTCTTTTTTTCAGATTTAAGTTTTTCATCAATATCCAAATAGCAGGCATTTTCGTCAATTGTACCCTGATATTCTATGCGCAATTCGATTGAAGTTTCAATAGGCAAAATAGTATCAAATCGAACTATCAACAATTGTAATTTTCGCTCATATTCCAATTCCTTTGCTATTGATGAAACAGATATGACTTTTAGTCCCGGATTTAAAGTAAAAACAAATTCGCTAGCCGCTGTCTCCGTATAACCTTTTATTCTTGAAACGGCCTTGTAATCGGACTCATTTTGTTCCAATCTAATTTCATGATCTTCAATATCAATTTGGGCATGCGAGATATAGCTATTATTCAGTGCAATCATTTCTGCCGATAAGACTTTGTGTTCCTGATAATTCTTTAAATGCTGGTGGCCGAGGTAAAGAGCAGATCCAATTGCCAGGACACCCAACATAAAAGATGAGATATTTATTAATCTGGATTGGGGTAAACGATTTGAAATGAGGATAGAAAAAAACATGAAACCTAAACCCAAACAAGTATACATTACCCGCAGACTCAATATCGTAGGCCAGTCTCCAAAACCGACTAATTCCGAATGAAATAAAGGGAGATAAAAGGCCATATAATCAAAGAGGTAATTGTGGGATCCGCGTAAATAAATTAAGCTGGAAAGGATATAACCCAATAGCAGAACAAAAGTCAATGCCTGATTACGGATAACTCCCATTAAAAAGATAGACAATCCAACAATAAATGTTAACGTAGGAACAGAGATTAACAGTGGATAGTACAAATAAGCCTGCCAATCGACGTAGGTATCCTTGGCTAGTAAATTAAAAACCAGCGCCATCAACAATGCCACCACGTTGATCAATAGAAATATGGACAAGATGCTCCAAACTTTACCAAACAGATATGTGGCATTACTCATGGACCGAACATAAAAGACCTCGGTGGTGTCCTGTTTTCGGTCACGTTTTATAAATTCTGAAGACAAGAATACAGCAATAATTGCCTGTGCGACATTTAGGATAAATAGATTGGCATAAGGAAGATTTGCAGGGATTGCCCGATACACCCATTCCATATCACCCACCTCAGAAATTTCACCCATATTGAATGCAAATAGTACAAATAGTGAGAGCACCGAGAAAATTCTAAAAAACCAACTCCGCATTAGAATTTTGCGCTCGTATTTTGCTATCGTTCTAAAAGTAAAGATCATTACTATTCAAAATTCATTTACTAACTGGTCAATATCGATTTGGAATTATTTTTAATGGTATGTTCAACAAAGTAGACATAGGCATGCTCTAAATTTGGGGGTATTGCTTCCGCATTATAACCACTTACATCATCACCGACCACAATGACCTTCCAACCATCCTTCATCATCATGGTGGATACCACTTGAAATTTTTGATTAACGTCCATGTATTCCTGCTCCGATACATGAATAGACCATACATGGTTTTGGGCCTGTTGAATAAGTTTTTCCGGAGACCCTGAAAACGCTACCTTTCCCTTATTTAAAAGAGCCATATGCTCACAAGTGCTGGAAATATCCGCCACAATATGCGTCGAAAGGATAATAATGACATCTTGTGAACTCAAGTGGGCTAACAGATTTCGAAATCGAATACGCTCTTCGGGATCCAGTCCGGTAGTAGGTTCATCTACTACGATTATTTTTGGATTATTAATTAAAGCTTGAGCGATACCAAGTCGTCGTTTCATACCACCTGATAACTTACCTGCTTTACGGCTTCTCACATCAAAAAGACCAACTTCTTCCAGCAAATGGTCTACGGCCTGAGTTCGTTCACGTTTGGTTTTCATGCCGGCCAGTCGAGCTGCATAATCCAAAAACTCATGAGTTTTCAAGTTGGAGAAAAAGCTAAAATCCTGAGGTAAGTACCCTAGCATGCTACGTACGTAATCTCGGTTTTCTGCAACATCTTTTCCGTTTACTAACACTTTGCCACTACTGGGTTTCATCAAAGTCACCAAAATTCGCATTAAACTGGATTTACCCGCACCATTTGGTCCAAGCAACCCGAACATACCTTCCTTAATTTCAAGATTAATATCATGGAGGGCATGATTTCCGTTTGGATAAACTTTGTTCAAGCCTTGTATTGAGATATTCATTTCATCGTGGTAAGGTTATCTGAAAGTAAGAAACTTATGCAGCGCAAATGAATTAATAGGGATGAAATTAGATTAATACCGTGATGAGCTCGACGAAATAGATGTTATTTGAGAGTTCGGTAACACACAATATCGAAATATCAGAAAAGGAGAGAATATTGTTTGTCTGAATAAAAGGGTGGATGTACAGTCAATTTTTTCTAATACCCAATAGATTGACCACACAGTTTTCCATATTACCTACGGTAAACGCAAATTCCTGCTTTATTTTAGTGCCATCGGAGTAGCTGGCGGGACTCCAATTGGGCATGCAACGAATTGCGTTTAATAATAAGGTATCGATTTTTTCATCCTTAAAAGGCCAAAAAATATGCGCATTAACGACTTGTCCTAGATTATCAATGGTAAATTTTACGGTAGCTAAGTCGAGATTCTGAAAGGTACTATCCGGAATTTGACTTAAGGCGTTTTCCTTCAGATAGTGTCTCAGCTGTTGTACACCACCGGGATATTTTGCATCACTTTGGGGAAGTACGGCCAGTTTAAAATCAATGACTTTGATTTCATTATGACTTAAAGTGTTATCAGGAATGTATTGAACCACAACGGCTATATCAGTTCCTGAGTCGGCCACGGTGATCAGATCTTTTTGTTTCTGACTGAGGGTATCGTTTTTACTCCTGGCCGTTTTGGTCTGGCCTCGATAGAGTGTTATTATCTCTACCGAAATATATTCTTTGATCCAGGAAGATTGATATTTCTCATTCAGATCAATTAGGGTTTGTGCTGTTTTGAGTTCATCCTTTGTAATCGAAAAATACGGATAGATCGGATTGATTTCAAAATGAAGTTCATTGCTAAATCGCTCTTGGGATATACTAAAATGAGGGAAAGAGAGCCACACAAATATCACAGTTACAAAGAGATGTTTGATCAATTTAGCAACAAATTCAGGCATATCGAGGTTCAAGGTTTATAACTATCAGTAATTAAGCAAAGTTAATCTGGAGCCTATATTTATCAAATTGTAAAGTGTAAATTAGTGTAAAATGAACGTAAACCACTTCCAAAAAGGGTAATAATCCAATACTTTTGTATCATAGTCAATACGAATGTCGTTCTTTAACCAATACCAATTTTGACCAAATTTTAGTATGACTGCATCAAAAAATATATTTCATTCAGGTATTTTTCTTGTGAACTTGGTTATAGAAAAACAAATTAAATCAGCATACCAGAAACTTGGATTATTGGTGGTCTTATTCATAATTCCCTTCGCAGCAATTAGCTCATCGGATAAACTGGTTGATGAAAAACGTACCATGGTAGCCATGAGAACCATCGGGCATCAGGTATTACTTAGTATCGGAGATAGCGACTCTCGGATCATGCCTATTGAAAAGACAGATGGATATTTTAAAATTCCTTTTGGAGTTGAATTTGGATTTGATCCAGGAGATATTGTTTCAATCATTGACAGTATAATGAGAGATACAAAATTTGCATCCCATGTATTAGTCGAAGTAGGACAATGTGACTCTAATGAGATCGTACATAGTTTTGAAATTAAAAATGAAGGAAACTCCAGTAAGATTGCTTGTATCGGGAGAAAATTGCCAAAGGACTGTTATAGTCTTTTTGTTACTATTATAGACAGCAGTGGATCTGGAAATCAGAGTCCTGATAAATTATCATCTAGTGGTTTGTCCATAATTTCATCCAAGTTCAAAGAATCAAAACTTTTTCAATCTGCATTCTTGTTGACCCCTTTGATTCTACTACTGGGTTTTTTAGGTTATTTTATCAATAAGAAAAATGAGGTTAGCAAAGATCCAAATCTGATACTAATCGGTTCTTCCGAGTTTGATACGCGGAATATGTCCCTTTCATATCAAGATAAAAGGGTTGAGTTGTCATACAAAGAAGCACAACTACTTTCCTTACTTCACACTTCTGCAAATACACCTATCGCACGCGAAGTGTTGCTCCAAAGGGTTTGGGGTGATGAAGGTGGTTATGTAGGAAGGACGCTAGATGTCTTTATTTCCAAATTACGTAAAAAACTGGAGGCAGATGCCAGTGTGAAAATTGTAAATATCAGAGGGGTTGGTTATAAACTGGTCATGAAGGCTACGAAGTAAAGCCATTGGCTCTTGTTTTTTCTTTTACAGATGGAAGTTCAGATCTATCGATTCACTTTAATCTATTTGACAACAGAATAAGTGAGACAGTAAATTGGATTTATTTCATTTTGCATACAGCAGTTTAAAATGTGAACCATTTCGCCAACTCCCTTGGAATATTTTTCGTCTTTTAATTAGATTAACAGATAATAATCGAACTCAGGTTATTAATTAACCCAAGTTGCGAACTATAGATTGATAGACCTAAAAAAGGTGTAAGCTAACACAAAAAGGAATATTTTGATCAAAAAGCCTTGGGGCGTGACTGCATGGATTTTAGCAGGCATCATTTGAGCTATTTCACTAAAAGTGGTTTCAATACGTTTTCTTTTATTTTCTATTAAATAATCTGTATAGGGTTTATGTTGTCTTTTGAGGTTGGATTTTCTTTGTACCAGTAAATGAATTTGGTCGCATTCCATCAACAAATCTTCGTACTGATAATCGTTGTAAATAGCATCTGCATACAAGGTGCTATCAACAGGTAAATCCAAATTCATAGATTTAAAAGCGGTTATGTCGGAGAAAGAACCAGCCGCAATATAATAGTCCACTGGTATTCCATTTGCATCCACTACCAATTGGACTTTAAAACCATAAAAATACTCCCTTTTAGAAACACATTTGCCACGATAAGCTTTGTTTTTCAATAACTTACAGTTTGGGATTCGAATGTTGTGACACACTTTAACCGGAAATGAATCAATGATGTATTCACTACTTATATTTAGATTTTTGATCCTTTGTCCAAGACCTCGAAATAGACTCCATAATAAAAATTCTAATCCATGAAGTCTTCTATTAAATCCGCTTTTATCAATAAATACAACTCCATGATGTGACCTCATATAACCTCTGGCTTTGACCATGTTGCATCCAAAATATCTGGATGCTATAATTGCGGTTGTTAAAATTTCAGCATCAGTAGTTTTTCTTAATGATTCATCTTTTTTTCTTGAAATCTTGACAAAATCATCAATAAAGCAATAAATTGTAATTACATAATTTTCCATAATGGGTGTAGATTTTGGTGGGATGAGACCTCCTTAATTTACACCATTATGGATTCTTTAGCAATATGTATTATCATTTATTTTAATACGTCGCAACTTGGGTTAATTAATTATCGTGCAAATGAATATCAAACGCCATTTTTTAATCATGACTTTCATTTCAGTGTTTGTGGCTTGTAATAAGGATGATCCACTTATGAAAGCCGTGGAAAATCTACAAATAAATTGTCCTTTCGTTGAAAATAAGAATGGTGATGGAATAATTAGTAAACACGAATGATTAATAATGGATGAATGTATGAAAAATGCACTCTTCGAAAAGGATATTGCCAGGAAGAATCTTATTGGGAACTGGGAACTAATTGGACATGGTGAAGGGTGGATTCCAGCAGCATCTCAGCCTTGTAGCTTTATCAATATTAGTGAGTCCGAATTAGTGCTTACTTTTCAAAAATTGATACGATAACCATACATACCTGGGCGATCATTGAGAAATCTGGGAAAGTAGGATTATCAATTTCGCCACGCTTGATTGAAAAAATCTTCTTTAGTACAATATGTGAAAATTTCATGTTTGGGGATGCCACTTCTGTTGAAGGAAACATGTATCTGTATAGGAAAGTAGAATAAATTTACTCTCGAATACTTACATGTCGAAATCAGTAAGTCGTTTCAATTGATAATCTCCTTTTTTTCACATTGAAGTGATTTAAAAACAAAAAGTTAATTTGCTTGCAAGCCATTGATCCCTAATACTTCAGCTTTTTCTCATCCCATGATTATAGCTATGAAACCTGCCTGCAGCAGCCAGGCTCAAAAATAGTATTGTCTTAGGAATCAATCACTTACAATCAATTTTTAACATATGTTTTTAAATCACTTCATTAAAAGTATCAGAAAAACCAAGTTCCCTTGATTAATACTTCTTTCCAAGTAGGATTTTCTTCGAGATAAATTAGCAATGCTTTCATTTTTATTTTAATGACTTCTTTATTGCCTTGATATCCAGGTTATCTTTGATCATTTATAAATTATTATTTTCAAAGTTACTAACAAACAAATCAAGCAATGATCCAGGATGACGCGATTAGAGAAGTAAAAATATTTAATGTAACCACTGATCTAAAAAAACCTATTTCTGACGCTACTCATACGCTAACAGAAATTTCTTTCATCGTACTGAGAATGCGCTTGAAAAATGGGGTAATCGGGTATTCTTATCTATTATCATTTCAATATTCGCCCCGTGCGATAGTAGGCGCATTAAAGGACATGGTTCCTGTGGTGATAGGTCATCGGGTTTACGAAACAGGTGCAGTTTTTCAAAAGTTAAATGCATTATCCGAATATTTTGGTAATCAGGGATTATTGAGATGGGCGCAGAGTGCAATAAATCTGGCCATGTGGGATGCTTGGGGCAAAACTTTAGGACAGCCCATCTTTAAAATATTAGGAACGTATCAAGAAAAAGTGCCACTTTATGGAAGTGGCGGGTGGATTTCTTACTCAATTGAGGAACTCATTGAAGAAGTTTGTGGCTATGTGGAGAGAGGGTTTAAAGCGGTAAAAATAAAAGTGGGATCGCCAAATGTCAAAACAGACATCGAACGATTAAAACGAGTCCGAGAAGTAGTTGGTGATAAAATAGCCATCATGATGGATGCTAATCAGGGCTTCGATTTACCTACAGCTTTGAGATTATCCCACGCCGCAAAAGATTTAGATATAAATTGGTTTGAAGAACCGGTATATCATCAAAATTTTCAAGCCTATCAAATTCTTAAGAGCCATGCGGGTATTTCCTTGGCTATGGGTGAAAGAGAATACGATACCTTGCCGCTCAGAGAACTTGCAACCAGGAGTGCGTTAGACATATGGCAGCCGGATATCTTGAGGATTGGTGGAGTTGAAGCTTGGAGAGAGAGCGCGGCTTTGGCAAAAAGTTTCAATTTATCGGTTTTGCCCCACTTTTATAAAGAGTACGATGTACCTCTTTTATGTACTATTTCGAATGGAAAAGGCGCAGAATCATTCGACTGGTTGGATCCTTTGATCGATAATCCCATGATCGTAGAAGACGGATGCGTAAAACCACATGATTTACCGGGATGGGGATTTAGCTTTCTCGATGATAGAATGACAGAGATCAAATTGTTTTAGTGTTTATTTTCCTTCAAAATTTAAACTACACTCTGGATTATTATTGGATAAAATAAGAACATTTTAGTAATTTAGGATTTTCACAAGCTCTGCTTAAGGTATCTATTTTGAATGGGCGAATTTAGCCTTTATACTCTGATATGAAATCAAAATCAAGTTCTTCGCGTGAATTGGACCGACGGTCATTTATCAAAACGGCTACGGTTATTACCGGTGCTATGACAGTCGACCCATTGGTAGGAATGGATAGGACGTATAATTCCAATAAATCAGTACTCAAACTGGCCTTGATTGGATGTGGTGGTCGTGGTACTGGGGCTGCTGCCCAGATACTGAATACCCCATATAATATTAAGTTGGTGGCTATGGCTGACGCATTTAAGGATCAATTGGAATCATCATACCATAATCTTTTTAAGAAATTCGGGGCCAAGAAGGTGGACGTTGCAGAAGACCAAAAATTCACTGGTTTTGATGCCTATGAAAGTGCAATCAAACTAGCTGATGTAGTAATATTAGCCACTCCTCCTGGCTTTCGACCCCTTCATTTTGAATCAGCTGTAGAAGAAGGGAAACATGTCTTTTTGGAAAAACCGGTAGCTACCGATGTGCCGGGAATAAGGAAAATCATCAAAACCGGTAAGTTGGCTAGTCAAAAGAATCTGAAGGTGATGGTGGGCCATCAGCTGCGTTACCAAAAGAGTACGATCAATTCAATGCAAAAAATGAAAACGGGCATAATTGGTGATCTACTGGCGATGCGGAGTTATTTTAATTCTGGCGGGGTTTGGGTAAGACCGAGAAAGCCGAAATGGACGGAGATGGAATATCAAGTTAGAAACTGGTATTACTTTAATTGGTTAAGTGGAGATCATATTGTTGAACAACATGTGCACAATCTGGATTTTATGAACTGGGTAAAAGGAGCCCATCCCGTCAAAGCTCAGGGAATGGGTGGCCGACAAGTACGGAATGGTCCTGAACATGGGCAAATCTTTGATCACCATTTTGTTGAATTTACATATCCCGATGGTTCGATTCTATCAAGCCAATGTCGTCATATTAAAGGGTGTTGGAACTCTTGGGCTGATGCGATTATCGGTAGTAAAGGAAGCTTTTATAGCGAACCTAGCCGGCAGTATGTCGAATTTAAGAATCGGAAGGACAAACTTATTTATCAATATGATGGGCAAGAAGATACACCGCCTCATCAATTGGAACAAAATGCATTTATTGAGAGCATTGTGACTGATACTCCACTTAATGAAGCCCATCAGGGTGCCATTAGTTCGCTAACGGCAATTATGGGTAGGATGGCTACCTATTCCGGGAAGGAAATTACCTGGGAAGAAGCCTTGCAATCAAACATGAACCTATTGCCTGATCATTTTAGTTGGGATGCCGATCCTCCGGTGTTACCCGATAAGAAAGGTATGTACCCGATTCCAATACCTGGTCGATCAGGTGTAATTTACAAAAGTTGAGCACACAGAAGAACTTCAGTGAATTACATGAAAGGAATAACCCAAGCGCATAAATAAATGGTGACCTGGACTTACGATACTCCAAATATGCCTAATTGGATTTGCTAAATGTGATTAGAAAACTGAATACAAATGGACCAATTGAAAAAAAATCATTGCTGGTTGTCATCACATTTTTATATGGCTGTACCATATCAACTCAGCAAAATCCAAATAATCAAGAAGAGTCTTTAGCCATTCCGTCCGATATTCAGTATAAATGGCATGAGCAAGAACGCATAATGTTTGTGTGTCTGGACCCATGCACTTGGCAGGGAAGGGAATTCGACAACCATTCAATTCCTTTAGAAAGAATTAATCCCCAAAAACTAGATACTGATCAATGGTGTGAAGTGGCACAATCATGGGGAGCAAAGGAAATTCTATTTGTTGCCAAGCACACCGGTGGATTTTGTTGGTGGCAAACAGAAACCACCGATTACGGGATTAAAAATACCCCCTATAAACAGGGGAAGGGAGATGTGTTGAAAGAACTTTCGGAATCCTGTTCAAAGTATGGTTTAAACCTGGGTATCTATGTGTATCCCGGAGATGAAACCTGGGGTGCTGGAATTGGAAGTGGAGGTCAAACCAAAGATCCAACCAAGCAAGAAGCATACAACAAAATATTCAGGAAACAACTCGAGGAAACACTAGCGAATTACGGCAAAGTGATTGAAGTTTGGTTTGATGGAAGTTGCGTAATCGATGTATCGGATATTTTAGAAAAGTATGCGAAAAATTCAGTTATTTTCCAGGGCCCACATGCTACCTTACGCTGGCCTGGAACAGAATCCGGAAAGCTGTTTTATCCGGCATGGAATACTGTAAAGAGGGAAGATTTGAAGACAGGACTTGCCACTCAGATTCACGGCGATCCCAGTGGAGATGTTTGGGCTCCTTTGGAAACTAACACAACCCTTTACGATCATTTTTGGTTTTGGTCACCGGAGAAAGAGAATAAAAGAAAATCCTTGGATGAATTAATGGACTGTTACTATAAGTCAATAGGCTTTGGAAGTGTGTTTTTGCTAAATTCCACACCAGATACCACTGGTTTGATACCTGATAAAGATGTCAAACTGTACCAGGCATTTGCCAAAGAAATTGATCGAAGATTTAAGAGTCCTTTATTTAAATTATCTAATGTAAAAGGAGGAGAAATCGAACTTTCACTTCCGGAAAGTTGCAAGGTAAACCATATAGTTACTATGGAGGATTATCGCAAAGGGCATAGAATCAGAAAGTACGACATCGAGGGAATGGTAGAAGGTGAATGGAAAAAACTTTGTTCGGGACAATCTATCGGGCGAAAAAAAATTGACTATTTTCCGGAGGTAACGGTTTCAAAGCTTCGAATAAAAGTGACCCAATCGGTAAATGTGCCCTTATTTAAGAGGATTGCCACCTATTATGTTGATCATTTTAAACCACCGGTGCGGTATCCGGTTCGAGCTCATTCGCAATGGGTTAATGTTGGAGAGTGGAGTCCTGAGGCATTTAGTCGGGGTCAGGTGAAGATGCAAATTAACCTTTCTAAATAAATACATTAATCTTCCCGGTCAATATGTGGTAACAATATCAGGCAATTGTGAATTGACAATATCCGGTGCAGAGATTTATTATGAAGGGAGTAAAGCGCTGGAGGAGTTTGTACAAATTTCAGAAAATGAATTACGAATTAACAGAACGGCAATGGTTACAGAAGAGAGTAGTTCTGTTCTTCATGTTATGATTGAATCTAATAATCCGTGTCATGGAATTGCCAATTTCAAACCATCCATGATCTATTAGTTAGAGCTAATTCGAACCTATTCCATTCTTTCATTTGAGAATTTCTAAAATGGCCCGGTTTTCCAGAATTTCCTCCGTGGCTCCACTTAGTCCTATCTGAAACATTGCCGTTGCCAATTCAGTAGATTTGATGCTGGCATTTTTTCCCATCAATTTGATTACAGGATAGAGCATGCGACTGATGCGATACATCAAATTGGGTTCCTTTCGTGGTGTGACCGGATAGATGTATCCCGGTCTAAAGCTGTAAAATTGTAGACCCAAACCAGAAATTTGATTTTCAGCCATCCCCTTATAACGGGCAAATGACATTTTGCTTTTTTCCGTTCGGTCGGCTCCCGCTCCACTTAAAAAACACAGATGGGTGTTTGGGCTATACTTCTTCAATGCTTTGGCAAAGGCAATGGCATAGTCAACAGTGATTTGTTTGAATTTATCATCTGGAACCTGCCCGGTATATGCTCCAATACAGAAAAAGGCCAGGTCCATATGTAGAAATGCATCTGATTGAGCAGAATAGTCCATAAAATTGTTGACCACAATCTCCTGTAGTTTTGGATGTTTGTGATCTGTGCTTTTTCGGACCAATGAGGTTACCTGGCTTATTTCAGGAGCAGAAAGACAATGGCCTAAGATTAAGTGACCAACCATACCTGAAGCACCCGCGATTATGGCATTTTTCATAGATTCCATTAAAAGATTAATAGATGAAGATGCTTCAAAAGAGATCACCATTCATCCTCAAACGCAAATTTATTTTTTCAAATAACCCATTAGTACCTTTAAGGTAATAGCGTATTCAGCAAAGATACGTCACTCAAAAGTTATTGATAACAATTGAAATTTACTATAGAATCCGCAATTTTGAATGGCTTTGAGTGAACCAACATTGTTTTTCTCACAGGAACATATGGGAACTTTATTCGAATCGATTGCTATATTTTTGGCCCGATGCAACAAATAAGTTCCGACTCCTTGCCTTCGATAATCTGGAGACACGACCATCCCAATATCTGCATATTCCGGGGCAGTTTTACTCTTTCTCACTTCACATGTTCCAATAATTACACCTTTTTTTTCTAAAAAATATATTTCTTCATGATTGATTAAGGTGCTAATATATTCTCTGAGCCATTCTTGTGATGCTCCAATGCTATAACGACAAAATTCAACAATCCTTTCCAATTCCTTGGTTTTGCACATTTTGAACGTTCCGGTTTTGGAATTAACATTTATTTCGTAGTTACCTCGAAACAAATAGGTATGGATATCTATATTAGAAGCAAAGTATAGTGCAAAGGATAGATAAATTGGATTGTTTGAACCTACAATCCCATTTTTTATATTGAACTCCTTGATAAATTGATTAAATATTCCCATTCCATTTCTCATATATTCTGGAATCAAAAAAAATTGCAATAGTTGTTCTTCTCCAATACAAGCATACCCAATCACTTCCTTACGGTTATATATTTTAAATTTATTGGCATTATCCCTAAAGGATTCCCACATGCCGTCCTGAGGGCTGGTCAGACTTTCGAGCCATTTCTTGTGAAGACCTTTCAGTTCATGAGTGCTCGATATTGGACTAAAGGCAAAATTCTGTTGCATGCGCTACCAATTTTCAATTTCTGAAATAATTAATTGGAATGTTCCACTTTAGCAATTCTGTAAATCGGCCCCATTCAAACAATTCTTTTTCCAATTTTATAACAAGGCCACTTTATGCATATGCCAAATCTCCATTTGGGTATTTGGTTTTCTTTTATAGATTTCTTCGGCTTTAATATAATTTTGTTCGTCTTTTTCAAATAAACCTTGTTCAGTTTGCAAACCCGCTCTATGTCGGATCGAATGTGCAATCTTATCCGAGTTTTTAGCTTTGGTGTCATACACTATGGACTCATAGTTGAAGTCTAGGGAATTTAGAATGTAATCATTGTCATGTTCTTATGGTATACGAATATGAAATCAATTGGCAGGTATAAATTTTTAGCTCTCTTCAAAAGTTTCCGGGACCCCTTGAAGTTTTCTGCTTCTAATAATTTACCTGCTCATTTTGGATTCGTGCGATTGCTGATTTGTAGTCATTACAAATATTTGTTTATTGATTAGCAGCTATTTATGATCGATAGTTATATGAGCTTAACATCAAATAATCCCATCGACATAACTGAGTAATTATGGTGTTTTTTCCCCACTCAATTTTATATTGGTTTTTGAGGTGACCAGGTTTTGGATTATGGTCGCAAGGCATTATTGTCACCCATCAGCCACAAACAATTTTGCTTGCTTAAATACTTCCAAAGTTCTTTCGATATCTTTTTCTGTAGTCATCCATGAACAAATACTTACCCTAATTACCGTTCTTCCTTGCCATGTAGAACCACCGACCCAACACTCTCCGGATTGTTGAATGTAATCAATAACCTGTTCTGTCTTTTTATCATTATTTGTTGCTACAAGTACTTGATTGAATACCACATTATTAATAATTTGATATCCCATTTTATTAAGTCCGGCTTCCAGTTGTTTGGCCCTTTCGTGAAAACCTGTGACCATACTTTTTATTCCACTTTTGCCCAGATATTTCATTACCGCCCATAGTTCAATAGCCCTTGACCTTTTAGAAAGTTCTGGAGCAAAGTGGAAAGGCTCTTTATTTTCACTTACAAGAATATACTCTCCTGAAGTGTGTAAAGCACTGATCAGTGCCTTAGGGTATCTGCAGAGGATTACTCCAGAATCATATGGAGTATTCAATGTTTTATGCCCATCAACGGCCCATGAAGATGCTTTTTGCATTCCTTTTGTAAGATATTTCAAATCGGTTGTTGCCTCTACCCAAAGGCCAAATGCGCCATCAATATGTGTCCATGCACCAACTTTATTGGCTAAATTACATACCCGGTCAAAATCATCAAATGCACCGGTATTTGCATTTCCGGCTTGTAAGAGTACTATGCATGAATCATCCAATTTTGGTAGTTTATTAACACATATTCTTCCTTGTGAGTCTGAAGGTACCCATTCTATCTTATTCAAACCAAAACCCAAGATTGGAAGGATTTTCTTAATGCTAGCATGAGTTTGGTCATGAGCAATAATTCGAATTTTAGGGGCACCATTCATACCTTGCTCCCTGATGTTCCATCCAAACCTACTCAAGATTTTAAATCTCGCTGCCGCCACTCCACATAAATTGGCTATGGTGGTTCCACTTACAAAACCGGCAACGGTTTCTTTAGGTAAGTTAAAAAGATCTTTCAACCAATTTTCACATACTTCTTCCAATTTGGAGTTTATTGGTGAAGTCAAATACAGACCACCACATTGGTCCCAAACATCGGATAACCACTTAACACCTAACGAGATCGGAATTGCTCCGCCATCAACAAATCCAAAATACCTACCTCCTATCTGCGCTGTAGTATTTGGTGAACCATTTTCGTTTAATTGATTTATAACATCCAGTGCCAAAGTTGGTTCAATGGGCATTTCCTCTTCAAAATTTTTTAGCAGGGCCAGATTTTTGTTAGAAGGAAATACATCCATTTCTTCGATTCCATTGAGGTAACTAAAAGCATAATTCCGAGCTTGTTCGAAAATTTCTTTAGTTCTAAGCTCATTCAACATTCTTTGATGTATATCCACAATAGGTTATTCTAAATAAACTCTGCAATAGGTTCTAGCTCTGCACAATATCCATTCGGATGGCAACATCGTCCACCAATTGTACCAATTCGCCATTAAGATCCTCATCTTCGACGATGCGTTTTGCCAGTGTCTCTTCCCGGATATAATCTCCATACAAATTTAATGCGGCATGAATGGTATCATGCGGCTGGATAAAGATTTCAATTTTGTCAGTCACATTGAAATCTTTGGTTTTACGCATATTCTGGATTCGATTTACTAATTCTCGCGCCATACCTTCGGCACGCAGCGTATCGGTAAGATGAGTATCCAGGGCTACGGTCAGATTCCCATCACTGGCCACCTGCCAACCGGGTATATCTTCCGAAGAAATGGTGATATCCTCAGTTTTGATTTTGTACATCGCACCATCTATCTCCAACTCCCAAAAACCCTGTTGTTCAAAATCGGCAATTTCTTCCTGGGTCATGGTACTAATAATTTTATTAGCTTCTTTCATATGCGCGCCCAGTCGTTTACCTAAGGATTTAAAATTAGGCTTGGCTTTCTTTTTAATTACTCCCGAAGCATCTTGAACAAATTCCAATTTTTTGACATTGACTTCGGCCAACACCAATTCTGAAATTTGTTCCACTTGTCCTTGGAACCTACTATCGATGATAGGAATCAACACTCTGGGCAAAGGCTGCCGGACACGGATTTTTTCTTTTTTCCTCAAGGACAGGACCATACTGGACAACCTTTGGGCGTAATCCATGCGGATCTCCAGGTCTTCATCGATTTTCGTCAAATCAGCAACCGGGAAGAAACTCAGATGGACTGAAGGATGATCTTCCAGTTTGGTGGCCTTATTCAGGTTACCGTACAGCCAGTCTGCAAAAAAAGGCGCTAATGGAGACATCATTTTGCTCATAGCGGTCAGGCATTCATACAACGTTTGGTAAGCGGCAATTTTATCTTGCGAATAATCACCTTTCCAAAATCTGCGCCGGCATAATCTGACGTACCAATTACTTAGATGCGCGTCGACGAAGGTCATCATACTCCGGGCCGCAAAAGTAGGTTCATAATCCCGATAGGATAGATTTACCTCCTTGATCAAAGAATGTAATTTGGACACTATCCATTGATCTATTTCAGGTCGATCCTTCAGGGGAATATCATCTTCTTCGTACTTAAATTGATCGATGTTGGCGTAAAGGGCAAAAAAGGAATAGGTGTTGTACAAAGTTCCAAAGAATTTCCTCCTTACCTCATCTACTCCAGCCAGATCGAATTTCAAATTATCCCAAGGCTGCGCATTAGATATCATGTACCACCGCGTAGCATCCGCTCCAAATTTCTCAATCGTATCAAACGGATCAACGGTATTTCCTAGACGCTTGGACATCTTACGACCTAATTTATCCTGTACCAGTCCATTGGAGACTACATTTTTAAAGGACACACTGTCAAATACCATAGTGGCTATGGCATGTAAAGTAAAAAACCAACCTCGGGTCTGATCAACTCCTTCAGCAATAAAGTCTGCTGGAAAATTCTGCTTAAATATTTCCTGATTTTCAAAAGGATAGTGCCACTGAGCATAGGGCATGGAACCACTGTCAAACCATACATCAATTAAATCAATTTCTCGTTTCATTTCCTTTCCATCATCACTGGCCAGGATGATTTCATCAATATAGGGGCGATGAAGATCTTGAGGTACGGTTTGATTCAGGCCAAGGACTTGATTGGCCTTGACAATTTCTTTGGATAATTCATCAATTGAACCGATGCATATTTCAGCATCACCCTCTGAGGTTCTCCAGATTGGCAAAGGTGTGCCCCAAAATCTGGATCGAGACAAATTCCAATCCTGGAGGTTTTCTAACCAATTAGCAAACCTTTTTTCACCTGTGTAGGAAGGTTTCCAGTTTATTTGATCGTTTAATTCCAACATCCGTTCGCGCATCGCCGAAGATCGAATAAACCAACTATCGAGAGGATAATACAAGATTGGTTTGTCTGTGCGCCAGCAGTGAGGATAGTTGTGGCTATATTTTTGAGAATTGAATAGTTTGTTGTCTTTCTTTAATATGGTGACGATGTCAATATCCACATTTTCATAATCCTCTTCATCCTGATAGTTTTTTACAAATCTGCCACCGATTTCCGGTATATTGTCTAAAAACTTCCCTTGACTATCTACCAAGGTTAATGATCCGATTCCGTATTTTTTTGCTATTTGCATATCGTCAGCACCAAAGGAAGGGGCTATATGGACGATTCCCGTTCCTTCTTCAGTAGAAACAAAATCTCCGATTAGAACTTTAAATGCCTCGCCATCTTCGGGATCAGCATAGGGTAACAACTGTTCATAATCCAGTAGTTCCAACTCTTTACCCGTAAATGTAGTGAGGGTTTTATAGGGTATGAGTTTGTCTCCAGCTTGGTAGTTATCAAAATCGGATTCGGATTGATCCAAGCTAAACCACTTTGGTAAAAGCTCCTGGGCCAGAATTAAATTCACAGGTAGATTGGTGTATGGATTATAGGTAGCAAGCAACACGTAAGTGATCTTTTTACCCACAGCTAATGCGGTATTGGATGGCAAGGTCCATGGAGTTGTGGTCCAGGCTAGAAAATATATTTCTCCATGACTTACTTTCGCATAAAGGTCACTGCTTTTCTGATTACGAACCAACTTGAACTGAGCTACTGCAGAAATATCTTTGACATCCCGGTAGGTTCCAGGCATGTTCAACTCATGACTACTTAGACCCGTCCCGGCAGCAGGAGAATATGGCTGGATCGTGTAACCCTTGTACATCAATCCCTTATCAAATAATTGCTTCAACAACCACCAGACGGTTTCGATGTATTCATTTTTAAAAGTGATGTAAGGGTCTTGTAGGTCTACCCAAAATCCCATTTTCCGGGTGATATCGTCCCACTGGTCTTTGTACCGCATCACGGTTTCCCTGCATTTCTCATTGTATTCGGCAATGGATATAGAGCGGCCTATATCCTCCTTGGTGATGCCCAACTCTTTTTCAACTTTCAACTCTACCGGCAATCCGTGGGTATCCCATCCTCCCTTCCGTTCTACTTTCTTCCCGATCATCGTGTGAAAACGGCAGAACAAATCTTTTACAGTACGGGACATTACATGATGGATCCCTGGCATTCCGTTAGCCGAGGGAGGACCTTCATAAAACACATAAGTTTCTTTTCCGGATCGTTCTGAAACGGATTTTTTGAAGATGTCTTCTTTCTTCCAAAACTCCTGTATTTTCCGGTCGATTTCCGGAAGATTCAATCCTTGATATTCCTTATACATACTACAGTAAAAATTAAGAGGGCAAAGATAAATATTTCAGTTGTAATCGACTACCGTTGCGGAAAGGAGGACGAATTTTGTGTTGTTTTGCTCAATTCCTAGTGTCATAACCATTGGTTGATGGCACTATTCAGGCGACTTCTTTGATCAGTTCTGCATCATTTTCTCTTACATTGTTGACCCGAGTAGACACGTGATAGGCATGCATATATTCTGATGGATAGGGTTTGATCACTTTCAAGGCTTCCTCGGCAGAAAGATTATTGTCGATCCATAATCTTTCTTCCTCGGGAAGGAGTAGGGCCGGCATTCGGTCATGAATATTTTTCATGAGATCATTCGGAGGCATAGTTAACACCGTAAACGAATGGACCATTTCGCCGGTTGGTGATTTCCATCGCTCCCAAAGTCCGGCAACAGAAAAAAGTTCGGTGTTTGTGGTAATTATACGGTGAGGAATTTTTCCTTCAGGTGTTTTTTCCCATTCGTAAAATCCATCAAACGGCACCAGACACCTTCTTTTCTGCAGAGCGTATTTGTAAGCGGGCTTTTGGTGTACCGTTTCGATTCGAGCATTGATCATTTTATATCCTATCTTGAAATCTTTAGCCCAAAATGGAATTAACCCCCACCGATGTGGTCTAAAATGTTCGGGATCTTCATTGGTAATTACAGGTAACACATGGGTCGGGCAGACATTAAAATTGGGTAAAGGATTATACCTTTCCAAATCATCTGAATAAAAAGTAGAGTGAAATCTTTCCTCCAGTTCTTTTTCTGTTTTTGTTAAAGAAGATCGGCCACACATACGCAAGGATTAATAATAATTTAAGCAAGTTTACTCAATATGTTATAACTTTAATAGCAGAAGTTTAGTTTAATCAAAATATGAAGAGAGCTTTAGTAATTCTAGTTTGTTCATTATTGATTGTACCGTTATTCTCACAAATACAGTATACTGCTAGATTTACCAGGTTGATGAATTTATGTGAAATTGAAATTGAGAATCCGGAAGAAGGATGGTATAAAGCAATACCGCGGGCGGACGGAGACCAGAATATATATGATCTTTTACTTAAATCCGAAGTGGAAGATATGGAGATTAGGTACTATCTGATTCCTGCCCATTTAGACAATCACGTGATCCCTCCCCAAATTGCATTCACAACTTTTGTTTCGAATCTGGCGTCCAATCAAGAGCAAAACTATATGTTCATCAGAAGTATACCTGAAACCCAGGTCAGCGAACATTACGGCGCAGAATGGGCAGGTATAGCTACTTTCGTGCCACGTGAATCTGTAAGTGATAAGTTAAAGGGTAAAATATTATGTCTCTACCATGCTGACAAAGCCAGAGCTTACGTCATGATATTTTATAATCAAAATTATCAGGTTGCAGAACAAAAATTAAGAACCATACGATTTAGTAACAAAACATAAACAACTGGAAGAAACCAGAGGCAGATAAGAGATACTAGAAGTCAGATATTAGAAGCCGGATTAGCATCTCGAATCCTGATACCCGACAAAGACATTATAATTAGTTAGTTACCTTATCAACGTTACACTGGATCCCTTTTTAAAGGTACCAGGGCCATCATCATCCTGATATTCCACATACAAATAGTTGACAAATACATCTTGGTTAGAAATTTCGCCATTTATTTTTCCATCCCAACTTTGATTTGGATCAGAAGACGAAAATACCAAACTACCCCATCGATCATAGATCTGGAATTCGTAACGGTCTATTTGAATATCCGGGTTGATTAAAGGTAAAAATTCATCATTGACACCATCACCATTTGGTGAAAACACGTTTGGAATATACACCGCAAAATAGTGACACTCTCGAAAAAATATTTCTATGTCGAAGGTAAAAGAACATGCCCCATCGCTTAATTCTACCTGGTATAGACCGGGCTGGTTTATCTCCTTGATTGGTGTAATCGTACCATCATGCCATAGATAATTCTGTACATTCGGATGGGTAGCATCCAGAGCATAGGATTTTCCCTCACAGAGCGTTGTATCCTTACCCAAAGTAATTAGTATCGGATCAGAATTGGTAATTTCTACGGAATCCCTGAAGGTACAATCATTATCTTCCATTTCTAACCAATAGAGTCCAGAAGTATTTCCAGTAAATTGCAATACGGAATCCCCATTGTGCCAGCTTAGGTTGCCAGTTGTGAGATCAGGACTCAGTGTAAAAGAATCACCAGGACATAGATGAAGGTCAGGGCCAAGTGAAAATACCGGCAAGGGATTTACAACAACCACCAAAGTGTCACTTCGTTCACAGTTCAGTTTTTGTGCCAATAGCCGATAGCTTCCTGGTTGATCAATTCTAAATGTCGGACTATTTATCGAGTCTTGCCAGATGTAATCTACCATTGGTTCTGAAAAGCTATACGTAATATCCTCACCTTCACACAAAGTAAAATCTTGTCCCAAAGAAATTACTGGAGGTGGTTGGAAGTCTACTTGGAACTCATCTTCACGAACACATCCGTTGAGATCTGCAGATATTTGATACAATCCTGTTTGATCAATATCGATGGAACCCGTTAGCAAACCGGTATTCCATGTATAGTCTACTTCGGGTTCTTTTAAGTTGATGCTCAATGAGGTACCTTCACACAATGCGGTATCCCTAAATGGCGGTAATATGGGCTTAGGATTGTATTTGATGAGAATTGAATCCCTAACACTACAGTTTGCCCGGGTCAACTCAACCCAATACCATCCCGGATTTTGGATCACATATTTTTGCACATCAGTTCCATCATTCCACAAATACATTGCATCCTCTACAAAAACATCAATCTCTTTTACCTCCTCTTCACATAATTCCAAATCGGGACCTAAGTCCAAAGGAGGTTTAGCTGTAAATGTGATATCCAGCGTATCGGATGCCATACAACCGTTGACAGAAACATTGACCCAGTACATGCCATCATTGACCACTTTTAACGTCGGTTGAATGGAATTGTTTTGCCACTGATAAGTTCCTCCTGTCAAGGTGGCATCCAATAGTAATGTATCTCCTTCACATACGGATACAGCACCTTGTATGTCAACTTCTGGGATGGGATTATAATCAATATCAATAGTGTCGGTAAATGAACATCCATCCACCTCAGCTCTAAGATGATAACTTCCGGCTTGTTTTACCTGATACTGTGAGCTTTGAGTTCCATCCTGCCAGACATACATCACTTCCGGAAAATTCAAATCTCCGTCGAGTTGGAGGACTTCACCAGCACAAAGTGTACTGTCAGGACCCAAATCGACCTGAAGCGAGAGTGGATCCCTGACAATAACCGTATCATGGATTACGCAATTGTTTTTAAAGGTTACCTGTGCCCAGTATGTACCTGCAGCAGAAATGTTAAGTGTGGTATCGGTACTCATATCGCGCCATAGATAGGCTTCGTTAGGACTAAAATTGAATGCACTTAACGTTATTGAACTATCACGACAAAGCGTTCGATCTTCTCCTAAAAAGCCAACTTCAATGTGGTCGGGAGCCGGATTGAATATCCAACCGGTATTGTTGCTGATATCGGTACTGTGCGCACCTGCTGTAAAATCTGCACCTCCGGTAGCATTTTGATCTTGCAACTGGACGAAGTCTGCCACCACCTTAGCAGACTTGCTAAACACGGTACTTTGTATACCCGGTTCGGTTGATCGAATGGCTATTGGTGTACAATTATTACCAATTGCCAGAAGGTAAGAATTGACCTCCTGGGTCTTATCTATTTCCAGTTTGTACTCCTTACCAGGTGCAAGTATTAAGCTATCCATGAAATTGGCCCCGTACATGACCCCGTTGTTGTTGAATTGGAGTTTGTTAAAAATAAAGAAAGATCCATCCCACTGCTCGATGGTTGATACTCCGGCAGTATTTGAAAAAAGCACATTGTGTAGGGTTAAAGTATCAGAACCATATTGTCGGCTCAAAGCGTTATCCCCCACAAATTCGACCAGTGAAGTTCCCGGATGGATAGTAAAATTTTCGCTTGTAATATATAATTGCTCTTCCCAAATGGGCATGGGTGATAAAACGATGTGAGAATCATCCAGTATCAATGTCCTGGAAAAATCAACTGGATAGGCATTCATACTAAAATGACCTAGGGATAACTTCTTGCTGTTGGTCCTAAAGGTCCCTTGCCAAAAATTCAATTGATAAGGAACCTGAAAATTATCCAGCAAAGTCCAGTCTCCATCTCCCATCATATTTACCCAATTGATTTTGTTTCCATTGGTGGTAATTTGGTTGCCTGTTGAGTCCGAATTAAAGTTCAAACTCCAAGGATCAAAGTTGATATTTGCTTCCAAAGTAAAATCTCCGGTAACGGATATTTCTCCATCATAGACCCCAACAAAATCAGGTACATTCCTCCAGATCATGTCTTTACAAATAGCTGATCGAGATCCATTAAGGCCTACTCCTTGCCAATCATTGGTGAATGAGTTTTCGTCAAAAATCACCACATCTATGGCGGTTGGAATACAGGCACCACCCATTCCGCCGGAAGATAAAGACCAATTTTGTCGATTATGCCATATTCCATCATTGCCTACCCAAAATAAAGTCCGGGGGAGTTTTCCGGTAAACTGCCAACCTTGATTGCCCCCCATATCAATAGAAGAAATAGCCCTAAATGTAGCTCCACCTTCAGCCACAATTCCTTCCAGCATTACCTCGCTGACCTGTAAATTACCTGATTCTTTGAATAGGGTGGCCGTAATGCCAGCAGGAAAAGCCGCTATATATATCGAACCATCACAATCTCCATGAGCTGACAACGAATCTACCTTGATTTTGGAATTCATATGTGCGGTATATTTCCAACCAGGTGAAAAGGTCAATGTATCGATATCCATTTCCCTTCTAAACTCCCCATCACCGAGAAAAGTAGCTTTTTTAATCTTGAGCTCAGTGCCTGAACCAGTATCATTATTTAAAGCCCCAAAACTTTCAAAAAGGATTTCATACAGGTTTACAGTCCCATTTGACCAGCTGTTGAGAGAGGTTTGATTTTCACATTTAAATAAGGAAGTGCCTGGAAAGATGGTCAAATTAGTAGCATTAAAACTAATTTCAGACCAATAGTATGGATGCTTATTGGTCATAACCAATCTTATGACCGACTTACCGAGATGAAGTTCTCTTTTGGTGCCGGTTCGAGAATAGAAGTGAAAACATTCGATTTCCTGATCGTTGGTATGCAAAATTCCCGCATTAAAATGTAAAGTATCGTGCTGATCCAGTTTGTCCAATAAGGTCCATTCTCCCAACGCACTGTTGAAATGAACGTTGAGATTGAATTCATTACCTGCACTTTGAATCTCATTATTTCCATGTGGCGATTCAAACAAAAAATCGCCTGGAAATTCATTGGAAAGCATCGGTGACATCCAAAGTGAGCCGAATATATGGATAAACTGCTTATTGCTAAGAGCACTATGACTTAATATGCATGATTGGGTAATTGTTCTCCAATCCATAGAATGGCAAAAGGCATTTGGAGTATTTATAATCACCTGTTGATTGGCCCCTGTAAAGCTATTTTGATCAAAAATCACGTCGTCAGCAGCATCAGGAATACAACCAGAAGGGGTGCCTCCTGAGCTGAAAGACCAGTGATTGGGATCATTCCAATTGCCGGCACCACCAATCCAAAACAAAGCACCATTTGCTTTAGATTGAATATTCCATCCATTATTTCCTCCCAGGTCAACTGCATTGGTCGCTTGGAAGGTAGCTCCCTCGATATGGATATCTTGCAACATAACAAAATCTGCCATTTGCGCACCCTGTGTGGCCTGCATAATGGCTGGATTGCCACTTTCATTAGCTTTTAGAAATGCAGAGGAACTACAATCAGCATTTAGTTGTAACGTGCCCACTCGTTGCCTAAATCCGGAGTGAAAGGTATACACATTTCCACCTTCCATTTCCAAGGAATTCATATTGAATTCGCCCTGAAGGAAAGTATTGCCAAATAAGTGAAGTCCCTCAAATCCATTTCCATTCCATGAACTAAAGATCAAATGATCTCCGCCTGGTATACCCAGCTCTACCTGGTCCAATTTGATATCTGTGATATCATAAAATCCAATTGATGCTCTGGTGCCGGTTAATTTTATCGTTGAATTCCCCGGAGTCACATTAACTTGACCATTTTCAAAATGCAAACTCTCCTTCCAGCGGTACGATGGCATTTCCAAAAATCGATTGCCTGAAATTTCCAGGGTTGAAGAACCAAAATCCAATCCTACCATATTTCCACTGTATACCTCGAATCGATAACACTTTACGAGCACCGGGTCAAATTTCAGGTTGCCAAATTCCAAGTGAATCAGACTATCGACCTCGAGGTCGGTGGCAATAGTCCAAGTGCCGATACCTAAAAAGTTTAAACGGAAGGGTTTCTGACTAAACCATTGAAGTTCGTTGCCGGGGGCATCACTTTTAAAATCAAAAGAACCTTTAAAGTTTAGATTTACGTTAGGATGAAAATAAAGAGAACCGTGAATAATTATAACAGAACTGGATGGACCGGTAAGAATTACGTTTTGATTAATATTTCTGAAATCCAGATTGCGGGTAAAAATGATATCCAAATTTAGAGTTATGGTGTTGTTGGGCGAGGAAAAAGAATTTTGGTCAAAGATAACATCATCAGTGGCTGTAGGTATCTGATCGTGTTGTATGGTTCCTCCTGATGAGGTCACCCAATGAGATAAATCCGACCAATTCCCCGATCCACCAATCCAATAATAATCCAGGGAGAATAAAAAGGATGGAATACAAAATACTATGAATAACGATATAATCCGGTTGAAATTCGCAATTATCAAATCTAAGGTCGGTATCTCACCCACCATCTTTGGGGTATTTATTGGTCCTAGCAAAATGTGGTGTTTTTCAGGAGAAAGATAACTAAAAATGGTGTAAGTGGATCGATCGACTAGGTATAATTCTACACTGATTTCTGTTAATATGCGTTGGTTTGAAATGATATAGTTGTTGGTTTATCGATGTATGAATAATTATTCAGGAATTTTTTAATGAAAAAATGGGTTATTTAATAACTTATAGAAGCTTAATTACAATGGGTTATATATTGGTTTTTTTAAATGTTTCCAGGTATGCGTAAAGCTGGCTACAAATTGGCATTGTTTTTGCCGGATAATATTACATTTTTTTACCATATATTTGTATCGGCACTACCTCCTGGGGAAAATATTGTTTAGAACCTATGAATATCAAGAATGTTTAACCATTTAAAAGCCCAAAGTATATGAGTATGATTAGACAAAGACTCAGCCAAAAGATGCTGCAAAAGCTTTCACCACAACAAATTCAGGTGATGAAGCTACTGCAAATACCCACCGCAACTCTGGAACAAAGGATCAAGGAAGAATTAGAAGCAAATCCTGCTCTTGATGAGGGAGACGATAAGGTTGAGGAATCCTTTGATTTGTCGGAAGATTCTTTACGATCATCGGATTCGGAACAGGAATCCGATAATGGCGAGAAAGAAGAAAGTCATGAATACGAACTGGACGATTATCTGAATGATTATTTGGATGAAGATCCTGTAAGTTACAGCAGTAAAAACTATGGGGATGAAGAAGAAAAAACCATTCCGATTGCTCATGAAAAATCATTCCACGATCATTTGGAAAGTCAGCTGGGACTCTTAAGGATTAGTGATTTGAGGACTTTAAAAATTGCGAACCACATCATTGGAAATATCGATGAGGACGGATACCTGCGTCGGGATCCTATCAGTATTACCGATGACTTGTTGTTTTCTGAAAATATGGAGGTTGGTGAAGCAGAGGTAGAAAAATTGCTTTCAAAAATACAGAAATTCGATCCACCTGGAATTGGTGCCAGGGATTTGCAAGAATGTCTATTGATACAAGTTATAAACTACAAAAAGAAAAACCCTAAAACCAAGTTATCAGATGAGACACTGAATAATGCTAAAATTGTCATTACCAAATATTTTAATGAATTTTCTAAAAAGCACTTCGATAAGTTAAAAAAATACCTAAATGTCTCGGATGAGGAATTAAAAAGAGTGATGGACCTCATTTTAAAGCTCAATCCTAAACCAGCCAGTGGTTATGTTCCATCCCACAGTTCAGGGTCCACAAATTATGTGATTCCAGACTTTATTATTTACAATCGGGACGGAGAGCTCGAATTAACTCTCAACTCGAAAAACGCCCCTGAACTGAGGATAAATGATCAATACAAAAATATCCTCCATGCCTATAAAGAACGTACCGGTAAGAAGCGAATTTCAAGTAAGGATAAAGAGGCTATTCAATTTATTAAACAAAAAATAGATAGTGCCAAGTGGTTTATTGATGCCATAAAACAACGTCAACATACGATGTACCAGACCATGTACACGATTATGCAATATCAGTACGAATACTTTCTTTCAGGAGATGAAAACAGTCTCAAGCCTATGATATTAAAGGATATTGCTGATATTACAGGGCTGGATATATCCACGGTGTCAAGGGTTGCTAACAGCAAATTTGTTCAAACCGAATTTGGCACCAAGCGCCTGAAAGACTTTTTCAGTGAGTCGCTGACCACTAAAGATGGTACTGAAGTTTCGACTTTGGAAGTAAAAAATATTTTGTCGGAAATAATAGCGGTAGAAAACAAACGCAAACCCCATTCCGATGAAAAGCTAAGAGAATTATTACAGAAGAAAGGGTATAATATAGCCCGTCGTACGGTTGCAAAATACAGAGAACAACTCAATATACCAGTCGCCAGAATGAGAAAAGCCTTATAGGCATACTTATTCAACCCAGTTGTTGCGATTCAAAATAAATTAAATTGACATTGAATTGCTTGCGCTATGTCAACGTTTGAATGACGAGTTATGCCAAAGCATAAGCATAATGAGTGGTTCTTCAACGAAATACAGGCTTAAAATACGTCTAATCCATCTGTCAATTTAAGCGTGACATAGCACTTGTGAGTATTCTCCGAAAAGTCAACATCAATACCATTGGTAAAATATAGTTTGGTTTTAGCATTGCCCATATTCACCTCTGACTCCTTGAGCCTCTATGGCAAAATTAATGAAGTGAAAACAAGTGTGATAAAAACAAGAATAAGTTACACCTAAAACTCGATCCCTGCTTGAGGCAGGCCTACCCTTATGCTAGCAAGCAGGTATTTTCCAAAATATACGTTTTTTGAGCCCAATGGTAAACTAAACCAGCTTGCGTCCGGCAGGTTTATTTGGTTCTTCGATACTGCGAAATAAACCAGTCTGCCGAAGGAAGATTTCGCAGACCAATGGGCCAGCATTTAGCGCTATACCCTGTAATTAATTACTTAATTTCTGAAGCACTAGTGAGTTTACTCTGAAAACTGTCATTTAACAAGAATACTTGAAATAATGCAAAATATTGTATACTCCCCCGCCACCCTAACCCTAAAGGGCCTCCGCCCACAAATCCATTCTTTACCCTAGCCCAAAAGGGAATGCAGTCGCGCATTCATTTACAGCAAGTTATGCGGGAGGACTTTCCTTTAGGAGTCGGAGGCGAGCGTGGGCAAATTCTAAAACCAAATTATATTTACCGCAGGTTTTGATGTTGACTTTTCGGAGTGGACTCACTAGTTAGTACTAGTCTTTAAGCCACAAAAAAAATCCCGCCTTCTATCTTGAAGCGCGGGATTCTGTAATGAAGTTATTATTCGGTTTAGTATGAATCCTTGATATTAATGGTTAACCATAGGTTTTAAAGTGATCTTCAATCGTTATCTCGATATTCACTAAGTTCAAAGGAAGATTTTGCTTTGTCAGCAGAAATTCGTCCTTCGTGATAATTATCAACTACGGATTTTTTAATTTTTAATTCGATTTTTTCTGGCATATCACATCCGGAACATTCAGTGAGTTTAACTTTGAACACGATTGATTCTTCATCCGGCATGTCTTTGATCATTTGGCCGTACTTCAGGATATTGTCTTTTAAGCCTTCCACAAATTTGGGATAGATCTTTACGACCTCAGCATTACGCTCTGCTTTACTTAGCTCTTTCTTACCTATGGTAGGCATAGAGTATTGCTTACCTTGTATTATTATGTTAGAAGAGTATACTCTCATATAATAAATGATGCCCAGGTTTTCGTATCTTTCATAGGATAAGTGGGAGCCTGACAGGAAATAAGTATCCGACAGGTCTTTTTTATACAACCTTTCAATCACCGTAGCAAAGAGTTCAAATTCAGGATTGTCCTCATCGGTGGCGGTAATTTTTACTACTTCCAATTTGTTGATAAATTGATCATGGGAAATGGCTTTGCTCGCTAGCTGATCGATAACTGATTTAGTCGTAGTAATGGTCACTCCTGATTTCATTCGACGACGTTCTTCATCATTAAATCCTGAAATTACAACCTGATTATCTCCTTTTTTATCCGACTCGATGGTATAGGCATATCCTGAACCTCTGCTACGACTTCTCCCCAATCCAACCATAAAATGATCAAAGTCACTGAACTGAGTGCCAATTTTGAAGGTCACTTTGTGATCTTTTGCTAAACCATGGAGCAGCGATGCATATTCAGCAAGATATGTTTTTGCCGCTTCAATAAAGATTTCTTGATATTCTTCATCGGATAATTTTCCTTCGATTTCCGGTTCGTTTTCTGCCAGGATGTCCGCTTCGGTATCCTCGTCTTTATCTTCGTCTACGTCCTTTTCTTTCTTACTTTTTCCTCTTAGGCCTTCCAATTCTCCCCTTAAGGTATAAATGGCAGGTCTTGTCCAGCGAAGTAACGAGGAATAATTGTAATTAATATTAAATATTACACCGTAACCTTGGACAAACTCTGCCTGAATTCTGTCGTCTCGGAACCAAAAGTCACTTTCCAGTTCTTGCTTGACGAGGGTGTAATAAATATTTTCAGCTACTTCCAAATCTTTTTTACTAACTCCTTCTTCTTGTGTCCAAGCTGAGGGGGTGACTAAAAATAAAGCTAATAGAAGCATGGGATAAATTGTATTTCTCATATTTAATAATTTTTAAGATTTGCATTTAAAGATTGTTGTTGATTGGTCTGCATTAGGTTTTTTGTGATATTTTCAAATCCGGTTTGTATCAGACGTTTATTTTCATTTTGCATTCCATTAATATATCCAACTAAGTGTTCTACCAACACATCATAATCCTCTTTGACCCTTTGCCGTTCCGCATCCAGTATGGATGATAGGTCCTCCAATGTTACAAAGTTGTCGAGTGCTACGGGTGGAGATTGATTTACTTTGGCCGATTGGATGTAGCTTCTCCATTTGGTTTCATTATCTTCCAGAGCCGAAAGAAGTTTACTTTCGTAGGATTGAATTTTGGTGTTTAATTCTTGATTATTTGCCTGGACTGCTGCTTCTACAATCGGATTGATATTGGCTTCCAGTACTGGTGGGGCTAGGTCGTTCACTGATTCGGAAGGTTGACCAAATGCAAAGGAAATAGATTGATCCTTCACTTGTACACGTAGATTGGTTAATGCAGCAAACAATACTAACACCAGGATTCCTGCGGCAACTTTCAGTACCGGGTATATCCATTTAAGCCTTGACTCGGGCTTTTTATAGGATACGATTACCGGACCAGGTAAAGGTTCATCTTTCCATTTTCTTAATGTAAATTGTACTTTTTGCAAGGAGTCCACTTCTGCTTTTAACGCAGGATCTTCACTGAGTTTTTTTTCAAAAGCTTTTTTACTTTGCGCATCCATTTCACCGTATAAATAATCGATGATTTGAGATTCATTCCTGTCAATATTCATAATAAAACTCTTTAGCTTGTGGGCTATTAATTAATAATTTACGCAGCGTCTTCAATCCATAGTATAATCTGGACTTGGCCGTATTAATAGAAATATCCAAGACCTCTGCAATTTCATGGAACTTCAGGTTCTCATATTCTTTCATCACAATTATGGTCCTTTGTTCATCAGGAATTTGCTGAAGTGCATTATTTAGATATGATTTCAGTTCATGCATTTCTACAGAATTTGATTGATTGGTAGTAAGCTTATTTTTTACCAAGTCCGGTTCTACCAATCTTTGATCCCGTTTTGATTTTCGCAATTCTGAATTGCAAAAGTTAACCGCAATCCGGTATACCCAGGATTTAAATTTTCCCGAATCTTCAAGTTGATGTGCTTTTTCATACACTTTGATGCAGGTCTTTTGCAACACATCCATGGCCGTATCATGATCCGCAAGCATTTTGAAAGCCAGGTTGTAAATTCTTGTATGCCAAAGATTAAGCAATAAATTGATCGCTTGTTGATCTCCTGCTTTATACCGCAATAGCAAATTTTCCGATTGTAAACTTTTCTGATCCAAGCCTTTGATTTGACGATCTGTTACTGAAGTAATTAAAAACCACTCATATAAATATCAGTTATAAATCACTCCACTATTTTATTGATGTCTGGAGTTGTAAAAAAGTTTTATTCATGATTACATTTTCTATTAATCGATCGAATTTGAACAGTTCGATGGAGGCACTGCGTTAGAATTTATCTGAGTAGTCCGAACCTCTTAACAATAAGGTTACAAATAGGCTGTCAGAACTGATCAAAGATATTAAGTAAGGTTTTACAAGCTTCTGCGATTTGCGATGAACTTATGGTAAGAGGTGGAGCTCAGATAAAATTATTTTGAGAAAACGATCCCTGATTGCGTTAGAATTTATCTGAGTAGTCCGAACCTCTTAACAATAAGGTTACAAATAGGCTGTCAGAACTGATCAAAGATATTAAGTAAGGTTTTACAAGCTTCTGCGATTTGCGATGAACTTATGGTAAGAGGTGGAGCTAGGCGAATACTTTTCTGATCATATAAAAACCAATCGAACAATATCCCGGCATTTTTAGCTTCATCCACCATTTTGATTACCAGATCTTCATCATCCATATCAACCGCCAGCAACAAGCCTTTGCTTCTTATCTCCCGGATGAGGGGATGTTTAAGCTCTTGGACAAATTGGGCCTCTTTCTCTGTAACGGAATCCATCAATTTTTCCGATAACAAATATTTTATGGCAGCCAATCCAGCGGCACAACACACTGGGTGACCTCCAAATGTAGTGATATGTCCCAGGATCGGATCGAATGAAAGCTTGTGCATGATCTCGCGATTCGCGATAAATGCTCCCAACGGCAGGCCTCCGCCAAATGCTTTGGCCAGCAATAGGATATCTGGAATGATGCCCAGAGACTCAAAAGCAAATAAGGTACCGGTCCTGCCAATTCCGGTTTGAATTTCGTCTAAAATTAACAAAATACCATACCGGTCACATTGCACGCGTAGTGCTTTTAGAAATTCCGGGGAAGGTATCCGGACTCCAGCTTCACCCTGGACCGACTCGATTATCACGGCAGCAAAATCTTCATTTAGCAACTCCAGGGAGGAAAAATCATTAAGTCTTAAAAATGATATCCCGGGAATAAGGGGGTGATAAGGAGATTTGTAGTATTCATTATCCATCAAACTCAGGGCTCCGTGTGTACTCCCATGATAGGCATTTTCAAATGCGGCAAAGCGATATCGGCCGGTATGTCTTTTTGCCAGCTTCAGTGCACCTTCTACTGCTTCGGAACCGCTATTTACAAAATAGACATTATTCAAATCAGAAGGTAGCAAGTCACAGAGCAAACTTGCTAATTCTACCTGTGGCGCAACTACGTGCTCTCCATACACCATGGTATGCATAAACTGTTCGGATTGTCGTTTAACCGCTTGGATAATTTCTGGATTTCCATGTCCCAAAGAAGAAACAGAAATGCCGGATATCAAATCCATATAGCGCTTCCCATGTGGATCAAATAAGTAGATACCCTCGGCTTTTACAATTTCCAATCCCAGTGGTGATGGACTAGTCTGTGCCACATGCTGTTTAAACTTCGATCTGATGATAGACATTCCTTAGTTTTACGCAAAGGTAGCAAAGAATGTCCCAATGACTCCATCAGATAATCCCGAGCCGGGAATAATCCTGCTTCAGGATTTGAATGGGATCTGCATTAATCCATTTGGCCAGAATCTCAGAGTAGATTTGACGGAAATCTATTTCAAATTTCAGATCGCCATTTTGTAGATTTTGAAGATCAGGTCCACCATTAAATATTCCACTTTTTTGAAGATTTCCTCCCATGAGCCAAATGCTATTGGCAGTTCCGTGGTCTGTTCCCCTGCTGGCATTTTCTCCGACCCTGCGTCCGAATTCAGAAAAAGTAAGGATTAAAGTATCCTCCAACAAATCATGAGCTTTTAAATCTTGCATAAACGCACTAACCGCATCCGCATATTGCTGTAACAGTCTGGAGTGTTGGTTTAATTGGTTGGCATGTGTGTCAAAACTACCCAAATCGGTGTAGTAAATACCCGTGTCGGTATCGGTTGTAATCAATTGGGCAATCATCTTCAAATTCCGACCAATTTCGGTACCCGGGTAAGATACATTGGATCGATAGGATTTGGCCTGCTGGGCTAAATAATCTGCCGAAGATTGTGTATCGATTAAAGTTTTATATAAATAGTCGGCATGATCATCCTTTCCAGTTGCTACGTACTGATCTGCAATGGCCTGCAAAATCTTGTTTTGAGAAGTTCGCTTTAATTGGTCCGGATTCTTCATGATGAATCCCTTATTATGGTCTCCCTTCAATGCCAGAGATAACGCTTCTCCAACTTCCAATGCGTGATATGGACTAGATTTGGCCACCTCTGTTTGATCCAAATATCTCCCTAACCATCCGGATTGCCAATATTCCTGACTACTGCTTCCGCTGTGCCAAATATCCATTGACCTAAAATGTGATCTATCCGGATTGGGATATCCAACGTTGTTAATGATGCTTACATATCCCTGGTTGTAAAGATCTTGAATTGGTTTCAAAGATGGGTGTAATCCTAGTTCATCATTTAGGACCAATGTTTTATCAGCCGCAATGGCAAGATTTGGTCTTTTTTGATAATAAATATCATTTTGATAGGGAACCAGAGTATTCAATCCATCGTTCCCTCCAGTCCATTGAATGACCACCAGAATTTTCTGAGATCTGCTGGACATAAACTGTCTATTCAGACTATTCTGAATAAATTGGGGAACCCACATAGAAGAGGAGGCTAAAGCACTGGACGCTAAAAATTTTCTGCGATTCATAATTAACATATTTGATACTCGGGTGAAGACATATAGCTTAAAAAGGAAGCAGGAACTTGATCGGCCACTGCTTGTAATCTTTTATTTACATTCTGCAGATGACGGATCGAATCAGGCTTGCCACACAGTACATAATTACTTAACAATTCTTCATCCGGATATTGTTGAATCCAATTTTCGAATAATTGTGGGTCCCACGATCCGATTGTTCTTCTCCTTCCTTGCCCCCCTAAATTCTGTACAAATGCTACTGGTAAATTCAATCGAATTAATAAAGAGGCATTATCTATCCAGGATCTTCCACCCGGCCAACCGGCCACATTTGGAGGCCTGAATAAAGTCTGTCCCAATGCCGTACATATCTGAAGCAACATGACATCATTATTGATTTGCAACTCCAATTGACGAGCCATACCGGCTACAAGTTCTACCGGAGACTTGATTTTTTGCCCCTTTACTTGATCATCGTAAAACCAATCACTGAGAAAAATGGCTTCTAACAAATCCATTATTTGGTAATCTGATTGATAAAAACGAGAACTCAAGCGATCTATTTCGGCCTCATCAATAGTTGTAGCGACAAAATAAGTCACAATTTTACGTGTGATAAATCTTGCGGTTTGAGGTTGTTCCAAAATGATATCAATAATATCATCACCATTGAAATTTCCTTTGTTACCCATAAATTCCTTGCTGCCGTAGTCATGCCAGGGTTTTCGAAAAAAGAATTCTCCTCTCAGGTTACTCGACCAACCAGTAAATGCCCGGGCTGATTCTTTTATGTCCTGCTCTGTATAGTTTCCACGCCCAATTGTAAACAATTCCATCAATTCTCGGGCAAAGTTTTCATTAGGTGCTTGCTTGCGGTTTTGTTGATTGTTCAAAAAGCGAATCATCGCTACATCTTTAGACATGGCATGCGCCAAGGACCGGAATGAACCAAGGGCATGTTGGCGTAAAGTATTGAGGTAGGCAATGGCCAAATCCGGAATTTGGATACGACAGGCAAAATGGCCATGCCAAAACAAGCACATTTTTTCAAGTAAGGAAGAACCTTCGGGACTTGCCATTCGCCGAATCCAATCCGCTGCGATCTGGCGAACTTTTTGTCGTCCTTCTTTGCGTAATGCCGCTACTTTCTCACGAGATAATGACTTTCTGTTTTGGTTTTCGGTCAATAAGTTGTATGGCTCACCCGATAGTTGATGGGAAGGAACTATTTTGAGGTAATCCCAACAGGCTTCGATATCGTGATTCAGTAAATTGTCATATTCAGTCTTGGTAATTCCAAATCCGGCACGCCAGAAAAGATGTTTTTTATTCTCCAGATTACTCATGATGCTGCCATTTTTAAATTTGGATACCAATTGCCGGGATAAGTTTAATTTGAGTTAAAATATTTTTAGAATAATTTCACTGCGAAGAGTGAAAAAATCACATTTGGTAAATTGAAGACTTAGAACCTGGTGTGGAAATTGCTATGGTTTTGAGTAATGGATGTGGAATATGAGATTGTCCAACGATTCGGTGTGGTAAGAAAGTAACGCGCAGCACTTGCCAATGACAGGCTTAATAAATGTGGAAGTTTTCAATTAAAGGTAACCAATTGTGTTATCGCTATGTTAAATAGCTACTAATTAATTACTTACAACTCGTTAATGTCATTTAGAAGTCAGGATAGTTTGTTGAAAAAATGGTTAATTTGCAAGTAAATTTGAGAGAGATATGAAAATGCGTATACTTATACTTTCTACATTTCTTTTGTTTTCCGGAGTATTGTCTGGACAGGGTATTGAATTTTATGATGGCAATTGGAAGGATGCTTTAAAAGTGGCTGAAGAAAAGGGTAAACTGGTGTTCGTGGATGCCTATGCGGTATGGTGTGGACCCTGTAAGATGATGGCCAAAAATGTATTTCCCCGACCGGAGGTTGGTTCCTATTTCAATGCCCATTTTGTCAACATGAAGATTGACATGGAAAAAGGACAGGGATTGGATTTTAGAAAAAAGTATCGCGTCACCGCATTTCCCACATTTTTCTTCCTCGCTCCGGATGGTAAGATTGTATTGCAAGTAAAAGGAGCCAGAAATCCTAAAGATTTCGTCAAATTAGCAGAATCTGCCGTTAGTAAATACGATCCTTCTGCTGAGATTGCAGCTGAGTATGAATCAGGAAAGAGAGATTATGAAACCGTGTATAACTATGTTAAAGCATTAAACAAAGCCGGGAAAAATAGCCTGGCAATAGCGAATGAATATCTTAAGTCACAAACCGATCTGACAACTCCTGAAAATTTACATTTTATTCTGGAAGCAACTACTGAAGCGGATTCCAGGATATTTGATATGTTGGTAAAACATAAGGATCCTATTGTTCAGCTCACTTCTGAAGCTGCCGTGAATGAGAAAATAAGAAAGGCCTGCCATAAAACGGTGGATAAGGCAATGGAATTTAAACTGGAAATGTTGCTGGACGAAGCCATCCAGAAAATGAAACTTAATCTACCGGAAGAAAGTGCAGCTTTTGCAGCAAACGGTAAGATGGCATATTATAAAACAACTGGAGAGGTAGAGGGATATTTAGCTGCTTGCAAAAACTATTTGCAAGGTAATAGCAAGGATGCTGTTCGTTTAAACAAGATTGCTGGTTCCATTATAGAAAATTTTGGGAGTAACGAAGATGCAATGAAGTATGCCGCCAAGTTGGCCAAAAAGGCTTGTCAGTATGGGGATCATTCCGAATACCACTATACTTTTGCCAGAATTCTCCATGCCCAAGGTAATAAGACTGATGCTCTCAAGCAACTAGATCAGGCAATCCGTTTAGCCAAAAGTCAAAATGGGGATACCAAGGATATCTTCAAGCTCAAGGAAACTTTAATGCAAAGTTAGGTTCCCTTAAGATAGATGGAGAATTTCGAACTCTGTGCACTATTTTTTAAGGGCGGTACAAAAGCTCCAAGGACTTAATCATTGGCAATCAAATACTGGAGAAAGATGAGTATATGAAGATCGATACAACATATTTTGAAAGACCACACTGGAGAGGGCGCATACTTTCTTGTTAGATTCGGACCCTAAATCTATTGATTTTGATATATAGATCTGCTTCAATTAAAGAGTTTGAAATAATATTATCATAAAAAGCCTGAGAGTTAAATCTTAACCTGAAGGATACTATTAAATTCAAGATTTGAACTCAACATGGGTACCCTGTTCTTCTGATTCTTCACATGCTTCTATAATACGTTGACAAGTAATGGCATCCTCCAGACTCGATAGAGGAGTCTCATTCAATCTGAGAACCTTGTCAATAAAGTGAGTTGCCGTATTCTTGATGGATTCGGGATAAGCGTGGTAGTTTTGAGAATGTGCACCTTTCCTTTTATTGATTACCCAATCCCGATAACTGTACCGGGTACTTCCCTTGGTGCCGATTACCTTAATGAGGCAGGTCCATGGATCTCCGGTATGATCGTCATTAGCAAAGCTGGCACATAGATGGCTTAAGGAGCCATTTTCCATCTTCATATTCGCCATAGCGACATTTTCTTGTGGGGCAATAGTCCCATCAATGGTGGTTTTCATACAGGAAATCGACTTAGGATGGCCGGCAAGATATAACATGGTATAACTGTGATGGGTTAAAATTTGGCGGATTACTCCGGGGTATCGCACGCGTATATCCTCCGCATGATGGATATTATAAAGCATATAGAACTGAGTAATTGTGCCCAATTTCCCACTTTGTATCATGGCCTGGGTGCGTTTAATCCCCGACTCATAGATATAATTGTGGACTGGCATACAGCTAACTTTGGCCTTTCGGATGGCTTTCACCATTTGTTCCAATTCTGCGATACTTCCGGCAGCTGGTTTTTCGACCAGGACATGCTTACCCACTTTGGCCGCTCGGATTGTGTATTCACAATGTGTTTCCATATTGGTTAATATGAATACCGCGTCAATATCCGGATCCTGCAGTAGTGCATCGACTGAGTCGTATTGCACACATCCGTATTGAGCTGCTTTATGAGCCCCTTTCTCGTGCGTGCGATTCCATAAACCTTTTAATTCAGCTCCGGCTAAATTATTTACGGCTTCAGCATGTAAGTCAGCCACATCACCGGCACCCAGAAACCCTATTCTTATTGTTTTCATATGTTTACTGGTGTATATTCCAATTTGCCGTCTTTTACCATTTTCCGAAATGCACGGAGTGATTTGTTTACCCCCTGAGAAATAGTAGTTAATGGCAGTTCGGAAAAGGCCTGATCAATTTTCTCATGACTTAAATCTGATACAAACAAATTGGGTTCTGCATTGTGATCAATCGACAAATCAACAAATTCACCCATACCCAGCAATTCGGCCTGCGCTTTCACAATTTCCAGAAATTTTGCTACTTCGATGGTTTTTCCTTTGATATTAAAGGCTCCGAATCCTTTAAAAGGCTGTAAAGTACAGGCCGCGAAATGGGCACCGACATCTTCCACAAAATGATAATTCTCTCTTCCGGTATAAGGCATGGAAAAGGGGATCACTTCGTTGTGCATTGCACCGGTTACAATTGCTTTTAGGGCAGAAGTTGGAGCTGATGTTTTTCCTTTATCCCGACCCTTTCCATAGGTCGTATTAAGTCGTAAGCAGACAGTAGGAACTTGAGTATTGTCAAAAAACAAGCGAGCCAGATGCTCTCCTGCCAACTTCCATATACCATAATGGTTAGGGGGAGCCAGGATGGCATCTTCGGTAATCTCGGGTTCGGAATACATCGAACGCATCCCATAAACGGCTGCCGAACTGGCAAATACAAATCTTTCAAGCCGGGGTAATTTTTCAGCGGCATCAAAAAGCGCCATGGTCCCGCCGGTATTTATTTCCATTCCTCTAAAGTGATATTTTGCACAATCGGGGCTTTGGAATGCTCCCAAATGGATAATATGGGTTGGATTTACAGCAGAAATCATGTTTTCTGTATCACGATAATTAGCGACATCCAGGGTTCTAAATTCCAATCTTGGATCCAGTACTTCTCCTTGCCAAAGTTTGAGGGGTTCGACATTATTATAACGGGAAGCGACGACTATTTTATCCACTTCATCGGATTGAAGTAATTTATAAATCGTCACGGAGCCAATGCAACCGGTTCCACCGGTTATAAATATGGTTGACATAAGTAATATATTTTTGGTATGCAGGAAAACATGATTCAGTAATTCTATAATTGAAAAGTTGAAAACAGTTACTCTTGCATTTTTACTACGGCTTTGACATTATTAGCCTTAATTGAATCATCAAATGCCTGTTTGATATTATTAAAGTCGTACAAATTAATATAATGCTCAGCAGGAAATACTTTTTGTACCAACAATTTCTGAGCGACCATGTAGTCATCACGACAGGATCCCATCGACCCACGCATGTTTTGGGATGATCTGGTAAGATGAGTACCATCAAATTCCACTTTTCTGGGATAGGTGGCTATTACACAGATATCCCCTTCGGGTTTAACACAGTATCCGGCATGCGACAGTACTTGAGGAACTCCGGAGCATTCTATTAATAAATCGACTTTGCCATTCGTACCGAAGGGTATACCCATTTCGTCCTTAATGCCACGTTCAAGATGAGTTTGCAAAGAAGCCTCATCAGATACGATAAGCGTGATAAAACCTCTTTCTTTGGCTATTTTCAGTCTGTTGTTTAAATCATGAGTTAAGCCGGTAATAGCCACTCTTGCACCGGCGGCGCGAGCTAGTTCGGCAGACATCAGACCGATTATTCCACATCCGGTCACTACGACATCCATTCCGGGTTTGATATTGCATTTGTTATATATGGCATTGGCAACTACAGATAGAGGTTCTACCAAAGCCCCTTCTTCGGGTGTCAATCCATCTATAAATGGTACCACCCGATCGGATTCCAGAACCATTGCCTGTCCAAATCCACCATTGATATGAAATCCCAGGATTTGTTTATGAGGACACAGATTCCATTTGGCGATACTGCAAGCAGGGCAGTCTTCATTTTGACAACCCAGCATTGCCAGGGGTGTAAATACATCCCCCACTCGTAAATCCCCATGGTCACCCGGTCCCAGTTCCAGGACTTTAGCACTACATTCATGTCCGATAACCCTTGGTCGCTGTACCCAATCGAAATTGGGTTTTGCAAGACAGGCACTGTTGTCCGAACCGCATACGCCTGTAAATAGAGGTTGAGCGAGGATTTCACCCTCTCTCAATTCTGGAATATCCATTTCGATAATGGAGGTATTTCGGGTTACGACACCATCAGAAGTTGGATTAATTTTCTCTTTTCCATGTAAACAAAAACCAAGTATTGGTTTGCTCATTTCACAAAACATTTTAGATTCTTAAATCGTGCAAACCTCACCTGTGATGAGGTGCATAGATCATTACCACTCCACACCGGTGTCTTGCCAACTTCTCGTTTGGGCAGAATTAATTACCGCTTCACAAACCTTTTGGGTTTCCTGAGCTTCTTTAAAAGTTGGAGAACAAGGTTCACCGGTTTCCAAACACTTGAGGAAATCCGCAACCTGATGAATAAATGAATGTTCATAGCCAATCGAAAGACCAGGAACCCACCATTTATCCATATAAGGTTGATCTCCATCGGTAACATGGATGGATCTCCAGCCTCTGACAATGGAATCGTCGCGGTGATCAAAATATTCCAGTCGGGTTAAATCATGTAAATTCCATTTTATGGAGGCGTGTTCTCCATTAATCTCAAAAGTATACAAGGCTTTATGTCCTCTGGCATAACGTGTAGATTCAAACAAACCTAAGGATCCGTTGTCAAAATGACAATGAAATATGCAAGCATCGTCAATACCAACTTGTTCTACTTCGCCGGACGTTTGATGCACCCGCTCCTTAACGAATGTTTCAGTCACAGCAGATACATCCTTTATACCTCCATTCAACCACATTGCCGTGTCGATGCAATGTGCCAGCAAATCGCCAGTAACCCCTGATCCAGCGGCTTTTACATCCAATCGCCACAGACCTTCGCCTCCTTGCGGTAATTCTGGATTTATGGTCCAATCCTGTAAAAAATTTGCCCGGTAGTGATAGATCTTACCCAGTTTTCCGGAATCTACTAATTGTTTTGCAAGAGTGACCGCGGGAATACGTCGGTAATTATACCATACCGTATTTTTTACTCCTGATTTTTGTACTGCATCCACCATCGGCTGAGCTTCTGCTACGGTACGCGCCAGTGGTTTTTCACAGAGTACCATTTTTCCAGCTTCCGCTGCTGCGATGGCAATATCGGCATGCATGTCATTCGGAGCACAAATATCGATGGCATCGATGTCATCTCTAGATATTAGTTTTCGCCAATCGGTTTCATAGGATTCAAACCCCCATTGCTCTGCAAATGATTTCGTACGTTCCGGATTTCGTGCCGTGATAGCTTTTAATACGGGACGGTATGCTAATTCAGGGAAAAAGTCTCCAACTCTTTTGTAGGCATTGGAATGGGATCTCCCCATAAAACCATAACCCACCAACCCTATTCTCAATTCTTTTTTATTCTCCATTTCTTAATAATTGATTTGATCAAGTTATTTATATAAATAATAATGAAAAGCGAATAATCTGCTTTCAATATAATCTATTCAGGCTCATACCAACCGTGTTTTTGGCGGACCTGAATCATAACATCCAAAATATCATTCCAGGTTTGAGGTTGCATCATTACCTCATTTGGGAACATACATCCATCCCAGCAAATATGTTTAAAAGCTTTCGTCAATTCGCCATGCTCATCTCTTAGCCAATGGCCTGCATCGTCTGCGATATTTAATTTACCATTGGGATCCGTAGCCTGACAATGACGCCCTGTTTTGTCATGACTGCCTGAGCCAAACACAGTACCATCATTCTGAGCTACATGAAAATCAATGGTCCAGGGTCTCAATGCGGCCGTTAATGTTTTAAGTCCTGCGGTTAAGGTATCGCGATCCTCCCAGTTGAAATCTTCAGGCAAAATCCTTTCGTCCGGCTTATTGTATCCTAGAAGGTATAATAGGGTATGAGCCATATCTGCTTGAAATCCGATGTTGGGCCGGTCTACTGCTTCCAGAGTATTCAACATGGATTTCCAACCATGCATACCTCCCCAACAGATTTCACCTTCGGCCGCCAATGATTCTCCGTAATCCGCAGCGATATCACAGGCCTCTCTAAATGTCTGAGCTATTAATTTGGTATTTCCAACCGGATCTTCCGACCACCCTGCTGGGTCGCAGGAAGAGTCGATACGAATGATTCCATGAGGTCGAATTCCCAATTCCCTTAATTGACTACCAATTTTACATGCTTTGCGGACCTGAGTAATAAATTGTTGCCGCTCTTCTTTGGTACCCATGGCAGACCCTCCACCGGTAGGAGTCCAAACCGGTGCCACCAGGCTTCCAATTTCCAGATTTTTGGCCTGAGCCTTCTCCGCCATGCGCTTGATATCATCGTTATTGGAATCGATGTCCATGTGCGGATCAAAAAGGAAAAGATCAAATCCATCAAATTTTACACCGTTGACTTCAGCATTGGCTGTAAGTTCGATCATGGTATCTAATGGGATAGGAGGTTCCGAATCCGGTCCTTTTCCAACCACACCTGGCCAGGAAGCATTGTGCAGTTTAGGATAATTGTTTTCTTGCATAAGTCTTATTTTTAGTCAATTGATATCTATTATAAAGTTTTGAAACGATCTATGAAAGACAAAATATAAATAAAAAGCGTTGTTCCCAAAGCTGTGGTAACTGGCAACCTACTTGTTGGCAGGCACATTGTTTCTATTTGACTTTTTCTATCCAGCTACAGCAATTTTCTAATAAATCCATCATTAATTGATAGACCGGTCTATGGTGAATAATTCACTTCATTGATAGCAGCAGTAATTTACAAAATATGTCAATTTTTTGTTAATCTGAAGAAGATTTATCAACTATGCCGGCAATAATTATTTATGAATCTCTTAAATCTCCTAAAAACATTGCGATATTAGTAACCAGAATAGTCCATTTTAAACGACTTTAATGCTTCAAAACTAGAAATTATGATCAAGATCGGGATGAACATGTTGCTGTGGACCAATCACATGACGACACAGTATTTTGATATCGTAGATAAACTTAAAGAAACCGGCTACGATGGTGTAGAGTTATTTTTGGGATCCGGGGATCGGCAGCATTACGCAGATTTGGGAAAGCATTTTAGTGAGATCGACATGGGTGTTACCTGTGTAGCATCTCTGGCACCAGAAGAGAATATCGCCAGTCCGGATTCGAAATTCAGAAGTGCAGGTTTGGATAGATTAAAATGGGCTATAGATATGGGATCAGCACTAAATGCTGAGGTTATTTGTGGTCCATTCCATTCTACTTTTGCCTATTTCACCAGGCAGCCACCCACCCGTGATGAAAGGCTAAGAAGCATCGAAATGCTCAGAAAAGCAGCAGAATATGCCGGTACAGCTGGAATATTGTTGGCTCCGGAAGCACTCAATCGATTCGAATGTTATTTGTATAATACCATGGCCGATCTTAAGGAAATGGTCGAAGAGGTCAACCATCCCAATTTGGCTGCCATGTATGATACACATCACGGAAATATCGAAGAAAAAAGTCAGGCTGAAGCCTTAAAATGCATTGGTCCTTACCTAAGGCATATTCATATCAGTGAAAATGACCGGGGTACACCAGGAAAAGGACAGGTTATTTGGGAGGATGTGTTCAAAACTTTAAAGGAAATTGATTACAAAGGATGGCTTACCATCGAAGCTTTTAGTACCATAATTCCGGAATTTGCGAATGCAATTAATGTATGGAGGGATTTTTCTCCAGCGGATGAAATCTACCAGGAAGGTCTAAAATTCATCAAAGAGCAAATGAATATTTGATTGTGTAGTCCATCGGGTTTCCAATTTCAGGAATTGGGACGTGTGATAGATGAAACAGATTTTGTCGATTGTCCTTATTCACTTTTTATTACAACTTACAATGAAATCATTTAAAAACCATGATGTATATTTAGCTGAAAGATATGTTTGTAAATGACTTCAATATTTTGCAGATCACATTTGTTCGTTAATCCACCAGAGCTGCTTCCAACTGTTGCCCGTATCATTGGTCTGAGCTGCACCGGGTGTACTTCTCCCATTTAGTATGTATTCGGTCAGAAGAGATTGTAGTTCAGTTACTTTTTCCGGATTGGAAGCTTGAAGATTTTGGGTTTCTCCCGGATCATCCTTTAAGTTATAGAGTTGAATTGGGGGAAGCCCCTCCTGTTCTTCCTTATTGTTGGGGCGCGGACTACTCCATCCTCCTGAACCGGGACACATAATTAATTTCCAAGGTCCCTGTCGGATAGCAAAACTTCCGTTTATAGAATGATGTACCGTTGCTTCCCTTAATGGTCCGGACAAAGATTCCTGATTAAAGAGGGGAAGAAGGTTGTAGCTGTCTTCGGCTTCGGAATCACTCAAGGAATAACCAGCAATTGCCGCACAGGTAGCAGTAAAATCAGTAGTGCAAATAATGTCGTTACATACGGATTCTTTTTCGATTACTTTTGGCCATTTGGCAATAAACGGGACTCTGTGTCCACCTTCAAATATATCGGCTTTATGTCCCCGGAATATATAACTGGGATAGTGATCTTTGGCGATTAACTCATCCATTTTTGCTGCTGGAGAACACCCATTATCTGTAGTAAAAATGATTAAAGTATTTTCCTCGATACCGGCCTCCTTGATCGCTGTATTCATTAAGCCTACATAATCGTCAACCATCATGACAAAGTCAGCGTAGGGATTCAACCCACTTTTGTCTTGCCATTCGGTAGTTGGTAAAATGGGAGTATGGGGCGAGGGCAATGCCAGATAGAGAAAGAAAGGTGCTTCATTATCTGTATGTTCCTGGATGTATTTTATGCTTCTTCTAAAGAAGTTCGGAGTTACATCTTCATGATCGAAGTCCGGTGACGTAGGGCCTTTTCGCCACCAGGAATATTTTCCCGTATTGACCGTAACGGTATCAGGGATAGCGGTAGATTTACCATTTTCCACATAGACATACGGGGCCATATCCAGGGACCCCGAATGTCCATAAGCATAATCAAAGCCAAGATCATTCGGACTATTGGTGACGGGATTGCTAAAATCGATCTGATCAAAATCTCCTTCATTCCATCCCTCTCCAGTATCTTCTTTGCCATTTTCTTTCAGAGCCCAGTCCCATCCCAGATGCCATTTTCCAATAAAAGCGGTGTGATAGCCTTGAGTTTTTAATATGGAAGCTACAGTACTTCGCTCATTGGGAATTAAAGCTTTTGACTTGCCGGTCAACACACCACTTTTAAGTCTGCTCCTCCAGTTGTATCGTCCTGTGAGTAATCCGTATCTGGTTGGTGTGCATACTGATGATGAGGTGTGGGCATCAGTGAATCGCATTCCTTCAGCTGCCAGTTGGTCCAATTGAGGCGTCTTGATTTTACTATTTTCATTAAAAGCGGTGATGTCTCCATAACCCATATCGTCAGCCAGAATAAAGATGATATTCGGGTTTTTGGGTTGTTCCTGATCGGCTGAATTCGGTGTGGTGCAACTTAAAATCAGTCCCAACAACAGGACCCTAAAGGAATGTCTTATCATGGATAATCAATTTGTGATTAAAGATATTAAAAATTGAAAGTATTGAGTAGCGAGTATTACGTATTGAGATGGTGTGTGTAGTGTTACCTTTATTTTGTTTGAGATTCTTGGAAGAATAAAAAATTGGTAAACCAATAAATGAATAGGATAATGAAAATGTACTTTTTGTTCTAAAAAAGCCTCTATTCAAGGCACGGTAAATGGAAACAATACCCGGGTTTTACATTTATCCAATCCGGATGTATATTACGATGGTGTCTTTACCGGTCATGCAGTCTACAAAAACAACGCCAGACAACTTAGAGAGCAAGCAAATACGGCGGCTAATTACATGCCTTATACGCCACCTTTTACTGTATATATAGATGGACCTCATCACGGATATAACCATATCAATTATACCTGGTGTGCCGATGTGTCAAACTGCAGTACGATCACATCATACCTGTGGGAAGGAAGTACCGATGGCTTTTCATATTATTATCTGGCAAACACTTCGTGTTATACCGGGGAATTACCAGAGAATGAATCTTTACATCTCAAATTAACAGTAGTTTGTGTTACCGGAGAGACTAAAACAGCCCATCTGGCCGTTGTCAATTTTGATACTGAATTTTGTATCGTTCCGGAGGCAAACCACAATCCTGAAAATATGGATCTTTCCGCAACCCGCAATATCGAGCAACTCGAAGGCATGAAGTCTATGGTGTCATTCGAAGCATATCCTAATCCTTCATCCGGCATGGTAGATATTTCATTTATCTTACCTGAGCCGGCTACGATTATTTTTTCGATGTTTAATGCCAAAGGGGAAAGACTTATTGTGAAACAGTTCAAATCCAATGTGAGGCGTAATCACATCAGTTTAGATCTCAGCAAATTCGATCCCGGGGATTATGGAGTCAAAATGCGCCAGGGAAAGGAGCTGTATTCACAAAAAATAATGATTTTGAAGTAATATGAATGATCTAGTCGTGAAAGCTTGTATTTTCCTGGGACTTTTTATTTCATCTTAGGAATCGCTTGTTCAAAAGAATATCTTTTTGAAAAATTTTATGCCTGGTCTCTGCTAAATAATACCGAATCGTGGGAAGGGACTTCCTACTTTCGAAAGGGAAGTAATGACCTGATTGATGTTTCCTTTGAAGTATACAATGATAAAGGTTATCGAAGACAACATCTATACATTCGAAATGTCAAAAAGCGAAAGGATACTGTTTTTCTTAATCCAATAGATTTTAGCAAACCAAATAGTTACGAACCTGAGTCGGTATTTTTTGCGTTTGGCTCAGATGGCAATGCACTTTATGGCCATCACGAATTACTCAAAGGTACTAGCTGGATACTGTTGGAAGATATCCGAAAGAGACAGATCACCGGTAAGTTTAATCTTTCTTTTGGCAAAGATCCGGATAAAAACTTTACTCCATATGCAGATACACTGCATTTTAAGGAAGGAACCTTTTTTGCCCGATATTTGGATTAGAGAAGAAACTCTTCAGTCTAAGCCATATTACTGGGATAGACTAATGACTATAGATCTTTGGCTTGATTTGTTTTCAGCTGATTTTTTATTAATGGGAGGTTTACACGATTTAACGATTCCACAATTCCACAATTCCACAATTCCACAATTAAACAATTCCACCGATTGAAGGAAATAATAAAGCCGGCTCATACGATATGAGTCGGCCTCATTTTTTGAAAGCTAAGAGCGACGTTTATTCTTATAAGTTGCTCACCAAATCAGGTAGATTTTCATGTACCAAGGTAATGAACTCACTGTGGCTGTTTGAACAACCTTCTTTGACCTGGGCTAAAGTTTCTTTCCAAGACATTAGTTTCTCCTCCACTGATGACAGGTAATCGGTCAATTCACTAATTTTCGTTGGAACATCTCCTTCTAACTGTCCGGTTTCCAATCCCTCTTGCAAGGAGATCACTTCGGTGCTTTTCTCTGACCATTCGGTCATCAGCACGTTGATGTCTTCGATCATATTTCCAAATCCTGAACCCGCATTTTGACAAGCTTCTTTTGCTGCCATGATTTTAGTCTGGACATCAGGTACCAGATTATCCAATGCTGATTCGTCAAGACTCACCTCATTGATCAATTGAGTATAGTCATCGTTTTCTGACATTACCAAATTTTGAAAATCGGTAACAGCAGAAGTAGCCATCTCCCATTTAGTGCTGAGAGATTCGATGTCAGTCCGATGCTGTTCTGCATCATTACAGCTGACAATAAAAAATACCAAAGAAAAAAATACCAAGTTTTTCATGTTAAAAAGTGATTTATGATGTTTTAATGAATACCAAGCATGGACGATAAACAATTACCGTTAAGTACTATTAAAAAGGTGGAATGTTACTTTGGGATAAATCCAAATTGGGGAGGAGAATGTATACTTTGTGAGCTTATAACGCAGAGTTAGGAGATTGAAGTATGTGAAGAACCATTTTCTAACTTGATTCTTCACATATTTTTTTGACTTTTCTACTTTTTAAGCGGATTATTTGCTTTTACCGCCTTTCAATTTTTGTTGCAAAGCCTTTAGTTCATCCCATTTATTCTGGGCAGCCAACTTGGCTTGTTTGGGCCAGGTGCCTGGATCATGCATCTTATACCGATTACCGGCAGAAGCTAAGATATCGGTTAATTTTTTCACCGATGACTTTCCAAGAGATGCAAATGTGTCGATCCCTTGCTCCTTTAAAATACTCTCGATTTTGGGGCCAATGCCTTCAATCCGGGTTAGCTTGTCAGTGGTTTTCGACTTTGATTTACCGACAGACTTCTTGACTGCCTTTTTCTTCTTTGCTGTAACCTTTGCTTTCACCGGTGATGAAGATTTTTTTACTGCTGGAGCTGCTGGTACCACGGATACAGAATTTTTTACGCCAAACGGAGTCTCCGCATAGGTATCGGCATCTCTATCATTAAACCAGACCTGATCATTGAGTAAAAAGCGATACTCGTATCGCGCATCCGGTGACAGCAAGATTTCCGCTTTTAGATCGCTGCCTTTGGGAGACATGGAAATTGCCTCTTCCCAGTGCCAATTGTTAAAATTTCCCAATACTTTGACGACATCTTCGGTTTTGAAGTTTTCTTTTGGAATGCTAAAAGTTACTTTGTACGCATTTTTCGATTTAACGAATAGTTTTTTAGTACTCATTTTTTTTAAAATTCAGATAATGAAGTGATTTAAAAACAAATTGTTAATTGATTTGCATGCCATTGATTCTCAATACGTCAGCTTTTTCTCGATCCATAACTGTGGCTATGAATCTCAAAAAGAGCTTCGTCTTGAAAATCAAGCGCATACAACTCATTTTAACATCTGTTTTTAAGTTGTATGAATTCAAAAAATAGAATACAAATAGGCGAATAAAAATGGGGAATACTATGACTCCCCATATTAAACTGATATTTATTCTTTCATATTATAATACTATACTTAAATATTTTTAACATCTGTTTTTAAATCACTTCAATGAATAAAATAAGAATGGTATAACGTATATCATCTACTTTCTTATATATAAGAATCCTATTTTTTTGAATTAAGTTTCAGAAAGAGGGTGTCTCAGATGTTTTTATCCTATAGAATGAAATTGAGATTTAATCAGTATTCAGAATAAATTTTCTACTGCAAATTTGAATTCGATTACCAGGGTTTGGTGAATATCAGGCAAACCATGCATCCCAAACCTATTTTTGATTACAAGATAACCTGAGCTTTGCTATTTTTGTTAGAAAAAATATGCCATTATTAAAACCACTTCCTCCGGACAACCCGGAATTGAAAGAACATTTTGCAATTTTTGAAAAAATTCTGGGCTTTATTCCCAATAGTCTGTTGACCATGCAGCGTAAACCTGAAATCGTTAAAGGATTTGGAGTATTAACCAAAGCAGTAATGGATCCTAAAGGTACAGTAGATCCTGGATTTAAAAGATTATTGGCTCATTTTGCCAGTCGTGGGGCAGGATGCCAATATTGTGAAGCGCATTCATTGATAGCCGCCGGGATTCATGGAATATCCGAAGAAAAGATCGCTGCCATTTGGGATTTTCGAACCAGTCCTTTATATACGACTGCGGAGCGGGTGGCCCTGGAGTTTGCTTTTGCCAGCGGTCAAGTTCCCAATGGAGTGTCTCAGGAAATCATGGATAATTTGAATAAATACTGGTCCGAAGAACAAATTGTGGAGATCTTGGCAGCCATCAGTCTATATGGATTTCTCAATCGGTGGAATGATAGTATGGCAACAAATCTGGAAGAAGACCCACTTAAGTTAGGACAAAAGGTTTTAGCCAAAGGAGGCTGGAACGGAGGTAAGCATGTCGCCCAAAAATAATTTTATGAATCTATCGATCAGAAATCAATTTCCATCTCTACAGCGAAGCCTAAATGATCAGCCGATCATTTATTTGGATGGTCCGGCCGGAACTCAGATACCGCAGTGCGTTATCGATGCAATGAGTGATTATTATAAGAATTCAAATGCCAACACCCATGGATATTTTGTAACCTCAAGGGAAACAGATCACATGATCCATGAAACCAGGTCTGTGGTCGCTCAATTCTTGGGCGCGTCAGGAGCTGAAAATATTTCTTTTGGGCAGAATATGACCACCCTTACCTACAGTCTATCCAGGGCGATGGATTCTTATTTTCAACCGGGAGATGAGATTTTGATCACTCAGTTGGACCACGAATCCAATCGCGCACCTTGGCTGGACCTAAGGAAGAAAGGTCTCATAGTCAAAGAAATAAGGTTATTACCCAATGGCGAATTGGATTACACAAATCTGGAAACATTGATGAACCATCGAACCCGAATGGTAGCCGTTGGCTGGGCTTCAAATATAATTGGAACAGTCAATAACCTCAGTAAGATACGACAGATTACAGATCAGTGGGGTGCCTGGTTGCTGGTAGATGCGGTGCATTATGCTCCCCATTTCATTATGGATGTAGAAGCCTTGGGAATTGACTTTTTGCTTTGCTCTGCCTATAAGTTCTATGGTCCTCATATCGGAATATTGTATTGCAAATCCGGATTACTCGACCGGTTGGATACGCAGAGGTTGAGAACCCAAGTTCAAATTGCACCCTGGAAAATAGAAACCGGTACGTTGAATCATGCAGCCTTGGCTGGAGTACTTGCTGCTATCCGGTTTTTATCCTCGTTGGGTGAAGGGAAGACCCTGCGAGTAAAAATGGTGGATGCTTATGTGCAAATTGGAATGTATGAACGTAAATTGGTTCAGAAACTTTATAATGGATTATCCCATCACAGCAATATACAAGTGATTGGCCCGGGAATGCAGCCGGAACAAAGATCACCAACCATATCCTTTTTTCACCAGAAATATGTGGCATCGGATTTGTGCAAATTGCTTGCTCAACAAGGGATCAATGCCTGGGATGGTCACTTTTATGCAATCAGATCCTTGGAAGTACTAAAATATCTGAACCACGGCGGATTGACCAGAATGGGTATCAGCATTTACAATACTGAACGGGACATTGATTATACCCTTAATTTCCTTAACAGCCTATGATTTAACCCAAGGGCAACTGGAACGGATCGATCCATCGCTATTGTTCCTATTCTCAGGTTATTAAATAAATAACTCAAGTTGCAACGTATTACAATAAATGAGGATCGACCCAAGTGCGATGTGGGTAAGGGTTCATAAATGGTATCCCTGTTATAAGGTGTCCAAGGGGTCATGACCCCTTGGATGGGCTACATAGTACTTTAATCAATTGATTAATTAATTAAGAACTACTTCAACCGGAACACCTTCTCGGTCCAGTAGTTTTGGAATTCCCAGCCCAATTTGCTCCAGACCTGCTAATTGGGTAGCAGCATCACCTACGATAAGATATGACAGTTGATTGGTATCCATATACTTTCTTATCAATGCTTTTGCACCATTTAGATCTATTTGCTTAAGCTTATCCTGATCTCTCGCGATATAGTCAACAGGAAGATCAAAAGTGCTTATATTCTCTAGAATTCCCATCTTTTGATTTAATGTTTCAAAAGCGCGGGCATTGCTACGGATCATCGTCTTTCTGGTTTTGTCCAAATCCTCCTGCGAAAACACCTCTACGTAATTTTCGATTATACTTTTAAAAATCTCCACAGATTCCTTGGTTACATTTGATCTGACGCTGGAACTGGCAATAAAGGACCCATCATTTATTCGACGTGTAAATCCGGAGCGTGCACCATAGGTATATCCTTTTTCTTCCCTTAAAGTCATATTCAACTGGCTGTTAAAGCTACCGCCGAGCTTGTAATTGATAACCTGGGTCATAAAAAAATCATCATCATTTCCTTTAAGGCCTTTTTTGCCCACCTGAATTACCGATTGTTTTGCTCCGGGAATATCGACAAAACTGATTGAAGGCTTTTGTGGCTCCCGAGGTGAATCGAAAGCTGGGATCATTACTTCTTTGGATTGCCATTCAGTGGCTAATTTATCCAATTCTACCATGACTTCCTGCTCGCTTACTGATCCGACCAGGTGCAAGCTTGAGATATTAGGTGCGAAGTAACGATCGTAATATTGCTTTAAATCATCGATCGTAATTTTTTCAACTGAACTCATCGTTCCTAATGATGAGTTTGATAAAATGTGATCAGAACCATAGATCAATTTATTAAAAACCGAAGCAGCTACGACATTGGGATTAACACTTCTCTGTTGAATATCCGTGAGTGTTTTGGCTTTCACGCGGTCAAACTCTTTGCTATCCCATCTGGGTTCTAATAAGATTTCTTTTAACAGATCAAATGTGGCTGTGAAGTTACGGGCCAGAGTATTGCCATAAATCTCAATGAATTCTGCATTGGTGTACATCCCGATATTGGAGCCCAATTGTCCGATTGCATCTTCCAATTCCTCAGGTGTTTTATTCTTGGTGCCTTCCATCATCATGTCGGTAATCAAATTAGCCACTCCTATTTTGGTTGGATCGTCTAACAACATGCCTCCTTTGATTCTTAAGCTGAATTCCACCAAAGGCAATTCACTATTTTCAATTCCGTAAATACTCAGTCCATTGGATAGATTTCCAGTCCATATTTGAGGAACACCAACTACTGGAGACTCGCCCAATGTAGGCTCGATACTTCGGTCAATCTTGGAAATCGTTTTTTCAAATTCGGTCTCAGATTCAGGTATTGGAGCATTTTCAGCTCCGGCAATTATTTCTTCCTCTACAACTTCAGCAACTGTGGCTCCATTTAATGCCAGTTCGGTTTGGCCTTTTGGAACAAAACTAGTGGCTATATAATTTTTTCCTTTAATATATTTTTCATAAACCCGCATTACATCGTCTTTCGTTACTGCGAGAATTTTCTTTATTTCTTCTTCCAGCATTGCAGGTTCTCCTCTAAATTCATTGAATTGTGCCAATTGGAAGGATTTGGAAAGGACACTGGAAATTCCATTATAGAATGAAATCTCCTGACTGTTTTTGATGCGTTCCATATCCTTGTCGTCGATGCCACTTTCTTCAAAGTTTTTATATGCGGCAAAGATTGCATTGTGCACTTCATCCAAATCAACACCTTCATTGGAACGGACCTTGATGGTAAATGTTCCGGAGACCTCCATGCCTCGGTTATTGGCCCGGGTACGCGGTGCTAATTTTTGATTTTCGACAATTTCCTTATACAAGGGAGCTCGTTTGCCGTCGGACAACAATGCGGCAAGGTAATCCAATGCGTATGAATCGGGATGTCCATCTTCAACTGCCGGATACACCAAAGTCAGCTCGGGAAGATTGGCAAAATTATCTTCATGCATTAGACTAATATTGGAAGTCAATGTAGCTGGTTGTTTTTCAAGTTTGGGAATTTCCTCTTTTACGGGAATTTCGCCAAAATATTTATCGACTAATTCCTTAGCATCGGCAAATTCAAAATCACCTGCCAAAACCAAAGTGGCGTTGTTAGGTCCATAATACTTATGATAAAACTCTTTCACATCATCGATAGTTGCAGCTTCCAGGTCTTCCAAACTTCCTATCACCTGCCAATTGTAAGGGTGCCCTTCAGGGTACAGAGCTTTACCAATTACGTAATCAGTATGTCCGTAAGGTTGATTATCAACCCGCTGTCTTTTTTCATTTTTTACTACTTGTTTTTCATTTTCCAGTACCGGAACGGTCACGGTATTGATCATATAGCCCATCCGGTCACTTTCCATCCACAATACTTTTTCCAAAGCATCTTTAGGAACTACTTCATAATAAATGGTTCCATCCTGCCAGGTTCCTCCATTAAGTGTGCCACCTAATTCCTCTATTTTCTTAAAGAAGTTACCTTTACCTACATTTTCAGAATTTTGAAATAACATATGTTCAAAAAAATGTGCAAATCCGGTTTTTCCCGGTTTTTCACGATTGGAACCCACATGGAATAGGATAGCTACAGAAACGATTGGGTCCGACTTGTCCTGATGAAGGATGACATCCAATCCGTTTTCCAAAACGTATTTTTCGTAATCGATCTTAAATTCGGTAGAGCCTTTTGATTTTCCCATATCTTGACATGCATTGGTTAAAAAGAATACTGATAGTATTAAACTTAAGAGCAAAAATTTGTTTTTCATTGAAGTTTGTTTGTATGAGAATTTAATAAATATTATTTATTAACGATTCAAGGTTGAGATTCTTACAAGATGATCACAAAAATATAAGATATTCCTGTCGTACGAATACGATTTGTCGATTAGTGATCCTTTTTTATCTAATATACAGTCGATTACATGAATACATTTGAGGCTAGTATGCTTGGCAAATATCGGCAGGGTGATGTAAAAAGGTGCTTATTCAATCTAATTTTTAACTACATTTGACTTTTATTATAAAAAAGTATCTATGCGAATTATCCAATTAACGGACTTACATATTTCTCCACTTGGTGTAGATACATATGGAGTCGATGTACGTCATAATCTGGAGATAATCGTAAGTGAAATCCAGAAATTGAAGTATGATCTCTTGGTTATTTCCGGAGATTTTTGTTTTAAAGCACCTTCCCTGGAAATATACCGTTGGATCAAAAATAAGATTAAAGAACTACCTGGTCCCATGATGGCTATCGGTGGCAATCACGATGATATTGCTATGATGATCGATGGTTTACAACTAACTAAAAAAAGTATTGAAGGTGAATTGTATTTTAAAAATCTACACCAGGATATTCCTATTCTATTTTTGGATAGTTCAAAATCTGTGATGTCTGATGGACAATTTGATTGGTTGGAAACTGAATTAAATAATTGCCAGGGACCACTGTGTATTTTTACCCATTACCCGCCGATAAAAATGGGAGTCCCATTTATGGACGACAAGCATGCCTTCCATTCCAGTTCAAGATTGGTAAATTTATTGTATCAGTATTCACATCCTGTTCATGTCTTTACCGGCCACTATCATGTGGAAAAAACCTGGTCTTATAAGAACCTGAATGTGTACATTACTCCTTCTTGTTTTTTTCAAATCAATATGTTGCAAACTGAATTTGCAATAGATCATTACCGCATTGGATACAGATTGATCGATTGGTTGGAAGAAGGTGTTTTCTCAAGTGTTCACTACATTGACCCATGACATGTGTTGGCACCAAAGCTACTAAGCCAGTCATATGGATACTATTCTTGTTTTTATGCGTCGTGATAGAATCTTTGTGTACTTCTCTATTTCTTCCACTCTTCGATAAAAGGTATACCTCCCTAATATATGTAATCAGTGGATTATTGATAGCCATCGTGCCTATAATCAGGCCTAAAAAGGAAAACTTTAGGGCACCTCATAGTATTTGGTATTTTGCTTTCCTTTTGATTTTTTGCTATTTTCTAATCAAATGGGTGACTCTGGTGTTTCCGGAGATTTTGATAGCTCATCCCCTTGATTATAAACATGCGGATATGCTTCCGGTCATCCAAACCATGAATGAGCGGTTATTGCATGGAGACTATATTTTTGATCCAATTGGTTACATTTGGGAGGGAACCATTCCAATATATCTTCCAGGGATGTGGATTCCATTTTTGCCGGCAATTTATTTCGATTTCGATATGCGCTGGATTCCCATCGCAGCTATTTTGATGGGTCTTATAGGATGGATTATTTGGGGTAGTAAAAGAAAGAAGATAGGTATTGCTAGGCTTTTGATTATTGTACCTATCTGTATTATAATGTATCACTATTTACATCGGAATACTATATTTTTTCCGCGTACCCAGGAAGGCCTAACCATTGGATATTATTTGGCACTTGCCTTGAGTATTTGGAAACGAAAACCTTTTTTGATAGGAATATTTGTTGGGCTGTGTCTTCTGAGTCGATATGCTTTTATTGGCTGGTTGGGCCTTTTCGTTTGGTTTTTGCTCGATTATGAGTCTGTAAAATATCGGGTTAAAGTTCTAATTTCAGCAGGTGCAATTATGGTGTGCTTGCTCCTGGTAGGGCAAGGGTATAAGCATATCCCTACTTATATCAAGCTTCAGAGTATTTATGCCGAGGCCATTAGTGATCCTGTAAACGAAATAAAGTATCGCCCCTTAATTCGCAATAGCTTGGGTTTAGCCAAATATTTTCCTTATGAGTGTATGCCAATTATGCATTATGTGGGAATTCTCTTGTCATTGATTTTGCCATTGGTGTTTTACTCATGGGCAAAACGCAAGGGATATGTGCAAATAAATTCACCTTTATTTTTGATCTGTTCTTTGAAATTTAGTCTGGTGATATTTTATAACTTGCTGGTTATTCCTTATTTGTATTTGTTTTTGACATCGACCTTTCTATCGGTAGGTGTATTCTCCGCTTATTTAGTGGGAAAGGAATCTCTTTCACTTCAATAGGTAACGAGGATGATTACGGTCGATCCAAACCAATACTCCGATACAAAAAAAGAAAATGGGTCCTACTTTATCGGTTTCCAACATATCATTAAGTAATAAAATAGTGAGTATATTCGTAAAGCTTACCAAGGTTGACACCAAAATGATTTTATTGTTTCGATCCGGACAATGATGATAAGCTTTCTCAATTCTAAGCAGAAAAAATGCAATCAAGCCAATAAAAATAAACAAACCAGGAATGCCCTGTTCGACTGCGGTCATCAAATAATAACTATGGATACCTGATTTGTCCGGATTATTGCTAACATAGGTTCGGAAGCTACTTACGGCAAATGGCTTATAAAAAAAGTAAAAATTTCCGGGACCAAATCCAAATACCGGCTTTTCGCTTACCATATGCATGCCGGCAACCCACCGGTACACTCTTTCCATAGTGGAAATATCTTCCCCTCTGGCCGTAGCTCCAATCAAATTTTCAAATTCATCATGGCTAATTGTTTTATCATAGTCCGGAGCGTAATCGAGGTATCGGTTAGAAGTCACCATAAATACTACAAAAAGTACTGCACCCACTAAACCACATAGGACCAGCCATTTTAGTATTCTAAGTCGCATTCCTGCGGCAACCAGCAACCCCACAAAAATGGCTACATAAGTGGCGCGCGTGTATGAAAAATACATAGCAATTAGCAAGAACAACAGTAAGCCTAAATAAAATATTTGCTTCCAAGTCTTGTTGTTAAGTTTGAACAAGGCCCAGGCGAAAGGTATCACCGCACAGATCAGAGATCCATAATTCACATGATTGCGAAAAAAGGGACCTACGATGAAGTTAACCTGACTAAAGGCAAAACCTGTTCCTGCCTGTCTTACCATGACGTACAAGGCAGCCAAAACCATTGTAACTACAAGGTAACTCATAGCCTTTCGCCATTGATTTTGATGCCTGATGATCACCAAAGTCATCAAAAAAAAGGCAGTGATATACCAGCTTTTAGCCAACAAAAATTTAAGCGAAACCATTAAATTCTGTGACAAAATCATAGTCAGACATAGCCAGGCCATGTGTAAAATGAGTATCCAAGTCAGCGGGTGAAAAAGGATTTTATCTTTAATAAATTTCGAATTGTAAATAGCAAAGACGACAAATATTACCGATAAAAGAATCATAAGAGGTTCGGTCGGTAAATCCGTGCCAATTCCACCGGTAAATAAAATCTCGACAGAAAAAGGAATCAAGGCAATTACTAAATAATAGAAGACATCATAACGATAGATAGTAACCCAAGCGGTTACAATTATTAATGGCAATGCCCAAATTACCCAAGATTCCATCCATACTCCAATCCAGGCACATGATACAATGAAACCTAACAAAGAATTTACCCAAACCTTTTTTTGTAAGAGCTGGTCAATCATGTCTTCTGACCTTCTGGAAATATTCAAATAGTAAGATCACCATAACTGTAAAGATCAGTGCCAGTAAGGTGGATGATAATACAATTATAGATCGTTTGGGTTTGGACTTATAAACCGGAATTTCCGCATTATCAATTAAATGGATGCTGGAAGAAAGATTCTGCAAAGTCGATTGACACTCTCCAAGTTTGATCTTGGCTTCACCAATTTTTTTTATGACGTTGGCTAATTGGATTTCCAAAGCTTCAACTTTAGCTTTTCCCAGATTGAAAGTATTCAAATTGGTTTTTGAGGTGCCTCTATTATTTGTTAATGAGTTAAATTGACTTTGATAACCTGCTACTTCAGCTTCTAGATAGGCAATCGTATCTTGGGAGACATTTTTATTCTGTTTAAGGGCTTTAAGCTGGGCTGAAGCTCGTTTGTAGTTCGACTCGGCTTCAGCAACCAAAGTTGTAAAGACTTCAGATTGCACCACGGTATTGAAGATTCCAAATTTACCTCTAAGTGTGATTAAACTGTCCCCCAATAGGGTCTCAATTTGACTGTTTTCGGTGATCGATTGATTAATTATTTTGATTTGTCCAGTTAATCTTTTGATAATAATTTCCTTAGATAATTGATCCACACGTTCTCTGGCTGAGTTGGCGAGTTTGGTAGCAAAATACTTGTCTTTATCTTCAAATGTCAACTCGAGGGCATTGTACTTGGTCTTGATCACTTTGTAGTGTTTCAAAAATGCTTTTTGTACTTTATAAGCAGCCTTGGGATCATCAGGATTAATTTCATAATGCTCATATAAATTAAAACTATCTACAATATGATCGATGAGTGGATTGGAATAAGCAATCGTTATAGCACGGTCGATATCCTCAGAGCTTCCGTAATATTGTATATTTTCATCACCAAAGATCTTGTTCGGTTGAGCCTGATCAAGGCTGGCGATATAAAATATAGTCTTAGCCTTAAAATGATCTTTCAAAGTCAAAGAAAGTAATATACTACCGGCCCCCGCTAAAAAAGTAACCAATATTATGGTTTTACGCCATTTCCAGATGGTATCAGTAAAATCAACTAATTGGTAATCGTCTGAATTCATGTGCTGTCAAATTGTGCTGCAAAATAGGAATTTCTCTACATATCTGGCTTCCTTCTCAGCGTATGATAAATCTCCATAAATACAGATCTCATCAGTAAAAAAGTCATTCCACAGGAAAGTACAATACCAATAACAAACCCCCACAACCAATAAATAGACAAAAAATCAGTAGCATAAAATATTATAGAAACTCCAATTCCAACCAGTAAAAGCCGGAGGTATCGTAGAAGTGGAAAGATCCGGTATTGATGGTAGCAGATATACAGGATGCCCAGGGCAGTAAACGTCTGAGTAATCAAAGTGGCGAGTGCAGCTCCCAGGGCTTCATTGGTCGTGATCAACCAATAATTTAGCGCAATATTTAATACTATTGAAAAGAGGAAAACTAGGTTCATGGGTTTTAGGTTTCCACCTGCAGTGATCAAGGTGCTCGCGATATAAATTACGCAAATTGGTAAAAATGACAGGATTAACCATCCCATTACCTTTGCCCAATACACATCATGGGTTGGATATAGAACCTCCATAATTTCATTTTTGTAATACCAGATCCCTGCGATGGCGATAAAAGCAATTATCGCAAGTTGACTTATTGCTTGCGTGAACAACTTATTCAAAGAGTCCTTGGAATTGATATGAGCAGAGAACATAGGTAATAAAAGGGTAGCAAATAAGAAGGCGATCATATTCACTGCATCCAATAACCGATAACCGGCAGCATACACTCCAGCTTCATATTTTCCATCCTCCAGGAGCCTTTCTATCATGATTCCATCTACTCTGGTATATAGAGTCATTAATAGTACGACAATCGCAAATGGATATGTTTTTTTCACCGTCTCCCAAATAACCTGCCAGCCGTCCCATTTAGGTACTCTTATATTTACAAGCGATCGATTTAAGATTATGGCTATCAAAACCGTCACCAAATAGGATATGAATTGGAGAATTATAAACTGAAAAATCGTGAATGTTGACCTCCATGCTGGGACGACCAATGCACTTCCGATTAAGAGAATCATCCAGAGCTTATCGGTCACAGATAACCAGGCATCCAGTCTGAAATAACCGCGACCATTAATATTTGACCTCAGATACAAAATCCATGAAATTAGTACTTGATTTCCAGCAATCATCAGTATAAAAGGCCAATAATGCGGCGGGTAACCAATAATTAAAGCACCCAGGATTACTGCAATAAAATAGCCTATATTCAATAAGATCTTTGACCAGACAAAACGCCCAAAATAACTTTCCGATAAAGATTCGGCTTGGGCAGCCAACCGGGTATTATACTGCTGAATTCCCAAGTCATTTATTAATTGAAACAAATAGGTGAAGTTGAAAAGTGCAAAGAATAATCCGTATTCATCCGGACCGACTTGATTCTGAACTGTTCGATCTATCCCAAAAAGATAGAAAGGTTTGATAATAAGGTTGATTAACAGTAAGAATAATATATGGCGAGTAAATGTAATATTCTTCGACATGAAACAAAGCTAGATCACTTTGCTAAGGAATATACATTTTTTAGCGCTTTTTTATAAACAGCTTCATATTGAGGTACTATCTTGTCGATAGAGAATTGTTTGGCATAGTTATAGGCATTTTCCCTGAATTCATGTAACATCTCTTCATTCAATAACAACTTCTTAGCATTTTCAGCCATTTCGACCACGTTACCTAAAGAGCTAAGGAATCCCGTTTGACCATGGATGTTAACCTCTGGAATTCCGCCAATATTACTTGAGATAACCGGGACATGGCAAGCCATAGCTTCAAGGGCAGCTAACCCAAAGGATTCTTTTCCCGAAGGCATGATGAATAAATCAGCTATGGCCAGTATTTCCTCCACTGCATCCTGGCTGCCCAGGAATCGTACGTCATCGGAGATTTGTAATAGTCGGCAATAATCTTCGAGACGTGTACGTTCGGGACCGTCACCTACCAATAAGAGCTTGGCCGGTATTTCTTTAAGGACCTTGGCAAAGATCTTGATTACATCATCCACCCGCTTTAGTTTCCTGAAATTAGAAATGTGGACCAATATCTTTTCGCCATTAGGCGCTAACGCCTTGCGAAAATGATCTTTATTAACCCTTTTAAATCTTTCAAAATTGACGAAATTATGAATCACATCGATTTCCTTTTCGACATTAAATGTTTCTATGGTTTGGTCTTTCAAACTCTGTGATACAGCGGTAACGGCATCGGAAGAGTTTATGCCAAATTGAACCACCGGTGCAAAAGCATTATCGATACCAATTAAGGTAATATCGGTTCCGTGTAGAGTGGTGACTACTGGAATATATTTTCCACTCTTAAGGATTATCTTTTTGGCCAGGTAGGCTACGGTAGCATGAGGTATAGCATAATGCACGTGTAGTAAATCCAAATTTTCGTGCATGACAACATCGACCAATTTACTAGTCAATGCGGTATCATAAGGCTTGAACTCGAATAATGGATAAGCAAAAGGTGTCACTTCATGATAAAAGACGTTCTCCTGAAAGGTGCGCAGACGTGCGGGTTTCCGATAGGTAATGAAATGGATTAAATGTCCCCTTTCTGCTAGTGCTATGCCTAGTTCAGTAGCCAGGACCCCACTTCCTCCGAAGGTGGGATAGCATACTATGCCAATTTTCATGTGTCAATTTGATTTATTATTAAAATATACGAGTAGCATATTGAAGTTATTTCAAAAACCTAATGTTAAATGCGTTGTAAACAAATGGTACATCCGATTTCTACCGCTTTCAATCATTGAATTTGCTTTAATCTCAACAAATGTTAACAGTAGAAACGCAATCTTATTACAATTATTCCGAATCTATGTCTTTAAAGCGACACTAATCCTCTGATTCAATTTCAAATTTGAATATCTCACCAAAAATTTATTCTATCCCAATAATAATTTCCAACCGCTTTCACCACATTTATTTTGTCAAAACCTCATAAAGTATTTAAAGTGTTTTTACCTGAAATCAATATACTTTTAAATTACTTCTAGCTAAACAAAAATTTTATCTCGGTTGTTCTCCTAATGAAGTTATTTGACCCAATTAATATGACTTACACATTAAAAGATCTGGAAAACAAGTTAAATATTAAGTCTCAGACTCTACGAAATTGGGAAAAAAGGTATCAGCTCATTCATCCAAGTCGAAATAAAACCAATTGCCGTACCTACAGCAAAGAGCAATTTGAATTTCTAAAACACATCCTGATCTTGAAAGATCATGGCTACAAAATTTCAGATATAGCACAATTATCATTTGAAGAAATAACCGCGCAATCCAAACATATCCAATCGGATTCTCAAAAAAAGGAAAACTATATCGAATTGATAATAAATTACACCTTGTCATTTGACTACGGTAAACTAGAACAAATTCTAGATCGAATATTTAGTCTCTATGACATGAAAGCGGTTATTCAGGAAATTTTAGTACCGATTTTTTATCGTCTGAATATATTATGGCTTACCGGTTCATTTTACATAACACATGAGCGCATGTTGGGTCAGCTTATCAAGCGTAAAGTATTGATTGAGTTGAGCAAAATTCCCAATCGTCAGCGACATTACAAACCCACATCCCTGCTGTTCTCACCGGATGCAGATCAAAAATCCTATATGTCGTATTTGGTACAATACTTATTGGAGGTGCAAAATATTCCTATTATGAACATGGGATCCGATGTGACTCCGGAAGAGATAGGTCATTCTATTCATAAAATGAAAATAGACCGGATTTATATATTGATCACAGAGGATTTTGTGAATGTCAGTGCTGATTATTGGCTCAAGCACATTAATAGTATTTTTACGGATATTCCTGTATCTGTAATATTTCATCCACCAATAAAAACGAACCTTTCTCCACCAGAAACCATTCGGATCCATCAAGGGTTCATGGCCCTGCACGATGCTATTTAATTAGGTGGAAAGATCGATAGTAAAAATTATTACCTAGTGTATTAGGAACAAAATAAGGAGAGGTTAGACCTTGTCTTGATCTTGAAAAAAAATCTACATCGTTCTAAACTCCCATAACTTCGTTCCTAATACACTAGCGACTATTAACAATGAGATCCAGAGATTCGTCTACGGATTGAATACGAGACTGTATATATTCTGCTTTTTCTTTGAATTCTCTCTGTTTATTTAGTAGGTCCTCAGGTTTTACATTAGGATCTGGTGCCCTATTTGGATGTTCTCCTCCTGGTACTGCAGGAACATCCCGAAACCACTGATTAATCAATCCTCCGATATTTTCCATATCGTCATAAATTTGTGCAATCCGGGTAATATTAACGGTATCCTCATTTCGAAGTGAATTATCCACTTGGCGCGTTCGGTTTTGCAATTCACCGTGTTTGACCAATGATTTTTCCACAATACTTTTGGAATCATTGAACACTCGTAAGGCTTCCTGGTTGGTTTTATTGTTTGTCGAATTACAAGCTAAAAATGTCAATAATAAAATCCAAATGCTAATTTTCCAATATTTGATTTGCATGATCTTTCGTTTTTACTTTTCTGATAATTTTCTCAATATTACCCTTTTCATCAATAATAAACGTGCTGCGTAATACTCCTTCGTATTCTCTACCATACATTTTTTTCAAACCCCAGGCATCGTAGGCTTTTAATACGGTTTTATCTTCATCAGCCAATAGATGAAAGGGAAGGTTATATTTGGCTATAAATTTTTGATGACGAGCAGGACCATCTGGGCTAACGCCTAAGATTTCATAACCCTTGTTTGCCATAAATTGATAATTGTCACGCAAATTACATGCCTCTGCAGTACAGCCAGGAGTATCGTCTTTAGGGTAGAAATAGATAACCAACTTTTTACCCTGAAAGTCAGCAAGTGATACTTGACTGCCATCTTCGATTATTCCGGAAAATTTAGGAGCCGGGTCTCCCTCTTTTAGTTTTGTCATTTAGCCAAAATTGATTTTGTAAAAACCGTAATATTATTTCTGTCATCATTAACCTCCAACTGGAAAATATGTTTACCAGGAGTCAATTCTTTTGTATGTTGATAAAGGATAAGGTCGTTTTTGGCATCGTACTCAGCCAGTACCCACTTTTTATCAATAGTGGCCTTATATCGAATGCCCCGGGCATCTCCTCCAACCGGGTAATTCTCTTGTACTTTAAATACAAATTTACTGTTTTTGGTTAACTGATCTGAGATGGCTACAGGTTCAATAGTCGGTGGAATGGTATCAATCATAATACAATACTGACCAAAATTCCGTGATCTGGATTGGATTCCATGATTAATCCACTTTCCACCATAATTTACAATTCCATTTTTACCACAATAAGCCAAGAAAGCCTTATTCTTAAGAGTGGCTGGTAGGTCATACGCTTTGATCCAGAGATCAAAATACCTATGCACCGGAATATGTGGATGATGCAACTGGATAACTTTGGATAAAATTCCTGCGCTCTGATCATTTGCTTCGTCATAATCAAAGAAAATATTCTGATAGACAGAGCCTGGATTAAAACTTACCCTTGAATTCTCTTCTTGAATCAAAAATGCTTCATTATGCTTTAATACAGGTTTGCCAGATTGGTTATTGATCTTTTCTCTAATTCCTAGTGCTTTGATTACCGCTCGAATGGAATTACTGTTACCCATGCGATCAGAGACTTTGATCTCTAAATGATGAATTGCATTGTTTTCCAAAGAAAGCAAGCTATTGGCTTCTGCTTGCCTACAAAGTTCAAATTGATTTCCTGGAAGATTAAATAACTGTTGTACCGTTCTGTTTTCAAACCATTTGGTCGAATAGTCAATATGTGAATTAATGTATCTCGTTTGTTTGAAATGGAATTCCGAAAACTTGATTTGATAACAGGGGTTATCATCCCAAAAAAGTTGCACTGAATATATTCCATTTTTGTTTGGAGCCTTATCACAACGATCGAATGATTCAATTCCCACTCCCAGATTGTTGACATCTACCAAAATCGTATCATCGTTGTTCCAGCTATTTAGAGAAATATTACGATACAACTCGAAGCCCGCATCGGTTTGACTATATAATACCAAGCGATTAATCGTTGGGGATCTATGATCACTCACTTTCAATCCCCAGGCTAGTGGATTAATTGGTTTGGAATTGGATGATTTTCTTATCTCAAAGTGCAAATGTGTACCGCTACTACTTCCGGATGTACCCATTTGTCCGACTGGCTCACCTTGCTTAAGGACAAATTGCGAAGGTGTTGGAAATAAATTGACTGCAAAAGATTTTTTTTGATATTGATTGGTGCGAACATACTCAGCTATCTCAGGGGCAAAGCGATCTAAATGAGCATATACTGTGGTGTATCCATTGGGGTGAGCCACATATACTGCTTTGCCATAACCTCTGCTGGATACGTAAATCCGGCTGACATATCCCTCTGCGGCAGCCAATACCGGATCTCCTGGTTTACCATTAGAAGGTTTTATATCTATGCCCGAATGAAAGTGATTGGATCGTAACTCACCGAAAGTTCCGGAAAGTAGGATTTCATGTTGAACTGGCGAGATAAAATAATCTTTAGGATAATCCTTTCCAGAGAATTCCGGAATCAGAAAAGCAAAGGAAATGAGAATCAAGATTCCAGCGAAAACAAATCTTAAAAACATCATAAATCTCTTTTGATCATCTTTATTTGTGAAATGCACTTGGCGGCAGCAGCTACTGGAGATAATCGATCAGACCGAACATCTTCCAGGTAGGAATGAATAATTTTCCTGCTCTCCGTATTAGTCAAAAGCATTTGTAACCATTGGTTCTGCAAAGATACGTTAAACCAGTTTTCCTTTTGCTGTTGGCGTCTAGAATGCCATTTTTTGGAATTTCGCAAATTTTCTTCAATTGAAAAAATACCAGAGGCAATGTCCTCGACACCAAATCCTTCAGTCGCAGAACACAAAAGGATATCGGGTTTTTTATCCTGACGCAAAATGGATAATGCATGTTGAAATTGCCTTTTAGATTCAAGAGCCAATTGGTATTGATTACCATCAGCTTTATTAACTATTATTAAATCTGCCATTTCAACAATTCCTTTCTTAATTCCTTGCAATTCGTCACCGGTACCCGGGTTTATGACCAATATGAATATATCAACCATTTCTGAGATCTCCATTTCCGATTGTCCGACACCTACAGTTTCAACCAGAATACAATTATACCCAGCGGCTTCACATAAGGTAATGGTTTCGCGGGTATAGGGATTTACTCCACCTAGATATCCTTTGGAGGGGGAAGATCGCATAAAAATATTTTGGAGGGATATTAAATTCTCCATTCGAGTTTGGTCGCCTAAAATACTTCCACCGGTTAATTGACTACTGGGATCTATGGTTAATACGGCAATATGTGAAGTAGATGTTTTTTTTAGTTTGGGAGTTAATGCATTGATGAGTGTACTTTTACCTGATCCGGGAGCTCCGGTTATACCGATTCGAATACTTTTATCCGGCCGGGGAGGGCATTGACCAAGCAACCATAAAGCATATTGCCTATCCCTTGCATTCAAGCTTTCCACGCAAGTTATGGCTTGAGCCAAGGCTACTGTTTCCTGCCGTCTTAATCGGTTCCATATGTCCTGCATATCTGGAACAGTGCTTTTTACCAATTTCCGGGCTTCTGGATTTATGTTACTTTTTTTCTTCACAGTCATATGGCCATCGCGATAAATATAATATAAAATTATAATATGAGATTTAATATTACCAGCCTGGTCAAATATTTTTAACTTTTTAAAAACCTACAAGTTAAAATGCTATTAAAATCTACTCTTGATGATACTTTCAAGAATTTTAAATCGACCTATGTGTTGTAATCACAAAGGCCGGCCTGATTTTGTTTAAGTAATTACTGGAATCTCTTTTTTGGAGCCGGCCTTTGTTTTGGATTATTATTTCATAATAAAAACGCCAGATTCAACAATTCAGTGTTCCTGCCAATGATTCCATGCTTTTTCAGCCAACTGTTCGGTTAGTGAATCCAAAATCAGACTCCCAGCAGCAGGATCGGGAATAGAGTGTAAATTGCTTTCTAACTGCAGTAAATGGTGAATGTTCCTGGTAATGCGAGGGTAAAATTCTGAATTGTTTTGACTTTCCAGGTTGAAACTTAATCTATCTGCACCTCCGGCAATTGCAGCCAGACCCAACATAGTAGAGCGAATCAAATTGTGATAGGCATGCTTTTGATCAGTAAAGTTGGAAATGCATACATCTATGAATGGTATACTTCGGTTATTGGTAATGTACTCATGCAATAGTGCGGCCAACCAGCGGATTGCTCGCAAAAAGCAAATAGTTTTGACCGTAGACATGGAAGAAAACACCTTGATTTTGGTCAATTGTGGTATTAAGGCTAAATCCAAACCTTCCTTCTCGCATTGCCGATATAAATCGTATAACTGATTCAGGCCTTTCACCAGGGATTGCACCAATGAAGTTCCCTCGGATATTTCAATATGAAAAAACCTAAATCCAGGAAACTGTTGGTAATATTCTTTGACCGTTTGGATCCACGGAGACCAACTCTCACTGACATTGGTAACAAAACTTCCGGTGATAAGTGTACGATTGGCACCATGTAACTCGATGTATTGATCCCATTCTTGGAGCGAAACTATTGCCTTTTCCAGGATTGAGAACAGAAAGTGCAAATCAATAATTTCTATCTGTACTTCAGAAAAATTGGTCTGAAAATCTGACAGATAAAGGGTCTTGTTAATCCGAAATTCCGGTGCATTTATGCCAGTTCGTAGAGATGACAAAAGTTGGTGGTGGTCCATAAAGTCTACTCGTTCACCAATTTGCCAGGCTCCAGGTAATTTAAATGATGATAAATTGAAGGAGATAGGACAATCCGATTCGTGGGTGAAAGGATCTAATTCAATGCCGTCGTCTATTTCCCACGTTAAATCTTCTATATTTTGACCACGCAAGTCTTGAAGAATTTTAGCATGCCATTCCGCTTTAGTAACCGCAGAGAATTCGTCAAATAGAGCAGTCATAATGGTCAAAATGTTTTAGCCGTAATTGCTTTTTTTTACCAAGGAGTAAATCCACTGTACAAATTGCACTTATTCTAAAAAATTGAAAACTTATTATTGCCAAATTCGTTATATTTGCTCTAAATTAGATTAAATCTAAATAAAAATAAACATGAGTTATAAGAAAATATATCTCGATAACAATGCGACCACACCTTGTGATCCCAGGGTTGTTGAGGCCATGTTACCCTATTTTTATGATAAACCTGGTAATGCGGCGAGTCGTAATCACCCTTTTGGATGGGAAGCGGAAGAAGCTGTAGATTATGCCCGAGGTCAGGTGGCCGATTTGATCAAGGTAGATCCCAAAGAGATTATTTTTACTTCTGGAGCAACTGAAGCGGATAATTTAGCCTTGAAAGGAATCTTTGAAATGTACAAACGGAAAGGGAATCACATCATCACCCCAAAGACAGAACACAAAGCGGTTTTGGATGCTTGCAAGAAAATTGAAAAAATGGGTGGTGAAGTTACCTACATTGATGTGCGAAATGATGGATTGATCGATTTGCAAGTGTTGGAAAACGCGATCCAATCGAACACCATATTGGTATCGGTGATGTGGGCTAACAATGAAACCGGAGTAATTCAACCCATGAAAGAAATTGGGGCTATTTGTGCCAAACATGGAGTGTTATTGTTTAGCGATGCTACCCAGGCTGTAGGAAAAATCCCTGTATACCCTCGAGAAACTGGTGTCCACCTAATGGCTTTCAGTGCTCATAAAATGTACGGGCCGAAAGGAGTTGGTGCATTGTACGTAAGTCGTAAAAATCCCAGGGTAAAAGTTACAGCACAGATTGATGGAGGAGGTCATGAAAGAGGTATGAGATCCGGAACCTTAAATGTGCCGGGAATAGTAGGGCTTGGTGAAGCATCACGTATTGCCAAAATCGAAATGACTCAGGAAGCGGAACGTCTTTCCAAGTTACGTGATAGATTAGAGGCAGCCTTTCTGAAAAATCTGGAAGAGGTATATGTCAACGGAAATATTGAGCACCGCATGCCTCATGTTACCAATCTTTCCTTCAAACATGTGGAAGGAGAAGGATTGATGATGACATTTAACCAAGATATTGCCCTTTCTTCCGGATCTGCATGCACCTCTGCATCATTGGAACCTTCGTATGTATTAATTGCTCTGGGACTGGGTGATGATCTGGCACATTCCTCATTACGATTTAGTTTAGGTCGATTTAATACAGAAGAGGATATCGATTTTACGATACAATCTATTTCAAAGGGTGTAAACCATATGCGAGATTTAAGTCCTATTTGGGAAATGTATAAAGAAGGCGTAGATCTTGAATCTGTGGAATGGAGTGAACATTAATTTTGTTAATATTTTAATAAAGTAAAAATTATGGCTTATTCTGATAAAGTTTTAGATCATTTTAAAAATCCGCGCAATGTCGGAACGTTGGATAAAAGCAACAAAAATGTCGGTACCGGACTGGTAGGTGCTCCCGAATGTGGAGATGTCATGCGATTGCAAATTGAAGTGGATGAAGAATCAGGTATAATCCAGGATGCCAAATTTAAGACTTTTGGGTGTGGATCCGCGATTGCTTCTTCCTCGCTGGCTACTGAATGGCTTAAGGGAAAATCCGTAGATCAGGCTTTAGAAATTGATAATATGGATATAGTGGAAGAACTGGCACTTCCTCCCGTCAAAATCCATTGTTCAGTCCTGGCTGAAGACGCCATCAAAAGTGCTATCAAAGACTATAGAGAGAAAAATAAGGTTTCTGAACAAGCAGAAAATTTGTAAAAGAAAAATATTATTGAATCATGTTATTTGTTGCAGATTCAGCTAAAGAAAAAGTGACCAATTTAATGCAGGAAGCAGATCTGGATGGAAGCTATTTTATCCGGGTAACGGTGACTAGCGGTGGATGCTCCGGGCTTACGTACAACATGGATTTTGACAATGAAGAAAAACCAAATGATCAGGTTTTTGAGGATAATGGGGTGAAAGTAGTTACGGATCTAAAGAGTTTTCTATACTTATGTAACACGACACTGGAGTTTTCGGGAGGATTAAACGGCAAGGGATTTTATTTTAATAATCCCAACGCCGCTCGTACTTGTGGATGTGGAGAAAGTTTCGCCGTGTGAGATTCGCGGAATCAATTATTGCATAAATCACCGGAAGAAAATGTTGGAAAGCCTGAAGAGGAAATATACCAAAGATGATTAGGTTTACCCGCTATCTTTGCTGAAATATTAGCGAATATGTACACCTGCCCGCTGGCAAGGCAGGTTAAAAAATGCACACCATAGCTAAGGCTATAACTGCGTTTTTGCATTTGATTTATTCCAGATTCTTTGTTATCCAAAAGAAGTAGAAACCAAGAAAAGAGAATGTGCGTCCTGGCCAGATCAGGATTGAGGTCTAATATCGTCATGGGAGATTCAATCGCATATAAATTAAATCATACCTTGGATCTTCCCAAAGTGGAGCAAAAGTAGTATCGATTCCAATCCAGGGGAAGTAAGGATGATGCATTTCAAATGCTTTATCCAACCATGAAAATGCCTTTTCCTTATTGTTTAGGGTGGCATAGGTCTTAGCGATATAGTAGCTATTCCAATTAACATTACCGAGTTTTAACGAATCGATAAGCTCCACAGCATTTTCCCCATGGCCAAAAAAAGCATTTATATAAGCTAAATCTCCTTTCCACCTTGGATTTAACTCTGCAGCCTTTAATTGGTTGCGAATTGCCAGCTCATAATTCCCTCTTACAGTTTCTATTATACCTTTTACATTGTACGCAACATCATTTTCCTGATCCAACTTCAAGGCATTATTTACTGAATTTTCCGCATTTTCAATTTTACCTTGACCAACCAAGATCCATGCGTACCACGCATGCCACAGAGGAGTCGTTGGCTCTGCCTCAACCGCCATTTTCATCTGATTTGATCCGGCTTCCCAATCATCAAAAAGGAGTAGATACCAAGAATATTGAGCATGTGCTCTTGCCAGACTAGGATTGAGGTCCAGAGCTTTTATAAATGCTTCTTTAGCCGCTGGCCAATCCCATTCTATATAAAGTTTGGTTATTGCGGTGTCTGTTAGCCTTTCAGCCAATAAAGAATCCGACTTGGACAATGTAATTTCAGCTTTCTGTGTTTCATCTTTGGATTCTGAACAAAACCCAAATAACATAATTATTCCAAAGAGTATTAACACGCTTGAAGCATGTTTTTTTGTTGGGTTTGAGTTTGTAGATCTATAATTTTTTTTCATTGTTAATGATTTATAAACTTATTCCTGGTTGGCCAGGCGCATTTTGGTCAATAAATTCTTGTATCTGGGATCCTGTCGAAGAGAATCGAAAATGGGCAATGGGACAAGGGAATACATCAAATAGAATGACCTTTGTCCATACGCTTCATCGAGTAGTTCAAATGTTTTGTCATTATTTCCAAGGCCAGCATAAATCAATGCGAGGAGCATGGGTTCCACATAATCATTAGACGCATGCTCTTTCAATAAATCGATCACCTCATAGGCCTTTTCATCTTGGCCCAAACTGGCATACAGTCTGCCTAAGATTGGTAATTGACTGTAGTCTCCTAAGTCTATAAGTGCTGTCATTGAATCAATGATGGAGTTTATGAATATTTCATCATCAATATTTCTCAAAACTGAAAGTCTTAGCTGAAGTTGGCTGTGATACTGACAATCAGAACCAAACAAACGGATTGTCCTGTCTAATTGAGTTTGAGCTTTATCTAAATCTCCGGCATAATAATAGGCGAATGTTAAATCACAATGTGCAAAGTGGGCGGTGGAGTCCATTTCTACAGCTTTTTCTCCCGCAATTACACTTTCATCAAATTTGCCCATAGCCCATAACAACTGACAATAAGAATCATAGGTCTCCCAGTTTGGGTTTTCGGCGATGGCTTTTTTAAGCTCCTCTTCGGCACCTAGCCAATCCCAATCACTAAATAATTTAATCATCGCCAATTGATGATGATCTTGAGCTACGAAAGGATCCATATCAATTGCTTTTTGCGCATAAATACGAAAATTGGCGAAGGCTTCTTGTGGAGAGATAGATCCAAATCCCTGCAATAAATAGCTTTCTACCAATGACGAATAAACAGGACCAAAGGTAGGATCTATTTTCTCAGACTGTTTGAAAAAATCTATGGCCAGGGGAAGGCTTCCATTGACCCCGGAATTCAGATGAACCCTCCCCTTCAGGTACAGTTCATATGCTTTCGTATTGACAACTTGAGTTTGAGAAAAACTTGCAGAAACCTGAGGAGACATCGCAAACTCAATTTCCTCCACAATCGAATGAATGATATCCTTATACAGTGTAATGATGTTGACAAATTCTTGCTGGTACGTATTACCCCAGATATACTCTTCATTTCTGCCATTTATCAGCCCCACATCAATTTCGATCTGGTTTCCAGATCGGAAAATTGAAGCTTCCAAAAGTCCATCCACATTTAGTTCATTTGCGATAGTCTTAAGTGATTTGTCGGTGTTTCTATAAGCCCTCATGGACCTGTATGGTTTAACAGACACTCCAGCTTTTTGAAGTTTAGAAATCAAAACTTCTTGAACACCGAGTACTAGAAAATCTTGTGTGGTGTCGTTCATCAGATTGGAAAATGGCAGTACTGCCAGGCTATTAATCCCTGGGCTGCCTTCTAATATAGAAAGCCACCATCCCACAGATATCAACAAGATCGCAACTACAGCTATTGAAAGAGCGTTTCGGAGTCTTAATAGCTTACTTGCTTCCAGTTTTCCGTGTAAATCTTTTTTGGCAGGAACCACCAAGCCTGGTAAGTTAAGCGCAAATACCTCTCTTGCGTGCGAGTCGTTCTTAAAGTGGAAAGATCCCAGTCGTACCAAAGGTAGGGTGTCTTGATTTTGAAGTTCAGCAGCTACCTTATCAGAGACCATCACACTGCCAGCAACACCCAGTGATTCTACTCTTGATGCCAAATTAACACTGTCTCCAATTATATCTTCTTCGGTTACAATGATATCTCCCAGGTGAATTCCAATACGTACGGGTATGGCAGGGCTTTCTATAAATTTTTTCTGCATTTCTGCAGCACATTTGACCGCTGATACAGCACTGTCAAAAAAACTTAAAGTTCCATCGCCGAAGTAATTGACAAGCTTTCCACCGAATTTTTGTATTGCGGAATCAAATATCTCCCGATGTTTCTGCCGTATTTGTAGAGCCTGGTTTTCACTCTTCTGCATCAGACTTGTGTAGCCCTCAATATCGGTAAACATAACTGCGGCTAATCGTCGAGGGTTGTCCATTTAGGATAAAATCTTATTCGTATAAGGTAAAAAAATATTAGCAGATAATCAACCATAGGTATGAGTATTATTATTGACCCCGGTATCCTCATTTAGATTTCCCTCGCACGATATCAGATATTCTTAATATTGGTTAATGAAACCTCATGCTCTAAAATATTGTGCTTAGCATTCACTAACTGAGTTGATATGTGATCCCAGCATTCTTTGTTCTGCAAATCTCAAGTATGTTATAGGTAAACATGCCGCAGTGTCATTAATTCCAATTGGGGATCAAAGTTTCTGCAAGCCTATCCCTGCAGGTTGATTTCATTTCTGATAATTTGAATTTAGGTAAAAAAGTATAAAATATATTATGGCAAGAACCACTAGGGTTTTTCAGGATTTATAAATATATGTGGAATTTCAAAAATTGGAAAGCTCTTCTTACTTATTTACTTCTAATCTACGAAACACTGCTCGAATCCTTGCCAAGGCCTCAGGAATACTAAATGGTATGCTAAAATAATCGTCGGCCCCAATATCTAGACCATTAGTAATCTTATCAAATACCTCTTCCCATGCATTTAATCAAAATAATAGGAATATTCGGTTTCTACTTTTTTAATTTTTTGCAGACTTCCGAATCACACATACCAGGAAGCTTGATATCAAGTCATAAGAGATCAATGCGCGGTTCACTCGTCATTGCTTGGCTCTCTTTACCATTGGATCATTTTGTGACCACATAGCCTTTAAATGTGCATTAACAATCAATATGTTTTTGCTAAAGATATGATCTGGATCAGTGTACATATGAGTCAATTTTGGCATATTGCAGGATGAATTCTATCGATCATTTCTCTGCCCCAATTGGGACTTTCCTAGACCGTTTTATTAAATCCAATCAGGCACAATTCAGTTATGCCTCCGGTGAATTGACCCAATTGTTACGAGACATTGGATTAGCGGCTAAGATTATTAACCGTGAAACCAACCGGGCTGGTTTGGCGGAACTTTCTAAGGAATTAGGAGAAACCAACGTCCAGGGTGAACAACAAAAAGTATTGGATATGGTAGCCCATGTCCGATTTGTCAGAGCATTAACCAACGGAGGACAAACCTGCGGCATCGTCTCAGAAGAAACCGACGGTATTATTATGACCGGGAATCGCCATGCCAAGTATGTTGTGACGATGGATCCTTTGGATGGTTCGGCAAATACGGCAGTCAATATTCCAGTAGGTACTATTTTCTCTATTTATCATCGTATTTCCAAAATTGGCACCGACCCCGTAAAAGAGGATTTCTTGCAACCCGGCAAGGAACAGGTAGCTGCCGGATACGTAATTTATGGTTCATCGACTATGCTAGTGTATTCGACAGGACATGGAGTCAATGGCTTTACTCTGGAACCGGCATATGGAGAGTTTTTGCTATCACATGCCAACATGACGATACCCCATGGAGGTAAGACCCTTTCAGTAAACGAAAGCAATAGCCAAACTTTCCAACCCGAAATACAGCGTTTTATCCGGCACTGTAAAGAACGGCAATTCAAAACCTATTATATTGGCTCGTTGATTGCAGATATTCATCGCAATATGATTACCGGTGGTATATATCTTTATCCGGGTTCCGCTCATTATCCTAATGGAAAATTGCGTTTATTATATGAATGCAATCCGATTGCGGCAATTGTTGAGCAGGCAGGAGGTGCGGCCAGTGATGGTACAGGTAGGATTCTGGATAAAAAGCCTCAGGATTTACATGAACGATCTCCCTTGATCATCGGATCAAAAGAGCTTCTTGATAAAATCGAAGGAATTGTTTATACCAAACGATAAGATTTCATTTAGTTTCGGTCGCTTTCCAGTACTTTGAATATGGCAAAATTACGGATCATCGGAGTCAGGCTTGATTTCTTGATGATCATACGCATTGCAGTTGCTTCAACAGGAGCAAAACGTTGAATTCTTTTGTGACCTATACATTCACCCTCACCTACCTTGATCCATTTACCTTGTACCATTGCTTCCAATTCATATTTTCGGACTCGTTCTCCTTGCGAAATATCCTCCTGAATGATTACACGGTCAATTCTAGTTTGAACATCCAGTCTGAGCAGAATTTCATTCCCAGTGCCAGAACCGGTTTGAACCGGATAGTGGAAATTTTCTTCGATTTGTGAGCCCCATTCATGGAGGCGCTGGACATCAGGTTCAGGCAAAAGGCCGTCAGGATCAGGTGTTAATCCCATAATTAAGGTAGAGTTTCTACCTACCGATTTTTCATACATATCCAATAAGTGATCCACAGGAAAAATGTGCGCTTCGTCACCAGGTTCCCAAAACCATTCGTGCCTCCCATTGTAACCTCTTAACGGTGCATCAGACATCGCCGGCATCCAATAAGTACCATTTGGATCTCCTTGCTTCAACAATTTCATGCGTTCAGCTTGAGTATCGCCGGCATGGGAATAAAAATTAGGGAATGTTGCCCAACAAGGATAGGGGACCGTACCGGATTCTGATCCTCCCCACCGTACTTCAGCTAATTGTTTATTGTGATAAAAAAGACAATGGGGCTGGTATTGCTGGATGATCGGTAACACATCCGGTACTCCATTGTCAGGATGATCGGCTCCACCATCAAACCATATTTCAAACAATTCTCCATAATTGGTACAGATTTCTTTAACCATACCTTCCACCATATGATTGTAATACTCCTGTCGATTGTCTCTGAAAGGGCCTTCACCATTGACCTGAAAGTTGTGGACACCATAAAATGAATTCCACCGGATCCCTAAATAGATACCCGGCTTAATACCGTATTTACGACATGAATTGACAAAATCCCGGACGACATCTCCTTTTCCATTTTGAAACTTGAGTGCTTTCATCGAATAGGGGTTTACATCCGATTGAAACAATGCGAACCCCGTCTCATGGGTGGCAGTCAGAATGGCAAAAGTAAAGCCTGCATCTTTAATGGCTCGAATCCACTGGTCTGTATCCAGATTTTTTGGATTGAATATCTGATAATCTGAAACTGGTTTAATTCGATTTCCACCTTGTCCATATTTTTTACCATCAAATACATGCAAATCATAATGAAATACAGCCCCTAATTCTGCTTGCTGCCATGCCAGTTGCCGGGCGTTGGGAACAGGAAGTGTTGGTTTTTGAGATATCGGAACAAATACGGTGTACGATTCATCCCCTTTTTTAACGGCCAAACTGATAACACGGGGTTCACCATTCTCAGTATATACAAAAGGCCTTTCCAGTCGGTCCGGCATAATTTCGGTTCCGTTTTTCAGAATTAACTTTTTTGTCATCAAACTATACTCAGTAGCTTTCTTCCAATTCTTTCCATTTGGAGAACTAACCAATCCTATGAATGAGTGGGCATGGAATATTCCATAATAGTATTCGCTGGTTTCATCGTACCACATCGACATATCTTCGGTATCCAGATAATCAATTACAGGGTTATTCAAAATTTTATAACCTCTATCCGGAAACCGGGAAACAGCAATGGCTTGATTACGAATAAAGCGTGTTTCGTTGGGCTTGTCGCCTTTGATAATAAGATGATAATTTTGATCCTTGCCTTTACATATAGCTGGATTCACCGTCAGAGTGGTAATAGGACCTGCTGGTTGTATCAATGGCGTATCCTGCCTCATCCAGGGACCTGACAGAGACGTTGACACCGCAACCCCCGTGCGCTGATTGGGGCGTAATATTTTCCAATTGGCATGGGAATATCCAGTATGGGCGGTTTCAATTAATTCCGTTTCGGTATATGATTTACTTCCCAAATTGGTAGAGACATAATACAAGTAATATTTACCATCAAAATATTTTATCTTAGGGTTGTGTGCTGTAATCGCATCCCAGTTTTTGCCCCTTCTTCCTGTCATCGCCGTCTGCTGGTAAGTCCAGGGGCCACTTGGAGATGGGGCTGTAGCATGAGCTATTTCAGAATGAGTCAACCACCCTGTAAATTTGTATTTCTTCTCCCAGCGAGAGTAAAAGAGATGGTACAATCCATCATCTCCCTTAATAATCGATGCACCCCAGTTATAATATCCCAATGTTTTAAAAACATTATGAGAATCAAGAGGCTGGATGCGATCTTTGAAAAACAAAGTATCTGGAGGTGTTGTCTGGCTTCTTACATTAACTACAATAAATATAGATAGTATAAATAGAAAGGACTTAATATTGATAGGCTGTCTGATTTCTTTCATGAATAATGCTTTCCAAAACAATTAGTATTATTAGTAAATCCTTAGATTAACTGCTTAGATTATCATACATGCTGGTTAAGTCCAGCTGATCATCCATTTCCTCCATCAGCTTCAACAAAGACCCGAACAGTTCTTTTACTCGGTTTGCCTGACCAGGGTCTTCAGCCAGATTGTTTATTTCATGTGGATCTTCTTTCAAATTGAATAACAACATTTTGTTGGCTCGCGGATAGGCTATTAGTTTGTAACCATTTTTTCGAATCATCCTTTGATCGTTGGTATAACAACCGAATATCTCATCATAATGACCTTTGACTTGCTTACCTAAGGCTAGACTATAAAAACTATTAAATTCAACATATTCCGGCTTGGTTATTTGTGCAAGTTCAAGGCTTGTGGCCATAATATCCTGGAGATATACATCTTCAGTGACTTTTTTATTTTTTGGAATATCAGGACCCATCATGATTAACGGAACTCGGACACTGTGATCATACATATTTTGTTTACCTAAGAGTCCATGTCGTCCTACAGCCAGTCCATGGTCAGAGGTAAGGAATACGTATGTATTATCAAGTTTGCCGGATGCTTCGAGTGCATCCAATATTTTTCCAATTTGAACATCCAAGTGAGTTATAATAGCATAATATTCCTGAATGTGAGTTTTTACAGCATAGGGTGTTCTCGGAAAAGGAGCTAAGGCCTCGTCACGAAGAGAGGGACCTACGCCGATACTGTCCAAATCTGGATACAAAGGTTGAAAACTTGCCGGCATTGAGATTTTATCAAGTGGGTAACGATCGACAAACTCCTGAGGTGATTGTCGTGGATCATGCGGAGCATTGGACGCCAAATACATAAAAAAAGGATCATCGCTACGTTGAGCTTGCTGAATAAAATTTATTGCATCATCAGCAAGAACCTCACTCCAATGTTTTCCTCCTTGCCAAAATCCTCCAAAACTGGTATCCGATGGAGACCAGGAGTGGTCATTTTCATCTTTTGGACGATTGTAACCAATCGGCATGATGGTATCAAAATTCAGAGCTTTGCCTTCAGCAGCTCTGATCATTCGAAAAGCTTTTCCGAAACCTGCATCTCTGGGCATCCCCGGTCGAATATGAGACACCTGATCAAATATTTGAGAGGCAGGGGCATTTACATGCCACTTTCCTGACATATAAGTATCATATCCGGATTGATTCATGAGATTACTCCAGGTTTGCTGGAGGGCTACAGAGTCCTTTTGGCGCCATGAGTCAACCTGTTTTTGTGCTCGCCAGATAAATCTTCCGGAATTGATCATTGTTCTGGAAGCCACACATATCGCTCCATTCCAGCCACCCATGTTGTAAGCATGGGTAAAGGTAGTTCCGTTTTGAACCAGACGGTCTAGGTTAGGAGTATATATTTCCTGATTTCCCAATGATCTAATGGTATTAAATGATTGATCATCAGTAAAGATCAATACAATATTTGGGAGGGTTACTGTTTGTTTCGAATCATCATTTGACTGCTGGCAAGCGAAGCTGACCCCGAATATTATGATCAGTATACCTAAAATTTTGATAGTTAGTTTTGTCCTCACTAGAATAGGATTTAATACAAATTTACAGAAATAGATAAGATTGCTAATATTCTTCTCCTTGATCGCTATGATGACATGATTCAATCCATTGATCTAATTCTTGCCTTAATTCCTTGACAAGATCCTGAAGGTCTTGGGCCAGATCATTGCTTTCCTCCTTATCTTTCAACATATGATATAACTCCCAGGGTTGGTTTTGATTTCTTCTATATAATTTATAATCACCAGACATCCAAGCTACTTGCTGATTATGATGTTGAAAACCTATCGGCTTTTCTCTCTGTACATCAACTCCTTGTAAGATTTTGCCGACATCCATGCCATCCAGAATGCGGTTGGACACTGGGTATTCGACTGCCAGGATGTTGAGTAATGTGGGAAGATAGTCGTGAGTAACTACGGGAAAGTCTGTCTTACTTCCACTCGGAACCTGACCTTCCCAAACACAGAAAGCAGGAACTCTTATTCCGCCATCATGTAAGCTTCGTTTTCTCTCCCGAAAGGGACCTGCTGATCCTGGAGTTCCTCTTTCCGGGCCATTATCACTACAAAACCAGATTATCGTTTCTTGCGCAATTCCTAACTTCTCCAATTCACTCCATAACCTGCCTACTTGTTCATCCATGGCGGTGATTGCACCAAATAAAAGTTGCTCTTGATGAGATCGGTTGGAATAAAGGTCCCGGAGTTTAGAAGAAGTCACTAGTGGCAAATGCGGCGTATGAAACCAAATATTGGCATAAAACGGTTGGTTGGCTTGATTTGCACTTTGGATGAAAGGAATCACCCGGTCCATTATAACTCTGGAATTATCACCATTCAGGTTTTGAGTATCCATGACTTCAGGGCCTGTCCAATAGTACGTCCCGTACGGTTGGGATTGTTGTTCGCCATAATCAATAGCAGCCCATCCAAATCGCAAAGATTCACCCCGGCTGGTATCAAATACTAATGGTTTGGTCATTGGATCCCAGGTAGGCACTTTGGATTCTGTGCAGAAATAGGTATCAAATCCATGATCTGATGGAATGGCATAGTGCGTACTGTCTCCCGGTCGCCCTCGATTTGCATCTCTGATCGTGGTTGTTAAGGTACCCAGGTGCCATTTTCCAAAATGACCGGTAGTATACCCTTCCTGTTGCAAGATTTCGGCAATGGTAATTTCTTCAGCCGGCAAATGACCGGTATTGGCTCCGTATATCCCCATCCTGAAAGGATGCCTTCCTGTCAAACAACTGGCTCGAGTGGGTGAACATACCGGAGAACTTGAATAGAACCGGTTGAAGACCATTCCTTTTTGTGCCAGGTGATCCAGGTTTGGGGTTTGGATAATAGAGTTGCCGTTAAAGCCTACATCACCCCATCCTAAGTCATCACACATAATCATCAGGATGTTTGGTTGTACTTCAGATTGGTTCACTTTCTCCACGCAGCTCCCTAGGCAGAATAAGACCAGAAAATAAAACAATTTGTTTATTGATCTCATATCATTGGGATAATTTTTGATTCATTGCTTCCGGCCAATAATTCGAGAATACCTCTTGCATCTCAGGGTACTCTTTATCCGTATCTCCGAGTTCGTTCCTCAAAGCCAGGAGTTCTTTTTTCATTTCCTTGATAATATCTGAATAGACTTGATCATTGATCGCATTATGTACCTCCGCCGGATCTTCTTGCAGGTCATAAAATTCCCAGGCCGGTTCGGTACTTTGCTTCATGGCCCCACTACTCCCAAGTGGTTGACCATAGAACAGGGCTAATTTGTAGCGATGATTCCGAATGCCAAAATGACCCGGTCGCTCCGTGCGATGCAACCAGTAGCGATAATACATCGATGTTCGCCAGTCAGGATCCGTTTTGCCCTTTAAATTGTTGCGAAAGCTCTTGCCCTGGATAAAATTCGGTTGAGGAATACCGGCATAGTCAGCAAACAAGGCCGGAAAATCAATATTGAGAATGATATCATCAATTCGGGCTCCTGCTTTAATTTCTTTTGGATATCGAATCACAAATGGCATTCTTAATGATTCCTCATAGATCAATCTTTTGTCAAAAAAACCATGTTCCCCTAGAAAATATCCTTGGTCCGCGGTATATACCACAATGGTATTTTCAGTCAATCCATTGTTATCGAGATAATCCAAAATTCGACCGATATTATCGTCGATTGCCGCTCCACACCGCATAAAGTCTTTTACTAACTTTTGATAGATTTTTTTTCTTTTGTCATCTGGTGACAAACCTTCAGTACTAAACGGTAAATCCGGATATGAGGTCCAGAATGTACTATCTACTGATGCTCGTGTATATCTGGCTCCCAGGATTTCTAAAGTTTGACCGGTGAAAGATCTACCCGTGGTTTCTGGCCCTGAATCATAAAGTGATTCAGGTTCGGGAATGTCTACATTCCGATATAGGTCTTTATGTCGCTCAGGAAAATCAAATGGTTCATGCGTCGCCTTAAAATGAGTCATTAGAAAAAAAGGTTTTGTCGAATCTCGGTGATCGAGCCATTGCAACGAGTAATCGGTGATCACATCAGATGAAAAACCGGGGTAGACTTTCCCGTTGGTTTCCCAATCTTCCGAGGTCTTCAACCGGGGGTTATGATAGACACCCTGTCCGGGAAGTACCATAAAATGATCAAATCCTGAGGGAGGTTTTTTCAAATGCCACTTGCCGATGATCGCTGTTTGATATCCGTTGGCACCCAATACTTTCGCAATATGGGTACTATCTGGGTGCATAGCATCAGATAATGTGTATATCCCATTGCGGTGACTATATTGACCGGTAAGAATACTTCCCCGACTAGGCACACAGATGGAATTGGTGCAAAATGCATTATTCAAAATGGTACCCTCATCAGCGAGTCTTTGAATATGATCATTTTTAACCAAGTCCCGCAATATGCCACCATAAATCCCCCAGGCCTGTGAGGTGTGATCATCTGACATGATAAATAGTACATTAGGCCTTTCCGATTTTTCCTCTGCAATTCGATCTTTACCTGACTGGCAAGTGCTTAAGGTTAATCCAGCTGTCAATAGGATTAAAAGATTAAACTTCATTTTCTATGTCAATTATTTAGAATTATACTTACCGATGTACCCATGATGCGAAGTTTCTATTAGTTGCGTTAAAAACATCAGCACTAGGTTGGCTTATGTATTTAGCGCAGTAACCACTCAATACTTGGTGTTTTAATTTTGTTTTCCAATGGGTATATCATCACATTCGAGATCTCCCAAGGCATACTGGATCCCGTTAAGATAGTACTCCAATAATTCCGGATGTTCCATACTGTGCGCATTATGAGATGGTGAGACATAGAACACTCTGCCTTTTCCATATCTTTTTATCCATGAAATATACTTGACTTTGTCTGGAACATCTTGCTTTAAGGCTTCCAGCTTATTTACATCCATATAAAGGAGTGGTTTGAAATTGTAGTCAAAGTAGGCATTCTTAAAAAAATAGGGCTCGTCAAAATGAACGAAGGCTTTACCATTAAATGGTTCTACTAATGGATGGCCGGGATCGGCCAATTCCGCTATGACTTCCTGTTGTCGTGGATGGTAATCAAAACTACCACCAAGCATGTTGCTAAATTCCGCTGAGTTATTTTGGGTTACAATGGCACCATGAATGGCTACAAAACCGCCTCCCTTTTTAACATATTTCAATAAATTCTTTTCAAATTTAGACGCCTTTTTGATTCGTTTTTTTTCGGAAAGGCTGGTATCTTCCCCAAGTTTGTCCCAAAAGAGGTCTCGCTTTTTCCCATCAGAGCATGTATTATTGAAAATGACTGCATCAAATTCTTTTAATGTAGCAGGTTTAAAATAATTAATGTCCTTCGTATCGTATACGGTAAATGCTCCTGTCTTTTCAGATAAAACTTTTAGCACGGCAGAAGTATGAGGAATTACCCAATGTTTAAAACCCGTATGTAATGAGAGGACCAGGACCTTGCGTTGTTTTTTGGGAGTTACGATGGGCTTTGAAGGTGCAATCCGGGTAATCTTATCGATCCATTCCGAATCGCATTCAAATGCCTCAAGGCTTTGCGCATGACACCAGAGGCACAAAGAAAATAAGGTGATTATAATCGCTATTCTTTTCATCACTCTGAATTCTTTAAGGCCATCTTGAAGGCTTCTGTGGTCGTGTAATATTTTGCTATCATATTGGGTATCTCCCAATCTGGTAATTTTCCTGCCTCCAAATACTGTAAGTACTTTTGGGTTACCTGACCAAAATGAGCCTCGTGACCTACTTTGTATTTATCCGGAATGACTATTTTCCAATTGGTATCATTTATCTTTTCAAATGAAATACCCGGATATTCTTTTTGTAAGACATCTTCAATGGTCTGTGCAATAAGAGGGCTTAGGTCTCCGTCAGCAACTTGTTCGACATATAGGGTAGCTTTGTAACCTTCTTCCTCACCTTGCTGAATAATCAGATTGGCTTTCGACCCCCTCATTATGGAATAATGGGTATCGCCGGTACCTTCAGGTGCCCGGAAATTCCAAATTACCGATACTTTGGCATGTACTCCTTTCAGTTTATAGGTAAAAGCTCCATTGGAGTAAACATGCAGGTTACCTTCCTTTATATCTTTCTGTAAATAGTGCGGATATTCAGATAAGCCGGTTACCTGCTCAAACATCTCAGGGTCCATAACTGTAGCCCACCGTCGGGCTTTCAACATTTCAATATCTTGCTGAAAGTCGAGGATTTCATCCGGAAAGCACTCCCATTGTACCAGGTCGACCAAATGGGTCGACACATCAACGATACCATCACCTTCTTGTTCCACATCAAAAAACCAAGGTGGTCGGATCAAAGGTTTACCTGATACATTTTTAGCAAAATGATGAATACTTTCTTTGGTTATAGCCGGATTGTCCACACTTCCCATTTCCAACGCTCCAAATATTTCAGGTATCTGCGATAATCTCTTCTGCAACATAGTAGTCACCTCATACCGCTCTGTCATGATGTCATAAAGAAGCAGCCCCTTTTTTTGAGCAACCTCAAAAGCTTGTATAAGCATGGGAAATCGATCGGTTGTAATGACCATTGGCTTGTCAGCCAATACATTGATCCCATTTTGTATTGCTTGCAGAATGTATTCCGTTTTTTTGGCATTATTCCCTGCAATCACCATTACATTTCCAGGCTTTTCAGCAATCATTCGTTCAAAAAAGTCTGCACCTGTATAAACATTCTGCTGCCAATTGGTCGGATTCTCAGCTCGATTATTAAAACCTTCAATTCGAGCTTGGTGAAGTTTTACATCTTCTCCTTCAGGAGCGAAAACGTGAACCTCAGGAGAAACCTGGTCATACATGGTTTTTTGTACCAATGCGGCATGAAAATGACCTGGGTCAAGTGTCATTAATTGCACTTTGAATTCTATATTAGATGCGTCTGCTTCCGTTTGTTCGGATGATTGCGGACCACACGAGACCATCATCATTGCAACAAAACAAATGAATAACATTGATTTCATATACCAGATATTACAGCTTTACGTAGTTGGTACCATAAGGATATCGCTGGGGTCTGCTTAACATACTATTGGCTTCGTCATCGTTTTTGAATCTCTCCTTAATGGGATCCCAATGAAGTTTGCGATCCAGTTTCATCGCAATATGACTAATCAAACAAACCGAACAGGTCCGATGACCTATTTCTACCGGTGAAATAGGCTGTTTTCGTGATTTTATGCAGTCTAGCCAATTACCATGTTGCTCTTTGCTTCGGTACAGGTGGATTTCATCTTTACCAATTTCCGAGGTGAGCATTTTAGGATCGCTGGCATCCAAGGCTTTACTACTATTTGCTTTTGCAACCGGATCTGATGCGGTGGCTACATAATTACCCCGGGAGACAAAAATCCAACCTTCAGTTCCTTCATAACGAATTCCATTGGTATATCCTCCACTGGTATACATGGTTATCCCGTTGGCATATTCTGCCTTGACCATAAAATCTCCATGTACATCCCAGAATCCGGATTTGGGAAATTGAGCAACTGCCTGTACAGAAATAGGTCCTGTGAATTCTGTGTCCATTCCCCAGGCTGCAGAGTCAAAATGGTGCTGCCCCCAGCCGGTGATCATTCCGGCACCATATTGTTCTTTTCTAAGCCAACCCGGTCGACTGTATCCTTTTTGGGGGTGAACCCCGGTTTCTGTATAAGGGATATAGGGTGTAGAACCAAGCCACATATCATAATTGAGGTTATCCGGAACCGGCATTTCGTCTACTTCAGGACCAGAAGGATCGCCAGGTAAACCTACCTTTACGGTATGTAATTTTCCAATGCGGCCATTTCTTACCAACTCAGCCGCGATTCTAAATTGGGGTGAAGATCTTTGTTGTGTGCCAACCTGTAATATAACACCGGTTTTATGTACCACGTCACTTAATAGTCGACCTTCCTCGATGGTTAGTGAAGTGGGTTTTTGCAAATAAATGTCTTTCCCGGCCAAGGCGGCTTCGATGGCTGGTTGAGAATGCCAGTGATCCGGAGTGGATATCAACACGGCATCGATCTCAGGGTTGGCCAATAAATCATGGTAGTCCTCATACATCTTACTGTCCATATATCCTTTGGACTTATTTTTGTCGTAGTAACCGTCAACCAATTTCTTTGCATCCATAGTGCGATTCCGATCGACATCGCACACGGCAATAAGCCTGGCCTGATCGTATTTAAGAGTTTCGGCCATATCATGGTCTCTGGCAATTCGACCACATCCGATTTGGCCCACATGAATATTATTGCTAGGGGCTTTTTTGCCAAATACTGAAGCAGGTACAATGGTTGGTATTACAACTGCTCCTAAGGTTCCCTTCATGGTTTTTTTAACAAATTTTCTTCTTTTCATATATTTTGATCTTGAAATATAACAATGCGGTAAAAATGACCGGCCTGAAATTACTTAATTGAATTTGAATTTTGAAAAATCCATTTGTTTCATTTTTAATTATTATTCAGACACTCTTATAACAGGTAAAGGTCGGGCAAATGATTGCCAGGCAGCTTCAGCAATTTCAGCTGGCAAATTTCCATCAAAAATCAGGATCCGATAGTGCATTTTGTAATCCTTACCTGGCAGAATATCCCATTTTTGATGGCGGATTGGGCAAAACTCAAAAAATAAATCACCCCTTCCCTGGTTTGCATTGAGCGGCCAAACCCGCATAGGTTCCGGATGCTCCCTATTTGACGGATGACTCATAAAAACCATCCCCGAATGGGATCCATCAGGAAAATCTCCTTCGATCTTGCACCATCTCGCCCGGCTACCATCAGCATCTTTCCTGGTTTTTCCCTCTGAGGTAAGTACTTTGCTATTCTGATTGGTCCAGTATTCATTAGTTCTTATGCTGATACCTCCCCCATAACGATAGTTCGTAAATTCAATTTTTGAATCTAATGCATTATTGAGTGTGGAAGTAAAATCAATCAGCCAACAGGTTTTGCCGGCCAGCTCGATCGGAAAGTTTTTTACTTCCCAGATTTCATTTAGGGAAACCTTATCAGCTCCTTTAGCTTTGTAATTTATATGTTCCTGTCGCAGGGTAAACCCGCTAAAAATATTCCCGTAAGTTTTTGAAATTAACCCGGCATAGGCAACTGTTCCTTCACCGTCGCCGAGATTCCAAAAATCAATTTCCTGACCTTCAACCTGAACTTTGGTCCAGGGATTCCAAACACCATAATGGTGATAATGGTCATCGGGTTGAATAGTTGTTAATATATTTCCAGCAGGAGAATATAGAGGATGAATAAAACCACTTTTGCCATAGATTGGATTGACTCCTTCGGGAGCAGGGTAGAAAGCATGTCGATAATTAAGCACCTTCTTGTCGCCAGCACTCAGCCGGATATTTTTATCATCGATAATAACCCTGTTGTTGTAGGTCGAATCGATTCCTTTTTCAATCGACATTTTTAGAATCAAGTTGCTTTGAGCAGGAATCTTTTGATTGGGAAGAACCCACAATGAAGGAGGGAAGGAGGGATCGATTTGATTTTTGAGGTAGATTCTTTCATCGCCTTGAACCGTCCAAACTTTGACTACCAGAGAATCATCGTTGATTGGGAAATCATTCAGGGGAATCCGGATTGGAAAAGGCAACCGTTCATATTTTCCGGTTTGTATTTCGAAAGACTGTATTTGACCATGCAGATAAGGTGAAAATGCCAAAAGAAAGGTTAACCAGGTTATGAGTTTATTTTGAGCCATTGCTGATATTAATAGGGAACTTTGGCAAGGTAATCATAATCATTGATTTATATTAAATCCAGTACCGTTTTTCGTTTAGGAAAACTGAGGATTGAATTGGAATCGGCTCTGCTTAAAAAGGCAAATTTAATCCGATTTACAGTTCTTTTATTTTGATGTTTCAAAATTTGATGGTACCGGATTCTGCTGCTTGACCGCAATATGGCCTGGATAAAGATAAATGCCCTGGTGGTCAGCTATTAGTACTCAGTTGACCCAAGCTTTGATATGATTTTTATGACATTCTGCCACCATGTTTTTTCATATCATTGATATTTTTACGACATTGTTGGTTTTTGATGTATTTGCCTAAACCGATTTGAAATTTCCATCTACATTGTTTAACTAATTGGGCGACCTCGCTGAGGTCGGTCTGTTTTTAATGATTTTTCTAACATACGATAACCCCTCCGGGGTTTATTCCATCAATTAATTTCACTCCATTACCATGAAAGGGGACCGGATTAATAATTATATTAAAAACCAGGATGTACATCATAGCCAAGGGACATTTAAAGATGAATACATGTCATTACTGAAAAACTATGACGTTGAATTTAAAAATGAATATGTATTTGATTTTTGGGACAACTTGTAACTTGTAATTGGGTGACCTCGCTGAGGTCGGTTTCATTTTAAATGATTTTTCTAATATACGATAACCCCTCCGGGGTTTATTCCATCAATTAATTTCACTCCATTACCATGAAAGGGGACCGGATTAATAATTATATTAAAAACCAGGATGTACATCATAGCCAGGGGACATTTAAAGATGAATACATGTCATTACTGAAAAACTATGACGTTGAATTTAAAAATGAATATGTATTTGATTTTTTGGACAACTTGTAACTTGTAGTTGGGCGACCTCGCTGAGGTCGGTCTGTTTTTAATGATTTTTCTAACATACGATAACCCCTCCGGGGTTTATTCCATCAATTAATTTCACTCCATTACCATGAAAGGGGACCGGATTAATAATTATATTAAAAACCAGGATGTTCATCATAGCCAGGGGACATTTAAAGATGAATACATGTCATTACTGAAAAACTATGACGTTGAATTTAAAGATAAATATGTATTTGATTTTTTGGACAACTTGTAACTTATAATTGGGCGACCTCGCTGAGGTCGGTTTCATTTTAAATTATTTTTCTAACATACGATAACCCCTCCGGGGTTTATATCTCTAATTTCTTTCACTCCATTACCGAGAAAAGGGTAAGATTATTAATTATTTAATTATATTAAAAACCAGGATGTCCATCATAACCAGGGGACATTTAAAGATGAATACATGTCATTACTGAAAAACTATGACGTTGAATTTAAAAATGAATATGTATTTGATTTTTGGGACAACTTGTAACTTGTAATTGGGTGACCTCGCTGAGGTCGGTTTCATTTTAAATGATTTTTCTAATATACGATAACCCCTCCGGGGTTTATTCCATCAATTAATTTCACTCCATTACCATGAAAGGGGACCGGATTAATAATTATATTAAAAACCAGGATGTACATCATAGCCAGGGGACATTTAAAGATGAATACATGTCATTACTGAAAAACTATGACGTTGAATTTAAAAATGAATATGTATTTGATTTTTTAGAGAACTTGTGACTTGTACTTGGGCGACCTCGCTGAGGTCGGCTTCTTTTTAAAATGGTTTCTCTAACATACGATAACCCCTCCGGGGTTTATAGCTCTAAATTTCTTTCACCATATCATTGACCTTGGAAAGGTCACCATAGGTTAGATACCCATTATGTATAATCTTCTGACCTCAGAGAGGTCATCCAATATTGTATATTGTTCAGTTAAGAATTTTGCAAAATATATTATTTTCATCAAGTTTAAGTTTATTAAATATGGCAGACACCTATAGAAAAGTATACCTCCACATAGTCTTCGCTGTTAGAAACAGAGATGCCCTTCTCGATGTAACCTGGAGAAACAGACTATTTGCCTATACATCAAAAATGCTAACCAATCGTGGCCATTTTGCCCTTGCTGTGAATGGATCACATGATCATGTTCATTTTTTTATTGACTATTCTTGCAAAGAGTTAATTGAAGATTTAGTAAGAGAAGTCAAGAAATCTATGAGTAACTTCATTAAGGACAATCGTCTCTGTAAATTTCATTTTCAATGGCAATCAGGATACGCCGTGTTTTCTGTCGGATACCGAGAAAAGGGTAGGGTTATTAATTATATTAAAAACCAGGATGTACATCATAGCCAAGGGACATTTAAAGATGAATACATGTCATTACTGAAAAACTATGACGTTGAATTTAAAAATGAATATGTATTTGATTTTTTGGACAACTTGTGACTTGTACTTGGGCGACCTCGCTGAGGTCGGTCTGTTTTTTAATGATTTTTCTAACATACGATAACCCACCGGGGTTTATATCTCTAATTTCTTTCACTCCATTACCGAGAAAAGGGTAAGATTATTAATTATTTAAGTTATTTAATTATATTAAAAACCAGGATGTACATCATAGCCAAGGGACATTTAAAGATGAATACATGTCATTACTGAAAAACTATGACGTTGAATTTAAAAATGAATATGTATTTGATTTTTTGGACAACTTGTAACTTGTAGTTGGGCGACCTCGCTGAAGGCGGTCTGTTTTTAAATTATTTTTCTAACATGCGGGAACCCCTCTGGGGCTTATAGCTCTAATTTCTTTCATCACATCATTGACCTTGGAAAGGTCATCATATGTTATGTTAGTATTCATATGTATAATCTTCTGACCTCAGAGAGGTCATCCAAGATTGTATATTCAGTTAAAAATTTACACAGCTATAATTCAGCAATTTTCCAAAGACCTAAACTTTTATCATTATACGTATGATTTCCTTCCGTACAATTTTCTTTGATTAACAAAATTTCTTTGGGAAAATTAAAAGGTTCTTGCTTCAGATTTATGATCCGCCAATCGCCGGTCACTATATCTTCATTGTACTCACAATCAGTGAAAGTAGTCGTCAATAAATATTTGGAATTACTTCTTTTAATATTATGTATGGATTTGAGCACATCCTCAAAGGAAAAATGAACCCAACAATCTCGACAAAAAATTAAATCAACGGTAGGGAGATCATCTTCTATTATATCCAATTTTAAAAATTCTCTTTGATTATTGGTATATTTTGCCTGGTTTTGTTGAATAATCTCTTCCACAATGTCTCCTCCAATATATTGCTGAAGATTCAGGTCAAGTTTTCCCATCCAGTTGAAGTCTCCGCAGGGTAAATCAAGCAAACTCTGGATGTGATAATCCGATATTATTTTTGGTAATCTGGCTCTAATTTCTTCAGTTTGAGAGTCATCAGAACCTTGGCCGGAAATTGAATATTGACCCAACCAGTGATTATTCTTATAGATATAATTAAATTTTTCCTCAGTGGTGAGTTTATCACCGGTGGTTAATCTTTTGGCAAAATACTTTGTATCAAATGGTAATTGGGCTCTGGGTTCCTTTTTTCTCATATCCAGGGTTATTAATTGATTAAATATTCTGTATTTCCACTCATAAATTAACATTTATTACACACCGCTCAAAGCAGTGTTTTGGAATGTATATTATAATTATTTCAGTTGATTGATGCAACTTTTTGATAGTTCTTCCGGTCTATAAGGCGAAAAGCTTACTAGAAATAAACCTTGGCTATCATGATGCGACACATCCTACTCCTAACTTTTCGAAATTTCAAACGTCAAAAGCAATCATTTCTCATCAATATATTAGGCCTGGGTACCGGTCTTACCTGTGCGCTATTGATCCTCTTATGGGTACAGGATGAATTACAATTCGACCAGTTTCACGAAAAGGATTCGCGACTTTATCAGGTCATGGAACATCAGCAATATGCCGAAGATATCATGACCACCACCTCTACTCCGGGGATTTTAGCTGAGAATATGGCTGAAGAATTTGCAGAAGTCGAATATGCGACAACGACTACCTGGGTAAATCCAAACACCTTGTCCGTGGGTGACCATAATGTAAAAGCAAAAGGTTATCATGTCGGTGCGGACTTTTTTAATATATTCTCTTATCCACTGATAGCCGGTCATCCCGATCAGGTATTAAAAGATAAAAGTTCGATTGTCCTGAGTAAATCACTGGCTAAAAAGTTGTTTAAACAGGAACCTGAAGAGATAATTGGCAAAACACTCGAATTTCAGCATGAAGAGTCCTTTATAGTTACCGGGGTATTCGAAGATATCCCAGTTAATTCCCGCTATCAATTTGAGTACGTTCAGTCTTTCGAAGTTTACAAGGACGACAATCAGTGGGTATTAAGTTGGGGTAACAATGGTCCCAGTACTTTTATTATTCTCAATGAACAAGCTGATCCTCAAGTATTTGGTGAAAAAATTGCAGGATATATCAAGAGTAAAGAAGAAAATTCGAATGTTACCTTGTTTTTGGAAAAATATTCGGATCGATATTTATATGGGAGATATGAGAGTGGAGTGAAAGCCGGAGGACGAATTGAGTATGTCCGATTGTTCTCATTGGTGGCTTTGTTTATACTGATCATCGCCTGTATAAACTTTATGAATTTATCTACCGCCAGAGCAGCCCTTCGAGCCAAGGAGATTGGTATCAAAAAAGCCGTAGGTGCCAGAAGAAAATCTATCATGGGCCAGTACCTGAGCGAGTCTATAATTATTTCCGTACTGGCCATGGTGATCGGATTGGTATTGGTTTGGTTGCTTCTACCTTCATTCAATGAAATTACGGACAAACAGATTCATATTCCCATGAACCTGGGATTTGTGATTAGTCTGTTTATCATCGCGATCGGAACCGGTATCGTCGCCGGTAGTTATCCAGCCATTTATCTTTCCGGGTTTACACCGGTCAAAGTATTTAAAGGAGAAATCAAAGGCTCATTATGGGAACTGTGGGCCCGTCGCGGATTAGTGGTTTTCCAATTTACCTTATCGATCATATTGATTGTCTCTGTATTGGTTATCTATCGTCAGATACAATTTGTTCAAAGTAAGAATCTGGGTTATAATAAAGATCATGTCATCTCCTTTCCAATTGAAGGAAAACTCGAACAAAATTTAAGCACATTCCTGCATGAACTAAAACAGCTACCCGGAGTAATCAATGCTTCCAGTATCGGACATTCATTGATGGGCAGGAATAGCAACACCAGCGGATTAAAATGGCCGGGAAAAGATCCTGAAACCCGAATTTTATTTGAAAATGTCCGTATTAATCACGATCTGATCGAAACCATGGATATTCCGGTGGTGGAAGGACGGGCATTTTCTCGTGAGTTTGGATCGGATACCTCAAAGATTATTTTCAATGAAACGGCTATAAATATTATGGGCCTGCAAGCGGATCCCATAGGTCAGACTATAAGACTTTGGGATGAATACGATTTTGAGATTGTAGGGGTGGTAAAGGATTTTCATTTTCAATCCTTACACGAAAACGTCAAACCGCTATTTATGAGACTTACTCCAAACGATACCTGGAATGTCATGACCCGTATTGAGTCTGCTCAACAAAAAGAAACTTTAAACCAGATTAAAGCTACCTATCAAAATTTTAATCCAGGATTTACTTTCGACTATACCTTTTTAGATGAAGAATACGCCAGTCTCTATGAGGCCGAACAACGGGTTAGTACATTGTCAAAATATTTTGCTGGGATGGCCATTATCATTTCTTGTTTAGGGCTCTTTGGTCTGGCGGTATTTACCACAGAACGCCGGTTAAAGGAAATTGGGATTCGCAAAGTTCTCGGTTCCAGTTCGTTCAATATCGTAAGATTACTAACCAATGACTTTTCCAAAATGGTCATAATGGCTATCCTTATCGCCATGCCGGTTAGCTATTTATTGATTCGAAATTGGTTAAATCGATTTGCCTACAAGATTGACTTGGAAATATGGCTTTTTCTGGCTGCAGCTTTGGTCTCTTTGATCATTGCCTGGCTGACGGTGAGTATCCAGGCGTTTAAGGCCGCCAACGTTCACCCAGCCAGTTGTTTAAAAGAATAAAGCACGCGTCAGAATTCAGGTTGGAGGTTTCTAAATTTGGCTAAAGATTAATGTATATTGGCAAAAGGTCCGATTTGGTGGAATTGTGGAATTTTAGAACTGCGGAACCATTTAAACCCTTAAGAAATATAGTGAGTCTCCAATTTGATTATTTAAAAATAGCTTTAGTCAGGGGCATTCATGTTCCTTGGGTTAAATGCCAATCAAAATGTATACTTTGTTGATGGTGGGAATTTGAATCAATCAATTACATTCTTCAGATTGAGGCGAGGACGCCCCAAACAACATTGTGCACTTGTCTAAAAGAATGAAACAGGTGGTGATAAGGATGTTAAGGTTTTGGAATTCAGGTGTTCTATTTTCTATCACATAGTTTCCATCTCACAACTCTAGACACGATCGATTGTAGGTATTCAGGGGGCAGTGGCTTGTTTGCTGGGTGTCTGACTTTTGTTTGTTGTTTCCCATTTCCGCTTACTGCTCAAATCTTACTGCCACTCATATTTTTTAAGGTGCTCTCTTTTCTGACTTCTGTTCCCTTATTACTACTTTCAGCCTGGAATTCTGTAATTTAACCTTTATGAAATATCTCACTCTTTTCTGTTGCCTCTCATATCTCAGTTGTTCGTTTTCACCATCCACAGGTATAGGATTTTTATATAATAGTGCAGCGTATTTTAATCTCGAAACCACCAAGCAGTATCAGATTGCCAGTACCGATACAACAGATGGAAATAACGATCGCTGGAACCTGCGCTCGTATGACACTGCAGTGATTATGGATCAATCAGGACCCGGATTGATCAGCCGGATGTGGTTTACTTTTGATTCTCGTGATCCCGATTATTTACGAAACATTCTGATTCGTATTTATTGGGATGATAATCCCGTTCCGTCAGTTTCTTCGCCAATCGGTGATTTTTTTGGTTGTCCCTATGAATACCGGCATTGGACTTCCGAATACCTGGGAATGAGTTCCGGAGGTTACTATTGTTATTTTCCCATGCCGTTCCAAAAACGGGCCAGAATTGAAATCATTAATGACAGTCCCTATGAATTGTATGCTTTGTATTTCCAAATCAATTATTTTACACTTTCTAAATGGCATTCCGAAACCATGTACTTTCACGCTCAGTGGAATCGTGAGTTAAGGACTACCGAGAATCGGAATTATACCGCACTTGAGGTAAATGGTTCAGGTTGTTTTGTGGGGATCCATTACAATGCGCAAAGTTATCGGGGTTCTTTGGTTTTTCTTGAAGGTGACGAAATGATATATGTGGATCGGGAGTCGCATCCTTCTATATATGGTACAGGAATGGAAGACTATCTAAACAGTGGGTGGTATTTTAAAAATGGCACCTATTCAGCGCTACATCATGGCCTAATTATGAAAGATGAGGAAAAGGCAAGAATCTCAGCATATCGCTACCATATTAAAGATTTAATCCCTTTCCAAAAATCAATCCAGGTTACCTACGAGCACGGACATGCCAATGAAGAGGAAACCGACATGAGCACAGTGGCATTTTGGTATCAGGACCAAAGTTCGAATCCGGACATGAACCGGCTGCAAGGGAAAAATAGAAAGGTATTAAGACGACCGGTTGCTCAAGGAGTAATAGAAGGAGAAGATCTCCAGGTCGCTGACCAAACCAGATCCGAGATCGTGCAGATGACTGAATTTGGTTCGGATTGGAGCAATCATCAACAACTATTGTTAACCCTTGATGCTGGAGAAACCACTGAAATTTCAACACCTGAGTTAGAAGAAAAAGAGTATGATGTTATACTCTATCTTTCACAGGCTCCAGAATCTGGAAAATTTGAAATCGAACAGGAATTATTTGATGGATATTCAATTCATGTGATTCCGGCTCCCATATTAAAATTTTCGCGTCTACAAGTCGATCAAAACCGAAGAATTTCATTAATCATTAAAAATGTATCTAGCCATCAGGCCGCTTTGGGTATAGATGCCATCCGGCTCATTCCTTATCGGTCCTATATTCCCAACTGGTCTTTGATCGGGCCTTTTGACAATCCCCGCGAGTCGGATGATTTACGCTTCGGATTAGATCATGAGTATCCTCCTGAAAATGGATATCATCCGGACTCCTCCTATATCGGAAAGGAAGGAAAAGTGCTCAATTGGAAAAACATCTCTGGTGTACCGGCCGGTTATGCCATGCAATTATGGAATTACATTCAACCTTACGAATTTGTCATCAGTTATGCCCATACCTATGTATTTGCCCCGGAAGAAATGACAGTTGATCTGATGTTAGGAAGTGATGATGGAATTAAGGTCTTTGTAAATGAAAAGGAAATCCACCGGTTTTTAGCTGTGCGCATTGCTGAACCCGATCAAACCCGGATTTCGGTTCAATTAAATGCAGGGTGGAATCAATTATTGTTGAAACTTGAAAATAATTTTGGTGGTTATGCATTTTATGCGAGATTTATGGATCCGGAAAACAAGTTACAATACAACTTGAAACCAATTATTAACTAATTTGAATGTTTTCTTATGAAACACGTACTCCTATTTCTTTTGTTAGTCATATCCATCGGCGCTCAAGCACAATGGCAGAATTTATTTAATGGGAGTGACTTTGCCGGTTGGAATCAAAAGAACGGTAAAGCACATTATGAGGTGGTCGATGGACAAATCGTCGGCACTTCAGTGATGAATACGCCAAATTCCTTTCTCTGTACCGATAAGGAATACGCAGATTTTATTCTGGAATTTGACGTGTGGGTTGATCCATCTCTTAACTCGGGAGTTCAAATTCGCAGTTTGAGTATTCCTGAATTAAATAATGGGCGGGTCCATGGATACCAGGTAGAGTTGGATCCCAGCAATCGGGCTTGGAGTACCGGGATATATGATGAAGCCCGTAGGGGTTGGTTGTACCCTTTATCGGAGAATCCCAAGGGACAACATGCCTTTAAAAATGGACAATGGAATCAGGTGAGAGTGGAAGCAATCGGTCCGCATATTCGTACCTGGCTCAATGGAATACAGTGTTCTAATTTGGTCGATGATATGACCGCAAAAGGATTTATCGGATTGCAGGTGCATGGAATTGGGAAAAACGAGGACAAAAACGGAAAACAAATTATATGGAAGAATATCCGGATCATGACCGAAGATCTCGAAAAACACAGCCTTCCTAATGATCCGGCTGTTAAAGAATACAGCTATCTGACCAACCAATTGACTGAAGGGGAAAAGCGCAGAGGCTGGCGCTTACTCTGGGACGGACATTCTACAAAGGGTTGGCGCGGAGCAAAAATGGAAGATTTTCCCAAAGTGGGTTGGGAAATTAAAGAAGGAGTCTTGACTGTATTGGAATCAGGGGGTGGTGAATCAAAACATGGTGGAGATATTATTACAAATGATTTGTTTGGTAACTTCGAACTTCAGGTCGACTTTAAAATTACCAAAGGAGCCAATAGCGGGATTAAGTATTTTGTCGATCCGGAATTAAACAAAGGAACTGGGTCTGCAATTGGGTTGGAATTTCAAATCCTGGATGATGTCAATCATCCGGATGCCAAAGCCGGAGTGGGTGGTAACCGCACCGTTGGTTCGCTTTATGATCTGATCCCAGCAGGAAATATGACCGAACCCAATCGAGATACTAAAAGAGCCGGAGGCCCTGGTTCCTGGAACCGAGCTCGTATCCTGGTAGAAGGAGCGCATGTGGAGCATTGGTTGAACAACGTGAAGGTACTCGAGTTTGAAAGAGGTAGCCCAATATTTAGAGCTCTGGTACAAAAAAGCAAGTATAAGAAATGGCCTAATTTCGGAGAACATGTGGAAGGGTATATCCTGTTGCAGGAACACGGTAATACGGTACACTTCAAAAACATCAAAGTAAGGGAGTTCTAAAAGAATTATTACTGAAGTCCTACTTCGTATCATGAGAGGAAAGATTGCCATCTGAAAACTTCCTGGATCGGTTATGGATCAAACACCACTCGTATCTATCATTATGGCGGTCAGAAATACGGCCAGGTATTTACCGGAATGCCTCGATTCGATTTTAAGTCAATCCTATACCAAATGGGAACTCATCGCAGTCAATGATCATTCGACCGATGAAAGCCGGCAAATATTGGAGAATTATGCGAGTCAGGATATCAGAATAAAATGCTTTGATAGCAGAGGTCATCGCTTGATTCCTGCTTTGCAAACCGGTTATGATCAGTCTCAAGGGGTACTGATCAATCGTATGGATTCTGATGATAAAATGCCCGGTGATAAATTGGAAGTATTGGTTACTGAATGGTTGAAGTATGGGAAAGGTCATGTGATCGCCGGTGGAACCAAGCATTTTGTCGATAATGGAGAAGTTGGGAATGGGTTTGTCCAATACGAAAATTGGCTTAACCAGGTTGCCAGAGCAAACACATACTATCAGGAAATTTATAAGGAATGTGTTATTCCTTCGCATTGCTGGATCATTCACCGGGATGATTTTGAAAGGGTGAACGCATTTAATCCCCTGGTTTATCCCGAGGATTATGATTTATGCTTTCGGTTTTACCAAGCCGGACTTCGGATTATCGGTATTGACAAAGTACTACACTTCTGGCGAGATCGAGCTGAACGAATTTCACGGACCTGGGAGGAATATAAGGACAACCGCTATTTCGACTTGAAGTTCCGGTTTTTCTATTTATTGGATCGGGATCAAGGTAGACCTTTGGTCGTATGGGGTGCTGGAAGGCATGGTAAGGATGTCGTGAAAATAATCCAGAAGTACAATGATGAGGTATTTTGGGTCTGCGATAATCCAAATAAATTGGGCCAAAAGATCTATAACGTGTCCATCCACCACTATGAAAAAGTGAAGGAATTAAAAACCCCTCAGATCATTGTAGTCGTTTCCTCACCCACGGGTAAACTGGGGATTAGAAATATGCTTCAAGCCTGGGGTAAGAATCCGGTTGAAGATTTTTGGTTTTTCTTATAATTCAAGGTCAGGGTAAACGAGCAGACAAAAATTCCCACTTTATATTATAGTAAAGAACAAAATTCTTTGGGTAAGAATATTGTAATTGATTGCGTGCAGCTTCCCTTTAGGGTTAGGGCAGAGAAGAGCAGACAAAATTCCCAATTTGCTTTATAGTTTAAGAATAAGATTTTTAGAGTTAGAATATTGTAATTGATTGCGAGCGGTTTCCCTTAAGTGTCAGGGTGCGCGTGGCTGGTTGAAAACTCTTCCTGATTGTAATCTACATTGATCAATATCGATAGCTATCCGGAATAGAATGGCTTAACTCGCCCTGTACCCCTAAAGGGAGGGCACCGGCCAATTAAAAAATCAGGCATTAATCCTTGCGGGCGGCTTCCCTTTAGGGTCAGGGCTCGCGTGGCTGGGGAAACCTCTTTCTGATTGTAATCTACACTGATCAGTATCGATAGCTATCCGGAATAAAATGGCTTAACTCGCCCTGTATCCCTAAAGGGAGGGCACCCCGCCAATTAAAAAATCAGGCATTAATCCTTGCGGGCTGATTCCCTATAGGGTTAGAGCAGAGAAGAGCAGACCAAATTCCCAATTTGCTTTATAGTTTAAGAATAAGATTTTTAGGGTTAAAATATTGTAATTGATTGCGGGCGGCTTGGAAACCTCTTTCTGATTGTAATCTACACTGATCAGTATCGATAGCTATCCGAAATAAAATGGCATTACTCGCCCTGCATCCCTAAAGGGAGGGCACCCCGCCAATAAAAAATCAGGCAGTAATCCTTGCGGGCTGCTTCCCTATAGGGTTAGAGCAGAGAAGAGCGGACCAAATTCCCAATTTGCTTTATAGTTTAAGAATAAGATTTTTAGGGTTAGAAAATCGTAATTGATTGCGGGCGGCTTCCCTTTAGGGTCAGGGCTCGCGTGGCTGGGGAAACCTCTTTCTGATTGTAATCTACACTGATCAGTATCGATAGCTATCCGGAATAGAATGACTTAACTCGCCCTGTACCCCTAAAGGGAGGGCACCGGCCAATTAAAAAATCAGGCATTAATCCTTACGGGCTGCTTCCCTATAGGGTTAGGGCAGAGAAGAGCAGACAAAAATTCCCAATTTGCTTTATAGTTTAAGAATAAGATTTTTAGGGTTAGAATAATGTAATTGATTGCGGGCGGATTCCCTTTAGGGTCAGGGTGCGCGTGGGTGGTGGAAACCTATTTCAGATTGCAATCTACACTGATCAATATCAATAGCTATCCGGAATAAATTGGCTTAACTCGCCCTGCATCCCTAAAGGGAGGGCACCCGCCAATAAAAAATCTGGCAGTATTCCTTGCGGGCGGTTTCCCTTAAGGGTCAGGGCAGAGAAGAGCAGACAAAAATTCCCAATTTGCTTTATAGTTAAGAACAAAAATTTTTAGGGTTAGAATATTGTAATTGATTACGGGCAGATTCCCTTTAGGGTTAGGGCGCGCGTGGCTGGTTGAAAACTCTTTCTGATTGTAATCTACACTGATCAGTATCGATTGCTATCCGGAATAAACTGGCATTACTCGCCCTGCATCCCTCAAGGGAGGGCACCCCGCCAATTAAAAAATCAGGCATTAATCCTTGCGGGCTGATTCCCTATAGGGTTAGAGCAGAGAAGAGCGGACCAAATTCCCAATTTGCTATATAGTTTAAGAACAAAATTTTTAGGGTTAGAATATTGTAATTGATTGTGGGCGGTTTCCCTTTAGGGTCAGGGTGCGCGCGGCTGGTGGAAACCTATTTCTGATTGTAATTTACACTGATCTGTATCGATAGCTATCCGGAATAGAATGGCTTAACTCGCCCTGTATCCCTAAAGGGAGGGCACCCCGCCAATTAAAAAATCAGGCATTAATCCTTGCGGGCTGATTCCCTATAGGGTTAGGGCAGAGAAGAGCAGACAAAAATTCCCAATTTGCTTTATAGTTAAGAACAAAGATTTTTAGGGTTAAAATATTGTAATTGATTACGGGCGGCTTCCCTTTAGGGTTAGGGCGCGCGTGTCTGGTGGAAACCTCTTTCTGATTGTAATCTACACTGATCAATATCGATAGCTATCCGGGATAAATTGGCTTAACTCGCCCTGTATCCCTAAAGGGAGGGCACCCCGCCAATTAAAAAATCTGGCAGTATTCCTTGCGAGTAGATCCCCATTAGGGTTAGGGCAGAGAAGAGCAGACAAAATTCCCAATTTGCTTTATAGTTTAAGAATAAGATTTTTAGAGTTAGAATATTGTAATTGATTGCGAGCGGTTTCCCTTAAGTGTCAGGGTGCGCGTGGCTGGGGAAACCTCTTTCTGATTGTAATCTACACTGATCAGTATCGATAGCTATCCGAAATAAAATGGCATTACTCGCCCTGCATCCCTAAAGGGAGGGCACCGGCCAATTAAAAAATCAGGCATTAATCCTTGCGGGCTGATTCCCTATAGGGTTAGAGCAGAGAAGAGCAGACAAAATTCCCAATTTGCTTTATAGTTTAAGAATAAGATTTTTAGGGTTAAAATATTGTAATTGATTGCGGGCGGCTTCCCTTTAGGGTTAGGGCGCTCGTGACTGGTGGAAAACTCTTCCTGATTGTAATCTACAAGGGGGCATCCCACTAATTGAGATGAGTCTGAGGGTAGATCCCCTTTAGGGTTAGGGTGTGGGTGGCAGGTGGAGAATTCTCGCTTACTTCAGTCCGCACCTTTCATAAAAAATTGTGGACATGTATTATTTTCAGAGTTAAAAAACTAACGTATGGATCCGTTAAAGAAAATTGGAATGCACGCTGGTGCTTCTCCTGCGATTTTTCGGAAAGCAGATATGCTGAGAAATAATATGACCAAAGAGGAAAGTTTATTGTGGCATTTTCTCAAAAAGAAACCCTATGGATGCAAATTTCGAAGACAGCATCCATTTGGTATTTATGTATTAGATTTTTATTGTCATGGTAAAAGGCTGAGTATTGAAATAGATGGATACAATCATCGTCACCCCAATCAAATACAATACGATCAAGAAAGAACCGAATTTATCAAATCATTCAATATTATCGAACTTAGATTTCTTAATGAAGACATTAACACTCGTTTGGAGAATGTACAAATGGCCATCTTGGAACAACTGCGGGCGGTTTCCCATTAGGGTTAGGGCAGAGAAGAGCGGACCAAATTCCCAATTTGCTTTATAGTTTAAGAATAAGATTTTTAGGGTTAGAATAATGTAATTGATTGCGGGCAGCTTCCCTTTAGGGTTAGAGTGCGCGTGGCTGGTGGAAACCTCTTCTGATTGTAATCTACACTGATCAATATCGATAGCTATCCGGGATAAATTGGCTTAACTCGCCCTGTATCCCTAAAGGGAGGGCACCCCGCCAATTAAAAAATCAGGCATTAATCCTTGCGGGCGGTTTCCCTTAAGTGTCAGGGCAGAGAAGAGCAGACAAAAATTCCCAATTTGCTTTATAGTTAAGAACAAAAATTTTTAGGGTTAGAATATTGTAATTGATTACGGGCAGATTCCCTTTAGGGTTAGGGCGCGCGTGGCTGGTTGAAAACTCTTCCTGATTGTAATCTACACTGATCAATATCGATAGCTATCCGGAATAAAATGGCTTAACTCGCCCTGTACCCCTAAAGGGAGGGCACCGGCCAATTAAAAAATCAGGCATTAATCCTTGCGGACGGCTTCCCTATAGGGTTAGGGCAGAGAAGAGGGGACCAAATTCCCAATTTGCTTTATAGTTAAGAACAAAGATTTTTAGGGTTAAAATATTGTAATTGATTGCGGGCGGCTTCCCTTTAGGGTTAGGGCGCGCGTGGCTGGTTGAAAACTCTTTCTGATTGTAATCTACACTGATCAGTATCGATTGCTATCCGGAATAAACTGGCATTACTCGCCCTGCATCCCTCAACGGAGGGCACCCCGCCAATTAAAAAATCAGGCATTAATCCTTGCGGGCTGATTCCCTATAGGGTTAGAGCAGAGAAGAGCGGACCAAATTCCCAATTTGCTATATAGTTTAAGAACAAAATTTTTAGGGTTAGAATATTGTAATTGATTGTGGGCGGCTTCCCTTTAGGGTTAGGGCGCGCGTGGCTGGTGGAAACCTCTTTCTGATTGTAATCTACACTGATCAGTATCGATAGCTATCCGAAATAAAATGGCATTACTCGCCCTGCATCCCTAAAGGGAGGGCACCCCGCCAATAAAAAATCAGGCAGTAATCCTTGCGGGCTGCTTCCCTATAGGGTTAGAGCAGAGAAGAGCGGACCAAATTCCCAATTTGCTTTATAGTTTAAGAATAAGATTTTTAGGGTTAGAAAATCGTAATTGATTGCGGGCGGCTTCCCTTTAGGGTCAGGGCTCGCGTGGCTGGGGAAACCTCTTTCTGATTGTAATCTACACTGATCAGTATCGATAGCTATCCGGAATAGAATGACTTAACTCGCCCTGTACCCCTAAAGGGAGGGCACCGGCCAATTAAAAAATCAGGCATTAATCCTTACGGGCTGCTTCCCTATAGGGTTAGGGCAGAGAAGAGCAGACAAAAATTCCCAATTTGCTTTATAGTTTAAGAATAAGATTTTTAGGGTTAGAATAATGTAATTGATTGCGGGCGGCTTCCCTTTAGGGTTAGGGCGCGCGTGGGTGGTGGAAACCTCTTTCTGATTGTAATCTACACTGATCAACATCAATAGCTATCCGGAATAAATCGGCATTACTCGCCCTGCATCCCTAAAGGGAGGGCACCCCGCCAATTAAAAAATCAGGCAGTATTCCTTGCGGGCGGATTCCCTTTAGGGTCAGGGTGCGCGTGGGTGGTGGAAACCTATTTCAGATTGCAATCTACACTGATCAATATCAATAGCTATCCGGAATAAATTGGCTTAACTCGCCCTGCATCCCTAAAGGGAGGGCACCCGCCAATAAAAAATCTGGCAGTATTCCTTGCGGGCGGTTTCCCTTAAGGGTCAGGGCAGAGAAGAGCAGACAAAAATTCCCAATTTGCTTTATAGTTAAGAACAAAAATTTTTAGGGTTAGAATATTGTAATTGATTACGGGCAGATTCCCTTTAGGGTTAGGGCGCGCGTGGCTGGTTGAAAACTCTTTCTGATTGTAATCTACACTGATCAGTATCGATTGCTATCCGGAATAAACTGGCATTACTCGCCCTGCATCCCTCAAGGGAGGGCACCCCGCCAATTAAAAAATCAGGCATTAATCCTTGCGGGCTGATTCCCTATAGGGTTAGAGCAGAGAAGAGCGGACCAAATTCCCAATTTGCTATATAGTTTAAGAACAAAATTTTTAGGGTTAGAATATTGTAATTGATTGTGGGCGGTTTCCCTTTAGGGTCAGGGTGCGCGCGGCTGGTGGAAACCTATTTCTGATTGTAATTTACACTGATCTGTATCGATAGCTATCCGGAATAAACTGGCATTACTCGCCCTGCATCCCTCAGGGGAGGCCATTCCACTAATTGAGATGCGTCTGCGGGTAGATCCACTTCTGGCCCTGGATGCGAATTGCCAACGACAAACAAAAAAAATCACTTCAACCATTGACAATAATTTATTTTATCGTATATTTGCGATAATAGATTAATCTTCATGAAAATAATCTGATGGATGCATCGATCGGATTATTAAATTTGGCAAATTCCAAGTAGATTTGCAATCCATTAATTATGGCAATTAACAAAAGCACAAAATTTTCAAATACCGATCAGGAACTCGCACAGGCCGCCAAGGTAATGGGTCATCCGGCCCGGATTGAAATACTGAAAATATTGGCTGAAAGGAATACTTGTATTTGTGGTGAAGTAGTTGAAATACTACCGTTGTCACAATCCACAGTTTCCCAGCATCTCAGAGAACTGAAAAATGCAGGTTTTATTCTGGGAACCATTGACGGGGTGCGATCTTGTTACTGTATCAATTGGCCGTTTGTGCAAAAAATTGCACGACAATGGAATGCTTTCTTCGCGGACTTGACCAAATGGGATTCATTCACCAAAGAGGTCTGAAATAAACAATGGTATGTCTCTTAGCTAGTTACAATATCAATTTGGACCACTTTTTAAAAGACTAAAAAATGAAAGAATTAAAAACATTGGTAAAAGAAAAGTATGGACAAATCGCCCAACAAAACGATCCCTCACAATCCTGTTGTGAGTCCGCATGTTGTGGTGAGGTCACTTTGGAATATTCCGATCTGTCGGATGATTACAACCGATTATCCGGATATGTGGCCGATGCGGATTTGAATTTGGGATGTGGGCTGCCAACGGAATATGCAAAGATCAAACCGGGTAATACGGTGGTTGACTTAGGATCAGGGGCTGGCAATGATTGTTTTGTGGCCCGAAATGAAACCGGTGACGCCGGCCAGGTGTATGGCATCGATTTTACCAGTGAAATGATCGATCTGGCTCGCAAAAATGCCAAAAAGCTTGGATATGAGAACGTGCATTTTCGTTATGGCGATATTGAAGAGATTCCTCTGGATGAAAACTTTGCCGATGTAGTCGTAAGCAATTGTGTATTTAATTTAGTTCCTGACAAGGAAAAAGCATTTAAGGAGACCTATCGTATCCTCAAACCCGGTGGGCACTTCAGCATATCGGATATAGTGGTGAAAGGACCCATTCCGAAAAAATTCCAGGAAGATGCAGAGTTGTATGCCGGCTGTGTCTCGGGAGCCATTCAGCAAGAGAATTATTTGGACAATATCCGAAAGGCTGGATTTGAACAAATCACGATTCAAAAGTCAAAGACGGTCACGTTACCGGAAGAATTGCTGGATAAGCATTTATCACCGGAAGAAAAGTCCACATTTTTAACGGAAAACGGTATTTTTAGCATTACCGTATATGGTGTAAAACCACAATAGCAATGAGCAAAAAAATCTTAGTGCTTTGCACTGGAAATTCTTGTCGCAGCCAGATAGCCCACGGGTTTCTGGCTGCTCAATTATCTGACGAGTGGCAAGTGTATAGCGCTGGCCTGGAAGCACATGGGGTAAATCCACGTGCAATTCAAGTAATGGCTGAAGCGGGTATAGATATCTCCAACCATACCTCGAATATCATAGCGGATCATGATCAAGAACAATTTGATTTGGTTTTGACGGTTTGTGATCACGCCAAAGAAATGTGTCCACTCCTGCCAGGTGTTCATCACTCCCTGCATCATAGTTTCCCCGACCCGGCCCAAGCCACCGGAACTGAAGAGGAAATCATGACCTCCTTTCGGAGTGTCCGGGACGAGATTCGCGACTATTGCCAGGAATTGGTAATGAAAATTGAATCGGGAGACTTGGATGTTTCCTAAGGCCTTAATCTATTCGAACTTTCTAGTCTAATCGTATTGTATGTTTACCATTGGAAACTTAATAGTTTCTTCGTAATCTATTGGTAACGGTATTGGATATAAATTTACTGTTTCTTGTATCGATCGAAATAATCTTGTTTTCATTTTACAACTGATTTTGAATTAAGTCCAATGTAAATGGATAATGATATTTTTTAATGTGCAGTATTCTTGCTTTCTCAAGATTAATTGGAAAGTCGGTGCATCCGATTAGAACTAACAAGGTAATAAATTGAAGGATGGATTAAAAATAGGGATACCTATGTTAATAGAATTCGGATACAATAATCACAATTCGATATCGCGAAAGATATTAAAAAGTGTTTACAATCTGTGCTATCGCCTTTTCCTTTGCTGCTCCTTCCAGAAAAAGAACACTCCTGTTATTTTCAGCCCTGATACGCGCGACCACTTCTTCCGACTCAATCATCACGGAAAGCTTCATGCCATCTTCACTGCTGAACTGGGTACGTATGTTTTCAAAGTGAAAGGAATCGCCAATATTAGTATTACGCCGTATTTCTTGAATAGAAGTGGTGCCTTTAGCAAGACGACCAGATTCTATGTCATAGGTCAAGGAAAATTTGACCGGAAGATCCCTTCTTTTGACATGAGTTACATCCATAAAAATGGTTTTCGTAGGTAGTATTTGCTCTTCTTGAAAGATCAGTGGACCACTTTTTAACATGCTGAAAAATTCTTTTTTAGTCAACTTGCCGGACACAACTCCAAATCGCATTCCAGATCCGTTATAACTTATGGTTAACCATTCCAATCGTTTGGGTTTTTCCCGATATTGGAAATGTGCAGGTATCTTGTTTAAGGTAGTAACCGGATTATCATTTGTATCTGATTAGCGTAAATATTGTATAAAATGGATTCTTTCCATGAGTTATTAACATAACGACTGCGGGTTGACCAAATTTCGCTGTGTTATCCACTTTTTGTTTAAAACATGTTAGCAATAAACTATTGTAATACAATTAATTACAACAATAAAGTTGTAAAATTGTAGATACAAAAGTAATCTTATAATCGGTGAAGAACAAAGCAAAAAAGGGCCTTAGATCAAAGAAGAAGACAACGCTTGATGGTTTAAGTTCAGAACAATTAATAAAGATTATACAACAAAAGGATAAGATCATAGAAAAGCAAAAGGAGATTATAGATGAGCATATAAAAAAAGATAAAAAAACCGATCGGCTAACGAGTGCCCTTCAACAAAGAGTGGAAGAATTAGAAGTAGCTCTAGGGCAAGCACAAAAGTCAATCGATATGCTCACACGTGCATCAAAACGACAAGCGGCTCCTTTTAGGATATCGGAAAAGAAACGCAAGAAGCATCAAAAACGACCAGGCCGTAAAAAAGGACATCGGGGTAATTATCGGCCTGTTCCTCCAATAGTAGATTATGAAATCGAAGTTTCACTATCAGAGTGTCCGCATTGTAAGGGACCGGTAAGTGATCTTCGTCAAATAGAGCAATACATAGAAGAAATTCCAGTTCCACGTAAGGAAGTAACCCGTTTGTTAACCTATCATGGGACTTGTAATCAATGTGGAGTTGTTCAAAGTAATCACCCACTAAAAGTCAGTAATGCTACAGGTGCGGCCAAGTGTCATCTCGGTCCCCGTGCACAAGCGATGGCTATACAGTTGCTTTACGACTATAGCCTCACCTTAAGTACCACCTCCCGACTAATGAACGAAGTATACGGACTTGATATCAGTCGAGGCGGCCTGGCACAATTGAGCCAACGGATTGGAAACAAATGCCAAAGTACTTATGAACATTTAATCCGCCGAGCTGCTGAAAGCGAGGTTATCCATGCAGACGAAACGTCTTGGTATGTCGGTACTCCTAAGAGTTATCTATGGTTTTTTGGGAATTCGAACTTGGCGGTTTACAAAGTAAGCGATAATCGCAGCCGCGAAAATGTATACAATACCTTGGGAAAAACCTTTGCAGGTGTTTTAGTAAGTGATTGTTATGCTGTTTATGATGATGTGAATGAGTTGCAACAAAAATGTTATGCACACCACTTAAAAGAAATAAGTCTGGCCCTGGAAATGTGTGATCAAGGCAAAAATGTGTTTATTGAAAAAGTACGGGCTGTATTAAAAGCAGCGATGGTTATTAAACCCTTAAAACCGGAAATCCATAGCGATCAGTACAAAGCCATGATCCGTCATTTAGAACAGGAAGCCGCTGATTTACTAGCAGAGGAAAGATCCAATCCCATTGAAGAAAAAATAGCCAAAAGACTTCGTAAACAACAGGATCATTTATTCACCTTCTTACATCATGATCAAGTCGATGCAACGAACAATTTGGCCGAACGCATGCTAAGACCTGCGGTGATCAGCCGTAAAATATCCTGCGGTAACAAAACCAAAAAAGGAGCCCAAACTTGGCAAATTTTGACCAGTGTTATAAACACCAACCGATTGAGAGGTATTAGCAATAGTCAATACTTCTATACTATAACTCAATTAAATAACCAGATAAATCTCACTTAAATACGCTAATCAGATACTATCATTTATGATAATCCAGTAATCTAAAAGTTCATCGCGATTGTTCATCAAGATCACCGGCCATGGATTACCGTATTGTTGATTTCTTAGGTAAAAGGCATACCAAATACCCTTATCGTTTTGCAGATAAATGACCAGCCCTTCAAATTCGGTCAATTGCACTCCGGTTAATGTCTCTTTTTCTACAAAGGTTGAATCTCTGATCAGTACAAAGTATTGGCTTTTTATAGACTGATTTTGTTTATTCATCACCCAGTGGTTGGGATTGCCGGAAAGTTTTTGAAAGTCAATCGCTTGAACAGGATACCGGTGAGTCGTTTTCTCAGGATCTATAGCGAACTTTTGTTCGTCCCAGTACACATAATCTTTTAATCCCTCAGTATTTTGGATTTCTATGGACAAAGACACATCTATTTTTTTTGTAGAAAACCTAAGTCTTACATAATCCTTATGCTTGGCGTTTTGGATTCTCGCATATAACTGTTGAGGAATAAAACGCTTTTCAGGAGGCCAAGTTGTGCTCCTCCATCGAGCGATGGTGAAGCGGTCTGGATGGTCAATATCATGATCTGCAAATTCCCACCATCCTGCTGATGAATCGCGAATGTTAAGGATCCGATCTCCAAATAAGAACTCTACAGGATGGTCATAAAGTGCCTCGACTTCTTCAATGGTCAGAGTCACATTAGATTGCAGGGTAATTTTTTGATGGGTCTTAAGATCCATTACCTGATAGTGCGCAATCCACTGATGGTTGCCCCATCGTACATAAAATATATCTTTTTGTGATGTGTGGTGCGAATGATTGATCAGAAGGGCCTGATTCCCCAATTCATCCAACCTGCTTTCCAGACTTTCAAAATAGGGCGTAGTAAACCCCCATCCCAATACCATAAATACCGGCAGCATCCAGATCCATAATCGTCTTTGAGACACTTCTCCTGCCTCTACAAGGCGCCGGATACGAGATTTTAGATATCCCGAAAAACTATGGATAGGCGAATTGCATCGAGCAGAATTATATTGCAGAAGTAGTCGTCCGTAGGATTTTTTGTCCGTTTTAGTTAGCGCTTGTTGATCAGCCAAAAATTCGTGATGCAAGATCAGGTGTTTTTTCCACCAGGCGAGAAAGGGCATGTACCAATAAAAACTGCGTAAAACCTCCATCCACAATAAGTCATAAGTATGTCCCTGTCTTACGTGCGTCCTTTCATGCTCCAAGATGGCCTGATCTTCTTCGGAAAATTGAGGTTGATGCCAAAATATCCAATGAAAAAAGGAGCCAACGATTGGATATTTGACAGAGTATAACAAATGCAATTGCGGATCGATGACTTGAGCCCGCCGAATCATCCTGACCACACGTAGAATGGTAATCACCAGTCCCAATAGTAAAATAGACACCACTATCCAATAGGCCATACCCACCAGGGTTCCTAATTGTAAAGTAGTTCCTTGAATAGTGACTGGGTAAGAAATCAACTCGGCGGTACCCGTCCATAGGGATTCCGGAACCAGGTTGGGCGATGGAACTTGCAATTGGGAGGGTGCCAAGCCTGCAGAGGGGGTAGGTGTTTGTACCGGGTGGTGCAGTAGTGCAAGCAGAATTGAAATCAGGGGAGTCAGAACCAGGAACAAACGATTTCCATAAATGGACCCTCGATTTTTAAGAAACAGTAGGTAATATATCCAACTTAAGCTGAGGCCGATACTGCTTTTGAGTATAAATATGAAAAATCCGGAGGATATCATGATGTGTTCTTTTTAATATTCTTTAAAATGGCTTTTAGTTCATCTGGTGCTACCTGTTCCTCGCGCATAAAATGGGATAGTAACTTTTCAGGAGATCCTTCAAAATATTTCTCAAATAGCTTGCGAAAAGTCCAATTTGCATACTGCGACTTCTTGAGGATTGGATAATACTGATGGGTGTTCCCATAGGCATTGTACCCGATGTACCCATTGGCCACTAATTTGCGGACTACGGAGGAAACGGTATTGTATGGGGGCTTGGGATCTGCGTTAATCTCAGCCAAAATGTCTTTGACGAAAGCCTTTTTCAGCTTCCATAGGATCTGCATGACTTCTTCTTCGCGGGGATTCAAATAGATCTTCATAGCTGTTTAATTCATTGATGTAAGTGAATAGCGCGAAGATACAAACGAAATATTCGTTTGTCAACTAAAATTTAGTTATTTAACTAAAATTTGATCAAAAATGCATGAATAATGCTTTAAAACAAACCCACCTTACCATTATTTGATTGTTGTTTGAGGCGTCCCCGCCTCAAACTTAGATTATCCCGACCAAATAAATTTAGTCTACCATTGAACATCAAATTACCTTTTACCGGTTCAACCAATCACATGAAATTCCAGGTATTAATCATTGGCTTAAGGAGAGGATGCCTAAAGCAATATTTAATAGGGGTGTGTGTTGGCTGGGTTATCTTTTCACAAATTGAATTTACATTACCGTAAATGTTCCAAGTCATCAAGATCTTTATACCGGTTGCTGGCAGTTTTAGCACTGATTAAATCATCTTTGGACAAAACATTTACATTCAAGTCGTCTTGAATTGGAATTATTTCGACATTTCTAATGGCTTCGTTGAATTCCAAACCCAATATTTCAGTGATTAGGTCGATCCTCACAGGTGGTACGCCAAAAGAGAATACATCAATGGCTGGATTATTGAGAAACTTGTCTTCGGTCATATCAAAAGTCGGCATGCCAAAATGAGCAAAAGCTTGTATGATTTTTGAATAGTTTTGTTTGGTCTTATTAACCCAGATATCCATATCACCTGTAGTTCTGGAGTACCCATGAATGATCACAGCGTAACCTCCGACCAAAATGTATTCCACTTTTGCATTATGAAGGCATCGAATAAAGTCCTTGAAATCAGGATTGAATAGATTGGTCTTCATCGATCAAATTTCCGGATGGAAAATTTTGTACGGTCAAGACGAGGAGGATTATGAACATCAAATTGATATGCCTGACTTATCAAGTACCATGCAGCTGCCAGTCTTTCAGCAGGAGTCTTTTTTAACCAGTACTCCCGATTATCTTCTGCTTCGTTGACTGATTGATGTTTAAATTTGCTTTTATCCAACCGATATTCTTTCATTTCCTTAATGAGGATACTTTTGTTAAAAACTCCAAGGTTTGTCAATTGGTTCACTCATTACCACCTACCACAACACCAAAATACCACGACACCACAAAACCACAAAACCAAAACACCAAAATTCCAGAACCCCACAACATCATTTACCGTTCAGTCAATCATGAAATTCCAAGTATTACTAATCGGCTTTAGGTTAGGACGCCCAAACCAACATAAAATTGATCCAAACGATATTCCACACTACCACACCACCACACTACCACAAAACCACAAAACCGCATCACCACAAAACCACATCACCACATCACCACATCACCACACCACCACAATACCACACCACCACACCACCACAAAACCACATCACCACATCACCACAAAACCACACCACCACATCACCACAAAACCACACCACCACAAAACCACACCACCACATCACCACAAAACCACACCACCACAAAACCACACCACCACATCACCACAAAACCACACCACCACAATACCACACCACCACACCACCACAAAACCACAATACCCTATCACCACAAAACCACAAAACCGCATCACCACAAAACCACACCACCACAAAACCACACCACCACAAAACCACACCACCAAATTACACCAGATCACCAAAGCTCCACAAAACCACAAAACCACATCACCACAAAACCACAATACCAGAATACCACATCACCACATCACCAAATTACCCCATCACCAAATTACACCAGATCACCAAAGCTCCACAAAACCACAAAACCACAATACCACAATACCAGATCACCAAATTACACCAGATCACCAAAGCACTACAAAACCAAAACACCAAAACACCACAAAACCATTCCTACTTACAACTCACAACTCTCCTGCCTCATGGCTTAATCAGCTTTTTCTTCTTTTTCATCTCTCTCTGCATCGGATTGGGCGGAGGACTGAATTTGTTTCTTTTATATACCTGGAATCTCGAAGGCAGTTCTTTTATCGGCCAGTTGTTATTGCTTTCATCTGTATCAGCAGTTTCTTTGAAGGGATCCACAATGATTGCAGTAGCCACCTTATCCTTCACAAATACCTTGGTAAATTCATTCTCGTTCAACCGCCAGATTTCTACAGGAATGCGATCAATTTCTTTCGTACCATCTTCAAAAGTCCATTCCAAAATGACAGGAGAAACTAATCCCCCTTTATTGCTAAAATGCAATTGATAATAATTGAGGTCACTAAATTGTTCTTTTTCCTTTTTGGAGAAAGTCTCGTCGTACAAGATATTGGTAAATTCAACTAAGGAGTCTTCCGTTTCCCAGGGTTTATAAAAGGTATAAAAATCTTGCAGATTGGTATCTTTTTCTACTTCAAATTCAATACCTGCTTCTCGATTGCGGATTTTAGATAGATGATCAAAAGGTTTAGTATTCTTTTGCGGAAATTTCCTTTCTTGCCTCTCGGGATCGTTTTCCATATCTACTTTATACCATTTGATGCTATCCAGGGAAACATCTACATGATCAATACTATAAAACCATCCTCTCCAAAACCAGTCCAGGTCTATACCACTGGCATCTTCCATGGTGCGGAAAAAATCAGCCGGTGTGGGGTGTTTAAATGCCCATCGGCGTCCAAACTCACTAAAGGCCTGATCAAACAATTCTCTTCCCATTATAGTTTCTCGCAATACATTTAAAGCCGTGGCTGTCTTTTGATACGCATTTTGAAAATAGTTTACAATATTCTCACTATTAGTCATGATTGGCTCCAACCGGTCTTTGGGCTGTCCCATATAACCGGCAATCATGTGAGGTGGACCTCCCCCTGAATCGTAATTATTATCCCATTCCTGCTCAGCAATAAACTGAACGAAAGAGTTTAGTCCTTCATCAAACCAGGCCCACTGACGTTCATCACTGTTGATGATCATTGGATAATAATTATGTCCCACTTCATGAATGACCACCGTTATACAGGCATTTTTCGCCCCTTCGGAGTAGGTTCCATCTTCCTCGGCTCTTCCGGGATTAAAACAGATCATTGGGTATTCCATTCCGCTTGCTGCCTCCACAGATATTGCGACCGGATAGGGATACGGAATCGAAAAGCGTGAATATACTTTCAGTGTATGAGCAACTGCGGGAGTGGAATATTTACTGTATATCGGATAGGCTTCTTTACCATAATAACTCATGCACATAACCTTGGTACCAATAGAAGTTGTATGTGGCATGGCATCCCAGATAAATTTTCGACTAGCTGTCCAGGCAAAATCGCGAACATTCTCAGCTTTGTAGATCCAGGTTTTCAAGGCTTTAGAGGGTTTTTTCTTTTCTAATTTTTTGGCTTCCTCCAAAGTAACTATTTGGTATGGAGAGGTTGCGTTTTGTGCTTTTTTCCATCGCTCCCATTGCGTAGGGGTCAGTACATTTTGTAGATTAAGACATGATCCGGTAGAGCCTACCATATAATCTTCCGGGAGTGTCATTCGTACAACAAAGTTTCCAAAGGTCAGGGCAAATTCACCCCGGCCGGTAAATTGGTTATTTTGCCAACCATCAGAGTCGGTATAGGCACACAGTCGTGGATACCACTGGGTGATTGTAAAGATGTAGTTTCCATCTTTTTCAAAATATTCATAACCTCCGCGTGCCAAAGAGGTTGTATTAATACGATCGATTATTTTATAATTCCATTTCACCCGGTAGGTAAACTTCTCTCCCGGCTTTAATGGTTGAGGTAAGTCCACCCGCATCATCGTTTTATTGATCACATAATTGATAGCTTCACCATTTTCCTGGGTAATTGACTGAATATTGAATCCGTATTCTGATAATTCCCGCCAAGGTTCCAGTCTTCTGAGTGCATTTTCGCTCATAGTCGGACGAATCCTGGTGGAATTAAAACGATGATTATCACTTTCGGGATGATGTTGATTCTCATCCAGCTGCATCCACAAATAACTCAGCGTAGTCTTGGAATTGTTGTGGTAAGTAATGATTTCTTCTCCATGTAAACGAAGATCTTCCACATCTAAAGTACAGGTAATATCATAATCACATTGTTGTTGCCAATAATCAGGTCCCGGATTTCCATCCACATTGCGATAGGTATTCGGAGAGGGAAGCATGGTGCCTAATTGTTCAAATTTATTTCCGTGGTTAGAGGTCGTTTGAGCAAAGCCCATGGTCCAAATCAAAAGGGTAAATACCGTAACAAAGCCCTTCAGTGAAGAGTCGATCAGTTTAGTAGTCATAATATTTTATTGTTTAATTTGCAACGAAAATAATACTTTCATAGGTTTCTTCCATATTTTTATCCCTTGTGATCCACATTGGCATGCAGAAATAATGTATTATAGCAAGGATAAGTTCTTGTCTTCATTTGAAATTCATCCAAATATCCTGTCCATGCAGAAATTAAGATTTTTTCCGATCAGTCTCAGTGTATTTTTCTTTTTGAACATCTTATATCAGATTGAAATCTCTTCCCAGGAAGCCATATCTTATGATCCCAGTCTTTATAAATTGGAATATCGTTTAGTAGGACCTTTTCGTGGTGGTCGGTCGTGTACTGTGGCCGGTGTGAAAGGCAAGCCTAACTTGTACTATTTTGGGAGTACTGGTGGAGGAGTTTGGAAAACTACTGACGGTGGAGCTACTTATCAAAATATTTCGGATGGTTATTTTGGTGGGTCGGTAGGGGCTATTGCCGTATCTGATTCGGATCCAAACATCATTTTTGCAGGGTTGGGTGAAAAAACAGTGCGAGGTAATGTCTCTTCAAATTTTGGTGTCTGGAAATCAATGGATGGAGGTAAATCCTGGAAATTTACCGGGTTGGAAAAAACCATGCATATTGGAAGAATCCGTATACACCCTGAGGATCCGAATGTCGTATATGTTGCTGCTATGGGCAATTTATGGAAGCCTTCGACCGAACGGGGTGTTTATAAAACGGTCAACGGAGGTAAATCGTGGGAAAAAGTACTATTCGCCAATGAGGATGCAGGAGCTGTGGACTTAATTTTGGAACCGGGAAATTCCCGGGTTATATATGCCAGTACCTGGAATGTCCGGCGAACACCCTATAGTTTTTCCAGTGGGGGACCGGGTTCTGATCTGTGGAAAAGCTATGATGCTGGCAAGACATGGGAAAAATTGACCAATCTACCCAACATGCCACAACGTCCAATTGGCATCATTGGAGTCACGGTTTCCCCGGTTAACCCAAACCGGGTTTATGCCATTATTGAGGCGGAAGATGGTGGAGTCTTTCGGTCAGACGATGCTGCCATCACCTGGAAAAAAGTCAGCGGTAACCGGGCACTCAGATCCCGTGCCTGGTATTATACCAGAATATATGCCGATACGGAGGATGAGAATAAGGTCTACGTGATGAATGTATCCTATGGAAAATCCCAAGATGGAGGCAAGACCTGGACTTTGCATAACGCCCCGCATGGGGATCATCACGATCTTTGGATTGCTCCGGATAATAATCAAAGGATGATTATCGCTGATGATGGTGGAGCACAAATTACCAATGATGGGGGCTCGAATTGGACTACATACTACAATCAGCCCACGGCACAGTTTTACCGGCTAGCCACCGACAATCATTTTCCATACCGTATCTATGGAGCACAGCAGGACAATTCATCCATAAGAATTTTGCACCGCACGGATGGAAGAAGCATCGATCGGAATGATTGGGAATCTACGGCTGGTGGTGAGAGTGCCTATCATGCTATCGACCCAAATAATGAAAACATTGTATATGGTGGTAATTACAAAGGGTACCTCTATCGCTATAATCATACGACCAAGCAGAGAAGGTCCATTAATGTTTGGCCACTTAATCCTGCTGGTTCCGGAGTAGAAGTAATGAAATACCGCTTTAATTGGAATTTTCCGATTGCTTTTTCAAAACATGAACCTCAAAAATTATTTGCGTTTTCCAATCACGTGCATGTCACAACCAATGAAGGGCAAACCTGGCAAACAATCAGTCCTGACCTGACTCGAAACAATCCTAAAACATTAAAATCCAGTGGAGGTCCTATCACTCAGGATAATACCGGAGTCGAATATTATGCTACCATTTTTACAGTGATGGAGAGTCCGTTTAAGCAAAATGTATGGTGGACTGGATCTGATGATGGACTCATTCATGTGACCAGAGATATGGAAAACTGGGAGAATGTTACTCCCAGAGATGCACCCAGAATGATCATGTGGAATTCCATAGATCCCCATCCTCACATTCCAGGTGGTGCCTATCTTGCCGGTACCACCTATAAATCCGGTGATTTTGCTCCCTATCTCTATCGCACGACTAATTATGGAAAAACCTGGACCAAAATTGTAGCAGGTATTGATGAGAATCATTTCACCAGGGTAATCCGCTCGGATCCTAAACGCTCCGGGCTACTATATGCAGGAACGGAATATGGTATGTATGTTTCCTTTGATGATGGTTTATCTTGGCATAGGTTTCAATCAAATTTACCAATGGTTCCCATAACCGATTTGCAGGTAAAAAATGACAATTTGATTGTCGCAACCCAGGGAAGAAGTATTTGGATTATTGATGACCTCACACCCTTACACCAAATTGGAGAAGCGGTTTCCAATAGCAACTTTTATTTATTCAAACCAATGCCCTCAATCAGGATGAAGGGCCAAAGCCGAAGTAATTTACTCCTAAATGGTAAAAATCACCCTGGAGGTGTAATCATCAACATGTACATTAAGGATTCAATTGCCAAGGATCAACAAATATCGCTCAGCATCAGTGAGCAAGATGGTAGCTTAATAAAAGAATATAAGCCCAAAGACAAATCTAATCCCTTAAAATTGAAACCAGGAATGAATCAATTTATCTGGGATATGCGGTATCCTAATGCCACTTCGTTTCCGGGACTGGTTCTATATTCCTCTAACACCAGAGGTCCCGTCGCTCCTCCTGGTATGTATAAAGCCAATTTAAAGGTCGGAGATCATTTCATAGAGCAAACCTTTGAAATAAAAATCGATCCCAGAAGCGAGTGCAGTCAAGCAGATTTAAAGGAGCAATTTGATTTTTTAATGGATGTAAGGGATAAATTATCGGAGACTCATCAGGCCATTATTGACATCCGGGATTTGCGTAAGGATATGGTGTTTATTCAAAAAAAGCTTGACCAGGATACACATCAAAAAATCCTGGAGGAGATCAAGGAATTGGATGATAAAATGACTCAAATTGAAAACAAACTTCATGAAACCCGCAATGAAGCAAGGCAGGATCCTTTGAATTTTGGTATTAAATTAAACAACCGTCTCGCCTACCTCGCAACCCATGAGTCCGCAGGGGATTTTCGGCCAACTGATCAAGGGAAAGCCTATAAAGCTGAAGTTACCGCGCAAATAGATCAGGAGTTAAAAAATCTACAGCAGTTAATCAATGAAAAAGTACCGTCGATAAACGAATCCATTCGCGCAGCAGGAATACCTTTTGTAGCATTCGGGAAACCAAAAAGAAAGGTGAAACCATAATGCCAATACTACAGTCGATGGTAGGTATAACCATCTTGAGCCTTGGCTTCTATTTTATTTTTGTTTGATTTCCCGGGGTGTTGTGCTGAGATCCGGTAATCCGGCTTTGGGAACGATTGGATCTGATGTTCGAGCATTTAATGTCTTTGGCTGTTCCGACTTATCTGAGCTGAGGAATTGTTTTTGTCTGATTACTTTGTAATCTTCATATCCCTTGCGTACATCTTTGACCTCCCAGTCAAAGGCGTAGTTGCCTTTCCCTTCCCACAGTTCTTGTACCTCAAAGGAAATTAAAGATTTAGCCGTAATAGCCATTCCTTTTGAACTAGCAGATAAAGGAGTCAGCAGAACCGTCAGGTTTTTACCTGAAGCCACATATTGAAAATGTTCAGGAAGAATTACCACAGCATTTCCATCAATTAACTTTGCAGTACCTCTACAGAATGCTGCAGCTTCTGGACCTTCGATGGAGGCATAAACAATTTCATTTTCCGGATTTTCAGGATGATCCATAACAAAGTTTTTGGTATCCCCGAAAACAATCCCTCTGCCGGTTCCATCCACATAAATTCCAGCTTGTGCGGTTTCGGAGGCATCATATACTCCCACATAGCCACGATTACTATTTGAACTGAGGTTGGTCAGTCGCACATTATCATTTCCATTGGATCCAATTGTGGACAGATATCCTTGACCACTACTAAGGGATGTTGCAAATACTGCCGTATTGTCGCCGGAATTATCCAATAAGAGTGAGCCCTCATTATCAGAATTTATGTACAAGGCCGCTTTAACTTCAGATTTTGAATCTGATACAGCTACATATCCGTTATTCCCATTAGCTTTCAAGCTGGTAAGGCTAACATTGTCAGAACCATTATCTCCATAGGTTTCTAAATATCCGGATCCGGAATTAAATGCGGCAGACCTCATACTTACATTGTCATCTATATTTCTAAGTAGAATATTCCCATCACCATCGCTTCCTACGTAAATCTGAGCCCTTGGATCCCCATTTTCATCTCCTACCCCCAACCATCCATTGTTTGCAGAACCAGATAACGAGGATGCGATAATGTTTCTATTGCCATTTGCTCCATATACGGTCATAAATCCTGTACCGCTTGCAAAAGACCCGGAATAAAAGGTTTGTACTAATTCCTTATTGAGCATAATGAGGTTACCAGCACGATTGAGAACAAAGAGACTTGCTCTGGGGATTCCATCAGAGCCTTGTAAAGATATATCGCTAATATTTGGGCTTTCGGTGGTCAGTTTTATCGATGATTGATCATTTTTGCCAATAATTTCAATAGTCTGAACTACACTTAAATTAGCTTCGGGATTCTCCGTGCCTATCCCGACATTCCCCGAATTGTAATAAATCGAATTATCCTTTTTCTTCCAAGTGGTATCACTTCCGCCGGCTGAGGTGGTCGCATTGGCCGCTTCCAATGCATAAAACGCATAAGGCACAGAGAGCAATTCACTGTTTCCGATAATTTGGTAGGGAGAATTTCCTGAAGCCATTTCGATTTGAACAAAATACCGATGTGATCCCCATTCAATTGATTTCATGTCTCCCAATTCAACTACACCATTTCCAATCGCCAGGTCAAATATTCCCAATTCATTAGTGGTCACGTCATGCGTCTCTACATAAGCCATTTTGGGCTCAGAGGTCATAATGGAGATTCGAATTTTTAAATCTGCATTCTTCAAAGGTTCACCTTCTAAATTTCTGGCTATTGCCTGATAGTTAATGGCTTCAGGTATGGTCTGCCCGTTCAATACCTGGCCGATACCTGCTACTAGGATAGTTGAGATCAATAATCTTCTAAAATGCAATCTGGTAATCATAATTTGATAATTTTTTGGATCGATTCCTTTCCTGAATGGGGGAGGATGTTTAAATAATATACTGCGGAAGTCAGATGAGCCACTTCAATTTTACAAAATTCAGAATTTATAACTTGAGAAAAAGCAGTTTGACCATTGAAATCAATCAGCTCAATCCGGCCCTGAAAATTATTCTTGAATTTCACAACTATAAATTCGATAGCAGGATTAGGGAAGACGGTAAATTGTTCGACAACCGGACTTTCGTGCGCTGTGCTCGCTTCCTTCTTCTCTCCCTGCTGAAATCCCTGAGAAAGCCAAAATCCACTGTTTTTGATGTTTGAGACAATCGGTTCACCGATGGTATAATTTATCTGATATTCTAAATATTGACCAACCTGGCCAGCTGATGCTTTCACCTCGGGAACCAGGTCTTTAAGCTCAGAGGGTAGTAAGACCTGCATTTGCTCAATGTCTACACCCCGAGAAATAAAATCTGATTTAAGGATTATTTGATCTTTTCTAACACCGAATTCATTTTTGTCAAATGAAAAAGTTAGAATCTTGTTTCCGCTTCCAGCTGATGGATTGATTGTTTTGATCCACTGCGGTACATGCTGTATTTCCCAAACTTGGTTTGTAGTTAGTTCCAGGTACCCATATCCTGCCTGTGAAGGAATGGTAACTTGCTTCGGGGTCACACTAAAATGGGGCACTTCTTTTAATATGAGGTTGTAATCTTCTGATTCAAAGACCGGAGCACTACAGGGTAGGGTCAAACTTTGTGATGTCACCAGTATTCTAAGGCGAGAGACGCCAATTGAAGTAGTCTCCGGAATTTTGAGTTTTCCAATGTAACTTGCATTGGCTGTTTCAGTAAAAAATACTTTTTCATTAGATTCCCACTGACTATTGGTATTAATATCTATCCAAACTTCAATGACATAACTTCCTTTAATATTTTCTGTTTCGATATTGAAATCCATTTCTTGACCACCATATGAAACAAGTGCTTTGGTAGGAAAAAAGTTGTAACCCAGATCGTTACCACTCTCATTGGTTAGATCACCGACTGTTACCTTTTGTATCCATCCATTATTCCCATTGCCATACAGAGCACAGTATTTGTCCTCACATCCTTTGCTGGTAAACAAGGTAGAAGCAGAATAATTTGAACGGATACTACCACACTGAGATTTTAATTGGAATTCATATTGTTGGCAAGGAGCAAGTCCGGTCAATTGATGGCTAGAAGATGAAGTTTCGACTTCTATCCAGTCCTGCTCACCGCTTTGTCGATATCTCAAAATATAAGTATCTTCTTGGTTATTGGCGATCCACTTAATATCTGAATGTGTATGTCCTATTTTTTCGGGAAAGGCATTTTCTGGTATGGCGCAGATCTCGGCAATTTTAAATCCATTATTGGTAAATAGTCCACGACCATGTGTTGCGGCAACTACTTCCTGATCGGATGATCTGATACGCAGCATATCGACGCGTGTATTGGCTAATCCCTGGTTACTCAACTGCCAATGAGGTATTTTGGCACTTAAGTCTTCACAATACCAAATGCCCATTTCGGTTGCCAATAATGCTTGATTATCATTGTGCGGATTGAATAGTGACCACCGCACAGGCATATCCGGCAGATCTCCTTCTTTATCTAACCAGGATTTACCTCCATCTTTAGATTGCCAAACAGAAATGACTCCATAGTTTGAAAAGGTAACCAGCAAATCGTCTTCAGTACTTCCAAAAGCTACGGATGAGAGTGACCCTCTAAATTCAGGAGACCCTACATCGGTGACTTGATAGTTGTTGGTTTCCGCGTTGGTTATTTTATAGAACGGGACCTTACCGTAGAGATTAGCGGATCCTACGAATAATACGGAATGGTCTTCTCCAAAAGGAGAAACCGACAGGTGTTTGGCAGTGGTTTTAAGTTCGATCAACAAAGTATCAATTACCGGATTCGAAGATCCCACTTTTGAAATCCTGTATAATGATTTTAAATTTCGTGCCGTGTACAGTATGTTCAATTTGCTATCATAGTCAGCAGGATTAATAAATAATCCACTATCAGAGTCTCTCAGTACGCGCTTCCAAGTGTTCCATTTATTGGTAGTAATATTGATATTATTTTTGGTAAAAGTGGAAATCTGAATGTTTGGTTCATTCTGGTCAATAAAACAATACCCACCGTCTCCCCCGGTTATTTCATCTGTATTGACCAGTCCTTCCCCATCAAATTGTTGTGTCCCATTATCCTGAGATCCGGCTAAGTAGTAATTCCGTGCGGAATCCGGATGGATCGCACAACTATAAAACTGAGTTATATTAAAACCCTTGTTTTTGTCAATAAAAGTAGGCTTAGAACTGGTCAGGTTTTCACTATAGAAAATACCTCCATCTGTACACCAAATACCCTTGGTGTTGGAACCAGGTAAAAAGCTGATGAAATGATGATCCGCATGGACTAACTGGGCCTCTGTAAATCCGGCGTTAATTTCTGATGGAGTTAATACCCAGGTAGTTATCTGTTGCCATGTATCACCTCCATCGGAGGATCTCAATCCATCAACCCCTCCTATAAAGATGCGATTGGCATTGGTTGGATCCACTGCTGCTATCAAATCATACCATGCCTGATTCCTGGTAAATATTGGATTCCGGCCTCTATCCACAATGGTTGGAACAGTGGCTTCGATCCAGGAAGATCCGAAGTTATTTGATCGAAATATGTGACTTACATTACGATCAGATCCCTCACATAGAAGATAGACCCTGGAAGCGTCGTTTGGAGCAAGGGCAATTTCAATGCGATTGAAAGAATTAAGTGCCGGAGTGATCTCACTCCAAGTATCCGGATTCCCATTTATCAACCGGAATACTCTTCCTCGCTGCCCGGAAAAAAATCCCGTCGAAAAATAAACATCTCCATTTGCGGCAATTTCGATATCTCCGACTTTGGACAATTGATAATCAGTCGGATCATCACTTACCATTACCCTTTCCCAGGATGTTCCTCCATCACGTGAATATTGTACTCCACCCACCCGAGTGGCTGCATAAATATTCCCCGACTGATTGATGCATATTTTCTGAATGTGCGCAAATATGGAATTATTGGTAGAAGTCAATTGATTCCAACTGTTACCCCCATCCTTGGATTTCCAAATTCCCAATCCCCGTATTGCATCCACATTAAAAAAACCTTCACCAGTCCCAAAATATATGTTGTCAGGATCCGAGGGATCCTGTGCGATGGTGCTTATCGCTATGTTTTTAAAAAAATCGTTAATTGAGTTCCACTGTGGAGTCTTTTCCAAGAAATTGGTTGTTTTCCAAAGTCCTCCCCCAACTCCTCCAGACCAAACCGTATTATGGGTAGGATCTCGCTTGTCGATGAGTACGGTTCGGGTTCTTCCGGATACATTGTTAGGTCCTCTTTCCATCCATGGGTTTTTGAAAGAACCGGGTGGATCACTCCTTAGGAATTTTTGATATTGTTTTGCAATTTCCGGTAAAACTTCAGGTGTTGGTCTATCTAGCTTAGGATTTTTTGTTCTTTCGAAATCCTGCAATACGGCTAAATCAGGACGATCAAGATTCTTTGGAAATGGAATTGTTAAATTCTGTTGGAGAAAAGAAACATCATAGGGGTTAATAGCAAAGCAGATAAAAATCAATAAAACAAATGTGGTCTTTCCCGTTTTCATGGATTGATTATTGAGGGCTTTTTGACAAAATGTTCAATCCCGATATATTGGAATGGTTCATTTTTCAATTGATAACTAGTAACCGCTTCTCCATGATAATTAATTGGAAATTCAATATTCACAGGGAGTTCATCATCGATCCCCTCAATGGTACTGTACCCGGCTCTCCATTTGAAATTCTCTGCTGAATGAACTTTGTTCCACTTAAGTTTTCGACCGTCAACCCAAAGTTCCATTAGACGTGCATTTTCAAACTTCAATTCCACTTCGTAATTCATTCCCGAAAGACCGGCAGCACCACCACTCCAACTGTATTTTACGGGATTGAGCAATTCGATAGATTCATATGTACTAAGTGATTTACTTTTTAAATGACAGGATAAACAGAACAAAGAAACCAGCATCACAACAGTAGTTCTAGACAAAAAATCTATAAGAAAGGGTAGATTAGGGTATCGTGCAGAGTCTTTAATTGATGAATATTCCGGGTTCAGCCGATTTGCTGGTGTTCGATTCTTTTTCCTGTTATCAGAATTGAATCCCGTTACCATCTTAGAGCTACATTTTATTTTTCGAATAGTTGATAATCATTACTGGTTAAGTCAATCCACTCCAAACTGATCCGATTATCATCCGGAACACTTAAGTATTCCAATTTCAAATTATGGATTGCCCGGTCCAATTGTACCCATGCTTCACTATCCCACTCGTTATTGGTGATAACCGATTGCTCATCAATAGATAGCTGGCAAAAACCACGATTATCTACTCTAAAAAAATATTTTCCACTTTTTTCTATGTCTAATTCGCTGGTTAATAACAAATAAAAAGGACCTTTCATCGGAAGAAAATCCGTGTTGGACAATAAATGAATTTTAGAAATATTTCCTGAAATATGAACATCCGCCAGGGTTTCTAGATTCCGAAAGTCTTGTACATATTCTGTAAGTGAGTAGGCCTGTATGACTATTCCTGAATCGGTAGTAAGGTTCTCTCCATTAGATTGTATTTCAGCAAGAGATAATGCCGGTTTTTGCTGTTTTTGGGAGATATCTAAATCCAATATCCACTTTACAATGGTTTTTGCCTCATCTACCTTGAGAAACTGATGCTTAACCATTTGCCCCATTCCCCAAGTTCCTCCTCCTCCATCCAATATCTTTTGTGCTAATTTATCGATTGTGGCGGGTGTGGTCTCATATCTCTCGGCTACCATCATATAGGAAGGACCTGCCGATTTTTCACTAATGCTGTGACAAGTCAGACAATCGTCTTTTCGAATTAGATCTAAGGCAGTTTTAGGCTTTTTTGCTTTTCTGGCAGGTATTTTATGTTCCGGAGTCTTGGTATCTCCACATGAGAGAATGAGAGTCAATAATCCAAGGCCTAATAGAACGGAACAACGCCGCATGATTTTCGTAATGTTTACCATAATGACCAAGATAATTCTTTCTCTTTAACCATTCATGAAATTTATTTTGATTTGCATCAGTGGTATCAAAAATTATAGGTTTAGAGCAGATAGAAACCTGAGAACAGACAGCAGAAATCAGATAATAGAAAACAGACAACAGACTTGTGTTATTGGCTGATATTGGTTACCACCTTCTATCACCAAATTAAACAAAAATAATGTCGAGGAAAACAAAGATGTTGAACAATCAACCCTATTCTGGCATTTTCAATTGTCACACCACCCACTACTCAATACTCCTCAATACCTGGCTTTTTTCTCAATTCTTTAATTTGAGATTTTGCCTTTTTTGCTCTGCGCTTGGCCAGGATAGATTTTTTTGTAGGCTTGGTTTTTTTTCTCTTTTTAGGTTCATGCAAACTTTTCAAAATTAATTTAGAGAACCTTTTTAATGCATCGTCTTTATTCCGGGATTGACTGCGGTATCGCTGAGCCTTGATTGTGATTATTCCGTCCTTAGAAATTCGATGATCCTTTAAGTTTAATAATTTGGTTTTAATTACCTCTGGGAGGGAGGACTTTTGAATATCAAATAACAATCGTACGGCGGTTTCCACTTTATTAGCGTGTTGACCACCAGGGCCCTGGGATCTAAATGTCGTAAAAACAATCTCAGAATCAGGTATTTCAATTTCAAATGAAACCTTCATTGGATCAAAGGAATTAGAATAAAATGGCTAATTTAGACACCAATCTCATATCTCCTAAATTTAATAATATTCCGAAAATGGATGGGTATAAACTTTCGATTATTGCGTTATTGGTATTCCTTCTTAATCTGAGCGAATTGTATAGTCAATACGAAGGAGTAAATTTTGCCAATGTCAATATTACAGACCGATTTTGGCAGCCTAAAATTAAAAAAGTGGCTACTACCACCATGGATGCTTGTATCTTTCAAACTGAAATCAATACCCCAAGGATTCGAAATTTTGAGAAAGTTGCTCGCAAACAGGGAGAGCCACATGAGGGTATATATTATGATGATAGTGATGTTTATAAAGCTCTCGAAGCAATGGCCTATGCTTTACAGACCAACCCCGATGCACAGCTAGAGAAGAAAGCGGAAGAGTGGATTGACAAGATAGCTGCAGCCCAAGAACCTGACGGATATCTCAATACTTACTATTCACTGACCGGTTTGGAAAATCGTTGGCAGGATATGGAAAGACATGAGGCTTACTGCGCAGGCCACTTGTTTGAGGCGGCGGTAGCGTATTATCAAGCTACAGGTAGGAGAAAACTGTTAGATGTGGCCATTCGATTTGCCGATCACATCGATAATTATTTTCGTCTTCAGGATCGTCCTTGGGTTGTAGGGCACCAGGAGATAGAATTGGCTTTGGTAAAATTATATCAGGTAACGGAAAATAAGAGTTATCTTCTGCTTGCGGACTGGTTCTTGAATCAAAGAGGAAAGGGATACGGCAAAGGAAAAATATGGGACGTTTGGAAAGATCCGGAATACTGCCAGGATGCCGTGCCAGTTAAGGCTCAAAAAGAGATCACAGGTCATGCCGTTCGAGCCATGTATCTATATTCGGGAGCTGCGGATGTGGCAAATCATACCAAAGATGCTCAGTATATGACGGCCATGCAGACGGTTTGGGAAGATGTAGTACATCGAAATATGTATGTCACAGGTGGTATAGGTTCTTCAGGAAGAAACGAAGGTTTCAGTGTAGACTATGACTTACCCAATGAGCACGCCTATTGCGAGACTTGTGCTTCCGTAGGAATGGTTTTTTGGAACTATCGTATGGGGAAATTGACAGGAAATAGTCAATATATTGATGTTCTGGAGCGAAGCCTGTTTAATGGAGCGTTGGATGGATTGAGCATCAGTGGTGATCGGTTCTTTTATGGTAATCCCTTGGCTTCCAATGGTCAACACCACAGAAGAGAGTGGTTTGGTACGGCTTGTTGTCCTTCAAACATCGCCCGATTGGTCACTTCGATGGGAAATTATGTTTATGGAATTTCAGATCAGGCCATTTGGATCAATTTATTTGTTGAAAATGAAGCCACTCTGAGGATAGCGGGAAAAGAATTAAGGATTAAAATGGAGACAGAATATCCGTGGGATGGAAAAGTGAGTTTGGTAATGGATCCAATCAAGGAAATGGAACTTTCTGTGTACATCAGGATTCCAGGATGGTTTTCCGGTAATCCAGTACCAGGTGGTATTTACAGGTTTGTGAATTTTGAACAACCTGAATATCTTTTTGAGATCAATGGAAGCCCTGTGAATTTTGAATTAGAAAATGGTTACGCAAAAATTAGTAGAAAATGGAGACTTGGTGATCGTATCACCTGGAATTTTGACATGCCAGTGCAAAAATTGGTATCTCATCCCGAAATCAAATACAACCAAGATCATCTCGCTCTGCAACGCGGTCCTATTGTGTATTGCGTGGAAGGGGCTGATAATCAAAATTTGACATATAATTTCCTTATCTCTGAGGATTCAGATGTCCAAATCAGGAAATTTCAGATTTTAACAGAAGATGTAATCGCAATAGAGGTAAATGCCACCTTGTTTAGCCCGGATGACAAGGGAAAAACCATTCGTAGCGCCAATCACGCAGTGACTGCTATCCCCTTTTATAGTTGGGCAAATAGAGGACCTAATGAAATGCAGGTATGGTTACCTACTAAAATTAAATCGGTTAAGATCAAATAGCTTATAGGTAAGCGTAAAAGGAATGGAGAATAGGAAAATGCCCCTATCCTCCATTTTATTCAAAAATTTATGCCTAATCAAATTTATTTAGCGGTTGCACTTTGTGCCGCTGCCAATCGGGCAATAGGTACCCTAAAAGGAGAACAACTTACATAGGTCATCCCAATTTTGTGACAAAATGCAATTGATGTTGGTTCCCCACCATGTTCACCGCATACTCCAATCGGTAACTTTGGCTTCTTGCTTCTTGCCTTCTTCAGGCCGTATTTAATGAGTCGTGCAATTCCAAGTTGATCAATTTTCTTAAACGGATCGAAATCTACCATCTTCTTTTCGATATACGTCGGTAGAAACTTGACCGCATCATCTCGAGAGTAGGCATAGGTAAGCTGTGTCAAGTCGTTTGTTCCGAATGAGAAGAATTCAGCATGCTCTGCCAGATAATCTGTGGTTAATGCGGCCCTTGGAACTTCGATCATGGTACCTAGTCGGTATTCGATTTTTTGCTGATATTCTGTAAACACTCTTTCTGCTTCGGCTCGAATCACCTTTTCTTGTTCTACAAATTCTCTGACTGTTCCTACAAAAGGAATCATAATTTCAGGGATAACCCTGATACCTTTTCTTTGTACATTAAGTGCTGCTTCAAGTATAGCCCTGGTTTGCATTTCGGTAATTTCAGGATAGGTGATTCCCAGACGGCAACCTCGATGTCCCAGCATAGGATTTGATTCTTCCAAATACTCTACTTTCTCTTGTATCTCCTCTAATGTTACGCCCATATCTTTTGCCATTTCCTCTTGATTTTCTTTTTCATGAGGTAAAAATTCATGTAGAGGAGGGTCCAGGAGTCTAATGGTTACGGGCAGATCATGCATGGTTTCAAACAATCCTTCAAAATCACCACGCTGCATTGGTAACAGTTTAGTCAAAGCTTTTAATCGATCGTTTTTATTTCCAGCCAGTATCATTTCTCTGACCGCGATAATACGATCTCCCTCAAAAAACATATGTTCTGTTCTGCACAATCCAATCCCTTTAGCACCAAATCTGCGTGCAATTCTAGCTTCCTCTGGAGTGTCGGCATTGGTTCTTACATTCAATTTTGCGTGTTTGTCTGCCAGGGTAAGAAGCAAACTAAATTCTTCGCTCAATTTGGGATTCTGGGTGGGAAGTTCACCTTCATAAACTTCGCCGGTGGTACCATTCAAAGAGATCCAATCTCCTTCGTGGTAAACCTTGCCTTCAATTTCCATCTGACGTTTTCCGTAATTGACAGAAATACTTCCGGCACCGGATATACAACAGGTACCCATTCCCCGCGCAACTACCGCCGCATGAGAAGTCATTCCACCGCGTGCGGTCAGGATTCCTTTGGCCACATGCATACCTCTCAGGTCTTCCGGAGAAGTTTCTACTCTTACCAAGATAGTGTTTTTACCGGCTTCATGCCATTCTTCAGCATCCTCAGCAAAAAACACAATTTGACCACTTGCTGCTCCCGGAGAAGCAGGAAGACCTCTGGCGATTACCTCTGTGTTGAGTAAAGCGGAATCTTCAAAGATGGGATGTAATAATTCATCCAACCTCAAGGGATCTACTCTGTGTAACGCCATTTTTGCATCTATCATACCTTGTTTGAGCATATCTATGGCAATTTTAACCATAGCAGATCCGGTTCGCTTTCCATTTCGAGTTTGCAGTATCCATAGTTTACCTTCCTGAATTGTAAATTCCAAATCCTGCATATCCCGGTAGTGGTTTTCTAATCGGGTTTCCCAGCGGAGCAATTCACCATATATTTCTGGCATTATTTCCTCAAGAGAAGGAAAATGCTCTCTTCTTTCAGATTCTGCCACTCCTGCTAGTTTTGCCCATCTTCTGGAACCTTCTAAAGTAATTTGCTGAGGAGTTCTGGTTCCGGCAACTACATCTTCTCCTTGGGCATTGATTAAAAATTCACCGTTAAACAAATCCTCGCCAGTGGCCGCATCCCGGGTAAAAGCAACACCGGTTGCACTATTTTCGCTAATGTTACCATACACCATAGCCTGAACATTAACCGCTGTTCCCCACTCATCCGGTATTTCATTTAGCCGGCGATATACTTTGGCTCTGTCGTTTTTCCAACTTTGGAAAACGGCCAATATAGATCCTTTTAGTTGCTCCCATGGATCTTCCGGAAATTCATTTCCGGTTTTGCTAAAAATTAATGATTTAAAACGAGATACGAGTTCTTTCAAATCCTCTGCGGTAAGGTCTGTATCCAAACTAACTCCTTTTTCCTTTTTGAGTTTTTCGATTTCGACTTCAAAAGGATCTTCTTCCTCTTTCGCTTCAGGTTTTAATCCCATTACTACGTCACCAAACATCTGAATCAAACGCCGGTAGGAATCCCATGCGAATCTTTCCTTACCCCATTTTTTACCAATACTATCTACATTCGATATGTTGAGTCCCAAATTGAGTACGGTGTCCATCATACCTGGCATAGAAGCTCTCGCTCCCGAACGGACAGATAATAATAAGGGGTCGGTTGTTGAACCAAACTGAGTACCCATGATTTTTTCCAAATATTTCACTCCTTCAACCACTTGATCATTGATTAATTCCACGGTAGCATTTTCACCGTGCTCCATGTTATAAGTACATACCTCAGTAGTAATTGTAAAGCCCGGCGGAACCGGCACGCCAATCCGATTCATTTCTGCAAGGTTGGCTCCTTTACCACCTAGAAGTTCTTTCATTGCAGCATGTCCTTCTGCTTGGCCGTCACCAAAGGTGTAAACACATTTTTTAGAAGTCTTCGTCTTTTGCATTGTTGTTTGAGTGCTTAACGTATCCATGTTTTTTTATTTCTGTTGGATAAATAGTTTTTTTATTATGATCAATATTCCAATTTTAAATCAGGAATGATCTTTCAAAATCGAAGCCAAAACTACCCTACATTTTTATGGACAATGGTAATTCAAATCAAGCTTTGGATTGACTTGTATCATTAAGATCCCTGATGGTTCTCATAATTATACCGCCAGAAAGACAAGAACTTGCATTTCAATTGGTAAATTGCATATCGATTGATTTCGTTTTATTTTAAAAAAGTATTCATGCAAGAAGATAACATACAACAAATAATCGAAGCAGCAGACCAACTGCTCTCGTCAGCAGAGCGAGAAATGCAGCGTTCCCATGAAGATGTGGTTACGCATGTAGTGTGTCATAGTAGTAGACAATCATTAGCCAATTATTTAAAGGCCTACTTATTACAAAATGGTAGGAATGTGGAAGAGCCGGCTGTATTGGATGATTTATTAAAACAATGCCAATCTATAAATTCTAAGTTTAACAATTTAGATATTTCGAATATTCACTGTCGATTTGAAGCTCATGATAGTGATTATTGCCTTTCAGTATCCCAGGTAGATGAATGCCTGATCGCCGCTAAACAAGCTAAAGATTTACTTGATGAGTGATCTGCAAAAGATGCACAGAACTAGATTCTCTATCATAATATGCGAACATTTACAATTTATAATCGGGAATTATCTATAAATTCCATAAAACATTCGATGTGAAATCATATCCTAAGACAAAAGAAATGGTGATGGACAAAAAGAAGAAAAAATTCAAATATCCCGGGATAAGAGCTGCCATGGATGGAAATACAGCTGCCATCATGTGTGAGCGGGAATCGTCGGATGCTGCAGGGGCCTATCCGATTACCCCTTCTACCCAAATGGGTGAATATTGGGCGGAAGAAGCAGCCAAAGGTCATTTAAATATTTCTGACCGGCCATTGATTTTCATTGAACCGGAAGGAGAACATGCTGCAGCTGCAGTAACTGCAGGTCTTTCAATGACCGGTTTACGAGCAGCCAATTTTTCATCCGGACAAGGCATTGCCTATATGCATGAATCCCTGTATGCAGCAGTCGGCAAAAGACTTACCTATGTCTTGAATATTGGAGCCAGAGCAATGACTAAGTCCACCTTAAACGTCCATGCTGGACATGATGATTATCACGCAATAGATGATACAGGATTTTTTCAATTATTTGCAAAAAAAGCTCAGCACGTTGCTGATTTGAACATCCTTGCCCACAAAATAGCGGAGTTGGTATTGACTCCAGGAGTTGTCGCACAGGATGGATTTTTAACCACTCACCTGATTGAATCATTGCTTATTCCGGAGCGTGCTTTGATCAAGGAGTTTTTAGGTAGACCTGATGATATTATCAAAACTCCAACGCCTGCTCAAAGAATTATCTATGGAGATACACGTCGACGTATACCCGAATTATGGGATGTAGACAATCCACTTATGGCAGGAATTGTCCAAAATCAGGATTCGTATATGCAGAGTGTTGCCGCGCAAAGGCCCTATTTTTTTGATCATATTAAGGAAATCTCTGAGCAAGTTTTTGAAGAGTTTTATCAACTTACCGGACGAAAATATGACCGGGTTATGTCCTATCTTGCTGACGAGTCTGATTATTTGATTGTAGGACAGGGGAGCGTGGTTTCGAGCGCAGAAGCTGTAGTAGATTATTTACGTAAAACCAGAGGAATTAAGGTTGGCGTCGTAGATCTGGTCATGTTCAGACCATTTCCATCAGACCTGATCGGGCATATTTTGAAAGGTAAAAAAGGGGTTGTTGTTCTCGAAAGATTGGATCAACCGTTAGCCGTAGATCCGCCACTCATGCGTGAAATAAGGGCCACTATAACTAAATGTGTTGAAAATGGTGCTCATAAAAAGATTACACCCTATCCAGAACTAGCCAGCTACAGACCGTCGGATTTACCCCCTCTTTATTCGGGTTCTTTTGGGATGGGAAGTAGAGATTTGCAACCAGAGGGTATCATTGGAGCAATTGAAAACATGTTACCGGACGGAGCTCATAAGAAATTGTTCTACTTGTCTATCGATTTTATCCGGGATGAAGCGCTTACTCCAAAACAACAAAACTATCAGGAAACCATCCAAGATGCGTATCCCCATGTAAAAGAGCTGGCCATAAAAGGATCTGAAAATCCCAACCTGATGCCCGAAAATGCAATTACAGTTCGATTCCATTCGGTTGGTGGCTGGGGAGCAATAACCACAGGTAAAAACCTGGCAATGACACTTTATGATCTGTTGGGTTATGACATTAAGGCCAATCCAAAATACGGATCAGAGAAAAAAGGACAGCCAACTACCTACTATCTTGCTGCTGCACCTGAGCCGATTCGTATTAACTGTGAATACTTTTTTGTGGATGTGGTCCTTTCACCGGATCCCAATGTATTTAAACATACCAACGCCTTGGCAGGTTTGAAAAAGGGTGGAAGTTTTATTATTCAAAGTGATAAAGGTAGTTCGGCTGAAGTCTGGGCAGATATTCCAGAACCTTATCAAAAAGTGATAATCAACAATGACATCCATGTTTATTATATTGATGGTTTCAAAATTGCCCGCGAAGAAGCTACCAATCCGGAATTGCAACTGAGGATGCAAGGAATAGCCTTCCAAGGTGCTTTCTTTGCGGCTTCTCCTCTGATGGAAAAGTCAAATCTTTCTGAAGAAACACTATTAAAAGCAATTGAGGATCAATTACAACATAAATTTGGCAGTAAGGGACAAAGAGTAGTCGACGACAATATGCGCGTGGTAAAACGAGGATTTGATGAAGTACATGAAATTACGGATAAAGTGCTCGGTGCAGGTCATTCCGATCAGAAAAATGGAATAGCTGGTATCCCCATACCTTCATTGGTAAAAAGCATCCCCAAAAGTGAATCTAAGTTGAGCGATATTCACCGATTTTGGGAACAAACCGGAAATTTCTATCTGCGCGGACTGGGAGAGGACAACCTAACCGATCCCTTTATTGGACTGAGTGTAATGCCCGCAGTCACTTCTCTATATCGAGATATGACTGGAATTCGATTTGAACATCCCGAATGGATACCAAATAATTGTACTGCTTGTGGAGACTGTTATACGGTTTGTCCGGATACGGCTATCCCGGGTTTAGTCAGTGAGTTATCCGAAGTTTTGGATACGGTAGTTACAAAAGTAAGAAAGAGTCATGGTAAGGTTGAATTTTTACCAAAAGCCGTACGTAAAATGGAGGGTAAAATTCGCCAATATTTAAAGGAATCCTCAAATGGGACCACGGTCAACGATTTTATTCATAAAGCAGTCGATGATGCGGTTAAGGAAAACTCCGGTGGTTCTGAACTGAAAAAAGAGTTTGATTGGTTTAAAGAAGAATTAGGAGATTTTAAGTTCGCATTGACCCGACCCTATTATGATCTTTTTGAAAAAGACAAACCGAATAGCGGTGGACTGTTTAGCATAACCATTAATCCAACCACATGCAAAGGATGTATGGAATGCGTAGAAGTTTGTGATGACGACGCCTTGAGACCTATTGTTCAAACTGATGATTCTATAGCCAGACTAAGAAAGGAATGGGACCTGTGGCTGGACTTACCCAATACACCCAAGAAATTCAACCGGATTGATGATCTCGAAGAAAAGATTGGACCATTGGAAACCATTCTATTAAATAAGGATGCGTATTTGAACTTTGCCAGTGGTGATGGAGCCTGCTTGGGATGTTCTGAAAAATCGGTTGTTCATTTGTTTATAGCTACTGTTGAATCACTAATGCAACCTCGGGTTGAGAAGCAAGTTGCTTATTTGGACGAGCTTACACAAAAACTGGAGAAGCATATTCAATTGAAACTGATGAATACCATTGATGTGAGTGATGCTGATGCGATGTCCAAAATCGTTGAAGAGATGCACGATAGTGATTTGACCATGGCTGGTATCACAAGCCGCTTGGAATCAGCCCAAGGTGGTGAACCTATTGATCAGGATTGGCTTCGAGACGTAACTCAGTTGTTGGCAAAACTTAAAAAACTCAAATGGAAATACACTAACGGGACTACCGGAAAAGGAAGATGTAATATGGGGATGCTAAATTCTACCGGATGTACATCTGTCTGGGGTAGTACTTATCCTTACAATCCGTATCCGTTTCCTTGGGCTAATCATTTATTCCAAGACTCTGCCTCAATGGCAATGGGTGTATTCGAAGGCCATATGGCCAAAATGTCAGAGGGATTTGTAACGATCAGGAAAGCAGAATTGGAACTTAGTGGTTCTTATGACGCGAGTGTTCACGATAAATTCTTTACCTATTTTAATTGGACCCAATTTACTGATGAAGAATGGTTATTGTGCCCACCAGTAGTCGCCCTGGGTGGAGATGGAGCGATGTATGATATTGGATTCCAAAACCTATCCAGAATGATGGCATCAGGCAAGCCGATTAAAGTAATTGTCGTCGATACACAGGTATATTCCAATACCGGAGGTCAGGCATGTACTTCAGGGTTTATCGGTCAAATATCTGATATGGCTCAATATGGTCAGGTACAAAAAGGGAAAACTGAACCACGGAAGGAGATTGGATTAATTGCGATGGCACATCGAAATACATATGTACTACAAGCTACTTTAGCCAATACCAGTCAAATGATCGAAGGATTTATTGATGGTTTAATGATTAAGCGGCCGGCTTTATTCAATCTTTACACCACTTGTCAACCGGAACATGGAGTAGGTGATGATTTAGGAATGCATCAAGCAAAATTGGCAGTCGAATCGAGAGCCTATCCTATATTTAAGTACAATCCCGATCATGGTGTTAAAGCTAAAGACGCTTTTGATTTGTCGGGGAATCCCGCCATGGATCAGATATGGCCAACTTACCAGTTGAAATATCTGGAAAATGGGCTTGAAAAATCGATGGATGTAGCCATGACTTTTGCGGATTTTGCCGTTACGGAAGGTAGGTTTAGAAAACACTTCCGAAAAGTACCACGTGATGCATGGAATGAAAATATGATTCCCTTGGTAGAATTTCTCGAAATGGATGCCGATGAAAGAGAAGGATTATTCCCATACATCTGGGCGGTAGATAGAAAACAACGTTTAAGCCGGGTATTGGTGGCCCAACCCATCGTTGAATCTTGCGAGGAAAGACGAGATTTTTGGATTATGCTGCGCGATATAGCTGGAATTGAGATTGAAAAACCGGAAGAAGTTGATATTGAGAATAAAATAAGAGCGGAAGTGGTGGGTAAAATTACTCAGGGATTAATGAAACTGGCAGGAGGGGACGGTAGCGGTATTGGTGAACTGGTTTCCACGGAAACAGAGACGACGGCAGCACCGAAAAGCGATGCCAAGGATGGAGAATATATGGCTCCATGGTTGGAAACAGAAGAATGTACATCATGTGATGAATGTGTCAAACTCAATCCTAAAATATTTGCCTATAACAACGACAAAAAGGCTTATATCCTTAATCCGGATGGAGGCCCATATCAAGATTTGGTAAAGGCAGCTGAAAAATGTACAGCGCGAGTTATTCACCCTGGACTGCCGGCTGATCGATCTGCCAAGGATATCGACAAATGGATTAAAAGAGGTGAAAAGTTCAACTAGAAATATCTGGTGGTAATGAATAATATTTGAAGATATACAGCTGGTTAATGGGAATCTTTAATATACAAAAAAACACCTTTAGGCATGGCGTCCATCCACCGGAAAACAAAAGCGAAACCAACGGATCGACGATTCGCCAGTTTCCTTTCGCTCCGGTAATTATCCTGCCTATGGTGCAGCATATAGGATCTCCCTCGGAAATCGTGGTGCGGGAAGGTCAGGAAGTTGTCAGGGGTCAAATGTTGGCCAAGGCCACTGGATATGTTTCTGTACCAATCCATGCACCAGCTTCTGGAACCATTAGAAAAATAGCAAATGTCCCTTCTATTATGGGCAAAATGGTACCCGGGATATATTTAGAACCTTTTCCTTCATCCACTCAAGAGGTTATTGAAGGAACTCCAATTGACGTAAAAACAGCGACTGTTGAGGAGATCTTGCAGGGTATTCAAAATGCCGGTATAGTTGGGTTGGGAGGGGCGGCATTTCCTACCCATGTCAAATTGAAAGTCCCGGAGGGCAAACATTGCGAAGTGTTAATGATCAATGGCATTGAATGTGAACCCTATTTGACGACTGATCATAGGGTTATGCTCGAACAAGGTCCTGATATATTTATGGGGATAAAGTACTTGCTTAGAGTAACCGGTGCTAAAAGAGCAATCATTGGTATCGAAGCCAATAAACAGGATGCGGCAGATCATCTTTCCAAAATAATTCCACCAGATGTTCCGGTTACGATAAAAGTAGTTCCGGTTAAATATCCACAGGGTTCGGAAAAAATGTTAATAACCTCAATACTTGGTCTGGAAGTGCCATCCGGAGGATTGCCAATTGATGTTAATGTGGTGGCGGTAAACGTAGCCACGACTGCGGAAATAGGCCGTCTTTTACCACATGGTCGCGGGATTCAAGAACGGGTAATTACCATAACTGGTCCCGGTGTCAGGAAGAAGGGAAATTATCTGATTCCAATCGGTACACCTCTCCGGTATGTATTAGAACAAGTCGGTGTTGACGAACAGATTAAAGAGGTTTATATGGGAGGACCCATGATGGGTGTTGCCGTGTCGAACCTAGATATATCGATCGTAAAAGGTACATCCGGAATTGTGGTATTTACTGACAAGGAGATTAAAAAACCACCTAGAATATATCCCTGTATCAAATGTGGTGCATGTGTGGATGCATGTCCCATTTTTTTGAATCCCTCAAAGTTGGGAATACTGGCCAAGTTTGAATCTTACGATAAAATGGCCGAGGATTACAATTTGATGGACTGTTTTGAATGCGGATCATGCTCGTATGTCTGTCCATCACATATTCCATTGGTTCAATATTTTAGATTATCCAAATCGATTGTACGAAAAAGGAAAAACACAAAAAAGACGGTGGAGCATGCTAAATAAGACATTAAATATAAGTACCTCGCCGCATATAACTAAAGGTATCAGTACTGAAGTTATTATGCGTAATGTCGTTTGGGCATTACTCCCGGTTTCAATATTTGCTGTATATACATTCGGTCTAAGTGCTTTGTTGGTTTTAGTTACATCGACAGCTTCCTGTGTCTTAACTGAGCATTTTTTACATAAGTTTTCCAAAAAAGAAAGCCCCATTTCGGATTGGTCAGCTGCAATTAGTGGATTGTTATTAGGATTAACACTCCCACCTAACTTTCCATTGTGGATGACATTTTGCGGAGGGGTCATTGCCATCGCCCTGGGAAAATTTATTTTCGGCGGATTGGGTTACAATGTATTCAACCCGGCATTGGTGGGAAGAGCGGTATTACAGGCGGCATTTCCAGTTGCAATAACCACCTGGTATCCTGCCTCACTAGCCAATCGGTTTACTACCGTTTCGTCATCCACTTTTACCTTTCCATTTATGGAGCCAGTAGTCGATGGTGTAACCGGAGCTACTCCTTTAGCGGCATTTAAATTTGATCAGATTACTACTGGTACCAAAGAATTGGCATTGGGAGTAATCAGTGGTTCTACCGGTGAAACATGTGCCGTGCTCATTATTTTGGGAGGTATGTATTTGATCTTTCGGAAAATGATGGATTGGCGAATCCCATTGGCGGTATTGGGAAGTGCCTTTTTGCTGAGTGGAATTTTATATTTGGTCGATAAACAGGTGTTTCCTTCTCCAATTTTTATGTTGTTTTCCGGTGGTCTGATGCTAGGTGCAGTATTTATGGCTACCGATATGGTTGCCTCACCGATAACTCCGGCAGGTACGATTGTCTATGGAGCCATAATCGGCATTTTGGTTATTGTTATACGCATTTGGGGTGGTCTTCCGGAAGGAGTCATGTACGCCATATTGTTAGCTAACGCCATCTCCCCGCATATTGATAATCTGATTCGACCTCGAGTTTATGGAACGGCCAAAAGATTAAAACGCGCATGAAGGAAGCTGAAATGACATATACCACCACTCCAGCCAGTAGCTTCAAAATGTTGCAGGCTATGGTAGGCATAGGAATCATTTGTGCTCTGTTGATCGTATTGATTTATGAAGGCACCCTACCCCGTATTGAAAGACTGAGAACCGAGGCCTTGGAAAAAGCGATTTTTAAAGTGATCCCGGGTATTACCCAAACTAAATCATTTATGTTGAATCCAGACAATACGTTCACCGTATTGGAGAATGAAGAAACTCAGGGGCAAGTAGTTTATGCTGGATTTGACGATGCCGGAAAACTGATTGGGATTGCTATAGAGTCCAGTGGGCAGGGTTATGCCGACATCTTGCGCATTTTATATGGATATGATCCTCAGGCACAAAAGATTATCGGATTTCATGTGCTGGAGAGTAAAGAGACTCCGGGGCTGGGTGATAAAATTGAAAAGGATCCCAATTTTTTGGCAAATTTCAAAGCTTTAGATGTAGAACTGGCGGAAAGTAAGACGGAATTAAAGAATACAGTTGTCACTGTTAAAAGTGGAACCAAGTCCAATCCCTGGGAAATCGATGGTATTACCGGAGCAACTATTTCTTCCCGGGCAATTGGAGACATTATCGGTGCCAGTAGCCAACATTTGATACCGCTTCTCCATCAAAGTCAGGAGGTTTTTGAACGAAAATAAAAAGGATGAAAAAATACCGTAATGTCTGATCAAAGTGAAAATAATAAAGGAATTCAATCGACAGATGATTTCATCAAGGGACTGTGGCGGGATAATCCTGTATTTGTACAGGTTCTAGGGATGTGTCCGGTATTAGCTGTTTCGAATACAGCCGAAAATGCATTGGCTATGGGTCTGGCAACCAGTTTTGTGTTGCTAATGTCAAATATTTTGGTTTCCTCTTTGCGAAATTTTATTCCCAAGCAAGTACGGATTGCATCTTATATTTTGATCATCGCTACCTTTGTGACTATTACAGATTATGTCATTCAAGCGATTAGTGTGGAACTACATAAGAGTCTCGGCGCCTTTATCTCTTTAATTGTAGTCAATTGTCTTATTCTCAGCCGGGCGGAAGCATTTGCATCTAAGAATACAATCGGCAGGTCCATTCTGGATGCCTTAGGTATGGGCGTTGGTTTTACTTTTGCGTTGTTCTGTCTGGGTGTAGTCCGGGAAATATTTGGTAATGGTACCCTATTCGATATTCACCTGTTTCCGGATTCTTTTCAGGAATGGATTGTGATGATTTTACCGGCAGGGGGTTTTTTTACATTAGCAATTTGGTTATTAATTTTTAATGCAACGAAAGAAAGGAAATTAAAAGCATGAATACAGAATCACTTTGGTACATATTCATCAATGCCAGCTTGATAAATAATTTTGTCTTGGCGTATTTTTTAGGTATTTGCCCTTTCCTCGGTGTTTCTGGCAAGATGGAGACCGCTTCAAAAATGGGAGGAGCGGTTACTTTTGTAATGATTATCAGCTCAATGTGCGCTTACGGGATTCATGCTTTATTGGTAGCAATCAATGCCCCTTTTCTACAATTGATTAGTTATATTGTAGTCATTGCTTCCACGGTTCAATTGGTTGAAATGTTTATTAAGAAAATGAGTCCGGCCTTGTTTAGGGCTCTGGGTATATTTCTTCCATTGATTACTACTAATTGTGCCATTTTGGGATTAGCCCTATTTCAAACGAATAAGGGTTATGGATTGGTAGAGAGTTTCGTATATGCCTTAGGAGCAGGAGCGGGATTTACTCTGGCATTGGTATTGATAGCCGGTCTGAGGGAGCAATTGGATTTAGCTGATGTACCTAATGTGGTCAAAGGTACCGCACTTACTTTGTTGATTGCCGGAATATTATCATTATCCTTTATGGGATTTGCGGGATTAGGTAGTTAAATACATTAGAAAATGTTTGAATCGTTACTAATAGGAATTGGAGGCATCGTGGCACTAGCTGTGATTTGGGTTATCGTACAGTCCGCTTGGAAAAATGTTTTTGCAGATCATATTTCTGATGAAGATGTTTTGGCTGGAAGATCCAAATGTTCCAACTGTGGATGTGTTACCGTATGCAAAGAGAATAACAGAAAATTGACTTTAGAATAAACATTATAAAACCAAAGAATAAAAAATTATGGCACATTTAGCAGACTTCGCAATCGACAATAAATATAAGGCCATTGTAAAAAATTCAGAGCGATTAACTCCATCGAACACAGAAGAAGTTCGTGAACTTTTATTAGAGGTTCAACCGGAATTCGAGTGTAAAGTAGATCAGAGTTTTGGAGTTTTGGTTGAAGCCTCGGGAGAATTTGGTAATAAGTTCCATCATCGTTTATATTCCGTGGCTGACTTGCCGACTAAAAAGAAGGGAAAGCCACAGATTACCATGTTGGTCAAGCGTTGTTCTTACGTCGATGAATTCAACGGAGAGCTTTACCATGGTGTAGCTTCCAATTATCTTTGCGATCGTCGGATCGGTGATGAAATTACCATTACCGGACCATTTGAGTTGCCCTTTTCAGTCCCGGATGATAAGACGGCCAATCTGATCTTAATCGGAATGGGTACCGGTATTGCTCCCTTTCGGGCATTTGTCAAGCACATTTACAAAAACGTAAAGGACTGGAAAGGCAAAATCCGCTTGTTCTATGGTGCTAGGAGTGGTTTGGAGTTACTTTACCTGAATGATAAAGATGGGGATTTAACAAATTACTATGATGAAGAGACTTTTGCAGCATTTCATGCATTAAGTCCCAGACCTCAGTGGTCTGATCCAATTGCACTGGACACTGCGATCGAAGAACGGGCTGCCGAGATACTAGACATGTTGTCTCGCACAAATACCTATATTTATGTAGCTGGGTATGAGAAAATGAGTGAAATGTTAAATAAGGCATTTGTAAAGATCTTAGGTTCCAAAGAAAAATGGGAGACCCGCAAAGCAGAATTGATCGCTGGAAAAAAATGGGCAGAAATTCTTTATTAGAATTCAGTCATAGGGATAAGAAATGGGAATGATGTTTAATACTATGACTCTAAGGATAAAAATATGACCATCATTGTTGCACTGGCCGCACTGGGAGGATTGACTTTAATCCTAGCCATCATGTTGATACTGGCTAATAAAAAGCTGTATGTCTATGAGGATCCCCGCATTGACATCGTTGAGGATATGTTGCCTCATGCCAACTGCGGAGCATGTTCCTATCCCGGATGCAGACCATTTGCTGAAGCTTTGGTCTCCGGGAAGACGCTACCGGGAAAGTGTACTGTAAGTTCTGAAGAAGGACGGTTGGCAATTGCTCAATTTCTAGGTGTTGATTTAGGTGCAGAAGAAAAACAGGTAGCTCGTCTGGCATGTGCCGGGGGAACTAATGTAGCAATAAACCGTGCGGAATATCAAGGATTGGAATCTTGTCAGGCGGCGTCACTGGTTTCCGGTGGAGGCAAAGGATGTTTTTGGGGTTGCCTGGGATATGGTGATTGCGAAGTGGTCTGTGACTTTGATGCCATAATTATGAATCGATACTCCATACCTGTGGTGGATGTTGAAAAGTGTACGGCCTGTGGTGATTGCGTGGAAGTGTGTCCAAAAGATCTTTTTTCCCTGCAACCGATCAGCCACCAACTCTGGGTGGCCTGTAAAAATTTGGAAGCAGGTGATGACATCCTCGACGAATGCCAGGTTGCCTGCACAGCCTGCGGAAGGTGTGCCATGGATGCACCTGGTGATCTGATTACCATGGAAAACAACCTTCCCGTTGTTAATTACACCGGTAACCACAAAACTCAAGTCCCAATCCAAAGATGCCCGACTGGCGCCATTGTGTGGATCGATGACAAAAAAGGAATCATGAAAGGCAAAGAAAGCCGAAAAATAATTCGTAAGGGTGAACGTCACGCTGGTTATACCTAGTGCTTAAGAGCT